>CAXXRG010000002.1:0-1657492 GCA_963676545.2 uncultured Martelella sp. | reverse complement strand
GACAATGGCGCAGACAAGCCTTCCGTCAGTGCGGTGCACCCACAGCCGGTTCCACTTCATGCCGGCTCTCTTGGTCTGCACCGCCATGCGCAAGGCGTTCTGCAAGAGGTCGCGGTTGAGATCGTTCACCGGGTCGGGCGTGTAGGTGGTGGAAACGGCGTCATATGCGGACGAATAGAAGATCGAGCCGTCTTCGGAGAAGAAATAGACCCGCCCGTCAATCGTCACCGGCGCGCATGTGCGGCTGGAGCCGATCTGCGAGGCGCGCACGAAATTCAGCGTTTCCGTCTTGTCCAGCTTGCGATTGGAAAGGAAATACTCGGCCTGGTCGGTGAAGATCACCAGATAGGTGTCATCGAGCAGATGGGTCACGCGCTCGGACGTATCGGTGCGCAGGGCCTCAAGCCGGGCATCATTCGGCTTGTCGGTCTCGATATTGAGCGTGAAATACTCGCCCGCCTGGGACATGTTGAGCGCCGCCTGTTTGGCCTTCGGCGCGAAGTAGACGGCGCGGTCCTGGTAGATTTCCATGCCGGCAAAGCCGCCGCGCGCGGCCGAAATCAGCGGTTCGCCCTCGGTTTCGCCCACCTGCACATGGCTGACCAGCGCCGAAAGTTGCGATGAATTGACGATCTGTGCATCAAACCCGTATTCGGATCCGGCCAGATCGCCGCCGAAAGTCACCTTGAACACGCGGTAGCGGCCGGCCTCATCGGTCGGCACCACGGCAACACCGGTCTCGAAACCTGAAAGCGCTGAGATTGCCGCCTGAATGGCATCAGCGAAGTTTTCCCAATCCGTTGTCGTTGCCACGTCGGGCGCGATCGGATCATTGCTGCCGTCAACCAGTTTGATCGCTGCCGTGTCAACACCATCGACCGTGCAGGAAAGCACCAGCGCTGTCGCTTCTTCCGACCAGCGGATATAGATTTCCCATTCGTCCATTGTTGTGGCGTAGGTGCCGCCAAGGTCCAGTTCCGGCAGATAGGCATAGGGCCAGTCGGAAACGGTCCAGCTCGTATCGTCGTTCTCGTCGCGGAAAAGCCTTATGCCCTTCCAGATCGATTGCGCGAAGACGCCGAACGTGTTGGCCTCACCGTAGAATTTCAGCTCGGGCAGAAGGTCGGATGTGATCGCGGGAAGCGAGACCGTTGCCACCTTCACCCGGTCATTCCGCCAGATTTCCGCCTGTCCGGCGGTGAAGATCAGCACATAGGAAAGATCGCCGTTGACGCGCAGCACGCCCATGCGGCTTTCGCCGGCGGGCGCGAGGCCGGCCAGCACCGTGCCGGGCATCAGCTGGTAACCGGATTGCGGCACGGGCTCGAAGCCGATCATCCGCTTCGCGCCGGAATAGTACTGCTTGAGGTTCACCTTGCCGTGCAGGTCTTCCGAAAGCTGCCCGGCATTGGCCGAACTGTTGAAGGGACCGGAAATCGCCGAAACCATGGTCAGAAATCCCCGTGCCAAGGCATGTGCGCCGGGCCGTGGTTCACGCGCGCGGCCGTCAGCGGATCGTCATTGGCCTGGGTCTGTCCCACGGGCGCGGCCGCGCGGTCCTGCGCCATCAACCGGCCGATCAGCCCGCCGCTGCCCTGTTGCGAGGGCGAACCGAAGGCCTCGGCCAGCTTCGTGTCGCGCATGTCTTCGTCAAACCACACGGGGATGGCGAGATAGCCGGCAAGCGCGATGACAAAGGCGGCCCGAAAGGTCGGGTCCCAGGCATCCGGCGCGACGGCAACCTTGCAAAGCGACCATGTTTCCGGCCGGTCGCAGAAAAGCTTGCCCTCTTCAATGGCGTAGTCACGCAGCGGCGAGGGCGAACGCCCCGCCTGGTCCATGATTTTCAGCGGCGGGCCGATCCGGTTGCCTGGCAGATCGAAACCGTAGCGCCAGCCGTTCTCCGGCGTGTCGGCGTGACGCGCATTGCGATAGGTTTTCCGGGCGAACGACCAGTTATGCATGCCGAACACCTGGTCGACGCAGCGTTGCCAGCAATTTTCGCACTGCTCGGCAAGGTCCGTGCCGTCATCGACGGAAAAGACCGGTCCAGCGCCGATGTCAACCAGCGCCCAGTTGATGATTTTCGCCTTGTCGATCGCCATGAAACCCTGCCGGAAAAAAAGCCACGGCCGAAAGTCTATCGGCCGTGGCTTGCGGTTAAGTGGGAGGGAGGCCCCAAGGTCAGGTCGAGGCGGTCCAGTCCACGATTGCCGTGGTTACGTTTCCGGTCGCCGGAACGGCCGTCACGCGCAGCATGGCAAGCGCTGGCGTGCCGTCCAGATCGCAATCGGCGACGATCAGCGTATTGACGGAGAGATCGGCCCGGCACGGATTGAAGTAACCGGCGGCCGTTACCTCGGCGACGGTATCGTCGGTCGGATAATATTTCATGCCGACGATGCGGGTGTTGGTGATCGCGACCGACTTGCTGGCCGAAGTCAGGTTGTACTTGTTTGCGGGCATGTCGAAGTCCTCGGATTTGAAAGATCAGCGAAAGAGCGGCCCGGAGGCCGCGCCGGTTACGCGGCGGCCGGATCGGTGGCCTTGTTGATGGCAAGCCCGCGAATGCGCTTCACGCCTTCAGGCAGAATGCCGATGGCATTGCCGGAGAGCTGCACCTTGCAAAGCGTTCTTGTGCCTTTGATCTGGGGCATGTCGAACATATCCATGTTTTCCTGGTTCCACTCGATCTCGGCGCCAACGGCGCTCTTGGTCCAGGCGAAGGTATCGACATAGCCGGTACCGTTGAACGGCAGCGCGCCGCTGCCGGTCCCGTATTTACCGGTTCCGTAGGTGAACATTGCGTTCGGCAGCGCGATCATGTGCACGCCCTGGAAGGTTTTCTTGCGAACCTTCGAGGCCTGAGCGAACGGAAGATCGGTCGGCCCCTGATATTCGGAGCTGGAGAACTGCTTGTACATCATCAGCTGCGAGAACCAGGAATGCGGCATGCACCAGAAGATTTCTTCTTCCGAACCGGTCCCGGCAATGCTGTCGCCGACATAGACAGCCGTTTCCAGATCGATCGCGGCCGTTCCGTCGCCGATGGTCTCAACGGTGGTCGGGTTTTCCGTGAGTGTTGACCCCGTCTCGGAGAACGCGTTGAGTGCATCAAAGCGAAGCTCGTCACGCCTCATGCGGACGGTACGCGTCATCTCTTTTGCAATCGCTTCCTGCGATTGCGGCCCCATCTTGCGCTGATCTGCGGGCAGGTCGAGCCAGGCGGAAGCTTCGAAATCCCTGATCATGAGGTCGACTGTGCCCAGGTTGAGACGGGATGCGTCGATTTCCTGAATAGCGCCGGTCAGCTCGTACATCTGAATGTTGCCTTCGGCGACGGGAAATTTGATGACTCCGCCGTGGCCGTCGCCTTGCATAAACATGCCGTCGAGATAGCCGCCCATGGCCTTGTAGCGCATGGAAACCTTGTCGCGGATAAGTTCCTTAAACCAGTTCTGAACAGTCATTTTAACCCTCATAGGTGTGATTGGACGAAATCACCGTGAGGGCCGATTAGCCGAAGGGCCGGCGGGTCCTGTGAAGGATAGCCGCCGCCGCCTCGGGTCGCTCCCGTCCGGTCGCCTGCAAATCATGCAGGCCACCGGATGCGGTTAAGTGCGCTATTTGATTGCGGCGCGGTACCGCTCCATCACGGCCTCGTAGGAAGCCTTGTCGAACTTCGGGTTTCCGGGCGTGTGTTCCGGCTTTTTGAGTTCGGCCTGCAGCTGCGCGCGAACCGTGTTCTGGTTGTCGCCGCCAAGATCGCCCATGGCCGGCCCGCCGCCGCCGGCGCGGCCCATGGCCTTCTGCATGTATTCGAAGAATTGATGCCCCTTGGCGCTGTCGCCAAGCATAGCCTTGGCATACTCGGCCGCATCCTTCGAAAGCCCGCCATTTTCGCCGACAAGGCTGTCGATATAGGCGAAGTTTTCATTCATGCGCGTGTCGATCGCCTGTTTCTGCTCGGCGGGCGGCAGGTGTTTCGCGGTCTCCGGCAGAAGAGCGGTGCGTTCGGCCGCAACGTCTACCGGCGGCTCCATCAGCCCCATTTCAGCGCCCAGAGCGAAGACTTGCGATGTGATCTTCTGAAAGGTCTCGACCGGAATTTTTTCCTTTTTCAGGAAATCCGCCATCGGCTTCGCCATGGCGTCATCGGCGATCTCGGCCAGATAGGGCTTGATCGTATCGGGCGCATCGTCGGCGAACTTGAAATAGTCTCCGGCATCGTCCGGCACCTTCACCTTGGCGTCGCGATCGCGATAGCCGGCAAGCGCCTTGGCCATCTTGTCCATGGTCTCCCGGTCATCCTTGCCGAACATGCTGTCCGGCAGCCCCTCGGGACGATAGGTTTCCGGCGTATCGGCGCCGGGGTTTTCCTCGCCGCCGGGAGCGCCGTTTTCCCCGCCGTTTCCGGGGTTTTCGCCGTCTCCGGCAGCGGGCGCGCCGCCGTCGCCGCCATTATCGGCGCCGGGTGCGCCTTCGTCGGCAGGGGCAAAAAGCAGGAATTCAAGAAGGTTACGCATCGGCGTTCTCCGTTTTCTTGGTTTTGTTGTCGATCGATTTCTTGCCTTCGGCCACGGCCTGAAGCATCAGCATGGCAACCGCGTCGCGGCCCTCGCGCATGGCGGTATTCAGCGCCGTCTGTTCAAGGCTCTGGCCGGTTGCGCGGAACGGCTGCCGGACGGTGATATCCAGCAGCCACTCGAACATCGCGCGCCCTTGCGGCGTGCAATAGAGCCCCCACATGAACGCGGCGATTTCATCGTCCGGCTTCAGCGGCCCGGCCTGTTCGGGAGCATGGCTGAACACCTTTTCCAGCGCATCCCAGCCGCCGCCGGCAAAACCGCCTTCGAGAAGGTCGGCAGGCTGCGCCGCCCGCTCGGGAAGAAAAGGTCCGTTGCTCATTTAAGCGGCTTCCTGTCCTGCGGCCTGTGCAATCATGCCGGGGGCCTGTTTGGCGGCCTGTTCGGCAAACATCGCGCCGAGCTGTTGCATCCGGGCGTCGTTGATCTCGCCGAGAACCTTCTCTTTCTGGTCCTCGGTTGGGATCATGTCTTTCGGGATCTGCAAACCGTCCGCGATCTTGCCCATCATCGCGTCCTGGTCCTCGTAAAGCCGCACGCGCTCCGGGCCGACAATCGCCATGGTCATCTCGTGATAGTTGACGATGGCCGCGATCCTGTCGGCATTGAGCGCCGCCGCCATGGGCGAGCGGACGGAGGCCGAAATCAGCAAATTGTCGATCTTCTGCAGCTCCGGCAGAAAGCCCCATTCCATGAGAATTTCGGCTGAGCGCGGCACCACAACGGGCATGATCTCGTGCACGAGACGGCCGAACGCCCCGATATGGATATTCGCCCTTTGCTGCAGGCGGCCGGCCATTTCGGAGGCAGAGCGCGGCGTGCCCTGGTATTCCGGCAGGCGCGTGTCGAACATCGCATCGCGAATTTGCTGCTGGAGGTCGCCGATCAGCATCTTGGCAACGTCAAGACGGCCATTGGCCGCGTCGAGGCGCTGCACGTCCGCGCCCAGCATGCCGCCGGTGGATTGCATCGGCCAGAACTGCCCCGGCCCCATGCGCACCGTATCGGGGTTGAAGGTGCCGCCGGCGCGATAGCCCCAAATGCCGAGCATCGCGATCGCCGCGGACTTCAGCGCCAGCTCCTGCGCCTTGTTGACAGTCTTGATGGTCGGCAGCGCGGTCAGAACCACGCCGCGTCCATAGGCTTCGCCCGGAACGCGGTAATAGCGGGCAACGGCAATGGGCTGTGTGCGATAGCGCTCATGCTCGATCACGCCATTTTCGTTGTCCATGCGGGCGGCAAAGTGCCATCCGCCGCGCGGTTCGCTATCGGCCCACCATTCCTGGTGCAGAATGAGCTGATCCGATGGGTTCCTGTTGGCCTTGCACTTGAATTCCTCGGAAAAATGACCGTTCGGAAAGGCGCTGACGATCTGGTCGGCACTCAGTTCCTGGTCCCAGCACACATAGCGCACGCGCCCGAAGGCATCGCACAGGATATAGAGCTGATCGAAGGGAATGCAGGCGAACATCAGCGGCTGGTCGCGCGTGCCCTTGACCGGAAGGATAGCCCCGGTGCCCATCGCAAGGTCGATGCACATTTCGTGCACCGCCGTATCCCAGTCGCCGGCAAGGAAAAACGGATGGATTTGCTTTGCCATCCCCTCCAGCCTGCGGTTCAGCGTTGCCAGATCCTTCTCGATCACGGCAAGCTTGGCAAGCGGCCCGGCTTCCAGCGAAAAGGTCGGTTGACCGGCCGGAAACAGATCGCGTTGCAGAGCGCCGGCGAAATACATCGCCGACATCGGCGCCGTCATGTCGAAAAGTCTGTCGGGCTGGTTGGCGCGCCGGCCCTTGCCGGTCGGCCGGCGCATCGGCATCACGTAATCGTAAGCGTCCTGATAGAGCGGGTTCCAGTGCGATCTGAGGCCAAACGCCTTTGTGCGTTTGACCTCCAGCTTTTTCGTATCGACGTTGCGATTTGCCTTCATGCCCCGAGTACCGCGCTCATACCGTCCGGGCCGTCCTCGAAGAGCCGCCGCCCGCGCGGGGCCTTGCGCGGAACGGCCGCCTTGCTGTCGGCGCGGTTCACCTCGGCAAGCTGTCGGTCATTGGAGACCGCCTGCAGCTCCCGGTTCTTGCGCGCCTCTTCCTTCGCTCCGTTGTCGCCGCCGCCGAACAGGCCCTTGACGAATTTCGTCATCGCTCGCGTTCCTTTCGAAAATCCATCGCTCACCGGCCACATGCCGAAAGCCCGTCAGGGCGGCCATGCGCTCGCCGGGGCGGTGCCCCGGACGCACGCGGCATGTGATCACGGCACCATTTTCCGCGAGGCGGGAAAGCGTTAAGTGGGCAAGGCGCACGAGCCCTCGCATGCGCGGGCGCGCACGCGAGGAGATCGCGAGGCAGAATTCCAGTTCACCTCCTACCGGAACGAGAAAGGCGACGGCAAGCAGATCATCGCCATCGAAGACCGCAACGCTGTCGCCGGCCTCGCGCATCCACAGAAACGCCTTGCGCGTGAAACCGCGACGGCCGCCGATTTCCAGACAGTCGGAGAGCGGGGCAGGGGATTGAAACCTCAGACGTCCCATACGTTGAAATCCCGCTTCGGCCCGGCCTGCTCGCGCTTCTGCCGCATCGCCTGGATGTTCGCGACATTGGAGGGCAGGGAGTTCTTGGCCGCATCGCCGATCACGGCGGCAAGCCCGCGATAGCCGAGGCAACGGTATTGTTCGGCGTCATGCGGGTGGGAATATTCGTTCTTCACCACGGCGAGCTTGTCTGTCCCGCCGATGCTGGCCTGTTTCGTGAGCTTGTAGTGGGCTGCGAAGCCGCCGATCATCAGCCGGCAGGAGGGATCGACCAGATAGCGCTCGGTTTCCCCGTCGATGCGGCCGCCGAGATACCAGCGCACCGCCTCCTGGCGGATGCCCGGTTCGTTCGAAGGGGCGGGCATGATCGGCATGCGAATGACGTTCTGGACCGTGAGAACCCAGTTGAATTCGCCCGTGTTGGTATCGCCGCCCATGAAGGCAGCCGGATCGCACCAGACGCCGGCAACAGGCATGCCCGGAAACCGCGCCATCAGCACCTCCAGAAGCATGTTGCCGAAGGTGGAAGGACCGGTTCCCGGTTCGCTCGCCACCTCGCAAAGCAGGCGGTTCTGCCCGTTCGGAAGAAACTGGCCGATCGTCGCGGCAGGCGAGCCGCCGGCATCCATGCCGATTGTCAGCGGAATGCCGTTGACGGGCGTTATCGTCGCGTCGGCGACATGCCGGTTCTGCGAAAACTCGGGATAGACCGGTTTGCCGTCCTGCGCATAGCCCGCTAGCCCGTGCACCATGCGCCGGACAATGTGTTCCGGCTGCGTTTTTGCCTCCATCTCGTAGGAGGAACGCGGCTTGCCGGCCCGGTTTTCCGCGCCCGGATCAAGCCCGCCAGGCTGCTGGAAGAAGTTGAAAGCCGGGTTCTTTTCATCCTTGTGATGGCCGTAACCGCACTGTTTCAGCAGTGGATGATCGATATCCGGCGGGTTCATGTCGCCCCAGAAGATGCGCGGCAGCACAACCTCGTTGGCATCGACGGACATGCCCATAAGCTGCATGGCCCGGCGGCCGTCCTTCGACACGCGCTCAAGCTCGGATGGCGCAATCATCTCGACCGGCGGATAACGGCCGGTGCGCTGGAACAGCAGGCCCGGCACGCGCTCGTCCAGCAGATCGACCTCGTTGCCCCATCCCGCAGAAGTCTCGAAACCCTTGATGTACTGCTCGACGTTGTTGTCGCCGATTGCGCCGGTTTCGAGGATGAAATCGACCTTCACCTTGTCCGGCCCGCGCCAGGCTTCCCATTGCAGCCTGTGCTTGATCGGCCGATCCTGCCCGCCCTCGTAGGAAATCGTCCACGGATGATCGCGCGGGAACATTTCGTGCCAGGAGGCGAGCGCCGTTCTGGCGAAGTCCCGGTAGGTGTCGCGCACGGTCGAAAGCTTGAACCGCACCCAGCCATCCTTGCAGACCGGCATGTAGGAGGCCGCCAGCATCGGCCCCTTGACGCAGGAAACCACCGTCTTGCCGGATCCGGCCGGGCCCATGATGATATCGATCGGCCCGCGCGAAACGAGAAAGGCGGCGCCGACAGGCCCCGGCGGCTGATAGTGTTTGAGATCGATACCCAAGACCCTTGCCCTCGCAAACTTTCGGGTTGGCGCGCGCCCGCGCCCTCCCGGTCACGAGAATGAATTTAGTTCGCGGCCCATGGGGTTAACTGGCAAAGCCGAAACGGCTCGTGTGTGTGAGGCGACACACCCCCTCGGAGGGGTGGCGAAAAAATTTTTGAAGCCGGCCGGCCGCCGAAATCGCCAGGGGGGAGGGCATCGCGCGCGGAAAAGAGGGGTGCCGCAACTGATATGTGATCAGTGGCAACCGCAACGATATCAACAGCTTAGGCGGCTTGTGACTTTCGCCGAAAATGTCACACGGCTAAGCCATTGATTTCATTCATCCGGCGTTTCGAACCGCGTCAGGTCCATCACCCGGTCGTCGCGCCTTTGCTCGATGGTCATCTCACCGACGAAGAACACACCAAGCTGACGCTCGGGCGGCAGGTCAACCTTGGTCGGGGCCTTGCTCTCGAAGTAGGGCAGAAGCTCGGCATTGGCTTTCAGGATCAGCGCCAGCGCGTCGGCAGGCGTCACGCTTGCCTCAACCAGCTCACCGGCATGCGGCCCTTTCTTCGGTCGGTACGGCTCCGACATCTCGGCCGCCAGCTCATGCGGATCCGCGTTCGCCAGGGCGAGAAGGTTCAGGCCCGGATGCCTGTAACCCATGCGCATCGCCACGTCGCGAAACTCGGCATTGGCCTTGTTCTTTGAGCCTTTCGGCCTCCCGCGCCCGCGCCGGGCGTTCTCGATTTTGTTCGCCACATGGCGCACCGGGCCGGAGAACAGGGATTGCTGTTCGTCCTGTTCATCCAGCATCAGCGGCAGCTGGTCGGCCTCGTCCTCGCCGTCGAGTTCCTGCGCCAGGCCGGTCATGGCCGCCTCGAGCTCGGCCTTGCCGCTGCCGATCTTGGCCGCGCGCGCCTCGTCCGCGCCGAAATCGCCCGGCGTGTGTGCCCCTCCAGTCCCCTTTTTCGCGTCGTCGTCTGCCATGCGTCCATTCTTCCCGATTATTCTATTCGGTTAACTGGTCAACCGGGTGTCAACCGGATTTCTAACCGTGTTTTATGCATGAATTCATAGACTTATACATCTCGGTTGACGGGTTAACAGATTTATCTCTCACGTTACGCGTACGCGCGCGCGTGAAAAGCACCTATATTCAGTCAACCCGTCAACCGTCATGATAAGCCTATGTTTTTCTTGAGAAAGTCCGGTTAACTCGGCGGTTAACCGGAAGTCAACCGGTGTTAACCACCCGTGCCCGTCGAAGCGGAAAGACCGCTCCGGCTCAACCGTGTCACGCTTTCAGCCCGGTTAAGTGCTCGCGCCGGGCCACGCACGGCATCAGCGGAAGGCGCTGCCCTCGGGCAGCGTCATGGCACGGCACAAGGCTCGGCATCAGCGAAAAGCGCCGCGACCAGCGGCGCTATGGCATGATCCGGCGCGGGCTCCTTTTTTCTTCCCTCCGGGGCGGGGGACAAGAGTTAAGTGCGATGGCGGATAATCGATATGGTTTGACGGACTGGCGATATAGGGCGGGGGAACTGAGAGGACCATGACTGTTGCGCATCAGGCCGGTATCATGGGGCTGAGTTAGGAGGATCTGATGGAGCTAAAATCCATTCTCGTCGTCGCAGGCATGGGGCTGGCGCTATGGCTGATTGTGGAATTCTACTGGCTGCGCAAGATGGCATTGGCGGCCCTTCTGGTGGGCTGGGGAGCCGTTGCAATTGCAGCTCCGGTCTGGCTTGCGGTGCGCCATATGGGCAGTGGCGACTACCTCATGGCCATCGTCACGGCCGTGGTTGCCTCGCTGCCGGCGCTGATCTGGTTCTTCACCGTCTTTGGCCATGTCCTGCCGGCCGTGCAGCGCGACATGCGCCAGGGGCTATTCTTTCGGCCGTGGAACAGCCGAGACTAATCCCGCCGCTGCCGCACATGCGCCGGCAATTCACCTGGTCGAAAGGTCAGATGCGCATCCGATTTCAGATGATACAGCGTGCGGTCCCCGGTCAGCGCCTCGGCCACCTTGTCGATCGCGTCAGTGATTTCGCCTGCAGCAGCATATTCGGCCGAGCCGATGAACGCCTCGCGCCGGATATCGATCGCCGTATTGCGGGCATGATAAAGCCTGTCGAGGAAGTCTTGCTTCTTAATGGGTGAAAGCTGTTTCGGGCGTCTTGAAACCATGTTTTCTCTTTCCGTCTAATGGAACGAAAAGAGAACATATTCACCAATGCCGCCACCCGTCAATCCGCCTCGGCCGCCCCCGTCACCAGATCATACCCCGCAAGGTCCACAATCGTGCAGAATTTCGCCACGCGGTTGATCTTCACCGTATAGTGCTTCTTTTCCAGCCCCGGCGGCACCACGGTTTCCGGCGCTTGGCGCAGGGCCTGGGTCCACACGCCCTTGTTATAATCGGTGTTGGCAAAGAGCTGGTCCAGCTTCGGCTCGTTGATCGGCACGGCCAGGCCATAGCCTTCCAGCGGCTGGCGCTTGTCGCGCAGGCCAAGGCCCACCATGGCCAGGCTGTCGCGCGCCTCGCGAATGTCGATCGCCTCGTTTTCCAGAAGCTCGATCGTCTTGCCCACCGTGCGCTTGTCGCCCTGCTTGTACTGGTCGATCGTGGTTGACATCAGCCGGTCAACCACCTCCTGCCATTTCGGCGTCATCGCCGCCATCTCGGCCGCCGTCGCATCCCGCATCAGTTCTATGATTGCCTCGTCATTGTCCACGGGCAGCTTTGCCACGTCGGTCAGGCCCATCCTGCCCACCAGCAGCTCGGCCGCCGCCAGCAGCGTGCCATAGGTGTCTATGGCGCGCGCATCGAAACCCACCTTGTTCAAAAGCGTCTTCCAGCGCGGCAGAATATGGTTGTTGAAATCATGATAGCCGTCCATCACCTGGCGCAGCAGCATGCGCCCGGCCACGTCCTTGATCACCGGCGCGCGGCCGTGCCCCTTGTCCAGCGCCCGAAGGTTGAGGATCGCCATGCGCGTCTTGTCCTGCACGGAAAGCGGCGGGTGCAGGATCGAGGAAAACAGGAAGGCGTTGCGCAGCTCGAATTCGACGCCCTCATGGTTCGCCCCGCCGCGATAAAGCTTCGCGCCGGAATAGGCCTGCCGCGCCAGCTCGATAATCTGTTGCTCGCGCTGAGAGCCGGCCTTGGCCTCGAATTCGTCGATCGCCACCGGCCGGCTGTCCTGGCCGATATTCTGGTAGATGCCGGCCGCCGTGGTGTTGGCGGAGGAATAGAGCGTGCTGGAAAAGAGCGCCCGGATGATGTTGTGCAGGGTGGATTTGCCGACGCCGGCGCCGCCCGTGGTGAAGAGGATCGGCCGCACATCAAGCGCCGCGCCCATCAGCGAAGCGCCGATCCAGCCGAGCAGAAACACGGGGTCCAGCTGCGGGCGCGACCAGTTCCATGTCTTCAGGTCCATGAGCAGCTGGTGCGCCGGGCTTTCCATCACGTCAACAGGCTCCATCCACGGCTCCATGATCGCCGCGTCCTGCTTGTAGAAATAGCCATCGAATTCGCCTGGTTTGGAACACTGCAGCTGCCAGTCCACAGCGCGATCGTCGCGGTTCGTCTTTTTTTCCACGGTCCAGAGATAGCGGCCGGAATGCCATATCATCCGTTCGTCATCGGTGCGCCAGCCGCCACGGCCGCGCACATTCTCGGCCGGGTCGAAGATCCCGCGACGGCCGGCCTCCGTCACCAGCGCCTCGACGCATTTGTCGCGCGCCAGGCGCTCGACGCGCGGCGGTTCTATCACATTGCCGTCGCTGTCTTTCTTGGCCTTGCCAAAGGCGGGAAAGGCCCACAGAAGATAGTTGGTGAACGGCGCAAAAAGCTGCACCATGGTCGGGTGGTCCCAGCGGGTGATCTCATGCAGCTGGCCAACGGCGGAGATGGCATAGACCGCCTGTCCCTTCATGCCCAGCACCTGCACCGGGCAGTCCGGCGGCATGGCGTTGGACGGAAAACCCGGCCACTGGCCGGGCTTTATGTCGCCGCGCGGCAGGTTCGGGTCCGGGTGGTCGGCCGGCGGCTTCGTCTCTTCCATCTCTTTCAGCGCATCGAGAAAATGCGCGCGCACGCCCTTTGCGCCACCCTGAATTTTCGGTTTCTTCGCCATGTCCGCCCGTCATTCTCATATGCATGGTGTGGCCATGGCGGCCGGTACGGCCGCCATGGGTATTGGTCACTTCGTCCGGCCGGTTGCGAAAAAACCGTCCACCGTGCCGGTCGTCAGCGCGTCCGGGTCCACCGGCTTTTTCGGCGGGGCAGGGGCGGCGGCGCGCAACAGGGCTTCCTGTTCGTCCGCATGGGCCTTCAGGTCGCGGTAAACAGCAATGAAGCTGGCGAGTGCGGCGCGATACCACGGCGTCATCGCCGGCTTGTCGGTCAGGTGCTTCAGCCGCAAATGGTTCCAGAGAATTTCCGGCGTCGCCCTGGCGCCGATCTTGTCGACAAGCGCGCCGAGCTCTTTCTCCGGTTCGTCATCCGTGTCCGTGAACACCAGATCATCGGCCGACAGCGCCGTGTCATAGCGGCGGGCAGAAAGGAACAGGCCAAGGCAGGCAACGGCTGCCGTCCGCCATGCCCATTCCTCGAGGCTGGCATTGTCATCGGCGATCTCGGCCAGCCTGTCATTGCGCGCGGCCGTGTCGGCAAGCGCGGCCTCGGTCTCGCTCACGTCTTGTTCGTCAGATCGATCCCTATCACCGTCGGCTGAAAGTCCCGCAGCCTGACCGCCGGGATCTCCGGGTGCGGCGCTGCCGTCTCCCGGATCCGAAACATCTTCTCCGGCGGGCGTTCCGCCGCTTCCATCATTTCCTGCAGAAACGACTTGCCCAGCATCGGTAGCAGAAACAGACGTTCCACCTCCCGCCGCATCACCTCCGCTTGCAGCGCCATCGCGTAGTGCAGGCTGTCCGCCGTTTTCCGCCGATCTTTCGCCCTTCTCAGCCATTTGCTGTCCTTCGCCGGCCTTGCCCGTGGCTTCATCCGCCGTTCCGGAAGCCGCACCCAGGGGCGGTCCATCAGCTCCGCCAGCCGCGCCCGGCGCGCCATCCGGCTCTTTGCCTGTCGGCCCAGCGGCCGCAGCACCATCGCCCTGTGCCAGCGCCTCAGCGCCCTTTGCCGGGCCTGTTTCCTGTTCAGCCTTGCCGTCATCTTTCGGCTTCGTCTCTGCTGTGCTTTTCGCATTTTTCCTACTCGTCATTGTCATCTCCAATCATTCCGAGTGCGATCATGTACGTATCGACAACAGCCTCCTCTTCCTGGTGCTGCTGAGGATCCTTGCGTCGGATGGCGATCACCTTTTTCAGCGCCTTCACGTCAACCCCCGTGCCACGCGCCTCGGCATAGACATCGCGCTTGTCATCGCTGATCGCCCGGCCTTCTTCCTCCAGCCGCTCGATCCGCTCGACAAAGGCGCGCAACTGGTCGCGCGCGATGCCCTCCGAGTTGTGCCCGGCTTCACTCATCGTCTTCATCCCCTTGCATCAGGTCGTTGAAATCCTTGCCGATATGGCTGGCGATCGTCGTCAGCGGCTTGCCGGCTTCGGCAAGCGTGTCCATCACCTGCTCAAACTGCTTTTGCGCCGCGCGGTTGGCCCAGTCATTGTCGCGGGAAACCACGATGGCAGAGACGCAATCCAGCCACACAGGCGCGCCCGCCATGGCGGAAAGGCTACCGGCCGCCCAAACGCGCGCCTCGGGGCAGGCGCCGCCCAGCGATGCCCCGTCCTCAACGCCCTCGCAGAGAATAAGCGGATGCGCCTCGCGCGCCGTCTCCGGCGGCAGACCCTCCGGCCCGTTCGATATGCGGATCATCGCGCCCTTGGCCTCGCCAAACATCAGCTTGGCGTTTTCATCCTTGCCCACGATCATTTTTGCCGGGGTCAGCGGGTCCAGAAAGGTGCAATGCACGGCCGTCACCATGCCGGCCGGCGCGCGCATGGCGGAAAGGATCGCGGGAAAGCGCGGGCCCGGTTCCGCCTTCCAGCGGCGGCCGTTCTGGTTTTCCCAGCGGGCGCGCGGCCAGTATTCGGCCGTGCCGAAACGAAAGGTCTGCAAATCCCGGTTGGCAATGGCAGAAAGCGGGCAACGCCGATGATCGAAATAGCGCCGCGCATGCTGTTCAACGGCGCTTGCCGCGCCGTCTTCCGCGCCGCTCAGCCACAGCCGCCCGGCGGCCCGCATGCGCTTTTCCCGCCGTTCGGCCGCCTCGCGCTCGGCCTTTTCCCGCGCGGCCTTCGCGCGTTCCGCCATGCGCTGCCGTTCGCCGGCGCTCATATGGCGCAAGCCCAGCAGGTCACGGCCCCATTCGGCCGCCGCGCGAATGTTCTTTTCATCGCCGGAAACGAGATAGGCCACCAGCCCCAGCACATCGCCGGAAATACCCGTGCGCCAGTCCTTCCAGGCCCCGGTGTCGCGGTCGAGCGCCACCTTGAATTCCGGGCTCTTGTCGTGGTCCAGCGTGATCGGGTTATGCGCCACCCAAAGCCGGCCCTTGCGGTGGCCATCGGGCAGCAGCTGGCGGCACACATCCTCGATGCGCTCCTTCAGCCCCTGCTTGATTTCCGGCAGATCGTTCCTCATGAGGAAAACGCCCCGTCAATATCGGCCAGCATCGCCTCGATCTCGGCATTGTCGCGCTCGTCCTCTATGGCGTTGAGCGCAATGGAAACGGCGGCCTTTGTCATGCCGGCGGCGCGCGCCAGCTGCGCGCCGGGAATGCCCATATAGATGTTGGCGATATAGAGCGCCCAGCGCCGCGCCTTGCTGGCGGTGCGCCAGGCCGCATCGGCCGTTGCCCGCCGCGAAGGGTCGGAGGCCAGCACATCGGCCGGGCACACGGCAAATTGCCGCGCCACATAGGCCACCGCCAGGCAATAGGCGGCGGCAGCACTGGCATCCGTGTTTGTGTCGCCGCGCTGCAGCCGGCGCACGGCCAGCTTCACGCGGGCCGCCATCGTGTCCGTCAACGCCCGCCGGCCGGAAAGCACGCACCACAGATAGCCGGCGGAAAGCCCGGCCGCGCGCTCGATGGCGCTGCGGGGTTGCCCTGCCTCTCTTATCATCGTGTCAAGCTCTGCAATATCCACTGCGCCACCTGGTCAAAGGCGGCCCTACGCACTACAAAAAGGCCAGGAATAAAAGGGGAAGGGGCGGCCCGCAGGCCGCCGGATCATGCCTCGGAAGAAAGCCGCTCGCGCAACAGATAGCCCTCAAGCGGCCAGATCCTCTCGCGGGCTTTCTCCCGCGCAATCTTGCGGCCGATCTCTGCGTCGAAGTTTGCCGGGCTGGCACAAGCGCTTTCGCCCGTCACGGTGAAGCCGTTGCGCAGCACGAGAACACAGAAAGTTAAGCACTCAAGCGCTTCCATGCTGCGCTCCTGCACCCCTTGGGGGTTGTGGACGGTCACACTGCCGTGGTTAAGGGCTCCGTCATCGGCAGTGAAATAGTGCTCGCTCACAATGGCGGCGTCGATATCTGCCGGCGTCAGGCGTGGGGCAGTCTTGCCCTTGGCCTGCAGTTCCTGTTCGATTTCCTGATCAGACATGCCTGTTCTCCATCTTCAGTTTCAGTTCCGCCGCGCGCTGCCAGTTGGCGAGCGCGGCATCAGGGCCTCGCGTGGAACGCGCCTTCACGTCGGCGAGGATGATTTGCGTACCGCCCAGCGTCTCGCGAATTTGAGCGTCCTCCTGGCTGGCAAGCCTGTGAAACACCGTCTCTGCCGCTTTGCGGTGCGCTGTCTTCGGCCGCTCCATGAAGTCATCGATCGCGGCCCCGCCGATCAGCGGAATATCCTTCCGCAGCTCGCCGACAACGCCGATCAGCCGGCGCAATTCGCTGTGTTCGTTCATGCCGCATGCTCCATCAGCAGTGCGCCCCACTGGTCGGCCATGGCCTCGGCAATGCCGGGGAAAAAACGCGAGCGTTCATGCCCGCGATTGCCTTTCGGCGGCATCCGCCAGACACGGTTCCACTGTTTCCATTCGGGGCTGTTCTTCCTCGGCTCCTGCAGGCGCTGCGTTTCCGCCAGCGGCGGAAGCCCGCGCATATAGAGGCCGGTATTCTTGTATTCGGCATGGCCGAACCAGAACGGTTGCACCATTTGCGGGCGCGGCAGGTCTTCCGGCATGCGGGCCCTGGCGATGTCGTGCATCTCCGGGTTTTCGATCGCCACGCGCGGCACGGGCGCGCGCCAGCAGGTCAGAAACAGGTCAATGCCTGCCTCGAATTCTTCTTTCATGCTCTCCCATGTCCGCCCGCGCGGCAGCTTTTTCGGCGGCGTCATCATGCCGGGGCCTGAAAGCCAGCGCCGGCCGGATCGGCAAAGCCGCGTGCAGGGCGGGTGCGCAACAATCAGAAGGTCCCAGCCATCGCCGAGAGTGGCGCGCACATCGCCGGTAATATGCCGGTTGCTGCCGTCCTCGGCGGGCAGAAGATCGCAGGACCACGCGTCGTGCCCGCGCGCCAGAAAGGCATTGCGCACCGTGCCGGAAAATTCGCAGGCAACAAGAACCCGGCCCATCACCGCTCACCCCGCGCAAAAAGCGCCCGCAAATCATCCACATCGGCGGGCCTGCCATGCGTCACCGTGCCGGCCAGCATCATCTGGCCGGTGGCGGCGCTGTAGCTGTGGTCTGTCAGCTGCACCCCGCCGGCCGAAAGCGCGGCGGAGATGCGGTTGATCGCGGCAAGGTGGTCGCGGTAGACCGCGCGCACGGCGTGCGGGCCTTTCGCCCGTGCATCCGCCGGCACCTGGCCGCGCAGCCGGATTGTCGCGCCGGCGAAAGTCATGGGTTGATCCCCGCAAGCAGCGCCACGGCCAGCAGCAGCGCCATGCCGGCGATGAACAGCACGCCGCCGATCGCATGGCGCACAAGGTCTGCCTGCAGCCGGTCGCGTTCCGCCCGTATGGCGGCGACCCTTTTGGCCGCAATGCGCTCGATCCGGTCGCGATGCCTCATGCGTCACCGCCTTCCTCATAGGCCGGGCAGGCGGCGCAATCGCGTTCGGGCCGCACCAGATGCGGGTAGGCGACGCTTCTCAGAAGCCATGCGGGGCAATTGCCAAGGCGATCTTGCGCGCCCATTCCAAATGTGCAGCACGTATCCAGGGAAATTACCCCCTTGTCCGCTGTTTTCCGAAACGCGGACGTGATGGCAAGGTGAATGCAGCTTTTGCGCCTCATGCGTCACCGCCTTTCGCCTGGGCGCGGTCAAGGCGTTCGATTTCTGCGAGGATAAGGGCAGCGGCCTTGACAAGGTCGCGTCGTGGGTTGTCTGGTTTCCACCAGTCATCAGCCCACGGCCATGCATCGTCGGCGAGCGTGCGCGGATGCGGGCCATCGAAATCATTCACTGTATTCAGCGCATAGGACGATGCGGCCGCCGCCATCTCGCCATTGACGTGTTGATCGTCATGTTCCGGCGTCCAGCCCTCGACGGCAATCTGCCGGTACCGTTCGTTGATCACATCGAGCAGCACCTGCAGTGACACATCGCCGCCGGACTTTGCCAGTGCCTCCAGCCCTTCAGTCATCTGGATGCCTGCCAGTGCGTCGGCAGCCGCATTGCAAAGCGCACCAACCGTTCCGCCCTGCCGCTTCGCAGCCTCGCGCAAAGCATTGATCAGTTGCAGATCCGTACCGACAAAGGTGTTCATCTCCGCGTCCTCCCTTTGCCGCGCGTGTCATTGCCGTTGGAGCGGCCGATGAAATATCCGATCCCGCCGGCGACGGCGAAGGAGATAGCCACAAGGGCGGAAAGCCCGATCCACACCCAGATCATGAGCCTGTCCTTTCCTCGGCAAGGATGATGCCCCGCGCTTCGGCAATCGCGGCCAGCGCACGCTGCAGCTTGAGGCGCACGCGCAAGGTCGGCTCCCGGCCAAGGGCGCGGTTCTTGGAAAGCGTGCTCTCCGAAACGTCGGCCTCGATGCACAGTTCACGCTGCTTGACGCCGATGCGCTCGCGCAGCCTGTCGATTTCCTCAAGCGTTGGTTCCATCTTTTCCATGCCAAATTTCACATATGGGCTATTTTTTCACATGAGGATGTGATTTGCTTCACATTGTCAAGTGGAGTATTGCGTTTTGAACATCTTGGCCCGGGCTGCGATACCGGTTCGCATGAGCACCTTGCGCGACCAGCAGCTGGCATGGCTGAACCACATCACAAAAACCGGCGGGATCACGATCACGGAGATCGCCCGCGCGGCGGGTCTTCACCCGTCGACGCTGACGCGTTTCGTGAACAGGGACGATGCCGGCCACACGCTCACTTCCTCCACCGTGCACAAGATCGAGAAGGCAACGCGCGTGCCGGCCTATGACGCAGGCAAGCCGACGATCAGCGCCTTCAACGAGGACGAGGCCTCGCCCTTCATTCCGGTGAATGACAACAACCCGGTGGAAATGGCGCTGAAGCACGCGGCCGAAGCCTCGCACGACGTGCACCTGTGGACGCTCAAGACCGCATCGCTTTCGGCCGTCGGCTATCCGTCCGGCATGGTCGTGGCCGTGGACCAGGCGGTCCAGCCGCGCTCGGGTGATGCGGTCTGCGCGCAGATATACGACTTCCGGCGCGGCAGCGCCGAAACCGTCTTCCGCGTGTTCCGCACGCCCTACCTGCTTTCCGCCGCGTCGAGCGGCGAGCCGCTGCCGCCGGAGCTGGTGGACAACGAGCGCGTCGTCATCGCCGGCGTCATCGTCGGCGGCTTCACGCTGCGCCGCTGAGGCCTTGGCTTTTCCACAGCCTTGGCTGTGAAGGCCGCCTCACACTTAACTCTGCCATATGGCAATCCGACCCCTTCGCACTTAACTCTGCCCATGTGCTGGCCGCCCGCCGCGCACTTAACTTTGTCGTATGACAGGGCAGGGGGCGCCGCATTTAACTCTGCCCATGTGCTCAGGCCACCTTTCGCAAGGGTGACGAAACCTGTCACCCGCGTGAACCTGCCAGTTTGAAATCATTCAAATCTGTCGCATGCGGAAGATTTTTTCCGCGCAAATCACATTTGTGTTTGCAAATCACATGAAAATCATACATCGTTTGAAAATCACCTGATTTGCACACGGGAGATGTGAGCGATGACTATCCAACACCACATCATTGAAGCCGGCGCGGTTGCCGAATGCCTCGGCCTTTCGCGCGCCGTCTTCCTGCGCCGGCGCGATGCGCTGGAGCGTGACTATGGCTTTCCCCCGCCGCTGCCCATCGCACGCCCCTTGCGCTGGCAGAAGGCCGCGGTGGAAAAATGGCTGGAAGGCTATGCCGCCGCCGGGCAGAAGCGCACGGCCGCAACCGTACGCGAAACCGTCATCGAAAACGACCGCGCCCGCCTTATGGCCAAGTTCGCGCGGCCCGCAAACCAGAACGGGGTGGCAGCATGAGCGTGCATTATGACGTGGAGCGCAATCTTGAGGCGATGCGGAAAGAGCTTGCGCAAGTCAAAACAGGTGAACGTTCGTCCATTGGAACCAGGATCAAGTTTCGTAATCCGAAATCCATTCTGGCGAGCAATGAAATGTTCATGACAGAGCTTAATCGCGGAACGCCGGCGGAGGATATTGTCGAGGCTGTGCTGGAAATGACCGCCGATAACCTTATGGGCCTTTATGGCGGCCGCCGCGACATTCTGAACCTTGACGCGCACGCACTCGCAACCCGCCTTCATCGCCTTTTGTTGAAGCATGCAAGCGGAGGTGACAGCCCCAAGAGCGTCGTATTGCCTATGGCGTTTGACGAGGGAGGCCACGCATGAACGCCGCCGCCGCAACCCTGTTCGACAAGCCGGCCGTCGCCGCCCCGAAGAAGACGCTGACAGCCGCCCAGCGCGGCGCGCTGCAGGCCGTCCATCGGTTCCGCCACCATCGCCAGACCTTTTCCGGCGGCTGGTATCTCGGCAACCGCTATTGCGAGCGCCGCACCATTGCGGCCCTCATGAAGGAAGGTCTCGTGCGCCGGGAGAAAAACCCGGGCAGGGGCAAAGGCTACCGGCTGGAACTCACCATGGCCGGCCAGATCGTTCTGGAAAGGCTGGAGCAATGACCGACCTGCGCGACCATAACCGCACCATGAAGGACATTCACGACACCGCGCGCGCTGCCATGGCGGACCTCATTGAAGGCATCGCGCGCACCGCGCCGGACTATGAAGGACTGGATGCGCTCAGGCAGGAGAGGGACGCCGCAGCGAATGCGCTGGCCGACTTCTGCGCCTCGGCCCAGGCGGCCGGGATAGAGCTTTCAACCGGCCTTTCCGTCCGGCGCCATTTCCCCAAGAAGCCGGTAAACGGCCACCCGGATCAGGCGGCACTGTAACCGCGTAACCGCCGCCGCAAGATAAAGCGCGGCCCGGCCATCTGTCCCCCTGGAAGCCGGCCCGCGCGAAAGCGCCCCGCACCACCTCCCAACCCGCGCGGCGCCACCTCGCGCCGGCGGCATGGCACTCCTTACATGCCGCCGGCGCTTTTTCTTTTTCAACGATGGAGAATGGGTATGCCTCGCAAGCGAGAACATTACGTTTTGGTCAAGATCAGCGCCCCGTGGCAGCTGACGGCCAATGAGGTTCGGCGTGAAGTACGCACGCTGATCAACGAGCAGTGCAACCATTCCGCAGAACCCGAAGATATACGGGCGCGCAAGATCATGCCTGTTCCAAAATCGTGGATAGGCGAAGCGGCGGATCAATCATGATCCATATCCGCGTCGACAATGAAGAGCTGAACAGCAAGCGTCGGTTTGCCTGTGGTATCGGCCCCGATCTGCCTGAAGGTGATGTCTACTATTTCAGCGGAGAGGCCGGCGCTCTGCGCGCCGATTGCCCCGGCTGCAATCCGGATGGCCCGCGCCAAATCGGCACACCGCTCTCCGAGCTTTCTGGCCGTCCTGGTCACGAAGGCTTCGAGAAGTTCTGCGAGATCGCCAGATCATGGGGATACGACTGATGACCGCGCTTTCTAAAGAAGAGCGCGACGAACTCATTCGCGCCACCGACCGCGCCAGGCAATACCTGCGGGAGGGCGATCGCATCACCTACACCTCATGCCCGGGCACCAAACGCTGGGGCGTATTTGTCGGGTTCTCGGGCGAATGCGTCGTCACCAAAACCCGCGACGACATCTCCGCCCGCAACATTTCCAAGGTCAACGGCCTTCGCGTGGATTTCACCGACAAGGGCGTCTGCGATGTCTGCGCCAGTAACAGCATGGGCCGATGGAACGGCGTGATCAATACGCCCCGTCTCGCCTGCAACGGCCTCGGCTGTCCCTACCGTCGCTGCATTGGCGACGAAGACATTCCCTTCTGAGCGTTCAAGGATCCTGTCATGCGTAAAACTGATCCCAAGATCAAATATGTCTCCTGGCGCAATGGCCGCCCGCGCTTCACGCCGAGCCCCACCTTGCGCAAGCAGGGCTATAAACCCGCCGATCTGGTCAACGATGCCGGCGAATGGATGACCGCCGGCGAGGCGCTGGACTGGTCGCGCCGCTTCGCTGCCACCCTGGCCGCCACGGCAAGGGCAAGGCCGCGCCGCAAACCCGCCGCCACCCCGCCGCCAAAGCCCGTGAGCTATTACACGGTCGAACAGCTCCTGAAGGATTTCGCCACATCGCAGGCCTTCCGCGATCGCGCCCCCAAGACGCAGGCCGATTACCTTCAGAAAATCCGCTCCATCGAGCGGCATTTGCCGGAGGCCTGGGCGGCCGAGGCCGAGGCGCTCACGCAGCCGATTTGCTTCGGCATGTATGACGAGCTGCGCGGCAAGACCGGCCTGCACACGGCCAATGCCGCCATGCGGCTGCTCGGCATCGCCTATAGCTGGGGCATGTCGCGCGGCAAGCTGCCGGCGCTCGCCATCAACCCGGCCCACAAATTGAAGCTGAAAAAGGAAGAGCCGCGCGTGCGCGCCGGCGAGCGCGAAGAGATCGAACACATGATCGCCACGGCCGATGCGCTGAAGCGGCCGGAGATCGGCGACATGATCGCGCTCGGCGTCTGGTCCGGCCAGCGCCAGGGCGATCGTCTGGCCTATCAGATCGCCGGCCGGCGCAACGGCCGCATCATGCTGCGCCAGTCGAAGACGAAGGTCATGGTCGATATTCGCGAATTCTCCGAGCTGAGAAAACGCCTCGATGCCGCCCAGGAGCGCCGCAAACTGGCGGAAGTGGTCTCAAGCCATGTCATCCTCGACGAGCGCACCTGGACGCCATTCCAGGAAGATCACTATCGCAAGGTCTATCAGGAAGTCCGCAGGCACGCCGCCCGCACCATGAAGAGCTGCGCAACGCTGCGCGATCAGGATCTGCGCGACACGGCCGTGACATGGCTCTTCCGCGCCGGCTGCACGGTCGGCGAGATCTGCGCCATCACCGGCCACAGCCTGGCCACGGCAACGCAGATCCTCGAACACTATTTCGCGCGCCACCCCGAGCTGGCCGATAGCGCGATCGACAAGGTTGAACTCTGGTGGAACAAGGGAGAATGAAATGGTGACGCCATTGACAGTCAAACTCATGCTGGCCTGCCACGTCTCGCCCGATCCTGCGGAGGTTCTAGATGTGACGGTCTGGTCCTCAAGCGCAGCAAAAGCGGAGCGCGATTTCCTCAGAAACGAGGGGATGATTGCCGTCGATAACGGAGACTGGATTGTCACCGATCGCCGCAAGGCATGGATCGAACGCATACTGGCAACGCCGTTTCCGGTCGCAGTCTGGACGTTCCCCGATGACTGACATTGTGGAACGTTTCGACAAGGCCGCGCTCGATTGGGGCTGGACGCAGGACTGGGGCTATGACAGCGATAAAATCTACAAATCCCACTTGGAGTACGAGAGCGCCAAGGCAGCGCTCATTGGTGAGATCGAGCGCATGCGCGCCGATATCGCAAACCTCACCACGTCTCTTGCGGCGGAGGTCTCGGAGAGCGAACGCCTGCGCAGCAAGATCGCCGCTTTGCGGGTAACTGCATCTCAAGTCCGCAATCAGGCGCTTGAGGATGCAGCGCTGGAGGTTAGCGAATATTACGGAGGCGGAACCGCATTTTTGATTAGGCGAATACGAGCACTGAAGGACAAGGCGGATGACTGACCGCCCCTGCGATCTCCGACCCGGCCACCTGTTCGCCCATTGCAACACCTGCAACGGCACGGAACACAACGAGGATTTTGCCTGCGCCGATTGGGCCGAGCAGCTGACGCGCCAGGCGCGGACGGAAGAGCTGCAGGCCTTCATCCGCGAAACCCGTCATATTTTCCCGGAAGTCAAAATCACCG
This sequence comes from uncultured Martelella sp., assembly GCA_963676545.2. Classification (GTDB taxonomy): domain Bacteria; phylum Pseudomonadota; class Alphaproteobacteria; order Rhizobiales; family Rhizobiaceae; genus Martelella. Next base: position 1,633,503 of record CAXXRG010000002.1, on the reverse strand, counting down.
CCGCCCACGTCGCCCGCCGCTTCGCCATCACCGAGGCCGAGGCGGCCGAAAGGCTGATGGCCGCGTGTGACGAAACCTGAAACAAATGGGAGTGACATACATGACTAAGCGTCCGTCCCGCGACAATCGAGATTTACTCGGCAGGGAAAGCTTCTTTGAAGGCTTTGATCGCCTCCGTGCAGGTTTTGTGAAAATCACGGAGAGTTGGGACCACCGCTTGGCCTTCGACGAAGTTGTGCGGGCCAAAAACTACTTCAATGGCAGGTTCGCTCTCGCTGCTGAACTCTCCATCGATATCCGTGGTCAAGACTGGAGGTGCTTCGTAGCCGTCAATTACGAGTTTGCCGATGCGAAATCCAGGGAGCGATACGCTATGTGCTGTGAGGCGGCTTGTACTCAGCACGATCATGTTGTGTTTGTTCCAGTTAGAGAGTTCGTTCAGAGCGATCAGGGGCCTATTCCCTCCGTTGGCGAAATCGCGGTGCGGTTTTATCGTATCCCCAAGTATCGCCTTGGCCCGTTCGATGGCCCCGCCTATCGGAGTTTGTTCAATGGATTTCAGAAGTCCCTTCCGATTATCTGCGATGGGCATCGTCTTCTTGGTTGGAGTCCCTGGGCCGTTATGGGCGGACCTAACCAAGCCCATCCAAGCATAGTCCAAAGAAGCGCGAAGGTTGGAGATTGCATCGCAGGTAAGCATCAAAATAATTGCCGGGATTGGTTCACTTGCGCCGACGCGATAAATATAAGCGCGCTTCTTGGGGTCGTGTTCCGTGCTGGCCGCGTAGGGCTCACCGCGGCAAAAGGCGATGACATGACGATCCAGTTCGTCAATCAGTTTGCGGGACCATTCGATTTTTAAGGTCGCGTGTGAAAACGAATTCATAGGCTCCATGATGACCCCTGACCTATGCGAAGAAGACAATGTGCTCAAATCGCATGCTGAACGCTCCCCATAAACCGCACACTTCAGGTAGAGAGTCGAGTCATAAAGTCGGAGAGTTTAGCAGTCCGCCGATAGGTCGTGCGCTTTCCGCCTCCCCTCAAGGACCTATTCGCTTTGTTCGAAGGCGAGTGACGAAACCTGAAACAGGACAGGTCGCAAACCCACAAAGTCACAAATCGATTAAACGGCAAGTCTCTGAAATAACTGTATATTCCTAATACTCTTAATCAGCGGGTCGTAGGTTCGAGACCTACATCACCCACCATTGTTCTCTTTGATTTCGTTGTTGAATTTTAGTGCCATGCGCTGACTGGCCTACGTTCCGGTTTTCACGAAATTGGAAACTGTTTCCAATTCATGTTCTGTTCTTGTTCCTGAAAGCGGCCGGTTCAATATCGCCCCAACGACTTTCCATGAGTTCCATCGCATCGCGAGCCAGGGATCTCAGTGAGACCTCCCTCCCATAGTGCTGTACCATTTGCGGGGACATGTTGCAGATAGCTCCAACCTGGTTTTCTGTGCAGCCGACTTCTAGCAGATTGATAACGGCGTTCTTACGAAGGCCGTGGAAGACGATCCGCTCTTTCCGAAAGCGCGCGAATTCATTTCTGCGCATGAGCTTTTGCCATTCGGTGCGGAAACCATCGGCCGACCTGAAGGGGAGTCCGCGCGCACCAACGTGCAGCTGTACTGAGCTGGCCGGCGCTCGTTCAATCCATTTTCGGTATTCGGTGTGCAAAGGAATCCAAACCGTTCGCTTCGTCTTCTGAGCTCTGACTTCTATCGTCTTCTCACCTTCGAGCGGTCTCTTCATTCGCAGGATGTCCCCTTGGCGCTGCCCGGTGAAAAAAGCAGAAACTGCGATCATTTGTAAGTTCAATGGTGCATTGTTGAATAGCGTTTCAAATGCCCAGTCTGGCCATGGTGTCCACGGTTCTCCGCCGGGAATCTTCTCGGTGTGGCTTACTGGGTTCAGCCGGCAGAAACCGCGTGGGATACCCCATGCCATCAACCTGGATAGATAAGCTCTAAACTGGTTTGCCGCTGCCGGGGTTTCGGACATCGAGTCTATAGCCTCTTGCGCATCGACAGTAGTCAGGTCAGTCGGCATGTCGCTGCCCCAAATCTCGACAATTAGTTTGCCGTAGGTGGAGTAGCCGCGCCGCGTCGAGCTCGATAGTGATCGCCAGACAGGGTTTGCCTCGCTTTCGAACGCTTCTACTAGAGCACGGAAATCGCGTATTCCTTCACGGTTTCGCCGTATGAGGGCGGTAAATGCCCTCTCAGCTTCTGACCAGAAGTCAGCTGCCTTGCAGTCAGGCAGTCGTTTGCCGCCGAGGAGGAAGCCCTTCGCGTCGCGGGAAAGCTCACCACAGATCGCAACCCTCAAGTTGAACTCATCTGTCAGCGGGTCAGGCAACCTGATCGATGGCCAACAGTCTGCGGTGTTTCTACCGCGAGTGTAGAATGTATAGGTTGTCTTTCTACCGCCCTTGTGCGTTCTCGTAACTCTATGAACGTACTTCGGCAGGTCCACCGTGCCGCTTCTGCCCGATCTTCTCACGGAATTTGCCTCCAAGGTCCTTGGTTTGTGCGAATTTGCCGATATTCATCGCTCTGTCGAGGTCGTCGCGATACCAGAACTTACGTCTTGTCGTGTCAACGACTCTTGGCTCAGGGTAGATGCGGCCGATGCGGCTTAGGAACTCTTGGACGCTGCGCTCTCCGCAATAGGCGGCGGCCATGTCGGCGAGCATCCTCGGTGGCCATGCATCGGGTGGGTTTCTGACGGGGCGCGTCATCTCTATTGCCTCCATAACTCGAGTTCCTGAAACATCCCACGCAATCGCGAGACGGCGCCGGCTGCTTCCGTGTTGAGGTCTGATCGGTTGGTAATCGCGAGTATGGATCGCACGCGTGTCGCGGCCGTTTGGTCCGTCGCGGGGTATGGCTGGTCATGCCTATTGATCAGAAACCGCATGAATGCCGGTTCGGCGCACTCGGCGACATAGTCCTTTGCGGGCTTGCCGCCTTTTGTTTCCAGTTCTTTCCGCAGCTGTTCAATCTCGCGGCGGCGTTGCGCATCACGACGGGCAGCTGCGTCCAGCATGCCGATCAACTTAGCCGGGATGTGGCGAATCAGTTCGCGGTTGTCTGCCGGACAGAAAACCGGAAGCGAGCAGATGATCTCCGGCTCGCCCGGTCCCGATACCTCCAGATGCATGCCCTCCGTGTCGGCCATGACGTCGGAAAGCGGTACGGCGCTCGTGATCAGCGCGCGATAATTTTCCAAGCGCTCCCTTGCGGGCACTCTGTCATGCATGGTGCACCTCGCACCGAAGCAACTCAGCCGCCGCGGGGGAGTGCTCTTCCGTTGGGCTCGCGGCGTCACGCGCTTCTGTCATGGTGTCAGACCCTGGATACCGCAGCGAGGGCGCTTTCGAAGGCGATGATTGCCCGCACTGTGAGCATGAGAAGAAGCACACTGCCGATGACGAACGTCGGGAGTGCGATACGGCGCAGCAAGTCGCAGTCGTCTTGCGTAAGGGGGTGACGGTGACCTGTCAGGCGCGTGCTCATATTTCGACGCCTTTTTCAGCATTGATGTCCGCAAAGATCCGCGAAACCATGCCATGTTTGCCGAGCGTATCGTCGAAGCGCCTCCAACGCAGACTATCTGGGTCGAACAGCGCGTCGAAGGTTCGCTCGGATGGCTCCATATCCGCGGGAAGGAATCCGCCGTTCGCGAGGGGCGTTGGGGTGGTGCAGCAGGTTTCGTTCGTTTTCGCAGGCTCTATCCCTGAGGGCGAAAGCAGGCCGCCTGGCTTGAGTTTTGCGTATTCGAAGAACTCCGGTTGGTCCATCTCGTCCAGGGTGTCCCATATCTGGTCGAGATTGCCCCAGACAATGCCATGCAGCATTTTGGTTTCTGCGGCTCTGACCAAATAAACACTCATCGCACTTCTCCATTCCTTATCTTCGACCCGCCTATTTAAACGAGACGAAGAACATGATAGACGCGATAGCGTTCGTGTCAACAGATATGACGCTATAGAGTTTATTTTGGCTAGAGGGTTGTCGGTGTCATCAATTCGCGGAAAGGTGGCCGCAAAAGGACTCAGAATTTAGCAAAGAGCGACGGAATGAAGAGAGCTAGGTCAAGCCAGCGTGGGCAGATTGATGGTATCGGTCTGAAAGAGCTTATGAGGATGCTGGGTGCGCTGGATGGTGAGGGATTGGGAGACGTTGTTATTGATTGCCGGAATTTGATCGAGATTTTAGGATCTGAAGGATGCCTGCTCGCGCCTCAGGATAAGCCTCCAGAAGGGATAGAATCTCTTCGGCTTCGGCGCTGACTTCAATTCCGTAGACGATTTGAGATAGACCGACATTGATCTGCTGGCAGATTGCGATCAGGTTATCAATCGTAGGGTCTTTACCTTCGTTGAGGATGCCCGAGATATATGAGGGGCCGAGGCCCGCGGCCAGCGAAATTGATCGCCGAGAGCGACCGGTAGTTTCAATTGCGGCGCTAAGCCGCTCTCTCCAGCCTGTTCTAGTCATAGCCCGGAATATCCTAGATTTGGCAGGGAAAATCACGTCTTTTAAAGAATTCGCTTGACGTAGACGCGATAGCGTTCATATCTGTGGCGTATGAGTGAATTTGCGGACCACCTACCTTTCCATACCGATTGGCTTTCGATTGCCAATACTCTGTCGTCGTTAATCTCCTTCGAGAGGGCGTCAATCGGTTGGCGGCCTTTTCTTTTCCCTCGCATCCCATTCCGCGCGCGCCGCGCCACGCCTCCTTTGGCCCGTTGCAGCGCGCGACGCACGGCCGGCCTTTTGGCTGGCTTGTGCCGGGTGCGCCGGGGCAGGGCTTGTGGGAGCCTGCCCCGGCGCTGCGGTGATGCACGCTCGCAGGCTGCGGCCCTTCTTTCATCCTGTCCTTCCCGACTGCGCCCGCCCTAGCGGCTCTGTTCGACTGATCCGACCCTAAACCGCGATCCACCGTCCCGCCATGGGAAACGACGCCGGGCCTTTCCCGGCGCGCTTGTCTTTTTGTGTCTTCGAAAGGGAGAGACATGGCCGAAGAACCTGCAATCGATCCGTTCATCCTCGCCATCCGCTGCGCCCAGCGCGACCTGATCCGCCGGGCCGGCGGGATTGAGCGCGTGGCCCTGATCACCAGCCGTTCAACCAGTGCCGTCGGCCGCTGGAACGGCAAGCGCGAGACCGACATCATGCCGATCCCCGTGGTGCGCATATTGGAAGAGGATACCGATGCACCGCTGGTGACAGCGGCAATGGCGTCTGTGACCGGGCGCAGGCTTTCCGGTTCTGGAGAGCGACGAGAACGCGCGCTTTCGCTGATCCAGTGCCTTGCCGGCGATCAGGCCAGTGAAAGCGATCTGACCGGCACCATTCTGGAAGCGCTGTCGGATGGCCATGTGACGCCGACGGAAGCCCGGCTTTGCCTTGAGAAGCTTTCCGACAAGGAAGTCAGCCATGACCGGCTGAAGCGCTGCCTGATCGATGCGATTGCCGGTGGTGGTCTGGATGTCCTCAAGGGGAGGGTTGCACGATGAAGGGCGCCTTTCCCTTTGCCGAAGCGCCCAAACACCGGGTGATGCCAGGCGAGATCAGACCGCGGCCGGATACCTGGCAGCCAGTCCGTGATCCTCAGACCATCCGGATCATTCAGACCATCGATCCCGAACAACTGAGCGAAGACGATATGGATGCGCTGTGCATGGAGGCTGTCGAGGCGGCGGTCGACTGGCGGCGAAGGCCACGGTTCAGCTGATCGTTCCGCTCGGGTGTCCCGCCGCTTGTTTTGGCAAAGGGGCGGGCATCCCGAACGGAACGGAGAGGCTGGATGACACGCTGGAACCCTGAAGCGCTTGATCGGATGGCGAAGATGTATCGCGGAGGCGAGACGCTTGCGGTGATTGCTGCCGCCTTTGATGTCTCGCGCGGTGTGATTGCCGGTCTTGTCTCGCGCAATCCCGAACGCTTTCCCAAGGGGGCGGTTCCCCGCAAGCCGGGCCCGCCGAAGAAGCCGGCAAGCGAGAAAGCAAAAGCGGCAAAGACAGCAATGAGCAGTAAAGCCGGGCGCGGGCGGGTCAAAGCTACACCTTCTCAACCTGTCTACCCGACGGCAGAAGACGAGGCACTGGCAGCCGCGCGCCGGATCGAAGAACGCCGGCGGGCAGCCATCCGTGCCTATGACACCCGGCACATGCAGCTTGCCGGATCCAAGACTGTTCCGTTCATCGACTGCGGCGAATTCCAGTGCCGTGTGATCATCACCGCTGGCGAAGATGCTCTTGGTCCCGATGCTCCATGTTGCGGCAGACCCGTAGCAGAGGGCTCTGCCTACTGCCCGCATCATCTGAAGCTGATGTACCGGACACCGGGGAGGGCGGTATGAGCGGGATGGCGAGAACTGACAGCGCCAGTGCAGCGACTGCCGTGATCGCGGCAGATCATCCGATGCGGATCCTGATCGGCTGCGAGACATCCGGCGTGGTGCGCCGTGCCTTTGCCGCACGCGGCCATGATGTCTGGTCTTGCGACCTTCTTCCGGCCGAAGACGGCAGCAACCGGCATATCGTTTGCGATATCCGGGATATCCTTGATGATGGCTGGGACCTTCTGGCGGTCATGCATCCGCCCTGTACGCGCCTTTGCAACAGCGGGGTGCGCTGGCTTTCGGGACCGCCGACCAATCCGCCAAACGAGGCAACGGCAGAAGAGCGGAAGGCATGGCCGGTTCTTTCGACGGAAGAGCGCCGCACCATCATGTGGCGGCTCCTGGATGAAGGGGCCGATCTGTTTGCGGCCTGCTGGAATGCGAAGATCGAGAGGGTTGCCGTCGAGAACCCGGTCATGCACCGGCATGCGAAAGCCCGTATTGCCGGCTATGCGCCACCGGCCCAGACGGTCCAGCCCTGGTGGTTCGGCGACAGGGCCTTCAAGGCCACCTCGCTCTATCTGCGCGGCCTGCCGAAGCTGATGCCGACAGACAGGCTGACACCGCCGAAACCTGGAACGGATGATCACAGGCACTGGTCGACCGTGCACCGCGCACCACCCGGAACAGACCGCTGGCGTCTGCGCTCGAGAACATATCCGGGCATTGCCGACGCCATGGCAGAGCAATGGAGCAGGCATGCCGGCAAAGCCATGCAGGAGGTCTCCACATGAGCCAGCTGTCAGCACAAACAACACCAGCGCAAGCCGACGTCCCACGCACCCGCCACTTCGAACGCACCGGCATTGCCAGTGGCAGCGGCCGGGTATCGGCGCTGCGCATTGTCTGCGGCTGCTGCGAGGCGGCGGGCTATGTGCCGGCCACGGCAGCGCTGCGGCAGGGAGAGCCCGACGCGGCCATTGCGGCCTTTGGCGCCCATGGATGGCAGGTCGGTGCGACACCGGCTGAGGACCGCTGCCCGGCCTGCAGCCGCAGATCTTCTTCAGACAGGAAACAGACGACGAAAGGAGCCGGCACCATGGCGGCAGGACCGCGCAAGACAACGGCAAAGGCAGCAACGGCAAAGGCGACAACAGCAAAGGCAGCGGCAAAGACGACAGCGATTACCGCCTCGCCAAAGGTATCCGAGGCACAGGCTCTCCAGGCAGAGCTCCCGCCGCAGATGGGCCGGGATGATCGCCGGATCATCATGGAGAAGCTGGATGACGTCTATGGCGACAATGCCTATGGCGGCTCATGGACGGATACGACGGTGGCCCGTGATCTGAATGTCCCCAGGGCATGGGTGAGCGAGGTGCGTGAAGCCTTCTTCGGACCTGAGGGCAGCAATCCGCTGCTTGATCGCTATGGGCAGGAAAGGGAAGAATTCGAGCGTCTTCATGCCGGCTTCATGGCCGCCCGCAAGAGCCATTGCGAGGCGCATGATCAGCTGGTGAAGATGGCGATGGATATCTCGAAGAAGGCCGACGAGATCAATCGTCTCGGCAAACGGGTCGAACGGGAACTCGGCTGATGTCTGAGGTTGCCGCACTCATTGCCGATATGGTGCGTGCCGGGGTCGATGCCGATCTGATCGGCCGCACGGCTCAGGCACTGGCCGAGCGCGAACCTGTGTTCGTCGGACCCGACGACAGCACCGGAACGGAAATGGATGATGCTGGCAGCTCCTGCGGAGAGGCCGGCGCATCACGGCGTGCGCGCAACCGTCGTTACTATGAACGGCGCAAGGCGTCTGAACAGCGTCTTAAAACCACGGATTCAGACGCCGTTAAGACGCTTTCAGACGGGGTTAAGACGCCAGACGGGGAGATTAAGACGGCATCAGACGGTTTTAGGACGCCTGCGTCTGAATTTAAGACGGTGACGGGGTTTGCTGGCGAACCGGCAAAAGAGAACACCCCCCACACCCCCCAAGAGAAAAATTCCCCCCTTAAAGAAAAGGCCCCTAAAGGGGCCCAAAAGAAAGTTCCCCCCGAACCGGCGGACAAGGGTCTGTTCGAGTCAGAACCTGAGCCCGATCTCATCGCCAAGCCGGAAGGGGCAGGGAGGGCAGAAGTTTCCGAAGCAGCCGATGCAATCGATGCCAACCAACACACCGGATCATCCTCGGCATCGACAGGCACAGACCGCAAACGCCGCTCGCGCCGTCATGGCGGTGACATCACCGGCCTGACAGCCGAGTTCGACACCTATGTCTGGCCGCTCTACCCGCAGAAGGTCGCCCGCAAGACAGCGGCAAAGGCCTGGGCCTCGGCACGCCAGCGCGCCGACTTCGACACGATCATGGACGGACTGAAGCGCTACGTCGCCAAACGCGATGACAGGCCGTGGTGCAATCTCTCGACATGGCTCAATCAGGACCGCTGGACCGACAGGCCGGCAGCAGCACCAGCCAGAGCGCCGCCATCCCCCTCCGGCAGGCAATCACGCTCCGAACAGATCCGGGACCACAACAGGCGGGTCAGCGAAGCCCTCCACAAGCGCATGAGGCAGGACAATGGCAACGCAACTGCAGACATCATCGACATCGACAGATCAGACTGGACGGTTGAAGGCAGCGCTTGAACCGGCTGCAAGCCATCAGTCAGACCTGATGCTGACCAAGCTGATCGAACGCGGCTTCGTGGTTCCAGACAGTATCGATCCGGATATGGCGCCGGAGCTTTATGCCGAAGTGCTGTGCGGCAAGCCGATTGCCGCCATGCGCCGTGTGTTCGAGAACCTCAGGCTTGGACGCTATGAGCGCTATCGCTCCTTCCTGCCCAAACCGGCAGAGCTTTCCGCCATGATCGATGAGGCAGCCCGTCATGACCGGGAGATGCTGGTGCTGGAGCGGGAACGACAGAAGGCCGTGGAAGAGCGCAGGCGCCTCACCAGACAGATGAGCGAGGAGGAACGCGAGCGGCGCCGGAAGAAGGCAGCAGCCGTCAGGGCGATGCTGGCCAAGGCGGCAGCAGCCCGCATGGTCAAGGAGGAAGCCGATGAGCGCTGAGAGCGATGCACCGGGCCGGAAGACTGTCAGAAAGGCCTTCCTCAAATTCTACCGGCAATGGCCGACCTTTGGCGATGACAGTGACGAACGCGCCTTTGCCGAATGGCAGGCGCTGCACCATGCAGAGCGTGAAGCCGCTGCCTCCCTGCTGCCGGCCTTTCTCAGCTTCTCGGCGATGAAGGGGCAGGCGGTGAAGTTTGCCGCCAGCACCTATCTGAAGGAACGGCGCTGGCAGGAGGTGCCGGAGGGCATGGAGGCAGCAACAGGCCCTTCCATAGCCGCGACCTTCGGCAAGGCATGGATGGCCGAACGCTTCATCCGGCTTGCAGACCCCTGCGCCCGTCTTCCACCGCTGACCCGCTTCCAGGAAAGCCAGATTGCCGATGGCAGGGCAGACCGCAAGGCACTCTGGCGCGAGCGCATGCAGAAGATGGGCTGGCCTGCCGTCAATGCCATGCATGAACAGGCGGTGCGCTATCCCGGACGCGGTGTCCGGGTCTCCCCGCAAACCGTGCTGCTTTCGGCAGACTTCGAGCAGGTGAGGGTGGAAGGCAATCTCTGGCGGGCATGGGAAGCGGAACATCATGCCCATGGCTATCCATGGCTTCCCGATACGGGACGGGTGGAATGGGTCTACTTCCCGCCTGCCCCAGATGAGGACGGACCGAAGGCGGCGCTTGCTGCCTTCTTCGACAGGCTGGAACGGATCGGACGAACAAGCGGGGCAGCAGCACAATGACACGGGATATGACGAGCCTTGAGGCGGAACTCGGCAAGGACAGCCTTCGGCGTCTGGAACGGGATGCAGCCCTCAGACGCATGCGCCTTGATGAGCAGCATGCCCTGACGGAAGCCCATGATCAGGCGACATGGTATGTGGCAGCGGTTCATCCGGGCCATGAGCAAAAGGTCGAGACGGTGCTGAAGGACATTGGCGCCGAGGCGCTTGTACCGATGCGCAAGGGCAAGCAGAGGCGCAGGCGCGGGCGGATGCTGCCGGTGAGGGACGAGGTGCTGATGACCGGCTATGTGCTTGTCCGCTTTGTCAGCACGGCGCGGGCGCTCAGAGGCCTGCTGAGGCTTGACCATGTCATCGCCATTCTCGGGGGCTGGGAGACGCCTTATCCTATCTCAGACGACAAGGTGGCTCAGATCATGCGCAAGGCCGACAATGGCGACTTCGACTATGAGCGCCGCTGCGATGTCATTGTCGCAGCCGGCGACCGGGTAATGATCGGTGACGGGATATTCGAGGGACAGATCGGCACAGTGGTCACGGCCAACAGCAAGGGCAAGGGTGATGTTGTGGTCGAGGTTGATCTGTTCGGCCGGCTGACGCCGATGGTCGTGCCGCTTGCTGTGATCGCCAAGGTGTGAGCCAATATTCCTGACGGTCGAGGGATCCATCAGGATCTCGGCACGATCGCAGCGTATCAGCGGGACGGGTGCTCCGCATCAGACTGACGAGAGCGGGTTACTTCGGTGGCCCGCTCTTTGTCGTCGGGGCAGGGGACAAGCAATCCGCGGGTCCTTCCTACAGCCCCTTGCCCTGCGGGTATTTGGCACCGCGCGGGTTGTCCAGTCTGAGGCTAAATTCGAAGCCTAAAGTCAGGGCTAAAGTTTAGGGCAGGGGTAAAGTGCAGTGCGCAGCATTCGGGGCCTATCCGTTGCTCGCTTAGCCGGCGGCGCTTAGCTGCGGATTTGCTGAATGGCTGAGATCGGGCCGATAACCGCCATTGAAAGAGCCGCTCCTCGGTCCACCAATAGAATTGCGTCGCTCGCGGGCCGCGTGTTTACGTGCCACAAAAGGTTCGGTAGGCCGCCTCAGACACCGGCGGAAGACCGGCGTAATCGGTGAACTCCGCTTTATCCTCGAAAGGCGTTGCCAGTGCTCTGTTCAAGCGTTCGAAGGGAGCCAGGTCGCCGGCCATCGCGGCGGCAAGGGCTTGCTCGACGAGGTGGTTGCGCGGGATGATCGCCGGGTTCACCGCATCCATAGCAACGCGACGTTCGCCCGACTCTCTCGGTTCGGCCGCGAGGCGCTGACGCCAGCGCGCCGCCCAGCCGTCATAGGCGGTTGGATCAGCAAAGAGACCGCGCACCGCCCCATCGGCCTGCGCGCTTTCCGCCGCCTTGCCGAGATTGCGGAAGGTCAGGGTGAAGTCCGCATTCTGCTGCGCCATGCGCCCGAGAAGATCCTCGATCAACGCGGCGTCTTCTTTCTGCGATGTCTGCAAACCGATCTTCGCGCGAAAGCCGTCGAGATAAGCGGTGTTGTACGCATCGGCAAAGCCGGAGAGGACATCCTCTGCGGCTTCAATGGCTTTGTTTTCGTCTGGATCGAGATGAGGAAGCAGACATTCTGCCAGACGTACGAGGTTCCAGTGCGCCATTCGGGGCTGGTTGGCGTAGGCGTAACGCCCGTTGCGGTCGATCGAGGAGAAGACGGTCGCTGGATCGTAGGCGTCGAGGAAGGCACACGGGCCGTAGTCGATCGTTTCCCCGGCGATCGACATATTGTCGGTATTCATGACGCCGTGCACGAAGCCGATCTGCATCCAGCGCGCGACGAGTTCCGCCTGACGGGCGCAGACGCCCTGGAGAAGAGCGCGGTAAGGATTGGAAGCACCCGCGGCCTCGCGGTAATGCCTGTCGATCACATGGTCGGCGAGTTTTCGAACCGCTGCGTCGTCGCCCCGTGCCGCGAAGAACTGGAATGTGCCGACGCGTATATGGCTGGAGGCGACACGCGTCAGGACCGCGCCCGGCAGCGCTGTTTCCCGGTAGACTGGCTCTCCCGTCGCGACTGCGGCCAGCGCCCGCGTGGTTGGGATGCCGAGCGCGGCCATGGCCTCGCTGACGAGATACTCACGCAGGACCGGGCCGAGTGCGGCCCGTCCGTCGCCGTTGCGCGAGAAGTGGGTGGGGCCGCCCCCCTTCAGTTGAATGTCGCGACGCCGACCCTGTCGGTCGATGACCTCGCCGAGGAGGATGGCGCGCCCATCGCCGAGTTGCGGCACGAAGTTTCCGAATTGATGTCCGGCGTAGGCGGCCGCGAGCGGCTCGGCTCCTGTTGGGAGCCGGTTGCCGGCGAAGATTTCAGCCCCGTCAGCATTGTCCAACGCATCCGCGTCGAGCCCGAGTGCCTCTGCGAGTGGCCGGTTCAGCTTGAGGAGATGCGGCGCGGCGACGGGCGTCGGCACGGTTGGCCGGTGGAAGGCGGCGCCGAGACGCGCGTAGCTGTTGTCGAAGTCGAATTGTACCGTCATCTTTTCCGCATTGCTTCCGTCGTATCGCTCGGCCGCGGGCTCTCGACCATTCTGCACTTAGGTGGCGTTGCCGATGTCGGATTTCCAGAGCAATGCCTGACCGGCTGAAACGGGGCCGGGAGGGGACTGTCGGCTTTTGAAGCGGCGAGTAACAAAGCGGGCGTTAACGCATGGTCACTTACCGCCCAAAGCTGCTGTTAAACGCGTCGCCGTAGTGCTGCTCTCGCATTGAGGCCATTCATGACTTGACTAACCTCAACGGGTCAGGGTTGTCCCCAAAAGCTTAATTGGAACGTCCAATTCCCCGTCCTCCTCTTCTGAGTAAATGCGAAATGTGAATAGCTCCGAAATAGCGACGCGTTCATTGTGCAGAACAGGGCGGCAGTGCAAATCAAAGACGAAGAGGCCTTTAGAAAGTAGCGTTCGTCTGCGAACAGTCCAGTTCAGCCCAGCTTGAGATCCGCGACAGGCTCTGGCACGTGAAAGAAATACCCTTGGGCGAAATCGACGCCCATGGCGCGCAGACGATCGGCGATCTTTTTGTCCGAAACATACTCTGCGACCGTTTGAATCCCGAGTATCCTCGCCATATCAATGAAGCATCGGATCGACGCCTCATCAAACGGATGGTTCAGAAGCCCCTGAGAGAACTGACCGTCGATCTTGAGGAAATCGACCGAGAAGTTCTTGAGATAATTGAAGGAAGCTGAGCCGGCTCCAAAATCGTCCAGTGCGATCATGACACCAAGTTCGCGAACAGCCTCTATGAACTCCACCGCTTCAGCCATGTTTGAGATTACGGTGGTTTCCGTGATTTCAAGACAAAGGCTGCGCCGAAGCTCGTCGCTCGTTGTGTGCAGCAGCTCAAGAGCAAAACGGTGAAACGAGCGATCGCCCACAGACTGGCCCGAGAGGTTTACCGACACGACACTGCTGTCGCCGACGCGCACCGATGCCATGCATTGAAGCGCATGCTCGAGCACCCAGCGGTCGATACGAGTGGCGAGATTGAAGCGCTCAGAAGCGGGAAGGAAGGCGCTGGGAGGAATTATGCCGCCGTTTTCATCCAGCATCCTCAACAAGAGCTCCACGTGCGTCTTGTCATCGCGCTGGCCATCAAAAGGCACGATTTTCTGCACATAGAGAACGAAACCATCTTCTTCCAGCGCTTGCTCGATGCGTGCGACCCAACTTGTCTGGCCGAGTCTTGCCTCAATGGCCCTGTCATTCTGCTGCCAGACGTGGACGCGGTTTCGACCGCCTTCCTTGGCCGCATAACAAGCGGCATCCGCCTCCTGAAGGATCGTGGATGCGCTCGCGGACGCATGATCGATCATTGAGACTCCGATGCTCGCGCCCACGCGGTAGTGCTTCTCGTCATGCACCAGCACATAGCCGGCCACTGCCTTGCAGATTTTCTCGGCGATGGTGATTGCCATCTCATCGGAGCAATTTTCGATAATCGCCGCAAACTCGTCACCACCCAATCGAGCAAGCGTGTCATTCGCGCGAATGACACTTCGCATCAGCTCACTGATATCCACCAGCAATTGATCGCCGACAGCATGGCCGCAGCTGTCATTGATGATCTTGAAACGATCGAGGTCAATGAAAAGCAAGGCCGCTCCGGGATCGCCGTTCTTGACTTTCTCGTAAGCTGAATCCATGCGCCTATCGAACTCAGAACGGTTGATCAGGCCTGTGAGCTGATCATGGCTCGCCCGATAGGACATCTCCCGAGAAAGCCGCCTCTGCTCGCTCACATCGTGGAAAACAAGAACAGCTCCGAGGACCTCGCCATCTCCGTTGCGAATTGGGGCACATGAGTCCTCAATTCCATACTCAAAGCCGTTTCTTGAAATAAGCAGCGTATCCTCTGGCAGACCGACGACCTGACCCAACTCAAGGCAGGTTCGAAGTGGATCGAGTGCAGGCCTCCTCGTTTCCTCATGAACGATTTTGAAAACACGATGGGATGGCTGTCCGAGCGCGTGGTCGAGTGACCATCCTGTCATTTTTTCCGCAACCGGATTCAACCAGCGGATATTCCCGTGCGCATCCGTCGTGATAACGGCGTCGCCGATCGATTTAAGTGTGACGTGCATCAGCTCATGCTGCTCGGCAAGATCGAGAGCAAGCTGTCGTTCTTCGGTGACATCCCATGTCGCGCCGATGAACCTGTCGGGACTGCCGTCGACGCCCGCCACGCGGCGTGCCGAGGCATGCAAATGGTGAATTGAACCGTCCGGCCAGATGACACGGTAATCTTCATCCATCAGATCATCGTTTTCGATGGCTCTCCTGACAGCCTGTCGAACACGCTCGGCATCTTCCGGATCTGTGTAGCGGTGCCACAGATCGATCAGCGAATCGGGCGTATCAACCGGAAGCCCGTAGAGCCTGTACATCCAGTCGTCCCAGCGCGCCGCCTGCGTATCAAGGTCCAGTTCCCATATGCCGATTCCGCCGTTGTCAGTGGCAATCGCCATCCGCTCTCCCAGAAGCAGCCTCTCCGCCTCCTGTTGCTTCTGCTTGGTGATGTCGATGTGGGTGCCAATCATCCGCACCGCGTTCCCATCGCTGTCTCGTTCGGTGATCAGACCGCGGTCGAGTATCCATATCCAGCGACCATCCTTGTGCCGGAAGCGAAATTCCTCCTCAAAATATGGCGCATCACCTCGCAGGTGCGATTCATTCGCTTCTCGCACGCGCTCAATATCATCAGGATGAATAAATTTCTGCCAGAGCATTCCATCGTCTGACAATTCGTTGTGCTCATAGCCAATTTGAGCAAGCCAGATATCTGAGTATAGGGTCTTCCCGGTCAAGAGATCGGCGTCCCAAATGCCGATGCGTCCATTCTCGGATGCCACGGCGAAGCGCTGGTTTATGTCCTCCACTTCCTTGCGGTGCTTGATAGCCTCGCTGATATCCTGAAAAGAACCGATCAGCCGGACGGCTTTTCCATCTTCGAATTCGGCCGTGCCCACAGCCCGTACCCAAATCAGCCGACCTTTGGCGGTGACAAGCTGCAGTTCCAGATCATAGCCCTCACCCGTCGAGATGGCGTGTTCAACTGCCGCCTGAATAACCGGTTGAGACTTAGGCGCAAAGAAGTCGATAGCAACGTCCAGATCAGGCTTGAAACCCGGTTCGACCTCGTGGATCTGACGTGTCTTGTCGGACCAGTGAATTGCGTTGTTGACAAGGTCCACTTCCCACCCCCCGACACCGGCAACCTGTCCGATCCTGTCGAGGAACTCCTTGCTCAGGCGTAAGTCCTCCTCTTTGTTTTTACGTTCGGTGATGTCCTGATGGGTGCCATACATCCATTCGGGTTGCCCCTGCTCGAGCGTTGTCAGCAACTGGCCACTCGAAGCGATCCAAAGCCAGTGTCCCGCCTTGTGGCGCATACGGATTTCGGCAGCAAAGCGCGGCTCATTTCCGCTGAGATGCGCCTCAATACGGCTATTCAGCATCTCCCGATCATCGGGATGAACGAGTTCCTTGAACGTCTTGATCGTCACTGGCTCCAGATCTGCCGGTTTATAGCCGAGCATCGAAGCCCACATTGCATTCACACGGTTTTCACCGGTCGCAACATTCCATTCCCACGTTCCCGCATGTGTGGTGTCTATAATTTGGTTGAGTCTTGTCCTCTCGGAACGCAACGCTCTTTCGACCTTCCGGCGATCGCTAATGTTCTCCATGATGCCGATAGACCGGACGGCCTCGCTTGAGCCTCTGCGCTCAAGTACGGCAGAGATCATCACATCCAATACTACGCCATTACGGGTAATGATCTGCCCCTCCGCCTCCTCGAAATGCCCGTCGCTCGAAAGCAATGGAAGAAGTTCCGCCTGAAACAGGCGAGCGGAGCGCTCCGTCATAAAGTCGGCGAGCTTGCGACCGACGACATCCTCTCGACGGTACGCCATGATATCAAGCCATCGATCGCTGGCGCTCAGAAGGGTGCCCGCCAGGTCAACGGAGTACAGCATAGCCGGTGTGGCCTCATAAAGCCGCCGGACGCGCCCTTCCGCGCTGGCAAGTTCGCGTTCTCTGGAAACAATGTCCGAAATATCGCGAATAATCTCGGTAGTTCCGACGATCTCGCCTTCTTCGGAAACCACTGGTCCAATCGAGACCAAGACCGGAATTTTTGTCCCGTTTCTGTGGATGCGGGTGGCGCGAACCGGTGGGGCATTACCCGCTCGCTCCAGTTCCAAATAGCGGGTATCTCGTTCAGATTTAGCTCCAATGATTATTCCGATCGAAGCGCCCGTTGCCTCCTCTGCGCTGTATCCAAACAATCGCTCCGCTGCCAGATTCCACTGCGTTATCCGGTCTTCCAGATCAACGGTCAGAATTGCATCAGGGCTGTGCTTCAAAATAGACTGGGTCTGCGCAGCCAAAGCAACGAGCCGGTTCTCCTGCAACGTCGCCCGGCGCGCTTCGAGCGCCCTAGAGGCCGCCTCAGCCAGATCGTTTAGGGTTTCCTTCTGTGCTTCCGAAAGCCGACGGGGTGTTGTATCGAAAACGCAGAGCGAACCAACATTCTCGCCACCAGATAGCTTCAAGGGAACGCCAGCGTAAAAACGAACGCCCGGCTCTCTTACGACGAAGGGATTGCGTGAAAAGCGGCTGTCAGATGTCGTGTCTTCGACTTCAAGCAGGGCGTCTCCCTCAATCGTATAAGTACAGAAAGAATTTCTACGTTCTGTCTCGTCAATGCCAGGGAGCCCAATCGATGCTTTCAGCCACTGCCGGTCCTGATCGATGAGCGTAATGGCTGACATCGGTGTTTCACACACGCGACTTGCTGCTCTCGCCAGCGCATCGAACTGCGCCTCAGGCAGCGTGTCCATAACCTTGAGCCTTCGCAGGGCCGCAAGGCGAGCATTTTCGGTTTCATCTCCAGAAGCTGTTTCGCCTGACAATTAGCTGCTCCGATACAGGTCTATTACTCTTTATTCTGGCACGTCGCCGTTCGCAAAATTGAGGAGCGCTCGCTCCTACCACTCTGGGAAACAACACCAGACGGATCGTGTCCCATGACGTGGTGTAGCTTAGACGACCACAGCTCATCCCAGAGGGGCGGATGAGTGTCAGCTTGCGGCTGGCAGGCTGATGAGCGGATCATCGCTCATTGTGGCGATGGTTTCCAGTGTCATGTAGCGGGATCGTTGGACGGCCCACTCATCGTTCTGTTCGAGCAGGAGCGCGCCGACGAGACGAACGATGGCGTCATCGTTGGGGAAGATGCCGACAACCTCGGTGCGCCGCTTGATCTCGCCGTTCAGACGTTCGATCGGGTTTGTGCTGTGAAGCTTTGCCCAGTGCTGCCTTGGAAAGGCCATGTATGCGAGCACATCCTGTTCGGCACTATCCATCAGCGTGGCGAGTTTCGGCACCTTCGGCCTGATCTGGTCGGCGACATTGCGCCACTGGGGGCTCGCCGCCTCCGGCGTGTCCTGGGCAAAAGCCGTGGCGATGAAGGCGGAGACGACGCGCCGCCCGCTCTTTCCGGCATGAGCCAATGCGTTTCTCATGAAGTGGACCCTGCAGCGCTGCCAGGTGGCGCAAAGCACCTTCGACACAGCGGCCTTGATCCCCTCATGGGCATCGGAGACGACGAGCTTGACGCCCCGCAGCCCACGCCTGGTCAGCTTGCGCAGGAACTCCGTCCAGATCGCCTCTGCCTCGGATGTGCCGATTTCCATGCCGAGCACTTCGCGTCGGCCGTCGGTGTTCACGCCCACTGCGATGATGACGGCGACAGAGACGATGCGCCCGCCGCGTCGGACCTTCAGATAGGTGGCATCGATCCAGAGGTATGGCCATTCGCCTTCGATGGGCCTGTCGAGGAAGGCCTTCACCTTGTCGTCTATTTCCTCGCAAAGTCGCGAGATCTGGCTCTTGGAGATGCCCGACATGCCCATGGCTTTGACGAGATCATCGACGGACCGGGTCGAAACGCCCTGGATATAGGCTTCCTGGATGACCGCCGTCAGAGCCTTCTCCGCCATCCGGCGTGGTTCGAGAAAGCTCGGAAAATAGCTGCCGGTGCGAAGCTTGGGGATGCGCAGCTCAACGGTGCCCGCTCGCGTTTCCCAGTCTCGATCGCGGTAGCCGTTGCGCTGGGCAAGCCGGAACGTGGTCTTCTCGCCGTATCCAGCGCCTGTCTTCGCGCTCACCTCCAGCGCCATCAGTTTCTCGGCTGCAAAGCCGATCATCTCACGCAGCAAATCGGCATCAGCGCTCTTCTCAACAGCCAAGCGCAGGTTCATCATGTCGTCGGTCATCGGTGGTGTCCTTAAGGTTGGTTCTAAGCAACCCGACCCTACCGGAAATCACCGATGGCTATGAAATCCAGCTACACCACGCGCTGGGACACGATCACCAGACGTATGCAAAAAGCCTTGAAAACCTCACAGCCACCGCTGCTGGGATCTCGATTCGAATTAGGCACACGCTACAAGTTCACTTGGGATACAGAGCCACTTCTTCAACCATTCAAGATGTAGTTTTCTTCAAAATCAGCTGCTCGCATTGGGCGTCCGAACATGTAGCCTTGGACTTCGGGGCAGTCGAACTTCCGTACCCAAGCAGAAGTTCAAACGCTCAGGTCACTAGACGCGACACCCGCGTCATTCAGGTGCAAAGGAACACCGTGAAAGTGACTAAAGCGGAATCAACATGGGTACTGGCTTTACCGAGTGTCGCAGCTTTTTCCGCAGCCATCCTAAGCGCATCGGCGGTTTAATGCCCGCAAAGAAACTGAAAATGGTGCGTGAGTTCTACAGATAAGAACCGTTAAAAACGGGAGGGTCACCGGATAGGAAGCCATCAACGTCTTGTTCCGGCATCGGAGGTGAGAATACATAGCCTTGGATGATCGTGCCGCCGAGCTTCTCCAGTGCCGCCAACTCTTGCTTGGTCTCAACACCTTCAATAATGCAATCCAGTTCCATATCGTGCCCGAGCGCCAGAAGCGATTTGACGATCTTGTAGCTGGCGGGTTTCTTGTGAAGATCAGTTACGAAGCTCCGGTCAATTTTGATTTTGGTAAGCGGCAAGGAATGCAGTCGCGAAAGGCTGGAATAACCAGTACCAAAGTCGTCAAGCGAGATGCCGCAGCCGAGTAGGTTGAGCATCTCAATCGACCGTTTCATCTGCTCGAAGTCGTGCATAAAGGCCGTTTCTGTGATTTCCAGATCCAGGCGGTGCGCATCGAAGCCGCTGTCCTTGATGATGCCCATCAATGCAAGGACGCCATCATGGGAATTCAAATCCTGCACGGATAGATTGAAGGAAAGACGGATATCGTTATGCCAATTTTTGGCGACCAAAAGAGCATTTCGCAGCAAATGCTTTGTTAGGAAGCCGCTGAGGCCAGCGCGTTCTGCAACAGGAAAGAACAGGGCTGGAGAGATCTGACCCAGTATTGGATTTTTCCAGCGAGCCAATGCTTCAAACCCCAATACGCGTTGCGTTCGAATATTAATGATAGGCTGGAAGACCACAGAGAGTTCATCTGCAAGATTTGCCAGCTTGAGCGCTTGTTCGATGCGCGATTCATCGTTGATCCGACTTTCGTGCTCTGCACTGAACAGGACAGCTGCGCCTCGCCTGTTCCGTTTTGCATGGTAAAGCGCGTAATCTGCGCGGTCGAATAGTTGTTCCGTGGTCGAAGCGATGTCGGGATAAACTGCAATCCCCATGGACGCCGATATCTGTACCGTCGCTTCGGGCAAATTAAACGGAACAAGCAGACGCTCCAGCAGCTTGCTGGAATTGAAAACAAGGAGGTCGTCTTCGGCTGCCTCCATCACGATAATGGCAAACTCATCTCCGCCAAGACGGTATAAACGGTCGTTGGGTGGTAGTGTCGATAATCTTGCCCCGACTTCGATCAGCAGATTGTCACCGACTGAATGGCCGTAGATATCATTGACGGGCTTGAATCCATCCAGATCCATCACACCGAGTGCCAATCGTGTTCCGTTTTCTTTTGCGGCCTCGATGCTGGCGAGCAAATGCGTAAAAAACGCACGGCGGTTGGGAAGATTGGTGAGACTGTCAAGATTCGCCAGACGCAGGTTCTCGTTGCTGAGGGCTTCCGTTTGTTGTTGCCCGATTATCATTTTCTCAAAGTTTCGGTAATTTGTCATGAGAATGACCAGCATAACGACACAAACAAGGGCAACGTTGATAGAAATAGCGATAAAGACGGGCTGCCCAACAGACGAAAAGAAGGCCACAAATGCTCCGTTCACAATGCCCGTCACCAGGAGTGCGGCGGACCGCAGATGGGTCAGACAGAAGATGCAGGAGATGACCGTGATCGCCATATAAAAGGCGATATGAGACTGGGCATAGGGATCGCCATAGGGGAACAGCGAGAGGGCCCAAGCGGAGAACGTGATAGCCAGAATGGCAGCAATGCGGTTGGTTTGCTGTAGCGCGGCTTGCGCTGCTTCAAGACTTGGACATGTGTTCCTAACGTTCCACCAGAACACAATACGGGTGCCAGCAGTCACGGTGAACGCTGTTGGTATCAGCATTGTCAGCCAAATTGGTGCTTCAGCCATGTGTGTGATGGCAAGTGCCCAGGTGTTGGCAATGAGTATCAGGTACATCATGGGCATTTGGCGGGCGAACGACTGGTACTGAGCTTGGAGAAGCTCAAGATTATCGGACCGAACCGCCATAAACCGGCTGGCCTTATCCCAGTATTTTTTTATCGTCATTGCAACGTCCCGCCTGATCGAGCTCCACGCAATCGTCCAGTGTTTTCAGGAAGAACTATGGCGCTCAACTTCAAAAAGACAATAAGCCCGTCTTAGAAAGTATCTGCCAAACGCATTTGTTAAATTTATGCGGCGTCATGGCATGGCCTTATAATAGATATACATTTTGAATAATTATACAAATAGCCTGCTCCCCAGAAACGCCCGCGACTGAACTGCTCGGGAAATCTGCACAACGGGGATAAGTGAAATTTCTGCCTGACTTCTGCTTAGGGGCCGGTTGCAGACCGGCAGCTTTTGGCGACAGATTGACGATACCGGGCATTCCTAGTGCCCGATTCCTATGGGCTGGTATGAACCGCAGTCCATACACGCATTTCCGCAGGTCTGGCCGTATTGGTTTAGATGAGCCAACTGGCAAGAGTATCGCGACGTCATCCGTGAACGCTGTCGGGAATGTTCGCATGTGACCTGATCACCGCCACATTCCGCTCACCAAGTTGCGCGAGCCAAATGCAATCGGACCCAACACCTAAGTCAGGTGTTGGTTTCTAGCTGCACAAGCACAAGGCTGATGTTATCGGGTGCCCCAAGCTCGAAGCAACGAGCGATCAACCGGTCCAACGCGGAAGTAGGTTCATGGCTGGCGACGACTCGTTCGATCTCGGTATCGTGAACGAGATCGGGCAGACCGTCTGTGCACAGCAGGATACGATCGTCGGCTGCAATTGCTAGTTCCCCATGCGAAGGGAATATTTCCGTGAAGAATCGACCACCTCCCAAGGACTGGGTGATCGCATGGTCGCTTCGACCGGCTACAGATCTGGATGGGACATGATCCTTGGAAATCTGCGTCATCTTGCCGTTCCGAATTAGATATGCGCGTGAGTCTCCGACGTTGAACCACTTGCATCTTTTGCCATCGATAGCGATGCCTACGATGGTGGTTCCCATCCCAGAGAAGTCGCGGTTCGAGAAAGCGGCCTCGTAAATCGCCCTATTGACCGCTCGCAAAGCTACCTCAATGCCCTCATCCTCAAACAAGAGGTGATGCATTGCTTCCAAGTTAGTCAACGCTAGATCGCTGGCGACCTCACCCTTGGCGTGGCCCCCCATACCATCCGCGACCAAGACGTACTGTCGCGTGTTCTCGGAGCGCAATTCGGCAGCCGGTCCTTCCAATGTCCTGCTCCCGGCGACCGAAATGCGGTCTTCGTTCATCACCCGCACGAGACCGGTCGATGTAGCTGAAACTATCCTAAACATGGCGCCTCATCTTGTGACCCGCGAGAGATAGGCGACAACGCTCTCGGGTTCGTTGATTACGAAACCGGCAAACTGCTCGAACGACCTGATGCGTCCATGATTACTGAGCATCGGACGGTTCGCGACCAGCGCGACCCGGTTGTCCCAGGATATGTGGTAGTACCTTTTCTCCCTGTGCTCCCTGACCACGAGGGCAGCAGGGAACTTGGTGCTGAGTTTCGCCAACGCGTCGAAGGCCAGGATCCAATCCTTGCCGCGCGAGCGCCACTGGCTCGCCTCCTCGTGCAGGAGGATAGTCACGTGCACCCCGCTGTTCAGCAGCTGTTCAAGCGCGCGGAGGAAGTCGCGGTCGACGAGAT
Organism: uncultured Martelella sp.; assembly: GCA_963676545.2. Lineage (GTDB taxonomy): Bacteria > Pseudomonadota > Alphaproteobacteria > Rhizobiales > Rhizobiaceae > Martelella. The sequence goes on along the minus strand of CAXXRG010000002.1, from coordinate 1,610,421 downwards.
GTGGCGCGAGACCTCGTGTACTAATGGAGACCGAGGTCTTCGCTTCCGACAGCGCGCGGCGGAGAAATTCGGCCACTTCGTAGACGGCAGCTGGACGCGCTGGAGCTTGGGTCAGCGAAAACCGTGCTTCGTGCTCCGCTGTCAAAGCGGCCTCGATCTCTTCTGCAGTGGGTCGTTGATCCTCAGAATTCTCACCGCGATCGACGGCACCCTCTCTTCTTCGGATGGCTGCCACTTTCAGCGCGGCAAGCGATACCGCTCTCTGCCTGACGAGGTAGTCGTCCTGGTCGAGTACCCGGCGCGCCACGTTCTGTCCAAGGTGCGAGCGCACTCTGGATTTGAGGTAACCATCTGAGAATGCCCTAACGAGCCCTTTGCGAAGATTTCCGCTGTGCTCGGCAAAGCGCTGCTCCAGATTTTCGTCCGGGACACCGTTCACGATGAAGCGCGTCCTGATCTCACCCTTCCTGGACCTAAAGATCAGGACGACGACCTTGCGAAACACGCGCTTGTATCGGGCTATGCGTTTGACGCGCAGGATATCGCGGCTGACATCACCGCGGCCCAGTTGGTCCGACAAGACCTGATCGATCTCCGGCAGGCTGAGATCGTCGATGGTCGGCTGCATGGCCGGAGTTGCCGGGATCTCGGCAATCGCTCCGTCGTCTACTTCCTTCGGCAAAGCTAGGTCCATGGCCGGGGACGCAATGGGTTTGCGTGTAATGCCGTCGAAGAGAATCGTGAGCACCTCTTCCGCTGGCGTTGTGATCCCTTCGGTCAATGCCTTGCGGCCCAGCTCCGTGATAGCAATCTCCTCGCCGGAGGCAATGAACTTGTCGGATGCCAAGTCCGCCAAAGCGCCGCGCACGATGGTCTCCTCAAGGCCGAGGAAGCCCACCAGATCATCGACATGGAGACCTTCCACCAGACTTCGGAGCACAAACTCCCTGATGGGTTGCAGCCCTCTGCGAATGACGCTGACGGCTTCGACATTCAACTGCCAAAGCGGGACGGCGGCCTCCGCAAAGTCGAGCAGCTCGAAGCCTTGAAGCTCCTCGTATCGGCGGGCGACCTGATCAGGCGTCATTGAGCGTCCTCACTTCGCAGTCCAAGGGGGTACGTTCGATGTAGTTCACCACATCATACATTGGGTGGCTCGTAGGCAGGCGCGTGCAGAAGGCGTGGTCACCCACGATGAGCAGAAGGCTTCTGGCTCTGGAAAGCGCTACGTTGAGTCGGGGCGGTTCGCTGAGGAAGCCTGCGTCACCGCGGTCGTTCGAACGAACGACGCTGTAGATGCAGATGTCAGCTTCAGATCCCTGGAAGGCGTCAACTGTGTCGACGCGGACGGTCAGGTTCGCCCAGGTTGCTCGATAGTCCCGGATCGCATCCTCCAGCGATCGCACCTGAGCTGCGTAGCCTGCAATCACCGCCACCTCGTAGTTCTTCCGTCGATTTCTCGCGACGAAGTCGAGCTGCGCCAGCTGGCCCTTGACGACGCGACATTCAAGCGGCGATGCCCAACTGGTGCCTATTTTCCTCTCAGGGTCCCCGGCAGTCAGGCGGGATGTATCCAGCCAGGTCACGAGCTTGGGATACGTCGGGAAGGCAATCTCCGGCTTGAGAATCGGGCTTTTCAGCTCGCCGCCGTAGAACACCTGGCTGATCAGGTCGCCGATTGGACGAGCCATTCTGTACTGGTGGTGCAGTTTTGCTTTGGATCCGGCAGGCAGCGTTCTGAGCAGACGATCGAATACGTTTTCCCGGATCTCTTCTTCCGCATACTCGGCCAGCGAATCCGCATTGAGTATGTCACATTCGAAGAAAGGCGGGAGCTGCTTGGGATCCCCGACCAGAATGGTACGTCGGCTCCGCGTCATCGGGATGAGGACCTCTGTCGCCGTCGCCTTAGACGCCTCGTCGACTATGCATAGATCGAACGCAACCTCGTTGACGCCGCGAACACCCGCCAAGGCGACGCAGGTCGACGCAACGACTTTTGCGGACGCGAGCATCGCAGAGTGGAAGTCGGACGAACGACCTACGCGCTCCAGCCATTCCTCCTGCAGGTGCATCAATCGAAGATGCGTCTTGCCGTCCTCGCCGTCGCCGACCAGCAACGATGCGTACTGCTCGAGCTCATCGGGGTCGTTGGACGTGGCGAGATCGCTCGCGATGCCGGAGAGGACTGCCAGCTCTGCCCTTGTTGCCTCCTCATCGTGAAGGAGTGAACTCAATCTGCCCTTGATGTCGACGGCCTTGTCCAGTGCCACCTCGGTTCGCCGGCGGGTCTCCACCTCTTCGGTCTGGTCCGACGGATCGGGGTTGGACGCTGCCTGGGTGCGGGCCCTGGCAGCCTCCTCAACGGCGATCTCCAGTTGCTTGGTCTGTTGCCTCTCTCGGATCAGCCGGGCCAGCTTGATGGCAAGCGCTCCGGCGCGCAGTTCATCTGGATCCAAACCTTTTTCGGCGGCCCGTCGCGCCAGCCAAGGTCTGGCTGCCTTGCGCACGCCAGCCGCCCACGTCTCGGCCTTTCGCTCCAGCAGAAAGTCGGCGGCAGCGGGAGCGATGCGGTCGTTGTCTATGCGCCCGACACGCACTAGGTTTACGTCCTTGCTGCGCTTAGCAAGTCGCTCCAGGATGTTGTCCAGGGCAGCGTGGGTCTGGGATGATAGCAGGACGCGATGACGCGGGTTCGCATCCAGGTACTGAGCGATGATCTCCTCGATCAGCCTGGTCTTTCCCGTCCCCGGTGGTCCTTCCACAACCATCAGGTCCCTGACGCCCAGCGCTTTACGCAGCACGACAACCTTATCCTCATCGAACTTGTCGCGCGGCTTCGTCCAAGGCACGTTTGCAAGCGGTACTCTCGCCCCTTTGCCGTTGAGGACAATTTCGCCAAGCTCGGGATTGATGGCCCTATCATATGCGAGGTCGTCGAGCGCCCTACGCTGCTTCTCGACCGCGCTGAGGGCACGTCGTGTGTTCACTTCCAGCACGCCGTGCATTGGCACGCGATTGGCATCGCCGAACGTTACTCGCAACGTCACTTGGTCGCCAAGAACGGCGACGACCTCCATCGCGATGGCAGTGCCGTTGAAATTGACCAAACGATCCTGTCCCAACAGATCGGATGGGGGCGGAGAGGTGAGGATAACGGTCACCTGGTTGTTGTTGACCGTGCCGTCAATGTACTTCAAGGAGCTCGCGCGTCCTGTCTCGAAGTCGGATCGAGCGCGCAGATATCCTTGCCAGAGTCTGTACACCCGGTCGCGCTCCGATACCCTTTGCTCGCTGCGGGCCAGTTCGGAGTGCGCTGCCAACGCGAAGATCTCGTCGATAGCGGCTGCGGCGAGGGCAATGTCGGCCGGGACCTCTTCGCGCAGATCAAGGTCGGTCTCGTCTGTGCTGTCGCGCTGCTTCTCGGCAGCGGCGGACCCTATCTTGATCGCTTTCTCGATGAGCAGTCGACCCGGCCGCGCATGTAGGCGCTGCGCATGGAGCACCCACTGCTCGCCCACGATCCGGATACGGTCCTCGCCGTCGGATGACGCTCTCACCCGTGCGATGGTCGCGAAGTCCTCCAACAGTGCCGCATGAGGGGCAGCGACCTCGTCGCCGAAATTACGTTCAAGGCTGAATGAGCACGGGTCGGAGAAGATCACATGGCAAGTCAGCCTGGGACGGTCCGCCGGTATGCCCCGAGCCTCCAACCATTTCTCGATGTCCGCGAGAAGAAGATGCGCGAAGCGAGGTCGGTCGGCCGGGTCGTCGCTCACCGCCTTGGCGAGGACATCGATGGGCCCATCGGCGACGGTCGTCAGGAGCGACCTGACGTCGCCCAAATTCTTAGGCAGCGTTCCTGACAGGCAACTGAGCGCCATCACCGCCCAGGAGTAGCTGTCGCGAGTGTACGAGTAAATTCCGTCGTCGGCCTCTGGAGGAGTATAAGGGGGGCTGCCGTGATGCCTGAACGTGCGACCGTTCTGATGGAGCGGCTCGTCCTTCTGGTAGCTCCTGCTGATGCCGAAGTCGGCCAGCTTTGGTTCGCCCTTGTCGGTGATGAGCACGTTCTTGGGCTTGATATCCCGATGTGACAGGTGCTTGTTTTGCGCCCAGCAGATAGCGGCAAGTATGGGCTTGCCGATTGAGCGCCAGAATTTAGTCCACGTCATCGGTCCATTGCGCGTGATCAAATCGTCTAGGTTGCCCTCCAACCATTCCATCGCGATGTAGGGCTGATGGTCTGCATCCAAACCGTAGTCGAGAAGCCTCACTACACTGCGGTGTTGAGCTAACTCCAATCCCCGGTACTCGCGATCAAAACTCTCTCTCATGAGCAACTCATCGGCGCCTGGCTTCAAACGCTTGACCGCGCAGAACTCGTCGTCGTCGTGCTTGTCCATGGCCTTGTAGACCCAGGCCATGCCACCGATCCGCGGTTCATCCGTAAGCAACAAGAAACGATCCCCCACCAACGCCTCGGTGACGGGCGCTCCCGCTCGCTTCGAATCCATAGTTCCCCCCCAACCAGCCGACATTCGACCAAGACGATGTTTTCCACGCACCGACCGACTCACGGATAATGCCGCGAAGAATTCTCCCAGTCGAATGCAATCGTTGATTCAGGCATAGAATAACACTCTATTGACGGAGCGGTATACATGGTTGGCAGCGTGGGTAACGACCCATCATGATCGCGCCCATTATCGGCGACCTTCATGATGACGGTCGCTGATGTCGCGACGCGACCACTTTCCCGTGTTCAAGATGCTCCTTGTGTGGCAGCTTTTGGTGAGGTTGGAAGGTGCGTCGAACGACCGAAATGGGGGCGCATTGCAGACAGTCACGCTCTGAGAATACGGCGATCCTGTCAACCTTTCTATAAGCTGAATGTCTGCCATTATGCTGGCCGGAAGCGCAAAAAGCACCTATCGAAAATCCCGCGTCTTCACCTTGATCTCATCGATATGACCGTAGGGATCGAACATATCGCGCGGCTTCGGCATTCCGCGTGGATCAGGCGCCGGCGACCCATGATGAAACTCATCACCCCGCCCATGCGGAACCGGAAAGGCCTTATCCCGGCTCCCGACGCTTGCGAGTTCCGATGACAGATCGATAAGCTCACGCGCCACGATATGGACGACCTCTCCCTCCCGTTGGACGCGCCCTCGGACGCCGATCATGCCTGATCCGAGAACGGTGCGGCGGTATTTCTCGAACACCTTCGCCCAGGCCACGAGATTGGCCACACCGGTTTCGTCCTCAAGCGTGATGAACATGACGCCCTTGGCCGAGCCCGGTCGCTGGCGCACAAGAACGAGGCCGGCAAGGTTGACCCAGCGACCGTCGCGCAGAGAGACGGCTTCGGCGCAGGACCTGAACCGCTGTCGGGAGAGTTCCGAACGCAGGAACGAAACCGGGTGTTTCCTCAGGGTCAGGCCCAGATGGCCGTAATCCTCGACCACTTCCCGACCGGCCTCCATGGGTTTCAGAAGGGGCTCCGGCTCTGCCTGCTCGGGTACAATATAGGCCTCGCGCCTTGCAGCCGCAGCAAAGAGCGGTAGCGGTTCGTCCCTCAGGGCCTTGATCGCCCAAAGCGCCTCGCGGCGGGCAAGCCCGAGTGAGGGCCTGAACGCATCTGCTTCGGCGAGTTCCACCAGGGCAGAGGCCGGAACCCCGGCGCGACGCCAGAGATCGTCGACGGAAGCAAAGGGCCTATCTTCCCGACAGGAGACAAGGCGTGCTGCCTCGGCGTTGGCAAGTCCCTTCACCAGCCGGAGCCCAAGGCGGACGGCGAAACGCCCGTCGTCGCTGTCGGTCGGTTCCAGCATGCAATCCCATCGGCTCGCATTGACGCAGACCGGACGGACCTCGACGCCGTGGTCGCGGGCATCGCGCACGATCTGGGCCGGGGCATAGAAGCCCATCGGCTGGGCATTGAGCAGCGCACAACAAAAGGCATCTGGGTGCCAGCACTTCATCCAGGATGAGGCATAGGCGATCAGTGCGAAACTCGCGGCATGGCTCTCCGGAAAACCATAGGAACCGAAGCCTTCCAACTGTCTGAAGGTGCGCTCCGCGAATTCGCGCTCATAGCCATTGGCCACCATGCCATCGATCAGCTTGGCTCCGAATTTGGACACCCCGCCAGTGTGCTTGAAGGTGGCCATGGCGCGACGCAGCTCATCGGCTTCTCCTGCTGTAAATCCAGCGCAGTCGATGGCGACCCGCATCGCCTGCTCCTGAAACAGCGGCACACCCAGCGTCTTGCCGAGAACCGATTCGAGCTCGGGCTTCGGATAGGTGACGTCTTCCTTGCCCTCGCGCCGGCGCAGATAGGGGTGGACCATGTCGCCCTGGATTGGTCCGGGGCGGACGATCGCGACCTCGATGACCAGATCGTAGAAGGTGCGCGGCTTGATCCGTGGCAGCATCGCCATCTGCGCGCGGCTTTCGATCTGGAAGGTGCCGAGCGTGTCGGCCTTGCGGATCATCGCATAGGTGCGCGGATCCTCGGCGGGAATGGTGGCAAGATCCAGCCGGATATCCTTGTGCTCGGCGAGAAGATCGAAGGCGCGGCGCATGCAGGAAAGCATGCCGAGCGCCAGCACGTCGACCTTCATGAACTTGAGAACGTCGATATCGTCCTTGTCCCATTCGATGATCTGCCGGTCTTCCATGGCCGCCGGCTCGATCGGCACCAGTTCGTCGAGCCGGTCGCGGGTCAGGACAAAGCCGCCCGGGTGCTGGGAGAGATGGCGCGGCGTGCCGACGAGTTGCCGTGCAAGGTCCAGAGCGAGCCGAAGCCGTCTGTCGGCCAAATTGAGGTTCAGCTCCTGCGCATGCTTCTCCTCGACACCCTCGGACCAACCCCAGACCTGCGACGACAGCGTTTTGGTCAGATCCTCGGTCAGTCCGAGCGCCTTGCCGACGTCACGGAGCGCGCCTTTGGCGCGGTAGCGGATGACGGTGGAACAGAGTGCGGATCGATCGCGGCCATAGGTCTGATAGACCCACTGGATGACTTCTTCTCGGCGTTCGTGCTCGAAATCGACATCGATGTCCGGCGGCTCGCGTCGTTCCTCCGAAACGAAGCGCTCGAACAGGAGATCATTGCGATCCGGATCGACCGAGGTCACGCCGAGAACATAGCAGACGGCGGAATTGGCGGCCGATCCGCGACCCTGGCAGAGAATGTCCCTGGAGCGGGCGAAGCGCACGATCGCATTCACCGTCAGGAAGTAGGGCGCATAGTCCAGCTTCTCGATCAGCGCCAGTTCATGATTGAGGTTGGAGCGCACCTTGTCGGGCAGGCCTTCGGGATAGCGCTCGGCTGCACCTTCCCAGGTGAGCTTTTCCAGCGCCTGCTGCGGTGTCAGATCCGGAAAGAGCTTTTCCTCCGGATATTGATAGGCGAGTTCCGTGAGCGAGAACCTGCAGCGGTCCATGATCTCGATCGTGCGGGCGAGCGCTTCCGGATAACGGTCGAACAGCCGGTGCATCTCTTCCGGCGGCTTCAGGTACCGATCGGCAAACCGCTCACGGCGATGACCGAGTTCATCGATGGTGACATTGTGCCGGATGGCGGTGACAAGATCCTGCATCATCTGCCGGTTCACCGCGTGGAAGAGAACGTCATTGGTGACGACATTCGGAACCCGGGCTGCGACAGCGAGGTTCGACAGCTGCCATAGACGGAGCTGATCGTTCGGCCGCCGTCGCAATGTTAGCGCCAGATAGGCACGATCCCCGAAAGCCTCCCGCAGGCGTCGCAGATGCATGGCGCAGTCATCATCGGCCCGATCCGGTACCAGGACGGCAATCAGCCCCTCACCATAGGCCACAAGGTCGGTCCATTCGAGATGGCACTTTCCTTTACCGGCCCGCTTCTTGCCGAGCGACAGCAGGCGGCAAAGCCGGGCATAGGCGCTCCGATCAGTTGGATAGACGAGGACTGGCAGGCTGTCGGAAAGATCGAGGCGGCAGCCGACAATCAGCCTGACGCCGGTCTGCTTTGAGGCTTCGAATGCCCGCACGACACCAGCCAGGGAATTGCGGTCAACGACACCGATGGCCTCGATGCCGAGTTCGGCGGCGCGGGCGAACAGCTCGTCGCAGCTGCTTGCCCCGCGCAGAAACGAGAAATGGGTGGTGACCTGCAGTTCGGCGTAGCGCGGCCCTGTCATCCGAAGATCCCATGGATGAACCAGCGGTGCGAGCCGCTCTCCTCATGCTCGCCGTCGCCGGAGCGGAACAGCCAGTAGCGCTCGCCGGTGTCGTCCTCGACCCTGAAATAATCCCGGACGGTGGTGAGTTCAGCATCCCGCTTCCACCATTCGCCGCGAACCCGTTCCGGTCCATCGGCGCGACGAACGCGGCGGCGCACGCCGCGCCAGGTGAACCAGACCGGCGGGTGATCTGGGAGAAGCGCCATGGTCTCGACCGGCTCCGGTCGCGGCAGCAGCCGCGGCGGTCGCGGCCAGTCGCCGTCCCATGTGAGCCCGGTCTCGGGTGCCAGCGGTGCCACGCGGGCGACCGAGCGTTCGGGCACATCGCTTTGAACCGGCACGAAACGACAGAGCCGATGTTCACCGACGCGGTTGGCAAGGACATCGACGAGGTCGGAAACATCGGCTTCCGGCTCCTCGACCAGGGAGGAGATCGTCTGCTTCTCCCGCAAGGGTTCAGCATGGATGGCGACCAGCACCATGATCTCGATCCCGAAGCCCGGATCGACGGTCTCCAGCCGGTCGCGAAACAGGCGCACAAGGCGTCTGGGGTCGCGTACCGGCTGGGCTGTGCCGACGCGGACGAACTGCATGGTGCTGTCCACCCGGTGGAAAAGAAGATTCAGCCGGCGGGCGCCAAGGCCGCGCTTTTCGAGTTCGAGACAGAGGGCGTCGGCGAGTTTGCCGATATAGCGCGCAATGGTCTCAGGCGCGCCGATTGGTTCGGCAAAGGCCTTACGCACCTCGACCAGCTCCGGCGAGCGGATCGGATCGACCGGTTCGGCAATCCGGCCAAGGGCCTGGTCGAGCCGGCGGACGACTTCCGGGCCGAAGCGCAGGGTCAGCGGCGCGCGCGGCTGATCCAGCAGCTCGCCGATAGTCTCGAAACCGAGTGTGTGCAGGTCGGACACCGTACCGGGATCGAGCCTGAGGGCTGAAAGCGGCATGGTTCGCAGCATCGCCTCGCTTTCTCCCGGTGGTATGACGATCGCTGGTCGCGCCAGAAACCGGGCAGCAGCATGTGCGGCACCCCAAGTGTCCGCGACCGCCGCGCGCGCCTCGACAGCGGCTGCTGCGAAACGCCTGATCATGTCGGCAAGCATGGCTTCCTCTCCGCCATGCAAGTGATCGGCGCCGGTCGTATCGATGACGAGACCATCCGGCGGATCGGCCATCACCACCGGCGAAATTCGCTGTAGCGCCCAGAGCGCCAGCTTGTTCAGCCCCTCGGTCTCAGCGGCAGGGTCGGAATCGGCAATCACAAGGCCCGGCACGAGGGCTTGCGCCTTGGTGACGGCCATGCCGATACGGACGCCAAGCTGTTCGGCATTGGCATCCAGTGCCGTGATCAGCCGGCGGCGGCCGGTGCGGCCGGCCATGACGAGCGGCGCATCAGCGGGAGGCGATGCGTCGCCCGACTTCCTTCTGAGGCGATCCGTCGGCCACCTCGGAAGGAAGAGCGAGACGACCCGTGTCATCACACGCCTCCAGTTCAAAATCGGCACTTTCTCCGGCACGACATCGGATGAGTTCGACCAGCCAGCGCGCTCGGCCAAGGCCGGGAACGGGCAGGGGGCGCGAGGGCAGAACGGAAACCCGCCAGCGGGTGACGCTTGCCGTCGGCTGCCCGAAGTCGCCGGCCTCGGTCTGTCGTCGCCAGCGGCGGAGCGCCAGCCCGATCGTATTGGAGTTCTCGGCCGCCAGCTGTAGACGGCGCGAGGCCGTCATCGAGAGGCGCGCTGTCTCCGCGACAACCGCGCCAAGCCCGCCATGGCGAAGCCCTTCCTCGAAACAGGCGAGCAAAGCCTTCTCGTCGCCGGCCTCGACATGGATCACGCGGTCAGGCTGAAGTCCGGCCTGGGCGATTGCCGGTGCAAAAAGATCTGTCCGGGTGACCACCCAGAGGACTTTGCCTTTGGTGCGCGCAGCAATCCCCGCCACGAACAGCGCGGCTGCCGCTCCATCGACCGCGCCGTTTCCGCCGCCCGCCACCTCATGCAGACAGCCGAGCGCAAGACCGTCGCCCGGCAGCCTGCGATCGATCTCCTTCAGACCGAAGGGCAGGACTGATCGCGCACGTCCGCCCGAACCTTCGAGATGTGCAATGCGCTCCCGAAGCTCTGCGATTGCTGGACTGGCGGCGTTCTTCGGCATGATGTCGGACGGTCTCCTTCAGGACTTTGCAACGGCGGAATTCTCCGATATGTTCCTTATTTGTTCTTTTCCGGTTTTGAGTCAATCGGCCTCATTGGCGGGCCGTGTGGAGGGTGACTGAGACAGAACACCGATGCGCAAGGCGAGCATCGTTGAATCACAAGGGGTTTAGGGTAGGGCGGTATGAGCGCGGCGCATCTCGAAAAATTGAACGATAATCAGCGGGCCGCGGTTCTGCATGGCATGGATTTACCCGAGGGTGCGATCGGCGGTCCGCTGCTGATCATCGCTGGCGCCGGCTCTGGAAAGACCAACACGCTTGCCCACCGCGTGGCCCAGCTTGTCATCTCCGGCGCCGATCCGCGCCGGATCCTGCTGATGACCTTTTCCCGGCGCGCCGCAGCTGAAATGGGAAAGCGGGTCGAGCGGATATGCGCGAAGGCGCTTGGCGACAGGGCGGGGATCATGGCGGACGGGCTTGCCTGGTCCGGCACCTTCCACGGGATCGGCTCCCGTCTGTTGCGCGAATATGCGATCGAGCTTGGTCTCGATCCGCAGTTCACCATCCATGACCGTGAGGATTCGGCCGACCTGATGAACCTCGCACGCCACGACCTTGGCTTCTCGAAGACGGAGAACCGGTTTCCGGCCAAGGGCACCTGTCTTTCGATCTATTCGCGCACGGTCAATGCCGAGGCTCCGCTTTCGGAAATCCTGAGGGCGAACTTTCCGTGGTGCGCGGCCTGGGAACAGGAGCTGAGGGAACTGTTTGCAGCCTATGTCGAGGCCAAGCAGATCCAGAACGTCCTCGATTACGACGATCTTCTGCTCTACTGGGCGCAGACCATGGGCGATCCGGTGCTTTCCGCCGAGATCGGCGGACGCTGGGATTATGTCCTGGTCGACGAATATCAGGATACCAACCGCCTGCAGTCCTCGATCCTGATGGCGCTCAAACTTGGCGGACGGGGGCTGACAGTTGTCGGTGACGATGCCCAGTCGATCTATTCGTTCCGGGCCGCCACGGTTCGCAACATCCTCGACTTTCCGAATGAATTCTCGCCGAAGGCCGCCGTGATCACGCTCGATCGCAATTACCGGTCGACGCAGCCGATCCTCGCCGCCGCCAACGGCGTCATCGGTCTAGCCCAGGAGCGCTACACCAAGGATCTCTGGACCGATCGCGCCTCAACCGAAAAGCCGCGGCTGGTAACGGTCCGCGATGACGGCGATCAGGCCCGGTTCATTGCCGACGAGGTCCTCGACAACCGCGAGGGCGGCATGCGGCTGAAGGATCAGGCCGTGCTTTTTCGGGCGAGCCACCATAGCGGACCGCTTGAGGTCGAGCTCACCCGCCGCAACATTCCCTTCGTGAAGTTCGGTGGCCTGAAATTCCTCGATTCCGCGCATGTGAAGGACATGCTGGCAGCCCTCCGGTTTGCCCAGAACATGCGTGATCGCGTGGCGGGCTTCCGGCTGATGCAGCTCTTGCCCGGTGTCGGCCCTGCCTCGGCGCAAAATGCGCTGGATGCGATTGCGGAAACCGCCGATCCGGTCGAGACCTTGGCGACCCTGCCTGCGCCCTCGCGCGCAGTGGCCGACTGGCCGGGTCTTGTGTCGTTGGTAACGGACCTCCGCCAATCAAACATGGGCTGGCCCGCCGAGTTCGGCCGAATCCGGGCATGGTATGAGCCCTATCTGGAGCGCATCCATGAAGACTTTGAGATGCGCCGTGCCGATCTTCTGCAGCTTGAAGACATTGCCGCTGGCTATCCGTCACGGGAACGGTTCCTGACCGAGCTGACGCTCGACCCGCCGGACGCCACCTCCGGTCAGGCCGGTGTGCCGCTGCTCGATGAGGACTATCTGATCCTTTCGACCATCCATTCCGCGAAGGGGCAGGAATGGCGCTCGGTCTTTGTGCTCAATGCCGTCGACGGCTGCATTCCCTCCGATCTAGGCGTCGGCACGACCGACGATATCGAGGAGGAACGGCGTTTGCTTTACGTGGCCATGACGCGGGCGCGGGACAGTTTGAACCTTGTCGTGCCGCAGCGCTTCTTCACGCACGGGCAGTCCTCGACCGGCGACAGGCATGTCTATGCCTCGCGAACCCGGTTCATTCCCGCTATGTTGTTGCAGCATTTTGACAACAGGACATGGCCGGTGGCGAAGCCGGGGCAACAGAGCAACGCGGCCCCGCGCCAGGTTCGTCTTGATGTTGGGGCACGTATGCGCGGAATGTGGCGCTGAGGGAGGACAAGGACTTGTGCAATCTCTATAATTTGACGACGACGCGGGATGCCGTCGTCGAGTTTACGAAGGCCATGAGCGACAAAGCCGGGTGGAACGAGCCGTCGCTCAATGTCTATCCCAACACGCTGGCGCCGATCGTCCGCGTCGATGGCGATGGCAATCGGGAAATTGTCAGTGCCACCTGGGGCATGCCGACGCCGCCAGCCTTCGTCAAAGGCAATGCCGATCGCGGGGTCACCAATATCCGCAACGTGGGATCTTCGCATTGGCGCCGCTGGCTTGGACCGACAAGCCGCTGCGTTGTTCCGTTTACGTCGTTTGCGGAACCCGATCCTGCGAGCAAGGTGGAGGGCGGGCGCGTGCCGAATGCCTGGTTCGCGCAAAACCCGGAGCGGCCCCTTATGTTCTTCGCCGGTTTCTGGACGCCCTGGAAGGGCGTGCGGAAGGTGCGCGACGGCGAACAGGAATATGAACTGTTCGGGTTTTTGACCACAACGCCGAACGAGATCGTCAAACCCATTCATGAGAAAGCAATGCCGGCGATCCTGACGACACCGGAAGAGATCGATCTCTGGCTCACCGGGGAATGGGCCGATGTGAAACACCTTCAGCGGCCTTTGCCCGGCAACATGCTGGTCGTGGTCGATCCTCCTGAAAATCCCGCAGACGATTAACGTCGTCACGTGTCACGCGCTTGAGATGGTCATGGCCGCCCTGGATGAAATGACAGCTTTGGAAAGAGACCACGAGGTCGAAGCGGATGGTGCCGCCCCGGCCATCCGCAAGATCATCCATGTCGACATGGACGCCTTCTATGCCTCAGTCGAGCAGCGCGACAATCCCGACCTCCGCGGCAAGCCGGTCGCAGTCGGAGGCTCTGCGGCCAGAGGCGTTGTCGCCGCAGCCAGCTATGAGGCGCGGGCGTTTGGCGTAAGGTCCGCGCTCCCCTCCGTGACCGCAAAGCGCCGCTGTCCCGACCTTGTCTTCGTAAAGCCGCGGTTTGACGTCTACCGGTCGGTCTCGGCGCAGATCCACCAGATATTTGCCGAGCATACCGATCTGATCGAGCCGCTCTCGCTCGATGAGGCCTATCTTGATGTGACCGAGAACAAGCAGGGCATCGCGTTCGCAACCGAAATCGCGACGATCATTCGCGCCCGGATCAAGGAAGTGACCGGTCTGAATGCGTCTGCCGGTATCTCCTACTGCAAGTTCCTTGCGAAGATGGCGAGCGACCTCAACAAGCCGAACGGTCAGGCCGTAATCACGCCGAAGATGGGGCCAGTCTTTGTCGCTGACCTTGCCGTCAAGAAATTCCATGGCGTTGGGCCGGCGACGGCCGAGAAGATGCAACGGCTTGGGATCGTGACCGGGGCCGACTTGCGCGAGAAATCGCTCACCTTCCTGCGTGATAATTTCGGCAAGTCGGGTAGCTGGTATTATCGGATCTCGCGGGGGATCGACGAGCGGCCGGTTCAACCCAATCGGCCGCGCAAATCGATCGGCGCGGAAGACACGTTTGCTGCCGATATATTCGAGTTGGAGGCAGCGAAGGCGGAGCTGATCCCGCTTGCCGAGAAGGTTTGGCGTCACGCCGAGAACAAGCAGATCAGTGGGAGGACGGTCACTCTGAAGGTGAAGTACGCTGATTTCCAGCAGATTACGCGGAGCCGGACGGTTGGACAGAACATGCGAAGCGGAGATGAGATGGGCGAGATCGCTGGCGCTTTGCTGACGGAGGTCTTTCCGGTGCAAAAAGGGATTCGCCTGCTTGGGGTTACGCTTTCTTCGTTGTGTGAAAGCTCAGGAGGGGCGGGTGACGAACAAATGAAGTTGCTTTGACTCGTAGGTTTGAATGGCGCCGCTTTGAGGCTAGATTGAGCAGACTAACCTAATCATATTGTTGGTCGTTTGCTACGATGGTAGGCTACGTTATGGCGCAACTTAAGATTACTCCGACACAAAAGAACCGTCTTGCCGACTCGGTCTATACGCAAATTCTCTCGCAGATCACCACGGGGGAGTTTTCGGCAGGTGACAAACTACCTTCGGAGGCCCAACTGTCGCATGCTTTCGGTGTATCGCGGCCTGTCGTGCGCGAAGCGTTGTTAAGGCTTACGACAGATGGCTTGGTCCATCCAAAACGCGGAATCGGTACCTTCGTGTCGACACGGCCCTCGACTCGGCTGACTGAACTGGCGGACGCATCGCAACTCTCCAACTACATCCGCTCGTTCGAGCCACGTATCGTCCTTGAGGTTGAGGTTGCGAGGCTTGCAGCTCAGCGGCGCACGCATTCGGATATCGATCGCATCACCGACACTCTGGAAGAGCTGAAGCGGGCCATTGCGGCAGGAGAACTTGGTCTGGAACAGGACTCTGCTTTCCACACTGCAATCGCCGACGCCAGCGGAAATAAGTACTTTGTCGACATCCTGGCAACTCTGCGCTTTCCTGTGAAGGGTGCGATGAATATCGGCCTCGAGCTGGCGCGCGGTCGTCCTCCGACGCGTCGGATGCGCATCATCGAAGAGCATGCCAGCATCTTGAAAGCCATTGCGGCGGAGGATGGCGAGGCCGCCAGCGGTTATATGAGATATCATCTGCTGCAGGCTCGTGCCGCTGTCCTAGATGCTCAGCATCTGGAAAAGGTCCGCGTGGACACATCAGGCACGGATATCGGCTTGGAAGGACACTAGAGTTTCTCCTAAAGCGATGAGTTTAGAAAACGCCTGCAAAACCACTCCGCAACGGACAGAAGATCGCTTTCCTCAAAGGGAATAGTCCTCACCGCAGCTCGTGAACGGCGGTGAGGGGAGCGTTCTCAATGCAGGATCTGCGACAGAAAATTTCTGGCCCGTTCCGTTTGCGGAGTGCGGAAGAAGGCATCCGGCCGTGCGACCTCGACCACGGAGCCGCAATCCATGAAGATGACGCGGTCGGCGACCTCGCGGGCGAAACTCATTTCATGGGTCACGCAGATCATGGTGCTGCCTTCCTTGGCGAGACCGACCATGGTGTCGAGAACCTCACGCACCATCTCGGGGTCGAGCGCGGAAGTCGGCTCATCGAAAAGCATGACCTCGGGGTTCATTGACAGAGCCCTTGCGATCGCAACGCGCTGTTGCTGGCCGCCCGAAAGCTGCGCAGGGTATTTCTCCGCCTGTTCGGGAATGCGAACGCGTTCCAGAAATTTCATCGCGATCTTGCGCGCGTCTTCGCGCGGCAGACCCTTCACCTTCATGGGTGCGATCATGCAGTTCTGCAAAACCGACATATGCGGAAAAAGGTTGAAGTTCTGGAACACCATCCCTGTGCGTCTTCGAACACGATCGGTGGATTTCCGCGTGCCGTCGAGTGTCGTGCCGGCAACAGCCAGATTGCCCTCCTGATACGGCTCAAGCGCATTGAGACAGCGTATCAGCGTCGATTTCCCGGAACCGGAGGGGCCGCAGATAACGATGGTTTCTCCCCGTGATACGGAAAGATCAATATCCTTGAGCGCGTGGAAGGCACCAAAATACTTGTTCAGTTTCCGCGCCTCGACGATGGCGTCCGCAGTGTTGGCCGTGCTCTTCATCGACAACTCCTCCATGATCCAGCTTCAGGACCTTACCTTGGGCGCCAGTTCGCCAGACTGGTAGCGCTTTGCCATATCGGCCATCGAAATGACCTTGATCTTCGAACCCTTGCCTGCCGTGCCGAAATCTTCCAGTCTCTGGCGGCTGAGCTTGGTGATCGCCTCCATGCCCGGTTTGACGAGATTGCGGATGTCGAACTCCCGTCGGTCTTCCTGAAGGACGCGGCGGATCTGGCCGACCAGTGCCATGCGATTGTCGGTGTCGATGTTGACCTTGCGCACGCCATGCCGAATTCCGCGCTGGATTTCCTCGATCGGAACACCCCACGTCTGGGGAATGTCCGCGCCGTAATTGTTCATGATGTCCTGAAGCTCCTGCGGAACAGAGGACGAACCATGCATGACGAGATGCGTGTCCGGCAGGCGGCGGTGGATTTCTTCTAGCAGGTCCATTGCCAAAACTTCGCCGTCCGGTTTGCGGTCGAACTTGTAGGCGCCGTGCGAGGTGCCCATGGCGATCGCCAATGCATCGACGCCAGTGGCTCTGGCAAAAGCAACGGCCTGATCGGGATCGGTCAGGAGCCGGCTGTCGGAGCGGTCTTTGAGCTTTCCAAGTACACCGATCTCGCCCTCGACGGATGCACCCATCCAATGCGCCAGGGCGCTGACCTGCGCGGTCACCGAGACGTTGTACTCGTAGTCTGAAGGCGTCTTGCCATCGATGCCGAGCGAACCGTCCATCATCACCGAAGTGAAATTATGCTGCAGGGCCGTCGCGCAGGTGGCCTGCGAGTTTCCGTGATCCTGGTGCACGACCATCGGCACGTCCGGATACATTTTTTCGATCGCCGTAAACAGACTCTCGATCATGATGTCTCCGGCATAGGCGCGGGCTTTCGTTCCGACCTGCAGGATCACTGGAGCATCGACGCTGCGTGCGGCATCCATGACGGCAATCATCTGTTCCATCGTCGTTACGCTGAATGCGGGGACGCCATAGTCATGCTCGGCAGCGTGATCGAGAAGCTGGCGAAGTGTCATTCGGGTCATGACAAACCTTTCGGGGAAATGCGTTCATGGTTGGAGGTTCCGCGCCAGGCGCGGAACCTTATGCGTCAATCAGAAGACCGGCAGCTTCTCGTTTACGAGGCCAAGCCATTCCTTCTGCGCGGCCTGTAGCTCGCCGGCGTTCCAAAGCAGCATGATGTCGGTGTTCAGCCACTGGCGAAGATCGAAATCGCCGCGACGCACGCCAATGCCCATCGGGGACTGTCGCACCGCGAATTTGCGGGCAAACTTGTCCGTCTGTTGGCTGATCGCATTGGCGGCGGCGACGCCCGAGACGATGGCGTCGACTTGGCCGGTAAACAGCGCCTGATTTGTTGCGGCGTCATCCTCGAAACGCTGGATATTGGTGCCCTCGAGCGCCTTTTCGGTGATCAGCGTGTCGTTGGTCGTCGAGCGGGTCACGCCGACGCGCTTGCCGACGAGATCTTCGAGGCTGGCGATATCCGAGGATGCCGGCGCCAGCACCATCTGCTCGTCGACATAGATTGAATTCGTGTACATCACCGTCTTGGCGCGCTCGGCCGTGACGCCGAAAGAGGAGACGAGAATGTCCACCTTGCCGCTGGTCAAATTCGGAATGCGCGCCTGGGAAACCTGATCGACGATTTCAAGCTCGACGCCGAGATCCCTGGCGAGAAGCTTGGCGACGGCAACGTCGAAACCGGCAGGCTGCATTTGCGAATCCGTCATGCCGTAAGGCGGCGTCGAAAGCGAAATGCCGACCACCAGCTTGCCGCTCTGGATAATCTTGTCGAGCGTGTTGGTGGTGGACTGGGCAAGACTGGCGGTTGTCAGTGCAGCCAGCGCTATTGTTGTGGCCGCAATGGCCTTTACGAATTTGATCATCTTTTACTCCTCCTTTGACGATCATGATTGCGCCAGGCGCCGTTCAAGGTGGCGGCTGACAAGCGTGATGGGAAAGCAGATCAGGAAATAGAAAGCGGCCGCCGTGAGATAGACCTCGAGCGGCTTGAAGGTTGCGTTGCTGACGATCTGAGCCGTGCGCGTGAGCTCGATAATGCCGACGACCGAAGCCAGCGAGGTATTCTTGATCAGCTGCACGAAGAAGCCGACGGTCGCCGGCGTCGCAATCCGGATGGCCTGCGGGGCGATGATATGAACCATGGTGTCTGGGCCGCTGAGCCCCAGAGCGTGAGCGCCCTCGCTCTGGCCAACGGGGACCGACTGGATGGCGCCGCGCCAGATCTCGCCAAGAAAGGCCGCCGCATAGAACGAGAAGGCAACGGAAATGGCCACGATCGGGCGCACGTCGAAGCCGATATAGGTAGCTCCGAAATAGGCGATGAAGAGCAGGACAAGAAGCGGCGTTCCCTGGATGACGAATATGTAGGCCCGCGCGAAGGCGCTCGCCAGCCGGTACCTGGATATCCGCATCAAGGTCAGGACCGCTCCCGCGAGCGAACCGCCGATCAGCCCGACCGCCGCGAGCAGAATGGTCCAGCTCAATCCGACGAGCATAAACTGAACATGGTGAAGGCTGAATTGCTGAAACATTTTGCCTTAGCGCCCCAGATACTTGAATCGAAACACGATGCGTTCGAATGCCAGGCATCCAAGCTTGAGGACTGCGACAATCCCGACATAGATGACGGCGATCACCAGGTAGATTTCCATGTTCCGCAGCGTTATGCCCTGGATGTCATTTCCGACGCCGGTCAGTTCCGGCACCGAGATCGCCGAGACCACGCTCGATGACAGGAGCAAGAGAACGAACTGGGAGGCAAGCGACGGAAAAATCGCCGAAAACGCGGGCTTCAGAACGATGTAGCGGAAAATCTGCAACGGCGACATGCCGAGGGAACGCCCAGCCTCTATCTGGCCCTTGGCGATGCTCTGGATGCCGGAACGGATAATCTCGCTGGTATAGGCGCCGCCATAGATCGACATGGCAAGGATCGCGGCCGTCAGCGGCGTTAACCGGATGCCGAGCGAAGGCAGACCGAAATAGACCAGGAAAACCTGCACGATGAAGGGCGTGTTGCGGATGACCTCGACATAGCCAAGCACGATGAAGCGCAACGGCTTTAAGGGACTGAGCAGCATGCTTGCGCAGCAAAGGCCGATGACAAGCGCGAAAATCATCGCCGTCAGCGAGATCGCGATCGTCAGCTCCGCGCCCCTGATCAAAAGATCAGTTCTCGACAACACGCCGCTGAAATCAAGATAGGTCACAGGCTTCGCCCCGTTTGATAGTGCCCCGCAGAGGCCGGATAGAGCATGGCGAACGCTTCGCCGTCAGGCTCCATGTCGACCCGCCCCTGCCACTGCGCATGGTCCGTCCAGGGCGTCGCTTGTCGTTCCGTCAGGCGGTTGAACCGCTCCATAAATTGCGGCGCCTCCTCCCGCATCGAGCGTTCCATGGCGGCGAGATCGGGGAAGCGGCTGAAGGCCCCGGCCCAGATCGCGCGTCCGGCAAGATAACCGCTGGCGCCGGCGCGATAGGCAAAGGTAAGCAACCGCAGGAAATCCTCCGGGCTTGCTCCTCCGCTGAGAAGCACCCAGGGGCGATGGACATGACGCGCCATGCGGTCAAAGGCGGCCTGCGCGGCAAGGGCATGAGGACCATCGGGATCCGGCACGTCGAAGGTGGGGATCGGCGGTTCGAGCTTGTAGAGATCGACGCCGTCCGGATTCATGACCTCCTCGTCCGTGAATGAGCCTGAAACCAGTTCAACGCGCCTTCGCGCAAAGGCGGCGGCGCTTTCGCCGGGCAAGGGATAGACAAGGAACTCAAGCACAAAGGGTATGTCGTTGAGACGGGAGGCGGTTTTCATCGCGTCGAGATAGGCAAGCTGATGAGCCCTCACATCGGCCGAAACATCAGCCCGGTACCAGAGGTTGACCTTGACCGCGTCCCCGCCGATCCGGCGGATGAGAGCCGGGTCCCATCCGGGAATGCTCGATGACTTGCGGCCGGTATCGGTCACCTCCCAGGTGGCCCATTCATTGGCGATCAGGAGTCCCTTTTCGGCCGGGATGTCGCGTATGCTGGCGGCATAGCCCAGGGGAGGATCGATCAACACTGCAGATGCATGGGGCGCAAGGTGACGCGCGAGCATGCGCTTGACGGCTGCCACATCTTCAAATGGCGCCTGTTCCAGCTTGCGGATAGCCTTGATCGGATTGACGATCGGGCCCGTCTGATCCATGGCAAGGATGCGAAAACGGCCATCGTTGCCGGCGAGCCGGCGCAGCCCCCAGTATTTTCCGGGTGATATTGCCATCACGCATTCTCCCCGAGCAATTGATTGACGGCGGCGCGATCAGGAATACTTTCCCAGCCGCTTCCACGCGCACATTTGAGCGCTGCTGTCGCGCTGGCAAGACGCGCCGCTTCCTTGATCGATAGACCTTCAGCAAGGCCAAGGGTGAACGCGCCGTGAAATATGTCTCCGGCGCCATTGGTGTCGATCGCCTCGACCGTAAAGGCCGGGAGGTTTCTGACCATGCCATTGTCGAGCCAGAAGAAACCGCGGCTGCCGTCCGTCACGGAAACCACGCCGCGACACATCGTTGCGGCAACGGCTAGGGCATTCTCTATGCTCTTGCAGCCGGTCAGAGCGGCAAGGCAAGCTGCGGAGAAGACGATATGATCCGGCAGATGGAGCAGCTGTCGCACCGCGTCCATGTCGCCGACATCTGCATCCAGCACCGTGACGACGCCTCGTTCCCGTGCCGCGGCGAAGATTGCGGCCGCACCCTGCCACCAGCTGTAGTCGGCCAGTACGCCGTCGACATGATCGAGTTCACCAAGCGGCAGCCATGCTGCCTCATTCCCGAGGTCGCGGCCGATGAAACCGAAGGCCATGCGTTCGCCACCGGGCGAAACAAGTACCGTGCCGACTGGGCTCACTCCGCCTGCGACACGTCGAACAGTCTCTGTGCGAACGCCGAATTGGCGCAGGCGGGTAATGATCTGGTCACCTGTCTCATCTTCGCCCAGCCGGCCCCAGTAGTTGGCTTCGGCGCCCAGCCTTGCCACCGCGCAGGCAGCCGTTGCCGCGATGCCGCCGCCGGTACGACGCACATCCGTCGCGCGGAACTTGCAAGGTTCCGTCGGCAGTCTGGGCAGGTAGACGATCGTGTCGAGAAACGCGTTGCCCAGCGTTACGATGCGTCGATCCTTTTTGGGTGCCATCTTCACGGTATGCACTTTCCTCTTATCAGGCAAAACGCTGCCATCCCGACGGAGGGCCTCCGTCCGGTTCTTTCGTCATTTCGAACTGGGATCTCCTCCCCAGCGACGTCATGCCGGTTATCGAATTTGACTAACGCTAAGTGTGTATTGACATGTAGTCAACAAAAATTACAAGTAGGTGAGAAGTTTTTGTTGAGCCCGGATTGGATCGGCTCTGCCATGAAAGAGGAAACGTGATGAACACCCACGATGCCATTCGAAGCATTACCGACCGTATCGTTGAAAGGTCCATGAGGTCGCGGGCGAGCTATATGAAGTCCATGGAGAAGGCAGCGCAGGCTGGCCGCAATCGTAGCAAGCTTGCCTGCGCCAATCTGGCTCATGTCGCGGCAGCGTCGGAGGCGTCGGAGAAACGTGCTTTGCTTGCGGCAAATATCCCGAACATCGCGATTGTTACAGCCTATAATGATATGGTTTCCGCACACCAGCCATTTGAGCAATTCCCGGCGCTGATCCGTAATGCAGCTCGAAAGAACGGAGCGATCGCTCAGGTCGCTGGTGGTGTTCCAGCAATGTGTGATGGCATCACCCAAGGCGCCGATGGAATGGAGCTATCGCTCTTCAGTCGTGACGCTATCGCGCTCGCCACGGTTGTTGCTTTGAGCCACAACGCCTTCGATGCGTCACTCTATCTCGGCGTCTGCGACAAGATCGTTCCGGGTCTTGTGATGGGCGCACTTGGGTTTGGGCACTTGCCGGCGGTTTTCGTGCCGGGAGGGCCAATGCCCACCGGGCTGTCCAACCCGGAAAAATCACGCATTCGTCAGCTCTATGCGGAGGGAAAGGTTGATCGGTCGGCGCTTCTCGACGCCGAGGTCAAGTCCTATCATTCGGCGGGAACCTGCACATTCTACGGCACGGCCAATTCCAACCAAATGCTAATGGAGTTTATGGGGTTACACCTGCCGGGGTCGAGTTTCGTTAATCCCAATACCCCGCTGCGCGACGCACTGACAGCGGCGGCCACCGAGAGAGTGATCGCGATCGCTCCGCCGCGCAACCAGGCTGTGCCGCTCTGTCGCGTGCTCGACGAGCGCGCCTTCGTCAACGGCATTGTCGGGCTTCTTGCCACCGGGGGCTCCACGAATCACACCATGCATCTGGTCGCGATGGCGCGCTGCGCCGGTATCATCCTGACCTGGGATGATTTCGCGGATATCTCTGCGGTTGTTCCGCTTCTCGTGCGGGCCTATCCGAATGGCAAGGCCGATATCAATCATTTCCATGCAGCCGGCGGCGTCGGCTATCTGATCTCCTCCCTGCTGTCTGCCGGACTATTGAATGAAGACGCGGTGACGATCATGGGAGAGGGTCTCGACGCATATACCAGCGAGCCCTGGCTTGATGACGGTCAACTCGCATGGCGCCCGGCCGCCTCGGCATCCGCAGACGAAACCGTTCTGCGGCCGGTGGCAGCGCCGTTTCAGAAGACAGGCGGGCTCTCTGTGCTTTCTGGCAATGTCGGCCGCGCCGTGATGAAGGTTTCGGCGGTTCTACCCGAACATCGCGCTATAACCGCGCCGGCTCGGGTCTTTGTTTCTCAGGCTGAACTGCTTGATGCATACGCCCGCGGTGACCTCGATTGCGACTTTGTTGCCGTCATGCCATTCCAGGGGCCTCAAGCCTGTGGCATGCCCGAACTTCACAAGCTGATGCCCGCGTTGGGGTCTCTGCAGGACCGCGGGTTCAGGGTCGCGCTTGTGACCGACGGCCGGATGTCGGGCGCTTCGGGCAAAGTTCCTGCCGCCATCCATGTGACGCCAGAAGCGGCTGCCGATGGCCCGATTTCGCGCATCCGAAATGGCGATATGATCGTGATCGATCCGCAGGAAGGAGCCATTGAGGTTGTTGTTGACCCCGGCGAGTTTGGTTCCAGGCCTCCGGAAAAGCGACCGCTGCGCGAAAACTGGGGGACAGGACGCGAATACTTTGCGCAGGCTCGGTATTCAGTGAGCGCCGCCGAAACTGGGGCTTCTTTCGTGGCGCCTGCCTATTGATGCCATCCTGACGTAATCGGTCGTGGCGGGCGCCCGGAGGTACGAGAGATGGCTTGAACTATCTGGTGGGACGAAACCTTGCCTTCATGGTATCTCCACATGATGAAGCACAGGCTGGACCCTTTTATGAAGGCCCCTGATCGGAGTTCCCAATTCATGCTTTGTTCCGCAGAAATGGTGGCCCAGTTGTTCAGACATTGGAAACCGGATTCTTTTGGTTTCAGTGTCTTATCGATGAAATCATTTTCTCTTAATCAGCGGGTCGTAGGTTCGAGACCTACATCACCCACCATTTTCTCCTTTCTTCCTATCTCCGATCGCCGCAGAAGCGTCGCTCACCGTACCGGTGTTGATCCGCATCTTTGTGGCTTTCTGCTTCCGGTATCCCCCCCATTTGCGGCCCGAACGCCCTGCGGTCTTGGCGCGCTATGGATTCTGCGCTTTTCATATCCCCCCTGGGGGGATAATGTCAGGGCATGAGCCATGAACACCGTCATCAAAGTCATCCCCGGATCGTCGCGCGGCTGAAGCGGGCCGAGGGGCATCTCAATGCCGTTGTCGCGATGATCGAGGCGGGCCGGCCCTGTCTCGACGTCGCCCAGCAGCTGCAGGCTGTCGAGAGCGCGATCCGCAGCGCAAAGCAGACGCTGATCCACGACCATGTCGATCATTGTCTCGACGCGGACGGTACGGAGGCCGATCGCGAAGAGCTGAAAGCCATCACCCGCTATCTCTGAGGTTCCGATGCTGGATATTCTTGCCGACCGCACATATCGACATCTCTTCCTCGCCCAGATCGTGGCGTTACTCGGCACGGGGCTCGCAACCGTCGCGCTCGGGCTGCTCGCCTATGATCTGGCGGGCGAGGGGGCAGCGATGGTGCTCGGCACGGTCTTCACCATCAAGATGGTGGCCTATGTCGGCATTGCGCCGATTGCCGGCGCCTTTGCCGAGCGGGTGAACCGTCGCCGGCTTCTGGTCGCGCTCGACCTTGTTCGCGCCGGTTCAGCGCTCGCGCTGCCTTTTGTCTCCGCCATCTGGCAGGTCTATCTGCTGATCTTTCTTTTGCAGTCGGCGTCGGCCGCCTTCACGCCGACCTTCCAGGCGACCATCCCGGATGTGCTGAAGGACGAGGCGCGTTACACGCGGGCGCTGTCGCTCTCCCGGCTCGCCTATGATCTTGAGAATATCGCAAGCCCGACGCTTGCCGCCCTGCTTCTGGCTGTGATGAGCTACAATGCGCTGTTTCTCGGCACGGTCGCCGGTTTTCTGGCCTCCGCGCTGCTGGTCGTCACGGTGCTCCTGCCGAGCCCGAAAGCCACCGAGCCGCGCGGGATCTACGACCGCACCACGCGCGGCATCCGCATCTATCTCGCAACGCCGCGCCTGCGCGGACTGCTGGCGCTCAGCCTCGCGGTTGCCGCCGCGGGCGCGATGGTGCTGGTCAATTCCGTGGTGCTGGTGCGCGGCCTGCTCGGCCTTTCGGCGAGCGATCTTGCCTGGACGATGTTTGCCTTCGGCGCCGGCTCGATGACGGCCGCCATCCTGCTGCCGAAGATCCTCGATCGCGTCTCCGACAGGCCGGTGATGCTTGCCGGCGCCGGGCTGATGGCGGCAACGCTTGTGGCGCTCGCGGCTGAAATCGTCTTCGGCGGGCTCGCCTGGCTGGCATTGCTTGCCGCCTGGCTTTTGGTCGGGTTCGGCTATTCGGCGGTGCTGACGCCCTCGGGGCGTCTCTTGCGTCGTTCGGCCCATCCGGAGGACCGGCCAGCGCTTTTTGCGGCGCAGTTTGCGCTGTCCCATGCCTGCTGGCTGGTCACCTATCCGTTTTCGGGCTGGCTGATGACCGAATTCGGTGCGGTGACGGCTCTTCTGGTTCTGGCCAGTCTCTCCGCCCTCGGCATCGCCGTCTGTCTCCTGCAGTGGCCCGCTGCCGAGGACGAGGCTGTCGAGCACAGCCATGACAATCTGCCGCTTGATCACCCGCACCTGAAGGGACACCGGACCCACAGCCACGCGCTTGTGATCGACGACATGCACCCGCGCTGGACCAACCAGTTCTAGGGAACACCCATGCAAGAGGCCGCGCCGGAACGCGGCCTCACCTGTCAGGGTCACTGTCAGCGGTTCTCGGTCGCGCCCTCGATGAGGACGACCGCCCAGCCATCCGCAAGCGGCGAGACCGTGACGGTCTCACCCGGTTTCAGGCAACGGTTTACGCTCATGCGGTGATTGTTCACGCCCTTGAGCATGCTGCCGTCTTCAAGCCGGATCTCGTTCTTGCAGTGATTGATGCCGTCGGCATCCGCCGCGCAATCCGTATCGGACAGGATAGTACCGGTAATCGCTGTTTCGCCGGCAGGAACGCCACCCTTGAGAAGCTGGAGGAGGTAGCGGCCGTTCTGGCCGTTTTCCACCCAGGTGGAGATCGCTTCGCCTGCCGGGATTGCCGGTTGTTCGGCGCTGAACGCGGCCGGCACGGCAAGAAGGGCTGCGGCAAGGCCGAGAGCCGCGATTGCCGAGGCGGAATAGGCGTTAGAAGTCTTTTTCATCTCTGTTCTCCTTACTCGGCGTTGCCGCCATGCGGCATGGCAGCGGGGTGATGAGCGTCCATTTCGCCGGCATCGAGCGTCCCGTCGCCATTGGCGTCGAGATAGCCGAACATGCGTTCATGCATGCCCTGGAACTCGGCGAGCGAGAGGCTGCCGTCACCATCGGCATCGAGCATGATCACCATCATGTCGGAATTCATCATGCCGTCCATCATCGCCCCGTCCATCATGCCGGATTGCATCATGCGGCCTGCGCCGGGGGCCTGATCGGTCTCGGTATGATGGGTCGGGTTGGCGTTGGCGAGGCCCGCGCCGAGGGCAAGCGTGAGCGTTGCGGCGTAAAAAATCTTGCTCATGGGAAATCTCCGTTTAGAGCTATGTCTTAGCTACGGCTTGCAACATTCTGATATTGATATAATTTCAGAATGAGAAAGCGTTCCCGGTACCTTCAGGCCGCCGGGGTCATCACAAAGCCGGCAGGTATTGCCGGGCGTGAGGGCTCTAGAGGATGGAGATGGGCGGTGGCGTTTCGGGGGCCGAGGGCTGACCGGCGAGAGGTGTTGTCAGCGGGATGTTGCGTGCCGAGGGCGTCGAGCGGGAAAGGATGCGCGCGGGATCGGGCGACAGGAACAGGCCGCAGGTTCCATGATAGAGGCAAGACGTGTGGATCATCGCCTTGCCGCAGGCATCTGCGGCGGAGACGGAGACCGACTGTTCGTTGCAGGACGGTATATCGACAGGCTCGAAGCTAACGGCCGTGCCAGCACCGGCCAGAAGCCCGAGCAGGAAGACGAAAGCAACGGTGAGTGCGCGAAGCCGGCTGAACATGATCTCTTCGAATCGCGTGGAACCTTCGATGAAGATGAAATCTGGCACATTTTTCGGTCGCCGGGAATTGATCAGGATAATCGGCTTGTTGGCAAAGTCTGATTCACCCTTTTCCATCGTGCCGCTTGGCCCCGCGTCATGTGTATTGCGGCCTGTGTTATGCTGGGCGCGGACGCAAGGTCGTCCGCCTGCGCCATCTGTATTCGGGTACTCCGGTCGCTCTTGACCTTCCGGTAACTGGAAGGACCATGTTGACGGAAACGAAACCGACAGGAGAGCTCAGATGCAACATTCCCATGATGGGCATTCGCCCGATGCCGGCAGTAGCGCTGGCCATGACGCGCAAGCGTCGGAAAAGGCGTTGCTGCGCGATCCCGTCTGCGGCATGTCCGTCGATCCGGCGGCCGGAAAGCCGACGGCCGAGCATGATCACAGGCTTTTCCACTTCTGTTCCGAAGGCTGCCGCGAACGGTTCCTGCAGGAGCCGGAGGCCTACCTGAAAGCGGAGGATCCGGTCTGCGGCATGTCCGTCGATCGCGCCAGCGCCCAGCATATGCTCAAGCACGAAGGCGAGCGTTTCTATTTCTGTTCTTCCGGCTGCCAGTCGAAATTCGAGGCGGATCCCGATCAATACGTCCATGGCCGAGTTGAACCGGCGCCCCAGCCCGAGGGGACGCTTTATACCTGTCCGATGCATCCGGAAATCGTGCAGGATCATCCCGGCGACTGTCCGAAATGCGGCATGGCGCTCGAGCCGATGACGCCTTCGGCCGATACGGGTCCGAACCCGGAATATGTCGATTTCAAACGCCGCCTGATGATCACCGCGCCTCTGGCGCTCGCCGTCTTCGTGCTGGAAATGGGCAGCCATCTCGGCCTGCCGTTCGAAGATTGGTTCGGGCACGCGTTATTTGGCTGGCTGCAATTAGCGCTGGCGACGCCCGTTGTTTTCGTCTGCCGGCCTTTCTTCAAGCGCGGCTGGTCCTCAATCGTCAACAAGAGCCCGAACATGTGGACGCTGATCGCGCTCGGCACGGGGGCGGCCTACGTCTTCTCGGTCGTATCATTGATCGCGCCCGGCCTGTTCCCGGACTCCATGCGCGACAGCGCCGGCGTGGCGCCCGTCTATTTCGAGGCGGCTGCGGTAATCCTCGTACTCGTGCTGATCGGCCAGGTGATGGAGCTTGCCGCGCGTGAATGCACCGGCGACGCGATCCGGGCGCTTCTGGACCTCGCGCCGAAGACCGCGCGCAAGGTTACCGAAGGCGGCGAGGAGGGTGTGCCTGTCGATACGCTGAAAGCCGGCGACATTCTGCGCGTTCGGCCGGGCGAAAGCGTTCCGGTTGACGGCGTGGTCACCGAAGGCCACTCATCGGTCGATGAAAGCATGATCACTGGCGAGCCGGTTCCTGTCGAAAAGACCGAAGGCGAGCCGGTTACCGGCGGCACGCTCAACAAGACCGGCAGCTTCCTGATGAAGGCGGGAAGCGTCGGCGCGGAAACCACGCTGTCGCGCATCGTTGACATGGTGTCGAAGGCGCAGCGCTCGCGCGCGCCGATCCAGGCGATGGCGGACCGGGTGGCGGCCTGGTTCGTGCCCGCCGTGGTCTCCGTCGCCGTGATCGCCTTTCTGGCCTGGGTCATGTTCGGGCCATCGCCGGCGCTCTCCTATGCCTTTGTCGCCGCCGTTTCTGTGCTGATCATTGCCTGCCCCTGCGCGCTGGGGCTGGCAACGCCGATGTCGATCATGGTTTCCACCGGACGCGGCGCACATGCCGGCGTGCTGATCCGTGATGCCGAGGCGCTGGAGCGTTTTTCCAAGGTGGATGTGCTGGTGGTCGACAAGACCGGCACGCTGACGGAAGGCAAACCGGCGCTCACCGATGCCGAACCGGCCGAGGGCTTCGAACGCGCCAACCTGCTTTCGCTTGCCGCCGCTTTGGAGCGCGGTTCCGAGCATCCGCTGGCCGAAGCGATCGTCGCCGGTGCGCGCGAGGCCGGAGCGCCGGAAATGGACAGCAGCGATTTTGATGCGGTAACCGGACAGGGCGTGACCGGAACGGTCGATGGAAAACAGGTCGCGCTCGGCAATGCCGCGCTGATGGAGGCGAAGGGCGTCGATATCAACGCCATGAAGGAGCGCGTTGATGCGGTGCAGGGCGATGGCAAGACGGCGATGTTCGTCGCTGTCGATGGCGCTCTTGCCGGCATCGTCGCGGTTGCCGACCGGATCAAGGACACCACGCCGGATGCGATCCACGCGCTGCATGATGCCGGCATGCGCATCGTCATGGCGACGGGTGACGCGAAGGCGACGGCCGATGCCGTGGCCTCGTCGCTCGGCATCGACGAGGTTCACGCCGGCGTCAGCCCCGAGGACAAGCATGACCTGATCGAACGGTTGCGCGGCGAAGGCCTGGCGGTCGCCATGGCCGGCGACGGCGTCAATGATGCGCCGGCCCTTGCCGCCGCCGACGTCGGCATCGCCATGGGAACGGGCGCCGATGTCGCTGTGGAAAGCGCAGGCATCACGCTGGTGAAGGGGGACCTGACCGGCATTGTCCGCGCCCGCCACCTGGCTGAGGCGACCATGGCGAATATCCGCCAGAACCTGTTCTTCGCCTTCGTCTACAATTCCGCCGGCGTGCCGCTGGCCGCCGGGATCCTCTATCCCTTCTTCGGCATTCTGCTTTCGCCGATCATCGCCGCTGCCGCGATGAGCCTCTCCTCGGTCTCGGTCATCGGCAATGCGCTCAGGCTGAGGGCGGTCAGGCTTTAGAGCGCCGTGCGCCCTTTAGGACGCACAAAGGACGCTCTAACTTATTGAATCTACGCATCGTTCTTTTCGAAAAACGATTCCGATTTTCGAGCCGATGCGCTAGCGGAAGTCGAAGGCCGAGAGGCCGGCGACCATCTCGTCAAGGCCGAGCGGCCGGGTGACCGGCGGCTCGGCGCGCGACAGGCAGCCCGGACGTTCGCAAAGCCGGCAGACGGGCCCAACGGGCACAGGCCCCGCCGCCGCGCCGCCATTGGCCGTGTAGGCCGTGGCGGAGGCCTTGTCCCAGCGCAGGCCCAGCAGGATAGCCGTCAGGTGCGGGCGTTCGCCGAGTGCGGGTTCCGGTCCCTCCAGCGTGCGCGACAGCGTCAGATAGCCGATGCCGTCCGGCATTTCCACGCGCTGGGAAACGATCCGACCCGGCTGGCTGAAGGCGTCATAGAGATCAAGCCTCGGACATTCGCCGCGAAAGCCCGCATGCGGAAACCCTTCCGCGCCGATGCGGCGCAGGATATTGCCCGCCTGGTCAATCTCCATGGCGAAAAACGCCGGACCGGCATTCTCCAGCCTCTGCAGGCTGACGAGGCGGGTCGCCGCCTGCTCGAAGGAGACGCTGAAGCGGCCGGAGAGCAGGCCGATATCGAAGCGGTCCCGGCGGGCCGCCTCGACAAAGGGACCATAGGGCATCATCAGCGCCAGCGCCGCATACCGCGCCAGTTCGAAACGGGCGATGCGGCGGGACTCGTCGCTCGATAGCCCGAGGGTATCGACCCCTTGCGCAATCTGGTCAGCCAGCGCCAGAAGCACGGTTTCGATGGCGATCTCGCGCTGGCGATCGTGCGGGGAGAAACGGGCGGAGATGAATAGCCGCATCGTGTGCCGGTCAAAGCGGCGGCCGAGATTGACCATGGCATGCGGCGGAAGGATCCTGACGGTAATGCCGTGATGCTGCATCAGCCAGGTTTTGAGTGTCGCGGAGAGATCGTCGCCGGGGGCGAGTTCCGCGTGAAGGGTCTCGGCGGCGCGGTCCAGCGCATCGAAGAAATAAGGCCGGCGCGAGATTGCGTCGCGCACCTCCTCGTGCGGCAGGCGTTTTCCCGGAAGATGGGTTTCGCGGCCCTCATGGGCGAGAAGCGCGGTCAGGTCGGAGAGACGGGCGGCCTGTTCGCTATAGGCGCGGTATAGCTTGATCATGCCGAGCGCCGCATTCGGCGCGGCCTCCGCCACCTCCACCAGTTCCTGGTCTCCCGGCAGCTCGCCCGAAAGCAGCGAATCGGAAAACACCGATTTCAGCTGGCTGATCGTGCCCGAGCTTTCGCCCTGCAATTCGCCGACATCGATGTCGTAGACGGAGGCAAGCTTGAGAAGCAGCTGCACGGTCAAGGGCCGCTGGTTACGCTCGATGAGGTTGAGATAGGAGGGTGAAATCGAAAGCGCTTCGGCCATCGCCGTCTGCGTCAGGTCAAGGCCCTTGCGGATGCGCCGCAGCCGCGGCCCCGCGAAAATCTTCTTCTCCGTCATCCGGTCTTCTCCAGGCCAATTTGATGATTTACAAATTTTACAGTTTTACTCACCGCATCTGTCAAACAGAATACAAGATAACCCGATTTCACGCTTGATCTAAGCCAATTCTGTAGATTTGCAATCATCAATTCAGTAAAAAATGTCACATGAACTGTCGTCAATCGGTGTTCAGTATCCGGCGGCATTCAATTTGCCTGGAAGAGGAGGAATGGGCATGTCTGAATTTTACAATCTTGTCGAAGGCGCAGCCGAAGGGCGTTTTGATGGTATCGAGCGGAGCTACAGCGCGGATGACGTCAAGCGGCTGCGCGGCTCGGTCCGCATCCGCTCGACGCTGGCGGAGGAGGGCGCCAAGCGGCTCTGGAAACTGATCCATGAAGATGATTTCGTCAACGCGCTCGGCGCGCTCTCGGGCAACCAGGCCATGCAGATGGTCCGTGCCGGGCTCAAGGCGATCTATCTTTCCGGCTGGCAGGTCGCCGCCGATGCCAACACCGCATCCGCCATGTATCCGGACCAGTCGCTCTACCCCGCCAATGCTGGTCCAGAGCTTGTAAAGCGGATCAACAAAACGCTTCAACGTGCTGATCAGATTGAGACATCCGAAGGCAATGGCCTTTCCGTAGAAACCTGGTTCGCCCCGATCGTCGCGGATGCTGAGGCGGGGTTCGGCGGTCCGCTGAACGCTTTCGAGATCATGAAGGCCTATATCGAGGCGGTGCTGCGGGCGTTCATTTCGAGGATCAGCTGGCCTCGGAGAAGAAGTGCGGCCATCTCGGCGGCAAGGTTCTGATCCCGACGGCCGCTCATATTCGCAACCTGACAGCCGCCCGGCTTGCCGCCGATGTCATGGGCGTGCCGACGCTGGTCATCGCGCGCACGGACGCCGAGGCGGCCAAGCTTCTGACTTCCGACATCGACGAGCGCGACCAGCCCTTCGTCGATTACGATGCCGGCCGCACGGCGGAAGGCTTCTATCGCGTCCGCAACGGGCTCGAAGCCTGCATTGCCCGTGCCGTTGCCTATGCGCCTTACTGCGATCTCATCTGGTGCGAGACGTCGAAGCCGGATCTGGAACAGGCGCGCAAATTTGCCGAGGGCGTGCACAAGCATCATCCGGGCAAGCTGCTTGCCTATAACTGCTCGCCTTCCTTCAACTGGAAGAAAAACCTGAGTGATGAGGATATCGCGCGCTTCCAGAGGGAACTCGGCGGCATGGGCTACAAGTTCCAGTTCATCACGCTTGCCGGCTTCCATCAGCTCAATTTCGGCATGTTCGAACTGGCGCGCGGCTATCGCGACCGTCAGATGGCGGCCTATAGCGAGTTGCAGCAGGCAGAGTTTGCGGCGGAAGCCAACGGCTACACCGCGACCCGCCATCAGCGCGAGGTCGGGACCGGCTATTTCGACGCCGTTTCGATGGCGATCACAGGCGGCGCCGGGTCAACCACGGCGATGGGCGAATCGACCGAAACAGCGCAGTTCCAGGCGGCCGAATAGGCCGGCGGAAGCGATTATTTCTCGAAGAGGAGGAGAAGAAATGACGCGCATGATCAATGTCAAGGAACGCGCCGAGGCGCAGTCGACACGCATGACAAGCGAGCAGCAGGCGGCAATCCGCATGGTTGCCAACGACCTGCACCGGCTGAACCAGTCGGTCATGCGGGCGGTCGATGCCGGGGTTTCCGTCGAGATCATCCGCTCGGCCCGCCATCACGGCGGCACCAAGAGCTGGGGCGATCTTCTGGTGCCGATCATCATCGCCGGCCAGGCGGAGGAGCCTGCCGTCGAGGAGAGCTTGGCCGCAAGCTGAAAGGAGACCGGCAAGGCCTCACGGCCTTTCGCTGACGGCCAGAATCTGAACAAGAGAAATCCCGCCGGCAATCGCACGGCGGGATTTTTGTTTTTTCGCTGCGCTCAGTGGAGCCCGAGTTTATTTCTGGCTGTTGCCGTTCGGTCGAGAACGGCCGTGGTTGGCCGAGGTGCTGGCGTCCGGTTCCTGGCCGAAATAGGTGCCGCCGAGATGGCCGCCGGCGCTCATGTGCTCGACCTGGCGCAGCGTGCGTTCCGTTTCCTTATCCATGTCGATCTTGCTCATCGCAATGTCTCCTCTGGTTCGGACACTGATCCGAAAAACCGGCGGGAGTGGAAATTGTTCCATTGAAAACGAACGCGAAAATCCGGCTCTACGTGATGGCAACAGCCTCAGCCGTGGGCGCGGATCGTGTCGAGAAACTCCGCGCCATAGCGCTGCAGCTTGGTCTTGCCGATGCCCTGGATTTCGAGCATCGCCTCGGCGGAACCCGGCCGCTGGCTGGCAAGCGCGATCAGGGTCGTATCGGGAAAGATGACATAGGGCGGCACGGCGAGCTCCTTGGCAAGCGCCGTGCGGGTGGCGCGCAGCGCCTCGAACAGGGACTGATCCTGTTCGGAAAGCGCGGCCTTCGCGTCGTTGCGTCTGCGCGTGCCGGTGGAGGCCTTGCCCTTCGGCGTCCGGTCGACGCGGAAGCGGATGGAACGCTCGTGGCGGAAAACGGCACGGGCGTCGGGCTCGAGCTTCAACGCGCCAAAGGCCTCGTGATCG
Organism: uncultured Martelella sp.; assembly: GCA_963676545.2. Taxonomy (GTDB): domain Bacteria; phylum Pseudomonadota; class Alphaproteobacteria; order Rhizobiales; family Rhizobiaceae; genus Martelella. The sequence goes on along the minus strand of CAXXRG010000002.1, from coordinate 1,576,649 downwards.
ACGCGGATCAGCCCCTTGGCGAGCAATTGCCGATAGACCGATTGCCAGGTTTTCGGCGCGACGTCCTTGCCCGCGCCGAAGACGGGCATGGTGGTGTGGCCGAAGCGTTCCGTGCGCTCGGTTTCGTTGCCGGTGAGCACGTCGATCAGATGGCCCGCGCCAAAGCGCTCGCCGGTGCGGTAGATCGCGGCCATGGCCTTGATTGCGGCTTCCGTGCCATCCCAGGTTTCAACCGGCGACAGGCAGGTGTCGCAATTGCCGCAGCCGCCGTCATGGTTTTCGCCGAAATGGGCAAGGATCGCCTGTCGGCGGCAGTCCGCCGTCTCGCAGATGCCGAGCAGGGCATTGAGCTTGGCGCGTTCGACGCGCTTGATCTCATCGGCGGCGGTGGAGCGATCGATCATGCGGCCGCGTTGGGTGACGTCCGCCATGCCGTAGACCATCCAGGCATCAGCCGGCAGGCCGTCGCGTCCGGCGCGTCCGGTCTCCTGATAATAGGCCTCGACCGAGCCCGGCAGATCGAGATGGGCGACATAGCGCACATCCGGCTTGTCGATCCCCATGCCGAAGGCGACGGTTGCCACAAGGCAGAGCTCGTCTTCCTTCAGGAAAGCGTCCTGATTGGCGTCCCGCACCTCGCGCGCCATGCCGGCGTGATAGGCGAGCGCCTTTATGCCCTCGCCATTCAGCCATTCGGCGGTTTCCTCCACCTTGGCGCGCGAGAGGCAGTAGACGATGCCGCTCTCGCCCTTGTGGCGGGCGAGGAAATCGAGAAGCTGGCGGCGCGGCTGCGCCCGCTCGACGATCTCATAGGTGATGTTGGGGCGATCGAAGGAGGTGGTGAACACCGCCGCATTCGTGAGCGCCAGCCGCTCGATGATGTCTTCACGGGTATGCGGATCGGCCGTTGCCGTCAGCGCCATGCGCGGAACGCCGGGAAAGGCCTCCGCCAGCCGGTCGAGCGCGCGGTATTCCGGCCGGAAATCATGGCCCCACTGGGAAACGCAATGCGCCTCGTCAATGGCGAAGAGCGCTATCTGAAGATCGCGCATCATGTCCATGAACCCCGCCGTGGCGACGCGCTCGGGCGTCACATAGAGAAGATCGAGTTCGCCGCGCGCAAGGGCACGCCGCGTCGCGATGAAATCCTCCTGCGACAGCGAGGAGTTCATTGCCGCTGCCCGGACACCAAGCTGTTTCAGCGCCTCGACCTGGTCGCGCATCAGCGCGATCAACGGCGAGATTACCACGCCGACGCCCTGGCGGCAGAGGGCGGGAACCTGATAGCAGAGCGACTTTCCGGCTCCGGTGGGAAACAGAACCACGGCATCGCCGCCGGAGACGACCTGATCAATCACGGCGGCCTGTTTGCCGCGAAATTCCGAGTAGCCGTAGATCTCCTTGAGGACGGCAAGCGGGTCGGCGAGGGTCAGTTCGGGCAAGAGAGATTCCTTGAGGTGGCAGAGATCGCCACTATCGCAAATCCCGTCGTCCGGATCGAGCCTGTCGGCGCGTTTTCCCGACGTTGAAATTTTCCCGCATGGGAAAAGGCCCGAAACGCCGGGCAGCGTTTCGGGCCATCTTCATCGTCGGTTTCGCTTTGCCACAGGCTTTGGCAAGACGCTCAGCCCCGGATCTCCGAGAGGTAGACCAGGCGTTTCTCGCGCGCCGAAAGGTCGGCCGCCTCGGCGATCTCCAGCGCCTTCAGCCCGTCATCGCCGCTGGGCGTCATCGCCGCGCCCGATTTCAGGTTCTCCGCAAAACTGCGGATTTCTGCGGCAAAGGCATCGACATAGCGGGTCATGAAGAAATCATAGATGGGGGGGCGCAGAAAACCCTCCGCCGTCGCAAGCTCGATCGAGGCGGGGCGGAGGTTTTCCGCCGAAACCGCGCCCTTGGAGCCCAGAACCTCGATCCGCTGGTCGTAGCCGAAAGTGGCGCGGCGCGAATTGGAAATCGTGCACTGGCGACCGGTAACGGTAGTCAGGATGGTCGAGGCGCTGTCGAAATCGCCGATCTTGCCAATCTCCGGGTCAATCAGCGCCGAGCCGCTGGCCTGCACGGTCTCGATTTCCTCACCAAGCAGGAACCGGCTCATGTCGAAATCGTGGATCGTCATGTCCTTGAAGAAACCGCCGGAGGAGGCGAGGTAGGAAATCGGCGGCGGGGCAGGGTCGCGGGAAACGATGTGCAGCATTTCGGGATTGCCGATCTTGCCGTCGGCGATCGTCTGCTTCAGCGCCTGGAAGTTCGGGTCGAATCGGCGGTTGAAGCCGAGCATCAGCCGCGCGCCGGTCTCCTCGACCACGGCAAGGCACTGGCGGGCACGGGCCGAATCGAGATCGACGGGCTTTTCGCAGAAGATCGCCTTGCCGGCGCGGGCGAATTTCTCGATCAGATCGGCATGGGTTCCGGTCGGCGTCGCGATGATAACCGCGTCGATAGTGTCGTCAGCGGCGATATCGTCGATCGTCGAGACAACGGTCTCGTAAAGCGCGGCAATCTCGCCGGCGGCTTCCGCGTTGGCGTCGGCGATGGCGGCGAGCCGGACGCCAGCCACCGAGGTGACGGCGCGCGCATGCACGCGGCCTATCCGCCCTGCGCCCAAAAGTGCAATCGATACAGTCATATATCCTCCCGCTATTCCGTATCGGCGATCGATCTTGTGCCGCTTGTGAAAATGGAATAAAAATTCTAAAAACACCAAATGTGGAATATGTCAAGCGCAATAGCGGAGCCGCCCATGCCCAACCATGCCAGTGATGCGCCCGATACGATCGATGCCTTCTTTGTCCGCCTCGCGGAGCGCTCACCGGGGTTTCCCAAGCGCCTGAAGCAATGCGCCGATTTCGTTGCCGCCAATCCCGACCGGGTCGCGGTTTCGACGGTGGCCGAGCTTTCGGCGGAGGCCGGCGTCCAGCCCTCGGCCTTCATGCGGTTCTGCCAGGAACTGGGCTTTTCGGGCTTTTCCCAGATGCAGCGCCTGTTCCGCAGCGATTATTCGCGCAAGTGGCCGGATTATGCGACGCGCATCGATTCGCTGCGCGATCACGGGTCGGACAGTCCGGCGGCACTTCTTGCCGAATTCGTCGAGGTCGGCCGGCTGTCGCTGGAAAACCTGCTGACCTCGGTCGAGACGGACGCGCTGAACGAGGCCGTGGCGATGTTGGCAAAGGCCGAGACCATCCACCTCGTCGGCTTCCGCCGCGCCTTTCCGGTAACTTCCTATCTCGCCTATGCCTTCGAGAAAATGGATATCCCGGCAATTCTGCATACGGGAATTGCGGGGCTCGGGCTGGAATATGCCATTCGGCCCGGCGATGCCGTTCTGGCGGTCACCTTCGCCCCCTATACCGAGCGGACCCTGGAGATCGCCGAGGCGGGCAGGGCGCGCGGCGCAGGCCTCGTCGCCATTACCGACTACGTCACCAGTCCGCTGGTTCAGCTCGGCGCCACCACACTGAATGTGGCCGAACCCGATGTCGGCGCCTTCCGTGCCCTTTCCGGATCATTGTCGCTTGCCATCTCGCTTGCAGTGTCCGTGGGCGCCGCACGCGAGAATGGAAAAAATAGAAAATAAATATTGCAATCGTGGCATAATGGAATTTAAATTCCTTTCCGGAACGTGAACCGGTTCGCGTTCCGGTATTGCCCTTGCCGGGAGGAGGTCGGGGCGAATTCATCCCTTGGAGGAGGACTTGAAGATGAAAAGCAGATTTCTTGCGCTGGCGGCCGCTGCCGTCGCACTGACGAGCCTAGCGCCCGCCGCGGCCTGGGCCGAGGGTGAGCGCTTCGTGCTGATTTCGCATGCGCCCGACAGCGACAGCTGGTGGAACACGATCAAGAACGCGATCAATGTCGCGGGCGAGCAGATGGACGTCGAAGTGGAATACCGCAACCCGCCGACGGGCGACCTTGCCGATATGGGCCGTATCGTGCAGCAGGCCGCCGCGTCCAATCCGGACGGCATCATCGTCACGATCGCCGATTATGACGTTCTTTCCGGACCGATCTCGGATGCCGTGGCCAAGGGCATTCCGGTGATCACCATCAATTCGGGCACCGAAGAGCAGTCGAAAGAGCTCGGCGCGATGATGCATGTGGGCCAGCCGGAGTATATGGCGGGCAAGCTTGCCGGCGAGCGCGCCAAGAAGGAGTCGGATGCCGACAGCTTCCTGTGCGTCAACCACTACATCACCAATCCGGCATCCGTTGAGCGTTGCCAGGGCTTTGCCGACGGTCTGGGCGTTGAGCTCGGGCAGCAGATGATCGACAGCGGCCTGGACCCGTCCGAGGTCAAGTCGAAGGTGATGGCTTATCTGAACGCCAACCCGGATACCGGCGCGATCCTGACGCTCGGCCCCAACTCAGCCGAGCCGACGATTGCCGCGCTCGATGAAACCGGCAAGGCGGGCCAGGTCTATTTCGGCACGTTCGACCTTTCGAGCGGCATTGCCGATGCGATCAAGGCCGGCACGATCAACTTCGCGATCGACCAGCAGCCTTACCTGCAGGGTTACCTGCCGGTGGTTATCCTGACCAAGTACGCTCGCTACGGCGTCATGCCGGGCAACTCGATCAATTCGGGGCCCGGCTTCATCACCGACAGCAATATCGAGCTGGTTGAGAAATACGCCGGCCAGTATCGCTGAACTTTGACAATGGCGACGCCGCGCGCTTGTCCGCGCGGCGTCCTGGCCGGCAACCGCCGGTCCCTTGAGACGCCCGGTGCGGCAGGCAGCGAAAACGCGCCGCCGGCGCGGGGAACCATTGCCTACGCGGCGGAGACAATCCGATGACCAAATCCCATGAACAAAAGCCGCACCGGCCGATCGAGGAGTTGATCCTCGAGGAGCGCATGCGTCCCGTGCCGCGCTGGCGCAAGATGCTGATACGGCCGGAGCTCGGCTCCATCTGCGGCACCATTCTCGTTTTTCTGCTGTTTGCCACGATTGCCGGCGACAGCGGTATGTTTTCGGCCGAAGGCTTCATCAACTGGGGCACGGTCTCGGCGCAGTTCGCCATCATCGCGGTCGGCGCCTGCCTGTTGATGATCGCGGGAGAGTTCGACCTGTCGATCGGCTCCATGATCGGCTTTTCCGGCATCATCATCGCGCTCTTGACGGTGCAATGGGGTTGGCCCGCCTGGCTTGCGATCATCACCGCCTTTGCCATCGCGGTCGCCATTGGCGCGCTGAACGGCTTTCTGGTGATCCGCACCGGCCTTCCGTCCTTCATCGTCACGCTGGCCTTTCTGTTCATCCTGCGCGGGCTGACGATCTTCATCGCCATCTCGACCACCGGCAAGACGATTATCGGCGGTGTGCGCGAGGCATCGGAAGGCGATGTCGTCGCCGCGCTTTTCGGCGGCAAGGTTTTCGGCGGCTTCTTCCGCTGGCTTGCCGATAATGACATGATCGCGACCTTCGTCGCCGGTCCGCGCGCCGGGCAGCCCGTCGTCGACGGCATTCCGATGCTGATGGTCTGGGCGCTGATCCTGATCGTGCTCGGCCATTTCCTGCTGGTACGGACGAAATTCGGCAACTGGATCTTCGCCGCCGGCGGCGATGCCCAGGCTGCGCGCTATGTCGGCGTACCGGTCAACCGGGTGAAGATCCTGATGTTCATGCTGACGGCCTTCTGCGCCACGATCTTCGCCACCTGCCAGGTAATGGAGTTTGGCTCGGCGGCGGCGGACCGCGGCCTTCTGAAGGAGTTCGAAGCGATCATTTCGGTGGTCATCGGCGGCGCGTTGCTCACCGGCGGTTACGGTTCCGTCATCGGCGCGGCGCTTGGCGCGCTGATCTTCGGCGTGGTCCAGCAGGGCCTGTTCTTTGCAGGCGTCGAAAGTTCGCTGTTCAGGGTGTTCCTCGGCGTCATCCTGCTGCTCGCCGTCATCCTCAACACCTATATCCGCCGTCGCATCACGGGAGAACGCTAGAGATGAGCGCACCTCTGATCGAACTTCAGGAAATCGAAAAGCATTTCGGCCCGGTGATCGCGCTGGCCGGCGTCTCGCTCTCGGTGATGGCCGGGGAGTGCCACTGCCTGCTCGGCGATAATGGCGCGGGCAAGTCCACCTTCATCAAGACCATGTCGGGCGTGCACAAGCCGAGCTACGGCCGCATTCTGGTCGATGGCAAGGAAGTCACCTTCAACGATCCGCGCGATGCGATGGCGGCGGGCGTTGCCACGGTCTATCAGGATCTGGCGATGATCCCGCTGATGTCGGTGACCCGCAACTTCTGGATGGGCCGGGAGCCCGAGCGGCGCATCGGCCCGATCAAGGTGTTCGACCACAAGAAGGCGGGGGCCATCACCGTTGAGGAAATGGCGAAGATGGGCATTCACCTGCGCTCCGCCGATCAGGCTGTCGGCACGCTCTCAGGCGGCGAGCGGCAGACGGTTGCCATTTCCCGCGCCGTCTATTTCGGCGCGCGCGTGCTGATCCTCGACGAGCCGACCTCGGCGCTTGGCGTGCGCCAGACGGCGAATGTGCTTTCCACCATCGATGCGGTGCGCAAGAAGGGTATCGGCGTTGTCTTTATCACCCATAATGTCCGCCATGCGCTGGCCGTCGGCGATCGCTTTACCGTCATCAATCACGGCAAGACGCTGGGAACTGCCAAACGCGGCGAGATCAACGCCGAGCAGTTGCAGGACCTGATGGCGGGCGGGCGTGAACTTGTCGAACTCGAATCCTCGCTGGGAGGCACTGTCTAGAGCATGCATGAACTCGATTGTCTCACGATCGGCCGTTCCTCGGTCGACCTTTACGGCGCGCAGGTCGGCGGTCGGCTGGAGGATATGCTGTCCTTCGAGAAATATCTCGGCGGCTCGCCAACAAACATGGCGACCGGCGCGGCCCGTCTCGGCCTGAAGTCCGGGTTGATCACCCGTGTCGGCGACGAGCATATGGGGCGCTTCATCCGCGAGGAACTGGCGAAGGAAGGGGTGGACGTCACCGGCGTGGTCACCGATCCGGAACGCTTGTCGGCGATGGTGATTCTGGGCATTCGGGACGAAGAACAGTTTCCGTTGATCTTCTATCGTGAGAACTGCGCCGACATGGCGCTTTGTGAAGACGATATCGACGAGGCGCTGATCGCGCGTTCGCGTTCTCTGGTCGCCACCGGCACGCATCTTTCCAATCCGCGTACCGAGGCGGCTGTGCTGAAGGCGCTCAACCTGGCCCGAAAGCACGGCGCGCGCACCGCGCTCGATATCGATTACCGCCCGAACCTCTGGGGGTTGTCAGGTCACGGCGATGGGGAAAACCGCTTCATCGCCTCGGAAAAGGTCACCGCCAAGCTGCAGTCAACGCTGCATCTGTTCGATCTCATCGTCGGTACGGAAGAGGAGTTCCACATTGCCGGCGGCACGACGGACACGCTTCAGGCGTTGAAGAACGTGCGCGCGGTCAGCGCGGCGACGCTGGTGCTGAAGCGCGGCGCGGCCGGCGCCTCGGCCTTCGAAGGTGACATTCCCGATGACATCGACGGCGGGGTCGCCGGCAGAAGCTTCCGCATCGAGGTCTTCAATGTTCTGGGCGCCGGCGACGGCTTCATGGCCGGACTGCTGAAGGGCTGGCTGACGGACCGGAACTGGGCCGACAGCCTGACGATCGCCAATGCCTGCGGCGCCTTTGCCGTCTCGCGCCACGGCTGCACGCCGGCCTATCCCAGCCTGACGGAGCTTGAGTATTTCCTCGAACATGGCTCAACCACGCTGGCGCTGCGCAAGGACAAGGCGCTGGAACAGCTGCATTGGTCGACCAACCGGCACGGCGACTGGCCGGAAATGCGGGTCTTTGCCTTCGACCATCGGGTCCAGCTTGAAGACATGGCCGCGCAATACGGCGTTCCTGCGCAAAGGCTGGGCGGGCTCAAGGAGCTGTGCCTGAAGGCGGCGCTCGATGTGGCCGATGGCAGGCCGGGCTACGGCATTCTCTGCGACAGCCGGATCGGCCGTTCATCGCTCTACAAGGCTGCCGGAACCGGTCTCTGGATCGGACGTCCGACGGAATGGCCCGGTTCGCGACCGCTCACGCTCGAGCCGGAGCTTGGCGAGGATATGGGCGGGCTTGCCGAATGGCCAGCTGAACATGTGGTCAAGGTTCTGTGCTTCTATCACCCCGATGACGATGCGGCGCTGAAAGCCGAGCAGGAGGCGACCCTCACGCGGCTGTTTGCCGCCGCGCGCCGAAACCGGCTGGAATTCCTGATGGAGGTCGTGTCATCAAAACACGGCGAGACGGATGATATGAGCGCCGCGCGGGTGATCCAGCGTCTTTACGAGATCGGCATCTATCCCGATTGGTGGAAGCTGGAGCCGCTGACCTCGAGAGCTGCATGGGCCAATGTCTGTGCGGCGATCGAGCGCAATGACCGCAACACGCGTGGCATTGTCGTGCTCGGCCTCGATGCGCCGGACGAGGAACTGGCGGCAAGCTTTGCCGAGGCTGCGCGCTTCCCGCTGGTCAAGGGGTTTGCCGTCGGTCGTTCGATCTTTGCGGACGCCGCGCGCGCCTGGCTTTCCGGCGCAATCGGCGATGATGAGGCCGTCGCGGCGATGACAGAGAAATACCGCAGTTTCTGCCGCTATTGGGATGAGGCCCGGCAGGCTGCAGAACAGCATGAAAGAGATGAGGCGTTTTGATGAAAACGATCCGCTTGACCGCCGCGCAGGCATTGGTGCGCTATCTGATCGCGCAGAAAAACGAGGACGGAGATCCCGTTATTCCGGGATGCTGGGCGATATTCGGCCACGGCAATGTCGCGGCCCTGGGCGAGGCGCTTTATGGCGTGCGCGACAGCTTTCCCACCTGGCGCGGCCATAACGAGCAGACCATGGCGCACGCGGCAATCGCCTATGCCAAGGCGAAGAACCGCCGGCAGGCCATGGCGGTGACAACCTCGATCGGCCCCGGCGCGACCAATATGGTGACGGCCTGCGCGCTGGCCCATGTGAACCGCCTGCCGGTGCTGCTGATCCCCGGCGATGTTTTCGCCAGCCGCGCGCCCGATCCGGTGCTGCAGCAGGTCGAGGATTTTGACGACGCGACGGTTTCAGCCAATGACTGTTTCCGTCCGGTCAGTCGCTATTTCGACCGGATCACGCGACCGGAGCAGCTTTTGACCGCACTGCCGCGCGCGCTTTCGACGCTGACGGATCCCGAGCGCTGCGGCCCCGTGACGCTCTCCTTCTGCCAGGACGTTCAGGCCGAGGCCTTCGACTGGCCGGAGCGTTTCTTTGCGGAGAAAACCTGGCACCAGCGTCGCCCCGCGCCGGATGCGGATGCACTCGTGCGGGCAGCAGATGCCATCAAGGCTGCCAAGCGCCCGTTGATCGTGGCTGGCGGCGGCGTGCTCTATTCGCGCGCAACGGAAGCGCTGAAGGGTTTTGCTGAAAAGCATCAGATCCCCGTTGCCGAGACGCAGGCCGGCAAGTCTTCGCTTCCGGCAAGCCACCCGCTGAACCTCGGTTCCATTGGTGTGACCGGCGCATCTGCCGCCAATGCCATTGCCGCCGATGCCGATCTGGTGATCGGTGTTGGTACAAGGTTTCAGGATTTTACCACCGGCTCCTGGTCGGTGTTCAGGAACCCCGCGCGGCGCATTCTGGCGATCAATGTCACGGCCTTCGACAGCTACAAGCATGATGCCCTGCCGCTGGTTGCCGATGCCCGGGTGGCGCTTGAAATGCTGGGCCAGAAACTCGGCGCGCATCAGGCGCCGGCGGTTGATCCGGAGCTGAAGAAAACCTGGATGGCTTCGGTCGCGGCCGCAACCGATGCGCCCTCCGGCAATGCGCTGCCGAGCGACGGGCATGTGATTGGCGCGGTGCAGCGCCAGAGCGGCGAGGATGCCATCGTGGTCTGCGCGTCCGGCGGGCTTCCGGGCGAGCTGCACAAGCTGTGGCAGGCCGAACGGCCCAATGGCTACCATCTCGATTACGGCTATTCCTGCATGGGCTACGAGATCGCCGGCGGTCTTGGCGTCAAGATGGCGCTGCCGGAGCGCGACGTCATCGTCATGCTCGGCGATGGCTCCTATCTGATGGCCAATTCCGAACTCGCGACCTCCGTCATGCTCGGCCAGAAGATCACCGTTGTGGTGCTCGACAATCGCGGTTTCGGCTGCATCAACCGGCTTCAGCGCGCGACCGGCGGCGAGAGCTTCAACAATCTGATCGATACCGCGCGACACGTTGTGCCCTCCGATATCGATTTTGCCGCCCATGCCGCCGCCCTTGGCGCGATCGCGGAGAAGGTCGATGGCATTGAAGCGTTGGAGGAAGCGCTGAAGCGCGCCAAATCCAGTGACCGCAGCCATGTGATCGTCATCGACACCGACCCGATGATTACCACGGAAGCCGGTGGCAACTGGTGGGATGTCGCCGTCCCCGAGGTCTCCGAACGCACGCAAGTGAATGCGGCGCGCGAAAACTATCTGAAGGACCGCGCCCGCCAGCGCGCCTTTGACTGAGTTCCTTTTGCCTTTGAAAGGGTGAAATCATGATCCTCTTCGGAACCAATCCGATCGCCTGGTCCAATGATGATGACCAGAGCCTCGGCGCTGATATCTCGCTTGAAACCTGCCTGTCCGAGACCGCCGAGATCGGCTTTGACGGCATCGAGAAGGGCCACAAGTTTCCGACCGACCCGGAAGCGCTCTCGGCTGTACTCGCGGCCCACGGCCTCAAATTCGTCTCGGGCTGGCATTCTCTGAACCTGCTCACCCACTCGGTCGAAGACGAGAAGGCCGCGATCCGCCCCCATCTCGACCTGCTGAAATCGCAGGGCTCAAAGGTCTGCATCGTCTGCGAGACATCGAACGCCATCCACGGCAATGACGGCGCGGCCCTGAACAGCCGACCGGTGCTGGACGATGCCGCCTGGGACGGATTTGCCGCAAAGCTCGACGCGATCGGGGCCTATTGCGCCGAGGATGGCATCGCGCTCGTCTACCACCATCATATGGGCACGATCATTGAGAGCGAAGCCGAGATCGACCGGCTGATGGCGCTTACCGGGCCGGATGTTCATCTTCTGCTCGACACCGGCCATGCGACCTTTGGCGGCGGCGACCCGCAAGCGCTGGCTCGCCGCCATATGGACCGCGTGCGTCATATCCATGCCAAGAATGTGCGCGGCGCCGTGATGCGGCAGGTCCTCGACGAGGGGCTGAGCTTTCTCGAGGGCGTGCGGCGCGGCGTCTTTACCGTGCCCGGGGACGAGGAGGGGATCGTTGACTTCACGCCCGTGCTGAAGATCGCCGCGGAACACGGCTATTCCGGCTGGATCGTGATCGAGGCCGAACAGGATCCAGCCGTGCGCAATCCCTTCACATACCAGAGCATGGGGCTGAAGGCGCTGAAGGCGGCGGCCGAGCAGGCCGGGCTGAAATAGATAGACCACAAGGAGAAACCAAAATGAGCCGATTGCTGGTCAAGCCCAACGGAACCCATGGCAAGGTTCATGACATCACGCCCGAAAGCGCCGGCTGGGGCTATGTCGGTTTCGGCCTCTACCGCCTTGCCGCGGGAGAGACCGTCTCGGAAATGACGGAGGACCGCGAAGTCATTCTCGTGCTTGTCGAGGGCAAGGCCGCGATCTCCGGCGCGGGCCAGGATTTCGGCACGCTCGGCAAGCGCATGAACGTGTTCGAACGGGAAAAGCCCGCCGCCGTTTATGTGCCCGACCACGCGGAATGGTCGGTGAGGGCCAAAACCGCCTGCACGCTTGCCGTCTGCTCGGCGCCCGGCAAGGGCGGTCATAAGGCTCAGGTGATTGACAATATCGGGCTGGAGGAGCGCGGCAAGGGCTCCAATACCCGCTTTATCCATCCAATCGCGATGGAGGACCGGGATATTGCTGACAGTCTTCTGGTAACGGAAGTGTTCACGCCGGCGGGCAACTGGTCGTCCTATCCGCCGCACAGGCATGATGAAGACAATTATCCGGACATGACCTATCTGGAGGAGACCTATTACCACCGCCTTAATCCCGCCCAAGGCTTCGGCTTCCAGCGGGTCTTCACCGAGGATGGCGAACTGGACGAGACCATGGCCGTGTATGACGGCGAGGTGGTGCTGGTGCCGAAGGGCCATCATCCCTGCGGCGCCCCGCATGGCTATGACATGTACTACCTGAACGTCATGGCCGGGCCGATGCGCAAATGGCGCTTCAAGAACCATCCGGATCATGATTGGATCACCAAACAGCAGGCATAAGGCCATGGTTGATTGTCGCCGTTGATCACCGATAATGGTCTGACGTGAATCACCGCGCAGAGGCCTTCCCGTGCAATCTTCCCTGCTGCAACGCCTGCGGCTGCCGGCGCTGGTCGTCGGCGTATTCCTGATCGGCGCGAACTCCTTTGTTCTCGGGCCGATCCTTGGCGACGTGGCGCGGACGCTTGACGCGGAGCCGGCTGCGGTGACGCGGGCGATCTCGGCCTTCGGGGCCGCCGCCGCCTTTTCGGCTTTCTTTCTTTCAGGGCTGATTGATCGCTACCCCATGCGTGTCGTGCTTGCGGCTGCGGCAGCTCTGATCGCCGCCGGTTTTGCCGGCTCCGCCGCGAGCCCGGTCTGGCAGGCGCTTGCCTTCTTTCAGGGGCTTGCCGGTCTGGCTACAGGCGTGCTTCTGCCGGCCGTCTATTCGCAGGCTTTACGCTCGGCTCCGAAGGGCGAGATCGCGCGCAGTTTCGGCATTGTCCTGTCCGGCTGGTCCCTGTCGCTGATTGTCGGTGTGCCGCTTTCGGCCATGCTGAGCGATGTTCTGGACTGGCGGATCGCTTATGGCGCGCTCACCGCGCTCGCCCTTCTGACAAGCCTCGTTTTCGCGCTGACCGGCGACAGCGAGCGGCCGCCTGCGGGCGGCAAGGCCTTCAGCCGTCGCGAGGTAATCCGTGTGCCCGGCGTCGTCAGCATGCTCGTAACCGGACTGCTGTTCATGACGGTGTTTTACGGCACCTACGCGCTTCTCGGTCTCAGAATGCGCGAGACGCTCGGCATCAGCGCCGCCGCCGCAAGCCTCGCCGTCATGTCCTACGGGATCGGCTTCGGCCTGGGCGGCGCCATGGCGCGCCATGTCGACCGGTTTGGCCCGGCAAGACTGTTTCCCATCCTGCTCGCCGGATCAGGCTTGCTCTATCTCCTGCTCTATCCCGCGACCGAGGCCTATTGGACTGCGCTGGCGGCAACTTTCCTGCTCGGCATCTTCAACCATTTCGGCCTGAACCTCACAGTCCTGCTTCTGGCCGAACGCAAGCCCGCAGCACGCGGCGCGCTGATTGGTCTCAACACCACGGCGACCTATACTGCGGTATTTTTCGGGCCGCTTTTGATGAGCACGCTTTACGCCGGCATCGGTTTTGGCACCGTCAGCCTTTGCGGCGGCGTCGTGCTGGCCGTTTGCGTCGGTCTGATGTGGCGTCTGCGCAGGGGCTGAGCCGCTCAGTGCAGTTCGCGCGAGATCGGAGCGCCAACAGAAAAGCCGGAGAAGCGAACCTTCAGTCCCGCCCGTTCTGGCGTGCAGGCCGTCATCCCGATCAGGGCCTCGGAGGCGGGGAAGGGGCAAAGCCTCGCCATCTGCCAATGGCCGTCACCGAGATGGAACTGCACCCGCACGGCGTCATCATGGCGGGTGATGCGGATGGAGACTGGCGTCTGCGGGTCTGCGTCATTGAGCGGAATGACCGACCAGTCGGAAACATCGCGGGTGACGACGGTGGAAAAATGCATCAACCCGTCGGTGAACTCGATGCCCGCCTTGATCCAGTGGGTCTCGTCGATCCGCAGGATCAGCCCCGCCTGATCGTAGAGCGTTTCGTAGTCGGCGGTCACGGTCGCGCTGGCGGAGAAATCGCCGGAGACAGGCTCGAGCAGGGCATGACCGCTGTCGCGGGTAAAGCCGTAGAAGGTCTTGCGCCAGAAATCAGTCGCCTTGTCGGTCACCAGATCCAGCGTACCGTTCTCTTCGGACCATTCAGCCGGTTCGTTCAGCCATTGCGCCATGATGCTCCTCCGTGTCGCGCCTATTCCGGCAGGTGGTAGTCTTTCAGCCGGTCTTCGCGCGAAACGAAAAGCCTGCCGCTCTCCTGAAAATCGGGGCTGACCAGCGGCACGATCTTTTCCGCCACTTCGCTCGGATGCGGCAGCGTCATCGGGTCCTCGCCCGGGGCTGCCTGAGCGCGCATCGCGGTACGGGTGCGGCCGGGATCGAAATTCGTTACCTTGATGGGTGTGTGCGCGGTTTCCGCAGCCCAGGTGCGCCCCAGCACCTCGACGGCGGCCTTGGACGCGGCATAGGCGCCCCAGAAGGGGCGGCAGGTGTGGGCAACGCCGGAGGAGATCAGCACCGCGCGCCCGGCATCCGACTGCAGCAGGAGCGGCTCGAGGGAACGGATCATGCGCCAGGTCGCGGTGACGTTCACGGTCATCACCTGTTCGAAGACCTTGGCTTCCAGGTGGGCGAGCGGCGAAACGACGCCGAGAACGGCGGCATTGGCAACCATGATGTCGAGCTTGCCCCAGCGGGTGAAGATCGAGCCGCCGAGCCGGTCGATCGCGCCCATATCGGCGAGGTCCATCGGTACGAGCGTTGCCGAGCCATTGCCGTCGGCCTTGATCGCATCGTCAAGCTCCTCGAGCCCGCCGACCGTGCGCGCGCAGGCGATTACATGCGCGCCCCGCTTTGCCAGCGCCAGCGCCGTAAAATAGCCGATGCCGCGCGAGGCGCCGGTGACGACCGCCAGCCGGCCTTCGAGTGAATTGGTCATGATGTGGTCTCCGGACGCATTCAGGCTTCAGCCGTTGCCGGCGAGAAGCTCGATCTTCGAAAACTCGCCCTCATGCTCCTTGTCGAGCAGGCGGGTCGGATAATCCCCGGTGAACTGGTGATCGGTGAACTGCGGCAGGGCGTTGTTGCGCTTCTCGCCGCCGACGGCCATGTAGAGCCCGTCAATCGAAAGGAACTGCAGCGAATCCGCGCCGATGAACTTGCACATGTCGGCAAGCGTCTCGTGGTTGTTGGCCAGCAGCTTGTCGCGGTCCGGCGTATCGATCCCGTAGTAGTCCGAATGGTAGATCATCGGGCTGGCGACGCGGATATGGACTTCCTTCGCGCCCGCCTCGCGCAGCATCTGCACGATCTTCACCGAAGTCGTGCCGCGTACGATGGAGTCGTCGATCAGCACCACCCGCGCGCCGGCGATCACCGCCTTGTTGGCCGAATGCTTCAGCTTGACGCCGAAAGCGCGGATCTGCTGCGTCGGCTCGATGAAGGTGCGGCCCACATAATGGTTGCGGATAATGCCGAGTTCGAAGGGAATGCCGCTCTCCTGCGCATAGCCGATCGCCGCCGGCGTGCCGCCATCGGGAACCGGCACGACGACATCGGCCTCGACAGGCGCTTCCTGCGCGAGATTGACGCCCATGTTCTTGCGCGTCTGGTAGACATTGCGGCCGCCGACGATGGAATCGGGGCGGGCGAAATAGACATATTCGAACAGGCAGAGCCGCTCCGGCTGTTTCAGCGCGGGCTTGCGGCTGTCGATCGAGACCGTCCCGTCGGGCTGAAGTTCGCAGATGACGACTTCGCCGTTCTCGACATCGCGGATGAACTTGGCGCCGATGATATCGAGCGCGCAGGTCTCCGAACAGAAAATCGGCTTGCCGTCCAGTTCGCCCATCACCAGCGGGCGAATGCCCGTCGGGTCGCGCGCCGCGATCAGCTTGGTGCGGGTCATGGCGATCATCGAATAGCCGCCTTCCATCTGGCCGATGGCGTCGATGAAGCGATCGGAGGATGTCTTGGCGCGCGAGCGGGCAATCAGGTGCAGCACGACCTCGGTATCCGAGGTCGACTGACAGATTGCGCCGTCAGAGATCAGCTTGCGGCGCATGAACAGGCCGTTGGTAAAATTCCCGTTATGGGCAATGGCGATGCCGCCGACGCCGAGTTCGGCGAAAAGCGGCTGGACATTGCGCAGCACCGTTCCGCCGGTCGTCGAATAGCGCACATGGCCCATCGCCATGGAACCCTTCAGGCTCTCAAGCATGGCCGGATCGGTATAGTGATCGCCGACAAGCCCGAGATGGCGCTCCGAGCGGAATTGCTGGCCGTCATAGGAGACAATGCCGGCCGCCTCCTGGCCGCGATGCTGCAGCGCATGAAGGCCAAGCGCGGTCAGCGCCGCCGCATCGGGATGGCCCAGAATGCCAAAGACGCCGCATTCCTCATGCAGCGTATCGTCGTCCAGGCTGAAATCGTCATCGTGGTCAAAACTGGTCATCGCGTGATCCGGAAATGGCTGGGGCAGGACTCGTCCGAAAGCGGGTTCATCCAGACAGTACTAGAGATACAAGACAGGCCGGACATCCGACCGCAACTTCAAAATGACGTTACCGTCGATCATTGCCAGAAGCCGCGTCTCATCGCGCTCAAGCGAACTCTCAATCTCCCTGCCGCCGGGCAGATAGGACTCAAGCTTGGCGGCAAGCATGTCGAGCGCGGGCTTCGACTTGGCGTTGCGGATCCAATCGGGGCTCTGGGCATCGCCGACCAGCCAATTCCAGAACGCCACGGCCACCGCGAGAATAAGCACGCCGCGCACAAGGCCAAAGACGAAACCGAGCGATCGGTCAAGCACGCCGGCGCGACTGTCGATAATATAGTCTGCAAATCGCGTGGTCACCAGAGAAAGAAGCACGAGAGCGATCAGAAAGATGACCGCGAAGGCGCCGGCCATGGACATGCGCGGATCGTCCAGAAATCCCTCGAATGTCGGGGCGAGGAAGGGATAGCCGACATAAGCGATCGCCGCTGAAAGCCCCCAGGCCAGAAGCGAGAGAATTTCGCGGGAAAAGCCGCGCACCATGGCAAGAAGGGCCGAGAACAGAACAACGCCGAGAACAATCAGATCGAACAGGGTTACTGGCATTCATTGCTCCGCTTGTCGTGGCCGCAAACACACATGGCCGTCGCGCCCGTCGGCGCCTCAATCGCTGTCATCCGCTGCGGTCTCCGGTTTCATGCCCGCGATATCGGCCACGAGTTCAGGCAGCGCTTCAAGCCCTTTTAGCCCGTTTGCGTTGCCCGGCGCAATTTCTGCCGAACCCGAAGGCAGCACAGCGCGCGAAAAACCGAGCTTTGAGGCTTCCTTCAGCCGTTGCGCGGCATGGGTCACCGGTCGTATCGCTCCGGAAAGACTGACTTCGCCGAAATAGACACAATCGGGCGGGAGAGCAAGTCCGGCGAGCGAGGAAATCAACGCGGCTGCAACCGCAAGGTCAGCCGCAGGCTCGGTCACGCGGTAGCCGCCGGCGATGTTGAGATAGACATCGTGATTGCCGAGCCGGACGCCGCAATGGGCCTCGAGCACGGCCAGAATCATCGAAAGTCTGGCCGAATCCCAGCCGACGACGGCGCGGCGCGGCGTGCCGAGCGAGGTCGGGGCGACGAGCGCCTGCACCTCGACCAGAACAGGCCGCGTGCCTTCCATACCTGCGAAGACCGCAGCTCCCGGCGCCTTGTCGTTGCGCTCTCCCAGGAACAACTCCGAGGGATTGGCCACCTCGCGCAGGCCGGTGTCGCCCATCTCGAAAACGCCGATCTCGTCGGTCGGGCCGAAGCGGTTCTTCACTGTTCTCAAGATGCGGTAGTGATGACCGCGCTCACCCTCGAAATAGAGCACGGCGTCGACCATGTGCTCGACCACGCGAGGCCCGGCAATCTGGCCTTCCTTGGTAACGTGGCCGACGAGCACCATGGCCGTGCCCGTCTGTTTTGCAAAACGGATCATCGCCTGTACGCCGGTGCGCACCTGGGTCACCGTGCCGGGAGCGGCGTCCGCCTGATCCGACCAGAGCGTCTGGATCGAATCGACGATGACGAGATCGGGGCGGGGACCTTCGGCAAGGGTCGCCAGAATGTCCTCGACATTGGTCTCCGCCGCAAGCAGAACCTCCGTATCCGCAGCGCCCAGACGTCGCGCGCGAAGCCGGACCTGGGCGATCGCCTCTTCGCCCGAGACGTAGATCACCCGCTGGTTCTGGCGTGCGAGCGCGGCTGCCGCCTGCATCAGGATCGTCGACTTGCCGATGCCGGGGTCGCCGCCGACCAGAACCGCCGAACCGCGGACGAAGCCGCCGCCTGTGACACGGTCGAGCTCGGCCATAAGGCTGGCGATGCGCGGCGCCTCCTCGCTTTCCCCGTCGAGTTTGACGAGAGCCACCGGGCGGCCTTTCTTCGGGGCGCGGGCCGGGCCGCCGCCGATGCCGGCCGAGGGATTTTCCTCGACGATCGTGTTCCAGGCGCCGCAGGCATCGCATCGTCCCGCCCAGCGGGCATGGATACTGCCGCAATTCTGGCAGATGAACTGGGTCTTCGGTTTGGCCAAGGTCTCTTCTTTGTCGGAAAAAGCGTCAGTCCGGCTGGATATAGCGGCGGTGATAACGCAAGCCAAGGGCGGTGAGCAATTCATAGCCGATCGTTCCGGCCGCCGTTGCCGCCTCGTCGAGCGCAAGATTGGGGCCGATCAGTTCGATATAATCGCCAACCCTGATATCGCCCTCCGGCACATCGGTCACGTCGTAGATGGTCATGTCCATGGTGATCCGCCCGGCAATCGGCACCTTGTGCCCGGCAATGAAGCCGAAACCGCCGGGGCCGACGGCATTGCGCAGCGGCGCGCCCGAGCCTGAAAGCGATCGATGATAGCCATCGGCATAGCCAGCGGCGGCAATGGCGAGCCGGCTGTCGCGGGCAAGCCTGCAGGTCGCGCCATAACTCACGGTTTCGCCGGCGCGGGCGTTGCGGATCTGGACGATGCGCGCCTCCGCGGTCGCCGCCAGCTTCAGCCGCCGCGCCGTCCCCGGCAGCGAATCGCCGCCATAAAGCGCGATGCCCGGGCGGGTGAGATCAAAATGATAGTCCGGCCCGAGGAAGATGCCGGCAGAGGCCGAGAGGCTCGCCTCGACGCCCTCGAAGGCGGAAACGGCGATGCGGAACCAGTCACGCTGCGCCTTGTTCATCGGCGAGGCCGGATCATCGCCGCAGGCCAGATGCGACAGGATGAGGACCGGTTCGAAACTGGCCGGCCGCGAGACGTCTCCGGCAAGCGCCAGCGCTTCCTCCACGGTGAGGCCGAGCCGGTTGAAGCCGGTGTCGATCTGAAGCGCGCAGGGATAGTCGCCGTATTCGGCAACCGCAGCGAAGAAAAAGGAAAGCTGCTCCGTGCTCGCCAGAACCGGCACGAGATCGTTTTCGAAGAAGACTTCTTCCGTGCCGGGCCACATGCCAGACAGAACGAAGATCCTGGCATCGGGCGCGAACCGCCTGAGCGTCTCGCCTTCCTCCGGTACCGCGACGAAGAAGTCGGCGGCGCCCGCGCCATAAAGCGCCTCGCCGACATCCTCGATCCCGAGCCCATAGCCATCGGCCTTGACCACGGCCGCCGTCCGGGCGCTGCCGGAAAGCGCCTGCATGGTTTTCCAGTTGCTGACGATGGCGCCGAGATCGACGGTCAGACGGGCAGGGGCCGCCGAGAAGGGGATTTCCCCTTCCTGAGACGGTTCTTCGTTGAGATCATTCGAAATATCAGACATGAAATCGCCGTTTGTTGCAAAATTTCGGCAATTATAGCGCGTTCACGCGATCTCGCCCATGCCTAATCGTCGAAACTTGAATAGGAGGGATCGGCAAGATCCGCAAAGCGCGTATAGGCCGCCTGGAAGGCGAGGTTTGCGGTTCCTGTCGGCCCGTGACGCTGCTTGGCGATGATCACGTCGGCGGTACCGCGCACCTTCTCGTATTTCATCTTCCATTCGTCATAGGCCGGATCGTCTGGATCGCGCGGCTCGAGATTCTGGACGTAATATTCCTCGCGGTAGACGAACAGCACAACGTCCGCGTCCTGCTCGATCGAGCCCGATTCGCGAAGGTCGGAAAGCTGCGGCCGTTTGTCGTCGCGGTTCTCCACCTGACGGGAGAGCTGGGACAGCGCGATGATCGGCGCGTTCAGCTCCTTGGCCAGTGCCTTCAGTCCGGTGGTGATTTCGGTCACCTCCTGCACACGGTTCTCGCCGGACTTCTTCGAGCCAGTCATCAGCTGCACATAGTCGACCACAAGGAGATCGAGGCCGCGCTGGCGTTTCAGGCGGCGAGCGCGGGCGGACAGCTGCGCAATCGAAATGCCGCCGGTCTGGTCGATATAGAGCGGCACTTTCTGCATCGTCTGCGAGCAGGCGACCAGCTTGTCGAAATCGGCCTCGGTGATGTCGCCGCGCCGAATCTTCGACGACGAGACTTCCGTCTGCTCGGAAATGATACGGGTGGCGAGCTGTTCGCCGGACATTTCGAGTGAATAGAAGGCGACAACGCCGCCCTGCTTCGCCTCGATCGTGCCGTCCGGCAGCACTTCCGGCTCGTAGGATGAGGCGACATTCCAGGCGATGTTGGTGGCAAGCGAGGTCTTGCCCATGCCCGGACGACCGGCAAGAATGATCAGGTCGGAGCGCTGCAGGCCACCCATTTTCGCGTCGAGCGTATGAATGCCGGTCGAAATGCCGGACAGATGGCCATCGCTCTCGAAGGCCTTGCTGGCCATGTCGATTGCGATCGTTACCGCATTTTCAAAGGTCTGGAACCCGCCCTCGTAACGGCCGGTTTCGGCAAGCGCGAAGAGTTTGCGCTCCGTATCCTCGATCTGTTCGGCCGGCGGTAGATCAATCGGCGCGGTATAGGCCGTATTGACGACCTCTTCGCCGATCTCGATCAACTGGCGTCTGATCGCCAAATCATAGATGGTGCGGCCGTAATCCTCTGCATTGATGATGGTTACGGCTTCCGCTGCGAGACGCGCCAGGTATTGCGCAATCGTCAGGTCGCCGACCTTCACGTTGCCGGGCAGATGCGTCTTCAGCGTGATCGTGTTGGCGATCTTGTCCATGCGGATCGTATCGCCGGCAAGCTCGTAGATCTTGCGGTGCAGCGGTTCGTAGAAATGCTCGGGTTTCAGGAAGTCGGAGACGCGATAGAAGGCGCTGTTGTTGACGAGAATCGCGCCGAGCAGGGCCTGCTCGACTTCCAGATTGTTCGGGGCTTCGCGCGCCTGCTGGGCGCCGGGCGTCTGGAAGGAAAGGGAAGGCGCGATGTCATTCATGATCGGTCTTTTCTCGATGTCCTGAGACTGGCTTGGCAAACTATCACTAGCGGATCAACCGCACCCGCTCACCGTCATCACGATCACATTCGCCAGTCTTGCCCGCAATCCACAGGGCGCAAGCGGATGAGGCGAAAACAGGCTGTTGGCCTTGACATGATTCGGATGCGTGAAACCGCATTATAGCACAGAAAAGCCCGGCCTCCCGTGTGGAAGGCCGGGCCAATAGCGGATAGTCGATCTTTCTCCGCGCCGCCCTCGGGCTTGACCCGAGCAAGACATGTCAGAGGAAAACAGACCTCTCCGGAAGTCTCTGCAAGACCGACGGTCTTACTTGTCTTCCTCGTCGCCTTCTTCCTCGGCGGCGGCTTCTTCGCCTTCGTCATCGAGGTCGTAGTCGGCGTCCGGGTTGAAGAAGTCTTCCGGGCGCAGCGCGTCTTCGTCAACGCCGTAGATGGCGTCGGCGGAGGTGAGGTCTTCGCCATGGAGCTGACGTTCGGCTTCCTCGGCTGTGCGGGCGACGTTCAGCTCGACCGTGACATAGACTTCGGCGTGGAGCTGGATTTCGACCTTGTGCAGACCGACCGTCTTGATGGGGTGGTTGAGAACCACCTGGTTGCGGGAGATCTTGTAGCCTTCCTCGCCGAGGATCTCGACGATGTCGCGGGTTGCGACCGAGCCGTAGAGCTGGCCGGTTTCGCCGGCGGAGCGGACAACGATGAAGGACTTGCCGTCAAGCGTGTCGGCAATCTTCTGGGCTTCGTTGCGGCGCTCGAGGTTGCGGGCTTCCAGAACCGCGCGCTCGGCTTCGAAACGGGCCTTGTTGGCGGCGTTGGCGCGCAGCGCGCGACCGGTCGGCAGCAGGTAGTTACGGGCATAGCCATCGCGAACCTTGACGGTTTCGCCCATCTGGCCAAGCTTGGCGATGCGTTCAAGCAGGATTACTTCCATGGGTTTTTCCTTTCAGTGTCGTCGTCATTGTCATCGTTATTGTCCGGCGGGGTAGCGCCCGGTGAGAGCGCAATGGCCCGCCGCGTGTCAAGAAGGCCCATCACCACGAAGATCAGAGCCGGGAAGGTGAAAATCAGCGAAAGATAGGAGAGGATGATGACCGGCACGGCCCAGCTCTGGCCGCGCGCGGCAAGATGCATGCGGGCAAGGCCGGCGAGAAGAAAGCCGCCGCCGAAAGCGCCCAGGCAGGCCGCGCCGATGAGGCCGATCGTTCCGCCGAAGAAGGTCGCGACCAGCGACGCGAGAAACACGAAGATTGCGTTGCGATGCATGCGCAGCGACTTCGCCACATCCTCGCGCGGCCGGCTCGTCAGCCCCGCCGAAATCGCGATCCGCGCGGCGAAATGATAGGCGACGAACAGCAGGATGACCGAGGTTGCGCCCTGGACGATCGGCAGCATCACCACGAACATCGACTTGAACTGCGCGACCAGCGCCGCATCGGCGGCAAGGTCGGGGTTCTGCATCGTCAGCGCCTGCATGAAGGCGTCGATCAGCTCGCCCGTCGCATCGGGACCATATCCGGCGGCAAAGCCGAGAACGATCAGCGCCAGCGTGATGACGGCGCAAAGATGCATCAGGATATCGGACAGCGGATACCAGGCGGTCAGGCCTTCCGGACCGCCGATCTCGCTTGCCGGGCGCGCCAGATTGCCGAGATGGCTGAGCCAGCCGGCCGGCACAAGCGTGATGGCAAGCGTATAGAGCGCGAAGAAGGGCGACACCATGGTCGCGCCAAGACCACCGGCAACGATGATGGCGGCGATGGCCGCGAAATTGCCCCAGCCGAGGCCGGCAATCAGAATGGGAAGTGCGGAGGCGGCGGAAAGCAGCGTTGAAAACAGCGCGTTGAAACTCGCAGCGTAAGCAAGCATGAAGCCCGCAACGCCGGCAAGCGCGCCAATCAGCAATGTCTTTGCATTGAGTGTTTTCATCCGCTGTCCTGCCTTTTGAGCAGTTAGGGAAATCGTGTTTCCCAACCTGGGTTCAATTTTTTGGCTGCTGCGCGCCCACCGCGCCGGAGCCTATCTTCACGTGTGTCATGCTCGGGCTTGACCCGAGCATCCATGACCGCCCGGAAAACCTGGCCTGGATCCTCGGGTCAAGCCCGAGGATGACGCAGGGAACAAGGAGGGCGGGGAGCGCGAAAGCCGGCCCCGCCCGCCAAAACCTTAAGGCCGAACCTTACGAAACGACGTAGGGCAGGAGGCCGAGGAAGCGGGCGCGCTTGATGGCGCGGGCGAGTTCACGCTGCTTCTTCTGGCTGACGGCAGTGATGCGGGAGGGAACGATCTTGCCGCGCTCGGAAATGTAGCGCTGCAGCAGACGAACGTCCTTGTAATCGATCTTCGGAGCGTTGGCGCCGGAGAAGGGGCAGGTCTTGCGACGACGGTTGAACGGACGACGCGTCGGAATGGAGGCGATAGCTACCATGATAAAAACTCCTTAAATCTCGCAATCAGCTGCGCGGACGGCGATCGCCGCGGTCGCCACGATCACCGCGGTCGCGGTTGCCGCCATCGCGGCGCGGACGGTCGTCGCGGTCGCGCTTCTGCATCATCGCCGACGGGCCTTCCTCATGCGCTTCGACCTTGATGGTCATGTAGCGCAGGATGTCCTCGTTGATGCGCATCTGGCGTTCCATTTCGTGGATCGCGGCAGCCGGCGCGTCGATGTCCATCAGCGCGTAATGCGCCTTGCGGTTCTTGCGGATACGGTAGGTGAGGGACTTCAGGCCCCAGTTCTCGATACGGCCAACCTTGCCGCCATGCTCTTCGATCAGTCCCTTGTACTGCTCGACGATGCCGTCAACCTGCTGCGCCGTGATGTCCTGGCGGGCCAGGAACACGTGTTCGTAAAGTGCCATGTTGAATTGCCTTTCTTGCATTTACCCGTGATCCGGACCTCGGCGGCTAAGCCTCAACGACTGCTCCTGGAGGGCAAAGCCCGGCAAGAAAAGCGTTTGATCGAGACGGTCGAGAGCGGCGACACGGGAGGCAGGCGTCTTTTACGCGCCAAGCGTTTCCGCCACAGCGAAAACAGCCCTCCGTTCAGCCACCAGCCTGAAGACCGGACCTGTGGATGAGCGGCTTATACGGATTTTCGGGCGGAATGCAAGGGGTGGGACGGGGGCGAAGAAAAGATCAAGTCCGGATGTTTAGCCTCAAGTTTACACGCAAGTCGTCGCCTTTTGAATCATGTTTTGCTTTTTCCATGATCGAATTAATCATCTCAACTACTGATCTCTCGTCCATTAATTCGAACTGAACCAAATCTTGGAAGTGGTGGAAGTTTCTTATTTCAAATACCTTGTCCTCAAGCCGCTTCCGTGCGCTGACGACCTTTGAGTGCTCGTCAATGATAATCTCGTATCCATCAGAGCGCAAAAGAGACCAGAGGTGAGCTGGGTTAAATAACGTTAGGACAAGAACGTTTTCGAAAATTATATCTTTTATCGCTTTCCTGTCGATGGGCCACCAAAAAAGCGGTGTGGAGCCAACTTTAAATATGGGGTTGCCGTTTTCGGTATATCCGATATTGCTCACAAATACACAGTTGTCAGGAAGGTCAGTCTTAAGCAAATCTTCTGTGTTGCTTGCAACTGATCCAAACTTTTCGCGTAAACCGTTTGTTTTTCGGAGTAAGCGTTTTCCTAGGCTAGGCAGTTTTCGAGGTCGCCAAGCGACAAGTAATAGTCCAAGTCCTGCCATTTGATATGATAAAATTCCACATTTGCAACGTCTTATTGACATATCTAAAGCATCAAAATTAAATACGCTTTTTGATTTTATTTTTTCATCATTGCGGCGTTTCTCTCTTTGGTGTAGCGCTTCCTCAATAGAATCTAGTTGAGATTTTAGTTTCGCCTCGATATTTTTATCGAGTTCTTGTGCTAAGCCCTCACCTGTATTAGTTTTAATATTTACGCCATTATATTTGGAAAGATCTGTGGTCGTGGAATCTCCCACGAGACCGAGCGTGATTGAGTAGCTGTCTTGACCAACCTGCCTTGTCTTCAATTCGCCCAGCCCGACTATGCGCTCAGTTCCAAAATCAAAAAAGCTGACATCACCCAAGCGAAGAAACGAAGTGATGCCATGATATATGATGAACGCTCCCCCAAGCCCCTGCATCTTCTCAACAAAAGCGCGCTCGCCGATCCCACCCACTTTAGGTGGCAGGAGAGGTTGGCGCTGTTCTTTTGCATGGACTTCTATTAGGGCATACTCAGCACTGTAGAAAATCCAAGCGAAAGCATCCCCAATACTCCTGCCGATGGATAATGCCTGCAGAATGGCCTTTTTGTATGTATCCATTTTCTTCATTCGCCTGCTAAACCAAGCCGGTGAATATTTATTCTTTGTGAGAATAAGCGTTTTCTCTTCGCCCTTAATCAGGCGATATGTTTTATCAAGCCGGTTGAATGCCTTGCATAGGCAAGCCTGAAACTCGAATAAAACAGATGGTTCTGCCCTATTAGACCGAAAATTCTCCAGCGCGTCGAAACACCAAGTAAGCTCTATATTAGCTTCATCGATCGCACGGATGACTTTTTCCTGAGAGATCATTTTCACCTCAATAAGCAGAGGCTTTAACGTAAACAATTTTCATACCAAGTATAGTGATTTATGCTGCTAAACCAGCGCCCAGATATACCCCGCGTAAACCACCACCATCACAACCCCCGTCGCCCGATGGAACTTCGGCGCGAAAAACAGCATCCCCGCGAAGAACACGCTCGCTGCCAGCATCACCGGCACATCCAGCGTGGCGAAGCCGTCTGAGACGGGCAGGGGCGCGATGGCCGCGGTGGCGCCGAGGATGCAGAGGGTGTTGAAGATGCAGGAGCCGGTGACATTGCCGATGGCGACGTCCGAATGACGTTTCATGGCGGCGACGACGGCGGTTGCGAGTTCCGGCAGGCTGGTGCCGATGGCAACCACGGTGAGGCCGACAACCGCGTCGGACACGCCGAAATGGACGGCAAGCTCCGTCGCGCCGCGTATGAGGAACTCCGCGCCGAACAGCAGGACGACAAGCCCGGCGATGATCAGCGCCGCCATTTTCCAGACCGGCATGGCGTCGACATCGGTTTCGACTTCGTCTTCCAGTCGGGCGCCGGTTTTGCGCGCCCACAGATAGGTGCGCAGAAGATAAAGGGCGAGGATTGCCAGCAGCACGACGCCGGCGATGCGGTCGATCACCTGATACTGAACGAGGAAAAGCAGGACGACGGCCGAGGCCACCATGGTCGCCGCATCGCGCCGGACGGAGCGGTCCCAGCCGGCAATCGGGAAGATGATCGCGGAGACGCCGACGATCAGCAGAATATTGGCGATGTTGGAGCCGACGACATTGCCGAGCGCGATGCCGGGTGCGCCGGTGAGCGCCGCGCGCACCGAAACCAGGAGCTCCGGCAGCGATGTGCCGAAACCGACGATCACGAGCGAGGCGATCAGCGGCGAAATGCCGATCCGCCGCGCCATGGCCACCGCGCCTGCGACCAGCCATTCCGCGCCGAAATAAAGTCCGAGGAGACCGAGCGTTATGTAAAGATAGTCCAAATTCCGGACCCTGTCCCTGCCAAGCCGGTTGATAAACCGGCGAAAATTGCATCCCAGCGTCCGCATATGGGGCGCGCTCGCGCGGATGCAATATGCCGCCGGCTTTTGCCGTCAGATCGGCATCGGGAATTGCCGGTGAACCTTGGCGATGTCTTCCAGAACCGCCTCCGGCAGCGTCAGTTCGTGGGCGGCGATATTGGTCTTCAGCTGTTCCATCGAGGTCGCGCCGATGATCGCGGCGGTGACGAAGGGGCGGGACAACACGAAGGCGAGCGCCATCTGCGCGGGATCGAGACCGTGCTTTTCGGCAACGGCGAGATAGGCTTCCACGGCCGGCTCCTGCTGCGGCTTGCGGCGGCCGCCAAGCTCCGGCTGGATCGAGGCGCGGGAGCCGGCGGGCACCTTTCCGCCGAGATATTTGCCGGTGAGAAGACCGGTCGCGAGCGGCGAGAAGGCGAGCAGGCCGACATCCTCGTAATAGGCAAGCTCGGCCATATCGAGATCATGATGGCGGTAGAGCAGGCTGTATTCGTTCTGCACGGTGGAAATCCGCGTCCGGTCATTCTGTTCGGCGCGGTTGAGATAGCGCATCGTGCCCCAGGCGGTCTCGTTGGAGAGGCCGATGGCGCGGATCTTGCCGGCCTTCACAAGGCTATCCAGCGTGTCGAGCGTCTCGGCGATGTCGACATGGCTCTGGTAGCGGTCCTGGCCATAGGGCGTGTAGGTCCAGGAATTGCGGAAGTGGAAATGGCCGCGATTGGGCCAGTGGATCTGGTAGAGGTCGATATAGTCGGTTTTCAGCCGCTTCAGGCTGGCGTCAAGCGCAGTGCGGATCGCCTGCGGCGTGATCGGCTTGCCGTCGCGCACCCAGGGGCGGCCGGGGCCGGCGATCTTGGTCGCGAGGACGATATCGTCGCGCTTCTTGCGGGCGGCAAACCAGGTGCCGACGAATTCCTCGGTGCGGCCATAGGTCTCCGCGCTCAGGGGCGTCACCGGATACATTTCGGCGGTATCGAAGAAGTTCACGCCGTTTTCCACGGCATAGTCCATCTGGGCGTGGGCTTCCGCCTCGCTGTTCTGCGTGCCC
Organism: uncultured Martelella sp.; assembly: GCA_963676545.2. Taxonomy (GTDB): domain Bacteria; phylum Pseudomonadota; class Alphaproteobacteria; order Rhizobiales; family Rhizobiaceae; genus Martelella. Next base: position 1,548,819 of record CAXXRG010000002.1, on the reverse strand, counting down.
CAGGTCATGGTGCCAAGGCAGATTTGCGAAACTTCTATGCCGGTGCGGCCTAAACTATTGGTTTTCATGAAATTACCTGAAATTCTGAGAGGGCGGGTTTTTACGAAACTTAGCCGGATGGCGCTGCGGCGCAAGCATTAAGCGCCAATTTTGCGGGCAAATTCAACTGCGGATGCGGGGCGGCAGCTATTGACACCGGCAGCCGAAACGTCAAATGGAAGGCCTTTCCCGCGCGGTTTTCCATGAACCGCGCTTCAAAGCGTTCAATGATTGGCTTGAGGGGACCGCAGATGACAGTCGCATTCACCTTTCCCGGACAGGGAAGCCAGAGCGTCGGCATGGGCAAGACGCTGGCCGATGAATTCACCGCCGCACGGCATGTCTTCGAGGAAGTCGATGACGCGCTCGGCGAAAAGCTGTCGCGCACCATCTGGGAAGGCCCCGAAGACCAGCTGCAGCTGACCGCCAACACCCAGCCGGCGCTGATGGCCGTGTCGCTCGCGGTGATCCGCGTGCTGGAGGCCGAAGGGCTCGATCTGAAGAGCGACATTTCTTATGTGGCCGGCCATTCGCTCGGCGAATATTCCGCGCTTTGCGCCGCCGGCACGTTTTCGCTGGCTGACACGGCGCGTCTCCTGCGCATTCGCGGCAACGCCATGCAGAAGGCCGTGCCGGTGGGCAAGGGCGCCATGGCGGCTATCATCGGGCTCTCCTTTGAAGATGTCGAAGCGGTCTGTGCGGCGGCGTCCGCGGCGGGCGTCTGCGAGATCGCCAATGACAATGGCGGCGGCCAGGTGGTGATTTCCGGCGAGAAGGCCGGCGTGGAAAAGGGCGTTGCGCTGGCAACTGAAAAAGGCGCAAAGCGCGCGCTGCTGCTGCCGGTCTCGGCTCCCTTTCATTCCTCGCTGATGGCGCCGGCCGCAGACGCCATGGAAGAAGCGCTCGCCGAGGTGCGCAAGGTCTCGCCGGCCGTGCCGGTTGTTGCCAATGTGCGCGCCGCGCCGGTTTCGGACCCGGAAGAGATCGCAAGCCTGCTGGTTGCCCAGGTGACCGGACGGGTGCGCTGGCGCGAAACGGTCAGCTGGTTTGCGGCCAATGAGGTCGAGACGCTTTACGAGATCGGCGCGGGCAAGGTGCTTACCGGGCTTGCGCGTCGCATCGACCGCGCGGTCAACGGCATTGCCGTCGGCGGGCCGGAGGATATCGACGGCGTATTGAAGACCATCAAGGGCTGAACGGATTGACACCGGTTCGCCGCGCGCCGACCCTGACAACGAGACATTACGGGACGAGGTTTTGACATGTTGGATCTGACAGGGCGCAAGGCGCTCGTAACGGGGGCAAGCGGCGGCATCGGCGAAGCGATCGCCCGCCAGCTTCATGGACAGGGCGCAATTGTCGCCCTTCACGGCACGCGCGCCGAAAAGCTCGAGGCGCTGGCCGCTGATCTTGGCGAGCGCGCCCATGTGTTCGCCGCCGATCTTTCGAACCGCGACGCGGTCAAGGCGCTCGGCGAGAAGGCCGAGGCCGATCTCGGCGGCGTTGACATTCTGGTCAACAATGCCGGCATCACCAAGGATGGCCTGTTCGTGCGCATGAGCGATGCCGACTGGGAAAGCGTGCTGGAGGTCAACCTGACGGCCGCCTTCGTCCTGACGCGCGCGATCATGCATCCGATGATGCGCCGCCGCTTCGGCCGGGTGATCAACATCACCTCGATCGTCGGCGTTACCGGCAATCCGGGGCAGGCCAATTACTGCGCTGCCAAGGCCGGCATGATCGGCTTCTCGAAGTCGCTTGCCCAGGAAGTCGCGCCGCGCAATGTCACGGTCAATTGCGTTGCACCGGGCTTCATCGAGACGGCCATGACCGACAAGCTGAACGACAAACAGAAGGAAGGCATTCTCGCCGCCGTGCCGATGAAACGCATGGGCAGCGGCGATGACATCGCTTCCGCCGTCACCTACCTTGCCTCCAACGAGGCGAGTTATGTCACGGGCCAGACCCTGCACGTCAATGGCGGCATGGTGATGGTCTGAGCACAGGCGTCATTTTGGCGGGATTGGGCGGCTGAAATGGCCGTACTTGCCGCCAGACGGCGCTTTTTGGGCTTTGCGCCGTGCACAAAGCATGGTAAGCGGGCCGGGACTGCCAAGAACAGTCCAGCGGATATGATCCGGTCCACGGGGCCGGTTTTTTCCAATGTGGGCATTGGTTCACGTGTTTGCCGCCACATCTCTGCGCAAAGGCAGGGAGAGGATGGCTTTAACTTCAAGGGGTGCCCTGGCGCATCCCATCGAACTTGAGACAGGTCGAGGATACCGACATGAGCGATATCGCAGAACGCGTTAAGAAAATTGTAGTTGACCACCTGGGCGTTGACGCCGACAAGGTTGTTGAAAGCGCCAGCTTCATCGACGATCTGGGCGCAGATTCGCTCGACACCGTTGAGCTGGTCATGGCCTTCGAAGAAGAGTTCGGTGTCGAAATCCCCGACGATGCGGCAGACTCCATCCTGACCGTCGGCGACGCGATCAAGTTTATCGAGAAGGCCCAGGCCTGATCGAACGACAAATAGCAGGCGGTTTTCTGGGCATTGCCCGAATGCCGCCTTGATCGGCCCGGTCAAACGGGCCATTTTTTTATCCTGAACCGGAATCGGCAGCCGCCGGCGACGAGACGACGCGCCTTGCTTTGGCTGAGCATCGTGGCGCGGCCACCTGGGCCGCCCGGTTCGACCAAGGGATAAGAATGCCGCTTTGCTGGAAAGGCGGCCACCGGCTCCCTCACGGCGCCGGATACGAAAAGAAACTGAAAAGGGGCGATCCACCAATGAGGCGTGTAGTAATCACCGGTCTGGGCATGGTAACGCCGCTGGGATGCGGAACCGAGGTCACCTGGTCGCGCTTGCTGGAAGGCAGAAACGGCGCATCCAAGGTCACCGCTTTCGAGACGGATGACCTGGCGGCGAAGATCGCCTGCTCAATCCCGCTGGGCGATGGCAGCGACGGCACCTTCAACGCGGATCAATGGCTCGAGCCGAAGGAACAGCGCAAGGTCGACCCCTTCATCATCTACGCGATGGCCGCCGCCGACATGGCGCTGAATGACGCAGACTGGCACCCCAAAAGCGATGACGACCAGATTTCGACGGGCGTCCTGATCGGCTCCGGCATCGGCGGTCTCGATGGGATCGTGGAAGCCGGCTACACGCTGCGCGACCGCGGTCCGCGCCGGGTCTCGCCGTTTTTCATTCCCGGCCGCCTGATCAATCTGGCCTCCGGCCAGGTCTCCATTCGCCACAAGCTGCGCGGCCCCAACCACTCGGTTGTTACCGCCTGCTCGACCGGCGCGCATGCCATCGGCGACGCAAGCCGGCTGATCGGTTTCGGCGACGCGGACGTGATGGTTGCCGGCGGAGCGGAATCGCCGATCTGCCGCCTGTCGCTTGCAGGCTTCGCGGCATGCAAGGCGCTGTCGACCGATTTCAATGACGACCCGCAGCGCGCCTCGCGCCCCTATGACGTCGATCGCGACGGTTTCGTCATGGGCGAGGGCGCCGGCGTGGTGGTTCTGGAAGAGCTCGAGCACGCCAAGGCGCGCGGCGCGACGATCTATGCGGAAGTGGTTGGTTATGGCCTGAGCGGCGATGCCTACCACATCACCGCGCCGAGCGAGGACGGCGAGGGCGCTTACCGCTGCATGACTTCGGCGCTGAAGCGCGCCGGCATCGCGCCGGGCGAAATCGACTACATCAATGCCCATGGCACCTCGACCATGGCCGACACTATCGAGCTTGGCGCTGTGGAGCGGCTTCTGGGCGACGACGCCGGCAAGGTGTCGATGTCGTCAACCAAATCGGCGACCGGCCATCTTCTCGGCGCCGCCGGCGCGATCGAGGCGATCTTCTCGACGCTGGCGATTCGCGACAATGTCGCGCCGCCGACCCTCAACCTCGACAATCCCGAGCGCGAGACCGCGATCGATCTCGTGCCCAAGGTCGCCCGCAAGCGCAATATCGACGTGGCCCTTTCGAACTCCTTCGGCTTCGGCGGGACGAATGCCTCGCTCGTCCTGCGTCGTTACAACGGCTGATCGACCGTCACGCCTTGTGGATGGGAAAAAGGAACGGCTGACATCTTGAAGCCGTTTTCTTATCTAGGTTCAACGGCTTCGGCTTTGGATTCGATATCGTCGCTGCTGTGATTCTGTTCTGTCGCAGCCAATGATGGGTGAGGTCGCATCGCTTGCGGATGCGGCCGGGCTTTTGTTTGATGAGGTTACCGGTGCGCGGTTCTGACCATGAAAACGGGCGTGAGAACGGCGAGGGCACAGGTGACGCCCGGCGGCCGGTCGTGCCGAAATCAGCCAAGGAAGCATTGCGGCCCGAGCGTGTTCCCGAGCCCGTGCAGCGTTCCAGGAAGGCCAAGAGCCAGTTCGTGACCTTCCTGAATTTCGTGATGACGCTGCTGGTGCTTGCGGCTGTGGCCGTCGGCGGCATCTACTACTATGCAAAATCAAGTTACAATGAACCGGGGCCGCTGACCGTCAATGCGGAGTTCACCGTGCGCGCTGGCGCGGGCCTTGCCACCATTGCCCGTGACCTCGAGCGCAACGGCATTGTCAGCGATTCGCGCATCTTCCGCTATGTGACGGCAGCCCATCTCCGGAACGGCGAGACCCTCAAGGCCGGCGATTACGAGATCAAGGCCGGCGCCTCCATGGCGGAGGTTGCGGCTCTGCTCGAGTCCGGGAAATCCATCCTCTACAGCATTTCCTTCCCTGAGGGCTTCACCGTCCAGCAGGTCTTCGACCGGCTCGCCGCCGATCCCAACCTGAGCGGCGATCTGCCCGAGGAACTGCCGCCCGAAGGCAGTCTGATGCCGGAGACCTACCGCTTCTCGCGCGGCACTGACCGAACCGAGATCATCGAGCAGATGCGTGAGGGGCAGCAGCGGATGATCGACGAGATCTGGCTGAAACGGGATCAGGGCCTGCCGATCGACAACAAGGAAGACTTCGTTACGCTTGCCTCGATCGTCGAGAAGGAAACCGGAATTGCTTCCGAGCGGCCGCAGGTCGCGGCCGTCTTCCTCAACAGGCTCGATCGCGGCATGCGGCTGCAATCGGACCCGACTGTTATCTACGGCCTCTTCGGCGGCGCCGGTAAACCCACCGACCGGCCGATCTATCGTTCCGACCTCGATCGGGAGACGCCGTACAATACCTACCGGATCGACGGCCTGCCGCCCGGACCGATCGCCAATCCCGGACGTGCGGCGTTGGAAGCTGTTGCCAATCCGGCCCGGACGGACGATCTCTATTTCGTTGCCGACGGCAGCGGCGGACACGCCTTCGCGAGGACGCTGGACGAACACAATGCCAATGTACGCCGCTGGCGCAAGATCGAGGCAGAGCAGGGCGCGGACTGACGCTTCGTCGGAGGTCTGGCATATTTGACCTGCGCATCGTGCTTTCCGTGAGTGGATTCCCACTTTCGGGCCGATGCGCTAGCGTCCGGGGAAAAATACTGTAGTTTGCGCCGCAATGGTCCGGTCGCTGTTATCGGGCAGGGCGAGAGGGAAAGAGATGAAGCCGCAATCAATGACGGGCTTTGCCCGCAGCGAGGGACACTGGACGCGCTATCGCTGGACCTGGGAACTTCGGTCCGTCAACGGCAAGGGGCTTGATTTCAGGCTTCGGCTGCCGCAGGGCAGCGATCATCTGGAAAGCGAGGTCCGCAAGCGGCTGTCAGGCAGGCTGTCGCGCGGCAATGTGCAGGTGGCGCTGTCGATCGTACTTGCCGAGAGCCGACTGGAGCTGGTCGTCAACGAGCCGGCCCTCCAGGCCGTACTCGACCTCAAGGCCCGGCTCGGCGATGCCGTCGATGACAGGCCGCTCACCATGGAAGGTCTTCTTGGCATGCGCGGCATTGCCGAGTTTCGTGAGGCTGAAGACAATGAGGCGGCGATCGAGACGCGCGACCGCATGATCCTCGATGATCTAGACCTCGCGCTCGACAGGCTTTCGGCCATGCGCGGCGATGAGGGCGAAAAGATCGTGGCGGTTCTCTCCCGTCAGATCGACAGGATCGGATCGCTGACAGAAACGATTGCCGCCGATCCATCGCGCGCGCCCGCGGCGATCGCCGCGCGGCTTTCCGAACAGGTGGCAAGACTGGTGGAGGCCGCGCCCGCGCTCGACAGCGACCGGCTTTACGCCGAGGCGGTGCTGCTGGCCACAAAAGCCGACCTTCAGGAAGAAATCGACCGCCTGAATGCCCATGTCGAGGCCGCCCGCGCGCTTCTGCAGGAGGGCGGTCCATGCGGACGGCGGCTCGATTTCCTGGCGCAGGAGTTCAACCGCGAGACCAATACGATCTGTTCCAAGTCGAATGCGGTGGCGGTGACGGCGGCCGGGCTGGAGCTGAAAACGGTCATTGATCAGTTTCGCGAGCAGATACAGAATCTGGAGTAAGAGCCATGGCAGACAGTAATGCTGTAAACAGACGCGGGATCATGCTGGTCCTGGCCGCGCCGTCCGGTGCAGGCAAGTCGACGATTGCACGGCGGCTTCTCGCTGAAGACCCGATGATCGACCTTTCGATCAGCGCCACGACGCGGGCGCGCCGCAAGAGCGAGCAGGAGGGCGTGCATTATTTCTTCCTGCAGCCCGACGAATTCCTCGCCCGGCGTGATCAGGGTGCGTTTCTTGAATGGGCCGAGGTTCACGGTAATTTCTACGCGACCCCCAGAGCGGCGGTCGAGAAATCGCTCGCAGCCGGCCGCGACGTGCTGTTCGACATCGACGTTCAGGGCGCCGAACAGCTGAAGCAGGCGCTGCCGCGCGATGTCGTCGGCATCTTCGTTCTGCCGCCCTCGATGAAGGCCTTGAAGGAGCGGCTGATGGCCCGCGCCGAAGACAGCAAGGCCGCCATGGAAGTCCGTCTGAAAAACGCGACCGGCGAGATCTCGCGCTGGCGCGACTACGAATATGTCGTCGTCAACGACGATCTTGAGGATGCCTATGATCTGGTGCGCTCGATCCTCAGGGCGGAACGGGCGAAGCGCGAATATGAGAGCGTCATCCCGCACCATGTGGATGCGCTTTTGTCCGAGTAGTCGGACCCTGGCGCATCGGCCCGATGCGTAGATTCAATAGAGCGGTTCCGCCTTTCACGGAAACGCGAAACCGCTCTATCTCCTTGTTTTGACGCATTTTCGCGGACGTCAGATGTTTCCATCTGACTGCGAAATACTCTAAGTCAGAGCGCGTGCGAGCGTGCAGAATTCCCCGACGCTGAGCGTTTCGGCGCGGCGGGTCGGGTCGATACCCGCCTTTTGCAGCAGCGTTTCGCCGCCGAGCCCCTTGAGGCTCTGGCGCAGCATCTTGCGGCGCTGGCCGAAGGCGGCCTGGGTAATCTTCTCGAGCGCTGCGGACTCGACCGCGATCGGTTCGGCGCGCGGTGTCAGGTGGACGACGCTCGACGTCACCTTCGGCGGCGGCGTGAAGGCCTGCGGGGGAACGTCGAAGGCGATGCGCGCCTCGGTGCGCCAGCCGGCGAGCACGCCGAGCCGGCCGTAATGGCTGTCGCCGGGTTCGGCGACGATGCGCTGGGCGACTTCCTTCTGGAACATCAGCGTCAGCGATTGCCAATAGGGCGGCCATGCCTTCGGCAGAAGCCAGTTCACCAGCAATTGCGTACCGACATTGTAGGGAAGGTTGGCGATGATGCGCGCCGGCCTGCCTCCGGCGATTTCGGCAAAATCAACTTTCAGCGCATCGCCCTCGATGATCTCGAGCCGTCCCGGATAGTGCCCGGAGATCTCCTGCAGCGCCGGAAGGCAGCGCGAATCGCGCTCAATCACGGTCAGCTTTTCCGCGCCGAGCGACAGGATGGCGCGCGTCAGGCCGCCGGGACCGGGGCCGACCTCGATGACATGCGCGCCCTCAAGGTTGCCGGCCGTGCGGGCGATCTTCTGCGTCAGGTTGAGGTCGAGCAGAAAATTCTGGCCGAGCGCTTTCTTTGCATTCAGTTCGTGATTTGCCAGAACCTCGCGCAGCGGCGGCAGTCCGTCGATCTGGCTCATGGCCGATCCCCAGAACCGGCGGTCAGCCTGGCGGCGAGCTTCAGCGCCTCCTCCAGGCTTCGCGGATCGGCGATGCCGCGTTTGGCGATGTCGAAGGCTGTTCCGTGGTCGGGAGAGGTTCGCACGAAGGGCAGGCCGAGCGTCACGTTGACGCCTTCCTCGAAGCCGAGCGTCTTGACCGGAATCAGTGCCTGATCGTGATACATGCAGATCGCTGCGTCATAGCGCGCCCTGGCGCTTGCATGAAACATGGTGTCGGCGGGAAGGGGACCTGTTACGTCTATGCCTTCGGCGCGCAGCATTTCAAGCGCGGGGCGCACGGTCTCTTCATCCTCTCGGCCGATTGTGCCCTGCTCGCCGGCATGCGGATTGAGTCCGGCAACGGCAAGGCGCGGCGCTTTGATGCCGAACCGGCGGGCGAGGTCGTGCGCGGTGATCCGGATCGTCTCGACGATCAGCTGCTGATCGAGCGCAGCCGGAACATCGGCGAGCGGGATGTGAATGGTGACGGGCACCACGCGCAGGGCCGGGCAGACGAGCATCATCACAGGGCGATAGTCCGTCCCGGTTTCCCGGCGCGCGAGGTCCGCCAGAAATTCGGTATGCCCGGGAAAGCGAAATCCGGAGCTGTAGAGCACCGATTTGGCGATTGGGTTGGTCACGAGGCCGGCTGTCTTGCCGCGCATGGTGAGCTTCACCCCGGTCTCGATCGCCGCTATCGTGCCGGCGGCCGTAGCCGGATCAGGTTTTCCGGGCGCGGCAGGCGTTGCAGCATCGATGGCGAACACCGGCAAGAATTCGCCGAAATTGGAGATGGCGGCCTCCGGAGCCGAAACCGCGACCGGCACGTCCAGACCGAGCATCTCTGCACGGGCCTTGAGAATGCGCGGATCGCCGAGATAGACAAAAGGGGGCAGGCCCGTCTCCCTGCGGCGGGACCATGCCTTGAGCGCGATTTCCGGGCCGATGCCGGCGGGGTCTCCCTGGGAGAGAGCAAGCGGAAGATCAGTCATCATTCACGCGCAATCAGGACTTGCCCGGCGTGACGATCTGGGCCTTGCTCTTCAGTTCCTCCATGTATTTCTCGCTCTCGCTGTCGCGGTCTTCCTCGGCCGAGTTCTCTTCGGCGCTGAGAACGAGGCGCGCAGCGTAGTCATCGGATGTCGTCTTGCGGTCGCAGATTGCGAGGAATTCCGCGCCGAACGGAGTCGTCTGCACCGATGTCGTATCGCCCTTGGCCTTGGTGACGGCGTCCTTCCATTCGCCCGGAAGCTGAGGCTCGAGAAAGCGGCCATAATCGAGGACGGTCACGTCGTTCATCGTCGCGGCAAAGGAGATTGCCTGGTCGCATCCGGGGAATTTTGACCGTGCGGCTTCGGCCTCGCGCTTGCGCTTGGCAAGCAGCGAACCGCGTTCGTTCTGCGGTACGACGAAGACGATGCGCTTCAGCAGATACTCGGTGGTCTCGGGCTTCTTGCCCTCTTTTTCCGCCTCTTCCAGCTGGGCAATGAACTGGTCCTCCGGCAGCAGCGAGCTGCCGCCGTAGCGGGCGCGCAGCAGCTGGCCCCAGCTCATCGACACGGCAATGTAGAACTTGAAGTGATCGACGCCAACGCCGGCCTGATCGAGAATACTGCTCATCTGGGAGACGGACATGCCGTTGCTCTTGGCGAAATTGGCGAACGCCTCGTCCACTTCCGGCTGAGTGACCGACATGTTGCGAAGCGCGATCTCCGATTGCTTCAGCGCCTGGTCGATCATCGCCTCGCGCGCCTTCTCGTTGAGATTACCCTTCGTCCCCATAAGGCGCAGAAGATTGCGGCGCTTGGCGATATCGTCATTGGTGATCGGCACATTGTTGACGATGACTTCAATGTCGACGGTCTTGGCAAAGGCGGGTTGCGACACGGCGCCTGTGATGCCTGCCGTGGCGATCATGGCGGCGGCAAAGGCGGTCACTGAAAATCTTGCGGCAGTCATGTTCTTTCCTTTCAACAGCCTCCTGCGCCGTCATGTTCCGGCGAGGCACCTTTTCCGGCATGGCGGCGTCTCCTCAAGCCCTGGCTCGACGCCGCTTTGCCGCCCCTCCCCGGGCGTGGTGCAATAACTGTCAGTTTCGTTCGCGGACATGTAATTCTGCAATCCATGCCCATCTCTCGATGGCAATGTTTTGTCCATTTTAGGGGCAAAAGCAAGGCATTGATCGGATCGGCGCGATCGATCGCGTCAATTGAAAGAATCGCTGCCAACCACGATATCACCCAGTGTGCGGAAGGTCAGGCGCGCGCCGATCGTCCAGTCGACGGCCTCACGGTTGCTGTTGTCCCAGTCTTCCTCATAGGTGATCGAGAAGATCGTGCAGATGTCCTCGTATGTCAGGCCTACCCAGCGATTGGTCAGGACATTGTTGACCAGGTCATAGGTCAGCGAGCCGGAGACCCCCCAATTGTCGTTGAAGCGCAACGTGCTCGTCGATTTGATCTCGCTGTTGCGCTCATCATAGGCATAGCCCGGCTGGGCGAGAATGTTCGTGTAGTCGAGCGCCGTGTCGAACCGGTGCGACGTGTAACCGACGCCGAAATCCGTGCGCTGCAGGGTGAAGTCTTCCTCATCGAAACGCGCCCCGCCAGTGAACGACAGGCCGAAGGGGAAGGAAACGGAAGCGGCGCCGACATAGTCGGAGCGCTTCGATTCGAGACCGGAATCGATGCCGACGCCCGCAAGATCGGGGGAGGCGAAGGAGTTCTTGCCCGCTAGCTGGAACGACTGGCCAAACAGACCATCGACCAGCATGCCGGAATCGTAAACGCCGCGGTAGCGGAAGCCAATATTGGCACGCGTGCCGCCCTCGACGCGGTCATAGCCCGAAAACTTGTCGCGCTCGAACAGGTTCAGCGCATCGAAGACGAAGCTCTGGGCGTCCTCGTTCGGCAGACCGCCGGCATACCGCTCGTCCGGACGGACGAATACCTGGCCGATCGGCTCGATGATGTGCGAGCTGAAGCTGTTGGTCATCAGGATCGGATATTTCATCTCCAGACCGGCGGTGACCATGGCGCGGGCGGCGGCATCCTGATCGACGAAATTGCCGGCATAGGAATAGGCGCCGCCATTGATCTCGTTCGGGTTATCGACGTTGAGCAGGTAGCCGTCGGCGCGGGCTGCGAGCAGCGGGCTGAGTTGCAGGCCGCCGTCGGTGGTAAAGGTCCGCTCCCATTCGACTTCGCTGGTCAGGCGCGTGCTATTGCCCTTCAGCCCGAGGAAGCGGTCGTTGACGGCTGTCGGCACGACATCATTCTTGCGGCGGACGATATTGGTAAGATTGTTGGTGACGGACAGCTGTCCGCCGAAAATCGGTTCAGGCGCGATATAGTCATAATCGATGACCGGCACCACGATCGCCTGCTTGCTCTCGGCGGCGTCCTCGCTGTCGGCGTCCTGGACATCGAAGTAATTGGCCTTGATCGATACCGAGCTGCGCTTGCCCAGACCCTCAAGATAGACCTGATTGTTGAAGATCTTGTCGTCATGGCCGTCAATCGAATAGGTGCGGGCGAAGTTGTTGTCGCTCTGCACCATCGCATCCCAGCCGAAGACCCAGCGCGGATTGATCTGGAATTCGCCGGTGGAGGCGATCATGGCGCGGCCCTCGACCTCGGCATCGGAGGTGCCGCCGGTGAACCGGTCGCTGCCCATCTGGTCGATGCCGGCGAAACGCAGCGTGTGCTGGCCGTTGCGATAGCGCTTGCGATACTCCGCCTCGAGCAGGAAACCCTGCTCTGTATAGCCCGTCCCGGTAAAGGTGACGTCGGAACTCGGCGAGATCGGAATGTAATAAGGCAGGGAGAAGCCGACGCCGAGATTTTCACCGATGCTCATCGACGGAAACAGGAAGCCGCGTTTGCGCTTGACGCTCGGATCAGGGACCGTGATCGACGGCAGGACCGCAATGGTGTGACCGAGAAGCTGGAAGCGGGGGCTTTCGAGCCGGACGGTGCGGGTCACGCCATCCTGGATCACGCGCTGTGCGCGGATCTGCCAGAAGGGCGGCTTTTCCGGATTTTCCGCGCAGGGAATGCAGGCGGTATAGACGCCATTCTCGAGCACCATCCTGGTGCCGTCGATACGTTCGGCCCGTTCGCCGGCGATCGCGATATTGTCCGGAGTGCGGACGCTGATTGCGTCGAGGAAGCCATTTGCAAAGTCGTCGGTGACGTCGAGCTTTTCGGCACGCAGGCGGTTGCCGTCCGGGTCGATCACCTCGATCCCGTCATAGGCCATCATCCGGCCGGCCTTCTGGTCATACTCGACCTTGTTGGCGACCATGCGATAACCGGCATAGTAAATCTGAACGCCGCCGATGGCGGAAACCATCTGCGTGTCGTGATTGTAGATGAGTTCATTCGCCGTCAGCAACATCGGACCCGAATCATCACCGGGAACGGAAATGCCGTAGTCGTCCGCAGCGCTTGAAGCAGGGGCGGTTTGCGCCAGAAGGCTGACCGGTGTCAAAGCGCTCGCAAGCGCGAGAATCCCGGCAAGGCGCAATTTACTCTTAACTCGCCGGGACACTAACCGTCCTCCTGATGCAGTAATATCGTCAGACCCAACGCCATCGCCACGACCACCGGAATCCAGGCCGCAAGAAGCGGCGACAAAACTCCGCTGCTGCCAAACGCCTTAACAAGAACACTCGTCACATAAAGCAGAAAGCCGGACAGGATTCCACCCAAAATCACCGCCGGCGACTGCGCGAAGCGAGAAAACTTAAGGCAGACAGTGGCTGCGATGAGGCTCATGGCGACCAAAAGGAAGGGTAGGGATAACAAATAGTTATATTGAGTCTCCAAGGCATTGGTCGAAATGCCGAACTGGCGCGCGAGGTCAATTTGTCTCGGTAGTGCAAAAATGTTCACAAGGTCCGGCTGGACGAGATTCTGCTGCACGAACTGTTCGTCGAGATTGGTTTTGACGCGAACTTCGTCACGGTGTGTGGACAGTTCGCCGACCTCGGTCTCGGTAACGTCATAAAGCGTCCACCAACCATTGCTGAGTACGGCTCTTGCAGCGTCCTGACGTTTCACCAGGCCGCCCTGATCGTCGAAATAGATCACTACCGCCTGCAGCAGTTCGGTTCCGTTCTCGGCAATGCCGCGCCCGCCGATGATCGTGTCCTGACCGTCGGTCAGCTGCCTGAGCCATGGCACCGTCCGATCCTGTCCATGACCGATCGCCTCAAGCCCGATCGCCTTTTTCTGGCTCCAGGAAGCAAGCGGATTGAGCGCGACGACACTTGCCGCGCCGAGCAGTGCCGCGCCGATGACAAAGGGCAGGATGAACTGCCATACGGAGATGCCGGCAGAGCGGGTGACGACAAGCTCGTTGCGTCGGTTGAGCGCGATCAGCGCCACCATGGCGGAAAACAGTGCGATGAATGGGATGGTCTGCTGGAGAATATAGGGCAGGCGCAGGGCCGTGATCAGCATCGCATCCGTCGTGCCCTGTCCGGCGTCGACCGAGATATTGCCGATGACCTCGGAAAAATCGATCAGGTAGATGATCGATATGACGCCGAAGAAGAACCAGCCGACCGTTATCAGGTAGCGGGTGAAGAAATAGCGGCCGAGAACGGAGAAGATCATGCCGCGCCTCCGTCATTGCGGGCCCCTCGGCCGATCATGCGTGAGAGAGCGGCACTGCTCCGTTCGAGCAGGCTTGCATTTCTGCGGGCGCGGCGCGGCTTCAGCAGCAAATAGAGGCCGACGGCAAACAGCACGATGACGATGCCGTAGGATATCGGGACGAACAGGGCGTCGCTCTCCGCGCGGTTGGTCGAAAACTGCGACATCAGCCGGAGGATGAGCGTCAGAACGAAGGCCGTCGCCATCGGCGGAATGCGTCGTTCCCGGTGCGAGCGCGCATCGCCGACAATGACAATGGTGAAGATGGCGTAGATCAGAGGCAGCGACCAGTCCGTAAGGCGGCGGGTCAACTCCGCCCGGTAAGCGCCGGGATTACCCTTGTAGTCGGGGTCCTCCGGATCGGGGTTGAGCAGGAAGGGCAGGCCGCGATCCGTCGCCTTGCGCGAGGCCTGGCTGCGGTCGCTGGTGAGTTCCGACAGGTCGAAACTGTAGGAATCGAACTGGACGATGGAGACGTTGCCGGTGTCGTCTTCTCGCTGCACCTGACCGTTCCGCATGATCAACTGGCTGCCGGTCTCGTCAACCGCGCCTTCGCGGGCATAGTAGATGTAGGAGTTCTCCGGCTCGCGGTAATCGGCGACGAACAGACCCTTCAGCACCCGGCCGGAAAGCCGTTCCGAGATCTGAATGTAGAGCCCGTCCTCGATTTCGCGAAAGGTCTTTTCCTCGATCACGGTGGACAGCAGGTCGGCATAGACGGAGGCGATCAGCGTGCGCGCTTCGGCGCGCGATTTCGGCTCGATGTAGTTGTCGAGAACGAAGGAGAAGGCGCAAAGAACCACGGCGAAGATCAGGATCGGCCGGTAGATGACCGAACGATGGGCGCCTGCGGCGTCGATGACCGCCAGTTCCGAATCATTGTTCATCGTCGTCAGCGTCTGTGCTGCCCCGAGGACCAGGCCGAAAGGAAGGACTGTGGGGATAACGGTCGGCAATATCAGCGTTGCCAGCGTGAGGAAGGAGAGAATCGACTGGCCGCTGTCGGTAACAAGATTGATTCGTCCGAGCACCTGCGTCAGCCACAGAATCGCCAGCACCGGCAACAGGGTTGCCAGGAACATGCGGACCACGCGGGCCAGGATGTAGCGTTCCAGTATCTTCATGCAGCTCTTGTCGGTGTTCAGGCCTGTGAAGCGCGGCGACCGCGCTCGCTTGCCGTATCCTTCCTTGTGAAAAAGTAAAGTGTTCCTATGAAGATGACGATCGATCCCAGCCAGGCGAGAACGATATCAGAGAGATAGTGGCCGCCATAGGCCAGCCGCATGGCAGGCGAAGCCAGGGCAAGCGCGATCAGCGGCGGCGAGAGCAGCAGTTTGAACCGGTCGGGCACCAGAAAGACGGCGTAGCAGAACAGCCAGCCGGCCCCGGCCGCCTCGCCGGAAATGAACGAACAGTTCGATCCGCAGGCGCCGGAGAAATCACCTGCCGGCACGAAGCTCAGATCGCCGCCGAAGAGATCGGTATTGCGCGGTCGCGGCCGGTGCGAATGTTCCTTGAGGATCAGATTGACCAGAATACCGGGCCCGAGGATGAGGGCGACAAGGCCTGCCAGCAGCCGTTTGACAAGGCGCGCATCATAGGTCGCGCCGTGATGCGACCAGGCCATGACAAGCCGGACAATGATGCCGACGCCGAGGATGATCGGCAGGTAGAAAATCAGGTCGCGCAACACGCCCAGCGCCTTGTCCTGGGCGATCGGAAAATTGCCGCAGACGATGTCGGCCGGCGTGCTGGTGGCGCAATGGGTCTGGCTGAAAAACGCCCGGGACGCGCTAATGTCGATCCCCGGAAACAGATAGAAGAACAACAGCAGCAGCCACCAGAGGGCAAACAGAATGACGAACGCCGCCTTGAGCGGCGGCATGTCGCCAAGGCGACCGAATGCGTCTGTCAGCCATCGTTTCGGTCTGGAGCCTGGCAATGCGGATTTTCCGGTTTCGTTCGTCATGCGTGAAGCACAGCGTTTCCTATTTGGTGGTTTTAAGTGTTATGAGGACGGGGTCAACCGTTCTCCGCCCGTTGCGTTAACAAGGGGTAGATTTCTCCTGCTAATGCAACCTGACGGCAAAACCACGGCGCGCATTCCCGAAACACCGGAGCACTGATCATGAAATTCTCTATCTCCTTTGTGAAAACGGCAGATATCACTGACAAGACCGTCATCACGCTCGCCACGGAAGGCGGCGCTCCGGCCGGATCCGAGGCCCTTGGCGGGATCGAACCGCTTTATAAAAAAGCCGCCGCGACCGCCGGTTTCAAAGCCAAATCCGCATCCTCGCTCGACCTCCTGTCTCCTGCCGAATGCGAGGCGGCGCGCATCATCGTGCTCGGTCTCGGCAAGGCCGATCAACTTGTCGCGAGCAGCTACCTGCGGGCCGGCGGAAAGGCCGCGATCCTTGCGCCGAAGGCTCTCTCTCTTGTGGTCTTTGCCGAATCGGCGGGCGTTGCGGCTGTTGCCGGCAATGTCGCCGAATTCGCCCTCGGCATGATGCTCGGCGGCTACAATTTCGACCGGTTCAAGACCACCAGTCGGGATGAGGACGACGAAGCGAAGGAAATTGCCGTCGAGATCGTGACCACAGATCCCCAGGCCGCCGAAGCGGCCTTTGCCGAACGCAGGGCGATCGGCGACGGTGTGATGCTGGCGCGCGAGCTGGTCAACCTGCCGGCCAATATTTTGGGCCCGCGCGAATTCGCCGAAAAGGCCAAGGAACTCGAATCACTCGGCGCCAGGGTGGAGCTCCTGGACGAGGCAAAGATGCGCGAGCTTGGCATGGGCGCTCTGCTGGGCGTCGCCCAGGGCTCCGTCCGTCCGCCTTTTCTGGCGGTGATCGAGTGGAATGGCGGTGAGACTGACGAAAGGCCGATCGCCTTCGTCGGCAAGGGCGTCGTCTTCGACACCGGCGGCATCTCGATCAAGCCGGCGGCTTCGATGGAGGACATGAAGGGTGACATGGGCGGCGCGGCCGCCGTCATCGGGCTGATGCACACGCTTGCCGCGCGCAAGGCGAAGGTCAACGCCGTTGGCATTCTGGGCCTCGTCGAGAACATGCCGGACGGCAATGCCCAGCGCCCCGGCGATATCGTTACCTCCATGTCGGGGCAGACGATCGAGGTGATCAACACGGACGCCGAGGGGCGTCTGGTGCTGGCCGATGCGCTCTACTATTGCAACGAACGCTTCAAGCCGCGCTTCATGATCGATCTGGCAACGCTGACCGGCGCGGTGATGGTGGCGCTCGGCTCGCATCGCGCCGGGCTGTTTTCCAATGATGACGGGCTTTGCGCCGAACTGGAGAAGGCCGCGGATAGGACCGACGAGAAGATCTGGCGTCTGCCGCTCGGCGAGGAATATGACCGCATGGTCGACAGCCGCTTCGCGGATATGCGCAACACCGGCGGTTCGCGCTATGCCGGCTCGATCACGGCGGCGCAATTCCTGAAGCGCTTCGTCGGCGAGACGCCCTGGGCGCATCTCGACATTGCCGGCACGGCCATGGGCTCGCCGAAAAGCGACATCAATCGCGGCTGGGCCTCCGGGTTCGGCGTGCGGCTGCTGGACGAGCTGGTCCGCAGCCATTACGAAAAGCGCGGCTGAGTGCGGAGGGCGGCACTGTGACGGAGATCCTGTTCTACCACCTGACGGAATCCCTGCGCGAGGCCGCCTTGCCGCCGCTTGTCGAAAAAAGCCTGGAGCGCGGCTGGCGGGTCGCGATCCAGACCGCAAGCGAGGCCGAGCGCGATCGGCTCGACGGCATATTGTGGACCTTCCGCGCCGACAGCTTCATTCCGCACGGGACGGACGCCGAAGACTTCAGCGAAGCCCAGCCGGTTCTGCTGACGACGGCGGGTAGCAATACGAACCACGCCGATATCCGATTCTTCGTCGAGGGTGCGGAGGTGCGCGATGTCGATGACTACAGCCGCATCGTGGTGATGTTCGACGGCCATGACGGCGATGAGCTTTCCAAGGCGCGCGCGCAGTGGAAGGCTCTGAGGCAGGGCGAGCACAGCCTGACCTACTGGCAGCAGGGCGAGGGCGGACGCTGGCAGAAGAAGGCCTGACGACCAATCGCGGGAGCAGGCCAGGCCGAGCCCTTGTCAGCCATCATTCGTCGAATTGAGATCCTCGGGTCTGATACCGTCGCGGGGGTCGACGGAATGGGCAAGACGGACGCCGGGGCCGCCGCCATTCTCGCCGTCCTCAATGAAGGCTACCCCCTTCTTTCCGAACGCTTTTTCCAGTGCGTCCGCGATGGCGAAATCGCGTTCGCCCCCATCCGTTTCCGCCTTGACCAGTGCGTCCCGATCCACGCCGGTCATGGCAGCGGCTTCATCTTGCGAAAGTCCGAGCAGGGCGCGGGCGGCGCGGATCTGTTGCGATGTGATCATGGTCGTGATGCCTTCGGCGAGCGTTGTCTCTGTTGACGATCTATACCATTTCCAATGTGGAAAATCTTCGGCGGTTCCATGCGCGGTCGAAGAATCATCGACAAGCCAGGATTACCGCCGGTCCGCAGGCGGACCTGCCATCCACTTGATGATGAACATCGCCGGTATGATCCAGATCAGGCCGGTCAGGAAGAAATAGAGGAGGGCAGCCCAGGCCGGTCTCCCGTCGAGCACCACGGTTGCCAGCGTCGTGGCCGTCAGGGCATAGACAATCACGAGCGTGACGATCAGTATCGTCCCGATAAATTTACGCAATCTGACTGGCACGGTCGCAATTCCCCCCTTATGAAGTGATGTGAGATTATGCCGTCGACCGGCATGTGTGAAGCCCGGCGGCCGCAAACCGCAAACTCATGCACATGAGCGGTGACGGCGATGCCGGTTTGACTGGAGGAAAAGCCCGATGGCAAACGCAACTTCCCCCGCCATTAACGAGAGCGAACAGCGGTTCAACGCCGCGCTCGTGCGGGGTTGGCTTTATTTCGTCGTTTTGACGCTTTTCTGTCTGGTGCTGGTCGGCGGAGCAACCCGGCTGACGCAGTCGGGCCTGTCGATCACCGAGTGGAAGCCGATCCACGGGATCATTCCGCCCCTCAGCCTTGCCGAGTGGCAGGAGGAGTTCGAACTTTACAAGCGGATTCCCGAATACCAACTCCTGAACAAGGGCATGTCGCTCGGCGAGTTTCAGAACATCTTCTGGTGGGAATGGTCGCACCGGCTTCTGGCGCGCACGGTCGGGCTGATCTTCGCCTTGCCGCTTCTGTTTTTCTGGATGTCGAAGCGCCTGCCGAAGGGGCTTGGCTGGCCGCTGGCCGGCGTGCTCGCGCTTGGCGGGCTGCAGGGCTTCATCGGCTGGTGGATGGTGTCATCGGGTCTGACGGAACGCACGGATGTCAGCCAGTATCGCCTCGCCGTCCATCTGGTCATGGCCTGTCTGATCATTGCGGCCTGCGTCTACATCGCAAGGGGGCTGAAACCCCGTCGCTTCGAAGGCCCACCGACCGGCGCTTCGCACGCCTTTGCCGTGCTGCTGCTGATTGCGGCCTTCATCCAGATCTATCTCGGCGCGCTCGTCGCCGGGCTGGATGCCGGGCTTTCCTACAACACCTGGCCGCTGATGGATGGCGCGATCGTGCCGCAGGACCTGCTGCTGCATCAGCCGGCATGGCTGAACTTCTTCGAGAACCCGAAGACCGTGCAGTTCACCCACCGCATGGGCGGCTATGTCCTGCTGTTGCTGGCGCTCCTGCATTATGTGGTGGAATGGCGCGGCGCTGTAGCGCGCGGGCTTGATCTGGAGCTCTCCCAGCATGCGCGCGGCGCGCTGGCGATCCTGGTCGTCATTCTCTTGCAGGCGATGCTTGGCATCTTCACCCTGGTGCTGCAGATGCCGCTGTGGCTGGCGCTGTCGCATCAGGCCGGCGCGATCATCGTGCTGATTCTCGTCGCCGGCCATCTGCGCGGCTATAGCAGGCCGCTCATTGAGGAGGTCTGAGGTGTTTTATCCGAAGCGGTAGGCGGAATAGGGCTTGCCGCGGAAATTGCCCCGGAAGATCTGCTGGCCGGCGTCGTCGCCGGCAGCGCCGGCGGCGACAAACACCGGAACAAGGTGATCGTGGTCTGGAACGTGGCATTCCAGCGCATCGGGATTTTGCGTCCATGTGGCGAGCCGCGCCGCGCGTTCTGCGGGAGCCGCGATCGAGAGCGCATCCTTCAGCCAGTCGTCGAAACGGGTCGCGGCTGACGCATGCGCCTCATCCCTGCGGTAGAACATGCGCATATTGTGGTAGGAAAAGCCCGAGGCGACGATCAGGATATCCTCGTCGCGCAAGCCCTGCAGCGCCTCGCCGATTCTGAAATGGGTCTCGGCCGAAAGGTCCGGGTCGAGCGACATCATCACGATCGGTACATCGGCCTGCGGATACATCATCATGAACGGGATGAAGACGCCGTGGTCGAAGCCGCGCTCGGAATCGGTCGCCGTTTCAATGCCGGCGGCAGCCAGTACGTCACGCACATGCGCGGCGACATCCGGCGCGCCGGGGGCAGGGTAGTCGAGCTCGAACGTATGCGGCGGAAAGCCGTAATAATCAAAATACATGCCGGGATGGGCAGCGGTGGAAAGGGTCAGCCTGTCGACCTTTTCCCAATGGGCCGAGATCACCAGAACCGCCTTCGGACGGCGACCGAGCGCGCGATCGAAATCCTTGAGAAAGACTTCGAGTTCCTTCCACGGGTCATTGGGCGGGAGAATGCCTTCGGGCCCGTGCATGAATGGCCAGGGACCGCCACCATGGGGAATGAAGAAGACGGGAAGGCGCGACTGCGTAGACATGAAATAGATCCTCGCTGATTGCTTTTACCCAATATAGCGAGGCTCACGACCGGCCGCGACGGGCGAACCGGTCGACGGATTGTTCACCGTTCAGGCCGACAGCATCAGGTCCATGTTCTGGACGGCGGCGCCCGATGCGCCCTTGCCGAGATTGTCCAGCTGGGCGACCAGATTGACATGCGCGCCGCCGCCAAAGACGTAGATCTTCATGATGTCCTGGCCGGCCAGTTCTTCGGCGTTGAGGCGGGCGAGCGATCCGCTCTCGGCAAGCGGCACGACGCGAACGATATCCTGGCCGGCGTAGTAGTCCGAAAGCAGCGCGTGGATGCTTTCCTGGGTATGTGTGCCTTCAAGTTCTTCCAGGTACAGCGGCACCTGAACCAGCATGCCCTGCGGGAACCGGCCGACGGACGGCGCGAAGATCGGTGCGCGCGGCAGAAGGCCGTGCGTGGTCATTTCCGGCACATGCTTGTGCGCCAGGTTGAGACCATAGAGAAAGTGCGGCGCGCCGATGTGGTCGTCACGGCTTTCGTCTTCCATCTGGGCGATCAGCTTCTTGCCGCCGCCCGTATAGCCGGAGACGGCGTTGATGGTGACCGGATAGGAATCGGGAATGATGCCCGCCGCCCGCAGCGGCCGGATGAGACCGATCGCGCCGGTCGGGTAGCAGCCGGGATTGGCGACATAGCGGGCGCCGCGGATGCGCTCGGCCTGCCCCTTGTCCATCTCGGCGAAGCCATAGGCCCAGTCCGGATTGACGCGATAGGCCGTCGACGTGTCGATGACGCGCACGCTGTTATTGCCCGCGAGCATGCCAACGGCTTCGCGGGAAGCGTCATCGGGCAGGCACAGGATGGCGATGTCGGCGCTGTTGATCAGGTCCTCGCGCATCTTCGGATTGCGGCGTTCCTCGTGCGGAATGGACAAAAGCTCGACATCGCGGCGTTCAGCCATGCGGGTGCGGATCTGCAGCCCAGTCGTGCCGTGTTCGCCGTCGATGAAGATCTTCGCTGCCATTTTCCTGTCCTGTCGCTGTGAGGGGCATTTCGCTTCAGCGCTTATATAAAGCGGGCCCCGAAGGCCCGCAATGTTTTCACCAGACCGAATGTCGGTTTGTTCAGTGCTTGACTTCGCGGAAAATCACTTCCGGAAGACTGCCGAGCGCCGGGTAGAGCGGAATGAGGCAGGCCTGAAGCGCGTGGTAGAGGTCGCTCTTGCCGGCAAACAACGTCGTCTGCGGCACAAGGTCCTCCGAAAGCTCCTCGTGCCAGCCGCCTTTCTCGTGGTCGATCAGATGGTTGGCGACGAAGCTCCACTGCTTGCGGTAGGCATACATGTGCATGTCCTGGCCGAAATGCGAGGTGAGGAAATGCGTCGCGCCGATACCCTCGCAATGCGGCCACCAGAGCTTGGCCCGGTTCTTCGGCTTGTTGTCCCAGTCGAGCGTGTAGAAAATGCCGCGCTTTTCGTAATCCCAGCCGAGCTTGAAGGCGGAGACGAAGAGTTCATGCGCGGCCTTGGGCATCCAGCTGTGCGAGCGGCCGGTGAGCGTGTGAAGCTGCAGCAGGAGACGGGTCCATTCCAGCCAGTGCCCGGGCGTCGTGCCGGAGGGGCGGAACATCTCGTTGCCCGAATAATTGTAATCGACCTTCCAGTCCTCGGTGAAATGCTCGGCGACGCGGAAGCCGCATTCGCGGGCATGCTTGTGGATGATCAACTCGGCAATGCGCTTGGCCTTGGTCAGATATTCGATATCGCCGGTGACCTCATAGGCCTCCATCAGCGCCTCGGTCATGTGCATGTTGCAGTTCTGGCCGCGATAGCCGCGCACCGGCGTCCAGTCGGTCTCGAACTCCTCGGCGACCGCGCCGTGTTTTTCTTCCCAGAAATACTTGTTGATGACGTCTGTGACGTCGGCAATCATCGCGTCGGCCAGCGGATGACCGGCGAATTTCGCGGAAGACGCCGCGAGCAGCACGAAGGCGTGGCCATAGGCCTGTTTCGAAGGGTCGGCCACGGGGCCGTCGTCGTTGATCTGCCAGAAATAGCCGCCGCGCTCCTTGTCGCGGTGGTTCTCCCACAGATAATGCATGCCGTGGTCCATCAGGTCGTCGCAGCCGGGCCGTCCGAGAAGGTGGCCGATGGCCATGCAGTGAACCATGCGCGCCGTGGTATGGATGCCGCGAACCGGATTGTCCCCGCCGGTGGGCTTGCCTTCCTTGTCAAACTCGAAGAAGCCGCCCTTCGGATTGAGCGAGCGGTACTGGAAATAGTCGAACAGGTCATTGGCCTGTTTCCACAGCCATTCGCGGTGATAGGGCCTGTTGATCCAGCGCGGCGGGGCGACGAGCGTGTTGATCTTTGGCTTCATGGGTTACCCTCCCTTTAGATGCAACCGGGCGCTGCGCTGGCGCACGGGGAATGTTGATCGCTACTGACGCATGAGGCAACCGGGATTGGCCGCGCACGCTCGGTTCAGTCGCTTGATTAGTTTATATCGTGCACAGGATAGCATCTCAATTCCGATTTGCATCCTGGTTGATCATGCGCAAAGAATGCCGAAAAACCGAAGCACAGGGTCAAAATCATCCATTGGCCGGGTTCGAGGCCCTAACGGGGCGATGCGGACATATTGACATAAAGATATCTTTATGTGATTTCATGACTTCGGAAACTGGAGATGGCAGATGCTCGACGAACTGTTCGGAGAAGAGGCGCCCAAGCGCACCGGCAAGGAAATCCGCGCCGCACTGGAAAAGGCCGCGCGCGAGCGCATCCTCATTCTCGACGGCGCGATGGGCACGCAGATCCAGGGACTGGGCTTCGATGAGGACCATTTCCGCGGCGATCGGTTTATCGGCTGCGCCTGCCATCAGCAGGGCAACAACGATCTTCTGATTCTGAGCCAGCCGAAGGCGCTCGAGGATATCCATTACGCATATGCGATTGCCGGCGCGGATATTCTGGAAACCAACACATTCTCCAGCACGCGCATCGCCCAGGCCGACTACCAGATGGAGGATATGGTCTATGAGCTGAACCGCGACGGCGCGCGGCTTGCCCGCCGCGCCGCGATCCGCGCTCAGCAGGAGGATGGCCGCCGCCGCTTCGTCGCCGGCGCCGTCGGGCCGACCAACCGTACGGCGTCGATCTCGCCGGACGTTAACAATCCTGGCTATCGCGCTGTAACTTTTGATCAATTGCGCGATGCGTATCGCGAACAGATCGAAGGATTGATCGATGGCGGATCGGACCTGATCCTGATCGAAACCATCTTTGATACGCTGAATGCCAAGGCCGCCGTCTTCGCCGCCCGCCAGGCCTTCCGCGCCAAGGGCATCGAACTGCCGCTGATGATCTCCGGCACGATTACCGACCTTTCCGGTCGTACGCTCTCCGGCCAGACGCCGACCGCTTTCTGGAACTCGCTCTCGCATGCCGATCCGTTCACGATCGGGCTCAACTGCGCGCTCGGGGCGGACGCCATGCTGCCGCACCTGCAGGAGCTTTCCGGCGTTGCCGACACCTATATCTGCGCCTATCCCAATGCAGGCCTGCCGAACGAGTTCGGACAGTATGACCAGGATCCGGAAGAAATGGCCGGGCTGATCCGCCCGTTCGCCCAGCAGGGCCTCGTCAACATTGTCGGCGGCTGCTGCGGATCGACGCCCGAGCATATCGGCGCAATCGCCGAGGTCGCCTCGAATTTCGCGCCGCGCGAAGTGCCGGAACACAGGCCGGTGCTCTCGCTTTCGGGTCTCGAGCCGTTTCACCTGACCAAGGATATTCCCTTCGTCAATGTCGGTGAGCGTACCAATGTGACCGGCTCGGCGAAGTTCCGCAAGCTGATCACCAATGCCGACTACGCGGCCGCGCTCGATGTCGCCCGTGACCAGGTGGAGGCCGGGGCGCAGATCATCGACATCAATATGGACGAGGGCCTGATCGATTCGGAAAGGGCGATGGTCGAATATCTGAACCTGATCGCCGCTGAACCCGATATCGCCCGCGTACCGCTGATGATTGATTCCTCCAAATGGGAAATCATCGAGGCCGGGCTGAAATGCGCCCAGGGCAAGTCGCTGGTGAACTCGATCTCGCTGAAGGAAGGCGAGGAGCAATTCATCGAGCGGGCGCAGCTGATCCGGGACTATGGCGCGGCAACCGTGGTCATGGCCTTTGACGAGAAGGGCCAGGCCGACACCTTCGAGCGCAAGGTCGAGATCTGTTCGCGCGCCTACAGGATCCTGACAGAGACGGTCGGCTTCCCGCCGGAAGACATCATCTTCGATCCGAACATCTTCGCTGTCGCGACCGGCATTGAGGAACATGACAATTACGGCGTCGATTTCATCGAGGCGACGCGGGCGATCCGCAAGAACCTGCCTTATGCGCATGTCTCGGGCGGCGTCTCGAACCTGTCCTTCTCCTTCCGCGGCAACGAGCCGGTGCGCCAGGCCATGCATGCGGTCTTCCTCTACCACGCCATCCAGGCGGGCATGGACATGGGCATCGTCAACGCCGGCCAGCTGATCGTCTACGAGACCATCGATCCGGAATTGCGCGAGGCCTGCGAGGATGTGGTCCTCAATCGTCGCTCCGATGCGACCGAGCGGCTGCTCGATATCGCCGAGCGCTATCGCGGGACGGGCAAGACCGAGGAGCGCAAGCAGGATCTCGCCTGGCGTGAATGGCCGGTGGAAAAGCGGCTTGAGCACGCGCTCGTTAACGGCATTACCGAATATGTCGAGGCCGACGTGGAAGAAGCGCGCCAGGCAGCGGAGCGTCCGCTGCACGTCATCGAAGGGCCGCTGATGGCCGGCATGAACGTTGTCGGCGACCTGTTCGGCGCCGGCAAGATGTTTCTGCCGCAGGTGGTGAAATCGGCGCGCGTGATGAAGCAGGGCGTTGCCGTGCTTCTGCCCTACATGGAAGAAGAAAAACGCCTCAGCGGCGCCGAGGAAGGCGGCTCCAACGGCAAGGTGATCATGGCGACGGTGAAAGGCGATGTGCACGACATCGGCAAGAACATCGTCGGCGTCGTTCTCGCCTGCAACAATTACGAGATCATCGATCTCGGCGTGATGGTGCCGGCGGAGAAGATCCTCGCCGCCGCGAAGGAGCACAAGGCCGATATCATCGGCCTGTCCGGCCTGATCACGCCCTCGCTCGACGAGATGGTTCATGTGGCGTCCGAAATGGAGCGGCAGGGTTTTGACCTTCCACTTCTGATCGGCGGCGCGACGACCAGCCGGACCCATACGGCGGTGAAGATCGACCCGGCCTATAACCGGGGCCAGGTTGTCTATGTGGTGGACGCAAGCCGCGCCGTGGGCGTCGTCAACAATCTCCTGTCTGCGGAACTGAAAGACGGTTACATCGCCGGCCTCCAGGAGGAATACGCGAAGGTGGCTGAAAGCCACCGCCGGGCTGAGGCGCAGAAGAACCGCCTGCCGCTTGCGGCGGCGCGCGCCAACCATGTCAAGGTCGACTGGAACGCTTACGAGCCGCACACACCGTCCTTCCTCGGGACGAGGGTTTTCGATGACTACGATCTGGAGGAGCTCTCCCGCTATATCGACTGGACGCCGTTCTTCCAGACATGGGAGCTGAAAGGCCGCTATCCCAACATCCTGCAAGACGAAAAGCAGGGCGAAACAGCGCGTCAGCTCTTTGCCGACGCACAGGCGATGCTGAAGAAGATCATCGAGGAAAAGTGGTTCCGCCCGCGCGCGGTCATCGGCTTCTGGCCGGCCAATGCCGTCGGCGATGATATCCGCCTTTACAAGGACGAAAGCCGCAATGAGGAACTTGCGACCTTCTTCACCCTGCGCCAGCAATTGTCGAAGCGCGGCGACCGTCCGAATGTGGCGCTTTCGGATTTCGTCGCACCGGTTGAAAGCGGCAAGCAGGATTATGTTGGCGGCTTCGTCGTCACGGCCGGGTTTGAGGAAATCGCGATTGCCGAACGCTTCGAGCGCGCCAATGACGACTATTCCTCGATCTTGGTCAAGGCGCTTGCCGACCGTTTCGCCGAAGCCTTCGCCGAACGCATGCATGAGCGGGTGCGGCGCGAGTTCTGGGGTTATGCGCCCGACGAGAGTTTCACCAATGCCGAATTGATCGGCGAGCCCTATGGCGGCATCCGTCCGGCGCCCGGCTATCCGGCCCAGCCCGACCACACGGAGAAGCGCACGCTGTTTGATCTGCTGGACGCAGAGAAGGCATCGGGCGTGGAACTGACAGAAAGCTACGCGATGTGGCCCGGCTCCTCCGTGTCCGGCATCTATATCGGCCATCCCGACAGCTATTATTTCGGTGTCGCCAAGGTCGAACGGGACCAGGTGGAAGACTACGCCGCGCGCAAGGGCATGGATGTGAAAGAGGTTGAGCGCTGGCTTGGGCCGGTGCTCAACTACATACCGGGCGATGATGGCAGAGACGCGGACGACGCCGCCGCCTGAGCGGCGGCGTCACGTTCTGCTGCGCAATCAGCCCATTGCAGCCGCCGCCTCGTCGTCCATTTTTGTGGCGCGGATGTAGGCCGGGCGGGATGTGAGCCGCGCGGCATAGTCGCGGAAGCTCTGGCGGTTTTCCATGGAGCCGAATTCCAGTCCCCAGGCGACTTGCGCGCCGATAAAGACATCGGCCGCCGTGAAGCGATCGCCAGCAATGAACGGACTTTCCGAAAGCCGCTTGTCGAGCGTATCCATGACGTGGTCGAAATTGCCATAGCCTGCGAAGCGCTCACGTTCCGATGATACGACGAAGCCGAGCTGCCGATTGACGACGGACTGTTCGAGCGGCCCGGCGGCGAAGAACAGCCAGCGGTAATAGGAAGCGCGTTCGGCGGGCGGCGGCGCAAGCCCGGCCTCGGGAAAGGCGTCCGCGAGATAGGCGCATATCGCGGCACATTCGGTGACGACATTGCCGTCATGGACAATTGCCGGCACCTTGCCCATTGCGTTGATCGCGAGATAGGCGGGCTCCTTCATCGTGCCGCCATAGGTCAGGACACGGGTTTCATAATCGCCCCCCGCTTCTTCCAGCATCCAGCGGGCGATCCGACCGCGCGACCGCGGATTGGTGTAGAACGTGATTTTGCTCATGAGTGTCTCCCGGTGTTCTTCATCTGTTCTTGCTTATTCGCGGTGAGAATGCAAGGGATTGAACAACAGACCGGGGCGGAAGACGGGGGATTGCCATGCGCGCGAGCCGACGGGCGGCTGAAATCGGATGTGGTGATTTTCGCAACGATCGTGCGAAACCGGCTCGGTCAGGCGGGCGGTGCGCCTTGCCCGTCCTTTTCCTGCAGCCTTGCCTGCTCTTCCTCGCTCAGAAGGCGGGACCGGGTCAGAAACCGCTTCTCGCGGCCATTGTCGAGGCTGAACATGCCGCCCCGGCCGGGCACCACGTCAAGGATGAGCTGGGTATGCTTCCAGGCGGCAAATTGCGGGCCGGAAATCCAGACTTCCGCGCCTTCCACCGCGCCGAGCAGAACGTCGCCGCCGCCGAGATGGAATTCGGCTTTCGGATAGCACATCGGGGATGAGCCGTCGCAGCAGCCGCCGGACTGGTGGAACATGATGTCGCCGTACTCGGCCTGGATCTCCCGGATGAGCGCGCGGGCCGCAAGCGTGGCGGTGACGCGGCAATTGAGCTCGGCGCCTTCAGGCAGGTTCTGGTCTGTGATGCAGTTAATGTCAGGCGTTTCCATTTTGCCGGCCTTCCATTGCCGTCGGCGGACGGAGCATAGGCTCCGCCCGCCTTCCAGGGAGGAGGGGGTTTGGCACCCTCTTCTTGTGTTCTCAGAAGAAGCCGACCTTTTCGGTCGAGTAGCTGACCAGCAGGTTCTTGGTCTGCTGGTAGTGGTCGAGCATCATCTTGTGGGTTTCACGCCCGATGCCCGACTGCTTGTAGCCGCCGAAGGCCGCGTGCGCGGGATAGGCGTGATAGTTGTTGACCCAGACGCGGCCTGCCTGGATATGGCGACCGAAGCGGTAGCAGGTATTGGCATCGCGCGACCACACGCCGGCGCCAAGACCATAGAGCGTGTCATTGGCGATTTCGAGCGCTTCCGCCTCGTCCTTGAAGGTGGTGACGGAGACGACGGGCCCGAAGATTTCCTCCTGGAACACGCGCATCTTGTTGTGCCCCTTGAGGATCGTCGGTTCGATATAATAGCCGTTCGACAGCTCGCCGCCGAGATCGGCCGCCTTGCCGCCGAGAAGGACTTCCGCGCCTTCCTGACGTCCAATATCGAAATAGGAGAGGATCTTTTCCTTCTGCTCGCTCGATGCCTGGGCGCCGATCATGGTGTTGTCGGCGCGCGGGTCGCCCTGGATGATCGCCTTGGTGCGGGCGATGGCGCGCTCCATGAAGGCGTCGTAGATATCCTCCTGAATCAGCGCGCGGGACGGGCAGGTGCAAACCTCGCCCTGGTTGAGCGCGAAGAACACGAAGCCTTCGACCGCCTTGTCGAGGAAGCCGTCATCCTCGCGCATCACATCCTTGAAGAAGATGTTGGGCGATTTGCCGCCAAGCTCCAGCGTCACCGGAATGAGGTTTTCGGTGGCGTACTGCATGATCAGCCGGCCGGTCGTGGTCTCGCCGGTAAAGGCGATCTTGGAGATCCGCGAGCTTTGCGCCAGCGGCTTGCCGGCTTCAAGGCCGAAGCCGTTGACAATGTTGAGCACGCCGGGCGGCAGGATGTCGGCGATCAGCTCCGCCAGCACCAGGATCGAGGCAGGCGTCTGTTCGGCCGGCTTCAGCACCACGCAATTGCCGGCGGCAATCGCCGGCGCCAGTTTCCAGGCGGCCATCAGGATCGGGAAATTCCAGGGGATGATCTGGCCGACCACGCCGAGCGGTTCGTGGAAGTGATAGGCGATCGTGTCATCATCGATCTCGCTCATCGAACCTTCCTGCGCGCGGAGCGCCGAGGCGAAGTAGCGGAAGTGGTCGGCGGCGAGCGGAATGTCGGCATTCATCGTCTCGCGGATCGGCTTGCCATTGTCCCATGTCTCGCAGGTGGCGAGCAAAGCGAGGTTGGTCTCGATCACATCGGCGATCTTCAGCAGCGCGCGGGCGCGGTCGGCCGGCGCTGTGGAGCCCCACTTCGCCTTCACGGCGTGGGCGGCATCCAGCGCCAGCTCGATATCGGCGGCGTCGGAGCGCGCGATCTCGTTGATCGCCGCACCCGTGATCGGTGTGGTGTTGGTGAAATAGCGACCGCTCTTCGGGGCGACGAACTTGCCGCCGATGAAGTTTTCGTAGCGGTCCCGGAACGGGGATTTCAGCAGGCCTTCGGGCTTGGTCATCTCGTTCATTGCGTTTCCTCCCAGAAATCATCCTGAACACTGTCGAGGAGCCCAGTGTCGGCGCGTGATTGACATTTGTCATCATCGCCAGGCCGGATGCGGCCGCAGACTGTCTCGGAACTGAGACAGTTTCGGACCCGAAAGAAAGGAATCCGAGCGGCATTTGCGCTGGATCAGCGCGTTGCCGATTGCGCTAGTTCTGTTCGAACCGGGAGGGCAGACCGAGCCGTTTCATGCGGCGGTAGAGCGTCGCGCGCCCGATGCCGAGTTCCTTCGCGGCACGGCTTGCATTGCCGTTCTGACGGGCGAGCGCCTTGAGAATGACGGCGCGCTCGGCGGAAGCGAGGCCGGTGTCCGCCGCGCCGCCGGAAAGCAGGTCGTCGGCGGGGACGGGAGAGAACGGGCCTGAAGCGGCGAGACCGAGCGCCAGGCGGGCGCCGCGTGTGGCGCCGATCACCAGATCATTTTCGTCGACGGCAAGCAGCGCCACGGCAGTCCCGCCGGTCAGGGCCGCATCGCCTTCGTCTCCGTCATCGATGAGAATCACGCGCTCCCCGCTGTGCCCGTGGCGGAAGCAGTCCGCCTCGATCTTGCGCGCGGTTTCGCGCACGAGCGCCGCGATCATCTGGTTGGCGGCCGCGGTCTGGTCGCTTCGGGCGGACGAAATGTCGAGCGCGCCGATCAACTGGCCGTCAGCGCCGTAGATCGGGGCGTCGATGCAGCTCATGGAGATGTTGCGATCGAGAAAATGCTCGTCGCGATGGATGATGAGCGGACGTTCCTCGGCAAGGCAGGTTCCGATGCCGTTGGTGCCGACGGCCGCCTCCGACCAACTCCTGCCGGGTTTGAGGCCCCAGCTTTCGAAACTCGTCTGGTCGCCGCTGCGCCAGCGCGCATCGAGAACCACGCCATCGGCATCGCTCAGGAAAACGCCGCAGGCGGAAAGCGAGACGCATTTGTAGAGATGATCGAGCTTGGCGCGCGCCACATGCATCAACAGATCGGAATTTTCCATCCGCTGCTTCAGTTCCGGTCCGCTGAGCGTTTCGGCCCGGCGCGGCCTGGCTCCTGCCGGATCGAGGCCGTGCTGAACCAGCGAGCGCCACCAGGACGCGGCGACCGACGATCGCGCCGGACCGTTTGCGGAAAGCGCCGTTGCAGTCACGATATCGGCATGGGCCCGGTTTCCGGCCGGCCTCGAACCATAAGCCATCGCTATCTCCTCCCGCTTCCGGTGTGCACATCTGCGGTGCAGCTTCCGGCCTCCTAAGCGGCTACGGCGGATATTGTTATCCAAAAAGAAGCGAGAGTGAAGGGGATTCGGTTTTGCTGCGCATCAGACTTTGGTGAACGGGGCCGTGCGGCTCTGGCTGATCGCAGGCAAAACGCGGCATCATTGACCAACAGGATTTCTGCCGGCCTCGAACCATAAGCCATCGCTATCTCCCCGGTCCCGCTTCAAAGCCATGGTGTGCACATCTGCGGTGCAGGTGAAGGCTTCCGGCCTCCTAAGCGGCTACGGCGGATATTGTTATCCAAAAAGAAGCGAGAGTGAAGGGGATTCGGTTTTGCCAGGCGTGCGCATCAGACTTTGGTGAACGGGGCCGTGCGGCTCTGGCTGATCGCAGGCAAAACGCGGCATCATTGACCAACAGGATTTCGGCGCGAGGGACGTCTTCACGCCGCCGACCGACCATTCATTTCAGGGTTTTGGACCTTGCGGACATCGCAGTGGGTCAAGCCCGAGGATGCACCCGGAAAGATAGAGCGTCGTCAAAAAGACTGAACCCGGCGCGAGCGCCGGGTTCAGACTGCTGACAAAGTTCGCTTCACCCTCATCCGTCATGCCGGCCTTGAGCCGGCATCTAGGGCCAAGAGGCGAGAGCCGTCGCGATTAAAGTACTGTTATAAATACTGTTTTTGTGGCCCTGGACCCCGGCTCAGGGCCGGGGTGACGGAGAACCGGAGCGAGCTCTTTGCCACTGCAACCGGCTTTGTCAAAAAGACTGAACCCGGCGCGAGCGCCGGGTTCTCGGTATTCTGAAACCGTCTGCCTCAGGCGGCCATGGCCTTCTGCAGGTTCTCGTCGATCTTGTCGAGGAAGGCGGTGGTCGACAGCCACGGTTGATCGGGACCGATCAGGAGCGCCAGGTCCTTGGTCATGTGGCCGCTTTCGACGGTGTCGATGCAGACCTTCTCCAGCGTGTGGGCGAAGTTGGTCAGTTCCTCGTTGCCGTCGAGCTTGCCGCGATGGGCAAGACCGCGCGTCCAGGCGAAGATCGAGGCGATCGAGTTGGTCGAGGTTTCCTGACCCTTCTGGTGCTGGCGGTAGTGACGGGTCACCGTACCGTGGGCAGCTTCGGCTTCCACCGTCTTGCCGTCCGGCGTCATCAGAACCGAGGTCATCAGGCCGAGCGAGCCGAAGCCCTGGGCCACGATGTCGGACTGGACGTCGCCGTCATAGTTCTTGCAGGCCCAGACATAGCCGCCGGACCACTTCAGGGACGCTGCGACCATATCGTCGATCAGGCGGTGTTCGTACCAGATCTTCTTGGCTTCGAACTGCTCCTTGAACTCGGCCTCGTAGATCTCCTGGAACAGATCCTTGAAGCGGCCATCATAGGCCTTCAGGATGGTGTTCTTGGTCGACAGGTAGCACGGAACGCCGCGCATCAGGGCGTAGTTCAGAGAGGCCCGGGCGAAATCGCGGATCGAATCGTCGAGGTTGTACATCGCCATGGCAACGCCGGAGGAGGGGGCGTCGAAGACTTCATGTTCGATTTCCTGACCGTCCTCGCCGACGAACTTGATGGTCAGCTTGCCCTTGCCGGGGAACTTGAAATCAGTGGCGCGGTACTGGTCGCCGAAGGCGTGACGGCCGACGATGATCGGCTGGGTCCAGCCGGGAACCAGGCGCGGAACATTCTGCATGATGATCGGCTCGCGGAAGATGACGCCGCCGAGAATGTTGCGGATCGTGCCGTTCGGCGAGCGCCACATCTTCTTCAGGCCGAATTCCTCGACGCGGGCCTCATCCGGCGTGATGGTCGCGCATTTGATGCCGACGCCGTGCTTCTTGATGGCGTTGGCGGCATCAACGGTAACCTGGTCGTCGGTGGCGTCGCGGTTTTCGACCGAAAGGTCGTAATATTCGATCGGCAGGTCGAGATACGGGAAAATCAGCTTTTCTTTGATGAACTGCCAGATGATGCGGGTCATTTCATCGCCGTCGAGATCGACGACCGGATTTGCCACCTTGATCTTCGTCATTATCCATCCTCGTCTAGCGGGCGCCGTCGAAAACGCCCTTTTGTTGCAAGAAGTCCCGAGGGCTATAGCACCGCGATGCCGGGGAAAAAAGGCATTCGGGCGCTAAACTTTGGTAAAAAAGGGCCCGATTTTCCCGGTGCGTCAAAATGACGGATGGCAGGAGCCAGTGCTGAATTGCGCTGACGCCTGAGGCTCCGGATCGACCGAGATGGTTTTGTAACAGTTGTTTTTTGAATAACTTGTGTTACAGATGACCATCAACAGTCCGATGGTTCATTGTCATGCCGCAATTCAGTTCAATCGAAAGCGCGCTTCTTCGCCTCATCCGCGAAGACCCCTTTGCCGGCCAGCAGGCCATGGCCGAACGACTTGGCATTTCGCGTCCCGCCGTGGCGGCGCATATCATGCGGCTGACGGAGCGCGGGCATATTCTCGGCCGTGGCTATGTGCTTCCGCCGGAGGGCCGGGTGATCGCGATCGGCGGCGCGGTTATCGACCGCAAGTATGTGGCCCGCACGCCGCTGATTGCCGGGACTTCGAACCCGGTCGAAGGCATGCGCAGCTTCGGCGGCGTGGCGCGCAATGTAGCGGAGAACCTTTCGCTGCTCGGCACCACGACAGGGTTCGTGACGACCGTGGGAAATGACGAGAACGGGCGCTCGCTCCTTGCCCATTTGCGAGAGCGGGGCGTTGACGTTGCCCATGTCATGACGCTTTCCGATCAACGCACGGCCGAATATGCGGCAATCCTCGAGCCCACCGGAGAGCTGGCCTATGGCATTGCCGACATGGCGATCTTCGATCAGCTGACGCCGGCGATGATCGAAACCGTCTGGCCCGCCATTGCCTCCGCCAGCCTGGTCTTTGCCGACTGCAACCTTCCTGCCGAAACGCTTGCGACGCTGATCGCGAAGCGGCCGCAAAGCCGTTTCAGGCTGGCCATTGACGCCGTTTCGACGCCGAAGGTCATGCGCTTGCCGCAAAGCCTCGCAGGGGTCGACCTGCTGTTTTTGAATCTGGACGAAGCGTCAGCCTTTCTCGGAAAGGCTTTTACACATGATATCAATGGTATGGGAGAGGCGGCCAGTCTTTTGCATGAAGCCGGCGCGGCCGCCGTCATTCTCTCCTGCGGGGCAATCGGGGTTGTTGTCTGCGGGCCCGAAGGCACGACCCACATTCCCGTCGTCAGGGCGGAGCCCGTCGACATGACCGGTGCGGGCGACGCGATGATCGCCGGCACGCTCAACTTCTATACCCGGAATGACACGCTGACCGAGGCGGTGCGCAAGGGCGCGCTCATCGGCTCGCTGACCACGGAAACGGCGGCGAGCGTCCATCCGGACCTGTCCAACCATTTCGTCGAGGCCAATCTTCACCGGCTCGACATGACTGAAGGAGATCACCTTGTCTGAGATCGAAATCATCAAGAGCGGCGAAGTCGAAACCGCGATCGCCGGCGGCAAGCCGGTCGTGGCGCTGGAGTCCACCATCATCACCCACGGTATGCCCTATCCGGCCAACCTCGAGACCGCGCTCGCCGTCGAGGCCGTGGTGCGGGCAAACGGCGCCGTCCCGGCAACGATCGCCGTGATCGACGGCAAGCTGCATGCGGGCCTCGAGGAAGATGTCATCGAACGTCTCGCGAAGGTCGAGGACGGTGTCGTCAAGGCATCGGGACGGGATCTTGCCGTAGCGATGGTCAAGGGCCAGACGGCGGGAACGACCGTCTCGGCAACAATGAAGATTGCGGCTCTGGCCGGCATTCCGATCTTCGCCACCGGCGGGGTCGGCGGCGTCCACCGCGGCGCCGAGCAGACTTTCGATATTTCCGCCGACCTGACCGAACTGGGCCGGACAGCCGTCACCGTCATCTGCGCCGGCGTAAAGTCGATCCTCGATATTCCGAAGACGCTGGAAGTGCTGGAGACGCAACGCGTACCCGTCATGGCCTATCGAAGCGACGACTTCCCGGCCTTTTTCACCCGTTCGAGCGGGTATGCGGCCGATCATCGCATGGACAGCGCCGAGGACATCGCGAAGGCCATGGCGCTGCATGACGCGCTTAAAACCGGAACCGGCATTCTCGTCGCCAACCCCGTCCCGGAAGCTGACGCGCTCAGCCACGATTTCATCGACGGGACGATCGAGGACGCACTCCGGGAAGCCAGCGAGAAGGGCATCAGCCGCAAGGAGCTGACGCCGTTCCTGCTCGCCCGGATCAACGAGCTTTCGCAAGGTCGCAGCCTGGCCGCCAATATCGCGCTGGTAAAGAACAATGCCGCGCTGGCGGCACAGATCGCGGTGGCGCGCGTCGCCATCTCGAATTGACAGGACGCATTGCCATCGGCGTGGTGACGACGTTATCCTCCCGCCAAACATGGAGTATATGATGACTGAGACCTTTGAATCTCTGCTGATCCGCGACAAGGATAATCCGAAGGCAAGCCTGACTAAACTCAGACTTGCCGATCTTCCGGATCTGCCCGTCCTTGTGCGGGTCGACTATTCGAGCCTCAATTACAAGGACGGTCTGTCGGTCACGGGGAAGGGGCGTATCGCACGTCGCTTTCCCATGGTGCCGGGCATTGATATCGCCGGAACGGTGGTCGAATCGGCGTCCGAGGCCTTCAAGCCCGGCGACAGGGTGATCGCCAATGGCAACGGCATGTCGGAGACCGAATGGGGCGCATACAGCGCCTATCAGCGGGTCAAGCCGGAATGGCTGATGCCGCAGCCCGAGGGGCTGACCCAGAAACAAGCGATGGCGATCGGCACGGCCGGCTATACGGCGGCGCTGTGCGTCAATCAGTTGCTGGCCTGGGGTGCGCTTTCCACGGAAGAAGGCAAGGTGCTGGTTACCGGTGCAGCCGGCGGCGTCGGCTCCTACGCGGTGGCGCTTCTCGCCTCGCTCGGCTTCAGCGTTACCGCCTCGACCGGCCGGCCGGAAACGCACGACTACCTGCGCCAGCTCGGGGCATCCGATTTCATCGATCGGCGTGAGCTTTCGGAAGCCGGAAAGCCGCTGCAGGCTGAACGCTGGACCGGCGCGGTTGACAGTGTTGGTTCGACGACGCTCGCCAATGTGCTGGCACAGACGGTCTATGGCGGCGCGGTGACGGCCTGTGGGCTTGCGGGCGGGCCGGACCTTCCGGCCTCGGTGATGCCGCATATCCTGCGCTCCGTGGCGCTGATCGGGGTCGATTCCGTTATGGCGCCGAAGAAACGCCGCGAGGCCGCCTGGCGCTTGCTGCAGACGCAGTTGTCATCCGAACAGATCGCGCTGGCGACGGAAGGCGAGGTCGCTCTCAAAGATCTTCCGCAGGCTGCCGAAGACATTCTTGCCGGCAAGGTGCGCGGACGCATTGTGGTGAAGGTCGGCTGAGGCCGCTCATGTGGCTTCCAGCGACTTTGTCTTCACGACGAGGCTGTCATCCTCCGTCTCTTCGAGGAATTTGGCGAAATAGCGCTTGAGCTTCGGGATCTTGACCAGCTCGTCCATCGAATATTTGTGGGCGTCGCGCACCAGCGTTGATGGGTTGAAATAGGCTTCGGCATTTTCCGGAGTCAGCACGAAGGGCGGCAGGCCTTCTCGTCCGAGAATATAGCTCATGATCAGCGCGCCCGTGCGGTGGTTGCCCTCGATGAAGAGTTGCGGGCGGCTCAACACGCGCACATAGACGCCGGCGGCGCGCTTACGCACGGTTTTGCCTTTGGCGCGCTGGTACCAGTCGACCAGCCCGCCGATGTCCCCTTCCTCGCGATCGTAGAAGTGTTCTTCCGTGCGCTGAATATGGTTGCTGAATTCCGACCGGGCCTCGCGCGAGGAACCGCAAAGCACCAGATGATTCAACTCAAGCAGATGGTGGAACTGGCCAAGCTTGAGGATGTCGGTTCCCTCGCGCAGCAGAGCGTTCACATAGGCATAGCCTTCCAGCATGTGCTCCACCACGCTGTCCGGCATGCCCTCGCGATGCATGGTCAGCACCGCATTGATGCGGTCGAACTGACGCTGGGTATCGCGCAGTTTCTGTTCAATCCTGGCAAGGTCAAGACTGTGCTTGAACATGTCGCGTTTCAGTGCCTCAAGACCGGTGTTTCTCGCGCGCACGGGCCGCGAAAAGATTGAATGACGAGGTCAATGGTAGAGCCGGCACGGCCTCAGATCAATGGCAGGCCCGGATGGGTCTCCGCTGCGCCGTGCCCGCCGGACAATCAAAAGGGCGGCTTCACAATGAAGCCGCCCGCAAAAACAGTCCGGATAACGGAGCAGCCTCAGCTGAACTCGCCGGAGAGATACTCCTTGGTCAGCTGCTGCTTCGGGTTTTCGAAGATCTGCTTGGTGTCGCCGACCTCGACGAGGAAGCCGGTGCGGCCGCCCTGCGACATGTCGACGGAGAAGAAGGCCGTCTTGTCGGCAACGCGGATCGCCTGCTGCATGTTATGCGTCACGATCGCGACCGTGTAGTCCTTCTTTAGCTCGAGCATCAGCTCTTCGATCTGGCGTGTGGCGATCGGGTCAAGCGCGGAGCAGGGCTCATCCATCAAGAGCACGGTCGGCTCTGTTGCGATGGCGCGGGCGATGCACAGGCGCTGCTGCTGGCCGCCGGAAAGCGACAGGCCATTCTGCTTCAGCTTGTCCTTGACTTCGTTCCACAGCGCCGCGCGACGAAGCGCCTTTTCAACGCGGGCATTGATGTCGCCCTTGAAGCCGTTCAGGCGCAGGCCGAAGGCGACGTTTTCGAAAATGCTCATCGAGAACGGGTTCGGCTGCTGGAACACCATGCCGATGTGACGGCGCACGACAACCGGATCGACATTCTTGCCGTATACGTCCTGTCCGAGGAAATGAACATGGCCTTCAAGGCGGAAGATCGGGATCAGGTCGTTCATGCGGTTGAGCGAGCGCAACACGGTTGACTTGCCGCAGCCCGACGGGCCGATGAAGCCGGTGATCTTGCCCTTTTCGATATCGACATTGGCGTCGCGAACGGCAAGGAAATCGCCGTAGTAGATCTTTTCGATATTCGCGCCGATTGCGACATCTCCGGCGTCCTGCTTGCCGGCTGTGGCGTCAATCTTGTTCATTTCCATTTCGATAGACATCTCAAACGACCTTTTTCTCTTACACGCGGCGGGTGCCGAACGAGCGACTGAGAATGTTGAAAACGAGCACGATCAAGACCAGTACGAGAGAGGCTGTCCATGCAAGTTCAATCTGGTTTTCATAGGGCATTGCCGAAAAATTGTAGATCAAAATCGACAATGATGCTGTCGGCTCCGTAAAGCTTCCGATCCAGTAATTCGAAAAGAGTGCCGTAAACAGAAGCGGGGCCGATTCACCGGACGCACCCGCTACCGCAAGCATTACACCGGTCATAACACCTGGCAGCGCTGTCGGCAAAACAATTTTCAGCGCAACCTGTGTGGCATTGCAGCCCATGCCATAGGCCGCATCCTTCATCCGCTGCGGCACCATGCGGAAGGCTTGTTCAGAGGTCAGAAGAACCGTCGGCAGCATGAGGATGGCGAGCGACAGACCGCCGGCGATCGCCGAATAGGTCTTCATCATGATCACCAGCCAGGCGTAGACAAAGACGCCGGCAAGGATCGAGGGAAAGCCCGTCAGCACCTTGCCGACAAAGCGGACGAGCGAGGCAAAGCGGCCATCGGGGTTGATCAGCCCCGTGTAGATGCCGCCCAGCACGCCGATCGGGATCGAGATAACCGATGCAATCGCAACCATGACCAGCGTGCCGAGGATGGCATTGCCGATGCCGCCGCCCTGTTCAAACGGCGCCGGCGGCAATTCGGTGAAGATCGCAAGGCTGAGGCGCACGCCGCCGCGGCTGATCAGCATCCACAGGACCGAGATCAGCGGAATGGCGGCGATGCCGGCCAGGATCCAGAGAATAATCGTCTGGATGAAGTTCATCAGCGTCCGCCGTTCGGCGAAGGAGAAGCTCAGATTCGGGTTGCCGAGCGCGACAACCTCGGGATTCATCGTGGTTTCGTCCGTCATTGTTTCGATCCCTCTCAAGCCTCACGTGACCGTCTGGCGAGACGTGTAGTTCATGATGACCGTACCGATGATGTTGACCGCCATCGTGATCATCAGCAGCACTACGGCCGCATACATCAGCGGGCCGATCTGGTTGGCCCCGGCCTCGGGGAAGGTGGAGGCGAGAAGCGATGCGAGCGTGGTCGCGGGCGAGAACAGCGACAGCGAGACCTGCTGCGAATTGCCGATCAACATGGCAAGCGCCATGGTTTCGCCGAGCGCGCGGCCGAAGCCGAGAACCAGCGAGGCGAAGATGCCGCCCGAAGCGGTGGGCAGGATGACCTTGCGGATCGCTTCCCACTTGGTCGTGCCCATGCCGTAGGCGGCTTCCTGGACCTTCAGCGGGATCGCCTTGAAGGCGTCCTGCGAGATCGCGGCAACGGTCGGCAGGATCATGATCGACAGCACGATCATGGCCGGGAACATGCCGGGGCCGGCAAGCGACGTGGAGAAGAAGGGAACGAAGCCGAACGTATCATGCAGCCAGCGGGCGAAGGGGCGGATGGCGGGGATGAGGACGTAGATGCCCCAGAGACCGTAGACGACCGACGGGATGGCCGCCAGCATCTCGACGATCAGGCGGAAGATCCAGGCAAGGCGCGCATTCAGGAAGCCCTGCGTCAGGAAGATCGCGACGGCGATGCCGAGGCCGCCGCCGAAGAGCAGAGCGAGCAGCGAGGAGTAAAGTGTGCCCCAGATCTCGGCCAGAATGCCGAATTCGTTGGTGTTCGGGTTCCACTCAACCGTTGTCAGGAAGGAAAGCCCGTATTCCCGCATGGCCGGCGCCGCCTGCGAGCCGATCTTGTAGAAAATATAGAGCAACAGGGCGATCGTGAGCAGCCCTGCGAAAAGCGTCAGAAAGCGAAAGGACTTGTCGTAACCGTATTCGAAAGCGGTCGGCGGTCTCGAAACGCTGCCACCACGTGGCGTAACGGATTTCG
This sequence comes from uncultured Martelella sp., assembly GCA_963676545.2. Lineage (GTDB taxonomy): Bacteria > Pseudomonadota > Alphaproteobacteria > Rhizobiales > Rhizobiaceae > Martelella. The sequence continues at coordinate 1,508,651 of CAXXRG010000002.1, read as the reverse complement.
GCTTTTCGGCCATCTAGGGGCTCCTGGAAACGGTGATCGGAACAAGGCTCGCGATCTGACTGGAGAGAGCGTAAATGTCTGGTTGAGTGTCAACAAAGCCGGGGCGCAACATGTTACGCCCCGGCAGAAGATCATTGTGACCGAAATCAGCCGCCGATTTCTTCGAGCGACTTCTTGTTGATTTCGATGACATTTTCCGGCAGCGGAATGTAGCCGAGCTTGTCAGCCATGGTCTGGCCGGTGGTCAGGCCGTAGTTGACCATTTCCTTGATCGCGGCAACCGTGTCGGCGTCCTGGCCGGACTTGTAGAGGAGCAGCCAGGTGAAGGTGGCGATCGGATAGGAATCGGCGCCCTTCGGGTCAACGATGAAGGCAACGTTGTTTTCGTCGAGTTCGGCCGAAGCAAGAGCGGCGCTACCAGCTTCCGGACCAGCCTTCACGAAGTTGCCGGCCTGGTTTTCAAGCATGGCATAAGGCGTGTTGGTCTGCTGGGCGTAGCCGTACTCGATGTAGCCGATGGCGCCGGGGGTCTGCTTGACCGTGGCGGTGATGCCCTGGTTGCCCGGAGCGGCTACGAAGTTCGAAGCCTTCGGCCACGGAACGGTCTTGCCGCCGCCGACGGTGCTTTCGAATTCGGTCGAGATCGCCGAAAGGTGATTGGTGAAGTTGAAGTTGGTGCCCGAGGAATCAGCGCGAACGACAACCGTGATGTCTTCGTCGGGAAGGTCGACGCCTTCGTTGGCGGCGGCGATGGCTTCGTCGTTCCACTTGGTGATTTCACCGAGGAAAATCTTCGGGTAGACGTCGCGCGGCAGCTTCAGCTCGGAAACGCCATCAAGGTTGTAGGCGAGAACGATTTCGCCGGCCGTCATCGGCAGGAGAACGACGCCGCCGTCAACCTTGGCCATTTCTTCGTCGTTCATGGCAGCATCGGACGCTGCGAAGTCGACGACGCCGTTGATGAAGTCTTCGATACCGCCGCCGGAGCCCTTGGCCTGGTAGTTGACTTCAATTCCGGTCTTCTGGCCAAAATCCTTAAACCAGGCCGAGTAGAGCGGGAAGGGGAAAGAAGCGCCCGAGCCGGTCAGCGAGGTGTCGGCAGCCTGAGCGACAGTGCCGGTTACGACCATGGCGGCGGCAACGGCAGCAACCTTAGCGCCCTTGGTAAAATTTCCGATTTTCATCAGATAGCCCTTTTGAGGTTTGGTTGAAAACGGAAGTCGTATAACAATGAAATATAGGCAAGCATAGCATGTTGTAAAAAATTCATAAACGGCGAGAAACCCGTGTTTCATTTTAAAAAACCGTCACATAACTGTCGTAAAACTGTCATAAACGGGTTCGACTTGCTTCAGTACTTGAAATTGCTACGCGGTACCGTCACCCTCGGCTGACCCTGTTTTCTCTTCTCCGCATTTTGGCTAGGATCGGAGAGCGGCTGGCGTGGCTTGCTTGACATAGAGCAAGGCGAATGCGCGCGCTGCGTCTAGTTTCGCCGCCGGCCAGCCGCTGAGGCGATGCCCGCCATTTGATCCCCGTTCCAATGCGTCGCGTGTGCGACAGGAGAGGCAATGACTGAAACAGGTTCACCGGCTGACGAGACCCGCGCAGGCACGCATGATGACGGGGTTTCAGAGCTTCTGTTCCGACAAAGAACGCTGGAGAAGGTGGCGCTCGTCGCGCTGGAGGCCGGCCGCATCCTGATGGAGACCGGCGCGAAATCCGCCGTCGTGCGCGAGGGCGTCAGAAAAGTCGCGATCGGCCTCGGCGTCAAGAACGCGGAAATCCGCGTTGGTTTCGCCTCGATCTCGACGACCGTCGGCGACGGCGTTTGCACGTCAACACACATGGTCGGGGTCGCCCATCACGGCGTCAATATGCGCATCAACCATCGGGTTCGCGAAATCTGCGCCGAAACGGGCAGGGGCGGGCTGACGCCTGCCGCGGTGGAGCAAAAGCTGACCGCGGCGACAACAGCGACGCCAAAGCATCACAAGCTGCTGAACGTCTTTGCTGCCGGGCTTGCCTGCGCCGCGTTCGGCCGGCTTCTGGGCGCCGATGCACCGGCTTTCGTCACGACGCTGATCGCCAGCATGATCGGGCAATATATACGGCTGGTGCTGCTCGAACGGCATTACAATGCTTTCGTCGTCACCGCCACCGTCGCTTTTGCCGCCGCTGTGCTCTCGGGGCTTGGGGCCATGGCCATGGGCAGCACGATGATCGACACCTCGATGAGCGCGGCGGTGCTGATGCTGGTGCCGGGCGTGCCATCCATGAATGCGCAGACGGATATCATGGAGGGGTTCCCGACGCTCGGCAGCGCCCGTTTCGTCACCGTGGCGATGATCCTCGTCTTTATCACATTGGGCGTCGGCGCGGCGCATATCGTGCTCGGCGCCGGTCTGCAGGACGCGACAAAATCCGCGCCCAATATCGCCCATCACGCCTTTTTCGGCGCGGTCGCGGCCGCAGGCTTCGGTGTGCTGTTTAACTTCGGCTATCGCAATCTTGGCTGGGCAGCACTGGCCGGTGCGCTGGCGCTTGCGGTCAGAACCTTCTGCATGCTCAATGGCTGGCCGCTGGAAGCCGCCTCCTTTGCCGCTGCCGTGGCCGTCGCGCTGGTCGTCGAACTTTCCTACAACACGCCGTTTCCTGTGCGTCGCGTCGGCAATGCCATTGCGGTTGCCGGCTGCATCCCCATGGTGCCGGGAAGCGCCGCCGCCCACTGGATCATCGGCCTTCTGGAGATCACCGTCCAGCCGCTCGAAAAATCCGACATGATGCTGGCCGCAACCACCAGCGCCGGCCTGCAGGTGATCTTCACCGTCGGCGCGATCGGCGCCGGCCTGACCATGGTTTCCTCGACCTTCCGCCGGCCGGAATTTCCGACCAAGGACCATGAGGATTGATCAAGTGGGCAAGATGGAGACCGCGGGGCGCAGGTTTGATGGGTCCGGCAGGTTGCTGAAATTCACACCGCAGCCTGAAAGAGGCAGACTGTGACAGGCGTCATTGTCATCGCAGGGGCCTTCCTCCTGCTGTTTCTCATCTCGTCTGTGGTGCTGGCCTACTTGCGCCTGTGGGCATGGTCGGCGGCATTGCTTGCGATTCCTGCCATACCGCTGCAGCTTCTGGGCTTCACCGGCACGTGCACCCAGGGATCAGATGATCCGTTCCTGGCCGGCGCCAGCTTGTCCTCGCCGCTTTTGGCAAGTGCCATCGGCCTTGTCCTTTGGGGCGGCAAGGCCAGGGGCGCCGTGAGGCAGAGCGGAGCCATCGTCACTGCGGCCATGGCAATGATCCTGCTTTTCTCGACCAGGGACGCATGGATTGGCGCGCTCTACGCCGGCACGCCCTGCGGAGCGGACTATACCGTCAGCCATTGGCAGGGGCAGGTTCTCGTTCTTTGCGGCTATCTCGTCCTGCCGGTTGTTTTGTTTGCCTCTGCCTGCCGGGCAGCCTTGCCGGGTCGCGAATAAGGGGCATCTGCTTTGCACCGGAAAGAATGAGACGAACTGTCCCGAACGGAAAAAGGCCCGCCTTGATCGCGGGCCCACAGTTTATTGATAAGCCACGCTTCACCCTCATCCGTCATGCCGGCCTTGAGCCGGCATCCATGGCCAAATAGTGGGGCTGTGGCGTGTAAGGCGCCGTGGCAAAAGGCGTGTCTGTGGCCCTGGACCCCGGCTCAAGGCCGGGGTGACGGAGAATGGGGAGCAGGCTTCTCACATCTCCAACAGGTTTATCAGCGGTCTGGACCCGCCTTGATCGCGGGTCTTTCCGCTTTTCAGTCAGCGCAGATTCGTCTTCGTCAACTGCACCAGTTCGTCACCGCGACCGTTGAGGATCGCGCGCATCATGTAGAGGCTGAAACCCTTGGCCTGTTCCATGGTGATCTGCGGCGGCATCGCGAGTTCCTGCTTTGCCGTCATCACATCGACCAGAACCGGGCCGGGCGTCTTGAGCGCCTCGTCGAGGGCGGCGGGAAGCGCCTTGGCGTCTTCCACCTTGATGCCCTTCATGCCGGCGGCTTCCGCGATGCGGGCAAAGTCGGGACTGCTGAGATCGGTCGAATCGGAAATATAGCCGCCCGCCTTCATTTCCATTGCCACAAATCCGAGTGAGCGGTTGTGGAATACGACGATCTTGATCGGCAGGTTCAACTGCGTCACGGACAAAACGTCGCCCATCAGCATGGAGAAGCCGCCATCGCCGCACATGGCGATCACCTGCCGGTCGGGATCGATGGCCTGGGCGCCGATTGCCTGCGACAGCGCGTTTGCCATGGAGCCGTGCGAGAACGAGCCGATCAGCCGGCGCTTGCCGTTCATGCCGACATAGCGCGCGGCCCAGACGGTCGGCGTGCCGACATCGCAGGTGAAGATCGTGTCGTCATCCGCCTTCTCGCTCAGCAGTCTGGCGAGATATTGGGGATGGATGTTGCCCTTGGCGCTTTTCTCGGAGGCGAGAGAATCAAGCGCCTCGCGTGCCTTCCCGTAATGCTTGACGGCGTTGTCGAGGAATTTGCTGCTCCGATCCTTCTTCAGCTTCGGCAACAGCGCGCGGATTGTGGAGCCGACGTCGCCGAGAATGGCGAGATCGACCTGGGTATGGGCGCCGAGCGCTTCGGCGCGGGTGTCGACCTGCGCGACCTTCGCCCCTTCGGGATAGAAGGCGCGGTAGGGGAAGGATGAGCCGAGGATGAGCAGCGTATCGGCCGAACCCATGGCATGATAGCCGGAGGAAAAGCCAATGAGGCCGGTCATGCCGACATCGTAGGGATTGTCATATTCGATGAATTCCTTGCCGCGCATGGCGTGCACCATCGGCGATTGCAGCGCCTCGGCAAGGGCCAGCAGGTCGTCGCGCGCGCCGGCGCAGCCCGCGCCGCACAAAAGCGTGATATTGCTGCCGGCGTTCAGCAGGTCGGCGAGCCTGTCGATCTCGGCTTCCGGCGGCACCATGGAGGGTTGAGCCGGCGTATTCCAGCGGATGGTGGTGTCGCCCGGCATTTCCTTCAGCGCGATGTCGCCCGGCAGGACGATGACGGCGACGCCCTTTTTGGCGATGGCCGTACGCATGGCGACTTCCAGCACATAGGGCATCTGGTCGGGCGAGGAAATCAGTTCGCAATAGACGCTGCATTCGCGGAACAGCTCCTGCGGATGGGTTTCCTGGAAATAGCCGCTGCCGATTTCGGAGGAGGGGATGTGGGCGGCGATCGCCAGGACGGGAACGTGATTGCGATTGCAATCGTACAAGCCGTTGATCAGGTGCAGGTTTCCCGGTCCGCAGGAGCCGGCGCAAACCGCCAGTTCGCCGGTGATATGCGCCTCGGCGCCGGCGGCGAAGGCGGCAGCCTCCTCATGGCGCGTGCCCATCCATTCGAGCGTCTTCAGCCGCCCGATACTGTCGCTGAGGCCATTCAGCGAATCGCCGGTCACGCCCCAGATGCGCTTAACCCCTGCCTCGCCGAGATAGCGGGCAATGTAATGTGCGATACTCTCTGCCATGGATAGCTCTTTTCTTTGCCTGGCGCCCGGAATGGACCAGCAGCGCGCGCCTACATCTGCCGGAGCGATCATCCGGCTCCGCGCGAAACGAAGCTTGTGAAAAGACCTTCGGAGATCAGCAAAAGCTTAACAACCGATCGACAGGAGGTGAAGCCCTGACGGTGTTTTTCCGGCGGCACGCGCCGCCGGTGTCATGGCTTGAAGCGTTGACCGCGGGAACCGGTCAGTTGTCGTTGTCGCAATAGAACATATCGAAGCCGAGCATGTCGCATTCCGGCGGTCCGGGCCTGCAGGAGAGGGTCGGGCAGCCTTTGGTATCCTTGGTCGGCACGACGCGCTGGACGGCGTGTCCGCCCTGGGCGAAGCAGATGGTCGGGCTGTTGACGTAGCGGTCGTAGAGCGTGCGGCCGCTGCCGCTGGGCGATGGATAACGCAGGATCGCGGCGCCCTCGCGGCCGAGAATGCTGTGAACCTGATTGCAGGTCATGTCCTGAATGTCGTAACGATTGATCGGTTCCTGCGCCGCGGCGGTACCGGCGGCGGCCAAAAGCAAGGCTGTTGCGAGAATAAGCTTCATGGTCTGCCAAATGCCCTTGTCGGGGCTCCTCCATGGACGTCTAATGGGTCTTTATACCATAGGGAGATTTTCAAAGCCATGACACAACCTGCGGAAAAGGATGGGCAAATTCGTGACATCCTGCAATCGGTCAGGCGCATCGCGCTTGTCGGCGCTTCGCCGAAACCGGAGCGGCCGAGCCATCGGGTGATGGGCTTCCTGCTGTCAAAGGGTTACGAGGTGGTGCCGGTCAATCCCGGCCTTGCGGGAAAGGAGATTCATGGCAAGACGGTCTATGAAAACCTGGCCGCGATCCCCGGCGCGATCGACATGGTCGATATTTTTCGCGCCTCCGAGCATGTCGGCGGCATCGTGGATGAGGCGCTGGCGCTCGATCCGCTGCCCAGGGCGATCTGGATGCAACTCGATATCGTCGACGAAGACGCCGCGAAAAAGGCGCGGGCGAGGGGACTGGACGTTGTGATGGACCGGTGTCCGGCGATCGAATATCCGCGTCTCATGGGCTGAGGCCCGTTCAGCCCTCAAAGCGCAGCATGTCCGGATCTGCCCGCATCTCGCTCAGGATTTCGGAGTTCTCGCAGTAATCGCGGAAATGCCGGTCGGCGGAGTTGCAGGCCAGATCGTTGCGGCAGCGTTCTTTTGCCCGGCATGCCGCGCAATTGGCCTGCATACCGTAATAAAGGCGGCGATACTGAAACTCGGCCTCGACCGGATCAATGTTGAGCGCTTTCATCATCTCCGTCATTTCGCTGGCGTCGCGCGGCTCAGCCGTGGCAATGTCCTCTTCGGCGATCCGTTGGAGAAATGCCAGAAGGGCGGCCTCCTCGCCTTCGAAATGGGCGGCGTTGCGCCAATCGGCATAACGATCATCGGCGCGATTGTCGTCAGTCAAAACGTCCATTGCGATGCTCCTATTGGTCGACAGCGATATTGACGTTTGTATAAAAGGCGACATTGATCTTGATCAAAACAGGACCGGCGGAAGACACTAGGGACGGTCTGCAAAACAGGGAAGGAATACTTGATGGATAACAGAGAACCGGGCTTTTCGACGCTCTCGATTCATGCCGGAGCGGCGCCCGATCCCGCGACCAATGCGCGGGCGACGCCGATCTACCAGACGACATCCTACGTCTTCAATGATTCCGATCACGCCGCAGCGCTGTTTGGCCTGAAGGCGTTCGGCAACATCTACACGCGCATCATGAACCCGACGACAGCGGTTCTGGAGGAGCGCGTCGCTGCGCTCGAAGGCGGCGCGGCGGCGCTCGCGGTCGCCTCCGGCCATTCCGCCCAGCTTCTGACCTTCCATATGCTGATGCAGCCGGGCGACAATTTCGTCGCCGCACGCAGGCTTTACGGCGGTTCGATCAACCAGTTCGGCCATGCCTTCGAGAATTTCGGCTGGTCGGTGCGCTGGGCCGACAGCGGTGACATCGAAAGCTTCACCGCCCAGATCGATGAGAAAACCAAGGCCGTTTACATTGAAAGCCTTGCCAATCCCGGCGGCACCTTCGTCGACATCGCCGCGATCGCGAAGGTCGCGCATGATCACGGCCTGCCGCTGATCGTCGACAACACCATGGCATCGCCCTATCTCGTGCGACCCATCGAGCACGGCGCCGATATCGTCGTCCACTCTCTGACCAAGTTTTTGGGCGGCCACGGCAATTCCATGGGCGGCATCCTTGTCGACGGAGGCACGTTCGACTGGTCGAAATCCGGCCGCTATCCGATGCTGAGCGAGCCGCGGGTCGAGTATGACAATATCGTGCTGCACGAGGCATTCGGCAGCATGGCCTTCGCGCTCGGCGCGCGCGTTCTGAGCCTGCGCGATCTGGGGCCGGCGATCTCGCCGTTCAACGCCTTCATGATCGCAACCGGGATCGAGACCCTGCCGCTGCGCATGCAGCGCCATTGCGACAATGCGCTTGCCGTCGCCAAATGGCTGAAACAGTCGGACAAGGTGGCATGGGTCAGCTATCCGGGCCTTGAAGACGACGAGAACCACGCGCTTCAGCAACGTTATTCACCGAAGGGCGCCGGCGCCGTCTTCACCTTTGGCCTGAAGGGCGGTTACGAGGCTGGGAAGACCTTTGTCGAAGGTCTCGAACTGTTCTCGCATCTGGCCAATATCGGCGACACCAAGTCACTGGTTATCCACCCCTCATCCACAACCCATGCACAGCTTACGCCGGAGCAGCAGGTTGCCGCAGGCGCCGGGCCGGATGTGGTGCGTCTTTCGGTGGGTATCGAGGATGTTGCTGATATCATTGCCGATCTCGAGCAGGCATTCGCAAAGATCTGAGATCCGCACCTCGATGGGGACGGAGCGGAGAGCGGGCGATCCACAGGTCGCCCGTTTTCATTGTGAGATTGTCCACAGGTTTGGGCCAGGGCCGGCGCAGCAGCGTCAGGCCTGGTGCCGGTCCTCTGCCCGCCGCTCCTGAGTGTAGGCGACGACACAGTCTCGCCCGTCCTTCTTGGCATCGTAGAGCGCACGGTCCGATTGCGAGAGCATCGTCTCCAGGTCGAAGTTGGCCCCGCGATGGACGGCAATCCCAATGCTGACTGTCAGCTGTGTGACGCCAGTGCAACCGCAATGGTTGCTGGCCAGCCGCTGCCTGATCTGCTCGCCGGTTTCGATCGCCTCGCGGACATCCTCGACCTTCAGGAAAATCGCAAATTCCTCGCCGCCGGTTCGCCCGAACAGGTGCAGCCGGCCGAAGCCGTCCTCGACAGCCCTGGTGAAACAGACAAGGGCGGCGTCACCGGCGCCATGCCCAAACTGATCATTGACCGATTTGAAATGATCGATGTCGATGGTCAGATAGGCGAAAAGGTCCGAAGGCGCGGCCGATTTCAACCTTTCACCGATGCTTTCGAAAAATCCCCGGCGGTTGAGAATGCCGGTGAGGGGATCGTTGAAGGCGAGCTTCTTCAGATGGAATTCATATTTTTCGATCGAAAGCCAGACGGCCAGACAGACCTTCGCCGAAAACAGGACAAAGCCGGTGATCAGCGCGGCTGAAGCCAGTGTACCCTCATGCGGATTGGCCGGGCTTTCCAGCAGATAGAAAACCGCGAATGCGAGGGCGGATATCGCCTCAAGCAGAAAGATGACCGGTATTGAACGATGGAAACGGACCTCCGCGAAGTCAGCCTTGTGCCGGTAAAAATGCAGGGCGTAAACGGCGATGACGATGACGGCGAGAAAATAGCTGGCCGCGGCAGCCACGTGCCCGAACGCCGAAATGCGGAACGCGACGAAGGCGAACACCCAGACGGAAAGAGCCAGGACCGTGAAGCGAAGAGGCCTGTCCTCGCCGTAAAGCGAGAACAAGCCTGCCGCCGTCAGCGCTTCGGCCAGAACCAGCATTGCAATCGGCAGAGCGAAAAGCAGGTCCGTCTCGAGGGTGAAAAAGGTAAGGCCCAGAAGGCCGAGCCCCATCAGCGCCAGCGCAGCTGACCAAAGCAAGATGAACAGCCGATCCTTGTTGCGTAGCCAGAGCGGCAAAAGCAGCACGGACAGCAGAATGCAGTCTGCCGCCCAGGCAAAAACGGCCGTCAGATTGTATTGCAAGACCGGATGTCGCTCCCCGAAATGAACAAACGAGGCCGAGTTCATAGCCTTCTTGCTTTAGCCCTACCACAGGTTGAGCCGGGCCATTTTTGAAGTTAATCGATTTAAAATTGACAACAAGCAGTGTCTGCCGCATTCGACCGTCGAATTGCCGCAGTGCGGCGAGGGTCGCCTGACGATCGGCGGCGAGGTGACGTAATCCATCTCTTGAAGTGACGGGGTGTGGCACTCTATGTAGGAGAGTAATGAAAGATTCGATTGATAACGGTTACGATCAGCCGGCCGAAGGACAGACATGACAAATCCCGTAGATACCGCGATGGCGCTTGTGCCCATGGTTGTCGAGCAGACCAATCGCGGCGAGCGTTCCTATGACATCTATTCCCGCCTGCTCAAGGAGCGGATTATCTTCCTGACCGGTCCGGTCGAGGATCATCTGGCGTCCCTGATCTGCGCCCAGCTTCTTTTCCTCGAAGCGGAGAACCCGAAGAAGGAAATCGCGCTCTACATCAATTCGCCGGGCGGCGTCGTGACCGCCGGCATGGCGATCTATGACACGATGCAGTTCATCCGTCCGGCGGTCTCGACGCTGTGCATCGGCCAGGCAGCCTCGATGGGCTCGCTCCTGCTTGCCGCCGGCGAGAAGGGGATGCGCTTTGCCACGCCGAACGCACGTGTGATGGTGCACCAGCCCTCCGGCGGTTTCCAGGGCCAGGCATCCGATATCGAGCGTCATGCCCGCGATATTCTGAAGATGAAGCGCCGCCTAAACGAGGTCTATGTCCGCCATTGCGGCCAGACTTACGAAGAGGTTGAAAAGACGCTGGATCGTGACCACTTCATGGATGCAAGCGAGGCGATGGACTGGGGCCTGATCGACAAGGTCATGACATCGCGCAGTGAAATCGAGGGCGGCAACTGATCTTCAGCCGGAATTTGGGCGTAGTTGCCGTCGATGGCATATCGCGAAACCGGCCTCAAAAGGCCGGTTGCGTGGTCTGGGTTCGGGCTGCGCAATGAACGCGTTTCGGGATCACGATTGCGTTTTTTGGCTTTAAACCCGCGCGCAAGCCGTTAATAGTATGGAAAACCGGAGCTGTTATTCCGGTTTATGACGATCTGGCGTTGTTTCGCGTTTGCGCCTGTTGCCTGTAAGCCTGTCGCGTCGTTTTGTTGCCCTGATGTTTTGAAAGCATCCGGACGCGCGTCAGAAGCAAGAATGTGAGGCCGTTCATGAGAAGGAACGGCCGACTGGAAGGAAGTGATAATGAGCAAAGTCGGCGGTAACAATGGCGGTGACTCGAAGAACACGCTCTATTGTTCCTTTTGCGGCAAGAGTCAGCACGAAGTCCGCAAGCTGATCGCTGGTCCGACCGTATTCATCTGCGATGAATGCGTTGAGTTGTGCATGGACATCATCCGCGAGGAAAACAAGACCTCGATGGTGAAGTCGAGCGACGGCGTGCCGACGCCGCAGGAAATCATGGGTGTTCTGGACGAGTATGTGATCGGCCAGAGCCACGCGAAACGTATTCTCTCGGTGGCGGTGCATAACCACTATAAGCGGCTGTCGCACGCCTCCAAGAGTTCCGATATCGAACTGTCTAAGTCGAACATCCTGCTTGTCGGCCCGACTGGCTGCGGCAAGACCTATCTTGCCCAGACGCTGGCCCGCATCATCGACGTGCCGTTCACCATGGCGGATGCGACGACGCTGACGGAAGCGGGTTATGTCGGCGAGGACGTCGAAAACATCATCCTGAAGCTGCTGCAGTCTGCCGACTACAATGTCGAACGCGCCCAGCGCGGCATCGTCTATATCGACGAGGTCGACAAGATTTCGCGCAAGTCGGACAATCCGTCGATCACGCGCGACGTCTCGGGCGAGGGCGTGCAGCAGGCGCTCCTGAAGATCATGGAAGGCACGGTCGCTTCCGTTCCGCCGCAGGGCGGACGCAAGCATCCGCAGCAGGAATTCCTGCAGGTGGATACGACCAATATCCTGTTTCTGTGCGGCGGCGCTTTTGCCGGTCTCGACAAGGTGATCTCCGCGCGCGGCGAACGCACATCGATCGGCTTCGGCGCTTCGGTGAAGGCCGCCGATGACCGCAAGGTCGGCGACGTGCTGCGCGACCTGGAGCCGGAGGATCTTGTGAAGTTCGGGCTGATCCCCGAATTCATCGGTCGTCTGCCGGTCATCGCCACGCTCGAGGATCTCGATGAGGAAGCCCTGGTCCAGATCCTGACGGCGCCGAAGAACGCGCTTGTGAAGCAGTATCAGCGCCTGTTCGAGATGGAAGACGTTGAACTGACCTTCCACGAGGACGCCCTGATTGCCATCGCCCGCAAGGCGATCGAGCGGAAGACCGGCGCGCGCGGACTGCGCTCGATCATGGAGAAGATCCTGCTCGACACCATGTTCGAACTGCCGGCGATGAAAGGCGTGCGCGAGGTGGTGATTTCGGACGAAGTGGTCTCCGGAACCTCACAGCCGCTCTATATCTACGCCAATCGGTCGGATGACAAGGCAAATGCTTCGGCGTGACGCGAGCGTCACGCAGGAATGATTCGGAAGGCAGGGCAGGGTCCCTGCCTTCGTCGTTTTTGTCCACAAACCTCATCCAACGCCTGCAGTCGTCCGTTGTTCCGGTGAAAACAGGGGCAAAGGTTGAAATCGGCCTTTCAAAGCGCCACTTGTTCCGCAACAATTGACAAGAACGTTCGGGCTGTCTCCCAGAGCCCGTCAATGCCCGGAGGCTACCGGGCTGCCTGAAAGGAAAAAGACATGACGCAGAACGCGCCTGCAGCGGAAAATGCTGCGTTCCCGGTGTTGCCATTGCGTGACATTGTGGTTTTCCCCCACATGATCGTTCCGCTCTTCGTTGGCCGCGAGAAGTCCATTCGCGCTCTGGAAGAGGTGATGAATGCCGACCGCCAGATCATGCTGGTCACCCAGGTCAACGCAAGCGATGACGACCCGGAGCCCGATGCGCTCTACCGCATCGGCACGATCGCCAATGTGCTGCAGCTTCTGAAACTGCCTGACGGCACGGTCAAGGTGCTGGTCGAGGGCAAGGCCCGCGCGGCCATTGGCGACGTCCGTCTGGAAAATGACTTCTACGAAGCCAATGCCGAAGTGCTCGGCGAGCCGGAGGAAGATCCCGTCGAGATCGAGGCGCTGGCCCGCTCGGTGGTTTCCGAGTTCGAGAACTATGTGAAGCTCAACAAGAAGGTTTCGCCCGAGGTTGTGGGTGCAGCTGGCCAGATCGAGGACTACTCGAAGCTTGCCGATACGGTTGCCTCGCATCTTGCGATCAAGATTACCGAAAAGCAGGAAATGCTGGAAACCACCAGCGTCAAGGGCCGTCTCGAAAAGGCGCTCGGCTTCATGGAAGGCGAGATTTCCGTCCTGCAGGTCGAAAAGCGTATCCGCACCCGCGTCAAGCGACAGATGGAGAAGACCCAGCGTGAGTACTATCTGAATGAGCAGATGAAAGCCATTCAGAAGGAGCTTGGCGAGGGTGAGGACGGTCGTGATGAGATGACCGAACTCGAAGAGCGCATCAAGAAGACCAAGTTCACCAAGGAAGCGCGCGAAAAGGCAGAAGCGGAGATGAAGAAGCTCCGCAACATGAGCCCGATGTCGGCGGAAGCGACCGTGGTGCGCAACTATCTCGACTGGCTCACCGGCCTGCCGTGGAATTCCAAGTCGAAGATCAAGCGCGACCTGAAGCTTGCCGAAAAGGTGCTGGAAGAAGATCATTTCGGCCTTGAGAAGGTCAAGGAACGCGTTGTCGAGTATCTCGCGGTGCAGGCGCGCGCCAAGAAGCTGAAGGGGCCGATCCTCTGCCTCGTCGGCCCGCCCGGCGTCGGCAAGACCTCGCTCGCCCAATCGATCGCCAAGGCCACCGGCCGTGAATATGTGCGCATGGCGCTCGGCGGCGTTCGCGATGAAAGCGAAATCCGCGGTCATCGCCGCACCTATATCGGCTCCATGCCGGGCAAGATCGTTCAGTCGATGAAGAAGGTCGGCAAGAACAACCCGCTCTTCCTGCTCGACGAGATCGACAAGATGGGCGCCGATTTCCGCGGCGATCCGTCCTCGGCCCTGCTTGAGGTGCTGGATCCGGAACAGAACTCGACCTTTATGGATCACTACCTGGAAGTCGAATACGACCTGTCCAACGTGATGTTCATCACCACGGCGAATACGCTCGACATTCCGGGCCCGCTGATGGACCGTATGGAGATCATTCGCATCGCCGGCTACACCGAGCAGGAAAAGCTGGAAATTGCCCGGCGCCACCTGCTGCCGAAGGCGATCCGCGAGCATGCGCTGAAGCCGGAGGAGTTCTCTGTCGATGACGCCGCGCTGACGCGGACGATCCAGCAGTACACCCGGGAAGCCGGCGTGCGCAGCCTTGAGCGCGAGCTGATGAAGCTTGCCCGCAAGGCCGTGACCGAAATCGTCAAGGGCGACAAGACCGCCGTCCATATCACCGCCGATAATCTCGAGGATTATCTCGGCGTTCAGCGCTTCCGCCACGGCGAGGCGGAAGGCGACGATCAGGTCGGCGTGGTCACGGGTCTCGCCTGGACCGAGGTCGGCGGCGAACTGCTGACGATCGAGGGCGTGATGATGCCCGGCAAGGGCCGCATGACGGTGACCGGCAATCTGCGTGACGTCATGAAGGAGTCGATTTCGGCTGCGGCATCCTATGTCCGCTCGCGCGCTGTCGACTTCGGCATCAAGCCGCCTATGTTCGACAAGAATGACATTCACGTCCATGTTCCGGAAGGCGCAACGCCCAAGGACGGACCGTCGGCAGGCGTTGCCATGGCAACCGCGATCGTCTCGGTGATGACCGGCATTCCGGTCAACAAGAACGTGGCGATGACGGGCGAGATCACCCTTCGCGGCCGCGTCCTGCCGATCGGCGGATTGAAGGAGAAGTTGCTTGCAGCGCTCAGGGGCGGCATCACCAAGGTGCTGATCCCCGAGGAGAACGCCAAGGACCTTCCCGAGATCCCGGACAACGTCAAGAACGGCCTGGAGATCGTGCCCGTGTCGCGCATGGGCGAGGTGCTGCAGCATGCTCTTCTGGAGATGCCGCAGCCGATCGAGTGGGATCCGGAAGCCGATCCGGTCTCCATGTCGTCCGATGAATCGGACGCCGAATCGAACAAGACCGTGGCGCATTAACGCCGAAATATCGCCACTTTTCAGGGGCTCCTGTGGAAAAGGGGTCCCTGAGGTCGTGCTTTGGTCGGCCTTTTCCGTACAAATTGCCTCAAGCCTATTGCAATTCCTTGAAACGCAGGGCTTTTGAATGTCAGCGGGCGGCGGTCAAAGCGTCGCCGACGCCCGAGAAACAAGAGATCCGTTTCGAACCATTTCAGAAAGGGTGGAAACATGAACAAGAGTGAACTCGTAGCCTCCGTTGCCGAAAAGGCCGGTCTGTCCAAAACCGATGCCGCTTCTGCTGTCGACGCCGTATTCGACGCCGTGCAGGGCGAACTGAAGAACGGCGGCGAAGTTCGCCTGGCCGGCTTCGGCGCTTTCACCGTATCCCACAGCGCCGCACGCAAGGGCCGCAACCCGTCGACGGGCGCCGAGGTCGATATTCCGGCCCGCAACGTTCCGAAGTTCACGGCCGGCAAGGGTCTCAAGGAAGCTTGCAACTCCTGATTTCTACCGTCTTCTGACGGAGTGTCGACCCGGAGCGTCTCGCTCCGGGTTTTTTGTTGCCCGTTTTGTTGACGCTCAGTTACCGAAGCGCGCGCCAGATAGCTCTTGCCGGAAGCCCGCGCGTTGACTAAATCTGGTCAGCAACAACGCTGCAGAGAGAAAAGCTTTCTGCCGCACATTCTCGGGGCGGGGCGAAATTCCCCACCGGCGGTATGCGTTTCAACGCGAGCCCGCGAGCGCCTCTCCGGCCGTTGCCGGAAAGGGTCAGCAGATCCGGTGAGAAGCCGGAGCCGACGGTCACAGTCCGGAAGAAAGAGAATGCAAGCTGCCGGGGGCGTCGCTTAGCCGATCGCCGCCGGTGCCATGCGTCGTCCCGCATTCCGCGCGTTTGAGCGCAATGAAGAATCGAGACAGGCATGGACAAGGCAATCTATCGTTCTCCCGCATTGACCGGCGCATTCTGGATGGTGCTTGCCGGCGTGGTCTACGCTGCGGCCAATGTGCTGATCCAGCAGCTGACCATGAAGATGGGCTTTGCCTCCTCATCCGTCGCCTTCTGGCAGTATGGCATCGCCTTTCTGTTCGCCATTCCCTATCTCTGGCGCACCGGGCTGAAGGTGATGCGCACCGCCCATCCTGGGCAGCACATCGTCCGCGTGGCGCTCTCGGCGCTTGGCGTGCAGGCCTGGGTGTTCGGTCTCCAGTCCGTCCCGATCAGCCAGGCAATCGCCCTGGTGATGACCTCGCCCTTCTTCATCATCGTCGGCGCCAAACTCTTTCTGGGCGAACGCGTCGGCCCGTCGCGCTGGATCGCGACCGCCGTCGGCTTCTCCGGCGCGCTGCTGATCCTTCAGCCGTGGTCGGCGAGCTTCACCTGGGCGGCGTTGCTGCCGATTCTCTCCGCGCTTCTGTGGGGCGGCACGTCTTTGATCACCAAGAAGCTGACGGCGCATGAGAGACCGGAATCGATCACCGTGTGGCTGCTGATGCTGCTGACGCCGATCAACGCCCTTGTCGCGGTCGGCGGCGGCTTCGCCGTGCCCATGGGCGACGCCATCTGGATCATGCTGGCGCTCGGCCTGATGACGGTGCTGGCGCAGTATTTCCTCACGCTCGCCTATTCCAGCGCGGATGCAGCCTATGTCCAGCCCTTCGATGACCTCAAGCTGCCGCTCAACGTGCTCGGCGGCTGGCTGGTCTTCGGATTTGCGCCTGACACGCTGTTCTGGGTCGGCGGACTGATGATCCTCGGCGCGTCGCTCTCCATCATGATGATCGAGCGCAGGCGGGAGCGCTGAGACAAATCTGTCATGCCGGCGTCATCGAGACGTTATCGTCCTGTCACGGACGTGACGCACAACCCTCCGGTATTTCAAGCCCAGGAGGGAACCCCATGAAACTGCGCCTTACCGGTGCGGCTCTTTCCGCCGCACTTCTCGCATCGGCCGCCATGCCGGCATCCGCCGACCCGGTCTTCAACCGTATTGCGGTATTCCCGGTCAACGAGAACCTGCCCGCCGGCATGGACGCCATGAGCGCCACCTCCGCGGAGATCATCACCGCGACCGAGGACGGCAACATGCTCGTCTATTCCGACAGCCCGCTGGAAGCCGTCGGCTTCATCGACATCAAGGACCCCCGTGCGCCGAAGGCAGCAGGCATCGTCAAGCTTGACGGCGAGCCGACCTCGGTGGCCGTGTCCGGCGACAAGGCGTTCGTCGGTGTCAATACCTCGGAGAGCTTCACCGCGCCGTCCGGTTTCCTCGGCGTCATCGACATCGCGTCGAAGACCCTTGAGGCGCAGTGCGACCTCGGCGGCCAGCCCGATTCGGTCGCCGTGTCTCCCGATGGTTCGATCGTCGCCATCGCCATCGAGAACGAGCGCGACGAGGACCTGAACGACGGCGAGATCCCGCAGCTGCCGGCCGGCGACCTGGTGATCATTTCGCTGAAGGATGGCGCCGCCGATTGCGCCACGACCAAACACGTCGCCATGACCGGCTTTGAGGAACTGACGGCGCCGAGCGATCCGGAGCCGGAATTCATCGATATCAACGACGAGAACGAGATCGTCGTCACCATGCAGGAGAACAACGGCATCGCCATCGTCGACGGCAATACCGGCGCGGTGAAGACCCACTTCTCCGCCGGCACGGTCGACCTGACAGGCATCGACACGGAAAAGGATGGCAAGCTCGACTTTACCGGCGCGCTGAACGACGTTCCGCGCGAGCCCGATACCGTCAAGTGGCTCGACAATGACCGCTTCGTCATCGCCAATGAGGGCGACTACAAGGGCGGTTCGCGTGGCTTCTCGATCTTCTCCGACGCCGGCGAATTGCTGCACGAGGCTGGCTCGTCCTTCGAGCGCGCCGTTGCCGCCATCGGCCACTTCCCGGACAAGCGCGCCGGAAAGAAGGGCGTCGAACCGGAAGGCCTGATCGTCGGCCAGTACGGCGATACCAACTACCTCTTCGTCATGTCCGAGCGCGGTTCGGTCGTCGGCGTCTACAATGACAATGTCCAGGACGCGCCCGAACTCGTCCAGCTTCTGCCGTCGGGCATCGGCCCGGAAAGCGGCGTTGCCATTCCCGCCCGCAACCTGCTTGTGACGGCCAATGAGGAAGACCTCGGTCCTGACGGGGGCGTGCGCGCTCATGTGATGCTCTATGCCTATGAAGAGGGCGAGGCGGACTATCCGCAGATCGCTTCGGATGTTTCCCGCGATCCGCTGATTGGCTTCGGCGCGTTCTCCGGCCTTGCCGCCGATCCGGCTGACGCCTCGAAGCTCTTTGCCGTCAATGACAGCTTCTATTCGGGCCAGCCCTCGGTCTTCATCATCGATGCCTCGAAAAAGCCGGCACTGATCACCGACGCGATCCGCGTGACCCGCAATGGCGAGCCCGCCGAAAAGCTCGACCTCGAGGGCGTTGCCGTCGACGGTCATGGCGGCTTCTGGCTGGCCTCCGAGGGCAACCCCGACAAGGACGTGCCGCATGCGGTTCTCCACATCGACGGCACGGGCGAGATCACCGAAACCATCGACCTGCCGGAGGCGCTGCTGGCCAACCAGACGCGCTTCGGCATGGAAGGCATTACCACGGTGGGCGAGGGCGATGACCTGACGCTGTGGATGGCCGTTCAGCGCGAATGGGCCGATGATGCCAAGGGCTTTGTCAAGCTTCTGGCCTATACGCCGGCAACGGGCGAATGGGGCGCCGTCTCCTATCCCCTGGAAACGCCGGAAAAGGGCTGGATGGGCCTTTCGGAAATCACAGCCAATGGCGACAATGTCTATATCGTCGAGCGTGACAACCAGATCGGCGCGGCCGCGAAGGTCAAGAAGCTGTTCAAGGTTTCGCTTGCCGACATGAAGCCGGCTGCCATCGGCTCGGAGCTTCCCGTCGTTGAGAAGCATGAAGTCGTCGACCTTCTGCCGCTGATGAAGTCGGCCACCAACGGCTATGTCGTCGACAAGATCGAGGGCTTCACCATCGCCGCCGACGGCACGGCCTATGCCGTGACCGACAATGATGGCGTTGATGACAGCTCCGGCGAGACACTGTTCTTCACGGTTCCGATGAAGATGTAGAGAATACGGCTCGCGCAGACGCTGGCCGGATTGTTGCGGAAGGGCCGCGGTGTGAAAGCGCTGCGGCCTTTTGACGTTGAACCTATTTCAGTTTGCGTTCGATCGCCTTGGCATCCTGCCAGAGCGCTTCCATGCGCTCCAGCGTGGCGGCATCGAGGCTTTCGCCGTTTTCTTCCAGCGTGCGCTCGATATGGCCGAACCGGCGCCTGAATTTGGTATTGGTCCCGCGCAGCGCCTGTTCGGGGTCCGTCTTCGTATGGCGGCCGAGATTGACGGCGGCGAAGATGAGGTCGCCCAGTTCGTCCGCGATTTTTCCCTGATCGCCGCTCAGCAATGCCTGGCGCAACTCGCCAACCTCCTCTTCGAACTTGTCGAGGATCGGCTCGGGTTCCGACCAGTCGAAACCGACGCGGGCGGCCTGTTCCTGCAGTTTCAGCGCCTCGGTCAGGGCAGGGAAGCTGCGCTGGACGCTGCCGAGATGACCGGCCTTGAAATCTTCGGTGATGCCGGCTTTGGCGCGTCGGGCAGCACGATCGGCCTTTTCCTGCCGCTTGATTTCGTCCCACTGGATCTTCACCGCCTCGGGCGTATCTGCCTCGTTGCGTGCAAAGACATGCGGGTGGCGACGGATCATTTTCGCCGTGACTGCGTGCACCACATCGCCGAAGGCGAACAGGCCGTCCTCCTCCGCCATGCGGGCGTGATAGACGACCTGCAGCAGAAGATCGCCGAGTTCGTCGCACAGATCGTC
Source organism: uncultured Martelella sp. (assembly GCA_963676545.2). Lineage (GTDB taxonomy): Bacteria > Pseudomonadota > Alphaproteobacteria > Rhizobiales > Rhizobiaceae > Martelella. Next base: position 1,488,943 of record CAXXRG010000002.1, on the reverse strand, counting down.
AAAATCCTTGCGTTCGATCGCGTCGGCCACCTCATAGGCCTCCTCGATCGTGTAGGGCTTGATGGTTTCGAAGTTCTGCTTGATGTCCCAGGGGCAGCCGGTATCCGGATCACGAAGGGCTGCCATGATGTCGATAAGGCGGGCGATGTCGCGGGAAGGCTCCAAGGGAAATGCTCCGTTGCGTCGGAAATGTCATCCAAGCGGGATGTTGGTCTCGCCCTTATGCGACTGGTAGATGTTCGACGCAAGCGCGTAGGTCGCCTTGATCCTTTCGATCTGCCGAAGGAAGCGGCTGCGGTCCGGCTCATCGGCGGCCTCTGCCATATCCACGATCGAACGGGCGTTGAAGAAGGCATTGTGCCGCCGGTAACCGCCCGGTTCCAGCCCATAGAGTTCCTTCATGATCTTCAGGTCATGGGGGATGCCGAAGCTGTCGCGCGAATCCTCGTGGCTGAAGAAATAGAAATAATTATCGAAGCCCGCCCAGGTGATCGCCGACATGCACATGGTGCAGGGTTCGTGGGTGGAGAGGAACAGCAGTTCCGTCGTATCGGGTTTCGCCGGCAATTCGTAGAACTGCTTCAGCGTGTGCACCTCGCCGTGCCAGAGCGGGTTGGAGGTTTCGTCATTGGTGCCGGCAATGACCAGCGAGAGGTCCGATTTTCTCAGGATCGCCGCGCCGAAGACCTTGTTGCCGGTTTCAACCCCCTTTGCGGTGAGCGGGAGGATGTCGTCTTCAATGACCTTCAGCAGGCGTTCGGTCAGCTGGGCTTCGCGCATTCATGATCCCCTTGCGGCTGGCTTTGCTGCCGGCAGTTAAGAGGGCAATCAGGGCGTGCGCAAGTGTTCTCATGCCTGCGACGGTTAAATTTGCTGCGTCGATGGCGGAATTGAGGAATGAAATGTTTCGCCGGGCATCGCCGCGCATTTTCGTTTCTTCAACCCCGGACCAGTGCAGTCCATCATTCCGGCACGTTATGGAAGGAGTGGTCAGAGATGGTCGCCAAAGAGGAATTGCTGTCGGCGTTTCCGGCATTTTTCAGGGTTGAGGGCCGCAAGGTCGCGATTTTTGGTGCCGGCGCGGAGGCCTATGCCAAGGCGCGGCTGATGGCGAAGACGAGCGCCGAGATTGCCGCCTATGGCGAAAACCTGGATGAGGACTACCGCGCCTTTCTGGCGGAGCATGGTGCGCGCCTCGTTGAAGCGCCGTTTTCCGCCGAACAGCTTGACGGCGCGGTTCTCGCCTTCGCCGCCACCGGCGAGCCTGAGCACGACCACCTGATCGCCGATTGCGCCCGCGCGCTTTCCGTTCCGGTCAATGCCGTAGACCAGAAGGAAGACTGCGATTTCTATACGCCCGCGCTTGTTGCCCGCCCGCCGGTCGCGGTCGCCATCGGCACGGAAGGGGCGGGGCCGGTGCTGGCTCAGATGATTCGCGCCCGGATCGACACGATGCTGCCGCGTTCGCTCGGGCCGCTGGCGCGGCTTGCCGCCCATCTGCGCGACAAGGTGGACGCGAATACTCCGCGCGGCGCGGCGCGGCGGGCCTTCTGGTCGCGCTTCTTCAACGGCTCGGTTGCGAGCGCCGTCGAAAAGGGCCGCCTTCTTGAAGCCGAATGCCTGGCCGATGAGATCATCTCCGACGGCTCCGCAGTGTCGGGCCATGTCGCGCTTGTCGGCGCCGGACCGGGAGCGGAGGACCTGCTGACGATCCGCGCCCACAGATTGTTGATGGAGGCCGACGTGATTGCCTACGATGCGCTGGTGCCGCAAGCCGTCGTCGATATGGGACGGCGCGACGCGGAGCGCATCTCTGTCGGCAAGCGTAAGAATTGCCATTCCAAGTCGCAGAATGAAATCAATGGCCTGCTGGTTAACCTTGCCATGGAGGGTAAGCGCGTCGTGCGGCTAAAATCCGGTGATCCGCTGATTTTCGGCAGGGCCGGCGAGGAGATGGCCGCACTCAGGGGCGCGGGCATTTCCTATGAAGTGGTGCCCGGCATCACCTCCGCCTCGGCCGCAGCCGCCGATTTCGGCCTGCCGATGACGCTGCGCGGCGTTGCCTCCACACTGGTTTTTACGACCGGCCACGACCTTAATGGCGACACCTTGCCGGACTGGGCCGCGCTTGCGGTCCGGGGTGCCACCATTGCCGTCTATATGGGCCGTTCCGTCGCCGCCAAGCTCGGCGCCCGGTTGCAGGAAGCGGGCGTTCCCGCCGACACCACGATCGCCGTCGTCGAGAATGCCAGCCGCAGGAACCGCCGGCTGTTCCACGGCATCCTTTCCGAATTGCCGCAGCTTGAGGCGCGCGAAGATCTGACGGGACCGGTCATGGTGATCATCGGCGATGCGGTTGCCGGGGCCAGTCTTGAGAATTCGAGCGCGCTCGCGCTCAACAACAATCTTGTCGAAGAGAAATTCACGGGAGCCCTCCATGTCCGCTAAGGTTCTGACCGCAAACCGCCTGACCGATGGCCTCGCCGTCTGGCTCGACGCCAGCGGTCGCTGGACGCGCGACCTGCAGCATGCGCTCGTCGCCCGCCACGATGCCGCGATTGACAGCCTGGACGAGATCGGCAAGCGCGACTTCTCCGACAACCTGATTGTCGATGTCGCCGTGATCGACGTCGACGAGCGGCCCGATGGCCGGATCTGGCCTCTCAGGCTGCGCGAGCGCATCCGCGCCGAAGGCCCGACCATCCCCTATGCAGCGGGCTATGCTCCTGCCCAGCCCGAACATGTGGAGGCGTGACATGTATCGCTACGACGAATTCGACCATGATTTTGTTCGCCAACGCGTCGCGCAATTTGCCGATCAGGTGGAGCGCCGCCTCTCGGGCGAAATCACCGAGGACCAGTTCAAGCCGCTGAGGCTGATGAACGGCGTCTATCTGCAGCTGCACGCCTACATGCTGCGGATCGCCGTGCCCTATGGCACGATGAACGGTCGGCAGATGCGCATGCTCGCCCATATCGCGCGCAAATATGACCGGGGTTACGGCCATTTCACCACGCGGCAGAACATCCAGTTCAACTGGCCGAAGCTGGAGGATATTCCCTCGATCCTGAGCGATCTCGCCGAGGTCGAGATGCATGCCATCCAGACCTCCGGCAATTGCATCCGCAATGTCACGGCCGATCATTTTTCCGGCGCTGCCGCCGACGAGGTTGCCGATCCGCGCCCTTACGCGGAAATCCTCAGGCAATGGTCGTCGCTGCATCCGGAATTTTCCTTCCTGCCGCGCAAGTTCAAGATCGCGGTGACGGGCGCCGAGCGCGACCGCGCGGCGATCCAGGTCCATGACATCGGCCTGCACCTGAAGAAGAACGATGCCGGCGCGCTTGGATTTGCCGTCTATGTCGGCGGCGGGCAGGGCCGCACTCCGATGATTGCCAAGAAGGTGCGCGAGTTTCTGCCGGAGGCCGATCTTCTGGCCTATGCGACCGCGATCCTGCGCGTCTACAATCTCAATGGCCGCCGCGACAACAAGTACAAGGCGCGGATCAAGATCCTGGTTCACGAAACCGGCCTTGAGGAGCTGAAGGCGGATATCGAGCGTGAATTCGAGGCGCTGAAAGATGGCGAACTGAAGCTGCCCGATGGCGATATCGATGCGATCCGGCGCTATTTCGCGCTGCCGGAGCTGCCGGTGCGCGAACGCGACCGGCTCGATACGGCTGACAGCGGCTATCTCGGCTGGCTGACCCGCAACACCGCCGCCCACAAGCGTGATGACTACGCCATGGTCACCATTTCGCTCAAACCCATCGGCGGCATTCCGGGTGATGCAACGGACGCGCAGATGGAAGCTGTCGCCGATATCGCCGAGCGCTTTGCCTTTGATGAAATTCGCGTCAGCCACGAACAGAACCTCGTTCTGCCGCATGTTGCCCGCGCCGATCTTCAGGCCGTCTATGCGGCGTTGAAGGAGGCGGGGCTTGCGACCGGCAATGCCGGGCTGATCACCGATATCATTGCCTGTCCGGGGCTTGACTATTGCGCGCTCGCCAATGCCCGCTCGATTCCGCTGGCCCAGCAGCTTTCCGAGCGCTTTGGTAACCCGGCGCGCCAGGCGGAGGTCGGCGACCTGAAGATCAAGATTTCTGGCTGCATCAACGCCTGCGGCCATCACCATGTCGGCCATATCGGCCTTCTGGGCGTGGAGAAGAAGGGCGCGGAACTCTACCAGATCACGCTGGGCGGATCGGCGGATGAGAACACTTCGATCGGCGAGATCGTCGGTCGCGGCTTTGAGCCGGAAAAGGTGACCGACGCGGTGGAGACCATCGTCGACACCTATCTGCATCTGCGCACGGACCGGTCCGAAACTTTCATCGAAGCCTATCGCAGGCTCGGCGCGCAGCCCTTCAAGGACGCGCTTTATCCTGAAAAAGCCAGGGCTGCCTGAGGAGAGAATGATGACGGTGATCTGGAGAGAGACAGGTTTTGTCGAGAACGATCCCTGGGTGGTCGAGACCGAGGAGCGCAGGGCAGGTGCGGGCGAACGGAAGCTGTTTCCCCTTGCCGAACTGCTTGAGAACGGATTTGATGGCAATGAAGGCCTTGGGGTTGTGCTCGGTCCTTTCGACGATCCGGCAGAACTGACGCCCTGGCTCGATCGTATCGAGGTCATCGCGCTGACCTTCAATGCATTCAGCGACGGCCGGGCCTTCTCACAGGCGACATTGCTGCGCGCGCGTTTGGGCTATCGCGGAGAGCTTCGCGCCGTAGGCGACGTCCTGCTCGATCCGCTGGTGCTGATGCTGCGCTGCGGCTTCGACAGTTTCGCGGTCGAGAACAAGACGGCGATCAGTCGGCTCAGGGAGGGGCGCCTTCCGGCCGTCAGTCGCCACTACCAGCCCTCCGCCCGTGACACAGCCGTTCCGGGCGGTTACAGCTGGCGCCGGACGGCCAAAATATGACCAGTTGAGGCAGGTATTTTAGCGTATCCGCCTTTGCAATCTTTCGCCGAGGGTATTATTTGAGCCCGTAGACAGTCGCCAATGCGCGGAAATTTGATTGCGCCGGTCCCAGCCCGGCGTTCAGCAGACAGGACGAGACGTCGACATGAACATGCAAGCCACGACAGAGGAATTTGCCGCCACACTGCCCGCCGGGGTTTATGGCGAGACGGTGCTGAGCGTTCAGCATTATACCGACCGTCTGTTCCGCTTCACCATGACGCGGCCGGACGGTTTTCGGTTCCGCTCGGGCGAGTTCGCGATGATCGGGCTGATGGTCGACGGCAAACCGGTCTACCGCGCCTATTCGATCGCAAGCCCTTCCTGGGCGGAGGAGCTCGAATTCTTCTCGATCAAGGTGCCGGGCGGGCCGCTGACCCAGCACCTGCAGAACATTCAGGAAGGCGACATTGTCCTGATGCGCAAGAAGCCAACCGGCACGCTTGTGCTCGATGCTCTGACGCCGGCGAAGCGCCTCTACATGTTCTCGACGGGCACCGGGATTGCGCCCTTTGCCAGCCTCATCCGCGAGCCGGAAACCTATGAGAAATTCGACGAGGTGATTCTGACCCATACCTGCCGTGAGGTGGCGGAACTTCAATACGGCTTCGACCTTGTGAGCGAGATTCGCAATGACGAACTTCTGAGCGAGATCGTCGGCGACAAGCTGACGCATTATGCCACAGTCACTCGCGAGCCTTTCGAGCGCTCCGGGCGGATCACCGACCTGATCGCGAGCGGCAAGCTTTTCGACGATCTCGGCCTGCCGCCGCTGAACCCGGAAACGGACCGGGGCATGATCTGCGGTTCGGCGGCGATGCTAAAGGACACCAAGGCGCTTCTGGAGGCCGCCGGCATGGACGAGGGCGCCAACAACAAGCCGTCCGAATTCGTGATCGAACGCGCCTTCGTCGGCTGACGACCGTCTTCCGATCTAAGGTGAAATCCGGCCGCGTGCCTGTATCTGTGTAAATTCTGCCGCCCGCCGTGAAAAACGGCGGGCGCTTTAGTCTTGGTTAAGGTTAGCCGGCTAAAAACAGATATCAGTGTACTGCGTAAATTCCGGACAGCCTCATGTGGACCCGCCATCACAAACCACGGTTTTACGGCCGCCTTGTCGTCCCCGCGATCACGGCCTGTTTCATGAGCTATTTCGTCTATCATTCCATCCATGGCGATTACGGCCTGATCGCCGGCGAGCGTTTCGAGGCCCACAAGGCGTTGAACGAACGCAAGCTTGAGAAGCTGGTGAGTGAGCGCGAGGCCATGGAAGAACGCGTCCGCATGCTCTCCGATGGCTCGCTGATGAAGGATGCGCTTGATGAGCAGGCGCGCTACGCGCTCAATCTGCTAAGGCCGGATGAAATCGTGATTTTTGATAGAAATCTCCAATAAACTGAATTCCAGTTAATTCGAACTTTTATGTTGTATTTCAGTAGATTAACTACTGAATTTTATCGATAAATCTAGCATTGCCGTGCCGCACAAAACTGATTATTGTGACGCCAACTCCACGTCTTTCCTTCCATAGGAGGTCTTGATGGCGTCGCAAGCGTCCGCTTCACGGAAATCCCCCAAAAAAGAAGATAACAACCGGATCGTCGAATTCGATCGCGATCAGGAAATGCATGCGCTTCGCGAGATGCTCATGATTCGCCGCTTCGAGGAAAAGGCCGGCCAGCTTTATGGCATGGGCTATATCGGCGGTTTCTGTCACCTTTACATCGGCCAGGAAGCTGTCGTCGTCGGCATGCAGATGGCGCTGAAGGATGGTGACCAGATCATCACGAGCTATCGCGATCATGGTCATATGCTCGCCACCGGCATGGAAGCCCGCGGCGTGATGGCCGAGCTGACCGGCCGCCGCTCCGGCTATTCCAAGGGCAAGGGCGGCTCGATGCACATGTTCTCCAAGGAGAAGGCGTTCTACGGCGGTCACGGTATCGTCGGCGCGCAGGTGCCGCTTGGCGCCGGTCTCGCCTTTGCCAACAAGTATCGCGAGGATGGCAAGGTTTCGGTCGTCTATTATGGCGATGGCGCGGCCAACCAAGGCCAGGTCTACGAGACCTACAACATGGCTCAGCTCTGGAAGCTGCCGGTCGTCTTCGTTGTTGAAAACAACCGCTATGCCATGGGCACATCTGTTGCCCGCTCCTCTGCCGAGACCGATTTCTCCAAGCGCGGCAGTTCCTTCGGCATTCCCGGCGTTCAGGTCGATGGCATGGATGTTCGCGCTGTAAAGGCTGCGGCGGAAGATGCCGAAGAGCATGCGCGCTCCGGCAAGGGGCCGATCATCCTGGAAATGCAGACCTACCGCTATCGCGGCCACTCCATGTCCGACCCTGCCAAATACCGCAGCAAGGATGAAGTGCAGAAGATGCGCTCCGAACATGACCCGATCGAGCAGGTCCGCAAGCGGATACTGGACAAGAAATGGGCCAGCGAAGATGAACTGAAGGCCATCGACAAGGATGTGCGCTCGATCATCTCCGATGCTGCCGACTTCGCCCAGACCGATCCGGAGCCGGATGTATCCGAGCTCTACACCGACATCCTGCGCTAAGGCGGGGAGGAATATAAATGCCTACCAATATTCTCATGCCGGCGCTCTCCCCGACGATGGAAGAGGGCAACCTCACCAAATGGCTCAAGAAGGAAGGCGACACCGTCGCCGCCGGTGACATTCTTGCCGAAATCGAGACCGACAAGGCGACGATGGAAGTCGAAGCCGTCGATGAGGGCACGATTGGCAAGATCCTGATTTCCGAAGGCACCGAGGGTGTGAAGGTCAACACGCCGATCGCTGTTCTGCTCGAGGAAGGCGAAAGCGCCGACGATATCGACGCGGCCGCGACCAAGGCGCCGGAAAAGGCGCCCGAGCCGGAAGTGGCCCAGGAAGAAAAGCCGCAGGCTTCTCCCGACGCCGTTCCCGCCGAGCCGAAGGCCGCCGAAGCCGCCTCCGACCCGGATATTCCGGAAGGCACGGAGATGGTGATGACGACGGTGCGCGAAGCGCTGCGTGACGCCATGGCGGAAGAAATGCGCGCCGACGGCGATGTCTTCGTCATGGGCGAGGAAGTCGCCGAATATCAGGGTGCCTACAAGATCACGCAGGGCCTGCTGCAGGAATTCGGCGCCAAGCGCGTCGTTGATACCCCGATCACCGAGCACGGCTTTGCCGGCGTCGGCATCGGCGCGGCGCTTGCCGGACTGAAGCCGATCGTCGAGTTCATGACCTTCAACTTCGCCATGCAGGCGATGGACCAGATCATCAACTCCGCTGCCAAGACGCACTATATGTCCGGCGGCCAGATGGAAAGCTCCATCGTGTTCCGCGGTCCGAATGGCGCTGCGGCGCGTGTTGCAGCGCAGCATTCGCAGTGCTACGCCGCATGGTACAGCCATATTCCTGGCCTGAAGGTGATCATGCCCTACACGGCTGCGGACGCGAAGGGGCTGCTGAAGGCTGCAATCCGCGATCCGAACCCGGTTATCTTCCTCGAAAACGAAATCCTTTACGGCCACAAGTTCGAAGTGCCGAAACTGGATGATTTCGTCCTGCCGATCGGCAAGGCGAGGATCCACAAGACCGGCAAGGACGCGACGCTCGTCTCCTTCGGCATCGGCATGACCTATGCCGTTGAAGCGGCCGACAAGCTTGCCGAAGAGGGTATCGATGTCGAGGTGATCGACCTTCGCACCATCCGCCCGATGGACCTGCCGACAGTTGTCGAATCCGTCAAGAAGACCGGCCGTCTGGTCACCGTCGAGGAAGGCTTCCCGCAGTCCTCCGTCGGAACCGAGATCGCGACCCGCGTCATGCAGCAGGCCTTTGACTATCTCGATGCGCCGATCATGACGATCGCGGGCAAGGATGTTCCGATGCCTTATGCCGCGAACCTGGAAAAGCTCGCCCTGCCGAACGTCGGTGAAGTCATCGATGCGGTCAAGGCCGTCTGCTACAAGTAAGGGAGACGTTCGATGCCGATCAAGATTACGATGCCGGCGCTTTCCCCGACCATGGAGGAGGGCAACCTCTCCAAATGGTTGGTGAAGGAAGGCGACAGCGTTTCGGCCGGCGATGTGATCGCCGAGATCGAAACCGACAAGGCAACGATGGAAGTCGAAGCCGTCGACGAGGGCACGGTCGCCAAGATCGTGGTGCCGGAGGGCACTCAGGGCGTTCAGGTCAATGCGCTGATCGCGGTTCTCGCCGAGGACGGCGAGGACGCTGCTGAAGCCGCCAAGGCAGCCGAGGGCGGTGATGCCGCACCGGCCGCCAAGGAAGAGGCCAAGGCCGAGGCGCCGAAAGAAGAGAAGACCGGGGACGCTGTCGCCAAGGGCGGCATCCCGTCTTCCGACACGCCGGTTCCAGAACCCAAGGCGCCGGCAGCGCCGAAGGCTGGTGGCGAGCGCGTCTTTGCCTCGCCGCTCGCCCGTCGCCTGGCCAAGGAAGAAGGGCTCGACCTTTCTGCCCTGTCCGGCTCCGGCCCGCATGGCCGCATCGTCAAGCGCGATATCGAAAAGGCCGTCAGCGAGGGCGTTGGCAAGACCGCGCCGAAGGCAGAGGCCGCGCCTGCCGGGGAGAAGGCTGCCGCCGCGCCGATCCCGCAGGCCCAGTCGGAAGATGCCATCCTCAAACTGTTCGAGGAAGGCTCCTATGAGCTCGTGCCGCATGACGGCATGCGCAAGACGATCGCCAAGCGCCTGCAGGAAAGCAAGCAGACCATCCCGCATTTCTATGTGACGGTGGATTGCGAACTGGATGCGCTTCTGGCGCTCCGCAGCCAGCTCAACAAGGCAGCACCCGTCAAGGACGACAAGCCGGTCTACAAGCTCTCGGTCAACGATATGGTCATCAAGGCCATGGCGCTGGCGCTGCGCGATGTGCCGGATGCCAATGTCTCCTGGACTGAGAACAACATGGTCGTGCACAAGCATGTGGACGTCGGTGTTGCCGTTTCCATTCCGGGCGGGCTGATCACCCCGATCATCCGCAAGGCCGAGGAAAAGCCGCTTTCCGTCATCTCCAACGAGATGAAGGACATGGGCAAGCGCGCCAAGGAGAAGAAGCTGAAGCCGGTTGAATATCAGGGCGGCACGACGGCTGTTTCCAACATGGGCATGATGGGCGTCAAGGATTTCGCCGCTGTCGTCAATCCGCCGCACGCATCGATCCTCGCCGTCGGCGCGGGTGAGAAGCGGGCCGTGGTCAAGAACGACGAGATCACCATCGCGACCGTCATGTCGGTGACGCTTTCGACCGACCACCGTTGCGTCGACGGCGCACTGGCGGCCCAGGTTCTGGCCTCGTTCAGGGGTTACATCGAAAACCCGATGTCGATGCTGGTCTGATGAACCTCTTGCAGGGATGATGCGCAATGAAAACGGTTCTTTGCTACGGTGATTCCCTGACGTTTGGACATAACCCGGCCGGAAACGGCCGGCATGCCCATGCGGATCGCTGGCCGATGGTGCTGCAAAAGGCCTTGGGGGAGGGTGTTCATGTCCTCTCCGAGGCGCTGGGCGGTCGCACAACGGCCTATGACGATCACGGAGCGGCGGCTGACCGCAACGGCGTGCGTGTTCTGCCGACGCTGCTTGCCAGTCATACGCCGCTCGATCTCGTCATCATCATGCTTGGCACCAACGATCTGAAGCCCTGGACCGGCGGCGGAGCATTTGGCGCGCGCAGCGGCCTCAAGCGGTTGATCGAGATCGTCCGTTCGCATCCCTATTCCTTCGGCGATGACGCACCGGACATTCTCGTCGTGTCACCGCCGCATGCGGTCCCAACGGCCAATGATACCGGCATGGGCTTTCTGCAGGGCATCGTCGAGCAATCGCAGATGCTGTCGACCTATTACAGCGAGATCGCCGACGATCTGGGGTGCGGGTTCTACGATGCCGCCTCTGTCGCCAGGGCCAGTCCGATCGATGGCGTCCACCTGGATGCGGAAAATACGCGTGCGATCGGCCGCGGCCTCGAACCGATCGTGCGGATGATGCTTGGTATGTGAAACGCGTCGGATTTGACAGGAATCAAGGAGTGCGTCCCGGCAAAGGTTAGCGTTGGATATAGTCTTCAATCACAGGAGGAAATATCCGATGTCGAATACGCCGCACGAACTGGCCGATGAATTCCCGGATCTGGTCGACAAGATGCACGCTTTGAAAGTCGAGAATTCGCATTTCGCCAAGCTCTTCGACGAGTATCACGAGGTAAACCGCGCGATTCATCGCGCGGAAACGGAGATCGAACCGACCGACGACGCGCACATGGAAGAGATGCGCAAGCGCAGGATGGTTCTGAAAGATGAAATCTACGGGATGCTGAACGCCTGAATATAGGCCGCATCCCCTTCAATTGGGCCGGGCTTGCCGCCCGGCTCCTCGCAAAGGAGATGAGCCCCGTGTCCCAGAACTATGATGTCATCGTCATCGGCGCCGGTCCTGGCGGCTATATCGCTGCAATTCGCGCGGCACAGCTCGGCCTGAAGACGGCCGTCGTCGAACGCGAACACATGGCCGGTATCTGCTCCAACTGGGGCTGCATTCCCACAAAGGCGCTGCTGCGCTCCGCCGAAATCCTCGATTTCACGGCCCATGCCAAGGAATACGGCCTTTCCGTTGACGGCTCGGTCAAGGCTGATCTGGAGGCCATCGTCAAGCGTTCGCGCGGCATTGCCGAGCGGATGAATGCCGGCGTCGGCTTCCTGATGAAGAAGAACAAGGTCGACATCATATGGGGTGAGGCCACTCTGTCGAAGCCCGGCGAGGTGACCGTTTCAGAGGTCAAGAAGAAGATTGTCGAGCCGCAGGCGCCGAAGCCGAAGAATGCGCTGGGCGCTGGCTCCTATTCCGCCAAGCACATCATTGTCGCCACCGGTGCGCGTCCGCGCGCGCTGCCCGGCATCGAGCCTGATGGCAAGCTGATCTGGACCTATTTCGACGCGCTGAAGCCGGCCAAGCTGCCGAAGTCGCTGCTGGTCATGGGCTCCGGCGCCATCGGCATCGAATTCGCCTCCTTCTATCGTTCCCTCGGCGTCGAGGTGACGGTTGTCGAGGTGATGAAGCAGGTCATGCCGGTCGAGGATGCCGAGATCGCCAGGTTCGCGCAGAAGCGTCTGGAGAAGCGCGGCATCAAGATCATGCTCGAGGCCAAGGTTTCCAAGGTCGAGAAGGGCAGCGACAATGTGACCGCCCATGTCGAGACCAAGGATGGCAAGGTCGAGCAGATCACCGCCGACCGGATGATTTCGGCTGTCGGCGTTCAGGGCAATATCGAGAATATCGGCCTTGAGAAGCTCGGCATCAAGACTGATCGCGGCTGCATTGTCATCGATGACTACTGCAAGACCAATGTCGAGGGCATCTATGCCATCGGCGACGTTGCCGGTCCGCCGATGCTGGCCCACAAGGCGGAGCACGAGGCCGTCATCTGCGTTGAAAAGCTGGCGGGCGAGAAGAACGTCCATCCGCTCGACAAGCGCAAGGTTCCCGGCTGCACCTATTGCAATCCGCAGGTCGCTTCCGTCGGACTGACGGAAGCCAAGGCCAAGGAAGCAGGCTATGACGTGCGCGTCGGCCGCTACAGCTTTGTCGCCAACGGCAAGGCGGTGGCGCTCGGTGAAGACCAGGGCATGGTCAAGACCGTGTTCGACAAGAAGACCGGCGAGCTTCTGGGCGCCCATATGGTTGGCGCCGAGGTGACCGAGCTGATCGAAGGCTTTGTCGTCGCGATGAACCTCGAGACCACCGAAGAAGAGCTGATGCACACCATCTTCCCGCACCCGACGCTGTCTGAGATGATGAAGGAAAGCGTGCTGGACGCTTATGGACGTGCACTGAACGCGTGATTCCTTTATGCTTCCCTGGCAGGCCCGAAGGAGGCCTGCCTCAACACTGAAGAGAGAAGGGAGCGCATTTCATGGAAGAACAGGGTGTAGGCTGGATTGCCGCCATCGTTATCGGCGGCATCGCAGGCTGGCTTGCAGAGAAATTCATGAAGTCCGATATGGGCGTGATCATGAACATCATTCTCGGCATCGTCGGGGCTATTGTCGCGAACGCCATTCTCGGCCTGTTCGGGATTGCCCTCGGCGGCTGGCTCGGCTACCTCATCGCCGGTTTCATTGGCGCGGTGATCCTGATCTGGGTCGGGCGCTTGATAAAGCGCTGACAAGAGATTGCAGAAAAGCCGTCCGGGCCTTCAGGCTCGGCGGCACGCAAGGATGAGAAATGGTTACGCTTCTTGATACGACTGGCAATGCCCCCAAGCGCGTCCGTCACCCGGAAAAGGCTCACAAGCCCGACACTGAGGTGATGCGCAAGCCGGACTGGATCCGGGTGAAGGCGCCGACCTCAAAGGGCTATCAGGAAACCCGCGGCATCGTGAAGGAGAACAAGCTCGTCACGGTCTGCGAGGAAGCCGGCTGTCCCAATGTCGGGGAATGCTGGGACAAGAAGCACGCATCCTTCATGATCATGGGTGAGATTTGCACGCGCGCCTGCGCCTTCTGCAATGTGTCCACCGGTCGCCCCGGCGCGCTCGATCCGGATGAACCGGAAAACATCGGCAAGGCCGTCAGCCAGATGGGCCTGCAACATGTGGTGATCACCTCCGTGGATCGCGACGATCTGCCCGACGGCGGCGCGGAGCACTTTGAGAAGGTGATCCTGGCCATCCGGGCGGCCTCGCCGTCAACCACGATCGAGGTGCTCACACCGGATTTCCTGCGCAAGCCCGGCGCACTGGAACGCGTCGTCGCCGCGCGGCCCGACGTTTTCAACCACAATCTGGAGACCGTGCCGTCGAACTACCTCACCGTTCGTCCCGGCGCGCGCTATTTCCATTCCATCCGCCTTCTTCAGCGGGTGAAGGAACTTGACCCGAACATGTTCACCAAATCCGGCATCATGGTCGGCCTCGGCGAGGAGCGGAACGAAATCCTGCAACTGATGGATGATCTGAGGACGGCGGATGTCGACTTCCTCACCATCGGACAATATCTGCAGCCGACCCGCAAGCACCATCGCGTGGTCAGTTTCGTGACGCCGGAAGAGTTCAAGTCCTATGAAACGGTCGCCTATACCAAGGGCTTCCTGATGGTCTCCGCAAGCCCGCTGACGCGCTCGTCGCATCATGCCGGCGACGACTTTGCGCGGCTGCGCGAGAACCGGGCCAAGAAACTGGCGCAGATGGCCGCAGAATAGGGCTTGTCTGGCTGAATGCCGACGGGTTAAATCCCCGTCCTTGCGGGCGGGGGACATTTTCATGAATATGATCGATATCGCGAGCGCGGCCACGCGGCTGAAATCGGCGCGGCGCATTCTTGTCATCGGCTGTTCAGGCAGCGGCAAGTCGACGCTCGCCCGCGCAATCGCTACGGGTCATGATATTCCCTATATCTCGATGGACCGCGATTTCTTCTGGTTGCCGGGCTGGAAAATGCGCGACCGGAGCGAAATCGCGCAGCGCATGGAGGAGGCGGCAAAGCGCCCGGCCTGGGTGATCGACGGCACCAGTCCGCGCACCATGCCGATCCGGCTGGCGCATGCCGAACTGGTATTGTGGCTGCGACCGCCGCGGTGGATTTCGCTCGCCGGGATCGTGAAGCGTCGCTTCCGGTATGCGGGAAAATCCAGACCCGAAATGGCGGAAGGTTGTCCGGAACGCCTGAACTGGGAATTTCTGCGTTATGTGTGGATGTTTGAACAAAAGGAGGTGCCGCGCATTCAGCAGGTACTGATTCAATTCGGCAATGATATTCCCGTTTGCGTGTTGAAATCCTATGGTGAGAACAACGAACTGCTTGCGCTTTCGGGCGTGGGCCATTAGCTGAAAACCATGCCCGAGTTCAAGACAACAAGACATGTCCACCACTCCGCCGACCGGATGTTCGCCCTCGTTGCCGATGTCGAGCGCTATCCCGAGTTCCTGCCGTTGTGCGAGGCATTGTCGGTGCGTTCCTCGCGGGAGAAGGACGGAAAAACCCTGCTGATTGCCGACATGACGGTCGGCTACAAGGGGATCCGTGAGAGCTTTACCACCCAGGTGCTTCTGAACCACGAGGAGCGCCGGATCGACGTCAGCTATGTCGACGGCCCTTTCCGCTTTCTGGACAATTGCTGGCATTTCCAGCCCGAGGGCGAAGATGCCTGTGCGGTGCAGTTCTACATCAATTATGAGTTCAAGAACCGCATCCTTGGCGCGATGATGGGCTCGATGTTCGATCGCGCCTTCCGCAAGTTTTCCGAGGCCTTCGAGGCCCGCGCCGACAAGATCTACGACTGAACAAGCCCTTCCAGCATGCCGAGCGCCGTCTGCACCGTGGCGGCGCGAATTCCATCACGTCCGATGTTTCCGTAGCGGCTTTCGATGTGATGCAGGCGACCGTGGCGGTCGCGGGCGGCAAGGTGGACAAGACCGACGGGCTTTTCGGCAGAGCCTCCGCCCGGTCCGGCAATGCCGGTCACGGCAATGGCGAGATCGGCGCCGGAGCGCCACAATGCGCCCGCCGACATCTGCAGCGCCGTTTCGCGCGATACCGCCCCGGCCGTCGCCAGCGTTTCGGCGCTGACGCCGAGCATGTCGATCTTCGCCTGGTTCGAATAGGTTACATAGCCGCGATCGACAACGGCTGACGAGCCGGCAATATCGGTCAGCGCGCCGATGATCAGGCCGCCTGTGCAGCTCTCCGCCGTGGCGATGGTCTTGCCGGCCGCACTGCAGAGCGCGATCAGGAGCTTCGCCCGGTCCTCGATATCCGCGTTGATCATCACATGTTTCCGTAACTGACGCTCGCCGTCGCAATGGCGGCTATGCCTTCCCCGCGCCCGACAAAGCCAATGGTTTCGTTGGTGGTTGCCTTGACCGAACAGCGTGTCAGGTCAATCCCGAGACAGTCCGCGATCTTTTGGCGCATGTCCAGACGATGCGGGCCGATCTTGGGCGCCTCGGCGATCAGGCTGACATCGGCATTGAGGATAATGCCGCCATGGCCGCGTACGATCTTCGCCGCATGCGCCAGAAAAATATGCGAGGCTGCGCCCTTCCATTGCGGATCGGACGGCGGAAAATGATCGCCGATGTCGCCTTCGCCACAGGTAGCCAGCAGCGCATCGGTCAGCGCGTGCAAGGCAACGTCAGCGTCCGAGTGCCCCGACAGCGTCATGTCATGGGGAATGCGCACGCCGCAGAGCGTCACGCCGTCGCCGGGCACCAGTCTGTGCACGTCATAACCGTTTCCCGTGCGGATATCGGCAATCGGATTGCGCGAAAGTTTTTCATCGGCCATGGCGATATCCCTTCGGAAGGTCAGCTTTACATTGTCGGCAAGTCCCTCGACCAGACGCACGCCGAGACCGGCCCACTCGGCAATGCCGGCATCATCGGTGAAATCGAGCCGGCCTTCTTCGGCGGCCTTTTGGTGGGCGGCGTAGATCGTGCCGAAATCAAAGGCCTGCGGGGTCTGGGCGGCAAAGAGTCCGGTGCGCGGCACAGTCCCTGCCACCATGTGGCGGCTGTCCGCCTGTTTCAGCGTATCGGCGACCGCGATGGCAGGCAGAACGGCGTCGTCGCCAGCTTTCAGCGCGGCGCAGATGCGCTCGATCAGCGCGGCATCGAAGAATGGGCGCACTGCATCATGTATCAGTACATGACTGGGAGCCTGGTGTTCCAGGGCCCTGAGTCCGTTCAGGACAGACTGCTGGCGGGTCGTGCCGCCGTGGACGAACCGGATGTCGGCGGGTTTGCGCACATGCGACACAGCGTCGCGGAACAGCGCCTCGTCGTCGGGGTGGATGACGACGACGATCCCCGCCGTTGCCCCGCCCCATTCGGCAAAACCGGAAAGCGTGTGCGAAATCACAGGCATACCGCCGATGGGGCGATATTGTTTGGGCCCTTCCTCGGGTGTGCCGGCCCGTTCTCCACGGCCTGCGGCGACCACGACAATGCCGGGATTGAAGCTTTTGCCTGCTGTCATGATCAGATATGTACCTGCCAGTTGATTCCAGTTGGCGCGAACTTAGCCTGATTGCTCCAATTTTCCAGCACATGCCTAAATTTTGTGATCTGCCGGCGAAATCGCTTGGCAAAGAGTACCGACTTGTCTAAAAATAGGGCAAAGTGATGTGCTGCATGAAAGATAGCCATTTGCCTCATCCCAATCCATCGGAATCTTTCGCCATTGGCAATGTCAGGATCCGCAATCGCGTCGTTCTGGCGCCGATGTCCGGCGTCACCGATCTGCCGTTTCGAAAGCTGGCCTTTCGCTTCGGCGCCGGTCTTGTCGTCACCGAAATGATCGCAAGCCGGGAGCTGACATTCAATACCGCCGAAAGCTGGGCGCGCCTGAAAGGGGCGGGGCTCAAGCCGCATGTGGTGCAGCTTGCCGGCCGCGATCCAGCGTTCATGGCCGAGGCCGCGCGAATTGCCGAGGCAAACGGCGCCGACATCGTTGACATCAACATGGGCTGCCCGGCCAAAAAGGTTGTCGGCGGCTATACCGGTTCGGCGCTGATGCGCGAGCCCGAGCGGGCGCTCGAGATTATCGAGGTCACGGTCAGGGCCGTCAGCGTGCCGGTGACGGTGAAGATGCGGCTTGGCTGGGACCATGAGAGCATGAATGCTCCGTATCTTGCCGCGCGCGCCGAAGAGGCAGGCGTCCAGGCCATAACCGTGCACGGCCGAACCCGCATGCAGTTCTACAAGGGCAGTGCCGATTGGGATGCCGTCGCTGCGGTCGCCGCGGTCGTCAGTGTGCCCTTCATTTCCAATGGCGATATCGAAGACCGCGGAGACGTCGAAAACCTTCTGTCGCGCCCCGGCATCACAGCGGTGATGGCCGGACGGGCCTGTCAGGGGCGGCCCTGGCACGCCGGCGTTCTCGCCGGCGCGGACGACCTGCCGCACGCATTGAAGATTGAAACAGTGCTCGAACATTATCAGGATATGCTGTCGTTTTACGGTAAGGATGTGGGCGTGCGGCATGCGCGCAAGCATCTCGGCTGGTATCTCGACCGGCTTGCGCCCGATATTGACGGCGCCGAAAGAGCTCAAATCATGACCGAGACAAATCCCGACCGGGTCGTCGCCCGGCTTGCCAACCTTCTTGCCCGCACCGGCGGGGAAAGGAAGGCCGCATGACTACGGAACATGGCGGCATGCGCAAAGCCGCCGAAATGGTCGCGCTCGAAGTTCTGAATGCGATCCAGAACCCCGTCGTTCTGATCGAGGAAACGGGCCGCATTTCCTACACCAACTGGGAAGCCGAAGTGTTTTTCGGAGCGAGCGCCGCGCATCTTGCGAAAAAGGCGCTCTCCGATTTCATTCCCTTCGACAGTCCGCTTCTCGCGCTCATCTCGCAGGTGCGCGAGCGTCGGGCGCCGGTCAACGAATATCGCGTCGATCTGTCCTCGCCGCGTCTTGGCCAGGACAAGCTGGTGGATATCTATGTCGCGCCGGTCGGCGAGGAGGGGTCCGTCGTTCTCGTTTTCCAGGTCCGTTCCATGGCCGACAAGATCGACCGGCAGCTTGTGCACCGCGCCGCCGCGCGCTCGGTAACGGGGCTTGCCTCCATGCTGGCGCACGAGATTAAGAACCCGCTTTCCGGCATTCGCGGCGCGGCGCAGCTTCTGGAGACCAACGCCAGCGACGAGGACCGGGCGCTGACGCGGCTGATCTGCGATGAGAGCGACCGGATCGTCTCGCTGGTCGACCGCATGGAAGTGTTTTCGGACGAACGGCCAATCGACCGCGTGCCGCTCAATATTCATTCCGTTCTCGACCATGTTAAGGCGCTGGCCAAGGCGGGGTTTGCCCGCAATATCAAGATCACCGAGGAGTATGATCCCTCGTTGCCGCTTGTCTTCGCCAATCGCGACCAGATGGTTCAGGTGTTCCTCAACCTGATCAAGAACGCATCGGAAGCCGTGGCCGACGCGCCGGATGGCGAAATCATCCTGACCTCGGCCTACCGGCCCGGCATCCGCATGTCGGTGGCCGGGACGCGGGAGAAGATCTCCCTGCCGCTCGAGTTCTGCGTGCAGGACAATGGTCCGGGCGTTCCGCCCGATCTTATGCCGCATCTGTTCGATCCCTTCATTACCACCAAGCCGAACGGCACGGGACTGGGTCTTGCCCTGGTTGCCAAGATCATCGGCGCCCATGGCGGGATCATCGAATGCGAGAACATGAACGGCCGCACGACATTCAGGATCCTGATGCCGGTTTCCAAGGATGTCCTGCCTGCTGAGGCCGCATCGAAAACGGAAAAAGAACAATGACAGCAACGATCCTTGTCGCAGATGATGACGCCGCCATCCGCACCGTGCTGAACCAGGCGCTGAGCCGGGCCGGTTACGATGTCCGCATCACCTCCAATGCCGCAACGCTGTGGCGCTGGGTCTCCTCGGGTGAGGGCGATCTGGTGCTGACCGACGTGGTCATGCCGGATGAGAACGCCTTCGACCTTCTGCCGCGCATCAAGAAATCGCGGCCCGAACTGCCGGTGATCGTGATGAGCGCGCAGAACACCTTCATGACGGCGGTGCGCGCGTCGGAGAAGGGCGCCTATGACTATCTGCCGAAGCCGTTCGACCTGACGGAGCTGATCGCCATTGTCGGGCGCGCGCTGTCTGAGCCGAAGCGCAAGCCGGCCCCGCTCGGTGATGACATGCAGGACGGCATGCCGCTTGTCGGCCGCTCGGCGGCCATGCAGGAAATCTACCGGGTTCTCGCACGTCTGATGCAGACCGACCTGACGCTCATGATCACTGGCGAATCGGGGACCGGCAAGGAACTCGTGGCGCGCGCGCTGCATGACTATGGCAAGCGCCGCAACGGCCCCTTCGTTGCCATCAACATGGCGGCCATTCCGCGCGACCTGATCGAATCGGAACTCTTCGGCCATGAGAAGGGCGCCTTCACCGGTGCCCAGACCCGTTCCTCCGGCCGCTTCGAGCAGGCCGAGGGCGGCACGCTCTTCCTCGACGAGATCGGCGATATGCCGATGGATGCGCAGACGCGTCTGCTGCGCGTGCTGCAGCAGGGCGAATACACCACCGTTGGCGGGCGCACGCCGATCCGCACCGATGTGCGCATCGTTGCCGCCACCAACAAGGACCTGAAGCAGTCGATCCATCAGGGTCTGTTTCGCGAGGACCTCTATTACCGGCTCAATGTCGTGCCGCTGCGCTTGCCGCCGCTGCGCGAACGCGCCGAGGATATCGGCGATCTCGTCCGTCATTTCGTCAATGAGGGCGAGGTCGAGGGGCTTGGCGGCAAACGTTTCGAGCAGGCGGCAATTGACGCGATGAAGGCCTATCCCTGGCCGGGCAATGTGCGCGAGCTTGAAAACCTCGTGCGCCGGCTGATGGCGCTTTACCCGCAGGAGGTCATCACCCGCGAGATCGTCGAGCAGGAACTGCAGGCCGACCAGCCGGATGCGCCTGCCGAGGGCGCCCAGGTCCGCACCGGAATGCCGACGATTGCCCAGGCGGTCGAGGAGAACATGCGGAGCTATTTCGCCAGTTTCGGCGAGAGCCTGCCGCCGCCCGGGCTCTACGAGCGTGTGCTGAACGAGGTCGAGTATCCCTTGATCCTCGCCGCGTTGACAGCCACGCGCGGCAATCAGATCCGCGCAGCCGACCTTCTCGGCCTCAACCGCAACACATTGCGCAAGAAGATCCGCGAACTCGGCGTGTCGGTCTATCGCAGCTCGCGCAGCTCATCCTGACAATGGCGTGACGGCGGCTTGCCGGCCAGCTTTCCGTTGCATTTGTGCCACATTCTGTTGCATATCCTTCTCCAAGGGATGGAATCGCGCAGGTGGCATCCACCTTTGCCGCGTGTGTCCTTGAGCGCTTTCGCCGCGTTTCGGCGAGAGGGCGTTTGGATCGGCAGGCATGACAGCAGAAGACGGCAAGGCAGAAGTTTTTTTCCGGGCGCAGTCCGATGATGACGGCGCGCCTGGCGGCGATGCGGCCTATGGCGGCGGCGGCGCGCGCGCCATTCTGACCTCGCCCGGCATGTTTCTCGTCGTCGGCGCTCTGGTAACAGCCTTCGTTTCGCTTTTTGTCCTGCTTGGCCTGACCCCGATCAAACCGACCGGCCGGGTCGTCGCCGGACTGGTTGCCGCGAATTCGGTCTTTGTGCTGGCAATGATCTTCCTGATCAGCCGCGAGGTTATCCGCCTCCTGAAGGCGCGAAGGCGCGGACGCGCCGCCGCACAGCTGCACATCCGCATTGTCGCGCTGTTTTCGATCGTGGCGGTGACGCCTGCAATCGTTGTCGCGATTTTCGCGACGCTGACGCTCAATGCCGGGCTTGACCGCTGGTTCGCGCTTCGCACCCAGTCGATCGTGCAGTCATCGCTCAACGTCGCCCAGGCCTATATGATGGAGAATGCGAGCTATCTGCAGGGGCAGACGCTCTCCATGGGCAATGACCTCGAGCGCAACCGCTCGCTCTATTTTCTCGATCGCACCGGTTTTGCCGACCTGATGACGCGCCAGGCGCGCGGGCGTGGCCTGCTTGGCGCCTTTCTGATGCGCGATGATGGCAGCGTCATCGTTCAGGCCGATCTGGGTGATGACACCGTGCTGCCCGACATACCGGACGACGCGCTGGAAAAGGCGGCTTCCGGAACGCCGACGCTGATCCCGCCGGGCGACACCAACCTCGTCGGCGCGATCATCGCGCTTGAGGCCATTCCGGACAGCCTTCTCTACACTGTGCGCGCGGTCGATCCCAACGTCATGGGCGCCATGCGGATGATCGAGGACAATGTCTCCGAATATTCGACCATGGAGGAGGGGCGTTTCTCGATCCAGGTGGCCTTCGGCGTGCTCTATCTCGGTTTTGCGCTGATCGTGCTGCTTGCCGCGATCTGGACCGGCATCGCCGTGGCCGACCGCATCGTGCTGCCGATCCGCCTGTTGATCGGCGCTGCCGACCAGGTCGCCTCCGGCGACATGAAGGTCGCCGTTCCGGTGCGTACGATCGACGGGGACGTCGGCCGGTTGTCGAGCACTTTCAACAAGATGATTGCCGAGATCCGGGCGCAGCAGCGCGAAATCCTGCTGGCCAAGGATGAGGTGGACGACCGCAGGCGCTTCATCGAGGCGGTGCTGTCGGGCGTGACCGCCGCCGTGATCGGCGTCGATGACAGCCGCACCATCACCATCGTCAACATCTCGGCCGAGGAGCTTCTGGCGGTGAAGGGCGAGGAACTGATCGGCCGCAAGCTCGTCGATATCTCGTCCGAGATCGACAATGTGATGACGGCTGCAATGCGCCGCCGCCGGCAGAATTTCCGCCGGCAGATCAACCTGCTCCGTCTTGGCAAGGAACGCACGCTCTCCGTCCAGGTCACGCGCGAGGACAGTCGCGACGCCTCGAATTCCTACGTCATCACGCTGGATGATATCACCGACCTGATCATTGCCCAGCGCTCGACCGCCTGGGCCGATGTCGCCCGCCGCATCGCCCATGAAATCAAGAATCCCCTGACCCCGATCCAGTTGTCCGCCGAGCGGATCAAGCGCCGTTTCGGTCGCAAGATCGAGGACGAGGAGGACCGCAAGGTCTTCGACCAGTGTACTGATACAATTGTCCGCCAGGTCGGCGATATCGGCCGCATGGTGGATGAGTTTTCATCTTTTGCGCGCATGCCCAAACCGTCGAAATCGGCCGGCGACCTGCGCAGGATCGTCAACGACGCCGTTTTCCTGCTGGAGATCGGGCGCACCGACATCACCTTCCTGCGCGAGCTCGGCGATGCGCCGCTCGAGGGCCTGTTCGACGACAGGATGCTTGGGCAGGCTTTTGGGAATATTCTCAAGAATGCCGTGGAAGCCATTGAAAGCGTTCCGACAACCGAGTTTGACGGAGAGCGAAAAATCCTTGTGCGTGCGGCGTTTGACAGGACGCGGGATCGTTATGTCATCGACTTCATTGACAACGGCAAGGGCCTTCCCGTCGAAAACCGGCACATGATCCTTGAACCCTATATTACGATGCGCGAAAAAGGCACCGGGCTCGGTCTCGCGATCGTGCGCAAGATCATCGAGGAGCATGGCGGCAAGCTGGAATTGCATGACGCTCCCGAAGATTTCGCCGGGGGCAGGGGCGCGATGATCCGCGTGGAACTGCCGCACGTCCATGACGGCGAACGCATGCGCGAGGAAACAGACAAGGAAGAACAAGATGGCCTCTGATATTCTCGTCGTCGATGACGAGGCGGATATCCGTGATATCGTCTCGGGCATCCTGTCCGATGAAGGGCATGAAACGCGCGTCGCCCATGACAGCGACAGCGCGCTCGCCGCGATCGCTGATCGGGTGCCCCGGTTGATCTTTCTCGATATCTGGATGCAGGGCAGCCGGCTCGACGGGCTGGCGCTCTTGGAAGAGATCAAGCAGCGTTATCCCGACCTGCCGGTGGTGATGATCTCCGGCCACGGCAACATCGAGACCGCAGTGTCGTCGATCAAGCGCGGCGCCTTCGATTTCATCGAGAAGCCGTTCAAGGCCGACCGGCTGGTGCTGATTGCCGAGCGGGCGCTGGAAAATTCGCGGCTGAAATCTGAAGTGCAGGAGCTGAAACGCAAGAGCGGGGATCCTGACGAACTCGTCGGCTCGTCGCTTCTGATTTCGCAGCTGCGCCAGACCGTCGATAAGGTGGGGCCGACCAACAGTCGCGTGATGATCTTCGGCGGCTCCGGTTCCGGCAAGGAAATCGTCGCCCGGCTGATGCACAGGAAGAGCCTGCGCGCCGAGGCGCCCTTTGTGGCGCTGAACGCCGCCGCGATTACGCCCGAGAATATGGAAACCGAACTCTTCGGCGTCGAACCTGGCGGCGGGCGGACCCGCAAGACCGGCGCGCTGGAGCGCGCCCACCGCGGCACGCTCTACCTCGACGAGATCGGCGAAATGCCGCTGGAGACGCAAAAGAAGATCCTGCGCGTGCTGATCGACCAGCAGTTCGAGCGCGTCGGCGGCAGCCGTCGGGTTTCGGTCGACGTGCGGATTCTTTCATCGACCGCGCTCGACCTGAGGGCGCGCATCGACGACGGCCTGTTCCGTCAGGACCTCTTCCACCGCCTTGCTGTCGTGCCGGTGCGTATCCCTACGCTTTCCGAGCGGCGGGAAGACATTCCCTTCCTCGTCGATTTCATCATGCGGCAGCTCTGCGAGCAGGCCGGCATTCGCCAGCGTCGCATCGGCGATGATGCCATGGCCATCCTTCAGGCCCATGACTGGCCCGGCAATATTCGCCAACTGCGCAACAACCTCGAACGCCTGCTGATCCTCTCGCGCGAAGAGGATGCCGGCCAGCCGATCGGGGCCGAATTGCTGCCGGCCGATCTTTCCGACGTGCTGCCGCAAATCCAGACATCCGGCGACGCTCATATCATGACGCTGCCGCTGAGAGAGGCGCGCGAGCGTTTCGAGCGCGACTATCTGATGGCCCAAATCAACCGTTTCGGCGGAAACATTTCTAGGACGGCCGAGTTCGTTGGCATGGAGCGCTCTGCGTTGCACCGCAAACTGAAGTCCCTTGGCATTTGACGGAAAACCGGGCAGATTGCGGCCAGCTGATCCACCGGAATTCTAACAACCCCAGAGGGGTCTGATGAAAATCATTATCTGCGGCGCGGGCCAGGTCGGCTTCGGCATCGCCGAACGCCTTTCCCAGGAATATAACGATGTTTCCGTCATCGACACCTCGGCTTCGCTGATCGCGGCCATCACCGAACTGCTCGACGTGCGCGGCTATGTCGGCCATGGCGCCCATCCGGATGTGCTGGCCAAGGCTGGCGCCGACCAGGCGGACATGATCATCGCCGTGACGCTGCACGACGAGATCAACATGGTGGCCTGCCAGGTGGCCCATTCGCTGTTCAACGTGCCGACCAAGATTGCCCGAATCCGCTCGCAGAGCTATCTGCACTCGCATTATTCCGATCTTTTTTCGCGCGACCATATGCCGATCGACGTCACGATCTCGCCGGAGGTCGAAGTCGGCAAGATGGTGCTGCGGCGCATTTCCTTCCCCGGCGCAACCGATATCGTCCGCTTCGCCGACGAGAAAATCGCCATGCTGGCGGTTGAGTGCAATGATGACTGCCCGGTGCTGAACACACCGCTGATGCAGCTAAGCCAGCTCTTTCCTGATCTGAACGCCACTGTGACGGGGATCTACCGTGACGAGGAAGTGATCATTCCGCACTCGACGGACCAGATTCTGGCAGGCGATCTCGTCTATGTCGTGTGCGAACAGGAGCACATCCGCCGCACGCTGGCGCTTTTCGGCCATGAGGAGCAGGAAGCGCGGCGGATCGTGATTGCCGGCGGCGGCAATATCGGTTTCTTCGTGGCTAAATCCATCGAGGATCTGCAGCCGAAGACCCGGCTGAAAATGATAGAACTCGACCGGGAAAAGGCCATCGCCGTTTCCGATGCGCTTCACCACGGCATCGTGCTGCAGGGCTCGGCGCTCGACCAGAATATCATGATCCAGGCCGATGTGCCCGACGCTCATCTGATGGTCTCGCTGACCAATAATGACCAGACCAATATCCTGGCCTCGGTGATCGCCAAACAGCTTGGCTGCAAATCGAATCTGGCGCTCCTGAACAATCCGTCCTTCCATGAGGTGACGAAATCGCTCGGCATTGACGCCTACATCAATCCGCGCGCCGTCACCATTTCGCGGGTGCTGCAGCACGTTCGCAAGGGGCGCATCCGCTCGGTCTATGCGGTGCAGAAGGGGGCCGCCGAGGTGATCGAGGCCGAAGCGCTGACGACGTCACCGCTGGTTGGAACCCCGTTCCGCGATCTCGACCTGCCGGAGGGCATTCGGATTGGCGCTGTCTATCGTGGAAACGAGATTCTTCGCCCGAACGGCGATCTGAAGATCAAGCCGCATGATCGCGTCATCCTGTTCGCGCTGGCCTCCGCCGTGCGTCATGTGGAACAGTTGTTCAGGGTGTCCATCCAGTATTTCTGATATTCGCGGGCTGCGCGACGCGTCGCTGCGTTGCGGCAAGGGGGGGGCAGTTTTCGCCGTTGCGGAAGCGCTGCCAATTTGCTACCACCAGAACTTGACTGGTTGTTTCCGTGTCTTGGAAACGACGCGATGAGGTGGGAACCGGCCATCGGCCGGCAAGAGTAAGAAAGAAGCGGCGCCATGGCGGAACGTTCTCAGAATTTGCAGGATCTTTTTCTCAATACAGTCCGCAAGCAGAAGATCTCGCTCACGATTTTTCTCATTAACGGGGTAAAACTGACGGGCGTTGTCACTTCTTTCGACAATTTCTGCGTTTTGTTGCGTCGTGATGGGCATTCCCAGCTGGTCTACAAGCATGCGATCTCGACGATCATGCCTGGCCAGCCGGTGCAGATGTTCGAAAACGACGATACCGCCTCCTGATCTGGTGATCTTCCATTACCGATACATTCTTTCCTGAAAGCGAGTATGAGAACCGGGATTCTTCCCGGGCTCTGGTCCTTGTTCCGGTGATTAAGGCGCAGCGCGGCAGCGATAGCGAGACCACCTCCCGCGCGCCGGAAAGCCGCCTGCAGGAGGCCGTTGGCCTCGCCCGCGCAATCGGCCTCGACGTCGTTGCCTCGGAAATCGTTTCCGTCAACGAGCCGCGTCCGGCCACGCTGATCGGGACAGGCAAGATCAAGGAGATCGACGAGATTCTCGACGCTCGCAATATTGGCCTGGTGATCGTCGATCACCCGCTGTCGCCCGTCCAGCAGCGCAATCTCGAGAAGGAATGGGTCGCCAAGGTGATCGACCGCACGGGTCTCATTCTCGAGATCTTCGGCGAGAGGGCCTCCACCAAGGAGGGGCGACTGCAGGTCGAGCTTGCGCATCTGAACTATCAGCGTGGCCGCCTCGTCAGAAGCTGGACCCACCTGGAGCGCCAGCGCGGCGGCGGCGGTTTCATGGGTGGTCCGGGCGAAACCCAGATCGAGGCCGACCGAAGGCTTCTGCGCGAGCGGATCACCAAGCTTGAACGCGAGCTGGAACAGGTGGTGCGCACGCGCCAGCTGCATCGCTCGAAACGCAAGAAGGTGCCGCATCCGATTGTGGCCCTTGTCGGCTATACCAATGCCGGCAAATCGACCCTGTTCAACAAGATTACCGGGGCAGGCGTGCTGGCCGAAGACATGCTCTTTGCCACGCTTGATCCGACATTGCGACGGATGAAGCTGCCGCACGGGCGCACCGTCATCCTCTCCGACACGGTTGGCTTCATCTCGGATCTTCCGACTCATCTCGTTGCCGCTTTCCGCGCGACGCTGGAAGAGGTGCTGGAAGCCGATCTGATTCTCCACGTACGCGACATGGCCGACCCCGCGCGCGATGCGCAATCCGACGATGTGCTGCGCATTCTCGGCGAACTCGGCATCGATGAAAAGGCCCAGAGCGAGCGAATCATCGAGGTCTGGAATAAACTCGACCTTCTTGAACGCGAAGAGCATGACGCGCTGATGGCGCGGGCGGCGGCAAATGAGGCTGTGATGGGCGTTTCCGCCGTCACCGGCGAGGGCGTCGATGCCCTCGTGGACAAGATCGCCGCGCGTCTGGCGGGCGTCCTGACCGAGACGACGATCACGCTCGCCCCCGACAAGCTTCATCTTCTGCCGTGGATCTACGAACACGCGCTCGTCGACGAACGCCGCGATCTGGAGGATGGCTCGGTCAGCCTCGATATCCGCGTCCCCGGCGCCGAAGCCCAAAGGCTTGAGAGCATGCTGGCCGGTTGACGATCCGGCCTGTACGTCCTCCGGCGGCAACCGGTCGCAAGCCCGGCCGCGCCCGATCAATGCAATTGTTGCCTCCATTTCCCGCACAACGGTCCCATCGCTGGAGCCTGTATAGAAAAAGGCCGGTCCCTTGGGGACCGGCCTTTTGACGTCATACCGCTTTCCGACCCGCGATCAGCGGTCGGCGATCGCCACGAAATCGCGTTCGGCAGCGCCTGTGTAGAGCTGGCGCGGACGGCCGATACGCTGTTCCGGATCCTCGATCATCTCGTTCCACTGGGCAATCCAGCCGACAGTACGGGCGAGCGCGAACAGAACGGTGAACATGGTGGTGGGGAAGCCGAGCGCCTTCAGCGTGATGCCGGAGTAGAAGTCGATGTTCGGATAGAGCTTCTTCTCGATGAAGTACTCGTCCGTCAGCGCGATCTTTTCCAGTTCCATGGCCACATCGAGGAGCGGATCGTCCTTGATGCCGAGCTCGCCCAGAACCTCGTGACAGGTCTTCTGCATGATCTTGGCGCGGGGATCGTAGTTCTTGTAGACGCGGTGACCGAAGCCCATCAGGCGGAACGGATCGTCGCGGTCCTTTGCACGGGCGATGTATTCGGGGATGCGGTCAACGGAGCCGATCTCCTTGAGCATGTTGAGCGCAGCTTCGTTGGCGCCGCCATGGGCAGGGCCCCAGAGGCAGGCGATGCCGGCCGCGATGCAGGCGAACGGGTTCGCGCCCGAAGAACCGGCCAGCCGCACGGTCGAGGTCGAAGCGTTCTGCTCGTGATCGGCGTGCAGGATGAAGATGCGGTCGAGCGCGCGCGACAGGATCGGGTTGACCTTGTATTCCTCGCACGGCGTGGCAAAGCACATGTGCAGGAAGTTGGCCGCATAGTCGAGGTCGTTGCGCGGATAAACGAAGGGTTCGCCGACATGGTATTTGTAGGCCATCGCGGCAATCGTCGGGATCTTGGCAACCATCCGGATGCTGGCGATCTCGCGCTTGTAGGGGTCGGAAATATCGATCGAGTCGTGGTAGAAGGCTGACATGGCACCGACGGCGCCGCAGATAATGGCCATCGGATGGGCATCGCGGCGGAAGCCGGTGAAGAGCCGCGTCAGCTGCTCGTGGATCATCGTGTGGTGGGTGACGCGGAAATCGAAATCCTTCTTCTGCGTTGCCGTCGGCAGTTCGCCGAACAGAAGCAGGTAGCACACTTCCAGGAAGTCGGCGTTTTCGGCCAGCTGGTCGATCGGGTAACCGCGATGCAGCAGCACGCCCTGGTCGCCGTCGATGTAGGTGATCGTGGATTTGCACGATGCGGTTGAGGTGAAGCCGGGGTCATATGTGAACATGCCCGACTGTTTGTAGAGCGAATTGATGTCGAGCACTTTTGGACCGAAGGTGCCTGCTTCGACGTTCAGTTCCAGTTCCTGTCCGTCCAAGATGAGTTTGCCAGTTTCCGTCATGCTATCCTCCAAATCTTCCAGCGCTGAACGCGTGAGATACACGATCAAAGGTATCAACTAGGTATAGGATCGATGCGCCGCTGCCAAGCCGCTGAGTGGTTCATGTTGCGGTGCAATTGATGATTTATAATTGCGTTTAGCAAGTTTTTTCGTGTTCTGAAAAGGAAAATTTCCTCGCCGCCGTCGCCTGACACGTTGCATTTTAGTGCCGGCCACTACACGATACCTTACGTTGTGTTTGGGCGGTCGAAATGGGCGAGGATCAGGAACAATCTGAAGGCCTGGAGCGGCGTGCCGGAGGCGGGCGCGCCGGATGGAAACCGCGCGCACGGCGAAGCTTGAGGGCCCCTTTTTACGCAATCTCCCGCAACCTTGACGATTATGCCGACGGACAGCGAAAGGTGGGGCGTTTTGTCGCGCTTGCGGCTGAGGAACTGGCCTTTGGCCGGGCCTTTCTGTTTGTCCCGCTGGCGATGGCGTTCGGCGCTGCCTGGTGGTTTGCAAGGCCGTCATCGCCGCCATTCTGGGGCCTTCTGCTCTATTGGGCGATCGCCGTCCTCTCGTGGCTTGCGCTGCGTTTCGCACGGCCGGGAAGAAGGCTTGCTGCAGGTGCCGCAGCCGCTTTCCTCACCGGCGCGGTGTTCGCTCAGTTCGAGGTTCTGCGGCTGTCGACCGTGATGCTCGATTCCCCGGTAACGACCCATGTGACCGGTCTTGTCGAGGCGCGCGAGCCGACCGACAGCGGATGGCGTTATGTGGTGCGGGTTGTCGAAACCGAGGATCCGGTGATCCGGCGACCGCCGGACCGGGTCACGCTTGTCGCCCGCGGCAAATTGCCGCCGATCGAAATCGGTGGTGCGATCACTGGCCTTGCCCGCCTTTCTCCGCCGTCCGGACCAGCGTTGCCGGGGCTGGTTGATTTCGGCTTTCTCTCCTATTTCGACGGTATCGGCGCGGTCGGCTTCTTCTACGGCGCCCCCAAAGCGTCTTTATCGCCCATAGCGCTCGCGCCTGAGGGGATCATTCGATCGGTCGAAGGTGCCGCAAGCCTCTGGATCGAGCGTCTGCGCGACACGATTGCCGGAAAAATCCGCGCCGTGCTTCCCGGAGAGTCGGGCGTCTTTGCCAACGCGATCATCACCGGAGAGCGACGCGCGTTCAGTGACGGCACACTCGCGGCACTGCGCAATGCGGGCCTTGCGCATGTGATCGCCATATCCGGCCTGCACATGGCTCTTGCCGCCGGAATCTTTTTCTCCACGCTGCGTCTGTTACTGTCCTTTTCGCCGAAAGCGGCCGAGGCGATTGCCACGAAAAAGCTTGCGGCCCTGACAGCGATCTTCGCCGCCGCCTTCTATCTCGCCATTTCCGGCATGCAGGTCTCGGCGCGGCGCGCCTTCATCATGCTGGCCATCATGCTGGCTGCGGCAATCGCCGACCGGCCGGCGATCAGCCTGCGCAATGTCGCGCTTGCCGGCTTTGTCATTCTCGCGGCATCGCCCTCGGAGGCCGTCGGTCCGGGCATGCAGATGTCCTTTGCGGCAACGCTGGCGCTGATCGCGGGCTACAGCCTGTGGCGTGGACGGCATGCCGGCGAGGGCGGTTTCAATCGGCATGCCCTGGCCCGGATGGTCATGCTGGCGGCATCCGGCATTTTGCTAACCGCATCGATCGGCGGGCTTTCGACGGCGCCGATCGCGATGGCTCATTTCCAACGCGTGGCCGGTTACAGCCTTGTCGGCAATCTGCTGGCCATGCCGATCGTCACCTTCCTCGTCATGCCGGCGGGGCTGCTTGCCATGCTGACAATGCCGCTCGGCCTGCATCCACCTTTTCTGCTGATCATGGGGCTCGGCCTCGATTGGGTGATCGCCATTGCGAAATGGGTCGATGGACTTGGCGGCGCCTTCGAGACTGGCGCGACGCCACCCGGATTTCTGCTGCTGTTCCTGCTCGGCTTCATGCTGCTGGTGCTGTTTTGCACCCGCCTCAGACTGACAGGGCTCGCCCCGATGGCGCTTGCCTTCGGCCTCCTCGTCCTGCCGCATAACCAGGGCGCGCCGGTTCTGCTTGTGTCTGAAGACGGCCTGCTGTTGGCGCTTGTGGCGGGCGATACGGCAACCCTCAGCAAAAGCCGGCCGCCGGCCTTCATCTATGAGCAGTGGCAAAGCGCCTATGCGATCAAATCGGCAGAACCGCCCGATGAAGGCACAAAGACCGCGGCGTTGTTCGATGGCGTCGATCGTTTCGACCGCCTGGATCGCGACCAGTTGGAAACCGCCGCAGAAGCCCTTGCGTCCGATATCGCCACCGCGCGTGCCCGCCCGGACCACTTCATCTGCGAGAAGGATGCCTGGTGTGTTGCAGCGCTCTCAGGCGGGACGGCGCAATCCGGAACACTCGGCATTGCCCAGATCTTCCGGCCGGCGCTAACCGGCGCGGCATGCGACCAAGCCGATATCGTCATCAGCGTCTATCGTCCCGGTTTCGAGGCCTGCAGGTCCGGCAGTTTCCTCGTGACGCCGGCCATGCGCCGCCAAACCGGTGCGTTGCGGCTGGCGATCGCCCTGCCGGAGACGACCAACGGTGCCACTGCCGCGGACGCAAAGCTGTCCGACCTTGCCGAAACACCGGCGAATGGCGCCCAATTAAGGATCGGGCTGCTCGGTGATTTCGAATACGGGTTCGAAGACGAGGCGCCGGGTCACATGATCGAGGACCTTTCCACGCGCACGACCGCGTTAACGACCGCCGGCCTGCCGGGGCGTGTAAGGGGTGGCGAGGAAGAGGGGCCTGAGTGGCGAACCGTGACAAAACCCGCCGAAACCGCGCTGCCGATCGATCCAGCCACCGGCAGCGAGGCAAGCTCCGATTCGGATAGCCGCGATTTCGAAGATTCCACCCGAAGAAGGCCGGGATATGCGAAAGGAACCCTCGCACCTGTCGGCTGCAGCAGGCTTCGGGTCACCATCACGCCAGCCATCACATCAGTCGCCCGGCCGTGGAACCAGCATCGCCTTTATGACTGGCGCTCCGGGACATATCAAACGCCGATCGACCTGCCCGAACAGATCGAGTTCGTCAGTGATAGCGGCGGATCAGACCGACAAGCTTGCCTTGAACCTTGACCTGGTCTGCGGCGAAAATCCGCGTCTCGTAGGCCGGGTTGGCCGCTTCCAGGGCAATGGACGCGCCCTTGCGTCGGAACCGCTTCAGCGTCGCTTCCTCATCATTGACGAGAGCAACGACGATATCGCCGGGGGCGGCAGTGTTGATATTGCGGATGATCACCGTGTCACCGTCGAAAATCCCGGCCTCGATCATCGAATCGCCCTGAACCTCAAGCGCATAATGTTCGCCGGTCCCGAGCATCTCGGCCGGAACGGCGATGGCATGCGTGTTTTCCTGAATGGCCGAGATCGGCACGCCGGCTGCAATCCGCCCCATAACCGGAATATCGGCCGAACCGCTGTCGGAGGCGCCGGAAGCAGCCTTCGCTGCCGGCGGTGTCTTGCCGAGACTGCCCTCGATCACGCTTGGCGAGAAACCGCGGCGCGGCGGCTGGGCGGCCATGCTGTCGGGCATGCGCAGGATCTCAAGCGCCCGCGCCCGGTTGGGAAGGCGGCGGATGAAGCCGCGCTCCTCAAGCGCCGTGATCAGCCGGTGAATGCCAGATTTGGAGGCCAGATCCAACGCTTCCTTCATCTCATCGAAAGACGGGGGAATGCCTGTCTCCTTCATCCGCTCATGGATGAAATAAAGCAGCTCCTGTTGCTTGCGCGTCAGCATCTTCAACCCCTGGTCTTCGAAACAAATCCAGAACGTTTATATCTGTTCTCAATGTGTTCCGCAAGACGAAAGAGTCAGCTCAAGAAACTGGAGGCGCTGGAGGCGCGGAAGCTAATCTGGAATCTGACGGGCGATTTGGAGACATCTATTCTGGAATGAGAATGCATTCGTATCGTTGATTTTAAAGAACTTTTTGCCTCAAAACAGGTGTCCTCAATCGGGAGATTGGCAAACCACAATACTGCTCATTCCGGCCTAGGCCTTAAACCCATAAACGGTTTCACTTCTCCGGAATGATTTGATTCAATGGTCTCAGGAAAGGAGACCCTTGATGCGCCGACGTTTTGACCTGACGGATTTCGAGTGGGCGGTGATCGAGCCGCTTTTGCCCAACAACAGCCGCGGCGTGCCGCGGGTTGATGATCGTCGTGTGATCAACGGCATTCTCTGGCGCTTTCGCACCGGCAGCCCATGGGCGGATGTTCCGGAACGCTATGGTCCTCACACCACCTGTTATAATCGCTTTGTCCGCTGGCGGCGGGCTGGTGTCTGGGATCGCCTTCTCAAGGCGATTTCTTCCGCCTTCGACGGTGATATTCAGATGATCGATTCGTCGTGTGTTCGCGTGC
Organism: uncultured Martelella sp.; assembly: GCA_963676545.2. Classification (GTDB taxonomy): domain Bacteria; phylum Pseudomonadota; class Alphaproteobacteria; order Rhizobiales; family Rhizobiaceae; genus Martelella. The sequence goes on along the minus strand of CAXXRG010000002.1, from coordinate 1,455,307 downwards.
ATCAGCATGGCGCCACCGGTAAAAAGGGGGCACCAATCGAAGCATGGGACGTTCCAGAGGCGGCCTGACGACGAAGATCCACGCTCTCGTCGATGCCGACGGGCTGCCGATTGATCTTCGCCTCTCGGAAGGTCAGCATGCTGATTGTCGCTACGCCGAAGATCTGCTCACCAGACTTCATGCCGGAACGACGCTTTTGGCCGATCGTGGCTATGACACCGACGCCATCCGCGCCACGGCAACTCAGGCAAAGGCATTCGCCAACATCCCGGCGAAACGGAACCGGAAAAAGACCTTCGCTTTCAGTCCGTTCCTCTATCGCTATCGAAACCTAGTCGAGCGGTTCTTCAACCGCATCAAGGAAGCGCGCGGAATTGCAACGCGTTAGATCGTGTCCCATGACGTGGTGTAGCTTAGACGACCACGGCTCATCCCAGAGGGGCGGATGAGTGTCAGCTTGCGGCTGGCAGGCTGATGAGCGGATCATCGCTCATTGTGGCGATGGTTTCCAGTGTCATGTAGCGGGATCGTTGGACGGCCCACTCATCGTTCTGTTCGAGCAGGAGCGCGCCGACGAGACGAACGATGGCGTCATCGTTGGGGAAGATGCCGACAACCTCGGTGCGCCGCTTGATCTCGCCGTTCAGACGTTCGATCGGGTTTGTGCTGTGAAGCTTTGCCCAGTGCTGCCTTGGAAAGGTCATGTATGCGAGCACATCCTGTTCGGCACTATCCATCAGCGTGGCGAGTTTCGGCACCTTCGGCCTGATCTGGTCGGCGACATTGCGCCACTGGGTGCTCGCCGCCTCCGGCGTGTCCTGGGCAAAAGCCGTGGCGATGAAGGCGGAGACGACGCGCCGCCCGCTCTTTCCGGCATGAGCCAATGCGTTTCTCATGAAGTGGACCCTGCAGCGCTGCCAGGTGGCGCAAAGCACCTTCGACACAGCGGCCTTGATCCCCTCATGGGCATCGGAGACGACGAGCTTGACGCCCCGCAGCCCACGCCTGGTCAGCTTGCGCAGGAACTCCGTCCAGATCGCCTCTGCCTCGGATGTGCCGATTTCCATGCCGAGCACTTCGCGTCGGCCGTCGGTGTTCACGCCCACTGCGATGATGACGGCGACAGAGACGATGCGCCCGCCGCGTCGGACCTTCAGATAGGTGGCATCGATCCAGAGGTATGGCCATTCGCCTTCGATGGGCCTGTCGAGGAAGGCCTTCACCTTGTCGTCTATTTCCTCGCAAAGTCGCGAGACCTGGCTCTTGGAGATGCTCGACATGCCCATGGCTTTGACGAGATCATCGACGGACCGGGTCGAAACGCCCTGGATATAGGCTTCCTGGATGACCGCCGTCAGAGCCTTCTCCGCCATCCGGCGTGGTTCGAGAAAGCTCGGAAAATAGCTGCCGGTGCGAAGCTTGGGGATGCGCAGCTCAACGGTGCCCGCTCGCGTTTCCCAGTCTCGATCGCGGTAGCCGTTGCGCTGGGCAAGCCGGAACGTGGTCTTCTCGCCGTATCCAGCGCCTGTCTTCGCGCTCACCTCCAGCGCCATCAGTTTCTCGGCTGCAAAGCCGATCATCTCACGCAGCAAATCGGCATCAGCGCTCTTCTCAACAGCCAAGCGCAGGTTCATCATGTCGTCGGTCATCGGTGGTGTCCTTAAGGTTGGTTCTAAGCAACCCGACCCTACCGGAAATCACCGATGGCTATGAAATCCAGCTACACCACGCGCTGGGACACGATCTCAACCCTCAACCCGCGGCACGCCGCGGCTGTTGTTGGGCAGAAGCGGCTCGATCACCGCCCACTCGAAATCCGTCAGGTCAAAACGTCGGCGCATCAATGGTCTCCTTTCCTGAGACCATTGAATCAAATCACTTCGGCGAATTGAACCCGTTTATGGTTTACGGCCTAACCCTTGGCCATTTGCGGGCGTGCGCACGAACCGGGACTTCGCTAGCCTCGCCGAAATTGCGACTTAGACCGCCTTTCGCATGAGCCCCCCCGTTCGAAATATCGGCAAGCAACCTTTTCAGGCGGAAGACGTTGATACCTGCAAAGGAGAAAACAATGTCAAAATCCGAATTCTGGAAGGAAATGGACGATGTTCGCGCAGCAATGCTTGGCATCGGCTCCGCACGGCATGTGCCAATGTCACCTTATCCCAGTGAAAAGGAAGGGGTGATCTGGTTTATCACCGCCCGGGGCACTGATCTGGTGAAGGCGCTCGAGGCAGGCGAGACTGAAAGCTCGCTTATCGTCACGGGTAATGGCGAGATGCATGCCCGTGTGGAAGGCCAGTCAGCCCTGGTCGAAGACAGAAAAAAGCTCGAAGATCTCTGGAACCCGGTAGCCTCGAGCTGGTTTGAAGGCATTGACGATCCTGACATCAGACTGATCCGTTTTTCGCCGGACTTCGCCGAAGTCTGGGCCACGAAAGGCGCGATCGGCTTCGCTATCCAGATCGCCAAGGCCAAAGTAACCGATGAGCATCCCGATATGGGCGATCATTTTGAGGTTCGCTTCTAGCGCGCCGGGCCTCCATTCGAACGCTCTGACCTGTTCAGTCTAGGCATCGGCCCGAAAATCGTTTCCGGTTTCCGGGCCGATGCGTCCTGAGCCTATATCGGCAACGACATACCCGGTCCGCTGCCGTCGCGGCGGGTCACATGAAGTCGCGGGAGATGCGTTGTTCGAACGACTTGGCGAAGATTTCGCGGTCGCCTTCGAAGGCTGTCACGCTTGCCGCGATGATCCAGTCCTTACTCGTGCAGCGCATTGTCGTGGTGGTTCTGGTCGAAACCGACCAGCTATCGCGCTCGATCCGGATATTCCAGTCGATATCGCCCTTCATCGACAGCGGGTCGTTGGGGTCGATCGACCAGTCCTCGTTGCGGATTTCCTGGGTGCGCAGACCGTTTTCCGGATGCACTTCCAGCCCGGTGTCCTCGTAGATGCGATAGTGCGTCAGTCCGGTGACCAGTTTTTTTTCCACCGACCGCCGGGTTTCCTCCGGTGACCGCATTTCATATTGCGGCAGCGGATTTGGGTTTTCCGGCTCGGCGACGGAAATGCGCTCATGCGCGCCCAGAAGCGGCATGGCAAGGCGGATGCTGGCCGTATCGATCGTCAGCCCCGGCGCTTGGGGCGAGGGCAGGATGGTCGGCCAGTAGCTTGTCGAAAGCGCGAGCTTGATGCGATGGCCGGGCGCGAAGCGATAGCCCATGGCGTCAAGCCGCATGGCAATCCGCGTTTTTTCGCCCTTGGGCATTTTGGCCGGGTTTTCGTTGCCGTCGCGATGGGCGAGGTTCAAGACGCCGTAGCAGGCGCGGGTTTCCGTGCCATCGGGATGGACATCGATGATCCGGACCGCGAGGTTTTCAAAGTCGCCCTCGCAGGCCACATCGACGGTGAGTTCGGGCGCGCCGAGATAGACGGCTTCTTCGGCAAGCGGCGCGGTCTGGAAAGTCAGCGAACCGCCATTGTCGCTGCGCTGATCGCCGGCGATTTCGGCGTCCGGCTTCAGCGTGAACCATTCGCCGCCGCTGGTTCCGGTGTCGAGCGGGGAGCGCAGATAGATGTCGCCGGTGCCCTCGCTGGCGCCGGTGGCGTTCAGCGCGCCGTCAGCGGCGATTGTCAGGGTTTCCGTCTCCGGCTCTTCCCAATTCTGCTTGGCGATCCAGTAGCCAGGATCGCGTTCGCGCCTCAGCGCCGGGCGCGGCCCGTCGAGGATGTAGGCGCGCATCTGCGGCAGGTCTTCCGCGCCGTTGGCTTCATCGTCCAGCCAGCGCTTCCACCAGGCGATGGCCTCGGCGTGGAAGTCCATGCGCGGCTTCGGCCAGGCGAAGTGCGGGTATTTGTGGATCCACGGGCCGACAATCGCCTTGCCCTTGTCGCCAAGGCCCTCAATCGCCTTCAGCGGCGTGTTGCGATAACCGTCCGCCCAGCCGGCAATCACCAGCGCGGGAACCGGAAAGCCGTCGAAATCCTCGCAGATCGAGCCGTGTTTCCAGAAATCGTCGCGGCGCTGATGCGCGAGCCATTCCTCCATGAAGAAGGGCTGGCCTTCCAGCCGCTCCAGCCACATGTCCTTCCATCTGTCGCCGACCAAATCGATATCCGGCGAGCGCGACTGATAGGCGAGCATTGTGCCCGCCCAGGAAAGCTGGGCGGAAAGATGCGTGCCGTTCTTGTAGTGGATGTCGTCATTGTAACGGTCGACGGTGGAGGCGATCGAGATCACGGCTTTCAGCTGCGGCGGCTTGAGGGCCGCGACCTGCAGGCAGTTGAAGCCGCCCCAGGAAATGCCCATCATCCCGACATTGCCGTTCGACCAGGGCTGGGCGGCGATCCATTCGAGGATTTCGCAGGCATCGGAGAGTTCGCGCGGCGTGTATTCGCCGTCGATGACGCCTTCGGATTCGCCCGACCCACGGATATCGACCCGGACGCCGGCAATGCCGGCGGCGGCGAACACGGGATAGGTGGATTCGTCGCGCGGGTCGGTTCCGCCGCGCTTGCGGTAGGGCAGATATTCCAGCACGGTCGGAACCGGTCTGTCCGTCGCGCCGTCCGGCATCCAGATTCGCGTTGCGAGGCGGGTGCCGTCCCTAAGCGTGATCCACTGATCTTCGGACGTCGTAAAACCTTGTTTTACCATGGTTTTGGCCTTTTCATTTTCGGGTTCTTGTCGGTAAGGGCGCGGCCGGACGATGCGGTCCGGCCAGACTGGGTCAGTTGCCGGCGCTCACCGTCCTGCGGCTGACGAGCACGTCTTCCAGCCAGCCGATCTTCATCTCGGGAACGGATTTCAGCAGCAGGTCGGTATAGTCGTCGAAGGGCGGAGAAAGCGCTTGCGCTTTGGGGCCGAAGCGGACGAGCCTGCCGCGATGCATCACCGCTACGCTGTCGGCAATCGCCCGGACGATGGCGATGTCGTGGGTGATGAACACATAGGAAAGCTGCTCCTCCTTCTGAAGCTGCAGCAGCAGTTTCAAAATGCCGTCGGCCACCAGCGGATCGAGCGCCGATGTCGGCTCGTCGCAGATGATCAGCTCCGGCCTTGCGGCCAGCGCGCGGGCAATCGCCACGCGCTGTTTCTGGCCGCCGGAAAGCTCGGCGGGATAACGGTCGTAGAAACCGCTGCCCATTTCGATCTGCTCGAGCAGCTCGTTGACGCGGCTGCGGCGGGCAGAACCGCGCAGGCCCTCGTAGAAGGTCACCGCCCGGCCAATGATGCCGCCGACCGTCTGGCGCGGGTTCATCGCGGTGTCTGCCATCTGGTAGATCAATTGAAGCCTGCGCAGCTCCTCGCGACTGCGGTTCTTCAGCGCCGGCGGCAGGTCCTGCCCGCCAAAGCGCACGCTGCCGGCGGTCGGCGGCAGAAGGCCCGTCGCCACCCGCGCCAGCGTCGATTTGCCCGAGCCGGATTCGCCGACAATGGCAAGCGTCTGCCCCTTGGGCACGTGCAGCGACACATCGAACAGCACCGGCATGGTGCCGTAGGAGGCCGAGATGTTGTTCATCTCGAAAAAGCGGTCGGACTGGTCGGCGGCTTCCTCGTGCCGGATCGCGCGGACGTTTACCAGTTCTCGCGTGTATTCGGCATCGGGGTTTTCGATGATCTTCTCGACGCTGCCATATTCCACGGTCTCGCCATTGCGCAGCACCATGATGTCGTCAGCCACCTGGGCTACCACCGCGAGGTCATGGGTGATGTAGAGCGCGGCGGTTCCTGTCCTGGAAATCGCAGTCTTGATTGCCGCCAGCACGTCGATCTGGGTGGTGACGTCGAGCGCCGTGGTCGGCTCGTCGAAGACGATGAGTTCCGGGCGGCTACAGAGCGCCATCGCGGTCATCGCCCGCTGCAACTGTCCGCCGGAGACCTGATGAGGGTAGCGGTTGCCGAAGCTTTCCGGGTCCGGCAGGCCGAGAATGCCGAAAAGTTCAACCGCCCTTTGGCGGGCCTCGCTGCGGCTCATCAGCCCGTGGCGCACGGTCGCCTCGATAACCTGATCGCCGAGCTTGTGGGCCGGGTTGAACGAGGCCGCCGCCGATTGCGAGACATAGCAGACCCGTGCGCCGCGGATCGCCCGCGTGCCGGCCTTGCCGAGCTTCAGGATGTCGACGCCATCAAGCAGCACCTCGCCGCCGGTGATGGTGACGCCGCCGCGCCCGTAGGCAAGCGGCGAAAGTCCGATCGTGGACTTGCCGGCGCCTGATTCGCCGATCAGCCCGAGCACCTTGCCGCTTTCCAGCGTGAAGCTCACGCCCTTGACGATCTCGATCGGATGGGGCCGTTCGCCCGGCGGATAGGCCATCGCGCCGATCTGAAGGTTGCGGACCTGAAGCAGGGGCGTTCCGTCCTGTTTTTGAAGCTCAGCCACCGCGGCCTCCTTTCAGGCTGGACGTGCGTTTCAGCAGCCAGTCGACGACGAGATTGATCGAGATGGTCAGCGCGGCAATCGCAGCGCCCGGCACGAGGGCGGCGGACACGCCGAAGATGATGCCGTCCTTGTTGTCCTTGACCATGCCGCCCCAGTCGGCCGTCGGCGGCTGGATGCCGAGCCCGAGAAACGACAGGGTCGAGATGAACAGAACGGCGAAGGCAAGCCGCAGGCCGAATTCGGCGAGCAGCGGCGTCATGGCGTTCGGCAGGATCTCGCGGAACACGATCCACAGGGTCTTCTCGCCGCGCAGTCTTGCCGCCTCGACGAAGTCCATCACCGCGATATCGAGCGCCAGCGCCCGACCGAGGCGGAAGACGCGGGTTGAATCGAGCACCGCCATGACGCCGATCAGCACCGCCAGATTCTGCGGCAGCGCCGCCAGCACGATCAATGCGAAGATCAGCGTCGGGATCGACATCATCAGGTCGTTGAGCCGCGACAGGCCCATATCGACGATGCCGCGCATCACGGCCGCGACGAAGCTCAGAACGACCCCCAGCGAGAAGGCGAGAAGGGTGGCGCAGAATGACACGAACAGCGTCATGCGCGCGCCGTAGATCATGCGCGACAAGAGGTCCCGGCCGAGATTGTCGGTTCCCAGCAGAAAGGCCTGGCTCGCCGGTTCCCAGGGGCTTCCGACAACCTGGTTCTCGCCGTAGGGCGCAAGCCAGGGCGCGAAGAGGGCGGCGATCATGGCAATGGCGATACCGGCCATGCCGATCCATGCCGTCAGCGAAACGGAACGGATATTCATCGTGGATGCCTCAGACGCGGGTTGACGAGAATGGACAGAATGTCGGCTGTCATGTTCAGGAGAATGTAGATCGCCGCGAATACCAGCCCGCAGCCCTGCACCACCGGCAGGTCGCGCACCGTCACTGCATCCACCATGTATTGCCCCATGCCCGGATAGACGAAGACCACCTCGACCACGACGACGCCGACGATCAGATAGGCGAGGTTGAGGGCTATGACATTGATGATCGGCGCCAGCGCATTGGGGGCCGCATGCCTGACGATCGCCCGCAACGCTCCGATGCCTTTCAGCTCGGCGGTTTCCATATAGGCCGACGCCATGACATTGATGATCGCGGCCCGCGTCATCCGCATCATGTGGGCGAGCACGACCAGAACCAGCGTCGCCACCGGCAGGATGATGGTTTGCAGCTTCTCCCACAGGCTCATGCTGTCATAGACGGTGGCCGGAAACGCCGCGACCGGATGCTGGACCACGAACACCATGATCAGCAGGTAGGCGACGAAGAATTCCGGCAGCGAGACAGCGGCAAGCGAGACGAGATTGATCAGCCGGTCTATCAGGCGGTCGCGATAAAGCACTGCGACAAGACCGAGACCGATGGCGAGCGGAACGGCGATCACCGCCGCAGCACCCGCCAGAAGCAGCGAATTGCCGAGCCGGTCGGCAATCTGCCCGCTGACGGACTGGCCGCTCGCCCATGACGTTCCGAAATCGCCATGCAATATTCCGAGGAGCCAGTCGAAATAGCGGGTCACGAGTGGCTGGTCGAGGCCGAATTCGGCGCGCAGATTGGCGATCGCCTGCGGGGTTGCAGCCTGGCCGAGATAGGTCTCGGCGAAATCGCCGGGCAGGATTTCGATCCCGGCGAAAATCAGGATCGAACTGGCAAGGAGCAGGCCGATGCCGAGCACGATCCGCTCGCCGATGCGGCTTGCCATGGGAAAGCGTGCGCGCATAACGACGATGGGGCCGGGCGGCGGCGCGTCGACAGGGGCGGACGGGGTTTGTTGTGTGTCTGTCATGGGGGCGTGAAAGCCGCGGCTTGATTGCGCGGCTTCCTCTTTTCTTCGGATCAGGAGACGAGCCAGACGCGGCTGGCGATCTGTCCGTTGGACAGGTCGTTGCCGACATCGTCGATCCAACCCTGCATCTTCACCGAGCGGGCATTGAGATAGTTGTTGAACACCGGCAGGATGAGGCCGCTATTGTCGCGCACCATGATCGCCATCTGGCGGTAGAGCGCGCGGCGCTTGTCCTGATCGGTCTCGGCGCGGGCCTCAAGCAGCATTTTGTCGAATTCCGGATCCTTGAAACGGGTATCGTTCCAGGTCGAGGTCGAAAGCTGCGTGGTGGTATAGCGGATATCCTGCGTCGCCCTTCCGCCCCAATAGGAGGCGCAGAACGGCTTCTTGTTCCAAACATTCGACCAGTATCCGTCGGCCGGCTCGCGCCGGAGCTGGATGTCGATGCCCGCTTCCTTGGCGTTGGCCTGGAACAGCACGGAGGCGTCGACCGCGCCGGTGAAGGCGGCATCGGAGGTGCGCAGCAGGATCGGGCCTTCATGGCCGGATTTCTTGAAGTAATGCGCCGCCTCTTCCGGATCGTAGACGCGCTGGGGAATATCCGTCGGCGCCAGCGCATAGGCATCGTTGACCGGATAGTCGTTGCCGAGCGTGCCATAGCCGCCGAGAACCGTGTTCAGCATCGCCTCTCGGTCGATGGCGAGCTTCAGGGCCATTCTGAGATCGTTATTGTCGAAGGGCGCGGTGTCGCCATGCATCAGGAAGGAATAGAAGCCCTTGCCCTTGGTGCTGATCGTCTCGATATTCGGCGCCCGCGACAGCAAGGACATCGTCTTCGGGCTGAGCGTGTTGATGAAATGCACCTTGCCGGAGGAGAGGGCGGCGATGCGGGCGGTGTTGTCGTTGATGACGAGAACCTCGACGCTGTCGACAAAGCCGCGATCCTCGTTCCAGTCATCCTCATTCTTGGAAAAGGTGATGCGGATGCCCGGCTCAAAGCTTTCCAGCTTGTAGGGGCCCGTGCCGATGGCGCTGTTGGGATCGTCCATGCCGCCGTTCTTCTGGATCTGCAGATGGTAGTCCGTCAGCATCAGCGGCAGGTCGGCGTTGCCGTTCTTCAGCGTGATCACCAGATCGCCGCCGCTTTCCTCGATGGTCTCGATCTCTTCGAGAAGGCCGAGCGCCGCGGAGGTGGAATCCTTGTCGGAATGGCGGCGCAGCGTCTGGACCGCGTCATTGACGGTGAACGGCGTGCCGTCATGAAAGCGCACATCCTTGCGCAGCTTGAAGGTCCAGGTCTTCGCCCCGTCGGAGGAGGTCCAGCTTTCCGCAAGGCTCGGCAGCGCTTCGCCGGATACCGGATCGGTGGTCACCAGCCGGTCACCCCAGGTGAAGCCGACCAGGAACATGGTGCTGCCGGCATAGGTGCCGGGATCGAGAATATCGGTCGTCTGGCCGCCGTCGAGGCCGAGAACGAGATGTCCGCCGCGCTGCGGCTCATCGGCCGCGCGGCTCTCGCGCGGGAGCAGCAGGCCGGAAGCGGTGGCCGCGAACCCGGCGGCAGCCGCGGAAGCAAGAAAAGCGCGGCGGTTGAGGCCGGACTGCGGAATGGAGGCTTTTTTGTTGTTCATCTGGTTTCCCCTTTTTGTAAGCATTGCGTTCGTGCCGCTGCGAGAAAGCGGCCATGATAGCCTGAAATAGCCGTGGGGGAATGCCCAAGGCGCATTCGGCGAGGCCGTCAAAGATCGTGCAACAAGACATAAGCAGGTTGCGCAAGCCCGACAACTTCGCTTATTGACGTGAGATGATGCTAGTTGACGCTACCAAAACCAGGCTCGGTTGCCGATGACATCACGCGATAGCAGTCCTTTTGCGGCCAATCTGCGGTTCGCCTGCAACACCCGTCCGTCGATTACGGCAATCTGCCGCGAGATCGGTATCAACCGGCAGCAGTTCAATCGCTATCTTTCGGGACAATCCCGCCCGTCGCCCTACAATACCGGGAAAATCGCGCGCTATTTCGGTGTGAAGCCGCAGGATTTCCTGGCGTCGGAAAGACGCTTTCAGAACATACTGGACGCGCCGCAAGAAACGCTTGGACCGGACTTCGTGTTGCGGGAAGGCTTTCCCGGAAATCTGCAGGAATTGCGCCAGTATGTCGGCTACTACGAGCTTTACCACAAAAGCCTTTCATGGCCGGGAAAGATCGTTCGAAGCTGCACAAGGATCGAAGAACGGGGCGGCCAGATCACGGTGAAATCCATCGAACGGATCCATGACGGTGACCAGGAAATTCGTCAGTTCTCGAAATATGCCGGATTGGCCGCCTATTGGCGCAACCGGCTTTTCATCGTCGAACGTGGCGTCAGCGAACACTCCTTCCTGTGCCAGACGACTCTGATGCCGTTTGCCGAGCACCAGCGCACCTATCTGCGCGGCGTCACGACCGGCGTCTCCTGGCGCGAGGAGAACCTGCCCTATTCGACGCGCACCATCTGGCGGGCGGCCGGACCGAACCCGGACAAACGCGGACTGCTGGAAGCGTGCGGCCTGATCCCGGAAAAATCGCCGAGACTGCCGCTTCCCGTCCGACGCTATCTCAACAGCGAAGGCGAAAACCACACGCTTGTCGCCGCCAGGTGACAGAGGTGTTGGTTTAGACGTTACCCCGGAAACCGGCCATTTTCCGGCAAAACCGGAGGGCGCCACGGCGAGGCGGGAACACGCTGATGACCCAAAGGCCTCCGAACTGAACGACAGCTTGTGGTGCTCCTGTGCCGGAGGGGCGCTTTGGAGAACCATATCGCCGCTCCGGGAGGCCTCTTCCAAATCCGAGCACAGGTCAGCCTTAATGAGCTCAATTTTTAATTGATTGTATTAACATTGCAGCTTTTGCAGGTAAAATCTTCTGTGAGGTTGAGAGATTTAGCGGAAGACAAGCATCGAGGCCCTATCAGCAAACTCTTCCATCATCACAACCAAAAGATTGCCGCCAGCTTCGAAGCTCCGGTACAGAAAGCCGGTTTCTTGCGCGGCCGGACAAAGAAAACGAGTGCCTGAATCCTGTCCGATTGGAACACCGATCAGCGACGGAGGTCGGCCGAAAGGGAGCATAGAAATCATGCGGATTGGAGGAATTTCACCATCAAAGGTCGAGGGAACCGGTCATGACCCGGTTGTCGATGCGTATTTTGCATTGCGTCCGAAACAGGCAATCCGCAAGGCGGGCAAAGGCCATGCCGTAGTGCAGGAGAGGGGATATTCCAAACATTCCATTTTACTGGTGAGCGGTTGGGCGGCACTTTCCAAGTCCATGTCGGAAGGCGGGATACAGATCATCGACGTAATGCTTCCCGGTGATGTTGCACTGATCGGGGCGGATATCGCCCCGGTCGCCGCTTTCACGATCGAAGCGTTGACCGGCATCAGTTACATCGCGATACCGCTGGAGCACATCAACGGCCCTGAGCTGCAGCATGCTCAGTTTCGCAGGCTCTTGGTGGCGATGCTGATCACGGCGCAAGCCCGCATGTCTGAGTTGTTGCTGCGAATGGGACGAAGTAGTGCGACGTGCCGCCTCGCATATGCGCTGCTGGAGCTATATATCCGGCTGGAACGGATGGGCCTGGCCCGCAACGGTTGCTTCCACCTGCCTTTGAACCAGCATAAGATCGGGGAATTCGCCGGGCTCAGCAACGTGCATGTATGCCGCACCATGCGCCGGTTCGAACGCAACGGTCTGATTACCCATCTCAATAAACACGATATCCGCCTCAACGATCTGCCGTCCCTCAGCGCCCTCGCTGAAATCAATCTTGCATCGTTTCGCGAGGAAATTCTGCTGCGCAGGCCGCAATAAGGCGTATCCGTCTTCTATCAACATAGGACTTCGCGTCGATCGATTGTGTCGTCGCCTTATGTTGCCAGCGGGATTGTTCCGTATGAAGCAGAATGCCGGCGCCAAGGGGTCAGCGCGTCTCGACGACTTCTCCGAGCGTTTGCCCGGCAAGTTCCTCGTCGGCGTCTTTGGCGATATCGCCCAGCGAAATGATCCCCTCGACGGCGCCCGCCGCATTCACGACGACCAGCCGGCGGATTTGAAGTTCTCCCATGCGATTGGCGGCTTCGCGCACCGTTTGATCGGGGCCGCAGGTGACAACGCCGGGTGTCATGACAGCGGCGATGGGCTCATCGGACGGCACATTCGGAAAACAGCGGGTCACGATATCCCGATCGGTAACGATGCCAACGGCTTTGCCCGCCTCGCAGACCACAACGGCGCCGACGTCGCATTCTTTCATCAGCGCCGCCACGGCGCGGACGGCTGTTGTCCGGCCCACAACAGTCACCGGACGACGCATTACGGATTTGACAAACATCTTCGTTCTCCACATCAGCAGCTGGAAATCGCATCAAACTTGCTTCAGGCGAAATCGGTCTGCATCGCTGGGGCTGCCCCAAGATGGTCCTTGCGTCTATTCCCCTTGCCACAGACCCCGTCACGGTTCTGTTCTGGAGGAATCATTATCGTGTGGTTTTCGGCGGCGTGGCTTCAGCGCCTCGAACCCGATGATGACATCGAGCAGTTCGATCGTGATTTCGCTCTGGCGCACCTGACGCATCTCTCCAACCAGTTCCTCGCGCCGGTCATCGATCGCGCGTTCGGCCTGCTGCATGCGCGCAAGTCGTGCCGCGTTCTCCGTGAGCAACGCCTCGGCCGCCGCGCCGTAGATTTCGGCAAACAGAAAACTGCGGACAAGAGCCGCAAGAATACGGTCGGGCGGCAGCGAAAAGGCGGGCAGGCTGCGCGAGACCCACGGTCGGCGCGCCATCGCCTCGGTCATGGCCGGGTCGAGCGGCAGCAGCCTGCGCGTGACCGGCGCCTGCCGGCCATGCTCGGCGCGCTGCATGAACACCAGCGAAACGGTCATGCCGGCGTCACCCTGCGCGCGTCGAATCCTGTCGAGCAGGGTGATCAGACGTCCCGCGAGCCGGCCCAGCCCGTCGACATTCGCCGGCGGCAGGAGCGCGGCATCGGAGGTGACGCCCTGGCCCGCCAGCGCATCCCCCATCTGCGCGCCGATACAGATCACCCGTGCCGGCGTGTCACCGCCGAGGCCGCGCAGAACCTCATCCGCCAGCAACTCGTTGTAATTGCCGCACAGTCCGTGATCGGAACCAAAAGCAATGGTGACCCGCTCCGAGGCATTGGCATTGTCCGCGACTGGCGGCAACGGCCCCTGCGCCGCGACAAAGGCGTGAAACCCATCCAGAACCGTCGCGCGATAGGCTTCGATGGCGTGGGCTGCCTGCTCGTAAGGAGCGGCATTGACGGCCGACATCGTCTTCATCGAGCGCACGACGCCGCGAATGCTTTCCATGGTTTCGGCGCGGCGCGTGAGAAGCTCAAGTGTCTGCGTCATCGCCTTCTCCCATCGCTTCGACGGCACGGCGCGCCCTTGCCGTGACGCCCGCGCGCATCTCGTCCGTCAGGGCCTCGTCCTCCTTGAGGCTTGCGGCAAGTCCCGCGTCGTCCTCGCGCACGGCTTGGCGGATCGCCGCCATCGCCTGCAGGGCCCGCGTCTCATCCAGCCCGTCGAGCAGACCGTCCATCGCGGCAAGCAGGATGGCGAGCTGTTCGGCGGCCGGCATCGGATCGCGCTCGGGCTGGCGCAGCGCCGCGCGCACCGCCGCGCCGCGCGCCAGACGCGCCCGCGTATCCTCGTCCAGCCGCGTACCGAAGCGGGCGAATTCCTCAAGTTCCTCGAATTGCGACAGCGTGACGCGCAGATTGCCCGCGACCGCGCGAAAGGCCCGCGCCTGCGCCTTGCCGCCGACGCGACTGACGGACACGCCGAGATCGACCGCCGGAAACTGGTTGCGCCGCACAAGCCGCGGCGAGAGATAGATCTGCCCGTCGGTGATCGAGATCAGGTTGGTCGGAATATAGGCGGAGAGATTTTCCGCCTGCGTCTCGACCACCGGCAGGGCGGTGATCGACCCGCGTCCCTCGCCGAACTGGCCGGCACGCTCCAGAAGCCGGGCATGGATGAAGAAGATGTCGCCGGGAAAAGCCTCGCGTCCCGGCGGACGGCGTAACAGAAGCGACAGCTCGCGATAGGCGCGGGCGTGATGCGTCAGGTCGTCCAGCACCAGAAGCACATCCTGCCCCCTGGCCGCAAACGCTTCGGCCATCGCCATGGCGGCATAGGGCGCGACATAGACCAGGCCCGGCGCATCCTCGTCGCCCGCCGCCATGATGACGGTGCGCTCCATCATGCCGCCCTCGTTGATCGCGCCGATGACCTTGGCGACGGCATCGCCCCTTTGGCCGATCGCGCAATAGATGCAATGCACCCCGGTCGTGCGCTGGTTGAGGATTGCATCCACCGCGATCGATGTCTTGCCGGTCTGTCGGTCGCCGATGATCAGTTCCCGCTGGCCCATGCCGACGGGCACCGCCGCGTCCACCGCCTTCAGCCCGGTGGCGAGCGGCCGCGACACCGCCTGCCGGTCGAGGATGCCTGCCGCCGGGCATTCGATGGGGCGGACATGGGCGGCGGCAAGCGGCCCCTGGCCGTCGCGCGGCCGGCCGGTCGCATCGACCACCCGTCCCAGAAGCGGAGTGCCGACCGGTACGCTGACGACCCGGCGGGTACGGCGCACGGTTTCTCCCGGCACGACGCGTTCGGTGGGGCCGAGCAGAACAACGCCAAGCCGGTCCGGCTCCAGATCGAAAACGATACCCTGCACGCCAGAGGCGAACTCCAGCACCTCATCCGCCAGCGCCGAGCCGAGCCCGGTGACGATGGCGACGCTGTCAGCGGCTTCCGAAACGCGCCCCATTTCACTGATGCGCAGCGGCGGCGGCGGACTGTCCAGAAGTGTCCGGATCAGGTCGGCCGCACCGATTTCGGGCGTGGCTTCAGCCGGCATTGCGCGCTCCGCCGGCCGGGAGGTCGCTCACCGCGTCGTCCAGTATCGTTTCAAGGTCTTCGAAATAATCGTCAACCGTCCAGTCCACCTGCGCGCTGCCCAGTTTCAGGCTCAAACCTGGCGAGCGGTCGCCATCGGTCTCGAAGTGCAAGACGGCCCCCGGCACGGCGGCCTCCACCGCATCGCGCAGGCCGGCGCGTACGTCCTCGGGCAAGGGATCGCGCGTCAGCACCACCGCCTGTGTCGTTTCGCCATGCAGCCTGTCGGCCACCTCGGGCAGGCGCGCGGCGGCGCGCGCGACAATCCGGCTCTCCAGCGTCTCGTCCGCAAGGTCGGTCAGCGCCTTGCGGGTCAGCGACAACAGCGCCTCGGCCCCCGATTTCTGCAACCCGGCCTGGAAGGCGCGGGCATCCGCGACCCGCTGCGCCGCCCGCTCGGCCTGTTCTCGGTCGATCTTTTCGCGGGCCTCGGCCAGCATCGTCTGGCGTTCCTTCTCGGCCTCCCGCCGGGCGGCTTCCAGCGTTTCGGCGCGGCTTGCCTGCAACGCGTCGATCCGGGCTTCGTATTCGGCCTTTTGCTTGAGCGCAGCCGCCTCGATTTGCGCGGCTTCACCCATACGCGTGGAAATCTCGCTCTCCCGTGCGTCGATTCCGTCGAGGATGGGCCGATAGAGAAAGCGTTTGAGCAGCCAGACCAGGACCAGGAAATTGCCGATCTGCGCGCCGACCGTGATCCAGTCGATCGACATGGCGTCAGCTCCCGGCCCCTTGCGCCGCCGCCTCGAGCGCCGCGTTCCAGAACGGGTTGGCGAACAGCAGGATCATGGCGACGACGAAACAATAGATGGCGGTCGACTCGATCATCGCGAGGCTGACGAACAGGGTGCGCGACAGTGTCGAGGCGGCATCGGGCTGTTGCGCGATGGCGCTGAGAGCGGTCGCGGCGGCACGCCCTTCGCCAAGGGCCGGACCGAGTGCGCCGAACGAGACCGTCAGCCCGGCGGTCAGGATCGAGATGAAGGCGATGATGGAAAGGTCAGTCATGGGGCATGTCCTTGTTATCGTCGGCGGCATCGGAAGCGGCGGTGGCCGAGGAAATGTAGACGGTCGCCAGAACGGCGAAGATGTAGGCCTGGATAACGCCGGTCAGCAGGCCCAGCATGTCCATGGCTACCGGAAAGAAGAACGGTGCGATGGACAAGAGGATGGCGGCGATGACGGCGCCGCTCATGATATTGCCGTAAAGGCGGATGGCGAGCGAAACCCCGCGCGAGGCCTCGCTGACGACGTTGAACGGCAGCATGATGATCGAGGGCTCGGCATAGGTCTTCAGGTAACCGCCGAGGCCACGGCTGCCGATGCCGAAAACCGGGACCGCCACCAGCACGGAGAGCGCCAGCGCCACCGTGGTCGAAAGCGACGCGGTTGGCGTGTCGAAACCGGGCACGACCATGAGAAGGTTCGCGGTCACAATGAACAGGAACAGCGTGCCGACGAAATAGAGGATGCGCGGATCGCGGCGCTGGGTCACCTCGGCGATCTGACCGACAATGCCGCTGACCACGACCTCGAGCGCGGTGCGCCAGCGGCTCGGCGGCACATCCGGGCGAAGCCGTCGCGTGACCAGGGCCGACACCCCGACAAGCAGCGCCATGATGATCCAGGTATTGACGATCGTGGCGTTGATTCCGATGCCGAGGATGGTGAAGATGATCGTGTCGTCGGGCGTCAGTTGCATCTCGGAGCCTCGCGCGCCTGGCCCGATCGCACCACCGCCACAATGATGGTCCGCGTGAGGAGAAAGCCGAGAGCGAAGGCCGCGATCGCCTGGAGGCCCAGCCCCGCGACCCACCAGCCTAGCCCAAGCAACGCCGCCATGCGCAACGCAGCGCTGAGAAACAGCGTCAGCGCCGGGCTCTGCCGGCGCAAGGCAAAGCGGATGCCGAGCGCCAGGCCGCCGAGAAACAGGGCCGCCGCCACGGCGCCGGCCAGAAAGCCCGGCACAACAAGTGTCCAGTCAAGTGCGATCATCGTCATGTCCTTCCTTCAAGACCCAGCCCCAGGCGATGAACACGCCCACGACAACGCCGCCAAGCAGCAGCGCCAGCGTCCACGAAAACCCCTGCGGTGCAACGCGGTCCAGCCAGAGGCCCAAAAGCGCGCCGCCAACCGTCGGCACAGCGACCGACCAGCCGATCATGCCGAAGGTTCCGAAACCCCTGAGTGGGCTGGGGCCGGGCCTGTCGCGCGCGTTCTTCATCCGGCCGGCGCGGCGGCCGATCTCGCTGGCGGCGCGGTCGTCCTCGTCGTTCATGGCTGCATCTTCCTCAGGCTGGCGAAGCGGCGCACCATTTCGGCCTCGAGCCGCGACAGGGCGGCGCGGGCCACACGCTCCTCGTCCTCGATTTCTGCGAAGGTGCGGACCACGCGCGCGCGCAGGCTGTCCAGATCATCGCTCTCGATCCCGCGCCGCGCCGCGACTTCGACCGTATGCCCCTTCTTCACCAGAAGGCCTTCGTCGATGCCGAAGAACCGCTCCCGACCGTCCGGTTCGCTCAGCAGGAGAACCGACGGCACCAGAGCCGTGACGAAATCCACATGGTTGGGCAGAATGCCGAACCCGCCATCCTCGGCCTCGGCCCTGAGACGCGTGGCGGCGCCGTCAAACAGCACGGCGGAGGGCAGGCGCAGATGAACCTGCATTTGCAAGGCCATGCTCATGCCGTCGCCTCCCCAAGCTCTTTCAGGCCGCCGATCATGTAATAGGCGCTTTCCGGGTGGTCGAAGCTTGTGTCCGACAGGATCGCCTCGCAACCATCCAGTGTTTCGGCAATGGGAACGAGCCTGCCCGTCGTCCCGGCAGAAGCGCCGACGGTGAAGAAGGGCTGGGTCAGGAACCGCTCGAGCCGCCGGGCGCGGGCGACGACGGCGCGATCATGCGCCGACAGTTCCTCGATGCCGAGCATGGCGATGATGTCGCGCAGATCCTCGTATTCGGCAAGCGTCCGACGCACCGCGCGGGCGACATCGTAATGGCGCTGCCCCACCACGTTCGGCGTCAGCATGACCGAGGTCGAGCCCAGCGGATCGACCGCCGGATAAAGCCCCTCGCTCGCGCGTTTGCGCGACAGCACCACCGAGGCGGAAAGATGCGAGAAGATGTGGGCGGCGGCCGGATCGGTGAAATCGTCGGCCGGCACATAGACCGCCTGGATCGAGGTGATCGCGCCCTTTCGGGTGGAGGAGATGCGCTCCTCCAGCTCAGCAAGTTCCGTCGCCAGCGTCGGTTGATAGCCCACGCGGCTCGGCATCCGTCCCAAAAGTCCGGAGAGTTCCGAGCCCGCCTGTACGAAGCGGAAGATATTGTCGATCAGCACCAGCACGTCCTGGCCGCGCGTATCGCGGAAATATTCGGCCATCGTCAGCGCCGATTTGCCGACGAGATAGCGCACGCCCGGGGCCTCGTTCATCTGGCCGAACAGCATCACCATCTTGTCGCGAACGCCGGCCTCGCCCATCTCGCGCCAGAGTTCCTCGGCCTCACGCGAGCGTTCGCCGATGCCGCAGAACAGGCTGACGCCGTGATGATGTTCGATCGTGTTGTGGATGAGCTCGCTCAGGAGAACCGTCTTGCCCACGCCAGCGCCGCCGAAAAGCCCGGTCTTGCCGCCGCGCTCAATGGGCGAAAGCAGGTCGATTGCCTTGATGCCCGTCTCCAGCACCTCGGCGCGCAGCACCCTATCCGATAGATGCGGCGGCGCTGCGTGAATGGAACGACGCGCTTCCGCCTCGGGCGCGGGCCGGCCGTCGAGCGGCGTGCCGAACATATCGAGCATCCGGCCCAGCACCGCATCGCCCACGGGCACGGTGATGCCGCCGCCGGTGTCGGTCACCTCGGCGCCCAACGCCAGGCCGCCGACAACGCCCAATGCAATGCAGCGCACGGTGTGCTCGCCCACGACGGAGGCAACCTCCATCGGAATGTCGCCGGCCATGAGAAGGCTGTTGATGCCGGGAACCCGATCCGCAAAGGCCACGTCGATGATTCCGCCGCGGATCGCCACGACGGCCCCACGGGCTTTCCCGGCATCCATGACGCTCATATCCGGCGCTACATCCTGCATGCATGGCCTCCCGCGCGGCATCTCCTCAGCACATTGCGGCCCTCGCCACCGGACTTTCGGCCGTCTTTCCCGAATCCTCATTCCGCAGATCGACGCGTGCCGCGCGGGCGTCAGCTTGCACCAAGTACCCCGCAGTCTCAAGGCCGAACCCGGTGGCGGCTCCGGCAAAAAGTGCAATCTCGTCATCCTGGCGCGGCGCGGTTCTTTCTTTCATCAAATTGCCCCGGCCATGATGCGGGTGCCGGCCCGCATCTCCAGAATGTCGGTGGCCTGATCGAGCCGGCCGATCCCGGCCAGTCCGCCATGGTCAGCAAAATCCGCCGCGGCCTTGATCTTCGGCCCCATCGATCCGGCCGGCAAGTCGAGCGAACGGGCCTTCTCCGGGGTGAGTTCGGCAATCGCCGCCTCGTCATCTGTGCCGAAACCGGTGTAGACCGCATCCACATCGGTCAAAAGCAGCAGGGCGTCGGCGCCGAGTTGCCGCGCCAGAAGGGCGCTGGCGGCATCCTTGTCGATCACCGCCTCGATGCCGGTCATGCTGCCATCGGGCAGGCGCAGCACGGGAATGCCGCCGCCGCCGGTGCAGATCACGATCACGCCCTGATCCAGCAGAAGCCGCAGCACCCGGATATCCGGGATTTCCTGCGGCGCGGGCGAAGGCGCGACCCGCCGCCACTTGTCGCCATCCGCGGCGATGGCCCAGCCCGCCGCCTTGGCGCGCGCCTCGGCCTCTTCACGCTCATAGACCGGCCCGATGAACTTGGTCGGTTTGCCGAAGGCCGGGTCGCGCCCGTCCACGACGACCTGCGTCAACAGCGTGGCGACCGGCTGGGCATGATCGAGCGCGTTTTCAAGCTCCTGCTCGATCATATAGCCGATCATGCCGCCGGTCTCGGCCCCCAGCACATCCAGCGGATAGGCCTCGTCCGGCTTGTAGGCCGCGCCCTGCAACGCCAATAGCCCAACCTGCGGGCCGTTGCCGTGGGTGATAACCAGACGGTGCCCCGCCCTGACGATATCGGCCAGCGCATGCGCCGCATCGCGGACATTGGCGCGTTGGTTTTCAGCCGTCAGCGGCTCTCCGCGCTTCAGCAGGGCATTGCCGCCCAGTGCGGCCACGACAAGCATGATCAGCCTCCCAGCGTGGCGACCAGAACCGCCTTGATGGTGTGCATCCGGTTTTCCGCCTGATCGAACACGATCGAGGCGGGACTTTCGAACACCTCTTCGGTGACCTCCATCGCATCGAGGCCGAATTGCTCCTGTATTTCCTTGCCGACACTGGTGTCGGTATTGTGGAAGGCCGGCAGGCAATGCATGAACTTCGTACGCGGATTGCCGGTCTTCGCCATGACCTCCGCCGTGACCTGATAGGGCTTGAGAAGGTTGATGCGCTCGGCCCATTTTTCCTTGGCCTCGCCCATGGACACCCAGACATCGGTGTAGAGGAAATCCGCCCCCTTGACGGCTTCGTCGACATTCTCCGTCAGCATGATCCGCGCGCCGGTTTCGGCCGCGATCTCCTCCGCCTCGCTGCGGATCTCCGCCGTCGGCCACAGGCTCTCCGGCGCGCAAAGCCGCACATCCATGCCCATCTTGGCCCCGCCGATCAGCAGGCTGTCGCCCATATTATTGCCGGCATCCCCCAGGAAGCAATAGGAGACCTGATGCAACGGCTTTTCCGAGTGCTCCTGCATGGTCAGAAAGTCGGCGAGAATCTGCGTCGGATGGAACTCGTCCGTCAGCCCGTTATAGACCGGTACGCCCGACCATTTGGCAAGCGTTTGCACCACGTCCTGCCCGAAGCCGCGATACTCGATCGCATCATAGACGCGGCCGAGCACCCTTGCGGTGTCCTTGACGGTTTCCTTGTGGCCCATGTGGTTGCCCGAGGGCCCCAAATAGGTGACCGTCGCGCCCTGATCGTGTGCTGCCACCTCGAAGCCGACGCGGGTGCGGGTGCTGTCCTTCTCGAAAATCAGCGCGATTTCCTTGCCCTTGAGCGTCGGCACCTCGGTGCCCGCGTATTTGGCGGACTTCAGATCGGTGGCGAGCTTGAGAAGGAAGGCGATTTCGCGTGGGGTGAAATCCCGCAGGGTCAGGAAATGACGGTTTTTCAGGTTGAAAGCCATGATGGTGTCTCCTCAGACCGGATCGCGCATCGTCGGGCAGGACATGCAGCGGCTGCCGCCGCGCCCGCGCCCGAGTTCCGCGCCGGGCAGTTCGATCACTTCAATGCCTTCGGCGCGCAGCGCCGCATTGGTGTCGTCGTTGCGGTCATAGCCCATCACCACGCCTGGCCGCAGCGCCAGCACGTTGTTGCCGTCGTTCCATTGCTCGCGCGATTGCTCGAACGGATCGCTGCCGCCGGTGGGAATGACCTTCAGCCGCCTGAAGCCCATTGCATCGGCCACGACCTCGAACAGCGGGCGCTTATCGTGGCGCATGTCGATCGGCTTGCCGCCCTCGCCGGGATGCAGATCGTAGCAGGTCATCTCCTCGGCGACCTCCTTGAAGCTGGTCACGACATCGCCGCCGCAGAAGGTGAAGACCGTGTCGAGATGCATGGCGGAGCGTTCCTTCGGCATCTGGCAGGCGATCACCCGCTCGGCACGGCCCTGGCTGAACAGCGCCTCGGCGAGAAGCCCGACGGCCTGCGGCGAGGTGCGCTCGCCCATGCCGACCAGAACAAGACCGTTGCCGACCGGCATCTGGTCGCCGCCCTCAAGCGTGGCAAGCCCGTGATCGGCCAGCGGATCGCCCCAGATCACCTCGGTTTTGCCCGCGAATTTCGGATGGAACCGATAGATTGGCGCGGTCAGCAGGGTTTCCGGGCGGCGCGCCTGCCAATGCATCGGGTTGAGCGTGACGCCGCCATAGACCCAGGCCGAGTTGTCGCGGGTGAACAGGAAATTCGGTAGTGGCGGCAAAATGAAGCCGTGATAGCCGAGATAGCTGCCGAACATGCCATCGGCCGCAAACGGCAGGTCGGCAACCGTCAGCCCGCCGATCAGATAGCCGGCAAGGGTGGCGCCGGGCAGCGTGTCCATCCAGCCCCGCAGTTCCTGCTGCATGCCGATCCCGACATGCTGGGCCGAAATGCGGTGGTCGAGCACCCATTTGCGGGCCTCTGGGTTGTCGAGAACCTCGGTCAGCATGGCGCCGGTTTCCAGCACCTCGACGCCCTCGTTACGCATCGCCTCGCCAAAGGCGTCGTGATCCTTCTGCGCCTGCCTGACCCAGAATACGTCATCGAAGAGCAGCGCCTTGCAATTGTCGGGCGTCAAGCGGCGGTGCGCCAGGCCGGGGCGGCAGATGATGACCTGCCGCAATCTGCCGCTTTCCGAATGGACCCCGAGTTGATGGTTGGTCATGACGGATCTCTCTTTCACAACAATGCGCCGATACTCAGCACGACCGAGATGAAGATCAGCAGGATCAGCATCAGCGGCCAGATGAAGACAATCCAGCGGTCATAGGACACGCGCCCGATGGCGAGCCCGCCGATGACCACGGCGAAGGTCGGATTGATCAGGTTCACCAGCCCGTTGGCGGACTGATAGGCCGTGACCACAAGGTCCCGGCCAACGCCGGCAAAGTCGGACAGCGGCGCCAGAATGGGCATCGACAGCACCGCAAGACCCGATGACGAGGGAACGAAGAAGCTCATGCCGAGCTCGATCCAGAACATCACATTGATGAAGGCCAGTTCGCCGAGCCCGCCGAGCGTCTGTTCGGCGCCGTGCAGGATCGTGTCGGCGATCAGCCCGTTTTCCATGATGACGACGATGCCGCGCGCCAGCCCGACCACAAGCGCCACGCCCAGAAGATCGCGCGCGCCGTCGACGAAATTGCCGGTGAGCTGTTTTTCGCCCTGCCGCGAGACCAGTCCGATGACGATGGCCGAACCGAGGAACAGCGCGCTCATCCGCGCCATCCACCAGCCCTGGCTGGAAACGCCCCAGATCATCACCGCGAAGGTGGCGGCGAAAATCAGCAGAACGATTTTCTGCGTGCCGCTCAGCTTCGCCTCGGCCTCTTCAGCGGACCGGTCCTGAAGAAAGATCTTTTTATGCGCCGCAAGCTGCTTGGCGACGACCGAACGCGACGGATCGATTCTGACCCGATGGGCATAGCGCATGACATAGGCCGCGCAGATCACCAGACCGCCCAAGAGGAGCACCAGCCGCAGGATCATCCCGTCGGTGAAGGGGATGCTTGCCGCATTGGAGGCAATGACCGTGGCGAAGGGGTTGATCGTGGATCCAAGCACGCCGATGCCCGCGCCGATCAGGATGATCGCGACCCCTGTCACGACGTCGTAGCCTGCCGCGATCATGACCGGGATCAGGATCGCATAAAAGGC
Source organism: uncultured Martelella sp. (assembly GCA_963676545.2). Classification (GTDB taxonomy): domain Bacteria; phylum Pseudomonadota; class Alphaproteobacteria; order Rhizobiales; family Rhizobiaceae; genus Martelella. The sequence continues at coordinate 1,431,650 of CAXXRG010000002.1, read as the reverse complement.
CAGCGTCTCTTCGGCCATGCCATAGGTGGTGCCGCCCAGCGCGAAAAGACCCATCATGATCGGAATGATCCATATCTGGTGCCCCTTCATGTCGAACATCGCCGTTCTGATCCCCTTGTCGATCGCGCCCGTGGCATTCACCACGCCGAGGAAGCCGCCGAGAAACAGGACGAAGAGCGCCACGTCGATGGCGTTGGCCGCATAGCTGTCGGGATTGTAGAACCCGGCAATCGGCGCCAACATGATGTCGACAAAGCCCTGCGGGTTCGGATCAACCTGGTGAAACGTGCCAGCGACGGCGATTTCGCGTCCGACCTCTTCATTCATGACCCGGTCATACTGGCCGGCCGGAATGATCCAGGTCAGCGCGGCCATCAGCACGATCAGAAGAAACAGGATCGTGTAGGCTGTCGGAAAACGGGATGAAAGCTCAGGCGCCGGATCGGCCTGCGGCTTGGATTGATCGGTCATGGTGCTTTCTCCATCTGCCAATGAAGCAACCCCGACTTGCGTCGCAAGCGGGCCTGATGAGAAAGATCTGATCCGATTTCAAACCTTGGCGCATTTACCGGGGTTAATGCGCTGATAAGTTGCTCTCAATAATTATACGACAGGTATTACGTGTTTTTAACACAATCGTTGCAGGGCAGGCAGGGATGGCAGGGCAAAAGCGTCGAAACTCGTGCAATGAGTTCGTATGCTGTGTCCGTTCGTCGCTGCATTTGGCAAGATCGTGTCCCAGGGCGTGGTGTAGCTTAGACGACCATGGTTCATCCCAGAGGCCGGATGAGTGTCAGCTTGCGGCAGGCGGGCTGATGAGCGGACCATAGGCAAGGCGTGATATCTCAATGATATCGCTTCCGGGAAATAAGACGTCTCGGATTTGAATTGATAGTGGGGCCTGTGCGCAGAGTTTTTGTTGCTGCGTAACCTGCACGTCGCATGGTCCTGCGTTTTTCTGCAGAGTTTGCTCAATCATATGGAGCAGATTTATGCGAAGGAGCCGTTTCAAGGCATCCTTGAAGGCCAATTGAGGCCGGAAGCAAAAACGAAAAAATGCAAGTCCCGCTGTCAAAATTGCGAAACCGCGTGTTACGTCACAGCAATCGAAGTTTTTGATTTAAGATATTGTTTTTATGTATTATTTTAAAGTTTTTTGAGAGTTTTATGGCGGAGGAGGTGGGATTCGAACCCACGGTACGCTTTCACGCACGCCGGTTTTCAAGACCGGTGCCTTAAACCGCTCGGCCACTCCTCCGCAAGGGCTGCGATCCCGGTCCGCAGGTTTGGCGGACGTCCCGGATGCAGCGACCGGGCTTTATCACTGCTTTCTTGCAACGGTCAATGCCGTATCAACCCGCCTGTGCCGATATGCTGACCCGAAGCCTGCAACCGCCGTGCTTTCGACCATTTCGGGTTGAACAGGGCGGTTGAATTTGCTACGCGCCATAAAGAGGCCACGAAGTCTACCCATAGGGGACTAAATCCAAATTTCAAGATGGCGGTTTCAGGCGATGTTTTTCCGCCAGCCGGTCAAGACAAATGGAAGAATTGCTGGCATGAGAGAGTTCCGGTTATCCGCTTCGGTCGCAATGCTGGCCGTGACAGCCATGCTGAGTGCTTGCACGACCACCGGAGATACATCCGACAAGAGCAAGGATGACGTCAAGGAAGCCTCGGAGACCGCCGCGGAAAAGACCGCGACTTCCGGCAGTCTCGGCTATCAGAAGGTCGGCAAGCCCTATCAGGTGAAGGGCAAGTGGTACACGCCCAAGCATGTCGAGGAATATTCCAAGGAGGGACTCGCCTCCTGGTACGGTCCGAACTTCAACGGCGGGCGCACCGCCAATGGCGAGACCTACGACATGAACCACCTTTCGGCGGCCCACAAGACACTGCCGCTGCCGAGCTATGTTCGCGTCACCAACAAGAAGAATGACAGCTCCGTCATCGTGCGCGTCAACGACCGGGGTCCCTTCGTTTCCGGACGGATCATCGACCTGTCGAAAAAGGCGGCGGAAATGCTCGACATGACCCATGAGGGCGTTGCCGATGTGCGGGTCGAGTATATCGGTCCCGCGCCGCAATCTGCCGATGATATGGACTATCTTCTCGCCTCATACCAGAAAAAGGCCGTACCGGAAGGTGTGGATCCCGGTCGCTTCGGCGAGGCCGGGGTGCAGGTCGCGCAGGCGGAGACGAAGCCGGCGACCGAGCGCTCCAACACGCTGTTGGCCCTTGTCGACAGCAAGGCCGACAAGAAACCGGCGGCAACAGCCACCAATATGAAGGTCGCGGCAGTCGCCTCCGCAAAGGCGCCGCAGGAGGCGCTGGCGCTCGTCGACAGCGCGCCGGACGCGCCGACAAGTGCTGCCGGCAAGGCGGCGGAATCCATCCTGACGGATGATGCGAGCCTGCCCGTCGTCGCCCCCATTCCGTTCAAAAAGTAAGGTCCTGCGTCTGCAGGGCTTTTTCCGGCCGCAGAATTCCTTTAAACCGGCGCTGGTCGGGACAAAGGCAGCGGGCGGCATGGCTGAACAGGGCATTTTCATCAGTTTCGAGGGCGGGGAAGGCGTCGGCAAATCGACGCAGATCCGCTTGCTCGCAGACCGTCTCGGAAAGCTTGGCTATCAGGTACGGGTGACCCGTGAGCCCGGTGGCTCGTCCGGCGCGGAAGCCGTGCGCCATGTTCTGCTCTCCGGCGCTGCGGAACCTTTTGGCGTCGGCATGGAGGTCCTCTTGTTTGCCGCCGCGCGCAATGATCATGTGGAGGAAATCATCCGGCCGGCGCTCAAGGCGGGGCAGATCGTGCTGTGCGACCGGTTCATGGATTCTTCAAGGGCCTATCAGGGCGCTTCCGGCGCGCTGGCACCGGAATTCGTCGCCACGGTGGAGCGGGTCGCCGTCAACGGCGTTCGTCCCGACCTGACGCTGATCTTCGACCTCGATGCCCTGGAAGGGCTGAAGCGGGTGCGCAGGCGGCTGCCGGAGACCGCGCTTGACGGCGCGCCCGACCGTTTCGAAAAGGACGACATCGCCATTCACGCGGCGCGGCGGCAGGCGTTTTTAGGCATTGCCGCGGCCGAGCCGGAGCGTTGCCGTGTCATCGACGCCGCGGCTGCGCCTGAAACAGTTGCCGAGGCGGTCTGGCGGGCTGTGTCCGAAGCCCTTGCCTCCCGCGATCTCGGGAGGGGCGCCGATGGCTGACGAGCTTCTTCTGGAGGGCGCCGTCGAGCCTTCGCGCAACCGCCATCTCTTCGGTCACGGCGAAGCCGAGGCCTATCTCGCCCAGTCCTATCGCAGCGGCAAGGGCCATCATGCGCTTCTGCTGGAAGGGGCGGCCGGCATCGGCAAGGCAACGCTTGCCTTTCGCTTTGCCAATCATGTGCTGCATTTCCCCCATCCCGCCGACGCGCCGGTCCATCTGATCACGCCGGATCACGCCTCGCCGCTGACGCGGCAGATCATCGCCGGCGCATCGCATGACCTCCTGCACCTGAAGCGCCCGGTGGACGCAAAGAGCGGCAAGCTGAAAACGGCGATCACGGTGGAGGAGGTGCGCCGGGCAGGGCACTTCCTGTCGCAGACGTCGGGAACCGGAAACTGGCGCATCGTCATCGTGGATGCGGCTGACGACCTCAATCGCAACGCCGCCAACGCAATTCTCAAAATCCTCGAGGAACCGCCCAAAAACGCGATGTTCCTGCTGATCTCGCACGCGCCGGGAAGACTTCTGCCGACGATCCGTTCGCGCTGCCTGCCACTGCGGCTGCGCCCGCTGGCAGCCGAGGACCTGAAGGCGGCGCTTGGCGCGCTCGGTCTTGCTGCGGGTGGGCAGGATGAAGAGCGCATGGCGGCGCTTGCAAACGGCAGCGTCGCCGAGGCGCTGAAGCTGGTCAATTACGGCGGGTTGGAGATCATCGATGCCTATGACGCCATGCTGCAGGGGACGGTTCCCGAGGCGCGCCTCGTCATGCACAAGCTCGCCGACACGGTTTCGAAGCGCGAGAACGAGACCATTTTCGATTTTCTGCTGGGCCATATCGACGGGAACATCAAGTTGCGGGCGCGCGAGGCGGCTTATGCTGGCGACCTGCATCTCGCCGAACGCTTGGCCGGCCTTTCATCCGAGATCGCTTCCGCTGTCACGGAGGCCGATGCCTATAATCTTGACCGCAGACAGTTGACGCTCGACCTGCTGTCGCAGCTGAGAACCGCGCTCGAGCCCTCAAGTGCCGACGCCTGACGCAGGTTTGACTTGATGCGCTGATGGAGGGGCGTTAAGACCGGTCTGATTTCAAGCACCGGTCCCGGTTTCCAGCGGATGCCGGCTTGCCCGCACTATCAGGAACGTCCCCGGAGCGAAGCGGCTCCGCGACAGCCATGCACACGGACAGCGGAATGAGCGACAGCAACAAGTATTTCATCACAACGCCGATCTTCTATCCCAATGGCGCGCCGCATATCGGTCATGCCTACACCATGATCGCCACCGACGCGCTCGCCCGTTTCCGCAGGCTGGACGGAATGGATGTGCGCTTCCTTTCGGGCACGGACGAACACGGACAGAAGATGCAGCAGACCGCCGAGAAGGAAGGCATCGCGCCGATCGAACTGGCGGATCGCAACTCGGCCGTTTTCCGCGGTCTTCTCGCGACGCTCAACTGCTCCAATGATGACTTCATCCGCACCACCGAGGAGCGTCACCGCAAGGCCGTGCAGGCGCTGTGGAAGCGCATGGAGGAAAACGGCGACATTTACCTCGGCAAATATGGCGGCTGGTACTCGGTACGCCAGGAAGCTTATTTCGATGAGGGCGAAACGACGCTCGGCGAGGATGGCGTCCGCCGCGAACCCCTCGGCTCCCCGGTCGAATGGGTCGAGGAGGAGAGCTATTTCTTCAAACTGTCGGCCTATGGCGAGCGGTTGCTGGAATATTACGACGACCACCCGGAATTCATCGGCCCGGCGGAACGCCGCAACGAGGTGATCTCCTTCGTCAAATCGGGTCTCAAGGATCTTTCGATCTCGCGCACAACCTTCGACTGGGGCGTGCCGGTGCCCGGCGATCCCGATCATGTGATGTATGTCTGGGTCGATGCGCTGACGAACTATATCACCGCGCTCGGTTTCCCGGACGAAAACGGGCCGATGTGGTCCTACTGGCCGGGCATTCATATCATCGGCAAGGACATCATCCGCTTTCACGCGGTCTACTGGCCGGCATTCCTGATGTCTGCGGACGTGGCGCTTCCGGAACGGGTCTATGCCCACGGCTTTCTTCTCAACAAGGGTGAGAAGATGTCGAAATCCGTCGGCAATGTCATCGATCCCTTCAATCTCGTCGACCATTTCGGCCTCGACCAGATCCGCTACTTCATGCTGCGCGAGGTCTCCTTCGGCCAGGACGGCAGTTACAGCGACGAGGCGATCGGCACGCGCATCAACTCCGATCTCGCCAACGGCATCGGCAATCTTGCCAGCCGCTCGCTGTCGATGATCGCCAAGAACTGCGACGGCAAGATCCCGGAATGCGGGCCGCTGACGGCTGAGGACGAGGCGATGCTGAGTTCGGCCGACGGCATCATCGAGACGGTGCGCGAGGCCATGGAGAAGTTCGCCATCCACCGGGCCATGGCGGCGATCATCGGTCTCGTCTCCGAGGCCGACCGCTATTTCGCCGGGCAGGAACCCTGGGCGCTGCGCAAGACCGATCCGGACCGCATGGGTACCGTTCTTTACGTCACGGCGGAAGTGGTGCGCCAGGTCTCGATCCTGCTGCAGCCGGCCATGCCGACGTCTGCGGCAAAATTGCTCGACCTGGTGTCAATCCCGGAAACAGAACGCGATTTCGCGCATTTGGGTAAAACGGGCCGGCTGAAATCGGGCACGCCGCTTGAAAAGCCGTCGCCGGTCTTCCCGCGTTACGTTGCGCCCGAGGAATAGGAATCCATGCTCATCGATAGCCATTGCCATCTCGATTTCCCCGACTTCGATGCCGAGCGCGACGAGCTTGTCGCGCGCGCGAAGGACGCCGGCGTCGCGCAGATGGTGACGATTTCAACGCGTGTGAAAAAATTCGACCAAATTATTGAAATTGCAGAAAAATATGAGAATGTCTTCTGCTCTGTCGGGACCCATCCTGCCAATGCCGATGAGGAACTTGACATCGGAACGGATGACCTCGTCAGGCTGAGCGGCCATCCCAAAGTGGTGGCGCTCGGCGAGGCGGGGCTCGACTACCACTACCAGCCGGAAAAGGCCGAGGCGCAGAAGACCGGGTTGCGGCGGCATATCGCGGCTGCGCGCCAGACCGGTCTGCCGCTGGTGATCCACAGCCGGGAGGCCGATGACGACATGGCCGCGATCCTGCGCGAGGAAACGGGCGAGGGCGCGTTTCCCTTCATTCTGCATTGCTTTTCGTCCGGCGCGGCGCTTGCCCAAACGGGCGTTGAGCTTGGCGGTTACGTGTCTTTCTCCGGCATCCTGACCTTCAAGAAGTCCGACGACTTGCGCGCGATCGCCAACGATGTACCGATGGACCGCCTTCTGGTCGAAACCGATGCGCCCTATCTGGCGCCGACGCCTTTTCGTGGCCAGCGCAACGAACCCGCCTATGTGGTCAACACCGCGCGGGTTCTCGCCGAGGTCAAGGGCGTGAGCGAGGCGGAGATTGCCGATATCACAACCGAGAATGCATTCCGCTGCTTCTCCAAGATGACGCGGGTCTGACCTTGGTCTACCGCCGCCGCTTCACCATTCTGGGCTGTTCTTCCTCGCCCGGCGTGCCGCGCATCACCGGCGACTGGGGCGCGTGCGATCCGGAAAACCCGAAGAACCGCCGTACGCGCGCGGCCTTCCTGGTCGAGCAGTTCGCCCCCGATGGCGCAGTAACGACAGTGGTGATCGATACCGGACCGGACTTCCGCGAGCAGATGGTGCGCGCTGGCGTGAAGCGTATCGACGCCGTGCTCTTTACCCATGCCCATGCCGATCACATCCACGGGATTGACGACATTCGCGGCTATTTCCATGCCCAGCGTCAGCGGATCCCCGTCTTTGCCGACGAGGCGACGATGGCGCGCATTCTGGAAGGCTTTGCCTATTGCCTGGAGACGCCGAAAGGCAGTGCCTATCCACCGATCGCGCGCGCCAATGTCATCGAGGATTTTGACAGCCCCGTCGAGATTGATGGACCGGGGGGCAGAATGCGGTTCATGCCGCACCGGCAGCAGCACGGTGACATCATCTCGCTCGGCTACCGGCTGGGGAATGTCGCCTATTGCACGGATGTCAGCGATTTTCCGGCCCATTCGATTGAGAGGTTGCGTAATCTCGACCTGTTGGTGATCGACGCCCTTCAATATCATCCGCACCCGAGCCATCTGTCTCTCGGGCAGGCGCTTTCCTGGATCGAGCGTCTCGGCGCGCGGCGCGCGATCCTGACGCATATGCACATTCCGCTCGACTACGCGACGGTCGCGGAGGAGACGCCGGAACATGTGGAGCCGGCCTTCGACGGGCTGAGCGTTACCTTCGACGTCGCCGAAGACGCGATCTGAAATTCGGATTGCCGTAAAATACCTTTTGGCGCGCCGCGCGTATTTCATTTCCCTGCAACTGTATTTCCCGCGCTAAATGCGTGTTTGCGCAGCTTAAAGTGACTACGACGAAAGTCTGTCAACCCCAGGAAACGGCAAATCGCTGTTGAAATTGGGTCGATTTCTGCCCATTCTTTGTCCGATTGGAAAATTTGAGGTTGATTTAGGCAGCGCGAATTGCAGTATGAAGTCGGAATGCTTGAGAAGGCACGCACAGGAATGCGGCCCGCGAGCTCCATAATGACAAGGGGACAAAATGGCTGAAAACCGGGGTGCTTCGGTTAAGTACGATAATGTTCAAAAAAGTTATGACGGCGAAAGCCTCGTTGTTAAGAAATTAAATCTGGATATTCCGCCGGGCGAATTTTTGACCATGCTCGGCCCCTCAGGTTCGGGCAAGACGACCTGTCTTATGATGCTGGCCGGGTTTGAGCCTGCCACCTATGGCGAAATCTTTCTCAACGAGAAGCCCATCAATAACGTGCCGCCGCACAAGCGCGGCATAGGCATGGTGTTCCAGAACTACGCTCTGTTCCCGCACATGTCGGTTGCCGAGAACCTTGCCTTCCCGTTGCAGCTTCGCAACATGGGCAAGGCCGAACAGGAAGAGAAGGTCAAGCGCGCGCTCGACATGGTGCAACTTGGCAATTTCGGCGGCCGCCGTCCGGCGCAGCTTTCCGGCGGTCAGCAGCAGCGCGTGGCCGTAGCCCGCGCCCTGGTGTTCGATCCGGAACTGGTGCTGATGGACGAACCGCTCGGCGCGCTCGACAAGCAGCTGCGCGAGCAGATGCAGTACGAGATCAAGCATATCCACGAGCGGCTCGGCGTCACCGTCGTCTACGTGACGCATGACCAGACCGAGGCGCTGACCATGTCGGATCGCGTCGCCGTCTTCAACGACGGCGTGGTGCAGCAATTGTCCGAACCGTCATTGCTGTATGAGGATCCGAAGAACTCGTTCGTCGCCCAGTTCATTGGCGAGAACAACAAGCTGAGCGGCACGGTGACCGAAATTCGCGGCAGCGAATGCTCCGTCAAGCTTGATGATGGCACGGTGATTATTGCCGATAAGGTGAATGTCGACAATGTCGGCGATCGCACGACCATTTCGCTCCGCCCGGAGCGTGTCGAAATCGTTCCCACCGATGATCATGCCAACACCATTACCGGCACGATCGAGGAACTGATCTATCTTGGCGACCATATCCGCGTGCGCATGAATGTTTGCGGAAACGATGAATTCGTCGTCAAGGTTCGAAATCGCGGCGAACGCTGGGATCTGCATGAAGGCAAACAGCAGGCGATCGGTTTTGCCGCCGGCGACTGCAAGGCGCTTGATCCCGTCGCGTAAGAGCAACTGCCGACCTTTTGTTTCCGGCGGTTTTCGCAATGCGGGCGGCAGGCCCGCTGAATCATCTCGAAGAAGGGGAAGAAAGACTATGAAAACGAAGTCTATTATTCTGGCACTGACGGGTTCGCTCGTTACGTCAACGGCGGTCTACGCCGAGGAAATGACCGTCGTTTCGTGGGGCGGCGCCTATCAGGCATCGCAGAAGTCCGCCTACACGGATCCCTATACTGAAATGAACCCGGACATCGAAATTGTCTGGGACGAATCGTCCAACGAGGCCGTCGCCAAGCTGCGCGCCATGAACGAGGCGGGCAATATCACCTGGGATCTGGTCGATGTGGTTGCAGCCGACGCCATTCGTCTTTGCGACGAGGGTCTCGCCATGGAATATGACCCCGACGAATTGCTGGCAGATGCGCCGGACGGCACGCCGGCTTCGGAAGATTTCGGCGATCTGATCGTCTCCGATTGCTTCATCCCGCAGATCGTCTATTCGACGACGGCCGCCTATCGCCCGGACCTGCTGCCGGAAGGCGCACCGGAGCCGGAAACGATCTGTGCCATGTTCGATACGGAAACCTATCCTGGCAAGCGTGCGCTCGAAAAGCGCCCGATCAACAACATGGAATGGGCGTTGATCTGCGACGGCGTCGCCAAGGAAGACGTCTATGACGTTCTCGAGACCGAAGAAGGCCAGGATCAGGCTTTCGCCAAGCTCGACACCATCAAGGATGACGTGATCTGGTGGTCGGCTGCCGCCGAACCGCCGCAGCTTCTCGCTGACGGCGAGATTGTCATGGGTTCCTCCTATAATGGCCGCTGGTTCTCGGCGATCGTTGAAGAAGACCAGCCCTTCAAGATGCTTTGGGACGCGCAGGTGTTCGACCTCGATGGCTGGATCATCCCGGCGGGTCTTCCTGAAGACCGTCTGGCCATGGTCAAGGACTTCGTCAAATACGCGACCGACACCCAGCGCCTTGCCGACCAGGCAGCCTACATTTCCTACGGCCCGGCCCGTAACTCCTCGGCCCCGCTCGTCGGCAAGCATGCCACGCTCGGCGTCGACATGGCTCCGCACATGCCGACCGCTCCGGAAAATGCCCAGAACGTGTTCGTTTATAACTACGAATGGTGGGCTGATTACCGCGATGACCTGGACGCCAAGTTTCAGTCCTGGCTGGTTCAGTAAGAGCCGTTCTTCATGATGAAAGCGTGGAAGGGCCCGGCTTGCGGCCCTTCCGCACCAAGCCTGAACAAGACCGCATCAGACGGTTCGAAATGACGGCCAAGGGCCGCACCAGCAAAAGAAGCGGGGACCATGAGCGACACGACCTCCAACACGGCGGAGAAGCTGACGACCTCCGACGGAAAGCCGCTGAAGGCAAGTCTCGCAAAGGCGCTGAGACGCCAGAAAATGCGCGCGCTGCTTCTCATTGCGCCGCTCCTGCTGTTTGTTCTGATTTCCTTCGCCGCGCCGATTGTGGACATGCTGTTCCGCTCCGTGCAGAACGAGATTGTTCCCGAAACCTTGCCGCGCACGGTGACCGCGCTCGAAAGCTGGGACCCGGCCTCTGGCGCGCTTCCCGACGACTTCGTGTTTGCCGCGCTGCGCGACGACCTCGTCATCGCTGCCGAGCGCAAGCAGCACACGCGGCTTGGTTCGCGGCTGAATTATGAATTGACCGGCATGTCGAGCCTGTTCCGCAAGACCGGGCGGCGGGTTGATGATTTCGGCGAGATTTTTACCGAACAGTTTGATGATCTGAACGAGGCCTGGGTTGAACCGGCCACTTGGGTCTCCCTGATGGCTTCCGAAGACTGGATCGCGGCGCAGGCCGAATGGGCCGCTGCTGACGATGACTCGGTTGCGGAGCCCGCATTCGCGGTCTCGGAAACGGCCAGGGAGGCGCTTCCGCGCACGGCCGAGATCTATGCCGGTTTTGCCGATGTCATCCAGACGGAAGATAATGACAGCCCCACGGAAGAAGAACCGTGGAACCCGGTCTATGCCGCGCTTTACGACGACCTGATTGCCAATCCCGATGCGGCATCCTTCTATAGCGGCGCAACCGCCGCATTGCTGACAGAGGCGGCCGCAGCGGTCCCGGATTTCAAAGCGACCACCGCGCGCGAGGAATTCATCGAAGCCGATGAGGACTGGGGCTCGCTCGATGTCTGGCAGACACTCTATCGGTTCAAGGGCACTTACACCGCCGGCTATTACCTCGCCGCGCTCGATGCCCAGATGACGGCCGACGGCATCGAGATGGTGCCTGATGATCAGCGCATCTATCTGCTTCTGTTCATGCGCACGCTGATCCTCAGTGTGGTCATCACCTTCTCCTGCCTGCTGCTCGGCTATCCGGTCGCCTTCCTGCTGTCGCATCTGCCGCTGCGCTCCGCCAACCTTCTGATGATCCTCGTGCTTCTGCCGTTCTGGACATCGCTTCTGGTGCGCACCTCGGCGTGGAAGGTGCTGTTGCAACAGCAGGGCGTTATCAATGACGTCCTTGTGTATATCGGCCTCGTCTCCGATAGCGGCCGGCTGGCGCTGATCAACAATGCGACGGGCACGGTCATCGCCATGACCCATATTCTGCTGCCCTTCATGATCCTGCCGCTCTATTCGGTGATGAAGACGATTTCGCCCTCCTATGTACGCGCAGCGAAAAGCCTGGGCGCGACCGACTGGACGGCCTTCTGGAGGATCTATTTCCCGCAGACGGTCCCCGGCATCGGCGCCGGCGCCGTTCTCGTCTTCATCCTGTCGATCGGCTACTACATTACGCCCGAACTCGTTGGCGGCACATCCGGTATCTTCATCTCCAACCGGATCGCCTACCACATTTCGAGTTCGCTCAACTGGGGGCTGGCGGCCGCGCTCGGCACGCTTCTTCTGGTCGTGGTGCTGCTCTGCTTCGTCATCTATGACAAGCTCGTCGGCATCGACAATGTGAAACTCGGATAGGAGAGGGACCATGGCCAAACTGCCTCCTTACTTGACCACCGGTCAGCGTGTCTGGCACTACGGTTTCCGGGTGATCTGCGGACTGATCTTCTTCTTCCTGATCTTTCCGATCCTGGTGATCATTCCGCTCAGCTTCAATGCGACGGACTTCTTTACCTTCACGCCCGAAATGCTGTCGTTCGATCCCGCCGGCTATTCGTTCAAGCACTACCACGACTTCTTCACCAACCCGGACTGGCAGCAGGCGCTAAGGAACTCGGTGATGATTGCGCCGGCTGCCACGCTTTTGGCCACCGGCTTCGGAACGCTGGCCGCCATCGGCCTGTCGCAAAGCCATGTGCCCTATCGCGGCGCCATCATGGCGATCCTGATTTCGCCGATGATCGTGCCGCTGATCATATCCGCCGCCGGCATGTATTTCTTCTACTCGCGGCTTGGCATTCAGGGCACCTATTGGGGCGTGGTTCTGGCGCATGCCGTGCTCGGCACGCCGTTCGTGATCATCACCGTGACAGCGACGCTGGTCGGTTTCGACCGGTCTCTGGAACGCGCGGCGGCAAGTCTTGGCGCCAATCCGGTCACCACCTTCTTCAAGGTGCAGATGCCGTTGATCCTGCCCGGCGTGATCTCCGGCGCGCTGTTTGCCTTCATCACCTCGTTTGACGAGGTCGTTGTGGTGCTGTTCGTCGGCTCCGCCTCGCAGAAAACGCTGCCCTGGCAGATGTTCACCGGCTTGCGTGAACAGATTTCGCCGACAATCCTCGCCGTCGCCTCGATCCTGGTGACCATCTCGATCATTCTGCTGACGGTGCTTGAAATGCTGCGCCGCCGTTCGGAGAAGCAGCGCGGCCTTTCTCCGGGCTGATAAACGCAATTTCGATCCGTCCTGACGCGCCCTCCGTAGAGATGTGTGAACCGCATTTTTCCGGAGGGCGACGTGTCTGTAACGCTGTTGATTTTCGTTTTCATCGGTCTTTGCCTCGGCATGACCGGCGCATGGGCTGCGCAGAGGTTGACCGGCAACAGCGGCTGGATCGATACGATCTGGGCGGCTGTGACCGGCCTTGCCGGGCTTTCGGTCATCGTGTTTTCGGATGCCGGAAATCCGGCGCGCAAATGGCTCGCCGGCCTGCTTGTCGGGCTTTGGGCCCTCCGTCTTGCCGGCCATATCGCCACCCGCAGCGCCGGCAAGAAGGACGATCCGCGCTATGCCGCGCTGATTGAGGAGTGGGGCGGCAATGCCGCTCCGCGACTGCTGTGGTTCCTGCAAATCCAGGCCTTTGCGGCCTTTATTCTCGCGCTGTCCATCTATGGCGCGATTCTCAATCCTGCTCCCTTTCCCGGTATTCTGGACGGGCTGGCCCTCTTGGTTGCCCTGATCGCCATTGCCGGCGAGGGAACGGCGGACTGGCAGCTCTCGCAGTTCAAGAGGCGAAAACCGGAAGGCAAGACGGTCTGCGATATCGGGCTGTGGGGCTACTCGCGCCACCCGAATTATTTCTTCGAATGGACCTGGTGGTGCGCCTGGCCTTTACTGGCGCTTTCCGGCTTTCAGTCGATCCTGCCGTTCTTCCTGTCCCTTCTGGCCCCGCTGATGATGTATTGGCTGCTCAACCATGTTTCCGGCATTCCCTACCTGGAAAAGCACATGGAGCGCTCGCGCGGGGACGCCTTCAAGGCCTATCAGAAACGCGTCAACGCCTTCTTCCCCTGGTTTCCTGACGGTGGAAAATAATTTTCTGACAATGGTTTAGGTAAATCAGATGATGCCAACTATTAAATCCGGGGATGATGAGGAGCGTACTGCCGACCCGCTCGCCGTCGCTGCCGGCGCGACGGCCCTAGTTCTGGCGCTCAACAAGCCGCTTTATCCGCTCTATGTCTGGTTCCTGGCCGAGAGCGCCTTTCGGCTGTCTCTGCTGTCGGCGCTGACCATGCCGCTCTACCTTGCCGTCTGGTACGCCTCTCGCACCGGAGCAAGCCGCGCGGCGCGCTTCGGCATGGTGATTGTCGGTGTCGTCGATACGGTGGCGATCGCATTCATTCTGGGCGGGGAGAGCGACACGCTTGCCTTTCTCTTTGCCTGCCTGATGCTTGCCGGGCTCTGCTTCTATCGCGCTGAAACATGGCTCTCGCGCGGGTTGATCGCCGCGATCCTTGTTCTGTTTGTCGCTCTGGAGGGACGGATCGGCGGGCCTCTGATGCCTGTGTCGGAGGGAGACATGCAGAACCTTGCCTTTCTCAATATCACGGGAGCGGCGGCCCTTGCCGCCTTTATCATGCTGCGTTTCCCGCGGCCGGGGCGGCCGGACTGATCGTCAGGCCGCCGGCTTCATCAGGTGGAACTGCGCGACATCGATCCGCCCGGCGCTGAAGCCGGAGGCGCAGTAGTTGAGATAATAGCGCCACATGCGGCGGAAACGCTCGTCGAAACCGAGCGGGCGGATCGCCTCCCATTCCGATAAAAACCGTTTTTCCCATTCGAGCAGCGTGCGGGCATAGTCGTTGCCAAAGGAAAACAGGTCCTTTACCGCGAGGCCGGCGCTGGACGCGCCCTTGCGGAAGGTCTCGATGGAGGGAAGCATGCCGCCAGGAAAGATGAAGTGCTGGATGAAATCCGGATTGCTGCGATAGTCGTCGAGCCGGTGGTGCTCGATTGCGATCGACTGGATGACCGCCGTGCCGCCAGGCGCCAGCCGCTGGTTGACCGTCTCGAAGAAGACCGGCCAGTTTTCCTCGCCCACGGCCTCGAACATCTCGATCGAGACGATCTTGTCGAACGTGCCCCGGCAATCCCGGTAGTCCTCGAGCCGGATATCGGTCTGGGCGGCAAGGCCCTTGTCGGCAAGCCGCTTGCGGGCGAATTTCGCCTGCTCCTCGGAAAGAGTCAGGCCGGTGACGTGGCAGCCGGTGGTCCTGGTCGCATGCTCGGCAAAGCCGCCCCAGCCGCAGCCGATCTCCAGGATCCGGTCTTGCGGTCCCACCTGGAGGCAGGCGAGGATGCGGTCATATTTGGCCGTCTGCGCTTCCGGCAGAGAGCGCTCGCGTCCCTCGTAAAGCGCGCTCGAGTAAGTCATCGTCTCGTCGAGCCACAGTTTGTAGAAAGCGTTTCCGAGGTCGTAGTGGAAGGCGATGTTGCGCTTGCTGCCCGTCTTGGTATTGGCGCGCAGGCGATGGCGCAGACGGCTCATCTGGGTGAACAGATAGGAAGAAGAGAGCGTCTTCGACAATTCCTCCTCGTTGGCGATCGCCAGATCGATCACCGCGCCGAGGTCCGGTGTGTCCCAGTCTCCATCAATATAGGAGCGGGCGAAGCCGAGATCGCCCTCGCTCAGCAGGCGGAAGAGCGGCCGGGGATTTTTGAGGCATATTTCCGCGGCAGGGCCTGCCTTCGCTCCGGACACGCGGGTGCTGCGACCATGGGGAAAACGGAGCGTCAGAGAGCCGGTATTGATCCTGGCGGCCATGCCGGCGATCGGTTTCTGCCAGAGTTTCAGGCTCTTTTGCGGTGCGTCTTTGTCATGCATCTCGGTCATCGGCTCTGTCTCTTGGCAACGGGCCGCCCGCGACAACGCTCTGAACGCGCAATGCGGATGGGCGGTGTTTGAATACCGGTATTCCCTTCATCAACAGTCGTAAAGCTTCGAGGTGAATACCGGCAATGATTTTCACCGTCATGAGCGGGTAGGCGGCAAAGGCCGAAAGGAGTTTCCGGTCAGAGAGCGCGTCGCGCTTTCCGTTGAAGGCCGCAAACAGGAGCGGGCCTTCGCCATCCTTTTCGTTGATGCGCACCGACACCGTTTCGCCGGGCGGCGCGATGGAAAAGTGATAGGTGCATTCCATAGGGATGAAAGGCGAGACGTAGAGCTGCTTCTCCGCCGTCTGCCGCACGGGCCGGCTCTCGTCATCAACGGGGATGACATAGGTCATCCGCTCCTTGAACGTGTTGCAGACCTCATAGAGGATCGCGACGAGGCCGCCATTTTCGCCATGGCAGAAATAGACGGTGAGCGGATTGAAGACATAGCCGAGAATACGCGGATAGCAGAGCATTTCGACGCGGGCGATTGGCGCCGTGATGCCGGCGCTTTCAACTTCGCCCAGCGCCCAGGATTTCAGCCCGCCGCCGTCAAGAGCGCCGTGATCGCGATCATGGACGCTGAAGAGGGCGAAGCGGTTGTGGCCGAAGAGCCGCATTTCTCGATCGAGCGCCGGCAGTTCGTCGAGATCGATCAGCAGTGAAAACACGCGGTAGTGGAGCCGGTGCGTTTTCGGCCGATGGCGACGGTGGATGACATCGCCTTTGTAGAGAGCGGAGTTCCAGCTCATTCGGCGGCGACCAGATCGGGGTTCAGATGGATGCGGCCGGATTCGTTTTCCACCGACCAGGGCCGTCGCACACCGCCGAGCGCCTCGGCGACTGCAAGGCCGGACTGCAGCCCATCCTCGTGAAAGCCGCTGCCGAAATGCGCACCGCAATACCAGACATTCCCCTTTCCCTGGATCTGCCAAAGATCGCGCTGGGCCTCGATCGCGGCGCGGTCGAACAGCGGATGGGTATAGGTGTAGCGGGCGTGAATCGCGTCCTCCCTGATCGGTTCTGCCGGATTGAGGGTCACGAACAACGGAATGTCCTCATCGATGTTCTGCAGCCGGTTCATCCAGTAAGTCACGCACAATGATATGTCGTCCGCGCCCTTGCGTTCAAGATAGTTCCAGCTCGACCAGACCTTGCGGCGTTTCGGCATCTGCTCGGCATCGCTGTGCAGATAGGCCTCGTTGACCGTGTATTGGAAAGCGGAGAGGAGCCTCTTCTCGTTTTCGCCGGCGTCGGCCAGCATGGCAAGCGCCTGGTCGCCGTGGGTCGCCACCACCACGGCATCGAATTCCTGCTCCTCGCCCTGGTCGAGCGTCAGACGCACGCCATTGTCTATGCGACGGATATGCCGAACCGGCGTCGAGAGGCGAATCGCGCCGTTGATCTGCTCCAGCATGCGCGTCACATAATTGCGGCTGCCGCCGGAAACGGTGCGCCATTGCGGCCGGTCGACGAGCGTGAGAAGTCCGTGGCTTTCGAAGAAGCGGGTGAAGGCGGCCAGCGGATAAGCGCGCATCTGGTCGGCCGTGGTCGACCAGATCGCCGCGCCCATCGGCAGGATGTGCTCCTCGACGAACCGCCTGGAATACCCTCTGGAATCGAGATAGTCCCCGAGCGTCAGGTCAAGGGCGGCGCTGTCATTCGCGGCCGCCGGCGCTTCGCGGTAGAAGCGAAAGATATCGTAGACCATCCGCCAGAAGCTGTAGCGCAGAATGTTCGACTTTTGCGCCAGCATGGTGGCGATATTGGTGCCGCCATATTCAAATGCGCCATTGTTGAGCGAGGCGGAGAACGACATGTCCGACTGCTCCGTCTCGACGCCGAGATGAGAAAACAGCGCGGTAAGGTTCGGGTAGTTGCGCTCGTTATAGACAATGAAGCCGGTATCCACGGGAATATGACGGCCGCCGATCGCCGCATCCGCGGTGTTCGAATGGCCGCCGGGCCGGCTGTCGGCCTCAAACAGTGTGACGTGGGCGGATTTGCTCAGGAGCCACGCCGCCGAGAGGCCGGAAATGCCGGATCCGATGACGGCGATGCGCCTGTCGGCGCGGAATTTTCGGTGAGCTTTGTCCAGCGTGTGATGCATGCGCGGTTTTCCTCTGATCTTTAGCCAGAATAACGTGTTCGGCGGCCAGGCGGATTGAAATCCGAAGAAATTTGTTGGACCTTCAATCCGGTTGGAAAACCGCGCCGTTATAGCTGGCATGACAGACCTTGCTCATCACATGCCAGCTGCCGGCACGGTGTCCAATGTTGCCCGAAACAGGGCGGCGCCCATGCTATTGGGAATACGGATGCCAAAGTCGAAAGGCCCTGCCTTGGCGGAAATGTCGGCCGAAGAAATGACGCTTTGTCTGGTGCGCACCGGACGGTCCCGCGATGTCGCTTCCTTCGAGCGGCTGTTCGTACATTTCGGACCGCGCATCCGCAGTTTCATGCTGAAGCGCGCGCTTGACGGTCAACTGGCCGAGGAACTGATGCAGGAGACCATGATGATGGTCTGGCGCAAGGCTGCCCTGTTCGATCCCCAGCGCGGCAATGCCTCTGCCTGGATTTTCACCCTTGCCCGCAATGTGATGATCGACAATCTGCGCAAGGCCAAGCGACCCGAATTCGATCCGACCGACCCAGCCTTCGTGCCCGATGCGCCGGAGACGCCCGACGTCAATTTCGAGCAGGATGAAAGCGCCGAAAGGATCCGGCAGGCGCTCGACAGTTTGCCGGTGGAACAGGCCGAGCTGCTGCGCATGTCGTTTTTCGAGGATATTTCCCACAGCATGATCGCCGAAAAGACCAATTTGCCTCTCGGGACTGTCAAGTCCCGTATCCGAGCCGCGTTTTCCAGACTGAGGGCGGCGCTTGGAGAAGACCAATGACCCCGATCAATCACCATATCTCGGATGCCCTGTTGCTTGAATATGCCGCCGGCACGCTTGAGGAAGGCTGGAGCCTGGCCGTCGCCACGCATCTGGCGCTCTGCCCCGATTGCCGCAAGCGCCTGTCGCTGATGGAGGCCGCAGGCGGCGCGCTTATCGAAAGCATCGAGCCTGAGACCACGCCCGAGCGCGAACGCGAGAGCTGGACGGCCATGCTGCAGCGGCTGAAAGCCGAACCGGCCGGAGCGCCCGAAAGCGAAGCGCAGCCAGCGCGGCGGTCGATCGAGGAGGTGGACCGAACGATCCCGGAACCCCTGCGCTCCTATATCGGCGGTTCGCTGGCGGCGGTCGAATGGCGTCGCCTCGGCATTGGGGCCGCACAGTACCAGGTGCCCGTTGATGGCGATCTCAACGTCAAGCTGTTGCGCGTCGGGCCCGGGCGGCCCTTACCCGAACACGGCCATGGCGGGCGCGAGCTGACGCTGATCCTCAAGGGCTGCTATCGCTGCGATGGCGAAGCCTTCGGCCCCGGAGACTTTGACGAGGAGGACGAAGAGACGGTGCACGAGCCGGTGGTGACGCCGGATGGCGAGTGCATCTGCCTGATCGTCACCGATGCGCCGTTGAAGTTCAAGAGCCGCATGATGCGCGCCGTCCAGCCGTTCCTGGGGATATGAGGAGAGGTCGATGACCCGCTACCTGATTGCCTTTGCCATCATGGCCGCCTGTTTTTCCGCGCTCGATTTCATCTGGCTTGGCACGGTCGCCTTCAGCTTCTATGAGGCGGAAATCGGCGGCCTCCTTCTGGCCTCTCCGAACTGGACTGCTGGTTTAAGTTTTTACTTCATGTATCTGATTGGAATATATTATTTCGTCGTCTATTCAGGCATCAAAGCGCGTTCCTGGCTCAAGGGCCTGGTCAATGGCGCGGCTTTCGGCTTCATCGCCTACGGCACCTATGATCTGACCAATATGGCGACGCTGAAGGACTGGTCCTGGGCCGTCGTTGGCGTCGACATGGCCTGGGGCACGTTCGCGACAGGACTGACCGGCTTCGTCAGCACCTTTGCGACCGGCCGCATCATGGCCCGCCGGGCTCGCGCTTGACTTCACCGCGCATGTGGCATTCAAACGGCTGATCGTCCACCACGCGAAATGCCATGTTCAAGCTCACACGCCCCGCGACTGCAGAGCGCGAAATCAAGAAAAGCCGGTTTGCGACCATTGCCGCGCCGATTGCCGATGAGGCGGCCGCGAAGGCCTTCATCGCGGAGAACTCCTTCGCCGATGCCAGCCATAATTGCTGGGCCTGGCGGATCGGCGCCGACTATCGCTTCTCCGATGACGGGGAGCCGGGCGGCACGGCCGGAAAGCCGATCCTGCAGGCCATCGAGGGGCAGGAGGTCGACAATGTCGTTGTGGTCGTCTCCCGCTGGTTCGGCGGGGTGAAGCTCGGCACGGGCGGTCTTGTCCGCGCCTATGGCGGCAGTGCCGCGGAATGCCTGCGCGAGGCGGAGAAACAGGAGATCATCCCGACCACCACACTTTCCGTTGCGATCGCCTTTACCGATCTGGCGCTGGTCGAATCGCGCCTGGAGGCCTTTGACGACATCGTCACGACCGCGCGGGATTTTGACGCGAACGGTGCGGTGTTCCGCCTTGTGGTGCCTGACGGAAGGCTCATGCCGCTTGCCGAACTGCTGCGCGACCTGACGAACGGCCGCGCCGCGATCGATCCGGACATTCTGGCTGATCCCGCGCGATCCACCTAAAAAATGCGGTTCCGCTGCTTTCTTCCGCAAGCGGCGGGCCTATTTTCGCTATGATGATGACGCGTTGCCGGAACCGGTGCGGTTCTGCAGCGTTGACTGATTTATTTCCCTTCTCCCACCGAGGTGACCTTCATATGCGCATGACCGCTCCCATTCTTGCTCTCGCCGTGCTTGCCGCCGGCTGCACCCAGCGCTCCGATACGATTGGGGCCATGCCCGTTTCGCCGAGCGAATATGAGGGCGCGAGCTGCACCCAGCTTTCCGCTTTGATGGCCTCGGAAAAGGATCGGCTGGAGGAGCTCTCCCGCCTGCAGGATGAGGAGATCGTCGGCGATTTCCGCGTCATGGGCGCAAATCTGGGGGCTGTCGCGGCGCAAGGCGCGGGCAATCAGGAAAACGCGATTGCCTATGCCAAGGGCAAGGTCAACGCTATCGATATTGCCATGCGGCACAATGGCTGCGCCCGGTAAGCGCTGCCGTGACCGTTCGCGTCCGGTCGCACTTGGCGGATCGATGGTCCGTGTGTAGAACAAGCCGGAGACAGCGAACAAGGCAGAGAATGAAATGACATCGGCAGGTGGACCGGAGGAGGAACGCCCCGAGGCTGAGGCCTCTTCCGGAACGGCGCGCGGCGCGCGCCCCTGGCTCTGGCCCGGTCTCGTCGCCGTATCTGCTGCCCTTGTCATCCTGCTTTCGCTTGCCGGACTGCCGGCGGCGCTGCTGCTGGGGCCGATGCTCTCGGCCATTGCCTTCTCCTTCTTCGGTTACAGGATCGCCGTGCCGCGCGTGCCGTTCAACCTGGCGCAGGGCGTTGTCGGGCTTTTGATCGCGCGGACCATGACCTGGCCGGTGTTGCAGGAGATCGGCCACGACTGGGCGCTCTTCGTCATCGGCGTGCTGTCCGTCGTCTTTGCCGCCGTTGCCCTCGGCTGGCTTCTGGCGCGCTTCCGGGTTCTGCCGGGAACGACGGCGATCTGGGGCGCGTTTCCGGGGGCTGCCACGGTGATGACGCTGATGTCCGGCTCCTTCGGCGCGGATATGCGGCTCGTCGCCTTCATGCAGTATACCCGCGTCGTCATCGTCACCATCGTTGCCGCCACCATCGCACGGCTGTGGACGGGGGTGGGCGGCGAGGGCGCTGCCGAACCGATCCTCTGGCTGGCGATGCCGGACGGGTGGGGGCTTTTGCAAACGCTGCTTCTGGTCATCGCCGGCGTTGTCATCGGCCGGCGTTCCGGCCTTCCGGCGGGCGCGATGATCGTGCCGGTGATCCTCGGCTCGGCGCTCAATGTGTCAGGACTTGTCGCAATCGAACTGCCGCAGCCGCTGCTGGCCATCTCCTATGCGCTGGTCGGCTGGGCGATCGGCTCGCGCTTCGACCGCGATGTCATCCGCCATGCCAGCCGGGCGCTGCCGCGCGTCCTCGCGTCAATCCTGGCGCTGGTGGCGATCTGCGCGGTGTTTGCCTGGCTTCTGGTGGAGTTCGCCGGCATCGATCCGCTTTCCGCCTATCTCGCCACCAGCCCGGGCGGCGCGGATGCGGTGGCGATCATTTCCGCCTCCACGGATGTCAACGTCGCCTTCGTCATGGCGATGCAGATCGCCCGTTTCTTCTTCGTCATGGCGCTCGGGCCGATGCTGGCGCGCTTTGTCGCAAAGCGGAGCCATTTTTAGGATAAAGCGCAAAACGCGTTGTCCATCGCCAATGATCGGGTTAGCCTCAGCCAACCAAATATTCAGGGTCAGGCGGAGGAACTCCCATGTGCACGCGCATCTTCTATGAAACCGGAACCGGCAGTTTCATCACCGGGCGCTCGATGGACTGGCGCGATGTGACGATGGAATCCGACCTCTGGGTGTTTCCGCGCGGGTTTGCCCGCAATGGCGGCGTGGGCGAGGGCTCTGCCACCTGGACCTCGAAATACGGCTCCGTCATCGTCGCCATCTACAATCTCGCAACGTCTGACGGCATGAACGAGGCGGGCCTTGCCGGCAACATGCTCTATCTGGTGGAATCGGGATACGGCGACCCGGAAGCCCGCGACAAACCGCTGATCTCCGTCGGCGCATGGCTGCAATATATGCTCGACAATTTCGCGACCGTGGCCGAGGCCGTCGCCGCCATGGAGGGCGATCCGCTGACCATCGTCACCGGCAATGCGCCGAACGGCATGCCCGCCAATGTGCATCTGGCGCTCTCCGATGCCTCCGGCGACAGCGCGATCTTCGAGTTCGTCGGCGGCGCGCTCACCATTCATCACAGCCGTGACTACAGGGTGATGACCAATTCGCCGACCTATGACCAGCAGCTTGCCATCAACGGCTATTGGGATCTCGTCGGCGGCAAGAGTTTCCTGCCCGGCACGATCAACGCCGCCGACCGCTTCGCCCGCGCCAGCTACAACCTCAAATCCGCAACGCCGCTGAAGGACCGCCGCGCCGCGCTCGCCTCCGTGTTCTCGCAGGTGCGCGCCATCTCCACGCCGCTCGGCATGGCCGACCCCGAAAAACCCAACATCGCCTCCACCCTCTGGCGCACCGTCGCCGAGCACGAGCACCGCCGCTACTATTTCGACTCGGTCATCAACCCGTCGGTGTTCTGGGTCGATCTCGCCGATTTCGATCTCTCCGAGGGGGCAGAGGCGAAGACGCTGGGGCTGAACGATCCGGCCCTGCCGGGCGGAGATGTCGCGGGGCTGATGAAGGCGGCGGCGCCGTTTGAGTTTTTGGTGCCGTGAGGCAGCCCGGAGGACGCTTAGCCAACCGCTGACGCTCCGTATTACACAAAGCCGACCGCGCGTAAGATACCGGTTATATCAGCAATTAAGTTATCAAGTCACCTGCCAAAAAATCGCGTCTGTAAATGTTCACATCAAGGTAGCTTCCATCGCAAGTCGGCTCACCAAACTCAGGATAGCGTTTGACAACAATTGTATTTTTTTGAAATATTCTTGTGGGGGATTCGCTTAATGAATACAGATTTATCGCGCAAGATAGCGGTTTACTCTTCTAACTTTAGAGGAGTTCCGAGCGGCTGGATCAATATCCTAAAAGTTAATTTTCTAGTGGGGGAGAACAGCACTGGAAAATCTAGCTTTCTTCAACTTATCGAGATATTGGATTCTCAAAAACATTTTTTTATGAACGAGTTGTGCGGAGTTGTTTCGGGTATTGATACAGCGTTCGATGTAATCGCGAGAAACAGCCAAAGCGACGAGGTCACCGTCGGTTTTTTTGAAAGAAAGAGTGAAGAAGATGAATCTGTATTCGGAAGAATTTCGACTTTCCGAAAGCAGGGTGACGACCTGTCGATTAAATCTCTGACAATAATATCTGGCGAAAAAGTGATTAGGCTGAAGAGAGGTAAAGGGGTCCTTTCTTACAAGTTGCAGACGATGAATTATGAAAAAGGTAAGGACTTCAAAGAAAACTGCGCTGAATTCTCAAATATTCATTTTAGTAGATCTAATTTTAAAAGAGTAAAAGAAGACAGTGGAAAAGAAAGCGTCGGCATTCCTTTTTGGATAGGGGCCCTTCAGTTGGCCGTAGAAAGAGGCGAGCGCGCTGAGATCAGTAGGTTTCTGAATTTTGGTCCAATTTTTCGTTGTCTACATTATGGGCCTCTTCGGGGAAAGACACGAAGATTGCATTATGGTTCGAAAAGTGACTTCAGTTCCACGGGTGAACATTTTCCATACCTAATTCGTGATTCCCTAAGTCAAGGACGTAAACTCAATTCGAAGATTGAGAAGTTCGGGAAGGAAAGTGGCCTTTTCGATTCTATTTCGGTCGCTTCAGTCAAGACCGAAGTTAAGGATCGTCCTTTTGCGCTGCAGATCAGGAGGGGAGGGGCTACTTACTATATCGACGAACTGGGTTTCGGTGTGGGGCAAATATTGCCGATCGTCGCTGACTTATCTTTAGTGGGAGCTGAGTGCACATTTCTGTTAGAGCAACCTGAACTGCATCTCCATCCAAAAGCACAAGCTAGCCTGGGAGAAGTATTTTTTGCTTCTGCTTCAGAAGGTAAGTCGTTGGTAATTGAAACACATAGCGACTTTATAATTGATAGATTTCGGATGGAAAAGCAGAGCTCAGATGCAGGTCTTGATGCACAGGTGCTCTTTTTTCGCAATCACGAAGAGAATGGGAATGAGGTTTTTGAAATCTGTATATCTGACGATGGAAGTTTAGTTGAACAGCCGGATGACTACCGTGAGTTTTTTCTCTCGGAGAGCTTTAATGTGTTTGAGAAACTGTGATGAATGAGTTTATACTGGACGTCAACATAGAGCTTAAACCGGAAGTTGTTGCTTATCCTGGCTTTTTAATTCGCGACCTTTTGTCAACGAAGAAAGTGGGTTTAGTGAGAGGTGGCTCGAAGTATACGAAGGAAGTGCATGCAAAAAAGAAACTTCGAGATTTATTGATCGAGCTAGCGCGTGCTGGAAAGCTGAGGAGAGTCAGCGATGTAGAAGTCGATCGGTTGACACAGCAACTAAACGATCAGATAGATGAAGCTTGTGGAAAATGCCCCGCAGAATGCGACGACTTGCATTTGATAGCGCTTTGCAAAGTGTCGAACTGTCATTTTATCTTTTCTAATGATGTAAGGATCGCTATTTGCAAGGGTAAGGTTCGAAAGAAAATAGGTCATGATAAATTCCCTGATGTGAAAGTAATAAAAACAGAGAGAGCCTATAAGAGGGCTGTGAGATGATTTATTTAAGATCAGGCTGATGAATTTATCTGGCCAGTGGCTTCAGCCACCGGCCGTTCTGCAAAACAACCCTACTCCGCCGCCTCCGCATACTCGCTCATCGGCGGGCAGGCGCAGACCAGATTCCGATCCCCATAGACATTGTCCACGCGGTTGACCGGCGGCCAGTATTTGTCGACGCGGAAGGCGCCGGGGGGGAAGCAGGCTTCCTCGCGCGAATAGGGGTGGGTCCATTCGCCGACGAGGTCTTCCACCGTGTGGGGCGCGTTTTTCAGCGGGTTGTCGGCCCGGTCGGAACGGCCTTCCTCGATGGCGCGGACTTCCTCGCGGATCGCCAGCAGCGCATCGCAGAAGCGATCCAGCTCCGCCTTGGTTTCCGATTCCGTCGGCTCGATCATCAGCGTGCCGGGAACGGGGAAGCTCATGGTCGGGGCGTGGAAGCCGCAGTCGATCAGGCGCTTGGCGATATCATCGACGCTGACGTCGGCGCTGTCCTTCAGCGGGCGCGTGTCGATGATGCATTCATGCGCGACGCGGCCCTTTTCCGACTTGTAGAGCACGTCGTAAGCGCCCTTCAGCCGGGCGGCGATGTAGTTGGCGTTGAGGATCGCCACGCGCGTGGCCTGCGTCAGCCCTTCGCCGCCCATCATCAGGCAGTAGCTCCAGGAGATCGGCAGGATCGACGGTGAACCAAAGGGGGCGGCCGAGACCGCGCCGCCTTCGGCATCCGTCGCCGGATTGGCGGGCAGATGCGGGGCCAGATGCGCCTTGACGCCGATCGGCCCCATGCCCGGACCGCCGCCGCCATGGGGAATGCAGAAGGTCTTGTGCAGGTTCAGGTGGCTGACATCCGAGCCGATATCGCCCGGCCGTGACAGCCCCACCATCGCATTCATATTGGCCCCGTCGAGATAGACCTGGCCGCCATATTTATGCGTGATCTCGCAAACCTCCTTCACCGTCGCCTCGAACACGCCATGGGTCGAGGGGTAGGTGATCATGCAGGCGGCGAGGTTTTCGGCGTGTTGCGCGGCCTTTTCGGCGAAATCATCGAGGTCGATATCGCCATTGTCGCGCGACTTGACCGGCACCACCTTCATGCCGGCCATCTGCGCCGAGGCCGGATTGGTGCCATGCGCCGAGGTCGGGATCAGGCAGATGTCGCGGTGGGCATCGCCATTGGCGCGGTGATAGCGGCGGATCGTCAGAAGCCCCGCATATTCGCCCTGCGCGCCAGAATTCGGCTGCATGGAGAAGGCGTCATAGCCGGTGATCTGGCAGAGTTTTTCGGAAAGATCGGCGATCATCTCGCGGTAGCCAGCCGTCTGGCTTTCGGGCGCGAAGGGGTGAATGTCGGCGAATTCCGGCCAGGTGATCGGCAGCATTTCCGCCGTCGCGTTGAGCTTCATCGTGCACGAGCCAAGCGGGATCATCGCCCGGTCGAGCGCCAGATCGCGGTCGGCGAGGCGGCGCATATAGCGGGTCATCTCGCTTTCGGCGCGGTTCATGTGGAAGATCGGATGCGTCATGTAAACGCTTGTGCGCAATAGGCTTTTCGGAAGACGGTAATCCGCCTCGAACTCGGCAATCGAGAATTTGCCGCCAAAGGCTTCCCACACGGCTTCGACATGGGCGGGCCGGGTGCGCTCATTGACGGAGATGCCGATTTTCGTTGCGCCGACCTTGCGGAGGTTGACGTTGTTTTCCACGGCGTTGCGCAGGATCAGGCCCTGAAACGCGCCGACCTCGACGGTGATCGTGTCGAAGAAGGTCTCCGGTTCGACGGTAAAGCCGAGCGCTTCCAGCCCCTTGGCCAGCAGAACGCCCTTCCTGTGCACCTGCTGGGCAATGGCCTTCAGCCCGTCGGGACCGTGGAAGACGCCATACATGGCGGCCATGACGGCGAGCAGCACCTGGGCGGTGCAGATGTTCGAGGTCGCTTTCTCGCGGCGGATATGCTGTTCGCGCGTTTGCAGCGCCAGACGGTAGGCGCGGTTGCCGCGGCTATCCACCGAAACGCCGACGAGACGGCCGGGCATGGAACGCTTGTAGGCGTCTTTCACCGCCATATAGGCGGCATGCGGGCCGCCATAGCCAAGCGGCACGCCGAAGCGCTGCGATGAACCGATGGCGATATCGGCATCCATTTCGCCGGGTGATTTCAGGAGCGTGAGGGCCAGCGGATCGGCGGCGATGGCGGCGATCGCCTTCGCCTCGTGAAGCGCGGCAATCACATTGGTGAAGTCGCTCACATGGCCGTGCGTGCCGGGATACTGGAAGATCGCGCCGAAGACGTCTTCGGCCTTCAGGTCGGTGAAGGGATCGCCGACGATGATCTTCCAGCCGAGCGGTTCCGAGCGGGTTTTCAGGAGCGCAATCGTCTGCGGGTGGCAATTCTCGTCAACGAAGAAGGCGGTGGCCTTCGACTTTGCCACGCGGTTTGCCATGGCCATGGCTTCGGCGGCAGCCGTTGCCTCATCGAGAAGGGAGGCATTGGCGATGTCGAGTCCGGTGAGGTCCGCCATCATCGTCTGGAAGTTCAGCAGCGCCTCAAGGCGTCCCTGGCTGATTTCCGGCTGATAGGGCGTATAGGCCGTGTACCAGGCCGGATTTTCCAGAATGTTGCGCTGGATCACCGGCGGCACGATGGTCGGGTTATAGCCCTGGCCGATCATCGAGATCATCGGCTTGTTCTTGTTGGCGGTCTCGCGCAGCTTGTCGAGCGCCTCGCGCTCGGTCATCGCCGGGCCCCAGGAAAGCGGCGTTTCCTGGCGGATAGCCGCGGGCACGGTGTCGTCGATCAGCGCCTCGAGACTGTCATAGCCGATCGTCTCCAGCATTGCGGCCATCTCGGCGGGCGAGGGGCCGATATGGCGGCGATTGGCGAAGTCATAGGGCTGGTAATCGGTAAACTGAAATTCAGCAGGCGTCGTCATCAGGCGATGAACTCCTTGTAGGCCGCTTCATCCATCAGCGCATCGGCATCAGACGGGTTGGCAAGCTTCAGCTTGAAGAACCAGCCGCCTGCCATGGGTTCGGCATTGACGAGTTCGGGATTGTCGGTGATCGCCTCGTTGACTTCGGTGATCTCGCCGGCCAGCGGGCAGAACACGTCCGATGCGGCCTTGACCGATTCGACGGTCGCGGCATCGTCATTCTTCTCGAAAGTCGCGCCGACGTCCGGCAGTTCGACGAAAACCAGGTCGCCGAGCTGTTCGGCGGCGTGCGCCGTGATGCCGACGGTGGCAATGCCGTCTTCGATCTTCAGCCACTCATGTTCTTCGGTAAATTTGATGGTCATGGAAAATGTTCCCGCTCAGCGTTTGTAGGTGGGTTTGACAAAGGGTGTGTCGGCGATGGTGACGGGCAGGTATTTGCCGCGCACTTCCGCATAGAGGGTCGTTCCGGTCCCGGCGTGGTCTGCCGCGACGTATCCCATGGCAACGGGCACGCCGACGGAGGGGCCGAAACCGCCGGAGGTCACATGGCCGACTTCGGTCTCGCCCTTGTCATCGGCATAGAGTTTCGCCGGCGGACGGATCGGCGCACGGCCTTCCGCCTTCAGCCCGACGCGCAGAAATTCCGTGCCTTCGGCAAGCTGCCAAGAGACGATGGCAGCGCCAGGAAAACCGCCTTCGCGGTCGCCGCCCGGTTTGCGGGCCTTCTGCATGCCCCAGACGAGCGCGGCCTCGACCGGCGTCGTGGTCGTGTCGATATCGTTGCCATAAAGGCAGAGCCCGGCTTCGAGCCTGAGCGAATCGCGGGCGCCGAGGCCGATGGGTTCGCAGTCCTCATTCGCCAGCAGCGTGCGGGCCAGCGCCTCGGCATGTTCGGCGGGGACCGAAATCTCGAAGCCGTCCTCGCCGGTATAGCCGGAGCGCGAGATCACGCAGGTCACGCCCATCAGCTCGCAGGCGCGCACATCCATGAATTTCATCTCGGCAACGGCCGGGCAGAGCGGGGCCAGAACGTCTTCGGCCTTCGGGCCCTGCAGCGCCAGAAGCGCCTTGTCCTCGAAATGCGTTTCCACCTCGCAAAGGTCCGAGAGGTAGGCCTTCATATGGGCAAGATCGGCATCCTTGCAGGCGGCGTTGACGATGACCAGCAGATGATCGCCGCGATTGGCGACCATAAGGTCGTCCAGAATGCCACCCTCTTCATTGGTGAAGAAGGCATAGCGCTGGCGGCCGGGTTTGAGGCCGAGAATGTCAACCGGCACCAGCTTTTCCAGCGCGATCGCCGCATCGGCAAGATTTCCGGAGCGCGGTTTCAGATAGACCTGCCCCATGTGCGAAACATCAAAAAGGCCAGCCTTTTCACGGGTATGCAGGTGTTCCTTGAGAACGCCTATTGGGTACTGGACCGGCATATCATAGCCAGCAAACGGCACCATGCGGGCGCCAAGCTCCAGATGGAGCGCGTGGAGCGGTGTGGTTTTAAGCGGTTCTTGCGAGACCAAGACTTGCCTCCGGATTGCGTTTTCAAAAACGCCGGCTCAAAGGGGCGGGCGTGTGCGACATGCCCGATACGAATGAGCCCCCTCTGTCCCGTGTGCCTGAGATTATTATCCCTTCGGCCGGTCCTGGCTTGCGCCGAACCTTGTCTCCAGAGTTCAGAATCACGCGCTGGTCCTTTGGCCTGAGAGTTTCCGGGGCAGTTGCTCCTTCGGCACCGCTTCAAACAAAGCGGGTTCTCCCAACACGAATTTTGAGATGGATTATCCGAGTTGTGGCGGAATTTGCAAGAGGCAAGCATGCGCCGGCCGAAATATCCACGTTCGGCATCACCGACCTTGAGGAACTGCGGGACAAGAGGGGGTGGGCAGAACATCGCGAAGGGTTTAGTAAGGTGGAAGCCTCAGGACTTTATCAATCAGACGGAAATTCGCTCGTGTCGACTACTCTCTCCCACGCCCTCATCGTCGCCGCCGGAGGCGCGCTCGGCTCGGTCGGACGCTATCTCATCGGTGCCCTCGCCATCAGGCTATGGGGACCGAATTTTCCCTGGGGCACATTCATCGTCAATATCGCCGGCTCGCTCATGATCGGGCTTCTGGTGGAGGCGGTTGCGCGGGCGCTCAACCAGTCGGCGGACATGCGGTTGTTCATCGTCACCGGCTTTCTCGGCGGCTTCACCACATTTTCCTCGTTTTCGCTCGATGCGATGACGATGATCGAGCGCGGCGATGTGCTGCCAGCGGTTGCCTATGTCACCGCAAGCGTCGTTCTCGCGCTGATCGCGGTTTTCGCAGGCTTGGCGATCGGACGGATGGTGTTCTAGACCCATTTCAATCCGACGCGTCATGCGATAGAAGCCACGCCTTGGAACAAGGGTTTTTCGCATTATGGCGGGTATCGAACATATCAAGGTGGATCAGGACGAGGCGGGCATGCGGCTCGATCGCTGGTTCAAGCTGCATTATCCGGGGCTTGGCTTTGGCGCGCTGCAGAAGCTGCTGCGCTCCGGCCAGATCCGCGTCGATGGCGGACGGGTGAAAAGCGATACCCGTGTCGAGCCGGGTCAGATGGTCCGCATCCCGCCAATGAATGTCGATCCGAAGGCGTCCGGCCCGATACCGGGCAGGGACCTCAAGCATTCGCCCGATGGCGAGCTTTTGTCGCGCATGCTGCTGCATGAGGACGAGCGCGTGTTCGTGCTGAACAAGCCCGCCGGTCTTGCCGTGCAGGGCGGTTCGGGCGTTGTCCGTCATATCGACAAGATGCTGGAGGCCTGGACCAACAAGAAGGGCGAGAAGCCGCGTCTCGTCCATCGCCTTGACCGGGATACGTCCGGCGTTCTCGTTGTTGCCCGCTCGCGCCGCGCCGCCCAGTCGCTGACAGAGGCGTTCCGTCAGCGCACCACCAAGAAAACCTACTGGTCGCTGGTCAAGGGCGTGCCGCGCAAGCGCGAGGACAAGATCTCCACCTGGCTGGTGAAAGAGCAGACGCCGGATGGCGACCGGATGCGGATTGCCAGACATGGCGAACCCGATTCCGATCACGCCGTTTCCTACTACCGCGTGGTTGATACCGCTGCACAGAATCTGGCCTGGCTGGAGATGGAGCCCTATACGGGACGCACCCATCAGCTGCGTGTCCATGCGCTTCATATCGGTCACCCGATCATCGGCGATCCGAAATATTTCGAAGACGATCCGAACTGGGAATTCCCCGGCGGCATCCAGAAGCGGCTTCATCTCCACGCCCGCCACATCGATGTGCCGCATCCCGACGGTGGCAGGCTCAGGGTCACCGCCCCGCTGCCGCCGCATATGGTGCAGAGCTGGAACCTGCTCGGTTTCGACGCCGATCGCGAAGACCTCGACAAGGATTGAGACAGGGACTGACATGAAGCTCGTATTGTTCGACTGCGACGGCACGCTGGTCGACAGCGCCGTGCGCATCCATGAGACCATGCGCCGCGCCTTTGTCACCTTTGGCCACGCCGAACCGACCCTTGCCGAGACCAAGACAATCATCGGCCTGTCGCTCGACTATGCCATCGCCCGTCTGCTCGGCCGGAACCGGATCGATGACGAGGTTCTGGCGATCCGTGTTAAGTTCAAGTCGCTCTTTACTGAGGTCCACTCCGACCCCAATATGATGGAACAGCTGTTTCCGGGCATTGCCGAACTGATTGACGGCCTAGCCGCGCGCGGTGACGTGACCATCGGCGCGGTCACCGGCAATTCGCGCCGGGGCCTGACGCATGTTCTGGATCTGCACGGGTTGGCGCCGCGGTTTACCGTTTCGCGCACGGCCGACGACTGTCCCTCCAAGCCGCATCCTGCCATGGTGCTTGAATGCTGCGCGGAAGCGGGCTTCAATCCGGCCGATGCCGTTATCATCGGCGATGCGGTCTTCGACATGGAAATGGCGACGAAGGCCGGATCCCATGCGATAGGCGTCGCCTGGGGTTACGGCGAGATCGCCGATCTGCAGGATGCCGGAGCGGGCGCGATCGCCTGGCATCCGGAAGACATCCTGAAACTTGTCTGAGCCGGGAGTGCGTCCATGAAGCTGGTGCTTTTTGACTGTGACGGAACGCTGGTCGACAGCCTGGCCATCATCCAGGAGACCATGGCCCGCACTTTCCGCGCCTTCGGCCACGACGCGCCCGATGAGCAGGCCACGCGCGGCACGGTGGGCCTGACGCTGGATGTGGCGATCGCCGAACTCCTGGGTCGCGAAAATATCGACCATGAATGCCGCGACATGATGGGCTACTATCGTTCGCTTTTTGTCGAGGTGCGGCGCGACCCGGCCATGCAGGAAAAGCTCTATGACGGCATCGCGTCCATGCTGTCTCATCTCTTCCTGCGCGATGACATCCTCATCGGCGCGGTGACCGGCAAGTCGCGGCGGGGGCTCGATCATATGCTGAAGACCCATGGCTACAGCGACAAGTTCATCACCACGCGCACGGCCGATGACTGTCCCTCCAAGCCGCATCCGGCCATGGTGCTGGAATGCTGCGATGAGACGGGCATGCGGCCTGAACAGGCGGTGGTAATCGGCGATACGGTGTTCGACATCCAGATGGCGAAGTCTGCCGGCGCCGGCGCTGTCGGCGTTTCCTGGGGGTACGGCGCGCCGGATGCGCTGAAACTAGCGGGGGCGGCTACGATTGCCGAGACGCCGGATGACATTCTGAAATTCGTTCTGAAGGGTGCATGATGACCAATGATCCCATCCGCCGGTCGCAGGAACTGATGCGCGCCGAACTGCCGAAGAAATTCTACACCGAGGCAAGCGTCGCCAAGGAAGGCGAGGGCTTTGCGGTGAAGCTCGACGGCCGGCCGGTCAAGACCCCGTCGCGTAAGCCTTTGATCCTGCCGACGAAGGCCGCCGCCGAACATGTGCGCGCCGAATGGCAGGCGCAGGAAACGGTCATCGATCCGGCGAAAATGCCGATGACGCGGCTCGCCAACACGATCATCGACGCCGTGTCCGTCAATGCCGATGCAGTTTTCGAGGAGATCGTCAGCTATGCCGGCAACGACATGCTGTTCTATCGCGCGGAAAGTCCGGAAGAACTCGTCATACGGCAGACCGAGCGCTGGGGACCTGTTCTTGACTGGATGGCCGAGCAATATGGCGCGCGCTTCGTGCTGGTCGAGGGGGTGATGTTTGCCGAACAGCCGGCGGAAAGCCTTCAGGCTTTCCGCAGGGAACTCGCGCATCACCGGGCGCCGTTCGAACTTGGCGCCTTGCATGTGATGACGACGCTGACCGGTTCGGCGCTTGTGACGCTCGCGCTGGCGCGCGGCCGCCTGACGTTGGACGAAGCCTGGGCCCTCGGCAATCTCGAGGAAGACTGGACG
Organism: uncultured Martelella sp.; assembly: GCA_963676545.2. Lineage (GTDB taxonomy): Bacteria > Pseudomonadota > Alphaproteobacteria > Rhizobiales > Rhizobiaceae > Martelella. The sequence goes on along the minus strand of CAXXRG010000002.1, from coordinate 1,398,438 downwards.
ATCGAGCTTTGGGGGCATGACGAGGAGGCCGCCCGCCGCCGGGCCAAGCGGTTCGAGGATATGCAGGCGGCCCATACGCTTCTTGTTTCGCTCAAGGCGTGAGGCAGGAGCGGCTTAAAGCCGCTCCGCATGCCAGCGCAGGTGATCGTCCATGAAGGTGGAGATGAAGTAGTAGGAGTGGTCGTAGCGCTCGTGCATCCTGAGCGTCAGCGCAATATCCGTGCCCTTGATCGCTTCTTCGAACAGCCACGGTTTCAGCCCCTCTTCCAGAAAGCCATCGGCCTTGCCCTGATCGATGAGGAATTCAGGGAAGCGCGCGCCGCTTTCCACCAGCGCGCAGGCATCATGCTTGCGCCAGACGTCCGGGTCGGTTCCGAGATATTTTTCGAATGCGCCCTGTGCCCAGGGCGATGTGGACGGCGAGACGATGGGCGCGAAGGCCGAGCAGCTTTTGTAGCGACCGGGATATTTCAGCGCGAAGGTCATGGCGCCGTGTCCGCCCATTGAGTGCCCGAAAATGCCCTGACGGTTCATATCGGCACGGAAGCTGCCGGCGATCAGCGCAGGCAGTTCCTTGGTGATATAGGTCTCCATCTGGTAGTTCAGCGCATAGGGGCTCTCGGTGGCATCGACATAGAAGCCCGCGCCCTGGCCGAGCTGCCAATTGGTCAGCGAATCGGGAACGTCCTTGCCGCGCGGGCTCGTATCCGGGCAGACGATGATCAGGCCCAGTTCGGCCGCCATGCGGCGATACTCGCCCTTTTCCATGACGTTGGCGTGGGTGCAGGTGAGGCCGGAGAGATACCAGAGCACGGGGCAGGGGCGTTCAGTCGCCTGCGGCGGCACGAAAACCGCAAAGGTCATCTCGCAGTTGCAGGCTTCCGAATCATGGGAAAAGACGGCCTGCATGCCGCCAAAGGCCGTATTTTCGGACAGGATATTCATGATTTTCCCTTCGTTTCGTCTTCAGGCTTGGCTTGAATGGATTTTGACTGGCGGCAAAGCCGCTCCATTGTCTGCAGAAAGGCCGAGCGGTCTTTCGCGGAGAATGCCGCGTTATAGCCCTTGCTCTCGCCGGTCTCGCGCAGATGCTGGCCAAGATCGCGCATGGCCCGCGCCATACCGATATTGGCCTGATCGAACAACCGGCCCGTCGGCCCGGTCACCAGCGCGCCGGCGGCCACGCAGCGTTCGGCGAGCGGCACATCGGCGGTAACGACGATATCGCCGGCGACGGCGCGTTCGGCGATCCAGTCATCGGCAGCGTCAAAGGCACCTGAGACGATGACATTGCGGATCATCGGATCACGTGACGGACGAAGGCCGGAATTGGCGACGAAAGTGACCGGCAGGCCGTGGCGCTCGGCGACCTTGATGATCTCGGGCTTTACCGGACAGGCATCGGCATCGACATAGATCATCTGGCGGCTTCCGTCTGGTTCCTGTGAGCGTCGCGAAGCATGTCGATATGCGGGATGCCGTCCTCCAGATATTCCTTCGATACGGTCTCGAAGCCGAAGCCGGCGTAAAAGCGCTCGAGATGCGCCTGCGCGGAAATCGCGATCGGCGCATCGGGCGCCAGTCTTTCGCAGGCGGCAATGGCTTCGCTCATCAGCCGTTCGCCGAGCTTTCGGCCGCGATGTGACGGGGCGACAACGACCCTGCCGATTCGCGCCTGTTGCGTGGCGTCAGGCGCGAAAAGCCGGCCATAGGCGACCGGCTTTCCGTCTTCGAGCAGGCGCAGGTGAAGCGCCTCGCCATCCTTGCCGTCAAGCTCGGGATAGGGGCAGTTCTGCTCCACCACGAAGACATCGACGCGCAGTTTCAGCACGTCATACAGTTCGCCCGCAGTGAACGCATCCATGCGGGCGATATCGACGGTCAGCGATGACATCAGTAAACGACGACCGAGCGGATGCTTTCGCCCTTGTGCATCATGTCGAAGCCCTTGTTGATGTCCTCAAGCTTCAGCAGATGCGTGATCATCGGGTCGATCTCGATCTTGCCGTCCATGTACCAGTCGACGATCTTCGGCACATCGGTGCGCCCGCGCGCGCCGCCGAAGGCCGTGCCCATCCATGAGCGCCCGGTGACGAGCTGGAACGGCCGGGTGGAGATCTCCTGGCCCGCGCCGGCAACGCCGATGACGACCGACTTGCCCCAGCCGCGATGCGAGCATTCGAGCGCCTGGCGCATCACCGTGGTGTTGCCGGTGCAGTCGAAGGTGTAGTCGGCGCCGCCGATCGTGTCATTGCCGCGCTTGGTCAGGTTGATCAGATAGGGAACGATGTCCTCGCCGATTTCCTTCGGATTGACGAAATGGGTCATGCCGAAGCGTTCGCCCCATTCCTTTTTCTCATTGTTGAGGTCGACACCGATGATCATGTCGGCGCCGGCAAGGCGCAGGCCCTGGATGACATTGAGGCCAATGCCGCCGAGACCGAAGACCACGGCGGTCGCGCCCACTTCCACCTTTGCGGTGTTGATGACTGCGCCGACGCCCGTCGTTACGCCGCAGCCGATGTAGCAGACCTTGTCGAAGGGGGCGTCCGGATTGATCTTCGCAACCGCGATTTCCGGAAGGACCGTGAAGTTCGCAAACGTCGAGCAGCCCATATAATGGTGGATCGGCTTGCCGTTGAGCGAGAAGCGCGACGTGCCGTCCGGCATCAGGCCCTGGCCCTGGGTCGAGCGGATCGCGGTGCAGAGATTGGTCTTGCGCGACAGGCAGGAGGGGCATTCGCGGCATTCCGGCGTATAGAGCGGGATGACATGATCGCCCTTCTTAACCGAGGTTACGCCGGGCCCGACATCGACGACAACGCCAGCGCCCTCATGGCCAAGAATGGCCGGGAAGATGCCTTCCGGGTCTGCGCCGGAGAGCGTGAAGTCATCCGTGTGACAAAGGCCCGTCGCCTTCACCTCGATCAGGACTTCGCCTGCCTTGGGGCCTTCAAGTTGAACAGTCATGACTTCGAGCGGTTTACCTGCTTCGACCGCTACGGCTGCGCGCACATCCATCGGTGTCTCTCCATATCGCCTTTGTTATCCGTCAATCTTTGGCACGGCCGCTCATTGATCCGCAAGCACAAGTCTGCGTGATCGACCATTTCCCTGTTCGTCGCGCCCTGCTGCCGGGCGGACTGGCACTTTTGCCAGGTTTTGGCTATGAAGGGATCCAAGAACCGGAAAATCCGGCACGCCCAACGGGATGGAAAGGCCGATAATGATGGAAGAGGAACTCTACGGCGACGATACGCTGGGGGGACGGCTGCTGGCCGCCCGCGAGCGCGCCGGATTAAGCCTGGCAGACCTCGCCGGTCGCCTGGGGGTGACGCGTGAGACGGTGAGAAACTGGGAGTGCGATCGCTCCGAGCCATCGCTGGAACGGCTCGTCAGGATCGCAGGCCATCTCAAGGTTCGGCCGCTCTGGCTGATTTCCGGGGATGAGGAAAAGGTCCGTTCGACGGGCCGAAAGATCGGACTGAACCTCAAGGACGTCGTCATCGAAGTCAACCATGTCGGCCATGCGGGCCGCTATCCAGACGCCATCAAGCGGCCGCGCCGGCCAGGCCCGTTCGGCTTTACCGTAACCGGCGGACGGACGCTGCACTGAAGCCTTACGGCCTATCCGGAGCGGTTGCGCCGAAGACCTCCTCGAAGGCCTTTTTCAGACAGATGTCGACGTCTTCCATCGTCACCGGCAGGCCGAGGTCGACAAGGCTGGTGACGCCGTAGCCGGAAATGCCGCAGGGCACGATGCCGCCGAAGTGTTCGAGCTCGGGTTCGACATTGATCGACAGGCCGTGGAAGCTGACCCAGTGGCGAAGCCTGATGCCAATCGCGGCGATCTTGTCTTCCGCGGGCGAACCATCCGGCAGGGGCGGGCGCTCCGGCCGCTTGACCCAGACGCCGACCCGGTCCTCGCGCCGTTCGCCGCGCACATTCATCATATCGAGCGCCTTGATGATGGTCTCCTCGATCGCCGCGACGAAAGCGCGGACATCGCGGCGCCGGCGCTTCAGGTCAAGCATGAGATAGGCCACCCGCTGGCCGGGACCGTGGTAGGTATATTCCCCGCCGCGTCCGGTCTCGTAGACCGGAAAGCGGTCGGCGACCAGAAGGTCACTGGCATTGGCGCTTGTGCCGGCCGTGTAGAGCGGCGGATGCTCGACCAGCCAGACCAGTTCGTCCGCCTCGCCGCGCGCGATCAGATCGACCTCCCTCTCCATTTCCGCAAGCGCTTGCGGGTAGGGGGTAAGGCCGTCCGAGATGCGCCACCGGACCGGCGGCGCGCCGGCTTCCGTATGCATCAGAAAATCGATTTCGCGTCGTTCCATGGCTCCGTCCTTCGGCCTTCTCCTTACAGATTTCGCACCCGGCAGCAAGGCGAAAACGCTGGGACAAACCAGCGGCGATCGGACGCCCAAAACTTTCTCCAGCAGAAATGAAAAAAAACCGTCACAGACGCTTGTGCGCCGAGAAGGCTTTTGCTACATGCAGCGGCGCCGGCACAAACCGGCCCTACCACGATGCGGTCGTGGCGGAATTGGTAGACGCGCAGCGTTGAGGTCGCTGTGGGGCAACCCGTGGAAGTTCGAGTCTTCTCGACCGCACCATTTTCAAAATAGAGTATAGCTATATCAATTGTTTAGGCGCATCAATGGGCGGCGTCCGGCTCATGCGTCGGGCACTTTGATTCGTTCCATTGCGTTGACGGCGAGATACCCGCGTTCGACGCGGCTGGTGTAGCTCTCGCTTGTCTTTGCCTCGGAATGGACGAGGATATCCATCAGTTCATAATGGCAGCATGCGCGTTCGGCGAACAGTTCGCCGAGACCTTGCGCACACTATCGGCCGACAGGTTTGGCCGGCCCGCATCAATGCACCGGCGCTTGAACATGGTCCGTTGCCTCTGCATAGGCACGAAGGTCGCGCCATCGACCCCTACCGGTCGCGTTGCGGCCTCGAGCGGCGCGCGGCGGTCGCCAGGATACGCCCGCTCACAAATCACCGGAGCGATGGATGATCCATCTCGTTTCATCCGGCCTTTCGGTTCAGAGATTGTAGTAGAGCGGCGCCAGAAGCGCGAACGCGACTGCGATGATAATGACCAGTGGAAGGCCGCCCCGCACGAAATCCGAGAAATTGTAGTGACCCGGACCCATGACCATCAGGTTGGTCTGATAGCCGATCGGCGTCGCAAAGGAGCAGTTCGCCGCGTAGATTACCGCTGCGGCAAAGGCCAGCGGCGGGGCATCGATCTGATGGGCCATGTTGATGGCGATCGGCATGAACAGCGCGGCGGCTGCGTTGTTGGACAGTATGTTGGTCATGATCGCGACCGTGACAAACAGTATGGTGATCGCGATTACGGCCGACGACCCGCCGGCCAGCGCAATGGCGCCCTGGGCAATCAGTGCTGCGCCTCCAGATACCTCCAGAGCCGTGGCCAATGCGATCGAGGAGCCGATCAGGAGAAATATCTGCCGATCGAAGGCGCGGGCCGCCTGTTGCAGCGTCAGACATCCGGTGGCAATCATTGCCAGAGCGCCAAGCACGGCGTTGACGGCAATGGGCGAGATATCGAGGGCTGAAAGCCCGACCACGGTCGCGAAAATGATGAAGGATATCAGGGCGCGGCTGCGCGGCGGTACGGACTGGGCCGAATGTTCGAGCAGAAGGATATCGTGATTGCCGCGCATCGACATGATGTCTTCTTCTGCCCCGCCCAGAAGCAGCGTATCCCCGGCTTCAAGCCGCAAGAACCCGAAAGGGCCGCGACCCATGCGGTTCTTGCGCCGGACACCCACGATCGTGACATGAAATCGCGGCTGGATGCCGCAGAACCGAACCGTTCTGCCTTCAAACCGCGATCCCGGCGCGATGACTGCTTCCGCCAGATGGTAATGCGGCCCTTGTCTGCGCCCGGCATTGGCATGCGTTTCTTCTTCCGGTTCGCCAAAGGTGACTGCTTCTCCGCTGGCAATCAGGTCCATGAAGGCCTTGCGATTGCCGGATATCTGCAGAAGATCGTCGGGCAGCAGCATCAGGTCCTCGCTGAACGGCGGCAGAAGCACCTTGTCCTCGCCTTCGCTTCGGCGAACGACTGAGTGCAGGGAGAACGGACTCAGTTGAGGAAAAAAGCCTGAGATCGGCAGGAGGCCGGCGAACCGGCTTCCCGCGATGATGGCAATTTCGCCGATGAACTGGCCGCCATCGCCTTCGTGGCTCGTGCGCAGTTCGGTCTGTCTCGCGTTCAAAAGCCGCGGCAGAAAGAACAGCACGTAGACATAGCCGATCAGCGCCAGGATAACGCCCATGCCGGTGATATCGAAAAACCCGATTTCGACGCCGCTTTCGGCAGCGATACCGGCGGCGATCATGTTCGTCGAGGAACCGATCACGGTTGTCATGCCGCCGAGGATCGTGATGAACGACAGCGGCATGAAAATCTGGTAGGCCGGTAACCGGAAGGTTGCTGCAAGCGACGTCAGGACGGGAATGAAGATGACGACCACCGGCGTGTTGTTCAGGAAGGCCGAGATCGAGCCAGCAACGACGAGAATCAGCGCTACACCCATGCGCGGGCGACTGCCGCACAGCCTGCCGACATGTCGGGTGATGCCCTCCATCGCATCCGTGGCGAACAGCCCCTTGCCGACGATCAGAAGCGCCAGGACGGTGACAAGCGCCGGCGAGGAGAAGCCGGAGAGCAGGTCCGCCAGGCTCAGCGTCGCGCCATCGGCGCCTTGGTAGGGGACGATGCCGTAGATCAGAAGCAACGCCGAAAGCACGGCGAGCGAGATGGCTTCGATGGAAAATCTGTCGAGCGCGAACATGACGATCGCCCCGAACACGACGCAAAATGTCGAAATCAGATAAAAATGGTCCACGATTGCGCAACCTGAAATGAAAAAAATAAACGTCTAACCTCATGCAGGATTATCAAAGTCTCCCGCCGAAAGCTATGGGCGCTTGTTGATGCCCGTCCGTATCGGAGGGATTTCCTGCCGGGGGTGCACTGGTCATCGTGTTGCCAATGAACCGGGGATTTGTCGTCTTGCGTTTAGCCAGTATCTGTGAAAATATCTGCATCGAACGGCAAATTCGCTTGAAGCCAGTCAGTAGTCTGTGGGTTTGCGGAGCATCGTGGGTTGTTTTCCACGTCATGTCGCTTTCTTTGATAAAAATTTGGTCGGGGCAGTTTCGTCCTGCGTTTATAAATTTAGTGCTGCAGTTTATATTATTGACTTGAGAGTTTTTTGCATTTCCTAGAGGTCTATCCCTAAATCGGTTTTGAATTTCAATTTCAGGAATAGAAATGTCCCTTACGCATCTGCAACGGTTGGAAGCAGAGTCCATCCACATTTTTCGTGAAGTCGCTGCAAACTTTTCGCGGCCGGTCATGCTGTATTCCATCGGCAAGGATTCGTCGGTGATGATGCATCTGGCGATGAAGGCCTTTTATCCGGCCAAGCCGCCTTTTCCTTTCCTCCATGTCGATACCACCTGGAAATTCAAGGCGATGTACGAATTCCGCGCCAAGATGGCGAAGGATCTCGGAATCGACCTCTTGGTGCATGTCAATCCGGAGGGTGTCGAGGGGAATATCAATCCCTTCGATCATGGGTCCAATACGCACACCCATATCTGGAAGACGGTTGGCCTTCGTCAGGCGCTCGACAAATACGGTTTCGACGCGGCCTTCGGCGGTGCTCGCCGCGATGAAGAAAAATCGCGCGCCAAGGAACGCATCTTTTCCTTCCGCAACGCCCAGCATGCCTGGGATCCGAAGAGCCAGCGCCCGGAAATGTGGAAGACCTACAATACCCGTGTCGGTAAGGGCGAATCGATCCGCGTGTTTCCGCTGTCGAACTGGACCGAACTCGACATCTGGCAGTACATCATGAAGGAGAATATCCCGATCGTGCCGCTCTACTTCGCGGCCAGGCGTCCGGTCGTCGAAAGGGACGGCGCGCTGATCATGGTCGATGACGATCGCATGCCCATCGGACCGGACGAGAAGGTCGAGGAAAAGATGGTGCGCTTCCGCACGCTCGGATGCTACCCGCTGACAGGCGCAGTCGAATCCGAAGCCAACGACCTCCAGGGCATCGTTCGCGAAATGCTGACGGCGCGTACCTCCGAGCGCCAGGGTCGCATGATCGACAAGGACGAATCCGGGTCGATGGAAAAGAAGAAGCGCGAGGGATATTTCTGATGAACGAGATCACCGATTTTTCCGGCGACATGATCGAATATCTCGCCGAGCAGGAGCGCAAGACGCTGCTGCGCTTTCTGACTTGCGGCTCCGTTGACGACGGCAAATCGACGCTCATCGGACGCCTGCTCTATGATACGAAGCTGATCTTCGAGGACCAGCTTGCCTCTCTCGAGAGCGACAGCGCCAAGCATGGCACGACCGGCGCCGACATCGATTTCGCGCTTCTGGTTGACGGCCTTGAATCCGAGCGCGAGCAGGGCATCACCATCGATGTCGCCTATCGCTTTTTCGCGACCGCGAAGCGCAAGTTCATCGTCGCGGACACGCCCGGCCATGAGGAATACACGCGCAACATGGCAACAGGCGCCTCCACCGCCGATCTCGCGATCGTCCTTGTGGACAGCCGCCAGGGCATTCTGCGCCAGACGCGGCGCCACTCCTATATTGCTTCTCTGCTCGGCATCCGCCACATCGTGGTCGCGATCAACAAGATCGACCTGATGGATTATTCCCAGGAGGTCTATGACAAGATCGTTGCCGACTATCTCGAATTTGCCAAGGATCTCGGTTTCGAGACAATCGTGCCAATCCCGATGTCGGCGCGCTATGGCGACAACGTCACCATGCCGTCGGAGAATATGCCCTGGTATCAGGGACCGGTACTGCTGGATCACCTGGAAACTGTTCCGGTCGAGTCCAAGCTCGTTGATAAGCCGTTCCGCATGCCGGTGCAGCTTGTCACCCGCCCCAATCTGAATTTCCGTGGCTTCTCCGGCGAAGTGGCGTCCGGCAAGGTCAAGCTTGGCGACACGGTGACCGTGGCCAAGTCCGGTCAAGCCTCGAAGATCAAGCAGATCGCCACGATGGATGGCGACCTTGACAGCGCGGAAGCCGGGCAGGCCGTGACGCTGGTGCTTGAAGATGAGATCGAGGTCTCCCGCGGCAACATTCTCGTCGCGCCGGAGGCGCGCCCGAACGTTGCCGACCAGTTCCAGGCGAAGATCATCTGGTTCGATGCCGATGCGATGATTCCGGGCCGGTCCTACGTCCTGCGGACGGAGGCGGACTCAACGCCCGCGACGATCACCGCTCTGAAATACCACGTCAATGTGAACAGTTTTGCGCACGAGGCCGCAAAAGCACTGAACATGAACGAGGTCGGTGTCTGCAACATTTCGACCCAGTCGCCGATCGTCTTCGATGCCTACAAGGATAACAGGACGACAGGCAACTTCGTGATCATCGACCGGATTTCCAACAAGACCGTTGGCGCCGGCATGATCGACTTTCCGCTGCGCCGTTCGCAGAACGTGCACTGGCAGGCGGTGGAGGTCAACAAGCAGGCGCATTCCGAGCTCAAGGCGCAGAAACCCGCCGTGCTCTGGTTCACCGGTCTTTCCGGGTCCGGCAAGTCGACCGTGGCCAACGCGCTGGAAAAGATCCTGCACGCCAAGGGCAAGCACACTTACATGCTTGATGGTGACAACATCCGCCACGGTCTCAACCGTGACCTTGGCTTCACCGCCGAAGACCGCGTCGAGAATATCCGCCGCGTGGCCGAGGTTGCCCGTCTGATGGCCGACGCCGGTCTGATCGTGCTGGTTTCCTTTATCTCGCCGTTCCGTTCCGAACGACGGCTTGCGCGCGAGTTGATGGATGAGGGCGAGTTTGTCGAGATTTTCGTCGACACGCCCCTCGAAGTCTGCGCCGAACGCGACCCGAAGGGCCTCTATAAGAAGGCCCAGGCGGGCGAGATCGACAACTTCACGGGCATTTCCTCTCCTTACGAAACGCCGGAGAATCCCGAGGTTCATCTCCACACTGTTGGTCATGATCCCTTCGAACTGGCGAGCCGGATAGAGGATTTTCTGTCGAAGCTCGAGAAAAAGGACTGAGGCAGATGGCAGACATGAGCAAAGTCTTTCTCGATGCAGCGCTCGAAGCCGGTAGCGCGATCATGGCTGTCTACGAGAACGGCATCGACGTGTCCTACAAGGATGATGCCTCTCCCGTGACGGTGGCAGACGAAAAGGCCGAGGAGATTATCCTCGGCCACCTGAACAAGGCATTTCCGGATATGCCGGTTGTCGCAGAGGAGTCTGTCGCAGCGGGCCGGGTGCCCGACATCACCGGAAAGTCGTTCTTTCTGGTCGATCCGCTGGATGGAACCAAAGAGTTCATCAACAAGCGCGAGGATTTCACGGTCAACATCGCGTTGATCGAAGACGGCAAGCCGGTCGCCGGCATCGTCTATGCACCCGCAAAGCGGGTCGCTTACCGGACGATCGCGGGCGGCGCCGAGAAGCTGACAATTGTCGATGGCAAGATAGAGGGCACCGAACCAATATCCTGCCGCGCGAAAGCAGACAAGCTGGTCGCGGTAGCCAGCCGTTCCCACAACAGCCCGGAGACGGAAGCGTTCATGAAGAAGATCGGCGTCGACGATTTTACATCTGTCGGGTCTTCTCTGAAGTTCTGCATTGTGGCCGAAGGCCTTGCCGATGTTTACCCGCGCTTCGGCCGCACCATGGAATGGGACACGGCGGCCGGTGACGCGGTTCTGCGGGCCGCTGGCGGGATTACGCTTCTCGTTGATGGGGCAGCGCTCGTCTATGGCAAGGTTGGGCAGTTGACTGACAGCGACTTTGCCAACCCGTTCTTTATAGGGTATGGCTCTATTTGATTAAAAATAGATATTTAAATCTAATATTTATTATAGATATTTTTGATAATCGGTTCAGATAACATCAATTTGCCATACAGGTTGAATCTATATAATGCGAGTACTCATAGTCGGCATTAATTTTTCTCCTGAAATTATCTCGACAGCGGTTTATACCGCTGGCTTGGCGGAATATTTTTCTTCAGATGGCGCGAAGGTGGATGTTATTACCGCCTTGCCATATTATCCGCAGTGGGAGGTTTTTCAGGGTTGGAAGGGCGGCAGATGGCGTTCAGCGAAAAGTGACAGTGGTGTCAAGGTCGTCCATTGTCCTCTTTATGTGCCCAAGAATCCTACCGGAATGCGTCGTATTCTTCATCATTTGAGCTTCGCGATGACGGCTTTGCCTGTCGCTCTGTGGAAGGGTGTGACAGGTCGTCCTGACATCGTCTTCGTTGTGGCCCCTTCAATGGTTTCGGCACCTGTGGGGTGGCTTGTTGCACGATTGGTCAGAGCCAAGGCCTGGCTCCATATCCAGGATTTTGAGGTCGAGGCAGCTTTTGCTACTGGACTCATCAAAGCGGAGAGCAGGGTCGGGCGCGCCGCAAAAGCATTTGAGGGTTTCGTGCTCAGTCGATTTGACCGGGTCAGCTCTATTTCCAAGCCTATGATCGACAAGCTTCGACAAAAAAAGGTGCCCGGAGGACGGGTTTATGAACTTCGCAACTGGGCGAATCTCGACAAGGTGAAACCTCTTGCGATGACGTCGCCGCTCAAAGCCGAGCTTGGTATTGAGGCTCCCTATGTAGCGCTTTATTCTGGCAATCTGGCAAACAAGCAAGGGCTTGAAATTCTTGTTGATGTGGCGGAAAGGTTAAGTCACCGGGATGACTTGGCGATTCTGGTGTGCGGCGATGGTCCCATGCGCGGCGATCTGGTGAGAATGAGTAAAGATCTTCCGATGATGCAGTTCTTTCCGCTTCAGCCAATTGAAAGGCTCAGTGATCTCCTGGGAATGGCCGATATTCATCTGTTGCCGCAAATCGCAGGCGCGGCTGATTTGGTGTTGCCGTCAAAACTTACAAACATGCTCGCTTCGGGCCGTCCCGTTGTGGCTACAGCCGTCCCGCACACGGCACTGGCCGATGAGGTTGAAGGTGCGGGCATCGTGGTTCCTCCCGGTGACGGCAAGGCTATGGCAGACGCCATTGAAAGCCTTTTGGACAATCACGATAAACGGGCCTCCATGGGCAGATTTGCGCGCCAACGGGCGTTGGAGCGGTGGGATATGAAAGCGATCCTTGAACGCTTGAAGAATGAATTCGAAGCTCTGCTGAAGGAATCTGGTCAGAGCAGACAAAGTGGTAGCTTGAGGAAAAACTGATGAAAACAGCTCTTATTACCGGCATTACCGGACAGGATGGCTCCTATCTCGCAGAGTTTCTGCTGGAAAAAGGGTATGAAGTCCACGGCATCAAGCGCAGGGCGTCGCTTTTCAACACGCAGCGCGTTGATCATCTTTATGAAGACCCTCACAAGACGGGTGCAAAGCTCAAGCTGCACTACGGAGACCTCTCCGACACGTCCAATCTGACCAGGATCATTCGTGACATCGAACCCGACGAGGTCTACAATCTCGGTGCGCAGTCCCATGTCGCTGTTTCGTTCGAGGCCCCGGAATACACCGCTGATGTCGATGCGATCGGAACATTGCGTATTCTCGAGGCAATTCGGTTCCTCGGTCTGGAGAAGAAGTCGCGGTTTTATCAGGCATCGACGTCGGAGCTTTTCGGTCTGGTCCAGGAAATTCCCCAGCGCGAGACCACGCCATTTTATCCACGCTCGCCTTATGCCGTCGCGAAGATGTACGCCTACTGGATCGCTGTGAACTACCGCGAATCCTATAATATGTACGCCTGCAACGGTATTCTCTTCAATCACGAGAGCCCGCGCCGCGGCGAGACATTCGTGACCCGGAAAATTACACGCGGCCTTGCCAACATCGCCATGGGCCTGGAATCGTGCCTTTATATGGGGAACATCGACAGTCTGCGCGATTGGGGGCATGCGAAGGACTATGTCCGGATGCAATGGATGATGCTTCAGCAGGATGAGCCCGAGGATTTCGTGATCGCAACCGGCGTTCAGTATTCGGTCCGCGAGTTCATTACCTGGGCTGCCAGCGACCTTGGCATCACCATCGAGTTTTCGGGCAAGGGCGTCGAGGAGATCGGCACGGTAGCCCATGTCGATGGCGACCTGGCGCCGTCGGTCAAACCCGGTGATGTCATCGTGCGCATTGATCCGCGCTATTTCCGTCCGGCTGAGGTCGATACGCTTCTCGGCGATCCGTCAAAAGCCAAAGAAAAGCTTGGATGGGTGCCGGAAATTACCGCTCGTGAGATGTGCCGTGAAATGGTCGCATCAGATCACAAGGCGGCTCGTCGCCATGCATTGCTCAAGTCCCACGGACTTGAATTGCCCGTTAGCGTCGAAGGATAGCAGGTCGAGTGTACTTTCCGCTCTCGTCGAGGTGAAGATTATGAATGTGGTCAATACGGATAATAGCGCAATCCATGCCAGGCTCAGACGCTGGGCGAAGGGCTTGATGCAAAGTGTTCCCACGCAGAAAGACGCAATCGTTGTGGCGAGCTTCGGGAGAGCGGGAAGTACACTGGTTTACGACGCCTTGGTCGATGCAATGGCAAAGGCTCATTTTGGCACGCGCGCTGACATTGCGATACGGGCCACGCGCGATGAAGCATTTGACAGGCCGCCAACGTCATTTCGCCGGGGAGTCGTCTACAAGACGCATGACTATCCCAATATTCTCGAAGGAAGCGGCAACGTCCGGGCGATCTTCCTGTTCGGTTCTGCGCTTGATGCAGCTCTTTCTGCCTATGCTCAGAAAGAATTGCGCGGAGAGGAGTGGATCAAGAGTCATTTTGATCACCTGCGCCGTCCCTATCGGCATGATGCGCTTCTCAGCGAAGATGTCCTCGGCTTTCGAGATCAATGCATTGCCTGGATGGCCTTCGAGAAGGCGCCGGTCCTCTGCCTTCGTTATGAAGGGCTTTGGAATAGCGCTGAGAAGATCTCGGAGTTTTGTGGTGTGTCGGTTGAACTGCCGGAGCGACGGCCGAGGGCGCCGAAGGAAATAGCGCCGGATGTCCTGGAAGCTGCCAAGGCTGTTTACGACCCGCTTGATAGGGACCTGGAAAAGCTTCCAGACTGCTTCATAGCAAACAAGCGCTACGCGTCTCAATTGAGAGGCTCCTCACTTTCTGAAATATGAAACCTCGTGTGTGCTCTAGATTGATGTATCCGGCGAGACTTTTCCTGCCGCAAAATTATGAAAGTTGATTGCGATTATGACCTACGATCTTTCCGGAAAACGCATTTGGGTGGCTGGGCATCGCGGCATGGTTGGCGGTGCCTTGGTGCGGCGTTTGGCGACCGAAGATTGTGAGGTCATCACGGCGGGTCGCGAGGTGGTCGATCTGACCCGCCAGGCTGATGTCGAACACTGGATGAACGAGACACGGCCCGATGCGATCGTCATGGCTGCCGCGAAGGTGGGCGGCATTCTTGCCAACAATACCCATCCCGTGGACTTCCTCGTCGACAACATGTTGATCGAGACCAATATCATCACCGCCGCCCATGCCATTGGCGTTGAGCGCTTCCTGTTTCTGGGCTCTTCATGCATCTATCCCAAGATGGCGCCGCAGCCCATTCCCGAGGATAGTTTGCTGACCGGGCCTCTGGAGCCCACCAACGAATGGTACGCGATCGCAAAAATCGCCGGCATCAAGCTCTGCCAAGCCTACCGCAAGCAGTACGGACATGACTGGATCTCGGCCATGCCCACAAACCTTTACGGGCCGGGCGACAATTACGACCTCCAGAGTTCCCACGTGCTGCCTGCGCTGCTTCGCAAGTTTCACGAGGCCCGGGAGCAGGGTTCGCGGGAAGTGGTGATCTGGGGGTCAGGCACGCCGCTTCGCGAGTTTCTGCACTGTGATGACCTGGCCGATGCGCTGGTGTTTCTTCTGAAGAACTACTCGGATTATGAGCATGTGAACGTGGGTTCGGGCGTCGAAGTCACGATCCGTGAACTGGCGGAGACTGTAGCGCGGGTGGTGGGCTATGAAGCCGATCTGGTGTTCGACAGTTCGAAGCCTGACGGTACGCCGCGCAAGTTGATGGACAGTTCAAAACTGCACGAACTGGGCTGGAACAACGCACGGCCCCTCGAGGAGGGAATAAGCGACGCTTATCGACATTTTCTCAAGCAGGATTCATCCCTGAACTAGTTGAAAACGATTTTTTCTAACGCACAGGTTGATAGGCGAATTTTCATCTAAAACATGTGATTCAGAGCATATATTTTTAAAATGAACTTATTAAGAGTAAATTTGTGTTGTTTATTTGTAGTTTCGGTGGGAATAGTTTCCATGCAGTTATCTGGAATAACAAATATTAAAATACACAGTAACTGTCAGAGACAGTGTTCTATCCATTTTTTATCGGCTCATTTTCCGTTTTGATAAACAGTTTTCCAGGAACGCGGTGGCAGAAAACGTCGACTGTGCATGGTTTCGATATTTGTAGGGAGTAGACATTTTGTCGGAACAGGAACAGCTGACCCGACGTAACATGAAGCGTTCGCGTGTCATCGTGCTTGTTGTGTTTGCGACCAATGCGGCGCTGAACGTTCTGTTGCTTGGTATCCTGGCGCGCCTAGGCGGACTTGATCTTGTTGGTACATGGTCCTTTTTGAGTGCGGTGCAGCTGTTTACGCTCCTCGCCGACTATGGTGTTACTAACGCCTTGGTCTATTCGATCGGGCGAAACGGCCTTCAATTTTCAGCTCCCATGCTCCGTACATTACTTCTGTCGCTCTCGGTGGCGGCTGTTTTTTGCTTCCTGGGCGGGCTGGGTGCTGGCTTCCTGCGTGGCAGCTGGGCCGCTGCGATAGCGATGACGATTATGGCAGGGATTTCGCAGCTGGGATCGAATTGGCTTATTGCAATTCGTATGGGGCAGCACGAGCAGTATTGGTTCAACATAAAAACAGTTATTCGCGTTGTTCTGCAGACCGCATTGGCGCTCGGTCTTTATTTCCCGCTATCGGGGCGACCCGAGCTGGCATTCGGTGTCGCCTTCCTGCTGGCAGGGTTTGCCGAAGTCGCATTTTCATGGTGGATGGTTCGTTCGGAAGACATTTTCGCGGGTCCGCGTGCGGGCGCTAAAGAGATCTTGACGCTGACCCGCGGATTTGGGCCACTCACGCTGGTGCAGAGGGGGATGGATCCGATCTCACGCTTTCTGATCTCGGCTCTCGCGGGTGCGGCGGCGCTCGGTACTTTCACAGTGGCGCAGCGAATTCCGGTTGTTATCAACCAGGCAGTCAGCGAGGCGCTTCGGGCGCTCTTGCCTGGTCTTTCGCGCATGGATCGGGGGCAGGATAGAGAGGCGGCTTGCAAATTGCTGGCGGAAGCCGTCACGGTACAGACCGTCCTCGTCGTCGGACCGCTGTTGATCTTCATGATTCAAGCGCCAGTTTTCTTATCGGTGTGGCTCGGCCAGTCAGACCCTCTGCTGGTCAATACGCTCAGAGCGCTCTCAGTTGCAACTTTGATTAGCTGTGTGACCACCCCTTTCTTTTGGGCTTCGCAAGCCTTTGGTCGCACCACGACATTGGCAAGGCTGTCGGTTATACGCGCTGTCGTAGCGCTTTCGCTGGGTGCCATTATTTTGGCAATGACGCGAAACGTCCTGGGATTTGCCATCGCTTATGCGCTCGGCCAAATTGCATCGGGGGCGGCCAATCTGCACGTCGCAAACGGTTGCGATCACTTGGTTACGCAATCTTTGAAGAAGGTTCCTCGCACTCAATTGATTATCTTTACAGCTTTCGTAGTTTTGGTAAATCTCACAATCAGCTATCTACCGATTAGTTTGTCATCGGGTTTTTCTTTTATGCTCGTTTCCATTATTAATAGTATAGCATTCATACCTTCCGGTATATTTTTGATACGAAGGAATAGTTAGATCGGTATTTATGAATTTTCCTCTTAGGTGTGGTGGATGATTTTTGTTTTGTTTTTATGTTATCGCTTTCGCGGAAGTTGATGCCACTCTTTAAAGGGGGAGTGATGGCAACCTTTACCTATTTTGAACCGCTGAGCGCCGGTCACTGCGCGTTTTGGGCGCGTATTGTTCTGGAGGCCGCGAGCCGGGATCCTCGCATTGATCGGTTGCGCTTCGAAACGAATGCCGAACTCGCTGTTCGATTGTCCGATCTGATCGAAGAAACAGGCCTTGAGCTCGTCATCATGCCTGATGATCACATCCGGAATCTGACCAGCGGTCGGCTATTGCATCGCGGCGGCGCACAATGGAGTGCGGCACGGCATATCCTGGGGCGCTGTGGCGGCCACCTTATGTTGCCTTTCTTTGATCACGCCGTTTATGGAGCTCTGCTCGACCGACGTCCGGTCAGGGGCACGGTGTCGGGCATTATCTTTCGGCCGCCGAATGATTTCGGCTACCAGCCGAATTTTCGAAAGCGTCTTGATGCCGCCCGGCGCTGGAGCACGTATATCTCTGCGCGTCGCCCGTCGCTGAAGACCCTTTTTACACTGGATGAGGGCGCAGCCCGTGCCAGCGGCGACGGCCTGCGGCATCTGTCATTCCTTCCGGACCCAATGCCGGACCCTTCGCTGTTTGCCGCTTCGGCCTGCTCACGCGCCGACGGCAGGCGTTGGTTTCTGATCTTTGGCGCATTGTCCGAGAGAAAGGGCATTTTTAAGGTCCTGGAGGCAGCGCGGTTACTGCCCGACGACGTCGCTCGGAAAACTGGCCTACGGTTTGTCGGGCGTCTGGATGCAGCCGACCGCGACGCGTTCCTGACCCAGCTTCAACGATTGCGGGATGGCAGGCCCGATTTGGCGATTGAGCTTGAAGATCGATTTGTCGAAGATGAAGAGCTTGCCAGGGAGGTCGTTTCATCGGATGTCATCCTGGCGCCCTATCAGAACCATGTCGGATCGTCCGGTGTTGTGCTCTGGGCTGCGGCGGCCGGCAAGCCGCTCATCTGCCAGAAGACTGGAGCGATGGGCAGCCAGGTGGCGATCCACAAGCTCGGCCTTGGTGTCGACTGCACCGATGCCCAGGCTTTGTCCGATGCGTTGACAGGGGATGTCGAGGCGCCCAAGGTTGGAAATCTGCCTGAAATTCATTCGCCGGCCGGTTTTGCCCAACGCGTGCTCGATGGATGTCTTGAAGATTAGTCATAATTCTATATCATGAACATACTATATCATCTGGCGGAAAAGCTGAAGCTGGGGAAATTTATTGATACATGAAAAATAAATCGATCTATTTCGCAGTCTGGTATGTTGAATTTCAGATTCTTCATTGAAAGCACTTTTTATATAGAGGGGGCGTTTAGGGCTGGTTCTTCAGGCGCGCGTTCATTGCGGCTGGTGTCTCCCGATGCTATCGTATGCGAAGAAGCATATCTGGTTTTGGAGTCCCGTTTTGGCGTAGGGGCCTGTTCTGGCACCCTTCGTTTTCTCTGATTGATTGGCCTCGGATTTCAGTGCGGCCGTTGATGGCCTGCCGTAGTTTTTTGCTGCAACTTCCTTCATTGCTCTTATGCCGACTATAGATTTTAAGTTTTTGTTTTTTCGGAGAATTTTTTTATGAATATCGTTTGGATATCCAGGCAGGACCCGCGCAGTAGCGTCGGAGGCGCGAATCTTTATTCGCGGGGTTTGCTGGATGGCCTTAAAACGCAGGACGTATCTCTTGAGGTTTTTGGTTGTGCGGATCATGGCGCTCGCTCGGAACAGGGCATCTTCGAACCTCCGCGCAGGTGGAGACCTCTCAGTCTGCTCAGCACCTTACAAAGTGATGCCTGGCGCTTGCGTTCTCGTGCGTTCGCCGAAGCTGTCCTGAACGCCATCACCCCCGACACAGACGCCATAGTCTTCGACTATTTTGCCATGGGCTGGCTTATACCTCATGTTCGGAAGCGTTTGGAGGTTTTGCGCACAAGGCCGACGATCATTTATGTTTCCCACAATCACGAGCAATCCCTGCGTCGCATGGTTGCCGAAGGACACAAGCCCCCGTTAAAATATGTTCTGATGCATGATGCCGGCAAAGCAGCAAGGCTCGAAAGAAAGCTGGTGGATTTTTCGGATATTGTCACGTCGAACACAGACGCGGATCGCGATCTCTTCACTGCGGCAGCGCCCCGCAAGGTTCACGTTACGCTTACGCCTGCATACGATGGCCCGCTTGATATAGGACCCGACCTCGATGAGAATACGCCCCGGCGCGTCGTGATGATGGGCTCTCTCGAGTGGATTGCCAAACGAGAATCCTTGAGGCGTTTCGTCGCCGCTGCCGAGCGGCCGTTCCTGGAGGCGGGCATTGAACTGGTGGTAGTGGGACGGGCCGACCCGGAATTCGTGGAATCCGTTCAGAGCCGCTCCAGGATTTGCCGGTTTACCGGTTTCCTTGATGACCCGATCGACACATTGCGCGCTGCCCGTATCGGGCTGATGCCGGACGAGCTTGGCGGCGGGTTCAAACATCGCTTCCTCCATTATATTTTTCGCGGGGTGCCGGTTGCGACGATCAGTTCCCAGGCAGCAGGCCTGCCGTTTCGGCCCGAAGAGGGCATGCTCACGGGAGCCAACAGCGCGGAACTCGTGAACGCGATCGTCGGCTCGATCGATGACCTCGATCGGCTGAATGCGATGCGCAGAACCGCCTACGAGGCGTGCAGCGGCAAATTCGACTGGGCCGGAAGAGGGGAGACGCTCGTACGGGCCATCAAGAAAGCAAGAGGGCAAGATTTCACGAACGGAAGCGCATAAATCTCTTCGTACTTTTCTGCATATTTAGAGAGTTTTGTTATGACGACTTACTATGCGATCAGGTCTCGCTCACCATTGCGTCTGGGTCTGGCTGGCGGCGGAACGGACTTGTCGCCATATTGCGACGAGTTTGGTGGTGCGGTCCTCAATGTTACCATAGATCGTTATGCCTTTGCATCGATCCTGCCGCGCGACGACGACAAGCTCATTTTTGACGCTCACGATATCGGTTTGCGAAAAGAATACCATATTGACGACGACATTTCGGCTTCGGAGATGGCGCTTCACCGAGGTGTGTACGAGCGTATGATACGGGATTTCAACGGCGGTCGGCGAATACCGATGACCTTGACGACGGTCGTTGACGCTCCGATGGGGTCGGGACTTGGCTCCTCTTCTGCGCTGGTGGTCGCACTCGTCGATGCTTTTCGTGTGCTTCTTTCAGCGCCACTCGGTGAATATGACGTCGCCCGGCTTGCCTATGAAATAGAACGCGTCGATTTGAAGCTGTCTGGCGGACGGCAGGATCAGTACGCGGCTGCCTTCGGGGGCGTGAATTTCATCGAGTTTCTTGACAATGAACGCGTTATTGTGAACCCGCTAAGGCTAAGACGCTCTTTTCGCAACGAACTCGAGTCATCGCTCGTTACCTGCTTCACCGGGAGTTCCCGAGAATCCGCACATATCATTTCCGCCCAGACGAAAGAGTTGACTGCCCGCAGCAGCAAAACCCTTGAAGCAATGCACCAGCTGAAGGCCGATGCCGTCGAAATGAAACGCCTCATGTTCAATAGCGACATAGGCGGTATGGCTGACTTGCTTAATCATAGCTGGGCCGCGAAGAAGGCAACGGCTCAGGGCGTCAGTAATCAGCGTATCGATGATCTTTATGATGTCGCCGTGAAGAACGGCGCGCTGGGCGGCAAGGTTTCCGGGGCAGGTGGCGGCGGCTTCATGTTCTTCTTCGTTCGCCCGGAAATGCGCTACCGTCTCTTGACGGCTTTGCGCGATGAGGGGGGGATAGCCGATGCTTTGACTTTCAGCGAGCTTGGTGTCGAAAGTTGGCAGGTTCCGGTAGCGAGTTCGCGGGTATGAGCGGTTTGCAATGTGCAGTGTTGTGCGGTGGACTTGGAACGCGGCTTGGAGCCTTGACGGCTGAAACCCCAAAGCCGCTGCTGGATGTCGCAGGCGAGCCATTTCTCGAAGGACTCTTGTTCGAGTTGGGCCGTCAGGGCGTATCGAAGGTTCTTCTGCTCGCCGCTTTCCAGGCGGAAAAGATATTCAGGTTTGTCGAGAGATCTGCAGCGATCAAGCGATTTGGCATGAGCGTTCAGGTCGCCGTGGAACCGGATCGGGCGGGGACCGGGGGCGCGCTCTGGCATGCCCGTGATCTCTTGGAAGATGAATTCTTTCTGGTGAACGGCGACACCTGGTTTGATGTGCCTATCCTCTCGCTTATCCGCGAAGCCAATGATGGTGGCGATTGCGAGGGTGTCCTCGCCCTCAGAAAAGTCGAGGACGCCTCTCGCTACGGTACGGTGCAGTTCGAAGGCAGCAAGGTTATCGGATTTTCGGAGAAGGATAGCGCAGGCGGGCAGGCCTACATCAATGGCGGGATCTATTTCCTATCGAAGAGCATTCTTCGCCTGGTTTCGCCGGACTGCTCAATCGAGCGCGATGTTCTCCCCAGGCTTGCCGCGGAAGACCGACTGCGCGCGGTGTCGTTTGAAGGCAATTACTTCATCGATATTGGCCTGCCTGAAACGTTCGAACGCGCGCAAACGGAAATTCCAAGGCAGAAATGCAGACCGGCAGCCTTTCTCGATCGAGATGGCGTAATCAACAAAGACCACGGATATGTGGGGTCCATCGATCGTTTCGAACTCATGCCAAATGCATGTGATGCGATTGCGAAACTCAACGCGGCGGGCTTTTACGTTTTCATCGTCACAAATCAGGCCGGAATCGGCCGCGGCTATTACGAAGAAGCGGACCATCTCGGGGTCATGCGGCATTTGGCATGTGAGCTGAAGAAGTCAGGCGGCCATTTTGATGACCATCGCTTCAGTCCGTATCATCCCGCCGCCAAACCGGGGCCGTACCGGCAGAACCATCCTTGGCGCAAGCCGGAACCCGGCATGCTGCTTGATCTTATGGAGCACTGGGCGGTTGATACTGGTCGTAGCTTCATCATAGGCGACAAGGAAAGCGACCTTTTGGCAGGCCGGAATGCAGGCATTGACGCTTTTCTCTTCGAAGGAGGCGACCTCGCCGCGTTTGTTCAGTCAATCTTGGATGACATAAGAGTTGGAGCGCGAGTGAAATGACGGCTGGTGACGAGCTACATAATGCCTATTCCGATGTCAGAGACTGGCTATTCGACAGCGCCTTGCCCCTGTGGTGGGATGTCGGCGGCGACAGGCAGGGCGCTGGCTTTTTCGAGAAAATCGACAATGCCGGCCAGCCTGTCGAGGTTCCGCGTCGCACCCGGGTTGTTGGCCGACAGATCTACTCTTACGCGACGGCCAGCCAGATGGGGTGGCCAGGTCCAGGGGAGGCGGCTGTCGATCACGGGATTGAATACCTGCTGACCCGCTGTCTCAAACCAGACTTCACATTCAACTCTCAAACAGCAGTCGATGGAACAGTCATAAGGCCGGATTTCGATCTTTACGACCACGCCTTCGCGCTTTTTGGTTTGGCGGCGGCGGCGCGCATTCGGCCTGACGGCGAGCGGCTTGCCGGTATGGCCGGGAACGTGCTGGAGGCAATGATAGCCGGATGGAAACACCCAGACCGGGGGTTTGAGGAATCCGTGCCGAGGCGCCTACCGCTTCTGGCAAATCCTCATATGCATATTTTCGAAGCCTGTCTGGCATGGGTCGAATCTGGCCAGGTCGAAGACAATTCGCGTTGGCACCAGGTCGCCGACGAGGTTGCGGAGCTGTGCCTCGACAAGTTTCTGCACCCGGAGAATGGTTCCTTGCGGGAATTCTTCGACGGTGATTGGAACCCCATGCCCGGCGAAGAAGGGCGTATTGTTGAGCCGGGGCACCAATATGAATGGGCCTGGCTGCTGAAGCGATGGGGGCAGATGCGCAACCGACCTGATGCCATCGCAGCTGCCAGGCGACTTGTCGGAATAGCGGAGAATTACGGCATCGACGAAGCGCGGGGCGTTGCATTCAACGAGCTGTTCGATGATTTCACGCCGCGCAGCAAGGACGCGCGTATCTGGCCGCAAACCGAAAGGGTGAAGGCGTGGCTGGCCATGGCCGACATCGTCGAAACGGAAGCTGAACGCCAGGACGCCTATCAAAAAGCTGCCAAGGGGGTAAGGGGTATCGAGAAGTACTTATGGAACGATGTTCCCGGCCTCTGGTATGAAACCTGGAAGGCTGACGGCTCTTTCGTTCAAGAACACCCACGAGCGTCGACACTGTATCATATTACATGCGCGATGGCTGAGCTCGACAGAGCGATTGCCCGCAGCGGAATATATTTCCCGTAATTAAGGCGCTAATTTTGAGTTTTTTCTCGGTATGAATTATTTACCTACAAAGTAGAATATAATTATGCACAGATTTTTGTATATAAATGGGTGCGCACTCGATGAGTAAAAGAGATAGTCTATTTTTGTTTAAACAGGCGCTTAGGCAAGCAATTTGCGAACACCTGAATAGACACGTTCCTGGTGATCAAGCTGATATTGCGCTCATTGGCTCACGACGCAGTGGGTCTACTTTACTCATGCAGATAATAGCGCATCAGCCTGGGATCAAGTCGGTCGATCAACCGTTTGGGATCTTTGGAGCCACAAGTGCTCATATGAATCATTTGGGGTATCCATCCGGCGGAGTCTTTGCAGCTGTTGATCGACAAACCCGCTCGCGAGCGATGAATTTTGTGAAGCGAATTCAATCCGGCGAAATTCATGTGCGGGAGCCTTGGCGGTTTTGGAAAGGAGACTTCCACTTTCGGACGAATCGGCTCGTCCTAAAAACCACTGATGCTTCTTTCTTGACTGAGTTGTTTGTCGAGATGGGACTTATTTCGATTTTGTATTTTCGGCATCCCGCTTCCCAGGCAATTTCTTGCAAACGAAATCGCTGGGGCGACAAAATAGAAATTTTTGCCGAATCGCTGACCGTTGTGAATGACTATCTGAACGCGGACCAAAGAGAATTGCTACGAGAGTTTTCAACGCGAGAGCCGCTGTCTATTGACCGTTATGTGCTGAGTTGGTGCATTGAGAACTCTCCCTTGTTTTCTTTCCTGCAAGCCGGTCTGCCCACTGTCTACTACGAAGATGTCGTGCTGAAGCCCGACGAAACACTGGAAACGATAGCAAGCGTTTGCAAAGTTCAGCTGACTCCCGCGATGAGGAACGCGCTGATGCAGCCTTCGTTGTCGGTGAAGCGCCTAAGCGACGACTCAGCCACAAATGCGATCAAGAGCAATAATACTTCCGCTCTTGTGGGCCGGTGGCGAGAGCAACTCGATGACGAAACGATCGAGCGCCTGCAAGTGATATTGGATCATTTTCCCGGATGCCCTTACCGCATGGATCAGCTTTTGCCTCTAGGCAATGCCTAGCTTCATCACTTCACTCAGATTTCCGCCGCTGGAAACGCAGAAACTACAGCACCTGCTTGGACACCTACGGCCAGACGGCCAGCATTGACTGACGCTGTCCTTCCCGCCACAAACGGGGAGGGCTTCTGGCCTTTTTCTAATGCTGCGATAAAGGTGCATTTTGAAGATCTGGGTTTTGACGGACGGAAAGATCGGGGACCGGGTGCAGTGCCTCGGCGTCGTCTCGCGCCTTGGCGCTGAGGCCGAGGAAAAGGTGATTTTGCCTGGCAAGCCCTGGGAATGGTGGATGCCGCATGGTCCGGTACCGCCGAAGCACAGGCCCGACCGGCCTGACAGTCCGATCGCGCCGCCGTTTCCCGATGTCGCGATTGCCAGCGGCAGGCGGATGGTGCCCTATCTGAAGGCGGTGAAGAAGGCCTCCCGCGGCAAGACCTATACCGTGTTCTTGAAGGATCCCCGCATCGGCGCAACGGCGGCTGACCTGATCTGGATGCCGCGCCACGACCGGTTTCGCGCCGACAACGTGCTGGTGACAGACACCGGCCCGCATCCGTTGACCGATGAAGCGATTGCCGAAGCGACAGCCGCTCGACCGGAGGTCTGGGAAGCGTTGCCGTCTCCCCGTCTCGGCCTGCTGATCGGCAACCCGGTCTCCGGCACGCGCGACGAGACCGCCGCGCTGAGGCATTTCATGGCGCAGATCGATCACGCCAAAACGGAAGTCGGAAGCATCATCGTCACCCAGTCGCGCCGCACGCCAGACGCCGTGATGACGGCGCTGAGGGACCGGCTATCCGGCTTTCCGCACTGGATCTGGTCGCCGGACGAGGCCAACCCCTACCGGGCGCTGCTCGGTTTCTGCGACATGCTGGCGGTAACGGGGGATTCGCACAACATGGTCAGTGAAGCGCTCTCCACCGGAAAGCCGGTGTTTCCGCTCGTGCCCTACGCGCTGAACCCGAAGCTTGCGGGCTTTCTCAAGCGCCTTGAGGAAGCCGGGCAGACGCGGGCATTCGATGGCCCGCTTCGCCCCTATAGTTATGACCGGGTGGATGCGACCGAAGAGATCGCCGCTGCGATCAGGCGCGGCCTTGCGGCCCATGGCCGCAAGGTCTGATCGGCAGGCGGCGTCAGGCCGTGCGGATCGGGTCTTCGGGGAAAGCGAGCTGTTCGCGGGCGCGCCATTCCGGCTTGACGTAGTTGATGATCAGCGATTTGCGCACGCCCTGGATCGGCCGTTTCTCGAAGCCATGCCAGGTGTTGTCGGCCGGCACGAAGATCATCGCCAGATTGGGGCCGAAGGGCGAGCGGCCGATATGCTCTTCTTTCGAGGCATAGATGTCGGTCCCGAGACTGTCATGCCCCGGCTCATCGGAAAGATAGACCAGCAGGGTGAAAAGCTTGACGCCGATATCGGTATGCGGCTCCAGCCAGAAACCGTCCGTGTCCTGGGCATATTCGATCCGCAGGCTCGAGCCTTCGAGATTGGTGCCGAAGGTCTTTTCGACAAAACCGGCGACATCCGGTGACTGGAAGGCCGCAGCCACGGCAGCGCAGCTGTCGTACTTCGCCTTGTTTTCCTGGTCGAAATAGTGCCGGCTCTTGTTGTGCACCTCGCGCGTGCCGGAAACGCCGCCGAGATCCGGCCGCGGAAAATCAAGAGCCTGAAGATCGGCAAGCAGAGCCTCGGGAAACAGGCCCTTGACCAACCAGTGCCGATAAGGCGTGGCGTTTGCCTCGGCGTTTGCAAACGCCGTCTTCACGTGTTCGCCGACATTGCCGTATTTCGCTTCAGTCATTTTTGAAACCATTCTTCGATTGAACTGGCGCAACCGTACATGCATCGCCGATGCCGCACAACTGCCACGGGGATTCATCGCCGGCCAGGCTACTTGCCGGGTTTTCCGGTCTTGCTCCTGCGCCGGCCGCGCTGTTTCTGCTCCGCGGGATCCTCATAGGAGCCCGCGCCGATCTTGCCGCGCTTGACCGGCTTCGCGTCGCCGCGCGGTTTTTCGGTACGCCCGACCGTCATCTCGTCCAGCGTGTTCTTGCGGAAAAGCGGCTTTGCCGTGTCGGTGCCCGGCCCCATGTCATCGAGCGACGGGCGGGCGAAATAGGAGCCGGTTTCGTCGCCCGCCGATTTAGGCGCTGCCTCGGCCTGACGCGATTCCGCCTTTTCCAGCTTGTCGTCCATACCCTCGAGCTCGGCGGCCTTCAGCCGCTTGATCTCGTCGCGCAGCCGTGCGGCGGTTTCGAAATCGAGATCGGCGGCGGCATCGCGCATCTGCTTTTCCAGCGCTTCCAGATGGGCCTGCAGGTTGTTGCCGACGAGGTGACCGTCCTTGGCAAAGCCCCTGCCGCCCTTGGCGCCGATATCGGCGCGGACATGGTCCTTCTCGTAAACCGAATCGAGAATGTCGGAAATCCGGGCCTTGACCGATTCAGGCGTGATGCCGTGCTCTTCGTTATAGGCAAGCTGCTTCTCACGGCGGCGGCTGGTTTCGTCCATGGCGCGCTGCATCGAGCCGGTGACCTGGTCCGCGTAAAGAATGACCCGGCCATCGACATTGCGCGCCGCGCGGCCGATGGTCTGGATCAGCGAGGTTTCCGAGCGCAGGAACCCTTCCTTGTCGGCATCGAGAATGGCGACGAAACCGCATTCGGGAATATCGAGACCCTCACGCAGCAGGTTGATGCCGACCAGCACGTCGAAAGCGCCGAGCCGCAGGTCGCGGATGATCTCGATGCGCTCCAGCGTGTCGATATCGGAATGCATGTAACGGACACGGATGCCCTGTTCATGCAGATATTCGGTCAGGTCCTCGGCCATGCGCTTGGTCAGGACCGTCACCAGCGTGCGGTAGCCCCTGGCGGAAACGTCGCGAATCTCGCTCAGCACATCGTCGACCTGGGTCTTGGCCGGACGTATTTCGACGGGCGGGTCGATCAGTCCGGTCGGGCGGATCACCTGTTCGGCAAAAACGCCGCCCGACTGCTCCATCTCCCAGTTGCCGGGCGTGGCCGAAACGGCGATCGTGTCCGGGCGCATCGCGTCCCACTCCTCGAACCGCAGCGGCCGGTTGTCCATGCAGGAGGGCAGGCGGAAGCCGTATTCGGCCAGCGTCGCCTTGCGCCGGAAGTCGCCGCGATACATGCCGCCGATCTGCGGAATGGTGACATGGCTTTCGTCGATGAAGATCAACGCGTTGTCGGGAATATATTCAAACAGGGTCGGCGGCGGCTCGCCGGGCCTGCGACCGGTCAGGTAGCGCGAATAGTTCTCGATGCCGGGGCAGGAGCCTGTCGCCTCCATCATCTCGATGTCGAAGCGCGTACGCTGTTCAAGACGTTGTGCTTCCAGAAGTCGCCCAGCCTTTTCAAGCTCTTGCAGACGCCCCTTCAACTCTTCCTTGATCGATTTTATGGCCGCGTTCAACGTCGGCCGCGGGGTGACGTAATGCGAATTGGCGTAGATTTTAACGGACTGCAGGTCGCCCGTCTTCTGGCCAGTGAGCGGATCGAACTCGGTGATCTGGTCGATCTCGTCGCCGAACATCGAAATCCGCCATGCCGCGTCCTCAAGGTGGGCGGGGAAGATTTCGATCGTGTCGCCGCGCACGCGGAAGGAGCCGCGCTGGAAATCCATGTCGCGGCGCTTGTATTGCTGGGCCACCAGATCAGCAAGCAGTTGCCGCTGGTCGAGCGTGTCACCGACAGACATCTGGAAGGTCATGGCCGTATAGGTCTCGACCGAGCCGATACCGTAGATACAGGAGACCGAGGCGATGATGATGCAGTCGTCGCGCTCCAGGATCGCGCGGGTCGCGGCATGGCGCATCCGGTCGATCTGCTCGTTGATCGAGGATTCCTTCTCGATATAGGTATCCGAGCGCGGCACATAGGCTTCCGGCTGGTAGTAGTCGTAGTAGGAGACAAAATACTCGACCGCATTGTCCGGGAAGAAGTTCTTGAACTCGGAATAGAGCTGAGCGGCAAGCGTCTTGTTCGGCGCCAGGATGACCGCCGGGCGCTGCGTCTCCTCGATCACCTTGGCCATGGTGAAGGTCTTGCCCGAGCCGGTGACGCCGAGAAGAACCTGGCTGCGCTCGCCGTCGTTGAGGCCGCTGACCAGATCGCGGATCGCCGTCGGCTGGTCGCCGGAAGGCTTGTATTCCGTTTCCATACGGATCGGGATGCCGCCCTCGGATTTTTCCGGCCGCTCCGGCCGGTGCGGCGTCCAGATCTTGCCGTCCTTGAACAGCGGATTGCCGCTTTCGATCAGTTTGGAGAGCGCATCGACGGTGGCGGTGACTGCGCCCGGCGCAAGGTTTTTCGCGTCTTCCAGAGAAACATCGACGCCGGAGACCGGATTAAGCCCGGCGGCCGCGCGCGTCTTTGGGTCGGATGACGCACCGATCGAAACGCCGCGGGATGTCCGCCCGGCGGTTGCATCGCCGGCTTTGTTGGAGCCTCCCGCATTATCCTTGCGTTCCGAGGCTCTCTTGCGGTGCTTCCCGGCTTTGGAGGCGAGCGATCGCTGCGATTCAACCGCCTCGGACTCTGCTTCGGCCTCGAGGCCAGCGAGCCAGTCCGCCATCGAGCCACCATGCGCTTCGCCCTCGAAGGGCGCCTGCGGCGCTTCCTCGAAGCCGGAATTCCTGTTTTGCTTGCTGGGTCGGTTAGCCATGAGGTGAATATGGAGAGAGTCCTGCAAAAAGAAAAGAGAGGGATGCCCCGAATAGGAACAAAAGTGGAACTTTTTTCGCGTCCGCACCAGGACATTTCAGGATGCGCCCGCGCGAATTTGAAGTACAAGGCAAGCGGTTGGATCGGTCGATCTCAAGGGAGACGCGAAATGCCTTTTTCATTCTCTCCGGCGGCTTTCTGGCCGGTGGTCATGCTCGTATGTTCCAATGTATTCATGACCTTCGCATGGTATGGCCACCTGAAGTTTCGCGGGGCGCCGCTATTGGCCGTCGTCGCGGTGAGCTGGGGCATCGCCTTTTTCGAATATTGCCTTGCCGTTCCCGCCAATCGCATCGGCGCAGCCGTCTACTCCGCTGCCCAGCTAAAGACCATCCAGGAAGTTATCACGCTCACCGTGTTTACCGGCTTTTCCGTGTTCTGGCTCAAGGAATCCCTCACCTTTAACCATCTGATCGGATTCGCACTGATCGCGGCGGGCGCAGCTTTTATCTTCCGAAGCTGATCTAATCCGATGCCGCAGCGGCCGGGCGGCTCGTGACGGCGAAAAGTCAGTTGCGCAAAACGACATAGGCGCGGATGAAGCCATCATAGAGCATGCGGCCGCGCCAGAGGGCAAACGGCCAGACCCACCAGACGAACAGGACCAGAAGCGTGGCGGCGTTGAGCACGAGGATGTCGGCGATGGCGCGCTGGTCGGTTCCCACGGTCTCGAGCAGGGCGACGGCCTCGGAAACGGAGGCGGGCTTCGGCGCGTTGGCGGCAATGACCAACTGGAAAAGGTTGTTGGCGATCAGAGGCCAGAACTTGAGATATTCCCGCGTAATGGTCTTGGCCGGCGAGAGCGGCGGCGGGTCCTTGGCCAGCGCATCCGTGGTCACGCGGAGCGACATCAGCCGCTTGCCGGGCGTCCAGCCGAGGAAGATCGTCGACAGCGCGAGCGCCAGCGGGAAGGCGAGGAGCTGAACCGTGGAGACGGCGCGCTCGATCAGCGGCGAGGGGAAGACGGGATCAGCATTCTCGTCAAGCTGGATGGACACCGAACGGGTGAAGGTTTCGCCGTTCTCCCCGGTGCGGCTCTCGGTGACCATGGCCAGGCGCTTTTGCGGCAGGAAGAAACTGTCGACCGTGCAGGACTGCGCGCTCATTATCGTGTCGCCGCTCTGCGTGCCGGGCCAGTTCTGTTCGATCTCGGCAAAGACCGGCAGGCTTCTGTCCGCCGGCTGGCAGATGCGGGTGTGGAAGAAGGAGCTGGCGACGCCATCCCTCAACTGCGGGCTCGCCAATGCCAGCGCTCCGACCGCGAAGGTCGCGAGAATGCCGAAGATGACAAAGTCGATGAAAAGCGCGGCCAGACGACGCAGAAACAGGCGCGGCGGGCGCTGGGGGGCTGCGGTCTGCTCGGTCATGCTTCATTGTCCGCTTCGCTGATGGATGGCTGTCGCGTCCGCGGAACGGGGGCGGGTCTGCCGCTTTCATCCATCGCCACCATCACGAACTCGGCGGCCGTCACCTTCTCGCGCCGTGGCCGGTCATGGCGATGAACCCAGGCCTCGACATTCACCGTCATCGAGGTGCGGCCGATCTTCTTGAACTGCGTATAGACGCAGAGCGTGTCGCCGATCTTGACCGGCTTTTCGAAGGTAATGGAGTTCACCGCGACGGTGACCGTGCGCATGCCCGCATGTTCCGAGGCGGCGACGAAGGCGCCGAGATCCATCTGCGACATCACCCAGCCGCCGAAAATGTCTCCGGCCGGATTGGCATTGGCCGGCATGGCCACGGTTCTGAGCGTCAGATCGCCCTTCGGTCTTTCGGTCACTGATTCTTCTCCTGCGGCCAGACTCTTCGCAATTTACCGTCCAGAGGGACCCGCGCAAGAGCAGCCTCATTCGAAGTGCGGCGCGGCAAAGCATTTGTTTACATATGTCTGTTTTACTCGCCCCCAGGTTTCAACCCCTGGGCACGATGAACGGTATGGCGTCTTTTTCTCATCTGCGAAACGCGGTTTCCTGCACGGCGATTTCCCTGGTTCTTGCCGGTTGTTCGATCGGCGGGCTGATGACCTCGTTCTCTGTCGATACCAGCGCCAAGGGTAGCCAGGTGGTCACCCGAAGCGAGGCGGCCAAGACCAAGCCTGCCGCAGCAGCTTCCGCGCCAGCGCGCCAGCCCTCTGCCGCCGCGCTTGAGGAGGATGATCCGCCGCCGCAGAGCATCGAGCAACTGATTGCCCAAACGGAGACCTCCGCCGGCTTGCCGATCGACAGCTATCTCGGCTTCAGCGAAACCGAAGACAGGACGGATGTCGCCGCAATCGCCGACACGGAAGCCCGGACGGCCGAAGCGCAGACGGATGCGGCGAAAGATCCCGGCATCGACCCGATCAATACCGCATCGCTGCTGCCGCATGTGGAGCCAGGCGCGGGAACGGGCGCAGGGCAGGGGAGCGTCGCCGAGCCAAAGCAGAACCGCATACCGGGCCTGATGCCGCTTGCCGAGCGGCAATGCCGCAGCGAACTCAACGCCATGGGCGTCACCTATTCCGAAGTCGAGGCGATCGCATCGGGCGGCCAGTGCGGCATTGCCTATCCGGTGAAACTGCAGAAACTGCCGGGCAATATCGCCATCTCGCCAGACGTGACCGTCAATTGCGAGACCGCGCTCGCCTTCGCCCAGTGGGTCCAGACCGATGTGGCGCCGGCCGTGAGGGTGCGTTACCTGACCGGGCTGAAGTCGATCGAGACCATGGGCGGCTACTCCTGCCGGCGCGTGAACAATGGCACCAATTCGCGCACCATGTCGGAGCATTCGAAGGGCAATGCCATCGATATCGGCGGCTTCACGCTCAACACGGGCAAGACGATCGATGTTTCTCCCAAGGGGTTTTTCGCCTTCCGGGAGAAGGGGCTGCTGAAATCCGTCCGCGCCAGCGGATGCGCGTATTTCAATACGGTGCTCGGTCCGGGCTATCCCAAGCATGATGACCATTTTCACTTTGATTTGAAGCAGCGCTCGTCGGGCAGGACCTACTGCAACTGATCGCCTGCGAATGACGCCTGAGCTCTTGTGACGCACGGGCAGGCTGACCGTTTCGTTCCTCTCGCGCTCCTCCGCTGCATGCTCCACCCCGAAAAACGCAGCACGAAACGTTTCGTGTAGCTGTGCGTAACGTTTCGCGCGGCTGGAGTGATCTGGATTCGCGGCTTTGCACGCATGCAGAGTGTTTGCTTTTGTTCGATTTATCGCCCGGGGGTTGCGGTCGTTTTGCTCCACGCGATCGTTGGCCCAACGACCGAAGAAGGGGCGCGCAAGCGGTCCCGGCGCACGAATTTTTTTCTTAATGACAAGCCCGGAAGATCGGCATTAAGATCGGATCAGTCTCAGGGAGCTTGAAACGGACTCGGTACATACAGATATGAACGTCAACGATAGCCTGGTGTACGCGGCTTAAAGTCTAGAGGACGCACGGAGTTAGTAAGAATGATCGCGATGTCGATCCGGATGCAGAACGACCCTTCCAAGAATGGGGGCAATCCGAACCGCGGAACGGCGGTGATCGCGCGCACCAAGCCCAAGACGAAGAAACCCAGCCTCTACCGGGTTCTCCTGTTGAATGATGACTACACACCAATGGAGTTTGTAATCCATATTCTGGAGCGTTTCTTCCAGAAGGATCGCGAGGCGGCGACCCGCATCATGCTGAACGTCCACAATAACGGCGTGGGCGAATGCGGGGTTTTCACCTATGAGGTGGCTGAGACCAAGGTCAGTCAGGTCATGGATTTTGCGCGTCAGCACCAACACCCATTGCAATGTGTCATGGAAAAGAAGTGAGGATCTGATCGTGCCAACATTCTCCCCAAGTCTCGAAAAGGCGCTGCATCAGGCTCTGACCTATGCAAATGACCGGCACCACGAATATGCAACGCTGGAGCACCTGCTCCTGGCGCTGATTGATGATGGAGATGCCGCCGCCGTCATGGGTGCCTGCAATGTAGACCTCGACGCTTTGCGCAAGACCGTAACTGAATATGTCGATACCGAGCTTGCCAATCTGGTGACCGGCTATGACGAGGATTCTAAGCCGACATCCGGCTTTCAGCGCGTGATCCAGCGCGCGGTGATCCATGTCCAGTCATCCGGCCGCGAGGAGGTGACCGGCGCCAATGTGCTTGTTGCCATCTTCGCCGAACGCGAAAGCCACGCAGCCTATTTCCTGCAGCAGCAGGAAATGACCCGTTACGACGCGGTCAATTATATTTCGCACGGGATCGGCAAACGGCCGGGCTCGTCGGAGATCCGGACGCCGCGCGGGGCCAACGCCGAACACGAGGATACCGATGGCGCGGCACAGCAGGCCGATGAAAACGGGCGCAAGCAGCCCGATGCGCTGAAGGCCTATTGCGTCAATCTCAACGAGAAGGCGATGAGCGGCAAGATCGATCCGCTGATCGGTCGCGATGCCGAGGTCAACAGGACCATCCAGGTTCTGTGCCGCCGCTCGAAGAACAATCCGCTCTATGTCGGCGATCCCGGCGTCGGCAAGACGGCGATCGCGGAGGGGCTGGCCAAGCGGATTGTCGAAGGCAAGGTGCCCGAGGCGCTCATCGACGCGACCATCTTCTCGCTCGACATGGGCACGCTGCTCGCCGGCACCCGCTATCGCGGCGACTTCGAGGAACGGCTGAAGCAGGTCGTCAAGGAACTCGAGGAATATGAGGGGGCCGTCCTCTTTATCGACGAGATCCATACCGTGATCGGCGCGGGCGCCACCTCCGGCGGCGCGATGGACGCTTCGAACCTGTTGAAGCCGGCGCTCTCTTCCGGCTCGATCCGCTGTATCGGCTCGACCACCTACAAGGAGTACCGCCAGTTCTTCGAAAAGGACCGCGCGCTGGTGCGCCGGTTCCAGAAGATCGACGTCAACGAGCCGTCCGTGGACGATGCCATCGAAATCATGAAGGGGCTGAAACCCTATTTCGAGGAATATCACAACCTGCGCTACACGAACGACGCCATCAAGGCGGCGGTGGAACTGTCGGCGCGCTATATCTCCGACCGCAAGCTGCCGGACAAGGCCATCGACGTGATCGACGAAAGTGGCGCTGCGCAGATGCTGCTTCCGGTTTCGCGCCGGCGCAAGATGATCACCGAGAAGGAAATCGAGGCGACCGTCGCAACCATGGCCCGCATCCCGCCGAAATCCGTTTCCAAGGATGACGAGCAGGTGCTTGCCAATCTCGAGCAGGAACTGCGCTCGGTGGTCTACGGGCAGGACAAGGCGATCGATGCGCTTGCGACTTCGATCAAGCTTGCCCGCGCGGGTCTGCGCGAGCCCAACAAGCCGATCGGCTCCTACATCTTCTCCGGGCCCACGGGCGTCGGCAAGACCGAGGTGTCGAAGCAGCTTGCCTCCTCGCTCGGCGTCGAGCTGCTGCGCTTCGACATGTCGGAATATATGGAGCGCCACACCGTCTCGAGACTCTTGGGCGCGCCTCCCGGATATGTCGGCTTCGACCAGGGTGGACTTCTGACCGATGGCGTCGACCAGCACCCGCATTGCGTTGTGCTGCTGGATGAGATCGAGAAAGCGCATCCGGATATCTACAATATCCTGCTGCAGGTGATGGACCACGGTTCGCTGACTGACCACAACGGTAAGAAGATCGATTTCCGCAACGTCATCCTGATCATGACGACCAATGCGGGGGCTGCCGAAATGTCGAAATCGGCGATCGGCTTCGGTTCGTCGCGGCGCACCGGTGACGACGAAGAGGCGCTGAACCGTATCTTCACGCCGGAGTTCCGCAACCGTCTCGATGCGATCATCCCGTTCGCGCCGCTTCCGACGGAGGTCATCCACCAGGTCGTGCAGAAATTCGTCATGCAGCTCGAATCGCAGCTTTCGGAACGCAATGTCACCTTCGAACTGGAGGACAAGGCGGTCGAGTGGCTGGCGTCGCGCGGCTACGACGAAAAGATGGGCGCCCGTCCGCTCTCGCGCATCATTCAGGAACACATCAAGAAGCCGCTCGCCAATGAGATCCTGTTTGGCAAGCTTAAGAAAGGCGGCGTGGTTCGCGTCGATGTGAAAACCGACAAGGACGGGGATGAAGAGCTTATACTGGACGCCATTCCCGACTCGACGCCGGTCAAGCCGTCCGAACTGAAGTCGGACGGGCCGAAGGGCAAGTCCGGCCGCAAGGGCGGCACCAAATCGAGCAAATCAGCCGCTGACAGCTGATCGGCGGCATTGATCGGAACGCAAAACGCCGGGCACATTGCCCGGCGTTTTCGTTTTTGCGGAGAACCGTAGCCGATACTAGAGTCCTTTAGATTGGATCAGATCGGCGCTCTATCCCTTTGTTTCAGCCGCATAATCTTGTCGACCCTCGCTTTGCTCCAGTCGAATTACGCTCTCTAGAAATTCTTGGCGATGCCGAGGCCACCATAGGTCAGGCCGCTGTTCGGGCTGGCAAGTTCTGCGTTTGACGAGTGGCGCACGGTAGCCGTGATGCTCCAGCTGTCATCGAGGTCGACGCCGAAGGCGATATATTCGTGAAACAGCAGGTGCGAGCCGATGCCGGGGCCACGACCGCCATATTCATCCAGGCTGCCGTTCGACAAAGCGCCGCCGAAGCCGATATCAACAAAGGTCGGGCCGGCGACCGGAAACTTCCAGCTGGCGCCGGCCATGATCTGCGACGATTCGTCGGCGGTCGAAATGCTGGCGCTCAGGAAGAAGCGGGGATGCAGGAACTTGTCAAAACCTTCGCGGCCCTCGCTGTGAAGCGGGTCGAAGAACAGGCTCGGGATGAGAAAGACGCCTTTCTCGAAATCCGAATTGGAGCCGAGCGATGCGGCGACTTCAAACCGCGCCTCGTCGAAAATGCTCTCCTCGGCAGGCGGCGTCGGACTTGCCGGAACGCTGGCATCCGCCGCGAAAACGGACCCTGCGCCCATCGCCAGAAAAGTCATCATGGCAGAGGGCCTGAGAAACGATACTGAAGTCATGCGTCATTCCAATCGGTAAGCGAGCCGAATCCGCCCGGAGAACGGACCGTATTTCAGCGTGCATTACTGACGATTCCATCCTCAAGGTCAAGCTTAACTACGACCGATTGGCGGCTTGGGATGCGAAGAGCTTCAGGCTGTTGCCATCATGCCGAGGGCGGATTCGAAAAGCCGCCGGCCGTCTGTTCCGCCGTGCGCCGGTTCGATCAGGTTTTCCGGGTGCGGCATCATGCCAAGCACGTTGCCCTGCTCGTTGACCAGTCCCGCGATGTCGTGGATCGAGCCGTTGGGATTGGTGCCCTCGGCGTAGCGAAACACGACCTGATTGTTGTCCTCGATGCGGGCGAGTTCATCGGCCTCCGCGAAGAAATTGCCGTCATGGTGGGCCACCGGGCAGTTGATCACTTCGCCCGCCTCATAGCCGGACGTGAAGGCCGTACGGTTGTTGGCCACTTCAAGCCGGACCTGGCGACAGACGAATTTCAAAGAGGCATTGCGCATCAGGGCGCCCGGCAGCAGGCCGGCCTCAAGCAGGATCTGGAAGCCGTTGCAAACGCCGATGACGCAGACACCGGCACGGGCCTTCTCGGCAACCGCGCGCATCACCGGCATGCGCGCCGCGATCGCGCCGCAGCGCAGATAGTCGCCATAGGAAAAGCCGCCCGGGATGATGATGAGGTCGGCATCCGGCAGTTCGGTCTCGGTCTGCCAGACCGTGATCGGGTCATGGCCGGATATGGTGCGGATCGCGGCGAACATGTCGCGGTCGCGGTTCAGGCCCGGAAGCTGGATCAATGCGGTCTTCATGGCTTTCGCTCTCTTCCTGCGCTCAGGCCTGGGTCAGTTCGATCGCGTAATTCTCGATCACCATGTTGGCCAGGAGCTTCTCGCACATGGCCGCGACATCGGCCTCGGCCTTGGCGCGGTCATCGGTGTCGAGCGCAAGATCGAAAACCTTGCCCTGGCGCGCGGCGGACAATCCGTCAAACCCCAGACCGTGCAGGGCGCCTTCGATGGCCTTCCCCTGCGGATCGAGAACGCCGTTTTTCAAGGTAACGATGACACGTGCATTGATCACTGGTTCAATCCTCAATCTGCTATTTGACAAGTACCGGGCCGGCGGCGCGGGTGGGTTCGTTCTCGTTCATGATGCCGAGCCTGCGGGCAATCTCGGAATGGGCATTGGGGGCAACGCCGCCGCGCGCATCGCGGTCCATCCGCTGGCGCGTCTGCAGGTCGATGAGGCGGCAGGAATCCGGCGAGATCTCGTCGGCCAGGATGATGCGCATCATGTCGCCCTCGAACAGGCGGCCGCATTCGATCTTGAAATCGACAAGCTGCATGCCGGCGCCGAGAAACAGACCGGAGAGAAAATCGTTGATGCGGATCGCGAGCGCGACCATGTCATCGAGTTCCGGCGGCATCGCCCAGCCGAAAGCGGTGATATGCTCTTCGGTGACCAGAGGGTTCTTCAGCTCGTCCGATTTCAGCGAAAACTCGACGATGGAACGGGGAAGGGGGGTGCCTTCCTCGATGCCAAGCCGGCGCGACAGCGATCCGGCAGCGATGTTGCGGACCGTGAGCACAAGCGGGATCATCTCGACCTCGCGCACCAGCTGTTCGCGCATGTTGAGGCGGCGGATGAAGTGGGTCGGAATGCCGATCGCATTCAGATGGCTGGAGACATACTCGGAGATGCGGTTGTTGAGCACGCCCTTGCCGTCAATGACCTCACCGGTAATGCCCGGCTCGGCGGCATCATCCTTGAAGAACTGGATCAGCGTTCCGGGCTCGGGGCCTTCGTAGAGGATCTTGCCCTTGCCTTCGTAAACCCGGCGGCGACGATTCATTTTTTTCTCGCGTAGTTGGCGTGGCCTTGGCGCACGCGATATTTCTGTCTCTATCGCTGGAATAGCGAAGTCGTGCGGCTTTCTCAATCAAAACCGAGCGTTTTTCAAGGCAATTGCGCGGACGGAGCAGTGGGCGGCCGTCTTTCGCGCCTCTTTTATCTTGGATTTTAAACGATCTTATTAAAATAGTTAAATCCTGCTTCTTTTCAAACGTCAGTTTTGTCGCCATTCTCATTGCGAGAGGAAACGGTGCGCCGTCTGGCGGCGCAATGGAGGTGGATATGTCCGGACCGATCTTTACCGATCGCGAGCGTGCCTTC
Organism: uncultured Martelella sp.; assembly: GCA_963676545.2. Classification (GTDB taxonomy): domain Bacteria; phylum Pseudomonadota; class Alphaproteobacteria; order Rhizobiales; family Rhizobiaceae; genus Martelella. The sequence goes on along the minus strand of CAXXRG010000002.1, from coordinate 1,360,168 downwards.
GAGGCAGCCTATGTGCAGCAGGAAGCCGCCCGCTTTCGCCTCATCGCGCGGCGCAACCGGATGCTGGCTGCCTGGGCAGCGGATATTCTGGGGCGCGACGATCTCGAGTTTTACGCCAGCGAGGTGATCGCGGCCGACTTCACCCATGCCGGTCATGACGATGTTCTGAAAAAGCTGATGCGTGATTTCGCCGAGGCGGGCATCGAGATCGACGAAGAGACAGTGCAGATGAAGATGCAGGCCTTTCTGCAGGCCGCCAGCCACCAGAGCGAGCGGATCTGAGGCTCAGCAGGGCGCTTCGCCGAGCAGCATCACCTCGACTGGGTCGCCGGGTTTCACCGGGCCGTCTCCGGGCGGGCGGACAATCAGGCACTCGGCATTGGCGAGCGTCGCGATCAACGATGAATCCTGGCTTGCGCAGAGCGAAACCAGCTTCTGGCCACGGTCGGAGAATCGCCCGCGCATATAGTGACGACGCGGACCGTTGGAGCCGATCGCCTCTGCGGCAACAGCCCGCATCAGCCGATCGCGGGGCGCAAGCCGGGCGAGGCGACGGATCAGCGGTTCGGCAAAGACCAGCGCGCAGACGAAGGCGGAAACGGGGTTGCCGGGCAAGCCCAGCACCTTCATCGCGTCGAGATTGCCGACCATGAGCGGCTTTCCGGGCCGCATGGCGATTTTCCAGAAATCAAGCGACATGCCCATCGCCTGCAATGTCGGGCCGACGAGATCGCGGTCGCCGACAGATGCCCCGCCGATGGTGATCAGAACATCCGCGCCCCATGCGCGCGCGCGCTCGACCGCAGCCTTGATCGCCTCCGCGCTGTCACGGGCGATGCCGAAATCGCGGCTCTCTGCACCGTTCGTGCGCGCCAGCGATTGAAGCGCAATCCCAGCCGAAGCCGAAATCTGCCCCGGTCCCGGCGTTTCGCCGGGGCGCACCAGTTCGTCGCCCGTTGCAAGCACCGCAATCTTCGGGCGGCGATAGACCTTCAGCGCCCCGTAGCCGCCGGCGGCCGCCAATGAAAGACTGCGCGCCTCAAGCCGCCTGCCTTCCGCAAGCAGAACCTGTCCGTTTCGAAAATCCTGCCCCGCGGCGCGGATATTGGCGTTTTTCGCCACGGGTTCCGTGATTCGGATACGCTCGCCGGTGACCTCCGTGTTCTCCTGGATCACCACGCTGTCGGCGCCGGAAGGCAGCGGCGCCCCGGTGAAAATGCGGATCGCGGTTCCGGGGACAACGGATATTTCCAGGGTTTCGCCGGCGGCAACCGTGCCGATCACCGAGAGCGTTGCGCCGGATGTGGCATCATCGGACCTGACCGCATAGCCGTCCATGGCCGAGGCGCTGAAGGGCGGCTGGGTGTTGCGCGAAACAAGGTCTTCGGCGAGCACGCGCCCGTCGGCGTCAACCAGTTCTGAAGTTTCCATATCCGTGATCGGGGAAGCCCCGTCCAGCAGGATGGCGAGCGCCTCATCGACGGGCAGAAGCGATCCGGCCATGATCTATGCCTCCGATCGTTTGTAGTCGCCGCTTGCGCCGCCCGATTTCTCGACCAGGCGGATCGCGCCGATTTCCATCTCCCGGTCCGCAGCCTTTGCCATGTCGTAGATCGTCAGGCAGGCGACCGAAACGGCCGTCAGCGCTTCCATCTCGACGCCTGTCCGGCCGGTCAGCCGCGCCGTGGCGGTGACCCGAAGACCGGGCAGGGCGGCATCGGCGATGACATCGACCGCGATCCTGGTAAGCATCAGCGGGTGGCAGAGTGGAATGAGATTCGCGGTCTGCTTGGCGCCCATGATTCCCGCTAGACGGGCCGTGGCGATGACGTCGCCCTTCTTCGCATTGCCGCTCTCGATCAGTACCAGCGTCTCGGGCTTCATACGCACGAAACCTTCGGCCGTGGCCGTCCGCACGGTCTCGTCCTTTCCGCCGACATCGACCATATTGGCCGAGCCGTCGGCCGCGATATGGGTCAGATTTGCGGGCCTGTCGCTCATTGCGCCGGAAGCTCCGCACCAAGGCCGGTCAGAAGCGCGCGCGTCGCCCCGGCGATATCGTCCTTGCGCATCAGGCTCTCGCCAACGAGGAAGGTGGTGATGCCGCTCCTTGCCAGTCGCTGGCAATCGTCATGGACGAAGATGCCGCTCTCTCCGACAAGAAGCCGGTCCTCCGGCACCATCTTGACCAGGCGCTCACTGGTCTCAAGCGTAACCTCGAAATTCCTTAGATTACGGTTGTTTATGCCGATCATCTGAGAAGAAAGCTTAAGCGCGCGCTCGCACTCATCCTCGTTATGAACCTCAAGCAGCGCATCCATGCCCAGTTCGAAGGCGGTCTCTTCCAGCGCGCGCGCCTCGTCATCGGAAAGGCTTGCCATGATGATCAGGATGCAGTCGGCGCCCCAGGCGCGGGCCTCGTGCACCTGATAAGGCTCGAACATGAAATCCTTGCGCAGCGCGGGCAGGGCGCAGGCATTGCGCGCGGCGGCCAGGAATTCGGGCGCACCCTGGAAGCTCGGCGTATCGGTGAGCACCGAAAGGCAGGCCGCGCCGCCCTCCTCATAAGCTGCGGCAAAGGCCGGCGGATCGAAATCCGGGCGGATCAGCCCCTTGGAAGGGCTTGCCTTCTTGATCTCGGCAATCAGCCCGAACCGGCCCTCGTCCTGCTTGCGACGGAGCGCTGCCAGAAAGCCCCGCGGCTTTTCCTGATCGGCTGCGCGCGCCTTCAGCTCGTCGAGCGAAACCTTCGCCTTGGCGGCGGCAATTTCCTCGCGCTTATAGGCTTCGATCTTTCGCAGGATATCGGTCATGGCCGGCCCTCAGTCTTCGCTTTTCTGGTTGGAGACGGCAACGAGCCGGTCGAGCGCGAGCGCCGCATTGCCGCTTTCCAGCGATTGGGCGGCGATCGTCATTGCATCGCCGAGGGTCTCGCCCTTGCCGGCAATCATCAGGGCGGCCGCGGCATTGCAGAGCGAGATGTCGCGATAGGCATTGCGCTCGCCGGAAAGCACCTTGCGGAGCGCCGCGGCATTAACCTTGCCGTCGCCGCCACGAAGCGCATCGAGCGTCACCGCCTCGACGCCGAAATCCTCTGGCGTGAGCGAATATTCGCGGATCTTGCCGTCAGAGAGTTCGGCGATCCGGGTCGTTCCGGTCGTGGTGATCTCGTCGAGGCCTTCGCCGTGCACGACCCAGACGGTCTCCGATCCGAGATCGCGCAGCACCTCGGCAAGCGGTACCAGCCATTGCGGCGAGAAAACGCCGAGCAGCTGGCTCTTCACGCCCGCCGGGTTCGAGAGCGGTCCAAGGAGATTGAAGATCGTGCGTGTGCCGAGTTCGACCCGGGAGGGGCCGACATGGCGCATGGCCGCGTGATGCTTCTGCGCGAACATGAAGCCGATGCCGGCTTCCGCCAGACAGGCCTCGATGATCGCGGGCCCGGTATCCAGCTCAACGCCAAGCTCGGACAGGCTGTCGGCCGTGCCGGAACGCGAGCTCAGCGCCCGGTTGCCATGCTTGGCAACGGTCACCCCGGCGCCTGCCGTCACGATGGCTGCGAGCGTCGAGATATTGTAGGTGCCGGCGCCGTCGCCGCCGGTGCCAACGATATCGATCGCGTGTTCCGGCGCCTTGACCGGCAGCATCTTGGCCCGCATCGTCGTGACCGCGCCGACGATCTCGTCAACCGTCTCGCCCTTGACCCTGAGCGCCATCAGGAAGCCGCCGATCTGCGATGGAGTGGCTTCGCCCGACATCAGGATATCGAAGGCCTGGCGGGATTCTTCGCTGGTCAGCGACTGGCCATCGGCGACCTTGGCGATGAAGGGTTTCAGTTCGGACATGGCTTTTCTCGCTTATCGCAGGTTCACCGCCTGCTGGGCGAGCGTCTGGTTGATCGAGACGCCGTATTCGCTCTGCAGCTTGTTGATCATTTCATCGAGGATATCGTCTCCGGCCGAAGACGCAATGGCGGTGATCACCTGATTGTCGCCGCTGGTTTCCAGCGTATCGGAGGGATTGACCACAGTTGCCACCGACAGCACGATCTGTTCGGTCCCACCGTCACGCGGGGCGGTGGCCACGGTTCCGAGCGGGCCGCTGAAGGCCGCGGCAATCGCCTCGGGCCCGAGATCGGTGTTCTGCGAATTGCGGGTGATCGAGGGGCTGTGCTGAACGTCGATGGCAAGATCGTCGGCTACCTGCTGCATGCTTTCGCCATTTTCGACCCGCTGCTTCAGTTCGTCGGCCTTGGCGGCAAGCGCGTCGCGCTGCTGCTCGGCGGCCCAGTCGGCTTCCACCTGGCTGCGCACCTCGTCGAAGGTGCGATCGCGCGGCGGGGTGATGTCTTCGACCTCATACCAGACCACGCCGCCGTCATTGAGGTTCAGCGGCAGGTTTTCGAGGCCGGTGTCGCTTTCAAAGGCGGCGCTGACAAGTTCAGTGCCCAGCGGAATGTCGTCGACCGGATTGCCGTCCGTATCGCGGCCATTGGCGTCGATGGCATCGACTGTCACCGCTTCCAGGCCAAGGCTCTGCGCCGCCTCGGCCATGCTGGCGCCGCCGGCGCGCTGGTCTTCGTACTGGTTCTCGACGTTCAGGATGTCATCGGCGGCCTGCTGTTCGGCAAGCTCGGTGCGAATCTGGTCCTCGACATCGGCGAGCGGCGTCGTGCTTTCCGGCTCGATATCCGTCACGCGGATGATGACCGGTCCGAAATTGCCCTGAACCACGCCGCTGACGCCGCCTTCGGCGGGAATGGCAAAGGCGGCCTCATCGATCGCCTGGTCGGGGAACTGGCCCTTCTCATAGATGCCGAGCGTCACGTCAGCCGGCGTGCGGCCGGCTTCGGAGACGAGCTGGTCGAAGGTCTTGGCGCCGTCTTCGAGCGCCTGGGCGGCCTGTTCGGCGGCAGCCTGGTCTTCAAAGGTCATCTGCTGGATCCGGCGCTCTTCCGGCGTCGTGTAACTGGCAATCCGCGCCTCGTAATCGGCCCGGACGGCATCGTCTGAAATCGCGCCGGGATCGGCGATGTCGGACGGCCGCAGCGCGACATAGGAAATCTTGCGGTATTCGGGGGCGCGGTAGGCAGCCTGACGCTGTTCGAACCAGGGCTTGAGGACATCTTCGCCCGGCGACTTGATCGGATCGACAAAGGCATTGTTGAGAACAATGTAATCGATCACGCGGCTCTGTGAGCGGTATTCGCGGATGGCATCCACCAGCGTTTGCGGCGGCACGAAACCGTCAGCCATACCGTCGACAATCTGGGAGCGAACGGCAACCTTGCTGCGCTCGGCCACATAATCATCCTCGCTGAGGCCGACATTGCGCAGGAGCGCGCTGAAACGCTGGCGGTCGAATCGCCCGTCGGTGCTCTGGAAGGCGGGATCCTGGGCGATGATCTCGGCAAGCCTGTCCTCGGAGAGGCCGAGATTCATGTTGTCGGCAAGCTGGTCGAGGGCAGCGCCGGCAACGAGCTGGGCATAGACCTGCTGGTCGACACCGATCATGCGGGCTTCCTCGCCGGTCAGCCGGCGTCCGAACTGGTTGCTCAGGCTGTTGATCTGACGCTGGTAGGCAAGGCGGTATTCATTGGACGAGACGGTCTTGTCGCCGACCTGGACCACCACGTCGGAATTGCCCGAAAAAAGCGCGCTTGAGGCGCCCCAGATGCCGAACGAAATGATCAGCAGGATCAGCAGGAGTTTCGCGACCCAGGTTTGGGCGCCTTTGCGCATTGTTTCAAGCATTCTCGAGCGGTCCCTGTTTTCCGGTCATTAGCGGTTTGTGACGCTTCTTAGACGAAGATTGAGCGGAATTGAAGTGATAGCTGCGCGCGCGGAGAAAACACACGGCTCCAGCGCGTTAACCAAGCGCTAACCATAAACATTAAGCATGGCCGCCAGTTCTCCCATCGCAAGAAGTTCTTAATTTACTGCAGTCCAGAATTGCAAGCATGCGAATCCGGTGACCATCAAGGGCCGGCTGCAGGTGGTTCAAGCGTTTCCGTTCTGGAGGTGTCATGCTTAATGTGAGTTTGCGGCTGAAGGCGGCCCGTTCGGTCTTCCTGAGTTCGTCCGCGCTTTTCCTCCTTTCGGGCACGCCGGGCCTTGCTGCCGACTTTCAGTGGACCGGGGCCGAATCGACAGACTGGTATACGGCCAACAACTGGCTCGAAAACGGCGCGGCCACGACCAACACGCCGAAGACCGGTGACAACGTTACCATCAACACCACCGCCAATGCCCCGGTTCTGCCAACCGGTCGCGGCACGGAATATATCAGCACATTCGTCATAGGCGACACCGCCACGGGGCGCGTGACCTCGAACGCCACGATCAACGGCGAGCGGACGCGTCTTGGCGCATCGGCCGGCGGCAATGGCACGCTGACGCTCGGCGCGGGCGGGCAGGTGCAGATGGACAATTCGATCATCGTCGGCGATGCCGGCACCGGTCGGATCGACATGTCGGCTGGCGCCACCGGCCAGACGGCTTCGATCATTCTCGGCAATGCGGATGGCAGTTCGGGCGCCCTCACGCTTTCGGGTAGCGGCACCAGTCTCAGGACCTACGGAACCGGCGCCAACGGGCTCTCGGTGGGAAACAGCGGCACCGGCACGCTCAACGTCTCCAATGGCGCCTTCATCGAATCGGATCAGGCGATCATTGGCCGCAATGCGGGCGGGAAGGGCAGTGTCACGCTGTCTGGCGCCGGCACGCAATGGAACGGCTATGGCGCGACGACGATTGGCAGCAGCGGCAGTGGTTCCGTCACGGTACAGAGCGGCGCGCAGGCGATCAGCGGTTCGCTTTCAATCGGCGAGGACACGTCGTCCACCGGCAATGAAGCAACGGTAACCGGCGGCGGCTCGCTGTGGAATGTCTATAACGACATCGCCATCGGCGGGAATGTTGAGCGCAGCGGTTCCGGCGGCGAGGGCTCGCTTTCGGTCCTCAACGGCGCGACCATGACGGCGAGCAACGCCTACATCGGCGATGCGTCGGCGGGCACAGGCGTGGTTCTTGTCGACGGCGCGGGCTCGAAGCTGCAACTTTCCGCCTCTCTGAGGGTCGGGCGCAGCGGTGAAGGCGGTATGGCCGTTTCGAACGGCGGTTCCGTCTCGGCGGACTTCGCCCTGGTCGGTGCAAACGAGAACAGCACGGGCGTCATGCTCGTCACCGATGCCGACAGCGTGGCGACGATCACCAACCGCATGACTGTCGGCGCCACAGGCGATGGACTTCTGGATCTGCAGAACGGCGCTACGCTGAACTCCAATGGCGGCATTATCGGTCGCGACGCCGGCAGCGTCGGCGTGGTCGGCGTCCTTGGCGGCGCGACATGGAACAACAGTTCAAACCTCGAGATCGGCTCCGCGGGCACCGGTCTTCTGGCGATTGCCGACGGCGGCATCGTCAACAACCGCACAGTGGAAATCGGAACGACGGCGACCGGAGAGGGGCTCGTGACGCTGGGCGGGGCAGGGTCATCCTGGAACGTGAATGGCGGCATTACCGTCGGCGTCGAAGGCAATGGCGGAATGCTTGTCACCGATGGCAGCACCGTGACCAGCACCGAGAGTGCGGTCGCTTCGGGAACGGGGTCGATCGGTCTCGCTGCGGTGGACGGAGCCGGGTCATCATGGACGATCGAAGGCGACCTCACGGTCGGCGAGAACGGAACCGGCGTCCTGCAGCTTTCCGACGCTGGCACGCTGACGGCGGACAAGCTTGTGCTGGCGGCAAATTCCGGTTCGATCGGTGGGCTGGTGATCGGTTCTCTTCCGGGCATAGCCCCGCAGGGCCCCGGTACGCTCGACGTCAACGAAGTCTCCTTCGGAAACGGTCAGGGCTACCTGGTCTTTAACCATACGTCGACAGACTACGAGTTCTCGCGTGTCATCAGCGGCACAGTCGACATTGAAGCCTATGCGGGCACGACGGTACTAACCGCCGACAACACCAACACGGGCAACACCTATATCGACACTGGCGCGGAAATCCAGGTCGGCAATGGTGGCACGACCGGCACGCTACAGGGCAATGCGGCCATCGAAACCGGCGGCAAGCTGAGCTTTGCCCGTTCCGACGACATCGAATTTGCCGGTCTTCTGCGCGGTACCGGAACGGTGTCGCAGAAAGGTCCGGGCACGCTGCGGCTGACGGCCGACAATGACCAGTTCGCAGGCACGCTCGAGGCCGAGGGCGGCACCTTCCTGGTTGACGGCGCGCTTCGCGGCACGAAAGCGGATATCAAGGCGGGGGCGGCCCTGGGCGGTTCGGGCGAGATTGGCTCGACCACCGTACGCACCGGCGGCACCTTCCTTTCTGGCGACGAGAAGGGCTCGATCACCGTCAACGGCGAAATCGACTTCGAGCCGGATGCGACCTATGCGGCGGTCATCCAGACCAGCCAGGTTCCGGCCAAGGTGACCGGCACGGTTGCCTTCGACGAGACCGAGTTCGATGTCGAGTTCGTCGACGGCGGGGAACTGAAGCAGCAATATACGCTGCTGGAGGCCGGCGCGATTACAGGCACCTATGACGCGCCGCTCGCCTCTTTGCCATCGCAGTTTCGCGGCACCATCTCCGAGGAAGGCAACAGGCTGAACATGTCGCTTGCCTATGTCGGCGGCAATTTCAATTTCTCCGCCCTTGGCAAGGGCGTCAACGATCAGCTGGTCAAGGCCTTTAACGACGGCGTGCCGCTGACGGGAACCCTGTCTGCCGGCATGTTGCAATCGGGCAGCGCCTATGAGGCGGCGATGACGACGCTTGGCGGCGAGCTCGGTGTCAACGCGACGATGACGGCTACTCTCGGCATGCAGGACTTTCTGCGCCGTTCGTCCAATCCGAGCCGGTTGCTCGCCGGATGGCGGCCGATCGAGGAGAAGGACGAGGACACGCTTCCCTCGGCGGGTGAAACTTCGGCGCTTGCCTACTGGAACCTCGGTACGCCGTCGAGCCGCCAGCCGCAATGGGACTGGGCCTCGGCCGGTCGCGGCTCCACCTATGGAGGCTCTTATGGCGGCGCTTACGGCGGCTCCTATGGCGCGCCGTACCGCTCCCTGACGCCGGCCAATTCCATCTGGCTTGAATATAACGGCGAGACGGCGAGCGTTGACGGGGATTCCGGCGCCGGCAATTCGGGTGCCGACATCAAGGGCAATATCGTCGAGGGCGGCTATCTGGCCCAGCTCGACGATACGACCGCCATCGGCTTCGTCTTCGGCGGCGGCCAGACGAGCTACGACCAGACCGAACAGAACGGTTCGGCCGACAGCCAGTCGCTGCACGCCGCCGTCACGGCTGCCGGGCAAACCGCGCAGGGGCTTTACGGCCTGGCAACCGTCGGCCTCGGGGTCGACAGTATCGACACCGAGCGCACCGTTGCCTTCGGCACGGCAGTCGACCGGCTACGCGGCAGTTATTCGGCGACAACCTTCGGCGGTCGCTTCGAGGTTGGCGGACGCGTCGTCAATGGCGGCATGGCCTTCATTCCCTTCGCCGCAGCAAGCGCGGTCTACACCAGCGCGCCCTCCTATCAGGAGGAGGTTGCCGCCGGTCTTGGCAGCTCGGCGCTCGCCTATTCCGACTCGAACCTCTTCCGGGGTACGGTCGAGGCCGGCGTCGGTTTTGACACGGCTGCCGGGGACTATGCGCAGCGCTTCTCGTTCAATTCGCGCGTCTCCTATCTCTACCGTTATGGCGGCGGCGGCAATGCGAGCGCGCGCTTCCTGGCTCTTCCGGGATACGGCTTCTCGATCTCCAGCAATGCCCCGACGGGCAGCGCCGTTGCCGCCAATATCGGCGCGCGCATCCAGCTCACACCGCAGGCCGATCTCTCGATTGGCGCATACGGCGAATGGGGCGCGGAATATTCGGCACTGATCGCCTCGGCCAAGCTGCGCTACATCTGGTAGAGCCACGCTCGCAGACCATCGCCGACGGGTTTCGACAACTGCTTGAAGCCCGCCGGCTTTCATGTCATCAAGGACGCCTCATAAGGGAGGAGCCTCATGTCTCTTTCGCACCGAGCCCAGCGTCCGCTTGATCACCTCGTGCTGCCGGTCGTCGACCTGGCGACCGCCCGCCTTCGGCTGAGCGCGCTCGGCTTCAGCGTTGCGCCCGATGCCCGCCACCCCTTCGGCACGGAAAACGCCTGCGTCTATTTCGCCGACGGCAGCTATCTCGAGCCGCTCGGGATCGCAGATCTTCAGATTTACGAGAATCACGTTCGCGACGGCCTCGAATTCGTGGCGCGCGACAAGGCCTTCCGCTTTCGCGTCGGCGAGGAAGGGCTTTCGGCGATCGTGTTCAAGAGCGAGGATGCGGCCGCCGACCACGAGGCTTTCGCGGCGGAGGGCATCGCCGCAGGCGATCTCTTCCGCTTTTCCCGGACATTCCAGCGCGAGGACGGCAGCGAGGCGGAAGCCGGTTTCCGGCTGGCCTTCGCGGCGGATCTTCGTGCGCCGGATCTGTTTTTCTTCACCTGCGAGCGGCTGTTGCCGCTGAGCCCGCCGGAAGCCTTGATGGCGCACCAGAACGGCGTGACCGGCATTGCCGAAGTACTGATTGGCGAAGACTATCCGATGGAATTCGAGCCGCTGCTGCAACAGTTGAGCCGTTGCCACGAGACAGATATCCATCCCTACGGCGTGACCGTGGAAGGGGCCGGCGCCGATCTTTCAATCTTTACCCATGACCATCTCCGCTCCTGCTTCGGCATCGACACGCCCGCCACAGGGCGCGGTCTTCTCGGCCGCGCGATCGCCTTTGAGGCTGCGGATATCGGCAATATCGCGGACATTCTTGCGAAAAACGCGATCCAACACCAAACGGCGGACGAGATGATTTGCGTTCCACCTGCGCCCGGACAGGGCGTCACATTCATTTTCAAGGAAGTATGACATGACCAATCGGACCGTTTCGGCGGGTGAGGGCGCGGCAAGCGTCGCATTTTCCAACAGCGGCAGACTGTCGCTGATCGCCGGCCCCTGCCAGATGGAAAGTCGCGACCACGCCTTCATGATGGCCGGGCGGCTTGTCGAGATCTGCCGGGATGCCGGGATCGGCCTCGTCTACAAATCCTCCTTCGACAAGGCCAACCGCACCTCGCTCAACGCCCAGCGCGGCATGGGGCTGGAGAAGTCGCTGGAGGTCTTTGCCGATCTGAAGAAGGAATTCGGCTTTCCCGTGCTGACCGACATTCACACCGAAGCGCAGTGCGCCGAAGTCGCACCAGTCGTCGATGTGCTTCAGATCCCTGCCTTTCTCTGCCGCCAGACCGATCTCCTGATCGCGGCAGCAAAGACCGGCCGGGTGATCAATGTGAAGAAAGGGCAGTTTCTGGCGCCCTGGGACATGAAGAACGTGCTCGCCAAGATCGTCGACAGCGGCAATGACAATGTTCTCCTGTGCGAGCGCGGCGCGTCCTTCGGCTACAACACGCTGGTCTCCGACATGCGCTCTCTGCCGATCATGGCCGAAACCGGCGCACCGGTGATCTTCGACGCCACCCATTCGGTGCAGCAGCCGGGCGGGCAGGGCGGATCGACCGGCGGCCAGCGCGAATTCGTGGAATCGCTGGCGCGCGCCGCCGTTGCCGTGGGCGTCGCCGGCGTCTTCATCGAGACCCATCAGGATCCGGACAACGCGCCCTCGGATGGGCCGAACATGGTTCCCCTCGATCAAATGCCGCGTCTTCTCGAAAAACTGCTGGCTTTTGACGCGATCGCGAAGGAAAGATAGTCTTGGCGCAAGGGATTGACCGCATTTTCATGGGGTCTGCCCAGAAAATCTTTCATTCGTCATAGTTCTGGCGAATGAACTGCTTTATGCAGATTTGCTGCGATGCGCAGGTGACCCAAGACACCGGACGCATTAAGGAAAACCTCCGCGCCTTGGCGCGCCCGTTACAAATTCGAACAGCAAGGTCGACAGGTAGACAGACATGACGACAATCACCGACATTCTCGCCCGTGAAATCCTCGACAGCCGTGGCAATCCCACGGTTGAGGTCGATGTGTATCTGGAAGACGGCACCATCGGCCGCGCTGCCGTGCCCTCGGGCGCCTCGACCGGCGCGCACGAGGCAGTTGAACTGCGCGACGGCGGCGAGCGCTATCTCGGCAAGGGCGTCGAGAAGGCCGTCAACGCCGTCAATACCGAGATCCTCGAAGCCATCGTCGGCCTGGATGTCGAGAACCAGATGGAAATCGACCAGACGATGATCGAGCTCGACGGCACGTCGAACAAGGGTCGCCTCGGCGCCAACGCCATCCTCGGCGTTTCGCTCGCCTCCGCCAAGGCCGCCGCGACCGCCTGCGGCCTGCCGCTCTACCGTTATGTCGGCGGCTCCTTCGCCCATCTCCTGCCGGTTCCAATGATGAACATCATCAATGGCGGCGAGCATGCCGACAACCCGATCGACTTCCAGGAATTCATGATCATGCCCGTCGGCGCCGACACGCTGCGCGATGCCGTGCGCATGGGTTCGGAAATCTTCCACACGCTGAAGAAGGAACTGTCTGCCGGCGGTTTCAACACCGCAATCGGCGACGAGGGCGGCTTTGCGCCGGCGCTTCCCAGCACCATCTCCGCGCTCGATTTCATCATGAAGTCGATCGAAAAGGCCGGCTACAGGCCGGGTGACGATGTCTATCTCGCCATGGATGCCGCCTCGACCGAATTCTACAAGGACGGCAAGTATGTGATGGAAGGCGAGGGCAAGACCTTCTCCTCCGGCGAAATGGCCGCCTATCTTGCGGACCTGATCGGCAAGTACCCGATCTTCTCGATTGAGGACGGCCTGGCCGAAGACGACTGGGATGGCTGGAAGGAACTGACGTCGATGATCGGCGGCAAGTGCCAGCTGGTCGGCGACGACCTGTTCGTCACCAATACCAAGCGCCTGAAGGACGGCATCAAGATGGGCGTCGGCAACTCGCTGCTCGTCAAGGTCAACCAGATCGGCTCGCTGACGGAAACGCTCGATGCCGTCGAGACCGCCCACAAGGCCGGTTACACCTCGGTCATGTCGCACCGTTCGGGTGAAACCGAAGACGCTACCATCGCCGACCTCGCCGTTGCTGCCAATTGCGGTCAGATCAAGACCGGTTCGCTTTCGCGCTCCGATCGTCTGGCAAAATACAACCAGCTGATCCGCATCGAGGAAGAGCTCGGCGCGCAGGCAGTCTTTGCCGGAAAGTCGATCCTGAAGGCCTGATCGGCTCGAGGGTTTCCAGTTTGATTATAGATGCCCGTGGCCTGCGCCGCGGGCATTTTTCTTTGGAGAGATGTGAGGCAGGCAGCAGCCTCCGACGGGAGACACCGCCGATCTATTCGTGACGCAGCGCCTCGATCGGGTTCATGCGGGCGGCGCGCCGGGCGGGGAAATAGCCGAAGATGATGCCGATCAGCGCCGAGAAGGCAAAGGCGCCAAGGATCATCCAAGGGGCAACGACGAAGGGCACCGCCAGATACTGAACCACGGCATAGGCGACAGCGAGACCGGCCACTACGCCGATCACGCCGCCAAGCAGCGACAGCACCACAGCCTCGACCATGAACTGCAGCAGCACCTGCCGTTCAAGCGCGCCGACGGTAAGCCTCAGCCCGATCTCGCGGGTCCGCTCGGTGACCGACACGAGCATGATGTTCATGATGCCAATACCGCCCACAAGCAGACTGACGGCCGCAACGGCGGTCAGCATGCCGGTGAGATGGCTTTTCGTGCCGGTCACTGCATTGGCGATTTCGGTCATGTCGTTGACTTCGAAATCATTGGCCCGTCCGGGCTGGATGTTGCGACGCTGGCGGAGGAGGGCGGTGACATCGCCCTCGAGCTTTTCGGTCGAGACGCCCTCGCGCGCGGCGAGCAGAATGCTCTCGATATAGCTTTCGCCGCCGACGCGGCGCTGGAAGGCACTGATCGGCATCAGCACGATATCGTCCTGGTCGCGGCCCATGCCGCTCTCGCCCTTTTCCCTGAGCGTGCCGATCACCGCGCAGGAGACGTTGCCGACGCGCACATTGCTGCCGACCGGATCGTTCTCGCCAAACAGCGCCCGCCGTACGGTCGCGCCGAGGATGCAGGCAGTGTCCCCGCCGCCGGAAGCGGCCGCGCGTGAGAAATCGGTTCCGGCATCGATCGTCCAGTCCTGGGCGGTGAGAAAATCGTCATTGGTGCCGATCACGGTCGTCCTGCGGTTCTCGCCCTCGGCGACGACCGTTACCGTCGAGATGTTCTGCGGCGCGACGGCGCGCAGATCCGGCACCTGGTTGCGCAATGCTGCGATATCGCGCTCGCTGAAGCCTTTCGCCGCCTCTGCCGGCGCGCCGGGCGCTCGCTGGGCAGGCCTGACGAACAGGATATCGGTTCCAAGGCGCGCGATCTCGCTGCGCACCTGTTCGGCCGTGCCGTTGCCGATTGTGACCATGGCGATCACCGCGGAAACGCCGATGACGACGCCGAGCACGGTGAGAAAGGAGCGCAGCAGGTTACGGCGGACGGCGCGCAGGGCAAGCTTGATCATCTCAAGAAACATGGCCGTTCTCCTCCTCTCTGTCGCTCCGCTCCTGCCTGTCACTTCGGCCCGGCCTGTAGGCGCGCTCGAGCGTACCATCGAGAAACTGCATGCGGCGGCTGGCATAGCGCGCCACGTTTTCCTCATGCGTTACCATGACGACGGTGATGCCGATCTCGGTGTTGAGGCCGGTGATCAGTTCCATGATCTCGTTGCTGGTCCGGGTATCGAGGCTACCGGTCGGTTCGTCGGCGAGCAGGACGGCAGGCTCCGTGATCAGCGCGCGGGCGATCGCCACACGCTGCTGCTGGCCGCCGGAAAGCTCCTGCGTGCGCTGGTCGAGACGATCGGCGAGACCGACCTGCGACAGGGCGAACTCGGCCCGTTCGCGGCGTTCCCGGCGGTTGACGCCGCGATAGAGCAGGGGCAGTTCCACATTCTCGAGCGCCGAGGAGCGCGGCAGCAGATTGTAGCGCTGGAAGACGAAGGCCAGGAGATGGCGGCGCAGCAGGGTCAGCTTCGTCGTCTTCAGTTCTGTCGTGTCGACGCCCTGGAAATAGAACTGCCCGCTGGTTGGCCGATCCAGCCAGCCCAGAATATTCATGGCCGTCGACTTGCCCGAGCCGGACGGCCCCATGATTGAAACGAACTCGCCGGCCTCGATGGCGAAATCGACCCCGTTGAGCGCGACGATCTCGGCCTCGCCGGTGCCATAGGTCTTGTAGACATTGCGGAATTCGATGAGCGGCGCCGTTGACATGATCCCTACCTCACTGCCCGTTTCTGCCGGTTGCGGTGATGACCTTGTCGCCGGCGCGCAGATCGCCGCCGGTGACAGCGGAAAACCGTCCGTCGCTGGCGCCGACCGTGATCTCGACCCCCATGGGTTCGCCGTTGCGCAGGATCCAGACCGTGCGCTCGTCGCCCTCGGCGGCCCCGACCGTTTCGCCGGGGGGCGTGAAGCGCAGCGCCGCGTTCGGCACCAGAATGGCGTCAGGCGTCTCATCCACGAGGATATCGGCCGTCGCCGTCATCCCCTGACGCAGGAGAAGGTCGGAATTGTCGACGGCGAGCACGGCCTTGTAGGTCACGACATCGCTGTTGAGCTCGGACGCATAGCGGATCGACCGGATCTCCGCCGCGAAGCGACGTCCGGGAAAGGCCTCAACCGTAAACGACGCCTTCTGGCCCGGCTCGACCTGGCCGACATCGGCCTCATCGACATTCACCCGAAGTTCCATCTCCGTCAGGTTGCCGGCAATCACGAACAGCGTCGGGGCTTCGAGCGAGGCGGCGACCGTCTGGCCGACATCGACATTGCGATAGAGCACGACGCCATCGATCGGCGAACGGATGGTCGCCTTGCTGAGGCGCAGTTCGGCGAGTTCCAGCTCTGCCTGCGCCACGGCCAGACGCGCCTCGGCGCTTTGTTGGTCTGCGAGCGCTGCGGCATGGGCGAATTGGGCGTCTTCCAGCTCCTGGCGCGGCGCCACGTCACGCTCGACGAGCGTACGCGTGCGCTCCATCGTGGCCTTTGCCGATTCCAGATCGGATTTTGCCGCGGCGACATCGGCCTCGGCGGCGGCTAGCTTTGCCCTGGCGCTGAGGATATCGGCCTTCAATTCGTCGGTCTCCAGCTCGAGCAGCGTATCGCCCGCTTTGACCGCGTCGTTGAAATCCGCGCGCACGGTCTTCACCGTGCCCGAAAGTTCGCTCGATATATCGACCCTGATGGTCGGCTCGATCGCGCCGGTGGCCGCGACCGTCACCGTCATCGGCCCGCGCTCGACATCCTGCGTGACATAGGTCGGTTTTGCCGCAACGATCTGCAGCGCGCCGGAGGTAAGGTAGTGGTAACCGGCATAACCACCGGCGGCCAGCACCGCGACAAGGACAACCAGACCCCACGGGATTCGAAAACCGCGCCGAGGCTTGTCGTCGCCAAGAATGGCATGAATATCAGGCACTTGCGGGCGAGGGCGCTCATAGGATTCCGAGCCGCCGCGCCGGCCGCTTCCGTCCATATCGGAGGACATTTTCGAAGAGCTCCTGTCTGGGGCTGCGCATTTGACAATTTGTCGCGACTATGGCCACGAAGCAGCGCGCATGCAAGCGTTGCCGAAACGAAAATGCATGCAGTTCAACCCACGGCCGTTCCGGTCGCGCCGCGTCGAAACACCGGGCGCGTTCGCGCGCAATGATGTCGGACGCGAATCGTGTTATCAAGTCGAAAGTCTCATGTTTGCATTCGACGGCGAACGTCGAAGAAAGACCAACGTTCATCCGTGGAGGAAACCCATTGAGTAATCGTCGTTTCGCAGCCGTCGTCACCGCCGCCTTTATCAGCGCCGTGCCGTTCAGCCAGGCCTCCGCGACCTTGCCGGACGGCGCAAGTTCTCTCAGCGAAACCTATCAGGACTGGCGCGTCGAATGCGTTTCGAACGGAGATGCCGACCGCTGTGTCATGACGCAGGTCCAGGTCACCAAGGAAAACGGACAACGCGTCATCTCCGTCGAGCTGACGGCTCCGTCCGCCGATCAGGCCCAGGGCGTGATCGTCATGCCATTCGGCTTTGCGTTGGCCCAGGGCGTCTCGCTTTCAATCGACACGGAGACCACCGGTCCGAAATTCGGATTTTCGACATGTCTGCCGCAGGGTTGCTTTGTTCCGGTGTCGATGGACGCGGCCATGCTGGACCGCCTGAAAAACGGCGGCACGCTCCACATCAAGGGCCTGCCGATCAATGGCAATGAAATGGTGGACTATCCAATTTCACTCAAAGGCTTCACAGCTGCCTTCAATCGCCTGAATGCATTACGTTAAATCGCTTCGCGATGGTCGTTTTGCGCACGGTTCCGGGAGCAAACAGTCCGGAGCCATTTTTTGTTTCGTGGTATAGATTTAGTTCCATAATCTACCTTATGTGATTTTTGTATGCCTTGTTGTGGATGAGGTCGCGCGCGCTCTGCCCCTGCGGTATGCCTGCCCTTTGCCTAAATAGAAACAACCGGACGCAGACGCAGGCGCCCGGTTGTTGGACATCATCAGAAAACGGTCCTGATCAGAAGCTGACGTTGAGACGCGCATTGATGCTGTTCTGGGAGACGCCATCGCCGAACTGGCCGATATAGCCGAATCCGAGCTTTGCCTGTTCCGACACAGCGAAATCAATCCCGGCGCCAATCAGAGCGGTGTTTTCCGCCAGCGGTACGCCGGAGACGGTGAACGGCGCGCTGCCGGCAAAGACCGCCGTCGACTTGGGCGTGATATCGCCGAATGCATGCCGCCAGCCAATGTCGAAATAGGCCTCGGAACCCGCCTGCCCCAAGACGGCAAACTCCGCTGCCGCCCGCAGGCCGACCGTCGAGAAGTAGGTATTGGACGATTCCGACGCGACGCTGAGCGCTGCTGCGCTATTTCCGGTCTCTGTAAAGCTATTCGAGTTCAGCCCGACATAGGAGACGTTGGCATAGGGCTCGACCTCGGTGTTTTCGTCAGCCGCATAGCGATAGGCAAGCTCACCGATGGTGATACTGGGTCGATACCGAGCTACAATGAAGAAAAAACAGAATTAAAAAGAAGATTCTTAAAATGAATATCATATTCTGTTGTGTTTTTACAACTAAAGCGAGATTATTTATTATATTTTAAATAAGTTATTTTGTTAATACACAGCAAAAATATCTAAATGTTAATTTATATTCAAATTTACTGATATTTTGCTCATGATCTCAATGTTGCCGAGTCGCAATGGCCCTTACAGGCGAACCGGCTGGCAACGCCCGAGGGCAACACATAACGCGAGGAGCAAGAGGCCGATTGTCGGCACAGTGCGCCGAAATCTGCGGCAAACCCTTTCGGCGAACCGAAGCGAAGCTCTCAGAGGGGCGGCAAGTCGCCCCGCGCCCAGCCTTCCTGGGTCTCGACCACAAAATCGGCGAAGCGACCTTCGGCGATGGCCGCTCGGATGCCCTGCATGAGCTGCTGATAGTAGTGAAGATTGTTCCAGGTCAGCAGCATGCCGGCAAGCGATTCATTGGCGCGCACGAGATGGTGCAGATAGGCGCGCGAATAATCGCGCGTGGCCGGGCAGCCGCTTTCCTCGTCCAGCGGGCGCAGGTCCTCGGCATGGCGGGCATTCCTGAGATTGACCTTGCCGCGCCGCGTGAAGGCGAGGCCGTGCCGCCCTGCCCGCGTCGGCATCACGCAGTCGAACATGTCGATCCCGCGTGCCACGGATTTGATGATATCGTCAGGCGTACCGACGCCCATCAGATAGCGTGGTTTTGTCGTCGGGAGCTCAGGCAGCGTGGTCTCCAGCATCGCCAGCATGACCTCCTGCGGCTCGCCAACGGCCAGACCGCCGACGGCATAGCCCTTGAGATCAAGATCAGCCAGGCCGCGCGCCGAACGGATGCGCAGGTCGGGAATATCGCCGCCCTGAACGATGCCGAACATGGCCTTGCCGGGCTGGTCGCCGAAGGCAACGCGGCAACGCTCTGCCCAACGCAGCGACATCTCGGTTGACGTCTCGATCTCCGCCCGCTCTGCCGGAAGCCTGACGCATTCGTCAAGCTGCATCTGGATATCGGACCCCAGAAGCCCCTGGATCTCGATCGAGCGTTCGGGGCTCATGTGATGCACGCTGCCGTCGATATGCGATTTGAAGGTGACGCCCTTCTTCTCGTCGATCTGGCGCAGGGCCGCCAGCGACATCACCTGAAAGCCGCCGGAATCCGTCAGGATCGGGTGTTGCCAGCGGATCAGAGAGTGCAGTCCGCCGAGCCGCGCCACCCGTTCGGCGCCCGGGCGAAGCATCAGGTGATAGGTATTGCCGAGAATGATATCGGCGCCGAGATCGCGCACCTGGTCGAGATACATCGCCTTGACCGTGCCGGCCGTGCCGACCGGCATGAAGGCGGGCGTGCGGATTTCGCCGCGCGGCATGGTGATGGCGCCGAGACGGGCATTGCCATCCGTCGCCTTGAGGGTGAATTCGAAGTTTTCGCTCATCGGTCTTTCCTGAACAGCAGGCTGGAATCGCCGTAGGAATAAAAACGGTAGCCGGTTTCAATCGCGTGGGCGTAGGCCGCGCGCATCGTCTCCAGCCCGCTAAAAGCCGAAACCAGCATGAACAGCGTCGATTTCGGCAAGTGGAAATTGGTCATCAGCATGTCGACGGCGCGGAAGCGATAGCCGGGCGTGATGAATATGCCGGTCTCGCCTTCCCAGGCGCCGATTGTCCCGTCTTCCGCGGCGGCGCTTTCCAGCAGCCGCAGCGATGTGGTGCCGACGGAGACGATCCGCCCGCCCCGCGCCCTGACCGCGTTGAGCGCGTCAGCCGTTGCCGGCGAGACGATGCCGCGCTCGAAATGCATCTTGTGGTCGTCGGTATCATCAGCCTTCACCGGCAGGAACGTCCCCGCCCCCACATGGAGCGTGACGAAATGTTTCTCGATGCCGGCGTCCTCCAGCGCTGCGAGCAGCCGGGGGGTGAAATGCAGGCCTGCCGTCGGCGCCGCAACAGCGCCGTTCTCACGCGCGTAGATGGTCTGGTAGTCGTCCCGATCCTTGCCGTCTTCAGCCCGTTTGGACGCGATATAGGGCGGCAGCGGCACATGGCCGACGCGCATCAGCGCCTCGTCCAGCGCACCGCCGCGTTGGGCAAAGGTCAGCGCCACCTCGCCCCCTTCCCGCTTCTCGGTCACCTCGGCTGTCAGCTCCGCCGATCCGTCCGCAGAGGCGAAGTGCAGGCGGTCGCCCGCCTTGATGCGCTTTCCGGGACGGGCGAAGGCGTGCCAGAGATTGTCGGCCTTCCTGAGATGCAGCGTCGCCGACACCGGCACCTCCTCGCCGCCCTCGCGCTTTCGGATGCCTTCGAGCTGGGCCGGGATCACTTTCGTGTCGTTGAATACCAGCGCGTCGCCGGGTTTCAGGAAGGATGGCAGATCGGTGACGACGTGGTCCTCCAGGACGTTTTCCGCGCGCTCGGGACGCACGACAAGCAGCCGAGCGCTGTCGCGGGGATTTGCGGGCCTTAGTGCGATGTTTTCATCCGGCAGATCGAAGTCGAAGAGGTCTACGCGCATTGTATCAGGACATTTCTCAAATTCGAAAAACCCGCCGGCATGTGCCGGGCGGGTTTGTGGTGCTTTACGGCTTGATACCGTTGATCTCTCCCAAAGGGGAGACCAGACTTGGAGAGCGGCGCCCTTTCCTCCCCGGATCAGGCGTCCGCAGCCACCTTCATAGAGATGATGTGGTCGGGGTTGCGGACGGGTTCGCCGCGTTCGAACGCATCAACGGCATCCATGCCTTCGATCACCTGGCCCCAGACGGTGTACTGCTTGTCGAGCCAGGGTGCGTCGGTGAAGCAGATGAAGAACTGCGAATTGGCCGAATTCGGGTTCTGCGAACGGGCCATGGAGCAGGTGCCGCGTACGTGGCGCACGGAGGAGAACTCGGCGGGAAGGTCCGGCTTGTCCGAACCGCCCGTGCCGGCGCGGCCTGCATTGCCGCCCTTCTTGCCATGCTCGACGTCGCCGCCCTGGGCCATGAAATCGGCGATCACGCGGTGGAACACGACGCCGTCATAAGCGCCTTCGCGGGTCAGTTCGCGAATGCGGTCGACATGCTTGGGGGCAACATTCGGAAACGCCTCGATGACGACCTTTCCCTTGGTCGTCTCCATGATGAAGGTGTTTTCCGGGTCCTTGATTTCGGCCATCTGGTTCTCCTGTGGCTGAGCGAGAGCATAATCTGACGGGAGCGAAACGGGCATCGAAAAGATTATGCGGCTGAAACAAACAGATAGAGCGCCAATCAGATGCAATTAAATCGAAAGGCGCTCTATGTGGAAGCGGGTTACTGGCTGACGGTCGCGCTCAGGATCTTGTCCGGATTGCTGACCTTGCCATTCTGCGCGGCATCGCCCTTCTTGATCTTGTCGACATTGTCCATGCCTTCCACGACCTCACCGATAACGGTGTACTGGCCGTTCAGATGCGGGGCATCGGCGAACATGATGAAGAACTGCGAATTGGCGGAGTTGGGGTTCTGCGAGCGGGCCATGCCGACCACGCCGCGCTTGAACGGAATATCGGAGAATTCGGCCGGCAGGTCGGGCATGTCGGAACCGCCCATCCCTGCCCTGTTGAGATCAAAGCCGTCCTCGGTATCGCCAAACTGGACATCGCCGGTCTGCGCCATGAAGCCGCCGATCACGCGGTGGAAGACCACGTTGTCATAAGCGCCTTCCTCGGCCAGTTCCTTGACGCGGGCGACATTCTGCGGCGCTTCCTCGTCAAAAAGCTCGATGACGACCGGACCATCGGTCGTGTTGAGGGTCAAAAGGTCCTTGCCGTCCTTTGCCTGCGCCATGCCGGCGAGCGAGACCACAGACATCATCGTGGCCGCAGCCAGTCCCGCAATTGTCTTCCTCATGGTTTTCTCCTTGAACTTCGTTTCCTCGTCCCGGGCTCTAGCGCGGGAATTTCGCCTTCAACGCGGTTGCCACAAAATCCGGCACAAAGCGTTCCACATCGCCGCCCATGGCCGCGACCTGCCGCACCAATGTGGCCGATATCGGACGGGAAAGCGCCATTGCCGGCAAAAATACGGTCTGGACGTCCGGCGCCATGGTCTGGTTCATGCCGGCCATCTGCATTTCATAAGCGAAGTCGGTCGAATCGCGCAGGCCGCGGATGATCATGCCCGCGCCGTTGTTCCGCGCCGCGTCAATGGCAAGGCCCTGGAATGCCACGACGGAAACATCGCTCGTGCGCTCCGGCAGGTGTTCGGCGACCGCTCGGCGCAGGAAATCGGCGCGCTCCTCGAATTCGAAAAGCGGCTTCTTGCCCGCATTGATGCCAATGCCCAATACCAGCCTGTCGGCGATATTGAGCGCCTGCAGCACCACGTCGAGGTGGCCATTTGTCATCGGGTCGAAAGAGCCGGGGTAAAAAGCCGTTGCCATTTGTCATGCCTCGGTTTCAGTCCCGGCCTTTTGTCACGGAATGTGGCAAGCCGCAAGCCGCTTTGCGGACGGCCATCAAACGCTCGGGCCTTGATACGAAAAAGCCGGGCGCAGGGGCCCGGCTTCCTGAATTCGCGAAGCGCCTGTCAGGCCTCGCTGTCACCCTCGCCCGTCTCGGCGGCGGGCGCGCCGTCGGCCGAAGCCTCTTCCGCGCCTTCGTCCTCGACAGGTTCCGCCTCCTCCGGTTCGGAGATGACCTCGACGGAGACGACCTTCTCGTCGGCCCCTGTCTTGAACACCGTCACGCCCTTGGTCGCGCGGCTGGCGATGCGGATATCGTCCACCGGCACCCGGATCAGCTGTCCCGCATTGGTGACCAGCATGATCTGGTCGCGGTCCAGTACCGGGAAGGCGGCGACCAGCCGTCCGATTTCGTCGGTCTTCGACGTGTCCGTGGCGCGGATGCCCTTGCCACCTCGGCCGGAAATGCGGAAATCATAGGACGACGAACGCTTGCCGAAACCCTTTTCCGTCACCGTGAGGATGAACTGCTCGCGGAACTTCAGTTCCTCGTAGCGATCATCGCTGAGCGTGCCTTCTTCGGCAACATCCTCGCCGACCAGCGCGATGTCCTCGCCCTCCCCGGTCTCGGTGCGGCGTTCAAGGGCTGCGCGTTTCAGATAGGCAGCGCGTTCCCAGGGCTCGGCGTCGTTATGGCTGACGATGGTCATCGAGATTACCTCGTCACCCTCTGCCAGCGCAATGCCGCGCACGCCGATGGAGTTGCGCCCGGCGAAGACGCGGATCGTGGGAACCGGGAAGCGGATCGCCTGTCCCATGGCCGTCGTCAGCAGCACGTCGTCATCCGGCGTACAAGTCCAGACCGACAGGATGCGATCATTCTCGTCGTCGAGCTTCATCGCGATCTTGCCGTTGCGGTTCACCTGCACGAAGTCCGACAGCTTGTTGCGGCGCACCGTGCCGCGCGTGGTGGCGAACATCACGTCGAGCTCGGCCCAGCTTTCCTCGTCCTCCGGCAGCGCCAGAATGGAGGTGATCGCCTCGCCCTGCTGCAGCGGCAGCATGTTGATCAGCGCCTTGCCGCGCGATTGCGGCGTGCCGATCGGCAGACGCCAGACCTTCTCCTTGTAGACGATGCCGCGCGAGGAGAAGAACAGAACCGGCGTGTGGGTATTGGCCACGAACACGCGTGTAACGAAATCCTCGTCCCGGATCGACATGCCGGCGCGCCCCCTGCCACCACGACGCTGGGCGCGGTAGGTGTTGAGCGGCACGCGCTTGATGTAGCCATTGCGCGAAACGGTGACGACCATGTCCTCGCGTGCGATGAGGTCCTCATCGTCCATGTCGGGGCCGCCCTCAAGGATCTCGGTGCGGCGCGGCGTACCGAATTCGTCGCGCACGGCGACCAGTTCTTCCTTGATGATCTCCTGAATTTTCACGCGCGAAGACAGGATTTCGAGGTAATCCTTGATTTCATCGCCGATCTTGTTGAGCTCGTCGCCGATCTCGTCGCGGCCAAGGGCCGTCAGGCGAGACAGGCGCAGTTCGAGGATGGCGCGGGCCTGCTCCTCGGAAAGCTGATAGGTGCCGTCCTCGTTGATCTTGTGGCGCGGATCGTCGATGAGGCGGATCAACGCCTCGACATCGGTCGCCGGCCAGTGGCGTTCCATCAACTGTTCGCGCGCCGTCTGCGGATCGGGCGCGCGGCGGATCAGGCTGATAATCTCGTCGATATTGGCCACGGCAATGGCCAGACCAACGAGGACATGGGCGCGTTCGCGCGCCTTGCGCAGCAGATACTTCGTCCGGCGGCTGACGACATTCTCCCGGAAGGCGACGAAGGCCTTCAGAATGTCGAGCAGCGTCATCTGCTCCGGCTTGCCGCCGTTCAGCGCCACGAAATTGCAGCCAAAGGAGGTCTGCAGCGGCGTGTAGCGATAAAGCTGGTTCAGGATGACGTCGGCATTGGCGTCACGCTTCAATTCGACGACAACGCGATAACCTTCGCGGTCGCTCTCGTCGCGAAGGTCGGAGATGCCCTCGATGCGCTTTTCTCGCACCAGATCGGCCATTTTCTCGATCATCGTCGCCTTGTTCACCTGATAGGGAATTTCGGTGATGATGATCTGCTCGCGGTCGCCGCGCATCGGCTCGATCGTCGCCCGACCGCGCATGATGACCGAGCCGCGTCCGGTCTCGTAGGCAGACTTGATGCCGGCACGGCCGAGGATCTGCGCGCCGGTCGGAAAATCGGGGCCCGGAATGATCTGCATCAGTTCCGGCAGTTCGATTGCCGGGTTTTCCATGACCGCGATGGCGCCGTCGATGACTTCGCCGAGATTGTGCGTCGGAATATTGGTGGCCATGCCGACGGCGATGCCGCCAGCGCCGTTGACCAGCAGGTTCGGGAATTTCGCCGGCAGAACGACGGGCTCGGACAGCGTGCCGTCGTAGTTTTCCCGAAAATCGACGGTCTCCTTGTCGAGATCGTCGAGCATCGTATGCGCGACTTTCTGCAGCCGGCACTCGGTATAGCGTTCGGCCGCCGGCGGATCGCCGTCGACCGAGCCGAAATTGCCCTGTCCGTCGATCAGCGGCAGGCGCAGCGACCAGTCCTGCGCCATACGAGCCAGTGCGTCATAAATCGCGGCATTGCCGTGCGGGTGGAATTTACCCATGACGTCGCCGGTGATACGGGCGCACTTCATGTACTTCTTGTTCCAGTCGACGCCGAGCTCCGACATGCCGTAGAGAATCCGGCGGTGGACCGGCTTCAGCCCGTCACGCACGTCCGGCAGCGCACGGCTGACGATCACGCTCATGGCGTAATCGAGATAGGAGCGCTGCATTTCTTCCACGATGGAAATGGGCTCGATGCCCGGCGGGAGCCCCCCGCCCGATGGTGTCGTTTGATCAGTCAAAATGAATCACGATCTCAAGCTAGAATCATATCGTGGGTTTATAGCCGAATCCGTCACCGAACGCCAATTTCAGGCGGCAACTGAAGGCTGACATCAATGGCTTTCGACAGATTTAATTCGTCATTGAGGGCCGAGTTGTGGCAGGCTGACTGAATAATGGAAACTGCGACTCTGAGTTGGTGGCGCGAACGGGGCACCTCCGCTTGTGCTTCGACATGAACCGGGAGTTTTCAGATGAGCGACATGGGAACGCTTCTGAGCGGCTTCACCACCTTGATGGTGACGATGGACCCGCCTGGCATGGTGCCGATTTTCCTGGCCCTGACGGTGGGCATGACGCGCGCAGAGCGAAAGCTTGTTGCCGTGCGCGGCGCGCTGATCTCCTTTTGCCTGCTGGTCGCCTTTGCCCTGTTTGGCGATGGCATTCTCTCTGCTCTCGGCATTTCCATGAGCGCATTCCGGATCGCAGGCGGCATTCTGCTGTTCTGGATCGGCTGCGAGATGATTTTCGAGAAGCGCCAGGAGCGCAAGGAAAAGACTACCGAAACCGCGATCTCCAAGGACAATATCGCCCATCTTGCCGCCTTCCCGCTGGCCATGCCGCTGATTGCGGGTCCCGGTGCGATCTCGGCTACCATCCTGCTCGGGTCGAAAATGGAAACGGTGCTCGACAAGCTGGCATTGGTGGGGGTGATCTTCATCGCTTCGTTGGTGGTGCTTCTGGCAATGTTGGCCGCCGGGCTGATCGACCGGTTCCTGGGCGAAACCGGTCGCAATATTCTCACCCGCATACTCGGCATGATGCTGACGGCGCTTGCCGTGCAGTTCGTCATCGACGGTATGCAGACCGCATTTCACCTGAAGACTGTTGCAGGCTGAAATGCGCTAGTTTTCGACAAAGCCGAGCAGGGTTTGGGCGAAGGCTTCCGGTTCCTCCAGCGGCGGCGTGTGGCCACTATTGGCAAAAACCACGCGGTCAACCTTCCTGAAGACAGGAAGAAACTCATCCCAGCTTTCGGGCGGCGCTATCAAATAGTCGCTTGCGCCAAGCGCTATCAGCACCGGCACCTCGATCTTCGTCGCCAGCGCGCGAATATCGATGTCACGAAACACCTCGCCCCACAGATGATCGAAGACCCGATCGTTGATCGGAATGCCCTGCCACAAGGGTCGGGCATCGTAGCCAGGATCATGCCAGCTCCGCGCGCCGAGGCGCACGAGCAAGTGCCGAAAGCGGGCGCCGGGCTCTGCCGCGATATCTGCTTCGAGTTGAGCGAGATCCTTCGCAAGGATCGCTTTCCGTTCTGGATCTGCGTGAGCTTCAAACCGATGCTCCGCTGCTTTGAGCATCAGTTCCGATTGACTTGGCGCGGTTGCGACCATCACGACGCGGCTGACACGGTCCGGGAAACGAGCGGCATAGGCAAGCGCCATATAGCCGTGACCGGAGTGCCCCAGTATAGCAAAGCGTTTCACGCCAAGCTGGCGGCGAACGCCTTCAATATCATCGACGATCCGATCCAGGCTGAAATCGTCGTCTGCCTGCCCATCAGTGCGAGCAGCGAAACCGCAATGGTCAAGAAAGTAGAAGCGGAATCGGTCCCGTGTGAACGCGGGGAAGCAGCGCGCGTAATAATCCGCGCTGCCAATGACGAGAACAGGCTCGCCCTGCCCCTCGCACCTGTATGTAAGTCGAAAGCCGCCACGCTCCACAGAGCCGGAAAAATCACGCGCCTGCGCGGCCGCGGAAAAAACATCTGTCATGTCATGATCCCATAGAAAAGCAATCGCCGTCTGCATAGGCAGACGGGCACCAAAACCGGCAGACGAACTCGAACGATCGAGCTCACTGCCGCCTTCATTGGTTTGGTGCAATCGTCGCTAACGGACCAGTTTCATGTACGAGACTCCAACCCCGGCACTTTCATACGCTACGTCTATCGGGCAGCTGTCATCACATCGCAGGAGGAAGGATAACAGCTGAGTAATCAGCAGGCCTCAAAACGGAATGTCATCGTCGAGGTCCTGCGAGAAACCGCCGCCGCTACTGCGACCGCCGCCGCTTGAGGCCGGCTGGGAGCCGTAGTCATCATAACCGCCGCCCTGGCCGCCGCCAAAGCCGCCGCCGCCACCCTGACCGCCGCCCTCGCCGCGACCGTCAAGCATGGTCAGCGTCGAGTTGAAGCCCTGCAGCACGACTTCGGTCGAATACCGGTCCTGGCCGCCCTGATCGGTCCATTTGCGCGTTTGCAGCTGGCCCTCGATATAAACCTTGGAACCCTTGCGCAGATATTGCTCGGCGACCTTGCACAGGCCTTCATTGAAGATAACGACGCGGTGCCACTCCGTGCGTTCCTTGCGTTCGCCGGAATTACGGTCGCGCCAGGTTTCCGACGTCGCGACCCGGAGATTGGCGATCGGCCGGCCGTCCTGGGTGCGCCGGATCTCCGGATCCGCTCCGAGATTGCCGACGAGGATGACCTTGTTTACACTACCTGCCATGAAACCACCTGTTTGGCCGCGATCGCGGCCCTCTTGAAGAATTTCGCGCCAGCATAAACGATCTGCCGCATGGCGACCAATGGCAGGCGTGAAATCCACAATAAAAATGTTCTTTATTTGTTCTAGTGCGCTGATATGATGCCGTCAACCGATTCATTTCTCGCGTCGTATTGAAGGCAGAGCCTCGACAGCCCGTCCCTGCGAACTACATAAGAACCGATTTTTTTCTTGCCGAGAAGCCGAAAGCCATGAGCGAACTCAAAAATATCTCCATTCGCGGCGCGCGCCAGCATAACCTCAAGGGGATCGATGTCGATCTTCCGCGCAATTCGCTGATCGTGATGACCGGGCTTTCGGGCTCCGGCAAATCGTCGCTCGCCTTCGACACGATCTATGCGGAGGGCCAGCGCCGTTACGTGGAGAGCCTTTCGGCCTATGCCCGGCAGTTCCTCGAGATGATGGAAAAGCCCGATGTCGACCGCATCGACGGCCTGTCGCCGGCGATCTCGATCGAGCAGAAGACGACCTCGAAGAACCCGCGTTCGACCGTCGGCACGGTCACCGAAATCTACGACTATATGCGCCTTCTGTTCGCCCGCACCGGCGTACCCTACTCGCCGGCAACCGGACTTCCGATCGAAAGCCAGACGGTGACACAGATGGTCGACCGCATTCTGGCGCTCGAGGAGCGGACCCGGCTCTATCTGCTTGCGCCGCTGGTGCGGGGCCGCAAGGGCGAGTTCCGCAAGGAGCTGGCGGAGCTGCAGAAGAAGGGGTTTCAGAGGGTCAAGATTGACGGCGAATTCTACGAGATCGCTGACGCCCCGAAGCTCGACAAGAAATACAAGCACGATATCGATGTGGTGGTCGACCGCGTCGCCGTACGCTCGGACCTGGCAACACGGCTGGCGGACAGCATTGAGACCTGCTTGGACATCGCCGACGGCCTCGCCATCGCCGAATTTGCCGACAAGCCGCTGCCCGAGGGGGAGACGACGGCCGGCGGCGCGAAGAACAAATCTCTGAACGAAACCCATGAAAGGCTTGTTTTCTCGGAAAAATTCGCCTGCCCTGTTTCCGGATTCACGATTTCCGAAATCGAGCCGCGCTTGTTCTCCTTCAACAATCCCGTCGGCGCCTGCCCGACCTGTGACGGCCTCGGCTTCCAGCAGAAGATCGACGAAGGACTGGTCGTGCCCGACCGCGCCAAGAAACTCTCCGAAGGGGCGATTGCGCCGTGGGCAAAATCCTCCTCGCCCTATTACAAGCAGACGCTGGAGGCGATCGGCAGGCATTTCGGCTTCAAGATGACCGAGCGCTGGGACAAGCTGCCGAAGACCGCAACCGATGCGATCCTGCAGGGTACGGACGAGAAGATCGAGTTCCATTACGCCGACGGAGCACGATCCTACAAGACGACAAAGACCTTCGAAGGAATCATACCCAATCTCGAGCGCCGCTGGAAGGAGACGGATTCCGCCTGGGCGCGCGAGGAGATCGAACGCTACATGTCGGCCGCCCCCTGCCCGGCCTGCGACGGATACCGGCTGAAGCCCGAGGCGCTCGCCGTCAAGATCGATGGTCGTCATATCGGCCATGTCAGCCAAATGTCGATCAGGGGCGCGCGCGACTGGTTCGACGGCCTGCCAGCGCGTTTCTCGCAGAAGCAAAACGATATCGCCGTGCGCATCCTGAAGGAAATCAACGAGCGGCTGCGCTTCCTGAATGATGTCGGCCTTGAATACCTGACGCTGTCGCGCAATTCCGGCACGCTGTCGGGCGGCGAGAGCCAGCGCATCCGGCTTGCCTCGCAGATCGGTTCAGGGCTCACCGGCGTGCTCTACGTGCTTGATGAGCCCTCCATCGGCCTTCACCAGCGCGACAACACGCGGCTTCTCGACACGCTGAAACATCTGCGCGATATCGGCAACACGGTGATTGTGGTCGAGCATGACGAGGACGCGATCCTGGCCGCCGACTACGTGCTTGATATCGGCCCGGCTGCCGGTATTCACGGCGGTGAAATCATTGCCGAGGGCACGCCGGCGGCGATCATGGCCAATCCGAAATCGCTGACCGGGCAGTATCTGAGCGGGGTGCAGGCCGTTGCCGTGCCCGCCGAACGGCGCAAGCCGAAAAAGGGCAAGGCGCTGAAAGTGGTCGGCGCGCGCGGCAACAATCTGAAAAACATCACCGCCGAAATTCCGCTTGGCGTCTTTACCGCCGTTACCGGCGTTTCGGGCGGCGGCAAGTCAACCTTCCTGATCGAGACGCTCTACAAGGCGGCAGCGCGGCGGATCATGGGCGCGCGTGAAAACCCGGCGCCGCATGACCGGATCGAGGGGCTGGAATTCGTCGACAAGGTGATCGACATCGACCAGTCCCCGATCGGCCGCACGCCGCGCTCCAACCCTGCGACCTATATCGGCGCCTTCACGCCCATACGCGAATGGTTCGCCGGCCTGCCGGAGGCGAAGGCGCGCGGCTATCAGCCCGGCCGTTTCTCCTTCAACGTCAAGGGCGGTCGCTGCGAGGCCTGCCAGGGCGACGGGTTGATCAAGATCGAAATGCACTTCCTGCCGGATGTCTATGTCACCTGCGACGTCTGCCACGGACAGCGCTACAATCGCGAAACGCTGGAAGTTCAGTTCAAGGGCAAGTCGATCGCCGATATTCTCGAACTGACGGTCGAGGAAGGCGTCGAGTTCTTTTCCGCAGTGCCTTCGGTGCGCGACAAGCTGCAGACGCTGCAGGACGTCGGTCTCGGCTATATCAAGGTCGGCCAGCAGGCCAATACGCTGTCGGGCGGTGAAGCCCAGCGCGTCAAGCTGGCCAAGGAACTGTCGCGCCGCTCCACCGGAAAGACGCTCTATATTCTCGACGAGCCAACCACGGGTCTGCATTTCCATGACGTCGCCAAGCTGCTCGACGTGCTGCACAAGCTGGTCGAACAGGGCAATTCCGTCGTGGTCATCGAGCATAATCTCGAAGTGATCAAGACCGCCGACTGGGTGATCGATATCGGCCCGGAAGGCGGCGACGGCGGCGGCGAGATCGTCGCGACCGGCACGCCGGAGGACATCGTCAAGGAGAAGCGCTCCTATACCGGCATCTACATGCAGGAATTGCTTGAACGGCGGCCGCCGAAAAAAACGGAAGCGGCTGAATAGCCGGGGAGCGGGATATGATGACATCCGAGGCTGGAGAAATTCGTGCGGGGATCGGCGGCTGGACCTTCGATCCCTGGAATGAGAGCTTTTATCCGGACAAACTGCCGAAGACCCGGCAGCTCGAATATGCAGCTGACAAGCTCAAGGTCATCGAGGTGAACGGCACCTATTATTCGTCGCAGAAGCCCGCCACCTTTGCCAAATGGGCGGCGAGCGTGCCGGATGGTTTCGTGTTTTCCCTGAAGGCAAGCCGTTACTGTACCAACCGCAAGAAGCTCAAGGAAGCCGAAGGCTCCATCGAGAAATTCCTCAATCAGGGCATCACCGAACTTGGCGACAGGCTCGGACCGATCCTCTGGCAGTTCATGCCGACAAAGAAATTCGAGTTGGACGACTTTGAGGACTTTCTGAAGATCCTGCCGCAAAGACATGATGGAATTCAGCTTTCCCATGCGATCGAAGTCCGTCATCCATCTTTTGTTATTCCGGAATTCGTTGAACTGGTGCGCCGTTACGGCGCGACAATCGTCTGTGCGGATCATCCCGAATATCCGATGATCGCCGATGTCACCGGTGATTTCGTCTATTGCCGCCTGCAGAAGGGCGCGGAGGAAAATCCGCATTGCTATCGCGACGACGATATGAACCGCTGGGCCGGGCGTCTCAAGACCTGGGCCGAGGGCGGCGTGCCCGGCGACTTGCCGCCCGTAGATGAGACGAAGCCCGAAACGGCGCCGCGCGACGTCTATGCCTTCTTCATCACCAACGGCAAGGTCCGCGCCCCTGCGGGCGCCATGGCGCTGCAGCAGAAGGTCAGTTGAGCGCGCTCAAGGGCTTCAGATGGTTCGGCAGATCCTCCGCTGTCAGCCCTTCGCCTGCACGGTTTCCCGCTTCCCCGTGAAGCCAGGCGCCGGCGGCTGCCGCTTCAAAAGCAGGCATGCCCTGCGCCAGAAGGCCGCCGATGATCCCCGCCAGAACGTCGCCGGAACCCGCTGTCGCAAGCCAGGGCGGCGCATTTGCGTTGATGGCGATGCGGCCGTCCGGGGCGGCGATCACGGTATCCGCGCCCTTGTACAGCACGATGGCATTGGCGCGCTCGGCCGCGCGGCGGGCTTTCTCCGGCTTACCGATGTCCATCCCGGCGGCGAGGTCGGGAAAAAGCCGCGCGAACTCGCCCTCATGCGGCGTCAGCACGCAATGCGGATCGCCTCCGGAAAGCAGCGCAAACAGGGCGTCGGGCTCATCGGCAAAGGATGAGATCCCGTCAGCGTCCAGCACCAGAGTACGCCCGGCAAGGGTCGAGACGAAGGCCCGCGCCTTCTCGCCGACACCGAAGCCCGGCCCGAGCACGAAGGCGGAAAGCCGCCTGTCTTCAATCCATTTCTCGAGTGCGGCGACGTCAGGAACCGCTTGCAGCATGACTGCGGTCACCTGGTTCGCGACAACCATCGCGGCATTTGGCGGCACGGCAAGCGTCACCAGCCCGGCGCCCGTCCTGAGACCCGCCGTCGCGGAAAGCCGCGCCGCGCCGGAGGCCGACGGCCCGCCGCTGAAAACACCGAGATGACCGCGCCTGAACTTGTGCGATGATGCGGCGAGCACAGGCAGTGCATGGGCAAACAGATCCGGTCCGTTGAGACGATGCGCCCCGCCCGCCTCTTTAAGAATGCGTTGCGGAATGCCGATATCGAAGACCTCCAGTTTGCCGCAATGATCGCGCCCCGGCAGAAGATAGTGACCCGGCTTTGCCCGCATGAAGGTGACCGTGTGGGTGGCGGTGAAGGCTGCTCCCTGAACCTCGCCGGTCAATCCGCTTATGCCGGAAGGCAGGTCGACGGCAATCACGGGTAGCCCCGCCTCGTTCACCTGACCGATCAAGGCGCAGAGCGCATCGGAAAGCGGTCGCTGCAGTCCGGCCCCGAACAGGGCATCGATGATCACCGCGCCGGTGGTGGGTCGGTATTGCTCCATCGGTCTGCCAGCTACGCTGCAGGCCTGAAAGGCGCGCCAAGCATCGCCTTTCAGGCTTTCCTGATCGCCAAGATGAAAAAGCGAAACCTCAGCGCCCGCCTGTTTCAGCGCTTCCGCGGCGATATAGCCGTCGCCGCCGTTATTGCCCGGGCCGCAGAGGACATCCGCATGCTTGGCCGCAGGATAAAGGCGCAGGAAGGCGGCGGAAACGGCGTGGCCGGCCCTGATCATCAGCCCGTAGCTGTCGATCCCGCTTTCCGCCGCACCCCTGTCGGCGCGGCCCATCTCTTCCGGTGTCAGGAGCAGCATGTCAGAGACCTCCATATTGCGCCGAGGAGTAGAAAGGCAAATGCGGCGCGAGCGCAAGTGCTGCTTTTATAGTGTTCATAGAATGGTCAATTGCCTAATATTTAAACACAGATGTCTGCTGAATCATCAGGCACTGGCCGTATTTTGCGATGGAATTGCCCCGCTCTTGACGCAAGCCCGCCTTTTGGCGAGCCTGATTTCGGTGGCACATCAGCAAAGCCGTGGCTTCCGTAAAAACACCCTTCCCTTTTGGTGCGATTACGGGACAATATGATCAAACTGGCATGCAATGTGCATCTGAAGTTCCGAGCGGGCTGATGCCTGCTTCAACGGGAGAAGCGGAGAGCAATTTTCTCATGAAAAAGATCGAAGCGATCATCAAGCCTTTCAAGCTCGACGAAGTGAAGGAAGCCCTTCAGGAAGTCGGCCTGCAGGGCATCACTGTCACGGAAGCGAAAGGCTTCGGGCGCCAGAAGGGTCACACGGAACTATACCGTGGCGCCGAGTACGTCGTCGACTTTCTTCCCAAAGTCAAAGTCGAGGTCGTGCTGGCAGACGACAATGTGGATGCCGTCATCGATGCCATCCGCAATGCCGCGCAGACCGGGCGCATCGGCGATGGAAAAATCTTCGTTTCCAATGTCGAGGGCGTCGTGCGTATCCGCACCGGTGAAACCGGCGTTGACGCCATCTGATCCATCCCTCCTCTTTTCATCCGGAAAGACGGGGTATCCCTATCGTCATCTTCTTATGCAAGGAAAACGTTAAATGACGACAGCTGCTGAAATTATGAAACAAATCAAAGACAACGACGTCAAGTTCGTCGATCTGCGCTTTACCGATCCCAAGGGCAAGCTGCAGCACGTGACGATGGACGTTTCGGCTGTCGATGAAGACATGTTCGCCGACGGCATCATGTTCGACGGTTCGTCGATCGCCGGCTGGAAGGCCATCAACGAGTCCGACATGGTCCTGATGCCTGACACCGAAACGGCACACATGGACCCCTTCTTCGCTCAGTCCACCATGGCTGTTTTCTGCGACGTTCTCGAGCCGCTGTCCGGCGAAGCCTATAACCGCGACCCGCGCGGCACGGCCAAGAAGGCTGAAGCCTATCTGAAGTCGACCGGCATCGGCGACACCACCTTCTTCGGTCCCGAGCCCGAATTCTTCGTCTTTGACGACGTCCGTTTCTCCGCCGATCCCTACAATACCGGTTTCCAGCTCGACAGCACCGAACTGCCGTCGAACGCCTTTACCGAATATGAAACCGGCAATATGGGTCACCGTCCGCGCATGAAGGGCGGCTACTTCCCGGTCCCGCCGGTCGACAGCGTCCAGGACATGCGTTCGGAAATGCTGACGGTTCTCGCCGAAATGGGCATCACCGTCGAGAAGCATCACCACGAAGTGGCTTCCGCGCAGCACGAGCTCTGCATGGTGTTCGACACGCTGACCCGCATGGCCGACAAGACCCAGATCTACAAGTACGGCGTCCACCAGGTTGCCCATGCCTATGGCAAGACCGCGACCTTCATGCCGAAGCCGGTCTATGGCGACAACGGCTCGGGCATGCACGTTCACCAGTCGATCTGGAAGGACGGCAAGCCGACCTTCGCCGGTGACGAATATGCCGGTCTGTCGGAAACCTGCCTTTACTACATCGGCGGCATCATCAAGCATGCCAAGGCCATCAACGCCTTCACCAACCCGCTGACCAACTCCTACAAGCGTCTGGTCCCGGGCTTCGAGGCTCCGGTTCTGCTGGCCTATTCGGCCCGCAACCGCTCGGCGTCCTGCCGTATCCCGTTCGGCTCCTCGCCGAAGGCAAAGCGCGTTGAAGTCCGCTTCCCCGATCCGGGCGCCAACCCCTACCTCGCCTTCGCAGCCCTGATGATGGCCGGCCTCGACGGCATCAAGAACAAGCTGCATCCGGGCGACGCCATGGACAAGGACCTCTACGACCTGCCCAAGGAAGAGCTGAAGGAAATCCCGACGGTTGCCGGTTCGCTGCGCGAGGCACTTGAATGCCTTGATGCCGACCGCGCCTTCCTGACGGCCGGCGGCGTGTTCGACGACGACCAGATCGACGCCTATATCGACCTGAAGATGGAAGAAGTGCTGCGTTTCGAAATGTCGCCGCACCCGGTCGAGTTCGACATGTACTACTCGGTCTGATCCAAGCCCGAGCCGTCTTTCAGACAGCAAAAGACCGGTCGCCTTCGGGCGGCCGGTTTTCTTTTTGTTTTCAAAAGCTTTTGCGGCAAAACCGAGACGCCTCTTGCAGTCTCCGTGGTGCGTTTCCATATATTATTCGAAAGGAAATGCTCATGAAGATACGCGAAGCGAAATACAATATCGGCGATATCGTCCGCCATCGTACGCTTCCCTTTCGGGGCGTCGTATTCGATGTGGACGCGGAATTCTCCCGTACCGACGAATGGTACAATTCCATTCCGCCTGAAATCCGTCCGGACAAGGACCAGCCCTTCTATCACCTCGTCGCGGAAAACGACGAAAAGGGCTATGTGGCCTATGTCTCGGAAGCCAATCTCGAACATGATCGGAGCGGCGAACCGCTGCGCAACCCGCAGATCGGCGAGATCTTCACCGTGACGGATAACGGACAGCTTGCCCCGCGTTACGCAGTCTCCCACTGATGCGACGCGGGCTCAGACCCAACATGAAAAGGCCCGGCCGCCGAGAGGCGACCGGGCCTTTGCTTTCGTTCGGGGCTGCCTGATCAGTTGCCGCCGGTGGCGCTCTGCTGGGCTTCCTCGATCTTCTTGCGGCGGTCAACGGCCATCTTCTTGATCGATTCATCCAGGTTGCGCTGGCTCTCGACAAGGTCGGGCTGGCTGATCGGATCGCCGTCAAAGGCTGCCGTGAAGCCGCTGAGGGTCACGTCGACCGGGTTCGGCTGTTGACGCACGTTCACCGAGGTGAAGGTCACCTTGCCGCCGCGCTTCATAGCGCTGACCAGCGTGTCGGTCAGCGGCGCCTGGGCGATGCACTGTTCGTTGGTACACAGCGCGTAATCGATGCGCTGCGGGTTGGCATTGTCGATCTGCATGGTCACGCCGGCCGGAATGACGCGGAAGGTCGGAACAGTGACCTGCAGCATCGGCTGGCCATTACCGCCCTGCGGCGTGATCAGACCAACGGCTGTCAGAACCTGGCCGTTTTCGGCGCGGGCATAGTTCTGAACGATGCAGATATTTGCCTGACCATTGTCGTTGCAGGTCTTGAACCAACCCTGGGTGGGCAATCCCTGTCCCTGCTGCTGGGCCGCCTGCTGGTCCTGGGCCGATGCGCCTGCGGCGGACATGCCGGCAATCGTGAAAGCGCAAACCGCGACATGCTTCATAAATCTGGCGCGTGAAAGCATCAAATATCTCTCCTGGTTCGTCTGCATGAGGTCAATGGTGCTGGAACCTGCATGCCTAATGTTACCGAAATGCGGCAGACCATCCCTCATTCGGGCCTCAACCGCCAGTGTTTCCCCTGATATCGTCACATTCGCTCGTGTTCTACCCCCGAAAACGTCTAAAATACCAAGATGCCGCAAAATCCTGCCCGTATTTCGCAAGGTGAGGCGGCCATGGTAGTGTCGGCCATCAAAGGATCAAGACAGGACGAATCGATGCGCATCATTGTTCCTCTCCTCTTCTCCGTGGCCTGGGCGGGCACGGCCATGGCCGATCCGCTCTACGGCATCGCCATGCATGGCGACCCGGCCCTGCCGCCGGACTATCAGCATTTCAGTTACGTCAATCCAGATGTCAAGAAGGGCGGCGAGATCACCTATGGCGTGGTCGGCTCCTTCGACGCGCTCAATCCCTTCGTGCTGAAGGGCATGCGCTCATCCGCCCGCGGGTTGTGGGACGAGGAGTTCGGCCACCTTGTCTACGAGCCGCTGATGAAACGCTCGCGCGACGAGCCCTTCACGCTTTACGGTCGTCTGGCCGAGACTGCCGAATGGGACGCCGACCGCAGTTTCATCCAGTTCAACCTGGATCCGCGCGCCAAGTGGGCCGACGGCGAGCCGGTGACGCCCGAAGACGTAATGTTCACTTTCAACCTTCTGAAGGACAAGGGCCGGCCACCCTATAACCGCCGCCTCGACCTCGTGGACAAGATGGAAAAGGTCGGCGAGCGCAGCGTTCGCTTCACCTTCAACGACAAGGCCAACCGCGAAACACCGCTGATCTTCGCGCTGATGCCGGTGTTTCCCGCGCATGCGCTTGATGCGGAAACCTTCGACACAGACACGATGGCCATGCCGCTCGGGTCCGGTCCCTACACGATCGAAACGGTGGAGCCCGGCCAGCGCATCGTCTACACCCGCCGCGACGACTACTGGGGCAAGGACCTGCCCTCGATGGTCGGCTTCGCCAATTACGACAAGATCACCGTCGACTATTACCTGCAGAGTTCGACCCTGTTCGAGGCGTTCAAGAAGGGCGCGGTCGATATCTATCCCGACGACGATCCGGGCCATTGGGCAAGGGCCTATGATTTCCCCGCCGCCAGTGATGGTCAGGTGATCAAGGACACGTTTTCGCCCGAGACGCCGACCGGGATGATGGGCTTCGTCTTCAATACGCGCCGGCCGAAATTCGAGGATGCGCGGGTGCGCGAGGCGCTTTCGAACGTGTTTGATTTCCAGTGGGTCAACCGCACGCTCTTCGACAGCGCCTATCAGCGCACCGAAAGCTACTGGCAGAATTCCGCGCTGGGCGCCTACGGCAACCCCGCAACCGAAACCGAGCGCGAGTTGCTCGAGGATGCAATCGACGTGATCGATCCGAGGATCCTCGCCGGCGACTATGCGATGCCGGTCACCGATGGGTCCGGCTCCGACCGCAAGGTTCTGGGCGCCGCCGTGCGTCTTCTGGCGGAAGCCGGCTACAGAATTGACGGCGGCAAGATGATCGGGCCCGACGGCAAGCAGCTTGGCTTCGAGGTGATGACCACCAATTCCGCCCAGGAGAAACTGGCGCTCGCCTATCAGCATTCGCTGAACCTCATCGGCGTGGCAATGACGATCCGCACAGTGGATGACGCCCAGTACCAGAAGCGGCTCAACACCTTCGACTACGACCTGATCGTGCTGGTCGCGCCGGGCTTCTACTACACGTCGTCGCTGTCACCGGGCGCCGAACAGATCTGGCGCTGGGAGACTCGTTCGCGCGACATCGAGGGCACGTTCAATTTCGCCGGCGTCGCAAACCCCGATGTCGACCGGATGATCAATGACATGCTGGAGGCGCGCTCGACAGAGCATTTCACTGATTCCGTGCGCGCCCTTGACCGGCTGCTCGTCAACGGTCACTACATGCTCCCGCTCTATCACCGGGAAGGCCAGTGGGTGGCGCGCTGGAAAGATATCATGCCGCCCGAGGAAACGCCGATTTACGGCTATCAGCTGCCCACCTGGTGGGATCAGAACGCGCAGTGAAGTCTGCCCGCGCGCCGACGTCCCCTCTTGGGTCGTGCTCGGAGCAAGCCCGAGGGTGATCCCCGAAAGGGGTGAGCCTGTCGGCGGGCAAAACGACCAAGCCAGCGCCTCCTAATTTTGGAAAGGATCGCTATGAACACCGTAACCATCGACGCCGTTATCGATGTCGTCTGCCCGTGGTGCTATCTCGGCAAGGCGCGTCTCGACCGAGCCATTTCCGCCCTTGAAGGCGATGTCGAAGTGGTGGTGCAGTGGCGCCCCTTCGAGCTTGACTCGACCGTTCCGCCGGAAGGCGTCGACAATCAGGCCATGCTCGCCGAGAAGCTCGGCAGCCCCATCCGTCGCGACGAGATGCACGAACAGCTGACCAATCTCGGTCGCGAGGAAGGCATTACCTTCAATTTCGACCGCATCCTGATCCGGCCGAACACGCTCGATGCCCACCGGCTGCTGCTGTGGGCTCACACAGAAAGCATCGCCATGCAGAATGTGGTGGTCGACAGGCTCTACAAGGCCAATTTCGAGGAAGGCCGCAATCTCGGCGACCATGCGGTGCTGGCCGATATCGCCGCCGAATGCGGCATGGACCGCGAGATGGTCGCGCGCCTTCTGGCAAGCGATGCGGATGTCGAGATCGTTCGCAACGAGATTGCCAATGCCGAAAAAATGGGCGTCACCGGCGTGCCCTTCTTCATCCTGAACCAGAAATACGCGCTGAGTGGCGCGCAGCCGGTCGAGGTGCTGCAGAACGCGCTGCAGCAGCTCGCCTCCGGCGATGTTGCCTAACCGACCGCGGCAATCTTCGAAAGCTTGCTCATGATGATCGCGGCCTGGCCGAGGCGCCTTTCGGGCGTCGGCAGGTCACGGTTGAAGAACACGCTCTGATCGGGGCGGATCTTCGCCGAGACGCTCTGTTCGGCGATGAACTGGACAAGGCCGGCCGGGTTCGGAAATTCCTTGTTGCGGAAAGTGACGACGATGCCCTTCGGCCCGGCATCGAGCTTCTCGACATTCGCCGTGCGGCAGAGCGATTTGATGAAGACCACCTTCAGAAGCGACTGCACCGCTTCCGGCATCGGCCCGAACCGGTCGATCAGTTCCGCGCCGAAAGCGTCGATATCGCCGGCATCGGTCAGTTCGCCAAGGCGGCGATAGAGCGCCATGCGGAGGTTCAGGTCCGGCACATAGCTCTCCGGGATCATCACCGACGTTCCCAGCCCGATCTGCGGCGACCAGTCGCTGCCGCCCGCATCCTCGTCGCCCTTGGCCTCGGCGACCGCTTCTTCCAGCATCTGCTGATAAAGCTCGAAACCGACCTCTTTGATGTGGCCGGACTGCTCCTCACCCAGAAGATTGCCCGCGCCGCGAATATCGAGATCGTGGCTTGCGAGCTGGAAGCCGGCGCCGAGCGTGTCGAGCGACTGCAGCACCTTCAGCCGGCGCTCGGCCGTATCGGTCATGCGCTTGTTCGCCGGAAGGGTGAACAGCGCGAAGGCGCGGGTCTTGGAACGGCCGACGCGGCCGCGCAACTGGTAGAGCTGGGCCAGGCCGAACATGTCGGCGCGATGGACGATCAGCGTATTGGCCGTCGGAACGTCGAGCCCGGATTCGACGATTGTTGTCGACAGCAGAACATCATAGCTGCCGTCATAGAAGGCGTTCATGATGTCCTCGAGCTGGCCCGCCGCCATCTGGCCGTGGGCAACGGCAATTTTCAGCTCCGGCACCTCCGCCTGCAGGAAGGCCTGCACCTCTTCCAGATCGGCAAGGCGCGGACAGACATAGAAGCTCTGGCCGCCGCGATAATGCTCGCGCATCAGGTTCTCGCGGATCACCAGCGGGTCGAGGGGCGAGATGAAGGTCCTGACCGCCATGCGGTCAACCGGCGGCGTGGTGATCAGCGAAAGTTCGCGCACGCCGGTCATGGCAAGCTGCAGCGTGCGCGGAATGGGCGTTGCCGAGAGCGTCAGCACATGCACATCGCTCTTCAGCTCCTTCAGCCGCTCCTTGTGGCGCACGCCGAAATGCTGCTCCTCGTCGATGATCAGCAGGCCGAGATTGGCAAACTTGATCGAGGTGCCGAGCAGCGCATGGGTGCCGACGACCACATCCACCTTGCCTTCGGAAAGGTCTCTCTTGGTCTGGGCCAGTTCCTTGCCGCTGACAAGACGCGAGGCCTGGGCAATCTTGATCGGCAGTCCGCGGAAACGCTCGACAAAGGTCTTGTAGTGCTGGCGCGCCAGAAGCGTGGTCGGCACGACCACAGCCACCTGAACGCCGTTCATGGCTGCCAGGAAGGCCGCGCGCAGCGCCACTTCCGTCTTGCCGAAGCCGACATCGCCGCAGATCAGCCGGTCCATCGGCCGGCCCAGGCCGAGGTCGCCGCGCACC
Source organism: uncultured Martelella sp. (assembly GCA_963676545.2). Lineage (GTDB taxonomy): Bacteria > Pseudomonadota > Alphaproteobacteria > Rhizobiales > Rhizobiaceae > Martelella. The sequence continues at coordinate 1,318,910 of CAXXRG010000002.1, read as the reverse complement.
GCCTCGATGGCGTTATACTGGTCTTCCGTCTCCTCATAGGGGAAGCGGGCGGCGAACTCGTCATAAAGCCCCTCGGCGGCCACCAGCGGTGGCGCGGTGCGCGTTGCACGCTTGGCGGCGATCGCGATCAGCTCGTCGGCCATGTCGAGAAGCCGCTTCTTCAGCCGCGCCTTCTTCGCCTGCCATGCTCCGCCGCCGAGCCTGTCGAGCGGCACATCGGCCGAATCCGAACCATAGCGTGAGAGAAGCTCGATATTCTCAACGGGAAGAAACAGCTTGGCGTCGTCCGCATAGTGAAGTTCGAGGCAGTCACGCGGCGCGCCTGCGGCCTCGATGGTTCTCAGCCCTGTGAAGCGCCCGATGCCATGCTCGGCATGCACAACATAGGAACCTTCATCCAGCCCCGAAACTTCGGTGATGAAGTCACTGGCTTTCCTGTTCTTTCTGGTCTTGCGGATCAGCCGGTCGCCAAGAATGTCCTGCTCGCCGAGCACATGCAGGTCGCCAGTCTCGAAACCAGCCTCAAGACTGAGGACGGCACTCGCCGCCTCGCCCTTGGCCAGCCCCTGAAGATCGGAAAGCGCCTTGACCGGTTTGATTTTCGAAAGACCGTGTTCCTTCAGCACCTGCAGCAGGCGGTCGAGAGACCCTTCCGACCAGCCGGTGATCAACACCTTCCCGCCCTTCGAACGGGTGTCGGCAATATGCCGGACGGCTTCCTCGAACACATTCGCCCGGTCACCGTCGTCGCCCTTGCGCGCCTGCGCGGCGACAGCCCAGCGCGGACCGGCATGCGCTTCGAGCGCCAAGACAGGTTTGCCCAGCGAGGAGGCCTCGTTGAAGGGCGAAAGCCTTACGGCCTCGTTCGCTTCGAGCCCGGCGGCAAATGCGGTCTCGTCGAGATAGAGCATGTCCGGCGGCACGGGCTTGTAGGGCGCGCCCTGTCCGCCATGGGCGGCGCCCAGATTGGTGCGGCGAGCCTGATAATAGTCCTCGATCAGATCCGCCCGATCGCCCGCGGCCTCGCGCGCCGCATGGTCGAAGACGATCCTGAACCCGGAGAGATAGTCGAACATGGTTTCGAGCCGCTCGTAGAACAGCGGCAGCCAGTGTTCCATGCCGGCATAGCGGCGACCTTCCGAGACCGCCTGGTAGAGCGCGTCGTCACGCGTCGAGGCGCCGAAAAGAGACAGGTAGTTCTTGCGAAAGCGGGCGATGTTCTCGTCGTTCAGCGTCACCTCGCTCATGGCGTTGAGCGTGAAGGCCTTGACCGAGCCGATGGTGCGCTGGGTCGCGGCATCGAAGGCGCGGATCGATTCCAGCGTGTCGCCGAAGAAATCGAGACGCAGACCGTTTTCGGCTCCGGGCACGAAGACATCGAGAATGCCGCCGCGCACCGCATATTCGCCGACGGCGCGCACGGTCGGTACGCGTTCGAAGCCGGCATCCGTCAGCCGGCGGACGATCACCTCCATGTCGATCACCTGGCCGGCGCGGGCGGAAAAGCCGAGCGTCGCGACGACCTCGCGCGGCGGCAGCTTCTGCAGCATGGCGTTGACGGTGACGAGAATGATCGCCGGATGCGGCCTTTCTGCATGGGCGATGAGGCCGGAGAGCGCCGAGAGCCGTCTTGCCGACGTGTCGGCCCCGGGCGAAACCCGGTCATAGGGCAGGCAGTCCCAGGCGGGCAGCGTCAGCACCGGAATGTCGGGCGCGGCGAAACCGAGCATCTGCTCGAAATCGCCGATCCGCTGGCCATCGGACAGCACATAGGCGACGGACTGGCCGGCGCGCGCCATCTCCGCCAGCACCAGCGGTTCGGTGCCCGGCACGGCATTGGCGATGGTGACGGCGCCGCTGAGGCCATCCAGCTTTTTCGGGTTAAATCCGGCTATCATGTTGTCGCAAAATCTTCAGATGTCTTTTTCGACCGGGTCGAAATCCGGCCTGTATGCGCAGATGCGTTGGAAGAGCGGTATACGCAAGTGGTCTGGCACAGGTTCGGCGCCGTTAATCCATTTGATCAGATCATTGTCTTCCTCGGCCATGATCATCTCGAACGCATCAAGCATGTCATCTGGCATTTCGGCGAGATTCTCTTCGGCGAACTGGCCAAGGACCAGATCCATCTCGCGGATGCCGCGGTGCCAGCAACGAAACAGGATCCGCCTGCGGCGGGGGTCGAGGTCGGCGCTCGAACGTTTCAGACCGGTCATTTCAAAAACCTTCTTTGTTGATTGGTCTCTATAACCGCTCGTTTCGCGCTTGTCAGCCTTGCCAAAGCGCTTCCTTGGGTCCAATTGGGAATAATGCGCCCGGCTCTGCTCGACCCCCTGTTCGCGCCCGTCACCTCGCTATCCGGGATCGGGCCGAAGCTAGAAAAGCTGCTCGCGCGCCTCACCGGGCGCGACGACGAGGCGCGCGTCATCGATCTGGTGTTTCATACGCCGACCTCGCTGATCGACCGTCGCAACAGACCGGGCATTGCCTACCTGCCCGAAGGCGCGATCGTCACGGTCGAAGGCCGTGTCGACCGGCACCAGCCGGCGCCGGCGCGTTCCAGCGCCCCTTACAGGGTGTTCATCCATGACGATACGGGCGAGCTGACGCTGACCTTCTTCCGCGCCAAGGCGGACTGGCTGGAGAAGGCGCTTCCCGTCGGCGAGACGGTGCTGGTCAGCGGCCGGGCCGAATGGTTCAACGGTCGCCCCTCCATGGTGCATCCCGATTACATGGTGAGCGCCGACAAGGCGGACACCCTGCCGGAATGCGAGCCGGTCTATCCGATGACGGCCGGGCTTTCGGGCAAGGTCCTGCGGCGGGCGATCGACAATGCCTGCGAGCGGATCCCGGCCTTTCTCGAATGGATCGACGGCGAGATCGTCAGGCGTCAGGGCTTTCCGGCGCTGAAGGAAGCGCTCCTTGCGCTTCACAATCCACGCGACGAAACCGATCTCAATCCGCAGGCCCCGGCCCGGCGGAGGCTGGCCTATGACGAGCTTCTGGCCGGCCAGCTGTCGCTCGCCCTCGTCAGAAGCCGGATGCGGCGCGCAAAGGGAAGGCCCGTTCACGCGACAGGGGTGCTCTCCGGCAAGGTCCGCGCCGCCCTGCCCTTCGCGCTGACCTCCGGTCAGGAAGATGCCATCTCGGCGATCCTCGCGGACATGGCGCAGGAAACGCGCATGCTGCGGATGCTCCAGGGCGATGTCGGCTCCGGCAAGACGGTCGTCGGTCTTCTGGCAATGCTGGCGGTGGTGGAGGATGGCGGACAGGCCGTGCTGATGGCGCCGACGGAGATCCTCGCGCGCCAGCATTACGAAGGTATTGCGGCACTTGCGGAAAAGGCGGGCGTCGCAGTCAAACTTTTGACCGGCAAGACGAAAGCTGCCGAGCGGCGGGTTATCGAGGCGGAAATCGCCGACGGCACGGCCCGCATCATCATCGGCACCCATGCATTGTTTCAGGACAATGTCAGCTATCACGACCTGCGGCTCGCCATCGTCGACGAACAGCATCGTTTCGGCGTTCACCAGCGGCTGAAGCTGACCGCCAAGGGCATGTCGCCGCATCTTCTGGTGATGACCGCAACGCCGATCCCGCGCACGCTGGTGCTGGCGGCCTTCGGCGACATGGATGTCTCCAACCTCACGGAAAAGCCCGCCGGACGAAAGCCGATCCAGACCGTCACCATTCCCTCCGAGCGGATCGGCGATGTGGTTGGTCGTCTGCGCCAGGCGCTGAACGAAGGAAAGAAAGCCTACTGGATCTGCCCCCTGGTCGAGGAATCGGAAGCCGTCGATCTCGTTTCCGCCGAGGAGCGACGGGAGACACTGGCCAAGGCCCTCGGGCCGGAACATGTCGGCCTTGTGCATGGCCGCATGTCATCCGCCGACAAGGAAGCGGCAATGGAGGCGTTCAAGAGCGGCGAGACCCGGCTTTTGGTGGCAACCACCGTTGTCGAGGTCGGCGTCGATGTGCCTGACGCGACCATCATCGTCATCGAGCACGCCGAGCGCTTCGGTCTGGCCCAGCTGCACCAGCTGCGCGGGCGGGTGGGACGCGGCGACGAGGCCTCCTCCTGCATTCTGCTCTACAAGGGCCCGCTTTCAGAGACCGGCCGGGCGCGACTCTCGGTCCTGCGCGAGAGCAATGACGGGTTCCGGATCGCCGAGGAAGACCTGAAACTGCGCGGCGAAGGTGAACTTCTCGGCACGCGCCAGTCCGGCATGCCCGGCTTCCGCTTCGCTCATCTGGAGGCGCATGGCGATATTCTGGCGCTTGCCCGCAAGGACGCCGCCTATGTCGTCAACCAGGACCCGGAGCTTCAGGGAGAGCGCGGCAAGGCGCTGCGCATGCTGCTCTATCTCTTCCGCCGCGACGAAGCGATCCGCTACCTGAATGCGGGTTGAAGCACTCAGACCTCGCCAAAGAAAGCGCGGTGGAAAGCAACCTCACCCGTTGGCGGGTCGCCCTCAAACGGCAAGACAAGCAGGTTTTCAGCGGGAACGCCCTTGTGCGAAACCGCCGGCTCGGATCGAAAGCCGAACCGGCCATAAAAACCGGCATCGCCAACCAGAACCGCCCCGCGCGCGCCGTCATCCTTCAGCAGCTCCAGACCGCCGAGCATCAGCGCCGACCCGATCCCCCGATTCTGGTAATCAGGATCGACGGAAACAGGGCCAACGCCGAACCAGTCCCTTTGACCGCCGGAAAACCCGACGGGAGAACAGGCCACCTGCCCGACAATGCGGCCGTCCTCCTCTGCCACCAGCGCAAGCGAGAGCGCCCCGACCTTTCTCAGGCGGCGAATGATATCCGGCTCGCTGCCATCGCTGTGGGGATGTCCGTAGAAGGCCCGGCGCACCAGAGCATCCACGGCACGAACATCTTCATGGCGTTCGCGGCGTATCTTCATTGTCGTGATCCTCCTTGTGGGAGAGGTTACCACATTTACAATCAGGCGGCCTTGATCCGCCTCACTCCACCGTCACGGCCTTGGCGAGGTTTCGCGGCTGGTCCGCATCCGTGCCCATGAACACCGCCGTATGATAGGCCAGCAACTGGATCGGCAGGGCAAACACCATGGGCGCGATGAACTCCGGCATATTCGGCAGCACAATCGTTTCCATGGTCTTCAGGTCGGAAGCGGCCGCCCCCGCCTCGTCGGTGATGAAGACAATACGGCCGTCGCGGGCGGCGACCTCCTGCATGTTGGAAACCGTCTTTTCGAAGAAACGGTCATGCGGGGCGATGACGATGACCGGCATGTTCTCGTCGATCAGCGCGATCGGTCCGTGCTTCAGCTCGCCTGCGGCATAGCCCTCGGCGTGGATATAGGTGATTTCCTTCAGCTTCAGCGCACCTTCGAGCGCCAGTGGATAGCTGGTGCCCCGGCCGAGATAGAGGACATGATGGAAGCGTGACAGTTCCCGCGCCAGGCGTTCGATCTGCGGCTGGACCGCATGCAGCACCCGGTTCATCAGCCGCGGCACTTCCGATAGCTGGTGAACGAGCGTCTTCTCGTCCGCAAGCGACAGGGTTCCGCGTTCGCGTCCGGCCCTGAGCGCCAGCGATGCCATCAGCGCCAGCTGGCAGGTGAAAGCCTTGGTCGAGGCGACCGAGATCTCCGGCCCGGCGAGAATGGGAAAGACCGCATCGGCCTCGCGGGCAATCGTCGAGCCGGTGACGTTGACGAGCGCGCCGGTCTTGACCCCGTTGGCCTTGCAGTAACGCAGCGAGGCGAGCGTGTCGGCGGTCTCCCCGGACTGCGAGATGAACAGCGCCAGCTGATCGTTCGACAACGGCATTTCGCGATAGCGGAATTCCGAGGCGACATCGATCTCGACGGGAAGCCGGGCGAAGCGCTCGATCCAGTATTTGCCGATCAGGCCGGACAGATAGGCGGTGCCGCAGGCCGCGATTGCAAGCTTGGAGACATTCGAGAAATCGATCCCGTCGCCGTCCGTCTGCACCCGCTCGTTGGCGAAATCGCAATAATGGCCGAGCGTATGCGAGATGACCTCCGGCTGGTCGAAGATTTCCTTCTCCATGAAGTGGCGGTGGTTGCCCTTGTCGATCAGCATCGAGGAGAGCTGCAGCGGCTGGCGCTTGCGGGAAACGGGCGCGCCGGAAAAATCGCAGAACTCGACGCCGTCACGGTCGACGATCGCCATGTCGCCGTCTTCGAGATAGGATATTCCGTCGGCAAAGGGCGCAAGCGCGATCGCATCCGAGCCGACATACATTTCCGAAGCGCCGTAGCCAACGGCAAGCGGCGGTCCGTAGCGGGCAACATAGAGCGTTTCCGGCCGGTCCTTGAACAGGATCACCAGGGCGAATGCACCGGTCACCCTTTGCAACATGGCGAGCACCGCGTCGCGCGGCGCCATGCCCTCGCCGCTATAGCGCTCCAGCAGCCTGGCGACGATTTCGGTATCCGTTTCGCTGTCGAACACCGCGCCTTCTGCCAGGAGTTCAGCGCGCAGTTCGGCGAAATTCTCGATGATGCCGTTGTGGACCACGGCCACATCGCCGGCAATGTGCGGGTGGGCGTTGGTCTCGTTCGGCACGCCGTGAGTTGCCCAGCGCGTATGGCCAATGCCGGTGACGCCGTCGACCGGATCTTCGCCGAGCCGGGCGCGCAGGTTCTCCAGCTTGCCGGGCGCGCGGCGACGCACAAGCTCGCCATTGCCGTCGATCACCGCAATGCCGGCGGAATCATAGCCGCGATATTCCAGGCGCTTCAAAGCATCGACAAGCCGCTCGGCAACAGGTTCGCGGCCGACAATTCCCACAATTCCGCACATTCCGCTATTCTCTCCGCTGAATTTCTACTTGGACGACTTGGCCGCCTTGATGGCTTGCGCCCGGGCGCGGATCAGTTCGGCCCGCCCCTCCCGGTTTTCCTGACGGCCGCGGCCAATGGCCAGCGCATTGTCGGGCACATCGACAGTGATCACGCTGCCCGAGCCGACATAGGCGCCGTTGCCGATGCTCACCGGCGCCACCAGCGCCGAGTTGGACCCGATGAAGGCGTTCGCGCCGATCACGGTCTTCGCCTTGTTCACACCGTCATAATTGCAGGTGATCGTTCCCGCGCCGATATTGGCTTTCGCGCCGACGCTGGCATCGCCGATATAACTCAGATGGTTGACCTTGGCGCCGACGCCGATATCGCCGTTCTTCACTTCGCAGAAATTGCCGACCTTGGCATTGTCATGGAGCACCGCGCCGGGGCGCAGCCGCGCAAACGGGCCCACCTGGCTGCCGGATGAAATGGACGCGCCCTCGATATGGCTGAAGGCGTGGATGGTGACATTGGCGGCGACCCGCACGCCGGGCCCGAACCAGACATTGGGCTCGATCACAGTGTCCGGGCCAATCTCGGTGTCATAGGACAGGAACACCGTTTCCGGGGCGATCATGGTGACGCCGGAGAGCATCAGTTCGCGGCGGCGGCGAACCTGCCAGATGCGCTCGAGTTCGGCCAGTTCGGCGCGGTTGTTGCAGCCCAGCACCTCGTCGGGATCGGCCATCACCACGCTGGCGCGACCGCCCTTTGCAAGCGCCACTTCCACCGCGTCGGTGAGATAATATTCACCCTTGGCGTTGTCATTGCCGATCGCCTCGAGGAGTTCGAGCGCGCGGCGACCGTTGATTGCCATCAAGCCGCTGTTGCAGAGGTTCACCGCGCGTTCGGCGGCGCTCGCATCCTTTTCCTCGCGGATTGCCGTCAGAGCGCCGTCCTTCACCAGCAGACGGCCGTAACCCGTCGGATCGGCGGCTTCAAAGCCGATGACCACGACGTCGCTGCCTTCCGCCAGAGCGGTGCGGGCCCTGCCGAGCGTTTCGGCGGTAATCAGGGGCGTATCGCCATAGGTCACGATGAGGTCGTCAAAACCTGCTGCAATCGCCTCGCGAGCGGCAAGCACGGCATGGGCGGTGCCGAGACGTTCCGTCTGCTCGAAGGTTCTCAGCGCCTTTTCGGGCGCGGCGCAGGCGGAAGCCACCTTGTCGCCGTCTCGCCCAACCACGAGAACCGTCTCGTCCACGCCGGAACGAGCAACAGTATCAACCACATGGGCGGCGATGGCGCGGCCGGCCACTTCATGCAGCATCTTGGTCTTGTCCGATTTCATCCTGGTGCCGTCGCCGGCGGCAAGAACAATGGCCAGAGCGCTGCGTGACATGAAACCTCCATATGCGAGCCGGTTACCGCTTTTAGCGTATTCGTGCCCGAGACCTATTCAAAAATTATGAATGAAGTTTATCGGTTTCGGCGATCAGCCGAGGGGCAACAAAAAAGGCGCCCTTGCGGACGCCTTTCCTGTACCGGTTGTGCCGGGATCATTCCGAGCTCGGAATGGTTCCGTCAACGCCTTCGACCAGAACATTGAGGCCGAGCAGCGTGCCGTCATCGGCGGTTTCGCCTTCGGCAAGCCACGGCGTGCCGTCCTGCAGGGTGACCGGGCCGGTAAACGGCTTCAGTTCGCCGGAGATGATCTTGGCTTCGGTTTCTTCGGCAAGCGCCTTCACGTCATCGGGCATGTTGGTATAGGGCGCCATCGAGAGGATGCCGTCCTTCAGGCCGTCCCAGCTTTGCTCCGACGTCCAGGTGCCGTCCTGAACCGCCTTGACGCGCTTGACGTAGTAAGGCGCCCATGTGTCGAGGATTGCCGTCAGCTGCGTTTCCGGGCCGGCCTCGATCATGTCGGAAGCCTGGCCGAAGGCCTTGATGCCGCGTTCGGCTGCGATCTGCATCGGTGCGGTCGTGTCGGTGTGCTGGGCCAGAACGTCGACGCCCTGGTCGATCAACGCCTTGGCGGCATCGGCCTCACGGCCTGGGTCGAACCAGGTATTGGCCCAGACGACCTTGGTGGTGAAGTCGGGGTTGACCGACTGCGCGCCGAGCTGGAAGGCATCGATGCCCATGACGACTTCGGGAATCGGGAAGGAGCCGATATAGCCGCCGATACCGCTTTCGGAAATCGAGCCGGCGATAACGCCGGAGATGTAGCGGCCTTCATAGAAGCGCGAATTGTAGGTCGCGACATTGTCGGCGGTCTTGTAGCCGGTGGCGTGTTCGAACTTCACATCGGGGTACTTCGCGGCGACCTTCAGGGTCGGCTCCATGAAGCCGAAGGAGGTGGTGAAGACGATGGTGCAGCCGGAGCGGGCCATGCGCTCGATGGCGCGCTCGGCATCCGGGCCTTCCGGCACGTTCTCGATATAGGCCGTTTCGATGCCGAGCGTGTCTTCCAGCTGCTGCCGGGCGATGTCATGCGCCTGGGTCCAGCCGCCGTCCGTTGCCGAGCCGACATACACGAAGCACGCCTTGACGTCTTCCTGGGCGGCAGCGCCCGAGGCGGCAAAGCCGGCGATGACTGCCGCGGAGGCGGCGAGAGCGAGTTTCAGGGATTTCATAGTTCACCTCTTTCGGTTTGATCGAAAATGATAAGTCTAGCTTGCCTAGCGGTCCGGTACAAAGGGTTTGCCAAGCGCCGCAGGCGTATTGATCAGCGTCATCCTGCGGTTCTGCGAGATGATGACGAGGACGAGAATGGTCACGACATAGGGCAGCGCCGACAGGAACTGCGAGGGGATGGCAATGCCGAAGGCCTGGGCATGCAGCTGTCCGATGGTGACCGCGCCGAACAGATAGCCGCCGAGCAGAACGCCCCAGGGGCGCCAGGAGGCGAAGACGACGAGCGCCAGCGCGATCCAGCCCCTGCCGGCGGCCATATTTTCCGTCCATTGCGGCGTATAGACCAGCGACAGCTGCGCACCGGCAAGCCCCGCGCAGGCGCCGCCGAACATGACGGCGAGATAGCGAATGCCGATCACATTGATACCAAGTGCATGCGCCGACGAATGACTGTCGCCGACAGCGCGCAGCACAAGGCCCTTGCGGGTCTTGAACAGGAACCATGAGGTTCCGGCGACGATGGCGATCGACAGGTAGAAGAACAGGTCCTGATCGAACAGAAGCGGCCCGATAAATGGAATATCCGAGAGCACGGGAATGTCGAGGGCCGGCATCTTGATGCCCGCCCGGCCGACCAGGCTTTCGCCGATCATCGCCGAGAGCCCCTGCCCCAGAATGGTGAGCGCCAGACCCGTGGCCACCTGGTTTGCCACGAGCGTCAGCGTCAGAAAGCCGAACAGCAACGAGAAGACGGCGCCGGTGGCAAGCCCGGCCAGCATGCCGAGATAGGGCGAGCCGGTGGCATGGGCTGTGGCAAAGGCGCCGACCGCGCCCATCACCATCATGCCCTCGACGCCGAGGTTCAGGACGCCGGCGCGTTCGCAGACCAGTTCGCCGATGGCCGCCAGCACCAGCGGCGTCGATGCGGTGATAACGGTGAGGAGAATGGCTTCGACGATCATGACGTTTTCCCCTCGGACGATTTGCCCGCGAAAATGATCCGCACCTTGTAGAGGATCAGCGTATCGCAGGAGAGAACGAAAAACAGAAGCATGCCCTGGAACACGCGGGTCACCTTGTCGGAGACGCCAAGCGTGAACTGCACGCCCTCGCCGCCGATATAGGTGAGCGCCAGCACCAGGCCGGACACGATCGCGCCCAAGGGATTGAGACGCCCGAGAAAGGCAACGATGATGGCGGTGAAACCATAGCCGGGCGAAATCTGGGGCTGGAGATAGCCGAGCGCCCCGGAAATCTCGCTGATGCCCGCCAGTCCCGCCAAACCGCCCGAGAGCAGGAAGCAGAACCAGACCATCTTGCGCGAGGAGAAGCCGGCGAACCGCCCTGCCCGCTGCGACTGGCCGATGACGTTGACCTCGAACCCCTTCAGCGTGAAGCGCATCATGAACCAGACGATAAAGGCGGCCAGGATGGCGATCGCGAAACCGTAATGCGCGCGACCGGAGGAGACCATCTCGGGCAACATTGCCGCATCGACGAACTGCCGCGTCTGCGGAAAGTTGAAGCCCTGCGGATTGCGCCATGCGCCGCGCACCAGCCAGTCGAGGAAAAGCTGGGCCACATAGACCAGCATCAACGATGTCAGGATCTCGTTGGTGTTGAAATAGTTCTTCAGCAGCGCGGGAATGCCGGCATAAAGCGCGCCGCCGGCAGCGCCCATGACAAGCATGATCGGCAGAAGCAGCGGCGATGACCATTCGTAGAAATAGACCGGCACGATGGAGCCGACGATGGCGCCGACGGTGAACTGCCCCTCCGCGCCGATATTCCAGATGTTGGAGCGGTAGCAGACCGTCAGCCCGACCGCTATCATGATCAGCGGCGCAGCCTTGATCATCAGCTCGTGCAGCGACCAGATATCAAACAGCGGTTCGATGAAGAACCGATAAAGCGCCTCGATCGGATCCTTGCCCAGAAGCGCGAACATGATCGCGCCGAAAAACACGGTCAGGCCAAAGGCGATCAGCGGGGAGAGCAGCGAAAACAGCGGCGAACTGTCGGCGCGCCGTTCAAGTTCAATGCGCATCGGCAGCCTCCAGCGCGGCATCCTTGCCCGCGTCTTCGCCATGAATGCCGCCCATCAGCAGCCCGATCCGCTCGCGCGTCATCGTCTCCGCCGGATGGCTGTCGGAAAGTCGCCCTTCGCAGATGACGGCAATTCTGGTGGCGATTTCGAAGATCTCGTCAAGGTCCTGCGAGATGACCAGTACCGCCGACCCCGATTTCGCGAGATCGACGAGCGACTGGCGGATATGGGCGGCAGCGCCGGCATCCACACCCCAGGTCGGCTGGTTGACGATCATGACCTTCGGTTTGCGGTCAAGCTCGCGCCCGACGATGAATTTCTGCAGATTGCCGCCCGAAAGCGAGCCTGCCGCCGGGTTGTCGCCGCTCTTGCGCACATCCATGAAACCGGCGATTTCGCCGGTCCTTGCGCGGGCAACCGCACGTCGGATGACCTTCAGCGGACCGCCGGCCAAAAAGGTCTCCGACTCGGCCTGGTTGCGCGCGAGAATCAGATTTTCCGAAAGCGTCATGCCGGTCACCGCGGCATGCCCGTGGCGCTCCTCGGGAACGAAGCCCGCGCCGAGCTTGCGCCGGGCATTGATGCCCTTGGCGCCGACCGGCTGGCCGTCGATCTGGATGGAAATGTTGTCATCGACCGGATATTCGCCCGAAAGCGCGTCGAACAGTTCCGACTGGCCGTTGCCGGCCACCCCGGCGATCGCCAGCACTTCCCCGGCCCTGACCTCGAGATAGATGTCTTTCAGCGCCGTCGAGAATGGCGTACGCGCCGGCGCGGTCAGCCCCTTGGCTTCAAGCAGAACCTTGCCGGTCTTCATCGCCTCCGGCCGGGAGATCTGGGACACTTCGCCGCCGACCATCATTCGCGCCAGCGAGGACGCGGTCTCGTTGCGCGGATTGCAGTCGCCCGTCACCTTGCCGTGGCGCAGAACGGTTGCCTTGTCGCAGATGCGCTGCACCTCTTCCAGCCGATGGGAGATGTAGAGAACCGACCGCCCCTCCGCCTTGAGCTTGGCGAGCGTTTCGAACAACCGGTCCGCCTCCTGCGGGGTCAGCACCGATGTCGGCTCGTCGAGGATGATCAGGCTCGGGTTCTGCAACAGCGCGCGCACGATCTCGATTCGCTGGCGCTCGCCGACCGAGAGATCGGCCACATGGGCGCGCGGATCAAGCGGCAGGCCGTACTCAACCGAGAGCCTGCGTGATTCTTCCGCGATCCTTGCAAGCGAAATGCCCGGATCGAGCGACAGCGCGATATTTTCGGCGACCGTCAGCGCCTCGAACAGCGAAAAATGCTGGAACACCATGCCGATGCCGATCTTGCGGGCAGCGGCCGGAGCTTCGATGCGCTGCGGCTTTCCCTCCCACAGAATCTCCCCTTCGGAGGGCTCCAGCACCCCGAACAGCATTTTCACCAATGTGGACTTGCCGGCCCCGTTTTCGCCGAGCAAGGCGTGGATTTCGCCATTGTCGATGTTGAGATCGATGCCGTCGCAGGCGGCAAAGGTACCGAAATATTTCGTCAGACCCCGGACGGACAGCAGCGCCCCGCCCGCCTGATTATTGTTTTGGTTCAAACTGCCCTCCGGTCTTCACCCGAAAACGCATACCGGGTTCTGCCGCACATACCATGCCCCGGAAATTGACTAAAAAATAGAATTTTCCCCGCATTGCGTAGAAATGAAGCACAAACCCTCATTGAAACGCAATGACTTTTGCCGGTTTCCCAACGACTTTATTCGACTGTGCGACCAACCCCATCAAAACTCAGCCCGAGTCTCGGCCGCCCGCGAGCCGAGCTTCGGCAGAAGCTGCAGCACCATTCCGATGAGATAAAGGTAAACGCCGCTTGCGACGAACAGCGCCTCGATGAAAACCGGCGCGTCGAACCGGGCGAGAAGCGCGATGAAGCCGGTGACGCACCAGACCGCGAAGATGCCGAGATTGAGCGGCCGCAGCCGCTTGACCCGGACCGGGTGCAGGAAATTGACCGGCGCGAAGGTGAGCGCCACCGAGACGAGAACGATCGCCATGGCGATAAGCGAGGACGGCTCGATCACGAAGAAGGAGAACACCACCATGTTCCAGACCACGGGAAAGCCGGAGAAGAAATTCTCGTCCGTTTTCATGCCGCTGTCGGCGTAATAGATCGCGCTCGAGACCACGATCAGCGCGGCGGCGACAAAGGACAGCGGCTCGCCGATCATGTGCGACTGGTAGAGCGCGAAGGCCGGCAGCAACACATAGGTCACATAGTCGATGATGTTGTCGAGCATGACGCCCGACCAAGTCGGCAGCACTTCGCTGACCTTGAGGCGACGGGCGATCGGCCCGTCGATGCCATCGACCAGAAGGGCGGCCGCCAGCCACCAGAACATCGCGACGAATCGCCCCTCTGCGGCGGCGACCACTCCGAGGAAAGCCAGGAACGAGCCGGATGCCGTCAGGATATGGACGGAAAACGCCCGGATTTCCGCATAAGGAACTTTGCGCTGACTGAATAGACCCATTCGATTTCCGTCACGTTCCGACCTCAAGAGGCCCTGTGGCTTCGTTTGCCCCCACAATGCACCAGATCCGGCTCAAGGTACAAAAAAATCATGTTTTTCCATAATTTTTCGCGGCAAAACCCGGCAAGCCGCATTATATCGGATGCAAACGGTTACCGGTTGAGACGAGGTTTATCGAATGTCGGAATATGAGATTGCCGTTGTCGGCGGCGGACCTGCCGGAATGATCTCCGCGCTGGCGCTTGCCCGTGCAGGACGCAGGGTCGCGCTTGTTGCGCCCGCGCCGAACTTGAGCGACCACCGCACCACGGCGCTGATGGATCACTCGATCGCGCTTCTTGCCCGTCTCGGCCTCTGGCAGGCGATCAAGCCGGAGGCGGCGCCGCTGAAGACCATGCGCATCATTGACGGCACGGGCCGGCTGGTGCGCGCGCCGACGGTGGCTTTCCGTTCGGCCGAAATCGACCTCGAAGCCTTCGGCTACAATATTCCAAACAAGGTTCTCGTCGCCAGGCTGTCCGAAGCGGTGACGGCTGAGCCCAATATCACCCATTTTGAGACAACCGCCGACACGATTGCCACGGGCAAGGACGCGGTTTCGCTGACGCTTGCGGACGGCGAACCGATTTCAGCCGAACTCGTGGTCGGTGCCGACGGGCGGCGCTCGAAGGTTCGCGAAAGCGCCGGCATTTCCGTCAGGCAATGGTCCTACAAACAGTCCGCCGTCGTGCTCAATTTCAGCCATGCCCTTGCCCATGACGATATCTCGACCGAGTTCCACACCCGCGGCGGCCCTTTCACCCAGGTGCCGCTGCCGGACAGACACCGCTCAAGCCTTGTCTGGGTGATGGACACGCCGGCCGCCGAGGCAATGGCCGCCCGGCCCGAAGAAGAGATTGCCCAAGCCATCGAAGAGCGCATGCAGTCGCTGCTCGGCAGCGTTTCGATGGAAGGGCCGGTGCAGAAATGGCCGCTCTCCTCGATGGTCGCGAACCGCTTCGGCAAGGGCCGGACGGTTCTCGTCGGCGAGGCCGCCCATGCATTTCCGCCGATCGGGGCGCAGGGGCTCAATCTTTCTCTGCGCGACATCATGCGCCTTGCCCGCATGCTCGACGGTATCGACGGATCGAAAATCTCGGCACGGTCCGGCGAGCGCTATGACTTCCTGCGGCGCTCCGACGTGTGGAGCCGAACCGCGAGCGTCGATCTTCTGAACCGCTCTCTGCTCGCCGATTTCATCCCGACGCAGCTTGCCCGTTCGGCCGGGCTTTACATGCTTTCGGCCGTGCCGCCACTGCGGCAGTTTGCCATGCGCGAAGGCGTAGAGCCGCTCAGGGGCGTGAAAACGCTCCTTGCCGGCTGACGCACAGGCCCGAGAATCGCAATCGGTTCTCGGGTAGCACGATGTGCGGGTTCAACAGGTCAGAGCGGGATCACGCTTCCGTCTAACAGCGCCAGAAGAATGGCAAGCGTGACTGCCGAGCAGACGGTGGTGATCAGAATTGTCGCCGAGGCGCGCTCGTACCAGATGCCGTATTGCTGGGCGATGACGAAGACATTGGTGGCCGTCGGCAGTGCGGCAAGCAACACCGCCGCCTCGACCCAGACCGGATCGAAGCCGCCATGGATCATCATGAAGGCATAGACAAGGATCGGATGAAGAATGAGCTTGGCTGGCACAATATAGCCGATCTCCACCGGCACGCGTTTGACCGGTCTGAGGGCAAGCGTCACCCCCATGGCGAAGAGCGCACAGGGCGCTGCCGCCTGCGCCAGGTAGTCGACCAGCCTGTCGAAAGCACCGGGCAGATCCGCACCGCTGGCGGCAACGGCGAAACCGAGCGCCGTCGCAACGATGAAGGGATGCAGCAGCGCCCTGGTGACCACCTGGCGGGCAAGCGCCCTCTTGCGCACCGTTCCCCCTTCCGCCACCGCCATGACCGTCGGCGCGACGATGAAATGCAGGGCATTTTCGAAGCAGACGATCAGCGCCACCGGCACGGCCGCCGCCTCGCCGAGCGCCAGCAGCGCAAGCCCCGGCCCCATATAGCCGATATTGCCATAGGAACCGGCAAAGGCCTGGATCGTGCTCTGGCGCGCACCATTGCGCTTCCAGAAATAGCCGGCTGCAAACAGGGCAAGAAAGACGCTGTAGGTCGCCATCAGGTCGACCGATATGAAATCGAGCCTTTTCAACTGGTCGAAGGGCGTGTTCGAGACAAGCTTAAAGAACAGCGCCGGAAGGGCCGCATAGACGATGAAGACATTGAGCCAGACGAGTCCCTCCTCCTTTTGCCTGATGATCTTGGCGGCGATGAAGCCGACGGCGATCAGCCCGAAAAAGGGAAAGAGAAGCTGGAAAATGCCTGACATTGCGCGAAACCCCGGGTTTCGCAGGCCCTAGCCGATTTGCGAAAGAACGGGGAAGGTCTGCTGGAACCAGATCGCCATATCGGCAATGAAGCCGAAAAGAAAGGCTATCCCGGTCAGAATCAGCAGTGCGCCCATGGTTTTTTCCACCGCGCCCAGATGTTTGCGGAAGCGCGAGAGGAAGCGCATAAAGGCGCCGGAGAAAAGCGCCGCGATCCAGAAGGGCACGGCAAGGCCAAGCGAATAGACCGCCAAAAGCACAGCGCCGTTGGCAACGGTCGCCTTGGTTGCCGCCACCGCGAGGATCGCGCCCAGAACCGGACCAATGCACGGCGTCCAGCCGAAGGCGAAGGCGAGCCCCATCACATAGGCGCCAGACACGCTGGCCGGCTTTCCGCCGCCGTGAAACCGCGCCTCGCGCGACAGGAACGGGATCTTCAGCACGCCAAGGAAATTCAGCCCCATGATGATGA
This sequence comes from uncultured Martelella sp., assembly GCA_963676545.2. GTDB lineage: Bacteria > Pseudomonadota > Alphaproteobacteria > Rhizobiales > Rhizobiaceae > Martelella. Next base: position 1,302,087 of record CAXXRG010000002.1, on the reverse strand, counting down.
TGATCACCCCGCCCACCTTGGCGAGAACATCCATATATTGCCGCAGAAGCTGACCGATCGAGGATGCCCCTGCCCCGAGCGCCACGAAGACCGTGGCAAAACCGAGCGTGAAGAACAGGGCCGGCAGCAGCACGCTGGCAGGCCTGACTTTCGTATCCCCCCTGAACTGGTCGATCGAAATGCCGGCCATATAGCAGAGATAGGGCGGCACCAAGGGAAGCACACAGGGAGACAGGAAAGACAGCGCGCCGGCGAGAAGCGCGGTCAGCAGTGAGATATCGCCAATCGACACCAGGTTTTCTCCCAATTGCCAGCCAGAGAAATTCTATGAATGCGTTTCAGAAGAATGCTCTAAGACTTTGTTTTGACTTACTTCGACGTTTCGCTCCATATCGTGCATATGACCCGCACGGAAGCGGTCGTGCGGCTCAGGCTCGCATCGTTCGATCCGCAACACACACGAAGACGGCCCCGCCGGTTTCTTAGACCAGAGCGCCGTTCAATTCCAATCACCTTTCCGCAAAGACGCCGTAACGACGAATTGTCCGGCGAAGCCGAATTTCCGGGTTGACCTTCGCAGAGACCCTTTCTATGTTCCGCCCACTTTCCGCTGGCCCTTTCACAAGCGCCGGACGAGGGAGCGCGTAGCTCAGCCGGTAGAGCAACTGACTTTTAATCAGTAGGTCCAGGGTTCGAACCCCTGCGCGCTCACCAATTTCGTATATCCCCGGTACACCTAGTTTTTTTTGCAACTATCGGCAATGCACGATGGTGTCATACGAAATTCGCTTGTTCGCCGGCGGCGTTTTGTACATATTACAGATAATCCGGAATGACGGTCTTTCTACCGGAATTAAATCCGTCAATTTGCGAGAAGTCCTGAGTTCGTGCGGCGAGTCCCAGCGTTATCTTGAGATTGAACCGGAGCGCTAAACCAGCCCGCTTTCCTTCATCTTCTGCAGAAACCGATAAATTGCAGATCGCGACGGCGCGCGCTTCCCAAATTCGGACTTTGCCAGACGGGAGACCTCAGAAGTTGTCATCGTCACGGTATGCTCCAAGATGAAGTCCGCGATATCTGGATTGCGGGCTATCGCAGAACTGGACACAGCGCGATACTTCGAAAGAGTTCGCCTTTCTTTTGCTTTCTGCGCAAGTGAACGGAGTGTCTCATATTCCGACACTGGATCGTGTCCCAGCGCGTGGTGTAGCTGGATTTCATAGCCATCGGTGATTTCCGGTAGGGTCGGGTTGCTTAGAACCAACCTTAAGGACACCACCGATGACCGACGACATGATGAACCTGCGCTTGGCTGTTGAGAAGAGCGCTGATGCCGATTTGCTGCGTGAGATGATCGGCTTTGCAGCCGAGAAACTGATGGCGCTGGAGGTGAGCGCGAAGACAGGCGCTGGATACGGCGAGAAGACCACGTTCCGGCTTGCCCAGCGCAACGGCTACCGCGATCGAGACTGGGAAACGCGAGCGGGCACCGTTGAGCTGCGCATCCCCAAGCTTCGCACCGGCAGCTATTTTCCGAGCTTTCTCGAACCACGCCGGATGGCGGAGAAGGCTCTGACGGCGGTCATCCAGGAAGCCTATATCCAGGGCGTTTCGACCCGGTCCGTCGATGATCTCGTCAAAGCCATGGGCATGTCGGGCATCTCCAAGAGCCAGGTCTCGCGACTTTGCGAGGAAATAGACGACAAGGTGAAGAGAGGTGGCTCGGTTTATCTGCACAGTTTGGGGCGTTTCGTTAAGTGGATTTCCGCCTCGATTATGCCGCCACCATCATCGGCGTCAGCGCGTTGAAGTAGGCCTGATCCGGCGTCTGCCGGTCAAGGGATGAATGTGGGCGCCGGGTGTTGTAAAATGTCAGATAGAGGCCGATGCCAGCGCGGGCCTCGGACACGGTCTTGTAAGCGTGGAGGTAGACTTCCTCGTATTTGATAGACCGCCAAAGCCGCTCGACGAAGACATTGTCCCGCCACGCACCCTTGCCATCCATCGAGATGGCGATTTCCGCCTTCTTCAGCACCGCCGTGAAGTCGACAGAGGTAAACTGCGATCCCTGGTCCGTATTGAAGATGTCGGGTTTGCCATAACGGGCCAGAGCCTCCTCGACTGCTTCGATACAGAAGGCCGCTTCCATCGTGATCGACAGCCGCCATGAGAGCACGCGGCGACTGAACCAATCGACGACGGCGCAGAGATAGACAAAGCCCCGCGCCATGGGGATGTAGGTCAGGTCCATTGCCCACACCTGGTTGGGTCGGGTGACCGCCAGCTTGCGCAGGAGGTAGGGGTAGATTTTGTGCCCAGGCGCCGGTTTCGACGTGTTCGGGCGACGATAGATCGCTTCGATGCCCATTTTCTTCATCAGCGTGGCGACATGAAGCCGCCCGGTTTCCAGTCCTTCGCCTCTCAAAAGCCCTTGCAACATCCGACTTCCCGCGAACGGATATTCGAGATGCAGTTCGTCGATCCGGCGCATCAGGGCAAGATCGCCATCGGATACCGGACGCGGCGAATAGTAGATGCTGCTACGGCTGAAGCCGAGCAGCCTGGCCTGCCTCACGACCGACAGCTTGTGCTCGCGGTCGATCATTTCTTTCCGCCCAGCAATCCCGCCTTGCCGAGCGCTCCGGCTAAAAAATCGTTCTCCAGCGTCAGTTCCCCGATCTTGGCGTGCAGCGTTTTGACATCGATGGTTGGACCCGCCGGCTCCGCCTTTGCGTCATCGCCGAAAACGCCTGTCGCCCCCTCAAGGAGCTGGTCTTTCCACTGTTTGATCTGGTTGGCGTGAACGTCGAACTGCTGGGACAATTCCACCAGCGTCTGCTCACCTCGGATGGCGGCAAGCGCCACCTTGGCCTTGAAAGCCGGGCTATGGTTCCGGCGCGGTCGTCTCGTCATGGTATCTCCTGTTAACGGCATCTAAGCCGAAGTCAGGCAGAAATTCCACTTATCCTAGCTGTGCAGATTTCCCGAGCCACCTCTAAGGCCTTCCTCGACAGGCCCATCGAAGGCGAATGGCCATACCTCTGGATCGATGCCACCTATCTGAAGGTCCGACGCGGCGGGCGCATCGTCTCTGTCGCCGTCATCATCGCAGTGGGCGTGAACACCGACGGCCGACGCGAAGTGCTCGGCATGGAAATCGGCACATCCGAGGCAGAGGCGATCTGGACGGAGTTCCTGCGCAAGCTGACCAGGCGTGGGCTGCGGGGCGTCAAGCTCGTCGTCTCCGATGCCCATGAGGGGATCAAGGCCGCTGTGTCGAAGGTGCTTTGCGCCACCTGGCAGCGCTGCAGGGTCCACTTCATGAGAAACGCATTGGCTCATGCCGGAAAGAGCGGGCGGCGTGTCGTCTCCGCCTTCATCGCCACCGCCTTTGCCCAGGACACGCCGGAGGCGGCAAGCGCCCAGTGGCGCAACGTCTCCGATCAGATCAGACCGAAAGTGCCCAAACTTGCCACGCTGATGGATAGTGCCGAACAGGATGTGCTCGCCTACATGACCTTTCCCAGGCAGCATTGGGCCAAGCTTCACAGCACAAACCCGATCGAACGCCTGAACGGCGAGATCAAGCGGCGCACCGAGGTTGTCGGCATCTTCCCCAACGATGACGCCATCGTTCGTCTCGTCGGCGCGCTCCTGCTCGAACAGAACGATGAATGGGTCGTCCAACGATCCCGCTACATGACACTGGAAACCATCGCCACAATGAGCGATGATCCGCTCATCAGCCTGCCAGCCGCAAGCTGACACTCATCCGCCCCTCTGGGATGAGCCATGGTCGTCTAAGCTACACCACGTCATGGGACACGATCCGGGTTGATGATCGCCGTGTGATCAACGGCATACTCTGGCGCTTTCGCACCGGCAGCCCATGGGCCGATGTTCCTGAAGGCTATGGTCCTTACACCACCTGTTATAATCGCTTTGTCCGCTGGCAGCGGGCTGGTGTCTGGGACCGCCTTCTCAAGGCGATTTCTTCCGCCTTCGACGGCGATATTCAGATGATCGATTCGTCGTGTGTTCGCGTGCATCAGCATGGCACCACCGGTAAAAAGGGGTCACCAATCGAAGCATGGGACGTTCCAGAGGCGGCCTGACGACGAAGATCCACGCTCTCGTCGATGCCGACGGGCTGCCGATTGATCTTCGCCTCTCGGAAGGTCAGCATGCTGATTGTCGCTACGCCGAAGATCTGCTCACCAGACTTCATGCCGGAACGACGCTTTTGGCCGATCGTGGCTATGACACCGACGCCATCCGCGCCACGGCAACTCAGGCAAAGGCATTCGCCAACATCCCGGCGAAACGGAACCGGAAAAAGACCTTCGCTTTCAGTCCGTTCCTCTATCGCTATCGAAACCTAGTCGAGCGGCTCTTCAACCGCATCAGAGAAGAGCGCGGAATTGCAACGCGTTACGCCAGGCGAGCCGACAACTATCTTGCCGCAATCAAGCTCTTCTCTGTGCGACTATGGCTTAAGCGCTACGAGTCTACGGCCTAGCAAGGATCATAGCGAGATTGAGAAAATGGGCGACGAGATAGCTGCACATCTCCAACTGGCTGGAGAAATGCACCACCAAAATCAGGCGGCAATACCATGACCCTTTCTTATTCTTCCGAAGTGTAACTAAGCCAAAAATTCCGGCAGCGCGCTTCACACCGGAGTGCGCTGCATACCATTGCGATAGGTGCTTGGCGAACAGCCCATCCAGCGCTGAAAGGCACGGCTGAAATTCGCATGTTCCTCATAGCCGAGCGCGAAAGCGATCTGGGCGACGGACAGATCGGTCTGCGTCAGAAGCACCATGGCTCTATCGCGTCGCGCCATCTCGACAATCTCGCGATAGGTATATCCCGCGACGCGCAGGCGCCGCTGCAGGCCCTGAACACCAAAACCCGCTATTTCCGCAGCACCCTCGATATCAGTCTGGCCCGCCAGAAGCCGCAAGGCGACGACCGCTGAAAACGAACGCGCCGGCTCGGGTGCTTCGCTCAACGCGACATCGCCCGTCACCTCCCGCAGCGTCAGCGGCTTTAATGCAATAGCGTCAGCGGCGGGATGAGACTCGGCGATCTCCTCATTTGAGAAGGGAATGGCGATGCCGGTACCATTGCATCGCAGATCTGTCTTCAGCGCCAGCTCGATCATCGATGACGCCTTGTCGCGCGGATAGCAGACCTCGATAAAGGTCGGCCGCCAATCGACGCCGAGATAGACTTGCGCGAACGCCAGCATGGGAAAGATGATATGGTCGGCATATTGTGTGGTGGTCTCGCCGATGATCGGCGGGGTGACCCGCCATATCCAGCGTCCATCTTCCAACCCCAGAGTCATGGTCGTGCCTAACAGTTGGGTCCCAACCGTCGCACAGGCGCGGCGAAGTGCACCGCCCAGGCACCCGGCCTGCGCGGAATAATCGGACCATTTTCCATAGACCCGATAGGACATGGCCTTGCCGACCGACAGTCCCAGGCCTCGCTCGCCAAGCACCCTCGCGCTGCTTTCGAAGAGCGCACTCATCAAGCTCAGCGGTATCGGCATATTCTTGTGTTCGAGGACTTCAAGCGGCAAGCCGGACTGCTGAAACGCCCTGATCAGTCCGCGCATTCCGCCAGTCTCCTCGACCATGGCCGGCAATGGCCCGATCCCCCTCAAACGCGCAAGCGCAACCGAACTGCTTCTTTTCGTCACCGCCATCTCCAAAGTGACGTCAAATGAAAAGCGCCGCCCTCCAATTGATCGTATTGAACAAGAGTACCAAGGGACGGGTGCAAGCCGACTTGAACTGAACAATTGCCAAACGTCAACGCGTCATGACCTTCAGGGACTACCGTTTGTCAGATCTTGTGTTCCGCATAGCAATTTCGGACATCAACCTCAACGCGCATATGACAGAAAACACGTTCAGACAGGTGGAAGAAAAGTTTTTTTCCGGTTCGCGGTTCCAGACCGGCTTCGGTCTACGCGGCGACTTGCCGCAAGACACATCATTCAATGTATTCGCAACCAGATCAGCGACGCTTGGGCAAACGCCGGAGCGAGATGGAGGGAACACCCATGACACTGAGTTTCAAGCCCGCACGGGCGGCGAAGACGGGGGCCGTTCTGGCAGCCGCCCTGTGCGCTTCGGCACTGACAAGCATGAACGCTATCGCCCAGGACAGCGCTAGCACAACCGCGCCCGCGGAACAGCCCAACATCATGTTCATCATGGCCGATGACGTTGGTTACATGCAGCCCAGCATTTACCACCGTGGCCTGATGGTTGGCGAAACGCCCAATATCGACCGGATCGGCCATGAAGGCGCTATGTTCACCGACTACTACGCCCAGCAGAGCTGCACGGCGGGCCGCACATCCTTTTTCACGGGCATGAACCCGGTGCGTGCCGGCATGTTGCTGCCGGAAATTCCCGGTTCTGAATCCTATCTGCGCAAGGGCACGCCTTCGCTTGCCGTTTTCCTGCGCGACCTTGGCTACACCACCGGTGAATTCGGCAAGAACCACCTTGGCGACACGGCCGAATCGCTGCCGACCGCTCATGGCTTTGAAGAGTTCTGGGGCTATCTCTACCATCTCGACGCCATGCAGGGCGTTTCCTTCCCCGACATCAATTCCAGCCCGACCGAGCAGGCCGTTGTGCCGCCATGCACCAACACGCCGGTGCCGGGCCTTTCCGATCCGCCCGGCGCGATCGACCCTTCCGAGGGACTGTGCATGACGCCGCCGCGCCCGGTCATCGCATGCTCCTCGGCGGATGGCACGGAGGCAAACCAGAGCTGCACCGATGAAGGACCGCTCACGCTTGAGCGCTCGAAGACAGTTGATGAGGAAATCTCCGCCAAGGTCGTCGACTTCCTCGACCGCAAGGATCCGGACAAGACCGGCAAGCCATTCTTCGTCTGGTACAATCCCGCGCGCATGCATGTGACCACGGTTCTGTCCGACAAGTATCAGGACATGATCGGCACCAAGGGCGGCAAGGACTGGGGCCTCAACGAAGCCGGCATGAAACAGGTCGATGACAATATCGGACTTGTTATCAAGAAGCTGGAAGAGATGGGCGAACTGGACAACACCATTCTCGTGTTCACCACCGATAACGGCGCTGAAACCATCACCTTCCCCGACGGCGGCGTGACTCCGTTTGCGGCCGGCAAACTGTCGACCTGGGAAGGCGGCATGCGCGTTCCGCTCGTCGTTCGCTGGCCGGGCCACATTGAGCCGGGTACGATCAACAATGACATGTTCTCCTCGCTTGACTGGCTGCCGACGCTGGTTGAACTGGCTGGCGGCGCCAAAGATGATGATCTGAACAAGCAGATCCAGGCCGGTGAATATCCGGGCATCGTCAAGACCAAGCTGGATGGCTTCAACCAGGTCGGCTCGCTGACGGGCGATGAGGGGTCTGCGCGCGATACGTTCTTCTACTATTCAGGGCAGACGCCTTCGGCGGTGCGCTACAAGAACTGGAAGATGTATTTCGCCATGGTGGATCAGGATCCGTCCAAGACCTTCCTTGGCCCCGTCAAATACAGCTGGACGCAGGTCGTCAACATCAAGCGTGATCCCTTCGAGCAGTCGATCGGTTCTTTCTCGAAGACATTCAACGGTGTCGGCGGTGCGCTCGGCTCTCCCTCGACAGCCTATGCCTACGACTGGAACATGCTGCCGATCGGTCAGGCCCTGTGGCTGAAGGAGCTGGAATCCTACAAGGAATTCCCGCCGCTCCAGCACCCGGCCGCCTACAACCTCGATGCGGTGATCGCCGGTGTGAAGGCGTCCAGCACATCGAAAGAATAGGCTTGCGCCTAGCCTGCAGAAGAACGAGAAGGGCGGTCGCAAGTCCGCCCTTTTCGGTTGAACGAGAACCAAGGAGAGAGGCAATGACGATGAACAGACATATCCGCGCCGCACTGATTGCGCCCGTTTTTGCATTGGCCATGGCGGCATTCGCCGAGGCTGGGGAAGCCGCCCCGCTTGCCTCCTGGAATGACGGCGACACAAAACAGGCCATTCTTGATTTCGTTGCAAGCGCGACGGATGAAGGCAACCCGAACTATGTTGCGCCGGCCGACCGGATCGCCGTGTTCGACAATGACGGAACGCTGTGGACCGAGCACCCGATGTATACCCAGCTCGCCTTCGCGCTCGATCGCGTCAAGGCGCTGGCGCCCGATCACCCCGAATGGAAGACGACCGAGCCGTTCAAATCGGCTCTCGCAGGCGACATGAAGGGCCTGGCAGCAAGCGGCGAGAAAGGGGTGGCCCAACTGGTCATGGCGACCCATACGGGCATGAGCACGACAGACTTCGAGGCCATCGTCGCAGATTGGTTCAAGACGGCCAAGCACGCGCGTTTCGACCGACCCTATACCGAGCTCGCCTATCAGCCGATGCTGGAAGTGCTGGACTATTTCCGCGACAACGGGTTTCAGACCTATATTGTGTCGGGTGGCGGCATCGAGTTCATGCGCGTCATCACCGAGGAAGTCTACGGCATTCCCCCGCAGCAGGTCGTCGGCTCGTCGGTCAAGACGAAATTCGAGATCATCGATGGCAAGCCGGAGCTGACAAGAGAGGCCAAGCTCGCCTTCGACGATGACAAGGACGGCAAGCCCGTCGGCATCAACGCCATGATCGGCAAGCGCCCGGTTGCCGCCTTCGGCAATTCCGATGGCGACCGCCAGATGCTGGAATGGACCGCAGCAGGCCCCGCCGCGACCTTGATGATGCTGGTCCACCACGATGACGGCATCCGCGAATATGCCTATGGCCCGGCAGGCGGTCTGCCAGATTCTCCCTTCGGTCACATGTCGCAATCCACCCTCGACGAGGCGGATGCCAGCGACTGGACCGTGATCAGTATGAAAAACGACTGGACTACGATCTTCCCGGAAACGACGGAGTAACCCAACTGCGCCGCGGCGCGAATGCCGCGGCGGCTTTTTCCGGTGGACGGGTTTCGCAAGGAAACTCACTTGAAACAATTTGTAGTTCTTTGTCTTTTTCTTCTGACGTCTCCGGCCTTTGCTCAAGCACAAGCGCATTATGTCGGATCCGAGCAATGCGCCGCCTGCCATGATTATGAAACGCGCGGCTGGAGCGGGTCCGATCATGAACGCGCGTGGACTGCCGCGACTGCGGACAATATTCGCGCCGATTTCAACGGCACTAAGTTTGAGGGGACGGGCATGTCCATCGTCTTTTCGCAGGACGATGCGGGCTATCATGCGCTGGTGACGGAATCCGATGGCACGACGACGCAGCGCGATGTGCACTCGGTCGTCGGCATCGAACCGCTGCAGCAATATCTTTTCGAGACGGAGCCCGGCCGTTTGCAAAGCTTCGATGTCGTCTGGGACACCGAGAAGAAAGAATGGTTCCATCTCTATCCCGACCAGATTTTGCCGCCCGAGGACGGCCTGCATTGGACCGGGTCTTACAAGAACTGGAACGCGCGTTGCGCCGAATGTCATGCGACGGGATTTGAAAAGAACTATGACCCGGCAACCGCGAGCTATCATTCGACTCAAGCCGAGATTGGCGTCGGTTGCGAGGCGTGCCACGGGCCGGGCTCAGACCATGTCGAGTGGATGAGAACCCACGCCAAAGACGAAGCAAAGCAAAATCCGGGTTATGGTCTCACGATGGAGACGGATGCGGGTACGCAAGGCTGGATCGAGCAATGCGCCGGCTGTCACTCCCGCCGCGAGGCCTATGGCGATGGCAATCCGCTGCCCGGCACGCCGTATCACGATGCCTACCGGTTGCTCACGCTGAACGACGACCTCTACTATCCCGATGGCCAGATCCGCGGAGAAGTCTATGTTTACGGCTCGTTCCTGCAGTCGAAAATGTATCGCGAGGGCGTCGGCTGTCTGAACTGTCACGATCCGCATACGACCGAACTGATTGCCGAGGGTAATGCGCTTTGCACGCAGTGCCACTCGCCAGCGGGCAATACCGAATTTTCGACGCTGACGCTGAAAGACTATGACACGCCGGAACACCATCACCACCAAACAGGGACAGCCGGCGCGGAATGCAAGAGCTGCCATATGGCGGAGCAGGTCTATATGGGCAATGACTGGCGGGCCGATCACAGTTTTCGCATTCCTCGCCCCGATCTCGATGCCATCACCGGTGCCCCGGATGCCTGCACCGGCTGCCATACAGACGAAACAGCCGGCTGGGCGGCACAAACGCTTGCGGAATGGTATCCACAATCCAGCCACCGTGGGCCGCACTTCGGCGACGCCTTTGCCATGGCTTTGCAAAATCCCGTACTGTCAAAGAACAGGCTCGTCGAGATCGCCAATGACGACGAGACGGCGGATATCGTTCGGGCGACGGCGCTTGCTCTGCTGAAGCCGCTGCAGGACCGGGATGCGGCCGATGAAACGGCTGCGCTTCTGGACGATGAAAGCCCGATGGTACGCACATTTTCTGTCGGTTTGCAGCCTGTTGCGCCGACAGAAGCCGCTGTCGGCAATGTCGCGCCAAGATTGTCCGATCTGTCCCGAACGGTGCGTTTTGCTGCGCTGCGACAGCTTTTCGGACTGCCCGTCGAGAGCCTGCCGCAAGACGTCCGCATCAATCATGATGCGGTGATGGCCGAATGGCGCAGGTCGCAGTCCTACAAAGCCGATTTTCCGGAAACGCATCTGGTCCTGGCAGGCAATGCGCTGGTCCGGCGCGACTATAAGGAGGCGCTTGCGGAATTCCGGAAATCCGTCGCACTCGATCCGCAACGGCTTGATGCCTGGAGCATGATCATACGCCTCACAAGTGTGCTCGAGGATGAAAGAGCCTTAAGGGCGGTCGTATTGGCGGCGCTTGAGGCCAACCCGGAATCCACTGAGCTACGGAATTTTGCTCATCAGCTCGAAGTGGTGGTTCCTTCTAAAACCACATCTGACTAGCCGTTCATTTCCAGAACGGATAAGCCCACACTTCTGATGAACGACTAATGTTTAAGAGACCTCGTACCCACAGGCAGATTGACCTTCTCAGCCCATCAAATGGCAGCTATTCCCTCAATTCTCCCTCAAAACCGGACAGCCCCCTTTCGTGAAGAGTTTCGGGTGCCGTCAGGCGTACGAAAGTCGCCGAGGAAGGAACCCGCGGTCGGCGAAGGCCGGACTATGGGGATTTCGATTTTGAGCCCGTCCCTGAACTGACGTTGATGGGCATTTTTCGCGCCGTACCTGTTGCGGCCCGGCCGTTTTGGCGTGTTCTTGAGCTGCAGTGTCGGGGAAACATATGTCGGTGAGTGGCCTGGTCAGGCTCGGTCATGGTGATGGAAGCGCACGGGAGCGTTGGCTCGGGCGGCGTGTCCCGGGCCGGTGTTATCGCTATGCATGCCGGATCATGATGCATTCTCCCGGTTCGCCGCTGCCGCATTCGGCGGTCCGCGTGGCTGGCGCCAGCGTTCGAACACTTCGATGACGATCATGCGCCCTCCGCAGCAGGAACATGGCGGCCGGATGTCGATCGGCAACAAACCGGGAGAATGCGTCATGATCCGGCATGGCAGAACAATTCATGTGGCGCCCTCAAGGCAGAGCCGGCCAATGGGAGGGCCTGCGCCAATCCGAATGACGAGAGCTGTCAACCGGACAACAACGCGCGCAGTCACCAGAAAACGCCCCGCAATCGGTTATCAAAACATCAATTCCGGCGCGCTGAGACTGATAAACACCGCTGGAACCGCCGATCCGCCCGAAGCTTCAACACACAAAACCCCATAGCTCGGAAATTGCCGGCCGCGGGTTCCTGCATGAGAGGCTTTCGCACGCCTGACGGCACCCGAAACCCTTCACCATTTCGGACGTTGGGACGATGGCGCGCGATCGCCGAAAGCAGTCACTAAGGCGCAGGGCAGAAGCGCCACGATCAGGCGGGGCGTCTCGGTTTGCGGCTTTTGTGTTTCGGCCTTTCACCGTGATCGGTCGACGGGGCCTGGTGCTTGCGGGTCGGTTTGCCGTCCTGCTTGAATTTCGGTTTCGCTTGTCTCGGCTTTTCGCGCTTCTCAAATGTCGGCGCGATCCTGATGCCTTTCTCGAGGCTGCCGGGCTGCTTGATCTGTTTAGCATAACCGCCGGCCTTGTCTGCGGAGATTTCGAAACGGGTTTCGGTGTCATCGATTTTGATCCTGCCGACATCGCGTTTGGTCACGCCACCGGCATTGCAGATCATCGGCAGCAGGAATTTCGGATCGGCGCGCTGCTTGCGACCGAGCGAGATGGTGAACCATACGCCGTCCTGCATGTCCAGGCCGCGCGGTTCGCGATCTGACGCTTGCTTGTCTGCAGACCGGCGGGCGCGAGCGGACGACTTTTTCTCGAGCGCTTCGGCGGGGAGTGGCAAAAGCTCCTCGGGAACGGGGTGGGCGGCCAATTGCTGGCGCAGGAATGCCGCCGCAATACGCTCGGGCCCCACCCGGTTCAGCAATTCGGCTACGAACTCCTTCTCCGTTCCGTCCGGCTCAGCGGCAGAGGCGGCGGTCTCGATGACCTTCCGGCGGTAGCGCGCCTCGATATCGGCAATGCTAGGGGCCGCACGGACGGTTGCCGTCAGCTTCGCCAATGCAAGCACACGCTGGACCGCGCCGCGTCTGTGTTCCGGAACAATAAGCACGCAGACGCCCTTTCGGCCGGCGCGACCGGTCCGGCCGGAGCGGTGCAACAGGGTCTCCGGGTTGCTCGGTACGTCGGCGTGGATCACGAGGTCGAGGTTTGGAAGGTCGATGCCGCGCGCCGCCACATCGGTCGCCACGCAGACATGCGCACGCCCGTCGCGCATCGATTGCAGCGCATTCGACCGCTCCGACTGCGCCATTTCACCCGAAAGCGAAACCACCGCGAAGCCGCGATTTGAAAGGCGCGCTGTGAGATGGCGAACGGCTTCACGCGTGTGGCAGAACACCAGAGCACTTGAGCTGTCGGAATCGAGCAGCGTATTGATGATGGCGTGTTCACGTTCGTCGCGCCGCACCAGCATCAACTGGTATTCGATGTCAGCATGCTGCTCGGTGGACGCAGTCGTCTCTATGCGCACCGCATTCTTCTGCACGGTTCGGGCCAGCTCGGCGATGCCGCGTCGAACGGTCGCCGAAAACAAGAGTGTGCGGCGCTCCTGCGGCGCGGCGCCGAGGATGAATTCCAGGTCGTCGCGAAAACCGAGGTCCAGCATCTCGTCGGCTTCGTCGAGAACCACGGCGCGAATGGCGCCGAGGTCCAGCGCGCCCCGCGTGATGTGATCGCGCAGACGTCCGGGTGTGCCGACGACGAGATGGGCGCCACGGGCGAGTGCGCGGCGTTCATTTCGCATGTCCATGCCGCCCACGCAGGTCACGATCCTGACCTCAGCTGCCGCATAGAGCCAATCCAGTTCTCTTTGAACCTGAATGGCCAGTTCGCGCGTTGGTGCAATGACCAGACCAAGCGGCGTATCGGCAGCGCCGAAACGCTCATCGTCTCCAAGCAGCGTCGACGCGATAGCGATGCCGAAGGCGACCGTCTTTCCCGAGCCCGTCTGCGCGGAGACCAGGAGATCGCCGTCACCGTGATCTTTATTCGTCATCGCCGTTTGAACCGGTGTCAGCGCGCTGTAGCCTTTGGCCGCGAGGGCGGAGGCAAGGGCCGGATGTATGCCGGCGATCGGGTATGCATTACTGGTATCGGTATTCGGGGTCATGGGCACCACCTTTGTGAGCCGCCGAATAACATCATGTGTACGCGCTGGATAGCAATAGTTTGCCGGGGTCTGCGCCCTTGGATCGCTAGTGACCTGCACCCCACCTTGCCGTTCAGAGGTCAAAGGCGTTGAGGCGTGTCAGTCTTGCGAAGTTCCATGATGTATTCGGTTCCCTCTGGCTATCGCCAGGCATCGACCCGATAGCTTCCGCATGTGGCATTTGTCGTGTAGGATGTCAAAAGATCGCGATACGACGAAAAGTTGTCTCGCGGCTTGCCATAAGGCTTTTCTCCAAAGGGAATGAACACATGAACGAATTCGACTATATGGTCGAAGCTGCCCTCTATCCCGGTCGCAGGGCCAAGGGAAACCGCAGCCCTCGCTACAAACGGTTTGAGACTGCCGCAGATGCAGTGCGTTTTGCCGTGGAAGAGAGAGAAGGCTGCCAGCTTCGGGGATCGGTGCTGGAGATTGATGAAAGCCGTTACGACGACAAACAGATCCGTAGACTGTACGATGCGCCGGAATACCCGCTTGTGCGCAGCGAAAAGTGATGAAAACGACCGGTCTCAAAGAGGTATCCCGGCACTGTCCGCGTGACTGTGCAGGCGTTGCATGACGGTCTTTTCGGTGCGTCATCTCACGGTCTATCGCTATCGACGGCCGGTCGGTTTCGGGCGTCATCGGCTAATGTTCCGGCCCCGTGACAGTTTCGACCAGACGCTTCTGAATTGCGCGCTGAAGGTTCTCCCGCAGGAGGCCCGCATTCATTGGATCCACGATGTTTTTGGCAATTGCATCGCCCTCGTCGATGTCGACGTTTCCGCCTCGGAGCTCAGCTTCGAGACCACGATCGAAGTTGATCACACGGCGCACATTCCGCTCGATCTGGAGATGGACTACAGAGCATCCGGCTTCCCGTTTTCCTATGACGCGGAAGAAGCCATCGATCTTGAGAAGACCATTGCGCGGCACTACCCCGATCCCGGCGATGATGTCGGCCGGTGGGCGAGACGGTTCGTACCCTATGGCAATACGGCGCGCACCGGTCATGTGCTGATGACGCTGTGCAACGGGATCAGGGAGAGTTTCAGCTATGTCCGGCGCAGCGAATACGGCACGCAGACGCCCGGCGAAACGCTTGCGCTTCGCAGCGGCACGTGCCGCGACTTCGCGCTCTTGATGATGGAGGCGGCCCGCTCGCTCGGGCTCGCGGCCTCTTTCGTGACCGGCTATATCTATGTGCCGGACCGCGACGGTTCCGTGACGCTGGGCGGCGGCTCGACGCACGCCTGGTGCCAGGTCTACCTGCCGGGCGCGGGATGGGTGGAGTTCGATCCGACCAACGGCATTGTCGGCAATCGCGATCTCATCCGCGTCGGCATCGCCCGGGACCCGGGCCAGGCGGTTCCGCTGTCGGGCAGTTATGATGGAGGGGCGCTCGATTTCGACGGCATGGAGGTGCAGGTCAATGTCACGACGCAGCCGGGTGTTATGAGCGCAGCGGTCTGACCATAACGCCGTGGCGGCTTGCATGGCGGGCGCGCCAACGTTCTGGAGAGGGTATTGCCGAGCGGGATCGATTTATTCGGCCGTTCGATCGGGCGGAACGCCGCCCTGCCGCGTTACGTCTGTATCCGTGACCGATCAATCAATCAAAACAAGGGACAGGTAGGACATGAAGATACGCGCTGGCTTTCATATCGGCTACGACTGCGAAAATCCGACGCCGATGCTGCTGACCCTCAATGTGTTCCCGTCCCGCTGGGCGGATCTCCTGACGGCGCAGGTCCTGTCCTTCGATCGTCCGATCGATGTATCGGCCTATACCGATGTTTTCGGCAATGCCTGCAACCGCATCGTCGCGCCACCGGGCAGGACCACGATTTCCACCGCGTTCGAGATATATGATGACGGCCTTGCCGATCCTGTCCCCTATGGCGCCATTCAGCACCAGATCAACGATCTGCCCGATGACGTGCTGGTCTACCTGCTCGGCAGCCGCTACTGCGACACCGACCGACTTGCCGATTTTGCCTGGAAGACCTTTTCCGACACGCCGCTCGGATGGCCGCGCGTTCAGGCGATCCTGGATTTTACCCATCAGCGGATCGCATTCGACTATATGAAGGCCGACCCGTTCAGGACGGCCTTTGGCGGGCTCACCGATGGCGTTGGGGTCTGCCGCGACTATGCCCATCTCGCCATCACGCTCTGCCGCTGCCTCAATATCCCGGCGCGCTATTGCACCGGCTATCTCGGCGATATCGGCGTGCCGAGGGACCCAAACCCGATGGATTTCAGCGCCTGGATGGAAGTCTATCTCGGCGGTCGCTGGTATACGGTCGATGCACGCCACAACAGGCCGCGCATCGGTCGCATCCTGATGGCAAGGGGCCGCGATGCTACCGACGTTGCGATGTCGACGGCCTTCGGCCCGGCCATTCTCCGGCAGTTCGATGTCGTCACCGAGGAAATCTGAACCGGCGGGGCGTGTACAGAAGGCTCAAGTGAGGTCAGAGGCCGTGAGGGTATAGACCGCCTTGCGGCCTTTCAGGTAGATTCTGCGTGATGCGTCATAAATCTTCTCGCGCGCCGCATCGAAAGCGGCGAGATAAGGTTCTTCGCCATCGGCAGGATTGCTCAGAGCATCGGCCCTGGCGAAAAACATCACCTCAAACATGCCATCATGGCCGGTAAAGCGGACACGTTTGCCTTTGTTGTCATAACTCCGGCTCTGATTGGGGAATTCGAGTGCCATGACCGAATAAATCCTTGAGAACGTGGCGTGAAATGCCACTGGTTTGTGGAGCAAGCTGTGAAGCAGGGACTGTCGTGAGCAAAAACACCGCCAGACCGGAATATCCTTGCCCGATCTGTCGCAGCCTCCGCCGAGGGCGGCTGGCGGTTCAGCCTTTCGGCTTGCCACGTGCCACATTGCTGTTGCCGGCATTTCTGACCAGTGAGCCGAGCGGTGGCGCATCGACGGTTGTCGCGCTCTTTTCCTTCTTGGGCTTTCTGATTTCGCGATTGCTTCGTTTCTGACCTTTGGCCATCTGGAAACTCCATGTGTCCGGCGCACTTTGTTGCGGTGGCGCCTCTTTCTTGCCGCTTTTAAATCCAGGCACTGCGCCCGATGCGAAAGCCGTTTCCGGCTGCCTCATCGGCAGTTCACTTGCTGTTGCTCTTTACCCTGCGAGCGCGCTGGCGCATGCCGTGGCAGCGGCGCGACTTGCGTCGTCCTCTCCCGGCATCGTTGCCCAGCCGCCAGCCTCAATGAACTGACGCTGTTTATAGGAGCTGTCGATGGCCTTCAGTTCGCTCAACTGCTGTGCTGAATCGGGCGCCGCCTTAAACCTCTGGACGCAAATGACCGTCGCCAGCTCATCGCGCGAGAGATCCCCGGCTTCGGCAGCGAGTGTTCTTGATGTGCCGCCTGTTACCCATCCGCCCCAGGTGAAACCAATGGCGATGGTGACGATGGCGGTGATGATGCAAGCCCAAACGAGGGTCGATTTTGCCGGGTGATAGGCTTTCCACCGTTCTCCGATGGATGACGCCCCATTGTTTTCTGCTGCCATGATGCCGATTCCTTCCGATTTGGGATGAATTGTCTGGTGTGATCGGCGGCAGCGCTCCCCGGCCGCTTTAGCGTATATCGACGCGCGTTGTTGGCGTCGCGGGCCTGGAAAAGACGCTCTCTTTTGCGCGCATGCGCCATCATCGCTTCACACTGAGAGCGAAATTCTGAAGAGCTTTTTTAGAGGCATTTTTTATGAGGCCGGGTTTAGCGGACCGCAAAATTACATATATCTACGATTGCGATTGAATAATAGGCCATAATGAAAATATTCTTCTAATAATTACTTTTTTATATTTTTAATTTTTCTTCAACAAAACTAAAATAATGCCTTGAATTAGACGCGGAAGAAGCGCATATGACGATCATCGATCTTGTTTGACGAACTTTATTTTGCGCTTCGCGCTCTGGTGATTTTCCCATCAACATCGACTTTATCGTTCGGTCGCGGCCCTCAGCGCCCGCCGGACATTCTCTCTGATTGATTGAAAGGAAATCGTCATGAGCACTGGCACAGTGAAATTTTTCAACAGCACCAAGGGTTTTGGCTTCATTGAGGTCGAGGGCGGCGGATCGGATGTATTCGTCCATATTTCCGCCGTCGAACGCTCCGGAATGAGCGCCATTGCCGAAGGCCAGAAGCTGACCTTTGATGTCGTGACCGATGACAGGTCCGGCAAAAGCGCCGCGGAAAACCTGCGCGCTGCATAAAATTTGTCTCTGTTCCGTGACCACGGATGTACTGGCACGGAATGTCGAGACGGATGGATCGGCCGGGCAATGCGCTCGGCCTTTCTTGCTTTGAGCGACCGTATGCAGGTCGCGGCGGCGAACCTTTCGAGACAGATTTCGCGCGTCCCGGTCAAGCTTGGACCGGAGCCAGGAGAAGCCATGGATCGCAATACCGCAAAGGCCGAAATCGAACGGAACCATCGTTCCTGGATCGCAGCGCTTGCGCCCTACCGGCAGGCCAGTCCGCTCCGCAGCACGATCGAGATCGCGGTCACGGCGTTGCCCTTCGTCTGCTTGTGGGGACTGCTGGCACTGGCTGTCCTCAACGGCCACTGGTGGGCGCTGTTGCTGACGGTCCCCGCGGCCGGTTTCCTTGTACGCCTGTTTGTCCTGCAGCATGATTGCGGGCATGGCGCACTCTTCGCCCGCCGCCGCGCCAACGACTGGACCGGTCGCGTCATCGGCGTTTTCACCCTGACGCCATACGATTACTGGCGCCGGACCCACGCAGTTCATCACGCCACGACCGGCAATCTCGACAAGCGCGGCATCGGCGATGTCGATACGCTGACGGTCAGGGAATATCGTGCCCGATCTTCCTGGGGGCGGCTGCGCTATCGTCTTTATCGCCATCCGGTCGTGATGTTCGGGTTCGGTCCCGCCTGGCTGTTCATCTGCCAGTACCGGTTGCCGTTCGGCCTGATGCGGGCTGGACTGGAGCCATGGACGTCGACCATCGTCACCACCGTCGGGGCTGCCATTCCCGTTGCCCTGCTGATGTGGCTCATGGGGCCGCTGGCGTTTCTGACGGTGCAGCTGCCGATCACGCTGATGGCCGCGACGGCCGGGGTGTGGCTGTTCTATGTCCAGCATCAGTTCGAGGAAACCCACTGGTCTGAGGGCCGCAACTGGGATTTCCAGAATGCGGCGCTCAATGGCAGCTCGCATTACGACCTTCCGCGCCCGTTGCGCTGGATCACCGGCAATATCGGTATCCACCACGTCCATCACCTTGCGGCAAAAGTGCCGTTCTATCGCCTGCCGGACGTACTGCGCGATTATCCGGAACTGCGCGACACGGGCCGGATCACGTTTATGGAGAGCCTGCGTTGTGTCAGGTTCGTGCTGTGGGATGAAAACGCCAACCGACTGGTATCATTCCGGCAGGCGCGCTTGAGCGCGTGATGACACGGACCTGTTCAAGCGGTTTGCGCAGGGTTCAGTACGTCGCCATCGCTGAAACAGCGACGCCCTTTTCCAGACCCAGCCCTGTTTTCTCCGCTGCAATGAGGGGTAACCGGTGCCACAACCAGATGCCGAAGAAATCGAAGGCGGAAAACTAAAAGTTGACAACTGGATGAAAAGGCCCCATATGTCGATTGTCGATATTTGCTTGTTAAGCTTTAGTTATTGTGCGTTTGACACCGCTCCTTGAACGAACCTTTTCTTCCAAAAATCGCTATCACCATCCGCAGCGCTTTCGGCGTTGTGGTCTCCTATTGCTATGAAAGGGTTCATCATGACCACTGGCACAGTTAAATGGTTCAATTCGACGAAGGGCTTCGGCTTCATTCAACCTGACAATGGCGGCGCCGATGCATTTGTTCACATCTCCGCCGTAGAACGCTCCGGAATGCGCGAGCTCCTGGAAGGCCAGAAGATCGGCTACGAACTCGAGCGCGACAGCAAGTCGGGCAAGATGTCGGCCTGCAACCTGCAGGCTGCCTGAAATATCCCGGTATCCATTCTCCAGTGACCACGGATGTACTGGCACTGTCGAGAGCACGATACCGGCAAGGTCAGGCTAATCGCCTGGCCTTTTTTGTTGCCGCACTATTTTGCGGCGTCCTATTTGGAAAAGATCATGTCACAGACACATAGCAAATCGCGTCAGAAGGCGGAGATCGCCTTCGCCAATGCTCAATCGCAATTCTTCGCGCGCAACGCGGTCGTCGAGGAACAGGATCTCCTGGCTCTGGCCCGCGAGGAAAAGACCCGGCGGCTTCGTGAAGCCCGCCTTGCAAAAGAGCTGAAAGACCGGAAGTCGGCGACCGCCGCTCTCATCGCCAAGCGAGCCAGGCTGGCATGACGTGTTCAACATGACATGCAGATAGCGTTTTGAAGAACGCCGTAAAACAGCGGCTTCTCCGACCGTCTTGCCGCGGCCACTGAAGAAAAGTCCGCTCTTTCGCGCGCCTACCGCCTGAAAAAGACTGCTGCCGATGCCGCTAGATACACCAGAAATCGAAGGTCTTTCGTGGAATATGCGTGATAAAACGGGCAGATGCGCATTGGCTTTTGCGGTGATGGGCTAGGCGCCTTCTGCCTGCCGGATCCCAGTCATTTGAGCAAAACGAAAAGCCGCAGCGCATTCCTGGTCGTTCCGGAAAGAGCTTTAAAACCAAAAAGCAAGTAAGCTTCAGTTTCCCGTGACTGGGAAATGTTTGCGGCCACTTAACCTTGACCAACACGCTTGTGACCGTCCAAGTTAGGTGAGTCGGTTTTCCCCTGAGGTCCAGAGGGTGACCGCTCTACAGACTGGAGGGATGATCGTGTCCCAGCGCGTGGTGTAGCTTAGACGACCACGGCTCATCCCAGAGGGGCGGATGAGTGTCAGCTTGCGGCTGGCAGGCTGATGAGCGGATCATCGCTCATTGTGGCGATGGTTTCCAGTGTCATGTAGCGGGATCGTTGGACGGCCCACTCATCGTTCTGTTCGAGCAGGAGCGCGCCGACGAGACGAACGATGGCGTCATCGTTGGGGAAGATGCCGACAACCTCGGTGCGCCGCTTGATCTCGCCGTTCAGACGCTCGATCGGATTTGTCGAATGAAGCTTTGCCCAGTGCTGCCTTGGAAAGGTCATGTATGCGAGCACATCCTGTTCGGCACTATCCATCAGCGTGGCGAGTTTCGGCACCTTCGGCCTGATCTGGTCGGCGACATTGCGCCACTGGGTGCTCGCCGCCTCCGGCGTGTCCTGGGCAAAAGCCGTGGCGATGAAGGCGGAGACGACGCGCCGCCCGCTCTTTCCGGCATGAGCCAATGCGTTTCTCATGAAGTGGACCCTGCAGCGCTGCCAGGTGGCGCAAAGCACCTTCGACACAGCGGCCTTGATCCCCTCATGGGCATCGGAGACGACGAGCTTGACGCCCCGCAGCCCACGCCTGGTCAGCTTGCGCAGGAACTCCGTCCAGATCGCCTCTGCCTCGGATGTGCCGATTTCCATGCCGAGCACTTCGCGTCGGCCGTCGGTGTTCACGCCCACTGCGATGATGACGGCGACAGAGACGATGCGCCCGCCGCGTCGGACCTTCAGATAGGTGGCATCGATCCAGAGGTATGGCCATTCGCCTTCGATGGGCCTGTCGAGGAAGGCCTTCACCTTGTCGTCTATTTCCTCGCAAAGTCGCGAGACCTGGCTCTTGGAGATGCTCGACATGCCCATGGCTTTGACGAGATCATCGACGGACCGGGTCGAAACGCCCTGGATATAGGCTTCCTGGATGACCGCCGTCAGAGCCTTCTCCGCCATCCGGCGTGGTTCGAGAAAGCTCGGAAAATAGCTGCCGGTGCGAAGCTTGGGGATGCGCAGCTCAACGGTGCCCGCTCGCGTTTCCCAGTCTCGATCGCGGTAGCCGTTGCGCTGGGCAAGCCGGAACGTGGTCTTCTCGCCGTATCCAGCGCCTGTCTTCGCGCTCACCTCCAGCGCCATCAGTTTCTCGGCTGCAAAGCCGATCATCTCACGCAGCAAATCGGCATCAGCGCTCTTCTCAACAGCCAAGCGCAGGTTCATCATGTCGTCGGTCATCGGTGGTGTCCTTAAGGTTGGTTCTAAGCAACCCGACCCTACCGGAAATCACCGATGGCTATGAAATCCAGCTACACCACGCGCTGGGACACGATCAGACTGCGACGCCGGGCGGCCCTGCCAGCCGTTGTTCCCCTGATTTTTCTCGCTATTTGCGGAAATCCTCAAAGTAGAAAATAAACCGCACCGAGCTTACCGGAGACCGTTTTGCGGTACTGAACCTAGCCAGGTAGACCATTGAATTTCTGGATGTCTTCGAAACGCGCGTCCCACTCCGCTCGGCTTGCAAAGCAGATATGAGCACTCGGCCGGATCTCAATCGCGCTATCAAGGCTCCCGGCTGGGACGACGACCAAGGCCCCTTCCAACTGCACGCTTGGAAGTGCTGATCCGCATTTGTTGCAGAAGCTTTTTTCGTGCCGGGTCCCAGACACCTTGTAGGTCTGGACGCTCTCAAGGCCGGAGATCCATGATAATTTCGCTGTCGATGAAAACAGATTGGCCGAATGGGCCGACCCTGTGTCCTTTCGACAGCGCTTGCAGTGACACAGAAAGAAATTCTCAAGCTCGCCCGAGATTTCAAACCTAACATCACCACACAAACAGGAGCCGACTGTGGTTGAGGTCATAATGAAACACCCATGTTCATACTCGTTCGCTTGCAGCGCAGCAGCAGTAACCCGCCGGATTGATTTAGCCCGAGCCTTTTGTACATGACGCCTGCGATATCTCGCGGTCGTGAACGTAGAGATAAAGCTGTGGCGTCAAGTGCCCGATACGAAACCGTCTACGGCCTCCGGACCTTCGCGTCAAAACCCCTGATCAGGGGATTCCAATCATTGGGTTGCTGAACAATAAGCGCCGACGGAGCTTTACTTCGTAAGCAAATCGGCATGGTTTCCCGATCGTCGAGGCCGCTTGGTGAGCATGGTTCCAGGAGATGATTTTTGGGGAGCGACCATGCGGCGAGGCCAAAAGACGACGACAGTTTGCACATCAGTGCGTACCCACAAGCGCCCGAATGGCGTAGCTGAATATGCGTTCCAATCTGCTCCAAAATTGGCAATGCTGGCTTCCACCGCCTTTCTCGCGCTTTCGGGACCGGCGCTCGCCGGCCTCTGGATCGATACTGATGTTACCGTCAATGGCATCGACGGCGGGCCATACGGGACTGCTATTTCAGAACCTGACTTTGTTTCGGTGGGGGTGAAGGACCCAGCCTCGCTGACGATTTCCAGAGGGGGCACCGTAACCGCTCCCATCGCCAATATCGGCACCAATGAATACGGCACGGCAACGATCACCGGCGCCGGATCGCGTTGGTATGACTTCGTTATTTCACGCGTGGGCTGGAACGCCGAAGGCGTGGTAACCATCACGGACAGCGGCGCGATGAGCGGAAAGGACATGGTTCTCGGCGCAAACGATATTGCGCAGGGGACGGTAAATCTGTCCGGTACCGGCTCCAAACTGGCGCTCACCGGCGCATTGACCGTGGGTAGCGAAGGCACTGGTATTCTGAACCTGTCAGGCGGCGGAACGGTAGAAACCGTCAGTGGCGTCATCGGCGCAGCGGCTGGCGGTTCGGGCAAGGCCATTGTTTCCGGCGCGGGCACGAGCTGGACAAGCACCGGAGGCGTGCTGGCGATCGGCGATCGCGGAGACGGCGTTCTGACATTGGCTGATAGCGCAACCGTCATCGCGAGCGATCGCGTTGATATCGCCAGGGAAAGCGGCTCCACCGGCACGCTCAATATCGGGGCCGCGGCGGGC
This sequence comes from uncultured Martelella sp., assembly GCA_963676545.2. GTDB lineage: Bacteria > Pseudomonadota > Alphaproteobacteria > Rhizobiales > Rhizobiaceae > Martelella. The sequence goes on along the minus strand of CAXXRG010000002.1, from coordinate 1,278,471 downwards.
AAGACAGCCTCGACAGCCGGCGCGCTTCAGACCGGCGCGATCGTCTTCGGCGCGGGCGATGGCAGCATCGTCTTCAACCACACCGACAGCGCTTATGCCTTTGCGCCCGATATCAGCGGCGCGGGTGGCGTTGAAGTCTATTCCGGCACGACCGTCCTGACAGGCACCAACACCTATACCGGCGGCACCCGGATCGAGGGCGGCACCCTGCGGGCGGGCGCACCCTTTGGGTTTGCGGACAATACGGCCTACACGGTCAATGGCGGCATGCTCGATCTCAACGGCCATGACCTCACCATGTCGAAGCTTTCGGGGACCGGCGGCACGATCGGTCTGGGAACGGGCAAGCTCACGATCAGCCAGGAGAGCGATACGACGTTCGCCGGCAGCTTCACCGGCTCCGGCACGCTGACGCTCGACAGGAACGGCCGCCTCGAACTGACAGGGGCGACCAGCGCCTATAGCGGCGATGTGCGCATTGCCTCCGGCACGCTTGCGATCAACAATGCACTTTCGAGCGGATCCGGCTTCATCGGAACCGTCGCCGGCGAGGATGGGCGCGTCGACGTCAATGGTCCGGCGGCGGTGTGGACGCTGAACGGTGATCTGAACGTGGGGCGCACTGGTTCCGGCACGCTTTTGATCAGCGGCGGCGGCAGCGTCGAAGCGTCCGGAAAGATCGCTGTCGGCAGTTCATCGCTTTCCTTGCCCAAAGGCAACATCACGGTTACCGGAGAAGGATCGCGTCTTTCCACCGGGACCGACGGATCACTGGTCATCGGGTCGATTGTCGGCAGCACGCTTGCGGTCGAAAATGGCGGCGCTGTTACCAGTGGAACAGCCACGCTCGGACAGTCCGCCTGGACGAGAGGCGCGGCGACGGTCAGCGGGACTGGTTCGCTCTGGACCACCGGTTCGATGAAAGTCGGAGGTACCGGCGCCATCGGGGTTTTGAGGGTTGCCGATGGCGGCACGGTTCGCGCCACGGACGCGTTCACCATCGGGTCACAGGGAACGTTGAACATCGGTGCGGCAGCAGGTGATACGGCTACCGCGGCTGGCAATGTCGAGACATTGCTGATCGATTTCGGCACCGGCAACGGCAAGATCGTCTTCAACCACACCGACACGGATTACACGTTTTCCCCCGATCTCAAGGGCGCGGGCGGCATCGAAGCCCATTCCGGCACGACCACGCTGTTCGGCAATAACATCTATACCGGCGAAACCAGGGTCGAGGGCGGCGTTCTGCGGGCTGGCTCGCTGCTCGCCTTCGCACAAGGCGGGGCCTACACGGTCAATGGCGGCGTGCTCGATCTCAACGACAATGATCTGATGATGCATGGGCTTTCGGGAACCGGCGGCACAGTCGACCTCGGAACAGCCAGGCTGTCGGTCAGCCAGAATGAAGATACGGCGTTTGCCGGCAGCTTCACCGGCTCCGGCACGCTGGCGATCTATGGACCCGCACGCCTTCGGCTGACGGGGGCGACCAGCGCCTACAGCGGCGAGGTGCGCGTTGGCTCAGGCACGCTCGAGATCAACAATGCGTTTGCAAGCGGTTCCGGCTTCATCGGAACCGTCGCCGGCGAGGATGGCCGCGTCGAAGTCAACGGCCCGGCGGCTTTGTGGACGCTGAACGGCGACCTTAATGTCGGTCGCCTTGGTGCCGGCGCGCTTGTGATCAGCGACGGCGGCGGCGTCAACGCCTCGGGCAAGATTGCCATCGGCAGCGCATCGCTGTCACTGCCCGCCGGCGATGTCCTGGTCACTGGAAGCGGATCGCAGCTCTCCACCGGCGCTGGCGGGTCGCTGGCCATCGGGTCGATTACTGGTAGCACGCTTACGGTGGAGGATGGCGGCTCTGTGACCAGTGGTACGGCCACGCTTGGACCGTCCGCATGGACGAGAGGCACGGCGACGGTCCGCGGGACCGGGTCGCTGTGGACCACGGGCGCGATGAAAGTCGGCAGCGCGGGCGCCACCGGTGTGCTGACAATTGCCGATGGTGGCACGGTTCGCGCCATTGACAGGTTCGCTATCGGGGCCAAGGGAACGCTGAACATCGGTGCGGCGGCAGGGGATGCGGCTGTTGCGGCGGGCGTTGTCGACACATCGCTGATCGACTTCGGCACGGGCAGCGGCAAAATCGTCTTCAACCATACCAACCCGGACTATACCTTTGCGCCTGCTATCACCGGTGCGGGTAGCGTGGAGGTCTATTCCGGCACGACCACACTGACGGGCAATAGCAGCTATACCGGCGGCACGGATGTGTTTGGCGGCAAGCTGGTGGTCAATGGCGTTACCGGCGCGGTCAGTGTTTCCTCCGCCGCCATGCTTGCCGGCTCCGGTACGGTCGGAGATACGGTGGTTTCCGGCGTGGTCGCGCCGGGCAACTCCATCGGGACAATGAATATCGCCGGCGATCTTGGCCTTGGCGCCGGCGCGGTCTATCGGGTCGAGGTCAATGACGCGGGCACGAAAGCAGGTATCAACAACGACCTGCTCAAGGTCGCGGGCGCGGCAAAGATAGACAAGGGCGCGGATCTCGTCGTCCTGGCGGATCGGTCCGGCGATACCGGTTCCGGCTATGATCCAATTAACGTCTACACCGTGGTGACGGCCGAAGGCGGCGTCTCCGGTGGTTTCGGCAGCGTGACCGACAATTTTGCCTTTCTCGACTCCTATCTCGGCTATGACGCCAGAAACGTCTATCTGACGCTTCAGCGAAACGATATCGATTTCGTCGATGAGGCAAGAACGCCAAACCAGAAGGCAACGGCAGCAGGCCTCGACAGCCTCTCGCCCGACACCGCGCTCTATCGGACGATCCTCGGGCTCTACGAAAATGAGGCGCCGGAAATATTCGATGCGCTGTCCGGAGAGATCCATGCCTCTGCCAATACCGTTTTGCGCGACGAGCCAAGACAGGTCGAAAGGGCAATTCTCTCCCGGATCGATGCCGCCTTTGCCACGGACGGCGCTGAGGGCGCCGCGCCAAACGGCGAAGCGCTGGCAGCAGATCAGGCCTCGGTCTGGTTCGATGCTCTGGGCGGGCTCGGGCGCTATCAGGGCGATGGCAATGCCCATACCGTGGACACCTACGGCGGCGGAGCCCTGTTCGGCGGCGATGCCCGTGTCGGTCAGGACTGGCTGTTGGGCCTTGCCGCAGGCTACATGAATACCTCGATTGACGAGAAAGGGTTCACGGCCTCTGCTGATACCGACAGCTACTATGTCGGCGGGTATGGGAGCACGCAGACAGGTCCGTTCAGCCTCAGCTTCGGCGGCTCCTACGGCCACCACGCAATCTCCACCAAGCGGACCGTTTCCTTTGTCGGTCTGAGCGAACAGCTGAACGCCGACTATGATGCCCAAACGCTGCAGGCCTTTGCCGAAACCGGCTGGCGGTTCGGAGACGAAGCCGGATATCTGCAGCCGTTCGCGGCGACATCCTATGTCAACCTGAAGACCGATGGATTTTCCGAGGCCGGTGGTATGGCGGCGCTTCACGCGGCATCGCAAACCCAGGATCTGTGGACCACGACGCTCGGTCTTCGCGCCAGCCGCGACATCATGCTCGGCGAAACGGCGGCGCGTCTTTCCGGACACGCCGGCTGGCAGCACGCCTATGGCGATCTCAACGGAACCTCGATGATGGCTTTCGATGGCGGCAGCAATTTCGGGATATCCGGTGTTCCAACAGCCCGCGACGCAGCCCTCATCGGGGTCGGCCTGTCTTTCGATCTCAGCAACGAAGCCAGCCTGGCCCTTGGCTATGACGGGCAGCTTGCCGAAGGGGCGCAGGATCACAATTTCAGCATGCGATTCGACCTTCGCTTCTAGATCGGCAAAGCAGCATGGGCCGAGCATTCACAATCGCTCGCAACATCATCAAAGGGGTTCTTGAAATGCCAGCATCCGTCTCATGCGATCTTCTGAAACGAAGGAGCCTGCCGCTCCTGACACTGCTTCTGCTGACCTCTGGCGGTATCGAAACCGCTGTTGCTGCAGAAGCGTGCGTTCAGGATGTCGACCGCATCCTGTCGATGCCGGCTGAGCAGGCGGCAAGTTCGAAGCGTCTTTCTGAAGCGCTTGCGTCAAGGCTCGACTCCGCAGTGACAAAGGCGCTGCACCAGACTGCAGCGCCCGGCGCGATTGTCGGCGTGCGCACGCCCGAAGGCTCATGGGTAAAGGGGGTTGGCATCGCCGATCCCGGCACAGGCGCGCAGATGGCGCCGGGCATGCACACCCGCATCGGCTCGGTCACAAAGACCTTCACGGGAACCGTTATTCTGCAACTGGCTGAAGACGGCCTTCTTTCGCTGGACGACACGATTGGCGCCTATGTCTCGGGCATTCCCAACGGCGATAAAATCACGCTGCGACAACTGGCAAACATGACGAGCGGTGTTGCCAGCTACACCGCCTCGGAGCGGTTTGTGAACTTGTACCTTGAAGACCCGAACATGTTTTTCTCACCGGAGGATCTGGTCGCCTACGCAGTCGAGAACTCTCCGCTGTTCGAACCCGGTTCTGAATATGACTATTCCAACACCAACACCATCCTGCTTGGAATGGTGATAGAGAAGGTCACCGGTCAACCGGTCGAGACAGCCTTGAGAAAAATGATCTTCGAACCGCTCGGTCTGGAGAACACGGTCTGGCCAGGCAGGCAGACCGCAATCCCCGCACCATACGCGCGCGGTATTTCGCTGCAAGGCTATGACGCAACCCCCGAAGCCCCTTTGGACGCCACCAACTGGAACCCGGCATCGCTTTGGACCGCTGGCGAGATCATTTCAGATGTCGATGATCTGCTCACCTATGGCAGGGCTCTGGCGACCGGTCACGGCCTTCTTGACGCAAAATCGCAGGAAGAGCGGCTGCGCTCTTTCCAGGGGCCCGCAGACTATGGCCTGGCGCTGCGTTGCACCGACGGCTGGGTCGGACATACCGGTGAACTGCCGGGATACACCACCGTCGTCTATTACAATACACAAACCGACACGACCGTGGCCATACAAACCAACAGCGACATCCCTTCGGGCGATTGCGGCGACGCCGAGGTTCTGCCCTCCAATCCGCACGGCATTGCGTGCTCCTTGCCCGCCATGCGGATTTTCAATGCCGTAGCGCCTCTTCTTGGCGGCAATGGGGCCCCGTAAGGCGATTGCAAACCCATCAGCGAGCACTTCACCGAACGTGATCTGATTGTCGTGATCTTCGGCTGTCAATCGGCGTTGTAACGGGGCTCTGACGCGATTTCGATGACATCAGGGCGCTCCGACAATGCGTGCCTCAAGCAGATACAGCTTCCGGCGCCCGTACATCTGCCGCTTGATGAGTTTGAGCTTGGTGATCTGTCCCTCGGTCTGGCCGTTCGACCACATCGAAGTTATTGCGTTCCGGACCGCCGACCGGTCGCGGATGACGCCGTTGGCGAATGACGCGACCAGGCTTCTTGCCGCGCGGTCGATCCAGGTTTCCAGATGATCTTTAGACTTGCCGCGCAGCATTTTGTGGAAGCTCTCGACGACATCCCTGGCCTCGACAAGATCCGGTAGCCTCTCTTCGAGAGCGGCGACGGTCATCGTTTGAGCCTCGGTCAAGTTGTTGCGGTCAAGCGTCATCAAGCGGACGATAGTGCGTGCGGCCGGCGCATGACCGAGCCCGTTCTCGACCTTTTCGGCACGCCTTCGCCGCGTTGCCCATTCGGTGACGACACGGAGACCGCCGCCGAAGCCAGCCACCCGACGCTACCGCCAAAGTTCAGCGCCGTTTCGCAATCCGGCGTCCCATTGCGCTTCAAGCCAAGGCAAATGCGGTTCCAGAGAAGTTTGCCGGACCAGAAAGATGTCGGTCCGCTGACCACGGACGACACTGCGAACCAGCTTTCGGCTGCGCCCGGTTCTGCGCACGATCTCCTTGATGGACACGTCTTCGCTGACGAGATCACGGAGGACAACGTTTGCCTCTTCACGCCGCAAATATCCCTCATATTGCGGTCGCTCGGCGGCTGTCAGAAGCTTCGGATTTACGGTGGCTGTGCCGATTGCAATGCGGACCTGCCGCATCGACTTGCGAACGGCGTCAAGAAAGGCGTGGCCGGCGTTTTCCATCAAATGCCAGCGGTCGGCGACCTGATTGGCATGCGGCAGGGCTTGTGCAGCGGCCTGCGCATACCCGCCGCCGCGATCTGCTGTTGCTCGGCCAGCCAAGCCCTGACGGCAGATCGGCAATCATCCGAGGATAGCGGCTATGAACACGACGGGAGGTGGTTCCACAGTGGGGGCATGTACAATCTTGTGACCGGCCGCAGGCTGCGACGATGATCGTGTCGCCAGCAACTCGCACCCCATCGACGTTTAATTCGGCAGGGATAAGATCAGAGAGACGGAACTGAGCTCGCATGGCGCTGACTATCCTTCGGAAATAGGGCCAATTGAACCCAGAACATCAGCGAGATTGAGTCAGACCCCCTTTGGGAAGCAGATCACCCCTCTAACGGGGTCCTTATTCCACGCACAATCACATTTTGGATCGTGTCCCAGCGCGTGGTGTAGCTGGATTTCATAGCCATCGGTGATTTCCGGTAGGGTCGGGTTGCTTAGAACCAACCTTAAGGACACCACCGATGACCGACGACATGATGAACCTGCGCTTGGCTGTTGAGAAGAGCGCTGATGCCGATTTGCTGCGTGAGATGATCGGCTTTGCAGCCGAGAAACTGATGGCGCTGGAGGTGAGCGCGAAGACAGGCGCTGGATACGGCGAGAAGACCACGTTCCGGCTTGCCCAGCGCAACGGCTACCGCGATCGAGACTGGGAAACGCGAGCGGGCACCGTTGAGCTGCGCATCCCCAAGCTTCGCACCGGCAGCTATTTTCCGAGCTTTCTCGAACCACGCCGGATGGCGGAGAAGGCTCTGACGGCGGTCATCCAGGAAGCCTATATCCAGGGCGTTTCGACCCGGTCCGTCGATGATCTCGTCAAAGCCATGGGCATGTCGGGCATCTCCAAGAGCCAGGTCTCGCGACTTTGCGAGGAAATAGACGACAAGGTGAAGGCCTTCCTCGACAGGCCCATCGAAGGCGAATGGCCATACCTCTGGATCGATGCCACCTATCTGAAGGTCCGACGCGGCGGGCGCATCGTCTCTGTCGCCGTCATCATCGCAGTGGGCGTGAACACCGACGGCCGACGCGAAGTGCTCGGCATGGAAATCGGCACATCCGAGGCAGAGGCGATCTGGACGGAGTTCCTGCGCAAGCTGACCAGGCGTGGGCTGCGGGGCGTCAAGCTCGTCGTCTCCGATGCCCATGAGGGGATCAAGGCCGCTGTGTCGAAGGTGCTTTGCGCCACCTGGCAGCGCTGCAGGGTCCACTTCATGAGAAACGCATTGGCTCATGCCGGAAAGAGCGGGCGGCGCGTCGTCTCCGCCTTCATCGCCACGGCTTTTGCCCAGGACACGCCGGAGGCGGCGAGCACCCAGTGGCGCAATGTCGCCGACCAGATCAGGCCGAAGGTGCCGAAACTCGCCACGCTGATGGATAGTGCCGAACAGGATGTGCTCGCATACATGACCTTTCCAAGGCAGCACTGGGCAAAGCTTCACAGCACAAACCCGATCGAACGTCTGAACGGCGAGATCAAGCGGCGCACCGAGGTTGTCGGCATCTTCCCCAACGATGACGCCATCGTTCGTCTCGTCGGCGCGCTCCTGCTCGAACAGAACGATGAATGGGCCGTCCAACGATCCCGCTACATGACACTGGAAACCATCGCCACAATGAGCGATGATCCGCTCATCAGCCTGCCAGCCGCAAGCTGACACTCATCCGCCCCTCTGGGATGAGCCGTGGTCGTCTAAGCTACACCACGTCATGGGACACGATCACATTTTGATCGGCTGACAGTGGATAGCGCCCCGGCGTGACTGGAAACAGCCGTGGCGAGTCGAGCAATCGCCGTGCGTCGATCAGGTCCGAGCGGTTCGCGAAGTTCTGATTTGTTTTCGAGGAAGGTCCGAAGCGGCTTCGGGATCACGATCCGGGCAAAACAGCGCCCGTCACGATTTGACAAGGTAGCGGTGTTTTGAAGACATTCCCAACTTTCATTTTGTTACATGTCTTGTAACGGAAAGTTGGTTGATACCCAGTGAAATCAGCATATCCAGCGATTTCAGTGCATTTGAATGGTCGGAGTGGAGAGATTCGAACTCCCGACCCTCTGGTCCCAAACCAGATGCGCTACCAGGCTGCGCTACACTCCGACTGCGGCCCGGATACACTGAAGGCCCTGCCGCCGCAACAGGAAAATGGCTTTTGCCAGTACGCCGTCAATAGGAAAGCGCCGGTCCGCTGATGCGGTCGCCCGGTTTGAGGCCATAGGCCGCCGCTTCGCCGCCGCCAAGTTCGAGCACATAGCGTACGGGCTCGTTTGAACTGATGATCGCATTCGAACCCGGCACGGCATTTTCGTGATAACCCGCGATCGTGCCGTCAACGCGAATGAAGACCATGTCGAGGGGAATCAGCGTGTTGGCCATCCACATCGACGCCTGACGGTCGACGCCAAAATCGAAAATCATACCATGATCATGGGCAAGTTCGGTTCTGAACATCAGCCCACGCTGTCGCTGGAGCGGCTCCTTCGCGACTTCGACGATAATCGGATAAACGCCGGTTTCGGTGTGGAGCGTCAGTTGCGAGACCGGAAAGCGGACGGCGTCGCCCTCGGCCGAGACCATGCTGGCCGAAAGCAAAGCGAGGAGTCCGACCAGTGCGGTGAGCACCTTCTTGCCGAGGAGACGTGTCATCAAGGTCCTTTCAAAGGCATTTCAGGTGCGCCAGGGCCGAAAGCGCCACCGTCCTTGCAAAGAGACATGGGCACCACAGGCCGCAAATCAGAACGCCCGAGACTCAAGATAAGGCTCGCACGATCGCTCGTCATGGCGAATCGCAAGACGGCGTCCTCAGTGGGTCTGCCGGTTGGGAGCCGGCATGTCGGGATGAACCTCGGCAGCCATCAGCCCTTTCGGGCCCTCGCCGAAGCGCACCAGCACGCTCTGGCCGGGCACGAGCTCGGTAATGCCGTAGCGCCTCAATGTTTCCATGTGAACGAAGATGTCCTCGGTGCCCTCGCCGCGGGTCAGAAAACCGAACCCCTTCTCCCGGTTGAACCATTTTACCAGAACGCGCTCGAGCCCGCTCGACGGCTCAACCTGGACATGGGTCTTGACCGGAGGAAGCTGGGAAGGGTGAACGGCGGTCGACTGGTCCATGGACAGGATGCGGAAGGCCTGCAGGCCGCGCTCGCGCTTCTGCACCAACGCCACGACGCGGGTGCCTTCCAGGATCGTCTGATAACCGTCCCGCCGCAGGCAGGTGACATGCAGGAGGATATCCTCCATGCCATTGTCCGGCACGACGAAGCCGAATCCCTTGCCGACATCGAACCACTTCACAAAACCGGTGACCTCCAGCAGTTCACCGGTTTCCGTGCCCGCCTCTTCACCGGCCGAGTATCGTTCTGCCTCAGACCTTTCGGCCATACCGCCCCGCTCCTTGAAAAAACCCGGCTGCGAATTAACTGATTCTTGTCATAAGAATAACATTCATACTGCGGGTTCCCGCAAGTTCTAAACGCAAAACGCGATCATACGGGTCCCGTCCCCATGCTGATGCCCACCGGCGAACAAACAACAGGGAAAACATAAATGCACTACCTCCACACAATGGTCCGCATTACCGACATCGACGCATCGCTGCGCTTCTACCGCGACCTGATGGGCCTGAAGGAAGTCCGCCGCATCGACAATGACAAGGGCCGGTTCACGCTGATCTTCCTCGCCGCGCCGAAGGACCTGGAAAACGGCGATGGCGAGCATGTGCCGAAACTGGAGCTGACCTATAACTGGGATCCGGAAGAATATACCGGCGGCCGCAATTTCGGCCACCTCGCCTATCGTGTCGAGAACATCTATGATTTCTGCCAGAAACTCTCGGATGCGGGCGTGATCATCAACCGTCCGCCGCGCGACGGCAACATGGCCTTCGTCCGCTCGCCCGACGGTATTTCGATCGAGATTCTTCAGGAAGGCGATCCGCTGGAGCCGAAAGAGCCCTGGGCATCGATGCCGAACACGGGCAGCTGGTAACAGCCTGAAATGCCGCGCCAAAGCGCGCGGCATCTTCTCATTAAAATCAATCGGTTATGCGCAGAGGCGAACGGCTGGTTTCAACATGTCGTTTTTTTGAAGAAATCGCTGTTTTACGCTTGCAGCAATTCTATTGCCTGATTATAAGGGCGCCCAGCGAACGCACGCGCCCTTCGTCTATCGGTTAGGACGCCAGATTTTCATTCTGGAAAGAGGGGTTCGATTCCCCTAGGGCGTGCCATTCGTACGCGATTGAAAGATCGTGTTGCGATGGGTTCGAAGCATAGCTTCGAATGACGTGTTTTCGCCGACCGGCGGGTTTGCCTGAAGCGGGCTCGCCAAACATGAGATGCGCGCCCTTCGTCTATCGGTTAGGACGCCAGATTTTCATTCTGGAAAGAGGGGTTCGATTCCCCTAGGGCGTGCCACTCATTTTCTGCCTGACGGCAACCACCCCTGTGATACAGAGATGGCGACCGCCAATATATGCCGCATGTCCCGCGCATGCGCCCTTCGTCTATCGGTTAGGACGCCAGATTCTCATTCTGGAAAGAGGGGTTCGATTCCCCTAGGGCGTACCAGTTATCCACAACCCTGTTCCCCTCGCCCTCCTCGCTTGTCCCGATGCGGCCTTCTTGACCGCCGTCGTCGTCCGCCCTTTATTAGCAATGCACAATGAGTTACCGCAGGCTTTCGGAAGCGGCGAGGACGTCTTCCCGGAACGAGGAACGGGCATGCATCTCATCCACGAATCGATCGCGTTGATCGAACCCTATCTGCGCCATTACGGCGTGGCGGCGCTGTTCGTCATCGTCTATCTGGAATCGCTCGGTGCGCCGCTTCCCGGCGAAAGCGCCGTCATCGGCGCCTCGCTTCTGGCATCCGGGGGGCAGCTGCCCATCGAGGGCGTGTTTCTGGCGGTGTTCATCGGCGCCGTGCTCGGCGACAATACCGGCTATGCGATCGGCCGCTTCGGCGGGCGCAACCTTGTCGAGCGATATGGCCACTATATCGGCTTCACGCAGCAAAGGCGGGAATGGATCGAAGGGCTCTACGCCAGGCATGGCACGGCGGTCGTCGTCGGCGCGCGCTTCGTCGTGATCCTGAGACAGTTGAACGGTATTGTCGCCGGCATGATGGCGATGGGGTGGCGCCCTTTCCTGCTGGCAAACATCGCCGGCGCGCTTTTGTGGACCAGCGTCTGGACAGCCGCCCCCTTCGTCTTTGGCGATTTCTTCGCCGCACATTTTCACGACCTGATGAAATAGCCGGCTCAGCCGCGCATGATCCGGTCGATCTTGACCGCATAGCGGTCGGTCATCCCCGACACATAGTCAGCCAGCGTATGCAGCGCCGAATAGGGATCGCGCGCATGCCGAAGGTCGATGCCGAGGGCACGCTGCAACTGACGGGGATAGCCATCGATTCGGTCCTCGTCGAAATCCGCTTCGGCAAGCGCCTCCAGCACGGGCAGAACGCCATCCAGAATGCGGTGCACGAGGTTGCGACCCATCACTTCCAGTTCTGTCTTGCGCGGAGACGTAAAGATGCGCTCGTTGGCAAGAGCCTCAATCGTGGCGAAGTTTTCCGCCTGCGCCGAAGCGCTGACGAGCGCGCCAGCAAACTGACCGCCCATGATCGCATCGTAGTTCTCGGCAAAGGCAGTGCTACATGCCTCAAAGGCCTTGTTGATCGCCACCGCCCTCAGAACCGAGATTTTTTCCTGGGGCGTGTCGCCACGATCATCCTTCGGCGAAAATCCGGCGACGGCGGAAAGCAGTGGCGCAACGTCGCTGTAACCAAGATCGCCCGTGGTAAAAGCATCCTCGAGATCGAGGATGTTGTAGCAGATATCATCGGCGGCCTCGACCAGATAGACCAGCGGGTGGCGTCGCCACCAGCCTGCCGATGCATCGCCGGCAAGGAGGCCGGTTCTGCCGGCGACGGCCTCCAGCGCGTCTCGCTCGGTCTCGAACACGCCAAATTTCTTCAGGCCGCTGTCGCGCACGGCGATCGTCTGGCGGGTGCGCGCCGTCACCGGATATTTGAGAAATGCGCCGAGCGTGCCGTGGGTGAGCCTCATGCCGCCGCGCCGGTGCATTTCCAGCCCGGCAATGATGCGGAACCCCTGGGCATTCCCCTCGAAGGCTTCGAATTCTTCCACAAAACAGCCTTCCCGGTCGGCAAAGAGCCCTTCGCCCCGGTCAAACCTTTCGGCGAACCAGGCCCCGATCGCCGCCTCGCCGGAATGGCCGAAGGGCGGATTGCCGATGTCATGCGCCAGACAGGCTGCATGGACGAGACCGGCGACGACCGCCTGTCCGCCTTTCTCTACCTTGCCCTCCTGTTCCAGCCACCAGCCGACCTCGAGCCCGAGCGAGCGGCCGACGCTTGCCGTTTCGACAGAATGGATCAGGCGGTGATGGATATGATCGTTATCGTAGAGAGGATGAACCTGGGTCTTGTTGGCGAGCCGCCGGAAGGGCGCCGAGAAAGTGATGCGGTCGGCATCCTGATCATAGGCGGGACGGCGCGGTTTATCCGCCGAGGAGGCCAGAAACAACCGTTCGAGATCGAGCAGTTTCGACCATTCCATCGTCGTCATGAGAATTCCCCTGCTTCACGGCCCCGGTGCAGCCGTCACTATTCGGCGGCCTTGCCATCGGTCTCCGCGTCGGACGCATCGCCTGGCTCTTCGTCGCGTTCAAGCTCGTAGGCGTAGCCCTCCAGCATGGTATAGGCCTGCTCGATCGCCTCGATCTGGTCCTCGGCATTGCGGATCGCCTCGCCGATCGACTCACTACGGGCGCGCAGCATGGAGCCGAGCACGTCGGTTGTCGAACTGTCGCGCTTGCGGCGGCCGAGCCGGTCCATGTGCTTGCGCACACGGGCGCGATGCCGTTCGAGCTCGAGAATGTGGAAGCGGCTTTTCAGAATATCGTCGGAAAGCTTGCGACGCATTGCCGCAACCGGATCGAAACTGCCCGGCTCGCGATCGTCAAGGATCATCTCGTTGACGAGCGGCTCGAGCAGCATCAGCCCCTTGAGGTCTTTCGGGTCGGCAAGCTCGGGATCATAGCCGGTATCATCGAAAACCTTGCGCCGGACGGGGTCTTTCAACAGGTCGTAGGACGCCTGCAGACGGGCAAAGCGTTCCTCGTCGCCGCCGCTGTCGGGATGGGCTTCCTTGGCCAGACGACGATAGGCCGCCCGCACGGTCTTCTCGTCGCAATCATGGTCTACGCCAAGCACTTCATAGGGGTCGATCAAGATGCTACCCGTCTCGCCGTGTCGATCAAAGTTCCCCTGAACTACTCTGCCATCGTCGCCGGTTCAAGCCGAAAGCCGGCCTGCCCGGCGCCCCTTCCCCTTGAATTGGCGAAAATTACCCTATTTCCATGGCATGGTTGTGTGTGTGACACTCCAGCGCCGGAAATTTGACATTCCATCGCCATAATTCTACACAGCGGAGGCCGTTCGATCGTTGAATTGACAATAGATAAGACGGCCCTTTCGGGCTCTATTGAGCCTTGGGGTATCGCGGATATTCTCCGGGTCGTTTTGCCGATCCTGCGCTTTCGCTCGGATGCGAGAGATATGTCCGGATGGATGCGAACGTCGCTTCTGACGCCCCTTTGCGTGGCGCGCGCGGGCCGCGCGCAGGCACAACCGAAGATCGGACGCCTCAGGGACCCTCATTCCCCTGTTGCCGAGTAAGGAAGAGGTATGACTGTCAAACTGACCGCGAAAAATGTCTCCAAGCTTTTCAACGATGACAGCGGAGAAGGGGCACGCCGCCTCGCCGCCGGCGAGAGCAAGGAAGACATCTTCAAGGCCACCGGGGTAACCGTTGGCATCGACAATGTGAGCTTTGAGGTTCAGGAGGGCGAGATTTTCGTCATCATGGGCCTGTCCGGCTCAGGCAAATCCACCATCGTGCGCACCCTGAATGGCCTGATTCCGCCGACATCCGGCTCGATCGTGATCGACGACGTTGATGTCGCCAATTGCAGCAAGGAAGCGCTGAGGGAAGTTCGCAGGCAGAAAATCACCATGGTTTTCCAGCACTTCGCGCTATTTCCTCACAAAACGATTATCGACAATGTCGCCTTCGGTCTGAAGCTCAAGGGCATGAGCAAGGAAGAGCGGCACAAACTGGCCCTCGCCTCCCTCGCCAAGGTCGGGCTCGATGCCTATGCCAACAGCTATCCAAGCCAGCTTTCCGGCGGCATGCAGCAGCGCGTGGGCCTTGCCCGCGGCCTTGCCAATGACCCGGAAATCCTGCTGATGGACGAACCTTTCGGCGCGCTCGACCCGCTCATCCGGCGCGAGATGCAGGACGAGCTGATCGTTCTGCAAAAGGAACTCAAGAAAACCATCATCTTTATCACACACGACCTCAACGAGGCCATGATCCTTGGCGACCGCATCGCCATCATGAAGGACGGCGCCTTCGTGCAGGTTGGCACCGCGCAGGAAATCGTTTCCGAGCCGGCCGACGACTATGTCCGCGCTTTTGTCTCCGACATCGACCGAAGCCGCGTCTTCAAGGTGTCCGACATCTCCAATGATGCCGCCTGGGTGAAGGTTGATGCCACGGCGCGCGATGCCCTTGCCGTCATGGACAAGGCCAAGTCGGATCTTGCCTATGTGGTCGAGCGCGGCGTGCCTGTCGGCCTGCTGATGCGTTCGGATGCGCTTGAATGTCCGAGGAACACGCCTGTGCGTGAGGTCATGTTCGCCGAACCGCCGACGGTTCCGGAAGAAGCCTACCTCAACGAGGTCTACGGCGCGGCCCAGGCTGGCGTGCCCATGGCCGTGACCGACGATGCCGGCAAGCTCGTCGGCGTGGTGTCGCAGGACCAGATCTTCGAGCAGCTTGCCGCCGATCCGGAAGAGCCCGCGGCCGACACCGATGACGCCGCAGACGCCGCCGCGCAGAAACAGAAACCGGCCGCCAGCCAGCCGGCGTCGGAATAAGCCGACAGGAGACCAGAGATTTGCTAGATCCATCGCAGTATTTCACGATCCCGTTTGACACGTGGGTCAACGACTTTGTTCGCGGCTTCCTCGTTCCCAATTTCCGGCCGTTCTTCCGTGCACTTCAGGTGCCGGTCAATCAGGTGCTGATGGCGCTCGATACCTTTCTGGCGTGGCTTCCCATGCTGGCGATGACCGCCATTTTCGCACTGCTTGCCTGGCGGATCGTCGGCAAGACGATGGCCATCGTCACCATTCTCGGGTTTCTGTTCGTCGACCTTATCGGGCTTTGGCCGGAAACCATGACCACGCTCGCCATGATCCTCACCTCGGTATTCTTCTGTACCATCATCGGCGTTCCGGTGGGCATTCTGGTGGCGCGCAGCGACATGCTTTGGCGCATTGTCCGGCCGATCCTCGACGTGATGCAAACTGTTCCCAGTTTCGTCTATCTCGTTCCGATCGTTATGCTTTTTGGCGTCGGCATGGCGCCCGGCATCATCGCGACCATCATCTTCGCCCTGCCCCCGATCATTCGCATGACCAATCTCGGTATCCGCAATGTGCGCACCGACCTGATCGAGGCATCCGAAGCCTTCGGCGCGACCTATTCGCAGACGCTTTTCGAAGTTCAGCTGCCGCTTGCCATGCGCACGATCATGGCGGGGTTGAATCAGACCCTGATGCTCGCCATGTCGATGGTCGTCATCGCCGCGCTGATTGGCGCTGGTGGCCTGGGTCAGGTCGTCAACACCGGCCTTGGCCGACTCGATGTCGGCGGTGCGACCGCCGGCGGCGTCGGCATTGTGGTTCTGGCCATTGTGCTCGACCGCATCACCCAGGGCCTCGTAGAACCTTCCGATCCCAACCGGATGACCTTGCGTCAGGCGTTGGGAACTCTCTTCAGCGGCCAGAAAAAGGCCGCCGAATAAGCACGAGAGCGGCCTCAAGGCCGCTTTCAAGGGATCTCCGATCCCGTAGCCAAGGCGACCCGTCTGCCACTGGCAGGAGAGCGCCGCAACACGTAGAAACGGAGAAACACTCATGACAAACAACCTCAGCAAGCTCACCGCTGCCCTGATGATCGGCGCGGCCAGCCTTGTGCCGGCAACCGCCGCATTTGCCCAGGAACCCGGCGACGGCAAGACCATTCGCATGGCCCAGGCCGACTGGGACACCGGCTGGTTCCAGGCCGAAATCTACAAGCAGATGTTCGAGGATCTCGGCTACACGGTGACCGGCCCGATGACGCTCAGCGCCTCGGCCTTCTATCAGGCCGTCTCTCAGGGCGACGTAGACCTCTGGGTCAATGGCTGGTTCCCGCTGCACGAAACCTACAAGCCGACATTCGAAGGCAAGGCCGAGGTTGACGGTGCTGTTGCCAAGGGCGGCGCGCTGCAGGGCTACCTCGTTGACAAGGCGGCCATTGAAGAGTTCGACATCAAGACGCTTGACGATTTCAAGCGTGACGAGGTCAAGAAAGCCTTCGACCGCAATGGCGACGGCAAGGCCGATCTGGTCGCCTGCCCGCCCGGCTGGGGCTGCGAGCTGACCATCTCCAAGCACATGGAGGAATTCGACCTCGGTGACGACATCAACCCGATCAAGGCCGGCTACTCCGCTTCGATGGCCGATGCGATCGCAGCCTACCAGAACGGCGAGCACATCCTGTTCTACACCTGGACGCCGAACTGGACCGTCGACCAGTTGAAGCCGGGCAAGGACGTCATGTGGATCGAAGTGCCGCAGAAGGAAGGCGTTGACCTCCCGGCTCCGGCCAAGGGTCTCGACACCTGTGTCGCCGATCCCTGCTACATGGGCTTTGTCGCCAACGACATCGTCCCGGTCGTCAATGACGACTTCATCGCAGACAACCCGGCCATCGATACGCTGCTGAAGGAAGTCTCAATTCCGCTACCGGCCATCTACGCCCAGAACTCGGCCATGAACAACGGCGACGACGATGTTCAGGCCCAGGCGAGCAAGTGGATCGAGGACAATCAGGACCAGGTCAATTCCTGGCTTGAAAAGGCCCGCGCTGCCGCCAACTGAGTCTGAGACAGACAACTGAACAGACCGAGCCCGGCCCTGGTGACAGGGCCGGGCTTTTTCTTTCATCCGCGTCAGCGTCCGTCGAGACTGATGCCGCGCGTCTCGATGCGGAAGAAGAAAGTCACCACCGCGCCGATCAGCGAGGTTACGACAAGGCCGTAGAGCAGCGCCGTGGTTCCGATATCGGCAAGCAGAACCGGAAACAGGAAGGCCGTAAGACAGGCGCCGATCTTGGCGAAGGAAGCAGCAAAGCCCGCGCCCGTGCCACGGATATGGGTCGGAAACACCTCACCGGCAATCAGGTAGGTTTGCGCGTTCGGCCCCAGATTGGTCATGAAGTTGAACAGCATGAAGCCGGTGAAGATCAGAGCCGTCTGCGTCGCGCCCGAATAGCTGCTGGCCTGCGCGGCGATGAACAAGCCGATGGCGCAGCCGATGAAACCAAGGATCTGCAGGCGGATACGACCGATGCGATCAGCAAAAAGCACGGCGCCGATAATGCCGACGAGAAGCAGAAGATCCAGCAGCGCTGTTCCCTTGGCAGCGATCAGATCATTGTTCACCAGATCGGCGACATTGCGCACCTGCTCGGTCTTGTGGCCAACGGTCGCGGCCAGGATGGTCGGCGTGAAGATGCCGATACCGTAAGTCCCGAGATCCTGCAGGAACCACGGCACGGACGACAGGATCAGCGGACGCAGATTGTGCTTCTGGAACAGCGCGCGATAACCGGTCCTTTTCTTGCGCGCGAATTCCGGCGGTTCCGAGACGCTGACCTTGGTCGGATAGGCCGGCACGCGTTTCAAGAGCTTCTGCAGTTCCGCTTCGGCCTCCTTGCCCCGACCGTGCACGGCGAGCCAGTGCGGGCTTTCCGGAATGAAAAACCGGCCGAAAAACACGGCAAGCGCCGGAATGATCGCCACGCCGTACATCCAACGCCAGGCGCCGATCGTGGGGTCGAGGGTCAGGATGATATAGCCGAGAAGCGTGCCGAAGATGGCACCGACCGCCTGGAAGCCGAATGCGGAAAGCACCAAACCGCCGCGGGTTCTCGAAGGCGTGCTTTCGGAAATCACCAGATGCGCCGTCGGATAATCGCAACCAAGGGCAAGCCCCATGCCAAAGAGACAGACGATCAGCCAGGCAAAACTCTGGGTAAAGATGATGGCCGTGAGAAAGGCTATGAAGAGCCCGAGCTCCATGATAAAGACGCGCTTGCGGCCGAACCGGTCGGCAAGCCCGCCAAGCGCGCTTGCCCCGATCAGGATGCCGAACAGCGAGGCAGAACCGACCATGCCGTGCTGCGTTGCATTCAGGCCGAACTCGGAAGCGATGAGCGGCATGGCAACGCCTGTCATGAAGACCACCAAACCTTCGAAGAACTTGCCGGCAACCGAGAGCCACCAGATCAGCCACTGCGTACCGGTCATCTTCGGCGGCGGCGCCTCGGTGCCATCGACCCAGTAGGGGCGTTCGTCGATATAGAACTGAACGCTCCGAGCCCGGTCCAGCCTGGTCTGGTCGGCCGACATCTCATTCATGGCATTTCCTCTCGGCTTTTGACGTACCTTTTTACGGGAACGGCTTAACCGTTGCACTTGTGGGTTTCATGACATTTGCACGACTTCTGGACGTCAGCAATCCACGAAGACCGTCCTGCCCCTGCACGAACGCAGCCATTCTTGACCTAAGTCAATGAAGACGAGGGGCATTTGTCCGCAAATGGCGGCATGAACGGTCGATTCAGCAGGGAGGAACGCATGACGGCCGAAACCCTCGCGACTGATTGCTTGGACACTCAATTGACCCAGCCGATACATGACACAAATAGCGCAGCGGGCGCGATGCTCAGTTCTGCCCACGCCTCGATCCGGCGCCTGTGCGAGGCACTGGAAGACGTTGCCGATTCGCTTCCCGCGAATGTCAATCGCGGCGACTGTCGGCGACTGGCCGAAGATTTGGTGCCTGCGCTGAAGGCTGCGCAGGAAGCGGAAGAGATGCAGGTTTTTCCGGCCATACGCCGGGCAGCCGGCGGACGCAATGTCGCCGAAGCGCTCGACCGGCTGGCCTACGAGCATTTCGAGGACCTGTGCTTTGCCGAAGAGGTGACGGACGTATTGCGCCGTCTTTCGATCGGCGACACCGTCAATACCGAAGCCGTTGGCTACATGCTGCGCGGTCTGTTTGGCGCGCTCAGACGCCATCTCTCCTTCGAACAGGAGCTCGCTGCCAGCCGCCTGCTGTAATCGGGCGGCTCCGGCTCATCTATCGCTTACGGCGCGCCCAGCGGTCGTGATACCAGAGCCACTGCTCCGGGTATTCGCGCACCCAGGACTCGACCTTGTCGTTCAGCGCCTGGGCCGTCGCCGCGACGTCCACTGCGCCCTTTTCCGTCCGGGGAAGCGGCATTTCCTCTTCGAGTTCGAGACGGAAGCGATTGTCCGGGAGCCTGATGCAGCGGGCGGGAAAGATCTTGCAGTCAAACTGGCGCGCAAGCTTGGCCAGAAGCGGATTGGTCCGCACTTCCTGGCCGAAATAGACCGATGGCGAGCCGCGCTTGAACTTCTGATCGACAAGAACGCCGACCCCCCTGCCCGCATCGAGCGCGCTTGCGAGCGCGAAGGCCGATCCAGC
This sequence comes from uncultured Martelella sp., assembly GCA_963676545.2. Classification (GTDB taxonomy): domain Bacteria; phylum Pseudomonadota; class Alphaproteobacteria; order Rhizobiales; family Rhizobiaceae; genus Martelella. The sequence continues at coordinate 1,258,640 of CAXXRG010000002.1, read as the reverse complement.
ATGCGATGGCACGAGCTCGCCCATGCGCTTGCGGCGAAAGCGGAAGACCTTATCGGCGATATAGGGGTTGTTGGGCGGGCGGAAGAGCACCGAGACGTTCAGGCCAAAAGACGCCGCTGCCACCGGCAACAGTTCAAAATTTGCCGTATGGGCCGTGAACACGATGAAGGGCTTGTCGAGCGCCAGAAGATCCATGAAGCGTTCCACGCCCGCCACTTCGATGCGGCCCTCACCCGGCCTTTCCGGATCGAAATCAAAAAGCTCGTCGAGGAAAACATATTCCGCCGCGAGCCTTCCGATATGGCCCCAGCTGGCAAGCGCGATCCGCTCGACTTCCGCTTCCTCCATTTCGGGAAAGGCGCAGCGCAGGTTTTCAAGCACCAGCTTGTGCCGGCCGGTATGCGGCCCGATCCTGCGCATGGCCCAGTCGGCAAACCGGATCGACCCGTCCGCCGGAAAAAGCTTCATCACGGAAAGCAGGCCGAAAACCAGGTAGGCAATCAGCCATTGCTGGACTTGCCGGGCTTTGAGAACGATGCGGGTGATGTAGGATTTCACGGGAACCAGATCCAGAATTGAGTGCGGGCAGCGCGAGGAAACCGCGCTGCCCGCCTTTTAACGAGGATTCTCTTTCAGGCCAAGCTCAACAACGCCGCGCGCTCATTCGCCGATCTCAAGCACGATCTTGCCAAAGACCTGACGGCTCTCCATCCGTTCGAGCGCCTTGTCGATGCCGTCGAAATCAACCAGCGTATCGATGACCGGGTGAACGATCCCCTGCGCCATCTTCTGCATGGCATCCGCCATGTTCTCCATGCGGCAGCCGAAGGAGCCGAGGAATTTGAGCTGCTGCTGGAACAGCATCATCAGATTGACATTGGTGGAAACGCCGGAGGTTGACCCGCAGGTCACCAGTCGGCCGCCGCGCTTCATCGACAGCATGGATCCGGCCCAGGTTTCCGCCCCGACATGTTCGAAAACCACGTCGACGCCCTTCTTCTTCGTCAGCTTGCGGACCACGCCCTCGAACCGGTCTTCGCGGTAATTGATCACATGATCCGCGCCAAGCGCGCGGGCCTTTTCCATCTTGTCTTCGGAGCCCACAGTGGTGATCACCGTGCAGCCCATCTTCTTTGCGAGCTGGATTGCCGCCGAACCGATGCCCGAACCGCCGGCATGGACCAGGATGGTTTCGCCCGGCTGGAGCTTCGCGTTGTCGAACAGCATGTGCTCGACTGTGCCGAAGGTCACCGGTGCAAGGGCCGCGGCAATCGCATCAACGCCGGGGGGAGCAACCACCAGCTGGCGGGCGGGAATGTTGATCTTGTCCTGTGCGAAACCGTCGAGATGGAAACCATGCACGCCGCCCACATGTTCGCACAGATTGTCCCGGCCCTCGCGGCACGCCTTGCAGCGACCGCAGACGCGCGCCCCGTAGATCGAGACAAGATCGCCGGGCAGAACATTGGAAACGCCCGGACCGATCGCCTCGACGATACCGGAAGCCTCCGCGCCGATGGTGAGCGGCAGCTTGCGCTTGGCGAAGGCCATGCCGCGCCAGCCCCAGACATCGATGTGATTGAGCGCCACCGCCCTCGGTCGCAGCGTCACCTCGCCCGGACCGGGCGCTTCCGGCTCGGCGACATCCCGAAGCTCGATCTTGCGGTCATCCGTCAGCTGCAATGCGCGCATGGGTCATTCCTTCAACAATTTCGAAAGGGCGGCGCAACGCCGCCTCGCAAATTTAAAGCGCGCCGTCCCTTACGTCGGTTCGCGCGTCATCACCAGACAGGCATTCTGCCCGCCGAAGCCGAACGAGTTCGAAAGCACGGAGGATACCTTCGCCTCCCGCTTCACATTCGGCACGACGTCGAGCTCAATCGTCGGGTCCGGCGTGTTGTAGTTGATCGTCGGCGGCAGCACGCCCGTCAGCATGGTCTGCAGCGAGAACACCGCCTCTACAGCGCCGGCCGCCGTCAGCGCGTGGCCGATCATCGACTTGTTCGACGACAGCGGGATGGACGGCATCTTCTCGTCACCGAAAACGGCCTTGAGCGAGGAATATTCCATCTTGTCATTTTCCGGCGTCGAGGTGCCGTGGGCGTTGATATAGTCGAGCTCGTCAATGCCAAGGCCGGCGTCTTCGAGCGCCGCGCGGATGGTGGCGATTGCCGGCCCGCCGTCCGGCGAGGACCGGGTGCGATGGAAATGATCCGCCTTTTCGCCGCAGCCGCGGATGATGCCATAAACGGTGGCGCCGCGGGCATGAGCGGCGTCCAGCGATTCGAGAATGAGCGTTGCCGCCCCTTCCGCGATGACGAAACCGTCGCGATCCTTGCTGAAAGGCTTGGAAGCCTTTTCCGGCGGGTCGTTCTGGGTCGAAAGCGCCGACAGCAGCGAGAAGCGCACCAGTGCCTCGGCCGTCACCGAGCCATCGGTGGCAACCGTCATCGCCCTGTCGGTCCGACCCTGGCGGATCGCCTCAACGCCGAGCTGGATCGCGGTGGCGCCGGAAGCGCAAGCCGTCGACAGCGTCACTGGCAGGCCTCGCGTGCCGAATCGGTCGGCAATGCGCTCCGAGATCGAACCGAACATCACGGCCTCGTGGAAGGCGGGGTCTGCCTTTTCGCGCATGGCGGCGAGAAAACGGATATAGGCGTCATTGTCTTCGCGCGGCGGCGGCGCACGGTCGGCAAGGTCAAAGCGCATCGACCATTCCGGCTCAACCGGCGGAGCGGCGAGAAACAGAGGCGCGTCGAAGTCGCCGGCAAGCCCGGCCATTTCCAGCGCTTCCTCGATTGTCGCCTCGGCAAAGGCATAGGACCGCGCGACCGGGTTCTGCTCGGAGGGGATGAAATCCACCGTTCCGGCAATGCGCGTGGAAAGATGCTCGGTGGGAAAACGCGAGATCGCGTGGATGCCGGATACGCCGCCGGTCAGCTTTTCCCAGTTGTCCGCAAGACCGCGCCCAAGCGAGGTGACGACGCCCATGCCGGTGACGGCAACCAGCGGACGGCCAAGGTGGTCGGTAAATTTGCTCATCTGCCCGTCCTTTCTCACTTCTCGCCGACAAGCACGGCAACGCCTTCGCCGCGCTGCAGGCCAACTGTGGTCACGGCGATCTTTTCAACCGGCGCCGACATCGATGCCTCGCCGTCATTGAAGACGGGCACAGGCGCCCTGCTGTCCAGCGAAAGCGCGGCCAGGGCGATGCCGAGGGGGAAGTTGGCCTCCATGGCGTGACCGGTCATGCCGGTGTAGCCGCGCAGCGGCGTATCCGGAAAACCGGACTTCAGAACATCGGCTTCCCGTTTCGTCAGCGCGCTGAGGCCGGTCGCTCCGGAGAAAACGGCTTCGTTCTTGCCGCCCTCAAAACCGGCATCGGCAAGAAGCCGGGCAAAGCGTTTCTCGAACGTGCCCTCGTCGCGCTTGCCGCGGTCGCCCTCAACGCCGGAAAGCGTCGCATAGATATGGGCACCGCGCGCTTCGGCATAGGCGCGGGATTCGAGCACCAGGAAAGCGCCTGCAGACCCCATGACCATGCCGCCGTCGTCCTCGGGCGCCCTGTCCCAGAGCGGCGCCCATTTGCCGCGCGACAGCGCGTGAACGGCCTCAAGCATCAGCAGGATATCCCGCCGCTCGGCAACGAAGGATGCGCCGACGAGCGTATGCGTCGACTGCCCGGCGAGAATGCGGGCATATGCCGTGGCAACAGCCGAAATGCCCGCCGCCTCTTCGCCCATGAAGGTGCGCGACGATCCCGTGACCTTGTGGACGATCGAGATATTGCCGGCCACCAGATTGGCAAGCTGGGCGAGGAACAGCGTCGGGCGCAGCTCCGTCGTCAGCTTTTCATTCAGCAGAATTTCGCGGTCGGAGCGCTCGCGCGCCTCGTTGACGATCATCGTGTCGACGGCAATATCGCGTTCGCCGCCGCCTGCGGCCACGATCATGTCCATGGTCGAACAGATCTCGTCATTGCCTTTCACGCCGGCATCGTCGAGCGCGAGACCAGCGGCATAGACGCCGAGACGCTGCCAGTTTTCCATCTGGCGCTGGTCGCCGCGCTTCGGGATCTGGTCTTTCCAGTCGATCTCGGGCAGCGGATGCACCGGATAGGGCGCGCAGATATCCTCATCGATCCGCATTTCGGGAGCGTTGCCGCCGGTCAGCATGGCGACATGCGGCGCCTGACCGACGCCAAAACTGGTCACAAGCCCGACACCGGTGACAACGACATCATTGTCCGATTTCGTCATTTCAGGACCTTTCCACGGTCTGGCCGTTCTCGATCGCGGCGAACAGGCCGACTTCCTCGGCCCGTCGCCGAACAATCGGCGCCAGATCATTGTCTTCAAAAGAAAGCGTGCGGAATTTCAGCTGCGCGCTGGCGATTGGCTTGCCGGCAGACGCGATCTTCGCCTTGGTCACGGCAAAGCCGGAACCCTCATGTTCCAGCGCCGCCTCGATATCGAGCACGGCATGCGGCTCGACGAAGCTGCGCAGCTTGGCGCTGTCGACCATCATCAAGAAGGGCATGGCAGAGCAATTGTTCACGCCCAGAAGCAACATGCCTGAGGCCTGCGCCATGGTCTCGATCAACAGCACGCCCGGCACAAGCGGCATGCCGGGAAAATGCCCTTCGAAAACGGGGCTCTTCTCAGGCACCGTCGAGCGCGCAACGATCCGGCCCGCGGACATGTCCACGGACACGATCTCGTCGATCATCTGGAAATATTCGAGCAGCATGAATGCTTTCAGCCTCTCCCGCCTGCATCGTTCACGGCCAGGAAACGGAAGCCACGGCAGGCCCCGAAGCTTGTCCGCACAAGAGGGCTGCCTGACGGAATCAGGCGTTTTTGGCCGCTCTCAGCTCGTCGATCTTGGCGCAGAGATTCTTCAGGATGAAGTATTCATCTGCATCGACCTTGCCCTCATTGACTTCCTGAGTCCATTTCTCGAGCGGAATCTTGATACCGAATTCCTTGTCGATGGCAAAGACGATATCGAGGAAATCAAGACTGTCGATGCCCAGATCGTCAATCGTGTTGCTTTCCGGCGTAATCTTGTCGCGGTCGATTTCGCTCGTTTCAGCGATGATATCGGCAACTTTATCGAATGTAGCGCTCACGCCTGTACCTCTTCAAACTATCAATTCAGCCCTTCTCATAGGCAAAGATTGGCGAAAAGCCAATGGCCACGGGGCATCGGATGATCATTTTTCGACATTTGATCAGACCGCCGAGGAGTGACGTCCCCGGCCGCCTTCCAGATAGGTATCAAAAATCGCCGCAACAGAGCGGGCGAAGGGAAATGCCGCTTTTTCCAGACGAAAACCAGGCGCATCGAAGCGACAGATGTTCGGATTGAGCCGCGCATACGCCTTGGCCTCGGCGATCACATGCTCCGCCGCCTGCCCGAAACGGGCGCGCAGTTCGCAACTGGAAAAGCCATAGGCACACATCACCTTTTCGATGACGAAACGGCGCAGCCGGTCTTCGTCATCGAGCGCGATGCCGCGCACCACCGGCAGTTCGCCGGCCTCCGCCAGACGCCTGTATTCGCCGATCGCCGGCATGTTCTGCCAGTAGCCCTCCCTCACCTCGCTGATCGAGGACGCGCCGAGCCCGATCAGCGCATCGGCGCTCTCATCCGTATAGCCCTGGAAATTGCGGCGCAGGCGCCCTTCTCGCGCCGCCTGCGCCAGGCTGTCGCCGGGTAGCGCGAAATGGTCGATCCCGATCGGCTGGTAGTCTGCCCCCGCAAGCATTTCCCCGGCAAGCGTCATCTGCTCGAATCGGGCCTCAGCATCCGGCAGCGCATCCTCGGGAATCAGCGTCTGGTGCTTCTTCATCCAGGGCACATGGGCATAACCGAAAAGCGCGATCCGGTCGGGACGAAGCGAGATGATCTGCTCGACAGTGCGTGACAATGTCTCGAGGCTCTGGTGCGGCAGGCCGTAGAGCAGGTCGCAATTGACCGAGCCGACACCGCGCGCGCGCATGGCGGCAATCACTTCAGCCGTCTGCTCGAAGCTCTGCAGGCGGTTGATGGTCTTCTGTACACGCTCATCGAAATCCTGAACGCCGAGGCTTGCGCGGGTCAAGCCGATATCGGCAAGCGCATCGTAACGCGCCTCGTCGAGATCATTCGGATCCATCTCGACGCTGATCTCCGCATCCTCGGCAAAATCGAAGGCCTCCCGCAACCATCCCATCAGGCGGCGCATGTCGCCCGGCGTCAGCATCGTCGGCGATCCGCCGCCCCAATGCAGCCCGGAAACCTTCACCCCGTGCGGCAGCATGGCGCCAGTGGTCTTGATTTCCTGACTGAGACTTTCCAGATAAGAGGAAATCGGATCGTAACGCAGCGTATGCTTCGTATGACAGGCACAGAACCAGCAAAGCCGGTCGCAATAGGGAATGTGCACATAAAGCGAGGCCTTTTCGCCTTCACGCAGCGCCTTCAGCCAGCCGGCAACGTCCGTCCCGGAAACGCCGGCGTGGAAATGCGGCGCGGTCGGATAGCTCGTGTAGCGCGGAACGGGGCGCGAGAACGTCTTCAGCAATTGCCTGCTTGATATCATGGCGAAAACCCTTCCTCTTGCGAGATCAGATTGTCGTTATCGCCTTGCGCTCACCCCGGCTTTGACTTTAATCAAGGAATGAGAATGTCAGACGCCCGCGCAGGTCTCTAAAGTGTTGCGCACCGGACGAAGGGCGTCTAGACGGGTCGAAAGATTGAAGGCAGCCTCGTGAACGGGCTGCGAATTGGTGAAACCATGGATGAGAAGCCGCATTTCGCAACCGATGATGACGTCATACCGCAGGTGTGCCGGGCCTGCGAGGCGCGTCACGGCGGCATCTGCTCGGTGCTGAACGGTTCCCAGTTGGCTGTCTTGAACAAACAGTCGTCGAAACGGACGATCGATCCCGGCACGGAGGTCGTTGGCCAGGGCGAGAACGTCAACAGCTATTCCAATATCCTGCGCGGCGTGGTCAAGCTGTCAAAGATGATGGCAGATGGCCGCCAGCAGATCGTCGGCCTGCAGTTCGCGCCCGATTTTCTCGGCCGCCCTTTTTCCCGCGAAAGCTCGCTGACGGCGGAAGCGGCAACGGCGACGGAAATCTGCGCCTTTCCCCGCGCCGCGATCGAACGGATGATCGCCGACACGCCCGGTCTCGAACACAAGCTCTACGGCCAGTCTCTGAAGGAACTCGACGAGGCACGCGACTGGATGCTGACGCTCGGCCGCAAGACCGCGCGCGAAAAGGTCGCCTCCTTCCTCCACCTGATTGCTACCCATATCGATCCCGAAGCCGATGACGGCTGCACCTTCGACCTGCCACTGTCGCGCGCCGACATCGCCGACTTCCTCGGCCTGACCATCGAGACGGTCAGCCGCCAGATGACCAAGCTGCGCAAGGAAAAGGTGATTCTGGTGGAGAACAACCGGCACGTCACCGTGCCGGATATCGACCGACTGAACGAGGCCGCCGGCAACGACTGAGCGTCACGCCGGGCGAAAGATCACAACGACCGGACTACTCAGAGCCGGCTGATGATCTGGCTCTCGCCCTCGTCATCAGCGTCCTGCTCGGCCCAGAGCGCCTCGATCGCCGGCAGGATCTCGCCGACGTCATCGATCAGGCGCGGCCGCACCTGATGGCTCGTGTGCAGGAACCCCTCGCCGCTCATATGTTCGAGCAGCTGGATCATCGGGTTCCAGAAACCGTCGACATTGCCGAAGATCATCGGCTTCGAATGGCGACCGAGCTGCGCCCAGGTCATGATCTCGACGATTTCCTCCAGCGTCCCGATACCGCCCGGAAGCGCGACAAAGGCATCGGCGCGTTCGAACATGGTGTGCTTGCGCACATGCATGTCGGGGGTGATCAGCAGTTCGTCGAGCGCTTCGAGCTGGTGGCGGGTCGCCTCCATGTCCACCAGAAACTCCGGTATGATGCCGACCACATGGCCGCCATTTTCGAGCACGCCCTCGGCAACCGCGCCCATGATGCCCTTGGTGCCGCCGCCATAGACGAGGCGATAACCTGCCTTGGCGATGGCCGTTCCGAGCGCCTTGCCGGCGGCCATGTAGCTTGCCGATGTACCGGGTCTTGATCCGCAGTAAACGCAGACGGATCGAATCGTGTCGTGTTCGCTGTTCATGACTTTACTCAACCTCATTTGGCCATTGGCGGTCAAGCGCATTGCAAAACGACCACAATCAGACGTTTACCTTGTTCATGCTTTCTCGCAAGCGCGAATGAACACTTGTGTATAACCCGCACTATCGCTAGCGTTTTCAGCGGATTGACGTCGTTTGCGTGACGCCGTGACTGGAGTGACGAATGAACAAGAACAATACGCGAGTCATCATCGCCGTTGTTGTCCTGCTGCTGATCGCAGCCGGCGCATATTTTGCGTTGCGCGACAGGAGTGGGGATCTTTCCGGCGGGCAGCAGGCCGCCCCGAACACGCAAACCACCGCGCCGCAAACAGAGCCCCCCGCTCCTGACATGCAGGAAGAAGGTGCTGCCTCGCAGGATAAGGCGACAGAATCGGCTTTTGAAACGGCGGCGACCGAAGATGGCGAAGATCAACCGGTTGAGCAGCAGGCTGCGCTGCGTATCCCCACATTCGATCTTCTGCGCGTTGAGCCTGACGGTACCGCCGTGATCGCCGGCGGCGCCGAGCCGCTCGGCCTGCTCGACGTCAAGGAAAAAGAAAGCGTGCTCGCGTCTTCCGACGTCACCGAATCCGGCGATTTCGTCGCCATCGTCGAGACCCCGCTTTCGCCCGGCGACCATCTGATCTATCTGAGCGTCACCATGCCGGACGGTCGCACCGTCCGTTCCGAGCAGACGGCCACGGTATCCATTCCCGACGGCAACAATGGCGAGCTTCTTGCGCTGATCACCGAGCCCGGCAAGGCCTCGGAAATCATATCCGCGCCGCAGATGCAGACGAAGACAACGCCCGACAACACTGCCGTTGCCACCCGCAAGACAGACGGAAACGAGCAAGCAGGCAACGGCCAGGATCATAACAGGCTCTCAGGCGAGACATCTGGCGACGGCGATAGGGAAACCAACCTTCCGGCCGTCAATGTCGAAACGCGCGGCGGCGAGCGCGACACGGTCGGAGCGGTCCCGGCGGCGCAGGAGCCAACTTCCGACCAGGAGCCGGTCGCCGTCACCGTCAGCATCAAGGCTGTCGAGATCGAGGGCGACACGCTGTTCGTCGCCGGCGAAGGCGAGATCGGCGCGACAATTCGCGGTTATGTCGATGATGCACTGGTGGCCGAAGGCTCGGTCAATGTCGAGGGCAACTACGTGCTCGAGGCGAAGACGGAGGTCTCGGTCGGGCTGCACACCATCCGCGTCGACATGCTCGATACCGACAACCGGGTGGTCGCCCGCGCCGTCGTACCCTTCGACCGGCCGCCCGGCAACCAGATCGCCGCGATCTCGACCGATGCCGAGGGCACCAGCGCCGAGCAGACCGACGGCACACAGACCTTCGTCCAGCCGCAGCTCCAGGGCAGCCACAATGCCGTGATCATTCGCCGCGGCGACAATCTTTGGCGGATCTCGCGCCGGGTCTACGGCCGCGGCGTGCGCTACACCACGATCTACCTCGCCAACGAGACGCAGATCGTCAATCCGGACCTCATTATCCCCGGACAGGTGTTTTCTGTACCCGTCCAACCGTTGCCGGACACCGAAGCGGAAACCATCCACCGCCGCCTTCTTCAGGGCATGCCGGTGGGCCCGGAATACCAGCTTCCGCCGGCCGATCAATAAGGCGCAATTGCGGCAAACCCGGCTTGCCGCCATTGCAATCGGTCGCCAATGACCCTATCTCGCATGACAAAACGACGCCTTGTGCGTCGTTTTCCCGTCTTTGAACCTTTATATTATGGCTCGGTCTTCACGCCTTGAGCCGGGGGATCGCCATGGCAGACCGCCAGAAAACCGTTTCAGCGGATTCAGCCAATCCGCTTCAGACCATCATCAATCTCTGGCCCTATATCTGGCCGTCCACCCGTCCTGATCTGAAGCGCCGCGTCGTCTATGCGACGATCGCCCTGGTGATTGCCAAGCTGATCCTGCTCATGGTCCCCTATTCCTTCAAATGGGCGACCAATGCGCTGACCGGGGAACTGGAGATCAACACCATTCTGCCGGCCTTCCTGTTCGGCGCGATCACGCTGGTGCTGTTCTACAATCTGGCCCGCATCGGCCAGCTCGGCTTCAACCAGCTGCGCGACGCGCTGTTTGCCAGCGTCGGCCAGTATGCCGTGCGCCAGCTTGCCCACCGCGTTTTCGTCCACATGCACAGGCTGGCGCTGCGCTTCCACCTGTCGCGCAAGACCGGCGGGCTTTCCCGCATCATCGAGCGCGGCACCAAGGGCATCGAGACCATCGTCCGGTTCACCATCCTCGCCACGCTGCCGACCGTTCTCGAATTCGTCCTCGTCGCGATCATCTTCTGGTGGGGCTATGGCTTCGACTATCTGGCGATCACCGCCGTCACCGTCGTGCTCTATGTCTGGTTCACCATCAAGGCGAGCGACTGGCGCATCGCCATCCGGCGGCAGATGAACGAGAGCGACACCGACGCCAATACCAAGGCGATCGACTCGCTCCTGAACTACGAAACCGTGAAGTATTTCGGCAATGAAGACATGGAGGCCCGTCGCTATGACGCATCCATGGCCCGTTACGAAGCGGCGGCAACCCGCATCTGGACATCGCTCGGCTGGCTGAACTTCGGCCAGGGAATCATCTTCGGCGCCGGCATGACGGTGATGATGGTGCTCTCGGCAATTGCGGTGAAGAATGGCACGCAGACCATCGGCGATTTCGTCTTCGTCAACGCCATGCTGATCCAGCTCGCCATTCCGCTCAACTTTATCGGCTCGGTCTACCGCGAAATCCGCCAGGGCCTGACCGACATCGAGGAGATGTTCAACATCCTCGAGGTCGACCCGGAAGTCACCGACAAGGACGATGCGCAAGACCTGCAGATCCGCCAGGGCGCGATCGCCTTCAAGGATGTTCACTTCGCCTATGATCCCGCGCGGCCGATCCTCAAGGGCGTCTCCTTCGAGGTTCCGGCTGGCAAGACGGTTGCCATTGTCGGCCCGACGGGCGCCGGCAAATCGACGATTTCGCGCCTCCTCTTCCGTTTCTATGACGTCAACGAAGGCGCGATCACGATTGACGGACAGGACCTGCGCGAGGTGCGCCAGCATAGCCTCAGAGACGCGATCGGCATGGTGCCGCAGGATACAGTGCTGTTCAACGACACGATCGCCTACAATATCCGCTACGGACGGACCTCGGCGACCGATGAGGAAGTGAATGCCGCCGCCGAGCTTGCCCAGGTCGGCGATTTCATCCGGCAACTGCCCGAGGGTTTCGATACCCAGGTCGGCGAGCGCGGACTGAAGCTTTCGGGCGGCGAGAAACAGCGTGTCGCCATCGCCCGCACGATCCTCAAGGCCCCGCCGATCCTCGTGCTCGACGAGGCGACGTCGGCGCTCGATACCCATACGGAACGCGAAATCCAGGCGGCCCTCGACGTCGTTTCGAAAAACCGCACGACGCTGGTCATCGCCCACCGGCTTTCCACCGTCATCGGCGCCGACGAGATCATCGTCCTGAAGCGCGGCGAGATCGCCGAGCGCGGCTCCCATGACGACCTGATCGCCAGGAACGGCCTCTATGCCCAGATGTGGGAACGCCAGCGTGAGGCAACGCTTGCCGAAGAACATCTGCGCGAGGTGCGCGAAAGCGACGACATGGGCGTGATCATGCGGCTTGATCCCGCCAACTGAGCGGAAAAGCCCGCCTTGCGGAGACCCATTTTCAACGCGAAGGGGAACCTGTAAGCTTCCCGCGCGTCACTCATACTAGAAGCGCAATACCGCGCTCCGGAGCCAAGGATAAAGATGACCGTTTTCGATTCGATCAGGAAGGCGATCGTACCCATCCACAAGGAGGGTTACCCCTTCATCGCGATCTTTTTCGTCGCGACGCTCATTCTCGGCTGGATCGCCGATCCGCTGTTCTGGATCGGTCTGTTCGCCACGCTCTGGTGCGCCTATTTCTTCCGCGATCCAGAGCGCGTCGTTCCGCAGGATGACGACATCGTCATTTCGCCGGCGGACGGGCGCGTCTCCTCGATCAGCGAGGAAATCCCGCCGCAGGAAATGGGACTTGGCGACGAGCCGATGCTGCGCATCTGCGTGTTCATGAATGTGTTCAACTGCCATGTGAACCGGGCGCCAATGGCCGGCACGGTGCGCGGCATTCACTACCGCCCCGGCAAGTTCCTCAATGCCGAGCTCGACAAGGCAAGTGAGGACAATGAACGCAACGGCGTAGTGCTCGACACCGCCCATGGCGCAATCGGCGTCGTACAGATCGCCGGTCTCGTCGCCCGCCGCATCGTTTGCTTCGTCGAAAACGGCGATGTGGTCGACGCCGGCGAGCGATTCGGCCTCATCCGCTTCGGTTCCAGGCTTGACGTCTACCTTCCCGCCGGCACGACCCCGCGCGTTGCTGTCGGCCAGATGGCCACCGCCGGCGAGACGGTTCTTGCCGTGTTCGGCGACTTTGAACTGCCCGTAGTCGGACGGCGGATCTGATGGATGTGAATGAGACCGACGGGCCGAATGACGGCCCTCTCGCGACGCGGACGAAAGCCGGCAGTGACCGCTCCGGCCGCGGGCCGCGCCTGCGTGAGATTCCCCTCCGTCTGATCGTTCCCAATCTCGTGACCGTGCTGGCCATCTGCGCCGGGCTTTCGGGCATCAGGCAGGCAATCGAGGGGAAATTTCCCGAAGCGGTGATGATGCTGCTGATTGCCGCTTTCCTCGATGGCATTGACGGCCGGTTGGCACGGCTTTTGAAGGCATCGTCGAAATTTGGCGAACAGATGGATTCGCTGGCCGACATCGTGAATTTCGGCATCGCGCCAGCGCTGGTCTCCTACATCTACCTTCTGGATGATGCCGGGACGCCGGGCTGGATAGCCGCCCTTCTCTATGCGATTGCCGCAGCCCTTCGCTTGGCGCGCTTTAACGTGATGGCCGACCGCAAGCGCAAGGCCAGCTGGCAGGGCGAATATTTCGTCGGCGTGCCGGCGCCCGCCGGCGCGATCATCGTGCTTCTGCCGGTCTATCTCGGCTTTCTCGGCATGCAGCCGAGCCGTGGCATCGCGCTCGCCGCCTCGCTCTATACTGTGCTTATCGGCTTCCTCCTGATCAGCCGTCTGCCGGTCTGGTCGGGCAAGAGCCTCGGCCTCAATGTCCGACGCGAATTCGCGCTGCCGATGATGCTGCTGGCCGTCCTCTCGGTTGCCCTCCTCGTCGCCTATACCTGGCACATGATGATTGCCGGCTCGGCGCTCTATCTTGCGGCCCTGCCGCTCGGCGCGCGCGCCTGGCACTCGAAATACGGCACGCTGGTGATGGAGGAAGACAATGATGATGATGACGAGGAGGATCCGGATCATCCGCGCAAGAATCGGCTCGATCTCGATATCTGACAAGACCGATCGGCTGCGGTCGCCTCAGAACAGATCCATCTGATCGCCCGGGCCCGCCTCCGGCTCGTCCGGCAGCAGCGCCGGCCCGATCGGCTCGATCAGCTCCGCACCGAGATTGCGGGCGTTGCTCACGGCCTTCGACACCGGAAAGGCCTCGAAGAAATCGTCAGGCGCCGGCTTCATCAGATCGGCCACATGGCGGGGCTCAAGCATCCGGCAGTCAAGCCAGCGTTCGAAATCTTCCGGCATGATGATCACCGGCGAGCGGTCGTGCAGTTTTGCCACCACACCGCTCGCCGCAGTCGTCAGGATGGTGCCGGTATCAAGTTCCGTGCCGTCCGCCCCCTGCCAGGGCGACATCAGCCCTGCGAAGGCGATAAGCCCGCCATGACGCGGACGGATCCAGTAGGGCTGCGCCGTGCCCTTGCCGCCCGCCTTGCGCCACTCGAAGAAGCCGGTCGCCGGCACCAGCGTGCGGAAATGGCGCAGGGCGCCGCGAAAGGCCGGCTTTTCCGCCGCGCTTTCCGAGCGCGCATTGAACAGAAGCGGAAAATCGCGCGCGTCCTTCACCCAGGTCGGAATAAGCCCCCAACGCACCAGAAGCGCCGTTCGCCCCTCTCCACCGCCGGTCAGTTCCGAGGCGTTGACCACCATCAGGACCGGCTGCGACGGCGCGATGTTGTAGCGCGGCGGAAACGGATCGATCCCGGTCAGATCGAAAGCCGCCGCCGCTGTCTCAGGGGTTGTTATCAGTCCGAAACGTCCGCACATTCCTACTAGATTTCATCTTGCGCGGCGAATGACAAGGTCCGTCGCGCATGCCGGAAGGACCAGCATGACCGTTTCCCCCAGACCCGCCTCCTCCGTGATCGTCAGGCGTGACGACAGGTTTCTGCTCGTCCGCCGCGCCAACCCGCCGGCGCAGGCAATGTATGCCTTTCCCGGCGGCAAGGCCGAGGACGGTGAGACGGCGGAACAGGCCGCGATACGCGAGCTTGCCGAGGAAACAGGCCTCGTCGCGGCGACGGCCCGGCTGTTTGCCGTCTACGACCTTATCGACCGAGACGACAACGGAGAAATTGCCAGCTTCTACCGGTTGAGCGTGTTTGAGGCTGATGTCGACGGACAGGCCGTCGCGACCGCCGCGGACGACGCCGACGATCTCGGCTGGTACGCGCTTGAGGAGATCCGCGCCATGAATGTGCCGACCAGCGTGCTCGAATGCGCCGAGAAGCTCGGTCGCCTGGGTTGACACTGTGGCAGCCGCGACACATTGGCGGCACAAGAATCACCCATAGGCCCCGCCGTTAACCGGCTGTTCACTTTTTATGGCAGTGCCGCTGACAGACGGGGTAAAATGTTGATACGATAGTCCCGGAACGACCAAGAACGAGAAGCCAGCAAGGAACCGAGATGAAGCCGAATGCCAACGAAATCGACGACATGATCGTGCGGGAAAAGATGCAGGCGGCTCTCGAATACCAGAACGAAGCATGGGCCGACGGCGTTGCCGACGGCATCGAGCCCGAAATCATCGCCGATGCGGCGCTGGCGCTGGCCATGCGCGAAACCGTGCGGATGATCGGCGAGGAAGGCGCGGAGGCGATGCTGGAATCGCTGCGCGAACGCATGCTCGCCGGCGAGTTCTCCCCCGAGCGCATATTGCAGTAATGCCGGCCTGACGGCCGAACACGCCTCCCCCGCATTGACGAAAGCTGCTTCACGCGTGACAAATCGAACCGCGATTCGATCCGCGCCGCGCATGAAAGGGACGACCATGGCATTGATCCATCTTCCGGACAGAGCCTTCATCACGCTTGAGGGGGAAGACGCCGAAGCGTTTCTGCAGAACCTGATTACCACCAATATCGAAGGTCTTGCCCCCGGCGAGGCCTGGCCCGGCGCGCTGTTGACGCCGCAGGGCAAGATCATGTTCGACTTCCTGATCTCGCGCGGCCCGGACGGCTTTCTGATCGAGACCCATGCTGCGGACCGGGATGCGCTGGCAAAGCGGCTGATGCTCTACAAGCTGCGCGCCAAGGTGACGATCGGCACACCCGACTTTGACGGCGCCACGGTTCTCGCAAATGAAGAGACCATTCCCGAGGGCGCAACCGTCGACAAACGCTTTGCCGCGTCTGATATCGCGCTTTTCCGCCTGCCCGGTCGCCTGAACGACGCGGCGGATGACGCTGACGCCTATACCGCCTTGCGGATCGCAGCCGGCGCTGCGGAAATGCATGCGGATTTCGCCGCCGAAGACGCGTTTCCGCACGATGTGCTTTACGACAGGAACGGCGGCCTCCACTTCCGCAAGGGCTGCTATGTCGGCCAGGAAGTCGTCTCCCGCATGCAGCATCGCGGCACGGCGCGGCGAAGGCTGGTGCGGCTCACGGCATCCGAACCCTTCAACACGGATCAGGGCGCGGTCGCGGCGGGCGGCAAGACCGCCGGCAGCCTCGGCTCGGTCAGCGGACAGGCCGCGATGGCGATCGTGCGCATCGACCGGATCGCATCCGCTGCCGGTGATGTCAGCGTCGGCGGCATGCCCGTCAACGTCACGCCCTATGCCTGGAGCGGCGTATCGCTCGAGGCGAACGGCGCGGAGCCCGAGTGACCATGGCCAAGACCGATTCCCGGGCATGGCAGCGCATGCTTTCCGGCCGCCGCCTGGACCTGCTCGACCCCTCCCCGCTCGATGTCGAAATCTCCGACATCGCCCACGGGCTCGCCCGCGTGGCCCGCTGGAACGGCCAGACGGTCGGCGCGCATGCCTATTCCGTCGCCCAGCACAGCCTGGTGGTCGAGACAATCTTCGTCCATTGCCACAAGGCAAGCCCCGAAGACTGCCAGATGGCGCTGCTGCACGATGCGCCCGAATATGTGATCGGCGACATGATTTCGCCGTTCAAGGCGGTTGTCGGCGGCGGCTACAAGAGCGTGGAAAAGCGGCTCGAGGCGGCCGTGCACCTGCGCTTCGGCCTGCCGGCGCATCCCTCGCGCACGCTGAAGGCGCGCATCAAGGCCGCCGACCGCATCGCCGCCTATTTCGAGGCAATCACGCTTGCCGGCTTTTCGCGCGCCGAGGCCAAGCGCTTTTTCGGCGAGCCCAACGGCGTGTCGATCGAGATGCTCGCAATCGAACCGATGGCGACGACCGATGCCCAGACGCGCTTTCTCGCGCGGTTCTCCGAGATCGAGGCGGAACGCGCCAGCCGGGAGGCGCCGGTGAAAAGGAATGGCAGATGAGCGTAACCATCGCCGTCAGCCCTCTGGCCCGCATCGGAGAAGTGGCCGTCCGCTACAAATGCCGCTCGATGCTGTCGCTGATGGCGAACGGCCATGACTTTTCACGGCCGGGCGTGATCGATCCGGCCCGGCACCTGACGTTGCGGATGAACGACATCGCTTTTGCAGGCAGCGGCAAACTGGTCGCGCCGGAGGCCTTTCACGTCGAGGAGATCATCCGCTTTGCCCGGCTCTCCGATGGCCCCATCCTCATTCACTGCTGGCTGGGCGTATCCCGCTCTCCCGCCGCAGCGTTGATCGCGGCTCTGGCCCTCCAACCCGCGCTCGATGATTTCGCGCTGGCGAACGCCCTGCGCGCTGTCTCCCCTTGCGCCACGCCGAATGCCCGTCTCACCGCGCTCGGCGACGAGGCGCTCGGCAGGAAAGGCCGTCTTGCCGAAGCCGTCAGGGCGATCGGGCGCGGGCGCGACTGCCAGCTGAACCTGCCCTTTGTGCTGGAGCCGCAGCGGCTTTTCGATGACGGCGGCAACGTTGCAGCGGCGCTCAAGTTCTCGTAGCATGGACTTGCGCTGAAACCGCCCTAGCTAGACAGATAACAAACCTCGAATTTCCGAAGACAAGGCATTTTCAATGGACAGTATCGAGCAGCAGGTCGGAGAACTCGTGAAGAGCTCCGGCGATTTCGCCAACGCAATGTGGGCGCTGGTCATCACCTATACGTTCTCGGTTCTGGGCGCGGTCATCCTCCTGATCGTCGGCTGGATCATCGCAGCAATCGCACAGAGATCGATCAAGAACGCATTCCTCAAATTCGACAATGTCGACCGGACCCTGGCAGGCTTCTTCGGCAATATCGCCCGCTACGGCATCCTGACCATCGTCATCATCATGGTGCTCGGCCAGTTCGGCGTACAGACGGCCTCAATCCTCGCCGCTCTCGGCGCCGCCGGCCTCGCCATCGGTCTCGCGCTTCAAGGCACGCTGCAGAATATCGCGGCCGGCATCATGCTTCTCGTGCTCCGGCCCTTCCGCGTCGGTGAATATATCAGCACAGGCTCGATCGACGGCACGGTGCAGGAAGTTGGCCTGTTCGCGACCGAGCTGAAGACCTTTGACGGCCTCTTCCGTCTGGCGCCCAACTCGACGCTCTGGAATGTCTCGATCACCAATTATTCGCGCGTCACCCAGCGCATGCATGAGCTTGCCATCGGCATCGGCTATGACGACGACCTGAAGAAGGCGATCGAGATCCTTCTGGATCTGGCCAAGAACAACGAGAATGTTCTTGCCGACCCCGAACCCTACGCCTTCGTCAAGGAACTCGGCGACAGCGCCGTTGTCGTGGCGATGCGTTACTGGGCGCCCGGATCCGTGTGGTGGAAGACGACGCATGTCATGACCCGCGATGCCAAGCTTGCCTTCGACGAGGCCGGCATTTCCATTCCCTTCCCGCAGGTCACGCTGTCAACGCTGGACGGCGACGAACAGCTCGTTGAAAAGGTGGATGACGCCGCAGACAAAACGGCGGAAAAGAACTAAGACAAGATGCCGGCCACGAGCCGGCATCTTTTTTGCCTCGCGGAGCCTGCCATGAAGATTGCCGCCCTCAACATCTATCCGCTGAAAAGCGCGCGCGGGATCGCGCTTCAGGAGAGCCTCTGCGGGGCTTCCGGTCTTGCCGGCGACAGGATCGCGGTGATCACGGAGCCGAACGGCCATTTCATTACCCAGCGCGACATGCCGGCGCTTGCCCGGCTTTCCGCAACGCGTCGGGATGACGGGCTGGTGCTGGAGATGAACGGCTCCAGGCCGCTTTTTGCCGCTCCGCGCCATGCCGAAAGGCTTGATGTCACGGTGTGGAAGGACACGGTCAGCGCGGCTAGCACATCGGACGATGTCGACGCGACATTGTCGGAATGGTTCGAACGGCCTGTTCGCCTGGCTTTCTTTGACGGCTCCGCAAGCCGCGTCGCAAGCCGCGATTGGGTGGAACAGGATACGCCGGTTTCCTTCGCCGACGGGTTCCAGCTTCTGGTGACCACCACCGGCTCTCTCGCAGCGCTCAATGAAGACCTTGAAGCCCATGGCGCGGAACCTGTCGGCATGGAGCGCTTCCGGCCGAATATCGTACTCGACTGCGCGGAGCCCTGGGCGGAGGACGGCTGGACCGGCGTCGAAATCGCCGGCATCCGGTTTGACTTCGTCAAACCCTGCGCCCGCTGTATCATGACCACGCAGGACCAGACGACCGGATCGCGCGACGGCGCCAACCCGCTGCCGGCCATGGGCCGCATTCGCATGTCGGCGGATCGCCGGGTGCCCGGCCCGCTCTTCGGCTGGAACGCCGTGCCGCGCGGCAAAGGCCTTCTGCGGGTCGGCGATGCGGCGGAAATCACCGGAACGCGGGACGAGAACTGGCCGGTGAAGCGACGGGGCTGAGTTTCAGGCCGTTTCCTGCTTCTCCAGCGCCTTCAGGGTCGCGGCGATGAAACTGTCACGGGCGCTGTCCGGCTTGATCCCGCGCGGCTCGTAGACATGGCGATCGAGAAAGAAGCCGGTCAGGCGGAAGCCCGCCGCAAGACCCGTCGGGTCCGCGGCCTCGTTGATATCCGCTCTCAGGAAATCCGGCAGCGCCAGCATCCGGTCCGCATAGGGCGCGCCGGCTTCGCGCGAGACCGCCCTGCCCGACTTCGGCGACACATAGACAAGATCGACCACGGAACCGTTTGCGGCGCAGCGCGCCAGATCAAGCCCGAAGCCGAGCTCGTTCAGGAGCGCCAGTTCGAAGCGGACGAAAAGCTCGCCCGCCGATGCCGGCTCGTCAAGATTGGCGATAATCACCTCCACCGCCTCGCACAGGTGCCGATGCGGATCGCGTTCCGGCAGCAGGCGCAGGAGCGCGGCCATGGCGCGCATGCCGTGCAGCGCGGTCGCAGACTGCATCAGAAGGCCGGCGCGCTGGCTGAGCGGCTCCACGCGGAATTCGCCGAGATGTTCGGAGAGCCGTGCCCGCCAGGTGAGAGAAACCCGGTTTCCCGGCTGCAGCACCGGCCGCATGGACCGCGATCGCCCGCCGCGCACGAGCCCGAGATGGCGTCCATGGGCAAGCGTCATCACCTCGGCGATGGCGCTGGTCTCGCCGTGGCGACGCATACCCAGAACTATACCTTCGTCCTGCCATTCCATCGCTCACACCATCCGGCCTTCACTTGGAATAGTCGAGTCCCATTTCGCGATAACGCTCCGGGTCGTCACCCCAGTTTTCGCGCACCTTCACGAACAGGAACAGGTGAACCTTCTGATCGAGGATTTCGGACAGTTCCTTGCGCGCCGCCATGGAGATCGACTTGATCGCCTCGCCGCCCTTGCCGAGCGCTATCTTCTTCTGGCTGTCGCGCTCCAGATAGACCACCTGCTCGATGCGGACGGAGCCATCCTTGCGCTCCTCCCACTTCTCAGTTTCGACATGGGCAGAGTACGGCAGCTCCTGATGAAGCCGCAGAAACAGTTTTTCGCGGGTGATTTCAGCGGCGAGCTGGCGCATCGGCAGATCGGATATCTGGTCCTCGGGATAGTACCACGGGCCCTCCGGCAAGGCCTTCGCCAGATAGTCCATCAGGTCGTCACAGCCTGAACCGTTCGTGGCCGAGATCATGAAAGTCTGCTCGAAATCGATCGCCTCGTTGGCGGCGGCAGCGAGCTTCAACAGGTCTTCATGGCGCACGCGGTCGATCTTGTTGAGCACCAGGATCTTCGGCTGGCGGACCTCTTTCAGACCTTCCAGAATAGCCTCGGCGTCGCCCTTCAACCCGCGCTCCGCATCGATCAGCAACATGATCAGATCGGCATCGCGCGCGCCGCTCCAGGCCGCCAGCACCATGGCGCGGTCAAGCCTGCGGCGCGGCTTGAAGATCCCGGGCGTATCCATGAACACGATCTGGGCCTGTTCGTGAATGGCAATTCCGCGCAGCGTGGCGCGCGTGGTCTGCACCTTGTGGCTGACGATCGAGACCTTGGCCCCGACCAGCCGGTTGACCAGCGTCGACTTTCCGGCATTGGTCGGGCCGATCAGCGCGACGAAGCCGGAACGGGTCGCGGCTGTCTCTGCGCCATTTTCTGCGTCAGTCATCTGTTTCTCCTGCGGCTCGCATCAAATGCAAAAACCGTTAAAACACTTTAATTTCAGTCTATTGCCGCACCAGACGAAACGCATACATGAATACGACGAGCATCAGTCCCCGGCGGTCCAGACGCCTTCTCGCTCCAGCAGTCTGGTCGCGGCCACCTGTTCGGCCGCACGTTTCGAGCGGTCAACGCCAATCTCGGGCGCAACGCCCTTGACGGTGACCTTCACGGTGAAACGTGGCTCATGATCCGGGCCGGACCGGTCCTCGACGTGATAGACCGGGGTTTCGCCGTGATTGGCATGCGCCCATTCCTGTAGTTCCGTCTTGGCGTCGCGTCTCAACTTCACGCCATCGGCAAAGAGCGGTTTCCAGTGCGTCTCGATGAAACGGCGCGCCGGCTCCAGGCCGCCCTCCATATAGATTGCCGCGATCACGCTTTCGACCACGTCAGCGCGGATCGAAAGCACACGCTTGCCCGTCAGCTTTTTCACGTCCTGACCGGTCTTGATGAACCGGTGCAGGCCGAGATCATCGGCGACCCTGGCGCAGGCCTCCGCGCTCACCAGCTGATTGAGGCGAACGGAAAGCTCGCCCTCGGTGGCTGTCGGGAAAAGCTTGAACAGGTTCTCCGCGATCACCAGCCCCAGCACACGATCGCCGAGAAACTCCATGCGTTCGTAATTGCCGTCCTTGCCGCTGCGCGCGCTCGAATGGGTCAGAGCCCGCGCGATCCGTTCCCGGTCGGAAAACTCGAAACCGATCAGCCTCGCCAGTTCGCCGGCATCATCCTCTCCTGCGTGCCGTGCCGCCATTCAGCCACCAATGACCTTGAACAGGCGATCCCAGCGCATGTTGAACGGCCACTTCCAGATTTCGGCGAAGGACGTGTCATTGCCGAGCGAGAAGAAGATCAGGCTGGCGCGACCGACGAGGTTTTCCGCCGGCACGAAACCGACGTCAAAGCGGCTGTCGAGGGAATTGTCGCGATTGTCGCCCATCATGAAATAATGGCCCTCGGGGACGATGAATTCGCGGGTGTTGTCGCCCGGCGAATTGCGGATCTCGTCGAGCGTGTCATAGCTTACGCCATCCGGCAGGGTTTCGCGGAAAACCGGAATGTCGCGGCCCGGATCCCGGCGGTAATCGGAAGTGAAAGTGCCGTCGGCGGTGCGCGGAACCGGCTCGCCATTGAGGTAAAGAATGCCGTTCTGCACCTGCACCCGGTCGCCCGGAAGGCCGATCACGCGCTTGATGTAGTCAACACTCGGGTTCGGCGGATAGCGGAACACCACGACATCGCCGCGATCGGGATCGGAGCCGAAAATACGCCCCTCGAACAGGTTCGGCGAAAAAGGCAGCGAATAGCGCGAATAGCCGTAGGAGAACTTGTTCACGAACAGATAGTCGCCGACAAGAAGGGTCGGCATCATCGAGCCTGAGGGAATGGTGAAGGGCTGGAACAGAAACGTCTTGATGACGAGGGCAAGCAGCAGCGCCTGGACAATGACTTTGACATTGCTCCAGAGCGAGCTTTCCTTTTTCTCTTCTTCTTCGGCCACGCTTTGTTTCCTTTTTCCACCCAGGCAGTCCGTTTGCCTGAGCTTTAGCCCCTCCCTGCGGCACGGGCAATGTTTTTAAACGAAAATGCCGCCTCTAAACAGCTTCGATGATGACGAAGGCCTGGGCGATAGGATAGTCGTCGGTGATGGTCACATGGATGCGGGGCGTCAGCCCCTCGGGGATCATCCGGGCAAGATGCTCGGCGGCGCGACCGGAAAGCTCCATAGTCGGCTTGCCGCCGGGAAGATTGACCACGCCCATCTCCCGCCAGAACACGCCGCGGGCAATGCCCGTGCCGAGCGCTTTGGCGCAGGCCTCCTTGGCGGCAAAACGCTTGGCGTAGGAGGCCGCGCGATTGCGGCGTTGATCGGACAGCTCCTGTTCGATTTCGGTGAAGCAGCGCGTGGTGAACCGCGCGCCGTGGCGCTCGATCGATTTCTCGATCCGCCTGATATCGATGAGGTCACTGCCCAGTCCGACAATCATCGTCTTGTTCTCCGCATGGGATCAGCTCTTGCTGCCCTCGGCGGCCCGGTCTTCCTGCGGCTTGTTGCCGCGCGCCGACAGCATTGCCTGGCGGCGCTGCTGGAACGACTGCACGGCAAAATAGGTCAGCCCGTAGAACAGGGCGCCACACAGAAGCGCCGGCAGAACAGCGCCGACGGCCATCGGCTCCAGGAGCGGGCGCCAGAGGTCGGAAAGCTCGAAGCGATGAACCAGGTCGACCAGATCGATATGGTCGCGACCGCCGACATCGCGCCCGAGCAGCGCGCTGCCGAACCGCCATGTGGACAGCCAGATGAAGGGAAAGGTCAGCGGGTTGCCGAAGGCCGTGCCGAGAGCCGCCGCCGCATAATTGCCGCCGAAGAGGAAGGCAAGCAGAAAGGCCGATAGGAAATGCCCGCCGATGAACGGCGTCCACGACACGGCAACCCCCGCGGCAATGCCCATGGCAATCGCGTGCGGCGTCGCCCTCAGACGAACGGTACGGTGATAGAGATAGACCGGCACGCGCCAGAAGCCCTTCTTGGGCCATATCGCGGCGCGAATCCGCTGCCAATAATTTGCCTGGGAACGTCTCTTAAAAAGCATCGCCTACTTTTGACATCTGGCGGGGGGATTGCAAGGGCGTAGATGGTTTCTTCGTTCGCCGCAATACAGTTTGCCCGGTTCGCAAACGCAAGAAAAATTCGACGCCGGGCGGATGCGCAGCACATCCGTCCTTCGCTGTTCTTCCAGATGCCGACCACAGGCGGCAGGACGGTCAGCCTTCCTTGTGTTCGCCCGAATAGCTGTGCGGCGTCGGGCGGTTGGGATCAAAGCTGTGGTCGATATTGTCAATCACATGCTTCACGCCGTTGACCTCCTTTTCGGTAACCTTGGGACTGGTAAAGCGCTTGAAGAAGCGCGTCAGACGATCCAGCATCTCGTACCTTCCTTTCCTGTTTGGCCTTGGCCTCAAGAAGAAGTCAGGCGCTAACAGAAAGACGCGGCAAAATCGTGGACAGTTCCATATTTTCCAGACGGCCGCGCTATTCGAAAAGACGGTCTACCGTGGCAACGCAATCGAGCGCCTTGAGCTGGTTCAATGTCTGGGTCAACTGCCGCAGATCCCAGACCTCCATGTCCATGATCACCTCGGCGAAATCCTCGGCGACAACCTTCATCTGAATGGTGCGGATATTGACGCCGAGCGTGGCGATCGTCTCCGTGATCCGGGCAAGCGTACCCGGCTCGTTCAGGACGCTGATGCCGACGCGGGCGCGGAAGCGCTTGTCATTGGTGGAATCGATGTCCCAACGGATATCGATCCAGCGATTGGGCTCATCGTCGAAATGCTGCAGGTCCGGCGACTGGATAGGATAGACGGTGATGCTGCCGTCATCGCCGGCGATGCCGACGATCCGGTCTCCCGGCACAGCGCCCGACGGCGCGAAGCGCACGGTCGCACCGGCATCGAGACCGCGCAGGGGAAAGCTTGCCCCCGCCTCGCCGCCCTCTGCCGGTTCGGGAAGCTTGAAGGCCATGCCCTCGCCCTTCGGCAAGTTGACCCATCCCTCCTCGCTGCTCGGCTTGATGGTGACGCGCTCGTCCTTGTGATCGGGGAACACGGCGCGCAGGACATCGCTCGACGACATCTCGTTGCGGCCGACCGCGGCAATCACGTCCTCGACATCGCTTTGTCCGAGCCGGTGGAGAACCGTCGACAGAACCTCGCGGGAGAAGGTCTTGCCCGAGCGGGCGAAGGTGCGCTCCAGGATGCGATATCCAAGACCGCTATACTGTTTGCGGATCGCGGCCCGCGTCGCCCGGCGGATTGCCGCGCGGGCCTTGCCGGTAACGACGATGCCTTCCCAGGCGGGCGGCGGAACCTGCACGCCCGAGCGGATGATCTCCACCTCGTCGCCATTGTTGAGCCTTGTCACGAGCGGCATCATCCGCCCGTTCACCTTGGCGCCCACGCAGGTATCGCCAACATTGGTGTGCACCGCATAGGCAAAGTCGATCGGCGTGGCGTCCTTCGGCAGCGCGATCAATTTTCCCTTCGGCGTGAAGCAGAACACCTGGTCCTGGAAAAGCTCCAGCTTGGTGTGTTCGAGAAACTCCTCGGGACTGTCGCCCTCCGCCAGCGCCTCGATGGTTTTGCGGAACCATGAGAAAACGCTGGTTTCCTCATCCTCGACCTGCCCCTTGACGGTCTTGCCATCCTTATAGAGCGAATGCGCGGCGATACCGTATTCGGCGATCTCGTGCATGTGCTTCGTACGGATCTGCAGTTCGATGCGCTGGCGCATCGGCCCGACAATGGTCGTGTGCAGCGACTGGTAACCGTTCTGCTTGGGATTGGAAATGTAATCCTTGAACCGCTCCGGGACCATGCGCCAGGTGGTATGCACCAGCCCGAGCGCCCTGTAGCAGGTCTCCACCTCGTCAACGATGATGCGGAAACCGTAAAGGTCCGACATCTGCTCGAAGGAAAGCGATTTCGACTGCATCTTGTTGAAGATCGAAAACGGCTTCTTCTGCCGGCCCTTGACCTTGACGTCCTGAAGGCCGTGCTGCTGCAGCAGCGCTTTCAGCTCGTCCTCGATGCTTTTGACCAGGGCCTCGTTCTGGCCGGAGAGGTCCTGCAGCTTGCCCTTGATCGTCTGGTAGGCGTCCGGATTGATATACTGGAAAGACAGATCCTCCAGCTCCTCGCGCATGTCCTGCATGCCCATCCGGCCGGCGAGCGGCGCATAGATTTCCATCGTTTCCTCGGAAATCCGCCGGCGCTTGTCGGGGCGCATGTAATAGAGGGTGCGCATATTGTGCAGACGGTCGGCAAGCTTGACCAGCAGCACGCGCACATCGTCTGCGACCGAAAGCAGGAGCTTGCGCAGGTTTTCCGCCTGCTGCGCCTTGCGCGAGACCAGATCGAGCCGCTTGATCTTGGTCAGCCCCTCGACCAGCGCGCCGATCTCATCACCAAAAAAGGCGTCGATCTCCGCGCGCGTGGCGGACGTATCCTCGATCGTGTCGTGCAGAAGCGCGACGGCGATCGTCGATTCGTCCATATGCAGTTCGGTCAGGATCGCGGCGACTTCCAGCGGATGCGAGATATAGGGGTCGCCGCTGGCGCGCTTTTGCCTGCCATGCTTCTGCATGGCGTAGACATAGGCCTTGTTGAGCAACGCTATGTCAGCGTCAGGCTTGTATTTCTGTACCCGCTCAACAAGTTCGTATTGCCGCATCATGGCTGAAAGACCAGGCCCGGTCGGGCGAAATACGGGTCAGGCGCGGCCCGTTCTGTCACAGGAAAAAGGAAGGATTGCGGGGCGCATGACCCCGCAAGGCAGGCGATCAGTAGTCGTCGCCCTTTTCCGGCGGAACCAGTCCCTCGATGCCGGCGCGAAGCTCTTCTTCCGACATCTGGTCGAAGGGGATGGCTTCGGGCTGATCGGGACGATCTGCGGACTCTTCGCTGATATCGTCTTCCGATGCCGTGCTCTGCGTCTGTTCGGCTTCCGGCTCGTCCACCTCGACGTGACGCTGCAGGGAATGAATCAGGTCTTCCTTGAGGTCGTCGGGCGAAAGCGTTTCGTCAGCGATTTCACGCAGCGCGACAACAGGGTTCTTGTCGTTGTCGCGATCGACAGTTATCGGAGCGCCCTGGGAGATAAGACGCGCACGATGTCCGGCGAGCAGAACCAGATCAAACCGGTTGTCAACTTTGTCGATACAGTCTTCAACTGTGACACGTGCCATTGACTGTCCTTTTGGGTGATTTCTGTGGAAATGCCTCTCATAGAGATTCACATATCGGAATTCAAGAGCGCATTTTCAATCCCGATCAGCGGTTTTGGAACAAACGGCTGTTTTGCGGGTCGGCGGATTATAACTATGGGTTGAAAATTTCCGTATAGGTGATTAAATCACAATTAAGCGGACATCTGGCATCTCCGCCCCGCGGCCATTATATTGAATGTTCTTTATTTATCACAATTGGGGCCCGGCCCACGCAAAGCTAGTTATGGTGAAGGGTATTTTGCATGTTTGATCCGCGCGAGAAAATTGCGCTTTTTATCGATGGGGCGAATCTTTATGCCGCTTCCAAAAGCCTCGGATTTGACATCGATTATCGTAAGCTGTTGAAAACGTTCAACAACAAGGCCTACCTCCTGCGCGCCTACTATTACACCGCGCTCATCGAGGACCAGGAATACTCGTCGATCCGCCCGCTGATCGACTGGTTGGACTACAATGGCTACAAGGTCGTCACCAAACCGGCCAAGGAATTCACCGATTCCATGGGGCGGCGGAAGATCAAGGGCAATATGGACATCGAGCTGGCGATTGACGCGATGGAGCAGTCATCCACCGTGGACCACCTCGTCATCTTTTCCGGAGACGGCGACTTCACTACGCTGGTCGAGGCGCTGCAGCGCAAGGGGCGCAAGGTTTCGGTGGTTTCCACCATGTCAACGCAGCCGCCGATGATTGCCGATGACCTGCGCCGCCAGGCGGACCATTTCATCGATCTGGTATCGCTGCGCACGGAAGTCGGACGCGAGCCCTCGGAACGTCCGCAACGAACCGCCGAAGTCGCCTCGCCTGACTTCGACGACTGAAACACGACCCGCCTGCCCGGGCGTCGGATCGGCGCCCTCGCCTGACAGCGTTGTCAGCAACCGGCAACGCAAAAACAACCTGAAGTCGAAATAGTTTACTTTTCAGCCGAGCTGTTTCAGGAGCCTGCCCTTTTCGCGGTTCCAGTCCCGCTTCTTGACCGTCTCGCGCTTGTCGTGCGCCTTCTTGCCCTTGCCCAGCGCCAGCTGCAGCTTCGCCAGACCCCGTTCATTGAAATAGAGCTTCAGCGGTATAAGCGTCATGCCCTCGCGATTGACGGCGGAGCGCAACCTGTTGATCTCGCGTCGGCCGAGAAGAAGCTTGCGGCGGCGGCGCGGCTCGTGGTTGAAGCGATTGCCCTGGAGATATTCCGGCAGGTAGGAATTGATCAGCCACATCTCGCCATCCTCGTCGGAGGCATAGGACTCGGCAATATTGGCCTTGCCCTCACGCAGTGACTTGACCTCGGTTCCCGTCAGAACCAGGCCGGCTTCGAACGTATCGAGAATTTCGTAATTGAACCGCGCCTTGCGGTTTTCGGCGACGGTCTTGAACGCGCCGCTCTTGCTGCCTTTCGGAGCCATGGTCTTTTCCGTTTCCTTGAGCGGCTTCCGCGTTTCAAGAGCGCAGTGCGTCCGTCAAGACGCACAAAGGACGCTCCACCCTATTCAATCCGCGCATCGGCCCGAAAACCGATTCCGGTTTTCGGGCCGATGCGCTAGTCGATCAGCCCGGCATGGCGAAGGGCGGCGTCGATGGCGCCCGCCGTTCTTTCCTCAACGCCGAGAAGCGGCAGTCGTACCGCGTCGTTCATCCGTCCGAGTTTCTTCAGCGCATATTTAGTGCCGCTGACGCCGGGTTCAAGAAACAGCGCCTTGTGCAGCGGCATCAGCCGGTCCTGACAGGCAAGCGCAGTCTTGAAATCGCCATCCAGAAGCGCCGTCTGAAGCTCGGCGCAGAGCTTGGGGGCCACATTGGCCGTGACCGAGATACAGCCGACGCCGCCCTGGGCGACAAACCCGTGCGCCGTGGCATCCTCGCCCGAAATCTGAATGAAATCGAGGCCGCAGGAAATACGCTGCTCGCAGACACGCTCCAGCTTGCCCGTGGCATCCTTGACGCCGACGATATTGGAGAAGTCTCTCGCAAGCTGGCCCATCGTCTCCGGCAGCATGTCGATGACCGAGCGCGGCGGAATGTTGTAGATGATGATCGGCAGGGTGATCGCCTCGGCGACCGCGGCGAAATGGGCATAGAGCCCCTTCTGCGTCGGCTTGTTGTAATAGGGCGTCACCACCAGAACGGCGTCCGCGCCGGCCTTTTCCGCATGCTGGGCAAGCTCGATCGCCTCACGGGTATTGTTCGACCCGGCGCCGGCAATAACCGGAACGCGGCCCGCGGAAGCTTTTACGCACAGATCGACAACGCGCCGGTGCTCGTCGTGGCTCAGCGTCGGCGATTCGCCGGTGGTCCCGACCGGCACGAGCCCGTGGCTGCCCTCATCGATCATCCAGTTGACGTGATCGACGAACCCCGCCTCGTCCAGTGCACCGTCCGGGGTGAACGGCGTAACGAGGGCGGGAATGGACCCCTTGAACATGCAGTCTCTCCTGGCGGCATTCATTTAAAGGCCGCAATCCTGTTTTAAAATCGAGCGCACCATAATGCCGGACATGGGGCACTGCAAGCATTGCGTTCGGCGTTGGAGAGGTCTTCCGCTCCCCTTGAAATTCGTCAGGGTTAAGCCGATCTTAACCGAGGAGACCGATAATTCAGGCGCTGTTCAATTCGTTCCCGGGACGCTCGAATGAAGAAAACCCTGTTGATGCTCTCGCTCGCCGCTTCCGTGGCTGTGACCGACGTTGCGCTTGCCGCCGCGCAGGAATTTCCATCTGTCGCCCCCATCCCCTATGCAAGGCCTGACCGCACGGCAGGCGCCCCCTCGATGGAAATCACCGGAGCCATCAGCCAGCCGGTCGCCAACCCCGCCTCGAGCTCGATCCTGAAACACGGCCTCGACGCTCTGAAGGAATCCGACGTCTCGACGGCGCTGCGCGACCGCAACCGGCTGCCGGACGGCTCGCTCGATCATCAGATCATGAGCTGGGCCATCGCGCTTTCCGGCGACAAGGGCGTGCCCTCCTCCGAAATCGCCGAGGCCCAGCAGGAATTGCGCGGCTGGCCAGGGCTTTCCGCCCTCAGGCCGAATTCCGAGCGCGCCTTTGCCGACGAGAACCCTTCGCCCAGCGCCGTCATCGCCGCCTTTGGCAATTCCCTGCCTGAGACGTCCGAGGGCACAATTCTGCTTGGAAAGGCGCTGCTCGCCACCGGCCAGCGCCAGAGGGCGCATGACATCGTCAACCGCGCATGGAGCGGATGGGCGCTCGACACGGCGACGGAAAACCAGTTCCTCAATGCCTTCGGTTCGATCCTGTCGCAGGAGGATCACAAGAACCGCATGATCTACCTGCTTTACCGCGACCGCGCGACCCAGGCCAAGCGCTTCGCCGACTACGGCAATGCGCAATCATTCTATAACGCCTGGGCGGCCGTGATCCGTCGCCAGTCCAATTCCGACAGCCTGATCAACGCCGTCCATTCCTCCTGGCGCAGCGATCCCGGCTTTCTCTATATCCAGATCCGCAACGCCCGGCAGAACGACCGCTACGACACAGCCGCCGCATTGCTGAAGAAGATGCCGCGCAATCAGGCAGCCCTCGTCAACCCGGACCAGTGGTGGGACGAAAGCCGTATCGTCGGCCGGCATTTCTATGAGGAAGGCAATCCGCGCCAGGCTTACCAGATCGTTGCGTCCGCCATACCCGAGGGGCGGCTGGACCAGCTGGACCAGGCCTTCCATGCCGGCTGGATTGCGCTGCGCGGCCTCAATGACGGTCGCACGGCCGCCGGCCATTTCGCGAGGATCGTCGAGATTTCGCCGACGCCGATCTCGGCCGCACGCTCCTATTACTGGCAGGGTCGCGCCGCTGAAGCCAGCGGCCCCGGTAATGCGCGCGACTTCTATCGCCGCGCCGGCCAGTACCCGACCACCTTCTACGGCCAGCTTGCCCTGCAGAAGCTCGGCCAGACGCAGTTCAACGTCGACTATCCAAGTCCGACACCGGCCGACCGCGCCAATTTCCAGAAGAACCCCGCCGTCCAGGCCATCAACCGGCTGCAATCGGTCGGTCATGGCTGGCGCGCCGACCGGCTCTATCTTGCCCTTGCCGATGAGCTGACCAGCCCCGGCGAACTGGCGATCCTCGCCTATCAGGCGGAGCAGGACCGCACCCACACGCTTTCCCTGCAGATCGGCAAGATTGCCTATGGCCGCGGCATCGATGTCGCCGCGCTCGCCTTCCCCATCGGCGTCATCCCGACGGATGCGAATATCTCGGGCTCGGGCATGGCGCTTGCCTATGCGATCGCGCGCCAGGAAAGCGCCTTCAACCCCGGCGCCGTCTCGCCCGCCAATGCACGCGGCTTGCTGCAGCTTCTGCCGACAACGGCCCAGCGCGTGGCAAGCCGCCACGGCCTGTCCTATTCGGCAAGCCGCCTGACGACGGACCCGGCCTATAACGCCACGCTCGGCGCCCACTATCTCGGCGAGCAGATCGACCGGTTCGACGGCTCCTACATCCTCACCTTCGTCGCCTACAACGCCGGCCCGGCCCGCGTTCCGCAATGGATCGAACGCTTCGGCGACCCGCGCGGCAAGAACCTCGATTTCGTCATCGACTGGATCGAATCGATCCCCTACCCTGAGACGCGCAACTACGTTCAGCGCATCATGGAAAACTACGAAATCTACAAGGCCCGCCTCGGCCAGCCGACGGATATCGCGCGGGATCTGATTTACGGACGGACGTGAGAACGTGGCAGATGAAGGCTTGGCTGCATTCGGCCAACGGCCAGATCAGCAGCAGAAATAACGTCGCCTTGTCGCCTGGATCCTCGGGCAAGCCCGAGGATGACACAGGAAATAGCGACAAGACACGGAAGAACCGCAAGGCCGGAGGCATCGTCTCCGGCTTTTGCCTTTTTGGCAACATGCGCCGACAACACCGCGTCATCCTCGGGCTTGACCCGAGGATCCAGGCCAGATTTCCAGAATGTCTGCCCGGAAAAATCGCCTCGTCACACCTTGACTTCGTGCGGCCTGGTCAAACGAAAGGAGGCGAGCCCTTGGCCCGCCTCTTCCTGTGTCTCCGTTACCGCGTCAGCCGCTTGTACGTCACCCGCTTCGGGTTGACGCTCTCGGGGCCGAGCCTTCTGATCTTGTCGGCTTCGTAGTCGGCGAAGTTGCCCTCGAACCATTCCACATGGCTGTCGCCCTCGAAAGCGAGGATATGGGTGGCCAGGCGGTCGAGGAACATGCGGTCATGCGAGATGACCACGGCGCAACCGGCGAAATTCTCCAGCGCGTCTTCCAGCGCCGCCAGCGTCTCGGTGTCGAGGTCGTTCGTGGGCTCATCGAGAAGCAGCACGTTGGAGCCGGATTTCAGCATCTTGGCAAGGTGAACGCGGTTGCGCTGGCCGCCCGAAAGCGTGCCGACCTTCTGTTGCTGATCGCCGCCCTTGAAGTTGAACGAGCCGCAATAGGCGCGGCTGTTGACCTCGTGGCTGCCAAGCTTGATGACGTCGACGCCGCCGGAAATCTCTTCCCACACCGTCTTGTTCGCATCGAGCGAATCGCGGCT
Source organism: uncultured Martelella sp. (assembly GCA_963676545.2). GTDB lineage: Bacteria > Pseudomonadota > Alphaproteobacteria > Rhizobiales > Rhizobiaceae > Martelella. The sequence continues at coordinate 1,226,332 of CAXXRG010000002.1, read as the reverse complement.
CTGGTCGACATAGCCGAGATCGACCGTCTCGCCGATGCGGATTTCGCCGCTGTCGGGCGTTTCCTGGCCGGTGATCATGCGGAACAGGGTCGATTTACCGGCGCCGTTCGGGCCGATAATGCCGACAATGCCGCCGGGCGGCAGCTTGAAGGAGAGATCGTCGATCAGCAGGCGGTCGCCATAGCCCTTGGAAAGCCCCTCGGCCTCGATGACCACCTGGCCGAGACGCTCGCCCATCGGAATGACGATCTGGGCATCGCCCGGACGGCGATCGGCCGCCGATTTGACGAGATCGTCATAGGCGCGGATACGGGCCTTCGATTTGGTCTGCCGGGCCTTGGGATTGGACGAAATCCATTCCTGCTCGCGCGACAGGGCCTTCTGGCGGGCGGCATCCTCGCGGCCTTCCTGCGCCATGCGCTTGGCCTTGGCCTGCAGATAGGCGGTGTAGTTGCCCTCATAGGGGATGCCGCGACCGCGGTCGAGCTCGAGGATCCAGCCGGTGACATTGTCGAGGAAGTAGCGGTCGTGGGTGATCATCAGGACAGCGCCCGGATATTCGCGCAGATGCTTTTCAAGCCAGGCGATGGTCTCGGCGTCGAGATGGTTGGTCGGCTCGTCGAGGAGCAAAAGGTCGGGCTGTGACAGAAGCAGACGGCAGAGCGCGACGCGGCGCTTTTCACCACCGGAAAGATTGACGACATTGGCATCGCCCGGCGGGCAGCGCAGCGCGTCCATCGCCATTTCGACCTGGCTTTCCAGGTCCCAGAGGTTCTGGCTGTCGATGACATCCTGCAGCTTGGCGGCCTCGTCGGCCGTCTCGTCAGAATAGTTCATCATCAGTTCGTTGTAGCGGTCGAGGACGGCCTGTTTGTCGGCAACGCCTTCCATGGCGTTTTCCATCACGGTCTTTTCCGCATCAAGCTCCGGCTCCTGCGGCAGATAGCCGACGGTCGCGCCGTCCGCCACCCAGGCCTCACCCGTATACTCGTTGTCGAGACCGGCCATGATGCGCAGAACCGTCGATTTACCGGCGCCGTTCGGGCCCAGAATGCCGATCTTGGCATCCGGGTAAAAGGACAGGTGAATGTTCTCCAGAACCTTCTTGTTGCCATAGGCCTTGTTGAGGCCTGCCATGTGATAGATGAACTGACGTGCCATGTGCCGCTTGATCCTGATTTGAAAATGCTCTTGCGTTCTTGGGCCGCTATTTAGGCGAAACGCGGCTCATTAACAATGCGCCCTGCGAGAATTGACGGATTTGTCCCCGCCCCTTGGCGGCCCTGATCAGGTCACGAATTGAACAATCGCCGCCGCCATACGTTTTTAGGTTACGAGAAAACGAGAAGAGGAAGGACGCGACGATGGTTCACAAGAAAGCAGCTTTCTTCGGCAAGCCGGTGGAAAACACCAAGGACTGGAAGGAAGGCGCGCGAAAGGAAGACGCGATCGCCACGGAACTGGCCGCCTCCGGCCTTGTCGACGCGACCGAGGTGCAGGTTGCCGTTGACGGCGACGAGGCAAGGCTGACGGGCGAGGTCTATCTGCGCGAGGAAATCGCCACCGCCGGCAATATCGCGCTCGGCGTCGAGGGCATCACCCGTGTCAGGAACGCCTTGCGAGCGCGCGAGCACTCTATCCAGAGTAGGGGCAAGGAAGACGACGCCCGCGCCCAGACGCGCACGCTGTAAGCTTCAGCGTTCAAGACCTGCGCGGTCGACAATGCCGCCCGCGCAGCCAAACGACGTGCCGCCTGCCGACTGGATGAGTTCGCCGAGCGATTTTTCGTCGCGATAGTCATTGCCGAGCCCGATCGTCAGTTCGGTGATCAGCATTCGCCCGTCATCATCCTTGCGGCATTTCATCTTCACCCGGCGGGCCGCTCCTCTCCCGAAGGCCTCGTCAAAGGCATGCATGACCGCCTCTGACGAGACACGCCTCCCGATGTTTTCCGCAAAGAGATCGGCGACGGCGGACATGTTCAGATCCTCGATCAAAGCGACGGAGCGGGCATAGTAGCGCTCAGCATCCATGCCGCTGCAGGTGCCGTGCTTGATCCATTCATGGCGTTGAAGGCCTGACTGCGTACCGGGCATGACCGTCTCCAGAAGGTTTCTGGTGCCGGGGTCAAGCTCAAGCGCCGGAAGTGCAAGCCAGTCGCCCGCCTCATCCAGCTCCCTCGGTTCCTCGCCGACCCCGCAATAATTCCCGCCCATCGGCCACAGACCGTGCAGTGAGAACCGGCTGGCATCAAACCGGCCTTCGGTCTGGCTGCGGCATTCGGGTTTTTCCGGCCGCCCCTCGCAAAAGGCCGGCTGCCAGCTAACCGCCAGCAGCGCTTCTGTCTTGCCCGCATGGGCGGAACTGGCAGCGACGAGCGTGACGAAAGCCGCGAAAAGCCCGAGGACAGCTTCTGAGATCTTGCCGGTCACATTCCCTCTCCCGAACACAAACGGCCCCTGCAAACGCAGAGGCCGTGCAATTCATCAGAGCCGAGGCAATCAGTCGAGCGCGGCCGTGACGGTAAACTCGACGAGAATGTCCGGGCTTGCGAGTTCGGCCTGGCTGGTAGCGCGCGCCGGAGGGTTTGCCGGGTCGATCCACTCCTTCCAGACGGCGTTCATCTCGGCGAAGTCGCCCATATCCTTCAGATAGATCAGCGTCTGCAAAAGTTTCGACTTGTCGCTGCCGGCAGCGGCGAGAAGCCGGTCAACCTTGGCGAGGCAATCCTTCGCCTGCTCGGCCACACTCGCGCCAGAGCCTGTCTGGCCGGAAAGATAGACGGTGTTTCCATGGACAACGGCACCGGTCATCAAAGCGCCAACTTCAATACGTTTTACAGTCATTTATCACGTCTTTCCAATGTGATTGTCGAACTAAAACTCAACTCCTGAACCGCTTCGCCTCTTCATAGATGCGGGTGGAGCGGGCGCCGGAACGGCAATAGCCGAGCACCGGTTTTTCCAGATCATCAAGCGCATCGACCATGCCCGTGACCGCGTCCGGGGTCAGCCCCATGCCGCCGACCGGCACATGGGCGACGTAGAGGCCTTCCTTCTCCGCCGCGGCGGCAATCTCGGCAAAGGCAGGCTGGCCGGGCTCCTCCTCGTCGGGCCTGTGGCAGACGATGGACTTGAAGCCCGCCGCCTTGATTTCGGCCACGTCTTCCGGGGTGATCTGTTCGCTGACGGCGTAAAAATCATCGATGGGACGGATATTCATTCCGGCACTCCTTGCGTTTTGCCAGGAAAGTAAGACAACGGCGCGCCATTGCAAGGGCGAAAGGGATCAGGCGAAGCGGATGCGCAGGCGAAATGTCCGGCTCTCATCCGGCATAAGCGGCTCCAGCGCGCCCTCCTCCGCCAGCTTCCGCCGACTGGTCCAGCGATGCGAGGCTGGTTCGATGCCGACGATATGAGCCGGCGCTTCCTGGTTCCGCCATATCTGCAGGAAAGGCAGCGTTGCGGTATCCACCTCGAGATGGAAGGACAGCCCCCCGAGGGCGGCGATGGGCCCCAAATGCGTGGCAGACCATCCGTCCTCTCCGGCAACGGCCGGCACGCAGAAGAGCCCGTGATCACCATCCCCGAAGCGCCAGGGAAGGGATTTTTCCACCAGAGAGGGACTTTCCAAGCGCACGCCATCGTCGAAGTGCTTCGCCCCGAAATTGATATGATACATCATCATCACGGGAAGCGGTATTGCCGATTTGTTGACCACGGTATCGATGAGTTCCAGAACCCCGGAGACGGCATCAAGCGTCCATTGCCGCTCGATCAGCATGTCTCCGACATTGGCGGTTTTCACCGGGATATGGCAGACGCATTCCGCTCCGATATCACTGATCTCCAGCGATTTCACCGCCGCCGCATTACCCGAGGCCGAGCCGTGCAGCGGGAAGAACGCGCCTTCATCGCCCTCCACCGGTTCGGGATGACGGATGTGATCCGGGCCGCAGGTGAATAAAAAGCCCTCGAGCGAATGGTCGATCCGGGCATCGCCATCATCGGGTATCGCCCGCTTCGGCGCGATGTCGATGCCGGCGACGACGCAGCCGGCGATATCCATGACGGAGGTAGGATCAAGAAAGACGCGGGGACCGTTTCCGGCGGCAAATTCGATCATCTTTTTAACCAAGTCTCGAGATAGTGGAAACAAGCACGTTCATCGAACGTTCACCTGAAAAGCGCCCAATTAGGCAGTCAATAGGCAAAGGCCACGCTAGGCGAAACACCGCGCCAATGACAGCGGCAAAATGCATCGAGACCATGAAAAAAACGACGTTTTACACCATTCCCTTGCTGATCGCCGCGCTCGCCCTGCCGGCGGCGAGCGCCCATGCGCATGAACCGCTCTACAAAAACGGGCAACAGATCTTTCTGGTCGCGCCGGACGGGCGACAGCTCGACTATATTCCCGAATATGGCAGCGTGGTGATGGGGCAGGATGCAAGAGGACGACCGATCCTCCTCGACCACAACGGCAATCTGGTCGCAACCGAAATGTCCGCCGGCGAATATGGCGCCTATCGCGACGATCGTGGCGCACCGTCTCCGGCGGCGAACGGATGGGCGCGCAGGGACTGGCAGCAGAACGGCGACCGTTTCGCCGCGCGTCCGGGTCGTTTCGGCGAACCCCCGCCGCGCTGGAATGACGCCCCGAGCGCCGGCTTTCCGCCGGCGCCCGCAATCCCGGCGCCGGCCACGCCCGATACCGACCGGGAACGCCCCGCCGCCAGGACGAGCAGCGCCAAGCCGGATATGAACGTTGTCGCGCTTCAGGTGTTTCTTGACCGCAACGGCACATCGCCCGGCGTCATTGACGGGCTGATGGGCGACAATGTGCGCAAGGCGCTGGATGCCTATGCCGAGAAGAGCGGCCGCGCGATTGATCCGGAGGCCGACAAGGAGACCATCCTGCAATCGCTGTCGCTGGAGGGCGGCCTGCCGGTCCGGACCTATACGATCACCGCAGAAGACGCGGCCGGCCCTTATGTCGCAAGCATTCCCTCCGACTATGGCAAGAAGGCCGAGCTTCCCGCGCTCTCCTACACTTCGGTGTCGGAAATGCTAGCCGAGAAATTTCACATGGACGAGGGCTTCCTGAAGAGGCTCAACCCCGATGCCGATTTCTCCCGTCCCGGCACAATCATCAAGGTTGTCACCCCCGGTCCAAAGCAGAAGGGTGCGGTCACCCGCATTATCGCAGATAAGGGTCGCAAGCAGCTTTTCGCCTATGACGCGGAAGGTCGGCTCGTCGCGGCCTATCCGGCCACCATCGGCTCCAACGACACGCCCTCGCCGTCCGGCACGGTCACGGTCGAGCGCATCGCCATCGATCCGAACTATACCTACGACCCGAAGAAGAACTTCAAGCAGGGCGACAATGACCGGGTGCTGACCATCAATCCGGGCCCGAACGGACCGGTCGGCAATGTCTGGATCGCGCTGTCGAAGCCCAGTTACGGCATTCACGGCACGCCCGATCCCGAACGGATCGGAAAGACCTCGAGCCACGGCTGTGTGCGCCTGACGAACTGGGACGCGCAGGAGCTTGCCGGCATGGTCAAGCCTGGCGTCACGGTCGAATTTGTCGACTGACCGTCCCTTCTACCGCGATACCCGCAGAAAAATCAGCGCTCCGGACGTGACTGTTGGTAAAAACAGGCGCGTCCGTCTTCGCAAATGCGAAATCTTCGTTTATGTTCGGCCCTATAGTTTAGCAAATTTCAATATTTCAAAATTCATTGCGGCCTCCGCTGCAGCGGCGGTCTGAATAAAGCGGCTTGTCCCGACCATGAACGATATTACCTCATTCGAGATCATAGGCATGTTTTCCGAGATCGCGGCAGCGGTGTCGCGCAACAGCCATTGGCTGAGCCGGCTCGACACAGTGGCCGGCGACGGCGACCATGGCGAGGTCATGGCAGCTGCCTTCATGGCCATGGAACATCAGCTCGCGGCGCTCGACCCCTCCTCGATCACGCCCGCCCGCGTCTTCGACATGGCGGCGGAAACCTTCCTGACCATCGATTCGGCTTCGGCCCGGCTCTACGCTTCGGCCTTCCGCCGCGCGGGCAGTACGCTTCCGGGCCGGCACGTCATCACAGAGGCCGAGTTCGACCGCGCCTTCGCGGCAATGGCGAACGGCATCATCGCCCATGGTCAAGCGAATGCGCCGCACAAGAACATGGTGGATGCCTGGCAGCCGGCGCTTTCAGCCTTTCACGCGGCGAGAAACGATGGCGGCGATCTCAGTACCTGCCTGACGAAGGCCTCGGATGCGGCGCTTGCCGGCGCCGAGCCGGATCCGCAGCGGCCCGACCCCCTGCCGTTCGCCCATCCCGACAGGGTGATGGACCCGGGCTGCGCCTCTGCAGTCCTCATCATCCGTTCGATGCGTTACGCCCTGCAGGACTGACGCCGGAAAGCGATCCAGGGTTCCGGGTCTTTTCTCGCGCCCGGCCTGCCCTACATCATGGCCATTCATTGCCGTGACGGGACGCCATGCCAGACAAGACACCTGCCCTCTACTGGATCCGCAAGGACCTCCGCCTCACCGACAATCGCGCGCTTCTCGCCGCATGCGAAGATGCGCGGCCGGTCATTCCGGTCTTCATCCGCGAGGACGGCAGCGCCGGCGCGCTTGGCGGCGCGCAGGCCTGGTGGCTGGAACGCTCGCTCGCCCGCCTTGCGGAGGCATATGAGAAGCGCGGCACCGGGCTGGTTCTGAAGAGCGGCGACCCGGCGGACGTCATCTTCGCGCTGATCGAGGAGACCGGCGCGCAATCCGTCTTCTGGAACCGGCGCTATACGCCGGACGGCATCGCGACCGACACGGCGCTGAAGACAAAACTCAAGGATGCGGGTGTTGCGGTCGAAAGCTTTGCCGGCCACATCCTGCATGAACCCTCCAAATTCAAGACCAGGACAGGCGGCCCCTACAAGGTCTATACGCCATTCTGGAAAGCGTTTTCCGCCGAGGCCAATGTGCCGGATCCGCTCGATGCCCCGGAGAAACTGACGGCGGCGAAGACGATGCCGGACAGCGAAAAACTCTCCGACTGGGGGCTTTACCCCGGAAAGCCCGACTGGGCATCAGGATTCGACGCGCTCTGGACACCCGGGGAAGCCGGAGCCTGCGACAGGTTGGAACGCTTCATTGACGAGATCGCCGAACACTACGCCACATCGCGCGACCGGCCGGACATTGAGGCCACTTCCATGCTCTCGCCGCATCTGGCGCTCGGCGAGATTTCGCCGGCGACGATCTGGCACCGTATCAGCCGCGCCAAAAATCTCTCGGCGGAGAACCGGAAGAAATTCCTGCAGGAACTGGTCTGGCGGGATTTCTGCCACCACCTTCTGTTCCACGCCCCTAAGCTTGCGACAGAGAACTGGAACGACCGCTTCGACGGTTTCGAATGGGCCGATGACAAGAAGGCCCTTGCGGCCTGGAGGAAGGGCGAGACCGGCTATCCGATCGTCGATGCCGGCATGCGCCAGCTCTGGCGGGAAGGCACGATGCACAACCGGGTGCGAATGATTGCCGCCTCCTTCCTGGTCAAGGACCTGATGATCGACTGGAGGCGCGGCGACGAATGGTTCCGCGACACGCTGGTCGATGCCGACCCCGCCTCCAACCCGGCCAACTGGCAATGGGTCGCCGGTTCCGGCGCCGACGCCTCGCCCTTCTTCCGGGTTTTCAATCCTGTATTGCAGGGCGAGAAATTCGATCCCAGGGGAGACTATGTCCGTCGCTACGTGCCGGAGCTCGAGGCGATGCCGGCGAAGCACATCCACGCCCCCTTCGATGCGCCGAAAGAGGTGCTGGAAGAGGCTGGCGTCACGCTTGGCAAGACCTATCCGAAACCGCTTGTCGACCACAAGGCCGCCCGCAGGCGCGCGCTGGCGGCCTTCGACAAGATCAAGGGCTGAAATCAGATTTCGCCAACCCGGCAATTCGCGCAATCGATTGCCTTGGCAAGCCCCGCCGCACGGTTCATAGCGGGCCAAACATCAAGGATTTTGCGACCATGACGACACATAACGCGGTCATCGACCTCATCGGAAACACCCCGCTGGTCAAGCTCAAGGCGGCTTCGGAGGCGACGGGCTGCAACATTTACGGCAAGGCCGAGTTCCTGAACCCCGGACAATCGGTCAAGGACCGCGCCGCGCTCTCTATCATCCGCGATGCCGAGCGGCGGGGACTGATTGCGCCCGGCGGCACCATTGTCGAAGGCACGGCAGGCAATACCGGCATCGGCCTTGCCACGGTCGCCAATGCGCTCGGCTACAAGACCGTGATCGTCATTCCCGAGACCCAGGCCGAGGAGAAGAAGGACGCGCTGCGCCTGCTCGGCGCCAAGCTCGTCGAGGTGCCGGCGAAACCCTATCGCGACCCGAACAACTATGTGAAACTTTCAGGGCGGCTGGCCGAGCAGCTGGCGAAGAGCGAGCCGAACGGCGCGATCTGGGCCAACCAGTTTGACAATACCGCCAACCGCAATGCCCATATCGAGACCACGGCGGAAGAAATCTGGCGCGATACGGACGGCAAGGTCGACGGGTTCATTTGCGCCGTCGGATCGGGCGGAACGCTTGCCGGCACCGCAATGGGCCTGAAGGCGAAGAACAGGGACATCAAGATCGGCATCGCCGACCCCGAGGGCGCCGCGCTTTTCGAATATTACACAAACGGCGAACTGAAGAGCGAAGGCGGCTCGATCACCGAGGGCATCGGCCAGGGCCGCATCACCGCCAATCTCGAGGGCTTTGCGCCCGATTTCGCCTTCCGTATCGCCGATGGCGAGGCCCTGCCGCTGATATTTGATCTGGTGACCCGTGAGGGCTTGTGCCTCGGCGGTTCATCGGGCATCAATATAGCCGGCGCCATCCGGCTTGCGCGCGAGCTCGGCCCCGGCCACACCATCGTCACTGTGCTTTGTGACTATGGCAACCGGTACCAGTCGAAGCTCTACAACCCTTCCTTCCTGAAGGAAAAGGGCCTGCCCGTGCCGCAATGGCTGACGGCGCAAACGGAGATCGCCGCACCGTTCGAATAGCGTTTCCAGGAAAAGTGGATACCGGTTTTCCCTCCGGAAACGCGCAAGGAAAAAGAGATAAGCGTTTCCGGGAAAACGAATACCGGTTTCCCGTCCGGAAGCGCTCCAGAAAGTGACCCATGCCTGTTGATGCCCTCTTCCGCGACGACTTCTACCTTCAACGGTGCGATGCGGTGGTCACGACGGTGCATGAGGACGGCACGTTCGAAACCGACCGGACCTGTTTCTACGCAACCTCCGGCGGCCAGCCCGGCGATACGGGCACGGCAACCCGCGCCGATGGTTCGACGCTTCGCCTCGATGTGACCCGCAACGGCGGCGGCAAGGACGTTATCCTCCATGTTCCAGCTGAAGGCGAAGCGCCGCCATCCCCCGGCGAGGCGCTGCGCCTTGAGATCGACTGGCCGCGCCGGCTGAAGCTGATGCGCATGCACACCGCCTGTCATCTCCTGTCCGTCGTCTGTCCCTATCCGATTACCGGCGCCTCGGTCGGCGAGGATGAATCGCGCGTCGATTTCGACATGAGCGAGAGCGTCGACAAGCAGGCGGTGACCGACGCGATGATGAGCCTCGTCGATGAGGATCATCCGGTCTACCTTCAGTGGATCAGCGACGAGGAGCTTATCGCCAATCCTGATATCGTCAAATCGAAGAATGTCCGCCCGCCCGTGGGCATGGGGCGGATCTCGCTCGTCTGCATCGGCGAGAATTCTTCCGTTGACAGCCAGCCCTGCGGCGGCACCCATGTGGCCTCGACGGGACAGGTCGGCGCCATCCACATCGGCAAGATCGAAAAAAAGGGTCGCGAGAACCGTCGTTTCCGCATTCGCTTTGGCGCGTGATCCCAGTGTGTTTCAAGGAGTATGATCGAATGAGTGCTGAAAGCCGGTTTGTCGTTTCGCCGGAGTGGGTGACCGAGCGCCTGAACAGGCCCGGTTTTTCCGTCATCGACGCCTCCTGGTATCTGCCCGCCCACAACCGCGACGGCAGGGCCGAATATGCTGAAGGCCATATTCCCGGCGCCGTCTTCTTCGACCACGACGAGATCGCCGACAAAACGACCGGCTTGCCCCATTCCCTGCCCGCACCCGAATTCTTCGCCGCCGAAATGGGAAAGCGCGGCATCAGCGAACGCGACACCATCGTCGTCTATGACGGTCCCGGCTTCTTCTCGGCCCCGCGCCTGTGGTGGATGCTTCGGATCATGGGCGCAAACGATGTCTATGTGCTGAACGGCGGCTTCGACGGCTGGAAGACGAACGGTCACCCGGTTGAAACCGAACTGCCGGAGCCGACGCCGGCGAGCTTCACGCCGCGCCTTGCCGCCGAAAGGGTCACATCATTTTCCGCAATGCGCGACATTGTCGCTTCCGGCAGCCGACAGATTGCCGATGCGCGCGGCCCGGGCCGTTTTGCCGCGGAAGAGCCGGAGCCGAGGCCGGGCATGCGCGCCGGCCATATGCCCGGCGCGAAAAACCTGCCCGCCACCGCCTTTTCGAAGGACGGCCGGTTTCTCGCCAATGACGCGTTGAAGGCGCTGTTCGACAATGCCGGGATCGATCTTGACCGTCCGGTCGTGACCAGTTGCGGGTCCGGCGTGACGGCAGCGATCATCACGCTTGCGCTTGAAAGCCTTGGCCACCAGGACAACAGCCTCTATGACGGCTCCTGGTCGGAATGGGGTGGCCGTCAAGATACGGCGATTGTGACGGGAAAGGCGTAAGGCATGAGCAAGAGCAAGGAGCAGAAGCTGATCCGGGTCCATGTCACGGAACTGGAGATGACCGCCCCGCCGAAGGCGCACATGATCGCGCCCTCGAACCTGCATATTGCACTGATGCGGGTGCCGGAAATTCCACTGCCTTTCTACCGCTTCCTCTACCGGCAGGTCGGCACGCGCTGGGAATGGGTGGACCGCGTACGCATGGATGATGAGGAGCTCAGCGCCAATATCCACAATGAGCGCACGACGATCACCGTCTTCTATCTCGAAGGCGCGCCAGCCGGCTTCTACGAATATCAGCAGCAGGATGGCGGGATCACCGAGCTCATTCATTTCGGCCTGTTCGAGCGGGCGCTCGGCCTTGGCGTCGGCAAATGGTTCCTGCTTCAGGGCCTGAAGGCGATGTGGGCCGACAAGCCGGAAAAGGTCATTACCGCGACCAACAACCTCGACCATCCGCGCGCGCTGCAGCTCTACCAGCAATTCGGATTCTCGCCGGTCGCCACCTATGAAAGCGAGATCAAGCCGCTTTCCGATGCCGAACTTCTGGCCTTCGCCAGAAAGATGTGAGGCGGGAGCGCCGCCCGCTGCGCAATGCGCTGGCGGGCGGGCCATTTTTTTTCAGCTTTCGGGCGTCGCGTCCGGCGCAGCGCCATCGCTTTCCATCCGCTCGGCGAGAGCCAGCAGTTCAGCCACAACCACGCTTGCGGCAGCACCGTCGCGTTCCAGCCGCCGGTCGATGACCTCGCGCAGGTTCAGGAAGGCCGCCTCGACGCTGCGCGGCAGGTTATCGCCGCCGCGGGCGCGCTCGCGCTTGCGTTCGCGCGCGCCAAGGCGTTCGGCAACGGCCTTCAGCGCCTTCACCGCCATTTCTGCCTCCGGCGCTTCCTCGTCGAGATAGGCCCTGCCGCTCTCCGTGATCGCGTACAGCTTCTTGTTGCCTTCGGCCGAGACCGCGACATAGCCGCCGTCCTCGAGAAAGGCGAGCGTCGGATAGATGACGCCCGGGCTCGGCGAATAGAAGCCGCCGCTCAATTCTTCGATCGCCTTGATGATATCGTAGCCGTGACGCGGCTCGTCGGCGATCAGCTGCAGCACGAGAAAGCGGATGCGGCCATGACCGAGAAACCGGCCGATCCTGCCGCCGCCATCTTCCCCGCCGGGTCCACGGCCGCCAAACCCGTGGCCGCCGCCGCGACCCGGTCCATGGCCGGGGCCCATGGCAAGGAGCATGGCGTGACCGTGAGGATGTTGATGAAAATGTCCATGCATGAGGAAACCCTTCCGATATTGTTTCGATATAACTAAACATAGATCGAAGCAGCGCCCTTGCAAGCTTTTCGTTATATCGAAAACATATTTTTTCTCGATCGCATGAAAACCAGCGACGGCTTGATCGGCTTTTGCTGGTGCATGACAAATCGCCCTCGGCAGAATTTCCTTGCGGACGACGGCTTGTCTCCCCGCCAAATCAGACTATTATTCGAACAAGAATAACAAAATTCGCAGGGAGTTCGAAAATTGGACCTGGATGATATCGATCGTGCGATCCTGAAGGCCCTTCAGAACAATGGCCGCATTACCAATGCCGAACTGGCCGAGACTGTGGGGCTTTCGCCCTCGGCCTGCTCGCGCCGGCTGGACCTTCTGGAAAAAAGCGGCGTGATCGAGGGCTATACCGCCAGGATCTCGCCCGATGCGCTGGGCTACAAGATGACGGCGCTGGTCCACATCTCGCTTTCCGGCCAGTTTGCCCGCACGCTTGCCGAATTCGAGGAAGCCGTCCGGCGCTGCCCGAACATCATTGTCTGCTACATGGTGTCGGGCCAGTATGACTATATCCTGCGCGTGGCGGCAAAGGACCTGAAGGATTACGAGCGCATCCACCGCGACTGGCTCTCGGCCCTGCCGCATGTGGTGCAGATCAATTCGTCCTTTGCGCTGAGGCCGATCATCGAACGGCTCAGCATCGATGTCGACGAGGCCTTTGCTACGCCGACGGCTTGATCATCAACAGCCAGTCATCGCCGTCCGCATGCCAGTCAGGCGCCGTCACCAGGGTCTGACGCGCCTTCTCCTTGAAGCCGAGGCGCTCGTAGAAGCGCCGGGCCGGCGCATTGGCGTCGGAGACGATCAGGCTGATATCGCTGTCGCGTGAGAGCCTGTCCGCCTTGTCAAGCAGGAACGATCCGAGCCCGCGCCCCCTGTATTCCGCATAGGCCGCAAGAACGTGGATGTGAAACGTGCCCTCGGCCTGACGCTTCAGATCGCGCAGGGGCGCCACCACGGGGTGATCGATCTCGCAGCCATAGCCGGGCGCCTCGCCCTCAAGCGGAAAGGCGAGCATCAGCGCGGCGACGTCCGAGCCGAGCGTCGCGACCGTGCCGTTTGTCCAGGAAATCGCCCCGTCATCCCGTGCGGCGAGAGACCGGCCGACCTGCCACGGATCCTCCCGCCCGCCGTCAAGCTGGCCCCAGCACCACAGCGGCAGGCGATGAGCGGCGATATTGATCAGCCGCACCATGTCCGGCACATCCTCGCGGGCCGCATTTCGGATCGTGAAACTGGTTACCAAACTTACCTCCCGTATTGACGGCCGGCACAGCCTCCAAATACCGTACCACTTACATTGAACTGTCGACGCAAGGTTGGTGCTTAATCACGCCCGATGTCAACCGCCTGTCACATGACGGTGCGAAGCGATTGTGGCGTTCCCTAGATTTCCGCGCAAGCGATGAACCCCGGAGCTTTCATGTCCACGACCCTTCTTATGCCATCGATCTCGCGCCGCGCCCTTCTGAAGGGCATGACGGCCGCTTCCGCGCTGATCGCGCTCCATCCCTTCGCCGCCAATGCGGCCGAAAACCAGGCGCATCTTCGGCTGATGGAAACCACCGACATCCACGTCAACGTGTTTCCCTACGACTACTATGCCGACAGGCCCAACGACACGATGGGCCTTGCCCGCACGGCCTCGATCATCGACGCGATCCGCGCCGAATCGACCAACTCCATGCTGATCGACAATGGCGACTTCCTGCAGGGCAACCCGATGGGCGACTATATCGCCTACGAGCGCGGCATGAATGAGGGCGACGTCCACCCGGTGATCAAGGCGATGAACGTGCTTGGCTATGATGTCGGCACGCTCGGCAATCACGAGTTCAACTACGGCCTCGACTTCATGTTCAAGGTTGTCGGCGGCGCCAACTTCCCCTTCGTCTGCGCCAATCTGACCAAGGGCCAGCTTGCCAGCGACCCGCGCAATGACGCGCTGATGTTCAAGCCCTATCTGATCAAGGAAAAGACGATCACCGACGGCGCCGGCAACAAGAGCCCGGTGAAGATCGGCTTCATCGGCTTCGTGCCGCCGCAGATCATGGTCTGGGACGAGAAGAACCTTTCCGGCAAGGCCAATACGCGCGACATCGTCGCCGCGGCCGAAGCCTGGGTGCCGGTGATGAAGGAAGAGGGAGCGGACATCATCATCGCCCTCTCCCATTCCGGCATCGACGGAACCGGCCCGGCGGAGCTGATGGAGAACGCCTCGCTCTATCTAGCCGGCGTTGACGGCATCGATGCGGTGTTCACCGGCCACCAGCATCTCGTCTTCCCTGGCCCGACCGATTTCCAGGGCATTGCCGGCGTCGACCCTGAGAAGGGCACGCTTCAGGGCAAGCCCGCCGCCATGGCCGGCTTCTGGGGCTCGCATATGGGCCTCATCGACCTGCTTCTGGAAAAGGACGACAGCAGCTGGAAGATCGTCGACTTCACCACCGAGGCGCGGCCGATCTATCACCGCACCGAGGACCGCAAGGTGGTGGCCGATGTGGTCTCCGATACCGCCGTTATCGCCGCCGCCAAGGCCGATCACGAGGCGACGCTCGAATATGTCCGCACGCCCGTCGGCAAGACCTCGGCGCCGCTGCAGTCCTATTTCGCGCTGGTGGCCGACGACCCCTCCGTGCAGATCGTCTCGAAGGCGCAGACCTGGTACACGAAGGACATGCTGAAGGACACGGAATACCGGGACTTCCCCGTGCTGTCCGCCGCAGCGCCCTTCAAGGCCGGCGGTCGCGGCGGCCCGGATTACTATACCGAGGTTCCGGCCGGCGACATCGCCATCAAGAACGTCGCCGATCTCTACCTCTATCCCAACACCGCCCGCGCCGTGCTGATCAACGGCGCGCAGGTGCGCGAATGGCTGGAAATGTCGGCGGGCATGTTCAACCAGGTGGAGCCCGGCGCGACCGACGCCCCGCTGCTGAACCCGGATTTCCCCTCCTACAATTTCGACGTGATCGACGGCGTCACCTACAGGATCGACCTGTCGAAGCCGGCGCGCTACGCCAAGGATGGCAGCCTCGCCAATCCGGACAGCCACCGCATCGTCGACCTTGCCTATGACGGCAAGCCGATCGACGAGGAGCAGCAATTCGTGGTGGCGACCAATAATTACCGCGCCGGCGGCGGCGGCAATTTCCCGGATATCAATTCGGATGTGATCGTCTTTGTCGGCCCCGACACCAACCGCGACGTCATCGTGCGCTACATCGTCGACCAGGGCACGATCAACCCGTCGGCCGATTTCAACTGGACCTTCGCCCCCATGCCCGGCACCACCGCCACCTTCGAAACCGGCCCGCGCGCGGCGGAATACATTTCCGACGTGAAGGGCGCGAAGATCGAAACGGCCGGCGACGGCGAGAACGGGTTTGCGCTTTATCGGGTGGTGCTGTGATAGGTTGAGTTTTTGACAGAGCGGAATGGCATGGGCCGGCCTTCGGGCTGCTGACAAAGCCGCCCCACCCTTTTTCGTCACCCTCGGGCTTGTCCCGAGGGTCTAAGCACATACCCGCGCGACAGGCGTTTCGGGTTAAAAAAGAAGAAATAACAGCGTCTTACTGACCGCAGCCTCCGCTCGCATAGAGGGGTGATTAGATCTTCGGGTCAAGCCCGAGGATGACGCAGAATACAGGGAGACGTGTGGCAGCAAAACTGAGGCCAGCATTGGGACGGACCGTTGTTTGTACTCTCTGGCCCACTTCGCGCAATGCTCGGGCTCGCCCCTTTTGAGCACAATTCCGGCAGAGCGGGAAAACCCATCAAGAACCGTGGGGAGAATGCCACCTTTCGCGCGCGACGTCATTGAAGCGGGCGTTCTCAAAAAGTCTGCTCTTCAGTCCTGATCGATGTCTTGCCGGAAATAAAGGTAAAGCGGCAGCGCGAGTGAGAGACCGACAAGAACGCCTGCCGGAACGATGAGCCACCAGTTGCGGACATTGTGCTGCCGAGCATCAACCCACGACCATACCCAAAATACCCCAATTGAAATCACGACATCCGTCGAAAACCCGCCAGCAGCACCGTTAGAGAATAGGCCGCCTACAAACAGAGGCAGATCGAATCCGTTTTCTGCGAAGAAATTTGCAAAAAATATCCAGGGAACAACTGCTCCGAGAACGGACATGACAAGATAGAAGCGGCGAAGAGACATAGAAAAATTCCAAAATGGTTTGCTTACACCGCCATGTAAGGACGAAAAGGGTGGAAAAACAATGAGCTCGGAGCGACTGTTGCCCGCTTGACGAGGAGGCGAGATGCGATTGCTCGCTCAAATCCCCATGTATTGAGCAAAGGCATCCGCTAGAACCGCAACGAAAGGCAGCTTTTGCATATCCAGCCCGCCACCGTGAACGACCTAACTGAGGGCGCATTGCCGACCGGCTGAACCGGGGCCGGGAACTGACCGGTGGGTTTTACAAGGCAAGTAGATGGCATTTCATCCATCCGCTCAACGCGTCGCTTCGTCTTTATTCCCGAGCAGCCGAATGAGGTCGTCTGCAAAAACGACCTCAAGATCAGGGCAGCATCACTTGACGGCTGATTTCCTCCATCGGCAAAAAGCGCTGAACCTGTGACAAAACTCGATCCCGGACCCGCGAGGAAGAGCGCGGCCTGCGCAATTTCTTCCGGCTGAGCTATGCGTTTCATAGCGTGGAGACCGGCGGCCCATTCCTTTTGCGATTGATCACCCGCCATGCCGGTGTCCGTGCCACCGGGAAGAAGTGCATTTGAACGGATATGCATGGCTCCATAATCGGCAGCGATGGCTTTGACCAAACCCATTAATCCGGCCTTGGCAGCCGCGTAAGCTCCCATGCCGGGAAGCCCCACGCTCGTTCCAACGAAGCTTGACGTGAAAATGATCGAGCCGCCACCGCGTTTGAGCATTGCCGGTATCTGGAAACGGCTTCCAAGGAAAGCCGCCGTGAGGTTTGTGGAAATGGTTTGATGCCATTCATCAGCCGCCATGTCTGCTATCGGTTTCATCGCCCCCACTGTCCCGGCATTGTTGAAGGCAATATCAAGCCCACCGAAAACCGTCGTCGCTGCTGCGACCAGCTCTTCGTGTGTGTCGGATGAGGCAACATCTCCGGCTACCAGATGTGCGCTTCCACCATTTTCCTCAATCTGTCTCGCCACACTCTCCAAGGACGACTTGCCTCGTGCGTTCAAAACGACGCTCGCGCCTTCTGCGCTAAACAACAAAGCGGCGGCCCGCCCTATGCCAGAGGACGCACCGGTGATAATTGCAACTTTATTCTCTAGAATTCCCATGAGTATTCTCCTTGAATTGGAGATCAATGGGATAAGGAAAATTCTAGTTTCCGGACACCCGATTCCTGCGGCCAGATTTGGCTTCGTAACGAATTACTTTGTCCAATGTGGCTACATACTGCATCGGCGAATGTCCGCTTTGCACCGCCTGATGAGCGGACGTGAACAACCGAATTGGGGGTGCAGAGCAGTCATCAAATAGTCACACCTCAATCCAGAGCCTCGGGTCGCCCTCCTCGCTGAAAGCCCTCCCAAAAAAACCTCACCCCTCCCGGATCATCTCCCACACGGCCGCCACCAGCTGCTTCAGATTATACGGCTTCGGCAGGAAGCCGAACTTGGCGTCTTCGGGGAGGTTTTTGGCAAAGGCGTCGTCGGCGTAGCCGGAGACGAAGATGAATTTCAGTTCCGGATATTGCTTGCGCGCCTCGCGCAGCAGCGTCGGGCCGTCCATTTCCGGCATGACCACGTCGGAGACGACGATATCGACGGCGCCTTCGAGTTTTTCCAGGATCTTCAGCGCGTGGACGCCGGTATCGGCCTCGTAGACGGTGAAGCCGCGCATTTCCAGCATGCGCTTGCCGGAGCGGCGCACCGCGTCCTCGTCTTCCACCAGCAGCACCACGGCGGACTGGCCGGTGAGGTCCATATCCTCCTCGCGCGGGGCCTCGTTGTCGCTCTCATTGCCCTCGCCGAAGGCGGCGGCGATCGGCTGGCCCTTGTGGTCCTTCGGGGCTTCCGCCATGTCGTTTTCGCCGGCGGCGCGCACGTGGCGCGGCAGCAGGATGATGAAGCGCGTGCCCTTGCCGACTTCGGAAACCGCATGCAGGAAGCCGCCCGACTGGGTGACGATGCCATAGACCATGGCAAGGCCAAGCCCGGTGCCCTTGCCGACATCCTTGGTGGTGAAGAAGGGTTCGAAGATCTTGTCCAGCACTTCCGGCGGAATGCCCGTGCCGGTATCGGCGACTTCGATTTCCACGTAATCGCTCTCCGGCACCTCGCGCAGGCCAAGGCCTGCAACCTCGCCGGCGGCGATATTGCGGGTGCTGATCGTCAGCGTGCCGCCTTCCGGCATGGCATCGCGGGCATTGACCGAAAGATTGGTGATCACCTGGCCGAACTGGCCGGGATCGGTCTTCACCGGCCAGAGATTGCGGGCGAAATCGGTGGTGAGGCGGACATCCGAGCCGCCGGTGAGGCGCTCGATCATCATCCGGTTGTCGCCGATGACGTCGTTGAGGTCGACCACTTGCGGGCGCATGGTCTGCTGGCGCGAAAAGGCAAGCAGCTGCCGCACCAGGCCCGAGGCGCGATTGGCATTGCGCTTGATCTCCACCAGATCGGCAAATTCCGGGTCGGAGGCCCGTGATTGCAGCAGAAGATGGTCGGCCGAGAGAAGAATGGCCGTCAGCACATTGTTGAAGTCATGGGCGATGCCGCCGGCAAGCGTGGCAACGGCGTTGAGCTTCTGCGTGCGCGCCATCTGCGCCTCGAGCGCCTTCTGCTCGCTGATCTCGATGACATAGACAAGGGCGACGGCATCCGGCCCGCAATCGCGCGCGGCATGAACGAAAACCCGGAAATGGCGGGCATCATCGCGCGCATGGCGCACCTCGAAGGGGGCGATCTCGCCCTGTCCGTCAGCGGCGGCGGCCAGCGCGTCGCGCGCCTTCTGCCGGTCGCCCTCCTCGATCAGCCCGCCGATGCGCGCGCCGCGCCCGACTTCCTCGCGCTTCAGGAGATCGGGGAACATTGCAAGGAAGCGGGCATTGGTGGACAACAGGCGACCGTCACGGTCGAGCGTGGCGATCGCCATCGGCGTATCGTCGAAGAAACGGCCCTGGCCCGCAAGGCCCGCATCGGTGCCCTTTCCTTCCTCGCGCTTCAGCACCACGGTGCGGCTTTCCGCCGGGTGGCCATCGCGTCCGCCGGTCAGGTCATGCAGCAGGGTCACAGGCATGTGGCGCCCGGACGGCAGGCGCAACGAGGCCTCCACCGTCTCGCTCAGCCGCTGCCCCGGCTCGGCCGCAAGCGTGTCGATCAGGGTCATGCCCTCGCCGCCGATCACATCGGCAAGACGCACCGTCCCGGCGACGAAACCGGCGAGATCGATGCCGAGCCAGCCGGCGAGCGTAGCGTTGAGATAGCGGATCTTCCCCTGGCCGTCGGAGGTCAGAAAGCCCACAGGCGCATGATCCAGATAATCAATCGCCTTCTGTAACTCCCTGAAATAACGCTCTTGTTCCCGCCTCTCCTCGGTAATGTCGGAGATCTGCCAGATATTGAAATTACGGGTCGTAGCGCGGGCGTCGGTTACCGGGAAGAAGCGGGCGCTGAGGCGATACCACCGCGCCTCGCCCTTGCCCGAAAGCGGGTGCGCCAGGCGGAACTCCTCCTGGTCGTCGTCGCCGCCGCGCACCGACTGCGTCAGCCGGTAGAGCACTTCGGAACTCTCCGGCTCCTCCGACAGCAATGTCTCCAGGCTCGGCGGCGAACCGCCATCCGTAACGCCCGTGAGCCGGCCATAGGCCGCATTGGCATAGACCATCCGGTCGCGGTGATCGGTAATGACCACGGCTTCGGGGAACTGATCCAGAAACGGGCCGGCAAAACTGTTCTGGCGGGCTCCGGGAAAGAGCTCGGCGAGGCCGGTGAGCACAGCAAGGCCGAAAAACACGCCGAGAACCGCAAAAAGGCCCAGAATCGCCAGCAGGATATCTTCCGGCAGATAGCCGCGATACTGATAGCCAATGGTGATGATCACCGCCAGAATGAGCAAGACCAGCGCTAGCCTGGCGACAACGCCCGAGCCGGGCCCACGCCTGATGACAGGCTTGGCAGCCTTTTCACTCTGTCGAACCATTGCAACCTCATCATCTGCGCTTGCCGGCGAAAACCACGCAAGCGCATATTCTCTGCATCTCTTCTTCTGCGGATAAGGCGAATGGCGCCTTATCCGCCCGGCAAGCGCTCGGCTGCCGTCAAGCGGCAAGCTTTAGTCATTCTGACGCTGCAAGATAGGCTGAAATGCTTAAAATTGGGTATTGGATGCGCAAATCTGGACCGATGAGAGCAATGCCCTACAGTTCTGCCTTGAAGGCGCCCGCCAAAAAGTTGATATTCCGGTCACAAAGCGCATGAAACCATGGCGCGAAACACCGTGCCGGACACAATTCATGCCGGCCTTTGAAGAAGACTGCCGAGCGAAAGACATAAGATGGGAAACATGACCTTCAGCAATGCCATTTTCGATTTCCCGCTGCTGTCGCTGGGCGTCATCATCCTGGCCGTGCTGGCAATCTGGCGGCTGCTGCGTCACAGGCCGCCGTCCCCCTTCATCAAGGGCGGAAAGAACAGAAGGCCGCGGCTCTATGTCGTCGACGCCGCAGCCGTTGACGCGCGCAGGCGCGTGGTGCTTGTGCGGCGCGACAATGTCGAGCATCTGGTGATGATCGGCGGACCGAATGACATTCTGCTGGAGACCCGCATCCCCGCCCCCATCGGCACGCGCCACCAGCCTGAACCCGCTCAGCCGCCGGCGAAGAGCGAACAGCAGGCTCCACCCAAGGCGCAGCCCGAAGCCCAGTAATTCGCCAACAGGACGCAGGCTCCCCGCGATAACGGAAGGCCGAGCGCAATCGGCATCGCCGCGACAGCCGCACTATCAAACCAAAAGGCCGCGTCCGGATCGGGCGCGGCCTTTTGGTGTGTTTTGCTATTCGTCGCGGTAGACTTTCTCGCGTCGTTCGTGGCGCTCCTGCGCCTCGATCGACAAGGTCGCGATCGGCCGCGCGTCGAGTCGCTTCAGACCGATCGGCTCGCCCGTCTCCTCGCAATAACCGTAGGTCCCGTCGTCAATCCGCCGCAATGCCGCATCGATCTTCGAAATCAGCTTGCGCTGGCGGTCTCTCGCCCGCAATTCGATGGATCGGTCGGTTTCGGAGGAGGCCCGATCGGCAAGGTCCGGGTGATTGGCGCTTTCGGCGGCCAGGTTATCGAGCGTTTCGCGGGCTTCCCGCAAAATGTCGTTTTTCCAGGCGATCAGTTTTGCGCGAAAATAGGCCCGCTGGTTGGGATTCATGAACTCTTCGTTATCGGAGAGAACATAGCTACTAAGATCAATGTTCTTGTTCAAAGCCATTCTCCTGAACAACACCCCACGGGCGCTGTATATCCCAAACAAACCTGACAATTCAAGTCTCTGCTGTAAATTTGAGCAACCTAAAAACTGTTGAAAAAATAGGCCAACTTTTCGGTTTTTCTGCAAAAAATGGAGGCAACTGCCATAAAACATTCATCGACACGCGCAACGCCCGGTTTTGTCGGGGTCGCGGTCGATTCGCCTCTCCGCCCTGCAGGCTGCCTTGCCCGCTTCATGGTTCATGGACAAGTTCTCTCTTTGCGAAAAGACGGCTGTCAGCCTCAAAAAAAGCAGGCGGGCTTGCCGGAATTTCGTGATAAGGACATGTTCTAACCTGCGGATCCGCCCCAAGCGACGGATTCCGCACCGCCGAAACCGCTTCATGCCGCTTCGAGATGAGCAATGTCGACGATCAGCCCTCACCCTGAACGGATTTATCTTTTCCGGCACGCCCAGGCCGTCTGGCCGGAGCCGACCATGCGCGACTTCGAGCGCCCCCTGTCGAAGCGCGGCGTTGACGACGCCGCCGACATCGCCCGCCAGATGAAGGCGGCAGGATACGTGCCGGAAGTCATCCTCTCGTCATCCGCCATGCGCTGCCGGCAGACCGCAGACGCGGCCTACCGCGCGCTTGATCGCATCCCCTCCTGCCGTTTCATCGATGACTTCTACCAGGCGGCGCCGATCACCTATATCGAGGCGATCTCCGACCATGCCGATCGTCAGTCGGTGATGATCTGCGGCCATAATCCGGGCATCGAGGAAACGCTTCTGATGCTGATCGGTTACGAAGCCTTCAACACGACCTGCCCCTATGGCTTTCCCACAGCCGGCCTTGCCGTGCTCGACCACACAGGGGCCAGGGAAAAGACCGGCGGCGGATCGCCGGAATGGAAGGTGACGGCTTTCCTGACACCGTGACAGCCCGTCGCCGCACGGTCTTTCAACCCGGTCCGCGCCTGCCTATATTGCGGGGTGAACTGCGAAAGGAAGCCGATCTTCATGCCGATCCATACGTCGCTTGGCGACAATGCCCGCATCACGCTCGACACGATTTCCGATCGCGCCTCCGACATCATCCAACCGACGCTGAGGCTCGGCGTTACCGGCCTGTCGCGCGCGGGCAAAACCGTCTTCATCGCCTCGCTCGTCCACAATCTTCTCCATCGCGGACGGCTGCCGATGTTCGAGGCGATGCGTTCGGGCCGGCTTTCAAATGTCAGTCTCGACCAACAGCCGGACGACCAGATCCCGCGCTTTGATTATGAGAGCCATATCGACCGGCTGGTGGACGACAGGGTCTGGCCCGAATCGACCCGGGCTATCTCTGAGTTGCGGCTGACCATCGAATTCGAAAGCGCCAGCCGCTGGAGCCGGATGTTTTCTCGCGGCAAGATCGCGATCGACATCGTCGATTATCCGGGGGAATGGCTGCTCGACCTGCCGCTTCTCGGACAGGACTTTCGTGCTTTCTCGGCGGAAACCGAGGCCCGCGCCCAAAACGGCGCGCGCGCGGCGCTGGCCGGCGACTGGCTTTCAGCCTGCGACGGCCTCGATTATGACGCGGCTGCTGACGAAAAGACCGTGAAGACACTGCATGAGAGCTTCACGGCCTATCTGAGGGCATGCAGGGCCGACGAGCATTCGCTCTCAACCCTGCCCCCCGGTCGCTTCCTGATGCCGGGTGACCTGGAGGGCTCGCCGGCGCTGACCTTCGCGCCGCTTCCGGGCCTTGGCGAGGGGACGGCGAAACGCGGCTCGCTCGCAGCCCTGATGGAGCGCCGCTACGAAGCCTACAAATCGGTCGTGGTCAAACCCTTCTTCCGCAACCACTTTGCCCGCCTCGATCGCCAGATCGTGCTGGTCGACACGCTCCAGGCGCTCAGCCGCGGCCCGGAGGCGGTCGCCGATCTGGAACGCGCGCTCTCCGAAGTCCTCGCCTGCTTCAGACCTGGTCGCAACACCTGGCTGTCGTCGCTGGTACGCCGGCGCATCGACCGGGTGCTGATTGCCGCGACCAAGGCCGACCACCTGCATCACGAAAGCCATGACCGGCTGGAGAAACTCACGCGCCGCCTGGTCGACGATGCGGCAAAGACCATCGGTTCATCCGGGGCCGGGATCGAGGTGATGGCGCTGGCCTCCGTCCGCGCCACCCGCGAGGCAACGGTCGAAAGCGGCGAGAGCCTTTTGCCGGTGATCGTCGGGACGCCAATGGAAGGTGAGAAGATCGGCTCCGAAACCTTTGATGGAAAACGGAAAACGGCCATCTTCCCGGGTGATCTTCCGGCCAATCCGGACGCCTTTTTCCGGCTGTTGCGGCGCGGCGGCAAGGCGCCGGACCATCTGGTGGATATCAACGCCGTGCGCTTCCGCCCGCCGGAAATCGACATCGAGGGTCAGGAGGGTCCGCTATCGATCCCGCATATCCGCCTCGACCGCGCCCTGCAATTCCTTCTCGGAGACCGGCTGGCATGACACCCAATGATCCGCGCAAACCCGCCGTCTTCGACATTGAGGAAGAAGAGCGCGAGGCCAACAATGCCCGGAGGCGAAAGCCCCGCCATTTCGACGATCCGGACGTCAGGATGACGCCCGACGAGGAGGACCCCTTCCTGCGGGACGCGGAAACCATTGCCGCCGAAGAGGGCGAACCGCCGGTCGCGACCATGAAGAAGCGCGGCTTCTCCTTTTCCAAACTGGCCGCCGCCGCCTTCGGCATCGTGCTGTCGCTGGCAATCGGGCTCTGGATCGACGATCTGGTGCGCAGCCTTTTCGCCCGCGCGCCTTGGCTCGGCTGGATCGCACTCGGCGCGGTCATCGTCGGCGTCCTGGCCGCGATCGTGGTCGCGGCGCGGGAGGCAATCGCGATCCTGAAGCTCGGAGCGATCCAAGCCATCAAGCTTCGTCTTGCCGAGGCCCATGCCGGCCGCGATGCGGAAGCCGCACGCAAGGCTGTCGGCGAGCTTGCGACGCTCGTCGCCGGCAAGGCCGAGACCGCCCGCGGACGCAAGCGCCTCGGCGAGCTTGACGAAACCATTGTCGATGCGCCGCAGCTGGTGGAATTTGCCGAGCGCGAAATGATGGCGCCGCTCGACATCCAGGCCCGCGCGCTGATCCTCAACGCCGCCAAACGCGTCTCGGTGGTCACCGCCATCAGCCCGCGCGCGGCCGTCGATATTCTCTATGTCTTCTACGAATCGATCCGCCTGATCCGCAACATGGCCGAGCTTTATGGCGGGCGACCGGGTTCAATCGGCCTTTTCCGGCTGATCCGCGACGTGCTTGCGCATCTCGCCGTCACCGGTTCGATCGCCGTCGGCGACAGCCTCGTCCAGCAGGTGCTCGGCCATGGGCTCGCCTCCAAGCTGTCCGCCCGGTTTGGCGAGGGCATGATCAACGGGCTGATGACGGCGCGGATCGGCATTGCCGCGATGGATCTCTGCCGCCCGATGCCGTTCACCGCCCTCAAGCGGCCGGGAATCGGCGATTTCATCAACGATCTCGGCCCGGGCGAAAAGCGCGACCTCTCAAATCCCTGACCCCCATCCACCCGCAATGCGGGCAGAAAAACCAAAGCTTAACGTTTGCCCTTCATTGTTGCCGTTCAACCGAAACTACACCTGCCACGCGCAGTTGCCCGGAAGCGCCAAGATGACACGACGGCCAGCACGCCTGTTCAGTTCCGCGATGATCGCCGCGACCCTCGTTGCGGCCCTGCCCGCGAATGCGGCCGCGGAAAGCGCCGACAGCGCCTTCTTCCGCAAGGTGGCCGGCAAATGGTCAGGCTCCGGCAAGATCGTCGAGGGCAAGATGAAGGGCACCCGCTTCCGCTGCGAACTCGACGGGCTTCCGATCGAGGGGGAAAAGGACGGTTTCAAGCTTGACGGCAAATGTCGCGCCGGCCTGTTTTCCCACCCCATGACCGCCGTGTTCATCCGCGAGGAAGACGGCTATCGCGGCCGCTTCCTCGATGGCGAGGACGGTGACGGCCTTGAGGTAACCGGCGGCTCGGTCGAAGACGGCAAGGCGGTGATCGAACTCAGGCGCGAGGACGTCGAGGGCGCGCTGGTGACCAGCCTGAAAAGCCCGGAAGACCTCAACATCACCCTGCTGATCAAGGGCGGCACCCGCTATGTGCCGGTCATCGGCCTCTCGCTGAAACGCCAGACGGACCAGCTTTCGGTCGGATCGATCGACTGATACGACCTAACTTTTCCACCAGGCCCCGTCATCGCTGACGGGATCGATGCCGTCCCTTTCCGCCTCGTCACGCCAGTCGACGACCGTGCGGCCCGCCACGACGAGATCAGGGGCGATTTCCGAAAGCGGCACGAGCACGAAGCCGCGCCCGGTCATGCGCGGATGCGGGACAGTGAGCAGATCGCTCTCCTGTCTGATATCGCCAAACGTCAGGATGTCGATATCGATGAGGCGCGGGCCCCAGCGTCTGTCGCGCACCCGTTTCAGCCGTTTTTCGATGTCGAGGCAGAAGCGCATCAGATCTTCCGGCGCGCGGGTCGTCTCGATCAGGGCGCAACAATTGATGAAGGGCGGCTGTTCGACCGGTCCCCAGGGCGGCGTGCGGTAAAGACGCGAGACCGCGACGACCCTGGTTTTCTCATCGGCATCAAGCAAGACCAGCGCCCGGGCCATGGCTTCGGCCGGTTCGCCCAGATTGCCGCCAAGGCCGAGCGTGGCGCGGACCGTTTCATTCAACATCGTAAGCGACCTTCGCCTCGGCATGGTCGAGAAGACCGGGAACCGGCGCGGAGGGTTTGCGCACAGTCACCTCGATCCGCCGGATGGCATCGTAGTGGCGCGAAACCGAAACGGCGATCGCATGGGCCAGCGCCTCGATCAGCTTGAACCGGCGACCGGTCACGACATCCTTGGTGATGCGGTAGACATCGCCGTAATCGACGGCCTCGGAAAAATCGTCATGCAGCACCGCTGCCTCGTCCTCGATATGCATGACGACATCGACATAGAAGCGCTGGCCGAGCCGCTCCTCCTCCTCCATCACCCCGTGGGTGGAAAAGAAGGCGCAGTTTTTCAGGGTGATCACATAGCGGCCGTTCATGGTGGGTCTCCGGTGTATCGCGCGATCATGGCATCGGCGAATGCGAGCGCCGCGCGGTTGGCGCCGACATTGTGCACGCGAAACATCGCGCCGCCCGCAAGGCGGGTAATCGCGGTGGTCGATGCGGTTGCAAAATCGCGGGTCAGATTGTCTTCGCCTCCGCCAATCGCGGCCACGAAGCGCTTGCGCGATGTACCGATCAGGATCGGCAGATCCAGCTTATGGAGCGCGTCGAGATGCGCCATGATCGCCAGATTGTCATCCACATCCTTGCCGAAGCCGAATCCCGGATCGATCGCCAGCTGGCTGTCGCCAATCCCGGCCGCGCGCGCCGCGCCGAGCGCCTTTTCGAGAAAGAACAGCTGATCGGCGACGGGATCGGCAAGGGTTTCGCGGTCGCGGCTGGTGTGCATCAGGCAATAGCCCGCGCCGGTTTCGGCGGCGATCCTGAAGATCTCCGGCTCGGCCGTGCCGCCGCTGACGTCATTGATGATGTGAGCGCCGGCGGCGAGCGCCAGGCGCGCGGTTTCGGCGCGATAGGTATCAATGGAGATCAGCGCCCCGGTCTTTTCCGCCAGTGCTTCGATAACCGGCAGAACCCGCGCCTGTTCTTCCTCGGCTGAAACCGGAGCGGCGCCCGGCCGGGTCGATTCCCCGCCGATATCGAGAATGGCAGCGCCCTGTTCGACAGCGCGCAGCGCGTGGTCGATGGCGGCGGCCGCATCGACGAACTGTCCGCCGTCGGAGAACGAATCAGGCGTGACGTTGATGATGGCCATCAACGCGCCGACGGGCCCGAGTGCAAGCGTACGGCCCCCGGCGCAGGAGAATGTGCGCGGCCTGAAGCAGGTCGCCGGGGCTTGCATCATGGCCCTACCCTCTTTGCTTGCGGACGGATCCGTTTCTTCGGTGTCGCGCACGGCCGGGGCCGTGCAGCATGTGTCAGCCCTGCTCGTCGGGCACACGCACCGTCAGCCCGTCGAATTCCGGTCGCATGTTGATCTGACAGGACAACCGGGAATTGGCGCGCACATCTACGGCGAAATCCAGCATGTCCTCTTCCATCGGCTCGGGTTCGCCGACCTTTTCGAACCATTCCTCATCGACATAGACATGGCAGGTGGCGCAGGCACAGGCGCCGCCGCATTCGGCCACGATGCCCGGAACGCCGTTGCGCACCGCGTTTTCCATGACGGTCGAGCCTTCCTCCACCTCAAGATCGTAGACGGTGTCATCATTGCCGATGATTTTCAGTTTGAGCATGTGCTGGACCTTAGTGTTCAAAGTGCCGGGCGGCATCGGGGTTGACGAGTTCTTCCCTCATTCCGCGCGCACAGTCAATATTGACGGCCCGCGCCATTGCTGCGGCCACGCCAAACGCGCAGGCGAGGAAAACGCCAATGTGTGGAAAGCCTCAGAAAAGGCGCATTATGGTTAATATTTGCTAAATGACGGAATTTGATCGCTTTTTGCAGCTCCTTCCGGCCGCATTTCAATACCAAACCGGCTTGCGGCTGAATACGGCCTGCCGGATGATGTTGTGTGGCTTTTGTGAATATGCGATTGAAAACGGGGGTAATCCCTTGAAATAGAAGACATTTGCCTGTCCTCCCAGGCCTGCCGCCGCAAGCGGGGGTCAGAGTGGCAAGGCAAATGACGGCTGTTTCGAACCTGTGTGCCGGCCATCCGCCCTCCAAAAGGAACAGGCGGAACCGGTTTTGAAGTTTCAGGGTCTTTCGGATGCTTCGGCTTGAGGCGGGCATCCGGGAAGGCCCATGTGTCACGAGGCGTATCCATGGCGAAACAAACAGGCGGCTCTTCGCTCGATGATCAGGCCCTTCACGCGCTGGAGGATGCTCTGTCACCCGATCCGTCCGAACAGAACGCCGACGGCGAAGCGCCGCGCGAACAGGAAACGCCGCAGCGCAAGGAAAGCGTATTCGGGCGTCGGGCCGAAAGGACCGCGCGCGCCGAGGAAGAGCGCGCCAACGCCCCCCGGCCCAAATCGCCTGCCTTCCGTCCCGCAAATGATCCGGGGATGCTGTCGACGCAGCGCGTGCTCAAGTCCTTCGAGCGTCGCTCCACCATCAAGGCCCTGCGCACATCGACCATC
Organism: uncultured Martelella sp.; assembly: GCA_963676545.2. GTDB lineage: Bacteria > Pseudomonadota > Alphaproteobacteria > Rhizobiales > Rhizobiaceae > Martelella. The sequence goes on along the minus strand of CAXXRG010000002.1, from coordinate 1,197,581 downwards.
ATGTCCGCCGGCTGGCTGGCGCTCGGCGTCACGGGCACGCTGGTGGCCTTCGGCAGCCGGATCTTCAACGCCTCCTCCTTCGCTGACATTCTGAGCATTGACGGCATCGGCCTGGCAGCGGCGCTGACCGTCGCCCCGATTTTCGTTTTCTACGCCTTCAACATGATGCTGGCGCGCGCGCGCGACATGCAGGAGGCCGCCCGTTCCATGGCCGAGGTAGCGCTGCGCCTGTCCGACCCGGACGAAAACGCCGCCCAGCAGGTTCGCAGCGTCAGCCAGGCCGTCCGCCGCGAAGTCTATGCCATGAACGAAGGCATCGAACGCACAATCGCCCGCGCTTCGGAGCTCGAGAACCTCGTTCATTCCGAGGTCAATGCGCTGGAGCGCAGCTATGCGGACAATGAAATGCGCATCCGCAACCTGGTGCAGGAACTGACGGCGGAGCGCGAGGCCGTGGTCAACCACGCCGCCCGCCTCAGGACCTCGATCCTCGGCACCAATGATCAGCTGAAGGAGCAGATCGGCACGGTCATGGACGAGCTCACGCGCAAGGTGAGCACGGCCGGCGACGGCGTTGCCGAAATGCTCGAGACCCGCGCCGCTGTGATCAACGAGAACACCGCCCGCGCCGTGGCCTCGATCGGCGACCTTCTCGAAGACCGCTCGAGCGTTCTCAGGGGCGAATTCGACCGCAGCTATGGCGAGCTGTCCGACCTCTTCGACAAGCGCTTCAACGATCTTTCGCAGCGTTTTGACGAACGCGGCCGCACGCTGATCAGCGATTTCAGCGCAAGCGCCACCGCGCTCAACGAAGAGACCGAGCAGCTGACCTCTGCCCTTGCCGAACGCGGCGGCCAGCTGGAGACGCTTCTCGGCGAGCGCACGCAGACCCTGCGCGCCGTTGCCGAAGACAGCGAGACCGCGATGAACGCCGCGCTGGAGCGGGTTGTCGGTGGGCTATCGACGACGCTCAGCGAAAGCCAGGCCCGCTTCAACCGGCAGATCAGCGAGGCGGACGAGGAAATCGCGCGCCAGGTGGAGGAACGCAGCCAGTATGTCGACCAGCGCCTCGAGGCAACGATCTCCCGTCTCGGGACCGATCTCGACAGCCGGCTCGATGCCTTCACCAGCGTTTTCGAAGAAAGCGGCAGCGCCATGGAAGGCCGGATCGACAACACGCTCGGCCGGTTCAACCAGATCGTCTCCGAGGGCGGCTCGAGCATGGATACGATGCTTTCCCACGCCTCCGACAGGCTGCAGGAGCAGATGACCGATCACACGCTGTCGCTGGCGGCGACGCTCTCGACCAGCACGGAAATGCTCGACCAGACGCTGAAGGCCCGCGTCAACGAGGTCAGCGAGACCTTCAGCGCCGATCATGCAAGGCTCGAAAAAGTCTTCTCCGACGCTTCCGAACGACTGGAAGAAAAGCTTACCCGTTTCAACCAGCAGATCACTGGCGGCGAAGCCAATATCAGCGCCACCCTGGATGATGCCGGCGAGAGGCTCGGCGAGCGCCTGAACGATCAGGCGATGATGCTTGCCACCACGCTTTCGACCAGCGAGGAAACGCTTGCGATGTCGCTCGAGGGCCACACTGCCCGTATCGAGGAGCGGATGCGCGAGGGCAGTGAACGCCTGAGCGGGACGCTGACGGACGCTTCGGACCGGATCGACAGCCAGCTTGCCGCGTTCAATGAGCGCGTCGGCAATGGCGAGAACGGCATTGCAGCCGTTCTGGACAATGCCTCGGAGCGGCTGCAGGAGCGCATGAACGACCATGCGGCCGGTCTCGCCACGACACTGTCGATCAGTGAGGAAACCTTCGGCGAAAGCCTCGGCGCTCATACCGAACGGCTGCAGACGACCCTGCGCGAAGGCCAGGAGCGGCTCGACGGCTCGCTTTCCGGCGCTTCCGAGCGACTTCAATCGCAACTCGCGAACTTCAACGCTACCGTCAGCGCGGGCGAGACCGGGATCGCCTCGGCGATGTCGTCGGCGACGGAACGCCTCAACGAACAGATGAACGACCAGGCGATCATGCTCGCCACCACGCTTTCGACTGCCGAGGAGACATTCGGTCAGACGCTGAGCGCGCATTCCGAAAAGCTTCAGGAAACGTTGGAAGCAGGCCATGGCCGCATCGACGGATCCCTTTCCGGCGCATCGGAACGGTTCGAGGCACAGCTTCAGCGGTTCAACGCCGAGATCAATGACGGTGCGACCGGCATCGGCGCAACGCTTTCGGCGGCTACGGCCCAGCTTGGCGAGCAGATGACCGAGCAGTCAATCATGCTCGCCACCACGCTTTCGGCGGCCGAAGAGACCTTCGCCCAGACGATCGACGCCAGGACAGCAAGGCTCGGAGAAACGCTCGAGAACGGCCAGGGCCGGCTCGATCGCGCGCTTGGAGAGGCGACAGGCAAAATCGACCGCCAGCTGGAACAGTTCAACGAGCGTCTCGGCAACAGCGAGGCCGGCATCACATCTGCGCTTTCCGGCGCCAGCGAACGGATCGAGACGCAGCTTTCCGAAAAGACCAATCTGCTGTCCCTCAGCCTCTCCTCGACGCAGACAGCCCTTGAGGAAACCTTCGATGCGCATGAGCGCCGCCTGAGCGAAACGAGCGAGAAGAGCCGCGAACGGATCGCGGAAACGCTTGAAGATACCGGCGAACGCTTCGAGACTGCGATCGGCGGAGCGGCTGAAAGGCTCGAGGCCGGACTGAGCCGTCGCGAGGAGAGCATAACGGCTGCCCTTTCCAGCGCCGGCGAGCGGCTGGACGAGCGGCTCTCCGACCACGCCATGGTGCTGGCGACGACGTTGTCGACCAGCGAGGAAAGCCTCGGCCAGACGATCGATTCTTCGACCGCGCGCCTTGCCGATAAGCTCTCCGAAGGCCAGACCCGCCTGACGGGCGCCTATCGCGATGTCGCGTCCAGCCTTCAGGAGACGGTCGACACCCAGGCCAGGGCGCTCGACGGTCGGCTTTCCGAAATCGACGACCGCATCACCAGAACCTTTGCCGAGCGCGAGACCGGTATCCGCAGCGCTTACGAAGACGGCCAGGCGCGGCTGGAAGAAAGCCTGCGTTCGGGAACGGGCGCGCTGGCAAACGCGATCGAACAAGCGAGCACGGACATTTCCGAGACGCTCGCCGACAGCACGACCAGCATCTCCGCCACGGTTGCCGCCTCATCCAGCCTGCTTGAAATGTCGCTGGAAGGCCGCGAGACCGCGCTTCGCGAAACCATCGACAAGGCCGGCATGGCGCTTGAGGACCGGCTGCGCGGCTCCGCCGGCGCGATCGCCGAGAAGGTGTCCACCGCAGCGGGCCTGATCACCCGTTCGGCCGAGACCATGACAGGCCGGGTCGAGACCTCCTTCGGCGTGCTTGGCGAGAGCCTCGACAGGCACAGCCAGAGCGTGGAGGCAGGCGCCATCCGCATCGAGGGACTTGTCGACGAGGCCGGACGCCGGCTCGACAGGGCGCTGAACGACCATGCCAGCGCGATTGAAAATACCGGCAGCGCGGTCGAAAGCCGCCTCTCCTCCTCGCTTTCCGGCCATGTCGAACGGCTGGCCGAGACCGGCGAAACCACGCGCAACCGGCTGGAGGCGACCTTCGCGGAGCAGAACTCCGGCTTCGAGCGCGCAACACGGGAAGCCGCCGAGCGGCTCACCGCTTCCGCCGACGCCGCGCATGTCCGCATCAGCGATACGCTGGCCGAGAACGCAACGCGGCTTGAACAGGCCGGCGAAACCGTCGCCAGCAGCCTGAGCGAAACGATGCTGACCCACGAAAACGCCTTCATGCTGACCGGCGCCCAACTCGACGAACGTCTCGGCGGCACGCTGGACGAAAAGGCGCGCATGATCGAGACGACGAGCAGTGCCGCTGCGGAGCGGCTCAGCGAGGCTCTCGACGCCCGCCGCAGCGCCATCGCCTCGACGCTTGAGAACGGCCAGGCGCAAATCGAAAACCGCTTCTCCGGCCTCGAGAACGCACTCGACCAGGGGCTTGTCAGGATCAGCGACACCATGGACCGCCGTTCCGGCGAGCTTGCCGGGCGCATCCGCGAAACGGTTTCCGAAACCTCCGCCGACATGGAGCGCAGCGCGGAAGATGCCCGCCTCAGGCTGGAACAGGCTGGCCAGAGCTTCACCGAGCAGGTTTCCGGCGCCGTCGCCTCCGCGCGGCAGAGCATGGAGGGTTCGGCCCACGAAATCTTCGACCGCGCCCGCCAGATGCAGGCGGAACTTGCCAGTCAGGCGGCCATCGCCGGCGAACATGCCTCGGAAAACAGCACACGGATTTCCGAGATCCTGTCAGCCACCAGCAGCCGGATCGACAACCAGATCGAGACGATCCGCCGGACGATGGGCGAAGCCGAGCAATTGCTGGCCGAACGCGGCGAACGGTTGAACAGCGGCATCGCCGGCACGGCCGACATGCTGTCCGGACAGCTCGAAGCCTCCGAGAAATCGATGACCGAGCGGGCGCAGTCGCTGCGCAACAGCCTCGGCGCCCAGATGAAGGCGCTGGAAGAAACCCTCGGCACGGTCGATCGCGTGCTGGCCGCGCGCGGCGATGCCGTCGGCAACGCGCTCGACGAGCGCGCCCGCGACATGAATTCGATGCTCGCCGGCCACACCAGCGAGCTCAGCAGCCTGATCGAGGAGAAGGCCCGCCCGCTGATCGAGAGCTATGGCGAGACCGGCCGTCTTGCCGCCGAACGCATCCATCAGGCCTCGGAGGAAGGCAGCCGCCAGCTGCGCGCCGAGGGCAATGCGCTTGCCGGCAATGTCGAGGCACTCGTCAGCCATCTCTCGCAGAGCCACCAGATGCTCGCCGGTCTGGTCGACCAGGCCGCCGCCCGCCTCTCGTCTGCCGACGAACAGCTGGCAACGACGGCAGATCGCATCAGCGAGACCGCCGAGCGTTCGTCCGCTTCACTCGAACAGACCAGCAGCCTGCTTGGCTCCAAGGTCGACGCGCTCGACGGCAGCGCCGCCGGCGCGCTCCAGACGGTCCAGAGCCTGGTCGCGCAGATCGAAAGCCATGCCGGCGTGCTCGACCGGGCCTCGAACCTGATCGAGACTGCGCAGTCCAATCTTGCCAGCACGCTTTCCGAACGCCAGGAGGCGCTTGGCCTTCTGTCGACCGGTCTCGCCGAGCGCTCGCAGGAAATCGAGAAGGGATTGAAGGGCGTTGCCGCAGCGGTGGCCGCGACCATGGAAAAGACCGGCCGCGATGCCGAGACCATGTCGCTCAACGTCGCCGAAACCATGCGCAACTCCGTCGAGGACGCCGCCAAGCGGTTCGCCGGTGCGACCAAGGAAATCGAGCGGATTTCCGCCGAGATCCGCGCCGAGCTCGACGACACGCGCGAGGCGGTCAAACGCGGCATTCACGACATGCCCGAAGAGGCGCGCGAGAGCGCCCAGGCCATGCGCAAGGCCGTGGAAGACCAGATCCGCGCCCTTGAGGATATTTCCTCGATGATCGCGACATCGCGCTCGCAGATCTCCGCGCCGGAAGCGCCGCGTCCGCAGGCGAAGAAGGAAGAACCGGTTGCCCAGCGGCCATTCACCAGCCCGCCGGCCGGTTCGCTCAGCGCGCCGGGGCTGTCTGGGGCGATGCCGAAGCAGCCGGCCCGCGAGCCGCGCCAACAGGCGGTCACGCGATCTGCCGCAAGCAATGCGCCGGGCGGCGAAGGCTGGATCAGCGACCTTCTGAGGGCAGCCGCCCGCGAGGAGGCCGGCCAGCGCGAAAGCCAGCAGGCAAGGACTGCCCAGTCAACGGCAGGCGAGCGCAAGCCCAACCAGGTCGTCGATTCGCTGAACTCGCTCTCGGTCGATATCGCACGCGCCATCGATCACGATGCCTCGGTCGAACTCTGGGGGCGTTACCAGCGGGGCGAACGGGATGTGTTCACGCGCCGGCTCTACACGCTGAAGGGTCAGCGCACCTTTGACGAGATCAAGGCGAAATATGAGGGTGACCGCGAATTCAAGACCGCTGTCGACCGCTATATCGCCGATTTCGAAAAGCTGCTTTCCGACGTGATGCGCAAGAACCGAGACCGAACCGCCGTCCAGTCCTACCTCACGTCTGACACCGGCAAGGTCTACACCATGCTCGCCCATGCGGCGGGTCGGCTTAAGTAAGACACGAGATTCCGCAGGGTGAATCAGGAATGGGGCGGCTCCGATGGGGCCGCCCCAATCTATATGGCAGAAGCCCGCACCTCTCATTTCCCTCATGCCGGCCTTGAGCCGACGTAACGGCACATTGGTCGCCGCCTCCCTCTGCCAGCGACAATTTTGCCATCGGACCGAGAAGTGGCCGCGACCGAGCAGATCCTTCCTGAGCCAGAGACGCCGCCGTCTCCGTGCTGGTCTATCCCCGTCATCTGGTCGTGCCGCCGCTCGCTCGCGCCTGGCCGCACCGGGCCAAGACGCTGGCGATCGCCGTCATTCAGGTGCTGGCGATGGCTTGTGTCGCGTCATGCCGCGCGTGACGAACTGGATGAAATACTGGACAATTATACGCTGACAGCGGTCGCCGGCCGGCCTCAGCGCGGGAACGGGGCCTGCCTGCGGCGGGCGCGCAGAAGCGACGAGGTGTAGATCGCCAGCGCCGTCCAGATCAGGGCAAAGGCGAGCAGCTTGACCGGCTGCAGCGGCTCGCGGAAGACCAGAACCGCGATCAGGAAGATCATGCTCGGCGCGATATACTGCATGATGCCGATGGTCGAGAGCTTGAGCAGCTTGGCGGCATTCGCGTAGATCATCAGCGGAATGGCGGTCGCAGCGCCGCAGCCGATCAGGAGCAGCGCATCGGGGAGCGAACCGAGGAAATGGCCGTTGCCGGTCGCCTCCAGCCAGATGATATAGGCCGCCGCCGGCAGGCTCATGATCAACGCCTCGAGGGTGAAGCCCGGATTACCGCCAATCGGCACGATCTTGTGCAGGAAGGCATACATGCCGAAGGAAAACGGCAGAAGCAGCGCGATGACCGGCAGGCCGCCGGCTTCGATGGCGAGCGTGACCACCGCGACCGTCGCCAGCGCGATGGCGACCAGCTGCGTGCGCGACAGCCGCTCGCGCAGAATGACCGCCGCAAGGGCAATCGAGAACAGCGGATTGATGAAATAGCCGAGCGCCGCATCCACCGTGTGCGCATTGGAAACGGCCCAGATATAGGTGCCCCAGTTGACGCAGATGAAGACGCTGCAGAGCGCGACCACGGCAAGGATCCTTGGCTTGCGGGCGGCCGCAACGATTTCGCCGCCCTGCCCCGTATAGGCGACCACGGCGCCGGCAAAGGGCACCGACCAGACGATGCGGTGAGCAAGCACTTCCAGTGGCGGCAGATGCGCCACCAGCTTGAGGTAGAGCGGCAGGAAGCCCCACATCATGAAGACGATGAGCGCCAGGACAAAGCCCTTGGGCGTATCGCCATCGGCAACCGTCTTCACCGGCGCGGTCACGGTCGTGTCACTCTCGCTCGTCATGGCGCATTCCAATCCCTTGATCAGACGCAGATACCGGCAGTTGGCCAGCCACGCCACCTGTTTCTGGTGAAGCACTCATCAACAACGGTGATGGAAATCGCCCGGCCGCGCCTCACTCTGCCGCGACCCGGCCAGCGAGCGAGCGGTTCTTCATCAGCTTGAAGGTGATGGAATCCATCAGCGCCTGGAACGAGGCGTCGATGATGTTTTCCGACACGCCGACCGTCCACCAGCGCACACCATCATCATCGATGCTTTCGATCAGAACGCGGGTAATGGCTTCCGTGCCGCCATTGAGGATACGCACCTTGTAGTCCGCGAGCTTCAGATCGGCGATCTCGGACTGGAACTTGCCAAGATCCTTGCGGAAGGCCTTGTCGAGCGCATTGACCGGACCATCGCCTTCCGACACCGACATGACAGTTCGCCCGTCGATCTCCAGCTTGACCACCGCCTCTGACACGGTCTTGACGCGGCCGTGGCTGTCGTAGCGACGCTCGACCATGACGCGGAAACTGTCGACATGGAAGAAATGCGGCACGCTGCCGAGCTCGCGCAGCGCCAGAAGCTCGAAACTCGCGTCCGCGCCCTCATAGGCATAGCCCATGGATTCGCGTTCCTTGACGATCGCGATCAGCTTGTCGAGGCGCGGATCATTCCTGGCGACGGCGATGCCGCGGCGCTTCAGCTCGTTGATGAAGTTCGACTTGCCGCCCTGGTCGGAAACCATGACCTTGCGCGTATTGCCAACCCTTTCCGGGTCGATATGCTCGTATGTGCGCGGGTCCTTCAATAGCGCCGAGGCGTGAATTCCGGCCTTGGTGGCAAAGGCGGAAGCGCCGACATAGGGAAGCTGAGGATCGGGCGCACGGTTCAACAATTCGTCAAAGCCGTGAGAAAGCGCGGTCAGCTCGGCTAGCTGCTCTTCATCGAGGCCCAACACATAGTTTTCGGCGTAGCGCTCCTTCAGCGAAAGCGTTGCCGCCAGCGTGATGATATTCGCATTGCCGCAGCGCTCGCCGATCCCGTTCAGCGTTCCCTGCACCTGCCGCACCCCGGCGCGCACGGCGGAAAGCGAATTGGCGACCGCCTGACCCGTATCGTTGTGCGCATGGATGCCCAGCGCGGCGCCCGGAATGCCGCTCGCAATCACGTCCGCGATGATTTCCGCGATCTCGTCCGGTTGCGTGCCGCCATTGGTGTCGCACAGCACAACCCAGCGCGCGCCGGCGTCATAGGCGGCCTTGGCGCAGGCAAGCGCATAAGGCCGGTTTGCCTTGTAGCCGTCAAAGAAATGCTCGCAATCAACCATCGCCTCCTTGCCCGATGCCGCGACGGCGGCCACGCTTTCTGCGATGCAGGCAAGGTTCTCGTCATTGGTGATGCCGAGCGCCACGTCGACATGATAGTCCCAACTTTTCGCCACCAGACAGACGGCATCGCCTTCCGCAGCGATCAGCGCCGCAAGCCCCGGATCGTTCGAGGCGGAGACGCCGGCGCGTTTGGTCATGCCGAAAGCGGTCATCTTCGCGGATTTCGTGCGCCGCGCGGCGAAGAAGGCCGTGTCGGTCGGGTTCGCCCCCGGATAGCCGCCCTCGACATAATCAATGCCGGCCTGATCCAGCATGTCGGCAATGGCGATCTTGTCCTCCACCGAAAAGTCGATGCCCGGCGTCTGCTGGCCGTCGCGCAATGTGGTGTCGAACAGATAGATGCGCTCGCGCTTTTCCATGTCGTGGGTCTCCATCCCATGTGATCGGCCGTTTTCGGCCTTGTTATCCGGCGTCCGTGTCATTCTCAGACGGCCATCTTTCGGTATCGTGATCGGGGTGCTGGTGGTTGCCGGCGGCAATCGCGTCATTGCCGCCCGGCAGGTCGGAACGATCGGTCGGCATCTCGCGCAGACCGGAAAGCGCGTGGAAGAACGGCACGCGCCCTTCGACGCCATCCTGGGATACCGGCGGGAAGGCGGACGGGTCATCGAGGCTGCCGAGCGTGACCGCGATATGATCACCGCCCACCGTCTCGAAGAACAGCGGCGTGCCGCAGACCGCGCAAAAGCCGCGCCGTACCTGATCGGAGGAATGAAACCAGCTCGGTTGACCGCGCGTGATGCTGAAGCGCTGATGAACCGCGCCGGCAAGCGGCATGAAGTAGTTGCCCGAGGCCTTCTGGCACATGCGACAATGGCAGATATGCGGATAGGACAGCGCGCCTTCGACACGATAACGCACCGCGCCGCACTGACAGCCGCCGGAGAAGGAAGGTGGCGTCGTCATGGTCGCCCCCCGACACTGCCTGACGGATCGGCGCTTTTGAGTGCGTTACCCTCGCTTACCGCGTTATGCTCGGGAGGGTGCATCGGGATTGATGAGAGCAATGGGCGGACGACAGTCTTCACCGCTTGACCTCCCAGGTGGTCTCGCGCTCGCCGGTTTCCTTGTTTTTCGAATCCTTTAGCTGGATCCCCTGAGATGCCAGGTCATCACGGATACGATCGGCTTCGGCCCAGTTCTTGTCGCGGATGAAGGCGAGGCGCTGGGCGACGGCGGCCTCAATCGCAGCCTTTTCACCCACTTCGACTTCGCGCGCCTCTGGAAGAAGGCCAAGCAGCGCAGCGCTAGCTGCAAAACGGGGCAGCTTCGCCGCGTCGGCGTTGGCCTCCTGGGCCAGAGCATGAAGCCTTTGAACCGCAGCAACGCTGTTGAGATCGTCCGAGAGCGCGTCAAGCACGCCCCCATCAACCTGTCCGCCTTGCGGATCAGCACTCGGCCAGCGCGCCATCAGGCGCTCCGCCTCCTCCAGCCGCTTCACCGAAAAATCGATCGGCTCGCGATAATGGGTCATCAGCATCGCCAGCCGAAGCACTTCGCCCGGCCATTTCCGGCCGCCGAAATTCTCGGTTTCCAGCAATTCGTGGATGGTGAAGAAATTGCCGTCGGACTTGGACATCTTCCGGCCTTCGACCTGCACGAAGCCGTTATGCATCCAGACATTGGCCATCACGTGATTGCCGTGGGCCGAGCAGGACTGGGCGATCTCGTTTTCGTGGTGGGGGAAGATCAGGTCGAGCCCGCCGCCGTGAATGTCGAAGGTCTCGCCGAGATGCTTTTCCGACATGACCGAGCATTCGATATGCCAGCCGGGGCGGCCGTTGATGGTCTCGGTCTTGCCGTCAAAGGTGAAACGCCCGTCCCAGCCGGGCTCATCGGCCGCGCTTTCCTTCCACAGCACGAAATCCGCCGGGCTCTTCTTGTGGCTTTCAACCGCAATGCGGGCGCCAGCCTGCTGGTCTTCCAGATTGCGCCGTGACAGGCGCCCATAATCGGGCATGGACGGCACATCGAACAGCACTTCCCTGCCCTCGGCGCCATGCGCAACATAGGCGTTGCCCTTGTCGAGAAGCGTCTGGATCATCGCCACCATGCCATCGATATGCTCGGTCGCGCGCGGCTCCACCGTGGGCTCCAGCACGCCGAGGGCCGCGATATCCTTGTGGAACTGGTCGGCGGTCTTCTCGGTCACCTTGCGGATCGCCTCGTTCAGCGGCAGATCCGGATAGTCGCGCTTTGCCCGCGCGTTGATCTTGTCATCGACGTCGGTGATGTTGCGGACATAGGTGACGTGCTTCTCTCCGTAGAGATGCCGCAGCAGGCGGAAGAGCACGTCAAAGACGATCACCGGTCGCGCATTGCCGATATGGGCAAAGTCATAGACTGTCGGCCCGCACACATACATGCGCACATTCTCGGGGTCTATCGGCCGGAATTCGGCCTTTTCGCGCGTCAGCGTGTTGTAGAGCTTGAGGGCTTCGCCCATGTCCAGTCTCCCGAAATCAGTCTTGATGCACACACAGGCCGGCGGCCCGGCCGGGTCGTCTGTCAGAGAATGGATTTCAGGACAAGAACGGCCGGCCAGCGAAACGCTAGCGAATAATGGTGCAGATAATGCAAAGGGCCGTGTTCATGGCCGAACTTATGCCCATTCGGCCTTGAGGCGTCAAGGCCTGAACGACGATTCGCGCAACGCCCGCACCCGCTTTTCGATATGACTGAGAAACCAGTATATAATACATCCCTAATAATATAATATATTTAATACAAAACAACAAAATAAAAACCGCGATTTTTAGGGTATTGTCGTTTTAAAACCCTTCTATAAAACTCATTATATTCAATAAAATTGATTTTTGAACATGGGGACCCCTCGTCATGAAGAGAACAGCCGCAGTTCTGGTCGCATTGCTTGCTCCGTCGTTCCACGCTGTGGCGGCGGATATCGTTTCGCCACCGCCGATGGCGCCGCCCTCGCCGGTGGTCGCCGCGAATTTTGACTGGAGCGGCTTTTATGTCGGTGCGCTCGGCGGCTATCACTGGAGCCAGGCGGATCCGAACAGCTTTCGCATCGTCGAGGATGAACTTTCCGTCGACAACTGGCTCGGCGGCGCCTTTGTCGGTGCGAATTATCAATTCGGCAACAACCTCCTCATCGGTCTCGAAGGAGAGTTCGATTATCTTGGCGGTTCCGGCATGCAGCCGCTTGATGTCGTGATCGCGAACAAGATCGAGACCGCCGAAGGCGAACTGGAACTGGGGTGGGGCGGATCGCTGCGCGCCCGGTTCGGCTACGGTTTCGAGAAAACCATGCTCTACGCAACAGGCGGCGGTGAAGTTGTCAGCGGCCGCGTCAAGGGCAGCTTCGGCGGCAAGTCGATCGACACTAAAACCCGAGAGCTCTACGGCTGGACGGTCGGCGCCGGCCTGGAGCACGCCTTCACCGACAACATCTTCGCCCGCGCTGAATATCGCTACACCTATTTCCCGAAGGTGCATCACAGTTTCCACTGGGACAAGGATTTCAGCATGACGGCAAGCCAGAACAGGGTTCAGGTCGGGCTTGGCTACAAGTTCTAGCGTGCCACCAGGAAAGGCGGACACCGGTTTTCTGTCCGGATGCCACAGAAAACGGAGAGATAGAGCATTTCCGGTGATCCGCTCTCACCGGAAATACTCCAGAGTATGATCCGACCGGAGCGAAGCGGGGGTCGTAAAGATTATGCGGCTATAACAAATGGATAGAGCGTCGACCTGATCCATTCAGATCGAAACGCGTTCTAGTCGCCGATGACCACGGTCATGTTGTCCAACCCCACCGACTGGGCCAGGCTGAAAAGCAGCGCCGCATTGTCCGGGTGAAGACGTACGCAGCCATGAGAGGCGCGCGAGCCGAGACGCGACAGCTGGTCTGTGCCGTGAACCGCATAGCCGTGATAGAAGAAGATGGCATAGGGCATGGGCGCATTGTTGTATTTGCGCGAGCGGTGATTTTTCGACAGCCATTCCGCGCCATATACGCCTTCGGGCGTGGCATAGCCGCCCGCTCCCGTCGAGACCGGCCAGACATAGCGCTCATAGCCGCCGACGATCACCCTCATTGTCTGGCTGCTGAGACTGACGGCAGCGACAACCTTGCCGGGCTCGAAAATGTCACCGCCCGACTTGCGAGCCGCATCGGCGACAGATGCTGTCGCCAGCAACGCGATGAACGCAACAAGAAAAGACCGCATGACATCCCCCGGATACACCTAACCCCTTTAAGTCAAGTTATGCGCACCGGGGAATTCATTCAACGCGTTGCTACCAATAAGGTAAACAACTCAATCTTGACGCGCGCGTTACTGGGATCAGGGCGCGAGCGTCGCCGCCACCAGGTCAACAACCTGCTTCGCCTCGATCGTCATGGCGACCTGCTGTTCCGGCTTGTCGTCCCATGCGCTCGGCGGGAAGAACGGGCCGGCCGGCTTCTGCAGGGTCAGGCCGTCGGCAATGCCGCCGCAGACGACGCGGACCGTGCCTGCGCGAAGGCCGAAAAGCTCCGGCGCGACGACATACACACAGGCGCAGCTGTCATGCACGACCATGCCGTCATCCACCTGCTGGCTGTAGAAATCGATATAGGGATCGGAGATCCTGGCAAGGAGCTCAACCGCCGGTCCGCCGCGCAGCGCCAGATCCTTCATCGTCGTGCGCGTCATCACCGTCTGGATCGTCACGTCGAGTCCGATGATCACCACCTTCCAGGGCGCGGTGAAGACCGCGTCGGCGGCTTCCGGGTCGCCGTGGATATTGGCCTCGGCTGCCGGCGTCACATTGCCGTTGCGCTCAAACGCGCCGCCCATGACGACCACCTGCTTGACGAGGCCGGCGATTTCCGGATCGCGGGCCAGCGCCAGCGCCAGATTGGTCATGCGGCCAACGGCGACGATCTCGACCTCGCCCGGGTTTTCCCGCACGGTATCGATGATGAATTGAAAGGCAGGGCGCGGGTCGAGCGGCACATCGTCGACCGTCTCGGGCATCTCGATGTCGCCGAGACCGTTTACCCCATGCACGACCACCGGCCACGGCGCCATCGGGCGGGCCGGATCATAGGTCTCGTCAGCGCCGCGCGCGACCGGCGCTGAAATGCCGAATTCCCGTTTCAGGAACTGCGCGTTGCGGGTGGTGATATCGGCGGATGCATTGCCGAAGACCGACGTGATTCCGAGAAGCTCGATATCGGGGTGACGCTCGAGGAACAGCAATGCCATGGCATCGTCAATGCCCGGGTCCGTGTCGAAAATAACCTTGTGCATGAAAACGAATCCTGCTTCTTGAAAGATCATAAACCGGCTGAAGCGCCGCCCGTCAAACGACCTACACGATCCGGGCGAAAAAGGAAACGATGACCGCCCCACGGCCATGTCCGCGCCCGGCCCCTCACGGAGCACGACCCCATTGTTCGAAGCCAGCCTGGACCTGCTGCTCATCCTGTTCGCCGCGGCCTTTATCGCCGGCTTCGTCGATTCCATTGCCGGCGGGGCAGGCCTGATCACCATTCCGGTCATGCTGATTGCCGGCATCCCACCGCTTCAGACACTGGGCACCAACAAGCTGCAGGGCATTTTCGGCGCGGCTTCGGCGACGATCTCCTACGCGCGCGGCGGCAGGGTGGACCCGAGAACGCAGTGGCCGATGGCGCTTCTGGCCTTCGGCGGCGGCGCGCTCGGCGCAGCGCTTGCAACCGTGATATCCGGCGATATCCTGCTGGCGGTCCTGCCCTTCCTGCTCGCGGGCATCGGGCTCTATTTCGCGCTGCGCAGCGGGCTGGACGATACCGACCGTCATCAACGCCTCGCAATACCCGTCTTCGCCGGCCTTGTGGTGCCGGCGATCGGCTTTTATGACGGCTTGTTCGGCCCCGGCACCGGATCCTTCTTCATGATCGCCTTCGTCACGCTGGGCGGGCTTGGCATGCTGAAGGCCACGGCGCGGACCAAGATGCTCAACCTCTCGTCCAATCTCGGCGCCTTCGCCGTGTTCCTCGCTGGCGGTGCGATCCTGTGGAAGATCGGCCTGATCATGGGCGTCGGCCAGTTCCTCGGCGCCCAGACCGGCTCCAGACTGGCGATGAAGCGCGGGGCGAGGATCATCCGGCCGCTTCTGGCGGTCTCGAGCCTTGCTATGGCCGCCAAGGTGTTTCTCGACGACCAGAACCCCGTCTATCAGTGGTTCATGATGTAGGTTTCAGCGTCATCGGCAGGCCTGCCGCCATGAAGATCACCCTGTCGGCCGCCGCCGCGACCTTCTGGTTCAGGAGTCCGGCTTCGTCGCGAAATTTTCTGGCGAGCGCATTGTCGGGCACGATGCCGAGGCCGACCTCGTTTGCGACGAGGAACAGCGGAAAGGGACATTCGGCGACAAAACCCGCAAGCCGGTCGCCTACCCCGCCGATGTCCATGTCGCGGAGAATGAGATTGGTGGCCCACAGCGTCAGGCAATCGACAAGAACCACCGGCCGTTCGGCATGGTCGAAACCCTCAAGGCAGGCGACCAGATCGAGCGGCGCCTCATGGGTCTGCCAGCCTTCGCCGCGCGCGGCCTTATGGTGGGCGATGCGTGCCTGCATTTCCGCATCAAGCGCCTCGGCGGTCGCGACATAATGGAGATTGCCGCCGGACGCCCGCGCCAGTTTTTCGCCATGGGACGATTTACCCGATCGCGCGCCGCCGAGAATGAGGCAGGTTTTCCGACCCATCGCCTGCATCTGCAACGCCCCACCCTTACTCAAGCTTGAAAGGAAAATGCGCCGGAAAACGGTTCGGACATGAAAGCGGACGATTCGTAGAACCAAGAGGCGTCCGCGCTGTTGATCATGTCCGACGCACGCCGCCGGAGACCATCTCCGGGCGACCGCAAACCATTCACCGGCGCATCTTTGATATAACGTCGCGGCGCCCGCTTCACAAGGCGCTCGAGGCGCTCGCCAAACGATCTCAGAGAGAAGCTGCGACCTTGTCGGCCACATCCTCTGCGAGCCAGGCCTTCCAGACATCGGGATAGGTCTCGAGAAAATAGCGGGCGCCGGCCTCATTATCAGCGTCGTTCGCGCTCATGAAGGCCAGAACCTCGCTGACAACGCCGTTGCCCCACGAGCGATTGCCGAAATAGTCCATCAGCCCTTTCTGCTCCGTGGCGAATGCGCCGGAGACCAGGGTGTAGACGGCAGAGACGGGATAGGCGTTCAGCTTCGGATCGGCACAATCGGCGATGATCGTGCAGCTGTCCCATTCCTGCTTGCTGAATTCGACGCCGAAGCTGAGCTTGACCATGTCGTACTCGCCGAGAAGCGCCGTCGGTGCCCAGTAGTAGCCCAGCCAGCCCTGCTGTTCCTCGAAGGCGCGGGTGACGGAGGCATCGAGCGCTGCCGCCGATTGGGCCTCCACCAGTTCAAAACCCTTCTCCGCGCCATTGAGTGCACGGAACAGATTGGCGGTCGAAACCCGGCAGGCCCAGCCCGCCGGACAGTTGAACACGGCCGGTTTCTCGCGGCCTTCGGCAGCCATGAACAGTTCCGGATGGCTGAGCGCCTGCTGAACGGTCGTGATCTCCGGATGGGCGTCGACGACAAATTTCGGTATCCACCATCCCTGGACGCCGCCCTCGTTCAAAAGCGGCGCTCCGAAGACGACACGCTTTTCCGCGACGGCATCGTCGAGCGCCGGTGACGCGCTCTCGAACCAGAATTCGGGAATGATCTCCGGCTCGCCTGTGGCAATGATACTGTCCATGGTGCTGTCCGTATCGCCGGGCACCATGGTTACCGAACAGTCGAACCCCTTTTCCAGGATCAGCCGGTCGACCCAGGCAGCAAGCCCCGCCGAGGACCAGTTGAGCTCGGCGACAGAAACAGCGTCGCAGCTTTCCCGCGCTTCCGCGCCATTGGCAAGCAGAGCACAGGCGCCGAACAGAATTGAGGCAGTGGCAAAATGCGCGTTCATGGCCTTGGGTCCGTCCCCTCTCCGGGATTTCCGCCGCTGCCCGCACCGCAGCTGGTCACAGAAACCCGGTCGAATTCGATTTTTGTCAAGAGTAGTGCTCGAAGGCTCAAATGACAAACACGGGCTTCGGCTTTTTTTATGGCGAAACATGCCGAGAATGCGTCAGCGCTAACCAAGCAGTAAGGTTCTGCCTTTAGAAAAAAGACAGCGGACGGTTGCGCGGCGACAAAGCCCCGACCTTTTCAAGTATCTGCGTGTTCGGGGTGCCGTTCAGGGTACTGCGTATGCAGCCGCCGCGTGGTTTCAACGCCCTCTTCCAGGGCGATATCAGGAAACGATGGTCAGCCGCTCGGCGGCGCGCGTGATGGCGGTATAGAGCCAGCGCTCGCGCGTGTCCCTGAAGGCCCAGCTCTCGTCAAACAACACGACATTGTTCCACTGCGAGCCCTGTGCCTTGTGGACCGTCAGCGCGTAACCATAGTCGAAATCGTCATAGCGTTTCTTTGTGGACCAGGGGATTTCAGTCTCGCTGTCCTCAAAAGCCGCCTTCAGGAGCTTGATCCGCGCCGCGCCGCGATCGGGATCGTCCTCCTCCGGGTTAACCAGAAGATTGATCCCAGGCTTCACCGTTTCCTTGGAAGCCGACATCACCTTCCACAGCGAGCCGTTGAGCAGGCCCTTGGCGGGATCATTGCGCAGGCAGACCAGCTTGTCGCCGGCCTGCGGATAAATCTGCGAAAATCCCTTGAGTTCGCGCAGTCGCTGATTGTAGCGCCGGCGCGTGCGGTTGGTGCCAACCAGCACCTGATCGGCATCGAGCACCAGATCCTGCGTGACGTCGCGCTTGGTGATCACCTTTGCCTGGCCATAGTCGCCGAGCGGAATTTCATCGCCCTCGCGCACCCGCATGGCCAGATCGATGATCGGATTGTCGCGCGCCTGCCGATGGATTTCGGTCAGCAGAAAATCCGGCTCGTGATTGGTGAAGTAGCCGCCGCCGGAGACCGGCGGGAGCTGTCCGGGATCGCCAAGCACCAGAACCGGCGTGCCGAAGCTGACAAGATCCTGGCCCAGCTTTTCGTCGACCATCGAGCATTCGTCGATGATGATCAGCGCCGCCTTGGCAAGCGGGCTCTGCCGGTTGATCGAAAACATCGGCGCGACCGAGGTCTTTCCGGTCTCCTCGTCCTCGATCATCTCCTCGCCCTTGGGCCGGTAGATCAGCGAATGGATGGTGCGCGCATTGCTCGCCCCTCGCGAGCGCAGCACCTGTGCGGCCTTGCCGGTGAAGGCGGCGAACAGCACCTCGCCGTCGACATGTTCGGCAAAATAGCGCGCGAGCGTGGTCTTGCCGGTTCCGGCAAAGCCGAACAGCCGGAACACCGGCGAGCGGCCTTCCTTCAGCCAGCGCGAGACCGCCTTCAGCGCCTCATCCTGTTGCGGTGAAAACTCCATGGGCGTGACTTGGCAGGATTCGCCATGATGGAGCAACAAAAAAACTTGCGCTCCCCTGGAATAAAACAGCCCGCCGACGTGTCTATGGGGTGAACGCGCCATTTCGAACCCCGGCGCGACAAAACGAAACGGACTGAAAGACATGATCAGGAAAGCATCCATTCTCGCCGCCGCCGCGCTCATTGCCGTGGCCGGAACCGCCTTTGCCGGCGCCAACACCTTCCGCACCATGGACACCTATGACGGTCAGGTACTGGCCGCGCAGAACGGCCACACGCTCTACACCTATGACGAGGACGCAAGGGACGTATCCGCCTGCTACGGTAGCTGTGCGACCGATTGGCCTCCATATATCGCCAACCCAACCGCGCAACCTTACAAGAACTTCTCGTTTGTGGTGCGCAAGGACGGGCAGAAACAGTGGGCCCTCAATGGCGAACCTCTTTACTTCCGGGCAAATGACAAGAAGCCCGGCGACGTCACCGGCGGAAGCGTCAGCAATCACTGGCAGGTCGCGCGCCCGGCCTGACCGCGAACCGGCGCGGCGACACGCGCTCGCCGCGCCCGGACACCTGTTCGAAACCGAATTGCAGCGCTGCCTGCCGCAACTCGTCCGCATGGCCCATGCGATGGCCGGATCCACCGAAGACGGCGACGATCTGCTGCAGGATACGATCGAACGGGCGCTTTCCCACAAGTCCCAATGGCATGGCGATAATCTCGGCGGATGGCTCTATGCCATCATGGTGCATGTCAACGCCAATCACTTCCGCCATCGCAACACGTTGTCCTTTGTCGAAATCGACGCGGCCGAGGAATTGCCGGACGACCGTGCCGATGAAGACGTCGAGATCGACCGGCTGAGACTTGCCGATGCGCTTGACGCCTTGCCGCCCTCTGCCCGCAATATCGTGGTCCTGTGCGACCTTGAAGGACGCACTTATGAGGAAATCGCCGCGCGGCTTCACATGCCCGCAGGCACGGTCATGTCGCGCCTTTCGCGCGCGCGCCATCGCCTTGCCGCAAGCCTTGCAGAGGATGAAGCGTCAGCGCAGCATCGGCCAGAGGCTTGCCACCAGCACCAGCGCCATGAGGATGTTGAACCATTTGAGCCGGTTGCCGCAGGACAGCCAGTGGCGCAGGCCCGAGCCGAAGCCCGCCCAGAGCGAAAGGCTCGGGATGGTGATCAGCCCGAAAACCACCGCCACAATGGCGACGGAGCGACCGTAATGGGCGGGATCGGTAAAGACGGACATGGCCGTCAGCGCCATGATCCACCCCTTCGGATTGACCCACTGGAAGCCAACGGCCTGAATGAAGGTGAGCGGCCTGCCGGTCGTCGCCTCCCCGGCGGACAATTTCCGCGTGGTACCGATCTTCCAGGCGATCCACAGCAGATAGAGCGCACCGGCAATCTTGGCGACGATAAGCACTGGCGGGAAGGCGGTGATGACCGCGCCAAGACCGGCGCCGACGCCTGCCATAAGAAGCGCGAAACCCGCAACGACGCCGCAGATATGCGGCAGCGTGCGCAAAAAGCCGAAATTAACCGTCGAGGCGAAGACCATCATGGTGTTCGGGCCGGGCGTGATCGAGGCCGCAAGCGCGAACCCGAGCAATGCCGGAAGCGTGTCATGCATCATCGCCCTGCCCTTCTTTCGACGAGCCCGTGCCGGAGCGGCATCCCCTGACCAGAATGGAAAGGGCCTCCTGACCTTATACCAAGGATCATTTCATTGATCCTTCAGAGCGCTGACAAGGCATACGAGGTATACCGCGCGTCCTCGCGAGGCCTCCTCATGAGGGTCATGCTCGGACTTGATCCGAGCATCCAGGCGACGCAGCTCTTTGAATTCAGTGATACTTCTGCAACCATTTCTCGGGCAGCCTGGATCCTCGTGTCAAGCACGAGGATGACCCAGACCACGAGGGTAGGTTTGTCAATAAACTGAAGGATCAGTTCATTGACCCTTTATCCTCACATGCCCTGCGGACCGCGGTTCATCGAGGCAGGTCCCGTGCGGCAGATCTCGACGAGGCCGAGTGGGCGCATGATGGAGATGAACTGATCGACCTTGGAGACCTTGCCGGTCAGTTCGAACAGGAAATGTTCGACCGAGGCATCCACCACCTTGGCTTCGAAGGCATCGGCAAGGCGGAGCGCTTCCTGCCGCTGTTCGCCATTGCCGACCACCTTGACCAGCGCCACCTCGCGTTCGACTGGCGGGGCAATCCCCAGTTCGCGGGCGCGCACCGAAAGATCGACAACCTTGTGCACCGGCACCTGCCGGTCGAGCTGCGCCTTGATCTGTTCCAGCACATCGGGCGTGCCCTTGGTGACGATGGTGATGCGCGAAAGATGCGCCTCGTGCTCGGTCTCCGAAACGGTCAGGCTTTCAATATTGTAGCCACGGCCGGAGAAAAGCCCGATGACGCGGGCAAGGACGCCCGGCTCGTTGGCAACAACGACCGAAAGCGTGTGGCGCTCCGGCGGTGCGGTCTGGCTGGAGATGAAATAGGCTGAACCGGTCGGCTGTAGTTTGGCGTTCATTGTTCTATTCCCTTTCTCAAGCTCAGACGAGCTGACGGCCCTTGGCATCGATGGCGGTTGCAACGGCTTCGTCATTGGCCTCGTCCGGCAGCAGCATGTCGTTATGCGCCCTGCCCGAGGGGATCATCGGGAAGCAGTTGGCGAGATTGGCGACGCGGCAGTCGAAGATCACCGGTTTCGGGCTGTCGATCATCCGCTGGATGGCCTCGTCGAGGTCAGCCGGATTGTCGCAATAGATGCCTTCCGCGCCATAGGCCTCCGCCAGCTTGACGAAATCGGGCATCGCCTCGGTATAGGAATGCGACAGCCGGTTGCCGTGCAAGAGTTGCTGCCACTGGCGAACCATGCCCATATACTGGTTGTTCAGGATGAAGATCTTGATCGGCGCATTGTGCTGGATCGCCGCCGACATTTCCTGGATGCACATCTGGATCGAGGCATCACCGGCAACGTCGATAACGAGTGCGTCCGGGTGGGCGATCTGAACGCCCAGCGCTGCCGGCAGGCCGTAACCCATCGTGCCAAGACCGCCCGACGTCATCCAGCGTTTCGGCTCCTCGAAATCGAAGAACTGCGCCGCCCACATCTGATGCTGTCCGACTTCGGTGGTGATGTAGAAATCGCGTCCCTTGACCGCAGCGTTCAGCCGCTCCAGCGCATATTGCGGCATGATCACGTCCTTGTTGGGCGTGTAGGCGAAACAGTCGCGGTCGCGCCAGCGCTCGATATTGTCCCACCATTCATCGAGAGACGGCTTTTCCGCCGGCAGGGCGCGCCAGGCCCGGACCATTTCTTCCAGAACATGGGCAACATCGCCGAGGATCGGCACATCGACATGGATCGTCTTGTTGATCGAGGACGGGTCGATATCGATATGGATCTTCGTCGAGTTCGGCGAAAACGCATCAACGCGGCCGGTAATGCGGTCATCGAAACGCGCGCCGATACAGACCATGACATCACAGTCATGCATGGCCATATTGGCCTGATAGGATCCGTGCATGCCCAGCATGCCGAGCCAGTTCTTGCCCGACGCCGGATAGCAGCCCAGCCCCATCAGCGTCGAGGTGATCGGGAAATTCGTCAGCCCGACCAGTTCACGCAACAGCCGCGTGGCATCATCGCCGGAATTGACGACGCCGCCGCCGGTGTAGAGGATCGGGCGTTTTGCCTTCGCCATCAGCTCGACCGCCGTGCGGATCGCGTCCGCATTGCCGTTGACCTCCGGCCGGTAGCTCTCGCGGATCGGATGACCCTTCAGCGGCGTATAGCGCCCCTTGGCAAACTGGATATCCTTGGGAACATCGACAACAACGGGACCCGGACGACCGCTCTGGGCGATGCGGAAGGCTTCGTGAATGACGTTCGCCAGCTCGTTCACGTCCTTGACCAGCCAGTTATACTTTGTGCAAGGCCGGGTAATGCCAACGGTATCGCATTCCTGGAACGCATCCGAACCGATCAGGGTCGTCGGAACCTGGCCGGAAATGCAGACCAGCGGAACGGAATCCATCAGTGCATCCTGCAGCGGCGTAACCGCGTTGGTCGCGCCGGGACCGGAGGTGACCAGCATGACGCCGACCTTGCCGGTGGAACGGGCATAGCCTTCGGCGGCATGTCCGGCGCCCTGCTCGTGACGCACGAGCACATGGGCAATATCGTCCTGCTGAAAGATCTCGTCATAGATCGGCAGCACAGCGCCGCCGGGGTATCCGAAGATATGTTCAACCCCGTTTTCTTTCAGCGCCTGCAAAACGATCTCGGCGCCTGTCATCAAGTTGTCCGTCGCGGTCATCGTCATTTTTCCGTTTCGATGGTCTCTAGGTGTTTGCGTTCCTACCGGGCATAAAAAAAGGCCCCTTCAAGGAGCCTGTCGTCGCGCATGGGTGGCTTATGCCGGATGGTTACACCATCCTGCCCATGCGCGATCCCACCACAATAAGAAGTTCTTTCATAGCCATGCTTGGCTGATAGCCCGTCTTGCCGCATCAGTCAACGCGCGAGTGCAAGAAAAATAGCCAAACGGGCGATCGCGTGAAATTAAATTAGGCAGAACTGGCGGCCCCCGCCGGGGTTAAGGCGCTGCGGGATCAAGCCTTTTCCAGTCCTCGCCCATCTGGTTGCGAAACCAGGTCATCTGCCGCTTGGCATATTGCCGGGTTGCGGCACTCGCCCGCTCGATGACGGTCTCACGGTTCATTTCCCCGTTGAGCATGGCTGCGATCTCGCGCACGCCGATTGCCCGCATCACCGGCATTTCGGGCGGAAGATCAAGGTCCAGAAGGGCCTTAACCTCCTCCACCGCGCCCTCATCCAGCATGGCGGAAAAACGCGCATTGATGCGCTGGTGCAGCACCGGGCGTTCGGGGAGGATCACCACCTTCTCTGCCGCTCCCGGAGGGATCAGCGGCGGCGGCGTCTCTGCCTGATAATCTGCGATCGACCGGCCGGATGCCTCCTTGACCTCAAGCGCGCGAACGATCCGCTGCCCATCGGCAGGTGCCAGCCGCGCCGCCATCAGCGGATCGCGGTCGGCAAGAATGGCGTGAAGCGCCTCGGGGCCCTGATCTTCGAGTGCCGCGCGCCAGTGCACACGGACTTCCGCCGGTACATCCGGCATTTGCGCCAGCCCCTCGGTCAGGGCCTTGAAATAGAGCCCCGTGCCGCCGACGAAGACCGGCAAGCGCCCCTCGCCTTCCAACCGCTCGATGAGCGCGCCCGCGTCTCTCAGCCATGCGCCGGTGGAATAGTCCGCGCCGGCGGCAACATGGCCGTAAAGACAGTGTTCGATCCCCTGCATATCCAGTAGCGACGGACGCGCCGTCAGCACCCGCAGCGTGTCATAGACCTGCATGCTGTCGGCATTGATCACGACGCCGCCGGTCTCGCGCGCGCGCCGCAACGCATATGCGGACTTGCCGCCCGCCGTCGGCCCGGTTATCAGGACCGCACGCAGTTTTTTGTCCAAGGAATTTGCCATGGTTCTCGTTGCCACGCTTGTCGCCAATCCGTCAAACCCTGTTGTGATGTCGGAGCGGATTTCAAAGCTTTCCGGCGCGGTTGCGGTGGAAAAGGTCGACTGGCTGAACGAGGGTGTCGCCGTCGATCTTCACCTTGCGCATCATGTGACCCGGCAGGCGGCCAAAACCGCGCTCGGCGCTGCGCTTGCAGACCTGCCCGTCGACCTCGTGATCCAGCCGCTGATCGGTCGCCGCAAGAAGGCGTTGCTGGCCGACATGGATTCCACCATGATCGGTCAGGAATGCATCGATGAGCTTGCAGCCGAAGTCAGGCTGAAGGACAAGGTCGCCGGCATCACCGCACGCGCCATGAATGGCGAGATCGAGTTCGAGCCGGCGGTGCGCGAGCGGGTCGCCCTGCTTGCCGGCCTCGATATCGGCATTGTCGACGAAATCATCGAAAAGCGCATTACGCTGACGCCGGGTGGCAAGGAACTGATCGCCACGATGAAGGCCAATGGCGGCTACACCGCTCTGGTCTCCGGCGGCTTCACGGTCTTCACCAGCCGTATCGGCGCGATGATCGGCTTTGACGAGAACCGTGCCAACACGCTGATCGAGAAGGACGGCAAACTGACCGGAGCGGTCGCCGATCCGATCCTCGGCAGACAGGCGAAGATCGAGGCGCTGCATGATGTCGCCAGAAAACGCGGCATTGCTGAGACCGAGATCATGGCCGTCGGCGACGGCGCCAACGATCTTGGCATGCTGGAACTGGCCGGCGCCGGCGTCGCGCTCCACGCCAAGCCAACGGTCGCCGAAAAGGCCGATATCCGCATCGACCACGGCGACCTGACCGCGCTGCTTTATATCCAGGGTTACCGTCAGGAGGAGTTCGTCAGATGAAACTCGCCGAGACCGACCGTCTGATCATTCGCAACTGGGAGGATCGTGACCGGGACCTTTTTCACGAGATCAACTCCGATGACACCGTGATGGAATTCTTCCCGATGCGCCGCAACCGCGCCGAAAGTGACGAGATGCTCGACCGGCTCCGCGATATGATCAGGGACACCGGTTACGGCTTTCCTGCTGTCGAGCTGAAAGACACCGGCGAAGTCATCGGCTTTACCGGGCTGAACCTCATCAACAACGCGAACATCAAACCGGACGGAACGCCCGAGATCGGCTGGCGGATGGTCACGCGGCACTGGGGCAAGGGCTACGCAACCGAGGCCGCCCGCGCCATGGTCGCACTGGGCTTCGATGAACGCGGGCACGACCAGCTTGTGTCCTTCGCTGTCGCCGACAATCACCGCTCGACGGCGGTTATGGAAAGGCTCGGCATGCGGCGGGACCTTGAGGGCGATTTCGACCACCCATCGGTTCCCGACAGCCATCCCCACCTGAAACGCCATGTGCTCTATCGGCTGCACAAGGCGGATTGGCAACGCTCCCGCTGAGCCCTCGCTACTCCAGCACCAGACTCTTGATGACAAGCGTTCCATCGGGTTCGGCGACCATGATCGAAACGCTGCGGCGCCCCTCGGAAATCAGCTCGACGATGCGCGAGCGCACCTCCTGCGGCGTCGTCACCGCGTCCTGGCCGACCTCTGCGATCACCATGCCAGGCATCAGACCTTCGTTCGCGGCGGCGCTTCCCTCTTCAACCTCGGTGATCAGAACGCCTTCCACATCGCCGTCGATCTGGTAGAGGGCGCGGCCATTGCCGTCGAGTTCGGCAAGCGTCATCCCGTAAAGGCTGACCGGCAGGCCGGGCATAACGGCGTCATCCCCTGAGCTTGGCTCATCGTCTGGAACGAGCGTTGCCTCCGACTCTTCCGGCTCCTCCAGCAATTGCGGCGTCACCTGAACCGTCATCCGCTCGCCGTCGCGGATGATTTCGACATCCATCGGCTCGCCGATCCGACCCTCAGCGACAAAGCGCGGAAGATCGCGGGGACTATCAACCGGCTGCCCGTCGAATGTGAGAATGATGTCGCCTTCCTTGAGCGGACCGCCGTCGGAGGGGCCGCCTTCTATGATCGAGCCGACAGCAACGCCCGCCGGATCATCGGCGCCGAGCGAGGCGGCCACCGCATCGCTCACCTCCAGCACGCGAATGCCGATCCAGCCCCGGCGGGTCCGGCCATATTCGATCAGCTGGTCGATGATGTTTTCGGCAAGTTCGCTCGGCACGGAAAAGCCGATACCGATGGAGCCGCCCGAAGGCGACAGGATCGCCGTGTTGATGCCGATGACCTCGCCATCCATGTTGAACAGCGGGCCACCGGAATTGCCCTTGTTGATCGCCGCGTCCGTCTGGATGAAATTGTCATAAGGGCCGTCAAGCTCGCGCCCGCGCGCCGAAACGATGCCGAGCGTGACCGAACCGCCAAGGCCGAAGGGATTGCCGATCGCCAGCACCCATTCGCCGATGCGGACCTTGCGCGAATCGCCGAATTTCACCGCCGGCAGTGGCTCATCGGGCTCAACCTTGAGGACGGCAAGGTCGGTCTTGTCGTCGACGCCGAGAAGCGTCGCATCGAGCGATGTGCCATCGGACAGCGTCACCTCGATCGTATCGGCATTGTCGATGACATGGTTATTGGTGACGATGATGCCCGAGGGATCGATGATGAAGCCGGAGCCGAGCGAGGAATATTGCCGGCTGCGCGGCCCCTCTTCGCCCTCGAAGAAGTCCTTGAACAGGTCCTCGAAGGGCTGCCCCTCGGGAACATCCGGCATGGGCCGGGTATCGCCGGAGGGACCGCCGCCCTCCGAAATCGAGATATTGACGACGGATGGAAGCAGGTCCTCGGCGATATCCGCGACGGAAACATCGGAAAGCGTCTGGGCCTTGGCCGGCCCGACCGTAGCCGGGACCGGCAGCATGGCGGCGGCGGCAAGAAGGCCTGCACCGGCAATGTGCCGGACCATGAACCGGCGAGCCGGAAAATTACGCTTGGCAGTCGTCATCTTGCCTCCGTCCAGGCCTTTGCCGCGTCAGTTTTCGAACAACCGGTATCCGCCTTTTGGCCGGCGCCCGGTCAATTGCCATCATAGCGGAAGACGAGCGGCGAGCCTATCCGCGGATCAACCAGACCAGACCGACTCCGAGCGCCACGGCAATCAGGCCGGTCGCGCGCAACGCGCCTTCCGGCACGGTCGGCAAAAGCCGCGCCATGGCGGTAAGCAGCGAAGGGGCCAGCGCATAGACCAGCCCCTCGATGATCAGATAAAACGCAAATCCGATCAAAATATCCTGCAGCAGCATTAATCGGCTGCCTGCTGCTGGACCCCGTCAGCCGGCGCTCCGCCGGGCAAAGCAGGGCTCAGCGGCAGTTCGGACGCGCCGGAGGAACGGAAGTATTCGAAGAATTCCGAATCCGGCGACAGGACCATGGTCGAGTTCTCACCGAGCACGTCCCTGTAGGCGTTCATCGACCGGTAGAAGTAGAAGAACTCCGGATCCTTGCCATAGGCCTCGCCGAGAATGCGGTTGCGTTCCGCATCGCCCTCACCGCGAAGCAGTTCGGAATCCCGGTTGGCGGCCGACTGGATCTCCACAACCTCACGATCGGCTGCCGCGCGGCGGATTTCCGCACGTTCGCGGCCCTGGGCGCGGGTGGCTTCGGCTTCGGCGAGACGCTCCGACTGCATTCGGGCATAGGTCTCGTCGGAGACTTCCGGGGTCAGGTCAGTCCGGCGGATCCGCACGTCGACGATGGAGATGCCGAGCGATTCGGCAGCCGGGCGCAACTGGTCGCCCACCTCCTGCATCATCGAGGCGCGTTCGCTCGAAAGAGCAGCCTGGAAGTCACGCAGACCGTAGACCCGACGCAGCGAGGAATCGAGGCGGGTGCGCAGACGCGAGACCGCAACGTCCCGGTCACCTGATACCGCCTCGCGGAAACGCTCCGGGTCGGTGATCCGGTAGACGACGAAGGCGTTCACTTCATAGAACTTGCCGCCCGAGACCTGGACACGAATGTCGTCCAGATCAAAGCGCATGTCCTGATTGGAGATGAACTGCACCTTGTCGGCGCCGGCGAACGAGAAGGGCAGCTTGAAATAGAGCCCCGGCTCGCTCTTCACTTCCTTGATCTGACCGAAGCGGATGACGAGCGCCTGCTCGCGCGGGTTGACGATGAAGATCGACGCATAGCCGAGCAGCAGCAGAGCCACGACTGCGGCCAGGATAACGAGAACACGATTGGATGACATTACTGGCTCGCTCCCTGGGTCAGGTTCCGTGTTGCGGCGGACGGCGCCGGCGTGGAGGAGGACGATCGCTGGCTCGCGGCCGCATTGCGGTCGATCGCATCAAGCGGCAGATAGGGAATGACCCCCTGCCCGTCATCCTCGTCGACGATGACGTTCTTCGAGCGACCGAAGACATCCTGCATGGTTTCCAGATAGAGCCTCTTGCGGGTGACTTCAGGAACAGCGGTATAGGTCTCATAGATCGAATCGAAGCGACCGGCTTCACCCTGTGCTTCCTTGACCACGCGGTCCTTGTAGGCGGCAGCCGCCTCGCGGATCTGCGCCGCCTCACCACGGGCAGCACCCAGCACGCGGTTCGCATACTGATTGGCTTCCTCGAGATAGCGATCCTCGTCCTGCTCGGCGCGCTGAACCTCGTCAAACGCATCGGCGACTTCCGCCGGCGGCGCTGCTTCCTCGATGGAAACGGCGTTCACGGTGATGCCGGCGCCATACTGGTCCATGGTCACCTGGATGATGTCCTTAACGTCCAGCGCAATGCCCTCACGGTCATCACGGAAGACATCCTGGGCGGGGCGCGAGCTGACGACCTCGCGCATCGCGCTCTCGGAAACCTGCTGCAACGTCTGAATCGGATTTTCGACGTTGAACAAGAAGGCTTCCGGGTCGGTAACGCTGAAGAGCACAGCGAACTCTATGTCGACGATGTTCTGGTCTCCGGTCAGCATGATGCCGGAGCGCGCGGCGCTGCCGCCACCGATATTGATCTGCTGCTCGGTGATGTTCACCGTCTCGACCTGGTCGATCGGCCAGATCATCATGTGCAGGCCGGGGCCGGCGATTTCCTGCTGCGGCTTGCCGAACCTGAGCTCGACGCCGCGCTGATCCGGCTGGATGGTGTAGATCGACTGCATGACCCAGAAAGCCGCCAGCACAACGATGACGATCATCACCAGGCCGACGCTGAAGCCGCCCGGGAACATGCCCTTGAACTGATCCTGCCCCTTGCGGAAGAAGTCTTCGATGTCCGGCGGGCCGCCATTGCCGCCGCCGCCATTGCCGCCGCCACCAGGGCGCCGGGGGCCTTGCCCCCACGGACCCTGATTGTCGCCGCCGCCACCGCCCCCTCCCCAGGGACCGCCGCCATTCTGATTGCTCCAGGGCATTCACACCTCTTTAAAAATAAACCTTTCCTGACTGCGGAACCATTGCCGCAGCCGCGCATTGACGCATTCAGCGTTTGTCCCGTTATAGGGACGCGACAGGGCGCTTTCAACGCGATCGGTCAACTGCGCGGCCAAATCGCGGTAAATTCCTGTTCATCGGGGTTTTCGCGTATAGACCACGTAACGGGTCGGATAGTCGTCCTTCTCGCCGGCCGGCACGCCTTCGCTCGTCTCGACGCGCCAGATCGCGGGATCGATCTCGGGAAAGACCGTATCGCCCGCAAGCGCCTTTTCCACATGCGTGATGTGAAGCCTGCCGGCAAGAGGCATGGCCTGCCGGTAGATCTCGCCGCCGCCGATGATGCAGATGTCCTTTTCGCCGCCCGCTTCCTCGCACGCAACTTCAAGAGCGCGGTCCAGACCATTGACGACAATACAGTTTTCAGCAGAGAAACCAGGATCGCGGGTGACGATGATATTGGTGCGGTTCGGCAGCGGCCTGCCGATCGACTGATAGGTCTTGCGGCCCATGACCACCGGATTGCCCGAGGTGATTGCCTTGAAGCGCTTGAGATCGGAGGACAGCCGCCAGGGCATGCCGCCATTGCTGCCGATCACGCCGTTTTCGGCGACTGCTGCGATCATAACGATATCACGCATGGCCGTCCTCAAACCGCAATCGGCGCCTTGATCGACGGCGCGGCCTCATAGCCCTCGAGGACAAAATCCGCGAAGGTGAAGGCGAACAGGTCGTCGACATCCGGATTGAGCCGCATCGCCGGCAGGCGACCGGGAACGCGGGAAAGCTGCTCGCGCGCCTGATCGAAGTGGTTGGCGTAAAGATGGGCGTCGCCCAGCGTGTGAACGAAATCGCCGGGCTTCAGCCCGGTCACCTGCGCCACCATCAGCGTCAGCAGCGCATAAGAGGCGATGTTGAACGGCACGCCGAGGAAGATATCAGCAGAGCGCTGGTAGAGCTGGCAGGAAAGCTTTCCGTCCGAAACATAGAACTGGAACAGGCAGTGGCATGGCGGCAGCGCCATGTCGTCGACCTCTGCCGGGTTCCAGGCGGTGACGATATGGCGGCGACTGTCTGGATTGGTGCGGATGCTCTCGACCACCTTGGCGATCTGGTCGATATGGCCGCCGTCGGGCGTCGGCCAGGAGCGCCACTGCGCGCCGTAAACGGGGCCGAGATCGCCGTTCGCGTCGGCCCATTCGTCCCAGATTGAAACGCCGTTTTCCTTCAGATAGGCGATGTTGGTGTCGCCCTTCAGGAACCACAGCAATTCATGGATGATTGAGCGCAGATGCAGCTTCTTCGTGGTCAGGACGGGAAAGCCCGCAGCGAGGTCATAGCGCATCTGGTAGCCGAAGACAGAGCGCGTGCCCGTGCCGGTCCGATCCGCCCGGTCGGTTCCGTTTTCAAGCACGTGGCCCAGAAGGTCCAGATATTGGCGCATGATGCTCCCTCGTTCGACGTCGGTTTTCTCTTCTATCGCGACGAAAGGCGCCGGGAAAAGAGCCTGAAGACGCCTTTCCCCGCCTTTTGCGCGTCTCCCCCCTTTGCAGAAGCTTTTGAAACACTTATATCAGTCGTGCCGGCTCGACCGGCTATGGTGATAAACGGCGTTGTAATAAGCTCATTGGACCCGGGGGCGGTACCCGGCGCCTCCACCACAAACAGGCGGTTCAGGCCTTTTTGTGATGGGGGCGAAACAGGATCGACAAGAGTGTAAAGAGCGACCTTTTACCCGGCATGATACCACCGTTATCGGGTCAAACGAGTAGTTGCAAATGACAACAAAGCTCAGGGTTACGCTGTAGCTGCCTAATGGCGGTTCCAGAAACCCACCTTAAGTCCTTGCGGGTAGCACTGTAAGGCGGGGTCCGGAGGCACCTGGCAACAGAAGCCTCCACCTGAATTTGAACAAAATCCCCTATAAAGATTGCACATCGGCATCAGGCGACTTAATTGGCTACAGTCATATCGCAATCAAACGGCCAAGGGCGGGAAAGACGTGATGGGGCAAGACCATATTCGCTACGACATTCTGGCACAGGACGCACTGCGCGGCATGGTGCGCAAGGTTCTCTCAGAGGTCGCCGCAACAGGCCACCTGCCCGGTGAGCATCACTTCTTCATCACCTTCCTGACCAACGCGCCGGGCGTGCGCATCTCCAATGCGCTGAAGGAAAAATACGCCCAGCAGATGACCATCGTCATCCAGCACCAGTACTGGGACCTGAAGGTGACCGACAGCCATTTCGAGATCGGCCTGTCCTTCTCCGACGTGCCTGAACGCCTCGTCATCCCCTTCAACGCCATTGTCGGTTTCTATGACCCCTCGGTGAATTTCGAACTCGAGTTCGATGTCGCGACGCTGGACCTCGAAGACGAGAAGCCGGCCGAGCCCGAAAACGAAGGCGGCGATGATGACGGTCCGGGTGGCGATGACGGCGCTTCGGTCGTCTCGCTCGATGCCTTCCGCAAGAAGCACTGACAGGCCCATGTGCGCCGAGATCGTCAATCTCAGGATGAGCCGCAAACGCGCTGCGCGGCAGAAGGCAGCCGAAAGCGCAGCCGAAAACCGGGCGATCCATGGCCGCACCAAGGGCGAGAAGAGCCGAGACAGGCTGGAGCGCGAGAAGAGCGAGCGGCGCTTTGAGCAGGGCCGCATCGAACGCCTGACGCCTTCCCCTTCGCAAGGGGACAAGGACGATTGATCCGCAAGCGCTCCGTCAGCCTTCACGGGCACCGCACGAGCTTTTCCCTTGAGGACGCATTTTTCAACGAGATCCGTGAGATCGCCGAAGGGCGCGGCGTCAGCCTCGCTTTCCTTCTCAGCGAAATCGATGAACAGCGCCCGCCGGATGTGAACCTCTCATCCGCCGTGCGCCTTTTCGTGCTGGATCACCTGAAGGCGCGCCTATAGCATCGGGCGAAAAAGTGGAATCCGGTTTTTCGATAACCCGATGCGTCAAAAAGAGAACCTATATCATCGGGCGATGCCAACTAATCGCCCAATGATCTAGAGTCCTGAAGCGTCCTACTCCGCCGCATCCCGCCTTTCGGCCTCTTCTGCCGGCGCGTCCGGGTTGCCGCCAGCCGTCTGCCGGTCGAGATCGGGAAAGGCAACGATGCGCAGACCGGCAAGATCGGTGTGCAGAACAATCAGCCCCTGCTCCTCGAACCAGTCGAGAAAACGCCGGGCGCGGCGCGCCGAGTGCGTGCCATAAGCGCGCGCGATCATGGCGTCCGAGGGGCAGGCATCGCCGGCGATCGCCGCCTTTGCCAGCATCAGAAAAACGCCCTGCAGATCTTCCGTCACATGCGCGAGCAGGGAAACCGACATCTGCCATTGCTCGCTTTCCAGCATCGCCGCGTCCGCGCCCGAGCGGGCGATGGCGAGCCGGCGGCGGAATTCGTTCATGGCAAGCGGCGCCCCCGATATGCGCTTCATCCGACCGCGCATCAGGAAATCCTGGTAAAGCTCTGAATCTGAACGGAAAGCTGATTCCGGAGCGCCGGCAATTTCCGAAAGCGTCATCGCAATCCAGTCGTCCTTTTCCTCATCCGACATCGCCGGCGCACGCGGGCCGCGGGTCGGCGTTTCCGGCGCGTCGTTTCCCTCGGCCGTTTTCGACAGGGCATCCATGATGTCAACCGTCGGGCGCGGACGCGGGGCAACCCGGCGCGGAGCCGAGGCCTGACGAGCCATATCTTCCGGATCCGGCGTGAAGATCAGGTCTTCGACATCCTCGGGCTTATCCGGCAGCGGCATCAGCTTGGGCGAAGAGGAGCGCGCGGAGGTTTCCACCGGGCCGATCGTCACCGCCAGCGGACGCCGCGACAGCGCCGGCCCGAGCGCCACGAAATTGCCCCGCTTCAGATCGCGGAATTGCTCGGCCTGGCGGCGGTCCATGCCGAGGAGATCGGCCGCGCGCGCCATGTCGATATCGAGGAAGGTACGACCCATCAGAAAGTTCGAGGCTTCCGCCGCGACATTCTTGGCAAGCTTGGCCAGCCGCTGGGTGGCGATGACGCCGGCAAGGCCGCGTTTTCTGCCGCGACACATCAGGTTCGTCATGGCCCCGAGCGAGAGCCGGCGCACTTCCTCCCCCACCTCCCCGCCGGCAGAGGGCGCAAACATCTGCGCCTCGTCCACGACGGTCAGCACCGGGTACCAGTGATCACGGTCAGCATCGAAAAGCGCATTGAGGAAGACGGCAGCGGCGCGCATCTGGTCGTCGATCTCGAGACCTTCCAGCGTCAGCACGCAGGAAACGCGATGCTGGCGGATGCGGTTGGCAATGCCGATCAGCTCGCCCTCGGAGCGCTCGGCATCGACGACGATATGGCCGAAAGCCTCCGACAGGGTGACGAAATCGCCTTCCGGATCGATCACCACCTGCTGCACCCATTTGGCGGATTGCT
This sequence comes from uncultured Martelella sp., assembly GCA_963676545.2. GTDB lineage: Bacteria > Pseudomonadota > Alphaproteobacteria > Rhizobiales > Rhizobiaceae > Martelella. The sequence goes on along the minus strand of CAXXRG010000002.1, from coordinate 1,163,945 downwards.
CAAGGAGCCGGCGCAGAAGGTGTGATTTTCCCGATCCGGAATTGCCCTGCACCAGAAGACGGGTCGCCAGCAGCTCCTCGATATCGAGTTTGGCCACGTCACCCGCCGATGTCGTTCCCATATCGATATCGACCTGCACTTTTCGCCTTTGCCTTCTGTTCGCTGTTGCGCCCGTTTGTAACAGGTCATGAGCCCCCGTGCCGAGACCTTGCGGCGTTACCCACAGCTTTCCGGGGTGACGATCTTCAGCGCCTCGGCGGGCAGGTCCGATTTCATCCCGCGCCTAATTCCGGGATTAGCCACGTCCTTTCTTCAAAAACGCCTCGAAGGCAGCGAGCGTCTCGTCGGAGACATGATGCTCGATGCCTTCGGCGTCGAGTTCGGCGGCCTCTTTGGGAACGCCGACAGCCAGAAGCAGATCAAACACCAGCGCGTGGCGGATGCGGGCCTTCTCGGCCATGGCCTCGCCTGCTTCCGTCAGAAAGACGCCGCGATAGGGCCGCGATGTCGCAAGCCCCTCCCGCTTCAGCCGGGAAACGGCCTTCGCCGCCGTCGGATGGGCAATGCCCATGGCTCTGGCGATATCGACCAGCCGCGCCTCGCCGTGTTCCTCGGTCAGGTCCGCGATCAGCTCGGTATAGTCCTCCAGAAGCGCCGAGGCGCGTTCCGAGCGAGCCTTGGAGAATCGATCCGCCTGGTTGTCGACCCCGTCGCTCATATCCGCCTCCTGCTTCGTCCGGAATTGCCTCTTCTGCTCATCAATAGAGCCTGCCACTGTGGCGGAATCAAGCCCGTTCACACTTTCAAGCTGAGGCTACACTTTGTCATGACGGAACCAAAGCCGGACGAAAGACTTTCCTCATATAACGCCGATTGACAAAAATGTAGCCTTGGCTATATCTAAGGCAATTGTAAAACTCTTTTCATGCAATTTTTAAAATGTCAGACCCTCAATCCAGACGTCCCTCGCTGAGTGATCGCACCAATACGGCTATCGAACAGGCCATGGCCGCCGGCCGCATCAAGCCGCGCTCGGCGCTGCTCTTCGTCGGCCCGGCCGTCATCGCCTCCATCGCCTATGTGGATCCCGGCAATTACGCGACGAACATCCAGGCAGGCGCCGGCTATGGCTATACTTTGTTGTGGGTGGTGTTGTTCGCCAATCTGATCGCCATGCTGTTTCAGGGCCTGTCGGCCAAGCTCGGCATCGTCACCGGTCGCAATCTGGCGGAAGTCTGTCGCGACGAGTTTTCCAAGCCCGTGGTGATTCTGATGTGGATCGTCAGCGAGATTGCCGCCATGGCGACTGATCTTGCCGAGTTTCTCGGCGGCGCCATCGGCCTTGCGCTGCTGTTCGACATGCCGCTGATGGCGGGCATGGGGGTTACCGCGATCGTCACCTACGGCATTCTGCTGTTCGAGCGGCGCGGTTTTCGACCGATGGAACTGATCATCGGCGCGCTGATCGGCGTGATCAGCCTTTGCTACATCGTCGAACTGTTCATCGCCCCGATCGCCTGGGGCGAGGCTGCCTTCCATATCGTCAGGCCGGACATTCCCGATGCGACAGCCTTGGCCATTGCCGTCGGCATTATCGGCGCCACCGTGATGCCGCATGCGGTCTTCCTGCATTCCGGCCTTACCCAGCACCGCATCAAGATTGGAAACGAGGCCGATCGCCGCCGCGTGCTGCGCTTCTCCAACACCGAAGTTGTGGCGGCGCTCGCCGTTGCCGGCGTGGTCAACATGGCGATGGTGATGATGGCGGCGAGCGCCTTTCACAAGGGCCACAGCGAGGTGGCCGAGATCGAGACCGCTTACCACATGCTGACGCCACTCCTTGGCGGGATGGCCGCCGGGGCGTTTCTGATTTCGCTGATCGCCTCGGGTATTTCCAGCTCGGTGGTCGGCACCATGGCCGGCCAGATGATCATGCAAGGTTTTGTCGGCTTTCGCATTCCGATCTGGCTGCGCCGGCTGATCACCATGGCGCCGGCTTTCATCGTCGTCGCGCTCGGCGTCAATGCGACGGAAGCGCTGGTCGTCAGCCAGATCATCCTGTCGATTGCGCTGCCCGTTCCGATGATCTCACTGGTGATCTTCACCCGCAGCCGCGCGATCATGGGCGATTATGCCAATGGCCGGCTGATCGGCGCGCTTGCGATCCTCGGCGCGCTCGCCGTGCTCTCGCTCAACATTGTGCTGCTGCTGCAGACCTTCGGCGTTCCGATTCCCGGACTCGCAGCAGGCTAGCGCACTGCCGCGTCGGCGACGATCAATCCAAAGCCCTGCATCAGTCGCTTGATCTCCGGTCGAACACCGCTGCTGGTGAAGATCGCGATATCGCGGTTTGCCCCCTCAATGGCGGCAGACGGCCTCTCGCCCAGAACGCGCCTCGCCTGCAGCGCAATCGCCTCCGCCGGATTGAGCCAATCGACCGGCCAGGGCGCAAGCTTGCGGAAACGGTTGGCCAGGAAGGGATAATGCGTACAGGCGAGCACAACGATATCGGTGCGCCGGCCATTCTCCTCAACAAAACAGGGCGCGATTTCCACCCACAAGGCCTCGTCCGAAACCGCGCCGCCGCTGATATAGGTCTCGGCCAGCGCCGCCAGATATTTCGAGCCGACCAGCCGGGCATGGCAATGGGCGGCGAAGCTCTCGATCAGCGCGCGGGTGTAATCGCGCTTGACTGTCGACGGCGTCGCCAGAACCGAGATCAGCCCCGAGGATGTTCGCTCGGCCGCCGGCTTGATCGCCGGAACCGTGCCGACGAAATCGGTCTCGGGGAACTGAGCGCGCAGCGCGCTTCCGGCAAGCGTGAAGGCAGTGTTGCAGGCGATGATGACGCAGGCCGGGCGGATATCGGCGAGCAGGCGTTCGAACAGCGCCAGAAGATGGGTCAGCAGCGCCTCTTCCGGCCAGTCACCATAGGGAAAGGCGGCATTGTCGGCGACATAGACGAAGCGCCGGTCCGGCATCAGCATGCGCGCCTCGCGCAGCACAGTCAGCCCGCCAATGCCGGAATCGAAGACCAGAACCGGACCTTCGGCGGCCTCAGCCATCGCTGCCCTCGCCGCCGCGCGGGTTCTTGCGGCTGTATCTGTCGAGTGAGGAAATCACCCCGCGCAGCAGGTGGATTTCCTGCATGGTCATGGCGCGGCGGGTAAACACCGACCGCAGATTGTCGATCATGCGCGGCTTCTTGTCTTCCGGGCGGAAATAGCCGCGGGCATCGAGCGCCTCTTCCAGGTGGCCGAAAAAGCCGAAGAGATCCTCTTTGGTCGCAGGCGTCTGCTCGACCGCCTGGAATGGCGTCTGACTCTCGTCCTCCATGCCGGATTTCATCCACTCGTAGGACATCAGCAGCACGGCCTGGGCGATATTCAGCGATGCAAAGGCCGGGTTGACCGGAAAGGTGACAATCTCGTCCGCCATGCCGACCTCTTCATTGTTCAGGCCCCAGCGCTCACGCCCGAAGAGAATGCCGGTGCGCTCGCCACCGCGATAGCGCGTGCGCAGGGTGCGGGCGGCAACGCTCGGTCCCCTCACCGGCTTGAACCCGTCCCGGCTTCTGGCCGTCGTCGCATAGACGAAGTTGAGATCGGATATCGCATCGGCGAGGTCGTCATAGACCCGCGCACCGTCGATCACATGATCGGCCTTGGAGGCGGCGGCGCGGGCCGTGTCACTCGGCCAGCCGTCGCGCGGGTCGACAAGGCGCAGCTCCGCCAGGCCGAAATTCGCCATGGCGCGCGCCACCATGCCGATATTTTCGCCCAGCTGCGGATTTACCAGAATGATCACCGGACCTTCGGCGATGAGCGGAAGCTCGCTGTTCGTGCCTGCCATGGCATCCTTCTTCATTTCGAACGATTGCAACGGCTTATCGCTCCGCAGGCCGATGAATGCAAGAAAAACGCCGTCAATCCGGCAAGGTCATGTGGCCATCCGCATCAAGCGGCGAGAAGGGATTATACGCTACTTCCCACAAATGCCCTTCGGGATCGGCGAAATAGCCGCTGTATCCACCCCAGAACACCGCCTCGCCCGTCTTGACCACCGTCGCGCCGCACTGCGCGGCAAAGGCGATGGTTTCATCCACCGCCGTCTCGGAGGAAACATTGTAGGCAAGGGTTACGCCGGAAAAGGCCGGCCTCTCTTCCGGGATGTCCGAAAGTCCGGCATCCTCAGCCAGCGCCCTGCGCCCGAAGAGCCCGAGCACGATGCCGTCGAGCTTGAAGAAACTCACCCCCTCCTGCGATGCCGACGACCGTTTCCAGCCGAGCCGCTCATAGAAGGCTGTTGCCGCCGGCAGATCGTCGACGCCGAGTGTGATCATGCTGATCCTGCGCTGAAGGGCCATCCCCAACTCCCGATAACATCCAGTTTGTTCCTTATATGTTCTCACAAATTCAGGCAGCAGACCATAGGAAACAACGACGATTGGGAGGAATCTTTCTCCGCTTGATGCCCAATCTGCGCCGGCAAACTGCGGTAAATTAATACCTCAATCGTAAGGCATTGAAAATTATAAATAATTCATTTATATGGTCACGGAATAACGCTTGACGTTCAGCAAGCTGCTCTCTATACAACCGCCAACATGTGCGCATCCCGCATCTGTTACCGCTTGGATACGCCAAGCAAAGCAACAAGAAACGTCCGTTCCTCGGAACCGGATTGAATTTGAGAGTATCAGAAAATGGTTACCTTCTCCCAGAAGCCTGAAGAGGTGGTGAAGAAGTGGGTCGTGATCGATGCCGAAGGCCTCGTCCTTGGCCGTCTCGCTTCGCTCGTCGCCATGCGTCTTCGCGGCAAGCACAAAGCCACCTACACCCCGCATGTCGATGATGGCGACAATGTCATCGTCATCAATGCCGATAAGGTCGCGATGACCGGCAAGAAGTACACCGACAAGATGTACTACTGGCACACCGGTTACCCGGGCGGCATCAAGGAGCGCACCGCGCGCCAGATCATCGAGGGCCGCTTCCCCGAGCGCGTCATCGAGAAGGCTGTCGAGCGCATGATCCCGCGCGGTCCGCTTGGCCGTCGCCAGATGAAGAACCTGCGCGTTTACGCCGGCACCAACCACCCGCATGAAGCCCAGCAGCCCGAAGTCCTCGACGTTGCCAAGCTCAACAAGAAGAACGTAAGGAGCGCTTAATGGCTGACCTTTCCGATCTGAAGGCACTTGGCGACTCCGCCACGACCTCCGAAGCCCCCGCAGCCCCCGTGCACGAACGCAAGGTTGACGATCTCGGCCGCGCCTATGCCACCGGCAAGCGCAAGGACGCCGTCGCCCGCGTATGGGTGAAGGCCGGCACGGGCAAGATCACCGTCAACGGCAAGGACTTCACCGAGTATTTCGGTCGTCCGGTCCTGCAGATGATCCTGCAGCAGCCGATCGTTCTGACGTCGCGCGACGGCCAGTTCGATATCGTCGCAACCGTTACCGGCGGCGGCCTTTCCGGCCAGGCCGGTGCTGTGCGCCACGGCATCTCCAAGGCTCTGACCTATTTCGAGCCGGAACTGCGCGGCATCCTGAAGAAGGGTGGCTTCCTTACCCGCGACAGCCGCGTCGTCGAGCGCAAGAAGTACGGCCGCGCGAAAGCCCGCCGTTCGTTCCAGTTCTCCAAGCGCTGATTTCAAAAGCCGCTTGCACTTATCGAAAAGGGCCGCAAACGCGGCCCTTTTTGCTGTCTGGCTTATCGGTCGGCTACAGCCTGTTCTTGTCTTCAAGCACCTGCAGCGTCACTTCCGCCGCCCGCCTTCCGGGCGCGACCGCCGTGTGCATCTTCGCAAACACCTCGTCAAACCCGTCCAGCATCGTTTGCCGCTGCGGCGTGTCGCGGGTCAGAAGCTCCATCCAACGCGCCAGCGCGCCGGCCCGCATCGTGTCGTCGAAATATTCCGGCACCAGCGGCCGGTCGGCGATCAGGTTCGGCAGCGAGGCCGACCAGATGGTGATCTTCTTCAGCATGAACCGGCCGATGAAATCCGCCTTGTAGGCTGAAATGACCGGGATACCGGAAAGCGCCAGTTCCAGCACCACCGTGCCGGAGGCGGCAACGGCCGCGTGGGCTGCGCCGAAGGCTTCCCATTTCGCCGCATCGCCAACCACGACCTCCGGCTTCACCGGCCAGTCGGCAATGGCGGCGCGCACCAGCGCCTCGCGGCGGGTGACCGTCGGCAGCACGAAACGAGGCATCGCATTGCGCTCGGCATAGATTCTGGCGACATCGCCGAAGACCGGCGCAAGAGCGTTGATCTCGCCCGCACGCGAACCCGGCAAAAGAAGAATGGTCGGCGGCGTCCCCTCCTCCGGCAAGGCAGTGTTTTTTCGGGCGGCGAGCACGCCCGGTTCCTCGCTCAGCCGATGACCGACAAACGTGGTCGCAGGCCCACCGAGCCGCTGCATCGCCTCCGGCTCGAACGGCAGGACCGCCAGCACATGATCGACATAGGCCTGCATGTCGCGCGCGCGGTATTCCTTCCACGCCCAGACGCTGGGGCAGACGTAATTGACCACCGGCAGGTCAGGCAGCGCCTTCTTCACCCGTTTGGCCACCCGGTGGGTGAAATCCGGACTGTCGATAATGATGAGCACGTCCGGCCGCGCGGCAATCAGCGCGTCCGCCGTCTGGCGAATGCGGCGAATGAGAAGCGGCAGCCGCGCAAGCACCTGGGTAAAGCCCATGATCGACAGGTCGGAATAGTCAAACAGCGAATCGAGCCCCTGGGCGGTGAGCGCATCGCCCCCGACGCCGACGAGTTCGATCGGACCGGAATGCATGACCTTCAGCGCGGCGATGAGATCGCCGCCGAGCAAATCGCCGGAGACCTCCCCCGCGATCACGCCGACTTTCAGGCTTCTGGACATGAGGCTTCCTCCGCTGAATGTGTCGCTCATTGAGAGCACCGGTTTCTTAAGCCAGGCCCGGCTCCAGTCCCAACAAGAAAAGCCCTGCCCTGTCGGCCTCGGCAATGGCCGCTTCCCGGTCCAGCACCAGCGCCCGCCCGGCTTCCACGGCAATGCCGCCAAGCCCGGCAGCCGCCGCCGCACGCACCGTCTCCGGGCCGATCGACGGCAGGTCGGCGCGCAGATCCTGCTGCGGTTTGCACAATTTGACAAGAACGCCGCGCCGCTTCTGCGAGATCCGGCCGGTCGCGCGCATTGTCCGCACGCGCTCAAGCATCTGGTCGGTGCCTTCGGCGCCCTCCAGCGCCACCACCCGCCCGCCAAGACTCACGGCGCCCTGGCCGATATCCATGGAGCCGATGACGCGCGCCGCGTCGGCGGCAGCCGAGATATCGGCCCGGTCCTCGCGATCCGGCGCCACAGCGCCGAGCATACCAGCGGTCGCCAGAAGATCGCCGGCAATCTCCTGCGCGGCGATGATCTCGAATCCGTGACGCTCGAACAGGTCGATCACCATACGCAGGACCTTGTCATCGCCGCCGCTGCGCAGCTTTTTGAGGATAGCAGGCAGAGACCAGATGATGCGCGCCGTCGGGCGCAGGCTCGTCACTTCGGGACGGGAACGCACGCCCCCGGAAAGCACGACCCTGCGGATGCCGCGCCTCTGGAGCGTAGCGACAACCGGCTGAAATCCGCCGAGATCGGCATCCATATGTTCGAAATCCGACCAGTCATTGCCGCCCTCGCCGCGCAACTGGACGATGAAGGTCGGCGTGCCGGCCTCCCGCGCGGCTTCCGCAACATAAAGCGGAAGACGGCCGTTTCCGGCGATGATCGCGACCGGCTCCGCATGGCGGGCCGATGTGCCGCTCACGCCCGGCTGCCCCGGCGTCGCGAACCGGGTGTGGTCAGCGCCCGCTCGCTGTCGCGGTCGAGAATGAAATCGACGATCTCGCGGGCGGCACCTTCGAGCGCATCCGCCCCGTCGCGCAGGGCCTTCGCGTTTTCCACTACGGTTCCAGCCGCAAAGATCGTCTGGTAGGCGCGGCGCACGGCATGGATCTCGCCCTTGCTCATCCCCGCGCGCTGCATGCCGACCACGTTCAGCCCGCCCATGAAGGCAGGATTGTCGACGACCATGGCATAGGGGATGACATCATTGACGACGCCGGCCAGCCCGCCGATGAAGGCCTGGCGGCCGATCTGCACGAATTGGTGGATTGCCGCACCGCCGCTGAGGATGGCCCGGTCGTGAACGGTCGCATGACCGCCAATCATCACATTGTTTGACAGGATCACATGATTGCCGATTCGGCAGTCATGGCCGACATGGGAGTTGGCCAGAAACAGATTGTCGTGGCCGACAATGGTTTCGCCGCCGCCGTGGGAGGAGCCGGTGTTGACGGTCACGCCCTCGCGGAAAACGCAGTTGGCGCCGACCTCGAGGCGCGTATCGCTGCCATCGTGGCGAATGCTCTGCGGCGCGCCGCCAATGACGGCCATGGGAAAAACCTGGCAACCATCGCCGAGCCGCGTGATGCCTTCGACCACCGCATGGTGGTGAAGCTTAACATTGTTGCCGAGCACGACATACGCGCCGACATAGCAGAACGCGCCGATCTCGGCATGTTCACCAATCACGGCTCCGTCCTCGACAACAGCAGTCCTGTCGATCTTCGCGGAGCTGGAAATTCTGGTCATTCTTCGTCCTTGCGCACCATCATGGCGCCGATATCGGCTTCGGCGACGAGCTGGCCGTCGACAAGCGCTTCGCAATGGAACTTCCACACGCGCCGGCGCTGTTTCTGTTTGACGACCTTGAACTGAACCTGGTCACCCGGCACCACCGGCTTGCGGAAGCGGGCATTGTCGATCGTCATGAAATATACGAGATTGTCGACCTCATCGGCCTTGCGCGCGCAGATCGCGCCAGCGGTCTGGGCCATGCCCTCGACCAGAAGGACACCCGGCATGATCGGCATTTCCGGGAAATGCCCCTGGAAATGTGGCTCGTTGGCCGTCACATTCTTGATGCCGATCGCACTGTCATCGCCATCGATCTCGATAATCCGGTCCACCAGAAGAAAAGGATAGCGATGCGGCAGGAACTTCATGATCTGCAGAAGATCCATCTTCCCCATCGATGTCTTCGTCTCTTCACTCACCTTGCTTGTCTCCCGATTTGGCGGCGCGGCGGGCGATCTCCGCCACGTCCCGCAGATAGTCCCGGATCGGCCGTGCCGGGTTCCCCCCGATACGGGCTCCGGCCGAAACCGAGGTCAGCACCCCGCTCTTGGCGGCAATCTGCGCGCCGCTGCCGATCTCGATATGGCCGTTGAGCCCGGCCTGCCCGCCGATCATCACACCGTCGCCGATCCTGGTGCTTCCGGCAATCCCGACCTGGCTAACAATACCGCAATGCCGGCCGATCTGCACATTGTGCCCGATCTGTACCAGATTATCGATCTTGGTCCCCTCGCCGATCACGGTATCGTCCATCGCGCCGCGGTCGATCGTGGTATTGGCGCCGATCTCGACATCGTCCTGGATGATGACCCGGCCCACCTGCGGCAGTTTCACCATGCCCGCCGGCCCCGGCGCATAGCCGAATCCGTCCTGGCCGATCCGCGCGCCGGTGTGGATGATCACATTATTGCCGATCAAGGCGTTGGAGACCGACGCATGGGCGCCGATCGTGACGTTGCGGCCGATTTTCACATCCGCCCCGACCACCGCGCCGCACAGGATGCGGCTTCCCGCACCGATCACGGCGCGCGCGCCAACCACGGCAAAGGGCGCGATCTCAACGCTCTTCTCGATAACGGCGGTATCATCAATGACGGCCTGGGCGGAAATGCCGCTCTGGCGCTGCATGACCGGCTGCGGCCGCATCGCGGCCGGGTAAAGCTGTGCCGCCGCGCGGGCGAAGGCAAGCTGCGGCATTTCTGAAACAAGTGCGGGAAGCGAAGCGGGAAGGTGCTTCTTCAGTTCCGGCGAACAGATCACCGCCGCCGCCCTGCAGCTTTTCAGCTCGTCAATGCTGTTTTTCGAAAGGATGTAGCAGATATCATAGGGGCCTGCCCGATAGATCGGCGCGACGGATTCGACCATCCGCTCGCCGGCATCGGGACTCGACAAAACAGATCCGATGCGCGAGGCCAACTCGTCGAGACGAATCGACTGCCGCGCACCGAAAAACTGGTTCTGATCCATTCAAACTCTCCAGAACGGGAACGATATGGGCTCTGGACAGCAATATCAGAACGTATTGGCAATTCCGAAGCGGAAACGCTGGGTTTCGTCGAAATCTTCCTTGGCGAACGGAATGGCGTAGTCGAAGCGCAAGTCACCGAAAGGCGAGTTCCAGATGAGACCCACGCCGCCGGAGGCGCGCAGCGAGAAATCCGTGCCTTCAACAGCCGTGTTCGCAAGCTCGACCGCGTTGCCCCAGGCCGAACCGGCATCGAGATAAGCCGCGCCGCGCAGGTTGATATCCTCGGGGATACCCGGAAGCGGGAAGTTGGCCTCGGCCGAAATCGTGGTGTAGTACTGCGAACCAAGCGCATCGCCCTGTACCACCGTACGCGGACCAAGGCCGTTCTGCTTGAAGCCGCGGATTTCCTGACCGCCGATCGTGAACTGGTCGAAGACGTTCAGATTGCTGTCGAACGGGGTGACGAGACCGCCGCGCGCCGTCAGCGAGCCGATGATATCGGCCTGGTCGGAAATCATCTGGTACCAGCGAACCTTACCGGTCAGCGAGTAGTAGTGCGAATCGCCGCCAAGACCGGCCACGGTGTTGGTCAGGTTGGCGAGAATGCCCTCACGCGGCTGCTGGTAGTTATCGACGCTGGAGAAGTTGAATGCCTGCTCGACCGACGAAACCGTCCACGGGCTGCCGTTGATCAGGTTCTGGAACACCGGCGACAGATTGTTCGGGTTCTGCCAGTCGCCCGTGCCATCATATTCGAACTTCTGGTAGACATATTTGATCGTCGAGCTGAGCTCGTCGGTCAGCGGCGCCGTCAGGCGAATGTCACCGGCCGTCTCGGCATAGGTGTAGTAATCCTGCGAGGCGGAATAGGCGCGATAGAGATCGAAACCGGCCGCGACCCGATACCCCAGAAAGAAGGGTTCGGTGAAGGCGAAGTTGTAGATCTGCGAATCATTGTCGCCGAGACCGGCGGACGCCCGGATGAACTGTCCGCGACCAAGGAAGTTGCGCTCCTCGACCGAAAGTTCGACAACCAGCGAATCGCCTTCCGCGTCATAGCCCGCGCCGATGGAGAACGCACCGGTCGGCTCGTCGGTCACGTCAACGACGAGGACGACGCGGTCCGGAGCGCTGCCGGGCTGGGTCGAGATATTGACTTCGCTGAAATAGCCGAGCGCTTCAAGGCGCCGCTTGGTGCGCGCGATCATCTCGCGATTATAGGCATCGCCTTCAGCCAGTTCGAACTCGCGACGGATGACATAGTCGCGGGTGCGGGTATTGCCGACAATCTCGATCCGTTCGATATAGGCGCGCACGCCCTGGTCGATCTCGTAATTGACCGAGAAGGTGTCATTGCTGAAATTGCGGTCGCCGCGCGGATTGACCTGCGCGAAGGGATAACCCTGCGAGGACACCGAGGCCGCGATCGATTCAGACGTCTTCTGAATATCGTCGGCATCGTAAATCTTGCCGGCCTTGGTCTTGATGTCGCCCTTCAGCGTATCGATGTCGACACCGTCCACGGTCGAGGCCACGCCGATATCGCCAAAGCGATAGCGGTCGCCTTCGGACATGGTGAAGGTGATCGAATAGGAATTGTCTTCCTCGTCATAATCGACATCGGTCGAGATCAGACGGAAATCAGGGAAGCCGTGATTGTTGTAGAACTCGCGCAGCAGCGTCTCGTCGTGACGAACCTTGTCCGGATTATAGATATCCTTGCGCGTCAGGAAGGAGAGCGGCGTCGAGCGCTTGGTCGAGATCACCGAGGCAAGGCGCGCATCGCCAAATGTAGTGTTGCCTTCGAAGTTGATCTTCCGCGTCTTGGTGCGGCCACCCTCGTCGATGACGAAAGCCACGTTGATTCGATTGTCCTGCACGGTCGCCGTCTGGATCGAGACCTCGACGTCGGCACGGCCGATCTGCGCATAGGCGTCCTTGATGCGCTGCATGTCGACCTGGGCCTGCGCCTCGTTGTACGGGCCGAGCGAATGCAGCTGCACAACGCCTTCGAGCTTCTTGTCGTTGACCTTGCGGTTGCCGTTGAAGACCACCTGGTTGATCAGCTGATTCTCGGTGACGTTGACCACGAGAGTCGATCCGGAAACCGAAATCTTGACGTCGGAGAAATAGCCGGTGCTGTAGAGATTGCGGATGGACTGGTTGACATCGGCATCGGTGAAGCTGCGGCCGGGCTGAATGGTCAGCTTCGACTTGATCGCATCGGAGCCGGCCTGGCCGGTACCGTTGACCACGATGTTACTGACAACAGCGGCGTATGCGCTCGTGGGCACAGCAACGGCGGCGACGACCCCCCCGGACACGGCGACTGCCAATGAAAGCGCCGCACCTGAAACTGTGTTCAAAAATCTTGAACCGGCCATGCTACTATCTACCCTTTATGATCGCTCAATATCAGCGTTTTATAGGCTCTGTGGTCTTTTGTTCTAAAGACTTCACACCCCCACGCAATAGAAAGCCGTGCGACTTATGCAACTTCCGCCCCAAGCGTGGCGAATTCGCCACGATCTTTTCGACTTATGGTAAACGGAAGGCTACAAGAAGCGACAACCTGTCTCCTATGCGTTTCCTATCATCTCCCGCGCCAAAGGCAAGGCCACAATCTCACAACCAATGGCCTTCGACAAGATCATGGCCCCCTCCCTTTAATCAAACAGTGTCAAAGGGTTAAAATGTAAACCTCAGCCCATCCGGCCCAGCGTGTCGTTCCATGTGGCAAAAACCATCAGCGCCAGAACCAGAAACAACCCGACGCGGAAGGCGAATTCCTGGACGCGGGCCGACAAGGGGCGGCCGCGAACGGCCTCGATCGCGTAGAACAGCAGGTGCCCGCCATCCAGCATGGGCACCGGCAGCAGATTGAAGAGGCCGACCGAGACGGAAAGAATCGCGGCGAAATTGGCGAAGGCGACAATGCCGAGCGAGGCCATCTGGCCGGCCATGGTCGCCACGCGCACCGGCCCGCCGATCTGGTCTGCCTTCATCCGCCCGGCAAAAACATTGGTGATATAATCATAAGTGCCGACCACAATGTGCCAGCTCTGCAGCGCGCCCTGGCCGACCGCCTGCAGCGGCTGGTAGCGCTCTACCCTGAAATTGCTCGAATCACGCGTACCGACCACGCCGATCCGGCCAAGCTCCATCTGGTTGCCGAACTGGTCCTCTTCCTCGATTCGATCCGGCACGACCCTCAGCTCGACCGGCGCTCCGTCGCGCTCGACGGTCAGTTCGATCGGCACGCCCGGCCGCACGCTGATATAGCGCACAACGGCATCGAAGGTGCCGATCTTCTGGCCGTCAAGCGCCACCATGATGTCACCGGGCTTCACGCCGGCCGCAGCCGCCGGACTGTCCGGCACGACCTCGCCGACAACCGGGTCGGAGACCCCTCGCCCGTAAACGGAAAAAATCACGGCGAAAATGGCAATGGCCAGGAGAAAATTCGCGATCGGACCGGCGGCGACGGTCAGGGTCCGTTTCCACAGCGCCGCGCCGTTGAAGGTCTTGGCCCGCTCCTCCGGCGGCAGGGCGGCAACGCCGTCGAAATCCGGACGGCTGGCGGCATCTTCATCGCCGTAGAACCGCACATAACCGCCAAGCGGTATCGCGCAGAGTTTCCAGCGCGTTCCATGCTTGTCGGTCCGCCCGACGATCTCCGGGCCGAAGCCAAGCGAAAAGGCCAGGATGCGGATGCCACACCAGCGCGCCACCAGGTAATGGCCAAGCTCGTGAAAGAAGACGAGGAAGGAGATCGCGATCAGGAAGGCTACGATCATCCCGGGCGCGTTTGTAAATCCGATATCCAAATCAGGCTCCGTGAACAGGCGACATCGCGACGAGGCCGCTCCACCGATAAAGCACTGCGCCGATGCTGTCACCCGCGCCGAAAACCATTGCGCAATAGGCCAGGATAAACATTGCCGCTGCTGCGGCCACGAGACCGTCGACGCGGTCCATCACACCGCCATGGCCGGGAATGAGATGGCTGGAATCCTTGGCGCCGCATCTGCGCTTGAGCGCGGATTCAAACAGGTCGCCCGCCTGACTGACGGCCGAGAGAACAAGCGCCAGCACGGCCAAAAGCGGAGACGGCTTGCCGCCATAGGCCAGGCAAAGTCCAAGCGCTGCGGCGACGCCGAAGCATGCCCCACCGACCGCGCCCGACCAGGTCTTGCCCGGCGAGATCGACGGCGCAAGCTTGGGGCCGCCAAGCGCCCGGCCGACAAAATAGGCCATGATGTCGGTCGCCCAGACGACGGCAAAGACGAAGAGAATGGTGTAAAGCCCAGCCGCGCCGCCGTTTCTGATTGCCGCAAGCGAAACCATGGCAAGGCCGCAATAGATGAGCGCGCCGGCAAACCAGAATGGTACCGCTCTGTTGCGGCCATAGGCAAAAGCAGCAACCGCAGCAATGGCGGCAAGCGACAGCGCCGGCAGGAAGAGTTCGAGAAAGGTCAGGATTGCTGTTGCGATCATCGCCGCCCATCCTGCGAGCAGCACCGTCACCGTTGCTTCGCCGCCGCCAGCGGGCCGCGCCCGGCTCATCGCCAGCCATTCATGAAAGGCGAGAAGACCGATCCCGACGGCAAGAAGCAGGAAGGCCGCTCCGCCGAACCAGGTCGCCAGCAGCACGACGGCGGCCAGAACCACGCCCGAAATCACGCGCAGCTTGAGTTCCCGCCCCATCAGGACCCCGTCAGCGCTGCGGCCGCTTCGACAACGCCGCCGAAGCGGCGCGAGCGCCTGGCATATTCAGCAAGCGCCTCGTCGAAGGTTTCCTGCGAGAATTCCGGCCAAAGACAAGGCAGAAAGACGAGCTCGGAATAGGCCGACTGCCACATCAGAAAATTCGACAGCCGCTGCTCGCCGCTGGTTCGGATAATCAGGTCGGGATCGGGGATGCCGGCCGTATCGAGACGGCCGGAAATCATGGCTTCGTCGATCTCATCCGGTGAAATCCGTCCCGCGACGGCCTCACGCGCAAGAGCGGACGCCGCGCGGGCGATTTCGGCGCGCGAGCCGTAATTGACGGCGACGACCACATGAAGCCCGGTATTGTTGCGCGTCAGCGCTTCGGCCGCCTCCAGCGCGCCGAGCACCTTGGGGCCAAGCCCCTGGCGTTCGCCGATCATCTGGAAACGCATGTTCTGGCGGTGGTAGGTCTGCAGTTCACGGTGGATGAAGATCGCGATCAGCTCCATGATATCGCTGACCTCGTCCTCAGGCCTTTTCCAGTTTTCAGAGGAAAAGGCAAAGAGCGTCAGATGCTTGATCCTGGCGTCCCGCGCCGCCTCAACGGCGCGGCGGACAGCCTCGACGCCCTTTCGATGCCCGAAAATACGCTTCAACCCGCGCCCGCTGGCCCATCGGCCATTGCCATCCATGATGATCGCAACATGATCAGGTTTTGCAGGATCTGCGTAAGGGGTCATATCGTTGCTCAAATTCTTGAAAAAATGCAGGTTAAAAATCAGACCTGCATGATTTCTTTTTCTTTCTCCGCAAGCAAGTGGTCTATGCGAGAAATCGCGCCATCGGTCAGCTTCTGCACCTCATCGGACAGAGAGCGGCTGTCGTCCTGGCTGATATCCCCGTCTTTCTCTGCCTTTTTCAGCGCATCCATCCCATCGCGGCGAACATGACGAATGGCAACTTTGGCCTTCTCGGCATACTCATGGGCAACTTTGACCAAAGAGCGGCGACGCTCCTCGTTCAGTTCCGGCAGCGGAATGCGCAGATTCTGACCGTCCATGATCGGATTGAGGCCAAGGTGGCTCTCGCGGATCGCCCGATCGACGGCGCTGACCATGCCCTTGTCCCAGACATTGACCGCCAGCATGCGCGATTCGGGCACGGTGATGTTGGCAACCTGGTTGATCGGCATCTTCGAGCCATAGGCCTCGACCAGAACCGGATCGAGGATATTGGCCGACGCCCGTCCGGTGCGCAGCGAGGTAATATCGCCCACAAAGGCGCTGACTGCGCCTTCCATGCGGCGCTCAAGGTCTTTCAGATCGGTTGCATCGCTCATGGTCATTCTCCCGTCTTGCGCCCGGCCTTCCCGTTAAGGCCCGGAGCGCCTCATCACTCGTCGGTTACGATCGTCTTGCGGCCGCCGCCGGCCATGATCTGGCCGAACCCGCCGCGTTCGTGGATTGAAAACACGATAATCGGAATATTGTTTTCCCGCGCCACCGCAACGGCGGCGACATCCATCACCTGAAGGCCGCGCTCCAGCACCTGACGGTGGGTCAGCGCCTCGAAGCGGGTCGCCTCGGGATCTTTCTTCGGGTCGGCGGAATAGATGCCGTCGACCTGCGTTCCCTTGAAGATCGCCTCCGCACCGATTTCGGCGGCGCGCAGGGCGGCTGCCGAATCCGTGGTGAAGAAGGGATTGCCCGTGCCGCCGGCAAAGATCACGACCTTGCCCGAATCCATGTGGGAGCGGGTCGCACGCTGCGAAAACGACTGGCAGATCTCCGGCATGGCGATCGCCGACAATACGACCGTATCGACATCCATCTTGCGCAGCGAGGTGGCAAGGGCCAGCGCGTTGATCACCGTGCCAAGCATGCCCATGTGATCGCCGGTCACCCGTTCGCCGCCCTTCGAGGCCACCGCGACGCCGCGGAAAATATTGCCGCCGCCGACAACGATGCCGACCTCGACGCCCATGGCGCGAACCTCGGCGATATCGGAAGCAATACGGTCGGCAACGGCGACATCAATGCCGAAACCCTGATTACCCATCAGGGCCTCGCCGGAAACCTTCAGCAGAACGCGCTTGAAAATCGGATTCGTCAAAGTCACAAACTCCTAAAAAGCAATGCCATCCGGATACACGAAGGGCGCCGCGTTGTCACGCGGCGCCCCTTCGAATTCCAAGCCTTTCGGGCAATCAGCCCTTGGCGGTGGCGGCAACTTCGGCAGCGAAGTCGCTCTCTTCCTTCTCAACGCCCTCGCCGAGCGCCAGACGGGCGATAGCGGCAACCCTGATCGGCGCGCCCGCTTCCTTCTCGGCTTCCTTGACGGCCTGCTCGACCGTCAGATCGGGATTGATGACGAAGGCCTGCGAGAGAAGCGCGACTTCCTCGAAGAACTTGCGCATGCGGCCTTCCACCATCTTCTCGGCAATGTTGGCCGGCTTGCCGGATTCCTTTGCCTGCTCCAGGAAGACGGCGCGTTCGCGGTCTGCAACGTCCTTGTCGACTTCGTCGGCGCGCACGGCCAGCGGATTGGTCGCGGCAACATGCATGGCAACCTGACGGCCGATCGCGGCGAGAACAGCCTTGTCGCCTTCCGATTCCAGCGCGACCAGAACGCCGAGCTTGCCAAGACCGTCAGCAACCGAATTATGGACATAGGACGCTACAACGCCCGAGCCGACCGAAAGCTTGGCGGAGCGGCGCAGCGTCATGTTCTCGCCGATCGTGCCGATGGCGTCCTTGATGCTGTCGGCAACGCTCTTGCCCGTGGCCGGATAGGTCGCGGCGCTGATCGCGTCGACGGAACCGTCGGTCGACAGCGCAACCTCGGCAATGCCGCCGACCATGGACTGGAACGCTTCATTGCGGGCAACAAAGTCGGTCTCGGAATTGACCTCGACAACAACGGCCTCGGCGCCCTTCTCGGCGATGCCGATCAGGCCTTCGGCGGCCGTGCGGCCGGACTTCTTGTCGGCCTTGGAAATGCCCTTGGCGCGCAGCCAGTCAATCGCCGCTTCCATGTCGCCGTCGTTTTCGGCGAGCGCCTTCTTGCAGTCCATCATGCCTGCGCCGCTCTTCTCGCGCAGTTCCTTCACCATTGCAGCCGTAATCGTGCTCATAACTTGCCTCTTGTCCATTCGCTCAGCGGCGCTTGTCGCATCAAAGCGCGGCCTGTTGGGCAACGAAGTGTACCCATACTGTGACAGGGTGATGAAACCCTTGCTGCCGACGGCTGACGCCTGCCGGCTCAAAAGTCCAACGGCAAACGCATCGGCAATCCCGATGCGCCTGCCTGCGTCCGGGCGGGATCAAGCGCCTGTTGCGCGACGAGCCCGAAACCGGATCGGAATTCCAAACGGGCCGCGACCGTGCCGCGGCCCAAGGCCAGATGCCTTATTATTCTGCCGGCTTTTCGGCGGAAGCGTCCTCGACCGGCGCTTCATCTTCCAGCGCGGTCTCTGCCGGCGCCTCGGAAGCGGCGCCGAGATCGATGCCCTGCGCGCCCTGCTGGCGGGCAATGCCGTCAATGGCAGCGCGCGAGATCAGGTCGCAGTAAAGGGCGATGGCGCGCGAGGCGTCGTCATTGCCGGGGATCGGGAAATCGACTTCATCCGGATCGCAGTTACTATCGACGATAGCAACGACCGGAATGCCAAGGCGCTTCGCCTCTTCGATGGCGATCTTTTCCTTGTTGGTGTCGATGATGAAGATCAGGTCCGGAACGCCGCCCATGTCGCGGATACCGCCCAGAGCGCGGTCGAGCTTTTCACGCTCGCGGTCGAGGTTCAGGCGTTCTTTCTTGGTGAAGCCCTGTGCCTCGTTGGCGAGGATTTCGTCAAGCTTGCGCAGACGCTGGATCGAGTTCGAAATCGTGCGCCAGTTGGTCAGCATACCGCCGAGCCAGCGGGAGTTGACGTAATACTGGGCCGAACGCTGTGCGCTGTCGGCAATGATCTCGGAAGCCTGGCGCTTGGTGCCGACCATCAGAACGCGGCCGTTGCGGGCAACGGTGTCGGAAACAACCTGAAGCGCGCGCGACAGCATCGGAACCGTCTGGGCGAGGTCGATAATGTGGATGTTGTTGCGGTCGCCAAAGATGTAGGGTTTCATCTTCGGGTTCCAGCGGTGGGTCTGGTGACCAAAATGTACGCCTGCCTCAAGCAGCTGGCGCATGGTAAAGTCGGGCAATGCCATGCCTTTTCTCCTTTTCCGGTTGAACCTCCGCAGACCTGAGACCAGACGTCGATGACGCCCGACACCGGCGGAACGCACCGGATTTCTCCCGGAACATCCCATGGCCTGCGTGTGGAATGAGGGCGCGATAACCCGTTTTGCGGCAAATTGCAAGAGGCGCGGCGCGGCGAAAGCCCGTCCGCACGCCCGCCTGCCCCGAAGAAGAGCCTCAGGGCTTGGACGAGAGCGCGTCCCTCGGCGCTTCGCAGCCTGCCGGTTCAAGCGGTTCGAGGCGCGTCAGTTCGCCTGCCATCTTGAAGTCGCCGAAATCCATGACGATGTCGCGGCTGACGCCTTCGGCGGAGAGCAGCATGGAGACCGTATACTCCGGCGTTTCGTCTCCCGCATGCGCGCTCATCGGAAAATAGGCCGTGGTGATCGGCCAGCCGACGCCACCCTCCTCGCCTTCGCCGATCAGCGTGATCGCGCGCATCGCCTCCTCGCCGGAGCCATCGAAGGAGATCGCCTCATAGGCGCGCCGTCCGTTCCGGGCGGCGAGAATCACATTGGCCATGTATTCGGTCGGAAACTCGGCATCCTGAAGCTCGACCGCCCTCGACTCATCGCCGCCGAAGGTGACGGAAACCGCGCGCTTTTCGGTGCGCTGGGCCTCGCCCACGGTCTCCGATTGCAGGGCGTTGTCGGAAAACAGCGTGCTGGAAAAGGCAAAGGCGCCTTTCTCCTCGAAGGAGGACGACACCTGGTCGGTGACGACAGCGCCGTATTCGCGGGCAATATCGGTGACCATGCGCATCTCGGTCACATAGCCGGCACAATCGCTGCCGGTGAAGGAATAGACGAAACGGCCATCGAGTCCCTCGACGCCTGATTGCGCCGAAGCCCATTCAAGCGAAAGATCATAGACCGCGCGGTGCGGCAGCAGCGACACAGCGCCGACTGCCGGTCCCGCCGCCTGCGCGCCGGTCGCGATTATAATCCAGAAAATCCCCGTCCCCACGACTGTCCGCATGAACATTCCCCTTGGTTTTGGAAACCAATCGTATAGAAAAGTCCCGGTTCTGCCAATGTTGTTGAATCCCTTTCCCGAGAAGCCTGGAGCCATATATGCCCAACCTCGTTTCAGACCGCCTGAAAGCCCTTTCCATCACCCTTCCGCAGGCCTCCGCTCCCGCCGCAAACTACCTTCCCTTTACCCGGTCGGAGAACCTGCTGTTCATCTCCGGCCAGCTGCCGACGGAAGACGGCAAGATGGTCGCGACCGGACGCCTTGGCGCGGATGTCTCGCTCGAAGATGGCCGGAAGGCCGCGCGGGCCTCAGCCATCAACATCATCGCGCAGATCAATGCCGCGCTTGAAGGCGACCTCGACCGGGTCAAACGTATCGTCAAGATTTCGGGCTTCGTCGCGTCGGCGCCGGATTTCACCGACCAGCATCTCGTCATCAACGGCGCGTCGGATCTGATTGCAGACGTCTTCGGCGAGGCCGGCAAGCATGCCCGCGCCGCGGTCGGCATGGCATCGCTGCCGTTGAACGCCGCCGTCGAGATCGACGCGATTGTGGAGATTGCCTGATGCCGCGCCCCGACTGGCTGACCGCCCGACCGATAGCCCATCGCGGCTATCATGACATGAACAAGGCGGTCTTTGAAAACACGATGCCGGCCTTCCACCGCGCAATCGAAAACAATTTCGCGATTGAATGCGATGTCCGCCTTTCTGCCGATGGCAAGGTCATCGTCTTTCACGACGACGACCTTGAGCGGCTCTGCGGACGTTCCGACACGATTGAGGCGCTTGAGGTCAACGAGATCGATGCCATCCGCATCGGCCCCGTTGAAGCAACCATACCGCACCTCGCGACACTGCTTGCGACAACGGCTGGGCGCGTCCCCCTGATCATCGAACTGAAATCCGGTCCGACCGATCCCGACGTCTTTGCCACGGCAGTCATCGCCGCGGTGAAAGGCTATGAGGGCCCTCTGGCGCTGATGAGCTTCTCGCCGGAGCTTCTCGCCGCCCTCAAACGCGCCGGCGCGGACAGCCCGCTCGGCCTGACAGCCGCCGGGCACGATGAACAATCCTATGATGCGCATCGCGAGGCAATGCGGATCGGCCTTGATTTTGTCTCCTATTATTATGATGATTTGCCCAATGACTTCATCGCGGGCCTGCGCGACAGCGGCGTACCGGTCAT
The DNA here is from genome assembly GCA_963676545.2 of uncultured Martelella sp. GTDB lineage: Bacteria > Pseudomonadota > Alphaproteobacteria > Rhizobiales > Rhizobiaceae > Martelella. The sequence continues at coordinate 1,142,691 of CAXXRG010000002.1, read as the reverse complement.
CACCTGGACCGTCCGCAACGAGCGCGCCCGCCAGATCACATTCCAATATGCCGACCAGATGACGTTCGAGGGTTTCGACCCCGCGTGAAAGGCCGGCTCCGAGAGTTCTGTTGAGCGAAAACCTGCATATCCGCATCGAAAGCAGCTTTGCCGACATCACAAAGGCGGAGTGGGACAGGCTCGGAGGCACGCATCCGGGCTTCGACGGAACGGGCTATAATCCGTTCCTGTCCCACGCTTTTTTCTCCGCGCTGGAAGAATCGGGCTCGGCCTCGGCGGAGACCGGCTGGCTCGGCCACCACCTTCTGCTGGAAACGGAAGACGGAAAGCTGATCGGCGCGCTGCCGTGCTATCTGAAGAACCACAGTCAGGGCGAGTATGTGTTCGACCACGGCTGGGCCGATGCTTTCGAGCGCGCCGGCGGGCGCTATTACCCGAAGCTTCAGGCTTCACTGCCGTTTACGCCCGCAACCGCTCCGCATCTTCTGGTGCGCGAGGGCTATGACAGGGCGACGGTGCAGAAGGTTCTGGCCGACGCGCTGGTGACGGTCAGCGACCGGCTCAATGTCTCCTCAGCCCATGTCACCTTCGTGCCGGAGGAGGAGACCCCGGTTTTCGAGGCGGCCGGCTATCTTCATCGCACGGACCAGCAGTTTCACTTCCTCAACAAGGGCTATGCCCGTTACGAGGATTTTCTCGACACGCTGGCTTCGCGCAAGCGCAAGGCCCTGAAAAAAGAGCGCCGCGTGGCGCTGGAAGCGGGCATCACCGTCGACTGGCTCACCGGCGATGACCTGACCGAGGACATCTGGGACCGGTTCTTCGAATTCTACATGGATACCGGCAGCCGCAAATGGGGCCGGCCCTACCTGACGCGCGAATTCTATTCGCTGATCGGCGAGCGGATGGCCCGCGACATCCTTCTGGTCATGGCAAAACGCGACGGGCGCTATATCGCCGGCGCAATCAATTTCATCGGCTCCGATGCGCTCTTTGGCCGGCACTGGGGCTGTATCGAGGACCATCGCTATCTGCATTTCGAGGTCTGCTATCACCAGGCCATCGATTTCGCCATCGCCAACAATCTGGCGCGCGTCGAGGCCGGCGCCCAGGGCGAGCACAAGCTGGCGCGCGGCTATGTGCCCGTCACCACCCATTCCGCCCACTACATTACCCATGACGGTTTGCGGAACGCTGTCGCCGAGTTTCTCATCCACGAACGGGAGGACGTCGCGCATTTCAATGATATCCTGAGCGCGCACGCGCCCTACAAGAAGGGCGAATGACGCGCCGGCAACAACGGAGTGAACACCATGGCAGACGAAACCCATATCGCCGAATATGAAGACGACAACATCTTCGCCAGGATCCTGCGCGGCGAGATACCGGCCACGAAACTCTACGAGGATGATGACGTCATCGCCATCATGGATGTGATGCCGCAGGCGCCGGGCCATGTCCTGGTCATCCCGCGCAAGCCCTCGCGCAACCTTCTCGATGCCGATCCCGTGGTTGTCGGCAAGGCCATGGTTGTGGTGCAGAAAATGGCACAGGCGGTGAAGGCTGCCTTTGATGCAGACGGCGTCTTCATCGCCCAGTTCAACGAACCCGCCGCCGGCCAGACCGTCTTCCACCTCCACTTCCACGTCATTCCGCGCCATGAAGGCGTGGACCTGAAGCGCCACTCGGGCGTTATGGAAGAGAGCGCGGTCCTTTCGGCCAATGCCGAAAAGATCAGGGAGCACCTCTGACATCAAACAAGGAAAACGATGGAAGCCCTGATTGACGATATCACCACCACAGGCGGTAGCGAAAATCTGGTCTTCTTCGTCCGCCTGGTGGGCGCGGCGCTGTTCGGCGGGCTGATCGGCTTCGAACGGGAAATGCAGAACCATGCTGCGGGGCTGCGCACCCACATTCTCGTCAGCCTCGCCGCCGCCCTCTTCGTCATCGTCTCAACGGAAGTGCCGGACCTGATGCCGGAAGATTCCGACGTTTTGCGGATCGATCCGACCCGCGTGATCCAGTCGATCACCGAGGGCGTCGCCTTTCTCGCAGCCGGCATCGTGTTTTTCCAGAAGGGGACGGTCAAGGGGCTGACAACCGGGGCCGGCCTCTGGCTCTCCGGCGCTATCGGTCTCACCATTGGTCTCGGCCTCTGGACACTGGGAATCTTTTCCTCTGTCCTCGGCGTCATCGTCCTGTTCGTCCTGCACCGAATAGAGGTGCGCACCAGACTCAGCCGGCGAAAGACGCGAGCCAACCGCTCAGGCGAAGCGTGATCAGCGCTCCAGCATCACGATATCCGCCCTGTCGCCAAGCTCGCTTCGGGCTATGTCGACAAGGCTTTTTTCGTGGGTGAACAGGATCGTCTGAATGTCGCCGCCAAGGCCCGACAAAGCCCGCAGACCGGCGGCGCTTCGCGCATCGTCGAAGGTCTGGAAAATATCGTCGACAATCAACGGCGGCGGTTCGTTTCGACTGGCATAATCCTCAAGGAAAGCAAGCCGCAGCGCCAGCCAGAGCTGGTCGCGCGTGCCGTCGCTCAACCCATCCACCGGAACCTCGCTGCCATCAGTCCGACGGGCGGACAGCAGCAATTCGTCATTGGCGCCGTAACTCTGCAAGAGCCTGTCAAAGCCGCCCATGGTGAGCGCGAAAAAATGCCGGCCTGCATTTTCGAGAACGGGATCGGCGCGGCCCTGGCGATAACGCTCCATCGCCTGATCGAGCAGATTACCGGCAAGCTTCAGCACCACCCATTCGCGCGCAAGCTCCCGCGCTTCCTCTTCGGCGGAGACCCGGTCGAACGCCGCCTGTTCGGCGCTTTCGCCGCGCCCGAGCTCCTGCTTCCTGTGACGGCACTCCGCGCGGCGCTGCAACAGTTCCTCGCGCATGCCCTCATCCTCGTCCTCTTCGGCGGTCAGCGCCTCGCGCTCCTGCCGGCAGGCGATCACATCCAGTCCCTCGGCAAGCTTTCTGGTCTCGACCGCATCCGCACCCTCGCTGCCCTCGGCAAAGCGCCGCTTCGCCTCGGCAAGCGCATGTCTCAGAGCGGCCCGCTCATCAAGGCGCGCGGCAAGCCCGTCCATGACGACGCCCGGCGGCAAGGTTTCGGCAAGTGCGGCGATTTTGTCCCTGCAGGAAGCAAGAACCTCCTCAAGCGCCTCGATCTCCGCTTTCAAATCCGCGGCAGTCTCTTCGAGCGCCTTGCGGCGGGCGGCACCCGAGGTGTCGCGGTCGATGCGTTCGCCAAGGATGCGGACGATCTCTTCGGCGTCGCGTCCGACAAGGTCCGGCGCGAGCGCCGCAGCGAGCGCTTCGACGGCCGAACGGAAGCGCTCGACGCGCGCCCGGCCTGCGGCAATCTCGCGTTCGAGCCTGTTCTTCCTTTCCAGCAGTTGCGGCGCCCTGCCCCAGAGCCCGAGCGCCGTTTCGGCCGCCGCAAGCCCGGTTCCCGGCTTGAGCCCGACCTCGGCGAGACTGGCTTCATAGCGACCGGCAAAGTCGCGCCGCGCAGCCTGCAAGACCTCAAGCTCCTGCTGCCGGCGCGCAATGGCCTGGCGGGCGGCAGCGACTTCCGCCTGCTGCCGGCGCGCGTCCTCCCAGCGCTCGGCAAGGCGCTCGATCCGTGCCTCGGCAAGCCGCGCCAGCGCCTGAACCGGCATCGTGGCATCCGCCTCGTCCGCAAGCGGCAGAAGGCTTGCCCGCAGTTCTTCCTTCAGCTTGTCCAGCCCGGTCTGCCGATCGATGAGGCCCGACAATTGCGCGCGCTGATCCAGCAGCACGGCAATCTGGCGCAGCCATTCAAGCATGTCATCCGGCGCGCCGGCCTCGACGCCCGCTGCGCGGAAAAGCGACCGGTGAGCTTCGCTCTCCGCTGCAAGCTCTGCGGTCAACCGCTCAGTCTCACGATCCGCGGCTTCGCGATCACGCGCCAGCGCCGCGAGACGTTTGCGATATTCACCGTGACGGGCCACCGTGTCGGCATTGTCGAGAGCGCTGTCGGCAAGTTTATCGGCGGCCCGAACCGCTGCGACGTAGCGTTCCCGCTCGCTGTTTCCCGCGACGAATTCATCGAAGAGCCGGTCGCGCTCACCCCGGCCAGCCGCAATGTCCTCGCGCGTCGGCACGGGCGTGTCGCCGGCCTCCTCGGCGATCAGCCCCTCGATTTGCAGCCGCTCCCGATCGCCTTCAGCCTTCCTCCGCTCCTGCGTTTCCAGAGCGTTGCGGATCGCCGAAATCGTCTCGCCCGCCGCCCGCACCGCCGCCTGATCCGGCAGAGCCGCGCGCGAAAGGCCGAAGATGTCGGTAACGGCCGGGCGCAGCAGCGCCGCATTGTCCGCCAGGGCGCGGCGGCGGCCGGCAATCTCGGTCTCCAGCGCCTCGGCATCGTCGAATTTTGCAATGTCGGGCCGCAATGCATCGAAGCGGCGGCGCAGCGGCGCCGGATCGGTCAATTGTCCGCCGCCGCCTTCGCGCTCAAGGTTTTCGAGCGAGGCGCGGCTATCAGCAAGACCTTTTTCAAGCGCGGAGGCCTCGCGGTCCAGCCGCCTTGCCTCGTCGATCACCGCGCCAAATTCGGCAAGCACGATCGTGTCCGGGCGGTGCTTTTCCAGACGATCGATGTCGGAAATGCCAAGTTCCGAGGCGAGAATTGAAAGCGCTGAAAGCGTTTCCTCCAGCCCTGCCTCACGCTCCGGCAGGCCGCCGAGAGCCTCGGCGTAAAGCCCGCTCTCGCCATGGAGACGGCGGATCTCCTCGCGACGGGCGAGCAACTGGTCGTCGATTTTCAGCGCCTCGAGATCGCGTCCGAGCGTTGCCAGCCGCTCGACCCTGTTTTCGATCTCGCTCTTGCGCTGGCCTTCGCGCGCATGAAGCACTTCGAGTTCCGCACCGGTCTCGTCAGCTACGGCTTCAAGATCGGCAAAGGCCTGCAAGGCGCGTTCATGGCCGTCGATTTCGGCAATCAGACCGCGCAGCCGCTGCAGGCGGTCGAGCGTTTCCATGCGGGTGCGCCGCGCGTGCTGCCTGTCGGCAAGGGCTGCAAGCTCGTCGTCAATCTCGCTTTCTGCCCGCAACAGCGCCTTCCATTCGCTGGCGTTCAGCTCCAGCGCCCGCTCGGCCTTGCGCGCCGCCTCATGGCGGTCGAGCGCCTGGTAGAAACGGCGGTTTTGCGCGCGGCGCGGCGCATAGATCCCGTCGGCATCCGCCTCAAGCCTCTGCCCGATTGCCCTGAGACCCGTCAGTCCGGAGGCAGCGGAAAACAGGATCTGCCCGATCTCGCCGCCATCGGCCAGCATTTCGTCAGCCCCTGCCCGCAGCCGTTCGCTATCAAGCCCGAAGGCCCGCTCGAACACGGTGCGGTCGAGGCTGCCGAGATAGGCGGAGAGCGCATCGTCATTGAGCGCGGTCTCGCTGTCGCCGCCGGCAGCCAGAAGCGTATCCTTGCGGCCCTTGCGGCGGCGGAAGGCCAGCGTCTCGCCGGAGCGCGCGCGAATTTGGGCGCCGATCCTCAGATCACGGGCCTGATGCAGGAAATCGTAGCCGACATCGCGATCGGGAAAGCCGAAAAGAAGATCGGAAAAGGCCGACAGTGCGGAAGATTTTCCCGCCTCGTTCGGCCCGTAGACGACATGAAGCGCGGTATCGGGCCTGAAGGTGATGGCATGGTCGGAGAAATGTCCGTAGCGCAGGAGGTCGAGTGAAAGAAACCGCATCGCTCAGCCCTCGCCCGCAAGCCGCGCGCGCAGGATGTCGCGCGCTTCCGCCAGAAGCTCTGCCTCGCTGGCGCCAAGCGGCTCTTCGCCCGCTCCGGTTCCGCCCGGCAGTTTCCGGGAAATCTCGCCAATGAGTTCACCGATGCCGGCGTTTTCACCGGCTGCGATCGATCCGACCAGCGCATCGATGTCGACCGCAAGCTCACCTGTCGCCGCAACCGTTTCCCTGCCCGTTGCCTCAAGCGCGATCACAAGCTTTTCGAGCCAGAGATCGGCGTGAATGCGATGGCATGCGGCCTGCACATCGTCGCGCCACTGGGACCGCGCCGCCTTGATCTTCTCGGCTGACGCATGACGCCCGGAAAGCGTGACCCTGAGCGCGTGAGGCCGCTCATCCGCCGCCTCGGCAAAGGGCGCGAGCGCCGCCTCGATTGCGCCGGGAATGGCGCTTTCGGGCAGGTCTTCGGCAAGCATCACCTCCACCGTCTCGAACCGGGCGCAATCCAGCATCACCCGCTCATAGCGCGGCCGGCCATCCTCGACGCTCACCAGCACCGCGCCCTTTGGCCCGGTCTCGCGGATGTTGCGGCCCTGCAGATTACCCGGATAGAGGGTCAGCGGATCGGCCGAGACCTCCTCGAAGGCATGGACATGGCCAAGCGCCCAGTAATCATAGCCGCGCGAGGTAAGATCGGCCACCGAGCACGGCGCATAGACCGCATGCGGCGGACGGCCGGACAGCGAGGTATGCAGCACGCCGATATTGAAATGGCCGGGCACGGCCGGCGGATAGGACAGCGCCAGGTTGTCGGCCGCCACGCGCTCGGCAAAGCCCTGGCCGTGCAGCGCCACCTTCAGATCATCGAGAACAAAGGTCTCCGGCTTGCGCGTGGAAAACTCATGAACACCCTCGGGCATGGCGATGGTGCGGGCGACGATGCTTTCCGCATCGTGATTGCCGCGCAGGAAATAGACGGGGATGCCGGCGCGCGAAAGCCGCGCGATCTCGCGGTTGAAGAACAGGCCGATATGATTGTCCTTCCAGGCGCCGTCATAGACGTCGCCGGCTATCACCAGAAAATCCACGCTTTCGGCCAGCGCGTATTCAACCATCGCGGAAAAGGCATCGCGCCCGGCGGCGGCGAAGCGTTCCGCCATCTGCCGGTCCTTCAGCATCAGACCGGAAAGCGGACTGCCCAGATGCAGATCGGCGGCGTGGATGAAGCGGAAGGAGGTCACAAATTTCGTTTCCCTGTTTTTTCTTCAGCCTTCGCGGCGTAAAAGACCTTAGGTTCGCACAGCAAGCCCAAACAAGCGCCGGACCGGCGCCTTGTCCCGTCCGCCTCTTTGAGGGCGGGAATCAGACATTCACCGGAGGAAAGCATGCATTATCACAATTTCGGACGTACAGGACGCCCCGTCTCCAACATCGGTTTCGGCGCCTGGCAGATCGGCGGATCGTGGGGTTCCGTCAGCGAGGAAGACGGCCGGGCGGCACTGAATGCGGCTCTCGATGCCGGCATCAATTTCATCGATACGGCCGATGTCTATGGCGATGGCCGCTCGGAAAAGATCATTGCCGACGTTCTGGCAAGCCGCGGCGAAAAGCCCTTCGTCGCCACCAAGGCCGGCCGCCGGCTCAACCCGCATACCGCCGAGGGCTATAACCGCGAAAACCTGGAAGGCTTCATCGATCGCAGCCTGAAAAACCTGAAGATGGAGCAGCTTGATCTGGTGCAGCTTCACTGCCCGCCGACCGAGGCCTTCTACCGTCCGGAGGTCTTCGAGGCGCTGGATGCGATCAAGGCCAAGGGCAAGATCGCCAATTACGGCGTCAGCGTCGAAAAGGTCGAGGAAGCGCTGAAGGCGATCGAATATCCGGGCGTTGCCAGCGTGCAGATCATCTACAACATCTTCCGCCAGCGCCCGGCCTCGCTGTTCCTGCCGGAAGCAAAACGCAGGAATGTCGCCGTGATCGTTCGCGTGCCGCTCGCCTCCGGGCTTCTCTCCGGCAAGATCACCCGCGACACCCAGTTCGACAAGGAAGACCACCGCAACTTCAACCGTTCGGGCGAAGCTTTCGATGTCGGCGAAACCTTTGCCGGCGTGCCCTTCGAGATCGCGCTCGATGCGGTGGAGGAAGTGCGCAAGCATGTGCCCGGCGGTGAAACCATGGCGGCCTTTGCGCTGCGCTGGATCCTGATGAACGAGGCGGTCACCGTCGCCATTCCCGGTGCGCGCAACGCCGAGCAGGCCAAGGGCAATGCGCGGGCCTCCGATCTGCCGGTGATCGGCGCCGATGTGATGGCGGCGATGGAGGAAATCTACCGCAACCGCATCGCCCCCCACGTCCACCAGCGCTGGTAGAAAGAAGTAAAAAGAAGAAGGGGCGTAGCGCGTAACGCTCCGCCCCTTCTCGTCATTTCATCGGCCCAAACCGATCACCCGGCTTCGGACACCCGTGTCAGCGCCACGGCGAGCTGTTCGCGCTGGGTCTTCAGTTCGGCAAAACGCTCACGTTCGGTTTCGACCACTTCCGGATCCGCATTGGCGACGAACTTTTCGTTGCCGAGCTTCTTCTCGCTGCGCTCGATATCCTTGTCGACCTTGCCGATCGCCTTTTCCAGGCGCGCGGTTTCGGCCGCCACATCGATCAGGCTGCCGAGCGGAATGCAGGCGGTCGCCTCGCCGATGATCACCTGGGCCGCGCCCTTCGGCGTCGTCTGTTCGAAGTCGAGCGAATCGACGCGCGCCAGACGTTCGATCGCGGGGAAATGCCGGGCGCTGCGCTCGCGGGTCACCGAATTGGCGCCAACGAAGATCAGCGGCGCCTTGGCGGATGGCGGAACGTTCATTTCAGCGCGGGCGGAACGGATGCCGGAAACCAGATCGACCAGCCAGTTGATCTCGTCGGCAGCCGTAGCATCGCGATAGAGTGGCACATGCCAGTCGGCATGGCAAAGCAGGCCCTCGCCGCCGATATGGGCCCAGAGCTCCTCGGTCATGAACGGCATGAACGGGTGCAGCAGCTTGTAGGTCTCGGCAAGAACATAGGCGACGCAGGCCTGCGCCTCGGCCTTTGCGGCCTCGTCCTCGCCCATGAAGACGGGCTTCAGCAGCTCCAGATACCAGTCGCAGAGCTCGTGCCAGACGAAGTGATAGAGCGCACCCGCCGCCTCGTTGAAGCGGTAGGATTCGATCGCCCGCGTCACTTCCTCGGCGGTCTTCGAAAGCTCGGTCAGGATCCAGCGGTTGATCGTCTGCGTCGCCGTTTCCGGACGGAAGGCGGCGTCGAGCTTCATGCCGTTCATCTCGGCAAAGCGGGTGGCGTTCCACAGCTTGGTGCCGAAATTGCGGTAGCCGGCGATACGGCTGGTATCGAGCTTCACGTCGCGCCCCTGCGCCGCCATGATGGCGAGCGTGAAGCGCAGCGCGTCGGCGCCATACTCATCGATCAGGTCGAGCGGGTTGATGACATTGCCTTTCGACTTCGACATCTTCTGCCCGTTCTTGTCGCGCACCAGGGCGTGGACATAGACGGTGTGGAACGGCTCGATCGGATTGCCGTGTTCATCCTTCATGAAATGCAGCGCATCCATCATCATGCGCGCGACCCAGAAGAAGATGATGTCGAAACCGGTGATGAGAACGCTGGTCGGATAGTAGCGCGCCAGTTCGTCCGTCTTCTCCGGCCAGCCGAGCGTGGAGAAGGGCCAGAGGCCGGAGGAGAACCAGGTGTCGAGCACGTCCTCGTCGCGGGTCAGGATATTGCCGGGCTCATAATTCTCGAGCTGCTCCTCGACCCAGGCCTTCCACGGGCCTTCATGTGAGATATAGTGCTGGATGGCAGCCTCGAGCGCCTCTTCCTCGGTCTTTTCGACGAAGACCGAGCCGTCCGGGCCGTACCATGCCGGAATCTGATGGCCCCACCAGAGCTGGCGCGAAATGCACCAAGGCTCGATGTTTTCCATCCATTCGAAATAGGTCTTTTCCCAGTTCTTCGGCACGAACTTCGTGCGGCCCTCGCGCACGGACGCGATTGCCGGTTCGGCCAGCGTCTTGGCATCGGCGAACCACTGGTCGGTCAGCATCGGCTCGATGACGACGCCGGAGCGGTCGCCGAATGGCTGCATGATCTTCTTGTTCTCGACGAAGGGGACATCATTGCCCTCCTCGTCCTTCACAGTCACGGCAAGGCCCTCGGCATTGATCGCATCGACAATACGCTTGCGCGCAACCATGCGGTCGAGCCCGCGATATTCATCGGGCACGAGGTTGATGTCATCGACTTCCGCCTCGCTCGGCAGCTCGCCGGACTTCGCGATCTGCATGGCCTGGGCGGCACAGGTCGCGTAGGGCTCGCCGTCCTGGCGCATCGCCGCCTTCTCGTCCATCAGGCGGTAGAGCGGAATGTGGTTGCGGCGGGCAACCTGATAGTCGTTGAAATCATGTGCGCCGGTGATCTTGACCGCGCCGGAGCCGAAATCGGGATCCGGATATTCATCGGTGATGATCGGGATCAGGCGACGATGTTCCTTCGGCCCAACCGGGATTTCACAGAATTTTCCGACGATTGGCGCATAGCGTTCATCGGACGGATGAACGGCGACCGCGCCGTCGCCCAGCATCGTCTCGGGGCGCGTCGTGGCGATCGAGATGTAGTCGCGCTCCTCTTCGAGAACGACATTGCCGTCCTCGTCCTTCTCGACATAGGTGTAGGTCTCGCCATTGGCCAGCGGGTATTTGAAGTGCCACATATGGCCGTCGGTCTCGCGGTTCTCGACCTCAAGGTCGGAGATCGCGGTCTCGAATTCCGGATCCCAGTTGACGAGACGCTTGCCGCGATAGATCAGGCCTTGCTTGTAGAGCGTGACGAAGACCTCGAGAACGGCTTGCGACAGCCCCTCATCCATGGTGAAGCGTTCGCGCGACCAGTCGCAGGAGGCGCCGAGGCGCTTCAGCTGGTTGAGGATCTGGCCGCCGGATTCATCCTTCCATTCCCAGACCTTGTCGATGAAGGCCTCGCGACCCAATTCGCGGCGTCCGGGCAGCTGTTTTTCCATCAGCTGGCGCTCGACGACCATCTGGGTGGCAATGCCGGCATGGTCCATGCCCGGCTGCCACAGCGTGTCCTTGCCGCGCATGCGCTCGAAGCGGATCAGAATATCCTGCAGCGTGTTGTTGAGCGCATGGCCCATATGCAGCGAGCCGGTCACATTCGGCGGCGGTATCACAATGCTGAAAGACTCCGCACCCGGCCTTGCATTGGCGCCTGCCTTGAACGCATCGGCTTCCTGCCAGCGGTCGGCGATCTTGGGTTCGACGCTCTTCGCGTCATAGGTCTTGTCAAGCATTTCCGTGCCAATTCCTGGTTTGAAAGGATGATCGGCGCGTGCGGCCGACCGTCATTTCCGGTTTTTGACCGCCCCCTGTTTCACCGGCTTAAGGGCCGGTCGAGAGCCAGATGTTGTTAAGCGTTTGGCGCAAACCCTGTCAACAACAAAGCCGCCCCGAAAGGGACGGCCCGGCGGCCCGGAAGGCCGGAGAATAGGGTTTGGCGACCAGGCGCAATCAGCGCCGACGCATGCGCTCGAGTTCGCGCGCAACCACGTTTTCGACGATCGAGGGCATGTGGGTCTCAAGCCAGTCGCTGAGGAGCGGACGAAGCTCTTCGGCGACGATCTCCTCGATGCTGCGCGCGCCCTCGCGCTCCAGCGCGGCGGACAGTTCACGCAGCGCCTCGGAAATGCGCAACTCGGATTCGGCGGAAAGCAGCGGCGCATCATCCTCGCTCTCGGCTGGTCCGGCAGCTTCCGGCGCATTCTGCTGTTCATGGGCGTCGAACTGGCCGGTTGCCGCGCGCAGCTGTCGAGCGACCTCGCCCATCGTGCCGGGATAGACAGCCTGGGAGGACGGCCCTGTGTCGAACGACGCCTCACCGGATGCTTCTTCCCGATAGACAGGCTCAGCCGCCTGGGTCTCTTCGCTGTGATAGACCTGCTGCTCGGCCATCGGCGGCTCCTGGCGCACCGGCTCGTCCTGTTCAGAGGCAACAGCTTCGTCAGCGGCATGGTGGCGCGACATGATCACCGGCTCGCTCGGGCGATCCGCGTCGCGCTGATACCAGTCTTCCTCACCATGTGCTGTCGGCTGCCGGGCCTCATCGCTGCGGACCTCGGCGCTCTCGCGCGGCTGCGAGGAGCGATAGCCCGGCGAACGCCCGGCATCCTCGCCGCTGTCGATGATCCGCCGGATGGAGGCCAGAATCTCTTCCATCGTCGGCTCTTGCTGCAACTTCGGCTGCGCCATGACAAACCTTTCTGCGCGCTTATGCGAGTTTCTCGTCCACCCGAATCATAGCCAAGGATAATCCGGTTCCAACAGGCCCCACCCTGAAAACATCGTGTTTTCAGGGCTGTACACAGGTTTTTGAGCAACGAACCTGCCTTTCCGCCGAAGTCAGAATTCGAAGGCCTTCTCGCGGGTAAAGCCCGGCAGCGGCTTCACGGCGGCATTGAAGGAAAGGAACTCGGAGAAGACATCGCCGTCGCGGCGATAAATCTTGGCGCGCGCCGCATTGCCCGCCCCCTCGACGCAGACCAGGCGACCGCCGTCGCGAAGCTGCTCGAGCAGAGCCTCCGGAATATATTCGACCGCGCCATTGACGAAGATCACGTCATAGGGCGCTTCCGAAGGATAGCCAGCCGTCAGTTCGCCAACGACCACGGCAGCATTGTCGTAACCAAGCTCGAGAAAATTGTCGCTCGCCGACTGCACCAGCTCCTCGTCATTATCGATGCCGACGACCGATTGCGCCAGCAGCGACAGCACGGCGGCGGCATAACCCTCGCCCGTGCCGACCACGAGCACGACATCCTTTTTGGACACTTCCACCAGCTGGATCAGTTTGGCGAGCGGCGACGGCTCCATCATGTAGCGCGCAGGGCTGCCGGCGGTGGCCGGTTTCACCAGGATATCCTCGTCGATATAGGCAAGCGGCTTCAGCTTGGCCGGAAGGAATGCTTCGCGCGGGACCGACAGGAACGCAGAGATTACCGGATGCGCCGTGACATCGGTGGTGCGGATCTGGCACTCCACCATCTTTTCACGCGCTGTTTCGAAATTCATCATCGCCATCAACCTCACAGTGCATTTTCGCGAGCCATTGGAAGCCACGTGAGACTGTCACGCCGCCAGAGCATTTTTCTTAAATCGACCATCGCCCCGTGGCAAGGCGTGAGTGCAATGCTTGTCCAATTTGCGGCAATGCGCAACAGACGCGAAAAAGAGCGCGTTATCCGCGCCCTCTTCCTGTCGGCCTAACCTGTCGGCCAAATTTGCGGTCGATGTCAGCGACGGTATTCGTACATCAGGCGGCACAATCGCTGCAGGCCCGCTTCGAAATTGTCCGGCGTCCGCATGACGCTCTCGCACTGGCGGCGCACCACCTGCTGCTCTTTACCCGAGAGCTGATCGAAAGCCGTTACCAGGCGCCGGTCGCTCCGATCGGACGGCATGTCTCCGCCGCCGGAGCCACCGCCGGCCGTGCCGCTGCCGCCGGAACCGCCCATGCCGCCGGAGCCGCCGCTGCCGCCGCCATTATTTCCACCGCCATTGTCGCCGCCGCCGATCGGACCGCCCGGCGCGCCGCCGTCGTCCGAACCGCCGATCCCGACGTCGACATCCGCGCCGATGCCCGAACCACCGCCAACATTGGCATCAGCCGAGGCGTTGACGCCGGAGGAACCGCCAATGCCGGCATCCACGCCAGCGCCAATGCCGGAGCCGCCGCCAACATCTGCATCCGCGCTGGCATTCACACCACTGTCGCCGCCGACACTCGCGTTGACATCCGCACCGACAGCCTGACCACCACCGACATCGGCTCCCACATCGGCGTTGACGCCGCTGTCACCGCCGACGCTTGCGCCGACATCCGCGCCAATGCCGCCTTCCGGGTTGAGGTCGGCATCGACGCTGGCATTGATGCCGTTCTCTCCGCCAATGCTGACATCAAGAGCGCTTGCCGTTTTAGCGCCAGACATGGCCAGGGCGCTTGCGAATACCACGCCGGCCAGAAGTTTCGATCTGCTACTGAATGCAAACATGTTTTCCTCCTCGAAGACCATTCAATATTCAGGCGCAACCCGAACAGATGGTTCCCATTCTCAAAACTCTGAGACCTGTCGTTGCGGCTCCTCTCAACCGCGTAACAGTCAACGGACGAAACTCTGAAACAGTTCCAGTAAAGATCTGCATTTTCTATATATCTGATTTTTAAAAATATTTTTCAGAGACAAAGAAAACGGAGAATAAGCCGAATATCTCTTGTCAGAACAATGACAGCGCGAACAACCACTTCCCGAAAAAGGAATGCCGCGCTTTGCGTGTTGGCAAAGTGTCGTCCCGCGCTCGGGCAAGACTTCACAATCCGCCATGCTCACCTTCGGCCGAAGCGGAAGAGCCAGAAGCGGCCGCGCTGTCGCTTCTCTTCGGGACTGGCGGGCTTATACTGTTCATCCTCGGGCGGAGCGCCTTCGGGCGGATAATCGAGCGTGTCCCGCAGGCCGGAAACCTCGTCCGCCGTGAGGTTGGGAAAGGGAAGCTTTCCCTCGCCGCGCCAGCCCGCCACCGCCCGCTCGGCGGTCTCGCCCTTTTCGGCGTCGATGCCGCGATCGCGCGCGAGATAGAGCGTGCTCGCCGGATAGGCGAAATCCGTCCCGGATTTTTCGACCAGTTCCATCATCCGCAGGATCACATCTTCCTGTATGGCGAGGAACTCGGAGTAATCGACGGTGCGGATATAGGCGAAGATCTCATATTCGACCCGGTTTTCGGTAATGCCGAGCAGGCGCACACGAGCCGGGTCAGGCAGAACCTTCGGATGGGCGATCAGCATGCGGCGGATCTCCGTCAGCAGGTAGCGCAGCTGGTCCAGGCTCGTCTCCGGTCTGAGCGCAAAACTGCGGCGCATCAACACGCTGTCGCGACGGGTGAAATTCTCGATGCTGTCGGCGATGAAATCGGAATTCGGGATAGTCAGCAATGTGCGATCCAGCGTGCGGATGACGGTTGCCCTGAGCCCGATATGCTCGATCGTCCCGATGCGGCCGTCGAAGCGGCCGAGATCATTCACGTCAACGGGCCGGTCGACGAACAGGATGAAGGCCGAGATTACGTTCTCGAGCGTCGAACGCGCCGCAAAGGCAATGGCAATGCCGGAAATGCCCAGTCCGGCAATTGCCGCGCCGTAAGGGATAGAGAGCGCATCGGCAAACAGCAGAATATTGGCGCAGACCACCAGAACCTTGGCAACGCCCACCAGAAGCGACGCCAGGATCGCTCCGCGCTGATTGATCAGACCGGCGCGATCGATAGCGTTATGCAGCCGGTCGACGAGCCAGAATTCGATTGGGACCGCCCCCGCGATCATCATCAGCACCGCCAGCGACTTGATGGCGCTGCCGAATTCGGACGGCAGACCGAGAATGGCAAAACCGAGATAGTTGATGACGCCAAAGGCGAGCAGACGGAAGCCCCAGATCGCGAAGGCGCGGCTGCTTGCCGCCTTTCCGCTCGACTGGCCAAGCCGTCCGGCAAGCGAGAGGACAAGGCCGACGAGAAGCGCGGCGGCAACGGCGACAACGAAGATGGCGACAAGGCCCGCCCATTGCCAGGCCTCCAGCGGCCCAACCGGTTGCAATGCCGCGGGCATCGCCCCGGCAACGATCGCGCGGATCTTGAAATAAGGCGCTTTCGAATGGGTGTCATAGGGGAGAACCCTGACGGCCTGCGGCAGGTTTTCCGTGGCCGCATACAGCGCGCGGACCGTGCGCACCGTCTCCGGCGTGAACTGCCACTGCACGCCGTCATCGGTCTCCGTCGGGGCGAGCACGATATCGCCGGCGGGATGGGTGAAATAGACGAAGGGCTCCAGCGACCCGGGATCATTGGGAATTTCCTGGAAAACGACCTCGCCGATCCTGGCAATCACCTCGTTCAGATATTCGGCGACAAGCACGGACTGGCGGTCGCGGACCACTGTCGGCATTTCGGAAAGGTCGAGTGCTGCAATCGCGGTGTCCTGCATGGCAGGCGCGGCGCGCATGGCGTCGATGAAGCTTTCCATGGCCGCGCGCGGCGTGGAGCCGTCAAACCGGCCGCCCGCCTTGTAGCCGCCGCCCTGCAGGCCGGCCGCGATCTCGGAAAACAGTTTTTTCACGAGATCGGCCGGCGGCGCGACCATGAACCAGTCCTCGCCGACACGGCGGAATTGCAACGGCAGGGTCCGTCCGTCATAGCGCGTCAGCACCAGTTCGGCTTCATCGCCTTCCGGGGCCTTGGTCTCGAAAACGTCCGGATCGACGGTAAACTGGTCAAGCAGAAGCACGAGCGGCGCCAGTTCGCGGGCATGGTTCTCGCGGCCGCCCTCCGGAAAGATCAGCATGGACAGAAGGTCGTCCTGGTATTCCAGCCGCCCGCTTTCCACCGCCTCGGCGGCGATCAGGAAGGTGCGCAGCGTTTCCGAAGGTGAGGACTGGAAGGCGCGCAGGTCCTGGTCATGGTCGCTGCCGATCCGAGCGCCCGTCCACCATTGCTTGTTGCCGAGCCGCCCGACAAAGCTCCGGCCATCCTCCGACAGGATGAATTCGAAGGAACCGCTGCCCTTCGGCGTCGTCCATTTCCCGACAAGCCTCCGCCCCTCGGCCTCGCCTTCGAGCCGGCCGTTATAGGCCGGGTAACGCCCGGTCACATGCGTGCCGTCCTGCTGCATGTAGACCCGTGCGCCGCCATCGAACCAGCGCGAATCCCAGGCGCCGGTCCATGAGGCAGGGGCCGCCATCGCCAGCGCGGAGAGCCCCACGAAAAGAAGGATCAGGATCGAGAGGGCGACGGTAAAACAGGCGCGCACCGGGATGGGTCGGTCAACGCTCTTCTTCGCCAGTTCCTTGTCCATCAGCGCCAAGACATCACCCCTCCACTGGTTTCATGATTGCTCCGGGCGAATGGTTGCGCAAAACAAGGCAGGGCACGACCGACCAGATCACGAGAAGGGCAAAATAGCCGATTTCCGGTATGACATGGAAATAGCCTGCCGCCAGCAGACCGGCAAACATGATGATATGCGCGACCACGCCCCAGCCGATGCTGGCCGCGACCTCGCGCCGGCTGGCGATGCCGGTCTTCAGAAGCTGGCCATAGATGGCGAGCGAAAGCGGAAAGAACAGGACGATCGCCGTCAACAGGCCCGGATTGTAGCCGCCCCGGATAATCGCCATGCCGACATGGCTGACGGCGTTCACCAGAACGATCGACACCATGCACAGCGCCGGAAACAGGCGATGGCGCGCCTTAAGGATCGCCAGCGCCGCCACAAGCCAGACCAGTGACGTGTTGATGACGAACACACCTGCATCGGTCAGCGGCGGCGGCGTGCCTGCCGGTGCACGCATCAGGTCAAGCAGCACCATGTTGACATAGGGCTTGAAGGCGTAGACCTGACCGAGAAGGTCGACCCAGTGCTCCTCGAACTGGTGGATGATATAGGCGATCCACAGGATCAGCGCATAAAAGCCGATATCGTTGTCGGAAAGCCGCAAGGGCTTTTCGGAAAAGGCAAAGGCCAAGAACACCAGGAACGGCGCCATGAAGGTGGCGAGCTTCATCCAGCCGGTGAGCAGAAATTCATGCTGGCCGAGCGGCAGCCACAGCATGGCAAAGGCCAGAACCAGAAAGATGAGCGCCCGATTTTCCGACATACGATGCCTCCGCCACGATTCCCCGCGCCGCCCGAGGTTAGCGATGCCTGAAATTAAGGCAAGTTTCGCTGCGGAAACCGATCAGAACCGGTAACCGAACCTGATCGAGCCGGTATGCGACTGGTAGTCATCGGCAAAGGCGCCGTCATACTGGAATTTCAATTCCATGCCCTGCCGCTTGGCAAGGTCCAGCCCGAGTGTGACATGTCCGACGGTATCGGCAATCGGGGTGAAGGTGGAGAAACTGTCCATCGATGACAGGCCGGCAAAGCGCGAGGTCGTTTCCCAGCTGTCGGCGGAGAGGAAGGACACGCCGAGATCGCCATAAAGCCGCGCCGGCCAGTCCTCCAGGAACGGGATCCGCGCGCCGAATTCGATCCCCGGGGTCACGCCGAAGGCGGTATCCGAATTGCCGTCGACCATCAGGTTCATCGCCCCGGCACCGGTTTCGGTATAGCTGAACTGATGCATGTTGATGACGTCGAAATCGACCTTGGGACGCATGTAATAGTCTTCGCCGAAGGCGAATTCATAGGATGCGCGGGCGCGGGCGAAGAACATCGCCGAATCCGGCTCGCCGCGCGCGGTGGCAGAGAGCGTGTCGAGATTGATGTAGCGCTTGGAATCGCCCCAGTTGTAGCCGGCGCCGCCGACGAAGCCGAAAAGCCATGGGCCGGCCTCCTTCTTCAGTGCCACCGCGCCGGTGAAGGATTGCTGCTCCAACTTTTCAGAACCGCTCTTGTTGCGGAACCAGCTGTTCTCGTAGGTCAGACCCGAGCCGAGGAACCAGCCATCGTTGAGCGCCGCCTGCCCGCCGAACTGCAAGCCGCCGACCGACTGGGTATAGCCGGAGGAATCGCCGTGCTGGCCCTGCGTGGTCTCGCCGCCGAGCGCACGGCTCCACACGCACGACCCCTCGTCCATCATCACGCCCGTCGTCGCAAAGGCCGGGCAGGACAGCACACTGTTGGCGGCCGCGATCGCGGCGGAAGGCGAATCGGCCAGCGGCGCCGCCGCCGTCTGCGAGGCAAGCTCGAGCAGCATGTCGTCGAACGTATCGGGATCGGCCTGGTGGAAGGCGCCGAAGGCCGCGCCGAGCGAGATCTCGTCCTCGGCGAATTTGACTTCCGTTGCGCTGCCGTCCGCGATCCTGTCCCAGGCCTGCTGCATCGCCCGCGAAACGCCGCCTGCATTTCTGCCGAGCGGTACGCCGTTGTCGTCAAAATGCGCGTCAGCCACGGAGAAACCGTGCCAGCCCTCGGTCGATTTCGTCACATCGGTAAAATCGAAGACCAGGGAGGAGAGCGCCGAAAGCTCGGCCGTATCCATCCCCTCCGCCTTCAGGAACTCGGCGCGCGTGTTTGGCAGCAGAGCGTTGGCATTGATATCGACGCCCCAGGTACCGGCGAAGTCGCCTTCGATCAGAAGCGTGTCGGCCGTGCCGTTCTCCATGTCGACGTCGAGCCCGGTCAGAAGGCCACCCTTGCTCGAATTTTCGGTGCGCCAGTCGATCCGGTCGCTGCGGTCGAAATAGCTGAAGGGCGAGAAGGTGGTCGAAAGACCGAGATCGGCAACGTCATAGGCGCTGCCCGCATCTTTCGTGCCAACGCCGAGCAGGTCGCCGGTCACGCGCGTCCGGACCGTGTTCCACGCTCCGCCCGGATTGATGCTGCCGGCGTTCAGAATGCTGCCGGCATCGGCGATATGGCCGGTCACGAACGTGCCCGTGCCCTGGTTGACGAACAGGCTGGAACCAGCGCTCGCTGCCGTCCGCACCACACCATCGGCTGCCGATGCCGAGCTTGCAAACCTGTGTCGAACGACATTCCCGGTCACCGTGCCGTGATTATATTGCATGAGCACGGTTCGGTCGGCGCCGGAGGAATAGACGGCACCGCCGCTATAGTCCCCGTTGACGGCCGCCGCCGTCGAGCCGGAGAGGACGCCGTCGCTTCCGACCGTCAGCGTCATCGCCACGCCGGTTGCCTGCGCCCACACACCCCAGGCGGTCGGGTCTGAAACCTTAACGCTGCCGTTGATCGTGACTTCGAGATTGCCGTTCTGCGCATTTGCGGCAACGTCCGGATCCTGCTGGTCGTTGAAATTGGCGAGCGTACCCGCATAGGTCTTGCCATTCTGCAGGAAAATGCCGCCCGAGCCGCCGATCGCCTGGGCAAAGACGCCGTGCGCGTATTTGCCAGTGGTGCTGACGCTGCCGTCGACGATCACCGAGACATAGCCGGTCTGTTCGGCGATGCCGGAATTGTTGGAATAATAGTATTGGCTACCGGTCACCGTCTGCCCGTAATAGCGGTAGAAGGCATTCAGCTTCTGGGCGAGATCGGCCGAAACGCCGCCGCCGCCGGAAACCGTTTGCGCAAGAATGCCGAAGGCGCCATCGCCGGAGGTGACGATCGAGGCATTGTCCTTGACCGTGATATCGACATTGTGGGCGCTGGCAGGCGCCTGCTTCTGCACGAAGCCGGACTGGTCAAAATTGTTGGCGGCCGCCGTCAGGAAACCGCCGCCGCCGCTGATCGACTGGCCGGCAATGCCGATGGAGCGTTTGCCGGACGTGTTGATCGAACCGTAATGGTTGACGGTGACGTTCTGCCCGTCGGCGTGGCCGTTATCGCTGCCGCCGCCGAAGGTGGAGTTGATGATGCCGGAGATGCTTTCGTCATTCACCGCATTGTAGGTGCCGAGCGCGACGCCGGCGAAACCGCCGCCGCCGCCGATCGACTGGCCGAGAATGCCGTTGGCGTTGTCGCCGGAGGTGACAATCTTTGTCCCTCCGATCGTTTCGACCAGCACATTGCCGCCATTGCGCGTGCCGTCGGACTGGCCCTGCGCCCCGAACTTGATCGAGACCTTGTCCATGGCATAGCCGGTCTGGATCGCATGTCCGCCGCCGCCGCCAAGCGACTGGGCAATCACGCCGTTGGCGGCAAAGCCCTGGGTGTAGATATTCGCCGCATAGACCGTGACATTCCCGCCGTCACCAGCTGCGCCGCCGGTTGCCCCGAAGGAGATCGTCGAAATATCGAGGTCGGCTTCCGGTCCGGAAACCGTGACGCTGTTGGCGCTGGAGGAGGTCGAGACCGCACCGCCGCCGCCGCCGATCGACTGCGCCAGAACGCCGTGCGAGAAGGAGCCGTATGTCGTGGTCGTGCCCTTCGACTGCGACGAGCCCTTTTTGTCGACGCCGACATAGACATTGCCGCCGTAACCGCCATCGCCGCCGGAAGCCCCGGTATTGGCCGAAAGCGTCACGCCGACATCGAAGGAGGGATGCGCCTTGACCCAATCGGAAAACTTGACCTTGGTTTCCTTCTCGAATTCGAAGGCGTGGCCGATGGAACTGGTGCCGGAGCCCCCCTGCCCGCCGCCGCCGCCGATCGACTGGGCAATCAGGCCGGCCGAGGAATCGCCCTTGGTCAGGATCGTGCCGTTGTTCCAGGCATAGACGCTGCCGCCATAGCCCCCCACGCCGCCGGTGGCGCCAATGCCGACCTCGAGCTTGTTGTCGGCATCGACATTGCCCGTGCCGCCGCCGCCCTTGCCGCCGCCGCCGCCGATGGACTGCACGAACAAGGCAGTCGAATTCGCGCCGTAGGTCCTGACCGCGCCGCCGCCGGCAACCCCGCCATAGGCCGAGCCGCCGTCGCTGCCGCTGCCGGCCTCGCCGCCGATGGAAAGCGACAGGTTGAAGGTGGAACTGCCGAAATAATCGATGCCGTCGGTCTCGCCGGTTCCGCCCTGGCCGCCGCCGCCGCCGATCGATTGCACCAGCATGCCGTCGGCAAAGTCACCGCTGGTGGTGATCGTTCCATAATTGTGCGCATAGGCCTTGCCGCCGGCACCCGCCGCACCGCCATCGCCGCCAAGCGAGAAGGTGAGCGTCGCGGTGACGGAATCCCCTTCAAGCTTCTTCTGAAGTTCGGCCTCACCGCCCGTCACCTTGGCGAAAGCGCTCTGCAGCGTGGCCGTTCCCGCCGCAGCCGTCGAATCGCCACCCTGGCCGCCGCCGCCGCCGATCGATTGCACGTGGAGGCCGAGCGAACCGTCCCCGCTCGTCGTGACGGCGCTCTTGTCCTTCAGCACCGCAGTCGCGGATCCGCCGTCGCCGCCCGCCCCGCCATTGCCGCCGTGGGAGACCGACATCGCCAGGGCGAAGCTGTCGCCCTTCTCGTCAAAGGGCAGACCGAAGGCGAGCGCATGGGCGCTGGACGCGCCACCGGAGCCGCCGCCGCCGCCGATCGACTGGAGCAGGATCCCGGTCGCATCATAGCCGGCTGTCGAAATGGCGCCGTAGTGATTGATCTCCGCTTCCCCGCCGTCGCCGCCGCCCGCGCCATCGCCGCCAGTCGCGATCGCGATAGCGAAGGTCTTGCCCAACGAAACGGATTTGGCAGCGCCGCCGGAACCGCCGCCGCCGCCGACCGACTGGGCGAGAATGCCGAGGCCGTTGACGCCGCCCGTCTTGACCGTCATGCCCGCAAGCGTCTTCAACTTGACCAGTCCGCCGGAGCCGCCGTAGCCGCCATTGCCGCCGATCGCATCGGAAAAACCGATCCCCCAGGCCGTTGCCTTGCCGCCGGAACCGCCGCCGCCGCCGATCGACTGCGCCACAATGCCGGCGGCATAATCGCCCGACGCCGTAATGTTCGCGCCCGCGTTCACCGTCACTGTGTTGCCGTCGCCGCCATTGCCGCCATTGCCGCCGACAGCGACGAAGAGCCCGCTCTTGTTGCGGCCCGTGCCGCCGCCGCCGCCGATCGACTGGGCGACGATGCCATGCGCATCTGCGCCATAGGTGGTGAGCGCGCCGTAGCTGTTGACCAGAACCGTGCCGCCGTCGGAGCCATTGCCGCCGGACTTGCCGCTGCCGCCAATGCCGCCAATCGCGCCGGAACCGGTGTTGTCGCCGCCGCCGCCGCCGATCGACTGCGCCAGAATGGCAATGCCGCCGCCCAGCGGAACATCACCTGTGCTCTGCGTGCCGGTCTTGCCCGCCGCATATCCGCCATGGGTGGTGACCGTCGCCTTGTTGGTCACCGTGACGCCTGCCGCATAGGCGCCGCTTGACGCGCCGCCGACCTGTTGCGAAGCGGAACTGTTCACCGCCGAATAATAGCTGTAGGACTGCGTGGCGATCTCGCCGCTCGATGTCAGAAGCCCGCCGCCACCGCCGATCGACATCGCCACGATGCCGTGGGAATCGACGCCGTAGACCTCGATTGCCCCATAATTCTTGACGGTGACTTCTCCGCTTGTGTTCGACGCGATATTGGCGTCGCCCCACTGGAACCCGCCATTGCCGTCCCAGACATAGATACCGCCGCCGGCGCCCGAAGAGATCGCCGCGATGCCGTGGGAATGATCGCCCCTGGTGGTGATCGCGAAGTCGCTTTTGACGTAGACGCTGCCGCCGGTGCCGCCCTTGCCGTTCTGCGTCGTCGATGCCGTCGAGGCGACCTGCCCCAACCCGCCGAGGGAGGTGGCCTGAATGCCGCTCGAATGCGCGCCCGCCGTGGAAATGGAGCCGCCGCCCGTGATCTGGGCGTAGACAGCGCCCGCCGCGCCGCCCTGTTTCGAGGCGTCATAGTAGTCGAGGCTGGAGCCGCCATAGCTGGCCGCAACGATGCCTCCCGAATCGTCTCCGGACGTCTTGATCGTGGTGCCGGATGCGCCGTAGACCGTCACGGAGGCCGTGCCGCCATTGCCGCCGTCATAGCCGCCGCCGGAGCCGTTGGTGTTGACCGGGCCCTGCCCGCCATAGCTGATGGCGGAAACCGCAGCGCCGCTTTCGCGCTTGGTGAAGGTCCAGTCGTTCCCGATCTTGCCGGCAGCGACCGTCGAGACCGTTCCGGAAAAGGCACTGCCGCTGGAACCGAGCGTCACGGCCGCATTGCCGGCGACGCCGCCGGTTCCGCCCTCCATTCGGTTCCACGAGATATTGTTCGGGCTGTTGCCGCCATAGGAGGCCGCGAAGAGGCCGCCGCCTGCCGTGGTCGAGGCAATGGAATTCACGTCGCCGGAAACCGTAATGGTCGAACTGTTGCCGGCACCGCCGGTCAGCGCCCAAGTCGCTCCGCCGCGGCTGAGGGCGACGACGCCGAACCCTTGCGCCGAGATATCGGCGGTGGTCCCGACCGTAACCGTGCCGGCATCGCCGCCATAGGTCGCATAGGCCGTGCCGCCGCCGCTGACGGCATAGATGCCGTGGCGCGCCGCATTCTGAATGGTCGCGTTGTTGTAGACGGCAACGTTGCCGCCCGCGCCGCCGGAATATTTGTCGGCGTCCTTGACCTCGCCGCGGAAGGCGTTGCTGCCGGCAGAGACGACGCCAATCGCATCGGAATGCCTCCGGTTGTAGAAATGCGTTCCGCCCGGCGCACTGAAGGAAATCATCGAGGCGACATCCGCCTCCGCCGAAACGTCGATCGTCGCGGTGTTGGTGATCTTGATGTTCAGGCCGGGCTGCGGATTGACCGGCGGCATGTCGTACTGGCTGTAGTAGACGTTGCCCGACTGGTACCAGGTCATCGCGCCGCCATAGGCGTATTGCGGCGCAGTCACGGTCGCGGAGGAAGAGATCGTGCAGGCGAAGGTCGTCGTATCGATCGCGCCGACATTGTTGACGTAGTTGCCGGTCGAACTCGGATCGCAGACGGCCTGTGCGTAGACCCGCGTGTAACCGCGCGAGTAGAACGGCACCGGCAAACCGGCGAGTGTGCCGGCAAGGGCTGTGGAGTGAAACAGGAGCGACGAGGCGATCCAGCGCTTGCGGGTGCGTGGCCGTGCGATCTTCCCAGCCACGTCACCGCCGGCGCATCTGCCTTCGACTGGTCTCGTCATGGATCATCCTCCGGGCGCATCTTCTGGTATGCGGAATTTTGTTTGAGCCCCGGTGGTAGTTTTGACTATTTCCAATCGACGGAACAGCAATAAAACGCCCGACGCCGGACCTTTTCTGACATTCTGCCGCCCTATGGCTGCAGAGATGCAGCCTGCTCTTCCAATGGTTGTTCATTTTTCTTCTGAACACGACCAAAAGCAATGAACACGCCGCCTTCTTGCAGACAGAGCGGAATCAGCATGGCCTGCATCCGAGGAGAAGCAGCCGTGGCCGCGTGCCTGACGCCAGGAACCGAAGTCGTTGCGGAGGCTGGCTTCTCGTGCTGCCAGCTTCACTGCAGAGCGTTCGCAACTGGATAATTTAGCGGCTGTTTTTCAGAGATTCCCCTTGCACCAAATTGCAAATCATTCTAATTGCCCGCCAACGCTTGCTTTTCAGCGGCGCGGGGCCTCGTGGCGGAGTGGTTACGCAGAGGACTGCAAATCCTTGCACGCCGGTTCGATTCCGGCCGAGGCCTCCATTTTCGCGTTTGCCCCCCCCTGTTTACGAGAGCTGTTCCACCCGCTCCGAGGAGGCGCTCATTGTTCGATGGGCCTGCCCCAGACGGTTGCGCTTTCCTTCACCGGCCATAGTTAAAACGTCTAGCGCATCGGCCCGAAGATAACCGGGGCTGTTTTTTCGGAAATAATGATGCGTAGATTCATTTGGGTGGAGCGTCTTTTTGCGTGCGAATGGCTGCAAGGCGCTCCAGGACGGTCTTCCGCAGGAGCTGATGTGAACATGCTTCCGGCTGAGAAAAGAGCGACATTGCCCGCCTTTCCGGGGCATGGCGAACCGTCATGAGCGCGATTCTCGCCTATGGCGGCCTGTTCTCAAGCGCGCTCGTCGCCGCGACAATCCTTCCGATGCAATCGGAGGCAGCGCTCTCCGGCCTGCTCGTTGCGAGCGACTATCCGGTCTGGGCGCTGGTGCTCGCCGCCTCACTCGGCAATGTGCTCGGTTCGGTCATCAACTGGCTTCTGGGACGCGGCATCGCGCGGTTTCGCCACCGCCGCTGGTTCCCGGTCGGCCCCCGCGCGCTGGAAAGGGCGGAAGCCTGGTACCGGCGCTACGGCAAATGGTCGCTTCTCCTCAGCTGGGCCCCGATTGTCGGCGACCCGCTCACCGTCATCGCCGGGACCTTGCGCGAACCCTTTCCCGTCTTCCTGGCCCTGGTCACGCTTGCCAAGGTCGGGCGTTACCTTGTGCTTACGGCGGCGGTTCTCAGCCTGCTCTGACGAGACGAAGCGCCGCAAAATCAACAAATTCACAAAGGTTCGGCTCGAATCACGTAAAAAATCGGTTAGGCTTGATCCGGGATCGGCGTTGCCAGGTTCCGGTAGAGATCATTTGCGCATAGGAGGCTGCGGAGAAGGTGAAGCATTCAGACAGTTCTTACCCGGCATGGCATAGCCGCTCAGGATTCTCCTTCGGGCGGTGCGCAATGCTCGCCCTTGCCCTGCTATTTGCCTCTCTCTGCGCTTTTCAGCCCGGTTTTGTGGCGCCAGCCTATGCCCAGACAACACCGACGCAGCCCCACGAAGCGCAGGAAGCAACCGCGTCGGAGCTGGTTCAGGAAATCATCAGCGACGCCGGCGGCAATGAAGACCTGAAGTCGCGTTACCAGCGCCTGGTGACCAATCCGATCTCGCCACCCGACACCAGCAGCCCGCGAGCGACGCTTGAGAGCTTCCTGGTGATCATGCAGGCGGCCAATAAGCTCTGGCTCGGCGTGCGCGACGAATTCTTCGCCAATGACGACTTCTTCATGACGCAAGACCAGAAGGACCAGTTGGTTCTCGTCCAGTCGCTGCTGGGCAAGGCGGCGCAAACCTTCGACCTTTCAGACGTTCCCGCCGCCTCGCGCGAGCGGTTCAGCATCGAAACGGTGCTCCAGCTTCAGGAGATCTTCGATCGCATCTACCTGCCGCCGGTCGACGAAATACCGGGCCTTCCGGCCGGCTCGAGCGCGCGCATGGACGAGCCTGGCGGATCGCTGCCCGATCGCTGGATCATCCCCGGCACGAGCCTGACCATCGAACGCATGCAGGACGGTCCCTATTCCGGCCAGTATCTGTTCACCGCGGCGACCGTGGACGAAATTCCCGACGATTACGAGGCGCTGCAGTCCCTGCCGATCATCGCCGACCGGGGCGAGGACCTTTACCAGTATTACATCTATACGCCCGGAAACCTCGTCGCGCCGCAATGGTACGAGTTCATTCTGAACGGTCCCGGCTGGCTTCAGAACACGTTCGGCGGCCAGGCCTACTGGCAGTGGATCGCGTTCGCGCTCACCGTGATCATCATGATGCTTGCGCTTGCCTTCTTCAGCCGATGGAACAACCGCCGCCCCGTTCCACTCGACCCCGCCGCCCGTCAATCGCGCCGGCTGATGCCGCCGATTCTGATCATTCTTGCAGCCAACCTGTTCCACTATCTGTGCGAGGAACAGATCAACATTACCGGCGACCTGCTGCAGATCCTGACAACGATCGTCAGCGCCATCATCTGGGCGACAGCGGCCTGGCTTACCTACCAGGTGCTGCAGACACTCTACATGTGGACGATCCGCAACCCGGCGGTCAACAATGCAAGCCTTGACGCAAGCCTGGTGCGCACCGGCTTCCGTGTCGCCTCCTTTCTGGTGGCGATCATCGTGCTTGGCTACGGCGCCACGCGTATCGGCATCCCGATCTACGGCGTCGTCGCCGGTCTCGGCGTTGGCGGCCTCGCCATTGCCCTTGCCGCCCAGCCGACGCTGGAAAATTTCATCAGCGGCCTCATCCTCTATGCCGACAGGATCGTGCGCGTCGGCGATTTCTTCCAGTTCTCCGACACCGCCGGCACGGTGGAGGAGATCGGCATCCGTTCGACCCGCATCCGCGCGCTGGACCGGACGCTGATCATCGTCGCCAATGCCGAACTGGTGAAACACAAGATCACCAATTACAGCCAGCGCGACGTCTTCCTGTTCCGCCACAAGGTGGGCGTCAGATACGAGACGGACAGCGAAGCCCTGCACAGGGTGCGCGACGGCATTCACGCGGCCTTGGAGGCGCATGAGAGCGTTCTGGAAAGCCCGCTGCGCGTGCGCCTGGTGGAATATGGCGACTTCGCCATTCTCTTCGACATCTACGCCAATATCGCAGCGACCGACATGAACGCCTTCCTCGAGGTTCAGGAGCAGCTCCTGATCGCAATCCGCGAAGCCGTCGAGGGCAATGGCGCGAGCTTCGCCTTCCCCTCCTCCACCATCTACCTTTCCCGCGATCAATTGCCGGAACAGAAGACGGTTGACATCGTTGACAACAAAACTGGCGGGAAACAGCCGACCGGCTCCCCCGAGGAGAAGGCCTATCCCGTCGATGACACATAAGCACTGACCTGCCGCAGGGGGCCCGGCGGGTCCTTTTGGAGAGGTCATGGTCTGGGGTTGGATCAATGCGCATTCGGGCGCGCTGAGCGCGATCGCAAGTTTCTGCACGATCATCATCTGGGCGATCTATCTGCAGCTGATCTTCAGCGGCTTTCGCGAAGGCCGGCGCGCGAAGATCCTCATCAATCGCGGCGCGGGGCCGACCCTCGACGGTCACTGCCTCGTCGCCAATATGAGCGCGAAGCCGATCTATGTCGACGCGGTCCTGCTCGATTTCACCTTGAAGGATGAAGAGGGAGACAGGGCCTTGCGCTACTCGCTCTCCAACCTCAATTTTGAAGAGGACGATACCCGTGACCGGCGCGAGCGCTGGTTTCAGGGGCCGCTCGATTCCGGCGAGCATATCGACCTTGGTTCCTTCAGGTCGCTGATCGGCAAGATGTCGCCGAAGGGGTTCGACGATTTCGAGAACATTGCGGACGTCAAGCTGACGGTTGTCGCGACATATACGTCGGAGGACCAGCCGGTGGCCGCCGAACGCGGCTTCGACATCATCCAGAAGGACGGCGACCTGTTACTGTCGCCGCGCTCCTATTCGGCCAACCAGATCCGCTCCCGCAGCGCCAGAAAGCGGATCGAGGCCGAAATGCGCGAAATGCATGATTCCGAACGCGGCGACGACCGCGAAACCAGCGATGGCGTGAAGCGGCGCGAATGACGGGAGCGCGGTCTCCGGGGATAGCCGCTCGGGCCTGTAGCCGAGGGGGACCGGCCCGCGCAGAAAGGGCCTCTTTTCAGGCTCATGCGCGAAAGCCGAAGACAATGTTTTTTTTTTGCAAAAAGGGCTTGGCAAATCGCCCGTGCATTTGTATTAACCCGCTCACACCGCAGCGCCCAAGCGGCGCGCATATTCCCTGGTAGCTCAGCGGTAGAGCACTCGACTGTTAATCGATAGGTCGTCGGTTCGAATCCGACCCGGGGAGCCACTTCATCTTGAATTCCCCAAATTAATCAGTAATTTCAAGGCTTATGCGTTCCCTCAGGTCCACATTCGGGTCCACAAGGGGTACACAAATGGGGCTTGTCTTGAAGAACGTCATCCGCACTTCCGCAGGGACATTTCACTATCGCCGCCGCGTTCCTAAAGACGTGCAAGACCGGATCGGCAAGGGCGAATTCAAACGCCTTCTTGGGCATAGCGAACGGGAAGCCCTGAGAAACTTCCCGAAAGTGAACGCCGAATTTGAGAAGCTTGTCGCCGATGCGAGGAAGCCGGAGCGTCCGGTAATCAAAGGCGGGGCCTCGCAAACACCGTTGGATATTCACATAGAAGCCCGTAGGCGCGCAACTGAGCTTGCCAGCGAGCAAGTGACCATCGGGGGAAGAACGTTCTCTGGAGACGACTCAAAAGCCGCCGACCTTATGAGGGACCTATACCTTGAGTCGCTGCCCTACGACCGGGACACGGGGGAGCCCATAGGTGGCTCTGAGGTGGAAGGGAGGGCATACGGGATATTGGCGAGCGGTGGGCGTCTTCCCCGCCCTGCCCCTACACTTGCGGACGCCAAGCGCCTCTACATCGAAGAGCGTATTAAGGGCGACAGAAACGAGAGGCAGAAGCTCAATCAGCTAGAACTTGTCATGCGCCACGTTGAAGCGGCGGAACTGCCCCTGTCGCGCCCCTTGAATGAACTGACGCGGGAAGATGGGCGGAACGTTCGGGATTACCTTCTCCGCGATCTCGGCAATGCTGCATCCTCTGCGGCCCGCTACATCAATGTCATTCGTGCCGTTGTCAGCCTCGGCCTCACTGAGTTTGAAGTGGCGGACGGCAAAAACCCTTTCGTCAATCTCTCCCTCCGCGTCGAACGCCCCGCAATGGACCAGCGTTCTCCCATGCCGGACAAGCTTCTGCCCGCTATCCATTCCCGCATCGAGAACCACGGCAGGGCCGATCTGTGGCAGATATGGCGGATTGTCGAGGGTACGGGGTGCCGACTAGGGGAAGTTACGGGCCTGATGGTGGAAGACGTATATCTTGACCACAACACCCCGTACATAAATCTCGTGCCTCATGCCCACAGGGGCCTCAAGACAGCCGGTTCGCAGCGAAGAGTTCCGTTGATAGGTGGCGCGTTGGAGGCCGCTAGAGAGGCTATGAGCGACGCGGAGGGTAGCCCCGTTCTCTTTCCCCGGTATGGTCGATTGAGAGGCTCTGATACTTGCTCGCAAATCCTTATGCGGCATATCCGCAAGGTGACAAGTGATCCGAAAATCACCGTCCACTCCCTGCGGCATCGGATCAAAGACAAGATGATTTCCGCCAATGTCGCAGAGTCCGACCAGAATTTGGTCTTGGGGCACTCAACGGGGAGCATGGGGGAAAGGTATGGCGGGCCGGACGCGCGCCTTGAGGCTGCGGCAAGGGCGATACGGGCGGCGCTTGGTCTCACGGATTGACCTTTTCCCCCGCTCGCCATTAACATCGGAACGGGCGCTCCCCAATACACTTGCGGTCTATATGTCCATGAGCATAGCCACATGCCGTTCGTGCAATCCGCGACGGACGGGCCGCTGAGGGTCAACCTCAGTTTGCAAGTGTAAGGAGGATTTGGCTATGGGAACTGCAACTTCTCATAAACCTGATCTCGTTCGCTACTTCCACCGCTTGGGCCGTTGGGCAAAGTGGGCGTGGGACCTGTATCGGCTCTTTGATCTGATGCGGGCGCTGGCCGAAGTAGTCTTCTGAAGATAACGAGTTTCTTGGGGAGCGCCTTTTATATGCTCAGTGCACCGTTCGGGATGCACTCACCACTTTCGCCCCCCGCCTGTGCTCCATTTGTTGCTGTTGGCGGCGAAGGGTATCCCGGACAAAGCGAATGAAATCTTCGCCAAGGCCGGGACACTTGCTTAGCCTTTCAGGCCGTGGGCTACCAGCGATCTCGATCCTCATCAGAAATGAACGATGCCTTCTCTGACGGCGGTTCCGAAAGACATAACCGGTTGACCGGGAACAGCGACTATCCATTGACCATCCGGCGTCTGCCGAAGGACGTTGCGCTCTTCAGGCGAAAGGGTTTCAATCAGCGCATTGAAGGCGGCCGGATTGCGACGGGGAAGGTTCGCCAGTCGGGCGACAGCTTCCTTGCCAAGCTCCTGAAGGCGGCCCTTATCGCCGCTGATGGTGGCTGAACGGGCCTCCCGGAGTTCGTTGTCGTCCAAGACGCTCATGAGGGTATCGACCGATGCGCCGACTTCGCGGAGTGTGTTGTTCGCTTGAGCCGTGTAGCCGGAGACGATGCTATTCACGGCATCGGCGTTGACCCCTTCCGGCAGATTGTCGAGGTCCGGCATTTCGCCGCTCTCAACCGCCGCATTGAGATGATCGTCCACCGCATCCGCCCCGATAGTGCTGTCGAGGGCCTGAATGGCCTCAGAGGCGGCCTGTGCTGCCCGTGCTTCTTCCGCATTGATCTCTTTGCCGTCGCTGTCCGTCTCGCCTTCTACGCCCTTCCCAGTCTCGGACAGCGCGTCTTCCCGCTGCTGGGAGGGCTGGTTAAAACCCGATTGGCGTTCCGCCTCGTCGCGCGTCATCAGGCCGGATGCGATTGCAGCTTCTACCGTGGTCTCGACGCCATTGACCATGACGTGGCCGGGACGGAGGCCGGGGTCGGCATATACGGCGGTGTCAGAGATTGAAGCACTGCCGGGGAGCTTGGTCACGCTGCCGTCAGCATTCCATTGAAGGCTTTCCGTGGGGATGAGGAAGTCCGCCTTGAAGCCGTTCTGACGCGGAGCACCGCCGTTTTGTGCTCGTTCAAGCTCCTGACCCTGCCGCGCAATGGCTTCAAGTTCGGCGGCGGTGGGTGCTGAGGTAAATGTAAAAGAGTTCGGACCGTCGGTCATGGTGTTTGTATTTCCTTTGATTGGTGGTGCTGTGTGGCCCTTCGGGCCCGGTGGTTGTGTCCTGCGGCGCATAGCTCACGAAGACACATGAGTTTCGGTGCCGTTCGGGACGTCGAAGACAAGCTTAGAACGCCGAACGAAACCGGGTATGTCGGGGAGACATCAGAGCGCGGAAGCGCGGGAGACACATATATCTCGTGGACTTGCGGGATCACTGATCTGAGCAAGGGGAGAGCAAGGTTGAGAGATGGGGTATGTCTGTGCTGATACGATGAAATCGCTCTTCGGCGCTGAAGCCGAAGGCATCGACATCCGATATCAAGGGAACTTTCGTACCTTGTCTGAGGTTTGAGAAAGCGCCGTTCTTGATGGGGTTCAGGAAGACGAAGAAGAGGAAGCACCGTGTCATTCACGACAATGGCCTGTCTTCATGCCTTCCTGCCGCTATCTCCGATAGCACACCGGAAGTCGCCAAGAGTTCACCTGTCTAGATTCCCCGCCCTTGGTGTCACGTCCAAGGTCCCCGAATGTGGTTTTTCCTTATATAGACAAGGACGTGTTTCGTTTGACAAATCACGGGGAGAGATCGCGAAGATGATGCGATACCAACTGCCGGGAGAAGCCGGTCAGTCTGACAATCTCCGCTTGGGATTTTCCCCACCCACGTAGCTCTCTGATTGTCTCCCGTTTGGCATGGCGTCGGTTGGCCTTGATAGGCTCTTCAGTGCCGCTGATCGCCGCAAGCATCACTTCAGCGCCCTTCCGGGTGATGACGTCATAAGCTGTTCCCTGCTGCGTCTCCAGCCGTCGCCCTAGACCCCGACTAACTGCATCACGACTAAGCCGGAGGGTTCTATGGTAGACCGGAGCGCCGCATTGTGTCTCTCGAGCTTCTGTCTCGACCTGAAGAAATCCTGCTGCTTCTAACCTCTTCCGAAATTGCCGTGGACCGAAGCCGGTTGCCCGCGCCAGTTCACTAACAGTGATTTCGCCGTCTCTCCGCTTCCTCGCCTGTCGCGGTCGTGCAGCCTGTCGCTTTGGTGAACCGTCCCGTTCCGCCCGGAGCTTCGACAGTCGGCTAGAAACAGCGCGCCCTATTGGTGTTTTAGGGGGCCACGAAATGGGTTGAACGGGTTCCCAAGGGTGGACGTGGGCACGGTACCAAGCGACAGACCCCGGCAAGACAGCTCTCCCCGCAGCGGCCCATTGCTCATGGTAGCCTGTCATCCCGCCGCGCGCCCTCGCCTATTGTCGTTCGAGGCAGCGTTTCTCGCCGCTCTCTTCTTGTCCTGTCTTTCCCGATACCGGTTTGCAACATCCAAAAGCTCAAGGTCGTTGGTGCTGGCCTTACCCTTGTAGGCGATCAGGTTTGCCGGTCTGAGGTCGAGAGGGTCGCCGTTTTGGTAGCGCACAACCTCGTTCTTTCCGACGCCCAGGATCAGGCGTGAAACAAGCACCGGACGGGGACCGGAAGGGCCTAGGATCAGGTGGGTGCGCACGTATTCATTGCCGGAACCGTTCCCATTCAGGAACCATACGCCGGTTGCGCCAAGCCCCCGAAGACGGATGAAATCGTTCTTGCTGATAGTGGCCCATCGGGTGCCAGATTTGTCGAGGGGAACGTCGTAGCAAGGCCGCCCGTGGGGGTCAAGAAAGTAGATGTATGGTGGCCGGTGGCGGCTGACGGCCACCTCGTCCAGATAGGTCACTATGTGCCCGCGCCTATTCTCATGAAGACGCGGCCATGAAGCATTGGGCATATGGGACCTTTCGTGGGTTGTTTGGGGTTCGGATGGGTCGTGAACATGCTTGTGAAACAGATGGGCTCTCGCGCAGCCCAAAAAGCTCCCCCGCCCCGGCCAAGAGGTCCACTCAAGTCGCAACAACGCGCGTGTCGCCGCGACGTCCGAAAACGCCAGCGATTACACCTATTGAGGGCCGGAGCGTGGGGAGAAAAGGAATAGAAATCGTGAGAGGTATGGGTTCGTAAGGGGAATGAACGGGGCCACGACCGAAATCGAAGCCCCGCGCAACACCACCAAAGACGACCCTGAAGAATGCCGAACTGTGTCGGCGGTCTACTTAATGGAGGGGGAATAGACATGCGTCCTTAATGAAGGGGTAATCTCAGTCTGTCAGCAAGTCCGCTTCCCCGATCTTCGAAATTGCCCATTCGACGGGCTGTCTGACCCGCTCGCCTTCCGGCTCTTCCCCCATTGCCAGCTCCCGGATGGCACACATGAGGAATTCGGCGGCGATAGAAAGGGCATCGATCTTGGCGGCGGCGGTCGTGGCGCTGGAAGAATTGATGTTCGAGGTCATGGGCATGGGCTCCTTCTGAATGGGTGGGTTTCATCATCGCAAGACATCTTGCTAACCGGCGCACGGTGCCAGCCCCGCCCCACCTGATAAAAGTGGCGAGAGTTTCGTATTCGGTTTTCCAAAGTGAGCACGGCTGATGAAGCGCCCCGAGAACCTCGTTGGCCTCTGCCGTCACAGGGGCAATATGGGCAGAAAACATGGCCACGTCAACGGTAAAAACTAAATAAAATCAAATAGATATGACGAATTTAACTTTATGTCCTCTGCTTTTATTTTCGATTTCAGAGACTTATGGACACTGAGTGGGCGAACTGTGCCCATTATTGTGCCCAAAAGATCGTAATCTTCGACCGATGGCTAGGCTTGCGCTCGCGCTTTTGCGGCTTCCAAGACCTTCTGGACTGTCGATTTTCCGAACCCAACAGCTTGCGCGATTTTTCGGACGCTCTCCCCGTGATCGCTCAATCTCAGGATTTCGTCCCGGGTCTCTTGAGTTAGTTTCGCTGGGCGTCCGCCTGTCCGGCCTTCGGCTTTTGCCCTCGCGATACCCTCCATCTGGCGCTCCCTGCGCAAAGCGGTCTCGAACTCGGCAATGCTGGCGAGAATGCCAAATACAAGCTTTCCCGTCCGTGTGGTCGTATCCAAAGACGGGTCGTCGATCACCCTGAAGCCAACGCTCTTTGCATTGAGCGTTTCAACGATTTGATGGAGGTGCGAGGCAGAGCGGGCTAATCGATCCAGCTTCGTGACCAAAACCACATCACCCTCCCGGACAAACCGCAACGCCTCTTCCAGCTGGGGGCGATCCCTGTCCAAACCGGACTGCTTCTCACTGAAGACCTTCTCAGCCCCCGCCTTTTGCAACCTCTCTACTTGGGTTGCATGGTCCTGCCCCGCCGAGCTTACACGCGCATATCCAATAATCATGGCCGTCCCCTTTCATTTAGAACAATCGTGGACACATAGATAATGGACGCTAAGAGGACAGTCAACAAGCGGGTGTCCAGAAAGTAAACTTTAGTGGACGAACCCTCAGTCAGCTCTTACAATCGCCCTATGATCTCATTTACCTTCGACACAAATTGCCTGATCGATGTCGCAGAAGAGCGCGAAGCGGCGGCCTCAATACGGACACTGCTGGCTGCTGGAAAAAGAGAAAAGGCCAACTTAGCCTTGGTCGCCTCTAGCGCATCCGAACGACAGCGAGGCGGCGAGTTTTTGCAGAATGTAGCCGCCTTCGAAGAGAGGCGGAACATGCTGGGCTTCGATGGGTTGCTGCTCTTGAAGTCTATTGGCCGCTACGACGTATCGTTCTTTGGTCACTCGCTGTACCCCTCGCCTGAAGACATCGCTCGCGAACGGGCAATCTACTGCGCCTTGTTTCCGACATCACCTGTTGAATGGTCTGAATATGCCAGACAAAAAGGCGTCAACGTGCAAGACCTCAGTTCACCAGCGGGATATCGTTGGCGGAACCAGATGCTCGACGCTCAAGCTCTCTGGGCTCATGATCACGCTAGGCGAGACATATTCGTGACCAGCGACCTTAGGCTTCACAAGCTT
Organism: uncultured Martelella sp.; assembly: GCA_963676545.2. Taxonomy (GTDB): domain Bacteria; phylum Pseudomonadota; class Alphaproteobacteria; order Rhizobiales; family Rhizobiaceae; genus Martelella. The sequence continues at coordinate 1,107,141 of CAXXRG010000002.1, read as the reverse complement.
AACGATCACGACGAATTCCCACGGATGGTCATTAAGACACCGGCAGAAGCGGCGGCGATGCTATAGAAACCGACGGGGCACGGGGGGGGGATGAACCTTCATCACCTGTCGAGGTTGCCGCTTCAGATACTTGACCCATTTTGAAACCGCCTCTTCACAAGTGGCGCTTAAGTGCTACATTGACCTCAGGTCCACATTCGGGCCACGTTAGGTACACATTCACACAACAGGTGGACCGCAGGGATAGGCATCAAGTCTCTGATTTTACTGGATTAAATTAAAATCTTCGGACGGTTCGATTTATATCAGCCAGTCCGACCCGGGGAGCCACTTACCTACTTATCCTGAAATATTTGAGCGTTTTGTCTTTTCGGCTGTCTATGCAGCTGGAAAATTGGCGTATTCTTCATTTCGATGAACACGCGAATCATGAAGGCGCGCCATGCAGATCGTCGTTACAGCCGACCCTGATCCAGACGATACCGCCCGGGTCGACCAGAACCTTTCGGATTTCAACGATAACGATGTCGGACCGGCCGATCGTACGTTGCTTTCCGTCTTCGTGCGGGGCGCGGACGGTCGTGTGATCGCTGGCATCAACGCGTTTACCGCTTGGGGCTGGCTCTATGTGCAGCGGCTCTGGGTGGGTGAGGATGCGCGCGGGCAAGGCGTGGCGGGCAGGATGCTTGCGTCGGCAGAGGAAGAGGCTCTGGCGCGCGGCTGCCACAGCGCATTCATCGACACGTTCAATCCGGTGGCGCTGAAGGCCTACCAGCGCGCCGGCTATGTCGAATTCGGCAGGATGCAGAACTTCGTTGCCGGCCGTGACCGGGTGTTCCTGCAGAAAAAGCTTCAGAAACCGGAATAAATCACCCTGCCCGGGTGATGAAAACGGCCGCGCCGATCACGGTGTGGATGGCGTTTGCGGCACGCTTCTGATGGGGCGCTGCAACCTGCGCCAGGACATCAGTCGCATACCGAAGGAGCACCGTACTCTTCACGCGTCAGGCAGAGCGGTTCGATCGCCAGCGCCTGCCGACGTCTTCTCAATCAGCGTTTGAGGCGCCGGCGGCGTTTTCGCTCTGAGCCAACCGTGCGCTGGCTTCTCGCTCTTGCTGTTGCAACTTTTCGCCATCGCGGTGCGACTTGATGGCGAAATACATCGCCGTGCCGAGAACGCCGATCTTGAACGCGCCGAGAACAACAGGAACCCAAATCATCGTCTTCACTTCTATCCAGCTGATATTTCGCGATTTCGCCTGGGCCGCGCGCTGCCTGGTGCGCGGCGGTTGCCATTCAGCGCGGGAAACCGCATTCATGGCTTTGAACTATGCCTTCAGCCCGGCTCAATCAAGCCGCCGCGCCGCTTCAAGTTGACGCATATCAAGAGTGCCGGACATGCAGCGTCCGCTGTTATGCAGACAGCCCGATTTAGTCGTCAGCAGAGAGGCTCTCCGCTGGACCGGAGTCAGCCAGCGATTCGTCCGCCGGTCATCGGTTCCGGGACGCCGGTCGTCGTCGGGTAGCTGAAGGGAAGACCGCGCAGGGCCCTCACCGCGAGAAAGGCGAAGCATTCGGCTTCGATCGCGTCGCCGCGCCAGCCGACAGCTTCGGCCGGCACCGCCTCGACGCCGGCGCGGGTTTCAAGCATCGCCATGATCGCCGGGTTGCGCCTGCCGCCGCCGCAGACGACGAGACGGTCCGGGCGGAGAGGTAAAAGGTCCAGCGCCTTGCCCACGGCAGCGGCGGTAAAGGCCGTCAGCGTCGCGGCACCCGTTGCGGGGTCCAGCCCCTCGGCCATGACAGAGGAAAAGTCGAAGCGGTCCAGCGACTTCGGATAGGACGCGGCGAGATAAGGATGTTCAAGCAGCCTTGAAAGCCGCGCCTCATCCACCGTGCCGGAAAGGGCCAGCGCGCCGTCGCGATCCATTTCGCCAAGGCCGTTTTCTTTCATGAAGTCATTCAGCGGCGCATTGGCGGGGCCGGTGTCGAAAGCAATCAGACGGTCGTCGCCATCCCACCAGGTGACATTGGCAACGCCGCCGAGATTGAGCACCGCCGTCCTGCCGGACGTATCGAGGCTTCTGAGCAAGGCCTGATGATAGCCCGCTGAAAGCGGCGCGCCCTGCCCGCCGGCGCGCACATCGGCCGTTCGGAAATCATAGGCGACCTTGCAATCGAGGATCCGGCTCATCAGCGCGCCGTCGCCCAGCTGGCGGGTATCGCCGAAGCGGGTCTTGGTCGGCGCGCGGTGCAGCACGGATTGGCCGTGAAAGCCGACAATGCCGATATCGGCCATGCTCATGCCCTCGGCCTCGACCAGCGACCGCACGGCTTCGGACTGAGCCTCAGTCAACACCTTTTCGGCCTCGGTGAAGATCTTCGGTTCCGGTCCCTCGAAGTTCCATTTGCGGGCGGCGGCAAGCGTTTCCTCCAGAAGGTCGCGCGTTTCCCGCGGATAGGGCGCCAGCGTGTAGGCGCCGAAGGCATCGACCGTCTCGCCATCGGTCTTCAGGAGTGCGACGTCGATATTGCCATCGAGCACGGTCCCGGTCATCAGACCGACGGCCCAGACGGGTTTGAAAGCTTCAGCCATCATTCCGCTCCGTTGATGAGATCGCTGACCCGACGCCTCAGCCCCATAATGCCGCTTTCGCTGTGGCGGCTCGGGTGGACACGGTTGGTCAAAAGCGTCCACGCATGGCCGCGCCCGAAATCGACGCAGAGCGACGTGCCGGTAAAGCCGGTATGGCCAATCGTCGCATCGGAGCACAGCGCCCCGCCAAGCCAGTTTTCATAGGGCCGCTCCCAGCCATGGGTGCGCTTTTCAGACAACGGTTCGCGCATCTGTTTTACGACGGGGTCGCCCGCCGCATCGCGTTTCAAAAGGCCAGCCGCGTGATCAAGCACGGCATCCACCGTACCGAACAGGCCGGCATGGCCGGAACCCCGAAGCGCGTAACAATTCTCGTCATGCACTTCACCCGCCATCACCCGGCCCCGCCAGCTGCAGCGCTCAGTCGCCGCGGTCATCTGCGGATCGGCGGAAAAGGCAAGGCCCGGCCCCGGATCGAGATCGCGGATCGTCTTGCCGGATAGGCGTTCCAGCGCGATGCCCAGAAGAATGAAATTGATGTCGGAATAGACCGGTGTCTCGACCCGTTTCCATTCGCGCTGCAGCACGAAGGCGCGCAGCCGGTCGGGATTGCCGCCATAGGTATAGATCGGCTCGACGGCGGGAAAATGCGTCTGGTGGCCGAGGCACTGGCGGAATGTGACCTGCCGTTCCCAGCAACCGGTATCATACTGACGGAAATCCGGAATAATGGCGCTCAGCGGGGCGTCGAGATCGATTGCGCCCTGCTCTGCCAACGCCAGAATGCGCTCCGTGGTAAAAATCACCTTGGTGAGCGAGGCGAGATCGAACCAGGTTTCGCGCGTCATCGGCCGCTTTTCCGGCTCCAGCGCCGCCGCGCCGCAGGCTTGCGTCAGCCGTTCGCCCTCGGCATTCACAAAGCCCAGCACGCCGCCGGGAATGCGGCCATCGTCAACCGACGCCCTCAGCGCGGCAAAGGCCCTGTCGAAACGTTCCGGGACATCGCTCGCCATCACGCCTCCTGCCTCCGCGCCATATGGTCATCGCCGAAATGCTGCCACTCGGGCCTCGGCGGCTCATAGCCTGCCGGACGCACCAGCGAGGGCACCTCGGTGGTATCCAGCCGGTATTCCTGCCGCCGCCGGTCAATGCTCGGCACGGCGGAAATCAGCCGTTTCGTATAGGGATGCTTCGGCGCGGAAAGCACGGAAGCCGCGTCGCCGATCTCGACGATCTGCCCGGCATAGACCACGGCAATGCGGTGGGCGATGCGTTCGACCACCGCCATGTCGTGGGTGACGAACAGATAGGAAAGGTTCATCTCGCGTTGCAGCTCGGTCAGAAGGTCCAGCACCATGGCCTGCACCGAGACATCGAGCGCGGAAACCGCCTCGTCCAGCACCACGACGGAAGGCTTCAGCATCAGCGCGCGGGCAATGCAGAGGCGCTGGCGCTGGCCGCCGGAAAACTCGTGCGGATAACGGGTGAGCGCATCTTCGGGCAAGCCGACGCGGACGAGAAGTTCGGCCATGCGGGCGCGCGTCTCCGCGTTCAGCCGCCCGCCTGTGGCAATCACCGGCTCGGCGAGAATACTGTCGACGCGAAGGCGCGGGTTGAGCGAGGCATAGGGGTTCTGGAACACCATCTGGATCGGATCGCCATGCGCGCCGACACGTGCTCCCTCGCCCAGATGAAATCTGCCGCGCGTCGGCTGCGTCAGCCCCATGATGGCGCGCGCCGTGGTCGACTTGCCCGAGCCGCTCTCACCGACAATGCCGAGTGTTTCACCGGGCATCAGATCGAAATCGATGCCGTCCACGGCATGCACGGCGCCGCTCTGGCGGCGGAAGAAGCCCGAGGTGACGGGGAAACGCACGGTCAGGTCTTCAACCGTGAGCGCCGGCTTGACGGCTTCTGCCTTTGCCCGCGAGAAATCGCGGCGCACGGAGCGGCCATCATCGAAATGCGGAACGGCTTTCAGGAGGTGCTGCGTATAGGGATGTTGCGGATTGTCGAGCACATCATCGGTCGGCCCCTGCTCCACTGCGACGCCCTGCTGCATCACCATCACCTTGTCGGCAATCCCGGCAACAAGGCCGATATCATGGGTAATAAAGATCAGGCCCATCTCGCTTTCGCGCTTCAGTTCGGAAAGCAAGGCCAGGATCTGCGCCTGTACCGTCACGTCAAGCGCGGTCGTCGGCTCGTCGGCAATCAACAGGCGCGGATTGCAGGAAAGCGCCGTGGCGATCATCACACGCTGCAGCATGCCGCCGGAAAGCTGGTGCGGGTGGTATTTGAGCCGTCGCTCCGCATCGGGAATGCGCACGCGTTTCAGCGCGTCGATGGCGGCGTTCATCGCCTGCTTGCCTGTCAGCCCGTGATGCAGGCGAAAACTCTCGGCGATCTGCTCGCCGATCGTGTGGACCGGATTGAGCGAGGTCATCGGCTCCTGGAAGATCATGCCGATCTCGCGGCCGCGGATTCTCGCCAGTTGCTTTTCGGGCGTTGCGGCAAGGTCGGTGACTGCACCGGAGCCGAGCGCGAAATCGATTGTCCCGCCGGTGATCCTGCCTCCACCGAAATCGACAAGCCGATTGACGGAAAGCGCGGTCACGGATTTTCCCGAACCGCTTTCACCGACAATGGCCAGCGTCTCGCCCGCATCGAGCGTGAAATCGATGCCGTGGACGACCTCATTTTTCACCGGATCGCTGCCGAAACCCACATGCAGACCGGAGACGGAAAGAAGACGGCTCATGCCTCGGCCCTCCTTGAACGCGGATCAAGAATATCGCGCAGCGCATCGCCCAGAAGATTGAAGCCCAAAATGCCGATCATGATGGCAAAGGCCGGGAAGACCAGCAGCCAGGGCGCCATTTCCATCAGGTTGCGCGCCTCGCTGAGCATCAGTCCGAGGGAGGCCTTCGGCGGCTGGGTGCCAAGACCGAGGAAGGAAAGTCCGGCCTCCGTAAGAAGCGCCCAGGCGAGCGCCAGCGTTACCTGCACGGTCAGCGGCGCCACCAGATTAAGCAGCATGTGGCGCGAGAGGATATAGCGGCGCGAGGAGCCGAAGGTGCGCGCCGCATCGACAAATTCACGCGTCTTCAGCGACAGCGCCGGGCCGCGCACCACACGGGTGAAGATCGGCGTATAGACGAAGGCGATCGCCAGCACGCTCGTCCAGGTGCCGGGGCCGAGAATGGTGATGATCAGCAGTGCCAGCAGGATGGCCGGAAAGGCCAGCAACACATCCATCAGCCGCATGATCGTGCCGTCCCAATAGGTGCCGAACCAGGCGGCGGCAAGACCCAGCACAATGCCGATTGCGGTCGCCAGCGCCACGGAGGCGAAGGAGACGATGAAGGATTGGGCAATGCCGATCATCAGCCGGCTTGCGACATCGCGGCCAAGAAGATCGGTGCCCATCCAGTAGGTTGCGCTCGGCGCATGCAGCCGGTCGATGCGGAACTGCATTAGCGGATCATGCGGGGTGAGCCCGACAAGACCGAGCACCGCGATGATGATGTAGAGCGCCACGATGGTGCCGCCGATACGGCCACTCGGATGGGCGAAGATGGAGCGCAGGAGCGACATTACTTGCCTCCCAGACGGATACGCGGATCGAGCGCCGCATAGGCGAGATCGACCAGCAGATTCACGATCATGAAATTGAAGGCGATGAACAGCACGCTGCCCTGCACCAGCGCATAGTCGCGCTGCAGGATCGCCTCCAGAACGGTGCGACCGAGGCCAGGAAGCGCAAACACCTGTTCGACGATGACGGCGCCGCCGAGAAGATAACCGAACTCGACGCCCGAGACGGTGACCACCGGGATCAGCGCGTTCGGCAGCGCGTGGTGCCAGATGACGGAACGGGCCGGCACGCCCTTGGCGCGCGCGGTGCGGATGTAATCGTCAGAGAGAATATCGAGCATGGCCGAGCGGGAAATGCGGGTGACGGCGGCGGCAAAGGCAAAGCCAAGCGTGAGCGCCGGCAGGATCATCTGCGCGAGGTTTTTCAGCGGGTTTTCCCATAGCGGCGTGAAGGTGCCCATGGCCGGCAGCACGCCGAACCAGACGGAAAGCGCATAGATCGCCAAAAGCGCAACAACGAAACTCGGCGTCGACTGGCCGACCATGGCGACGATACGGACAATGAGATCGGATGGGCGCTCGGCATGGGTAGCCGCGTAAATGCCGGCCGGGAGCCCGACGGCAAGGGCGACAATCATGGAGAGGAGCGCCAGTTCCAGCGTCAGCGGAAAGACGCGCAGGATGACCTCCATCACCGGGCGGCCATAGGTGACGGAAATGCCGAGATCGCCATGCAGCACGCCGCCAAGCCAGTGCCAGTACTGGCCGAACCAGCTCTGGTCCATGCCGAAATAGGCTTCAAGCGCCGCGCGCTGTGCTGGCGTCAACAGGCCGGCTTCGGTTCCCAGCATCGCCGTAATGGCATCGCCGGGAACCAGCCTGATGGAAACGAAGACGAGGACGGACACCCCGAGCATGACCACAGGAAAGGTCACCAGTCGCCGGGTCAGGTAATTCATCTTGTACGCGCCTCTCGTCTTCTCGGTTGCCGCTTATTCGCTGACGGTGACTGCCGAAAGGCCGAAGAGCGAGCCCGTCGGGTTGGCCTCGAAACCACTCACCTTGTCGTTTGCCGCGGTGTAGCTGTAACCGGTATAGAGCCAGATCCAGGGAGAGACCTCGGTGATGTGCTTTGAGAATTCGGCAAAGATTTCCTTGCGCTTTGCCGGATCGGTTTCGACGCGGCCTTCCTGCATCAGGCTGTCGAGCGTGTCGTCGCCATAATGGGCGACATGGGCCAGATTGCCATCCTTGGTCCAGTAGCGGTTATACATGGTGTAGGGGTCGGTGCGGCCACCATTCAGCGCCACGGCCATGTCGAAATCACCCTTCAGCCAGCGGTCGACATAGACATTGAGTTCCATGATCTCGATGTCGAGATCGATGCCGATTTCGGCAAGCTGAGACTGAATGACCTGCGCTTCGGCGGCAGCGGTCGGCGGCTCGCCGGTTGCCGCCATCACCTTGGCGGAGAAGCCGTCTTCATAACCGGCCTCGGCCATCAGCGCCCTGGCCTTCTCGAGATCGGGCGTGTAGCAGAAAAGTTCGGACGGGTCGGTGGCATAGGCCGGCATGGTCAGCGGTCCGGTCACCTTGCCCTCGCCCAGAAGCGCGGCATCCAGCACGTCCTGACGGTCGATGGCGCAGGAGATGGCCTGGCGCACCTTCTCCTCGGCCATGGCGCCGCGATCGGCATTCAGCTGCAGAACGTGATAGTTCAGCACCGGCTCGCGGTTGAGCGTCAGGCCCGCATTGTTCGGCACCAGGGTCGCGACCAGCGGGTCGTTGATCAGAGCGAAATCGACCTGATTGGTGCGCAGCGCCGCAAGGATCGCCGTCTCATCCGGCAGAACGGAAATATTGATGCCGTCAACGCCGACATCGCCGCCGGCCCAGTTTTCGTTGGCGCTCAGCACTTCGCGGGAATTGGGTTCCCAGCTGTCGAGAACGAAAGGCCCGGAGCCGAGCGTTTCCGTGCCGATCGTGCCGGCCTCGATGGCGCTTGCCGGAACGATCGCGGCATTGATCGACGACATCGCGGTCAGAAGCGGCGCATCCGGCTGCGACAGGTTGAAGACGACGGTTTCATCGTCCGGCGTATCGATGCTTTCGATGGAGAGGAAGTTGGCGCGGGAAGATGCGCCGGTTTCCTCGTTCAGGATACGCTCGAAAGATGCTTTCACATCCGCCGGCATCACCTTGTCTCCGTTGGAGAATTTCACCTCCGGATCGAGCTTGAAGGTCAACGTCTGGCCGTCCTCGGAAAACTCCCAGGCGGTGGCGATCGCCGGCACGATGTTGAGTTCGCCATCGGTGCGCACCAGCGGCTCGTAGACGAGTTCCAGCAGGCGCAGCGATGAAAAGGCCGTCTGCTTGTGCGGATCGAGACCGGTCGCATCCTGCGACCAGGCCATGTTCAGCGTTGCGGCGGCTGCCGGAACCGCCGCCCCTGCGATGCCGAGCGCAGAGGCGACGGCAACAGCGGAAACCATATTTTTGAAACGGGGTCTGCCCATGATCATTTCCCTCGAGATTATTTGAGCGTAACCGATGCGGCCTCCTGCCGACATCGGAGAGACTTCAGCTATCGCGGCTTTTCGCCGTCTTCTGATTGATCGCCTTGCGCAGGAAACCGCCTGTCTCGTCCAGGAGATCGCGGCCTTCCTGCAGTTCCATATCCGTCAGCGCCAGGAGAATGGCGAGCTTGACATCGTTATTCGTCTTTTCGAGCAGGACTTCCGCGGTTTCGGCAGCGACGCCCGACGCCTCCATGACGATGCGCACGGCGCGCGCGTAAAGCTTGGCGTTCGACACCGTCACATCGACCATCAGGTTCTGATAGACCTTGCCGATGCGGACCATGCTGGCGGTGCTCAGCATATTGAGAACAAGCTTCTGCGCCGTGCCGGATTTCAGCCGGGTGGAGCCGGCGAGCACTTCCGGGCCGACGACCGGCGCAATGGAAATGTCGGCGATTTCCGCGATTGCCGAGGCGGGATTGCAGGAGAGCGCCACCGTCGTCGCCCCCCTCTCCCGCGCGTAGTTCAACGCGCCGATGACATAGGGCGTGCGACCGCTGACGGCGATGCCGACGACGACATCCTTCTGCGTAAGACCGATGGCCTTCAGGTCGGCGGCGCCAAGCGCGGGGTTGTCCTCGGCGCCCTCAACCGCCGTGGTCAGCGCCTTCTCGCCGCCGGCGATCAGACCGACGACCATGCCAGGGGGAACGGAAAAGGTGGGCGGGCATTCCGACGCATCGAGGACGCCAAGCCGCCCGCTGGTGCCGGCGCCGATATAGACCAGCCTGCCGCCGGCGCCGAAGGCCTCGACAATGCGATCAACCGCCGCGGCAATGGCGTCGGCCTCGCGACCAACCGCGATCGCGGCCTCGCCATCCTCGACATTGATCTTTTCGATGATTTCGCGCGTCGACAGCAGGTCGAGATCGAGCGTGCGCGGATTACGCCCCTCGGAAACCAGCTTTTGCAACTCGCCGGCCAGCAAATTCATGAATGCATTCCCCTTGTCTGCCGAGCGATGCGTCATTTTTGTTGTCTGTCACCGCCTCATTTGGAAAATGCTATAATCACAAATTCCATTTGTCAAATCAGTTTAAGAATATTTTATTCCATCCTGTTTGCCCGCCAACCGGACCAGTGTTGCCGTTACCCTTTCGCAATCATTCCATTGTATTCCGATTGGACGGAATTTATTATTCTTGCCCGGATTGCCGACCCAGCGAAAGGAAAGCCCGTGTCCGTTCTCAAGGTGATCGAAGCGCAGATGGACGGCCTGTCGCCGGCGGACCGGCAGATCGGCCGCTATATTCTGGACAATCCCGACGAGGTGCTGCGCCTGTCATCTGCGCGCCTTGCCGAGGAGACGGGACGCAGCCAGTCGAGCGTGGTGAAATTCGCCCAAAAGTTCGGCTTTTCCGGCTACCAGGACATGAAATTCGCCGTCAGCAAGGCGCGAGCGCGCGAATGGCGCACGCCCGGCGCGCTGCACAGCACGATTGAACTCGGCGACAGCCCGGCGACGGTGGCGCAGAAGATGCTGTCGAGCAAGATGCACGCCATGCAGCAGACCATCGCCGCCAATGACGAGCGCGACATTGCGCGCGTCATGGACCTGATCGACACGGCGGGCCGCATTCACGTGGCCGGCGTCGGCGCCTCCTCGCTGGTGGCGCGCGATTTCTGCCTCAAGCTGCAGAAGCTCGGCCGCTACGCGCTTCACGATGCCGACAGCCATGTGCAGATGGCGAGCGTTTCCGCATCGAAGGCCGGCGACGTGCTCTTCGCCCTCTCCCATTCCGGCACCAGCATCGAAACGGTGCGGATTGCCGAGCTTGCCGCAAGACGCGGCGCGACCGTGGTCTCGATCACCGGGCCGCAACAGAACCCGATCGCACGCGGCGCCGACGTCACGCTCTACACGATTGCCGATGAAGAAAGGGTGCGCTCTTCCGCCATCACAGCTCGCGACGCGCAGCTGATGCTGACGGATTTCCTGTTCATCCTGCTGCTGCAGCGGCAGAAGGATGCCGGCGACTATATCGCCGGCAGCGGCGAGGCGGTGACCGCGCTCAAGCTTGGCGCCGAAAAATAGAGCGCCACGCGCTTCACCCCTTCAGCGGCACGCAGATCTCGGTGATGAGTTCGGAAGGCGGTGTGTCGCGTGGGTCGTTGCGGTAGATCTCGCAGGGCGGACTGTCCGCCGGCTCGTGCCCGTCCGCTGGCAGCCAGCTTCCGTAGAGCCAGTTATAGGCCTTGTGCAGCTCCGCATAGGGGCCCTTGTGGGTGAGCACCGCATGGCGACCGGCTGGGACCACACGAACCTCCAGGCCTTGCGGCACCTCAGCGTCTTCGGTGAGCGTGAAGCCGGCGAAGGCATTGAGGTCCTCCTCGGCCGTGATGCCGGGATCGTCATAATAGACGCCAACCATCTCCGTCTGCGGCCCGAAGGCTCCGGCCGCCGCCATCATGCCGCCTGCCGGACCGAAAGCCCTGTCGATTTCCATATAGGAACCGCGGTGCGGCAGGCCCGCAAGCCGCCGCTCGTTCATCTCGCGCACTTCAACATCATACATGTCCTGCGTCCTTTCCCGGACCGGTTGGTCGAACATCGTGTGCCGGCCGGCCTTTCTGTAGGCAGCCGGGGTGATGCCGTAGGTGGACTTGAAAAGACGGGTGAACGACGGGACGCCGGAAGATCCGGCCCGCCGCGCAATCGCCTCCACGGGTGCATCCGAATTGACCAGTTCGCCCGCTGCCCGGTGCAGCCGCAACCGCCTGACGGTCGCGGCGATCGTCTCGCCGTGGACGCCGCGATAGATGCGGTGCCAGTGCCAGGGCGACAGGCAGGCGATTTCAGCAAGCCTGGCAAAATCGAGCTCCTCGTCGAGGTGGTCGTGAATATAGGCGCTGACCCGCATGAGGCGTTGCTGATAGGTCTGAAAATCCGGCGCGTTGTTCATCTCTTCTTTCCGTGTCCACTTGGCGGTATGGTTGAAGCACACGCCGGTTTGACAAATCTTGCGGTTTTCTCCGGCGTACCGCAAAACGTTACGCTGACCTTGTCAGCGGCAACAGATTTGCTAAACATAGACCGATCACCCCCTCCTCGCGCAAGGTTGCCAAGCCATGCCCACCCGTCTCGTTCCCAAAACCGTCAGCGTTCTCAAGGAAGGCTATGGCCTGTCCCGTCTGAAGGCCGACGCCATCGCCGGCCTCACCGTCGCCATCGTCGCGCTGCCGCTCTCCATGGCGATCGCGATTGCCTCGGGCGTTTCGCCCGACCGCGGGCTTTACGCGGCCATCATCGGCGGCTTCTTCGTCTCGCTCTTCGGCGGCAGCCGGCATCAGATCGGCGGCCCGGCCGGGGCCTTCATTGTGCTGGTGGCGGCCTCGGTGGAGCGCCACGGCGTGGATGGGCTGATGCTGGCGGTCATCATCTCCGGCCTGATCATGATCGCGGCCGGCTATTTGAGGCTCGGCGCCTATATCCGCTTCATCCCCTATCCCGTGACCGTGGGCTTTACCGCGGGCATCGCCATCATTATCTTTGCCAGCCAGCTTTCGGCCATTCTCGGCCTTAACCTGCCGGAAAAAGAGCCGGGACCGTTCGCCGACAAGATTGCCTACCTGGCGCGGTTCGTCGGCACGACCAATTATGCGGCGCTTGCCATCGCCGTCGGCACCATCGCCCTGATCATCGCGCTCAGAAGGCTCCGGCCCGGCTGGCCCGGCATGCTGATCGCCGTTACCGTGGCCACGCTTGCGGCGACACTGCTGAACCTTCCGGTGGAAACCATCGGCAGCCAGTTCGGCGGACTGCCGCGCGGCCTGCAGACGCCCGCCGTCCCGACCCTTTCGCTTGAGAAGGTCATCTCGGTCCTGCCCGATGCCTTTGCCTTCGCCCTGCTGGGCTCCATCGAATCGCTGCTTTCTGCGGTGGTCGCCGACGGCATGACCGGGCGACGGCATCGCTCCAATATGGAACTGATCGGCCAGGGCGTCGCCAATATCGCCTCGGGCCTCTTTGGCGGCATCTGCGTCACCGGCACGATCGCCCGCACCGCCACAAATGTGCGCGCCGGCGCCACCAGCCCGTTTTCGGGCATGCTGCACGCCGTTTTCCTGCTGGCCTTCATGCTGATCGCAGCCCCCCTTGCCCGCTTCATCCCGCTTGCCGCCCTTTCCGGCGTGCTGGCGGTGGTCGCCTGGAGCATGATCGAGAAACCGGCCATCCGCGCGCTATTGAGGAGTTCGCGCGGCGACGCGGTGATTCTCACGGTCACCCTGCTGCTCGTCGTCTTCCGCGACCTGACCGAGGGCATTGTCGCCGGCTTTGCCCTGGGCGCGGTGCTTTTCATCGACCGCATGGGCCGCGATGTCGCCGTCAGCCCCTACGATGACTACAATGCCAAGCGCGAGCACCCGATCGTCAACACCGACCCCGACACGATCGTCTACCGTATCTCCGGCGCGTTCTTCTTCGGCGCGGCTTCCACCGTCGGCTCCATACTGGACCGGATTGCCGACCGGTCGAAGAATTTCGTGCTCGACCTGTCGGACGTGTCCTATATCGATTCCTCCGCTGCCAACGTTCTCGAAAGCACGGTCCGCAGGGCCCGCGCGCGACATGTCCGGGTCATCCTTACCGGCGTTGCGCCACAGGTAAAGGCCATCCTGACCGCCCACCATATCGATGAAGCCCACGTCACCTACAGCGCCGATCTCGACGCCGCCGCAGCACTGATTGCGGCAAGCGCGGAAAAGCCGGATGAAAATCCGTGATCCACATCTCTCTTGCCATCGAAACATAAAAAGAACACGACGCGGAAAACCATTATATTTCAATGGATCGATGGGGATTGAAAAGCGAGAACAAATGGAGTACGAATAGGTAAATCAGGGCCTCACCTAGGCGGCGGGCGCAACAAGGGATAAAGTCGATGGCACAGAATTCACTCAAACTCGTTGAGGAAAAATCCGTGAACAAGAGCAAAGCGCTGGAAGCAGCACTTTCCCAGATCGAACGCTCGTTCGGCAAGGGCTCGATCATGAAGCTCGGCGCCCAGGACAGCGTCGTCGAGATCGAGACCGTTTCGACCGGCTCGCTGGGCCTCGACATCGCCCTCGGCATTGGCGGCCTGCCGCGCGGCCGCATCATCGAAATCTACGGACCGGAAAGCTCCGGCAAGACCACGCTGGCGCTGCAGACCATCGCCGAGGCGCAGAAGGGCGGCGGCACCTGCGGCTTCATCGATGCCGAACATGCGCTTGACCCGATCTATGCCCGCAAGCTTGGCGTCGACCTGCATGACCTTCTGATCTCCCAGCCCGACACCGGCGAGCAGGCACTCGAGATCGCCGACACGCTGGTGCGCTCCGGCGCGCTGGACGTGATCGTTATCGATTCGGTCGCGGCCCTCACGCCGCGCGCGGAAATCGAGGGCGAGATGGGCGACAGCCTGCCCGGCTCCCAGGCCCGGCTGATGAGCCAGGCGCTGCGCAAGTTGACGGCCTCGATCTCGCGTTCCAACTGCATGGTCATCTTCATCAACCAGATCCGCATGAAGATCGGCGTCATGTTCGGTTCGCCCGAAACAACCACGGGCGGGAATGCGCTGAAGTTCTACGCCTCCGTCCGCCTCGACATTCGCCGCATCGGCTCGGTCAAGGATCGCGACGAGGTGGTTGGCAACCAGACCCGCGTCAAGGTCGTGAAGAACAAGATGGCCCCGCCCTTCAAGCAGGTCGAGTTCGACATCATGTATGGCGAAGGCGTTTCCAAGATGGGCGAGTTGATCGATCTCGGCGTGAAGGCCGGCATCGTCGAGAAATCCGGCTCGTGGTTTTCCTATAACAGCCAGCGTCTTGGTCAGGGCCGCGAGAACGCCAAGACTTTCCTGCGGGAGAACGCGGCGATTGCCGAGGAGATCGAACTGGCGCTCAGGCAGAATGCCGGGCTCCTCTCCGAGGGGCTCTTGGATGCCGACGAGGAAAACCAGGCGACCGGAACCGACGACGATTGATCGACGCCGTTCTCCGGCGCATGATTCCGATGCCTGTAATACGAATTGACAGCGGCTTTGCAGAGCCGCTGTTTTGTCTTGTCTGGACAGTGGCGGCGCCTGTCGCTAAAAGCCCGTGAAAGTCTCGGCAGACAACACCGACAGATGAAGGGGCGTGGTATTTATGAGTGGCGTGAATGAAATCCGGTCGACATTTCTCGACTTCTTCAAGCGGAACGGTCACGAGGTCGTCGCCTCCAGCCCGCTTGTGCCGCATAACGACCCGACCCTGATGTTCACCAATGCGGGCATGGTGCCGTTCAAGAACGTCTTTACCGGGCTTGAGAACCGCCCCTACTCGACCGCGACGACGGCGCAGAAATGCGTGCGCGCCGGCGGCAAGCACAACGACCTCGACAATGTCGGCTACACCGCGCGCCATCACACCTTCTTCGAGATGATGGGCAATTTCTCCTTTGGCGACTACTTCAAGGAACAGGCGATTTCGCTTGCCTGGGAGCTGATCACCAAGGAATTCGGCCTGCCGAAAGACAAGCTGCTGGCGACCGTCTATCACGAGGATGATGAGGCGTTCGAACTCTGGCGCAAGATTGCCGGCCTTCCCGAGGACCGGATCATCCGCATTCCGACCTCCGACAATTTCTGGTCGATGGGCGATACCGGGCCCTGCGGTCCCTGCTCGGAGATTTTCTACGACCACGGCGAGCACATCTGGGGCGGTCCGCCCGGCTCGCCGGAAGAGGATGGCGACCGCTTCATCGAGATCTGGAACCTCGTCTTCATGCAATACGAGCAGATCACGCCGGAACGTCGCGAAAACCTGCCGCGCCCGTCGATCGACACCGGCATGGGCCTCGAGCGCGTCGCCGCCGTCCTGCAGGGCAAGCATGACAATTACGACATCGACCTGTTTCAGAGACTGATTGGCGCTTCGGTCGAGCTGACCGGGGTGAAGGCCGAGGGCGAACGTCGGGCCAGCCACCGCGTGATCGCCGACCATCTGCGCGCCTCCGCCTTCCTGATCGCCGACGGCGTCCTGCCCTCCAACGAGGGTCGCGGCTACGTGCTGCGCCGGATCATGCGTCGCGCCATGCGCCATGCCGAGCTGCTCGGCGCCCGCGAGCCGATCATCTACCGCCTGCTGCCGACGCTCGTCAACGAGATGGGCCGCGCCTATCCCGAACTCCAGCGCGCCGAAGCGCTGATCTCCGAGACGCTGAAGCTTGAGGAAACCCGCTTCCGCAAGACTCTGGACCGCGGCCTGACGCTTCTGGAAGAGGCAACCCGCGATCTCTCCAAGGGCGACAGCCTCGACGGGGAAACCGCCTTCAAGCTTTACGACACCTATGGCTTCCCGCTTGACCTGACCCAGGACGCGCTTAGGGCGCGCGACATCCACGTCGACCTCACCGGCTTCCAGGATGCCATGCACCGCCAGCGCGCCGAGGCCCGCGCCCACTGGGCCGGCTCCGGCGACACGGCAACGGAAACCATCTGGTTCGAACTCGGCGAGAAGCATGAGGCGACAGAATTTCTCGGCTACGAGACCGAAAAGGCCGAGGGCGTGATTCTGGCCATGGTCAAGGACGGCGCCGCGGTCGAGAAGGCCGAGGCCGGCGATACGGTTGCCGTCGTTGTCAACCAGACGCCGTTTTACGGCGAATCGGGCGGCCAGATGGGCGACACCGGCACGATCGTGACCGACGAAGCCAGGCTCCGGGTCACCGATACCCAGAAGAAAGGCAAGGGCCTCTTCATCCACTACTGCAACGTCGAGCAGGGCGCGGTTTCGCTGGGCGAGCCGGTGAGCCTCGAGGTCGATCATGCGCGTCGCGCCCGGCTTCGCGCCAATCACTCGGCGACCCACCTGATCCACGAGGCGCTGCGTCAGAAGCTCGGATCGCACGTGGCGCAGAAGGGCTCTCTGGTCGCGCCGGAACGGCTGCGCTTCGACATTTCCCACCCCAAGCCGATGACGCCCGAGGAACTGGCCGTTGTCGAGGACATGGCCAATGACATCGTGCTGCAGAATGCGCCGGTTTCCACCCGGCTGATGGGCGTTGATGACGCCATCGCCGAAGGCGCCATGGCGCTGTTCGGCGAGAAGTACGGCGACGAGGTGCGCGTTGTTTCCATGGGCACGGCCACGTCCGGCGAGAAGGCGGGCAGGACCTATTCGCTTGAGCTTTGCGGCGGCACCCATGTGCGCGCCACGGGCGAGATTGGCCTCATTCGCATTATCGGCGAAAGCGCCGTGGGCGCCGGCGTGCGCCGCATCGAGGCCCTCACCGGCGTCGATGCGCGCCGCTACCTCACCCAGCAGGATGACAAGGTAAAGGCGCTCGCAGCCGCCCTCAAGGTTCAGCCCGACGAAGTGGCAAACCGCGTCTCCGCCCTTGCAGAAGAGCGGCGGCGTCTGGAACGCGAACTGACCGAAGCGCGCAGAGAGATCGCGCTCGGCGGTTCGGGCGGTTCGGAGGAAGCGGAAAGGATCGGCGACATTTCGCTTGCCGCCAAGGTGCTTTCGGGCGTCGCCGCCAAGGAACTGAAGGGCCTCGCCGACAGCGCCAAGAAGGACAAGGACCGCACTGTCGTCGCCTTTATCAGCGTCGCGGAGGACAACAAGGCCAGCGTCGTGGTTTCCGTCACGGCGGACCTCACCGAGAGCGTCTCGGCAGTCGACCTCGTGCGCGTGGCCTCGGCGGCGCTCGGCGGCAAGGGCGGCGGCGGCCGGCCCGATATGGCGCAGGCCGGCGGTCCGGACGGCGACAAGGCAGATGCCGCAATCGCCGCGATCCGTGACTCCCTCAAGGGCTGACGGTCTTTTTCGAGGATTAGGATGCCGGAACGTCAGGCCGTTTCGGCATCAACCGCCACCGCAGCAAAAGCCTCCGCGATAAGCTGCGGCCCTGCACCGGGCTTGACCGCTTCGGTGGACAGGATCTGGCGGTAGCGCCGCGCGCCCGCATAGCCGCTGAACAGCCCGATCATGTGGCGGGTAATCTGCGACAGGCGAACGCCCTTCCCCATCTGCCCCTCCGCATAGTTCATCATCGCGCGGCAAAGCGCGTCCGGATCGAACGGCTTTTCAGGCTTGCCGAAAAAACGGTGGTCGACGTCGGCCAGCAGACGCGGCGTCTGGTAAGCGGCGCGCCCCAGCATCACGCCGTCAACATGGCCGAGATGCGCCGCCGCCTCATCCAGCGTGGCGATGCCGCCATTAATGCCGATGAAGAGGCCCGGATTTTCCGCCTTCATGCGATAGACCAGCGGATAGTCGAGCGGCGGGACGGTCCGGTTTTCCTTGGGGCTCAGCCCCTTGAGCCAGGCCTTGCGGGCGTGGATCCAAACGGCATCCGCCCCGACGCCAGCCATACGGGCGACAAAATCAGGCAGCACCGTTTCCGGCGCCTGGTCGTCCACGCCGATGCGGCACTTGACCGACACCGGCACATCAACCGCCGCTCTCATTGCCGCCACAGCCTTCTCCACAATCTCCGGCGTCTGCATCAGGCACGCGCCAAACGTGCCGGACTGCACGCGATCGGACGGGCATCCGACATTCAGCCCGATTTCGTCATAGCCGAAATCCACGCTGATCCGCGCCGCCTCCGCAAGCTTCTGCGGATCGGAGCCGCCAAGCTGCAGCACCACCGGATGCTCGACGGCATCAAAACCCAGGAGACGCTCCCGGTCGCCGCGCAGGATCGCGTCGGCAACAATCATCTCGCTATAGACCTGCCCCTCGGCCATCAACTGCCGATGAAAAAACCGACAATGCCGATCCGTCCAATCGATCATCGGTGCAACCGCGAAGCGCCTTCCCGATTGGCTATTGATTTCACTTGTATTTTTCACTTTTTAGCTCATTTCAGTCTAGGATTTTTATCCTATTTTCTGCCTTTTCAGACCGTTTTTTGAATGCTAATGCTAATTTTAAGCAACACGAAAAAAGCGTTAGCAATATGGGTACGATAACAGCACGAAAAAAGAAAAAATCCGGCCTCATCGTCTATACGGCGCAAATCCGCATAACCCGCAAAGGCAAAACAGTCCACAGCGAGAGCCAGACGTTTGACCGCAAGAAGCTGGCCGTCGCGTGGATGAACAAACGCGAGGGCGACCTATTCGAACCGGGCGGACTTGAGCGCGCTAAGCATGGAAACGTAACACTGGCCGACGTTATTGACCAATATATCAGGGAAAACGCTGCCCCAATGGGCAGAACCAAGGCTCAGGTCCTTCGCACGCTGAAAGGTTTCGACATTGCCGACCTTCCCTGCGAGGAAATCACCAGCGCGCACATCATCGCCCTGGCGCGCGAGCTTTCGATCGACAAGAAACCGCAAACTGTCGCCAACTATCTGTCTCACCTCTCATCTGTCTTTGCGATTGCGCGACCTGCCTGGGGCTACCCGCTTGATCGACAGGCTATGCAGGATGGCGTGATCGTTGCCAAACGGTTGGGCATGACCTCGAAAAGTAGGCAGCGCGATCGCCGGCCGACACTCGAGGAGCTGGACCGCGTCTTGGCGCTTTTCCGGCAACGCAGAATTCAGGCACCGCAATCCATGCCTATGGACGAAATCGTTCTGTTCGCGCTCTTCTCCACGCGCAGACAAGACGAGATCTGCCGCATCACCTGGGCTGACCTCGACGCGCAAAACAGCCGCGTACTCGTGAGAGACATGAAAAACCCGGGACAGAAGATAGGAAACGACAACTGGTGCGACCTGCCGGCGCCCGCCATGGCCGTCATCAGGCGCGCGCCGCAGAAAGACGAACGGATTTTCCCTTACGCGCCGGAATCCATCAGCGCCAACTTCACCAGAGCCTGCCGGCTTATCGGCATCGAAGACCTGCACTTCCACGACCTCAGGCACGAGGGCATAAGCCGGCTCTTCGAGATCGGCTACAACATTCCGCATGCCGCCGCCGTCTCCGGCCACCGCTCATGGGTCTCCCTCAAGCGCTATTCCCATATCCGTCAGCGTGGAGACAAATACGAGGACTGGGAATGGATGCCCGACACGGCCTGATCAGGCGTCACCTCGGATGAACACCCGCTCAGAAGAGCGGGTAGTTGCGATTCTCAGAATCATCAGAGCGATCAAAAATAACGACCTCACCCACAGCCTTCTGCCCGCCGCTACCGATCGTGTAGTCGAGCTTCACGTCGGCGAACTCAAAGGCCGAGAAGATCTCTCGAACCTCCGGCCGGTCATTCAGCGACAGGATGAACCGGCCCTTGACGCCGGCAAGCCGTTCCGCCATTTCGGCGAAGTCGGCACGCTTAAAGCTGTTCTTGCTGTAATCGGTCTCGCAGCCGTAATAGGGCGGGTCAAGGTAGAACAAGGCCCCTTCCCTGTCATAGCGATCGATGAAAGCCCGCCAGTCGAGGTTTTCGATGACGACGCCAGAGAGGCGTTCGTGGATTTCTTCGAGGATCGGTCCCAGCCGCGTCAGATCGAAGCGGGCCGGGCCGTGGCGTTCGACGCCGAAGCTGCGGCCCATGATCTTGCCGCCGAAGGCAAGGCGCTGGAGATAGAGAAAGCGGGCGGAACGCTCAAGGTCGGTGAGCGTTGCCGGATCTGTGGCGGCGAGCCGCTCGAACTCCCGCCTGGAGGTGAGCTGGAACTTCATTACCTCCATGAACTGCGGATAGTGCCGCTGCAGGATCCGGAACAGCGTTATCACGTCGCCGGAATAGTCGTTGATGACCTCGCAGCGGGCGGCGAGCGAACGGCGGAAGAAGACGCCTCCCATGCCGACAAAGGGCTCGGCATAGAGATCGTGCGGTGTCTGTTCGATGATGGAGGATACGCGCTTGGCGAGACGTTTCTTGCCGCCAAGATAGGCGGCCGGCGGCGACACGGGCCGCACCGAGATCATTCCTTGCATTGTGAGATATGTCCGAATCTGCCACACACCGCGTCGCCTGCGCAGGCAACCGGGTGCGGTGAGGATTCTGAGTGCTTACCGGACGGGACTAGGTTTGGCGACTGACCCGTCGCTTGCAGCCTCGGCGGGCTGCAGGCCGCCCGGGATCCGGGCAGAGAAAAGGCCGGTGAAGTGTTCGCTTGACCAACCCTGGATTTTCGCAAATCTAGGCAATCCTAGATTGACGACAACTTTTCGTCACCTATAAGATGTACCCGATTCTTGGCTCGGGGGGCTCTAAATTGAACAAGCGTTTGTTTCGTTGCAGTTGTCACTACTCTCTGAAGCTGGGGGCAACGCAATGCCCCTACTGTTTTCGTTCAACGCCGATTTATAACCGAATCTGGTTTTGGTTCGCCACAATACTCGTCGCCGGAGGCCTCCTCTTCGCTGGTATAAGGATGGCGCTATGAACGCGGAGCGTCATCCGGACATTTCCAACAAAGATAAGCCCAAGCGCCGCCGACATAAGAGAAACAACGAGCTTGACAGGGCGATCGCCATAGTCAATCTCGGCGAAGATATTCGAGCAGCTGCAGCGGCTACGGGGTTACCCGAAACCAAGGTTCAGCAGGCCTGTGAGCTTCATCGGTTACGGCAACTTACGAAGCAACCTCGACGTCACGAGTAGACCTGCATGCCTCGCTGGGTCCGCGTCGAACCACAGACTGCTGGAAAGGTATGCCCTTCCGGCTGGACGCTGACTTATCCGCCCTTCAGCGCCTTCAGCACCTGCATCAACCCATCGGAGAGCCACACGCCGAAGCCGGTCCCGGCCATGGCGGCGCCGAGGATACAGCCCCGGCCTATCTGCTTGATCTTCAGGTATCCAGCGTAATTCCCTGGTTTCACCGAACAGCTTGTACAAGGTAATTTTCTGTCCGTTCAATGATCCATTCCCCGGAGATTTGCCTACTGGCCAACGCTTGAGGCGCGCCATATACTGATCTTTTAAGTCAAGAGTTACTATGCAGGATTCGCATTGAATGTTCACCGCGTCTACGCTTGAAGCTCTGACCAACAGCTTGGGGCTAACCGCTGTTGTGATAGTGATCTTCAGCATCCTGTTGCGCGCTAAAAGGAGCCTTCGGTACAACTCTTTGGCATATGGCGCTCTATTCGGACTTGCCGCAACTGCCGCTATGTTCTCCCCAGCGGAGGTAGTGCCTGGCGTCAGGATCGATGGCCGCTATGTAATGCTGATAATAGCCGCCCCCTTCGGTGGAACCTATGCAGCCCTGATGTCTCTGCTATTGGCGGGAACAGCCCGGTTCTTTATCGGTGGGCAAGCCATGTTCGCCGGGATAGTTGGTATCGCACTAGCCTCGGCCCTCAGCATCATTTACCGGAAGGTTACGAACAATCGCAGAGATTTCTGGGGCTTCTGCGCGCTAGGAATCTTGGCTTTCTGTCCGGCTTTTACGCTCTTTATCTTGCCGTTTGAAGTAGCTCTACCCGTTTTCGAAACAAACGCGTTGCCCTTCTTGATAGCTAATTTTCTTGGCGTAATGATAGCGGGCAAATTCCTTTGCCTTGAAGTAAACTATCATACACATCTGAAGACAGTTACGTCAGATTTGGAGACCGATGCATTAACGAAAATTGGTAACCGCTACCTGTTCGACAAACTCGAGTACAACCGGTTTAATGGTCGCGCCAGCAGCCCGTTCGCAATCCTACTGATCGATATCGACCACTTCAAAAATCTGAATGACAGATACGGTCATGACGTTGGTGACCGCGTACTGCAACATATCGCGGCAGTAATTTCTTCGTCAGTCAGGGAAACGGATCTGGCCATTCGCTATGGCGGAGAGGAATTCGTCGTAGTTATGCCAAACGCCACCGCCGATCAGGCGGAACGGACAGCCGCTCGTATTCAGAATACGCTCCGTCAAAACCCTTTCCCACTGGGAAGAGAGAATGTTGACGTGACGTTTAGTGCGGGCATAAGTGCATCTGAAGATGGGGCCAGCCCTCTCAGCAGCGTTGTAAAAAAGGCGGACCAAGCGCTTTATCAGGCGAAGGATGCCGGTAGAGATGCAATCATGAAATCAGAGGTCTGAGGTCTGAGGTCTGAGGTCTGAGGTCTGAGGTCTGAGGTCTGAGGTCAACGGACGTTTATGACAACTGCCTCAACCAAATCGACAGAAGCATCCTATTTATTCTCTGGCAAGATTGGCCGCTGGTTGAACTCTCAAGAGATCCATAGTCACCCACCCTTCAACGCCTTCAGTACCTGCATCAGCCCATCGGAAAGCCACACCCCAAACCCGGTCCCGGCCATGGCGGCGCCGAGGATGTAACCCCGGCCGATCTGCTTGATCTTCTGGTATTCTGCGACGAACTCTTCGGTTTCGCCGATACGCTGCGACAGGGCCTTGTTCTGCTCTAGCAGACGTTCGTTCTGGTGCTCGACCGTGTTCAGACGGTCGTGGATTTCATCATTGCCGCTGCGGTTTTCGTCCACCTTGCGGATCAGGGCATCGAGCTTGCCCTGAACCTCTCCCAGATGCCGCGCGAGATCGACCGTCATGCCCTGCCCCCGTTATTTGATGATTGCGCGCAACCCGGCAACGCCCGAGCCGACATAGAAGACCCACTGGATCATGTTGCCCGCCCAGGCATCGAGCGGGGCGGGAAAGGCGGCGATCGTCCAGGGCT
This sequence comes from uncultured Martelella sp., assembly GCA_963676545.2. GTDB lineage: Bacteria > Pseudomonadota > Alphaproteobacteria > Rhizobiales > Rhizobiaceae > Martelella. Next base: position 1,083,799 of record CAXXRG010000002.1, on the reverse strand, counting down.
GCGCATAGATGCAGTCCGGGCACCAGAGCATGTTGTAAAGGCAGATCGCCGCCCACCAGACGGCAAGCGGCACGAGGAAGAAACCGGCAAACAGCCAGAACCACGGCACGGCGAACTTCGCCTTGTTGAGCGCCGCCATCTCGCGGGTCTCGGCAACGACCTGCCGCAGATATTCGGCCGTCAGTTCCGCCTTGATCTTCTCCCGGTCGTTTGCATGTTCGGCCTGCCTTTCGATCAGGTCGACGGCGCTGTCGAGAAGACCGCCCGCACCGAGTTTGGCGAGCCATGTCACGATCGCGGCAATCATACCCACACCTCATGACCGGTCAGCGTGTTGATCCGGCGCGCGATCACATCGCGGTAGCGCCAGGCGAACCACAGCACGGCGGCAACGGCCACGCCGCCGACGATCCAGCCGATCGGCAGGCCGGAGGCCCAGGCGAGCGCGCCGGTGGCCGCCGCCGAGGCCCCGGACTTTTGCGCGGCATCCTTCACGGCCTTCATGTCCCGCCGCAGCTGGGCAATGGTCGCCGGGCCGATAATGCCGTCATTTTTGAGATGCGGATGCGCCATCTGATAGGCAAGCACGGCTGCTTTTGTCTTCTCGCCGAACCAGCCATCGATTTCGCCCGGATCGAAACCGCGTTTTGTGAGCATGGTCTGGACATCGCGCACGACAGGATCGCCTGCTTCCGGCACGGTGCCCGTGGCCTTTCGCGGAACGCCTTCGGGCGCGGCATCGACACCGGTATAGATGCCCTGTTCGAACAGCAGCGCCTCTTCCCTGCGCCGGCGCACCAGCCCGGGCAGGCGCTTGCCCTTCGAGGTGTTGTAATGCGTCGCGAGATAATCGGCCGCCGCCTTGAGCTTGCCGGCGCGCCAGAGCTTTCCGAAGCGCCATCTGCTGACCACGCGGCCGCCGAGATTATAGGCAGCACTTGTTGCGGCATCGAGCTGATACTGTGTGCGATCCGCCGGCGAGTTGGCGACGACTTCCCTTGCATAGCCCTGATTGAGCACGGCGCGGAAGATGCGGTCGCCATCAGCAACCGAGATTGTCGTCTTGCCGGGGACGATCCGCGTGATCCCGATTTTTGCCAGTTCAAGCCGGCAATAGGGCGAGTTCATGGTGAAGCCGGCAAAGAGCGTCGGCGTGCCGGTCGGATCGAGATAGGCAACGTTGGGCGCGCCCTCGTGCCCGCGCACGAAGGCTGCCCCCGGTTCGGAGACCGTGGTGATTTCCATTTTTGGTTTTCCCTTGGATTGTTTGCCGGTCAGTGCAGCAGGTGATCAGGCGAAGCGTTCGGCCGGCGTTGCCGGTTCCGGCGCGACCACATGGGTCGCGAGTTCCACCGGCAGCGCCGCGCCGTCGGCCAGGCGGAGATTGACGTGATAGCCGGCGACGGCAACCATCTCCGGATAGGCGACACCTTCGCCGTCGGTCACGGTCTCGCCGGTCGGGGCATAGACGAGACCGTCGCAATCCGCGCCGACAGGTTTGAGCGCCAGCATGCCATCCGGCAGGCCGGTGTCGCAGTAAGCGAGCGGTTCCGTCACGCCGACGGCGTGGAGAACGGCCAGGGCCTCGGCATGGTCTTCAAACTTCAGAAACACATCACGCATAGGGCACCGCCTTTGCTTGCAGGTCTGCATCGGTCATACGGAACGGCCAGATCACCAGTTGATCATACCAGCCCGAGCCAAAACGACCGAGGTCGTTCCGCCCGATATACGCCCGCTCAAATTCCGGAAACGCCCCGGCATCTCCGCTCGGCGCGCGTCCGTTGAACGTGCCCGAACGCCCTGCCGCCGAGCCGGCGACGGCAACGCCAAAAGGCGGGAGGGGGACGGACACTTGTTCACTGATGACTGTGCCGGGGTCTTTCAGGATGACAGCGTTTTCGTCGCTGTTGAGCTGGACGATGGCTCCATCATAAGCGCTATTCGAACTTACCCCAACGAAGCGCCCCGCTGGACCGGAAACGCCCCGCCCCTGCAGAACCAAACTGAACTCATCGCGCAGCAGCGCCGCGACAGTCTCCGTCAGCTGCGCGCGATCCGCCGGCCGCGTAACGGCCGAGCCGTGTGTCGGAATATAGGAAGACGGAACCAGCCCCGCCTCAACCTGCGGACAGACGACATAGCCAACGCCACCCGCCGGAACCCCGACTTCGAGAAGATCGGCGGCATTCGTGCCTCCGACCGCGATCTCGGTCGTGTTGACGCTCACGCGCCGATAGGCGTCAGGGCTGGTCGGCTTCAAAGGATAGCCACCGTAACCGGTCCTCATGGCAATGCCATCGCTTCCCCGCATCCATACGGAGAAAACCTTGGGCGATGTGCTGTCAAAGGTCGTCAGAAAGCGCAGATTGGCTGTCTTGGCGCCGGCGGTATTGTCGAGCTTGTAGCACTTTCCCGCCGTCAGCACCGCAAGGCCCGCAGCGGTCAGCGCCTCAGCGTCGTCTTCAATGGAGAGGATCGCCTCGCCCGCTGATTGACCGGATTTGGTCACGTTTGTGAGCGATGAAGGCGCTGCATAGGCATTGAGCACATTGGTCGCCGGTCCCTCAAGCAGCAGTTGCCGCCGTCCGTTGGTGTGGTCAAAGCGCGGCACGTTTGCCGCCGCGATCCTGATCACGCCGTCGGCCCCAACGTAGGTCGCAGCGCCCGGCCGGGTAAAATCAATCATCTCCGCAAAACCAGCGTTTCGCATGGCTCACCTCGCATATTTGTCAGAGGAAAAGTCCAGAACGACGGCCGGCGGCCCGCCGATCCCTTCGGCATCGCCAGCCGCATAGGCCGGCAGCTCCCACCAACCTTCGATCGTCGCATAGCGGTTGCCGCCAAAATCTAGGATGGCGGCCGGGCCGAGCGTAAGGCCCGTGTCGGCGTCGGCGATCGGATAGGCGGCGGACGCCCACCAGCGATCGCGCCCCGGCGGCCGCGTGGACGCGAGGCTTGTTCCAATTGTCAGGGATGGCATGGTGCTACTCCGGCCAGTGTCTGTCGGCGGCAAAATCTGCCGGGATCGGCGACAGATCCTTCAGTGCCCGGGCGGCAAAGATATGCGCTTGCTTGTGGGCAAGGGCTGCCTGCCCGAGCGCATACATGCTCGCCGCATCCATTTTGTGCGTGCTGTTGTCGGCGGCGATCCAGACAAAGTCGCTGTCACCGCCATGCCAGCGATAGTCGCCAGCCTCAGCGCCGTTGATGATGGCGCCAAGCGCTGCCGTTGCCGCGCCGGCAATGTTCTCCCGGTCTTCCGCCCTGGATTGATACAGAACGCCATTGAAGAGAAAGCCCGCTGCGATCCGGCGATCGCGCTCGGCATCGACGGCATGGCGAAACGCACGGTTTGCCCGCTCCCGGGCGAAGGCCTCGACCGCATCGCGATGCGCATCGAGCATGGCATGGAGATCGTCCGGCGTCGGAAAGGCAGCATCGACCTGCCAGTCGAGGATCACCGCCGAACCGACGCGCTCGCCCGTGTCGTCATCGACAATATGGCCGGTACGGAAGTCTTTTCCCGGCTCGGCTCCGGGATAGCCCAGCGACAGAAGATAGCCGAGCGCATCGTGATCGAGATCCGGATTGAGCGCATTGGCGCTGTCGGGCGTGAGTGTTGTCGCCATTACTGGTTCCTCGCATATTTGGCCCGAACATAGATCTCGCGCACCGCCCAGTCATAGTTCTGGCAGCGCAGGCCGGTGATGAACATGCCATCCGGGCAGTCGACCGTGTTGCCGGTGGTTTGCACCGTGCCGATCTCGTATGTGCCGCTGTCATGCTGGACCCGGGCGCCGGCAGCGGCCCGGCTGTTGGCATAGGCGGACGCGCGATCCTCAATCCGGTTGGAGATGGCGCTGAAGGCGTAGGCACTACCCCAATTGCCCCAAACAGTGCCCTCGACATTGCCGTCCGCGTGGATTTTCCAGCTCCCGTTTCCGAGCCTCCCGTCACTGCCGAAGGTATATTCCTTTCCGCGCGACCAGATGAAGCCGTCACCATTGCTGCGCTGACCAAATTCGACATAGCTGTTGGCGCCATTGTTGGAGCGGAACTCGATCCGGGCATCGCTCTCGCCGCTCGCCTGGAACGAGGCCAGCGTTGCGCCATCGAACAAGACCCGCACAAACCCCGTGAGCGTTCCGCCGCTCCTGGCATAAGCACCCAGCTTGTTTCTCGCATCCTCCGCATCGCCGGCCGTCATCAGGTCATTGGTGAAGGTGGTTCCGCCGGCGCTCAAAAAACCGTGCCCGTCCGGATCCACCTCCCCGATCGCGACATCGGCCGCCCCGTCGAAGACATAGAGCCTCCACGGTTTCGAGGCGGTGCTGATCCACATCGTCCCGCTTGTCGCGTAGGCCGGACGTTCCACGCCGCTATGCATGGAGAGCGCCGCTGTCCGCCAGCTGTTGATATTGGCCGCAAGCTGCGAGCCATTGGTAACGGTCGGATCGATCGTCACGTTGTTATACTGCGTCATGCATGCACCTTTCCGTAGCCGGCAGCCACATAATCGAACGTGCGTTCGACCGGCGTGCCGGACTGGTCTTTGAACACGATGTCAAAGCCGCTCTCATTCTTGTTGGCGATCTCGTAGAAATCGCCGAAGCGAAGCCCCTGGGCCGAGACCGAAAGCCCGGTCAGGCCGAAGTACGGCGGATCGAAGCCAATGCGTCTTCCCTGTGCAGGAACGGCGAGATTGTTGCCACTCAGGATCCTGTCGGGCATATCGACCGTCAGTTCCGCCCGCGCGACGATCGGCGTGATGTTGTCATCGACCGAAGAGAGCACCAGCCGCATCTGATAGGCCCTTGCCGCCACATCGCCGGTTGCCGCTTCCCGCCAGTCTGACCAGAGCGCACCGGCATCGTCCGGATCGTCATCCGTGGTGCGCATCTCCATGACCGCATTCCACTTCGACGCATCCGCCCCGACAATGCCGTCGAGCGCGCTCAGCACCGGCCATTTCGACATCGTGTCATCGACATCCTGCCCGTAGACGGACAGCACCGGCGTCACCCGGGACGTATAGATCGAGCCGAGATCGATCGTGCGCGCCGAGACATAGGTGCCGGAGGGCAACAGCCCGCCGTTTTCCGCCTCGGCAAGCCGAAGACCCGGCTCTCCCGCCCGGCAGCCGTCAAACGTTCCCGACCAGGCCGGCTGTTCGACAAAGCGCTCCACCGCATTCATCGGCGTGGCGCCGACTGTGGTCTGGATCATGGTGGCAAGCGGGCTTTCCACCCCCTGCCGGGTCACCGCCTTGATCAGATAGGTGCCCGGCCGCGTCGGGATCTGCACGCTGGTCGCGTCGACATGATCGAGCTGGGCGCCGGAGGAGCGCCAGGACACGCCCGTGAGCTCCGGCGAATAGCGGATCACGTAATGCGACAGGTTGAGTGCGGTCACCGGCGCCCAGGTCAGCGTCGCGACATCGCCGATGACGGCAATGTTGAAGCGATCCACATTGGCCGGCGGTGACAACACGCTTGCGAGATACACCGCATCCAGCGTTGCCCAGGGCGAGCGCTGGTTGAGCGCCGCAAAGACCGAGCGAACCCTGAAGCTGTAGATCCCCGGATCGAGATCCTGCAGGTCGACCGAGACGCTTTCCGTGGTCCCGACAGCAAGCCAGATCCCGCCCTGTCCCTGATACTGGACCTCATAGAGCGTGGCCCGCGTATCGTTCGGCGCCCTCCAGCCGATGGTGACGGCGCCACGCGCCGACACGCCGCCGGCGAGATAGAGATATTCCGCGACCGTCACGTCCGAAGGCGGCAATAGCGGCCCGGTCGGATAGGTCGAGAAGGATGGCGGTTCGAGCTCGAGGCCTTTCTCGACACGATCCCATTTGGTCGCGTCATAGATCAGCGCCGAGACATCGAACTGATGCTTGTCGTTTTCCGTGATCGACAGCACCCGGAACGGGCGTGGCGCCGCATCCGATCCGGTCAGGATCCACATGGCGCCGGGGACCGGGCGATCCGGCAATGCTTCCGCCAGTGCCAGGACATCGGTTTCGCCTGCCCCGTTCACGACGACCCGATCCGCAAGCGCGCCATCCGGCATGACCACGGTCAGCGTATAGGCATCGCTGTCTGCCAGTGTGACTGCCGCATCGAGCATGACCGACGCCAGATCGTCGGATACCGCCTTCACCCGCCCGCCGTAGCGCACGCCGGCATAGGAGGGATCGGCGACCAGCACCACATCGCCCGGGGCGACATCGGCATGATCGAGCCCGGCCCTATAGGTCACGACCTCGGTCGAATTCTGTTCCGTATCGAGCAGCCATGCCCCGTAACGATGCGCCTGCCCACGCGAGCAGCAGCCGATCGCCTGGATCTCGGTCTGGCGCGAGCCATACCGCGCCACAGCATCGGCATCCTCGACCACTTCGATCGCCGGCATATAATTGTTTGCCGGATCAAACCAACGGACCAGCACCCGCGTGTGGCGGGCCGAGAGCGCAGATCCCTGATAGCTGAATGTGCCGTCGACCACATTGGCCGGCGTCACCAGCTTGACCGGATCGGCAGGCTTGTCGCAGACCGCCGTCACAGCACCCGTGCCCCAATAGACCATCCCCCGGAAGACACCGGCAAAGGCCGTCAGGACATTGATCGCCTCATCGCGCGAGGTGATGGCGCCGTTGAAGGTGTAGCGCGGTTCCTGCCCCCCGAACCCGTCGTCGACCGGCTCGTCGCAATAGCGTGCAATCTCGTAGAGCGCCCATTTGGACACCTGCCCGACATCGACATACTGGCCGAGGCCATAGCGGTCATTGACCACAAGGTCGTAAAAAATCCAGGCCGGATTATCGGTGACAGCGCGTTTGAACGTGCCATCCCAGACACCGGCATAGCTTCGCGTTTCCGGATCATAGTTCGACGGGACAGCAATCTCGATCCCGGCCCAGTCAACCGAGACCGTCGGAATGGCGCCGCCGCCGAACTCGGCCGCATCGAGCGTCACGCCCATCACCGCACTGTCGGGATAGGTCAGCCGGTAGTCTTCGATCACCGTATAGGAGGACCAGTAGGTCTGGTTGTTCGACGTCGTGCCATTCGCATCATCGGAGAGCCGCCGCACGCGGATATACCAGGGCCCGGTCCCCTCAAGCGGGATCCGGTAGGCCCGAACATAGGGCGAGGTGCATTTGCCCGATATCGTATCGCTGCGGACTTCTTGCCATGTGCCATCCTCGGTGCGGCGATCGATGGCGATATCGACCGCGTTCTCCTTGACATTGCCATTGTCGGGATCGGTGAAGATCAGTTGCGGCACCTGAATGGAAACGCGCACGGCCGTTGCCGCCAGATTGGTGATTGCCCGCGTTGCCGACAGATCCTTCTTGATCTCGACGCCGACGCCCTGTTCGTTCTCGACGGCCGGAAAGCCGGACAAGGCGGCCTGATCGGGAAAGCCGTTGCGGGTTTCGAACGAACCGCCTTCGAAGTTGAACGTGCCATCGCTATTCTGGACCGGGACGTCATCGAAGAAGATCGACTTCGCACCGTCCTTCAGCCCGCCGGTGACGCCCTCGCTCACCAGGAATAGAAGCCGCAGCGTCTGTTTGGAGCGCAGCGTGTTCGCCGCCTCGCTATAGCCGCCCGAGCCGCCGCTCTTGCCGCCCTTGCCGCCGCCACGGCCGGAGATGCGCATATCATGCATGAGATTGTTTCCGAAACTCCGCGCAATTCCAGGAAAAGTGGGAACCGGTTTTCCGTCAGGAAATTGCGCCAAAAAAGAAACCGTTGCGCCGGACTACCCCGGCGCTAAACGGCCACGTCTTCGGTGGAAAGCCCGGCGGCGATCAGCACCGGTTTGACGCGGAATTTTTGACCATAAACCAGCGGCACGGGTCCGCCTTCGGTCGTCACATTGGCGCCGCCGTTGAAGAGATAGGAGGACTGATCCTCGCCGCTGTTCGCATTGATCTTCGGCGCCGGCGACAGCATCTGACCGAGCCCGCCCATGGCGAGCGCCACGCCAAGCCCCTTCATTGCCCCGCCGATCGTCGAGCCGCCAATGCCGATGCCGGTGATCGCGCCCGGGAACATGAAGGCCGCGCCGATCAGGAAGACGCCGGCAATGATCTTGCCGAGCCCGCGATTGCCCGCCCCTGCGATCACCGGAACGATATGCAGATCCGCCTGCCCGAGCTGAAAGTCGAGATCATCCGGGCCGAGCGCCATGCCGGTTTCCGGATCACCGCGCAGAACCCGAAAGTTTCTGTCCGCCGCATATTGCCGGAAGCCGGGAACCACGGCGGCGAGCGCCTGGCCCGCCTCGCCGGCGCTTGCGACGTCGAGCTGGTAGGTCGGTTCGAACTGCCGGGCGAGATCGCCGTGGACGTGGATTTTGCGGAGCATGGGCGTTTTCCAACTTGTATCGTCTCACGATACATTTTGATTGACTAAGAAGCGTATCGCGCTATGATACAAACCACGACAGTGGAGCCGTGCATGATCCGGACGTTCAAAGACGCCAGAACCGAGAAGGTCGCTTCAGGAAAAGCGCCCAAGGGGTTTCCGGCCAATCTGGTAAAGTCCACCATTCGCAAGCTCACCATGATCGACAGCGCGCATGTGCTGGACGACTTAAGATCACCGCCCGGCAACCGGCTTGAAGCCCTCAAGGGCGACAGGCAGGGGCAGCACTCCATCCGGATCAACGACCAATGGCGGATCTGTTTTGTCTGGCATGAAGGCGGCGCCGAAGATGTCGAGATCGTCGACTATCACTGACCCTGAAAGGAAAGGCCATGAACACCATTCTGCCCCCGGTTCACCCTGGCGAGATTTTGCGCGAGGAATATCTGGTCCCGCTCAGCATGAGTGCCGGCGCGCTGGCAAAGCGGCTTCATGTACCGCGCACGCGCATCGAGCGGATCGTCACGGAACAGACGGCCATCACCACCGATACGGCTCTCCGTCTGGCGAAGTTCTTCCGCACGACACCGGAATTCTGGCTGAACATGCAGGCAAGCTATGATCTGAAGACACAAGCCGCAGCCATGAAGGCCGAGCTGGACAAAATCCCGGAGATCGAAGCAGCCTAGATTGATCTGCGCGCTTTGGACAAACCCGAGCCGAAGGAACGAATTAAATATGGTTGGAACCGCCTCACCACCTGATGACGACGTGGTTTCGGTCGGCCGCAGGCTCCCGCGCCTTGCAACCGTCGAGCCGCGCGAGGGTCGCAAACTGTTTGTGCGGTTTGACGACGGCCGCGAAAAGACGGTCGATCTCGCCCCGGCCTTGGAAAGCCGGCGTTTCTACAAACCGCTGCGCGAGGACGGCGCGCTGTTCCGGTCCTTCCGGATCAACGAATATCGCAACGCCATCGAATGGAATGACGCGCTCGACTTTTCCGCCATGGGGCTGGAAGCGCTCCCGCCGTCAGAGTTAACCAATGATGATTTCCGCAGCGCAGTGGAGCGGCAAGACAGGAGCGAACCTTGACCCTTTACATTGCCGTTGTTCACCAGGAAGGCGAAAGTGCTTTCGGCCTGCACTTCCCGGATATTCCCGGATGTTTTTCCGCAGCCGACGATCTGGACGATCTTCTGGCCAACGCGAGTGAGGCCTTGGCGCTCCACCTGGAATGCGAGGACCTGCCCGAGGCCCGCCCGATCGATGTCGTTCGCGCGGATGACGACGTGATGCGCGATCTGGCCGAAGGCGCCTTTCTGGTGACTGTCCCGTTTCAGGCAGAATAGCGCACCCAATGCGTCACCCGCTTTAACCAAGGGCCGATCGGCTCGCGCCTTGAGAGTCTTCCATCAAGGTGATGTAGACAAAGGCCGTCGGCGACCAGAATACCCGAATGGCACGGAACCTTCGACACAAGCCGCATGAAGAACACATCGCCCGGACGGGCTTCCGACGCATCGACCGTATGGAAGCCCGCCTCTTCGAAGTGATCGGCAAGCAGGTTCTCGCCCTCTTCCCACCAGCTCTTCGAGCGGGCGAAGTCCGGAAGGCGGATGCCGCGTTCCTGCCAGTACCAGCTGCGCACCAGCCCGTAGCAGTCGAATACGCCCGGCACAAAGAACCGCGCCGTCAGCGGTGCATCCAGGCAGTGATCACCCCACCACAAGACAGGCGTCGCCACCTCCCCATCGCAGCTCACGATCCCGAACGGAATATGCGCCGCGATCTGACTGTCCATATCGGCTTTTGACGGCCAGTGCGGGTGCGTTTTGGCATTGTGGCTGTGAATGACGGCTTCCGGCTGGAACTTCAGCCAGGTCTCGGCCGGCATCTCAAAGCCGTTTTCGCGATCTGCCGCGATGTTTTCGACGCGAATATAGCGACCACCGGATACCACGCCGCAAGCCTCTTCCGGCCACGCCGCAAGCGCATGCGCCCGGGCCGCCCGGGCGACATCATCACCAAACATGATTGCTTATCCTTCAGGTATTGGCCCGGCCGACGCCGGGAAAGGCCCGGGTCGGCAGATCGCCATGGCCGAAGCGCTTGACGCAGCCCGATTGCAGAAGCTTGCTGCAGCGGTCCTCCGACGCCGAAACCGCCTTGCCTTTCGCGTCAAAACAGGCCGACCCCGCATAGGGGCATGTTGCCCTGGAATAGTCGAACGAGCCGGTTTCCGGATCGAAGCGGCGATAGGTATGCGTGCAGGCGCTCTGGATCACCTGCCGGCCGGGCAGTTTGCGCCCCTGTTGATCGATGGCGGCGGCCAAGGTCCACTCGATATAGACCCGGTCCTGGTTGGTCTTCTGCTCGATCCGATAGACATCGATCGGGAAATGCGCATCCGGATCCGCATCTTCCATCCCGTCGAGAAACCGCCGGAAGGTGCGTATCCTCCGGAAGGTCGCGCCGACCAGATCGCCGAACTCATTCACCACCGCCGACAACACGCCGGAGACATTCGCGACCTTCAGCGTCGGGCGCGGCATGGTGCCCTGCGACGACATTTCCCAGCCATCGGTCTCGATCGGCGTCGGCGCATAGACATTGCCGCCGAAAGATACCGGCGCTTCCTCAAAGGCCGATGACGTGAAGCGATAGATGCCGCCGCCGATGACGGAGGCATCGAGCTCATAAAGGTGGATGATATCATCGCTCACCAGCCCCTGCGCTGTTTGCGACAGGCCGTTTCCCGCCTGCTCGACAACAAGCATTGTGCCATAATGCGATCCCGTCATTTGACCAGCGCCACGATCTCGGAAGCCGTCGTGCCGGTCGCCAGCACCTTGTGGGCGGCGACCGGCAGAAGCGTGCCGCTCTGGCAATGATAGACGGCGACGCCGCCACCTGCCTCAATCGCGACCGCGCCGCCAAAGCCGACAAAGACCGACAGGACATCCTCCAGCACCGCGTCATCGGAGGGCGTCACCGCCTTGTGCCGGCGCGCGGGCGTCACAATCTCCACCGCTTCGCGAACGGCCTCCACCAGCGCCGCCGCTTCGGCTGAGAAGCCATGGCGGGGACTGATTGAACCGTCCGGATTGGTCTCGGCGGCAATCGGGCGCTGGACGCCCGTGGCGTCATAGACTTTCAGCTCCGTCATAGGTCGAAGACCCTTTCAATGGTCGCGTTGATCGTGTCATGGGCGCCGCCTGCCCCGGTTCTTGTCCAGGACTTGCAGCGATAAAGCCGTGTTTCCTTGTCGCGCGGCAGCTTCCATTCAAAAGCATGAAAGCCGCGAAGCGACAGGAAGAAGCTTTCGATCCGATCGGCCTCGTCCAGCGTCAGGCCGGGCCACGTCGCATTGAAACTCACACCCGTCGTGTTAAGCCCGTCACCGCTGCGTTGACTGTATCCGTCGCCGAAGCGACTCTCCAGCGTGCGCAGCTCGACCGATTTCGTGCTGGTGATGGCCGGGCATGCCGGCGGCTCGAACCTTTCGGCCATCAGAACGGCCCTCCTGCAAGCATGCCCCGCGCCCGGGCGTTTTCCTGAAGACGCCTGTCGACGACAGCGTCGATCTGTTTGCGAAATTCCTTCCCCATCGCCACGGCATCCTTCGGATCCGTGCCTTCCGGAACCGAGACATTGATATCGCCAATGCTGATAGAGCTGATCACCGAACCCGACGACGACCTTGAGCTGACCGCCCCAAGCCGGTGATTTGGGATGATCTCGCCGCCACGCGGTAGTTTCAAAATCTCCGGTCCGCGCTCGCCGACCAGCGCCATGCCGCCCTGGGTGAAGTTTGTGCCCGTGGCATGGGCCGGCAGGAAGCCACCAAGCAGCCCGCCACCCAACAAACCGCCAAGCGGTCCGTCGCCGAAGAGCGCCGCCTGCGCTGCCGCCTCGATCAGCTTGTTGATCATGCTGTCGAGGGCGGCATTGCCGGTCTCGATTGCGGGGATCAGCGCCAGAAAGCTGTCGCGGGCCGTATCGCGGAAGAATTCGGCCGTATCGGCGGCGGCTTCCTGCTTGTGCCTCTGCGCCTCGATCGCAAATGTCAGCTCCCGGATCGAGGCCTTTTCGCTGTCAGTCGCCGCCGTGCCAGCGCGGCGGAGGTTTTCGAAGACCTTCTTCTGGTCCGCCGTCATCTCGGTCATCCGCAGTTCGTCCTGCAGCGCCTGAATGAGCTTTTCGACGGCTTCGCGTTCCCGATCAACAGCAGTGGAAGCCGAGCCACCGCCCCCGGATTTGCCGCTGCTGCGGCGCGATGTCTTGGCCGCAAGCCGGGCTTCGGCCTGGGCCCGCACCATTTCCTTTGTCGGAGCGCCGCCCGCGTCCTCATAGAGCTTGCGGACAGTGGCCATTTCTTTTTCCAGCGCGAGCTGGTCCGAGGTCAGGTCGTTCTGCCGTTCCAGTTCCGCTGTCACCTCGCGGTTGGCGGCCATTTTCTGCTCATAGATTTCGCGGCCGGCATTATAGTCCGCATAATCGGCGGCCATGTCATAGCCGGTTGTCACATCGACGGGAGGGAGCGCTATTGTCCCATCGGCCATGGCGCCCATCTTGGCGCCGGCCTCGGCGGCACGCAGCCCCACCCGGGCATTCTGAATGGCTGCGCTCAGGTCCTGCATCTTGCCGATCAGGCCGCTGATCAACCCGCCGATATCGACCAGCGCCCCTTTGACATTGGTGCCGATGATCAGCGCCATGGTTTCCCATTCGGCGTTGATGTCTTCCGCCTGTTGCAGAAGCTCGTCATCCATCACCGCGCCCATGTCCCGGGCCTCTTCCCGGGCATCCGAGATGCTCTGGCCGGCGTCGTCCATCAGCGACGTAAATTCCTCCGCTGCCGTGCCGCCAAAGATCTCGTCCAGAACCCGGATCTGCGCCGCCCTGTCGAGTTCGCGGATCTTGCCGATCAGCGTTTCGAACATCGTCGCCGGATCTTCCAGCATGCGGGTGAGCTGCCGGGCGGAAAGGCCGAGCCGCTCAAAGGACTCGGCAGCGGACCCGCCGCCGGTCTTGACGAATTCATCGGCCCGAAGCTGCATTTCCTTCAGGCCGTCAGTTAAAGCGTTCAATTCAATACGGTTCTTGACCGCCGCATAACGCAGCTCCTGGAACGCCTCGAAGTCGACGCCGGCGGTCTTCGCCGCCTTGCCGAGATCCGCCACGGCGTCGACAGCCTTCTGCGTTTCGCTGACGATCACGCCGAGACCGAGGGAGGCGGCAAGGCCTGCCGGACCGCCGCGCAACGCCCCGAAGATGCCGTCCAGACCGCCAATCTTCTTGCGGATCGACAGGAACGAGCTTGCCGTATCATTGGCGGCTGTCCGCGCCTGCATCCGGATCCGGGTCATCGCGGTTCGAAACTCGCGATCGTCGGCGCCGATCGTGACAGGAATGTCCGGTCTGCTCATCTTCGCTCAGCCTTCTGACGAATGGATTTTTGGGGGCCGTGATCCGCGACGATCTCGCGGATGCGGGTGCGGCTGACGGGCGAGGACTGCGAGGACTTTCCCGTCACGCCGGCAATCGCCATGACAAGTTCTGAAGGTGTCGCCGCCCAGAAGGTGGCCGGCGTCCAGTGGATCCGCTCGGCGGAAACGGCCAGTTCGAACAGCGTCCTGACGTGATCGGCAATCAGGACGTCGTCTGAGGCTTTTTTCCGGTGACGGCCGCCTCCACGTCTTCCAGCGTCGAAGAGGTTTCGCGCAGTGCATTGCCCGCCTCGATATGGGCGGTCAGCGCCTGTTCGATGCCGGTGCGCCAGTTTGCCTGATCGGCAGCCGAGATGTTCTTGCCCGACAACACCCGGGCGGCGAGCGCGGCCCTGCCCTCGTCGCTATCGGCAACGGCAAGGCAGCGGATCGCGCAGGAGACGGCGAAGGGCTCAAACCCGAGCAGGCGCTGATAGATTTCATCCATCGTGCGCGCGCCGATGGCCTGCGACAGACGCATCAGCCCGGCGAAGGTGACAGCGACAACAAAGCTCTCGCTACCGATCGTCACCGCCGCCTCGCCGCGCAACTCATTGGCAAAGGCGTTCATCAGGCGGCCGCCGCAAAAGCAACGTCCTGCTGGAAGACACCAGCCAGGTCGCAGGTGAGCTCGCCGGTTTTATCCCCCTGGAAGTTCGCCGACAGCATGGTCATCAATCCCTCGAACGTTCCGACAGAGGGCACTGTCACCTGATACTCGGCCTTCCTCTGGTTCAGCACATCGTCCAGAACCAGCGCCTGCGTTGCCGAACTCACATAGGCGCCCGAACCCGACCAGCGTACGGACTGCACGCCGCCGATCGAGGAATAGTGCAGCACGCCGCCCGGATTATCGCAGTCCGGTTTCGTGGTATCGACTTCCTCATTGTTGATGTTGAGCGAGCGCTGCTCGACAACGCAGACGATATCAAATTCCTCCGTCGCGTCGTTCTTGCGCTTGATGATCAGTTCGCGGCCCAGTGCCATGCAAATTCCTTTCGGGAAGAAAAGCGCTCACCAGAGCGCAACGATGTTTCCGGCCGTGGTGCCGGTCTCTTTGACGCGGACGTAAACGCCCAGCACATAGCCGACGGGATGGTTCTTCAGCGTTACTTCCGTGCCGCCCAGGGTAACGCCGCAAATGTCACCCTCCGTACCCAGATAGAGCGTCGAGGCCTGCGGCAGATCGGCATGGTCATCCGGTACGACAGGCGCGCCGAACCAGAAGGGCTGGTCGAGACCGCCCTCTTTCGACTTAGGATTCATGATGATCTCCAATTAATGCGCAGCCGCTTCGGGATCGGCGGCCACGGTCTTGTACTCCGCCACAAAGGTCAGTGCCCCGACCCCGAGCGCGATCCCGGTCGCGCGATCGATGAAGCTCCGGCTTTCCGAAAGCGTCAGTTCGATCACCAGCCCGTCGAGCTTGATCGCCTGCCCGAGCGCGGCTTCGACCAACACGGCGATCCGGTCAAATTCGATATCCGGCTCGTCCGCCTTGAAGTGGGCGATCACGTCGATCGGCAGGCGACGATCATAACCAACCTCGCCGTTCGGCCCGGCGCAGGGCCGGACTTCCGCCGTTTCCTGATGCTCGGCCCAGGTCACGGTCAGGGCCGGCAGCAGGCTTTCGCGGATGGCGCTGGCGCGCGCCCGTTTGACCTTACCCTCGCCGGCAAACTCCGGAATGGCGGATAGGCGTGCGAGGATCGCGTCGAAGATTTGCGTGCGTAGATGCGGCATCAGATATCACCTCGCAGCCAGATCTTCAGCATGGCGCGGCCGTCATCGGTGACGTTGCGGACCCCATAGGTCGTGCCGTCGATCGTGACGCTGTCGCGTTCACTTTCGAGCTCTTCGAGCCCGGAGGCGGGCACCGAAAGCACATGGGTAATCGCCTCGACATCCTGCCGGCCGAATTCTCCCGCAAGCTCCAGCTCCCGCTTCTGCCGCAGAATGCCGCGCACCGGATCCGCAAGAACGACGCCGGCAATGGTGAAGCGACAATCGACATTGCCGAACGTGCCGGCGAAGGCCTCGCCCATGCCGGCAAAGATCGCCGGCCGCTCGATCCTCATGTCTTGTCCTTCGTCGAGTCGCCCTCGTCCGACGTGTCGTCAGTGGTCGACGCCTGAAGCTTCTTCAGTTCGTCGGCCAGCGTGGCGTTGTCCTCGGCAAGCTGGTCACGCTCTTCAGTTACGGCCTCCAGCTTTTCGGTCAGATCGGCGACGTCCTCGTCGCCGTTGGTTTTCGCAGCCAGGGCATCGCGTTCCTTGGTCAGCGCCGCGACCCGGTCGGCGAGTGCGTCCCGCTCTTCCGTGAGCGCGGTGATGCGTTTGTCGACCGTCGTGTCGCCCTCTTTGCGCCACTTGCCAAACACGCTCTCGAGATTGTCGGCATCGGCTTCGCTCAGGCCGTTCTTCGAGACCGGCACATCCTCACCCGGCGCATAGGTCTTGCCGCCGATCTTGACCGTCGTGTTGAACTTCTTCGTTGTTGCCATTGTTTTTGCTCCGTGATTGTCTGGTTGAGGCGGGCGGCTTTACGCCGCCCGATCCTGATCAGCGCACGAGCGCAAAAAGGCTGGCATTCGGTTCCGGCGCGATCGGCAGCGGGGCTGCCTGCGTCTGCAGAATGGTGCGGGAGGGGTTTTTCTCCCGCCACATGTCCGGGAAGCGCTCCATCGGCACAAGCGCCTGATCGTCCAGAATGGCGCCGTAACCGAAGTGGCCCATGAAGCCCTGGGGATCGAGAATGCCCACACCATAGCTCGGCCAGAAATTGCTCTTGATGCCGCCGGTGGTGAACCCTTGCGAATACTGCAGGAAGGTGATCTCGCCGATCTGGCCGAGCACCGCGGAATATTTGCCCTCGGCGCCCGTTGATACCGGACCGAACTCCATGGAGCCGCCTGCCTGCCGGCGATTGTCGAGAAGCTTCTGGAAACGCTCGGACCGCTTCAGCAGCGTTGCCGCCCCCGGGCCAAGCGTCACCTCGCGGGCAGTGAAGCCATCGGTGATTGCCAGAAGATCGATCCAGTCCTCGATATCGTCATACGGATCAACGCCGCTCTCGCCCCAGCGGGCAGCACCCGAAAGCGCAATGGTGAGTTCTGCGGCGCGCTGGTAGTTGACCGTCTGGGTCGGATAGTTCTCGCCCTCGACAATCACCCTTCCCGTGCGCAGGACTTCCGAACACATCAATTCCTCGCGCCGTGTGATGCGCATGTCCTGATCATCGAGGATCTGGGCGATATTGTAGGCATAGCGTTGCTCGGGCGAGACCGCGCCGGCAAGCTGTTCGCCGGGCATGCGGATCAGATTGCCGGACGGGCGCAGCGTGTTCTGCGGCTTCACATAGGCCGGCTTCAGGCTGGTCGCTGTAAAGCCGCGATTGGCCGCATCCTTGCCCGGTACGTCCGGATGCACGAAGGGCGCAAGCTCGCGATCGGGCAGGATCCGGTCGAAGACGATTTCCTCCTGTTCGGAGAGAACCGTGGTGGCAAAATAGCGGTTGCGCAGAAAGGCTTCCGGCCGGTCGCGCGGCGGCAGAACCGTCACCAGTTCCGCCGTGTTGAGAAGAAGTTCGCTCATGGCATTGATTTCCTGTGTCTTTCAGGGAGGGCGGAAAGGTTCAGTCGAGCCTGCGCACGAAGAGTGCGGCACCCTTGCGGCGGAAGGACTGCTCGACGCTTGTCGCATCATGCCCGGCGCCGAGGTTTAGCTTTGCGGCATCGACGGCCGCGCCAAAATAGGCCTGCGCCTCGACATCGCCACCCGAGGCATCGACATCGAAGGCGAGAACGCATGCGGGTTCTTCCGAGCCGTCATCGGCGGCGACGCGCGACAGCACGTGCTTGCTGTTCGCGGTGATCTCGCCCAGCACCGCGCCGCGCTTCAGATCCTGGCCGCTGGCGATGGTGACGGTGCGGGTGACGACCGGAACGTCGCCGACGATCAGGTCATTGGGGGCAAAGCTTGCCGTTTCCATGGTCTCACTCTCCGGTATTGCGGCGGCCATGCCGCGCATTGATGGCACCGCCGACAGCTGCCAGCAGCGATTTGCGTTCAGACTGCGCAGAAGGTGCGCCGCCGGCCCCGAGCTTCGGGGTCTTGCCGGCCATACGACCGGCAAGGCGATTGCCGCCCGTGGCCGCCGATGGCGTCGAGGCATTCAGGATCGCACTCGCCTCCTTCGCCGAATAGGCGGTCGAGAACGCCAGATGCCCGGCAAGCTCGGCATTGGCCGAAGCCTTCGGATGCGTCAGGATTGCCTGGATGCGGGAGCGTTCATCGGCACGGGCCGAGGCGCTGGCAGAGGTCTTCTGTTCGTCCTCGCGCTCGGGATCATCGCCGGGCGCGCCCTCGCCTGCAGCCTCCTCTTCGGGATCGTCGGTCTCGGCTTCGGGTTCCTTCTTCTCGTTTTCGAGCTCTTCTTCCGGGTTTTCCTTTTCCGGATCGTCTTCCATCCGGTTTCCGGCCCTGCCGCCGCGCATGGCGGCGAGCACGCTTGCGGACAGGCCGCGCGTGACATTCGACATATCGATTATCCTTTTGTCGTTGAGGGTTCAGGCCGCACGGCCCAGTTCAGCCCCGAAGGCGGCAAGCACCTGCGAGGGACGCGCCACGGCATCGGCAAGCCCTGCCGATACTGCTTTCGCGCCGCGATAGACGCCCGCCTCCGTGGCAAGCGCCTGGTCTTTCGAAAGCCGCCCGGCACGATACCGGGCAACCGTCTCGGCAAATTCGACGCGCAGCTCTTCCAGTTCGGCAAGTTCGCGCGCCAGCACATCCTCGGGGATGGCCTCATAGGGATTAAGATCGGCCTTGTGGGCGCCGGCCTTCAGGATGGTGACGTTCAGCCCTTCCTTCTTCAGCCAGCCGCTGACATCGACATGAACCGAGACGACGCCGATCGAGCCGCAAAGCCCGGTCGATGGCAGGACGATCTGCCGGGCAGCCGAGGCCAGAAGATAACCGGCCGAACAGGCGTGATCCGTCAGCACCGCGATCGTCGGCTTGACCTGCGAGAGCTCAAAAATCTTCTCCGCGCAATCGAAGGCTCCGGTCACCTCGCCGCCAAAACTGTCGACCTCGATGACAACGGCGCGGATACTGTCATCCTGTCGGCAATCATCGGCCAGAATGCCGATTCCCTCATAGGAGGTCATGCCGCAGGATTTGCCGATCCAGCGCCCCTTGTTGACCAGCGAGCCCTCGATCTCGATCAGGCCGATACCCTCCATAGGGCGATCGACACCGCGATAGGTCTTCTCGCCCCAGTCATTGACATCGGTTCTGATCTTCTCGCCGATCAGGCCCATCTGCCCGCCATCCCCTTCCGGCAGACCGAGGACGCGCGGCGCAAAGGCCCGGGCGATGGTGTCGGCCTTGGCCGGCTGCAGCATCAGCGGCGTGTTGAACATGCGGCTGGCGATTTCGGGATAGTTCATCGTGTCTGCCTTCCGATCTGCGGAATGCCGAGTGGGTGACGTTGGGCCGAGCGCCCCGCCCCGCGACTGGTGCCGCTTCGGCCGTTGACGCCCTCTTCGATCTCCGTGTCCTGGTCGGCCTCATCCAATGACAGGCCGCCATCATGGCCGGCCTTGCCGTTTTCCATTTCCGCCGGATGCCTCAGACCGAGGCTGCGATAATAGCGTGCCTCGCGTGCCAACTGATCGGCGTCCATCTTCCAGTCCCGGCCCTGTTCGGCCGATTCCTGCTGCAGCGTCGTCAGCTTCCGATCGAGCCGTTCGCCGGCGGCCTGCGCTTCCCGCAAGGGATCGATCCAGCCGCGTCCCGGTCCGATCCAGTCGGCGTGACACCAGGCGGCGGGGTTTTCTTCAAAAAGAACAGCGCCTTGCGGGAGTTCGATCAATCCCTTGTCGAAGACTTCCTCCAGCCAGGCCCGATAGATAGGCGCCATGAACTGGGCGGCAAAACTGCTCTTCTTGGCCGTAAAGCCGCGCCAGATCTCCAGAAGTGCGGCCCGGGCCGAGGAATAGTTCACCTGGCTCCAGTCCATGGTGAGCTGCTCATAGGTCAGCCCCACGGCGGAGGCGATCTTTCTCAGCGCTGCATTGACGAACACCTCGAAGTTCGCATTCGGATGTTCCGGTTTCGTCAGATTGGCCTTTTCGCCGGGAAGCAGCGTATTAACCCGGACACCCGGCAGGCTGATCGGGGCTGCGCCATAATAGGCCTTCTGGGCTTCCGACATTTCGCCATAGATCCTGCCAAGCGCGCCCTCGCCGCCATCGGCATCGAGGGCTGACATCATCTCTTCCGGATCGAACGGGGTTTCGATGAAGGCGGCCATGATCGCATTCAGCATCGCCGCCTGACTTTCAAAATCCTCGTAATCCGTCGATTGCTTGATGGAGCGCATGATCGGCGCCCAGTCGGAAGCCCCCCGCGTCATGCCCGGCCGTTTCGGATCGAAGGCATGAACCACGACCGGACGGCCCCATTCGGTCGACCGGGACACATACTCCCAGGACCAGAGTTTGGTGTTGCCGGCATAGACATCGCCGGGATGACTTCGGCGGAAGTGATAGCCGACCGGTGCGCCGTAACCGTCAATAGCCACACCGTCGCGCATAAACTCGCTGTCGAGCATGCCCTTCGGGTTCGAACACCGGGCCGGATCGATCATATGCACCGCCGTGGAAAACAGCGGCGCATCGTCCTGCCAGACGATGACGGCAAAGCTCTCACCCTCCGGCCCGAAGCGATTGCGCGCGGCAAGGCCGAGGATCCCGGCCATGTTCTTCGTGCGCTCGGCATCGCACCACATGTCGACGTCCTGTGTATAGTCCCGCCACAGCCCCTCGATCTGCGTGGCGATTGCCTCGGCCTCGTCAAACGTCAGGTTCAGTGTCGTATGGTTCGGCCGCGCCGCAAGCTTCCAGCCGGCGCCGATGATGTTGTCGACAAGCCGCGACGTGCCGGCCG
Source organism: uncultured Martelella sp. (assembly GCA_963676545.2). Lineage (GTDB taxonomy): Bacteria > Pseudomonadota > Alphaproteobacteria > Rhizobiales > Rhizobiaceae > Martelella. Next base: position 1,062,976 of record CAXXRG010000002.1, on the reverse strand, counting down.
CACCCCATCCGTCATTGCGGGCGACATCATTGAGGCGATCGACCAGCGTCGAACGCGAGAAGGAAAGCGCCGACTGACCCGAATAATTGCCGGCTTTCCAGCCGGCAAAGCTCGGGTGATCATAGGATGCGCCCTGATAGGCTGCCCGCGTCACGGCCTCGCCCGACACGGTCGCGGCCATTTGCCGGTTGCGGGCAGCCTGCAAGCGGGCGGCATTGCGCACATCGGCGGCAAGCGGCCGGCTATCCGGTCCGAGAATTTCCACTGTCATCCGAAGATCACTCCCCGCCCGCGCGGCCGCGATGACCGGCGAACGCCCAGCTTCGTTTCGAGATCGCGGATATAGGCGCGCAACGAGGACCGATCGGCGCCGCCGTAAGTCACGCTCTCGCCGTCATAGGACAATGTCACCGCGCTCTGGCCGATCTCCAGCCTATGAAGCGCAAGCTTCGCCTCGCCGAGCCGGGTTTCCAGCGTCAGCCGTTCGTCTGTCGAAAGCATGATGTCCCGTCCTGTTTTAACCCGACCGGGTGCGTTGTGCGGCCCGCTCGGCCCGGCGCATGGCGGCAGCAACGCGGTCGGAAACCGGTGAAGTGGCCGGCTTTTCGTTTGGCGTCTTGCCCGCATCGCCGACCGCTTTGACGGCAACAGCGAGGTTGCCGATCAGGTCCTCGAGATCGCCCTGTTCTTCCGGCTCCTGCCGGGCAAGATCTTCCGCCCGTGCATCCCATTCCTCATCCGTCCAGTAAGGCACGTTGAGCCGGATCGCCGCAGCGCGCGACTGATTGAGCATGTCGAGCACTTCGTTGCGCTGCCCGTCTGGCAGTTTCCAAACCCAGCGCGGATAGCCGTTGCGATCCTTTTCCTTGATCCTCGCCTCGGACGTTGCCTGCTGATAAAAGGCATCGCCGAGGCCCACGGCAAAGCTGATGAAGCCCGGCTGTTCCGGGTCATCCTTCCGGAAGTCACGATAGAGCCCCATCTTCATCACCGAGGCGTTGAAGTTGAAGAACCGCGTCGACCATTTCTGTTTCTTCGGCCGGCCGCGCTTGTCGTATTCGCGGACCTGGCTGAGCAAGGGTGCAGCATCGCGATTGTCACCGCGCACCATGATCACCTTGGAGCGCGGATGGCGCCGGGCCCAGAACCAGACATCCTCGGTATAGGCATTGCCGTCGATCGCGACCCGGTCGACATCGCGCATCCGCCCGTTCTCGTCCGGCCAGCGCTTGGCAATCAGCCGGTCAAGCGCCTCCATGACCTGATGTTCCGAGATATGGCCCGAATGCTCGCGATAGCCCGGCAGGTGGCTGCCCGCCCGGCTGTCAATCACGCCATAATCGATGACCGCGCTCATTTTGTTGCGGCCCCAGCCGCGAAGCAGCCATTCGACACGATCGCCCTGGACGTCGATGCCGATCGTCAGCGCCAGCATGTCACCGGGAACCACGCCGCGCCGGAAGCCGGTTTCCTCGGCCCGGTCGCGCAGGTCCTCCCAGGCAATCGCCTTGTTGTCGGCCTCATAGGCAAGCCCGAGCGTATCGTTGAAGAACACCTGCTCGGCGCCGGCGCCCTTTTCCTTGTCGTCGGCGCCGCCCGACTGGACCTTCAGCCAGGCCCGGGCAATCGCCTCCCAGCTTTCAAGCGGCGAATACGGCACCCAGATATGGAACGAGCGATGATAACGCGCCCGCTCCGGGTATTTGGCCACCCAGTCGGCGCCATTTGCCGGATCGACCATCCACTGGCGGTGATGCTCGTGGATCTCGCAGCCGCAATGGACGCAAACGAAGTGCGCCTGTTCGGGATGCTGCGGATCTATGTGATCGCGCATGTTCTCCCATTCGAGCGGCTGCAGCTCATGGCAGTGCGGGCACGGCACATGATAGCGCTCCTGCGTGCCGGCAAGATAATTGGCCGTGATCCGACATCCCGGCGCAATCAGCGGCGTCGAGATCTTGAAGACCTTGCGGTTGAAGAAGGCCTTCGACCGGCTGTCGGCCTGGCTTTCCGGATCGCCCGCCTCGTTATAGACCCATTTGGCGAGGTCATCCTGCACCTGGGCGCGCGGCGAGATCATCGAAAGACCGGCCGCCGAATTGGCGCCGGCCGCCTGCACCGCTCCGCGCCCGTCGACCCGCTCCTTGTAGAGGATCGAATTGCCGCCATCGCGACCGGCTTCCGGGAACAACGCCCGTACCGACACGGTCTCGCGCAGGAGCGGCATCAGCTTGGTCTTCGACCAGCGCGAGGCGTTTTCCTCGGTCGGATGGACATAGAGGAAATCGCACGGGTCGAGGTCGAGTGTGCCGAGCAAAAAGATATTCGCCAGCACCGTGCCGCCGACCTGCGCGGATTTGGAAAGCGTCACGATCGAGCACGGATCGTCCGGCGACAATGCCCGCAGGATCTCGGAGAAGAACGGGAACATGTCTTCCCGGTATGGTCCCGGAAAGGCCGAGATGCGTTCGGAGAAGACGATATTTCTCTTCGCCCAGCCGAGATAATCGACCGGCGGCGGCGGTTCGCACGCACTTGCCAGCGCTTCGAACATCAGCCGCTCGGGATTGAACAGCATGGTCATTCGGCGCCCGCCTCTTCCTCGATCATCTCAGGCGCGGCATCGCGGCTGTCACGAAACGCCGCTGCCGCTTTCACCCGGATCTCGCGCCATTTGCGGGTCAATGCCTTCTGGATATCGCGCTGGGGAAAGTTGAAGGCTTCGGCAACGGCCGTTGCCAGATCCGGCAATCCCTGCTCCATCACCTTGAAAGCTTCCGACGATGCCCGGCCGATCTCGCGGCGCACATCTTCAGTCCGGGTATAGATCCCGGCTTCCGCCTTTTCCTGCCGCTCCATCTGGGCGGTCTTGTATCGCTGTTGCTGCAGACGCTCGCGTGCGAGCTGTTCGGCAAGGTCTTCCTCTTCCTCCTCGGTTGCAGGCGAGCGCAGCGGCAGTTCCGCCGCGCTCGCCCGGCGCTCGGCACGTGGGAAATCAGCCTGTTTCTTGCATGATGCTGTAGGGGCTTTTCCGTTGGCGCCGTACCCTTGGGAGGGATCGATGGTGAGGCCGAGCTGGCCGATGGCAATTTCCGGGCGGATGCGGGCAAACCGCCCCTCGCCCTCGATTGCCCTGCCATGGATCTGGCCGGCGCTCAGATATTGCGAGACACGGCCCGCAGATACCGAGATCAGGGCCGCAAACTCGGCCTTGCTCATGCTGTCCGGCATGGTTTCCATGGTGGCTAAACTCACCTCTGACTTTAATTTAGGCTTGGACTTTAGGCTTCTGTTTCGGGCTCAGACTGACGAACCCGCGCGGTGCCAAATACCCGCGTGGCAAAGGGCCACAGGAAGGACCCGTTGCGATCTGGAATGACGTTGAGGTCAGGTCTTCGGGAAGACCTTTTTGAAGGCCCGGCGGAATGTCCGGTCCTTCTTCTGCCGCACCAGGTCGGCAACAATCTCATTGAGCTTCAGCCGCTCCGAATAGGACGTCATCCGCACGAACAGGATGACCGGATAGAACTCTCTTTCGCTGCGTCCGGAGAACCAGACACCCGGGAACAGGTCTGACCGCCCTTGCGGCACGAAGAACTGGTTCGGCTTTGCCCGGCGCTTGCGCCGTTTCGAGCCGCTGGCAACCCGCGTTGCCCCCGCCCCGCGATAGTCGATCCTCAGATCCCGCATCACGCGGTTCAAGAACCCTTGCGTCATGTTGCCGTAGCGGTCGAGTGGTGTTCGATCCGCCGGCACGGCCACCTGATTGCGGGCCATCAGGCCCCGCCCGATCAGCTGTTCCTCGAACGACTTGTGCCGACGCATGCCGCCATGGATTTCTGGACCGAGATAGGCCGCCGCCGGCAGCCCGCCCTTGCGTCCTGATCCGCCGACCACGACAGCCGACACCGGATTGCGCTCGCTCGCCTTGTCATAGACGATCCCGCGAATGGCCCGTGCTGTCGGCCGGTCGAACACGACCTTCATCTTCGCCCGCACGTCCCGCATGCCGTCATAGGCCAGCCAGTTCAGCGCCAGCGCTTCCGCCTTCGGCAGGTCACGGCGCTGGGCCGACGTCAGCTCCGCCTCGAAGCGCGTCAGGTCGATGTCGATATGGGCGGAGAGCATGGGAATGGACAACCTCCTGAAAGCTCACATCTAGAGCTAGCAATCACCAGATTGACACCCCGTCGCGAATCATCGCTTCCTGGCCCCATAAGTAAAAATCCAACTGGGAGAAACCTATGAGAAACGGACTTTATAAAGCGGAGTTCAGCACACCCCTTGGTGCAGGATTCGGTGTCGTACACGCACAAGATGGAAAAATCTGGGGCGGCGATTCTGCGATGTACTATATCGGCAGTTACACGCTTCAAGACGACACGCTATCCGCCAAACTCTCCATTGCGCACCACTCTCGCGTGCCGGGCATTACCTCGGTTCTGGGCGCCGACGAGGCCGAACTCGAGTTGCACGGCAAAGTCTCAGGAGACATTATCTCCACTTCCGGCAACTCCCCGCAAGCTCCCGGCGTGAACTTCAGGGCGACGCTCACTCTCATCAGCGAGTAGATTTTCGATAGCAGCGGACAAACGGTCCATCGCCAAAAGAAGTTGGTCGATCTTGGTCACTGTCGTTTCTTTTTGTGCGCACATCAAATTGCTCCTTCTACGAACAATGTAATCTCTAAGAGATCGTTCTGTGAAAATGATCTCTGACCAGAGACGCAAAAAGGCGGATCGCTTTCACGATCCGCCCTTCATGAGGATGCAACACACCCGTCCGCTTTTCATCGAAACTATCGCGGAACGCGCATATAAGTCAATATGCAACTAAAGTATACGACTATGCGTATCAAACTCTCTATTCGAATGGGGAGAAGACATAGCTTACGCACTGGCCCTCAATCGCATCTGCCGATCGGCAATCGTGAGGGCGGGGTTCGGGCGCGAGAGCGAAGGTCACTGAGAACCGAATCAACCAATGCATCTATAAAATTCACAACTTTTCAAGAATTGCAAGAGGTAAATTCACGGGCGTTTTCTGACCGAACATGTCCACCTCGACCACCACGTCGCCCTTGCCCTTGCTGTTGGGGGTGATCACTTCGGCCTCAAGCCCCGCGAACATACCCTCGCCGATGCGCACCCGCTCTCCGGCAACGACCACGATCTTCGAGACCCGCTCCCAGTCGAAACGACCATCGCCGGCCTTCTGCATGATCCGGACAACCCGGTCGTTTTCCAGCGCAAACGGGCTGAGCCACCCGCCGAGCATCCCGCGCACATGCTCGAAGCCCAGCAGCGCATTGACCGCCGTCTCCGACAAGGCGAACCGAACCAGCACATAGCCGGCCATCAGTGGAATATCCTGCGGCGGCAGAACCTTGTGCCGGCGTCGCCGCTTCGGCCCTTTTCGCGTCGGAGACAGCGCCTCGGCGCCACACTCCGTCAGCGCATCGCAAACGGCCTGTTCCCGCCCGGTCATCACCTGCAAAACATACCACGGCGCGTCCTTCGCTGCCTCTTCGGCCAGCGCCGCTCGGCCGGAGAGGCGGATCAACCGAAGCCGATCCTCGAATTTCAGGCCATAGGCCAGATCGACCGAGGTTCCGATCTTCCGATATTCCGTCATTGCGCCGCCTCCACCTGTTTCGCCCTGTCCAGTTTGTCGAAAAATGCAGTCAGCGCTTCGCCCGGCGTTCCGGCCCCAAGAGGCGGAAAGTAAACCCATTCCACCCGCCCCATCTCCGGCAGAAACGGCCAGCCGCGCGCCACATGCTCAGCCTCCCATGCCGCCCACTGATCGCTGCCGACCCGTACCGCCTCGAAGTCAGCGCCAAGCAGCGCGATTTCGCCGGAAACCCGCATGCCCTTGCCGGGAAAGCGGACGGCCTGATCGTTCATGGCGTTGACGGACGTCCAGCCCATCTTGGCCATCCGTTCGCGCCAAAGCGCCTTGCGGTCTGCCCGGCCTTCGGCGATCTCCAGCTCCTGAAACCGCGTCAGTGCCGGCAGCCGGGCGCATGGTTCGCCAAGCCGGGCAAAGCGTTCCGCCATCCAGGCCTTGCCGAAGGTCGCGGCAATCACCGAACCGCCCGCGCCTTCCAGACTCTCCGGCACTGCCGTCCAGCGCTTTTCGCGCAGATAGGTGCTGGCCGCGAACTTCACCGTGCGGCCGTTCATCGCCTCGAATGCCAGAAACCCCGGCAGCATGGCGTCGGCAGCCTGTCGTTCTTCCGGTTGGAGCGTCTGCCATTCGGCAAATGCCCGTTCGTCGCTATCGTCGCCGAAGGTTGGCCATTGCCGGTAGAACTTCAGGAAGGCCCGGCGCACGGACTTGCGGTTCTCAGCCTCAGTCATCCTCGTGTTCCTCCACCTTCCGCGCTTCGGTCGCAGTGCCGATCATCTCCCGCACGGCTCTTGCCCTTCGACGGCGGCGCTCGCGTTCTTCCGGGGACAGCTCCCGGCGCGCCCGTTCCGCCTCCCGCTCTTTCGCCGCTTCCGCCTGTTCGTGCTCGATCCGCAGCAAATCGCGGTCATGCTTCGCCGCCGCATCGACAAGCGCTGAAAGCTCGGCAGGCTTGGGCAGAAACGACTGGAATTTCGGATAGCGGCCGAGCCGCAGGTTCTCGAACACCCGGCGAAGCGCACCGATCGGCTTGCCCCGCATCGCCTCGGCGTAGAACTGCCCGGCCTTGTCGGCGTTGACGCTGTCGGGAATCGCAAAGCCACGGTCCATCAGCGCATCGAGCATGATATCGGACTGCCGTTCGTTTGCCGGCTCAAGAGCCTTGCGCAACCTTCCAATCTCCCCGGCTGATGTCGATAATTTTACGATCTTCGCTGCCATCGTCCTGTCCCATCCGTTTGCGCAAACTGTCCCGAGCGCGCTGATTGTGATCCCTGATTTCGTCGCCGCGTGTGGGCTTGGCCGGCGATGCCCGGGGCGCGCCCTGCTGCCGTTCCTGCATCCAGCCCGGCTCGAAACCCTGCCAACCGCGACCAATCATGGTTTCCGCCGCAGCGTCGGGATCCGGCATCAGCGCAAACCGCCGTGCGAGCAGTTCGGCAGCCCGGACGGTCAGGTTTTTGCGCAGTGCTTTGCGATGTTCGATGACGGCATCGGCAACCTCCGGCGACAGCACATCGCAGAGAACCGATTTGGGCGATTTCTTTTGTGTTCCTTTAGGAACACTTTCTTTCTTAACTCTGGCTTCTGGCTTTAGCATTGCAGCTGCATTGCAAGTGCTATGCACCTGCATGCTCGCCTCATTGTTTTCACTGCCTTTTTTCCAGCGTTTTTTCGCGGCCTGTTTTTTGTCTTCCGAACTTTTTTCGCGAAATTGAAATTCTTTTTCCACGCGATGGTTCCAGAGACCGCCCTCCGACCGGATGATTTTCCCGTCATCCAGGAACACATCGAGGTATTGGGAAAACACCTTTTTCGTGCAGCCACACTGCCGCGCCAGCCGCTCGTGGTTCTCGGTCAGCGGTTCGCCGCGCTCATACATCAACGCCAGCAGCGTAAAATATACGCCCATTTCCGCCGCCTTCATGCCGCGCGTGGCAGAAAGCCAGTCAGACATGTAAAAGCGGACATACGGCATCTCGCTCATGGCAAAGCCTCCATCATGCGTTCTGTCATCCCGTCGCCCTCCCGTGCGCCCGCCAGGGCGGCAACTCCTGCAGCAGCTCATAGATGCCCTCGGCAATCGCCGCGCATTTCCGCTTCTGTGGCCATGACAGTTCGCCGGCGCCATTGGCGTCGGACATGCGCCGTTGCGCCATGGCATAGGCACGGGCATCGTCAGCCGAGATCCGCTCATTGCCGCAGCACACCGGGCACCGACGGCGGTCACCGGCCAGATAGCCCTGCCCCGCGCAATGCGGGCAGCGAATTCGGGTAATCTTCACCGCGCTCACAGCCTGCACTCCCGAACGATCCGGTTCTGCTGAACGCCGATTTCCTCGGCACGGCGCTGCAGATCGAGCGCGGTATTGTGCAGCCGCTTGCCCTCCGCCTTATGAGCCGCCAGCTCGGAGCGAAACTTTTCGTAGTCGGCCTTCCATTCCGAGTGGACGCGCCGGTATTCGGCAAGCTTCGGGTTTTCGTTGGCAGGCCCGAACATGAAATCGCGCACCTCAGCGACCCATGCGCGCGGCACGCCCAGATCCTGCGCCACCAGATCATCCGTCCACGGCGCGATATAGCCGTCGTCGTCGTAGACATCGGCAATCTTGTCGGCGACGATGCGCCGGTCCTCGCGCTGCATTTGCGGCGGCGGCTCTGCCCGCTTGGCCGCCGTCGTTGCCGTTTTCGTCTTTCGTGTCGCCATCGCTTCAGTGCCTTCCTTCGTTTTCGGGTCGACGCAGGCAAACGGCCTGTCATCGTAGTCGTTGCCGCCGCAGCGACTGCAAAAGGTAAAGCCCCACACGAAGGAGATATCGCAGGGGCTCGTGTCTGGCGGGCTTTGCGGTTCGCTGGTCATCTCAGCCCTCCCATTCGCATCCATGCGCCTTGCTCTCCACGGCGTGGGCAACCCGCATGAAGTTCGCGTATTTTTCGAGGATTTCGGCCGCTTCGCGCGGATCGACCTTGCCGTCGGCAACGGCCTGGATCATGGATTGCGACAGCGCGTGGAAAGCGTCCTGAAACGCGCCGATATCGGCGATACCCAGCCCGCCGCCGGCGCTGTCGGCCCCGTCATCGCGCACGAGCCGATAACCGAGGATCCGTGCCATCTCGCCGACGATCACCGGCGCGCCGGCCTCCATATCGGCCTCGACGGCAATGTCGATCGCCATCACATGCTGGGTCTTTCGGCTGGGATCATGGGTCCAGCACTTGGAAAGCTGCCCCTGCGTCACCCGCGTCACATATTGAAATCGTTCGGGCCCGCCGCCCTGCACGACCGAACGGCGGGAAGCCTCGCGCAGGCCATCGACAGCCTTCTGCGTGAGCAAACGCTCCATCACAGCACCTCGTTGTGAGAATGATTTCGGGGGAAGCATTCACGGCGACCGACCGACCGTGGTGCTATGCCAGAGAAGTCGAGAACAGAGGTCAGATCGGAAATAGCCGACGGTGGAACGAGTAAGAGAGAACCCGAGTGCTTCGCCTGAACGGAAAGCTGTTTGTGGGGTGTTAGCATTCGTCCTCCTCCATAGGAGGAGCGCCGTAGATATCCGGCCGCAAATGGTGGCGCGATATCCCGACGATGCGTTCGAGTTCGAGAACACGGCCAACAGGCACGCGTTTCCACTGAGAAACCGCCTGAGGCGAAACACCACCTATCGCCTTTGCCAAGGCGACCGGCCCACCTGCCTTCTGCTTCGCGAGTTTACAAAAATGCTCCATACGGCAGTTGTAAGCATTTCTTGCATTTATATGCAAGCATATCTTTCGATGAAAGATAAGCTTTCATCGGTCATAATTCCCCCATGATGACCAAACGGAAAATCGACAAAGCTCGCGGTGAGCGCATTCGGCACGTCCGATCTGAGATCCTGAAGATCGGTTCTCAGGAACAGTTCGCAAAGCTCTTGAGCCAGCACGGGACACCAGTCACGCGTGGCGCTGTTGGCAATTGGGAAACCGGAAAAGAAGTCGGCATCGAGAACCTCAGCCGGATATGCAAAGTGGCTCAAGTGAACCTGGATTGGCTCGCATATAATCGGGGCCAGCCGAAGGGATTGGCGATTGCTTCATTCGATCCGGACAGCCCAGACGATGATCCTTTCGAAGCAGGTTATACCCGTGAGCACTGGCAAGGGTCGCAAGAGGGCGCCATCCCCGAGATCGATGGCAAACTGGGTGCCGGTCAAGGGCAAGTCGGCGAAGTAATAAACCTTCCGGTCGGAAAGAACGCTATTTCCGGTCACGCAGTGAAAGCTGAATGGATACTACCGATCGAATACCTGAGAAATGAAGCCAAGGCCTCACCCGCAAAGACGATCGTCATGGAAGTTGTCGGTGACTCAATGTCACCAACCTACCAGCCCGGGGATCGTGTTCTCGTGGACCTCTCGCAAGACACCATGACTTCCGACACTGTCTACGCCATATCCGACGGAGAATCGGAGCCGCAGATCAAGAGACTGCAGCGTGTGCCGTTTAGCTCACCTACAGAGGTGATCATTATCTCTGACAACGAAAACCTTCAGGATTTCACTGTCGAACTGAATCGCTTGAAGATACTTGGCCGCATTTGCGGCGTGATCGCTCGCCGATAAACTGATTTGCCTCAACAACCTGCACGAACACAGCGCCGACTAACGCCGGCGCGGAACTGGCCGCGCGCTCGAATGACAGCATTGCTTTCATGAATGCGTGATGATATGAAAGCAAATCTTTCATAAATCGTGCTCCGAGGTAGATTATGTCCATCGACCACATCATCGGGTTCTTTTGCGGAACCTGCATTGCGATCACAGCCTACTCTTTGATTGGAGGTATCGCGATGCGTCGCTCCCTCAAGCGAACAGAAGCAATCCTCTCCAACGAGAGGCCCAGAAACCGATGAGACAAGCTTCTGCCAAAGATCGCCTCAGCCGCATTCGCGAACTGGTCGCGAGCGCAGCCCCGACCGCCCATGTATATTCTGATATCGAAGGTCTCCGCCTGGCGACAGTCAGCATGGAACCAGCCGAACCCGAAATCATCGGGACGATCCCGCAAGCGTGCCCGGTCTCAAACCGCGAACTATTGCTCAAGCATGTCGAGATACCGGCCGATCTGATCCGCATGATTGACGCAGCTGCCAAGCTTGACCGAAGGCGTCGGACCGAAATCGAACGCCTGCAGATGGAGCTGGAGGCACGAGGCGGCAGGCCGGCAAAGAACTATGCCGCCGAATGCGCCATGAAATGCAGCGAGCCTGCCTTCAAGGCATTTATGGAAGCTCGGCACGCCCTTTCCCGGCCGCTGACAGATGATCGCGTCGCTGCGCGCGTGCGATCGGTACTCGCCATCTCAAGCCGAACCGAGCTGAACACAAGCAACGAAGCCGCCGCGCGCTGGCGCGAGATGGTCAAAGATTTCGAAAACTGGAGGAAACAGCGATGATCCCGGACAACACCTCCCCTCGCCCGAAAACAATCTTCTTTCTGATGATCCAGTATGAGGGACGCGCAACAGTCACTGTCGAGCAAGTCTGTGAGGATTATTTTGCCCACCTCACCCCGGCAAAATTCCTCCGGAAAGTGGCGCTCGGCGATATCGAGATACCGATCACCCAGGCAGAACCTTCCCAGAAATCCCAGAAGTACGTTCATATCAACGATCTGGCCGACTACATTGATCGTCAGCACGAAATGGCACTGCGAAACCACAATATGTTGCATCGGAAATAGACCTGCGCATAAAAGACGCGCATCCGACGGCGAGCATGGCCATCCTGCCAGTTCTCTCCCCTCCCTTCATGCACTACGGCGAATGCAAATCACTTCGGGAGTGTCACTGTGCCTGACCAATTTCTTCACGACAGAGACAATATAGGCCTGGAGGCGGAATGGTGCGCGCTTCAGGATTCTCTGTCGGGCCCGCTACGTCACCGGCTGGCAACAATCGTGCGCGCAGAGGCGCCGCATCTGGCAAATCAATTCTATTCGGTCCTACAGAACGACGAGGATCTATCGGCAATGCTGCCCGACGAGCTCGTCAGAAACCGGCTGACCCATACGCTGAAACAATGGCTACTTGATTTGTTTCCTGAAGATCATGGCCCTGACTTTCTCGAAATGATTGAAAAGCAGCTTCGTGTCGGGGCGGTTCACGCCCGCATCAACCTACCTGTTCAGCACGTTAACAGGGCATGGCGCATGCTGGCCGAAGACTTGCAGGTCCGCATCCTCGATGCCGAGCCGCCTCAGGAAGATCTGAAAATCATGCTGAAGGTTTCCGCGTCCACGTTAAACATCGCATTTGAGACAATGACGGCCGGATATGCACGAGAGACGACCCGTTCTGCACGCAGCGAAGAGGCATATCGCCTGTTTTCTCTGGGGCAGAACCTGACGCAGGAAAGGGAGGCGCAGCGGGCCGCAATCGCCGAGTGGACCCAGACAATTCTGTTCTCGGTGGCAGCCGATTATGGCGCCGAGCAGCGCATTCCGCTGTGGGATTCGGAATTCGGCCTCTGGCTGACACATCGGGGCGGCATCATTTTCGAAGGCATGGCGGAGCTCGAACATGTCAAGCGTGCGATTTCAGAAATTGACAGCCGCATTCTTCCCTCGCTCCATCGCGGCCGGGATATTCCCGGCGGACTGGCCCTGCTTCAGGCAAAGGTGAATGAGATCAAATCCCTGCTGGGTGAATGCTTCAATGCCGCCACCCGCATCGAAGGCGGCCACGACCCGCAGACGCGCATGCTGAACAGGCGCTTCATGGATACCGTGCTCACACGGGAAATCGGCTACTCCCGAAAAATGCGTAAGAAACTAACGATCGTAATGATAGACCTCGATCACTTCAAGCAGATCAACGACCGCTTCGGACATACCGGCGGCGACATCGTTCTGCAGAAATGCGCCAAACTCGTGCTCGATATGATCCGCATCGGTGACTTCGCCTTCCGCTATGGCGGTGAAGAGTTCCTGATCGCGCTCGTCGAGACAGGCAAGGAAGAGGCCATGACGTTGGCAGAGCGCCTCCGCACGAAAATCGCGGAGACCAGCATCGAAGTCTCCGAGGGCGAAAGCATCAACATCACAGCTTCAATCGGCATCGCCGAATTCAAAGGCCATCCGGATTATATGCAGCTCGTGAAATCCGCCGACGAGGCCCTCTATAAGGCCAAACAGAACGGCCGGAACTGCATCATCGCGTCCGCTTAAGTGCGGGCCATTGCCCCTTTCGGTCGTAGAGAACCAGGCGGAATCAACTAAATCGGCAGCAGACCGATTCCCGCTACACACAGCAGCAGAAGCCCCGCGGCCGCTACGAGACCCCACAACACCATCTGCTTCTTCGTCCAAGGTCGGCTTGCATAGTCATTGTCCGGTCCCGGGCTCTTATCCCATCCGCTCACCATCGACTGCCCCCCCTTTTGCAGAAAGCAGAATTCTAACCGAGGTTGCAGTGAAAGCCGAATCGGAAGACAAACAATTCTGAAGCTTCGTTGTACGTTGGCCCAATGGGAGGATACCGATGTTTATCGAGGGCGAACTGTATTCGCGGACAACAGATATCCACGCGCGCTTTGGAGGGCAAAAGCAGGGCGGAATATCAACTCCGTCGAAGCACCCCTTCATTTTCATATTCACAGGCAAGGCTGGAGAGCAACACGGCTATGCCGACGGCTGGAAGGATGAAGGCGTCTTTCTCTATACCGGCGAAGGCCAAATAGGCGATATGGCATTTGTCCGCGGAAACGCCGCGATTCGCGATCATGACAGCAACGGAAAAGAGCTTCTGCTATTCGAAGCACTTGGAAAATCAAAACCCGTCCGCTTCTTAGGCCGCTTCGCTTGCCAATCGTGGGACATTTTTCGCGGCCCAGATACAGAGGGCAAGCTTCGCGACTGTATACAGTTCCACCTCGTAAAACTGGGCACCGACAGTGGACCTTTGCCCAACGAGAAGGAATACGAGGTTGAGCCGCCCGCCGACATCCCCCTCGCCGTCCTACGAATGCGCGCGCTCGAAGCATCCAAGCCTGTTCAATCGAAACACTGGTCGAATGCCAAAAAAGCATACAGGCAGAGGAGCAAGGCAGTAAGGGATTATGTCTTGGCCAGAGCTGACGGAAAATGCGAACTAACCGGCAAACCAGCGCCATTCAATACAACGTCAGGTGCACCATATCTTGAAGTACACCATACTCGGCGCCTCTCAGATGACGGGCCAGACCATCCTCTCTACGTCGCTGCTATCGACCCCACAATCCACCGCCAAATTCATTTTGGCCTTGATGGCAAACAGCTAAATGCCGCACTCCAGAAGCGACTAAAAGAAATAGAAGAATAGGAACAAAGTTCTCAAAAGGCAATTCTGCCTATCCCCGTTCCCCCGAAGCTCGACACTGACCAAGGACAACCGGTATTGCTGTAACCAGAAAGCGAGCCGAGAGTATAGCCCCTCCCTGCTGCAATTCGTCACCTTTCGCCTCATCTGCGTGGTCTACTACGGTTTTTGCAGCGAAACAAAGCGTGCGCCCATGCAAAGCAGCGGCTCGATGAACTCCATAGACTTCCATATCCACCCCTGAAACTTGGCCGTGCTGTCGCTTAATTTCCGCCGCATATCTCTCCGAAGCAATAACGGCGGAGCCGGAAGTCACGGGACGAATCATAGCTTCAGAATTCGGAACTTGCACTTCATGCTGTTTCGACTTCAGCGAAACGAGTTTCTTATCCTTGAGGATAAGATGCTTTAGAGCTGTCAGAACATCATTGTTGAGCGGCTCTTGGAAACTTCGAATATCAAAAGTATCGGCGTTCCATTTGCCAGCCTGGTGCTCCCACGTTATTTCGGGCACCAATAGCGTTCCAAGAGGTACCTGCTCACTAAAGCCGCCGCAAATACCCGCCATGCAGATCAGCCGCGGAGAAAATGCCTCTAGCGCACGGGTAGCGGTTATGCTCGCATCGACTAGCCCCATTCGAGGCTGAAGAACACAGATTCCGCTCAACTCACCAATGCGGATTTCGCGACCGTCCAAGCCGTGGCTATTGACGAGCTCTCCATACTCGAAGCCCGGCAGAGAAACCGCTTCGAACGCCGATCTCTCTATCTCCAATGCGCACAATATTACAAAGTCATACACTGTGCGGAACGAGACTTTTTGCATACATATATTGAGGCAAGTTTGCCAGTCATCTGAATATTTGACAAGAAATACACCAGCACGCGCGAACATCGATTGACGCCTCGACACAACTTCTTCGAATCGCGATATAGCGACTACAGTCGTCCATCTGTTGGCCTCACTGGCACTGAGGTGATCTATCAACTCATCGGAGACATCAATCTCTTCATCGCCACGGCGACGAGGTAATAGCAAATCAGTAACGATCAGGTCATAAGGTTTACCAACTATAGCGCGTGTCGCCTCGGCAAAAGTTTCAGCATGTTCGATTGACACGTCACGTCCAAAAAAACTGTCTATCTCGCCGCTAAACTGGTTATATTTTTCTGCCTCGTCCTCAACAATGAGAACAGTCACTTTCCGCATGCTAATGCCTTCCAAAATCGATCACGCCAAGTTTCATCCTGTGCGTTAAATTGCACTACATCGACGATGTTTACAGGGATCGCATCCATTAATGCTTTCCGAGCCTTGGCTAGAACATGGAATTTGCCATCATACTCAATCTCTGGGTATTGGGTCACAATCACGACCAGATCCTGTCTCTCATCATAAGCAAGCTCCAAAAGCACTTCGATCCCTCCGGATGGTTGGGAAATTGGCTGAGCTCCTCCCGCCTTGCTCTCGTGACTGGGCAAAGCGATATCAAGCACGACCCAATCATATGTTTGAGTTCTGAGCGACTTAACGGCTTGTTGGACAGAACGAGCAATATTCACGGTCGGGTCCGTAAAGACCTCACGGATTGCTCGTTCAATTGGCTCCTGCTTGAATTGATCGTCTTCGACGAGAAGAAATCGTGCGGCACCCATCTCAGTTTTTTAAGTACCTCATGCCAATTGTAAAGATTACTGACTCTCCGTCATAATTTCTATCAAACCCAATGATTTCTTCCACGTCCCCAACCATCTCGCGGAGTTTCTTAATACCACTATTCTTATTCTTCATCATAGCGTCTCCAATCTGAGCAGCCATTGCTGCGTCGATCTTGGCAATATCTCTGTCGCGCGCGCCGGGCAAAAAGTCAGACTTCACCGAAACAGAGACGTAGTTAAATTTCTCACCGGTGAAATCTGAAGTGATTTCGATTCCTAGAGCACCATCGCTACGGGCGTGTTTGGCGGCATTCCCGACAAGAATAAAAAGTGCATCGTAAAAGAAATGAAAGCGGTGACCAATCAGATCAACCTCACTATCGCCGGAAACGTTGATTTCCGGTTTGAAATCAGGAAAGCGCAAACGGACCTCGTCGAGAACAGCCTCGAACAAGAGCCCTATACTCGCGCTCGGACTTTGATGACTAGGGCGCGTAAACCAAGAACGAACGATTTCAAACTTCTGCTGCATGGAGGAGTTTATTCGACGGATACGTTCGCTTACACGTCTGTCAACATCGGCCCGGTCAATCAAGTGATCATCAACATTAATAACAAACTCACGCCTGAGTTCCTCGACAGCTTCGCGAGTGCGCTTGAGGTCGGTCTCGAAAAGGAACCAACAATACTCATGTATCAGAACAGCACTTAGCGCGAGCTGGGGACGCTCAATCATTGATTTCGCTACCTCCTCTACCATCCGGTTGGCAGTCTGTGCCTTCTCAGGTTCGTCGAGAGTAGCCACAATCAAGCCGCGGGCCTTCTCTTTTGACCGAACATGGATTCGATCAGCAGCCATGGCTTGCACTGTGCTGTCAAAATCAGCAAACCAGTCAGATAGAAAATTAGAAAAATTCGGGGAAATACTTCGAAACTCATCAATCGTCGAGTCGATCTCCGGCTTAATCTCTAGGACTAGCTGACCATGCAGTGTTCCATGGCGAATACGACGACCAATGAAAGAAGTGACACCGTAAAGCTTGTTCGTACAGAACTCCTCATAGCACCGGTCCAACAGTTCGAGCAGCTTCATACGAGGCTGAACGGCAACACGCACACGATCTTTGAGATTGATCGACCGATCCATATCATCAAGAATCAAATCTGCTTGGACGGAGAGAGTACGAAGTTCGCCTGTCAGCGTTTCACCAATCCAAGCGATAAAACGTAACGGATCGACGTAGATCCGAGTCTCTTCGATCGCTCCACGAACTTTCCGTAACCGTAGAGTCAGACGCTGTGACCTGGCGCGCAATTGCGCGTCTTCGTCATTCGCTTTAGCTCCCCACCATTCGAGTATGCTCGCCTGAGCCTCAGTAACATGGTCAGCTTCTTCGTAGAGGTCATAAAGCTCTGTGAGAAAGGCTTCTGTGCAAAGTCGATAAAGGTGGCCCGAAACATGATGGTGCTCAGTATCAACAAATTCGAGCAGTTTCACAATGTCACCTTCAAAACGCGACAGCACGACATTCTGCAACGAGCGCCGCAGGGCATGATTGCTAATCTTGCTTTCCTCTTGGTCGTTCGAAACTGCTGTTCGAAGGAATTCGTACAGATGATCTTCGCTTCTTCTTGGCAAAAGCTTAGCCAAATCGTCACGCGAGAGCATCGCCGCAACGTCTATCGTCTGATCAAGCAACGTGCTGAGTTGCTCTCCGCTCATGGGCCCTATGTCACCGACCTCACAAGAGGCTACTAATGCGATAGTGCGATGAAACGCGCCACATGACCTGGGATCAATTCTCGTGATATCAAACTGAAGAGCTTTCGCGGCAAAGAGCTCCTCTACATTTGTGCACGGTGCAGCAATTTTGCCAGCATTTTTTGCCGTCACAGGAAAACGTCCGTCAAGACGTTCCGAGAATGCACATTCGACGCGGAGGCGATAGTCAAGTATTTCGGGATATTCGCTCCACGCGGGAAGATGAGAGAAGAACCTGCGTTCAAAGAACTGGTCTTTGATACCGATGCACGCCTGAAGTTGAGGCACCACACCGACGCTTTCGAAAGCCGCCTGCCAAGTTTCGCGGACAGTGTTGGGGATATAACGGTCGATCATAGCGACCGTAGCTAGATCACCTCGTATCTCAAATCCCCGTCGAATTCGGTAAACCGCTGCGAGGCAATCCAGCACTCCCCAGCGGCCGTAAGCCTGGACACGCTGTGCCGGAGCCGAGTCAGCAACGCAAGATGGTCCGAACATATCGCCGACAACCGCCGCATCGAAGGGATCGATCTGCCCTCTGTTCGCAAAGTTCAGAAAAGTCCGACGGACGTGAACATAGTCACGCTCCTCATCCACTGAATCCTCGAAAGCGACTGCTGTTATCTGCCTACGTGGAACAAGGAAAGGAGCAACGATCTCGCCAAGTAGGGGGCGAAGATCTCCAGTTACAATGCTGGCATGTCGAAGACTGACTGCTTTCTGCGCCACCAAGAAAGAAATGCCAAAAGATTCCTTATACTTGATAAAATTGGTTGAGATCGCTTTTTGGTCATTATCCAAAATACTACGGTTGATCGCCGCGATCTGCTCGATGGCGGACACCAGTCGTTCTTTCTCCTGAGTAAATCTAACAGCTTGCTCAGATAGCTCAGTCTCAAGTGGTGCTGCGGAATAGAATGGTGCGCGGTCAACCTCCTGACGAGAAAATGGAAAGGCCTTCGCTAACGATAGTTGGTGCGCCTCCGGAAAACGCTGCAAGATAGCAAAAGCAACAGCAGCATCGCTCGCGCTAGCTTCCCGCCTCAATCTCTGAACAGCACGCTTTGCTACCTTTTCTGTTTCCGCTCCAAGGATACCACGCAATAGGTTTCTTACACGTTGGCTACGAATCAACCTAAGTGATGTGCCAAAAGTAGGAACTGCGTCGTTCGGATCACCTATCTCTTGCATATCATGCGTTGCTTCGGAGATCGAACCCATCGTCACTCACTGGCTTCTTGAAGCTGTTGACCTGAGGCAGGACGGTCTGCTGTAACAGTAATCGTTGCATTCGCTTCTTCCCAGGTTAATGCGCCACACACTCGCATGGAGCAGATAGCCATCGCCGCTGCCCCCACAAGTGCCATTCCCAAAAAGGTTGTGCGAAGAGAGCGACCGAACGTCCAAGGAGCCAATATACCGCTACCCGTTCCTGCAGCTCGGGACTGAGTTGGTTCCAATGAAAACAGCCGAGCATCGGAAGGAAGCAGCTCTCGCTCAATTCTAATTACTGCAGCTTCAGAGTGCTTGATCAAAAAAGACGACCTTTGATCGAGTTTCCAAAAGACAAATGAAAGCAAGACCATAATGATGCCCAAAAGGATCCCGAAGACAGCCAATCTAGGCGGACCTTGAATAGCCGCACCGATACCGGCCGTGATTATGCCGGATAGTACAACAAAAAAATTAAACGTCGTCATGCGCTGCCCAGCATGAAGCGAAAAATATCGCCATGAGTGATCACGAGCTCGCTCCCAGTCCTCGACGTCATAAATTCTATCCTCCGCCACTTACCCTCCGCACATTGCCTAAAAAAAATCCATACACCAGAACAGAATTCACCTAACTATCACAGTCAAATGGGCTCCATTTACATTGCCAGATGCCCTACAAATCATGCCACAGTCGAAGAGAGCAATATTATATCGGCGATCAGGGAATGTAACAACTTTCCTATGTAAAATTAATGAAAAGACAGTTGAACCGCCCCGGGTTTGCCGGAGACCCCAACTCGTGAGAAGTAGGGTCTATGACAAGCAAGACGACGAACAAGATTTCTCCTGAAGTCCGCGCCCGCGCTGTTCGAATGGTGGTCGAGCATGAAGCGGAGCATCCTTCGCGATGGGCGGCTGTGTCTTCCATCGCCGCCAAGATCGGCTGCTCGGCGCATACGCTCAATGAATGGGTGAAGAAGGCCGAGGTAGACAGCGGCAAGCGTGCAGGTTTACCGAGTGACGTTGCCGAGAAGATGAAGGCTCTGGAGCGGGAGAACCGCGAGCTGCGTCAGGCGAATGAGATTCTACGCAAAGCCTCGGCGTATTTTGCCCAGGCGGAGCTCGACCGCCCACTGAAGCGATGATTGCTTTCATCGACGAACACCGCTCGGTGCTCGGGGTCGAGCCGATCTGCAGACTGCTGCCGATTGCCCCGTCCACCTATTATGAGGTCATCGCCAAGCGAGCGGACGTGGATCGCTTGTCGGCCCGCGCCCGGAGCGACATGGCCATGAAGATCGAGATACGCCGGGTGTTCAACGAAAACTTCCAGGTCTATGGCGTGCGGAAAGTCTGGCGGCAGTCGCAGCGAGAAGGCTTCGATGTCGCTCGCTGCACCGTCGCACGGCTCATGAGAATGATGGGACTTCAAGGCATCATTCGCGGCAAGCCAGTCAAAACCACCGTGCCGGACAAGTCCGCTCCATGCCCACTCGACCGGGTGAACCGACGGTTCTTCGCACCCGCGCCGAACATGCTTTGGCTTTCCGATTTCACATATGTGGCGACCTGGCAGGGTTTCGTCTACGTGGCTTTTGTGATCGACGCCTTCGCTCGCCGCATTGTCGGCTGGCGGGCAAGCCGGACCGCTCATGCGGGCTTTGTGCTCGATGCTCTCGACCAGGCACTGCATGATCGGCGGCCCGTTCACCGCGGCGGGCTGGTTCACCATTCCGACCGCGGCTCGCAATATGTGTCCATTCGCTATTCCGAGCGGTTGGCGGAAGCAGGCATCGAGCCTTCCGTCGGAAGTGTTGGCGACAGTTATGACAACGCTCTCGCCGAAACGATCAACGGTCTTTACAAGGCCGAGGTCATCCACAGGCGAGGACCATGGCGCAACTTCGAGGCCGTGGAGTTCGCCACGCTCGAATGGGTCGATTGGTTCAACAACCGCCGCCTTCTCGAGCCAATCGGAAACATGCCGCCCGCCGAGGCGGAAGAGCGATATTATGCCATGCTGGACGCACCAGCATTGGCCGCATAACTTAAACCAAACGGTCTCCGGCAAACCCGGGGCGGTTCACGGCCGTGCCCGCATCGAGCAGGCTGCAGGAAAACTTAAGCGCCTCAAACGGGGTGCCCCGTGCTCTGAGAAAACCAAACGCCATTTTTCAGCTATCGTTTCAATCGCCGCAGCATCTAACCTCATCAAATCCGTCCGCACGGCCTAGTGATATGATGGAATCGACAGCGCTAAAATCAATCAGAAGTCTGGCTTTAGATTGATCGTGTCCCATGACGTGGTGTAGCTTAGACGACCACGGCTCATCCCAGAGGGGCGGATGAGTGTCAGCTTGCGGCTGGCAGGCTGATGAGCGGATCATCGCTCATCGTGGCGATTGTCTCAAGGGTCATGTAGCGGGATCGTTGGACGACCCATTCATCGTTCTGTTCGAGCAGGAGCGCGCCGACGAGACGAACGATGGCGTCATCGTTGGGGAAGATGCCGACAACCTCGGTGCGCCGCTTGATCTCGCCGTTGAGACGCTCGATCGGATTTGTCGAATGAAGCTTTGCCCAGTGCTGCCTTGGAAAGGTCATGTATGCGAGCACATCCTGTTCGGCACTATCCATCAGCGTGGCGAGTTTCGGCACCTTCGGCCTGATCTGGTCGGCGACATTGCGCCACTGGGTGCTCGCCGCCTCCGGCGTGTCCTGGGCAAAAGCCGTGGCGATGAAGGCGGAGACGACGCGCCGCCCGCTCTTTCCGGCATGAGCCAATGCGTTTCTCATGAAGTGGACCCTGCAGCGCTGCCAGGTGGCGCAAAGCACCTTCGACACAGCGGCCTTGATCCCCTCATGGGCATCGGAGACGACGAGCTTGACGCCCCGCAGCCCACGCCTGGTCAGCTTGCGCAGGAACTCCGTCCAGATCGCCTCTGCCTCGGATGTGCCGATTTCCATGCCGAGCACTTCGCGTCGGCCGTCGGTGTTCACGCCCACTGCGATGATGACGGCGACAGAGACGATGCGCCCGCCGCGTCGGACCTTCAGATAGGTGGCATCGATCCAGAGGTATGGCCATTCGCCTTCGATGGGCCTGTCGAGGAAGGCCTTCACCTTGTCGTCTATTTCCTCGCAAAGTCGCGAGACCTGGCTCTTGGAGATGCCCGACATGCCCATGGCTTTGACGAGATCATCGACGGACCGGGTCGAAACGCCCTGGATATAGGCTTCCTGGATGACCGCCGTCAGAGCCTTCTCCGCCATCCGGCGTGGTTCGAGAAAGCTCGGAAAATAGCTGCCGGTGCGAAGCTTGGGGATGCGCAGCTCAACGGTGCCCGCTCGCGTTTCCCAGTCTCGATCGCGGTAGCCGTTGCGCTGGGCAAGCCGGAACGTGGTCTTCTCGCCGTATCCAGCGCCTGTCTTCGCGCTCACCTCCAGCGCCATCAGTTTCTCGGCTGCAAAGCCGATCATCTCACGCAGCAAATCGGCATCAGCGCTCTTCTCAACAGCCAAGCGCAGGTTCATCATGTCGTCGGTCATCGGTGGTGTCCTTAAGGTTGGTTCTAAGCAACCCGACCCTACCGGAAATCACCGATGGCTATGAAATCCAGCTACACCACGCGCTGGGACACGATCTTTAGATTGCGTCTTCCCGACAGTCAGGTGCGTGAATACATAGCCTCTCAATTGCCTTGTGTATCCGCAAAACAAAAAGAGAACATGCTACCTAGATTGCTAAATTTCAGATCCTGATACTGAAAAATAACGATAATTTCAGCCGATCATCCAATCGATCATAGGAGCAATCGCGAAGCGCCTTCCCGATTGGATATTGATTTCATTTGTATTTTTCACTTCTCAGCTCATTTCAGCGTAGAATTCTTATCCAATTCTGTGCCTTTTCAGACCGTTTTTGAATGCAGATGCCAAGTTCAAGCAACTCGAAAAGGCTTTGGCGATATGGGTCCGAGTCAAGGAGCCAAATTGCAACACCTCGGAAACGAAAACTGCAAACCGACCAAATTCTGCAGGAAAACCTACGCCTAAGCCTTTGAAAAGATTGGCGACCCCTGCAGGATTCGAACCTGCGACCGTCGGCTTAGAAGGCCGGTGCTCTATCCAGCTGAGCTAAGGGGCCGTTGGCGCTTGCGCGCCGGAGCGGGCCATGAATGCCCCAAACTGCCGCAAATGACAAGCTGACCTGCGGCATTCCCACAAGACGCCTTGTCTGCTGGAAGCAGTCACATGCCGCGCAGGACGCAGAGCCCTGCACCGCTTTTGGCACGGCAAGGCAAACCGATCAGTGTGTCCAGGGCTGGACGCGATCCGGCTTGAAATTATCGGAATAGGAAACGACCTTTTCCCGCGTTTCCTTCGGCTGGATCACGCGATAGGCAATCCCGTGGCGGCGGGCATAGTCCTCCGCTTCCTGCTGGCTTTCAAAACGCAGCTTGACCTGCTGCAGCATGTCGGAAGACGAGGTGTAGCCGAACAGGGGATCGATGGTGCGCGGCGTCTGCTGGTCGAATTCCAGAACCCACTGGTGTGTCTTGGCCTGGCCCTGCTGCATTGCCGTTCTGGCGGGACGATAGATCTTCGCCGACATCGTGATTGCTCCGCTTGTTTTTGCGCCGCGCGGCGCGCCGAATTTCAAAAGCCTTCTGACGCAATTTTCGCTGCCGGGCAATAAAAATCAAGCCTTGCCGGTCCCCCGACTTCAGAATTCGGCGTTCCAGATGATCATTTCAAGAGGCCATCGGCCGAGCATCGCCGCATCCGGCAGCGTGCCGTCCGGCCCGTCCCACGGCCCGCCGAAGACAAGGGCGATCTGCTCGCTGCCCGGTGCGAGGCAGACCGCCTTGCCCGAAAACACCTCCATGCCCGGTTCGCAATAGCGCTCGCCGTCACCGGAAAAGACGTCGGAGAAAAGGTCGCCGATGCGCGCGCCGGTATCGGTCGCGGCTTCGGGAGCGACGATATCCGCCCGCACCACCATCTCCCCGCCGTAAAGGGTGATTGTGTCGACGCCTGCCCTGGCGGCAATAAAGACGGAATAGAAACCGCCCTCGCTTTCGTGTTCCTGAACACGGATGTCGAAACCCGGCAGGGCAAGGCCCACGGCCTCCGTGGCGAAGGGCGTCTGGCCGTCAATGCCGCCGACGCCCGATTCGGTCACGATGATCGGCGCCGGGCCCGCCTCGGCCAGCGTGAAAGTCAACGCAAAGACCGCAGCCGACGCCGTCCGGAGGTATGCTCTGCTCTTCAAATATGAATTCCCTCTATTGAAACCGATCATACGCTTCTCTAAGCAATACGGGAATTGTTTTTCCGATGCCCGTTCCGAAACGGTGGGCGACGCGAAGGCCGGCAACCATGGTCAGCGCGTGTCCTCTCCTGCTTTGCAGATCGGGGAAATCGCTATAGGATCACCGCCTCGACAGATGGTGCAGACGCTGGACCGCTCGCTGACAACATTGTCCGGTCGCCTGAGAAAGGCCCGATTGAAACAAATGAACGGAACCTTGGATAACAGCTCTCTCGAAAACGAGATGTTCGAACTCGCCCCGATCGCCATGTGGGTCGAGGACTTCAGCGCGGTGAAAGCCATTTTTGACGCATGGCGCGCCGACGGCGTTACCGATATCGTCTCGTTTCTGCGCGAAGACATGTCCCGCGTGGCCGAATGCGCCAAGGCAATCCGCGTCCTGAAGGTGAACCGCAAGACGCTCGAACTCTTCGAGGCGCGCGATACGAACCACCTTGTCGAGAATATAACCTCGGTCTTCCGCGATGACATGCTGGAAACCCATATCGATGAGCTGGCACAACTCTTCGAGGGCAGGCAGACTTTTACCAGTTACACGGTCAACTACACGCTGTCCGGCAAGAGGCTCGACGTCCAGCTGCGCGGTCAGGTCATGCCCGGCCATGAGGAGACGCTCGACTACGTTCTTCTGGCAACCGAGGACGTGACCGAGCGCGAGGACGCGCATCGGCGCGAGCGCCACCAGTCGCTCTACGCCAAGGGCCTGTTCGAACATTCGCCGGTGTCGCTCTGGGTCGAGGATTTCTCCCGCATCCGGGTCATGCTCGACGAACTGCGCGCCCGCCATATCGTCGACCTCAGGGTGTTCATGGATGTGCACCCGGAATTCGTGCGCCAGTGCCTCAGCGAAATCCGCGTCATCGACGTCAACAAGGCGACGCTCGACATGTTCCGCGCGCCCAACCGGCAGGTGCTGCTGCAGAACCAGCACGCGGTGTTCCGCGATGACGTCGAGGACCATTTTCGTGAACAGTTGATCGACCTTTGGGAGGGGCGCCTGCTGCACACCCACGAGGTGATGAACTACGCGCTGGACGGTTCCGAGCGCTATGTGCTGCTGCAGTTTTCAGTCTTTCCCGGTCACGAGCAGGACTGGTCGCTGGTTCTCGTCTCGCTGACCGATATTACCGCGCGCAAGAAGGCGGAAGCCTATCTGGAATATCTCGGCCGTCACGATGTTCTGACCAAGCTCTATAACCGCTCCTTCTACACCGAGGAGATCAACCGGCTGGAGCGCAAGAATTTCCGCCCCATCGGCGTGCTTATCATCGACCTCAACGGGCTGAAGGACGCCAATGACACTCTGGGCCATGACGCCGGCGACAGCCTGTTGCGCAGGCTTGGCGAGGTCCTCAACGAATCGGTCTCCCGGCCCAACTGCGCCGCCCGTATCGGCGGCGACGAGTTCGCCGTGCTGATGCCCGGCGCGGATTTCAATGCGGCCGAGATGGCGCTTGAGGAAATCCACAAGGTGCTCAAGGTCAACAATCAGTTCTACGCCGATGCTCCGATCAGCATTTCGGCCGGGATTGCGATCTGCGAGAAGGGCGAAATGATCGAATCCGCCGTCCGGCGCGCGGACGCGGAAATGTATCGGCAGAAACGCGAATACTACGCCCTCCAGCGCAAGACCGGTTCAGACGGATGAAACACCAAGATACGGAACATGCAGCCAAACGGCTCTGAGGCCTTAGGCCCGCTCAAGGTTGCGATCTTTCGCTGACCGACCTAGTCAATGCCGAAAATTGCAAGCGAATCGGGACAGTCTTCCCACATGAAAGACAGAGCCGAGATCGACGGTCTGCGCGCCGTTGCCGTCATTCCCGTTGTCTTCTTTCACGCAGGGGTATCGATTTTTCCCGGCGGTTTCATCGGCGTCAACATCTTCGCGGCAGATAAGGACAGGACCAAAAGCCCCGTCTTGCGCCGCATCTGAGCGCTCAGAACGCGCGGCAGGTGTCAGAGCGTCGTGGCGATCCAGTTGACGATCTCGGCCTGGACGTCGGCGAAGGCCTTGTCGAGAGCGGCGACAAGAACGCCGCTCGATGCAGAGGGGTTGACGCCGACACTGCTTGCAAACAGGCGCTGGGCCCTGACGACGCCGGTGCGGTCATCAAGCAGCTTGACCGAGAGTTCGACATCCGCCGTGCCCGGCCCCGCCGCGTCGATCGCGAATTCGCGGATTTCCACCACCACCTGGTAATCGATGGCAAGCCCCTGCCCCGGCATACCGACGCCGCCGAAGAGGCCGGTATTCTCCAGGCCCGCGACAAGTCGCGCCTGAACCACGGCCGGAAGAAGATCGCTCCACTGGGCATTGGCCAGATAACGAAGCTCGGAACCTGAAAGCCGGACCACGATGCCGCGATTATCGAGCACCTGGATCGCCGAGGGCGTCGGCACCAGGAGCTGGAGCCGGGCCGTGCGCGCGCGATTGGCCGTCACCTCGGTCGCGGCCTTTGCCGTCAGGTCGAACGTGTCGCTTGGCGGACGAAGGGCGCAGCCGCTCAGGCCTGCCGCAAGGAGACCGAGCGCGACGAGCGGGCCTGTCAGCGCTCCGGCTTTCTCTCTCTCGGCAAAAAACATGCTTCCGTCCTTCCTGGGACCGCTAATCCATACAATTCAATGAAGTAAGGCATAAGGGCCGGGTTGCAAAGGTCTTCGGCAAGACTTTCTCCCGCCTGAACCCGCTTTCGCCTCACACCCGCCAAGCCAATGCAACCAGGCATTGAACCTCAATAGCGACTGCGACCGTCATAGGTCTTCATATTGTCCGAACCGAAGATGAATTGCTGCGGATCGTTACTGATGGAGTTGATCGTGCGGTTTAGATTGTCGACCGTCCGGCGGGTATCGGAAACCAGCGCGCGGACATCGCGCAGACCGGAGCCTGAGAAATTCTCGAGGTTCGCGGTGATCGGACCGATGCGGGCATTCAGCGTTTCGGCCGCCTCCTGCACCGCCGTCAGCGTCTGGCGCGCCTGATCAGAGAGCGATTCGACATCGTCGGAGCCGAGAAGCCTGTCGACCTTGACGAGCACCTCGTTGACCCTGGTTGAGGCCTCGTTGAGCTTGATCGACAGTTGGCTGACATTGTCGATCGCGGTATCGATGTTTTCGGTCTTGGCGTTGATGCTGTCGGCGACGCTCCTGATCGAGGCGACGGCTCCCTTGGCCTCTTCCATTACCACCGAGAAGTCATCGACAGATGAGCCGACCTTCTCGGGATCGATCGACGAAACGATCACGTCAACCTTCTTGAACATATCGTGCGCCTGATTGCCGAACTCGCTGTAACTTTTCACGGCATCGGCAAACTGGGCAATCACATTGTCGAGGTCATCCGAGGCCTTGGCAACGTTGGAGGTGATCGTGTTGGCATTGTTGATGATGCTCGCGACTTCGTCCGGATTGACGGCCTTGATCACCTTATCGAGCGAATCCACCGTAGTCTCCAGCCGCCCCGAGAGGCTGTCGACGGTCTTGGCAAGCTTGCCGACAGTCTCGAGGAAATCGCCGATTTCGTCAGAATTGTCAGCAAGCGCCCCTGTGAAAGTCTCGACATTGCTCACCGTCTTGGTCAGCGTCGGTGAGATATCACTGACCAGCGTCTGCACATCGCTCGCCGTCGTATCAATCCGCTTCATGATCCGGTCGGCGGTCGTCAGCAGGTTGGAAAGGCTCGACTTGTCCGCCGTCAGCTCGGCGGGCGTGTCGTTCTTCAACGCTTCCTGAAGGATGTTCGGGCCATCCTGGCCGTTGGCGGCCAGCTCGATATAGCCGGTCCCTGTCAGGCCCTGCAGCTCAAGCTTGGCGGTGGTGCTGTCGTGAACCGGCGTATCGGCCTTCACCGTGGTGCGCGCGATGGTGAAGCGCGGGTCCTGCGGGTCAATCTCCAGAGCCTTGATCGAACCGACCTGTATGCCGTTGAAGCGAACGGCGGACCCCACGGAAAGCCCGTTGGCCGAGCCCGGAATGCGCACGATCAGTTCCGCGATCGGTCCCTGCCGGCCATATTCCTGCAGCCAGAAGACGAAGCCGGCGGCCGAGGCCAGAACCAGCAATACGAAAAAACCGACAATGGTATAGTTAGCTTTGGTTTCCATGCCTGCCCGTCAACGCTGTTGGCCATGTGCGGCGTTTTCGAAAATAGCGCGGGACCTCTTGCCCCTGAAATAACTCTGGACCCACGGGTCATCGAAGGCGAGCATCTTGTCGAGCGTTCCCTCAACCAGCACCTTCTTCTTTCCGAGCACCGCGATCCTGTCACATACGGCGTGCAGGCTGTCGAGGTCATGTGTCACCATATAGACCGTAAGGCCGAGCGTGTCACGCAACCGGCCGATCAGTTCATCGAACTCGGCCGCGCCGATCGGATCAAGGCCCGAAGTCGGCTCGTCGAGAAACACAAGATCCGGGTCGAGCGCCAGCGCCCGGGCAAGCGCCGCGCGCTTGATCATGCCGCCGGAGAGCTCCGCCGGATAGCGCTCCGCCGCCTCGGGCCTCAAGCCCACCATTTCGATCTTCAGCCGGGCGAGATCGTCCATCATCGCCTTGGGCAGATCGAGATATTCGCGCATCGGAACCTGGACGTTTTCCAGAACGGTGAGGCCGGAGAACAGCGCGCCCTGCTGAAACAGGACGCCGACGCGCATATCGACGGCCAGCCTGTCGTCGAAACTCAGATTGTCGAAATCCCTGCCGAAGATCGAGATCGTTCCGGACTGACGCGCATTCAGCCGCAAGACGGTCCGCATCAGCACAGACTTGCCGGTGCCCGAGCCGCCGACAAAGCCGAGGATTTCGCCGCGATAAACGTCGAGGTCGAGGTTCTCGAGCACGGTCGGCCCGCCGAAACCGACGGTCAGCCCGCGCACGCTCAGAATGGTTTCGCGGCCCTCTTCGTTGTTGCTATCGTCTTCGCCGTTCACCGCCTGCTCCTCAATAATCGATCGCTGCGTAGAAAATGGCAAAGATGCCGTCGGCGAGAATCACCAC
The DNA here is from genome assembly GCA_963676545.2 of uncultured Martelella sp. Lineage (GTDB taxonomy): Bacteria > Pseudomonadota > Alphaproteobacteria > Rhizobiales > Rhizobiaceae > Martelella. The sequence continues at coordinate 1,034,037 of CAXXRG010000002.1, read as the reverse complement.
GAAGATCGACTTCACCACCGAGGCCGTGACCTTCTGGCCGAGCGATTCCGCACTCCCGCCGACCTTCATGCCCTCAAGCGCTGCAATGATGGCGATGATCAGTGCCATGACCGGGGCCTTCAGCATGCCCGAGATCACATCCGCCATGTCGACGGCCTCGTGAAAGCGCTGCATGAAAGTCTCGAGCGTGATGCCGGAATAGAGATCGAGCACCACGACCGCGCCCGAGAGCGCGGCAAAGTTGGCGAGAATGGTCAGAAGCGGCAGCGCGATCAGCAGCGCCACCATGCGCGGAAACACCAGAACCGAAACCGGATCGAAACCCATCACTCTCAGCGCGTCGATTTCCTCGCGCATGCGCATGGCGCCGATCTCGGCGGTGATCGCGCTGCCGGAACGCCCGGCAATCATGATCGCGGTCAGGAGAACGCCGATTTCGCGCAGCTGCAGGATGCCGACAAGGTCGACAACGAAGAGCTCGGCGCCGAAATAGCTGAGCTGGAACGCCCCCTGCTGGGCAATGATGGCGCCGACCAGGAATGACATCAGCGCGATGATCGGCACGGCGCGCACGCCCATATGGTCGAGCTGCGCCGTGATGGCGGCCATGTTGACGCCGCTGCCTCTGGAGAGAAGCGCCTTGAGGCCGAGAAACAGCGCGCCGAAATAGCCGACGCCGCGGTAAACATCCCGCGCGCCCATGGCGGCCGACTTACCGACCGGATCAAGAATGATTTCCGGCAGGCTCTGTCGCGGCGTTTCCGATTTTTCCGGCTCCGGCAAGGTCTCCGGTATCGCCTCCATCAGATCGGATACGCGCGCATCCATACCGGCGACTTCGGTTTCGAAACCGGCATCCCGGCATTCGGCCTGCACCTCGCGAACCAGCCAGGCCCCGGCGGTATCGAGACGCGACAGCCCCGAAAGGTCGATGACGGCCTTGCCGCCCTGCCCCTGCAGCCGTCCGCGAAGCTGATCGATCTCGCCGCTCAACGGGCGCGCATTGCGAACCGTCCAAAACCCTTCAAGGTGAAGGGTCGTGTCCGCTCCGCCGTCGCCGGGCGCAACTGTCAGGGAGGCTTTCGTTTCGTCCGCGTTCTGCAAATGCAATTATCCAGTGTTTCGCGCCGGTCCGACGCCGCATCGATCCGGGCGCAAAATGCCTCGTTCGCCATGATGCCGGGAGATCGGGCCGAACCATCGCAAACAGGCGCACCCGAGATCGGGACGATCGGCCGCGATCATGACCTTTATTAGGCTTTTCATGACGGGAAAGAGATTGCAAGCCCTTTGAAGGAGCCGAAGCATCGGGCGAAATGGTGGAAACCGGTTTTCCGGTAACACGACGCGTCAAACAAGGCGCTGGGCCACCGGGTGGTTCCGATTGCCCGCCCGCATGCGGTCGGGGTCAGGGGAACGATGGGGCCTGACCTGTCAGGCCGCGCGGCCCTTGGCCTTGGCGGCCATGATCAGCGGCGCGTGGTCCGCAGCGTCCGCCTCCGGCGGCTCGTCTTCGATCACGCCCTCGATCTTCTGCCAGTGGATCAGTTCGAACGCGCCGTCGAAATGCTCGGCCACGGCCGTGCAGCTTTCCACCCAGTCGCCGGTATTGATGTAGCGGATGCCGTCCATCTCCTCCATCACCGCATGGTGGATGTGGCCGCAGATGACGCCGTCGACATCGTTCCGGCGCGCCTCGTCCACGACCACGCGCTGAAACTCGCCGATGAAATTGACCGCATGCTTGACCTGCAGTTTGGCCCAGGCGGAAAACGACCAGTAGGGCATGCCGAGCTTGCGGCGCGCGGCCGCCAGCACATGATTGATGGCAATGGCGGCATCATAGGCCCAGTCGCCGAGATAGGCGACGATGCGGGCGTGGCGCACAACGACATCGAATTCGTCACCGTGGATGACGAGGTATTTCTTGCCGTCGGCGGCCTCGAAGATCATCCGCTCGGCAACCTCGACGCCGCCGAAATGGGTGCCGGGAAAATCCCGCAGGAATTCGTCGTGATTGCCCGGAATATAGACGATGCGCGTGCCCTTGCGGGCCTTGCGCAGCATTTTCTGGATCACGTCGTTGAAGGGTTGCGGCCAGTACCAGCTGCGCTTCAGCCGCCAGCCGTCGATGATATCGCCGACAAGCACGATCGTCTCGGCCTCGTGGTGGCGCATGAAATCGAGAAGAAAATCCGCCTTGGCGGCCTTCGACCCCAAATGAAGGTCGGAAATGAAAAGCGTTCTGAACTGTCTGGGTTCCATCGCCTCAACCCGCCATAGCCCCCGGCGGCCTCTGTGCATCCATGGATGGCACCCTTAAAACACGAGTCGTATTTCAGCTTGATGACAGGCTGGCCCGGTGCGGCCGTTCACGTCGGAAAATAGCGGACATAGGCAAAACCCGCACCGTCGGGCGCCCAGTTGGGCGAGTTCATCGTGCCCTGTCCGCCAAAGAGCGGAAAAAGGGTCGTCAGGTTGCCGCCGTCAGGATCCATCACCCGCACCCGGACGTCCTTGTCGCGCGGATGGTCGAACACATCTGGTTCATAGGAAATCAGGATCACCCGATCATTCCCTGGCGAGGGATGGGCGAACCAGTTGCCGGCATTGTCGAAAGTCACCTGCTGCAAGCCGGTGCCATCGGGATGGATACGCCAGATCTGCATCAGGCCGGTGCGCGATGAATTGAAATAGATCCATTCACCGTCGAAACTGTAATCCGGGCCGTCATTGCGACCTTCTCCGTGGGTCAGGCGCGTTTCTTCGCCGCCATCGGCTGCGATAGTGTAGATGTCGAAGACATCGTCGCGGATGCCGCAATAGGCAAAGCGCGCGCCGTCAGGCGACCAGCCGTGCCAGTAGGACGGAAGATTGGGCGTCACCAGCTTCGGCGTGCCGCCTTCCGCCGGGAGCGTGTAGATCGCCGATTTGCCGAATTCGCATTTGTCGGAGATCGCGATCGTCTTGCCATCCGGCGAAATGCCGTGGTCGTTGTTGCACTGTTCGGCAAAACCGGTGTCGATCTTCTCGAGACGCGGCGGCCCTTCCAGCGGCAGGCGATACATCGACCCGTCGCTGTTGACCATGAGATAGCGCCCGTCCGGCGACCAGTTCGGGGCCTCGATCAGGCTGTTCGACTGGAACACCACGCGCTGTCCGCCCGTGGCGAAGTCATAAATCTCGACTGAACTGCGCATATACCCCTCCCCGGCCGCGCGCCACTACCGATCGCGGAAGCGGTTGGTGATCGGGTAACGCCGGTCGCGTCCGAAATTCTTGCGCGTGATCTTCACGCCCGGCGCTGACTGGCGACGCTTGTATTCGGCGATGTAAAGCAGGTGCTCGATGCGGTGAACGGTCTCCGCATCATGACCACGCGCAACAATTGCCTCCACCGACATCTCGCGCTCCACGAGGCATTCCAGAATATCATCCAGCACCGGATAGGGCGGAAGCGAATCCTGGTCGGTCTGGTTCGGGCGAAGCTCGGCCGAGGGCGTCTTGTCGATAATGTTCTGCGGAATGACGTTCTTTTCCGGTCCGTGCATGCCTTCCGGCCGCTCGCTGTTGCGCCATGCGGCCACCGCGTAGACCTGCATCTTGTAGAGATCCTTGATCGGATTGAAGCCGCCGTTCATGTCGCCGTAGAGCGTCGCATAACCAACCGACATTTCCGACTTGTTGCCCGTCGTCACCACCATGGCGCCGAACTTGTTCGAAATCGCCATCAGGATCGTGCCGCGCGTGCGGCTCTGCAGGTTTTCCTCGGTAATGCCTTCCTCGGTGCCCTCGAACATGCTCTCCAGCGCGGACAGGAAGCCGGTGACGGGCTCCTCGATCGCGACGATGTCATAACGGCAGCCGAGCGCCTTGGCGCAGGCTGCGGCGTCCGAGAGCGACTCCTCGGAGGTGTAGCGATAGGGCAGCATCACGCAATGCACACGGTCCGCGCCGAGCGCATCGACCGCAATTGCCGCGCAGATCGCCGAATCGATGCCGCCGGAAAGGCCGAGCACCACACTCTTGAAGCCGTTCTTGTTCACATAATCGGCAAAGCCGAGCACGCAGGCGCGGTAATCGGAGGCCTCGCCAATCGGCAATGCGGCCACCTTGCCGCCGACAATGCGCCAGCCGTCATCGCCGCGCTGCCATTCGGAAATCGCGACGTCTTCCACGAATTGCGGCATCTGGAAAGCGAGTGTCCTGTCAGCGTTGAAGCCGAAACTGCCGCCGTCGAACACCAGTTCATCCTGGCCGCCAAGCGTGTTCAGATAGACGAGCGGCAGGCCGGACTCGATCACCTGTTTCAGCACCACCTGATGGCGCACATCCACCTTGCCGCGATAATAGGGCGAACCATTGGGGGAAAGCAGCAGTTCCGCGCCGCTTTCGGCCAGCGTCTCGCAAACGCCGAGATCGCCCCAGATATCTTCGCAGATCGGAATGCCGATCCTGACGCCGCGGAAATTGACCGGCCCCGGCATTTCGCCGGCGACGAACACCCGCTTCTCGTCAAACTCGCCATAGTTCGGCAGGTCGACCTTGTCACGGATAGCAATGATCTCGCCGCCGTCCAGCACCGCGACGGAATTGTGCCGCCCCGCCTCGCCTTGCCGTGGAAAACCGACGATCACGCCCGGCCCGCCATCGGCGGTATCGGCCGCAAGCGTCTCCACGGCCTTCAGGCAGGCGGCAAGAAAGGCGGGCTTCATTACCAGGTCTTCCGGCTGATAACCGGAGATGAACAGCTCGGTGGAGAGAAGGAGATCGGCGCCCGCAGCGGCAGCCTTCCTGCGCGCGACGCGCAGTTTCTCAAGATTGCCGGCTATATCGCCAACCGTCGGGTTAAGCTGTGCGAGAGCGATTTTGAGGCTGTTCATGGCAATTCCACCTTTCGGGTCTGCAGGGATGGACACCATGTTTTGGAGCAAAAATCAAATCGGAAAAAGAGGGCGGCCTGAATAAGGTCCAGGGTTTGGCCGCATCCAGCTTCATCTAATAACAGAACCATCGCACATGGCTTCACCGCGAAGCCCTAAATCCTCTCGCCCCGGAGGGGAGAGCGACTGTCTTGGCGGTCAAGCGTTTTTCCATGGTTTTTGGTCCCGGATTATGGCGTTCAGAATGGTGAGCAGTTTTCGCATTATTGCCACGATGGCGACGATCTTGGGCTTTCCGGCGGCGACGAGGCGTTCACGGAAGGCCTTGAGAACGGGATTGTGACGGCTGGCCACGAGCGCTGCCATGAAGAGGGCCGAGCGCACCTTGCCCCTGCCGCCACCGGTGAAGCTCTTGCCTTTCCACGTGCCCGATTGTCGTGTCCAGGGCGCAAGGCCGGCAAGCGAGGCGATCTGCCGCCGGTCGAGACGACCGAGCTCGGGCATTTCGGCCATGAGCGTGCGGGCTGTTGCCGCCCCCACCCCCGGCACCGAGGTCAGCAGGCCTTCGCGCACCCGCCACAGCGGCGACTTGCGGATGTGATCGTCGAGATCGGCATCCAGACTTTCCAGCTCGTGCCGCAGCGCACTCAGCAGGCGCCTGATACTCTTTTGCGTCTCCTTGGCCAGCGCCATGCGTGCCCGGTTTTCCTCGGCCACGATCATCTGCACGATCTGCCGACGACGCGCCACCAGAGCCGACAGCGCCTGGGTTTCGGCGTCCTTGAGCGGGCGAAGCGCGGGTCTCGTGGCCATCACGAAGGCGGCGATCAAACCCGCATCGATCAGATCGGTCTTGGCTTTGCGGCCGATCGCGTGGGCGTAGGCGCGAACCTGGGCCGCGTTGACCACGATGACGGGCAGCCCCGCTGATGACAGCCCCGCCACGGCAGCCGTCTCGAAACCGCCTGTCGCTTCCAGCGCAACGACGTCGGCCTTGACTGACTGCAGGCGCGCTACCAGCTCATCAATCCCGGCTTGTGTGTTGACCACCGCAAACGCCAGGCCGGACGGCGCCACGGCCACATCCAGACGATCTTTCGAAACATCGATCCCAACCACGATATCCATCTTCACCCATCCTTGCTTAAACGGACTTTGCTTGCGCAAGCGGCCCTGGCGACTGTTCGGGTTCGATGGAACGGCGGATGGAACCCCTCGCTCTCCCACGGGCTTGGTGTCCCGGATGTCGTTCGGCTTCCCATCCGCCACCGCGGGCGAAACAATATCACACGCAGCCGAATTCAAGTTACAAGATGTCGCGACAGCGACAGTGAGGGGGGAGTCTATCCACTCGGACGCTCTCACGTTTGGAAATGCCGCATCACCCTCACTGCCCCTTTCGGGGAATCTCTCCCGCCAGCGGGAGAGAATAGCGGGAGCAAACCGCGAGATCCTATGTCGATCCGGTCCTCAAAAACTCAGGGAGGACCGCCTCAACATCGCCGGCGCTAGCCGGGTCCAACTCACTCGTTGATCGCGAGTTTCTTTTCCTCATAAGCCGTCTTCATCCGCTCGGCGAGCAGGAAAGCGAGCTCGAGCGCCTGGTCGGCGTTGAGGCGCGGGTCGCAATGGGTGTGATAGCGGTCGTGCAGGTCTTCGCCCGTCAGCGCCCAGGCGCCGCCGGTGCATTCCGTCACGTTCTTGCCCGTCATCTCGATGTGGATGCCGCCCGGATAGGAGCCCTCGGCCCGGTGGATCTGGAAGAAGCTCTCGACTTCCGAGAGAATCCGTTCGAAGGGGCGCGTCTTGTAGGAATTGAGCGTGATCGTGTTGCCATGCATCGGATCGCAGGACCACACCACCTTTTTGCCCTCACGCTCGACGGCGCGGATGAGGCGCGGCAGGTGATCGGCGACCTTGTCATGGCCGAACCGGCAAATCAGCGTCAGACGGCCGGCCTCGTTTTCCGGGTTCAGCGTATCGATCAGCCGCAGGAGATCGTCTTCGGCAAGCGACGGACCGCATTTGAGGCCGAGCGGGTTCTTGATGCCGCGCACATATTCGATATGGGCGTGATCGGCCTGGCGCGTGCGGTCACCGACCCAGATCATGTGGCCGGAGGTCGCGTACCAGTCGCCGGAGGTCGAATCGACGCGCGTCAGCGCTTCCTCATAGCCGAGCAGAAGCGCCTCGTGGCTGGTGAAGAAATCGGTCTCGCTCAGAGCATGATTTTCCGCCGCCGTAATCCCAATGGCGCGCATGAAGGACATGGTTTCGGAAAGCCGGTCGGCGAGTTTCTGGTAGCGTTCGCCCTGGGGACTGTCCTTGACGAAGCCCAGCATCCACTGATGCACGTTTTCCAGATTGGCATAACCGCCCATGGAAAAGGCGCGCAGGAGGTTCAGCGTCGCGGCCGACTGACGATAGGCCATCAGCTGGCGCTGCGGGTCGGGAACGCGCGCCCCCTCGGTGAAATCGATGCCGTTGATGATGTCGCCGCGATAGCTCGGCAGCGTCACGCCGTTGATCGTTTCATTCGGCGAGGAACGCGGCTTGGCGAACTGGCCGGCAATGCGGCCAACCTTGACGACGGGCTGCTGCGCGCCGAAGGTCAGCACAACGGCCATCTGCAGGAAGGCGCGGAAGAAATCGCGGATCGTGTCGGCGCCGTGTTCGGCAAAGCTCTCGGCGCAATCGCCGCCCTGGAGCAGGAAGCCGCGCCCCTCGGCCACTTCGCCGAGCGCGCGTTTCAGACGCCGCGCCTCGCCGGCAAACACCAGCGGCGGATAGGTCGCGAGCGCTGCTTCAGCCTCGGCGAGCTTCTCTGCATCAGGATAATCCGGCACCTGCAGAATAGGCTTTTTGCGCCAGCTACCCGGTGTCCAGTTCGTTGCACTATCCATGTCGTTCACCTGTCCTTGCCGTCCGGCGGCGATCAGCCGGACATGCCTCACTCCCGATTTTGGCGCGCTTATAGACGTTTCTCGCTTTTTTGTATACCCGCGCGTCAACCGTCCGCGCGACCGGCAATCAGGGCCTCGTTTTCCCGGAGGAAGACGGCCAGCCGCTCGATCACGGTGCGCACTTCCGGGCGGTGGCGGTCATCGTCGTTGGCGACGATGAAAAGCGGATGGGTGAGTTCCTCGATGAGGCCGCCGACGCGCTCAAGCACAGGGTTTGCGTCGCCGAGATAGACGGGCAAAACGCCCTGCCCGGCGCCCGCGGCTACGAGACGGGCCAGCAGGTCGCGATCCTCCGTCCAGGTGGTGATCGAAGATTCCCGGTTTTCGAAGACCCACCTGTCGGAGGCAGAAACAGCAGAGCCGGTCCCCATGGAAACCCAGGGCGCATCCCCGTCACCAAGGTCACGACGGCGATAGACCGCGTAAGCCATGGAGCCGGCGCGGCGGACCGCCAGATTGCCGCTGTCCGGCCTTGCGCCAAGAACCGCGACATCGGCCTCGCGAAAGGCAAGCGCCAGCGACGGGCCGGCAGCGGCAAGGCAGATGCGAAAGCCATCCTCCGGCCCCTTGATCTGCAGCACGCGGTCGGCGGCGAAACCTGAAAGCCAGCTGTCGACGGCAATCGATACCCATGGCATGGCGAAGGCCTCGCCGTGCCATTCGGCAATCCCGTCGGCTACCGCCTGCATGCCGCGGACGCGCGCAAACAGCGCCTCGCCATCATGGGCCAGCCGATAGCCGCGCTGAGAGCGCAGAAACAGCGACCGTCCGAGCGTGCGCTCCAGCGCCAGCATCCGCCGGCCGATTGTGGGCGCGGACAGTCCCGTGCGCTGCGCGGCGGCGCTCAATCCGCCAAGCTCGGCGACCACGTGAAAGAGCTGGAGATCATCCCAATTCGGATCCGCCATCGATGCCTGTTCCCGAAATCCGTGAATGCCAGTCCAGTCTACACCAGCGACGAAGGGGATGAACCGTTCACCGCTGAAACAGACACTTCATCCACGCTTCTACAGCCGTCGTCCGCAACCGCCTAGGTCTTGGAAGCACTGAAAAAAGGTGCCTACCAACGGGAGAAACGACATGATCGACTGGCTTACCATCACCCGAGGCACGGCAATGAGACCGCGCCCCTCGCTTGCCGATCCGCTGGAGGGCGAAGAGTGGCGCGGCCACCTGTGGGCGGCCGCCCTCATCAGCCGGATCATGCGCCGGCGTTAGGCGACCCGGTATCAGACCCGTTCGCCGTTCTTCACCCGGTAGGACGGGTTGTACATGGTCACGAGCTCTTCGGTCGCCGTCGGGTGAACGGCCATGGTCCGGTCGAAATCATCCTTGGTGCAGCCGCCCTTCAGCGCCACGCCAATGAGCTGCGCCATCTCGCCGGCCTCATGGCCGAGGATATGGGCGCCGACAACCTTGCGGTCCGCAGCGTTGACGATCAGCTTCATTACCGTCTTCTCGTCGCGGCCCGACAGCGTTGCCTTCATCGGGCGGAACTTCGCCAGATAGACTTCGAGTTCTTCATAGCGCTCCGCTGCCACATCTTCCGGAAGGCCGACCGTGCCGATTTCCGGCTGCGAGAACACAGCCGTCGCGATCAGGTCATGATCCGGCTTGGTCGGATTGTTCTTGTATTCGGTCTCGATGAAGCACATCGCCTCGTGAATGGCGACCGGCGTCAGCTGCACCCGGTCGGTTACATCGCCAAGCGCGTAGATGTGGTCGACATTGGTGCGCGAATAATCGTCGACGATGATCGCGCCCTTGGCATCGGTCTTGACGCCGACCGACTCGAGCCCGAGGCTTTTCGTGTTGGGCAGCCGGCCAAGCGCCATCATCACCTTGTCGACGTTGAACACATGGCCCTGCTTGGTCTCGGCCTTCAGCCGCCCGTCAGCGGCCTGGGCAACGTCGATTATCGTGTCCCGGCAGACGACGCGGATGCCCTTCTTCTCCATTGCCTCGCGCAGATTGGTGCGCATGTCCATATCGAAGCCGCGCAGGATTTCCGGACCGCGATAGATCAGCGTCGTCTCCACCCCGAGACCGTTGAAGATATTGGCGAATTCGACGGCGATATAGCCGCCGCCGGTGATCGCGATCGTTTTCGGCAGTTCCTCGAGATGGAAGGCCTCGTTTGAGGAGATGCAGAGTTCGGAACCCGACATTTCCGGATGCGGGTTTGGCGCGCCGCCGACGGCGATCAGGATCTTTTCCGCCGTTACCTCCTGCCCCGAGGCGTTGAGCCGCAGGCGATGCGGCCCGATGATCTCCGCCCGGCTTTCAAGGATCTCCGCGCCGGCATTTTCAAGTCCCTTGCGGTAAAGCCCTTCGAGACGCGCAATCTCCTTGTCCTTGGCCGCGATCAGATCCGGCCAGGAAAAATGCCGCTCGCCGACATGCCAGCCATAGCCCTCCGCATCCTCGAAATGCTCCGGAAACTGCGAGGCATAGACAAAGAGCTTTTTCGGCACGCAGCCGCGAATGACGCAGGTGCCGCCGAAGCGGTATTCTTCGGCGATCGCCACGCGCTTTCCGAGCCTTGCCGCCAGCCGCGCGGCGCGCACGCCGCCAGAGCCTCCGCCGATAACAAAAAGATCAAAATCGTAATCGGACATGGGGAGGCTCCTTATGGCAGTCAAAGTTTTGGAAAAGGTCGGGCCTGAATATGGCAATTTGCGTCAGAAAAAAAAGGGCGAAGACGAAGCAAGGGCGTGACGGCTACCCAAACGCCAAGGGGCGCGCCTTCCGGCACGCCCCTTTTGACCGAAGAACCGGTGGCCGCGCCTTACTGGGCGGCCGGCTCCGATCCCGTCTGTTCGGCAATACGGTTGTTCAACTCTTCCTGAGCCTGCTGGTTCAGGTCACGGGCAATGCCGCGTGCCCAGATATCGCCGGCCTGGCTCAGTTCGCGCGCGGCGATCGGCCCGTACTGGATGAACTTCTGGCCAAGATCGGAATTGTAGAAATCCGCCAGTTGCTGGAGCTCTTCCTGGGTGAAGATATTGGCATAGATCTGCGCGCCCTCGTTTTCGAGGTCCGCGCGGCGCGGGGCCAGCGCAATCGCCGTATCAGTGACGACTTCATCGATCAGAGAATGATAGTTCGGATAGACCTGCGTCATCTGCGCCTGAACGAGGTCGGCCTGATTCGGCAGAATCTCGTCAAATTGCGAGTTGATGCCAAGCGCATTGAGCGCGGCCTTGGCCGCCGCGAGGTGTTCGGGCGATACATCCTGTGCCGCAGCAACGGAAAAGGCGCCAAGTCCCATTACCGTGGCGGCAACGGCCACGGAACGGCCGATCTTGGTGTGAAATCTCATAAAGGACTCCTGTCTACTCGGTTGCTTTGAGTGTACGCACGCCACCGCCGGATGCAACGACGGCAAGCGTCGCTATATCGATAAACAGCCCGTGCTCCACAACGCCCGGGATGATATTGAGCGCCACTGAAAGAGCCTCTGCATCCAGAATGCGGCCAAATGATGCATCGAGGATATAATGCCCGCCGTCCGTCATGAACGGGCCATCGCCCGAACGGCGCAGATCGAGCGATCCGGAAAGATTGAGCCGCGAAGCCGCCTTTTCGATGGCGATGCGCGTGGCGGCAAGACCGAAGGGCATGACCTCGATCGGCAGCGGAAAGGCGCCGAGCTGGTCAACCACCTTGGTCTCATCGGCGATGACGATCATCGCCTTGGAGGCGGAAGCCACGATCTTCTCGCGCAAAAGCGCGCCGCCGCCGCCCTTGATCAGGTTCAGCGCCGGGTCGATCTCGTCGGCGCCGTCGATGGTCAGGTCAAGTTCGGGCGATTCGTCGAGCGACTTCAGCTCGATCCCGAGTTCGAGGCACTGGCGAGCCGTTGCCTCCGAGGTCGGCACGCCGATGACGTTGAAGCCGTTTGCCACTTTCTCGCCGAGCAACGCGATGAATTCACGCGCGGTACTACCTGTTCCGATGCCGAGACGCATTCCGTCTTCGACATATTCAAGCGCCGTTTCAGCTGCCTTGATCTTCAATTGACGCGCGTCCATGCGTCACATGCTCCTTCTGATATTCGCTAAGGTGTTTACACGCCACAGGCACTAAACAAAAGTCCTTTTGCAAGAAGCCCCGGCTTCGGTTCAAATGGATAGCATCGCAGCAAGAACACGAATATTGCAAACCACAATCGAGCGCAAACTTCGTGCAGACCGCCGCGCCGCCGACTTCGCCTCCCGAACCCCGGCAGCAGAGCATCACCGTGGAAGGAAACCAAATGTCATCTCCGCTTGTCATCTTCGATCTGGACGGAACGCTTGTCGACACCGCACCCGACCTCATCGAAAGCCTGAACCATGCCGTCGCCCCGGAAGGCCTGCCTCCCTTCGATATCTCCCAGCTGCACCAGCTTGTCGGCAAGGGCGTGAAGGTGATGATCAAGCGGGCTTTCGCGCTGCGCGATGTCCCGCTCGACGACGAGACCGCCGAAGCCTGTTTCGACCGTTTCAGTACCCATTACCGGGACGGCATGCCTGGCAAGAGCCGCCCCTATCCCGGCACGCGCGCGGCGCTGGAACGGCTGAAGGCCGGGGGCTTCACTCTGGCCGTCTGCACAAACAAGCGCATGCCGCTGACCATACCGCTTCTGACGAGCCTCGAGCTCGCCGACTATTTTGAGGTGATCACCGGCGGCGACAGTTTCGAATACCGAAAGCCCGATCCGCGCCATGTGCTGGGCACGATCGAGCGCGCCGGCATGACCCCGCAGAACGCGGTGATGATCGGCGACAGTTCCAATGACATCGACGCCGCCCGAGGCGCTGACGTCGCCTCCGTGGCTGTCACCTTCGGCTATGCCGACCGCGCGGTGGAAACCCTCGGCGCGAACCGCATGATCGGCCATTACGACGAACTGACGGCGGCGCTGATCGACGAAGTTCTCGGCCGCTGAGCCATTACACAAAAAAGGCGCGCCGGAAGCCCGGACGCGCCTTTTTCATGTCTGTTGTCTTGAACCGGTCAGCTATTGGCCTTGCGCGCCTGGCTTTCCGCCTCGAAGGCGCGGTTCAGGTACATGTCACGCTCGTAGACGTCATCATAGTACTGGATGTCGCCGGTCGAATCCGGCCAGGCGGTAAAGTAGCTGACATAGACCGGGAACTTCGCCGGAACGTCGACCGGCATGTTCTGGCCCGTCGCGATATTCGCCTCGATATCCGATTCGGGAACGCCAAGAACGGCGGCCGCCATCTTGTTCGGCTCGGCAAGTCGCACGCAGCCATGGCTGAGCGCACGCATGTCGCGCTCGAAATAGCTCTTCTGCGGCGTATCGTGCATGTAGATCGCATGGTCGTTGGGGAACAGGATCTTCAGCTGACCAAGCGCGTTGCGTTCGCCCGGCGGCTGACGCACGTCGACCATCGGCGCGGCTGCCCAGTTGACGGACGAAGAAGACACCCGGCGGCCATTATAGCTCACCTCGTAACCGATCTGGTCGAAATAGGCGGGATTGGCCCTCAGCTTCGGCAGGTATTCGTTGACGACGATCGACCTCGGGATGCCCCAATACGGGTTGAACTCGACGGTTTCGATTTCGTCGCGGAAGAAATAGGTCTGATTGCGCGTATTGCCAACAACGACGCGCATGTCGAAATTCTCGCCATTGTCGTCATGATAATAGGCGCGATAGGCCGGCTGGTTGATGAAGACGTAACGCGGGCCGAAATCCTCCGGCAGCCAGCGCAGGCGCTCCATGGCGGCAACCACCTTCACGGCCCTGTCGTCATTGGTCTCGACTTCGAAGGCGGAAAGCGTCTTCGGACCGACCACGCCATCGACGTAGAGGCCCTGTATATCCTGGAAGTCACGGACGAGTTCAACCAGTTCGGGCGTATACTCGGTCCCGCCGTCATAGGCGTCGAAAACGTCGGAATGATCCTGGATGAAGGCGTTGGAGCTCTTGCGCTTGATCGCCTCGACCAGCTTCGGAACGTCCGGATCATTCTCACCCGGATGGATATAGTTGCCGCTGCGGAAGACGATCGGCTCGACATATTCATGGTCGGCGCGCAGTTCCTTGAGCGCCGTCTTCAACTCCTCGAACCGGTCGCTCTGCGGATTGTAGCTTTCCATCAGCCCGGCGACGTTCTCGGCCTTGCCAAGAGAGTCGATCGCCTCTTCGAGATCGACCGGGTTGCGCTGCAGGTCGTGGAATTCCGAAATCCGGTTCGGGTCGACGCGGCCGCGCTTGGCGTCCTGCATATAGGTCAGCACCTTGGCCGAGAGCGCCAGCTCGAAGCGCATCAGTTCGGCTTCGCGGGCAGCCTCGTCTTCGGCCAGCGCCAGATCGGGGCGGTTGACCGCGTAATCCGAGGGTTCAAGGCCCCAGGCATCCGCATCCGCAAGCGTGTCGAGCGCGGCTTCGGCCTTCGGGGTGATCGCGTCATCGGAGACCCAGATCAGATCGCCGCCATTGGCATAATAATTCTCGATCGCGGCCGCGACATCGTCGACGGCCTTGACGCGGGCGTCGGTCAGATAGCGCCGCGGATCATTGTCGTCGATGGCCACCATGGTTTCGGTGGCAACCGCGTCGCTCATCGTGTCCTGTTCGAGCGAGGCCACTTCCGTATTCGCTTCATCACCAACGGGAGAAGTCGCATCGTCAGACGAGATGGAGCCGGTCACAACCGGATCGCGAATCTCGTCGATCGCGATGAAGCGCATCGAATCAGGCTTGTAGGCGTAGTATTTCGGCGGCGCGACTTTCGGGGCCGAATAGGTGCGCTGAACCTGTTGCTGCTGCTGCGGTTGCTGCTCTACGACCGGCGGCCGGTCGGCCTCCTTGTCTCGGCCGCGCAGAATATCCATCAGTGTCAGGGCGTTGGCGGAAGACGGCAGGAAGGCTGCCGAAACCGCAGCCGCTACGGCCACCGATGAGACGCGAACTAGAAGCTTGTTGCGCAATTTTTCACCCCGTTTGACATAAAACCAAGAAATTGAGACCACCTTACCTGCAATGGACAGGCCCCTCCAATAACAATTGCGCTATCGGGAAAGACCGGCGCGGCCGTGTTGATGAAAAACAACACAGCCGCTTTTTGGTTCCGGATCGGGGTCACCAAGTTTGAGCATTATCAGCACAGGCTTAACAGCGCATTAAGCAGCACCGTGCCGCGGACGCGTCCCTCGTCGCGGCCCCGACGGCCGAAAACCGACCTAAATCGAATAAACTGAAGCGCCTTGTTGACAGATCGGCCTTGACCGCGCGATTGCATAGCCACGCTTTCCGGCATGACGTCTTTCAAGTGTGCCCCTTCTGCGGGCCGATGCACCGAGGTGGAGAAAACATGACTGATACCCGCACCGAAACCGATACGTTCGGCCCGATCGAAGTCGCGGCAGACCGCTACTGGGGCGCACAGGCCCAACGTTCTTTGGGCAACTTCAAGATCGGCTGGGAAAAGCAGCCGCTTTCCGTCGTCCGCGCGCTCGGCATCGTCAAGCAGGCCGCCGCCAGGGCGAACATGGCGCTGGGTCGCCTTTCGCCCGAGATCGGCGATGCGATCGTCAACGCCGCGCAGGAAGTGATCGACGGCAAGCTCAACGACCATTTTCCGCTGGTCGTCTGGCAGACCGGCTCGGGCACGCAATCGAACATGAACGCCAATGAGGTGATCTCCAACCGCGCGATCGAGATGCTGGGCGGCGAGATGGGCTCGAAGAAGCCGGTCCACCCCAATGATCACTGCAATATGAGCCAGTCGTCCAACGACACCTATCCGACGGCCATGCACATTGCCTGCGCCGAGCAGATCGTCCACCACCTTCTGCCGAACCTGAAGCACCTGCAGGAGGCGCTCGCCGCCAAGGAACAGGAATTCAAGGACATCATCAAGATCGGCCGCACCCATACGCAGGATGCAACGCCGCTGACGCTTGGCCAGGAATTCTCCGGCTATACCGCGCAGGTCGCCTCCGCCATCGCCCGCATCGAGCTGACGCTGCCGGGTCTCTACCAGCTTGCCCAGGGCGGCACCGCCGTCGGAACGGGCCTCAACGCGCCGGTCGGCTTTGCCGAGAAGGTGGCGGAAGAAGTCGCCGAGATCACCGGCCTGCCCTTCATCACCGCGCCGAACAAGTTCGAAGTTCTGGCCGCCCATGACGCAATGGTCTTCGCCCATGGCGCGATCAATGCGGCGGCGATGGCCTGCTTCAAGATCGCCAACGACATTCGTTACCTCGCCTCCGGTCCGCGCTCGGGCCTCGGCGAACTGGCGCTGCCGGAAAACGAGCCCGGCTCCTCGATCATGCCCGGCAAGGTCAACCCGACCCAGAACGAGGCGATGACACAGGCCTGCGCCCATATCGCCGGCAACCAGGCGGCGATCACCTTTGCCGGCAGCCAGGGCCAGTTCGAGCTCAACGTCTATAACCCGATGATGGCCTACAACTTCCTGCAGTCGGTCCAGCTTCTGGGCGATGCCGCCCGCTCCTTCACCGACCATTGCGTCGTCGGCATCAAGGCGCGCGAGGAAAACATCAAGGCGGGCGTCGAGCGTTCGCTGATGCTGGTGACGGCGCTTGCGCCGAAGATCGGCTACGACAACGCCGCCAAGATCGCCAAGACCGCGCACAAGAACAACACGACGCTGCGCGAGGAGGCCCTCGCCACCGGTCTTGTGACCGGCGAGGAGTATGACGAGATCGTTCGCCCGGAACTGATGATCTCGCCGAAGTAAGGCGGGTCGCGTTCTCACACCAAAGAAGACAATCCCCGGTTCATCGCCGGGGATTTTTCTTTGGCGCCGATCGCTGCGGGTCTAAAGTATCCGTTTTAATCAAGCGGGTTTTGGCGCCCATTTTCTATCCTGCTTGATGAGGGTGTTTGCGAGTTCGATGAGCTTCCTCATTATAGCAATTATTGCCACTTTGGCTGGCTTGCCGGCTTGGCGCATCGCATCGTATTTCTGCTTCATGTCTGGATTGAACCGGATTGCGACGAGTGCGGGCATGTAGAGCGCGTCGCGCAGGAATTTACGTCCGCCCTGAATGAAGGCCTTGCCGCGCCATTGACCCGATTGGCGCGTCATGGGGGCGAGCCCGGCGAGACTGGCGGTTTGTTTGCGGTCCATGGTGCCGATCTGCGGACACTCGATGAGGATGGTGGCTGCCACAACGGACCCGAGACCCGGAATGGATTGAAGGATATCCAGTGCGCGGGCCTGGTCTCGTGACAGCCTGTCGGTGATCTCGGCGTCGATGGCTTTAAGCTGCCTGTCGAGCAGCGCCAGCTGCGCTTTCGCCTGACGTCTGAGCAGACAGAGCGTCTGGGTGTTGAGCCGGTTCTTCAGCCGCGTACGCGCCTTGATCATGGCGGTACGGGCAACCTGCAACTGTTTGAGATCATGGTAATCTTCGCTGGCAGGAATGTCAGGTTGCAGATCCAGCGCCTCGCCCATCAAGGCCAGCACGCGCGCGTCAACAGCATCGGTCTTGGCGCGGGTTCCACGGGCCTGGGCAAAACGGCGGGCCTGTAACGGGTTGACCTTCACCAAGGGCAGATGGCCAGAGCCACGCTTCTCAAGCAAGCCATGATAAGCCCCTGTCGCCTCGTAGATCACCAGATCGGGTTGGTTTGGGCCGATCCAGCGCTTGAATGAAGACAATCCCGCCGTCGAGTTCTCAAACCGGGCCGTCTGACCGGTCGCTGGGCGGCAAACGTCCAGATGGGCTTTTGAGATGTCGATCCCGATGCTATCCTTCATCATCTTCGCGGTGTCCTATGCTTGTCGTGCAGAGCCAGAAGCTGCTGCGTATCCGTTCAGGCCTCATGCGAAGACGGTGGCCGATCATACTCTAGAACGGTCCATGAGCTTCAACCGCCATGACCAAGCCGTTCGCGATCCGACCACCGCCACTGACTGCCGTTTGCGGCGGCAGCAGTGGCTCCACCTTCGCAGAGAAGCCGCAAAAATCATAAGACAAGCGGTTCCGCCTTTCTTGGAAACGCGCAACCGCTCTATCTCTTTGTTTTGACGCATTTTCGCGGACGTCAGATGTTTCCATCTGACTGCGAAATGCTCAGGCCGGCAGATCCGGATAGTGATGCTTCAGCCGCTCAAACCGTGCGACCTGGTCGGCCCACAGGTTTCGCTCCGCATCGCGACCGACATAGATCTTGAACATGGCGCCGCCATCAAGGTTGATGAACTGGACGGACATGGTCGAGACGCCCATGAAGGGCCGCTCGACAAACCAGATTGCAGCGCAGCGCTCCGGCCGAAGGTGCCCGCCAAGCCGGCTTTCCCCCTGCTGGAGATTGTACATGCCGTGGCCCATCCTGCCCTTCGGCAAAGGGCCGGAGACCTCGATGACCGCATCGGCGTTGTGCGTGATGAAGGTGACATCGCCCCATTCCGCGATGTCTTCCAGCACGGCGACGAAATGCTCGCCGCAGACGGCGCGCGCGTTTTCCGCCGGCAGGCAGGCAAGCACGACGCCAAGGGACACCTCGAACCGCTCGGCCAGCGCCTCCAGCATGCCGTCCGGGTGTTCGGCCAGCGCCTCCCTGATGTCATGCCGGATGATTTCGACGGGTCTGCTCATTGTCTTTGCCTTTGTGGTGATGGACGTGTGAGGCGTTATCGGCCTCGGGAAGAAGTTCGGCTTCGATGACGTCGTAGAAGGCTGAAATCAGGTTGGAATACCAGTATCGTCCGGCAATCTTCAGATCGATGCGCGCGCCTGAACGCGTCAGCAACCCCGCCTCCCCCCATTGATCGACGAGCGGCAGAAGCGCCTCGCTGAGCCGAACGCCCGCACGGCGGTCGAGACCGGAAAGGTCGAACATCCCGGTTTCGAAGGAGCCGGCGACAAAATTGCGCAGCGGTTGCAGCGTGTCGGATTGCATCAGCATGCCGATCGGCTTTCGCGCCCGCGCGACCGCGACGCCGAAGGTTTCGAGATCGGAACAGATGCCGAAGCCAAGCCCGCCGACCGAGCCGCCCGCACCGGCGCCGTAGGCAAGGCATTCGGCGCCTTCCTTGGTCATGCGGTTATAGCGGTTGCGCTCCAGCGCGCTCGAGGCGAAGTGATTGTTGCTGATCTGCAGCCAGCCCTTCTCCAGGAAGAAGCGGACGCCCGCGTCATAATAGACGCCGCGTTCGGCAAGGGTCGGCGCATGGGGAAACTTGCCGCCTTCGATGGCGCGGGCGAGCGGCAGGCCGGGGATCAGATTGAGGCCGTAGATATCGAGGCCATCCGGCGAAAGGGCTGCCGCCGTCTCAAGGTCCTGCTGCCATACTTCAAGCGTCTGGTTGGGCAGGCCATACATCAGATCAATCACCGAGGCAGCGCCATCCTTACCCTTCAGCATCTCGAGAAAGGCAATCGCTTCCTGCCGGCTGGAACGGCGGCCGAGCCTTCGGCGCACGGCCGTATCGAAGCTCTGCACGCCAATGGAAAAGCGGTTGGCCCCGGCCTCGATGCAGGCGTCGATCTTGTCCTCGTCGAAATGGATGATCCGGCCCTCAACCGTGAACTCGCAATCGGCAGCAAGCGGAAGGCGCGCGCTCAGGACGCCGATCAGCCGAGAGAGTTCGCTGGCCGAGAGCGCCGTCGGCGTGCCGCCGCCAAGATAGACCGCATCGATCTCGCCGGCGCGGACATTCGCCGCTTCCGATTCGCGCTCGATATCGCGGATGACGAAGTCGACATAGGCGCTTCCGGCTTCGGGCGTATATGCATTGGCGTAGAAACCGCAGAACAGGCAATGGTTTGCGCAGAACGGTACATGCACATAGGCAAGTCGGCCTTTTGCCGGAACATCCTCCGCCATGACTGCTGCATAGCGCTGCTCCGCCTCTTCCGGCTCAATACGGCGCTTGCCGCGAAAGGGCATGACGGCCCGTCTTTTGGCAAAGGCGGTAGCCAGCGGATCTGAGCCAATGGCGGCAAAATGGCGGGAAACATCAAGGGGCATCAAAGCGCGCGCTTCTCATCGGGACTGGAATGCGAGCTATAATTCTAGGAAAGAACACACATTTTGCGCCACATCAAATAGTGGATTTTTATAGTCATCTTTTGATCGTGCCCGGTCTCGCCGTCAGTGCGGGAAAGCGGTCGACACGGCGACCAGGCCGAATCCGATGAGAATGCCGCCGGAAATGCGCGCCACCCAGCGGGCAAACTCTTTCGGCAGCCTGTGACGGATGACGGCCACGAGGCCGCTGAGGAACACCCACCAGAGCAGCGAGCCGGCAAACACCCCGGAGACGACGACCGCCGGTGCGATGCCGCCGCCGGCATCGGCAAGTCCGAAACCGGCGAAGATGGCGACAAAGGAGAGGATCGTCGCCGGGTTGGCAATCGTCAGCGCATAGGTGGTTGCAATGGTGCGCGCCAGATCGCCGCGCGCCGGCTCAGTGGCCGCCCTCGCGCCTGTCTGCCGCATCTCGCGCCAGCCGAGGAAGATCAGGAAGGCGCCGCCGAACAGCGCCAGCGGCGTCGAGATCGTGGCAAGCGCGGCAGAGAACGCGGCAAAACCGAGCGCCGCAAGCGCGCCATAGGTGGCATCAGCCAGCGCCGTGCCGAGCCCGCCCGATAAGCCGAACCAGAAACCGCGCGTCAGCGTCCGGTTGATGCAGAGCGCCCCGATCGGCCCGACGGGCGCGGCGATGGCAAGGCCGACGAGGATCGATTTGAGGAACAGAGCGAAAATCATCGCGGGCCTCCATCATCGCGGAAGGAACGTTCGCGAACCGTGGACAGCGCGATGACCGTCTCGCTCGCCGTGATATACCCCTCCCGCTTCAATTCGCCGAGAAAGGGTTCGACATCGCCGAGAACGGCGAAGCGAAGCTTCAGGAGATAGGACCAGCGGCCCGAGACATGATGACATTCCAGCACATCGGGATGGCGGGCCATCGCCTTGCGAAACGCTTCCTCATCGGCCTCCGGCGCGAGCATGATCTGGGCAAACACCAGCACGCTTTCATCCAAGGCCCGATGACTGACCTCGACGGTGAAGCGCCGGATCACGCCGGTCGCCTGAAGTTTACGCACGCGCTCGTTGACGGCAGAGGGCGACAGGCCGACCGTCGCGCCGATATCGGCAAGCGAGCGCCGCGCGTCCGCGCCAAGCAGGTTGATGATGCTGCGGTCTGTCCGATCCATGACGGTCCTGCCTCTTCGATAGCGCAAGAGTTGCCATGATGATCGTGCGCCTGCAAGAAAATCGCATGCTAACAGCAAAAAGGACCGCATATTTTGCGGCCCTCATCGAAATAACCCTAATTTTTAAGGCAAACGCAGTCCAGCCGCCTCAATGCGCGGCTTCGCGCGCCTTCGCCAGTTCTGCAAGGTCCGCAGCCTTGAGCTCGACGGATTCGCCGCAGCCGCAGGCCGACGTCTCGTTCGGGTTGCGGAACACGAAGCCTGTGCGCAGTTTCGTCACCTCGAAATCCATCACCGTGCCGAGCAGATAGAGCGACGCGGCGGGGTCAACCCAGACGGTCGCGCCGTTGAGCTCCACATGATCGTCCTTGTCGGCGATATTCTCGGCGGTGACCAGATCGACGGCATATTCCATGCCCGCGCAGCCGCCCTTCTTGATCGAGACGCGAATGCCGCGCGCATCCGGCCCGGAATTGGCGACGATCTCGTTGATGCGGGTTGCTGCCGCTTCGGTCAGCGTGATGACTTGAAAGCCCATTTCATTCTCCATCAACATCCGGGTTCAAGGCCCGGCGTTCGGATTGATTGCATCAGGACAATCGGCCGGCGTCAATACCAGCCGACGGCGATCTTTGCTTCCTCGGACATGCGGTCCGGCGTCCATGGCGGATCGAATGTCATTTCCACCTCGACGCCGGAAACGCCCTCGACGGTGCTCACCGCATTCTCCACCCAGGCCGGCATTTCGCCGGCAACCGGGCAGCCGGGCGCTGTCAGCGTCATGTCGATCTTCACCATCCGGTCGTCATCGACATCGATCTTGTAGATCAGGCCAAGCTCGAAAATATCGGCCGGAATTTCCGGATCATAGACCGTCTTCAGCGCCGAAACGATATCGTCGGAGAGCCGAGCAAGCTCCTCGGGAGGAATGGAGGAACCGGTCTCTGCCGATGCCGTCTCTGCGTTTTCTTCAACACTCATGCCATTCTCCTTGGGTCAGGCAAAGAACGTTCGCGCGTAATCGAGCGCCTCGACAAGGGCGTCCACTTCCGCGCGCGTATTGTAAAGGCCGAACGAGGCCCGGCAGGTCGATGTCACGCCGAAGCGGGTCAGAAGCGGCTGGGCGCAATGGGTGCCGGCCCGCACCGCCACGCCGCGACGGTCGATGATCGTCGAAATATCGTGGGCATGCACGCCTTCGATGGCGAAGGAAAAGATGCTGCCCTTCCGTTTCGCGTTGCCGATCACTCTGAGTGCGTTCACATGCGACAGCTGTTCGCGCGCATAGGCCGTCAAATCCGCCTCGTGCGCGGCAATCGCCGCGCGACCGATGCCTTGCATATAGTCAAGGGCAGCGCCCAGTCCAATAGCCTGCACGATCGGCGGCGTGCCCGCCTCGAAGCGATGCGGCGGCTCGGCATAGGTGACGCGGTCCTCGAACACATCGGAGATCATCTCGCCGCCGCCCTGGAAGGGGCGCATGTCCGACAGCCGATCGAACTTGCCGTAGAGCACGCCGATGCCGGAGGGGCCGTAAAGCTTGTGGCCGGTCATCACATACCAGTCGCAATCGATATCGCGCACATCGACCGGCAGGTGAACGGCAGCCTGCGACCCGTCGACAAGCACCGGAATATCGCGTTCATGGGCAAGACGGGTCACCGCCTTAACGTCGACGATTGTGCCAAGCGCATTCGACATCTGGGTAATGGCCACCAGTTTGGTGCGCTCCGTCAGGCATTTTTCGAACTCATCGATCAGGAACTCGCCGTCTTCGTCCACCGGCGCCCAGACCAGCTTCACACCCTTGCGCTCGCGCAGGAAGTGCCAGGGCACGATGTTGGAGTGGTGTTCCATGATCGAGATGACGATCTCGTCGCCTTCGCCCAGATGCTCCATCGCCCAGCCATAGGCCACCGTATTGATGGCCTCGGTGGTGTTGCGAGTGAAGACGATCTCGTTGACCGAACCGGCATTCAGGAACGAGCGAACCTTTTCGCGCGCCGCTTCATAGGCATCGGTTGCCGCATTGGAGAGGAAATGCAGTCCACGGTGCACATTGGCGTATTCATGCGCATAGGCATTGGAGATCGTGTCGATGACGACCTGCGGTTTCTGCGCCGAGGCGCCATTGTCGAGATAGACCAGCGGCTTTCCGTAGACCTCGCGGGAGAGGATCGGAAAATCCCGCCGGATCTTTTCGACGTCGTAACCTGTTACCTGAGCATCCATTGCTCTCAACTCCGTCTATGGCCTCTGCGCTTCAGAAGCCGGAAACGCCGCCCCGGCAAGCCCGGGACGGAAAGCGGCGAAAGACGCCTGCCCTATTCGTGCCGGTCGAGCCAGTCGGCGATGATCGCCTCGACGGCGTCGGAAAGCTGCTCGTTTTCCAGCTCCTCGACGACTTCGGCGACGAAAGCATTGATCAGCAGGCCCTCGGCGACCTTACGCGGAATGCCGCGCGCCATCAGGTAATAGAGATGGTTCGGATCGATATCCGTCACCGTCGCGCCATGGCCGCACTGCACGTCGTCGGCGAAGATTTCCAGTTCCGGCTTGGCCGAGAACGAACCGAAATCACTCATCAGCAGCGTGTTGCAGCTCATCTTGGCGTCAACCTTCTGGGCATCGGGCGCGACCCGGATCAGCCCCTGGAACACGCCGCGCGCCTTGTCGAACACGACATTGCGCACTGTCTCCGTCGAGGTCGTGTTGGGCACGTTATGGCCGAGATCGAAGGTGATGTCGGTATGGGTCTCGCCGCCGAGCAGGTTAACGCCGCGCAGCATCAGGTCCGCGCCCTCACCACTGACGGCGCAATCGATTTCGTGCCGCACCAGCTTGCCGCCGGCATTGACGATCAGGAGCTTGAGCTTCGCGTTCTCGCCCAGTTCGATGCGTAGCTTGCCGAGATGAGTGTCATCGCTGCCCTGCTGCTGCATGATCACATAGGTGATCTCGGCATCCTTTCCCAGGACAAGCGATGTGAGCGTGCTGACCAGCGCCGCGGCATCGCCCGGCGCGACGTGGCGCTCGACAAAGGTGCCCTTGGTCTCGGCGCCGAAGGTGACGCGGTTGCGCGAATGCACCTGCCCCCCGCTGTGGACGGCCTGCAGCTCGACCGGCGTCTCCAGTTCGGTCCCTTCGGCAATATCGATGATGTAGCCGTCGCTCATCATCGCGCCGTTGATCCGGCCGATCGCATCCTCAGCGTAGGCAAGCTCCAGGCGCACCGAGTTGTCGCCATTGCCGAGCGCTTCCGCAGTCGTGGACCCGGAAAGCCCATCGACCTGCGGCAGGCGGCCGGCGCGGCCCTGCACCAGCGAAAGCATGGTGCTGTCGGCCAGAAGCGGTGGCAGCGCGTTGACGGCCTCGCCCGCTTCCTCAGGCACGCTGCGCAGGAGGTTGCGCAGGTCGGTGTAATGCCAGGCCTCGACGCGCCGCGTCGGCAGGCCGTTTGAGCGGATACCGCCGGCAAGCCGGTCGCGCTCCATAGTCACCTCGGCATTGCCGGGCAGCGAGCCTGACAACCGAGAGAAGGACGCGACAAGCGCCTCTTCCGCCGCTGTCAGCTTGATCTGTTTTTGCATGTTCATCGCGTGCTCTCCCGGCCTCAGGCCGCCTCGCCGATGATATCGGCGTAGCCATTGGCTTCGAGTTCGTGGGCAAGCTCCTTGCCGCCGGACTTGATGATCTGGCCCTTGTAGAGAACATGGACCGTATCCGGCACGATGTAATCAAGCAGGCGCTGGTAGTGGGTGATGACCATGACCGAGCGATCCGGCGCGCGCAGCGCATTAACGCCATCGGCAACGATCTTCAGCGCATCGATGTCGAGACCGGAATCCGTTTCGTCCATGACGCAGAGCTTCGGCTCCAGAAGCGCCATCTGCAGGATTTCGGCGCGTTTCTTCTCGCCGCCGGAAAAACCGACATTCAGCGGACGCTTCAGCATCTCAAAGTCGATCTTGAGTTCCGCTGCGCCCTCGCGCACCTTGCGGATGAAGTCGGGCGTCGAAAGCTCCGCTTCGCCGCGCGCCTTGCGCTGCTCGTTGATGGCGACCTTCAGGAACTGCATGGTGGCAACACCCGGAATTTCGACCGGGTACTGGAAGGCGAGGAAAACGCCCTTGGCGGCGCGCTCGGCCGCATCCAGCTCCAGAATGTTCTCGCCATTGTAGATGACCTCGCCTTCGGTCACCTCATAGTCCTCGCGACCGGCGAGAATGTAGGAGAGGGTCGACTTGCCGGAGCCGTTCGGCCCCATGATAGCAGCAACCTCGCCGTCCTGGATGGTCAGGTTGAGGCCCTTGATGATCTCCGTGCCGTCCTCGGCAATGCGTGCGTGCAGGTTCTTGATTTCAAGCATGTTCTGTTTCCTTCGGTCAGAGGCCGGGTCTTATGTCCTTCGCGCCTCTCTAATCTCTGCGTCTTTATTCTCAATTCTGGGCGTCATCCTCGGGCTTGTCCCGAGGATCCAATCACATTCCCACACGAGCGGCGGCGCGGGTCACGTTCAGCTTTGCCAGTCCTCACCCGAACAAACCCACGCCTCATTCCCGGCCCGGTGGTTAGATCCTCGGGACAAGCCCGAGGATGACGTCTGTGGGTGCAGTTGATGTCGTCAAAACCCGCATTGTTTGATCACCGGCATCGCCCGTTCAGTGGTAGTCTCCATACTTCCGCATCGCAGGATGCGGCTTATAAACATTTTCGATCTCATCAATCCTGTCGAAAAGATCCAGCCAACTCGGGTTCATCTCTTCAACCAGCTTAACCTTCCATTCTCTACGATACCGTTTGAGGGATTTTTCCCTCTGAATTGCCAGAACGATATTCGGATGCAGCTCGAACCAGACCAGATTCTTCGCCCTGTATTTCGATGTAAATCCGTCGTTCCATTCGTTCCTGTGTTCCCAGACGCGACCATGGAGATCGCTCGTAACACCAGTGTAGAGAGCGCCGCGCGGCTTATCCGACATCATGTAGACATAGCCTGACATTGCGCTCCCACCTCTCCGTTCCGTCATCCTCGGGCTTGTCCCGAGGATCTAATCACGTCTCCACGCGAGCGGCGTGTCGGGTCGCATTCAGCCTTGCCAGTCCTCGCTCAAACAAACCAACGCCCCATTCTCTGCCCGGCGGTTGGATCCTCGGATCAAGCCCGAGGATGACGCAGCGGGCGGGCAGGCTCAGTGCAAGACACCCGGCGTTGCCGAGCACGCTAACCCACGCTCCCCTCAAGCGAGATTCCGATCAGCTTCTGCGCCTCGACCGCGAATTCCATCGGCAGTTCCTGGATGACCTCGCGGACGAAACCGTTGACGATCAGCGCAATCGCCTCTTCCTCGGGAATGCCGCGCTGCATGCAGTAGAACAGCTGGTCCTCGGAAATCTTCGAGGTCGTTGCCTCATGCTCGAAGCGAGCGGAGGAATTGCCGGCCTCGATATAGGGCACGGTATGGGCGCCGCATTTGTCGCCGATCAGCAGGCTGTCGCACTGGGTGAAGTTGCGCGCGTTTTCCGCCTTGCGGTGGGCCGAGACCTGGCCGCGATAGGTGTTGTTGGAAAAGCCCGCCGAAATGCCCTTGGAGATGATGCGGCTCGACGTGTTCTTGCCGAGATGGATCATCTTGGTGCCGCTATCGATCTGCTGATGACCATTGGAGACCGCAATCGAATAGAACTCGCCGCGCGAATTGTCGCCGCGCAGCAGGCAGGACGGGTATTTCCAGGTGATCGCCGAACCGGTTTCCACCTGCGTCCAGGAAATCTTGGAATTGTCGCCCCGGCAATCGCCGCGCTTGGTGACGAAGTTGTAGATGCCGCCCTTGCCTTCCTTGTCGCCCGGAAACCAGTTCTGGACGGTGGAATACTTGATCTCGGCATCATCGAGCGCGATCAGTTCGACGACAGCGGCGTGAAGCTGGTTCTCGTCGCGCTGCGGGGCCGTGCAGCCCTCCAGATAGGAGACGTAGGCGCCTTCTTCGGCAATGATCAGCGTGCGCTCGAACTGGCCGGTATTCTTCTCGTTGATGCGGAAATAGGTCGAAAGCTCCATCGGGCAGCGAACGCCCTTGGGCACGAAGACGAAGGAACCATCGGTAAAGACGGCCGAGTTCAGCGCGGCGTAGAAATTGTCGCCCTGGGGAACGACCGAGCCCAGATATTTCTTCACCAGGTCCGGATATTCGCGCATTGCCTCGGAGATCGACATGAAGATCACGCCGGCTTTCGCGAGTTCCTTCTTGAAGGTGGTGACGACCGACACCGAATCGAAGACGGCGTCAACGGCAACGCGGCTTGAAGCCTGGTGCTGCTTTTCTTCAACGCCGGCAAGAATTTCCTGCTCCTGCAGCGGAATGCCGAGCTTCTCATAGGTCGCCAGCAGTTCCGGGTCGACCTCGTCCAGCGTCTTCGGTCCGGTGACCGACTTCGGCGCCGCGTAATAATAAAGATCGTTGAAATCGATCTTCGGGTAGTTCACCCGCGCCCAGCTCGGCTCTTCCATGGTGAGCCAGCGGCGATAGGCCTGAAGACGCCATTCCAGCATCCAGTCCGGTTCGTTCTTCTTGTGGGAAATGAAACGGATGATGTCTTCGGACAGGCCCTTGGGCGCCTTGTCCACCTCGATCATCGTTTCGAAACCGTATTTATACTGATCGACGTCGATCTCTGCGACCTGATCGACGGTTTCCTTGACGGCAACCATATGTTCACTCCACTCATGACCGGGTTCAAGGCCCGGCGGTTTATCGTGTACCAAAGCGGCTATACCGCCTTATGTAGTCAAAGCGAACGGAATTTGCACCCCGTTTCGCTTGCGTTTTGTCAAATCAGGCAGCAGCGTCCGAACGTTTCCTGCGCCCAGCAATCTTCGCGAATGCCTCGATCGCCCGGTCGATGTCGGCGTCTGCCGTCTCCCATCCCAGCGAGATTCGCAGCGCGCCGAGACGCGGATCGCGCCCCATCGCCTTCAGCACGTGGCTCTCGCCGACCTTGCCTGATGAACAGGCGGAGCCGGCGGATAGCGCGATGCCTTCCAGATCGAAGGCTATCTGCCCGGTTTCCGCCTTCAGCCCCGGCAGGGTGAAGGCGGTCGTATTTGGCACACGGTCGCCGCCTTCGCCATGGATGATGACATCCGGCGCGGCAGCCCGCATGCCGGCCTCCAGCCTCTCGCGAAGCGCGGCGATCCTGGCATTGCGCTCGGACAGGCCACTGGCGGCAAAGGCCGCCGCTGCGCCAAACCCGGCGATACCGGGAATATTCTCCGTGCCCGAACGATGGCCTTTCTCGTGTCCGCCGCCTCTGACGAGCGGCGCCGGCGTCAGCGTTTCGCCGCGCGAGACAAGCGCGCCCGCCCCTTTCGGTCCGCCGATCTTGTGGGCGGAGAGGATCAGGAAATCCGCTGCCAGCGCCTCGAGCGAGACGGGAATGCGGCCAACGGCCTGCACGGCATCGACCACCAGAAGGCCGCCACGGGCATGCACAATCTTCGCCGCGTCCGCGACCGGTTGAAGAATGCCGGTCTCGCTGTTGGCCAGCATGATCGCAACCATGGGCAGGCCCGCATCGGCATCATGTTTACGAAGCAGCTCTTCCAGCGCATCCAGCCGGACAACGCCGTCCGCTCCGACGGGGATCTCGCGCCGCATGTCTGCCGGGAACCGACCGCCCTCATGGACCGCCGGATGCTCGATAGCCGAAACATAAAGACCGCCGAGGCGAACCGGGCTGCGCCCCATGCGGAAATCCGGCGTCAAAATGGTATTGGCCGCTTCGGTCGCGCCGGAGGTGAAGACGACATGGGCGGGATCGGCGCCGACCAGATCGGCCACCTGACGCCGGGCCTTCTCGATGGCGGTGCGGGCGGCGCGGCCCTCGCGGTGCACCGACGAAGGATTACCGGCAAGATCCAGCCCCTCAAGCAGCGCGGCGCGCGCTTCCGGGAGAAGCTTCGCGGTCGCATTCCAGTCGAGATAGACCCTCTCAGTGCTCATATCGTTCCTAATTCGGCAGGCAATCACGGCCTGCGACGCATTTTCCTTGAAATCCTTACGCGGCTTGCCCTATTTGAGCGCAGCACGATGATGACTTCTATTTTCGAACCATTCTAAACTGCTTGTAGGAAAGCTGAGCCAATTAGTCAAGTCAACAGGACTTGCGCAAGCGGTACGGGAAGTTTGAACCGATTTTTCCGGAGAGCCAATGCCTGAAGTGATTTTCAACGGTCCGGCCGGTCGCCTTGAAGGCCGCTACCAGCCGTCCAAGGAGAAGAACGCCCCGATCGCCATCGTTCTGCATCCGCATCCGCGTTTTGGCGGAACGATGAACAACCCGATCGTCTACGAGCTCTTCTACATGTTCCAGAAGCGCGGCTTCACCACGCTGCGCTTCAATTTCCGCGGCATCGGCCGCAGCCAGGGCGAGTTCGACCATGGTTCGGGCGAGTTGTCCGATGCAGCGGCGGCGCTCGACTGGGTGCAGAGCCTGCATCCCGATTCGAAGACCTGTTGGGTCGCCGGCTATTCCTTCGGCTCCTGGATCGGCATGCAGCTTCTGATGCGCCGCCCGGAAATCGAAGGCTTCATGTCGATTGCCCCGCAGCCGAACATCTACGATTTCTCCTTCCTCGCCCCCTGCCCTTCCTCCGGCCTCATCATCCATGGCGATGCCGACAAGGTGGCTCCGCCGCGCGACGTCAACGGCCTGGTGGAAAAGCTCAAGACCCAGAAGGGCATTCTGATCACCCAGAAGACGGTCACCGGCGCCAACCACTTCTTCTCGGGTAAGAACGAGGATCTGCTCGCCGAATGCGAGGACTATCTCGACCGCCGCCTCGAGGGCGAACTGGTGCCGGAGCCCGCGCCGAAGCGGATTCGATAAGCAGCGCTGCATTTCTGCGTGAAGCGGCCGGGCCTGTCCCGGCCGTCAGCTTGTTGACAAACCTGTCCGCAGACGCGTTACCTGGATGCTCGGATCAAGTCCGAGCATCCCCCTGTGAGGAAGGCCAGGAAGGTATCAAACTGCACATTCAGGGGTGTGTCAGCACTTTGGCGGCCGGATATGTCCCGGTCGTGTGCATTTCATCTGCGCTCAACGTCCATCTCGAAGCTGGCGCAGACAATCCCCTTGACGGTAAGCGGCGCGATCTCGCGCATCCCGATTTTCCGCAGAACCGCAACCGAGGCCGCGTTTTCCGGCACGGCGAAGGCGATAAAGCGGTCGTCCAGCTCCTCTTCGAAAAACCACCGGGCGAGCCGTGCTGCCGCTTCCGTTGCATAGCCCTTGCCCCATTCGGCGCGGATGATCGTATAGCCAAGCTCGGCAACGCCATGGGTTTCATCGAAACCGAAGCCGGCGCGACCGAGAAAGGCGCCATCCGACTTCCGGGTCAGCTTGAACTTGCTGTAGCCCTTGTCGGCAAATGTCTGCCGCCATTTGGCAATCTCGGATGCGGCATAGGCCTCGCTCCAGACCATACCATCGCGAAACAGATAACGTTCAGCTTCAGGATTTGAGTGAAGGCCTGCCAGCAATGCGGCATCCTCCGGCTCGAAAAGGGATAATGAAAGCCGCTCGCTTTCAGTGACTGGTGTGTCCGCCATGGGTTGTGACATGATGACTCCGTTCGAAACCTCTCCGGGCAAGTGGCGATGAGATATGTTCATAAATACAGGTTGTTTATAAGCTGGATCATCATCAACGCGTTTCTTCCTTACATCTTTCACGAATGGCACCTCGTCACCATCGAAAATGCCACGTACCTGTCTCCGATCATCATGATCGTCCTTCAGGTTCTCAACCTTGTTTTCCTGCGCGAAAACTGGCTGCTGCTCGTGCTGACGATATTGCTGAACCTGTTTGGCTTCGTGATGGTCGGGTACTTTTCAATCGTCTATGCGATCTACCCGCTCATAACCGTGGTCTTGCTGCCTCTCGTTTGAGAGCGACCGTTCGCAAACAGGTGCACAAACACAAAAAACCGTGCTAAAGCCCGCGCGACCTTTATCCAGCAATCGAAGATAGATCCATGTCGAAGTTCAAATCCGAATTCCTGCACACACTCTCCGAGCGCGGTTTCATCCATCAGATTTCCGATGAGACCGGCCTTGATGACCTTCTGGCCAAGGAGCAGGTGACGGCCTATATCGGCTTCGACCCGACGGCGCCCTCGCTCCATGCCGGTTCGCTGATCCAGATCATGATGCTGCACTGGTTCCAGAAGACCGGCCACCGGCCGATCTCGCTGATGGGCGGCGGCACGGGCATGGTCGGCGATCCCTCGTTCAAGGACGAGGCCCGCAAGCTGATGACCGTTGACATGATCGAGGACAATATCGCCTCCATCCAGCGCGTCTTCGCCAATTACATCGATTATGACCGCACCGAAGCTCCGGCGCTGATGATCAACAATGCCGACTGGCTGCGCGGCATCAACTATCTCGAATTCCTGCGCGATGTCGGCCGCCATTTCTCGGTCAACCGCATGCTGTCCTTCGAGAGCGTGAAGACGCGGCTTGATCGTGAGCAATCGCTGTCCTTCCTCGAATTCAACTACATGATCCTGCAGGCCTACGACTTCGTTGAGCTTTACCGGCAGACCGGTTGCCGTCTGCAGATGGGTGGTTCCGACCAGTGGGGCAATATCGTCAACGGCATCGATCTCGGCCACCGCATGGAAACGCCGCAGCTTTACGCCCTGACGGCGCCGCTTTTGACGACTTCGTCAGGTGCCAAGATGGGCAAATCGGCAAACGGCGCCGTCTGGCTCAATCCGGACATGCTGTCGGCTTACGATTTCTGGCAGTTCTGGCGCAATACGGAGGACGCCGATGTCGGCCGCTTCCTGAATCTCTACACGACGCTGCCGATGGACGAGATCGCGCGGCTTTCAGCCCTTGGCGGCTCGGAGATCAACGAGGTGAAGAAGATCCTCGCCACCGAAGTGACCGCCATGCTGCACGGCCGCGCCGCTGCCGAAGAGGCGGCGGAGACGGCCCGCAAGACCTTCGAGGAAGGCGCGCTTGCCGAAAATCTTCCGACCATCGAAGTCGGCAAGGCGGACATTGACGCCGGCATCGGCATCCTCACGCTTCTGGTGCAGGCAGGCCTTGCCGGCTCCAACGGCGAAGCCCGTCGCCACATCAAGGGCGGCGCGGTGAAACTCAACGACAAGGGCGTTTCGGACGAGCGCATGACTGTGAGCGCCGACGCGGTCACCGAAGACGGCGTCATCAAGCTTTCGCTCGGCAAGAAGAAGCATATTCTGGTCAAGCCGGCCTGAGCGCCGGCGTCGAACAGCAAAAGCCCGCCGCGCTGGCGGGCTTCAGTTTACGGGGACCCTGACCGCACACCCTGCGTCATCCTCGTGCTTGACACGAGGATCCAGGCCGCACGGCAGAGGCTCGCTAAAGGTCTTGACCAATTCAGCCGCCAAGTTGCCGCGATGCTCGGTTCAGGTCCGAGCATGGCCCGCGGGGACGGCCCGAAGAGCTTCCAACCTGCGTCTCCAGGGCTTTCCCAACGAAAAAGCCCGCCAGAGCGGCGGGCTTTGGAACCAATCCGAAGAAATCAATCAGCCTCAGCCGACGATTTCGGTTTCGGAGAACCAGAAGGCGATTTCGCGGGCGGCGGTTTCCGGAGCGTCGGAACCGTGGACCGAGTTCTCGCCCATGGACAGCGCGAAGGTCTTGCGGATCGTGCCTTCGTCGGCCTTTTCCGGGTTGGTCGCGCCCATGATCTCGCGGTTCTTCAGAACGGCGTTTTCGCCTTCGAGAACCTGAACGATGGTCGGGCCGGAGCACATGAATTCGACCAGTTCACCGAAGAACGGGCGTTCCTTGTGTTCAGCGTAGAAAGCTTCCGCTTCGCGCTTTGCCATCCATACGCGCTTCGAGGCGACGACGCGCAGGCCGTTTTCCTCGAAAACCTTGGTGATGGCGCCGGTCAGGTTGCGCTTGGTTGCATCCGGCTTGATCATCGAAAAAGTGCGTTCAATCGCCATATCATTCGTCCTCTGGCAAATTTCGTTTCGGGAAATTTGGCCGGTGTATAGAGGTCTTTGCGGCAAAATGGAAGCATCTCCGAGGGACGAATCCGCTGGTATTACGCTTGATCTCAGCCTTTCTCCGCGAATTCGAGGCACCGCTCGAACCAGTTTGCCACCGGGTCATTCGGATCGAGCAGGCCGGTATTGCCGGTAAGCGCCGCCCACTGGAAGGCGCCGAAGACGATATAGTCGGCAAAAAGCGGCTCGCTTCCGCCTATAAAAGGTTGGAATTTCAGCATGTTGCGGATCGGCGTGCACTTTTCGGAAAAAGCGGAGATCTCCGCCTCGCGTCCCGTCACCACTTCCTCCAGCGTCGCGCCGAGGCGTGCCTCGCGGCTTTCGCGGAAATAGGCCTGATCCACCGGCGAAAGCATATCGTGAATGTGTTTCACGGCGATGCGCGTGACGGCGGGATGCAGCGTGGATTGCGACCATGCCTCGACAAAGCGCGCCATCGCCATTCCGCCCTCGCCCTTGAAGAGCGATGGCCGGTCCGGATAGGTCTGCTCCAGATAGATGGCGATTGCGAAACTGTCCGAAATGAGCCGGTCGCCGTCCCGCAGGATCGGCACGGTCCTGGAGAAGCCGTTCTCCAGCTTCGGAATTTCGGTAAAGCCGACCGGCCTCTCCTCGAAGTCCAGCCCCTTGTGCCACAGCGCCAGGACCACCTTCCAGCAATGCGGCGAAAAGGGCGACGAGCCGTCGGCCCCGCAAAGCGAATAGAGTATTCGGCTCATGGAATTTCTCCTTCTGTTGACAGGCAGAATGTGCCGCACCGCAAAAAGTTTCAAGATGCAGACGCGCAACCAGCGCGGTGTAGTATATCCATAATACCAGCCCCCGGATCATTGCTGCTAGAATTGAGCCTCGTCATTTTTAAGGAGGAAGAAATGGCAGCGAAGAAGATCCTGATGATCACCGGCGACTTCACCGAGGATTACGAGACCATGGTGCCGTTCCAGACCCTGCTCGCGGTCGGCCACACGGTTGATGCGGTCTGCCCGGGCAAGAAGGCCGGCGATACGGTTCCGACCGCGATCCACGATTTCGAGGGCGACCAGACCTATTCGGAAAAGCCCGGCCACCGGTTTGCCCTGACGGCGGATTTCGAGACGACCGACCCCGCCGCCTATGATGCGCTGGTCATCCCCGGCGGGCGGGCGCCGGAATATCTGCGGCTGGACCAGCGGGTTCTCGACCTGGTGAAGCACTTCTTCGACGCGAACAAGCCGGTTGCCGCAATCTGCCACGGCGCGCAGATCCTCGCCGCAGCCGATGTGCTGAAGGGCCGGCAATGCTCCGCCTACCCGGCCTGCTCGCCCGAGGTGAAGCTTGCAGGCGGCACCTATGCCGACATCGCCGTGACAGAGGCCGTGACCGACGGCAACCTCGTCACCGCGCCCGCATGGCCCGCCCACCCGGCCTGGCTTGCGCAGTTCATGAAGCTTCTCGACGCCTGAGACGCCGAAGCCGGCGCGACGCTATCGCTTTGGCGCGCGCCGGCCTATACTGGCCAACGGGAGAACAGGGAGGAAACCATGTGCAGACTGTTCATCGAGGCTGATCCGTCGCTTTGGGAGAGCGCCACGCGCTCGATCCGCATCGACGGCATGGTGACGAGCGTCAGGCTGGAAAATTTCTTCTGGAACGTGCTTGCCGAAATCGGCGGTCGCGACGGGCTGGCCACCACGCAACTGATCGCGAAACTTTATCACGAGGCCCTCGAGGCGGGCCACGACAGCGGCAATTTCACCTCGTTTCTGAGGGTCTGTTGCGGCCGCTACCTCGCGCTGCAGCTTTCCGGCGACATTCCGGCTGGCCTGCCGATCGCCAGGCTCGACGCGCTGTCGATTCTTGAACGCGAAAAGGACCGCCGCCGCGCCGTGGCATGAGACGGCCCATCAGGCCGGCTGATATCCGCCATCGCATGTTTTCATGTGCGGGACGGCGAGGCCTGCACTATGATCGGAGCCTCGGTTCTTCGCCACGCAAGAGAAAGCCCCATGTTACAGCACTACCGCATGTTCGCCGCCTATAACGCATGGGCCAACGCCATGGTCTATGACGCGGCGGCAGGCCTTTCCGACGACGAACGCAAGCGCAATCTCGGCGCTTTCTTCCGCTCGGTCCATGCCACGCTCAACCATGTGCTTTATGCCGATCAGGTCTGGATGACCCGGTTTGAGGGCGGGGATACGGGTCCGGTCAAGCTCGACACCATCCTGCACGACGATTTCGCCGCGCTGCGCCAAGACCGGGAGAGCGAGGACCGCAAGATCGCCGCCTTCCTCGACGGCATGGACGAGGCCGGGATCGGCGGCACGTTTTCCTATCAGCGCGGCAATCCGCCAGAAAGCCACACCGACCGGTTCCAGACGACGCTCGCGCATTTCTTCAACCACCAGACCCATCATCGCGGACAGGTGCATGCCATGCTGACCATGCTCGGTCAGCCGTCGCTGACGCTTGACCTTATCTATTTCCTCAGAAGCGAAAGCGGCCGTCCGTTCGCCTGATGGCGGGGAAGACCCGCCGCTCAGGCAAACCAGCCCTCGACCTTTTTCCGGTCGGGCAGCCCGCCGGCGTGAACCAGCCTGCCGTCAATGGCGACGCCGGGCGTCGCCATCACGCCGGCCATGGCGATCTCCCGCGGGTCGGTGACCTTTTCCAGACTTACCGCGACATGCTTCTGCGCAGCCGCCTCTTCCACCAGCTTCGCCGTCGCCTCGCAACGCTTGCAGCCGGGACCATAGATCTTTACCGAAACCATTATTTCCTCCCTAGAACAGGATGTTGAACAGAAATCCGACCAGCAGGATGCCGGTGGCGACAACGCCGATGAAAACGGCGATCAGGCGAAGCGTCAGCACCTGGCGCAGGATGATCATCTCCGGCAGGCTCAGCGCGATCACCGACATCATGAAGGCGAGCACCGTGCCCAGCGCCGCGCCCTTGCCCAGCAGCGCCTCGACAATCGGCACCACGCCGGCGGCGTTCGTATACATCGGGATGCCCACCAGCACGGCGGCGGGAACGCTCCACCAGGCATCCGCGCCCATGATATCGGTCATCAGCCGCTCCGGCACATAGCCGTGGATCAGCGCGCCCATGGCAATGCCGAGCAGGATCCACAGCCACACCCTGCCGACGATGTCCTTCAGGGCGGCAAGGCCCAACCGGTATCGCTCCGTCATGGTCATGCGGCTGTCATGGAGCCCGTCGGCGGCATGCCCGCCGATATTCAGCTCGCGCACCCAGTCCTGCAGCCAGCCTTCCAGATGCAGCCGGCCGATGACATAGCCGGCAACAACCGCAATCGCGAGCCCGAAGCCGAGATAGGTGAGCGCGACCGACCAGCCAACGAGGCCGAACAGCAGGACAAGCGCCACCTCGTTGACCATGGGCGCCGCAATGAGGAAGGAGAAGGTCACCCCGAGCGGCACGCCCGCCGAGACGAAACCGATGAAAAGCGGGACCGCCGAACACGAACAGAACGGGGTGAGCACGCCAAGCCCGGCGGCAAGGCCATTGCCGACCCCCTCTGCCCTGCCGGCGAGAAGCGCGCGCGTCTTTTCCGGGCTGAAGAAGCTGCGGACCACGCCCATCGCAAAGACGATCAGCACCAGCAGCATCAGCACCTTGGGAACATCGTAGAAGAAGAATGCCAGGGCTTCGCCGGTATGGCTGGACCGCTCGACCGGCAGGAGCGACACAAGGAATTCTGCGAAAGGCTGGAGCATCCGGTAAACGCCCCACCAGACGACGAGCGCCGCGATAACCGCCGCATGCCAAAACCAGTGCGGTCCTGAAGACGCTGGCTTTTCAATGGATATGCTCATGCCGCCCCCCTCTCGTTAGCATCCGCGCACGCCACCACGGCATCGACCAGCGCCACGGTCTCGGCATCAAGCGCCGGATTGAGACGGTAGCGGACCCATTGCGCGTCGCGACGGTCTGTGACCAGACCCGCAGCTTTCAGCACCGCCATATGCCGCGACATGCGCGACTGGCTTGCCCCGCAGGAACGCATCAGGGCGCAAACACAGTGTTCTCCGCCATCGGCGAGAATGCGCATTGCCGAAAGCCGCGTGGGCTCGGCAAGCGCCGAGAGAACGTCAATGACCACCGGGTTCTCCTCTGTCGAGACGGATACTGCCTATGCGCATAAGCGCATTTGCGTAGATTTGCATTGACCCGCATCAAGCCGGCCGTGCCGAAGCGAAAAGCACCCTCGGTCTTGATGTCTCCTCTCTTGCAAAACCGCACGGTTTCGGACAAAACCGCAGCCATGATCTCCATATCCGACCTTTCCGTCCGCATTGCCGGCCGCCTGCTCATCGAAAACGCTTCCGTCTCCATTCCCGATGGCATGAAGGCAGGGCTTGTCGGGCGCAATGGCGCGGGCAAATCAACGCTCTTTCGTGTGCTGACCGGCGTGCTTTCGCCGGAAACCGGCACGGTCTCGCTGCCGAAAAAGGCGCGCATCGGCCAGGTGGCGCAGGAAGCGCCGGGCACGGAAGATCCGCTGATCGACATCGTGCTGGCCGCAGACAAGGAACGTGCGGCGCTGATGGCCGAGGCGGAAACGGCAACCGATGCCCACCGCATCGCCGAAATCCAGACCCGGCTGGTCGATATCGACGCCCATTCGGCGGAGGCGCGCGCGGCCAGCATTCTCTCCGGTCTCGGCTTTGACGAAGCGGCGCAGAAGCGTCCGGCATCGTCGTTCTCCGGCGGCTGGCGCATGCGCGTGGCGCTTGCGGCCGTGCTGTTTGCCGAGCCCGACCTGCTGCTGCTCGACGAGCCGACCAACTATCTCGACCTTGAAGGTACGCTCTGGCTGGAAGACTATATCCGCCGCTACCCCTACAGCGTCATCATCATCTCGCATGACCGCGACCTGCTGAACACAGCCGCCAATGCGATCATCCATCTGGATCAGAGAAAGCTCACCTTCTATCGCGGCTCCTACGACCAGTTCGAACGGCAGAAGGCGGAGGCCGACGAGTTGCAGATGAAAGCGCGCGCCAAGAACGAGGCGCAGCGCAAGCACCTGCAGAGTTTCGTCGACCGCTTCAAGGCAAAGGCCTCCAAGGCGCGCCAGGCGCAAAGCCGGATCAAGGCGCTGGAAAGAATGGGAACGGTCGCCGCCGTAATCGAGGATCACGTTCAGGGCTTTTCTTTCCCGGAGCCGGAAAAGCAGCCGGCCTCCCCGATCATTGCCATTGAGGACGGCGCCGTCGGTTACACGCCCGGCCAGCCTATTCTCAAGGACATCAATCTCAGGATCGACAATGACGACCGGATCGCGCTGCTCGGCGCCAACGGCAACGGCAAATCGACCTTCGCCAAATTCATTTCCGGACGGCTGAAGCCGGAATCGGGCACGCTGAAACTCGCGCCGCATCTTTCGACGGGCTTCTTCGCCCAGCACCAGATCGACGATCTCGTGCCGGATGAAAGCGCCGTTGCCCATGTGCGCAAGCTGATGCCGACGGCAACAGAGCCGAAGGTGCGCGCCCGCGTGGCGCAGATGGGCCTTGCGACGGAAAAGATGGATACGCCCGCGCGCGATCTCTCCGGCGGGGAGAAAGCGCGGCTTCTGATGGGGCTTGCCGCCTTCCACGCGCCGAACCTGCTGATCCTCGACGAGCCGACCAACCATCTCGACATCGACAGCCGCAATGCGCTGGTGCGGGCGCTGAACGACTATCCCGGCGCCGTGATCCTGATCTCGCACGACCGACACCTGATCGAGGCCACCGTCGACCGGCTCTGGCTGGTGCATGAGGGCACGGTGAAGGCCTATGACGGCGACCTGGAGGATTACCGCGACCTGATCGTCTCCGGCGGAAGGAAGGCGCAGAAGGCCGAAGCGTCAAGCGCAGAAGCGCGCTCGAAATCCGTGCAGCGCAAGAGCGCCGCCGAACGCCGCGCCGCCCTCGCGCCCCTGAAGAAGAAGATCGATACGGCCGAGAAGAAAACGGCGAAGATCGAGCAGATCATCGCCAAGCTGGATGCGGATCTTGCCGATCCCAAGCTTTATGAAAAGGCGCCGGAAAAGGCCAAGGTCATGATCCAGGCCCGCGCCAACGCGGCGGCGGAGCTTGCCAAGATCGAGGAAGAATGGCTCACGCTTTCGGCCCAATATGAAGAGGCCATGGCCGACTGAGCGTCGGCCTCTCCGGCCCGGCCATGGCTGAGCGCGGCGACCTCGGGCTACGGACCCGAGGGCTGACCGGTTTGGGGATGAAAGAAGACGATGCGCATGTCCTTGCCCATGCGATCCAGCCAGGGTTTCGGCAGGTGCTCGATCAGCTTGCCGTTCCGCACGACCGTGGAATAGCTGCAGACGACACGGTAAGCGGACGCGTCTCCCTCCGGCGATGCCACGCTCTCGCGCAGTTCCCACCGCACGGCGACACCATCGGCAAGATTGACGTGCCGGCTGACGCCGCCGCTCGAGATGTTGGCGCCGATATGACGGCTGGGAAGATCATCGACACCTGCCAATGGTCTCGGGCTCATGAAACCGAAGAGCCGGTCATGCTGCAGGATATCCCGCCGCGCATAGGGCCAGACGAACTGCCGCAGGAAATGCTGATCGGCAAAATGGCGCGAACCGAGCGGCGCCTGCAGGAAGCGGTTGACCAGAAGGCGCATCGGCGGCAGAGCGCCGGCTGTCGCGCCCCACAGCCCCGCCAGAAGCAGTTCGGTATGGGTGAACCAGTCGCGAATGCCATGAAACTGACGACCGCTCTCCACCCACTCGCTGACGGCCTCGGCCTCTCGCGCGCTGATGAGGGAATCCGCATCGCGAAAGATCACGCGGTCCGCCCCCTTGTCGTCAAGCGCTGCGAAGCGCCACATGGGACCGGGCCAGCGCCTGACCTTCTGATCGGCGAAGATGACTTCCGCGCCTGCCTCTCTCAACTGGCTGATGGTGACAGCGGGAACCGACTTGTCGACATAGAAGCGGCATGTCCAGTCGGGATAGACGCGCGCGCGCGCCCGCGCATTCATCACCGCCGTTTCGCAGTAGCGCGGCCGGTCGCCGTAAAGCGAGAATGCGATGATGTTGCGCGCGCGCGTTGCCGCTGACGGCGGCGGCGGCCGGACGGCTGGACGGTCCTCGGCAGGCTCGGAGCCGAATATCTCGTCCCTGAGTTCCAGCGCCCGGCGGCCATATTCGCCCGCCTTCCGGTCGTCTTTCTTTTCTCCCCAGGCATGGGCGAGCGCATCGAAGGACACGAAGTTCCGTCGATCGAACGACAGCGACCGCTCGGCGGCCTTGATCGCATCATCGAACGCACCAAGCCGCAGATGGCAGACCGAGATGTTCGACC
Organism: uncultured Martelella sp.; assembly: GCA_963676545.2. Lineage (GTDB taxonomy): Bacteria > Pseudomonadota > Alphaproteobacteria > Rhizobiales > Rhizobiaceae > Martelella. The sequence goes on along the minus strand of CAXXRG010000002.1, from coordinate 993,632 downwards.
AGATCACGGGATTGCTCGGTTGGACGCCGGCGGCAGCGCGCGCAAACGCCAGCGCCTCGCCATAACGGGCATGGTTGTAAGCGCGGATATAGTTGTCCCAGAATGACGACAATTGCTGTTTGACAGAAACCGCAGACGTCGTTCCGGTAATCAGGTTGCCGTGATATGCCATTCTCTCGCTGCAGCCTCCGAGGTAAACACCGCGGCAGGATAGCAAAACGAAATATTAAATAAAGATTCCCGATTTAAATTAGTTTATACTAATTATTACTTTATTATATCTTGTTTTTCGTATTGAACTGGTCAGGCCTGCAGCCGCTCCGAAACCGCCTCGGTCAGCGTGTTTGCGGGTTCGATGCCAAGGCGTTGCAGCACGGCGGCCATCAGCCGCGACTTGTTCATCGTGTAGAAGTGGAAATCGCCGACGCCGCGCGCGACAAGATCCTGGACCTGCTCCGCTGCAAGGTCGGCCGACACCTCGAAGCGCCCCTCCGGATCGTCATCCAGCCCCTCGAACCGGCGCTCGACAAAGGCCGGCACACTTGCCCCGCACATGGCGGCAAAACGCTTCAGCTGGGCAAGGTTCTGGATCGGCATGATGCCGGGCACCACGGGGATTTCTATCCCGGCGCGGCGTACATCGTTCAGGTAATCCTCGAACACATCATTGTCGAAGAAGAACTGCGTCAGCGCCCGGTCGGCGCCGTTATCCGCCTTGGCCTTGAGCATGGCGATATCGGCCGTGCGATCGGCGCTTTCGGGATGTTTTTCCGGATAGGCGGAAACCGAGATATCGAAGCCCTGATCAATGGCCTTGAGCGCCGAGACGAGCGCAGCCGCATTGGCATAGCCGCCCGGATGCGGACTGTAAGCCGTGCCGATGCCGCCCGGCGGATCGCCCCTGAGCGCCACGAAACGGCGGATGCCGGCATCGCGGAAACGGCGGATCACATCATCCACCTCCCCCTTGCTGGCCTTCACGACGGTCAGATGCGAGGCCGCTTGCAGCTGCGTCTCGTCGACAAGCCGCTTCACCGCCGCATAGGTCGGCGCCTGGCTGGTCGCGCCCGCGCCATAGGTCACCGAAACGAAGCCGGGATCGTAGGTCGAAAGTTCTTCCACGGATTGCCACCAGTTCGCTTCCGCCTCGGGGCTTTTCGGCGGAAAGAACTCGAAGGAAAATTGAATCTTGCGCTGGCGCCCGCGCGTCTCGTTGCTATCGCACATGGTTCAGACATTCCTCGCATAACGTGTTTCTGCTTCCGCAGCCATGAGGATGCGGCGGTCGCGGCCAAGCCAGATAGTAACGGTGAGCGAACGCCCCTCGGCGCTGGAAAAGGGCAGATCGACGACCTTCTCGACATCGAGGTCGGCCGCCGTCATCCAGTCGGACATCGCCTGATGGGAGAAGCCGAGCCTGAGATGGGCGTGGTCTGTGCGCAGATATTCAAGATCGTGCGGGGCGAAGTCGATGACGACAAGGCGTCCGCCCGGCCGCATCACCCGCGCGGCCTCGGCAATCGCGCGTTCCGGATGCTCAAGAAAATGCAGCACCTGGTGGATGATCACCAGATCGAAATCCTCGCTCTCGAGCGGCAGGTTGAGGATATCGCCGAGGCGCACCGCCGCCTTCGTCACGCCCTCGGCATCCAGATTGGCGCGGGCGACGGCCAGCATGTCGCGACTGGCGTCGATCCCGACGGCGCGGCGGTAAAGGTCCTTAAGAAGCAAAAGCATGCGGCCCGTGCCCGTTCCAAGATCGAGCACGCTTTCGACGCGCTTTTCACCGATCAGCCTGACCAGGCATTCCTCGATCTCCGTCTCGGAGATGTGCAGCCGCCGCATCTCGTCCCATTCGCCCGCATGTTCGGCAAAATAGGCAAGCGCCTTCTCCGACCGCGCCTGTTTGACCGCGGCAAGACGCGCGGCGTCGCGCGTGAGGGCCGAATCGCTTTCCGAAGCGCTCTTCAGAAGTTCGCGCACGAGGCGCGCCGGAGCGCCCTCCTCCTTCAGGCGGAAATAGGCCCAGGCCCCTTCCTGATAACGGTCGATCAGACCCGCCTCGCCCAGAAGCTTCAGATGGCGGGAAATGCGCGGCTGCGACTGGCCGAGAATGTCCGTCAGGTCGGAGACCGTAAGGTCGCCAGCCGACAGCAGCGCAATCAGCCTGAGCCGCGTCGGCTCGCCTACCGCCTTCAGGACATCGACCAGACTGTCGAGATCGAGCTTCGTCATCATATTCCGCCTTCATCAAGATATAAAGATATCTTTATATCGACAGCAGAACGAATGCAAGCCTTCCTCCGATATTCAGCATATCAAAAAGGCCACCCGAAGGCGGCCTTTGGCATATTTTGAAGATCAGAGGCGGCGCGGCGCGCCGGTTCAGGCTGTGAAAAGCCCGCGCGCGCGGAAGATATCCCGTGCGGCTTCCGTCTGTTCCGTCGTCGGCGTCGGCGTATCGCGCAGCGTATATTCCTTGCCCATCGCATCCCATTTGGCGATGCCCATCTGATGGAACGGCAGAACCTCGACACGCTCGACGATATCACCCAGCGTGGCGACATAGTCGGCCATGCGGTTCACGTCGTCGGTGTCGTCGGTGAGGCCCGGCACCAGCACGTAGCGCATCCACATCTTCTGCTTCAGCCGCTTCAGCCGCTCGGCGAAATCCAGTGTCGGCTGCAGGTCCTGTGCGGTGATGGCGCGGTATTTTACCGGGTCGATATGCTTGATATCGAGCATGACGAGATCGACATTGTCGAACCACTCGTCTTCAACGCCAGTGTGGAGATAGCCCTGCGTATCAAGCGCGATATGCAGGCCCATTTCCTTCTTGATGTGGCTCATGACATTGCCGATGAAACCGGCCTGCATCATGGGCTCGCCGCCGGAGAAGGTGACGCCGCCGGCGAATTTCAGGAAGCCCGCATAGGGGCGGACTTCCCTGAGCATGTCGTCCACATCGACCTTGCGGCCATTGTGGAGCTTCCAGGTATCCGGGTTGTGACAGTACAGGCACCGGAACTGGCAACCGGCCATGAAGAATATGAAGCGCATTCCCGGACCGTCGACCGCCCCGCCGGTTTCGACCGAGTGGAGAAATCCGTGGTCGATGTCGATATGGACACCGGTTGGCTTTGTTGGTGCGGAAACGCGCTTGTGCATTCTTCTTCTCGTTTACATCGAGGTGTGGAAAGTCCGGTTGATGACGTCAAGCTGCTGTTCCTTGGTCAGCTTGATGAAGTTCACAGCATAACCCGAAACACGGATCGTCAGCTGCGGGTACTTCTCCGGATGATCCATGGCGTCAAGCAGTGTCTCCTTGTTGAGGAGGTTGACATTGACGTGGAAACCACCGGCCGCCGTGTAACCGTCGAGGCAATTCGACAGGTTCTTGATGCGGTCTTCGTCGGTATGACCGAGGCTGCCCGGCGTTGCCGAAGCCGTCCAGCTGATCCCGTCGAGGGCAGCATCATAGGGCAGTTTGGCAAGCGAGGCGCCTGCGGCCACAAAACCCTTCTTGTCGCGACCGTTCATCGGGTTTGCACCCGGTGCGAAGGGTTCGCCAGCGCGGCGACCATCCGGGGTATTGCCGGTCTTCTTGCCGTAAACGACGTTCGACGTGATCGTCAGGATCGACTGCGTCGGCATCGAGTCACGGTAGAAGTAGGGCTGTGCCTTGACCTTGTTCATGAAGGTCTCGACGAGCCACGAAGCGATCGAGTCGACACGGTCGTCATTGTTGCCGAAGGCCGGGAAGTCGCCGGTGATCTTGTAATCAACGGCAAGGCCGGTTTCGTCGCGAATGACTTCGACCTTGGCATATTTGATCGCCGAAAGAGCGTCAGCCGCAATCGACAGACCGGCAATGCCGCAAGCCATGGTTCTGAGGATATCACGGTCATGCAGGGCCATTTCAATACGCTCATAGGCATATTTGTCGTGCATGTAGTGAATGGCGTTCAGAGCCTTGACATAGGTCTTGGCAAGCCAGTCCATGGCCTTGTCGAACTTCTCGACGACTTCGTCATATTCCAGAACGTCGCCGGTGATCGGCTCAAGGCCTTCGGCAACCTTCTTGCCCTTCATCTTCATTTCGTCGACGCCGCCATTGATCGCATAAAGCAGAGCCTTGGCGAGGTTGGCGCGCGCGCCGAAGAACTGCATCTGCTTGCCGATCCGCATCGACGAGACGCAGCATGCAATGCCGTAGTCGTCGCCCCATTTCGGACGCATCAGTTCGTCGTTCTCGTACTGGATGGCGCAGGTGTCGGCCGAAACTTTGGCGCAGAAGTGCTTGAAGCCTTCCGGCAGGCTCGGGCTCCACAGAACCGTGAGGTTCGGCTCCGGCGCGGGACCCAGGTTGAAGAGCGTATTGAGGAAACGGAAGCTGTTCTTCGACACCAGCGTACGGCCGTCTTCGCCCATACCACCGATGGCTTCGGTCACCCATACGGGGTCGCCCGAGAACAGTTCGTCATATTCCGGCGTGCGCAGGAAGCGAACGATACGCAGCTTCATGATCATGTCGTCGATCATTTCCTGGGCATCGTCTTCCGAGATGTAACCGGCTTCGATATCGCGCTCTATATAGATGTCGAGGAAGGTCGAGATGCGACCGATCGACATGGCAGCGCCGTTCTGCTCCTTCACGGCAGCCAGATAGCCGAAATAGACGGCCTGGACGGCTTCGCGGGCGTTGCAGGCGGGCTTCGAAATATCGACGCCATATTTGGCGGCCATTTCACGCAGCTCATCGAGAGCGCGGAACTGTTCCGAAATTTCTTCGCGCAGACGCATGTTGTTGTCGTTGAAGACGGCGTCGTCGAGTTCGTGGAATTCCTTCTGCTTTTGAGCGCGCAGGAAATCTGTGCCGTAAAGGGCAACGCGGCGATAGTCGCCGATGATGCGGCCGCGGCCATAGGCATCCGGCAGACCGGTGATCACGCCCGACTTGCGGCAGGCGAGGATGTCCGGGCTATATACGTCGAACACGCCCTGGTTATGGCTCTTGCGATATTTGGTCCACACTTCGTGGACGGTCTCGTCAACCTTGTAGCCATAGGTGTTCAGGCTGCCCTCAACCATACGCAGGCCGCCATTCGGCATGATCGAGCGCTTCAGTGGCGCATCCGTCTGCAGGCCGACGATGATTTCGAGGTCCTTGTTGATGTAGCCGGCGTCATGCGCGGTGATCGACGAGGGCTTATCTGCCGAAATGTCGAGAACGCCGCCCTTGTCGCGTTCCTGCTTCAAGAGGTCGCTCAGTTCGTCCCAGAGCTGCTTGGTGCGCTCGGTGGCCGGTGCGAGGAAGGACGCATCGCCTTCATAAGGCGTGTAGTTCTCCTGAATGAAGTTGCGAACGTCGATTGCGGTGCGCCATGCACCCTCGCTGAACCCGCTCCACGGGTCGGCGTGTACGTTCGTGTGTTTGGCATACATATCCATGGTTTCAGCCCTCACCATAATAAGAGGAACATTTCAGGGTTCCAGCGCCGGGACCGAGGAGGATGTCCGGCAAAAAGGCGCTGGGTTCGGCGAACGAATTATCCGGCAAAATGTCGGTCGGAATCTTTCCGACCAAAACGGCCATTCTTGGGCAAGCAGTTGCGGGACATTTCATTCCACCAATTCTAGCGATCTCCGATCGCTTCCGATGGCTGACTTTGGCGCCTGGCGCTGGTCTTGGGCATGAACCTGCGAAAGATCGCGTCGATTGTTGACGCCAACGGTCAACGCTCTTCGTTTTGACGACCTCTATATGGTACCAAAGACGTATAAAGTCCACAAGAAATTGACAATTTTACTTATTTTTCAAGTACAAATGACAAATTACAATTCCAAACCGATAATATAAACATAATCAAGTCAGCCGGACATTGATGTCGGTCAACTTAAGCCAAATCGGGCGCGAAAACCGCAATTCCCGGGTCGGATCAAACGTACCCCATCACTTACAAACAGCCTTGGCGCGAATTCCGCTCTGCCACAAGCATGGGTTCGAGGCGAAGCACAGCGGAGAGGAACCTCGCCGCAACCGCGCATTCGGCGCTCCCAAACCGTATTCTGAAGAATAGGCCGATCTGCACCCGAATCAAGTACGCCTTCGGCACCGCCCGCCCCCGCCCCTGAAAACCGGACGACTCAATTCGAACTATGTGCACTTACACTTACCGAAAACCTGTACAGGAATGGAATCCGGAACTGACGGCCCTATGCGCGGGGCCCCGACTGCCGGAGGCGGAACCAGTCATGTGAAGGCAGGTTGCTGAAAGACGCAATGGAGCAGACTTTTTCCGGGATTATACCCGCCCGTTCCGCCGGAGGGGGAAGGCTGTGGGCCGAAGACCGCCGTTTGCGGGCAAACCCGTCTTGCTCCGGCGCCTATCCTCATGTCTAGTGGCCTGCACCGCATTGCAGGCCGCAAAGACTGCGGCGCGGATAGAGCAAGAAAAGCAGGCGCCGGAACCCCCTCATGACCGACACACCCAGCGAACCAAACCCTGAAGGCGCAGCGAGCCCTGCCCCGTCCGCTCCTGAAAGCGCCCCGCCGCCGTCCGACGCGCCGGGCGCTGCAGCAACTCCGCCGGAGGAGATCCGCTCGCAGGTCACCTGTTCACGCGGCTTTGCCCAGTGGCTTTCGCTGCACAACTGTTCTCTTGCCTTCACCTCCTACCAGACCGGGCAATTATTCCTGGTCGGGGTGCTGCCCAACGGCTCGCTGTCGTTGCACCAACGCAATTTCGTTCGCGCCATGGGGCTGATCGGCGACAGCCAGCGCCTGCTGCTGGCGGGTCTTGCCCAGATCTGGCGGTTCGAGAACGTGCTCGGCCCGAACGAGCGCGCCAATGATGCCTTCGACAGGCTCTATGTTCCGCGCCGCGGGCAGACCGTCGCGGATCTCGACGTCCATGAACTCGGCATCGATGCGGCGGGGCGCCTGCTCTTCGTCAACACCAAATATTCCTGCCTGGCGACCGACAGCGTGGTGCACTCCTTCAAGCCGGTCTGGCGGCCGCCTTTCATCTCCCGACTCGCGCCGGAGGACCGCTGCCACCTGAACGGCCTTGCCATGGAAAACGGCGTGCCGCGTTTCGTCACCTCTGTCTCCACCACCGATATTGTCGATGGCTGGCGCAACGAGCGCCGCGACGGCGGCGTCGTCGTCAATGTCGAGACCGACGAGATCGTCACCGAGGGCGTTTCGATGCCGCACTCGCCGCGCCTTTACAAGAACGCGCTCTGGTTCCTTGATTCCGGCAATGGCTACCTCACCCGCCTCGACCTTCAAAGCCGGACCCGCGAACGCGTCGCCTTCTGCCCCGGCTTCCTGCGCGGCCTCTCCTTCCACGACGGACATGCCGTCGTCGGGCTGTCGCTTGCCCGCCGCGAGGGCGTCTTCTCCGGCCTCAACCTTCAGGATGAACTTGAGAAGCGCCGCGCCGAAGCCTGGTGCGGGCTGCAAATCGTCAACACGGAAAATGGCGACATCGTCGAGTGGCTGAGGATCGAGGGCGGCATCAAGGAACTTTTCGACGTCCGCGTCCTGCCGGGCGTCACCTGCCCGATGGCGCTGCCGACCTTCGGGCCCGAACTGGCAAGCTTCATCACCATCGAGGCCCCGGACCGGCCGCTGTCGGAACGCGGCTGGCACCCGGCAATGTAAGGAACTCCTATGTCGCAGTTCGAGTTTTCGCCCTGCCTCGAATGGCTTTTCGCCGCGCCCGGCGACGCCTTCCCGTCGCGGATCGAACGCGCCGCGGACGCCGGTTTCAAGGCGTTCGAATTCTGGCTCTGGTCGAACAAGGACGTGGAAGCAATCGCGCGAACCGCCAAGACCCGCGACATCGCGGTTGCTGGCCTCGTCGCCGAGCCTCTGATCGCGATTACCGATCCGGCCAACAGGGCCGAATGGCTTGAGGGCCTGAAGCGCTCGGTCGAGGTCGCCAACCGGTTGCGGGCGCCGGTGCTGATTGCCCAGACCGGCAATGACCTGCCACAGATCCCGAGGGAGGAGCAGAAGGCATCTCTGATCGAGGCCTTTTCGGAAGCCGCGAACATTCTGGTCGGCAGCGGCGTCAGGCTCGGGATCGAGCCGCTGAACACGACCGTCGACCACCCCGGCTATTTCCTTCACGCCACGTCGGAGGGATTCGAGATCATCGACGCGGTCAACCGCGACGAGATCGGCCTTCTCTATGATCTCTATCACGCCGCCGTCATGGACGAGCCGATCGAAACGGTCCTTGCCGGCAATCTCGACAAGGTCGTACATGTCCATGTGGCCGACCATCCCGGACGCAACGAGCCGGGGTCGGGCGGGATCGACCTTGTCGACCGGCTGGGAAAGCTGATCAAGGCCGGCTACAGGGGACGGATCGGGCTGGAATACCGGCCTCTCGCGTCGGGAAGCGATCCGGTCCTCAAGGTGCGCGACAAGCTGTCGGAGGCTTTTGAAGTCGGACATTAACCGCATTGCAGCCTATCGTTTCGGTGTACCTCCGATGCAACGTTTGCTTCAGAAACGCGTGCCTTACCCTTGCCGGAGTTGATCTTTCTCCTCGTTTCATCAAGTCTCTGCCGGATGAAAAACCCTCGCGTATCTCTCAGGCAGCACCTCTCCCGGCTCGCCGAAATCCCGAAACTCCTGGGTTCGGCAGCGTTGCCGCGCGGCTGGGATGAAGACGACCCTTACGTGAGCGCGGCCCGGAGCCAGATCGAGATCCAGGAGTTCTTCTACGCCGGGCTGCCCGCATTCGACATGCCGTGCTGTCTTCTCGACGCTGATGGCCAGACCATCCATGTCGGCGACCTGGCCTTCCGGCCCGAAAGCCTGCAACTGCCGGACATGAACGAGCACGGCGTGTTCATGGCCGAGCACGACAACCACCTCGTTTTGCTGCTCGATATCCGGCGCAACTGGGCGGACCCGCCAGCAGACGCGGTCTGGCTGGCGCTTCAGGTCGGGCCGCGCTTCTTTGATGCGATGACGGCCAGCCCCGAGGCCGGGCTGACCAACAGCGAATACCAGCTCCTGGCCTGCCTTCTCGCCGGCCACGACCTGAAACAGGCCGCCGAGCGGCTGAACGCCTCCTACGACACCAAGCGCAAGCAGCTGCAGGTCATCTTCCAGAAATTCGACGTCACCAGCCAGGCCGCGCTGACGCGTCTCGTCTCGACCCGGCTCATGGGCTATTTCATCGAAACCCTGAGCCGGCCGCTGGACCGGAGGCCGGAGCGCAAGATCCTCGCCCGCCATTACGGCAGGGATGTTCTGGTCCATTCTGTCGCGCTCGAATCCGGCAAGGAACTGCCGGTGTGGGAATTCGGCGATCGAAGGGGCAGGCCCTGCATCTTCTTTCACGGACTGATATCCCCGACGGTTCTGTGCGATGACAAGATTGCCCAGTTGAACCGGCACGGATTGCGCTGGATCGTCGTGCCGCGCTTTTTCGTCTCCGGCGCGGCAAAGGCCCATCCCCTCGGCTTTCTCGAAAGCTACACGGATGCCCTGGCGGAGTATGTCAGACACTTCATCGGCGAGCCGGTGACGCTGGTCGCGGCCAATTCCGGGGTCTCCTGGGCCGTCTACTTCGCCAACCGCCACCCCGAGCTTGCTGCCCGCATGGTCATCGCCGGGGCGCCCTACCCGCCGCAGCAATCCATCGGCGCGGCTGACCGGAGCATGCAGGCGGCGCTGTCCAACGCCTTGCGGCAACGCCCCTTCGTGCTGTCGGCGCTGGTGCGCTCCTATGCGATGCTGGCGCGTTCGCCTGCGCTTGCCGCGCGCGCCTATCGCCATGCCTATCGCGACAATCCCGCCGATCTGGCAACGATTGACCGCTATCTCGACACCGGCTGGGCGCTGGACTGGCTCCGGCTGATCGGCGAGCGGGCGACGGCGAGCGTGGTCGCCGATCTCGCCGTCAACGAGCGCGGCTGGGAGAGCGAGGCCGTCAATCTGCAATTGCCGCTCTCGGTCCTCCATGGCGAAGAGGACATGATGTGTCCGCCTGCGGCGATGGAGAGCTTTTGCGAGGGCATTTCCAACGCTGAACTGCAGTTCGTGCCCGACGCCGGCCATCACGTGGCGGCAAGTCACTTCGAGCTGCTGTGTGCGCTCGCGGGAAGCGATAACCTGTCATCCGGGAAGTCGGACCCGGCCACCTTGGCAGACAAGAACATCGAGAAGCCCGCAGCCGGCGAAGCCGCCCTGCGCACAGGCCCTCACTGAGCCGGCTCGGCCTGGGCAAGCGTCGTCTCGCTTGCGCCGTCATCATCGATCGGCGCACAAAGCAGTTGTCGCCCGGCGCGCGCCAGGCTCAGCTTGAAGGCTGCCGCCTCGCGCTCGAGCTGCGCCTGTCGCAGCGCCACCTCGGCCTCGCACCGCCCCGCCTCGGGCGCCGAGGCAAGCGCTGTCCGCGCCGTTTCGACGGAAAGCCGGGCCTGCGCCTGCTCGCGCGCGAGCGCTGCCGCATTCAGCACCGTGTCATTATAGCGGTTGAGGAAGCTCTGCCGGTTTTCCTTGGCAACGAGTATCGTGTTCAACAGATTGAGACGCGCCCTTTGCGTCATACGCATGCTGTCGCCCTGGTCGATCAGGGGAAGCACGTAGCCCACCAGGAACTGGAAACTGAGGCCGCCATTCTGGCTCATGAAGGTCGGCAGCGCCGCCGTCAGCTTGGTGAAACGCGATTTTTTCGCGAGGTCGAGCTGGGCGCCCGCCGCCTCGACCAGAAGGTTTTCAAGAATCTTGTTGCCCGAGCTTTCAAAACAGGCATCGCCGTCCGCATTTCCGCCCTGCGGCAGGCCGGAAAGCGCCGGCAGCACGGAGACCCCGGAGCGGATGTCGTAGCCGCTGCCGCCAAGGCCTGCGAGCGACAGGACCTTCGACCGTTCCGCATCCATCGCCGCCCTGATCGCCTCCGCCTCGCGGCTGACGGCGACGATCTTCTGGCGCATTGCCGAAAGCTCCGCCTCGGAGACATTGCCGAGCTGGCTTTCGGCCCGCATCGCGGTCTGCTGGCAGGAAAGCTTGTCGGCCTCCAGCAGCGTGCGGCGACGTTGAAACTCAAGATCGCTCAGCGATGCATAGGCCGAGAGCATGCCCGACAAGGCGCTCCGCCGGGCAATCTGGTATTGCACCGGAATAAGCTTTTCGGCGATTTCGATATTACGCTTGTCGAGACCGAGCAGCGCATAGGCGATATCCCAGTTGACCCCGAGGATGACATTGGCGTCGCTGCTAACCCCGCCCTGACCGTCGAAGGTGATGTAGTCGCGCGCCTCGGCGGAGATGCGCGGCAGGCGGCGCGATTTGGTCTCGTCCAGCGCCAGTTCGGCTTCCGCCTTCTTGATCTCGGCCTTCATGATGTCCTGCCCGCGCTCTTCTGCGGCGGCAACAAGCTCTTCGGGTCCGAGCGTCGCGCCGGCGACAGGTGCGGGCACCGGGCCGTCGATTTTCTGTTGCAGCACATCGATGTCGTCACGCGTCGCCCTCAATTGCGGTGAGGCGCATCCGGCAAGCGCAAGAAGGGCCATGCCGGCAGCAGCCCCCCGCAAGAGCGGCAAACGCAATCGCAACGCGCCCTCGCTGCCGCCGGCAGCGGGCCTATGGCATGGGTTATGGCTCAAGAATGATATCTCCCGGCCGAAGGCCTGAAAGAACGCGGACATAATTGCCGGAGACTTCCCCGAGTTCGAGCGCGACCAGCCCCACGCGGTCGTTTTCAAGGGTCCGCGCATAGCGATTGCCGTCTTCGAACACGATCGCGCTCGCAGGGATGGCCGGCGCTGGCTCTTCAAGCGCCTTTGCAAAGCTGCACACCGCCTGGGCATGCAGCACGGCCTCGTGACCTGCCGCCGGAAACGCGATCTCCACCGCATATTCGAACCGGCCGCGTTTCTGCTCGAGAGGATCATCGACAAGCCGCGTCGACAGGATCTCCGCCTCGACCGGCGGCTTGCCGGAACCGAAACTGACGCTGACCGCAGAACCATCGACCACGCCCATGTCGCTGTCGACGAAACGCAGGGTCGCGCCGAAGAGCGCCGGGTCGACGATCGAGCCGATCGCCATGCCGGCCCGCACAATCCCATCGCCCCTGGCCGCAAAGGCGGGATCAATCCACACGACTTGCCCCGCCGTAGGCGCGCGAATGACCGCGTTCTCCAGTTCGGCGCGGATATCGGCGAGCTGATTCTCGGTCTTTTCGATGGTGTAGCGCAACTGGCCGACATCGAGCGCATCCTGCGCGCGCCGGAGGGCCTGCTGATGCTCGAAACGGGAAAGCGCCGTGCGGGCTTCGTTATGCTTGAGCCGGGCCTCCTCCACCCGATTCGGTGCGATCTGCCCCTTGGCCTCGAGCGCCACGATCTCCTCCAGGCCTTCTGCGGCACGGTCGCGCGCGTCCGTCAGCTCCTGCCTTTCAATCGCGGCGATCGCATCCGTCTGCTCCAGATAGGCTCCGGTGCGGAAGGCAAGACGCTCCTTCAGGTTCTGCAGCTCGAGAACCACGCTCTTCTCCTCGCTTTCGAGCTTCACCGCATCGAAACGGGCGATCGGTTCCCCCTTTTGCACCGGGCTGTCCTGCGCCTTCAGCGCCAGCAGTCGCCCGTCCGCCGTCGCCTCGACCGATTGCGGCGCGCCGTAATCGACATGGCACTGCCGCACGACTGTGCGACTGAACCGATGCGTGACGATTTCCACCGGCCGTAACGCCTCCGTTGCTGAATGCGCCGTGCCGCCGGCAAGCGGCCATACGCCGTTGCTCACCGTCCATATACCGATGGCGGCGGCCACGCCGGCCAGAACCAGAACCGCGAGCGTTCCCTTAAGTCTCGGCACCGTCACCTCCCCCTGACATCTACCCACGGCGTGTTCCGCATATCAGCTCTCCCGCAGCACCGTTGCCGGATCCGTGCGCGCCGCGTTCAGCGCGGGAATGATGCCGGCAATGAGCGTGACCGCCAGGAAGCCGGCAATCGCCTCGGCGAGACGGGCGATATCGATGCCCGCGCCCGGCGCGCGACCGGCGAGGAAATAGCGGCTGAGCGGCTGTTGCAGAATGTCGGCAAGCGCCAGGCCGCCAACAACGCCGACCACCAGAGCAAGAACCGCGATCAACAGGGCCTCCTGCACGATCTCGACGACGATCCGGCTTCGGGTTGCCCCCAGCGTTCGGCGGATCGCGATCTCGCGGCGTCGCTCCGTCACCGAAAACGACATCAGCGCCGCAATCGAGACCGCGCCGACCAGAAGAATGATCGCCGACAGACCGACCGAGATCGCGGTTGCGATGAATTTCAGTTCCCGCGCCTGCTCGACGATCGGCAGGCTCGACCAGAAAGAAAGGCGGGAAACGTCGAAGACGAGCGACAACAGGCCTTCGAGCCGGTTCTGCGCGAGAGCTGGCCGGCGGCCCCGCGACCAGCAGGCTGAAGGCGCCGGCCGTCACCTGCTCGAAGGAATCCTCCCGTTCGGCGATCACGATCGAATCGGCAAGATTGGCGAAGGGCGGCCGTGCCGGCGCATCGAACAGGCCGGCGACGTGACAGACCCGTCCCTCGACGAAAAGCGGGCCGCTGCCCTCCAGTTGAAGCCGGCGCGCCAGCCGCGTGCCGACGAGACAGCTGTCCTCCATGCGCTCGGACAGGGAGAGCCGACCGACCGCGCCGACGTCAAGCCCGGCGAGGCGGATGAACCCCTGCCCCGCCGCATAGGCATTGGCGCGCTGACTTGCGCCGGCATTGCCGAGGGAGACGGGAAAGGTGCGGAAGGAGACCACTTCGAAGCCTGGCGGCAGCAGGCTCGCGATCATCGCCGGCGCAAACCGCGCAAGCCCGGCGGGATCGAATACGCCATCCGTCAGCGTATCGACCTCGGCATTGGCGCCGCTGACGACAAAGGTCTCCGCCTCGTTCAGTTCCAGAAGCATATCGAAATGCCGGAGCGCATTGCCCGACAGCGCATAATTGGCGATGGTGCCGGCAAGCGTCATCGACAGCGTCACCATGGCGAAGAACAGCCGGGCGAAGCCGAAGGCCCGCAGTCGGGCAAGGAGCGGCTCAAAGACGGACATCGTGACAACACCCGCCGGAAAGTCTCAGAACGCGGTCGAACCGGCGCGCATGGTCGAGATTGTGGGTGACCATGATGAGCCCGCAATCGCTGTCGACGCTGTCCATGAGAAGCTGGAGAATATGCCGGCCCGTCTCTTCGTCGAGATTGCCGGTCGGCTCGTCGGAAAGAATGAGTTTGGGCTTGGTAACGAGCGCGCGGGCAAGGGCGACGCGCTGTTTCTCTCCGCCCGAGAGCCGGCTGCAACGCAGGCCGGCGCGCGCGGAAAGCCCGACCCGATCGAGCTCCTCCGCCGCGCGCCGCAGCGCTGCCCTGCGGCCAACCCCCTGATACCGCAGGGGCAAGGCCACATTGTCCGCCGCACTCACATGATCGATCAGGTTGAAGCCCTGAAACACGAAGCCGATCGCCTCGCGCCGCAGCCTCGTACGCTCCGCATCGCCAATGGCGACCACATCCCGACCCGATATCAGCACCCGTCCCTTGTTCGGCGTTGAAAGCGTCCCCAGAATTTCAAGCAGCGAGGATTTGCCGGACCCGGAGGCCCCGATAATGCACAGCCGTTCTCCCGGCCGCAGCGTGAGGTCCACGGCCTTGAGGATTTCGATCGTCTGCGACGACGAGGTGACGCTTTTGCCGACACCGCGTACATCAACCAGCATCCCGGACATCAATATATTTGCCCTTGATAAGCCCGGACCGCGAAAGCGCGATCCGGATCGGCATTTTCATGCCTCAATAGTCGGGCGAGCAGCCAAATGAGGAATACATCTCGTTCGCCAGTTCCGCGGTCTGCTCATAGGCATCCCAGTAGGGCTCGGCACCGGAGGCGCCATACTTGTTCACCGCAAGCTTGTACTCGTTGTAGTAGCTGCGGGCGGCATCGCAGGTGGAGGCCACCTGGACATTGACCTTGCCGCCCTTCGTGGTGGTGCACGACGTCGGGCATTGAAGGATCGAAGATTTCGCGCTGGCGTTGGTCGAAGGCGCATTGGCGCCGGTGATGTAGGCGTCGTCCTCGGCATCGTATTTCAGCGCCTCGGTACAGCCCCCGAGAAGCACCAGCGGCGCGGCGCACAACAGCATCTTCAGTTTCGACATTCGATATTCACCCTCATTTTCCGCGAAGACGTCTTCGCCCGGTTGCAGTGCTCGCGCCCATCACACGCGACGGGAACGAGGAGTAGTGAACGTCGCCGGACCCTGCGCCCCCCATTTGGGGGGAGACATGCATTTTTCTGTCATTTGTCAGGACTAAACCCGCATCCGTCGTCGCATTGCACATCGTCTGGCGCTTGCACCCGCGCATGGCCCGGACTATTGACGGGCATGACCTCGCCGAACCCTAGCGGACCGATTGCCTTATGGAGCTGATTGCCGATTTCGATCTGACGCGCGAAAACACGCTGGGCCTCAAGTCCGCCGCCCGGCTCGCCACCCGGATCACGCATGTCGATGCGCTCGCCGGCCTTCTGGATGAGGCAGAAAGCCACGGCATGCCGTTCAGGATCCTTGGCGGCGGCAGCAATGTGGTTCTGAGCGAAACCGTGGAGGCGCTGGTCGGTCTGATGCGGATCGAGGGACGCCGGCTTTCCGGGCAGACAGAGACGCACAATCTGGTGACCGCTGGCGCCGGCGAGAACTGGCACGACTTTGTCGCCTGGACGGTCGAAAACGGCATGCCGGGCCTGGAGAACCTCGCCGGCATTCCCGGCACTGTCGGCGCAGCGCCCGTGCAGAATATCGGCGCCTATGGCGTCCAGCTTTCCGACGTCTTTTTCGAACTGTCCGCCTTCGACACGAAAACGCGGACGATCGGGACTTTCAATGCCGAGGCCTGCGGGTTCGCCTACCGGCAGAGCCGGTTCAAGGCCGAGCCGGGCCGTCATGTCATCCTGTCGGTCACCCTGGCCCTGCCCCGTGCGTGGAAACCAGCCAACGCCTATGCCGGGCTGGAGCGTTTTTCCAGGGACGATGCGCCGGCTGACGTGATGGCGCGCGTGCTTTCCCTCCGCCAATCCAAGCTTCCCGATTGGCGCAGGCTCGGCAATGCCGGCTCGTTCTTCCACAATCCGGTCGTCAGCAGCGAAGAAGCCGCGAAGCTGGCAGACGCCCCGCGCTATCCCCAGCCCGACGGCAGCGTGAAACTCTCCGCTGGATGGCTGATCGAGCAATGCGGCCTGAAGGGCGAGCGCCTGGGACCGGTCGGCACGTTCGAAGGGCACGCCCTTGTCCTGGTCAATCACGGCGGCGCAACGAGCCGGGATGTCGCCCGGTTTTCCGCGCTTGTGCGCGAGAAGGTGAAGGCGCGCTTCGGCGTCGATCTCGTTCAGGAACCGATCGAACTTTAGGCGATGCGCGACCATCGCGAATTTCCGGCATCTACCAAGATATCAATAATTTAATTTATCCTATTGATAAATTTCCGTTTTTCTAGCCATGCCCTTCAACCGGCCGAGATTGTTCCCATCCTAATAGATGATCCGCGAGCCAGGACGGGTCGTTTCAACAGCCAAAACGTCCTAGTATTGCGGTCAGGGTCAAGAAAAATGGTGTGCGCCGGAACAAACCGGCCGCCGGAAAACGGAGGTCACGCAGAAGATGACCGAACGAGCGAAAGCAACAGCCGCCGACCCGCTTTCCGCCTATGAGCGGCTGAGGCGGCTCGACACGGCTCCGGCCGCCGAACTGGATGCGCTGACCAAGGCCGCAGCACTGGTTTGCGGCACGCCGATCTCGCTCATCTCGCTCCTGGATCAGGACACCCAATGGTTCAAGGCCAATTACGGCCTTGAAGGCGTGAGCGAGACCGACCGCAGCATTTCCTTCTGCACCCACGCCCTTGAGGGCGAACAGCTGATGGAGGTGGAGGATGCCACGCAGGACCGGCGCTTTGCCGAAAATCCGCTGGTCACCGATGGTCTCAAGTTTCGCTTCTATGCCGGCGTGCCGCTTCAGCTCTCCGATGGCGAAAGGGTTGGCACACTTTGCGTCGTGGACCAGAAACCGAAGGCGCTCAGCGAACAGCAGAGAGAGATACTGAGCCATCTCGCCCGGGCGGCGGCGAAGGCGCTGGAGGCGCGGCTGATCGCGCTTCACGAGCACGAACTGCTTGCCGTCGAGGCGGAAGCGCGTTCGATTCTCGAAAACAGTCCTGATGCAATCCTGACCATGGATACCGCCGGAACGATCCGTCACTGGAACGAGGCGGCCGAACGCCTGTTCGGCTACACCGCCGAAGAGGCGCTCGGCCGGCCGCTTTCTCTGATCGTCGCACCTGAACATCTCGACGCGCAGACCGACCTTGTGGCGCGTCTGGCCGATGGCAACGCCACCCGCAATCTGAGGACCGAGCGACTTCATCGCGATGGCCACCGGGTGCCCGTCTCGGTCTCCCTCGGTCCGGTGATTTCCGAAAACGGCGCCGTGACCGGCGCCACGGAGATCATTCGTGACATCAGTGAGGTCGTCAAAGCCCAGCGCGAAGTCGAAGCTGCGGAAAAACGGATTGAGCGGCTTTACCGCGCAACGCCGGCCATGCTGCACTCCACCGACCCGACCGGCACGATTCTGAGCGTCAGCGATCGCTGGCTCGATGTCATGAAGTACAGCCGCGAGGAGGTCATCGGACGCAAGCTCTCCGATTTTCTGACGCCGGAAGCGGCGCATATATCCCGCACCGAGGTTCTGCCGGCTTTCCTGCTGGAGGGTCGCTGTGAAAACGTCCGCTACCAGATGGTCACGCGCGCCGGCCAGGTACTCGATGTATTGCTCTCCGCCATTCTTGAACGCGACACCGCAGGCAATCCGCTGCGCATCATCGCCACGATCGAGGATGTGACTGAGCGCCGCAAGGCGGAGAACGCGCTGATCGAGGAACGCAGACGCCTGCAACAGATCATCGAGGCGACCCGCTCCGGCACATGGGAATGGAACGTACAGACCGGCGAACTCAGGCTCAATCATCTCTGGGCCGAGATCATCGGCTATGAACATGCGGAGCTCGAGCCGACCGACATGCGCACATGGCTGGACCGCGTCCACCCTGACGACCGGGCCGAGCATGAGGCGCAGCTCGCCAGGCACCTTCGTGGCGAGGCCGGAAGCTATGACTGTGAGGAGCGGCTGCACCACAAAAACGGTTCCTGGGTGTGGATCGCCGCCCGCGGCCAGGTACTGTCGTGGACCGACGACGGCAGGCCGGAATGGATGTTTGGCAGCCTGCAGGACATTACACGCCAGAAAGAGGAAGAAGACGAGCTCCGAAAAAGCCGGATATTTCTGGAGCGAACCGGCCAAGTCGCCGGTATCGGAGGCTGGGAAGTCGATCTCGTGAACGACAGGATCTATTGGTCTGACGAGACCTGCCGGATTCACGGCGTGCATCCGGGATACAGCCCGACGATGGAAGAGGCGATTGCGTATTACGCGCCCGAGGTGCGTGCCGTCATTGCGTCTGCCGTCGAAGAGAGCGTTGAGAACGGCACGGCATGGGATGTCGAGCTGCCGCTCATCCGTGCCGATGGAGATCGCATATGGGTGCGCGCTGCCGGTTCGGCAGAGTTCGGTGACGACGGCACACCCGTTCGCCTGATCGGTGCGTTTCAGGACATCTCGGCGCAGGTTGAGCAGCGCGTCGAACTCGAAAAACTCAACGAACGGATGGCGATCGCCACCGAGAATGGCCGGATCGGGGTCTGGGACGCCAATCTTGTAACCGGAAAAACCTACTATTCGAACATCTGGTGCGCATTGATCGGCTATCGCCGGGACGAGATTTCCGACAAGGGCGAGGAATGGCTGAGCTTCATCCATCCCGACGATGTGGAGCGCGCGCGAACGGCCGATTCCGCCCATATTGGCGGCAAAGCGCCCTATTTCGAGGAAGAGTTCCGGATGCGCCACAAGGACGGGCGCTGGATCTGGATCCTCGACCGCGGCCGCGTCGTCCAGCGCGCGGAGGACGGCTCGCCGATGCGGATGATCGGAACCCATACCGACATTACCGACCGCAAGCGGGCCGAGGAAGAACGCCTGCTGATGAGCGAGCGCATGACGATCGCCACCGACAGCGGCGGGATCGGCATATGGGAAATGGAAATCGACCGCCGGGTCGCCCATTGGGATGCGCTGATGTATCGGCTTTAT
Organism: uncultured Martelella sp.; assembly: GCA_963676545.2. Lineage (GTDB taxonomy): Bacteria > Pseudomonadota > Alphaproteobacteria > Rhizobiales > Rhizobiaceae > Martelella. The sequence goes on along the minus strand of CAXXRG010000002.1, from coordinate 974,401 downwards.
GGCCTCGAAGCTTCGGGCGAGGACGATATCGGGGATATCTGGAGGCGCGCTGTTCATCCTGAAGACCGCGAGCGGGTGGAAAAGGCCGTCAACCGGACCGTCGAGACCGGGGAACACCTCGATGAGGAATACCGCGTGATCCTGTCCGACGGCGCCTATCGCCATCTCCGCATCGCCGCCAACCTTGTGCGCGACAAATCCGGCCGCCCAAGCCGCGTCATCGGCGCGGCCTGGGATGTGACGGCAAGGCGACAGATGACGCTCGAACTCGCCGAACAGCACGAGTTGATGCGGGTGACGCTCAATTCCATCGGCGACGCGGTGATCACCACTGACGCGGCAGGAAGGATAAGATGGCTCAATCCCGTTGCCGAGCGGATGACCGGCTGGAGTGTCGACGAGGCGGCGGGCGAGCCCTCCGACCGGATATTCGCCATCGTCAACGAGGAAACCCGCGAGACCGCGCCGGACCCGATCGCCGCCTGTCTTGAACATGGCCAGGTCGTCGGGCTGGCGGAGAATACGCTTCTCGTCAACCGGCGCGGCCTGGAATACAGTATCGAGGATTCGGCTGCGCCAATCCGCAGTTCCGAGGGCGAGGTCCTCGGCGCGGTGCTTGTGTTCCACGATGTCAGCGAACAAAGGCGCCTCTCGCGCGAGATGACCTATCGCGCCAGCCACGACCCTCTGACCGGCCTGCTCAACCGCGCCGAATTCGACCGGCGGCTGCAGCGGATATTCGAGACGGCGCGGGAATCCGACACATCCAATGTTCTGCTCTATGTCGATCTCGATCAGTTCAAGATCGTCAATGACACATGCGGCCACGCGGTCGGCGATACGCTGTTGAAAAAGGTCACCGTGTTGATGCAGGACTGTCTGCGCAAGCGCGACATGCTGGCCCGTCTCGGCGGCGACGAATTTGCCGTGCTGCTCGAACATTGCAGCCCGGAGGATGGCAGGCGCGTCGCCCAGTCGATCTGCGACCGCATGGGCGCATTCCGCTTCGTCCATGACGACAAGCAGTTCAGGGTTGGCGCCAGTATCGGCCTCGTTCCCGTTGACGGTCGTTCGACCAGCGTCTCGGCGGTTCTGCAGGCCGCCGATACCTCTTGCTATGTCGCCAAGGACAACGGCCGCAACCGGGTTCACGTGTGGGAGGAGAGCGACGAAGCAATCAGGCTCCGGTCCGGCGAAACGCGCTGGGCCGCCCGCATCGAACGGGCACTGCAGGAGGAAGCCTTCGTGCTCCACGCCCAGTTGATCGCGCCGATGAGCGGCAAACCCTCCGTTCGCCACATCGAGCTGCTGATCCGTCTGGTCGATGACAACGGAGAGATCATTCTTCCCGGCGCATTCCTGCCGGCTGCCGAACGTTTCGACCTCATCTCCCGCATCGATCGCTGGGTGCTCGGCAAGACGGTGGAGCAGATCGACGCAGCGGGCCTTGCAGGCGGCAACGCGCTGCTATGCGTCAACCTCTCCGGCCAGTCGCTCGGCGACCGCGCCTTCCACAAGGAGGCGCTCGATCTTCTCGACGCAGCCGGAAGCCCCATCTGCCACAGTCTGTGCATCGAGATCACCGAGACCGCCATCGTCACCAATATGGAGGAGGCCGCCTCCTTCCTCGAGGATTTGCGCCGCCGGGGCGTATCGGTGGCCGTCGACGATTTCGGCGCCGGCTCATCCTCCTTCAGCTATCTCAAGCATTTCGCGCTCGACTATCTGAAGATCGACGGCCAGTTCATCCGCGAACTTCTGAGCGATCCGCTGAACGAAGCGACCATCAAGTGTTTCGTCGAGGTTGCGCGCGTGCTGGGGCTCGAGACGATTGCAGAACATGTTGGCGACGAGCAGACCTGCGACAGGCTGCGGGATTACGGCGTGGATTTCGCCCAGGGCTTTCATATCCACAAACCGGAGCCGCTGGCCGATCTCCTGCAAAGACTGGATTTCTCGCTTGAGAACGCGTCCGGCTGACCTGCCCTCGGCCGGCCAACCGGACGCCCTGTCATCTCACGCGTTCACCATTCCTTCTGCGGCAGGTCAATCCCGTGCTCGGCAAGGAACCTGGCGATGTGGACGGTCTCGCCCGTCTCGATCGAGCGGTTGGCGGCAATCCCCGTCAGGATCGACCAGGCCCCGTCGATATGGGAAGACGAACGGCCGTAGCGGTCTTCGCCGGCATCGGGATCGAAGAGATAGCCGAGCATCACCGGATCCGCGCCGCCGTGATCGCCCTCGCCTTCCCAGACCTCCAGATTCTGCGGCTGTTCCCCGGCCAGATGCAGCGTTGTCGTCATCGATTCCGAGCCGGCTGCCTTCTCCCGCTTGCCGCCGAAGACGCCGTGGACCTCAACGTGGCGGTGGGACAGCTCGCCCTTGGTGCCGTAGAACTTCACTTCCAGTCCTTCCCAGGGCGAATAGGCGCAGAGCGTGTAGTTGAGGCTTGCGCCCGTGCCATAGACCGCCTGCACCTGCATCGTATCCTCGATGGTGATGTCGTCATCGAAGACGCAGCGGTCGCGCAGATAACCATCCTCGTCCTCGGCATCGAGATAGAGCGCCTTCAGAGCCTGGTCTGCCTCAAGGTCTAGCCGGAAGTCGCAGCTTCCGGCGCTCGGACAGCTGTGACAGCGCGGACCACGCGGATTGAGCCCGAGCGCATCCGCCGTTTCCGCCCGGTAGAAGGACCGCGTGCCGTGAGCGGCCACGGAAACCGGAGAGGAGCCGAGCCACCAGTTGACGAGATCGAAGTGATGCGTCGACTTGTGCACCAGCAGACCGCCGGACTGATCCTTGTAGCGATGCCAGCGGCGGAAATAGTCGGCGCCGTGCACGCGGTCGAGATACCAGCGGAAGCTGACAGCAGTGACATCCCCGATCGCGCCGGACATCAGGATGTCTTTCAGCTGGGTGCGGGCCGGCGTGTAGCGGTAATTGAAGGTGACCGTCACCTTGCGGCCGGTTTCCTTCTGCGCGTCGAGGATCGCCTTCAGCTTCTCGAGGTCGATCGTCATCGGCTTTTCGGTCATGACATCGCTGCCCGCCCGCATCGCCTCGACGATATAGTCGTGGTGCAGATAGTCGGGCACGGTGACGATCACCGTATCCGGCTTCTGCTCGCTCAGCATCTGCGAAAAATCCTCTGCCCGATAGGTGGCGACTCCGTTGCCTTCGGCAGGTACGGCGCTTGCCGAGAGCGCAAGCCGTTTCTCATTGATGTCGCACAGACCGACGAGCGCGTTGCGATCGGCATAGGTTTCGGCAACGGCGCCGCGAAACATCTTGTGCCGCGAACCGGTTCCGACGATGGCGTATTTCATGTTCCTGCCCTTCTGTCCGGTCGGCGATCTGCCGCCGACCCTGGCACACCGGCCCGAAAACCGGGTTCGATTTTCGGAAAGCGCGATGCGCAGCTTCAATAGGTGAGAGCGTCGCTTGTGCGTCCGAACGGACGCGCGGCGCTCCAGTGCTCCCGTCGCAGGCGCATTGCCTTACGCTGCGACCTCCCAAACGCTTTCGGCACGCACACCCCTCCCGATCACACCGCTTACCGGCGCCGAGTTCTGTTTCTCAGCCGGCCGGAACACCAGCGGATCAGGGAGAATCGAGAGGCGACAATGCCGAGACTTCAACTCTGCCAGACTAGCAGATCAGAATCAATCGTGCCCGATGAGCCTTTGGCAGTGCGGTGCGGTCGCGGCGTGCCGACCGTCATTTCGCCCAGCCCGAAACTCAAAGCCGGAAAATATGGAACAATCACGGCTCCGGCTGGTTGGCCCATGAGCAGCCGCCATGCCGAGCCGGATCCGTACCGCCGTCGGGCGGGCGGGAAGCGCTTCTTGTGTTCTTCGGCGTGGGGCCTGCCAGTCACGAGGAGCGCATCGGCGCGAAAGTCGGAATCGATTTTCGGAAGGCACGATGCGTAGATTCAACAGGTTAGGGCGTCCTTTGCGCGTCCGAATGGACCCACGGCGCCCTAATCTCGCAACTGGAGTGAAAAATCATGAAACGACTGTTCTTCGTTCTCACACTGGGCGCACTGACCGCATGCTCGGCCACCGAGCAGGGCGCAACAGTCGGCGGACTTTCCGGCGCTGCCGTCGGGACCGCCGTAACCGGCGATGTCGGCGGCGCGGCACTGGGCGGCGCGGTCGGTGCTGCCGCAGGCGCGCTGATTGGACGGGCAAACGAGCCGGGCCGTTGCTATTATCGCGATGCCAATGGCGAGCGCTATGTGGCTGCCTGCCCGAACTGACCGGAACCCGGAAAGGCCGGTTTCATTTCCGGCCTTTCTTCTGGCTGACCATATCAAGCCAAAAGCCGCCTCGCTGAGGCGGCTTTTATTTTGCGCCCGAGGGGCGCGGTTCGGCTATTCATCGAAATCCGGCGGAACATGACTGTCGACGCCGATCAACACAATCTCGTTCTCGACGTCCCGCACGCCCTTGACCGAGAGCACCAGGGTTTCGAGCTTCAGCCGTTCCGGTTCGGTCTCCACCTCGCCACTCAGCATCGCCACGCCGTCGCGCACCGTTACGGTGACGAGATCGGCGTTGAAACGCTCGTCTTCATCAATCAGCCGGGTGATGGCATCCGACAGACCGTCATCGTCAACGGTTGTGTCCTCCGGCTCAGGCGCAAGACGCTGCGCGGTATGGACGGCGGTATCCTCGGAGACCTGGGCGCCCGGCGTTTCGCGCCGGTCCAGATTGGCGGGATTGGCGCCATAGGGCGCATTGCGCGCGCCCGGACGGTTTTCCTCATCCGAATACGGCCAGCCGTCATCGAGATTGCGATCGTCGTAATCGCGATAGTCCTCCTCGCGCGGCGTTTCATGCGGCTTCATCTTCGAACCAACCATGGCGTTTCTCCTTTCAGATGTCTGTGCAGAGGAAACGGCTGGGAGCGACAAATGTTCTCCCTTTTGAGCGAACTCGGCAGCCAAACGCCTTGGAACAAGATGGGCGCGGGCGTTTTTAGTCATGAGCACGTTTGTTCAAACGCGCGGATCTTCGCCGCGCCAAATGCCAAAGGAGATGAAACATGCCCGAATGGCTTCATCTGCTCGCCATCATTTCCCTCCTCGCCGGCCTTGGGTCCGCAATCATCATCGCCGTGGATGCCTTCAGGACCCCGCAGCATATGTGGATCATGAATGTGGTCTGGCCCCTTGTCGCCCTCTTCGGCTCGCTTGCGGCGCTATGGGCCTATTTCCGCTATGGCCGGCTGGCGACGCGGGCCGCCCATCACCACGCCATGGAACACGACGAGAAGCCGCCAGACATGACAGAGACGCCGTTTGCCGTCATGGTCGGCAAGGGCGCTGCCCATTGCGGCTCGGGCTGCGCGCTCGGCGACCTGATCGCCGAATGGCTCGCCTTTCTGGTGCCGGCTATCGCCGTCTGGTTCGGCTGGCAGACGATCTTTGCCGAGAAGATGTTCGCCGTGTGGATCCTCGACTATATCTTCGCCTTTTCCTTCGGCGTCATCTTCCAGTATTTCACCATCAAGCCGATGCGCTGCCTCTCTCCGGTGCAGGGCCTCATCCAGGCCGTCAAGGCCGACTTCCTGTCGCTGACCTCCTGGCAGGTGGGCATGTACGGCTTCATGGCCTTTGCCCAGTTCTATCTGTTCCGCCACCCCCTCGGGGTCAAACTGGAAGTGCCCACGGTCGAATTCTGGTTCATGATGCAGATCGCCATGTGGGCCGGCTTTGCGACCGCCTATCCGGTCAACTGGTGGCTCGTCTCCAGGGGCGTCAAGGAGAAGATGTAAGATCAGCAGCCGCCGATGGTCGAGCGCGCGATCGTGTTGAGCGCCTGATCGACGACGCCGGTCGGCGCAAAGCCATATTGCGTCTGTTTCGGCCGTATCCTGTTGCGAAAAGCAGATGGCGCTGACCGGATAACAACCATAAAACAGAGGTTTCTATAGGTTTTCTCATTTACATTCCCAATTCCCGATCAGCATGAAAGGCTCCCGGACGCCCGGATGGCTGGTGAGGCACAAGCCTCGAACGTCAACTCGCGTCTCTGCCGGAAGACAGCGCCCGCAAGGCATTGAGCACCACGGCAAGGTCGATCGCCTCCTGCAACAGCGCGCCGGCGACCGGATCGAGATAGCCGGCGGCGGCAAAACCCATCGCCACAATGGAGAGCGCAATTCCCGCGATCATGCTCTGGTAGGCGATACGGATGGTGCGTCGGGCAATCGAGAAGACCGGCACCAGAAGGCCGAGATCGTCGAGCAACAGGACGACGTCGGCCGCCTCGACAGAGGCCGCCGAGCCGCGCGCGCCCATGGCGACGCCGACCTCGGCCGCCGCCAGCGCCGGCGCGTCGTTGACGCCGTCACCGACCATCATAACAGCGCCGTTCTTGCGCTCGGACAGGACGCTCAGCACCTTCTGGTCGGAGGTCAGGTTCGAGAGCACCCGGTCGAAGCCGAGTCCGGTGGCCATATGCCGCGCCGCTGCCTCGGCATCGCCGGTCGCAAGCACGATCGTGTCGACGCCATTGCCGCGCAACGTGTCGAAGACCATGCGCGCGCCTTCCCGCACCCGGTCGGAAAAATGCAGTTCGCCGGCCTGCGCGCCGTCAACCAGAACCATGACGACAGAGGTCCCTGCAGGCGTCGCCAGCTTTGCCCCACCGCCAAGGGAACGACCGTCCGGCTGGTGCGCTTCGGCGAAATGCCGGCCGCCGACAACGACGTAACGCCCGTTCACATAGCCTTCGACCCCCTCGCCAGGCGTCTCGACGACCCTTACGGGCTGGCTGAGCGATAGGCCTTTCAGCTTCGCCGTTGCCACAAGCGCGCTTGCCATCGGATGCTTGCAGGCGAGATCGAGCGAGGCGGCGAGTTGAAGCAACTCGGCATCCGTAAAGCCATCGGCGGCGTGGATATGAGTCAGTTCGGGCCTGCCGACGGTAAGCGTGCCGGTCTTGTCCAGAACCACCGAGCGCACGGAGGCGATCGCCTCGATGACCTTACCGCCCTTCAGCAAGATACCCCGCCGGGCCGCAGAGGAGACGCCGGACATCAGCGCCACCGGCACGGCGAGGATCAGGGGACACGGCGTGGCGACCACGAGGACGGCGACCACGCGCAGCGGATCACCGGTGATCCACCAGGTGGCGGCAACGCCCGCAAGCGCCGCGACAAGAAAGAACAGCGCATAGCGATCGGCAAGGCGTGCCATCGGCGCCTTTGTGCCCTGGGCTTTCTCCACAAGGCGGACAATCCCGGCATAGGTGCTTTCGGCAGCCGCCCGCCGCGCCGTCATGTCGAAGGCATTGCCGACATTGGTCGCCCCGCTCAACAGGCTGCCGCCGGAGGCCTGCCGCACCGGCTCGGCCTCCCCCGTCAGCGCCGACTGGTCGAGCACGGCCACGCCCGAAAGAAGCTCGCCATCGGCCGGGATAACGTCGCCCCTGCGGATCAGCAGGCGATCGCCCGGGAGGATGGTTTCCACCGGCACCTCCTCAGTGCGCCCGTCGCGATAGCGCAGCGCCGTGCGCGGCGCGCGTTCCAGAAGCGCCGTCATCTCCCGGCGCGCGCGGCGATCCGCCAGAACGTCGAGATAGCTGCCGCCGGCATACATGAGCGCAACAATGGCGGCAGCGAGCGTTTCGCCGAAAGCCAGAGCGCCCGTCATCGACAGCGCCGCCAGAAGGTCGATGCCGAATTCGCCGCGTTTGAGGGAGGAGACTGCGTCCACCACCAGAAAGGCGAGCACCGGCAGTGTTGCCGCGAAAAAGGCCACGACCGCCAGATCGTCAGCGCCGGAAAAGTGCGCGACAAGTCCAGCCGTCAGGCCGACAAGGGGAAACGCGACGAGCAACCGCCGCAACTGTTCGCGGGATATCATGGCTTGCGCCTTTCGCGGGCCGCCCGGCCCGCCGTTATGCTTTTCATAACCTCCATTCTTGATGGAAGCAAAAAGCGGACAATGATCGAAGTCATGTCACCGGATGTTGAAGGTCAAAAGCATCGAAATCCGCCTGCCTGCCATTCGGCGATGCCGTCACCAGACCACCGGATCGTTTCGCCAGCCGCCTTGGCGAGGCGAGCGCGGAATAGATTCAGATGGTCGAGAACTGGATGCGCATAAGAAGCGCGCGCAGATCCGTTGCTGCCGACATCACTATCCCTATCGCCCGCCGGTATTCGGTTCGAAACAGTGCTTTCCTGCCCGCCTGCGGCTTTACATAATCCGTTGAACCGGATTCCGACATGGAGCGGCCAGTCTGACGCGCGATCGGGAACCGAAACATAACTCCGGCAGTTGACCAGGCATCAGTCCAATCATGCGGAGTTCAAGACATGGCAAACAAGGTGGCACTCGTGACAGGCGCGGGGTCCGGAATCGGTCGCGCCTCGGCGATCGCGCTGGCGCGCGACGGCATGGCCGTCGGCGTCCTCGGGCATACGCCTGAGGAGAACCAGGAAACAGTTGAAGCGATCAAGGCCCAAGGCGGCACCGCGCTCTCTCTTTCTGCGGATGTGACCAGCCCCGAAGAGATCGATGAGGCGATCAGCACGTTGCTTGCAGCCCATGGCCGGCTGGACGCCGTTGTCGCCAATGCCGGCATCAACGGCGTCTGGGCGCCGGTCGACGAGCTGGATCCGTCCGATTTCGACAAGACGATTGCCGTCAATCTGCGCGGGACGTTCCTGACCATACGGGCGACGGTCCCGCATCTGAGAAAGGCTGGCGGCGGCTCGATCACCATCATTTCCTCGATCAACGGCACGCGTAAATTCGTCTCGCCCGGCGCCACCGCCTATTCGGCAACCAAGGCGGCGCAGCTTGCCATGATGCAACAGCTTGCGCCCGAGCTCGGCCAGGCGAAAATCCGCATCAATGCCATCTGCCCCGGCGCGATCGACACCGAGATCGGCGACAATACGGAGATCCGCAACGCTGAAAAAAGCGGGATCGACGCCGAAACGCATATCCCCCTGACGGGCGACAGCGCAGGCTCCGCCGAGGAGATTGCCGACGTCGTGTCGTTCCTTGCTTCAGACAAGGCCCGCCATGTCACCGGTACGCCGATCTTCGTCGACGGCGGCCAGAGCCTGGTGACCTGACCGCCCATGAAAAAGCCCGCCCTTCGAACACGTCGAAAGGCGGGCGCCTGCGGGTTGCCGCGATGACGGGTTCAGGCGAAGCCAAGCGTGGTCACTGTTGGTTTCGTCGGCGGAACGGAGGCGCGCGGCACAGGCTGCATCAGGCCCGCCTCCAGCATGGCGGCGATGAACGCCTCGCGGGACACTTCCAGCTTGCCGTTATGCGCGGCGGCATCGGCGCAAAGGCCGGAAGCGCTGCGGTAGTGACGGCCTTCCTTCTGCCGGCAATGATCGCGCAGAAAATCGGCTGCGCCCTCCGGACCTTCAATCGTCACGGCTTCGCCGTCCGTCGTCAGCACATGAACGGGGATGCTCCAGAATGTGGCAAGCTTCGACATCTTGTTTTTCCTCGCTTGTTGTTGCGCCACTGTCGGCCCGGGCCGGCAGGTGTCATTCAAAAACCGGAAAGCCGGCATTTTGTTCCTGCAATTTCCCCAATAAAAACCAGTAGAGTGGCGGCATGACGGCAGAAATTTGCGTCACCTGTGGCCGGTAGCCTCTTCGCAGGCAAGGCCGCTTCCTTGTCGGCGGCATCACGCCGCTCTATCTTGCCCGCGAAACGCGGGCCAGAACGCGCCAACGCATGTCGCCCGCCCCCTTTTCTTTTTGCTGCGGGAGCAGACAATGCCGACACTTGATGAACTGATCGACCAAATGACCGTTGAGGAACAGGTCTCGCTGCTTTCCGGCGAGGATTTCTGGTCGCTGCCGGCAATCGAAAGGCTGGGCATCGGAAAATTCCGCGTCACCGACGGACCGAATGGCGCGCGCGGCGGCGGCTCGCTGATCGGCGGCGTCAAATCGGCGGCCTTTCCCGTCGGCATCGCCATCGGCGCAACATGGAACCCCGCGCTGGTTGCCGAGATCGGCGCCGCGCTTGCCGACGAAGTCAAATCCAAGGGCGCGCATGTGCTGCTCGGGCCAACCATCAACATCCAGCGCACCGTCACCAATGGCCGCAATTTCGAGTGCTATTCGGAAGACCCGGAGCTGACTGCCGAGCTTGCCTCAGCCTATGTCAAGGGACTGCAGCAAAAGGGCATTGCCGCCGTCGCCAAACACTTTGCCGGCAATGAATCCGAAATCGCCCGCACCTCGAATTCCTCGGTCATAGACGAGCGTTCACTCCGGGAGGTCTATCTCCTGCCCTTCGAGCGCGCGGTGAAGGATGCGGACCTCTGGGGCATCATGACGGCCTATAACAAGGTCAACGGTACCTTTGCCTCAGAGCATGAATGGCTGATCACCGAGGTGCTCAGGGGCGACTGGGGCTTTGACGGCGTGGTGATGTCCGACTGGTTCGGCTCGCACTCGACGGCGGAAACCGTGAATGCCGGGCTCGACCTTGAAATGCCCGGCCCGACGCGCGATCGGGGTGAGAAATTGATCGAGGCGATCCGCGCCGGCAAGGTCTCGAATGAAACGATCCGGGACCGTGTCCGCGCGATCCTGACGGTGATGGAGCGCACCGGTGCGCTGGGCAGTCACGAGCCGTTCACCGAACGCGCAGACGATCGCCCGGAGCACCGCGCCCTGATCCGCAAGGCAGGCGCCGAGGCCGCCGTTCTGCTGAAGAACGAGGATGCGCTGCCGCTTTCCGGCAAGGAAACCATCGCGGTTATCGGCCCCAATGCCAGGACCGCGCAGATCATGGGCGGCGGCAGCGCCCAGCTGAACCCGCACTACCGCGTCAGCCCCTATGAGGGTCTTGCCACAGCCGTGGGCACGGAAAACCTGACCTATGCCGAAGGATGCAGCAATTTCCGCTTCCAGCCGCTGCTGAAGACGGCGCTTAAGGTCTCCTATTTCGACAATGACGCGCTGTCGGGCGAGCCGGTGTTCACCGCCACGGAAGAAGAGGCGGAACTGATCTGGATCGGTAAAGTCGCTGAAGGCAAAGTGGCGCCGGGCCATTTCTCCGCGCGGCTGACTGGGGAATATATTCCCAGGGAGACGGCGACCCATCAGGTCGGCCTCGTCTCCGCCGGCCTTTCCCGGCTCTATGTGAACGGCGAACTGGTCACCGATGCCTGGACCGACTGGACGCGCGGCCGGACCTATTTCGAGGAAGGCTGCGACGAGGTTGTCGGACGCGTCGACCTTGTCGCCGGCGAACCGGCGGAGATCGTCGTCGAATACGCCACACGCCCCGCCTCCGCGCTTGGCCTTTCTGCCATCCGCGTCGGCATTTCCGTGCCGCTCGGCGAAGAGGCGATCGAAGAGGCTGCGGCCCTTGCGGCAAAAGCCGATGTCGCCCTGGTCTTTGCCGGGCGCAGCGGCGAATGGGATACGGAAGGCAGCGACCTCGAATCAATCGCCTTGCCCGGACGGCAGGATGCGCTGATTGCCGCTGTCGCCCGCGCCAATCCGAAGACCATCGTCGTGCTGCAGACCGGCGGCCCGGTGGAAATGCCCTGGCTCGATGATGTCGCGGGGCTGATCTCGGCCTGGTATCCCGGACAGGAAGCCGGCAATGCCATCGCCGACGTTCTGCTTGGCAAGGCAGAACCCGGCGGGCGTCTCGCCCAGACCTTTCCGGTGAAATGGTCGGACAACCCGGCCCACAGCCAAGACCCGCGCGTCTATCCCGGCAAGGATGGCGAAGTGGAATACCGCGAGGGCGTGTTTGTCGGCTACCGCCATTACGACCGCCACGGGATTGCACCGCTTTTCCCCTTCGGCTTTGGCCTCAGCTATACGACGTTCAGGCTTGGCGAGGCTGAGATCTCGGCGGAGAACTTCGATGCCGCGGCAACGGCAACGGTCAGCCTGACAGTCGAAAACACCGGAGAACGGCGCGGCTCCACGGTGGTGCAGCTTTACGTCTGTCCGAGGAACGGCGGCGGGCTGCGGCCGGAAAAGGAACTGAAAGCCTTTGCCAAGGTGGACCTCGCGCCCGGCGAGAGCGGCACCGTTCGCCTTACGCTTTCGCCGCGCGATTTGGCCCATTTCGACGCGGAAGCGAAAGCGTGGCGCATTGCGGCGGGCGAGTACGACCTGCGTCTCGGCGAGAATTCGGCAAGCCTGGAGACCATCGCAACGCTTGTGAAGGAAACCGAAGGCGCGCCGATGCCGCTTTGATGCGGCTCAGGAACGCGGTGGAGCGGTTGATTGGCGCACAACCAGTTCCGTCGGCAGTGTTATGCGATTGCTCGGCGCATCGAGCCCGCCAATGCGCGCCAGAAGCGTGTTCATCGCCGACCGGCCGATCTGGCGCAGCGGCTGGCGGATGGTGGTCAGCGGCGGATGCATCTGCTGGGCAATGGCGATATCGTCGAAGCCAATCAGCGACATGTCCTCCGGGATCGAAAGCCCTTTCTCCCTGAGCGCCTGGCTGGCGCCGAGCGCGCTGATATCGTTGGCGGCGAAGATCGCGGTCGGCCGTTCCTTCAGCGCCAGAAGCCGCTTGGCTGCGTCAAAGCCGCTTTTCTGCAGGAAATCACCGTCAACGACGAGCTCCGGGTCCCGGTCCAGGTCGAACTGGGCGACGGCATCGCGATAGCCCGCCAGACGTTCGCGCGCCGAACGCAGGCGGTTGTCGCCGGAGATGAAGCCGATGCGCCGGTGGCCGAGATCGGCGAGATGGCGCACCGCAAGCCGTGCGCCCTGATAGCTGTCGCCGTCGACCGAGGGGAACGGCGGATCGTCATAAAGCGTGTCGATCGTCACCACCGGCAGGGCTTCGCTGGCGATCTGCTCGAGATAGCTCGCCTCATAGGGCAGGATGGCGATGATGCCGCCGGCGATCTGCTGCAAGAGGCTTGCCACGCTGCTCGGCGCGGTGCTGTCGCGGTCCGGCAGCGAATAGACGAGCGCCTCGTAGCCGGCGCTTTTCGCCGCACCGCTGATGCCGAGAACGATATCGCTGGTAAAGGGTGCGTGGAGTTCGGCCATGACCCCGATGATTCGCGAGCGGCCGTTGGAAAGCTTCTGCGCAAAGGGGTTGACCGAATAGCCCATCTCGTCGGCGATGCGCAGGATATCTTCCCGCGTTTCGGCCGAGACGCCGGGCTGGTTATTGAGCGCGCGCGAGGCTGTCATCCGTGAGACGCCTGCGACCTTTGCAATCTCGGCCAGCGTCGCCGCCCGTTTCTTCACAGCCACAATCCCTCCCACCGGCAGAGCTTCACCGGCATTGCCCGCGCGGCATCAGTTGAAGATACCAGAACGATCAATGCCTTATCCCTTTCCTGCCTGCCCGCGCGGCTGAAGCGCCGGGCAAATGTCTCGACTAGCACAGTTTCGTCGCAATAGCGACATGGCGCGCTACCGACACGGTCCGGCCGTCCTTTCCGACCTTGCGTTCCAGAGGCTCCCCACCCTTCATCACACAGGTGGCGCGACGTCTGTTCGCAGAGAACGATACCCGATTGACACCCTGTATCGTTACCGGTAACGTACCTCATATCGTAAGGTTTACCACTGACTTGCATGGGAGGAAACAATGCAATTCAAACCGACCCGAACTTTCACGCACCTTCTGAGTTCCGCCGCTGTAGCGGCCCTCGTGCCGCTCGCGGCCCAGGCGCAGGACACCAAGACAATCACCTCCTGGGACCTGCGTTCCGATACAGCGACGGCCGGTATCGTCCGCGACGCCATGGACCGCTTCGAGGAAGCCAATCCCGGTTATGTCGTCGAAGCCTCGCACTTCGCCAATGATGCCTACAAGACCAAGTTGAAGATCGCTTTCGGCGCCAACGAGCCGCCTTGCGTCTTCGCCTCCTGGGGTGGCGGACCGCTGAAGGAATATGTCGATTCCGACCAGGTGGCGGATCTTACGCCCTATCTCGATGCCAATCCGGAATTCAAGGATCGCTTCGTGCCGGCAAGCTTCGGCCCGGTGACGTTCAACGACAAGATCTACGGTCTGCCGGCTGAAAACACCGCCGTCGCCGTGATCTTCTACAACACGGAAATCTTCGACGAACTGGATCTAACGCCGCCGGAGACCTGGGACGAGTTGATGAACGTCATCACCGTTCTCAACGAAAACAACATCGCTCCCTTCGCGCTGGCCAACAAGAACAAGTGGCCGGGCTCGATGTATTTCGTCCTGCTCGCCGACCGCATCGGCGGACCGGAGGCCTTCCGCAAGGCTGCCGCCCGCGAAGATGGCGGCTCGTTCGAGGATCCGGTCTTCATCGAAGCCGGCGAACGTCTTCAGGAACTCGTCGAAGCCAACGCCTTTGCCCGCGGCTACAACGGCCTCGACTATGACGTCGGCGGCTCGCGTCGCCTGCTTTACGCCGATCGCGCCGCCATGGAGTTGATGGGCAGCTGGGAAATGGCCTCGATCCGCAACGAGAACCCGGCATTCGCGGAAAAGGTCGACTTCTTCACCTTCCCCTCCGTTCCCGATGGCAAGGGCGATCCCTCCAACGTCATCGGCACGCTCGGCGACAACTATGTCAGCATTTCCTCCGCCTGCCCTTACAAGGACAAGGCCTTCGAGCTTCTGACCTACCTGACCAATGACGATGCGGCCGCCGCCCGTCTCGCCGACCAGCGCGTGATGCCGCTGAAGGGCATCACCACGGAAGACCCGTTCCTGAACAAGGTTCTCGATGTGGTGGGCGAGGCCGGCAGCGTCCAGCTCTGGTACGACCAGGAACTGCCTCCGGCCCTGGGCGAAGTCCACAAGGACACGGTCCAGCAGCTGTTCGGCATGTCGATCACGCCGGAAGAAGCCGCCGCCGAAATGGAACAGGCCGCCCAGGCTGAAGCCCAGCAGTAGGACGTTCAACCCCAAACCTCCCGAGGCGTCCGTGATCCGCACGCGCCCCGTATCGGCCGCCGCCCCAACCGGCGGCGGCCGTGATGCTGCCTGTGATGTTTTCCGCAGTGCCGGAAAACACGGCAGAGAAAGGAAACACCATGTCCACGGCGATAACGCGGACGGCTGCCGACCGGCAGAGGCAGCGCAAGAAATGGGTCATGGCCCAGAAGGCGGCGCCCTTCGTCTTCATGGCCCCGGCGGTCCTCTTTTTGGCCGTTTATCTGCTCTACCCGCTGGTTTCCAGCTTCCGGCTGTCCTTCGTCAACTGGAATGGCCTCGGCGACACGGCAGAGTTCGTCGGCCTCGACAACTGGGTCCGGCTGCTGCACGACAGCGTGTTTTGGCACTCGGCCTGGAACAACATCCTGCTGGCGCTGTTCTCGATCATCATCCAGCTGCCGATCGCTCTGGTTCTGGCCGTTGTACTGGACGAGGCAAGCAAGGGTTCGCGGATCCTCAAGATCCTCTATTTCATCCCGCTTCTGATGTCGTCGGTGGCGCTCGGCGTGTTGTTCAAGAACATCTACGATCCGAATTTCGGCCCGATCAATTCGATCCTCGATTCCATGGGGCTCTACAGCTGGGCCCATGACTGGCTCGGCGATCCGCGCTATGCGCTGGGCTCCGTCATCGCGGTCGTGCTGTGGCAGAACATCCCTTTCTACATGGTGCTGTTCCTCGCCGGCCTCGCCTCCTTCCCGCGCGAGATCACCGAAGCGGCAAGGCTCGACGGGGCAACCCAGACGACGATTTTCTGGCGGCTAAAACTGCCGCATCTGCAGGGCACGTTCCGCACCGCCGTGCTGCTCGCGACCATCGGCTCGATGCGTTATTTCGACCTCATCTACGTCATGACCGAGGGCGGGCCTGAGAACGCCTCGCAGGTGATGGCAAGCTACATGTACAAGCAGGTCTTCGCCTCCTTCGAGCTCGGTTACGGCACCACGGTCGCCGCCGCCATGTTCATCATCATCACCGTGATCGCGGCAGTCGCATTCCGCCTGTCCAAGCGGTTCGAGACGGAGGTCTGATCCGATGAAAAAGAAACAAGGCTTCAAGGTCGGACGCGTCGCCATTCCGGTGCTCGGCACCTTCTGGCTCGCCGTCACCACGCTCCCCTTCATCTTCGTCGCCTTCATGAGCCTGAAGACGCAGCAGGAGACCTTCGTAAACCCGGTCTGGGCGCTGCCGGAGAGCTTCAACCTTTCCAACTATATCGAGGTGCTGGAAGGCTCCTTCCTGATCTATCTGAGAAACAGCCTGTTCGTGATCACGACCTCGGTCGTCATCATCCTGCTGTTCTCCTCGATGGCGGCCTATGCGCTGGCGCGGCTGAAATTCAAATTCTCCGACAGCCTGTTCGCCCTGATCGTCGCCGGCATGATCGTGCCGCTGCATGTCACCCTCGTACCCGTCTATCTGATGACGCGTTCCATGGGGCTTTACGACACGCCCGCCGGCCTGATCGGGCCCTATGTGGCCATCAGCCTGCCCATCTCGGTTTTCATCCTGACGGAATTCATGCGCCAGGTGCCGAAGGAACTCGAGGAAGCCGCCATGCTCGATGGCTGCGGGCCCTTCAAGATCTACTGGAAGATCTTCCTGCCGCTCGCAGGCCCCGGCCTTTCCACCGTCGCCATCTATAACGGCATCATGCTGTGGAACGAATTCGTCTTCGCCTATGTGCTGACATCGTCCACCGACAAGCGCACCCTGCCGCTGGCGGTCTGGGATTTCCAGGGCCAGTACGCATCGAATGTCCCCGCAATCATGGCCGTCGTCACCCTTTCCGCCCTGCCCTTGATCATCGTCTACGCCATCGGTCAGGAAAAGATCGTCAACGGCATGATGGCCGGCTCGCTCAAGGGCTGATGGAACCGGAGTAACAACAATGACACAGATCCTTCTCGAAAACGTCGAAAAGCGCTTCGGTAAACTCACCGTCCTGCACGACATCAACCTCAACATTGAAAACGGCCAGTTCTGCGTTTTTCTCGGCCCTTCGGGCTGCGGCAAGTCCACGCTTCTGCGAATGATTGCCGGCATCGAGGAAACCTCCGAGGGCGACCTCAATATCGGCGGCGAGATCATGAACGACGTGCCGCCGGCCGAACGCCGGGTCGCCATGGTGTTTCAGAACTACGCGCTCTATCCGCATATGAGCGTTTATGAGAACATGGCTTTCGGTCTCAAACAGGCAAAGACGCCGAAGGCCGATATTGAAAAGCGCGTCAACGAAGCCGCGCGCATGCTGCAGATCGAGCCGCTGCTCGATCGCAAGCCGAAGCAGCTTTCCGGCGGCCAGCGCCAGCGCGTCGCCATTGGCCGCGCCATCGTTCGCCAGCCCGCCGTCTTCCTGTTCGACGAGCCGCTGTCGAACCTCGATGCGGCGCTGCGCGTGCACATGCGCTCCGAAATCGCCAATCTCCACCGCGATTACCCGGAAGCCAGCATGATCTACGTGACCCACGACCAGACGGAGGCCATGGCGCTTGCCGACAAGATCGTGCTGCTGCGCGCCGGACCGGACGTGACGACAAAGGGCAGTATCGCCCAGGTCGGAGCGCCGCTGGAGCTTTACCACCGCCCGGCAAACCTGTTCGCTGCCGGCTTCCTCGGCTCGCCGTCGATGAACTTTTTCACAGTGACGCTCGAGAGCGCGAATGCCGAAGGCGCGGTGGTGAAGCTTTCAACCGGCGAAGCATTGCTGGTGCCGGTGTCGACCGAAGGCCTTTCGAACGGCGCCGAACTGACGCTCGGCGTCCGCCCGGAGCACATGCATCCGGTCGATGATGAAACGAGCGGACAGGTGATCCGCCGCAAGGTGCGCGCCGTGGAAAATTTCGGCGAGTACAGCCACCTTTATCTCAATGAAAGCACCGAAAAGCCGGTGATCGCCAAGGTCGCCGAGGATGTGCTGAAGGTGCCGGAAAAGCCGATGGCCTTTTTCGTCAAGCCCGCAGCCTGTCACCTCTTCGATGCCGATGGCGAGGCGCTCGCCTATCTGCCGAGCGTGCCCGGCCCGCATGAGCTTTCCGAGACCGACGCGGTCTGAACCCGAAATACGGAAATGACACAATGACCAACGGACAGAAAACCCCCGTCTACAAGGACGCCTCGCAGCCGATCGAAGCCCGTGTTTCGGACCTTCTCGCCCGCATGACGATCGAGGAAAAGATCGGTCAGCTTCACGCCGTCTGGCTGTTTCTTGAGGAAGATGGCAATCACCGGACGCGCTCCGACCAGTTCACCGGCGAGACCAATCCCGACACGCTGAAGGCAATGCTCTCCTCCGGTCTCGGCCAGGTCACGCGCCCGCTCGGCACCCGCAGCATCGATGCGGCGGAAGGCGTGCGGGCGCTGAACGCGTTGCAGAAATTCATGGTCGAGGAAACGCGGCTCGGCATTCCGGTCATGTCGCATGAGGAATGCCTCTCAGGCCTGATGATCAAGGGCGCAACGCTCTTCCCCTCCTCGCTTTCCTTTGGCGCGACCTTCAATCCTGACCTGATCGAGAAGGTCGGGGCCGCCATCGGCCTGGAATCGCGCGCCATCGGCTGCCATCAGGGCCTTGCCCCGGTTCTCGATGTCGCCCGCGACGCACGCTGGGGCCGCACGGAAGAAAGCATCGGCGAGGATCCGTATCTCACCGGCGTCATCGCCTCGGCCTATGTGAAAGGCCTGCAGGGTGAAGATCGCGGCGTACTGGCCACGCTGAAGCATTATGCCGGCCATTCGGCAAGCGAAGGTGGCCGCAACCACGCCCCGGTGCACATGGGCTGGCGCGAACTGAACGACATGTTCATGCTGCCGTTCGAAATGGCGGTGAAGCTTGCCAATGCCGGCTCGGTCATGCCGGCCTATCACGATATAGATGGCGAGCCGGTCCATGCCTCGCATCAGCTGATGACCAAGGTGCTGCGCGACGACTGGGGTTTTGACGGGCTGATCGTGGCTGACTATGTCGGCGTCAGCCTGCTCTACCAGCATCACGGCATTGCCGAGAACCGGGCGGAAGCCGCCGCCCTCTCCTTCAATGCCGGCCTCGATATCGAGCTGCCCGGCGACGACTGCGCAAAGGACCTGAAGGAAGCGCTCGAACGCGGCCTGATCACCGAAGCCAAGATCGACGAAATCGTTGCGCGCATCCTGAAGGAGAAATTCCGTCTTGGCCTGTTCGAAAAACCCTATGCCGATGATGGCCAGATCGTGCTGCAGCGCCAGGAGGCCGTCGAGGTCGCCCGCCAGACCGCCGAACAGTCGGTCACCATTCTCGACAATAACGGCATCCTACCGCTTAGCCCCGGCAAGAAGGTCGCTGTCATCGGACCGACGGCGGACGATCCGCTCGCCCTTCTCGGCGACTATGCCTTCCCGGTCCACCTGATTCACAACGAGGCGCAGGAAGAGGTCGAAAGCGTCGTCACCCCGCTGGCCGGATTGCGCGCAAAGCTGGGACCCGAAAACATCATCTATGCCCGTGGCTGCAATATTCTGGATGAGCGCAAAGCCGGCGCGCCGGTCTTTCCCGGCGATGTCGATGACAGCACCTCGCTGGAACAGGCCTCGTCGCTTTCCACCCGGCTCGACATGATCCCGAGTGCGGTGGAAGCGGCGAAGAACGCCGATGTCGCCATCGTCTGCGTCGGCGACCTCTCCGGCATTTTCCAGACCGGCACGGTCGGCGAAGGTTCCGATGCCGACACGCTGGAACTGCCCGGCGTGCAGCAGAAGCTGCTCGATGCGGTGATCGAGACCGGCACGCCGGTGATCGTCGTCATCTCCTCCGGTCGCCCCTATAATCTCGGTGGTGCGGAAGACAGAATCGCCGCCCAGGTGATGACCTTCTTCTCCGGCCAGGAAGGCGGCACCGCGCTTGCCAGCGTGCTGACCGGCGCGGTGGAACCTTCGGGCCGGCTGACACTGTCGATCCCGCATAATGTCGGCGCGGCACCCTATTTCTACAATCACAGCTTCAAGAGTTCCGGCACGCCGATCGCCCGCCATTTCGGCAGCCGTTACCCCTTCGGCCACGGCCTTTCCTACACCACGTTCGACTATTCCGACATTTCCTTGGAGAAAGATGCTGTCGATATCGAAACGGGAACCGTCCGGCTCTCCTTCACGGTGAAGAACACCGGCGATCGCGACGGCATTGCCGTGCCGCAGCTCTATGTGCGTGACGAGATCGCCACGCTGGTGCGCCCGGTCAAGGAACTGAAGGCCTTCGGCAAGGTTGCGCTGAAACCGGGGACAAGCGCCCGCGTCACCTTCGAGGTGCCGACGGACATGCTGAACTTCACCGGCTATGAAGGCTATCGCGTCGTCGAACCCGGCTTCTTCACGCTTATGGTCGGCGCATCGAGCGGCGATATCGAACTGAAGGCCCGCGTCGAAGTGACCGGCGAACGCCGGAAGCTTCCCGCCGACTGGCGCATGCTGAGCAACGTCGTGGCCAGAATGGCCTGACAGAAACCACGAATGAAAAGGGGGCCTTCACTGCGGCCCCCTTTCCCGCCTTTCCCTTGCGGATGTGTGTGCATGCGCCTGCCGGAAGGCTTGTTTCCCGGACATGTTCGCCGGGCGATCCGGGCGGCTTCGCCTCGTCAAAGCTCGTCGAGCCGCTCGGGGCGCGCATACGGCCCCTCGTTGACAAGTGGTACAATTCGGCTATCACGACCGGCTCGATCACAACACGACCCGGAAGCCGCGCGACGCCATGGCCGTCTATGTCGACGATATGAAATGGCCCTTCAAGGGCATGATGATGTGTCACATGCTGGCAGACAGCAGCGAGGAACTGCATGCCATGGCCGAGCTGATAGGCATGGAGCGCCGCTGGGTGCAATATCCGGGCACCGCCAAGGAACATTACGACGTGCCGATGTCGCGCCGTGTGATCGCTGTGGAGGCAGGCGCAGTGGAAGTCAACTGGCGCTTCATGGTGACGCTGATCCGCAGTCGCCGCTAGATGTGAGCTTTCAGGAGGTTGTCCATTCGGAGCGGATTTAGGAGACTGGAGTTACCACACCTCAGTTTTCCCGGAGCGCTCCGAATGAACATCCACAAGAATGCCCGATTGACACCTCTTCGTCGAGAGGAGATGGCGGTTGCCGTTCTCTCCGGCGCGCTCACGAAGGCGCAAGCGGCCTGCGTCTATGCCGTTTCCCGCAAGGTCGTGTCGCGCTGGGTTGAACGCTTCAGAGAGGGGGGACGCGCTGCCATGGCTGACCGTTCGTCGCGGCCCAAAAGCAGTCCCTGGCAGACCGCTGCCCATGTGTGCGAACGCATCGCCGCACTTCGCCGCCAGCGTCTGACCGGCAAACACATCGCCATGGAAGCCGGCGTGTCACCGGCCACTGTCAGCCGTGTTCTCAGGCGAGCCGGGCTGTCGCGGATCAAGGACATTGCGCCAGCCGAACCGGTTGTGCGTTATGAATACAAGGAGCCTGGCGGCCTGATCCATCTCGATATCAAGCGCCTTGGCCGTTTCAATCGCGTCGGTCACCGCATCACAGGCAACCGAACCGGCCAGAGCAATTCCCGCGGCATCGGTTGGGAATATGTCCATGTCTCAATTGACGATGCCTCCCGGATTGCCTTCACCGACATCTTCGCAAATGAGAAGGCCGAGAGCGCCATCGCGTTCCTCAAGGCGGCGGTTGCCTATTACGAAAGCCTCGGCATCACGGTGAAACGGGTCATGACCGACAATGGCTCCTGCTACAAGGCAAAGGACTTTGCCAAAGCCTGCAAGGCACTCGGCCTCAAGCATATCCGCACCAAACCCTATACGCCGAAGACAAACGGCAAGGCCGAGCGCTTCATCCAGACGGCATTGCGGGAATGGGCCTATGCGCGGGCCTATCCAACATCAGAAAATCGCAAGGCACATCTTCCGGAGTGGACCCACATGTATAATTGGCATCGTCCGCATGGCGGCATAAAGTCAAAAACACCGATCAGTCGCCTCGGCCTAAACCGGGACAACCTATTGAGGCTCCACAGCTAGAGCGCCGTGCATCCATTCGGATGCACGAAGGACGCTCTAACTTATTGAATCTACGCATCGTGCTTTCCGAAAATCGGTTCCGATTTTCGGGCCGATGCTGTAGAGTATTTCGCAGTCAGATAGAAGCATCTGGCGTCCGCGAAAATGCGTCAAAACAAAGAGATAGAGCGGTAGCGCGTTTCCAGGAAAGGCGGAACAGGTCTAGGACGAATCGACATTCATCGCAGCCAGATGGTGATTGCTGCAAGGTAGGCAAATCCCTCGAAGTGGCGCATTCGCCTGTCATATCGCGTGGCGAAACGCCGGAAGTGCTTGAGCCGATTGAAACAACGTTCGATGCGGTTGCGATGTCGGTAGGCTTCCGTGTCGTGGGAAATGATGATCTTGCGTGAACGGTTCGAGGGGATGACCGCCTCGGCCTTCATGGCGGCAATCGTCTCACGCAAGGCATTGCTGTCATAGGCTTTATCAGCAAGGACAGCGGAAGCGGACTGCCCTTCCAGAAGAGCTTCGGCCTGGGTGCAGTCGCCAACCTGTCCGGCGGTGACGATGAGGCGTACCGGGCGGCCGAGCGTGTCGGCCAGCATATGGATCTTGGTGGTCAGTCCGCCTCGGGAACGCCCCAACGCCTGATCCTTTGCCCCCCTTTTCCACTCGCCGCCTGCTGATGGGCGCGGACGATGGTACTGTCGATCATCAGATACTGGTTGTCGCGGTCAGCAGCCAAGACATCGAACACCCGCTCCCAGACGCCAGCGCGGCACCAGCGGCTGAAGCGCCGGTGCACGGTCTTCCATTTGCCATAGCGTTCCGGCAGGTCGCGCCAATGCGCCCCGGAACGCAGCACCCACAGACAACCGTTGACAAACAAGCGGTTATCGCTCCCGGTCCGCCCGGGATCGCCGGGCTTTCCTGGAAAAAGTGCCGGAATCCGTTCCCACTGTGCTTCGTTCAGTTCGTACCGCTTGATCCCCATCGCTCGCTCCGCTGACAAAATGCGGAAACTTATGAATCACAGCAAAACCGTCTTGGGAATCCTGAATATCGATCCGTCCTAGACCAGTTCCACGTCCACAACACCCGAAACGGCGCGCATGGCGGACGCGACCTCCGGTGACAAACGATACTTGCCCGGCAACTCCACTTCGATCTCGCGAAGTCCGTGGTCCTGGATGACCACAAACGACACGAGGCCCTCGCCACTGTCATTGAGGTGGCGGGCGAGAGACGCGATTGGCGAATCATCTCGCAGGAAGATGCGCATGGCGCTCTGCTGTCTTACCGCCTCCTCCTCCAGAGACTGAACCGTCTGGATCCGCATGCCGATTCCCTCCGGACGCATTTCGGCAGACACGGTAATGACGACCGATGTGCCCGGCTCCAGCAGGTCGCGATACTGATAGAGCATCTCCGAAAACAGAACCGCCTCGAACTGGCCAGTGGCATCGGAGAAGGTAACGATGCCCATGCGGTTGCCGGTCCGGGTCTTGCGTTCCTGCTTGGCAACCACCGTTCCGGCGAGCCGGCCGCGATCCGAACCGTTCTTGACCGAGAGCTGGAATGCGGCAAAGGCCTGAACGCGCATCTTGGCCAGAATATCGGCATAGGCATCGAGCGGATGGGCCGTCTGGTAATAGCCGAGCATCTGGTATTCGCGCATCAGCCGTTCCGAATCGGAAAGCGGCGTGTAGTCCGGCAGAACGATCCTTGAAACCTGGCCCGCACTGCCGAAGATATCCGCCTGACCGCTGACGCGATCCTCCTGGGTGCGCTGGGCAAGACCGATGATGCGATCAAGGCCGGCAAGCAGGGCGGCGCGATCATGACCGAAACAATCGAACGCGCCGGCGCAGATCAGACTTTCCAGAACCCGGCGGTTGACGAGCTTCGGATCGATGCGCTGGCAGAAATCCTCAAGATCGGCAAACTGCCTGTCGCCGCGCACATCGACAATATGATCGACCGCCGCATCGCCGACGCCCTTGATGGCGGCGAGCGCATAGTAGATGCGATCCTCTCCCGGCTCGAAATGCCGGTAGCTCGTCTGGATGGAAGGCGCGACCACATCAATGCCGAGCCTGCGGGCGTCGTGCCGGAAATCATTCAGTTTCTCGGTATTGGCCATGTCCAGCGTCATCGAGGCGGCGAGGAACTCCACCGGATAGTGCGCCTTCAGATAGGCCGTATGATAGGAGACGATCGCATAGGCTGCGGCATGCGACTTGTTGAAGCCGTAATTGGCGAACTTCGCCAGCAGATCAAAGATCTCGTCGGCGCGCTGCTTCTTGACGCCCTTCTCCACCGCGCCCTCGACAAAGCGGACGCGCTGCTTGTCCATCTGCTCCTTGATCTTCTTGCCCATCGCGCGGCGCAAAAGGTCGGCTTCGCCCAGCGAATAACCCGAGAGCACCTGGGCCACCTGCATCACCTGCTCCTGGTAGATGATGACGCCCTGGGTCTCGGCGAGAAGATGATCGATCATCGGATGTACCGATTCGATCTCCTCTTCTCCGTGCTTGCGCGCATTGTAGACGGGGATGTTCTCCATCGGGCCCGGCCGGTAGAGCGCGACGAGCGCGATCAGATCCTCAATGCGGTCCGGTTTCATGCCGATCAGAGCCTTGCGCATGCCGGCGCTTTCCACCTGGAACACGCCGACCGTCTCGCCGCGCGCCAGCATGTCATAGGTCTCGTGATCATCCAGCGGAACCAGCGAAAGGTCGACCTTGATGTCGCGCCGGGCAATGAAATCGACTGCCGTCTTCAATACAGTCAAGGTCTTCAGGCCAAGAAAGTCGAACTTGACGAGGCCTGCCTGTTCCACCCACTTCATATTGAACTGGGTGACCGGCATATCCGAACGCGGATCTCGATACATCGGCACCAGTTGCGAGAGCGGCCGATCACCGATCACGATCCCGGCGGCGTGGGTCGAGGCATGCCGGTAGAGCCCCTCGATTTTCTGCGCGATGGCCAGTAGCCGGCCGACGATCGGCTCCTCTTCCGCCGCTTCCTGGAATTTCGGCTCATCCTCGATCGCCTTGGCAAGCGTGACCGGACTGGCTGGGTTGTTCGGCACGAGCTTGCTGATCCGGTCGACCTGTCCGTACGGCATTTCCAGCACACGACCGACATCGCGCAAAGCCGCGCGCGCCTGCAGCGACCCGAAGGTGATGATCTGCGCCACCTGGGCGCGCCCGTATTTCTGCTGAACGTAGCGGATCACCTCTTCGCGCCGGTCCTGGCAGAAATCGATATCGAAGTCCGGCATGGAAACGCGCTCAGGATTGAGAAAGCGTTCGAACAGAAGCGAGAAGCGCAGCGGATCGACATCGGTAATGGTCAGCGCATAGGCGACGAGCGAGCCGGCGCCCGAACCGCGACCCGGGCCGACGGGAATATCATGCTCCTTGGCCCATTTAATGAAGTCGGCAACGATCAGAAAGTAGCCGGGAAACTTCATGCTCTCGATAATGCCAAGCTCGTAATCGAGCCGCTCGACATAATCCTCGCGGCTGTGCCCCTCGCTCAGCCCCACATGGGATAGCCGCGCCTCAAGCCCTTCCACGGCCTGTCTGCGCAGCTCCAGCGCCTCGGCCCTCTCAGCCTCTTCCGGGTCGTCGGACGCGCCGGTAAAGCGCGGCAGGATCGGGCTGCGCGTATGCAGGATGAAGCTGCAGCGGCGCGCGATCTCGACCGTACTGTCGAGCGCTTCGGGAAGGTCGGAAAACAGCTCCGCCATCTCCGCCTGCGTTTTCATGTAGTGATCGGGCGTCAGCCTGAAACGCCGGTCGTCGGAAACGATGGCGTTATGCGCGACAGCCATCAATGCGTCATGCGCCTCGAAATCCTCGCGCGCGGGAAAGAAAGGCTCGTTGGTGGCCACCAGCGGCAATTCAAGCTCATAGGCCAGATTGATCACATGGCGTTCACGCTGGAGATCAAAAGCGCCCTGGCGCTGGAGCTCGACATAGAGCCGGTCGCCGAAGAGGGCCATCAGCGCCTCCAGGCGTTCACGCGCCTTGAGTTCGAAGCCCGAGGCCAGCGCCTGGTCGATCGGCCCTCCCGGTCCACCGGTCAGAACGATCAGCCCGTCAGCCCTGCCTTCGAGCCAGGACTTTCTGATGTAGATACTGTCGTGCGCCTCGCCGCCAAGATAGGCCTCGCTGACAAGGTGCATGAGGTTGGCATAGCCGGTTTCATTGACCACGAGAACGACGATCGAAGGGAGCTTCACCGGTAGGTGCGAGCCGCCGCGTCGTTCGCCCTCGCCGCCATCTTCCATGTCGATCGACAACTGGCAACCGATGATCGGCTGCAGCCCCTCGCCAATCGCCTTCTGGGAAAACTCGAGCGCGCCGAACAGATTGTTGGTATCCGTGACGGCAACGGCCGGCTGCCGGTCGTCAAGGGCGAGCTTGAGGATCTTCTTGAGCGGCAATGCGCCCTCAAGCAGGGAATAGGCCGAGTGCGTTCGCAGATGCACGAACCGGACCGCTTTCCCGCCCGACTGGCCACGCCCGCCCTCATTGCTCTCACCTGCCATCGCCTGCTCCGTCATGTCTTATCCTGGATCGTGATTTTCGCAGGCCCGTCCGGCCGGCGCAACGCCCACAAAACATATGCACAGAAAGCTCGCTCCCCTGCCAGGCGTTGCTACAGTGAACTGATGATCAGCCCCATGCTCGTCAGAAACAGCGTGATCGAGAAGAATGCCGCCACATCGCGCAAGAGTTCAGTCATTTTCGCCTCCATTTCGCTTTATGTTTTTATTATGTTCTGTTTTTGTTCCTTTTGCAAGGACTGATATGTTTTTCCGTCTCTCCGCCATTTCCCGCAGCGAGCCGTGGCACCGTCGTCGGCCGGAAAGCGCCATAACCCTGGCGACGGCGCCTGCGCGCGGAAAGCCGACCCGGGTCTTATGGAAACCTTCGACACGCCATCGCCCGTGCTTTCTCCATTTGGCTGCGGGGCCGCGAAGATGTCACAATGAGATGACGGCTACGCCGAGCCATTCGTCGGCATGGGCGGCATGTTCCTGCGCCGCGATCGCCAGCCGAGGACGGAGGTGATCAACGATATCAGCGGCGATGTCGCCAACTTCTTCCGCATCCTGCAGCGGCACTTTCCGCAGTTCATGGACACGCTCCGCTTCCAGATCTCGGGCAGGCGGGAGTTCGAGCGGCTGATGAAGATCGACCCGACGACGCTGACCGATCTCGAACGCGCCGCCCGCTTCCTCTACCTCCAGCGCCTCTCTTTCGGCGGCAAGGTGTCGGGGCGCAACTTCGGCGTCAGCAAGACCACCGGTGCGCGCTTCAACCTGGTCAAACTCGCCTCGACGCTGGAGGATATCCACGAGCGCCTTGCCGGCGTCGTCATCGAATGCCTGCCCTGGCAGGACTTCATCCGCCGCTATGACCGGCCCGGCATGCTGTTCTATCTCGACCCACCCTATTGGGGAAACGAGGCCGACTATGGCGAAGGCGTCTTCGGCCCGGAGGATTTCGAGGCGATGGCGGAGGCTTTGGCCGGCCTTCAAGGCACCTTCATCCCGTCCTTGAACGCCGTTCAAGCCGTCTTCGAAACCTTTTCACGGTTTGCGATCGAGGAGGTCGATTGCACCTATTCGATCTCGGAAGGGAACGGGAAGGGCGTGAAAGAGGTCATCATCACGCCAGCAAAGGGTTTGCGCGCAGCGGCTGAATGAGGTCGGTGGCAGCAAAACTGATTCACGTCCGGCCGCCGGAAGCACTCCGATTGCTCGTCTTCGGCCGCCACGAGAGCGATGGTCCGGTCATCAACACAGGAGACCGACATGAGTGACAACAAGATCGCCATCACCCGGATCATCGAGGCCATGCAGCGCGACGCCGAGGACATCATGAACCAGATCGACCTCGCGGCCGAGGACATCGGCCAGGGCCGCCGCAACAGCGCCATCGGCGCCCTCGCCCCGGTTGACGCCACGATCGAGCGCCTCGCCTCGCTGCTAGCGGCAGCAAGGGTTATTCACCGGGTGGCGGCAATGGATTGAAGTCAGAAACCCGCCTCGGATTGGGGCGGGCTTTCAATGCGACCGGTCAGTATGAACGAGCTGCATGCCGATATAAGGCTTGGGCGCAACCGTAGAGCAGATTGCGAACTGGATAGGCTGGTCTTTGGCTGCTATCAATATCGATGCGAGGTCTCCCCTCGCATGCGCGCTGTAGTAACTGCGGCGTAAGAGCTAACCCGGGGCGGTTCATTCGGCGTCGCGCCGTAACGAGACGCGGAATTTGTGCATGAGCGTGTGCTGACCTGCCGGCAGCCGGACAAGAAGGAACGGCACAGCAGTTCTTGGCGCACTCAGATTTGTGTGGACCCTGCGGGACACGCCTGCGAATTTTGGATAGGCATCGAGGCTGCGGATTGCCGAAACGCCGTTCGTACCGCTGACGGCAACGAAGGCTTCTGCCTCCATGATGTCATCGCGATCGCGGTCCTGCATCATGAGCCGAGGCTCGGCCGCTCCCGCCTCCGGCGCCAGAACGTCCGCTTCCTCATACCACTGGTCGACGGCAAAGCCGCTCTCGACGACGAAGGCCGGGCGCTCGAGGATGAAGCGATGGCGACGGACGAAGGTGCCGTCATCGGCGACATCGATGGTCGTTTCAACTGCCTGCTCGCCGGTGCTCCAGCCAAGCGACAGAGTGCTGCCGTCAAGACCGCAGAAACTGTTGATGCGCCGCATCTGCCAGTTGAAACCGCGATCGAAGCTGAAGGCAAGAATGTTGTCGCCGAAACGAAACTCCTCGGCATATTGCAAAGCATTGATTTCCATTCCAAAATTTGTGGAATAGGCGAACTTGTTGTATTTGTCGGGCTGCACGTCGGAACGCACCGGCGCGCCGTAATGGACGAGCGAATGCCCCTCGACCTTCTGCACAATGGTCTTGTTGGCCGGCATCGGATAGACCTTGCGCGGTGAAGAAAGCGGTTCTTCTTCCGCCTGCCAGAACTCGGAATCCTCCGGCAGGGCCAGCGGGAAGAAGGCCTTCATCGCCCAGTAGGGCGAGGTCGGCGAATTATAATCCTCGCACATGATGAGGTTCGGATAATAATAGCCGCGGGTCATCAGGCCGTCAGCCGTGAAGATCGGCCTGTCGCGCCAGCTGCGCAAGTGCCGCGCCCAGATGCCCTTGATCTGACCGGGGCGCATCCCCTTCAGCCCGCAGACCGCGGCCATTCCCCAGAACGCACTCATCGCAAACCGATAGGTCAGCGACCGACCGACCATAAGCCCCTCGCCGCTTTCGGCGAACCAGTAGGAGAACGGCTCCAGAAAGGCCTCCGCCCGTTCGCGAAACATTTTGACCAACATGGGGTCGGGATCAACGGCGAAATGAACATAAAGAAGGGCATAGAAATGGATGGCAAACGCGCCGTAGTGATCAACCGGCAGGCTGGGGCCGTCGCCATACCAGCCCTCGCCGAGATACCAGCTGGACAGCCGTTCGACAGTCCGCTTCTGCAGAGTCTCGTCGATGAGGTCGGCATGACCGACCTTGCGAAGCCCTTCCTGCACGAGCACGGCGAAGAAAAGCCAGTTGTTATCGACCAGTGAGACATGCTGTATCCGTTCCAGCCAGCCCAACAGATTGGACTTCTCGCGATCGCTCAGCGGCAGGAAGCCGGCTTCGGGCGCTGCCATCAGCATCACGCCGATCGCGGCCATCTCGACACTGTGTTGCGAATTATTCTCGGTCGGCCCCCAGTAGTCGGGATGAGCGGGGTCCGTACCGGTCGCTATCGCCTGGCGAATGAGCGGCCAGCAATCGCATTTCCCGCCGCCGATCGTCAGCGGCACCAGGCCCCAAAGGAGGCGCGCGACGCCTTCGAGAGAGCTCGAAGCCATCGGGAAGGCAGCTGCACCATCGTGGAAATCGACGCGGGCTCCCTGTCGCTCTATATAGGCGCAGACCGGCGCGATGAGGTCTGCCGCAAGCGTCTGGAAGTCGGTGCGCGTGCGCATCGGATTGTCGGAGAATTTCGAATAATACGTCATATCCGCTTATCCACGTTTGATGATGATTGCGGAAGGCCAGGGTTCCGGCCTTCCCTTATGCCTGCGGCGCTGCGGCCGCCGCGATTACATTCCGAACAGACGCGGCAGGAACAGGCTGAGTTCGGGAATGTAGGTGATCGCCAGAAGGCCGAGGATCTGCAGCAGGAAGATCGGCAGCAACGGCCGCACGACGCGGTTGATCGATTCCCCGGTGATCCCGCAGGATACGAACAGGACCGTACCGACCGGCGGGGTAACGACGCCCATGCACAGATTGTAGATCATCACCACCCCGAAGTGGACGGGATCCACGCCCATGGCCGTAACCACGGGATAGAGGATCGGCGTGAAGATCAGCAGGGCCGCCGACATGTCCATGAACACGCCGCCGATCAGAAGGCTGATATTGATCAGCAGCAGGATCACGTATTTGCTGTCGCTGATACTGGTGAGGAAATTGCCGATGCTGTCAGGGATGCTTGCGAAGGTCATGCTCCAGCTCATCAGGCCGGAAGCGGCGATGAGGAGGAGAATAACGCCCGAGGTGATAACCGTCTGAAGGCTGGCGCGCATCAGTTGCTTCCAGCTCAGGCTGCGATAAAGAACAGCGAGCAGAAGGCTGTAGAAAACGGCGATGCCCGAGCCCTCGACGGCGGTAAAAACCCCACCGACGATGCCGCCGATGACCACGAGCACCAGCGTGAGGCTTGGAAATGCCTTCCAGACGGTGGTCATGACCTCCGAGGCGGCATAGGGCGCCTTGTCTGTCGGATAGTTGTGACGACGGGCATAAAACAGGGCAACCACCATGACCGAAAGCCCCATGATGATGCCGGGAACATAGCCTGCCAGGAAGAGCGACACGATCGATGCGGATCCGCCGGTGATCAGCGAATAAATGATGAACGGACCGGATGGCGGGATCAGCATGCCGGCCGGCGCCGACGCCGCGTTGACGGCGGTCGTGAACGGCATGTCGTAGTTCTTTTCCTTCGCTACGGGCGAAACCATGCTGCCGATGGCCGTGGCTGCCGCGATGCCGGAGCCGGAAAGGCACCCGAACAGCATGTTGGCGATGACATTGGCCTGCCAGAGATTGCCGGGAATACGACGGCCAATCAGCATGGCAAGATCGATCAGTCTACGGGCAATCCCGGCCTGCGTCATGATGTTGCCGGCCAGCACGAAACAGGGCAGCGCCAGAAAGCCGAAATTGTCGAGGCTGTTGAATAGCTTCTCCCCGCTGGTGCTGAAGAGCGTGCCGACATCGAGCTGCAGGCTGATCGTCAGAATGCCAGAAAAGGCAAGTCCGACCGAAATCGGCGTGCCGATTGCAAGCAAAATGAAAAAGCACCCGAACAATACAACAACAGAGAAAAGCTCAAGCCTTTCGTAGACAAGGTACTCGTAAACGCCGGTTCCCCTGAACCACGCAACCAACAGAAAAAAGGCGGCAATCAGGGCTGCCGAAAGTGCCAGGCTGACGAACGATACCTGCTCTTCCCGGTGAAGCCGCACAAGCTCGATGAGCTGGGACACAACCGTCAAAGCGCCGCACACCAGCAGGACGCTTTGAAGGGTGCCGATGGAGATGTTGATGATCGGCGCCATCATCTGCGAGTTGGCGAGGATCGCATTGTATCCGGACCAGCAGAGAATAAGACCGAAAATGAAGCACAGCCAGGCATTGATCGCCTTCAGGAAGGCCGCGCGTTTCTTCGGGATAACTTCCAGAAGAAGAGGCAGGTTCAGATGCTGCCCGCTCATGAAGCAGTAACCGGCTCCCAGCAGCCCGAGCCATATCAGCCCGTAGCGCAGAAGCCCCTCCGTCACGGTGCTTGGCGCATTGAAGAAGTAGCGCGCCGCCACCTGATAGGTGATCATCGCGCTCATCGCCAGCGTCAGTGCGATCAGCAGGGCGCCGAGCAGCTTGCCGAAAAGCGCATAGACGCGCACAAACCAGTTTGCAGAAATGGATGTTGAATTTTCGTTCGTTTGCCGCATTGGGCTGTTTCCCGTGACATACCGCAAGACGTGTTGCGGACCATTTACGGTCGCGGCCCGAGCGCATCCGGTCGCGAGGTTTTCGGTAAACCCTGCTTGTCTGGAGACCGCAAAAACCTATCGCAGGGAAGGCCGGAGCCCCGGTGCGGACACACGGTCGGCACTTTACAGGGCTCCGGCTGATGACCGGAAAGTCGGCCGGATCGTCAGGTCAGAGCTGACGACCTTCAAGCGTGAAGATTGCTTCCAGCAGCTTCTTCTTCTTCGGGTCCTGGGCGGCCTCTCCATACATCGGCTCGACGGCTTCCATGAAGGGGGTCTTGTCGACATCGATGATCGTCACGCCGAACTTCTCCACGCCCTTTTGAGCGCTGCGGGCGAACTCGCCGTCGATCACATCAAGCGATTTGACGCTGACCTTCATCAGCTCTTCCTTGACGATCTCCATATCCTCAGGGCTCAGGCTGTCGCGGAACTTGTCGCTGACGACAGCGAAGTCGGTCAACCGCGTATGATCCGTGCGCGCGGCATATTTCGCGGCTTGGCCGTAGTTCAGGTCGTAAAGGCCGCTCAGCGTGCCATCGGTACCGTCAATCACGCCCTGCTGCAGAGCCGGGAACACGTCGCCAAACGGCATCGGTGTGGGCACTGCACCGAATGCGCTATACATGTCGACATAGGTCTGGCTCGACAGCGACCTGATCTTCATGCCCTTCAGGTCTTCCATCGTCTCGACCGGCTCTCTCACCATAATGTTGCGGAAGCCGTTCGAGAAAAAGCCAAGCGGAACGAAACGATGGCTGGAGGCCGTTTCAAAAAGCAGGTCCTGGATTTCCGGATTGGTCATGACCTCGCCATACTCGTCGAGGGTCCTGAAGACGTAGGGAAGATTGACGACCGAAAACTCCGGAATGATGTTTTCCAGCGTGGCGCTGTTGACGAGGCCCAGATCGACCACGCCCTTCTGGATCTGCTGCAGATAGTCTTCCTGACTGCCAAGGACGCCGTTGGCGAAGACCTTGATCTTGACCCGGCCATCGGTCCTTTCCGCAACCGCTTCGGTGAATTCACCGATCAGCGCGCCAACGCCAACATCTTCGTTGGTGTTTGTGGCAAACTTGTAGGTTTTGGCCTGCGCGCTGCCGGCAACGAGGCCGACCGTGCAAGTGAGGGCTATGATGAGTGGCTTGATTTTCAATTTCTCTCTCCCAATGTTTCCGATTTGATTGGTTATGTGATCACCAGAAGAACTGGCGATATCCCAAGGCCCGCAGGACGGCC
Organism: uncultured Martelella sp.; assembly: GCA_963676545.2. Taxonomy (GTDB): domain Bacteria; phylum Pseudomonadota; class Alphaproteobacteria; order Rhizobiales; family Rhizobiaceae; genus Martelella. Next base: position 941,140 of record CAXXRG010000002.1, on the reverse strand, counting down.
TCGAAATAGTAGTAATCCCCGTAGGGAAGCATGGCCTGAGCCATATTCGGGCGCCCGTTGGCCCTTGCGACGTGCACATGGGACGCACCGGCTGAAAGAAGCCCCTGGGCTTCGGGATTGCCGGTAAGATCATGTTTGTCGCGAAGTCCGCGCAACATTTTCAACGCGGCAGCGTGATAGTGCTGCGCGCGGCTTTCCTCACCGATCCTGCGCAGCACATCGGCGAGAATAAACAGGCCGGACGACATGACCGAGCCGGCTGAGGTATCCTTCAGAGGCTCCTCGCCCTCGGGCAGAAGATAGTCCCAGGCCGGGACGGCATCGTCGCCCATCTTGTCCAGTGCGTAATCGGCCAGCTTTGCGCTCAGCTCGAGGAACTCCAGGTTTCCGGTGGTCTCGGCCAGCTGCGCAAACCCATGGATGGCCCATGCCTGCCCGCGGCTCCAGCACGAACCGTCGGCAAAACCCTGCGCGGTATTGCCGCCGACCGGTTCGGCGGTCGATGTGTCGAAATCGAAGGTGTGAAACGTGCTGTAATCGGCCCGCACGATATACTTCTTGAGCGTCTCGGCCTGCAGCAAGGCTGCATCACGATAGGACGCGATGCAGGTCTCCTGATAAGCCCACAGGAGCAGCGAGAGGTTCTGGATGGAATCGATGATGATCTTTCCCTGAACCTTTCGGGCGTGCTCCATGTCGTGTTGGCTGGCTGTCCACGCGACGAGATAGTTGCCGGCCCAGTTGAACCGACTGCGCAGGGCGTCGGCGCCCCTGAGGCCAAGCGTCCGCGCCTGCTCGTTGCCGGTCAGCTTGTAATCGGCGACAGCGGACAGCGAAAAAAGAAAACCGAGATCATGGCTCAACCAGAGGGGGGTGTTGAGGATACGCTCAAGATGCTGATTGCGCATCCGGGCCATGTTCTTGTAGCGCTGTTCACCCGTCAGCATATGCGCGAGCCAGAGTTCACCGACCCAGAAAGAATCCGTCCAGAAATAGCCGGTCTCGGGATAGAGCCAGCGATGGTCGTCCGGCCCGGCGCCGATCATCGGATTCCGGGCACCGATCTTTCCGGCATTTCTTTCGATGCTGGCAAGAATGTTGGTTTGCACCTGTTCCATCTCACGGTGGATTTCAATATCCACCGGCGGAATGGTCTTCCCCTCGTCATGACAGGGAAACAAATCATTCATCGTGCAAACCTCTCCTGAACAACGCAATCAAACACGATCCCAACCCGAAGCGCAGCCGATCCGCTTTGGCGTGGCCGTCGACGTCATGCGTTCGATGGACGCTCGCGACGAGCCCTGGAGCCTCTGTTGGCGACAGGGTGAGGATGCACCTCGAAAATTTCGTAGTCAATATTATTTTTCCATAGTTTCTATATTTTCTCTTTTTTCTTATTTTCGAAATTTTCCGTCTCGTCGGTTTCCCAAAGCTTGTCGTTGGATCGTATTCGTGTATTTCTCGGAACTCGGCAGGCGTGAAAGCAGCGAGTTAGAGAGATGAAATCGGCACAATCAGGCGAGCAACAGGAAGCAGCGGCAGAGAACGAGCCTCGCCGCGCCGCCGCGAAACTGACCGACGTCGCGGCCGCGGCCGGCGTTTCACTGGCCACAGCCTCGAAAGCGCTCAATAATCGCCAGGGTGTCAGCAAGCGAAAAAGGGACGCCGTGATGAAGGCAGCCCAGGCGCTTGGATATGTCGAGAACGACGCACAGCCCACCGCCAACCTGCCCTCGACGCTGACGCTGCTCACCTACAGCAGAATGGTCGCCAATGACGCATTTTATAGCGACATCATCGACGGTGTTGTATCGGAAGCCGAAGCTAACGGGCGAACGGTTGAGATCGGCATACTCGACGAGGCGGCATCGCTCCGGGGAGAACGCTCGTGGAAGACCCTTCCCAAGGCCGCCATATTAATGGGCGTCGACGAGCCGGTATTGTTGGCGGTGATGAAGCAGCGCGAAAGTCCCTGCGTGCTGGTCAACAGCATCGATCAGACAATGCGCTTTCCAAGCGTTGCGCCGGACTACTATTTTGGCGGCTTTGCGGCCACGCAGCATCTTCTCGATCTGGGCCACAAGGAGATTATCCACGTCACCCACATCTACCGGGTTTCCATTGCGCAGCGCGAAATCGGCTTTCGTGACGCGCTCGAAGGCGCGGGGATCGCGTTCGATCCCGACCGCCACATTCTCGATCTGGGCTCGTCGGAGAGGATCGCCAACAATGCCGCCTCTTTCATTGCCGCGCGTCTCGCCAGCCTCAAGACCCTGCCGACCGCGCTCTTCTGCGTTTCCGATATTGTCGCCCTGAGCGCGATCCAGGCGATCACGGATATGGGGCTTTCCGTTCCTAACGACATATCTGTCGTCGGTTTCGACGGGCTTCCGGTCGGCGCGCACGCCCTGCCCTCGCTGACGACCGTCGGCATCGACCGGCGGGAGTTGGGCGTGGCCGCTGTCAAGCTTTTGACCGAACGAGCCTCGTTTCCGCACGCGCCGGCAAAAAGAATCAGTCTCGGGGTCGAGATGGTGCCACGCCAGTCCAGCGGACACGTCCGCCAGGAAAGGTCTGCGGGCAGCTGAGAGCAGGCGAAAGTCCGCTCTGGAGCGTTTCGGCGCACCCATTCGATCATGCGGCAACCAACTGGCAGTTAAGGTTCCGCACCGGTATTTTCGCCGGTCGCTTCACTCCCCTCGCGTTCTGTGAAAAATAGCGGGAATGAAAACACAACGCGATATTGCCAAAGCTGTCGGTGTCTCGCTCAAGACCGTATCCCGGTTGCTGAACGACGAACCGCTCGTCAGGCCCGAGACGCGAGCGCGTGACGAAAAGGTCTTCCGGCAAATGGGGTATCAGCCGATATGTCGCGGCCAAGCTTCGGCGATCCCCTCACGCCGGCAGAGTGCGGCGATACTGTCTTCGCCGCGCAGGCCTTCCAGCACAATGCGGATCTTCTCCTCAACGGGATAGGATTTGCGGGTGGCTCGGCGGATATCCTTGATCGCCTTGTCTGCCGTCGGTTTCTGCTGACCGGGTTTCTGTCTCATCGTCACTTCCTTTGCGTGCGCTATGATGAGCCAAGACCCTCCCTTATCCGTTAAGCCAAATCTGTCTCAAAGGCGTTGAGACGGGACAGGCTTGCCCAGGTCAGAATGCCGGGCTTGGTAGGCCGGGCTACCGCGTACAGTCAAAGGACATTCTTTGTGCTGCACCCCAGCGAAGAGATCGAAGTGCCACTTGGAGAGCTCTGCCAGAAATGAGCTGGTTCGAAGGTGCATCCGCACAGAGCAGGATAGCATCGCTACGGTCCGGCCTTCATCGGCTCGGACCTCCCGTTCACCTGCTGCTCATCTCTGCTGTGCCGCTCCCCCAAACCGCTCTCATGGTACAACAGGACCGCTGCCACCATCCCATACCGCCGCAGGACCGAGAACGGACTCAATCCGGTTTGAGGGCCGCTCCAGCTTTGCGTTCATTTCCCCGCTTCAATAAGAGTATCGTCAGATCGTGAGGAATGGAGATCGATTCGATTGGGCTGGCGCGCGATTTTGACAACCTTTTTTGTTCTGGTGGTCGCCGCCGTTTTTTTTCTTTGGCGGCTGGGCGATCACGACCTCGACCGGCGCGAAAGAGAACCCTTCGACTTCGTATCCGCGGGCGCATCCCTCTCGGGAACGCTCTGGTTCCCCGAAGGAGCGCCGAAAGCGGCCGTCGTGCTCGTCCACGGGGACGGCGCTCAGGATCGCACCTCGGCTGGCGGATACGCGCCGCTGATCAACACCATGCTCGATCAGGCCATCGCCGTGGCGTCGTGGGACAAGCCTGGCGTTGGCACATCCGAGGGAAACTGGCTGCACCAGACCATGGAAGACCGCGCGGACGAAACGCGCGCAGCACTTCAGCATCTGGCCCGGCGTTTCGATGGCCTTGCGTATGGAGCTGTCGGCTTCTCACAGGCCGGCTGGGTGCTACCGCAGCTTTCCCCGGACGATGCGGATTTTATTGTAGTGGTCGGCGCGGCGGTCTCCTGGCAGGATCAGGGGGACTACTATACGCGCAAACGGCTCTTGCGCGAGGGGCTCGATCCGAAGGCTATCGATCTGACGATTGCGGAGCAGGGCCTCGAAGACGAGCGCATCTTCGGTCCGAAGGCAGATGGCCCGCCCGCCGGAATGGGCGCGGATCGCTGGCAGTTCATCCGGCTCAACCGAGAGGCCGATGCGCGCGATGCGCTTACCCGGCTCGATCTGCCGGTACTTGCCATCTGGGGCGCGGACGACCTGAATGTCGATCCCGTGCGCAATGCGGCGATCTTTCGTGACGCGCTGTCCGGGCGCGATAAGGTGACCGAAATCATCATCTGGCCCGAGGCGACGCACGGCCTTCTGAAAGCCTCCGCCTATAATTGGCAACTAGCCGTTGACTGGACATGGTTTGCAATGGTCCGGTTCCTTCTTGAGGGCCGCCACGCCTATGCGCCTGGCGCGCTCGACACGATAACCGGATGGATTCTGGCCAGAACTCAAGGCGGCGCTGCAGAACGGTCGTAATAACGGGACTTCGTCGCACGGGATAAAGACTTGCCGTCGGTCGCGCAGCAGCGGAAATGAGCCCGGTCAATTGGATCCGCTATGGCTAAGCAGCATCGCCTCGATCTGATCAAGTTGCGACTGCAAGTCGACGCCCTCCTCAACTCCCCAGAGACGCAGTGCAAACAGCCCCTCAACGGCCAGAAACGCGGTTCTGGCCGCCCGCGCCTGTTTGGTGTCTCCCATTCTCGAAAGGATCGACCGGTACCAGTTCGCCGTCTCCAGACGGTTCTGTGGATTTTGCATATAGGCGATCATGAGACCTGCCAGTTTCGCGTCGATGGCACCCTGCGATGTGCGCATCGCGGCAATGTAGCTCAGCACAAAGCCGACGGGTCCCGCGCTCTCGATATCGACGACAAGCGCGTCGAACTGGGTCGTCCAACGGTCGACAAGGCCTTTGACCAGTTCGTCCTTCGACGAAAACGAATATTGCACGCCGCCTTTCGATATGCCCGCCGCTTTGGCCAGCGCATCGATCGTCAGCGCCTGCGGTCCTTCGTTGTTCACGATCTCTTCGGCGATCGTCAAAAGCGCGTCCCGGTTAATCGTCGGCTTCCGTCCCATTGTCTCTCCTTCAAACAACGAAATGCAAGATTGAAATCCATACGTATGTATTTATATAGGGCGCTGCAACTTAATATTCAGGTGTCTTGATGTCTGCCCCTCTCCGCGACCCGAAGCGATGGCTTGTCCTCGTTGCCGTGACGCTCGCGTTCCTCCCCGTCGTCATCGACATGACCGTGCTCCACGTCGTGATCCCGACGCTGACCCAGTCGCTCGGCGCATCGGGCGCCGAAGTGCTCTGGATCATCGATATCTATCCGCTCCTGATGGCGGGCCTGCTGGTGCCAATGGGGACGCTGGCCGATCGCGTCGGAAACCGCAAGATCCTGCTGTCCGGCCTTTCGGTCTTCACCGTTGCCTCGGTCGCCGCAGCCTTCTCCACAAGCCCGGCGATGCTGATCGGCGCGCGCGTCCTGCTCGCATTCGGCGGTTCGATGATCGTGCCATGCGTCCTCGGCATCATTCGCCGCACTTTCGAGGACGCCGACGAGCGCGCGAGCGCGCTCGGGCTCTGGGGCACTGTCGGGTCTGCCGGCGCAGCGCTTGGTCCGCTCATCGGCGGCGGCCTGCTGGAGCATTTCTGGTGGGGTTCGGTATTCCTGATCAACGTTCCGCTCATGCTGGTGGTCGCGCCCGCATGCTATTTTCTGTTGCCGCGCAAGGAGGCGACGACGCCCGGGAAATGGGCTTTCGGCCAGGCGCTGCTGCTGATCGCCGGCATGATTTCCGTCGTCCATGCCTTAAAGGCGGGATTTGGCGGCAGCGAGCCGCTCGCCGTCCTGATCCCGATCCTGGCGTTCGGCATCGCGATGCTGACACTTTTCATCCGGGCTCAGCTTCGATCAAACAATCCGATGCTGGACCTCACACTGTTTTCCCGTCCCGCGATCGTGGCCGGCATCATCATGGCGCTGGTGGCGACCGGCGCGCTTGCAGGCGTCGAACTGACGCTCGCCCAGGAACTGCAATATGTGATCGGCAAGACGCCGCTTGAAGCGGGTGTGTTCATGCTTCCGATCATGGTCGCGGCCGGCGTCGGCGGTCCTATCGCCGGCTGGCTGTCGAACACGTTCGGCTTGCGTCGTGTGGCAACGCTGTCGCTGCTGTTCGGCGCAGGCTCGCTCGCCTATCTCGGCAGCGCCGATTTCCGCTTTCCGGGTTTTGGTGTCCCAGCGGCGCTGGCTATTGCCGGTCTTACCCTCAGCATCGGCCTGACGGCGTCATCCATCGCCATCATGGGCTCTGTGGAGCCCGAAAAGGGTGGCGCGGCAGGCTCGCTCGAGGGCACAGGCTATGAACTGGGCACCGGCCTTGGCATCACCCTCTTCGGCGTGTTCATGGCCAGCGTCTTCGGCCGGACAATCGATGTACCGCCGGACCTGGCATTGCCGCTTGCCGAGCAGGCCCGCCGCTCAATCGGCGACACTTATCTCGTGGCGCACCAACTGTCAGCCGAACAGGGCGTAGCCCTGATCGCTGCTGGCAAGGCCGCGTTCAGCGCGGCCCATGTTGCGTTGCTCTCGGTCGCGGCCGCCGTGATCGCAGCGCTCGCCATCGGCGTCTACATTCTGCTAGCGCGCTATCGCCCGATTGGCGATCCCAACCACTGATCAGGCCCCCGACGTCAGGCCGGCATAGACGCCATCGAGTGCCATCAACCGATCATGGCTGCCCTGCTCGACGATGCGGCCCGCCTGCATGACCACAATCAGGTCGGCGTGGCGGATGGTCGACAGACGATGCGCGATGGTGATCGTCGTGCGCCCCTTCGACATCTGATCCAGCGCCTGCGACATCGCGCGTTCGGTGCGGGTGTCGAGCGCGCTGTTCGCCTCGTCGAGCAACAGCAAACGCGGATCGCGCAAAATAGTGCGGGCCAGCGCCAGGCGCTGCTTCTCGCCGCCGGAAAAGCGGTAACCGTCATCGCCGACCAGCGTGTCATAGCCCTCGGGCAGGGACGCGACATGGTCGTGGATCTGGGCGATCCTTGCGGCCGCGACCAGTTCGTCGTCGCGCGCCTCCGGCTTGGCAAAGCGCAGGTTCTCGGTCACCGAGGCATGCAGCAGATAGGGATCCTGCAAGACCACGCCCAGCATTTCCGATAATGAATGAAAGCTGAGGTCGCGCAGATCGACGCCGTCGAACCGGATTGCGTCGCTGTCGACATCATAAAGCCGCTCCAGCAGGCATCCGAGCGTGGTCTTGCCCGCCCCCGTGTGACCGACGATCGCGACATGACTGCCGGCCGGAATGGTCAAACTGATGTCGTGCGCGGCGGGACGCCCCTCCTCCCGATAAGCGAAGCTGACGTGATCCAGCACGACATCGCCGCGCATCGCGGCCCGCGGGATCGTCACCGGATGGGCCCGTTCGGCAATCTCCACCGGCTTGTCCAGATATTCGAAGATCCGCGCAAACAGAGCGCGCGTCTTGCGCGTGTCGCGGCCGATTTCCAGCAGTTGCTCGAACGGCCACAACAGCTGCTCATGGAGCGCGAACAGGGCCAGCACGCGCCGCATGGACACATGCCTGGCGGCGAAGCCGTCATAGGCGTCGGGGTCGTGGAGCTGATTTGACATCGGTAATCTCGCTGAAAAGACTAATTCCGGCGCGGCAACCGAATTTCGACGGCAAGGCCGGCATTTCTGGTAGTCAGGATCAGCGCGTCGCCGCCATGCGCCTTAGCGATCGCCTTGACGATCGGCAGGCCGAGACCCGAACCGCCCCTTGCCCGGCCGCGCGACTCGTCCGCGCGCCAGAACCGCTCGAAGGCGCGCGCCCGGTTTTCGGCGGAAAGGCCGGGGCCGGTATCGGTGCAGCGGAAGAAGACATGCTCTGCGGAAACGCCCGTCTCCACGAGCACGCTGCTTCCCGGTGCATAACGGCAGCAGTTTTCGAGAAGCGCTACGAAGGCCTGCCGCAACCTTGCGCGATCGGCGGTCGTAACCGCGCTGCCCAGATGCCGGGTCGCGGCGATCCCGGCCTTCGCAAGCGCCTCCTCGAGCGAATTCACCGCAGCCTCGGCCTCCTCCGCGAGGTCGAGACGTGCGACCTGCAGATCGAGTTGGCCGGCATTGCCCAGCGCCAGCGTGCGCAATTCCTCCACGATGGCCGACAGATCGTCCACATGTTCGATCAGCCGGGAATAAAGTTCCGGGCTGGGGGTGAAAGCGCCATCCGAAAGGCCCTGCAACCGCCCGCGCAGAATGGTGAGCGGGGTCCTGAGCTCATGCGCGATCGCCGAGTTGGAGTATTGCAGCTCGGTCTCCGCGCGTTGCAGCCGTTCCGCCATCTGGTTGAAATCATCGACAAGGTCGCCGGCCTCGCCGAAATGGCCGCTGCGCAACGAGGCGCGCGCCGAAAAGTCGCCTTCCGCGACACGCCGTGCCGCCTCTGCAACCGATTTCAGCGGTTCCACGATCCGTCGTGCCAGGATCCAGCCGAGCAGTGAGGCGGTGGATATACCGATCCCCAGAAGCAGGCCCAATGTGACGATATCACCGGTGCGCAGAAAATCATCGTCGGTGAATTCGGGATAGAGCCACTCATAGATGAAGAAGAAATAGGCAATCAGCCCGAAATAGACGACGGCGAAGGCGAGCAGCGTCAATGCGATCATCGCGCGGACGATCCGGGAATTCAGGTTTCTAACCATTGATGCTGTCCAGCCGGTAGCCGACGCCGCGCACGGCGGTGAGCAAGCTATCCGCTCCGGCGGCGGAAAGCTTGCGGCGCAGATTGCTGACATGGCTGTCCACCGTGCGATCGAGCGCTTCGCTCTCAGGCATGCAGGCGTCAACCAACTCCGCGCGCTCGAATGCCCTTCCCGGGTTAGCGGCCATATGGGCGAGGATGCGGAACTCGGTCCGCGTCAGGTCGAGCACCACCGCGCCGGCCGGGCTATCGACCGATGCGCGATAGGCCTGCGGATCGACGGTCAGCGGACCGACGCGCAGCACCTCGGCGGCTCCGCGCCCCATGGTCCGGCGCAAAACGGCCTTGGCACGGGCCACGACCTCGAGCGGGTTGAACGGTTTGACGACATAATCGTCAGCGCCGATGCGCAGCGCCTGCAGCGTGTCGAGATCCTCCGCAAGTGCTGTCACCATGATCACTGGCGTATCGCCGCGCCGCCTGATCGCCGCCAGCACCTCGTAGCCGTCCTGTCCGGGAAGCTTGATGTCGAGCACGACCAGATCAGGGCGCAAGCGCAGATGATGGGCAAGCCCGACCGTCCCGTCGCCCGCGGTGATGACCCGGAAGCCCTCGCGCGCCATATAGGTGCCGATGATTTCCGCAATCTCGGGTTCGTCTTCGATAATCAGGATCAGAGCATTGTTCATGGCCATGTCTTCGATCTTTGAAACGCGGTCCGGAGCGTTCCCCATGCACCTTTTCGAATGACCGGGAACGCCCGAACTCATTGCGCCGGCGCGGCGGGTTCGGGTTTGTCGGCAACACCCTTGTTCCGCGATCCGCGCCGCGTCAGTCGGCTGACTGTAACGTAGAGCACCGGCACGAAGAATACCGCAAGCGTGGTTGCAGACAGCATACCACCGAATACGCCGGTTCCGATTGCGTTCTGGATTTCCGAGCCGGCGCCCTTCGCGAGAATCAAAGGCACGACACCGAGGATGAAAGCCAGCGAGGTCATCACGATCGGCCTGAGCCGCAACCGGGATGCCCGCAGCACCGCCCGATAAAGGCCCATTCCGTCATTTCTCAGGTGCCGGGCGTACTCGACCAGCAGGATGGCGTTCTTGGCGGAAAGCCCGATGATGGTGATCAGCCCCACCTTGAAGAACACGTCATTGTCCATGCCGCGCGCCAGCACCGCCAGCACCGCGCCGAGCACGCCAAGCGGCACGACCAGCATCACCGAAAGCGGGATCGACCAGCTTTCATAGAGCGCTGCAAGCACGAGGAACACGATCAGCATCGAGGCGGCCAGCAGCATTGGCGTCTGCGTGGCGGATTGCCGCTCCTGCAGCGATTGCCCGGTCCATTCCACGGCGAAGCCGCGTGGCAATTGTTGCGCCAGCCGCTCCATCTCGGCCATTGCCGCGCCGCTCGAAACGCCCGGCGCCGCCGAGCCCGAGATGTTCGCAGCCGGATAGCCGTTATAGCGCTGCACTTGCAGCGGCGTCGTTTCCCAGACCGGCTCGACCACTTCCGACAGCGACACCATGCCGCCATCGATGTTGCGCACCTTGAGACGCAGCGCATCCTCGACATGCATCCTTGCGGGCGCATCGGCCTGCACGACCACCTGCTGAAGCTGCCCGTTATTGGGGAAGTCGTTGACATATGTCGACCCGATCGCCGTCGAGATCATGTCGCTGATGGCCGAGAAGGACACCCCGAGCGCCAGCGCCTTCTGTCGATCGATCTTCAGCGCGATGCTCTGGCCATCGGGCAGCCCGTCCGCCATCACGCCGCTCACCAGCCTGCTTTCGGCGGCCAACGCGATCAACTGGTCCTCTGCCGCCTTCAGCGCCTCCGGCCCTGCATTGGCCCGGTCCTCGAGCCTCAGCGCGAAGCCGGAGGTGGTGCCGAGCGATTCGATCGCCGGCGGTTTCATGATCATCGCCATGCCTTCGGGAATGTCGGCCATTGCGGCTTCCGCCGCCGCGATCTCCTGGTCCACGGTGGTGTCGCGGTCGCCCCAGTCCTTCAGGCTGGTAAAGGCCTGGGCGGCATTGGGACCGGAGCCGGAAAAGCCGAAGCCGAGGATCACGAGGCTCTCGACAATGTCGGGTCGTGTCGCGGTATGGGCCTCATAGGTCTTGACGACCGCGCGCGTGCGTTCGGCGGTGGCGCCTGCCGGAAGCTCGAACATCGCCATGAAGTTGCCTTGGTCCTCTTCCGGCACGAACGATGTCGGGATCTTCGAATAACCGTAGCCGAGTGCCGCGATCAGCGCGACATAGATGACCAGCATCCGCCCGCCGCGCCGCAGGACCCAGCCGACAGAGCCGGTGTAACGCTTCGCCAGCGTATCGAACCCCCTGTTGAACCAGCCGAAGAAACCGCCTTTGGCATGGGTCTTGGCGGGCTTCAGGATCGTGGCGCACAGCGCCGGCGTCAGCGTCAGCGCGAGGAAGGCGGAGAACAGAATCGAGACCGCCATCGACAGAGTGAACTGGCGATAGATCGCGCCGACGGACCCGGCTGCCATGCCCATGGGAATAAAGACTGCCGCAAGCACCAGCGTGATGCCGACGATCGCGCCCGAAATCTCGCGCATCGCCTGGCGGGTGGCGTCCCTCGGTGAAAGCCCCTGCCGCGCCATGATCCGCTCGACATTCTCGACCACGACGATGGCATCGTCGACGATGATGCCGATGGCAAGCACCATGCCGAACATGGTCAGCACGTTGATCGAATAGCCGGCAAGCTGCATCACCGCAAATGTGCCGAGCAACGCGATCGGCGCAACGATGGTCGGGATCAGCGTATAGCGGATGTTCTGCAGGAACAGCAGGATCACCAGAAAGACCAGCACCATCGCCTCGATCAGCGTATGGACGACCTTGGTGATAGAAACCTTCACGAAGGGCGCGGTGTTGTAGGAGATCGCGATCTCCATATCCTCCGGCATTGACGGCCTCAGTTCCGCAAGGCGCTTTTCGATCGCCGCTGCGGTGCTGACGGCGTTGGCGCCGGGCCGCATCTGGATCGCGGCGGCAGCGGCCGGCTTGCCATTGCTGCTGACGCTGAAGGCCAGCGTCTGGGCGCCGAGTTCGACCCGCGCCACATCCGAAAGCAGAAGCCGCCCGCCATCGGCCTTGGCCCTGAGCGGGATCGCCGCAAACGCCTCCGGCGTGGTCAGCTGGCCATGGACGGTGAGCGGCGTCGAGACCTTCGTTCCCGGAACCGTCGGTTCGTCGCCGACCCGGCCGGGCGAAACCTGCGCGTTTTCGCGGGTGATCGCCTCGGTCACATCGGCCATGGTCAGGTCGTAGGCCGCAAGCTTGGCCGGATCCACCCAGACGCGCATGGCCCGTGGCGAGCCAAACTGCTGGACGCGCCCGACGCCCGGCAAGCGCTTCAGTTCCTCGCTTATATTGCGGGTCATGTAATCGCCAAGGGCGAGTTCGTCGGTCTCACCGCTGACCGAGCGAAGCGTGAGCACCATCAGGAAGCCGGATTCAGCGGCCTCGACGCTGATGCCCCCGCGCCGGACCGCTTCGGGAAGCAGCGCTTCGGCATTCTTCAGCCGGTTTTGAACATCCACCTGCGCCAGGTCCGCATTGGTTCCGGGCTTGAACGTCACCATGATGTTGGCACCGCCGGTCGAGTCGGCGGTGGATTCGTAATAGAGCACGTTCTTGACGCTCGAGAGTTCCTTCTCGAGGGGCCGCACGACGCTGTCATTGACCGTGTCTACGCTCGCGCCGGTATAGGTCGCGAAGATGCTGATGCTTGGCGGCGCAATGTCCGGAAAGCGGGCCACAGGAAGCTTCGGAATGGCGACGAGCCCGGCGAGCGCGATGAAGATCGCGATCACCCAGGCAAAGACCGGACGGTCGATAAAGAAGTGTGGCATGATCTTTGACCCTTAATGCGTATCAGCTGCTGTTGCAGCATCCTGCTGTGCGCTCACCGGGCTCACGCGCATCCCGTCCTGAACGCGATCCTGTCCGCGAATGACGATCATCTCGCCCGCTTTCAGCCCCTCGGTGACGACAACGCGTCCACCGATGGCATCGCCGAGGACGACGTTGCGCCGCGCGACACGTCCATCCGCCGTCACGACCACGAGCTGTGCCTCGCCGGCGCCGTTGCGCACGACCGCTTCCTCCGGCACCAGCAGCGCATCGGGAAGGACGCCGCGCGGCAGGCGAACGCGGACATACATGCCGGGCAGGAGGCTGAGACCGGGGTTTTCCACCTCGACCCGGACCGCGGCATCCCCGGTTCCCGGATCGACCGTGACATCGGAAAGCGCCAGCCGACCCAAGCGGGGATGCGGCTTGCCTTCCGCGTCGAGGATCTCCGCCGGTCCCAGTCCCTCCTCGGCGGCAGACTGCACGCCGTCGAGCTTATTTGCCGGCAGGCGCAGATCGACATAGACCCGGTCCAGTTCCTGCACCACGGCAAGCTCCGTCTGGCTGGAGGCAAACGAGCCCTCATCGGCGACCGTCCGGCCGACATAGCCGCTGATCGGCGAGCGTATCGTGGCGAAATCGAGATCGAGCTTGCGGCGGTGCGCCACGGCCCGGGCTTCGGCAAGGTTTGCCTCTGCCGCGGTCAGATCGTTTTGCGCTTCCTCGTAATTCTTGCGGCTGGTCACGTTTTCCGCCATCAGCGCCTTTGCCCGCGCCAGCCCCTGGCGGGCATGCGCCAGCGCCCCTTCGGCCCGCATCACACCTGCCTGCGCCGTTTCGAGATCGGCCTCAAGCAGGGCAGAGTCGATTTCGAAGAGGACCTCGCCTGCCTCGACCTCGGTTCCGCCTTCGACAAGCCGTTTCTTGATGACGCCTGTGACCTGCGGCCGAATCTCGACCCGCCGATAGGCCGCCACGCGCCCGGGAAAGGCGTCGATCAGGACCACGCGCTCCGGCTTAAGCGTCAGCGTGATGACCTGCGCGGGCACTCCAGCATCAACAGACGGGTCTTCGGTCTGCGAAACCGCCTCGTGGCGGAAAATCAGAAAGGTTGCAAGGGCGACGACGCCAACGGCGGCGATAAAAGAAAGGCGGTGCGACATGAAAGGCGTCCGGATTGATGTTTGTCATCCGCACCTGACATGCGCCCTTCGATGTTCGGTCGAGAAATGATGGAGATTTGATGGAGACCGGCGGATGCCCGCGATCGCCAGAGTGTTGGTTTTCACGCGGAACTGAGCCGGTTAGGCGCATAATTTCCATTGAGACTTGAGCCATGTGAACCTTCCCCCCAACGCGGAGAGCGACGGGGGCAACGGAGTGATACACATGGGACTTTTAAACATCATCCGCCGCATGGCGCTGCGCGAGAAGCTGTCAGTGCGCGAGATCAGTCGGCGCACGGGGCTGTCGCGCAACACGATCGCGAAGTATTTAAGCGCTGGCACGATCGAGCCGACGTTCACGGTACCGGAACGACCGAGCAAGCTTGATCCATTCGCTGACAAACTCTCGGGTTGGCTAAAGACCGAAGCCGGGAGGTCACGCAAGCAGCGCCGAACGTTGAAGCAACTTCATGCCGATCTGGTGGTTCTGGGCTTTACCGGTTCCTACGGTCGCGTCGCTGCGTTCGCCCGTCAGTGGCGGCTTGAGCAGCAGGCGGCCGGCCGAGGCATATTCGTTCCTCTATCTTTCCGGCCCGGCGAAGCATTCCAATTCGATTGGAGTGAAGACTATGCCGTGATCGGCGGCGAGCGCACGAAGCTTCAGGTCGCGCATATTAAGCTGGCGCACAGCCGTGCCTTTCTGGTCAGAGCTTACCTGCTGCAGACGCACGAGATGCTCTTCGACGCCCACTGGCACGGCTTCCGTGTCTTTGGCGGCGTGCCCGCGCGTGGAATTTATGACAACATGCGCACCGCAGTTGATCGTGTTGGCCGCGGCAAGGAGCGGCAGGTCAACGTCCGCTTCCTGGCGATGACGAACCACTACGTCTTTGCACCCGAGTTCTGCAATCCAGCGGCAGGCTGGGAGAAGGGGCAGGTCGAGAAGAATGTCCAGGATTCCCGACCACGGCTATGGCAACAGATGCCGGACTTCCCGGACCTGGTGGCATTGAATGCCTGGCTGGAACAGCATTGCCAGGACCTGTGGCGGGAGACACCGCACGGGAGCCTACCCGGTTCGATCGCGGATGTCTGGGCTGATGAGCGGGCCGCATTAATGGCACTGCCTGCAGCCTTTGACGGCTTTGTCGAGCAAAGCAAACGGGTCTCCCCCACCTGCCTGATCACCTTCGAACGAAACCGCTACAGCGTGCCCGCATCGTTTGCCAACCGGCCTGTCAGCTTAAGAATCTATCCCGAACGACTGGTCGTTGCTGCCGAGGGCAACGTTCTTTGCGAACATGTGCGGATCATTGAGCGCAGCCACGACAAACCTCCGAGGACGATTTACGACTGGCGACACTACCTTGCCGTCATTCAACGCAAGCCCGGAGCACTTCGTAACGGTGCACCCTTTATGGAATTGCCACCCGCCTTCCGCAAATTACAGGACCAGATGCTCCGCCGCCCCGGCGGTGATCGCGAGATGGCCGATATTCTTGCTCTGGTGCTTCATCACGACGAACAGGTCGTCCTTCGTGCTGTAGAATTGGCTCTGGATGCCGGCGTCGCGACCAAGACGCATGTGCTGAACCTGCTGCACCGTCTGATCGACGGCAAGACAATCGATGGTCCCGATATAGACACCCCACAGGCGCTGACCTTGCTGCGCGAACCCAAGGCCAACGTCGAACGATATGACGGCTTACGTGTCCGCATCGTTGGAGGTCGCCATGCGTCATGATCCCGCAAGTGCTGCCGTCGTCATCATGCTGCGGAGCCTGAAGATGTATGGCATGGCCCAAGCGGTCCTGGACCTGATCGAGCAAGGGGCTCCTGCCTTCGATGCGGCCGTGCCGATCCTGTCCCAGTTGCTGAAGGCTGAGATGGCTGAGCGCGAGGTTCGCTCCATCGCCTATCACATGAAGGCTGCTCGTTTCCCCGCCTACAAGGATATCTCCGGATATGACTTCGCCGCCAGCGAGATCAACGAGGCGACCGTGCGCCAACTACACCGATGCGAGTTCTTGGATGGAGCACAGAACGTTGTCCTGGTCGGCGGCCCCGGCACAGGCAAAACACATATAGCGACCGCTCTCGGCGTCCAGGCAATCGAGCATCATCGCAGAAAGGTCCGCTTCTTCTCGACCATCGAACTGGTCAATGCACTTGAACAGGAAAAGGCCAAAGGCAAGGCAGGCCAAATTGCCGAAGCCCTGGTCCGTCTCGAACTGTTGATCCTTGATGAGCTCGGATACCTTCCGTTCAGCGCCTCGGGCGGCGCATTGCTCTTCCACCTGCTGAGCAAGCTTTACGAGCGCACCAGCGTCATCATCACCACCAATCTCAGCTTCAGCGAATGGGCCACAGTCTTCGGCGACGCCAAGATGACCACCGCTCTGCTCGATCGGCTGACACACCGTTGCCACATCCTGGAAACAGGAAATGACAGCTTCCGCTTCAAGGCCAGCTCGGCCGCAGCGGCACACAAGAGAGGAGAAAAGGCCACACCATTGACCAAAGCCTGATCAGAAAACCATACTCAGAGGTGGCTCACTTCTCGGTGGAAAAACCGGCTCAGTTCCGCGTGAAAACCAACATGCGCCGCCATAAAGCGGAAAGCAGCGCCTGTAGAACGACATCTGTCGCCTGACGACTTTGAAGTGCCCAGCCAATGACGCGGCGGGAATATAGGTCGATGACGACTGCCAGATAGGCAAAGCCCTCCAGGGTCCGGATGTAGGTGATATCAGTCACCCATGCCTTATCCGGCACCTCCACGTCAAACTGCCTGTCGAGCGTGTTGTCGACGGCAACAGAAGGTTTGCCACCGTAGCTTCCGGGCCGTCGCTTATAGCCAATCTGGGCCTTGATGCCGGCAAGACGGGGCAGGCGCGCAACTCGGTTCGGGCAGCATGCCTCCCCCTGGTCCAGCAGGTCATCATGCAGTTTGCGGTAGCCGTAAACCTTGCCGCTGTCTTCCCACGAAGACCGCAACAGCTCTGTCTGTCGCCTGTCCTCGATGGCCCGCTTGCTCAACGGAGCTTTGAGCCAGGCATAAAACCCGCTTGGATGAACCCGAAGAAGCCGGCACATCGTCCGCACCGAAAACTGCAGCCGATGCAGGGCAATAAATGCGTACTTCACTTTGCATCCCTGGCGAAGTACGCGGCCGCTTTTTTTAGGATATCGCGCTCCTCTGTGACGCGAACCAACTCTTTCTTAAGCCACTTGATCTCCTCGGATTCGGCGCTGGCCTGTGGCGTCGAGCCGGCAAACTTCTTCTTCCATGCATAGAGAGAATGCTGGCTTACGCCGAGCCGCTGAGAGACTTCCGACACCGGATAGCCTCGTTCCGTGATCTGACGAACAGCATCGCGTTTGAAATCGTCACTGAAATTCGATTTGCTCATAGTCGCCTTCTTACCTCATTTTTAGGCAGGAAGGTGTCTACAATTCCCGGGGCTATTCAGTGCCCGCTATCGTCTGGGGGGCATGGGTGTTCTATTCATTGAGAAGCAGGGTTGAAGTCCTTGAGACACAGGTGGCGACGCAAGCTCAAGTGTCTGTTTCAGGCGGTGAAATCAATCCTCTTTTCTCCGCGTGCGCTGAGGTTGCCGCAAAGATTTCGCAAGCAATCGATGACGGGCTTGTATTGTATTCTGTCGGGGCTTTCAAAGAACAATTCGAAGATATGGGTTGTAAGAATATTTTGACCGCAGAGTGAAGCCTTCCGAGAGCCCGTTAGGAAAGTGGTTTGCTGCAAAACCAGCTGTCAAAATTGCAAAACCGCGCGTCGCGCTACATCCATATATTTCAATAACTTATATCAACTCAAACGGTCGATTTGTGGTGCGCGTGGAGGGACTCGAACCCCCACACCTTGCGGCGGCAGGACCTAAACCTGCTGCGTCTACCAATTCCGCCACACGCGCCAAGACCGGCTCTGGTCGCCGGTCCGCCCCTCTTAGGCGAGCGACGCGGCAGATGCAAGGTCATTGCTGCGCCTCGGCGCCGATCCGGCCACAAGCCGGAGCCGGCCCACGCGGTCAAGGCGGGGTGAAGGGAAAGGGATACGGACGCAGGGTCCATCAATCCAAACCACCCGGACACAACCCATGATGGAATTTCGGAATAGATCAAATGAATTCCGGCCGCAGTGCCAGACGCGACCGGTCTTGAAGCGGGAGGACAGGGCTGTCAGAGCTGCGCCTCGTCTCCCGAGCCGCTCTCGTAGCGGTCCCTGACATCCTCGATGATCATCATCAACGCCTCGCGCTTCGACTGGCATGCCTTTTCACGGCCAAAACGTTCAATGAATTCAGCGTGTTCCGTCGTAATAACCGTCGACAGGCTGGTCAGCCCCCGGTCCTTGAAGCTGCGTCTGAAATTCCGCATGTAGCGGTTCCAAGCCGTGCGCTCCTCTTCGGATCGCTCCGCTTTCCGGCTGTCCTTATCCATCCCGCTTTGCGTCATACCAAAACCTCTCCTGTTTAGACGTTTCACCAACCAGTGCGAGTACTCTACACATTTACAATTATAGCTCCAGTATCCATGAAGTAAATACGAGATATACAATATTCTTACTTGTATAAAAACAGATAATATTTTGATTATATTCCTTACTAGGAAATACAAAATAACGCGAATTGGAAAATATATTTATAAATATTAATTACATGTTTGATGACTCTCCTGATGAAGCGGCAGAGACTTTACTTCGGCGAGAACAGATGCATTCATAGCGTTTTACCTACTGACTCGATAAACACTCTAGGTTGCATTCGGCAATATAGGATAATTTTCCTATTTAGCAACCAACAAAATCGGAAAAACTTACGATCCCGACGCCGCGCAGGACGCCACGCGGCGTGCGTGGTCACCGAAGCGCCAGAACCGGCGGCTGCCGGTCGGCAAAAAGCCAGGGGTCGAGGGAGACGACGGACGTTGCCGCCCGGTCAGGGAGGACGATCAGGCGTCGGAATTGTCGCGATCGACGACCAGCCCGTCCTTCAGGGTCACGCGACGGTCCATCCGTTCGGCGATTTCGAGATTATGGGTGGCGATCAGGGCCGAGAGACCGGACTGGCGGACGAGCGCCTCGAGCGCCTCGAACACATAGCCAGCCGTGCCCGGATCGAGATTGCCCGTCGGCTCGTCGGCAAGCAGAAGGCTCGGCGCGTTGGCAACGGCGCGGCCGATGGCGACCCGTTGCTGCTCGCCGCCGGAAAGCTCGGCGGGCCGGTGCTCGGCGCGGTGGCCGATCTTGAGATAGTCGAGCATCTGGTCGGCGCGCTCGGCCGCCTCGCGCGGGGAGAGACCGGCGATCAGCTGCGGCAACATGATGTTTTCGCGCGCGGTGAACTCCGGCAGAAGGTGATGAAACTGGTAGACGAAGCCGACATCATTGCGCCGCAAGGCCGTGCGCCCGTCATCATCAAGCGCCGAGGCCTCGCGTCCGTTCAGGAACACCTCGCCGGCGGTCGGCTTTTCCAGAAGGCCGGCGATCTGCAGCAAGGTCGATTTGCCGGTGCCCGACGGCGCCACAAGCGCCACCATTTCCCCCGGCATCAGCTTCAGCGAGGCGCCCTTCAATATGGTCAGCACGCCATCGCCCTGCCCGTATTCGTGCACGATCGATTTCAGTTCAAGAGACGGATTGGCCAAAATGTTCTCCCGCTATTCGTAGCGCAGCGCCTGGACCGGATCGAGACGGGAGGCGCGCCAGGCCGGAAAGATCGTCGCGATGAATGACAGGGTCAGCGACATGATCACCACCGTCAACGTTTCGCCAAGGCTCATTTCGGCCGGCAGCGTGCTCAGGAAGTAAAGCTGCGGATCGAACAGAACCGTCCCGGTCACCCAGGAGAAGAACTGGCGGATCGATTCGATGTTGAGGCAGACGAGCACGCCGAGAAACACGCCCGCAAGCGTACCGACAATGCCGATAGCCGCCCCGGTCATGAAGAAAATGCGCATGATCGCGCCGGAGGTCGCCCCCATCGTGCGCAGGATCGCGATATCGGGACCCTTGTCCTTCACCAGCATGATCAGCCCGGAAATGATATTCAGCGCGGCGACGATCACGATCAGCGTCAGGATCATGAACATGACATTGCGCTCCACTTCCAGCGCGGAGAAGAAGGTCTGGTTGTTCTGCCGCCAGTCGGTAATCACGATGTCCTCGCCCGCGGCCTCGCGCAGCTTCGGGATCACCTGATCGACATCATCGGGATGATCGACGAACACCTCAATGCTCTGCACATGGCCGCCGGCATTGAAATAGGCCTGCGCCTCCGCAAGCGGCATGAAGATGATCGAGGCGTCATATTCCGACATGCCGATCTCGAAAATGCCGGAGATCGTGTAACCCTTGACCCGCGGATTGACGCCGAAGGGGGTCACGTCGCCTTCCGGCGAGATCAGCGTGATCTTGTCGCCGGCAAAGAGTCCGAGCGAGGCGGCCATGCGCGAGCCGATCAGGACCCCCTCGCCGGCCGTGTAACCGACCATGTCGCCCTCGACGATATTGTCGGAGACCGTGCTGAGCGCCAGCATGTCGTCGGGTCTGATGCCGCGCACCAGGGCGCCGCTTCCCGCCCCGCGCACGCCGGAGACGAGCGCCTGGCCTTCCACAAGCGGAAAGGCGAGCCGCACCCCGTCAACGCCCTCGAGGCGCTCGGTCAGCGCGGCGTAATCGGAAAAGGGCTCGCCCGCCGGCAGCACCACGATATGACCGTTGATGCCGAGAATGCGGCTGACGAGCTCGGTGCGAAACCCGTTCATCACCGCCATGACGATGATGAGCGTGGCAACGCCGAGCATGATGCCGAGAAAGGAAAAGCCGGCAATCACCGAAATGAAGGCTTCCTTGCGGCGCGAGCGCAGATAGCGCCACGCCACCATGCGTTCGAAAACGGAAAACGGTTTCGCTTTCGCGGGGATGTCTTCAATTGCCTTGTCGGCCGAGGCCATCTGGTCTCACTCCCTAGAGCGCTGTGCGTCCACTCGGACCCACAAAGGACGCCCTAACCTATTGAATCTACGCACCGTGCTTTCCGAAAACCGATTCCGATTTTCGGGTCGATGCGCTAACGCCCGGCGGTCAGCCTGGCAATCGCGGCATCCACCGACATCGCCTCGCGTTCGCCGGTCTTGCGGCTCTTCACCTCGACCTCGCCGGCAGCCACGCCGCGCGGTCCGACAACGATCTGGTTCGGCACGCCGATCAGGTCGGCGGTCGCGAATTTCGCTCCCGCGCGCTCGTCGGTGTCATCATAAAGAACATCAAGGCCTGCATTGGCGAGGGCCTCGTAGAGCTGCTCGCACACCGCGCTGCAGGCGCTGTCCGATACCTTCATGTTGATGACGACCGCATCGAAGGGCGCGACGGCGTCCGGCCAGATGATCCCGTTTTCATCATGAGAGGCTTCGATGATGGCGGGAACAAGGCGCGTCGGGCCGATGCCGTAGGAGCCCATGTGCACGGGATGCTCCTTGCCGTCAGGGCCCTGGACCATAGCGTTCATGGGTTCGGAATATTTGGTGCCGAAATAGAAGATGTGACCGACCTCGATGCCGCGCGCGGAAAGCCGCTCGCCCTCGGGCAGCGCCTCGAATGCGGCCGCGTCATGCATCTCGTCGGTTGCGGCATAGACCGAGGTCCACTGGTCGAAAATGCCCTGCAGCTTTTCGACATTGTCGAAATCGAGGTCTTCGGCCGGAATGTCGAACTTGACGAAATCGCGGTGGCAGAAGACTTCCGATTCACCGGTCTCGGCCAGAATGATGAACTCATGGCTGAGATTGCCGCCGATCGGACCCGTATCGGCGCGCATGGGAATGGCACGCAGGCCGAGCCGGTCGAAGGTTCTGAGATAGGCGGCGAACATCTTGCGGTAGGAATGCTCTGCCCCCTCGCGCGTCAGATCGAAGGAATAGGCATCCTTCATCATGAATTCGCGCGAGCGCATGGTGCCGAAACGCGGGCGGATCTCGTCGCGGAACTTCCACTGGATGTGGTAGAGATTGAGCGGAAGCTGCTTGTAGGACTTGACCGAGGAGCGGAAGATCTCGGTGATCATCTCCTCATTGGTCGGGCCGAAGAGCATGGCGCGATCCTGACGGTCGGTAATCCGCAGCATCTCCTTGCCATAAGCCTCGTAGCGCCCGCTCTCGATCCACAGATCGGCCGACTGCATGGTCGGCATCAAAAGCTCAACAGCACCGGAACGGTCCTGTTCCTCGCGGATGATGCGGTTGACCTTGTCGAGAACCCGCTTACCGAGGGGAAGCCAGGAGTAAATCCCCTGCCCGTGCTGGCGGATCATGCCCGCACGCAGCATGAAGCGGTGCGAGACGATTTCCGCCTCCTTGGGATTTTCCTTCAGGATCGGCAGGAAATAACGGGAAAGACGCATCTGAGGCTGCTTTCTTGTCGCCATCCCGGCAAGCCGGGAATCGATTGCATATTGGTTCTATTCCCGGCCCTTTTAGCGACTTCTTCCTCAGAATTAAAGCCGCGAAACAACTTGCGAAAATCCGGCAAAAGAGCCGTCACTCTACGCGGCCTGACGAATGTCAAGCAGGTGAAACGTTGCAGAACACAATAAAGTCATTGTCAAACTGAAAAAACTGTCGGACTGTCGCAAAAATGCAAAATAGGGGATGACAAAGCCCAATCATTGGGCTAGGTTAAGCCCATAAAACAGGCAGGAAGCTTAAATTCTTGCCTTTCCTTCGCGGTCAAGTCTTGGGAGGATCGATCCTGGCGCGCTTGTTCGCAGCCCCGGTAACGGAACGGATCACGCGATACTTGAAAAACAAGGCCTGAGGCCTTGTTTTTTTTTGCTCTTTGGAAACTGCAACTTCCCCCCGCCTTTAATACTTTGTTTGCCACACAAAGAAGCGCGACGCCTGCGCGCATTGACCCCCTTCACCGATTGCCGGAAAACGGCATGATGATTTCGCGTGGAAGGATATAACCGGTTTTGACCTGCAACCGCTTTAGTTCGATGAACCTCCTGGGCATTCTGGCAGGCCTTGCCGCCTTTCCGGCGTCCGCCGCCGCAGCCGATCTTTCCGACGCATTCTATCTCGATCTTTCCGGCGGCCCCGCGGCCCTCATGCTGCATATGAACGATGACGCGCTCGATGACATCATCGCCGATACCTATTGGGGCATTGACGGCCGGCTCGGCGTCTGCAGCAAGGGGCCGGTCAACTTCTGCGCGGGCATGACCGGCTACGTCTCCCTTGGCGGCACCACACAGGAGATCGAGACGCGAACCGGCGGCGGCAAGACGGATACGCAGATCAGCTCGCTCGGGGCCTATGTCGCGGCCAAGGGCAGTCTCGGTCTCGTCACCCTTTCGCCCTATGCCGGCTACCGGCAGATCTACGGCGATATCAGGATTGAGAACAACACCCGTTTCTCGCCGACCGACATCGACAGCGGCGCCTTTTACGGCGGGCTTGAAACCAGCATCAAGTTCTTCCCCACCGACCTCGAACTCGGCGCGCGATTCGAATACGGGCAGTCGACCGGAGACAACGGCGCAAGGGACTATGATTACGGCCTCGGCAGTGCCTTCCTGCGCATGCGGTTCTAGATCATATTTCTCGAAGCCCAGCGCAGCCTCTATCGGGCGGTCCAGAACAGGGCCGAGAGGTCTTCCAGACCGTAACCGGCAATGATGACCACCAGATACCAGGTGGCGAAGACAACAGCTGCCACCAGCGAAGTCCACAACACCACCCGCCAGGGGCGAAAGCGATGCGGCGCGCTCGCCGTGGTGCCGGGCACCACCTCGCCCTCCTCGTCCTGGGTGCGCAAGCCGAAGGGCAGGACCGCAAACAGCGTCACCCACCAGATGACGAAATAGACCGCGAATGCGGAAAACAGCGACAAGGTTTCCTCCACTCCTGACATTGCGCCTTGACGACACCTAGACCGTTTCGAAGGTCCGAGGCAACTCTCCGACGGGAACAACCTTCGCTCGCCGGTGTTGAATTGAAAAGCGCGGGCAAACCCGCCGGAAATGTTCACGAACCGGGGAAGCAAGACATGGCATCAAAGGAAAGCGAGAAAGCGATCGTCAGGGCGGTTTTGGACCGCTACCCTCAAAGCTACGCAGAGATGCTCAACATCGATGTGGAAAAGAACACGCCGGCGCCGCTGTTTCAATGGCTGGTCTGCGCGCTGCTGATGAGCGCCCGGATCCGCGCGGACAACGCCCGGCGGGCTGCCCGGGCCCTTTTCGATGCGGGCTGGACGACGCCAGACAAGATGGCTGACACAACGTGGGAAGAGCGGGTAAAAGTACTGAACGAAAACGGCTATGCCCGATACGATGAAAGCACAGCGCGATACCTTGCCGACACGCTCGACC
Organism: uncultured Martelella sp.; assembly: GCA_963676545.2. Classification (GTDB taxonomy): domain Bacteria; phylum Pseudomonadota; class Alphaproteobacteria; order Rhizobiales; family Rhizobiaceae; genus Martelella. The sequence goes on along the minus strand of CAXXRG010000002.1, from coordinate 916,868 downwards.
TGCTTGCCCGTGCCTATGGTTATGACTTGCGCAGGCTCAGAGATGATGCCGGGCGCGATCCGAACGAAGAGCGCAAACGGCTCAAGGCCTTCAAGGGCATTGGCGAGACCGGCGCGGACATTTTCTTCAGGGAGGTTCAACTCGCCTGGGATGAGCACTTTCCATTCTGCGACGCCCGCGCGGCGAAGGCGGCAGAAAGCCTTGGTCTGCCAGGGCAAGCCTATAAATTGGCCGCTCTCGCCGGCAGCAGGAAGGTGCTGCCGCGCCTTCTGACCGGTCTGATACGCACCGATATTGAAAACGCAGAAAAAGAGATCATCCGAGCCGCGGCATGAAGCCGTGAAGGGCGCAGCAACAGCGACGCCCTTCGGGAGAGGTGAAGAAAGCCACTCAGAAGCAGTCGGCGAGAAGGGCTTTCGTGTTTTCAAGCGTCATTTCAACCGGGTTGCCGCCCGTACTCGGGTCGTCGAGCGCCATCACGGCGAGTTCGTCGATCCGCTCGGGGGCTATCCCCATTTCGCTCAGGGTCTTCGGCACGCCAAGCTCGGCCCGGAACTCCAGCACGAAGTTGTAGAACCCGTCATAGCCGCCCGAAATGCCAAGATAGTCGGCGGCAAGCTTCAGTTTGTCGGCGATCATCTCGCGGTTGAAGCGCAGCACCGGCGGCATCACCACGGCGTTGGTCATGCCATGATGGGTATTGTAGACGGCACCGATCGGATGCGAGATGGCGTGAATCGCGCCAAGTCCCTTCTGGAAGGCGACAGCCCCCATGGCGGCGGCACTCATCATCTGGGCGCGCGCCTCCAGGTCTTCCGGGTCGTTGTAGACGCGCGGCAGGTTGTCCTTCACCAGGCGCATGCCCTCCAGCGCAATACCGTGCGACATCGGGTGGTAATGCGGCGAGCAATAGGCCTCCAGGCAATGGGCAAAGGCATCGAGCCCCGTGCCGGCCGTGATGATCTTCGGCATGCCGACCGTCAGTTCCGGATCGCAGATCACCACGCCGGGAAGAAGCTTCGGGTGGAAGATGATCTTCTTCACATGGGTCTCTGAATTGGTCAGCACCCCTGCCCGGCCGACTTCGGAACCGGTGCCTGCCGTCGTCGGCACCGCGACGATTGGCGCGATCGCATAGGCGTCAGCCCGCGTCCACCAGTCGCCAATATCCTCGAAATCCCAGACCGGCCGGGTCTGGCCCGCCATCATCGCCACCAGCTTGCCGAGATCGAGACCGGAACCGCCGCCAAAGGCGATCACACCGTCATGACCGCCCGCCTTGAAGGCGGCGATGCCGGCGGCGAGGTTCTTTTCGTTCGGGTTCGGATCGACATCCGAAAACAGCGCCGAATCGAGCCCGCCCTCGGAGAGGATCTTCAGTGCATTCTTCGTGATCGGCAGGCTTGCAAGCCCCTTGTCGGTCACCAGCAGCGGATTGTTCATGCCGAGGCTCTTGCAGGCATCGGCAAGTTCGCCGATGCGGCCTGCGCCGAACTTGATCGTGGTCGGATAACTCCAGTTGGCTGTGAAGCTCATTGTGTGACTTTCTTCAGATGGTATGACTTCGGCCGGGTCAGGTTGTGGTAGCCGATAATGGAGAGCGAACCGCCGCGGCCGGTGTTCTTGCAGCCGGTCCAGCAAAGGCCCGGATCCAGATAGTCCGCGCGGTTCATGAAAACGGTGCCGGTTTCGATGCGGGCGCCAAGAGCCGCCGCGCGTTCGGGATCGGCGGTCCACAGCGATGCCGTCAGCCCGTACTGGCTGTCATTCATCAGGGAGAGCGCTTCCTCGTCGGAAGACACTTTCATGATGCCAACGACAGGGCCGAAGCTTTCCTCGCGCATCACAGCCATGGAGTGATCGACATTTACGAGAACCTGGGGCGCGAGATAGGCCCCGCCATCATCTTCGGGAAACAGTTTCGGGTCGACCAGCGGTGTTGCGCCGGCGGCGATGGCCTGTTCGATCTGCTGACGCACCACGGCGGCAAAGCGCTTGTTTGCCATCGGTCCAAGCGTCGTCGCCTCGTCAAACGGATTGCCGAGCTTGTAGGCAGAGGCAAAGGCCGCGGCCTTTTCAACAAAGGCGTCATAGAGGCTCGCCGTCACATAGATGCGCTCGATGCCGCAGCAGCACTGGCCGGCATTGAACATCGCCGCATCCATGAGCGTCGCGACCGCCGCATCAAGGTCGGCATCCTCCATCACATAGCCCGGATCCTTGCCGCCAAGCTCCAGCCCGAGCGGGGTGAAGGTGCCGGCTGCCGCGCGCTCGATCTGCCTCCCGCCTTCCACCGAACCGGTGAAGTTGATGAAATCGAAGCTCTTCGCCGCGATCAGTTCGGAACTCGTCGCATGGTGGAGAAAGATGTTCTGGAACAGGTCTTCCGGAATGCCGGCAGAGACGAAGGCCTTGACGATGCGCTCGCCGACCAGAAGCGTCTGGCTGGCATGTTTGATGATCACCGCATTGCCGGCAATCAGCGCCGGAACGATGGTGTTGATTGCCGTCAGATAAGGATAGTTCCACGGCGCGATGACAAAGACAACGCCATGCGGCTCGCGGGCGATATAGCGGCGGAAATTACCGCTGTCCTCAAGCGCGATCGGCGCAAGGCCTTCCGCCGCAACGCTTGCCATATAATCGGCGCGCTCGTTGACACCGCCGAATTCGCCGCCATAGCGCACCGGTCGGCCCATCATCCAGGCGAGTTCCTGCACCACCTCATCGCTCATGGCGTTGAGCGCCTTGATACCCGCCTGCACCAAAGAGACGCGCTCCCGGAGCGGACGTCTGGCCCAGTCCTTCTGGGCCGCACGCGCCCGGGCGACAGCATCAGTTGCGGCTGCGGCGGAGACCGCCTCCCGCTCGGCATAGACCGATCCGTCGACCGGCGAAATACATTGGATCATCGTCATGATCACCATCCTGTCATTTGCAATTGTCTTTTAAGAAAACACACTGTCGTTCCTCTTCACGCCGACAGCCCCTCTCCCTCAAGCCCTCTCGAAACCGCGCCCAACCTCCCAGTCGGTAACGCGGCGGTCATATTCTTCCTGTTCCCATTCGGCGGCGCGGCGGTAATGGTTGATGACGTGGTCGCCGAAGGCTGTACGCAGGAATTCAGATTGATCCATGGCATCGGCTGCAGCCCGCAGGGTCTTCGGGATCTCGCGGATATCGCTGCCCGCGCCATAGGCGTCGCCCACATAGGGCTCTTCCAGCGTCATCTGTTTTTCAATGCCGTCGAAGCCCGCAGCCAGCTGCGCGGCAAAGGCCAGGTAGGGGTTCAGATCCGCCCCGCCAATGCGGCACTCAATGCGGATGCCCTTGGTCTTTTCGCCGCAAAGACGGAAACCCGCAGTGCGGTTGTCGCGCGACCAGATCGCCTTGGTCGGCGCGAAGGTGCCGGCCATGAAGCGCTTATAGGAATTGATATAGGGCGCAAGGAAATAGGTGATCTCGGCTGAATGGGCGAGCAGACCCGCCACATAATGCTCCATCAGCTTCGACATGCCATAAGGCCCGTCGGGATCGAAGAACAGCGCCTTTGCGCCATCCGCGCTCCACAGCGACTGGTGCACATGCGAGGAGTTGCCGGCGGCATCGTAGTTCCACTTGGCCATGAAGGTCACGGCCTTGCCCTTCTGCCAGGCGATTTCCTTGCAGGCATTCTTGATGATGGCGTGGCGGTCGGCCATGGTCAGCGCGTCGGCGTAGCGGACGTTCAGCTCTACCTGCCCCGCATCCGCCTCGCCCTTGGAATTCTCGATCGGAATGCCCGCACCCTGCAGCCCGTTGCGGATCGCCCGCATCACATCTTCTTCCTTGGTGGTCTGGAAGATGTGGTAATCCTCATTATAGGCGCTTGAGCGCTTCAAGCCTCGATAGCCGGCCTCCTCCGCGCTTTCGAAGGACTGGTTGAAGAGGAAGAACTCCAGCTCCGTCGCCATCATCGCGCGAAAGCCGAGCGCCTCCAGTCGCGCCACCTGCTTTTTCAAAAGCGCGCGCGGCGAATGGGCGACTTCGCTGTGTGTGCCGTGGTCCTCGACATCGCAGAGCACAAGTGCTGTGCCCTCCAGCCAGGGAATGCGCCGCAGCGTGCCGAGATCCGGCCTCATGGTGTAATCGCCATAGCCTGCGGCCCAACTGGTCGATTCATAGCCTTCGACGGTGTGCATCTCCATGTCGGTTGCCTGCACGTAGTTGCAGCAATGGGTCTCCCTGAAGCCGCTCTCGATGAAATACTCGGCATGAAAGCGCTTGCCCATCAGCCGGCCCTGCATGTCCACCTGGCAGGCCAGCACCGTATCGATCCGTCCCTCGGAAACATCCCGCTTCAGTTCGTCGAATGTGTAGCTCGCGCTCATCAGGCTCTTCCCATCGGTTGTTGGACGCGGCTCTCGCGTCCCTTAAGTGCGACCGCCCGAAGGAATGCGCTCCGGACGATCAATGTCAACAGTGTCGCTATCGGCGTCGGCGGCAAGGCCTCCCTCGCCTTTTCCTCACGTGTCATACTCGGGCTCGACGCGAGCATCCAGGCGACACGGAGAACGCTGCCTGGACCCTCGGGTCAAGCCCGAGGGTGACGCAGAGAGGGAAATAGTCTGCGAGCAGAAGCCTTCCCTACCAGCGACGCCAATCAGCCGGCGCGGTAGGGCGGGCCGGCGGCCTTCATGTCGGCCTGGTACTGTTTGAGGATCTTGACCACTTCGGCCGTCCGCTCGGTCTCGGCGGCGATCTCGTCCCAGAAGGCATCGGCGGCGTCTTCCACCGTCTTCCACTCCGCATCGGGAATGGTCGTCAGCTTCAGCTTGTCGCCATGGGCGCGCAGCCGCGCCTCACCGCCCCAGTACCAGTGCAGGCGATGCAGATGCGAGGAATCCGTGCACATGCGGAACAGCACTTTCAGATGCTCCGGCACTTCCGCCCATTTGTCGGAATTGACGAAGAAGGAGCCGCACCAGCCGCCCGAGATGTTGTTGGTGAGGAAGTAGTTGGTCACATCGGCCCAACCGACGGTGTAGTCCTCGGTGATGCCCGACCACGCCAGTCCGTCCAGCTCGCCCGTCTGCATGGCGACCTGCACGTCTTCCCACGGCAGAGTGACCGGCACGACGCCGAACTGCGACAGGAATTTGCCGGCCGTCGGGAAGGTGAAGATGCGCAGGCCCTCAAGATCTGAAAGGCTCGTCACCGGGTTGACGGTAGCGAAGTTGCACGGGTCCCAGGCGCCGGCGGAAATCCACTGCACGCCGACTTCCGAATAGGCCTTCTCCCAGATCTCGGCGAGACCGTATTCGTAAAACAGCGTCGGCACGTCGAGGCTGTATTTGGAGGCGAAGGGGAAATAGCCGCCGAAGACCTTGATATCGAGCGGCGAGTTCATCGAATCATCATCCGACTGCACGGCATCGATCGTGCCGCGCTGCATGGCGCGAAAGAGTTCGCCGGTCGGCACCAGCTGGTCGGCGGTGAACAGCTGGATTTCCATCTCGCCGTTGGCGGCGGTATTGAAGGCATCGATCGACGGCTTGATAACGTGTTCGGCGAGCGCCGGACCGGCATAGGTCTGCAGGCGCCAGGTGATCTTGCTCTGGGCGCGGGTGATGGCGGGCGCGGCAAGCGCCGTGGCGCCGGCTGCGGTCGCAAGGCCCGCATTCTTCAAAAAACTGCGTCTGTTGGTCATTGCTGCTTCCCTCTGTTTTGCTTCTCAGGTCGTTGACGACCCGGCCGTTCGCCGGGCCATTCCTTCACTGACGCCCGACAAAACGGGCGCATTCCAGCGCGCCTCAGCCACTCCCCCTCAGCGCGCATAGACAAGGTTCGGCAGCCACAGGGCAATCTGCGGAAATGCCGTGACGATCGCCAGGCCAAGCATCATGATGAGCACAAACGGCCAGACGGAGCGGTAAATGTCGGTCAGAGAAATCTCCCGCGGGGCCATCGCCCGCATCAGGAACAGATTGTAGCCAAATGGCGGCGTCATGTAGGCGATCTGGCAGGTGATCGTGTAGAGCACGCCATACCAGACGAGATCGAAGCCGAGATGGCCGACCAGCGGCACATAAAGCGGCGCGACGATCACCAGCATCGCCGTGTCATCGAGAAACGTGCCCATGATGATGTAGGAAATCTGCATCATGATCAGGATTTCCCAGGGGCCGAGGTCCCAGCGCTCCAGAAGCAGATGTTCGAGCGCGCGCACCGCGCCGAGGCCGTCGAACACCGCGCCGAAGCAGAGTGCCGCCAGGATGATCCACATGAACATGCAGGAGATGCCGAGCGTCTGCTCCATGGTGCGGTTCAAAAGCTTCCAGGTCAGCCGCTTCTTGAGGAGCGCTGCGACGAGCGCCGACAGCGCGCCGATTGCCGCACTTTCCGTGAGGCTGGTAACCCCCATCAGGAACAGGCCCATCATCAGGAAAAAGATGAGGAAGGGAATAATGCCGGCGCGAAGAAGTTTCAGCTTCTCGCCAAGCGGCATATCGCGTTCTTCCTTCGGCAATGAAGGGCCAAGCGCCGGGTTCAAGCGGCAGCGGATAACGATGTAGATGATGAACATCGCCGCCAGCATCAGCCCCGGCAGGGCGCCCGCCACCCAGAGCTTGCCGACGGGCTGACGGGCAATCATGCCGTAAAGCACCAGCACGACGCTTGGCGGCACCAGAATGCCAAGCGAGGAGCCCGCCTGAATGACGCCCGAGACCATGATCTTGTCATAGCCGCGCCGCAACAGTTCCGGCAGCGCGATTGTCGCGCCGATGGCCATGCCGGCAACCGAAAGCCCGTTCATGGCCGAAATCACCACCATCAGCGCGATCGTGCCCACGGCAAGCCCACCCGGCAGACCGCCCATCCAGACATGGAAGGCCTTGTAGAGGTCTTCCGCAATGCCCGATTCCGACAGCATGTAACCCATGAAGATGAACAGCGGCAGCGTCAGCATCGGATACCACTTCATCAGCTTCATGCCGGCCGAAAAGCCGATCTCGTAGCCGCCCGTTCCCCACAGCAGTGCCGAGGCGACCACGCCGACAAAGCCAATGGCGGCAAAGACGCGCTGACCGGTGAGCATGCTCAGCATCATCGAAAAGAACAGAAGAAGCGCGATCATCTCATAGGAGAGGCTCATGCGATCGGCCTCCCGATCGCCTTTGCCAGATCCTTGAAGAAGATCGAGGTCGTCTGCAGGAACATCAGGAAAATGCCGATGACCATGGTGATCTTGATCGGCGCCATATAGGGCGACCAGCTCGAATAGGAGGTCTCGCCATATTTCAGCGCGTAGCTGGTGGACGATACGCCGCCGATCAGGAGAAAGATCAGATAGGTGAACAGCATGAACACGGTGACCGCGTCGACAACGGCCCTCTGGCGCGGCGTCCAGCGGCCATAAAGCAGGTCCATGCGGACATGGCTGTCGAGTTGCAACGAATAGGCGCCGCCCACAAGGTAATAGGCCGTCATCACGAACTGGGCCATTTCCAGCGTCCACAGCGAGGGATTGAAGAAGGTCTTGGAAACGGACGACCAGAGCAGAATGCCCATCATCACGAAGATCAGCCACATGGCGATGCGGCCGACCACGCGGTTGAAGCCATCGACATAGCGGACATAGGTCTTGATTGCCTGCGGCATCAGGCCACCTCCTGCCTGGCGCCGAGGCATTCGTTCAGGAGACCGGCTATGAAGCCCGCGACCGCGCCCTGCCCTGCCTCATCGGCGATCAGGTCATTGCGGATTTCGATCATCACATTGAGGAGTTTGCGCGGCAGCGCGTGGCGGCGCAGCGTGTGCGTCACCCCGTCAACCGGCGCGTAGGGCTCGTTGCGGCGAACGTCATAGCCGCCGACCGCCTTCGCTTTCTCGAGCATGCAATCGGCGAGCCTGCGGTCGGCGTCATGCAGGATGCCGATCTCGACATCCCGCCTTCGCCCCTTGAACACCGGGGTAAAGGAATGGACCGTGACCATCACGGTCTCACGCCCGGCACGTCCGTCGAGAACGTCATCGATGCGCTCATGAAACGGAAGGTAAAGCGCTTCCGCCCGTTCAGCCTTCGCCACCGGGCCGAGACCGCGATTGGCGGGAACGGCGTGAATTTCGCTGATTTCCGGAATGGCGTCGGCAGCTTCCGGCGGGCGGTTGCAATCATAGACAAGCCGGGAGAAGCGCTGGTGGACCAGCGTCGCGTCAAGCGCCGCGCTCAACAGTATTGAAACGGCAAGCGCGCCCGGATCCCATGCGATATGGCTTTGCAGAAGTTCATCCGACAGGCCCATATCACCAAGGCAACCGGGTATGGCGCGGCCGGCATGCTCGCAGACCAGCACGACCCCGCTTTGACCCGATGCGCGCTCCACAATCACAGGCGCGCCGTCTCGGGCGCTCAACAGCCCCGGCTTTCCCAACATCTGTTCCCCTGCATTTTCTGCAATTTTCTGTTTTGTAAATAGTTCTTCAGATTTCACGTAGTGTCAATCACACTTTGAAAACTTCTATTCATTTTTGCCGTTGACGGATGGGTCACGCCGTTCCTAAATGCCGGGAAAACAGGAGACGAAGATTGACCGAGGGGGCCAGAACAGTCGCCGACATCATCGCCGGGCGCTACGGTGAACTCACACGCTCGGAAAAACGCCTCGCCGACACGATCAGCGAGAACTATCCGGTCTCCGGTCTCGGCAGCATCACCACGCTTGCCGAAAATGCCGACGTCTCTACCCCGACGGTCGCGCGCATGGTCCAGAAGCTGGGTTTCAAGGGATATGCGGAATTCCAGGCGCGGCTGCACCAGGAGCTGGAGGCCACGCTTTCCAACCCGATCGCCAAACATGACCGGCTGGCGCGCAATGTGCCGGACACGCATATCCTCAACCGTTTCGGCGAGGCGGCGATGGACAATATGCGCCGCACATTGTCTCAGCTTGATCAGGAAACATTCGGCGGGGCGGCCGCCCTGCTCTCGGACCTCGACCGCGCCGTCTACTTTGTCGGCGGACGCATCACCGGGGCAATCGCGGGCTATTTCTACACACACATGCAGGTCATCCGTCCGAAGACGACGCTGATGTCGTCCAATTCCGGCTCGTGGCCGCAGCACATGCTGAACATGGCGAAGGGCGATGTTCTGGTGATCTTCGATATCCGCCGCTACGAGCAGGACATGGCGACGCTGGCGCGCGTGGCGAGCGAGAACGGCGTCGAGATCATTCTCTTTACCGACCAGTGGGCCTCGCCGGTCACAAAGTTTGCCCGCCACACCTTCCGGGTCAACATCGAGGTGCCGTCCGCCTGGGACTCATCCGTCGTAACGCTGTTTGTGGTGGAGGCGCTGATCGAGGCGGTGCAGGCAAAAAGTTGGGACAAGACCCGCCAGCGCATCAGCCAGCTGGAAGGGCTGTTCGAGCAAAGCCGGCTGTTCAGGCGGCCGGGTTAAGGCAGTCTGCCGATGCGTCGATTAAAACGTTCCGCTGCCCGGACGTTGCAGCCCACAATCTCTCCCCTTGAGGGAGAAATGCCCCGACAGGGGCAGAGAGGGGTGCCCCCTATCGGCACACTCGGCTTTTACGGCTCGCGCCCTTTACCCCTCTCTGTCGCTTTCGCGACATCTCCCCCTCAAGGGGGGAGATAGGGGTTGCGACGCTACGGCAAAACACCACGAACCTGGGGGCTGAAGCGAATTCGCGCCAATTCCTCAGAGGTTTAGCAGAAAACCTTCAACCTATGCCGCGGCCTCTCACCCAAGCCGGCTGACAAACACCGTCACCACCGGCTTCTTGCCCCAGCACTCATTGGCGGCGGCGCGAACGGAGCGGCGGATGGCTTCCTTGACCATTTTGAGATCCTTGCGGCGCGAGCGCGGAATGCTTTCCACAGCGCCGAGCACAGCATCGAACAGCACATCCTCCATCTTCTCGTCATCATCATCAAAGCCGGGCAGACCAACCGGCACGACGTCAGGATCCCCGGCAAAGTCGAATTTGCTGTTCAACAGCACATTGACCGCGACATGACCGACGAAGGAGAGCTTGCGGCGCTCGCCGATGCCCATCTCGTCGAAATTGCCGATCAGCTTGCCGTCCTTGAAGACCCGACCGGCCTCGACATGGCCGATCACCTCGGCCGGACCCGGCGCAAGGCGCACGACATCGCCATTCCTGACGCGCGGCACCTGGGAAATGCCGCTCTGTTCGCCCAGTTCCTTCTGGGCGCTCAAATGGGCTGCCTCGCCGTGCACCGGCACGAGAATTTCGGGCCGGATCCATTCATACATCTGCTTCAGCTCGTTCCGGCGTGGATGGCCGGAGACATGCACCAGAGCCTCATTGTCGGTGAGGATATGAACGCCCTGCTCGACCAGACCGTTCTTGATATCCTGGATGGCCTTCTCATTGCCCGGAATGGCGCGCGATGAAAACACCACCAGATCGCCGGCGGCAAGCGCCACATTGCGCATCTCGTCGCGCGAGAGTTTGGCAAGAGCCGCGCGCGGCTCGCCCTGCGAACCGGTCAGGATCGCAACCACCTTGTCGCGCGGGATATAGCCGAACTCATCCTCGTCAACGAAAGGCTTCACGCCCTCCATCATGCCGAGATCACGGGCGACGGCCACCGCCCGCTTCAACGACGATCCGAGCAGCAGCACCTGGCGCCCCGCCGCGTCGGCGGCCTTGGCGATCGAGCGAATGCGGCCGATATTGGAGGAGAACGTCGTCAGCGCCACGCGACCTTCGGCATTCTCGATGACCTGCCTGAGGCTTGCCGAAATCTCCTCTTCGGAGGGCGACACGCCGTCACGCATGGCGTTGGTGGAATCGCACATCAGCGCCAGAACGCCCTCGTCGCCGATGGCGCGGAAACGGGCCTCGTCGGTCTTGGGGCCAAGCGTCGGCGCATGATCGATCTTCCAGTCGCCCGTATGGACGATATTGCCGAGCGGGGTGCGGATCGCGAGCGCCATCGGCTCCGGGATAGAGTGGTTGACGGGGACGCCCTCCACCGTGAACGGACCGACATTGATGGTGTCGCCGGCCTTGAAGATCGTCACCGGAATTTCGCGCATCCAGCTTTCATATTCGCGCTTGGCCTCCAGCAGGCCAGCCGTGAAGGGCGAAGCGTAGATCGGCACATTGAGGCCCGGCCACAGCGTCGCGATTGCGCCGTAGTGATCCTCATGCGCATGGGTGATGATCATCGCCTTGAGATTGTCGCGCTGTTCGCGCACGAATTCGATATCGGGCAGAACGAGATCGACTCCGGGAAGATCGGGCCCGGGAAAAGTGACGCCGCAATCCACCATGATCCATTCGCGTTTTTCCGCAGGTCCATAGCCGTAAAGGGCAAGGTTCATACCGATTTCGCCCAGCCCGCCGAGGGGCAGGAAAACCAGTTCGTTCTTATTGTCCGCCATTTAAGCGTTATCCGTTCTTTTTGTTTTCGAAGAAGACATCGCCAGCAGCGAAGGTGCGCGCGCCCTCTTCCGTTTCAAGTTTCAGCATGCCGGCATCATCGATTCCGGCAAAAAGCCCGGAGACCTGCTCGCGGGCCAAATTGATTGTGATCCGTTCATTGATGCCGCAAGCGGCAGCGCGCCAGCGGGAAACGGTCCTGCCAACGCCGCGTCCGCCATCCCAGATCGAAAGCTCTTCCGCCATGATCGAGAACAGATGGGCAAAAAGAACCTGGGGATCGGCGCCGGCAACGTAATCGGCCAGTCTTGCCACCGGATATGGGGTTCCTTCCGGTGAAAATCCAACATTGACCCCGATACCGATGACAACCGCGAAACGGCCATCGGCAAGTTTGCGGGCTTCCAGCAGAATGCCGCAGACCTTTTTCCGGTCGATGAGGACGTCATTCGGCCACTTGATCGCAACCTCGCTGCTGTGGCCGGACATCATGCCGCTGATGGCGCCATGGGCGGCAACGGCCGCGACAAGAGGCAAGGACGACAGGGAGGAAACCGGCGCCGGATCGACAAGCAGAAGCGAGGCATAGAGATTGCCTCGCTCGGAAATCCAGTCGCGGCCGCGCCGCGCCCGTCCGCCTGTCTGCTCGTCCGCCGTGATCCACAGCAGGCCGGCATCGCCGGCCTCGGCCCGCTCCATCGCGGAAAGGTTGGTCGAGGCGACCGCGCCCAGCGCCTCATGCCGATAGGCAGCGGCGGGGTGTCCCGCCGCCATCTAGAACAGCGCCGCGGCGGCGGACTGCGCTGCCGAGTTCAACGGACCGCCGAACAGCAGGTAGCCGATGGCGAAGAGACCGCTCAGACCGAAGACGAAGCGCAGCTCCACGGCAACCCTGGAGAACTCCACGGTCGGCTCGTCGAACCACATCACCTTGACGATGCGCAGATAGTAGAACGCGGCAACGACGGAGGAGAGCACGCCGATGATCGCCAGCGTATAGAGATGCGCGTTGATCGCGGCCAGGAAGACGAAATACTTACCGAAGAAACCCGCCAGCGGCGGAACGCCCGCAAGCGAGAACATCAGCGCCGTCAGCACCACGGCCATGACCGGCTTGGTCTGCGAGAGCCCGGCAAGATCGTCGATGTTCTCGACATTGCCGCCTTCCTTCAGCCGCATCGCCATGATGATGGCGAACGCGCCGAGCGTCATGAACAGGTAGATCGCCATGTAGATGGCAACGCCGCTGACGCCGACTTCCGTGCCGGCGGCAAGGCCGACCAGCGCGTAACCCATATGAGTAATCGAGGAATAGGCCATCAGACGTTTGATGTTGCGCTGACCGATCGCGGCAAAGGCGCCGAGCACCATGGAGGCAATTGCGATGAACACCACGACCTGGCGCCACTGGTCGACGGCCGGGCCGAAGGCCTCGATCAGCAGGCGGATGATGATCGCCATGGCGGCAACCTTCGGCGCGGAGGCGAAGAAGGCCGTCACCGGCGTCGGCGCGCCCTCATAGACGTCCGGCGTCCACATGTGGAACGGGACGGCGGAGATCTTGAAGGTGATGCCGGCCAGCACGAAGACCATGCCGAAGATAAAGCCGAGACCGGTCTCGCCAAGCGAGATCTGGTTGGCGACCGCCTCAAAGCCAATATTGCCGGTAAAGCCGTAGATCAGCGAAATGCCGTAAAGCAGCATGCCGGACGACAGCGAACCGAGGACGAAATATTTCAGGCCCGCTTCCGTGGAACGCAGGCTGTCCCTGTTGATCGCAGCGATCACGTAAAGCGGCAACGACATCAGTTCGAGGCCCATGTAGAAGGCCAGCATGTCGTTGGCCGAAACCATCAGCATCATGCCGGTGGTCGACAACAGCATCAACACCGGAAACTCGAAACGGTCGAGATATTCCGGTTCCTCGTGACCGACAGACAGGATCATCGACAACGCCGCACCGATCAGCACCAAAAGCTGCATGAAGCGGGTGAAAGCATTGAAGGTGAGCGAGCCATTAAAGGCCTCGCCATTGCCCGCCCAGAACAGGAAGACGCCGGCAAACAGGAGTAGCGCAACCGCGAGCGCGACGATCGTCGGCCCGCTCTTGCGGCCGGCGAAGGCACCGATCATCAACAGGACCATGGCGCCGATCGCAAGGATCAGCTCCGGCATGATCAGCTTCACACTTGAAAGTAGGAGTTCCGAGGTCATGTCCAAAAGATCCTGTCTCAGTATACCGGCAGCGCGATGTTCTTGGTGGATTCCAGAACAGCGTCATAGTGTTGAACGATCTGGGCTACCGGGCCGTGGATCGCCGCGAAGATCGGCTCCGGATAAACACCGAAGAAAATCGTCAGGATGATCAGCGGGTAGAGAACGAACTTCTCGCGCGTGGAAAGATCGAGCAGCGCCTTGAGGCTGTCCTTTTCCAGTGCGCCGAAAATCACGCGGCGATAAAGCCAGAGCGCATAGGCGGCCGAAAGGATGACGCCGGTCGCGGCAAACACGGCCACCCATGTATTGACCTGGAAGACGCCGATCACCGTCAGAAACTCACCGATGAAGCCGGACGTGCCGGGAAGCCCGACATTGGCCATGGTGAAGATCATGAAGGCGACCGCGAATTTCGGCATGTTGTTCACAAGCCCGCCAAAGGCGGAAATCTCGCGGGTATGCATGCGGTCGTAGATGATACCGACGCAGAAGAACAGCGCGCCCGAGACGATGCCGTGCGACAGCATCAGGAAGATCGCGCCCTCGACGCCCTCGGTGGTGGCCGAGAACATGCCCATGGTCACATAGCCCATATGCGCGACCGAGGAATAGGCGATCAGCTTCTTCATGTCGGTCTGCATCAGCGCCACGAGCGAGGCGTAGATGATGGCGATGATCGACAGGGCGAAGATCAGCGGCGCGAAATAATAGGACGCATCGGGGAACATCGGCATCGAATAGCGCAACACGCCGAAGCCGCCGAGTTTCAGCAGCACGCCCGCCAGCACGCCCGATGCCGCCGTCGGCGCCTCCACGTGGGCATCCGGCAACCAGGTATGCACCGGCCACATCGGCATCTTCACCGCAAACGACGCGAAGAAGCCGAGGAATAACCAGTATTGCAGGTTCACCGGGAAATCATATTCCAGGAGCACCGGCACGCTGGTGGTCCCGGTCACCCAATACATCGCCATGATCGACAGCAGCATGAAGACCGAGCCGGCGAAGGTGTAGAGGAAGAACTTCAGCGAGGCGTAGACGCGGCGCTCGTGCCCCCAGATGCCGATGATCAGATACATCGGGATCAGGCCTGCCTCGAAGAAGATGTAGAACATCACGATATCGAGCGAGACGAACACGCCGATGATCAGCGTTTCCAGAATGAGGAAGGCGATCATATAGGCCTTCACCCGGTAGGTGATCGCTTCCCAGGAGGCGAGGATGCAAAGCGGCATCAACACCGTCGTCAGCAGGATGAACAGCATGGAAATGCCGTCGACGCCGAGATGGTAGGCAATGCCGGTCCCCAGCCAATCGTGATACTCGACCATCTGGAAGTTCGGATCGGCCGGATCGTAGTTGACCCAGATGAACAGCGACACCACGAAGGTGAACAGCGTCGTCAGAAGCGCGACATTGCGGATGTTGCGCAGACCCGTCTCATTGTCGTCGCGGGTAAACAGGATCAGCACCACGCCGACGAGCGGCAGGAAGGTGACTGTCGTAAGAATTGGCCAGTCGCTCATTACAGCGCCCCTCCGAGCATCATCCACGTTACAAGAGCGGCAAGGCCGATCAGCATTGCAAACGCATAGTGGTAAACATAGCCGGACTGCAGCTTGACCACGCGGTTGGTGACGTCGACGACAAGCGCGGCGATGCCATTGGGTCCAAACCGGTCAATCACGCCCACATCCCCCTTCTGCCACAGGAAGTGCCCGAGCTTCTTGGCGGGACGGACGAACAGGAAGTCGTACAGTTCATCGAAATACCACTTGTTGAGCAGGAATGCGTAGATCCGCGGGAAGGCCTTGGCCGTTGCCTTCGCCGAAGACGGCTTGATCAGGTACATATAGATCGCGGTCGCGGTACCGATCAGCATGGCGAAGAACGGCGAGAGCTTGACCCAGAGCGCCACGTGATGGTGCTCTTCCAGGATCTCGTTGTGCGGCCCGGTAAACAACGCGCCCTTCCAGAACTCGCTGTAGTCGTGGCCGTAGAAGAACTCGGCGAAGACAACGCCGGCAAAGAGCGCGCCGACCGAAAGCACGACGAGCGGGATCAGCATGACCCAGGGAGACTCATGCACATGATGCATGACATCCGAGGAAGCGCGCGGCTTGCCGAAGAAGGTCATGAAGATCAGGCGCCATGAATAGAAGGCCGTCAGCACGGCGGCGATGACCAGCGCCCAGAAGGAGAACATGGCGAGCGGGCTCGTCGAAACGAAAGCCGCCTCGATGATCGCGTCCTTGGAGAAGAAGCCTGCAGCGCCGATGACCGTGCCGGGAATGCCGACGCCGGTAATGGCGAGCGTGCCGAAGATCATGCCCCAGAAGGTGATCGGGATATGCTTCCTGAGACCGCCCATGCGGCGCATGTCCTGATCGCCGGAAACGGCATGGATGACCGAGCCGGCGCAGAGGAACAGGAGCGCCTTGAAGAAGGCATGGGTGAAGAGGTGGAAAACGGCGGCGCCGTAGGCTCCTGCTCCGAGTGCGGCAAACATGTAGCCGAGCTGCGAACAGGTCGAATAGGCAATCACGCGCTTGATATCGTTCTGCACCAGACCGATGGTTGCCGCAAAGAGCGCGGTTATCGAGCCGATCAG
Source organism: uncultured Martelella sp. (assembly GCA_963676545.2). GTDB lineage: Bacteria > Pseudomonadota > Alphaproteobacteria > Rhizobiales > Rhizobiaceae > Martelella. Next base: position 900,626 of record CAXXRG010000002.1, on the reverse strand, counting down.
CGTGACGAAGGTCAGTGCCGACGGGGAAAGCTCGAACAGCGGCGACATGCGGGCGACCAGGAAGACGCCGGCCGTCACCATGGTCGCGGCGTGGATAAGGGCCGAAACCGGGGTCGGACCTTCCATCGCGTCCGGCAGCCAGGTGTGCAGCAGGAACTGCGCCGATTTACCCATCGCACCCATGAACAGCAGCAGGCAGATCGCGGTGATCGCGTGCATCAGCGTGAGGTCCATGCCGAGGAAGTGCAGCACCGCGACGTGTTCGCCGGCGGCAACGGCGGCGGCGTGGTCATCGGCGATGCGCTCCGCAGCAGCGAAGATCGGGTCGAAACTGATCGTGTGCGCCAGGAAGAACAGACCGGCAATGCCGAGCAGGAAGCCGAAGTCACCGACGCGGTTGACGATGAAGGCCTTCATCGCCGCGGCGCAGGCCGACGGCTTCTTGTACCAGAAGCCGATCAACAGATAGGAGGCAAGACCGACGCCTTCCCAGCCGAAGAACATCTGCAGCAGGTTATCTGATGTCACCAGAGACAGCATGGCAAAGGTGAACAGCGACAGATAGGCAAAGAAACGCGGACGATGCGGGTCATCATGCATGTAGCCCACCGAATAGAGGTGGACGAGACAGGAGACCGTGTTGACCACGACCAGCATGACCGCCGTCAGCGTATCGATCCTCAGCGACCAGGCGACGTTTATGTCGCCGGAGGAGATCCACTGCATCACCGGCACCTGGATCACCAGGTCTTCGGCGTGAGACAGGAAGCCGACAGAGATGAAGACGTACCAGGACAGGATGGCCGCGACCGCCATGAAGGCGATCGTCACCCATTCGGTCGCCTTGGCGCCGATCCGGTTTCCGAAGAGGCCCGCGATGAGGAAGCCGAGCAACGGCAGGAAAATGATGAGTTTGTAGATCATCTGGAGGTCAGCCCTTCATCATATTGACGTCTTCGACCGCAATCGAGCCGCGGTTGCGATAGAACACCACGAGGATCGCCAGTCCGATCGCCGCTTCCGCCGCCGCCACCGTGAGGATGAAGAGCGCGAAGACCTGGCCGACCAGATCGTTCAGGAAGGCTGAGAAGGCGACCATGTTGAGATTGACCGAAAGCAGGATCAGCTCGATGGACATGAGAATGATGATGACGTTCTTCCGGTTCAGAAAGATGCCGAAAACGCCGATCGTGAAAAGTATGGCACTGACCGTCAGGTAGTGGGAAAGTCCGATTTCCATTGCTCTGTCCTTGAGTCCGTATCCCTGCTGAATTCGCTTGAATTATAGGCCCTGGCCGGGCTTGACCTTGACGACTTCGTGCGCCGTCTCGGGCGTACGCGCCACCTGCTTGCCGATGTTCTGACGCTTGACGTCCGTGCGATGCTTGAGCGTCAGCACGATCGCGCCGATCATGGCCACCAGCAGGATCAACCCTGCGACCTGGAAGAAATAGGCATAATGCGTATAGATCACGTCGCCGAGCGCCTGAACGCTCGATGTCTCGGACAAGGGGTCCATCGGCATCGCCGTATTGGATGCGATCTCCGGCGAAATGAAGGTGCCGCCGACAACCACGATCAGTTCGGCCAGAAGCACGACGCCGATCAGCGCGCCGACCGGGGCGTAGCGCAATATGCCGGACCTGAGCGCGGTGAAGTCGATGTCCAGCATCATCACCACGAAGAGGAACAACACCGCGACAGCGCCGACATAGACGACGAGCAGCAACAGGCCGAGATATTCCGCGCCGGCCAGAATGAACAGCGCAGCGGCATTCACGAACACCACGATCAGAAACAGGACCGAATGGACCGGGTTCCGCGCGGCAATCACCATGAACGCCGAGGCCACGGCGATAAACGCGAAAATATAGAAAAAAAGAGCCTGGAGACCCATCTTGGTGCCTTCTCTTCCTGTACGTCGCGGAAACCCCGGACGCGTCTCATTGAAAAACCGGCCTCTCGGCAGGCTTTCCGTTCTCTCATCGTTTCACCGGGCAGCATCACGCCACCCGGCCATGTGTTCGTCGCCTCTCAGCGGTAGGGCGCGTCCATGGCAATGTTCTGCCCGATCTCGCGTTCCCACCGGTCGCCATTGGCGAGGAGACGTTCCTTGTCATAATAAAGTTCTTCACGCGTCTCGGTGGCGAACTCGAAGTTCGGCCCCTCGACGATGGCTTCCACCGGACACGCCTCCTGGCAGAAACCGCAATAGATGCACTTCACCATGTCGATGTCGTAGCGCACCGTGCGGCGCGTGCCGTCATTGCGGCGCGGACCGGCCTCGATGGTGATGGCTTGCGCGGGACAGATCGCCTCGCACAATTTGCAGGCAATGCAGCGCTCTTCGCCATTGGGATAACGGCGCAGCGCATGCTCGCCGCGAAAGCGCGGGCTCACCGGTCCCTTCTCGAAGGGATAGTTGACCGTCGACTTCTGGGCAAAGAAGTAGCGCATCGTCAGAAAGAACGCGCCGACGAACTCCTTCAGGAAGACGGCATTGAAAGCCTGAGCAACAGAACCCATTTCAAATTCTCCAATCCGGCACTTCGAAAAGTACCATCAATCAGCCCACCCAGCCGGTCAGTTTAACAACGAAGGCCACGATCACGACCATGGCGAGCGACAGCGGAAGGAAAACCTTCCAGCCGAGTCGCATCAGCTGGTCGTAGCGGTAGCGCGGCACGAAAGCCTTGACCATGGCGAACATGAAGAAGCAGAGGCACACCTTGATCAGGAACCAGATGACTCCGGGGATCCAGTTCAGCACCGCCACATCCAGGATTGGCAGCCAGCCGCCGAGGAACAGCGTCGTCGTCAGCGCGCACATCAGCACGATGGCCGCATATTCGCCGAGCATGAACATCATGTACGGCGTCGAGCCATATTCAACCATGAAGCCGGCGACCAGTTCCGATTCGGCTTCGGGAAGGTCGAAAGGCGGACGATTGGTCTCGGCAAGCGCCGAAATGAAGAACACGATGAACATCGGGAACAGCGCCAGCCAGTTCCAGTCGAGGAATGACGGCGGCAGGCCGAGCATGGTGCCAAGGCCAGTTTCCTGAGCGACGACGATGTCGGACAGGTTCAGCGAACCGACGGTCAACAGCACGGTGACAATGACCAGGCCGATCGAGACCTCGTAGGACACCATCTGCGCTGCAGAACGCAGTGAACCGAGAAAGGCGTATTTCGAGTTCGACGCCCAGCCGCCCATGATCACGCCGTAGACCTCAAGCGAGGAAATGGCGAAGATGTAGAGGATGCCGATATTGATGTTGGCGATCACCCAGCCGTCCGCAACCGGCATCACCGCCCAGGTTGCCAGCGCCAGTGTCACCGAGATCAGCGGCGCCAGCAGGAACACGACCTTGTCGGCGCTCGCCGGAATGATCGGCTCCTTCAGCACGAACTTGAACAGGTCGGCAAAGGACTGGAACAGGCCGAAGGGACCCACCACATTCGGGCCGCGACGCATCTGCACGGCAGCCCAGATCTTGCGGTCGGCCAGCAGGATGAAGGCGATACCGACAAGCAGAAGGACCAGAAGCAGCAGCGACTGACCGACCATGATCAGTCCGGGCCAGAGATAGGTTGAGACAAAAGAATCCATTGTTCGGTCCTTATTCCGCCGCTGCCTTGAAATTATTGCGCGCCAGCGCCGAGCATTCGGCCATTACGGCAGAGGCCCGGGCAATCGGGTTGGTCAGGTAGAAATCGGTGATCGGCGAGACGAAACCGGCTTCCGAGAGATCCCCGCCCTTCGATGCCGCCGTTTCGACCGCCTTGATATCAGCGTCAGCGATCGCGTCAAGCGCGGCGAGGTGCGGATACTCACCGTAAAGCGCGGCCCTCAGCGCCATCAGCGAATCATAGGGCAGCGTCTTGCCGAGGACACCCGAAAGCGCCCTGAGCACCGCCCAGTCCTCGCGCGCGTCACCCGGCGCGAAGCCTGCGCGGTTGGTCATCTGGACGCGGCCCTCGGTATTTACGTAGGTGCCCGACTTTTCCGTATAGGTCGCCGCCGGCAGAACCACATCGGCGTTCATCGCGCCGGCATCGCCGTGCGAACCGATATAGACGGTGAAGCCGGCCGTCTTGGCGGCGAAATCCAGTTCATCCGCACCGAGGAGGAAGAGGACATCCGTGTCGTCGAGCATCCCGGCCGCATCCTTGCCGCCCTCGCCCGGCACGAAGCCGATGTCGAGACCGCCAACGCGCGAAGCTGCGGTGTGCAGCACGGCAAAGCCGTTCCAGTCCGCAGTCACCGCGCCGACATCACCTGCAAGCTGCGCTGCCTTGGCCAGCACCGCCGCACCGTCTTCACGGGTGAGCGCGCCCTGCCCGACCATGATGATCGGCCGTTCAGCCTTCTTCAGCACATCGAGGAAACCAAGCGAACCGGAGGCGAGATCGGAAAGCGTCTGCGGGCCGGCGCCGAGATATTCATAGTCGTAGCGCAGGTCCGCCTGCTCGCCGATCACGGCGATCGGGAAATTGGCCTTGCGGAAGCGCTTGCGGATCCGGGCGTTCAGCACCGAAGCCTCAAAGCGCGGATTGGCACCTATGATCAGAAGAGCATCAGCATTTTCAATGCCTTCGATCGTCGGGTTAAAGAGATAGCTTGCGCGGCCATTGGCCGGGTCAAGCTTCGTGCCATCCTGACGACAGTCGATATTGGCCGAGCCGAGCGATGCCATCAGGCCCTTCAGCGCATACATTTCCTCAACGCTTGCCAGATCGCCTGCGATGGCGCCGATCCGGTCACCGGAAACGCCATCGACCGCAGACTTGATCGCGGCAAAGGCATCATTCCAGTTGGAGGCCTGCAGGCGGCCATTGACGCGGATATAGGGCTTGTCGATGCGCTGGGTGCGCAGACCGTCCCAGATGAAGCGGGTCTTGTCGGAGATCCACTCCTCATTCACCTCTTCATTGACGCGCGGCATGATGCGCATCACTTCACGGCCGCGCGTATCGACGCGGATCGCGGAGCCGACGGCATCCATCACATCGATCGATTCGGTCTTGTTCAACTCCCACGGACGGGCGGTAAAGGCGAACGGCTTGGAGGTCAGCGCGCCGACCGGGCAGAGGTCAACGACATTGCCCTGGAGCTCCGACGTCATCGCCTGTTCCAGATAGGTGGTGATCTCGGCATCCTCGCCGCGACCGATCAGGCCGAGCTCTGAAATGCCAGCCACTTCCGTGGTGAAGCGGACGCAGCGCGTGCAGTGGATGCAGCGGTTCATCACCGTCTTCACCAGCGGGCCGATATACTTGTCCTCGACGGCGCGCTTGTCTTCGCTGTAACGCGAGGCGTCGATGCCGAAGGCCATGGCCTGGTCCTGCAGGTCGCATTCGCCGCCCTGGTCGCAGATCGGGCAATCCAGCGGATGGTTGATGAGCAGGAACTCCATCACCCCTTCACGCGCCTTCTTGACCATCGGCGTCTTGGTATAAATTTCCGGCAGCGAGCCATCCGGTCCGCCGCGAATATCCTTGACGCCCATGGCGCAGGAGGCTGCCGGCTTCGGCGGTCCGCCCTTCACCTGAATGAGGCACATGCGGCAATTGCCGGCAATCGACAGCCGCTCGTGAAAGCAGAAGCGCGGGATTTCGGCGCCCGCCGACTCAGCCGCCTGCAGCAGCGTGTAGTGGTCGGGAACCTCGATTTCCTTGCCGTCTACAATCAGATTTACCATATCCGTCTTTCCCGCTTCGCCCGTGCTCCGCACCGGCTTTCAAGGTTTTTGCGCCTGCCCCGCCCGACCGGGACCGGCAAACATGTTCTTCACTCGGCCGCTTCCATCACCGCGCCGTCCGACGTGGCATTGGCCGTATACTGGTCGATCCGCTTTTCGATTTCCGGACGGAAATTGCGGATCAGGCCCTGGATCGGCCACGCGGCCGCGTCACCCAAAGCGCAGATCGTGTGGCCTTCAACCTGTTTGGTAACTTCGAACAGCATGTCGATCTCGCGCTTCTGGGCGCGGCCTTCGACCATGCGCTCCATCACCCGCCACATCCAGCCGGTGCCCTCGCGGCACGGCGTGCACTGGCCGCAGCTCTCATGCTTGAAGAATTCGGCCAACCGGGCGATCGCCTTGATGATGTCGGTCGACTTATCCATGACAATCGCGCCGCCGGTCCCGAAGGAGGATTTGACCTCGCGCAGACCGTCAAAGTCCATCTGCACGTCCATCATGTCCTCGCCCTTGACGACCGGGCAGGACGCGCCGCCGGGAATGACCGCCAGCAGGTTGCTCCAGCCGCCGCGAATGCCGCCGCAATGCTTTTCGATCAGCTCGCGGAAGGTGATGCCGAGGCTTTCTTCCACCACGCAGGGCCGGTTCACATGGCCGGAGACCATGAACACCTTGGTGCCAACATTGTTCGGACGGCCGAAGGACGAGAACCAGCTTGCGCCACGGCGCAGGATGGTCGGCGCAACCGCGATCGATTCGACGTTGTTCACCGTCGTCGGCAGGCCGTAAAGCCCCATATTGGCCGGGAATGGCGGCTTCAGACGCGGCTGGCCCTTCTTGCCCTCGAGGCTTTCCAGAAGCGCGGTTTCCTCGCCGCAGATATAGGCGCCGGCGCCGTGATGGACGAAGACGTCCATATCCCAGCCGCACTTGTTGTTCTGGCCGAGAAGACCGGCGTCATAACACTCGTCGATGGCCGCCTGCAGCGCCTCGCGCTCACGCATGAACTCGCCGCGAATATAGATATAGGCCGTGTGTGCGCCCATGGCGCAGCCGGCAAGCAGGCAACCCTCGATCAGGTGATGCGGATCATGGCGCATGATCTCGCGGTCCTTGCAGGTGCCTGGTTCGGATTCGTCCGCATTGACGACAAGATAGTGCGGGCGGTCATCCTTGGGCATGAACGACCATTTCAGCCCCGTCGGGAAGCCCGCGCCACCGCGACCGCGCAGGCCGGAATCCTTCATCTCCTGAACGATCCAGTCGCGGCCCTTGTCAACCAGCGCCTTGGTGTTGTCCCACGAGCCGCGCACCATTGCGCCCTTCAGCGACTTGTCGCGATGGCCGTAGAGGTTGGTGAAGATGCGGTCCTTGTCTTTTAACATGCTTCACTCCTAACGCGCTGTTCTGCCGAACACTTTTTCATATTCCTCGATCCCGCCCTTGGCGAGAACGCCCGCCTGGCGCAGCCATTCATCGCGTTCGATGCGGCCACCGAGCTTCAGAGAGGCATTGACCCAGGCGCACTCGCCCGGCGTCCACGCGGCAATCTGCGCGAACGTGTAGATGCCGATATCGTTCAGAAGCTTCTCGATCTTCGGGCCGACACCGGAAATCATCTTCAGGTCATCGGGCTCTTCCGGCTTCTGGTCGGCGGCCGGCGGACGGTCGCCTTCAGCGCCGTCGAGCGCTTCCGGCGAACCGGCGCCCTCATCGGTCTCGTCTTCAGCGCCGGTCTCGTCGTCATCATCATCCGTCAGCGAGGTGAACCCGCCTTCCGGCGCGGAGAACCAGCGGTCGATCTGCGGGCCGGGTTTGATTTCCTCGCCACGACCAGCCTCGAAGGCATCGATGATCTCTTCCAGCCGTTCCGGCGTCAGGTCCTCATAGGCGTCCTTGAAGATCATCACCATCGGCGCATTGGCGCAGGCGCCCTGGCACTCGACCTCTTCCCAGGACAGCGTGCCATCGGCATTCGGCTCAAGGGCGGCAGGACCGATCTTCTTCTTGCAGACATTGATCAGGTCGCCGGCGCCGCGCAGCATGCAGGGCGTGGTGCCGCAAACCTGCACATGGGCCTTCGTTCCAACCGGCTTCAGCTGGAACTGGGTATAGAAGGTCGCGACCTCGAGCACGCGGATCAGCGGCATGGACAGCATGTCGGCGACCTTCTCGATCGCCGCGCGCGTCACCCAGCCTTCCTGCTCCTGCGCCCGCATCAAAAGCGGGATCACGGCAGACTGCTGGCGGCCTTCAGGATATTTCTTGATCGTGGCTTCGGCCCAGGCGGCATTCTCGTCGGAAAACGCGAAAGCGGCAGGCTGGACATTCTCATCGGCTAGTCGACGAACGGACATGCTCTCTTATACCTCTTCGGAGGTTCTGGTCACGACTTCCGCGTATCCCATGGTCTGGCACCGGCCTTCAACCGGTCCGGGACAGCAAAAAGCGGTTCTTGAATTTGCAAAGGCCTCAGCGCTCACCGGTCCACCTCACCGAACACGATGTCGAGCGTACCGATAATGGCGGTAACGTCGGCAAGCTGATAGCCTTTCGACATGAAGTCCATCGCGGAAAGATGGGCAAAGCCCGGCGCGCGGATCTTGCAGCGATAGGGCTTGTTGGTGCCATCGGACACAAGGTAGACGCCAAATTCGCCCTTTGGCGCTTCAACGGCGGCATAAACCTCGCCTTCCGGCACGTGGTAGCCCTCGGTATAGAGTTTGAAGTGATGGATCAGCGCCTCCATCGAGCGCTTCATCTGCGCCCGCTTCGGCGGCACGACCTTGCCGTCCATCGAATTGAACGGACCGGTCTTGGCATCGCCCAGAAGCCGCTCGACGCACTGCTTCATGATCTTCACCGATTCGCGCATCTCGTTGATGCGCAGAACCCAGCGGTCATAGCAGTCGCCGTTCTTGCCGATCACCACATCGAAATCGAGATCGGAATAGCATTCATAGGGCTGCGCGCGGCGCAGGTCCCAGGCAGCGCCTGAACCGCGCACCATCGGGCCGGAAAAGCCCCAGGCGAAGGCGTCGTCGAGCGAGATCACGCCGATATCGACATTGCGCTGCTTGAAGATGCGGTTGCCCGCCAGAAGCGCTTCGATATCGTTGAGCTTGGCCGGGAACTGCTCGCACCACTTGCCGATATCCTCGACAAGCTCCGGCGGAAGGTCCTGATGCACGCCGCCGGGGCGGAAATAGGCCGCATGCATGCGCGCGCCACAGGCCCGCTCATAGAAGACCATCAGCTTTTCGCGCTCTTCGAAGCCCCACAGCGGTGGCGTCAGCGCGCCAACGTCCATGGCGGCGGTGGTGCAGTTCAGCAGGTGGTTGAGAACACGGCCGATCTCGGAAAACAGCACGCGGATGAGCTGACCGCGAATCGGGATCTCGACTTCGAGCAGCTTTTCCACGGCCAGCGCGAAAGCATGCTCCTGGTTCATCGGCGCCACATAGTCCAACCGGTCGAAATAGGGCACGGCCTGAAGATAGGTCTTCGTCTCGATCAGCTTCTCGGTTCCGCGGTGAAGCAGGCCGATATGCGGATCGACGCGTTCGACGATCTCGCCGTCCAGCTCCAGAACCAGACGCAGCACGCCGTGGGCGGACGGGTGTTCCGGGCCGAAGTTGATCGTGAAATTGCGGACATTATGTTCAGTCATGCCGATGGATCCTGTTGTGCAGCATAAGCCGCAAAGAACTCTGCGGACGTCATCTTCTTGGTTTCGTTGGCGAAGGTGTAATTGTCCGGCTTTTCGTCAACGAAAATCTCGCTGGTGAAGCGGAAAACGCCGGGCGTATCGAAGGCCTGGGCGGAGACGACGATATCGGAGCCATCCTGCATGCGCCAGAACAGCGTCGATCCGCAGGCCTTGCAGAAAACACGCTCGCCGTAATTCGACGATTTGTAGATGCCCAGCATATCCTCGTTCTCGACCGTGACAGCCGCACCGCAATCGACGCCGAGAAAACCGGCGCCGCCGCTCCAGCGCCGGCAGAGGCTGCAATGGCAGACCCCCATCTCGTCGCTTGCGGGCGTTGCCGCGAAACGAACCGCTCCGCAGATGCAGCCACCGGAAAGCCGTTCAGCCATCACGCCCTCCTCAGCTCGCCTTCTCGTCACCGGGCAGGACGTATTCGGGTCCTTCCCAGGGGCTCAGGAAATCAAAGCTGCGGAATTCCTGGCGAAGCTCGACAGGCTCGTAGATCACGCGCTTGGCTTCCTCATCATACCGCAGCTCGACGAAACCGGTCGTCGGGAAATCCTTGCGCAGCGGATGCCCCTCGAAGCCGTAATCCGTCAGGATACGGCGCAGGTCCGGATGGCCGGAGAAGGGAATGCCGTACATGTCCCAGGTCTCGCGCTCGAACCAGTCGGCGCCGGGAAAGATCGATGTGATCGAGGGGACGACATCATCTTCCTCGACCGCGACCTTGATGCGGATGCGCATGTTCTGGGTCGGCGACAGCAGATGATAGACGACATCGAACCGCTGGGCCCTGCCCGGCCAGTCGACGCCGCAGACATCGATGATGTTGACGAAAGCGCACTGGCCGTCATCGCGCAGGAATTTCGCGACATCGACAATTGATTCCGGCGTGGCGAAAACAGTCAGCTCGCCATGGGCGATGCGGGTATCCGTCACGCCTTCGCAGGCTTCGCGGATATGAGCGCCGAGATCGTTCAAAGCTTCACTCATGTTGGTCTCCCGCCGCTATCGCTCGATCGTGCCAGTGCGGCGAATCTTCTTCTGCAGAAGGAGAACGCCGTAAAGCAGCGCTTCCGCCGTGGGCGGACAGCCCGGCACGTAAATGTCGACGGGAACAACCCGGTCGCAACCACGCACGACGGAATAGGAATAGTGATAATAGCCGCCGCCATTGGCACAGGAGCCCATGGAGATGACATAGCGCGGCTCGGGCATCTGGTCATAGACCTTGCGGAGCGCGGGCGCCATCTTGTTGGTCAGCGTGCCGGCAACGATCATCACGTCCGACTGGCGCGGTGAGGCGCGGGGCGCAAAGCCGAAGCGCTCGCAGTCATAGCGCGGCATCGACATCTGCATCATTTCGACGGCGCAGCAGGCCAGACCGAACTGCATCCACATCAGCGAACCGGTGCGCGCCCAGGTGATCAGCTGTGCAGAAGAGGTAACAAGGAAGCCCTTGTCGGCAAGCTCATTATTGATTTCACCGAAAAAGCGGTCGTCAGCGCCGACCGGCTTGTTCGTCATCGGATCGACCACGCCCTTGGGAACCGGCGCAACCAGCGTTTCGTCCTGGCTCACTCCCATTCGAGTGCTCCTTTTTTCCATTCATAAATGAAGCCGATCGTCAGCACGCCGAGGAACACCATCATCGACCAGAAGCCGAACCAGCCGATATCGCCGAAGGATGCTGCCCAGGGAAACAGGAAGGCCACTTCGAGATCGAAGATGATGAACAGGATCGCGACAAGATAGAAGCGGATATCGAACTTCATGCGCGCGTCATCGAATGCGTTGAAGCCGCATTCATAGGCCGAAAGCTTTTCCGCATCGGGCGCCTTGAAGGCCAGCGCGAAGGGCGCGACCATCAGGGCAAGCCCGATGATGAGACAGATTGCGATAAAGATGACGATCGGAACGTAGGAACTGAGGACTTCAGCCATAAAAACACCCTTGCCGTTTGGTGGCGCCCGGGTCAGCGCACCCCGCAGGATAAACCGCGAGACCGAAAATTGATAGATGTCGGGGTTGTGGTTAGCGCAGGCGACGCGCTCGCGCAAGCCATTGCGACTTCATTTCATGGCGCTGCAACAATCTTTCGGTAAGGGAATGCGGCGGTTTTGCGTCGCCTGCGGGCTTTTGAACACGGTGCGGCAATTTGCTGCGCTTTGAAAGAGGCGCCGCACGGCTCCATGACGGTCCGCAAGTCCGCGATCAAAATAGGTCGAGACGATCCTTAACCGCGCAAGAATCGCCACACCCGCAAAACGGGATCGCACGCGCTGGCGCGACAGAAAGCGTCGCTTGCGCCGCAGCGCAACAAACAACGAAATGTGTGAAGGACAAGAAGAAAATGGCGCGAGTGACGGGGCTCGAACCCGCGACCTCCGGCGTGACAGGCCGGCACTCTAACCAGCTGAGCTACACCCGCGCATTTTGCCGTTTCAGGGGCAAGCGCTTGTTTTCGTGAGCGCTTGTCTGTCTGGCGTGAGCGGCTGTTTAAGGGGGACGCTTGCTACTGTCAAGCGACATATCACGCATTTCTGTTTTTTTTGCGCGACCTCTTTTGGAAGGCCCGGAAAACCGGCGAAATCACGATCGGAAAAAATGTTCGCCGGCCTCGGCTCCGGTTCGGCCGACAGCACTTTCCTCCTCTCCCACGAGCGAATCCGCGCGGATCGATTCACGCGCCCCGCGGGACCGCCTGCGCCATTCACAGGCTTTTTGAAAAAAAACATCAATTCGGCAAAAACCCTCTTGCGATTTTTTCACGATCCGCCTATTTCACGCACCACCAACGCGGTCGGGCGATTAGCTCAGTTGGTAGAGCGCCTCGTTTACACCGAGGATGTCGGGAGTTCGAGCCTCTCATCGCCCACCATCCCCTTTTTAGGGCATTGTTTTCCCATCATAATTTCCTCAGTTTGTCTCATCGCTGTTTTTCGCCTTTGAAAGTGAGACATTTCTGTTCCTGAAGCGTTCGACGCGCTCGAAGGCATTTCGGGAGAGACGGCGCTTTTCAGCCTCGCGAATGTAGATCTGTGCAGTGCTAAGGTTGCGCCACCCGAAGGCCGCGCAAAGCTCCGGCGCTGACACTTCGCTTTCAGCCATGATCACGGCAGCAGCCTTGCGAAGGCCGTGGGCGCTGCAACGCTTCAGCCCGGCCTGATTGCACCATTCGCGCATCTTGTTGCCGAGGCCTTCTTTCACGAATGGCTTGCCGAAGCTGGTCACCAGATAGGCCAGATCGCCCGTCTCTGTGCGTTCGAGCGCTTTGATAAGGTCGGAGGTCATCGGCACTTCGATCAGCACCGGGAAGCGGTCGCGATTCTTTTCAGCGGTGAACTTCAGCCAGCGCCGCCCGTTGATCATCGTTTCGTGCTGGCGGCCGAGTCGGCATGCGTCGGAGATCCGCGCGCCAACATTGATCATGATTTCCATTGCCAGACGCGGCTTGCTGCCGAGAGGATGAAAGGCGCGATACCGGTCAACCTCTTCCGGCGTCCACGTGTGGAAGCCTTCCGACTTGTTATTGATCTTGCCGACACGCGCCGCCGGGTTTTCCACGGCAAGCTTTTCGTCAATCGCCCAATTATAGAGCGCGCGCATCACCTTCACGAGCTTGTCAGCCGCACCGGGCGTTTCGCGGCGCTTAAACTGGCTGGCCTCCATGTCCTTCTTGCGGAACTTCTTGTAGGGCAGTTCACCGGCCGTTTCGCAGAACCGCAACAAAACACTGCGCTTGTCGCGCTGTGTGGCCTCATTGAGTCGCTTGAAGCGCTGTGAGCGAAAATACTGATCAACCAGCCAGTCGAAGGTGTCTTCGCGGGGCGATTCCTTTTTCGGTTCCGCCATACCATTAAGGACGGCCAAGGCCGCCCAATACTCATTCATGAATTCCTGTGTGATGTTCCCCTGATCATCTTTGTACGCCGCCTTGATCCGCACTTTGAACCGCCCCGGGTTTGCCGGAGACCCCAACTCGTGAGAAGTAGGGTCTATGACAAGCAAGACGACGAACAAATTTTCTCCTGGAGTCCGCGCCCGCGCTGTTCGAATGGTGGTCGAGCATGAAGCGGAGCATCCTTCGCGATGGGCGGCTGTGTCTTCCATCGCCGCCAAGATAGGCTGCTCGGCGCATACGCTCAACGAATGGGTGAAGAAGGCCGAGGTGGACAGCGGCAAGCGTGCAGGTTTACCGAGTGACGTTGCCGATAAGATGAAGGCTCTGGAGCGGGAGAACCGCGAGCTTCGTCAGGCGAATGAGATTCTACGCAAAGCCTCGGCGTATTTTGCCCAGGCGGAGCTCGACCGCCCACTGAAGCGATGATTGCTTTCATCGACGAACACCGCTCGGTGCTCGGGGTCGAGCCGATCTGCAGACTGCTGCCGATTGCCCCGTCCACCTATTATGAGGTCATCGCCAAGCGAGCGGACGTGGATCGCTTGTCGGCCCGCGCCCGGAGCGACATGGCCATGAAGATCGAGATACGCCGGGTGTTCAACGAGAACTTCCAGGTCTATGGCGTGCGGAAAGTCTGGCGGCAGTTGCAGCGAGAAGGCTTCGATGTCGCTCGCTGCACCGTCGCACGGCTCATGAGAATGATGGGACTTCAAGGCATCATTCGCGGCAAGCCAGTCAAAACCACCGTGCCGGACAAGTCCGCTCCATGCCCACTCGACCGGGTGAACCGACAGTTCTTCGCACCCGCGCCGAACATGCTTTGGCTTTCCGATTTCACATATGTGGCGACCTGGCAGGGTTTCGTCTACGTGGCTTTTGTGATCGACGCCTTCGCTCGCCGCATTGTCGGCTGGCGGGCAAGCCGGACCGCTCATGCGGGCTTTGTGCTCGATGCTCTCGACCAGGCACTGCATGATCGGCGGCCCGTTCACCGCGGCGGGCTGGTTCACCATTCCGACCGCGGCTCGCAATATGTGTCCATTCGCTATTCCGAGCGGTTGGCGGAAGCAGGCATCGAGCCTTCCGTCGGAAGTGTTGGCGACAGTTATGACAACGCTCTCGCCGAAACGATCAACGGTCTTTACAAGGCCGAGGTCATCCACAGGCGAGGACCATGGCGCAACTTCGAGGCCGTGGAGTTCGCCACGCTCGAATGGGTCGATTGGTTCAACAACCGCCGCCTTCTCGAGCCAATCGGAAACATGCCCCCCGTCGAGGCGGAAGAACGATATTATGCCATGCTGGACGCACCAGCATTGGCCGCATAAATTAAACCAAACGGTCTCCGGCAAACCCGGGGCGGTTCACTTTCGGCTTACCAACTTGGCGCACGTAGTAGCGCGGGTTTCCACGCCGATCAGGATCATAGACACAATAGCGCAGTCGGGTTTTCATCAGGCCACCACCCCGTCAAACGGGTTCTCGTCGTCATCCTGGCTTTCGCCATCCTCAGAAAGACGGCTCCAAGCCGCCCTCACCTTCTCAGTGTCCCAAAGCATCACACCGCCGATCTTGCGCCCCTTCGGCATGCGTCCATCAGAAACCCATGCCTTGAAAAGCGAAGTCGAGATTGCCAGCGATGCCGCCGCCTCTTCTGCCCGCAACGCAAAACGGGGGATCGTCACTTCCCGCAGACTGTTACCGGCCATCAGCCCTTCCTTTCGTCGTTTCGGCCCACCCGGCTAAGATCGGCCCTCTTCATGCGAATGGCGGAGGTTTCCCCGCCCAGCTTGTAAGCCCCCGGCAAGCGCCCTTGCTTGAACAGCCGGGAAACCGTCTTCTCGGAAACATCAAGCTCATGCGCGATCTGCTTGCGCGTCATGATGTTCTCAGTCTTCATTCTCCATCCTCACCAAACCTGAAAGCCGGGCCGCCAGCCGACCTTCGAAAACACCTGAACCGATCCCCTTTGACCGGCCTGTTATGCGTTCGTGTCGGCCCCGTAAGCGGCTTCAAAAACCTCTTCGGGGTGGTGATTGAGAGAAGCCATCACGCGGTCGAAAACCTCGTTGATGAAAACCATGGCAAAGCCTTCGGGCTGTCCGAGGGCTTGGCGGATATCGGCCAGCGCATCAGCGCCGGATTGCCAGAAGGCGACGTGGCTTTTGTCGTCTGCTGCGGCAAGAAGGGTGCGTCCGAGAAGCTTGCCCCGGTTGCTGAAAGGCAGGCTCGGATTGCGTTCCGGGTACAATTCGGTCTGTTCTGTTCCCGTGTATGCGAAGCTCCTTGCCGCCTTGAAGGCATTGGAAAGGTCTTTCACACCCGCATCGATCATCGCCTTGGCAACAGCAATTTCCATCAGCGTATGAAAGCCGAAGCTGCGATAGCGACCCGGCGACCCACCGCCCTCAATCTTGTCTTCGCGCTCACCCGAAATGACATCGCGTTTCATCCAGCTTTGCAGCGTAGCGTTGCTGATGCCTGCGGCTTTGATGACCTGTCCGGTCGAGAACTTTTCCTGAAAAATCGTCACGGCTTGCTCCATAAGTTGGCGTTTGACCACTTATGGCAGATTTGCATTAAGTTGGCAAGTGTACACCTTGCGCGGTTTAGGGCGAGGCTCTTCCTGCAGCAGGTGCTGAAAAGCCCTCAGCGACCACGCTCCAAACCGCCATGCGTTGCCTTCGAAGCGTAGCATTTGACAACGCGACGCTTGGCCACCGGCCGGACAAGGCGATGCACAGGAACAGTATAGCCACGTTCGAAGTGCAGGCCCTGCCCATCGGGTACAGTTGCATCAAGCTCGCCGTCGATCATGGCTTTATACCCGAAGCGGTGAACGTTGGTCTGGTCGCCTCCGGCTATCCAGCCCAGCCAAGGCTCGTCATTGCCTTCATCCGCCTCGTCATGCGGTTCGTCGGCCACGTCAGCCTCGCATTCATTATCGGCCGCGCTCAGCTCTTCAGGGCTGTATTCGCGATCCTGAAGCGGGGTGGAAGACCAGCCAAGCGTCGGCTCACGGTCGCCGCCATCCTCATAATTGGCGTTATCGACTTCCCGGTCATCGTCGCAGGACATGGCGTTTACGGGCCGCTGCCCTTCGTTCGGCCAGCCATTCACCGGCTCGTCGGCGCCATCATCTTCCGCGTTTTCGTCGCCGTCATAAACATCCAGAATATCCAGAAGCCGCTCCACCGCTATTTCGATCTTGCTGCGCAGCTCCGGCGTCAACTCGACAAGCCGGGTGAAATCATTCTGCGTTGAAAACGAATTGCTCATATCCCTTCCCCTTCCGAAACCTTGCGAACAACGGCGGTGACGCGACCGCACAGTTTCGATGCCAGCTCGTCTTTCGTCATCGGACCTTGAAACATGTCCTGCCCGATGCACTGAAGCCACCAACGGCCGTAGCCATCGTATCGTGCTCTTGAGATATATGGCTGGGTTTCGGCGCTTTCCTGCGTCAGATAGGTACTCCCGTGCCGGATATGGCGTTCTGCCGTGTCGTAGACCACGACATCACCGGCACATGCCTTCGGTGCGATAGCGTCATCGGTCAGCATGAACCGGGCTAGCGTTGAAGCTTCACTATGGGCCTGCCTGCCGTCAGCCGTTGCGGTTTTGCCGATCAAAGCGGCGCTACCGCCCAAAAGCCCCGCCATGGCTTGCCGCCTCGAAATCCTGGCAAAGCTTCGCCGTTCGCGAAAATGAGTGCTCATTCGCGTTGCTCCTAAGTGCCTAAACTGTTAAATACGCACAATACGTGCAACTTCACACTTTTAATGTCAACATAAAAAGTGCAATTGGGCATATTTCATGATTACTTCTGCGCAATGTCGGGCCGCACGCGCCCTTATCGGATGGTCTCGTGACCGCTTGGCCGAAGTATCAAAAGTCGCGGTTAGGACGATTGTTGATTTTGAAAGAGACGCACGTGAGCCCAGAGCGGTTACAAAAGACGCTATCCAGCGCGCACTAGAAGACGGCGGAGTGATTTTCATTGACAAAAACGGTGGTGGCGCTGGCGTTCGGCTCCAGCGCTAAAATCGAATGTCAAGCATTCAACTAACTAACTCAGAAGCATTCTGTACTTCTTGTAAAGAACGTCGGCTACCAAATCGTCATTCAATTTTGATTTTTCATTCAGCATATAAACTAAATCATCATCGGTTAATGCAATTATATAACCCTGCGACCGGGATGCAGCATCTTTCAGACGACTTTCCAATTTCGCGACATCATCTATTGATCGACACGTAATGATCCCAAATTTGCCTCTATTATTGTCAAATCGACCTAAAAGTTGATCAATTTCCGCATTTGCGAGGTCTTTTGAATAATTCTTACACTCAACAATAACAGTATTCGCATTCACCTGATGGTCATCTCGACGCTGTGAAAAAAATCCAGTATCGCCTGCATTTGTAAAAACTATATCTACTCGCTTTCTTCCATCATGAATTTCCCACTCTTTGTGAGGGTGCAAGAGATCGGGATAGAAGAGCGCTGTTAAGGCACCCATAACTAAGTTATGGTAACTTGTCGCTGCCTCGGCTCCCGGGCTTATAGTCGAAAATAGATTGGCGAGCCTTGCACATACCGTCGTTAACGTTGGATCCGAATCATCTATTACAGAAATAGACGGATGATTTTTTGCTATCTCTTTGTATAAATTTAGTAGTTCCGGATGAGCCGCAACTGTTTCCGCTATAAAAGATTTTGACTTCGGATACTTATCCCGAACGTCCTTCTTGTATACCTTCTTTTCACCTGATTTAAGGCTCTGAACCAGAGAGCTATTAGCTCTAATATTTTCAGATACTAGAAAATCCGTGATCTGCTTATTGTAAAACTCCTGACTATTGATTGATAGATTTCTTCTTACTATGTATTTTGGAACCAGAAGAACGGGTGTATCTTCGATCCAAGGAATATACACGTGCTTTGATTTCCAGTTTCTATCTATTGGATCCCAGACAGGCGGACCCGAATATCGTCTTGTTTCAATACCATATAGGTCGCATTGTTCACCTGTATAGTCTACGAGCAGATCTCGAATTATATTCGTTGTAAGGTCTGATATCTTGTCTCTATCGATTCCATCGACGTACAGCGCAACTTCGGATAAGTCCGTAAGTAAGCCGGTTTTGTAGGCTTTACTCCCCAATATCGCCTGTATTAGTTGATGCGCTTGACGACTTCCAACTCCCTTCCCGTTGGGGTCATGCCTAGAGACCCCCAGAAAAGTCTCTTCTGGCTCATGAAGATGAGACATCAAACTTCGCGCGCGCATCAAATCTTCAGAGCGCAACGCCTCCAGAACCTCTTTGAAGAAAATACGAATGAAATTGGAGGCCTTCGCCGCCCATATATCGTTCTGAATTTCTATTGCGTAGGGATCTACATAAACAGGGGTATCGAACTCGTTGCTGACATCAACAAAGTCAAGTTCGGCTTGAGAACGACCTAGCGAAAAGTATTCTGAGAATCGCGGCATGTACCCCCCCCTGATTGTGAAGCGCGATGAATTCGTGAAGAAGCTTATCTATCAATCAGCGCAGTGTCCATTTTTGCGTCCAAAGAGTGCAACTTTCCTGAATCTAGCGTTTCTTGCTAGGCAACTCAGGTAAGGCCACGAACGATCTCTCGAAATCCCTTCTCAAAAAAACGCCATCTCCTCGGACCATTCCTCGCTGTCATAGACAGACAGGCTGCTTTCCCCGGCAGCCGCACGGCTGATGGCCATCGCGGCGGCGACCGCGCCGTCAATACGATCCTTGCTCTTGCCCTTGTGGAACGCCTTGTTGCCCGCTGCATCGGTGTGAATGGCGATGTTTTCAAAATTCCAGCGTAGCACCGGATGACCGCCATGGATCAGGCGACGGCCGAGAATGGCGCGTTCGAGTTCCTTGATCGCCGGGGCCATCGTCACCCAGCCTTGGCGCATTTCGACGGCCGGGAAGCCGTCTTCCTGTAGGTTGTTGAGCATATTGCGGGCCATGTGCGGGTCAAAGGCGATCTCGTGCACATCGAAGCGGGCGCAAAGATCGCGAATGTGATCCTCGACAATGCGATAATCGATCACCTCGCCCGGTGTCGGGATGATATGGCCTTGCTCTGCCCATTCAGGATAGGGCACGCCGTCACGGTCGGCACGGCCGCGCAGATTGTCTTCCGGGCAAAAGAACCATGGATGGACGATATAGCCGTCGCCATTGCGCCATGCTGCCACAACGGCGGTCAGATCGCTGACGGCTGAGAGGTCAACGCCGATCCAGCATGGCTTGTCTTCCATTTCGTCGGGATCGACGGGGAAGCTGCCTTCATCATAGATCAGCATATCGACAAAGGGATCGGCGGAATGATCCAGCCAGACATTGAGATGAAGCTGGCGGAAGGCCTCGCGTTCGCCGGGGCGTTCCTGCGCCTCGCGGGCAAGCTGGCGCAGGCCGTCAATATCGGGGAAGCCATCGGCAAGGCCGGGATTGGCCCGATACCAGTGCGCCTCATCGCGCCAGTCGGCATCACGCGGGGTTTCAAAGAGAATGGGCAAGGTGCCGGGATCATCGATCTCGCCACGAGCGACCTTGCGGGCATAGTCGTAGAAGTCGGCCGCAACATTCTCGCTGCCCCGTCCTGCGGTGGATATGACCATCAAAAGCGATCCTGGCACTTTCGTCAGACCGGTGCGCACAACGTCCCATAGCTCGCGTTTCTTCCACGCATGCAGCTCGTCCACGAGGGCAAACATCGGGGTTCGTCCGTGCTGGGTGCCAGCGTCGGCCGAGATTGCTTCCAGAAAGGCATTGCTGCGCGGTGCTGTCAGCCGGTTCTTGCTGTCGGTGAGTTTGAGGCGGCTTTCGGCCTTCGGAATGGCCCGGACAATGCCGATGGCTTCATCATAGGCGATACGCGCCTGCTTGCGGTCGGATGCGGCAAAGATCGCCTCGCCACCGGGCACAGCTTCCGGGCCGATGGTATGGAGAAGGCCAAGGGCAGCGCCCAGCGAGGTCTTGCGATTGCCGCGTGGCAGAAGCATCGCGACATTGCGCACCGTCCGACGGCCGTTGGCATCGCAGGGGCCATAGATGCGCCGAACAATCCGCTCCTGCCATTCGGTCAGGTTAAAGGCATGGCCGGGAAGCCGGGATTTCGGGTGGCGAAGCATGCGCAGGAATTTGACAGCCCGCTCGCCATAGCCGAAGGGATCGGGGATCTCGGAGCCGTCATAGATCCAGTCTGGATAGCTGTCAGAAACTGAAGAGGCCGAACTGGTCACTGTCTTCATCCTTGTCTTGTTTCATGCCAGAGCGGGCACGTGAGGCCGGTGTCAGGCCAAGTTCGGCCGATAGCCGGACAATGACCGCCTGAGACTTGCCGAGAAGGCTGCTGGCGGGGTTTTGCTTCAAACTACCGTCGGATGCTCGCACCACCGCTCCATGCTCGTCTATGGCCTTCTGTGCCTGCCGTTCGTTCCACTTGGCGCGGATATAGGTTTCGACCGTGCCCAGCATGGCTTCGTTCAGGATTTCCCGTTCGGTGAGGTCGCTCACCACCGTATCCCATTCGCCGGTCATCGCCTCCGGCAGGCTGTCGGGCATGGGCGGGGCTTCGGTGAAGGCGTCCTCCAGCGCATGGGGTGCTGCCTTCGGGCCGCGTGTCGTCCCCATGGTCAAAAGCTCCAGTTTCGGTATTCGTTGACGATCTCGCGCACGCCAAGCGGCACATAGCGCGGGCTGGCATCGATCAGCACAGCATCGCGGTTGGCGTACCAATGGCCGGTCAGCATCAGCACGGCCTGCTGCAGGGATGCCGGGATGGCGTCTTGGCCCTCGCCCTCGTTCCCGAAGGTCTTTTCAATGCGAAAGCCCAGAAGCCGTTCAATATGGTTCTGGGCTGCAATGAGCTGGTTTTCGATCAGCGCGTCGTCATCGTCAAAATCGACACGCAGGTGAAGCTTTGCCTGTTCAAGGCTTACGATAGCCATCGCCATTCCTTCTGTCTGTTCGGGATCATGCGCCGTTCTTCCGCCTGCTTGGCGCTGTTGTGGCAGGGCGTGCAAAGCGGCTGCCAGTTGGCCTTATCCCAGAAGAGATCGGGATTGCCCTTGTGCGGGCGGATATGATCGACAAGGGCAGCCGGTGCGCCGCAGCGAATGCAGACGGGGTGTGCGGCCAGATAGGCCTTGCTTTCCCGCTGCCATTCAGCGGTATAGCCGCGCTGTCTGGCTGACGGCCGCTTGGCATCGAACCGGGCCTTGCGGTCCCGGTTCTGCTTTGCAACGCGCTCGCAACGCATGCCGCTGTCATGAAGCTTTCCGCAATAGCCGCAAACGCGCGCGCCTTTCTTCGGCATGTCTGTTTCTCCGGGTGGGGATTGAATGAAGTGCGGCCGTGTCACCTTGAACCGTACGTAAACGCCAGGAAACGAGCGCCGGGGGTGGCAGGTGACTTTTCGTTGTTCGGCGGGCCGCGTCGCCGTCAAAGAACCCCCCGTTAGTGAACCGGCCGCGTGTTCGCGCTGCCGAGAAGCAGAATGGCGGCAACGGCAATCGAAGTGCCGCTGTTCTTCGCCAAGTGAAGCCGCAGGAAGCACTTGTAGCCGCGATAGCCGATGCTGGTGATGCTATCGGCGGCAAGGCTCTTCGGAGCGCGGTTGTCGAGCTGGTCAGCGTCAACAGCGCTGAAGGCCTCGCCGTCGTCGCTTTCTTCCAGCGTGGCGGTAAAGTCGCCATCACCTTCAATGCCGCCGGTGCCAATGATCACGGCCGCACTGTCAAAACCCTGCAGGTCAATGACCGGGCCGTCTTTCGTGGCGGTTGCCGTGCCGGGTGTCAGGGCCGTGCGAACGGCGATGTTGTTTGCGAGATCGCGCATGGGAATGTTCCTTTCGGTGTTTGGTGCCTGGCTTACTTCGCGGCCATCTTCAGCTTGCGGAAGCGGGCCGCCTGCAGCACCTTGCCGCCCACGCGACGGGTCGCATGAATGCGGGTCAGGCCAGAGGTTGCCAGCAGGTAGGGATTGACGAGGACGGACAAGCCGATGCGGTCGACGATGCGATAGGCCGAGAAGTCGCCATAAATGATCGGGAAGGCGTTTTCTTCGATGCCGGGCATATCGGTCATTTCGACCACGGGACGCCCCAGCAGCGTTTCCGGCTGGCCTTCCTGATAGCTGGGCTGCCAGAGAAAGCGGCCGTCGCCATCCTTCAGCGTGCGCAAACGGCCAAGCGTGATGCCGTTCATCGCCCAAGCACCGCGGTTGCGATAGGTCGCAGGCAGCGAATAGAGAAGCGCGATCAGCGCGGCCGGGTCGATATTGGCGGCATGGCCATTGGCAAGCGGCTTGATATCGGCATTGGTCATGAAGCCTTCTGGCTGCAGCACGCCATTGCCGTTGACGAAGGCAGCACCTTCCTTGACGCCAAAGTCTTCCGACAAGGCCAGATTGACTTCCGCCTCAGCCTGTCCGGCGCTGTCGGCCAGAAGCTGGTTGGAGACATCGACATAGGTCTTCAGCTCTTTCACCGGGATTTCCGCCTGTCCGAAGCCCGGCTGGGATTCCTGCTGTTCCTGCGTTTCGCCGCCCCATGTGGCGTTGGTGATGCCGGTGCGCTTGGGATAGATCACCGAAGCCCCGCCGGTCGAAGACACGGTTGCCACAGAGCGCACCGGCGAGAACTCGTAAAGATCGCGGATGAACTCATTGGCCATTTGGGCCGGAGCCAGATAGCCGCCACCGGGATCGGAGGAAACCGTGAGCGCCTTGCGTTCTTCCGAGGGCATGGCATCGCCACGGGTGAGGTAAGCGGCAAAGGCCTTGCGCTCTTCGGTGATATCGTCATGACCGGAGCCGCCAAAGCCGCCATCGGGGCGGTTGGCTTTGGTCTCAAGCGCTTTCAGGCGCTCTTCCAGCTTGTCGGAACCGGCCTTTTCCTCGACGGCCTTCAGGCGTTCGTCCACCGTGCGGGTGAGGTCTTCCAGCGCCTTGTTGACGATACCGGCCGGGTCGTCCTCGCCGCCGGTCTTGGTGATGATCTGCGCCGATCCTGCCAGCGCCTGCTTTTGAAGGTGTTTCATTTGCTTACCTTTGAGAGTTGCGCCGTGGCGCGGTTGAGGGCTTCAGCCAGAGACAAAGCCCGGATGGCGTGTTTGGCGCTTGCGACATGCGCGCCGGGATGCATGGGAACCGTCACAAGGCTGACTTCGATCAGCTCAAGCGCGGTGATGGTGCGACCGCCGCCTTTGCGGGGTGCTGCCTTGCGGGTGACAAAACCAACCGAAAGCCCGCGCACCGCACCGGCCTTCACCAGTGCATGGACCTCGCGGGCGCGGGTGAGATCGTTCACCAGAAGCGAACCTTTGACCTTCAGGCCGTCAGCCTCTTCGAAGGCATCCGTCCATGTGCCGACCGGGTCGCCGTGGTCATGGGCAAAGAGCATCGGCAGCGGCAGGGAGAGGCTCCCAAATGCGCCTTTCTCGATCACGTCGCCCACGCGATCAGGCGCACCGAAGGGCCATGCCAGCCCCTCGATTGCGCCGCTGTCGTCGGGAACAGCCAGTTTGGTTTCGATGAAGAAGCGTTCCATGTTTCAAACCTCTCCCTTGCCGGTGGCTTCAGGCTTGGCAGCGTCGGCATCGGTGTTGATATGCGGGTTGGAAAAGGCTTCGCCGCCCTCGTAAGGCGGCAGGTCCAGCCAGTGGCGGCCTTCATTGGCGTTGAGAACGCGCGAAGCAATCAGCGAGGAAATCGCCGTGGCCCGGTGTGTCAGGTCAGCGCGGGTCAGGTCGTCACGGTCGAAGACAAGGCGATAGTCGGCGCGTTCGTCCGGGGTGAACAGCGCCACGCGGAAAGCGCCCTCAAGGGCGCGCAGCCAAGGCTCCAGCGTATAGGACAGAAACTCTTTGCCCATCTGCTCGGAGTTGGACCATGTGGCCCGCTCAAGGTCGTAGATCATCGACGGCGGCACGCGGAAGCCACGGGCGATTTCGAGGATCTGGAATTTCCGATTTTCCAGAAACTGCGCGTCGGTCGAATTGAAGGTGATCGGGCGGAAGGTCGCGCCATCCCAGAGAATGGCCGTGCGGCCGGAATTATCCGTTCCCTCATGTGCCTTGCGCCATGCGACGGACATCTTCTTGAGGCCTTCGTCACCCAGCCCCTTGGCCATCTCGATCACACCGGACGGGCGTGCACCATTCCTGAACAGCTTGCGGGCATGGGTTTCCATGTCCTTGGCCGTGCCGATGGCATCGGCGGCCAGAGACAGGCACGACCGGCCGAACGGGCCGCGCAGGTAAATCACGTTGCCAGCATCTTCGGGGCGGTTGTTGATGCGAAAGCGTGGCTCGCTCCGGCCATCGGTGGAAAAGTCCACCGTCACATGCGACGGCTCATAACGGATGATTTCCCGGACTTCGCCGCCGACACGATTGATCCAGGCCACCGCACCCCGGTCATGGGTCAGTGCCGTGGCGACAAGATCGCGGATCAGCTCGAAGGTTGAGGTCCAGTCATTCGGCCGGTCGGCCAGAAGTTTCGAGACCGGGTGCGCTGCATCCGGTGTCCATGTCGTGCCGTTACGCCGTTCCACCCGGATATCGAGGGTTGCGCAGGCTTCGGAAATCAGGCGGATGGCGCTTTGAACGGCTGGAACCGTCAACGCCACCGCAAGCGAAACGCCGGAACCAGCGCCCGTGCTGCCGGTAAACAGCGCAAGCTCCGCCTCAGTCGGTTCGGAAAGGGATTTCTGTTCGGTTTTGGAAAATGGCCATATCTTCATAGACCATTTTATGCGCCGTCAGCCCCGCATCACGGGAGGCGACAATTAGGGACAGTTGGGGACAGGCCACGCTCATGTGCGCGGCCGCTTTCATCCCCGGAAGAAGAAGAGCATAAATGTCTCAATCAAGGGAAGAGGTCTTTGCTTCAGGTCTTCAGATATTCGATTTGGTCGTGGTTTGGCATTATCGGCGGCGCGCTGACATTGCTTTCAAACTTGCAGACCATTTTTGAACTGGCGAAATGGGTGAATTGGCTCGTCCAAAAGTGGAGTGCCTTGATCATTCCGCTGGTCTACGCTTTCACAAAACCGTTTGATGTCAGGCTTTCTGCCGCCGCATCCTCGATGATCGCAATGGCCATTTTTGTCAGCTTTGTTGCTTTTGGTGCACGGTTGGAGACCAGCCTGAAAGACGGCGGAGGTGAAAACCATCCTGCTAGCTGGGACAATGTCCTTAATCGGCGTGTCCTGATCGCAACTACCCTCTACCTGCTTGAAGCGTTTTTAATAATTCTGCTCATAAACTCCCCAACTTTTGCAGATGTGGTTCGGCCCTATCCGAGGGTGTTCACAGCGTTTTGCCTTGCACTCTATTGTGCTGCCATCGTCATAGGTTTGCGCGGCTGGCCGCTTTGGACGTCCACAACCGTGGCACTTTGCATGGTGGGCTTCAGCGTGGTTTTCGCTCATTCGACGCGCAACGGAATTCAGCCGAATGTGACTGAGACATCTTCCAGCATGATCGCAGGTGTAGCGGCGATCTTGTGCGGCTTTGTTGTCGTCGGGATCGCGCCGCCAATAGCGTTTACCAAACGTGTTCTTTTCATAGTCGTCGGCGTGGCTTTTCTGATCGGTTTGAGTTGGCTAAGCCAGTGGGAGTTCACGCCGCCGAGGTGACTTGATTGGTAGAACACTACTACCATAAGGTTATACCTCTTTTGCCTTATCGGAAAAAAATGTCAGAAAACACTCATCTGCGTCTCTTCCCTTACTACATAAACAGCCGTCGTCTCTGCCAGTTATGCGGGGTCGCACCGCTGATTGAAGCGCAGGAATCCTTGTCGCACAATTCGCAAGCGAGGGCACGAGCGATGGGGCAACTCTCAGGCCTTGCGACAGACGCCATGCGGAAAGGCGTTTTCCCGAATCTTGCTTCGGTTGGGACGAGTGCACTGCCTCAGGGGGCAATCGCGGTAGGCATGACTTGGGGGCTTTTTTGTTTCAGAGGTGCCAAAAATGCATTCGCAAAAGAGCGACAAGGGAAGTCATTCACGAACGCAAGTTTTTCGGGTGAAGTTACGATTGATGGGCGCAATTTTGACGTCGTGGGCGACTTGTACAATGAACACTTCTATTCGACATCATCGCTGGGGATGTTGACGGGTCGGAAGAGAATGTTGGTCGCAGGTCAATTTCAGTTCGATGGTGACAGAATTACTGCGTTTCCGCACGTCATTGGTGACTTAACGAATGGAAGTGTATTTCAAATTTCATGGTCGAACTCGGTCCGAGTTCATCCAAGTAGCATAGATGCATTCCGTGGAATTGAAAAAATCAAAGTGAGTAAAGGCGATATTTCTGAATTGCAGAATGTTTCTGAAGACAATGTAAAAAACATTTTTGCCGAAATCCTTGGGGAGCATTTTGTGCCGCGTGACTGGGGTGGGGAGCGGTCAGATCTGCTAACTTCACGGATAACTTTAGATGGATTACCAACAACGGCGGCCTTCATTTTTAAAGGGCCGTCACTGAAAGGCGAGATGCACCCTGGCAACATGGGCAAAAGAGGAGATCAGCTAATTCGGGCTTTCGACGAGCCTGCCGACTTAATCGTAATCCAACATTGCAACAAAATAGCGAATAACGTTATTCGGACGGCCGAGTCACTTGCGTATGATTTAAGACATCCTCGCAAGTATTGCATAATCGATGGACATGACACTGCCAGAATTCTCAAACTTCATAAGGCGCGTGTCTCTTAGGTAGGCCATATCCTTTTAACCAACTGAATTTTCTCTCTAATTAGAAAAATTCTCGCGCAAACCTACCCGCGCCGGTCCCGGAAAACGGCCGAAAGTTTAAGACCACCCCCGGCCCTCAGTGGTCGGGTGCTGCCCGGTCTCGCCAGCGTCCAGCATCCTCAAAAACAGCCTGCAAGTCGGCTCACCCTCGATGCCCAGCGCAGCATCACGCAAGCTTTGATCGTTTCAACGCTGCCTGTCATCGTGACGCAATCCTCAGCACGTTTCCTGCCTCGCTGATGGCCTGATCGGTCAGAGCGGCCTCAAGGCGCTTGAGGAAGCCATCAAAGCCCTTCGGGCCGCAATCGGGGAAATGGACAAGCTGACCTTTCTCAGGCGGCAGCGGCCAGCCTTTGTCGCGATAGACCGCCGCCCATTCACGCCACAGGCGGTTTTCCTTCGAAGCCGCAACAGGTTCCATCTCATAAGCCAGATCATCGAAAGCGTCTGCCCAGCATTCGTGGTTGCCGAGGTTGTCGTAGACGTTCGGCCAGCCATGCTTCGCCTGATGATCCATCAACCATTCCGGCCTTGGATCTCTTCGAACGATTGGCGGTGGTGGTGGCAACGGTCCCGGTCCCTTGATCAGGGCAGACAGCACAGCAACGGCTGCTGCCGCCGGTGTGATGCGCTGAACGTTCAGCTCGCTCCCTTCCTCCCTAGCCTTCTGCCGGTCGGCTGGGTGCAGCGTTTGCGGTGTCGGTTCGTTTTCGGTCCGTGCGCCGATATCAGAGATTTCATTCAAAGATTTATTCAAAGAGTTTGTAGGAAACTGCTTTCCACCTTTTGCACCTTCAGATTTCCACGTTTCGGTCGTCGGCTTTCCACCTTTTTCAAGCTCGATTTCATCGTCCTGCACAAAACGTGGAAATTTGTTTCCACGTTTCTGAGGGGTGACTTCGGCCATTTCCGGCGCTTCCTCGTGGGCTTGGCGCTTCAGCACGGCGAAGTATGTCAGGGTGCAGTTGCGGCCGCCCTTGCCCTTCGTCTTCAGGTGACCGCGCTTGGCCAGCAGGCGAACGGCATTTTGAACCGTGCGCTCTGTGCAGCCGACCCTTTCGGCCAGCGTGGCATAGCTGGGCCATGCGCTGAAAATGCCGCTGTCCTTGAACCGCTGGCGATTGAAGTGCTTGGAGATGAAGAACGCAACATTGGTGGCCGCGCTCTTGCTCAGGGCTTCATCCTCGAAAACCTGATCGAGCCACGTCATGCGCAGGCGGGTGTAGTCGTCAACGCTCATGCCTGCCTCCCACGCTCGATCTCGCGGGCCAGCTTGGCCGCTTCGATGGCTTCAAGGGCGCTCAGGTGGAAGCGTTCACGCAAGGCGGGGATGATCGCACTGCCGACCTCTGAGCGGTGCTCATGAAGCCACTGTGCAGCGTCGAAAATCGACTGATTCGCAGCCTCGAAACGTGAGACAACGGAAATTGAAAAACACTGTTTTCGTTGATCTTTTTCTTTTGTCTCAAACGCCCGTAAGCGCTTGGTTTCTTTTGCAGCAGGCGGTTTCTCATCGCCCACCATTCCTTCCCAATCATGACTGTCTTCTTATCGGCCCTCCTGTGAGTCCGGGCTGCGGCAATTGCTCTTAATCGCTTATTCGCGGGATCTATCGTCGAAAATGACGAAGACTTGGCGTTTCCGGAGCCTCGCTGTGACGTGCGTTCACTGAAGCAGAGGCGATCGCAGAAGTTTCATAAAACAAATACTTAAATGGATACTTCCCTTCCACCGACACGGCTAGAGAAGCTCCGTTTTCGTGCGTGAAGAATTTATTGTTAAGGATGTTGTACATGAGTACAAATCCTTGATCGCGCTGCCATGCAGGTCTATACTTTTCCAAATCGGGAGAGGAACCGAACATGGCTCGCTATAAATGTACCGATTGCATGATGGTGCAGGATACCGGGCGCGTCTGCAGGCGTTGCGGCAGCTACAGTCTGGCTGCGCTTGAAACGCATCGCGGGAGCGCGACTGAGAAAGAGCAGCATACGCAGATGCCGGCTGCAACATCCTTCAACATGCCCGTGTGGATATCCTTTTTCGGGATCGCCATACTGACGAGTTACCTGCTCATTTTTCACATGTAGCCGCAGACCGGCGGACTGCGCATAAACGACAAGACACCGGCGCCTTCGCCGAGGCCGCCGCGCTGCGCTGCGCTGCTCAAGCCCGAATTTTTCGCGGATGGCGGCAAGCTGCATTTGCCTGGGTAGGCCGTGCCTGGATCCGGTTATGCCTTCCGACTTGGCGTCGGCTTGCCGCTGCCAGGCTGAATCATGCCAAATCTGGAGGCCGAAGACCGCAAAGCGGTCCGTCTCTCGGCGTTCCAACCGGGCGGGCAGCAAGCTCGCCGCCGCCGGAAGGCCGGGTTTGCGTTACCCAGAACGCGACAGGCTGCCAGAGCCCGACTTCGCGATGCGCCCGCAGGGCGCCCCAAGGGGGCCGTTTATAAAGATGATGAAGAGCGGGCCATTCTCGCCTGGCGAAAGGGCGTCGCCAAAGGACGATATAAAAGCCCTGCCCCCGCCCGGCCGAACGGGTCACAGTCGGAGAGTGGGCAGGATAGACCGGCCGATTGTCATATTGCCGACTTCCCGTTCAGGCCGTGCGGTGCTTCTCGCCGTCGGAAAACAGCGACCTGCCGTTCTGGTCGACGATCTGCTTGCCTTTCTTCAGGCTCCACTCGATGGCTTCGTCCTGGGAGGCGAACAGATCGGCGCGGATGAAGGTGCGCACCAGCGTTTCCTCGCCGACTTCCTTTTCGATCCGGCCCTGAAGTCGGTACTGGGCACCCTCCTTTGCCGGCTCGGCGAAGATGATGCAGTCCTCGTGAACGATCGACTTGACGGCCTGCTCGTTCTCCTGGCCGCCGCCAGCGCCGGAAAACAGAGAACCGAGCTTCGAGAAAAACGATGCCATAAAACTAACTCCCTTTTTAAGCGTTCTTAGCCGATCGTTCCGGGTTTCGCCAGTCTTGCACGGGTCTTTGGACCGCGACAAAGCTTCCCGCCCCACGATCAGATGATCAGGTTCGCCAGGATCTCATTTTCGGTGATGTCCTGGTATTTCAAGCCGCTCTGCGTCATTTTTTCGAACAACGCGGCAAAATTCTCCGGTCTTGCCGTTTCGATGCCGATCAGGATCGAGCCGAAATTGCGCGCCGATTTCTTCAGATATTCGAAACGGGCGATATCATCCTGCGGGCCGAGAAGATTGAGGAAGTCCTTGAGCGCGCCAGGGCGCTGCGGCAGGCGCAGGATGAAATACTTCTTCAGGCCCGCATAGCGCATCGCCCGCTCCTTGACGTCGGGCAGCCGGTCGAAATCGAAATTGCCGCCGGAGACGAGAACCACGATCCGGCGACCGCGCACCTGCTCTGCCGGCAGCATGG
This sequence comes from uncultured Martelella sp., assembly GCA_963676545.2. Taxonomy (GTDB): domain Bacteria; phylum Pseudomonadota; class Alphaproteobacteria; order Rhizobiales; family Rhizobiaceae; genus Martelella. The sequence continues at coordinate 870,103 of CAXXRG010000002.1, read as the reverse complement.
AAAGCGCCGTCAGCGCCAGCGCGCCGGCGGGCTCCAGCACGACGCCTTCAACATTCAACATCTCGGTCATTGTCGCGCAGATGGCGTTTTCCGGCACCAGCATCACCCGGTCGGGCGAGAACCGGCGGAGCGCCGCGAAATTGGCATCGCCGATCCGGGCGACGGCGGCGCCGTCGACGAAATTGTCAACCTCGTCCAGCGTCACGATTTCGCCGGCCTCGAGCGAACGCCTGAGGCTCGGCGCGCCCACAGGCTCGGCGAACAGAAAGGCGGCGTCATCAAGCCGTCCGCCGAAATAGCCGGTGATGCCGGCGGAAAGCCCACCGCCGCCGACCGGCATGACGATCAGGTCCGGCAGTCCGCCCTCCTCCGGCCAGGCATCCTCGATCTCGGCGGCAACGCTCGCCTGCCCCTCGATGATGTCGGGATCATCGAAGGGCGGCACCATAACGCCGTCATTCTCCTCGACAAAGGCGCGCGCGGCCGCATAGCAGACATCGAAGATATCGCCGACAAGCTCAATGCGGATACGGCCGGCGCCGAAGATGCGGGTCTTGTCGATCTTCTGCTGCGGCGTCGTCACCGGCATGAAGACCACGCCCTCAACCCCGAAATGGCTGCAGCAATAGGCAAAGCCCTGCGCGTGATTGCCGGCAGAGGCGCAGGCAAACACCCTGTCGCCGCCGCCTTCGGCCATGCGCTTGCGCATGAAGTTGAAGGCGCCGCGCAGCTTGTAGGAGCGCACCGGCGTCAGGTCCTCGCGCTTGAGATAGATGTCCGCGCCGAAGGCGGCGCTCAGGTGGGCATTGCGCTGGAGCGGCGTCGGCTCGAACAATTGCCTCAGAGCCGTGGTCGCTTCTCTCACTGCATCGCGCATTCTGGTACTTCCCATTGAGTTTGTGCCGCTACACCGCTATGGCATAGATCGCGGGTTTGGAAAAACCCCGCTCGTGACACAGAGTATGACAGGGTACGGTCTCCTTGAACGCCACTCTTTTGCGGTCAGCCTTTTATATCGCGGCCATTTGCGGGATCTACCTTGCTGCCGCGATGTTCGTGCCGGCCATGGCCGACCTCTATTATGCCAATGGCGACTGGCAGGTTTTCGCCATCTGCGGCTTCATGGTCGGCGGTACCAGCCTCGTCACCGCCGTTGCCATGCGCGGCAATCCGCCGCCTTTCAGCCGCAGGCTCGGCTTCTTTCTCGTCAATCTCCTGTGGATGACCTTTGCGCTGGTCGGCTCGATCCCGATCTTCCTGGCGCGCGAAGACCTGACATTCGCCCAGGCCCTGTTTGAATCGGTCTCCGCCATCACCACCACGGGTTCGACTGTCCTGACGGGTCTCGACGATTCGGCGCCCGGCCTTCTGCTCTGGCGCTCGCTTCTGCAATGGATGGGCGGCATCGGCATCGTCGCCCTCGGGCTCTTCATCCTGCCGTTCCTGCGCATTGGCGGCATGGCCTTCTTCAAGATGGAATCCTCGGATACCAGCGACAAGCCCTTTGCCCGCATGGCAAGTTTCACCAGGGCGTTTCTGGCAATCTATGTGGGCATCACCATCGCCTGCGCCGTCTCCTACGACCTTGCCGGGATGTCCCATTTCGATGCGGTCAATCACGCGCTGACGACGGTGGCGACCGGCGGCTTCTCGACCCATGACGCCTCCTTCGGCTATTTCGACAATCCGGCGCTCCTGCTGATCTCCAGCTTCTTCATGACGCTGTGCAGCCTGCCCTTCTCGATCCTGATCCTGTTCGTCGTCCGCGGGCGTCTCGATACGCTGCGCGACCCCCAGATCATCCTGTTCCTATCCTATCTGGCGATCGCGGCTTTCCTTCTGGCGCTCTATATCAGCCTCGACGGGCAGATGGATTTCGTCAACGCGTTGGTCCAGTCGCTATTCAACGTGTCCTCCATCCTGTCCACCACGGGTTTTGCCAGCACGGACTACACCGCCTGGGGGGCCTTCGCCGTGGTGATGGTCTTTTTCCTCACCTTCATGGGCGGGTGCTCGGGTTCGACGGCCGGCGGCATCAAGGCCTATCGCTTTCTTATTCTCTACAACATGCTGTCCACCGGCATGAAGAAGCTGATCTATCCGAACGCCGTCTATTCGATCCGCTATGGCCGCCTGAGCGTCGATTCGGAAACGCAGCGCGCCGTGTCGATGTTTTTTACGGCCTACATTCTCCTGTGGGCCTTCGGCAGCCTCGCCATGGCCGCCTTCGGCTATGATCTGATCACGGCGACATCGGCCGTACTGACGGCGCTCTCCAATGTCGGCCCGGGTCTCGGCAATATCATCGGCCCGTCCGGCAATTTCTCGAGCTTCGCCGACCCGGAACTTTATCTCCTGTCGGTGATGATGCTGCTTGGTCGTCTGGAAATCCTCACCGTCGCCGTCATCCTGATGCCGATGTACTGGCGCGGCTGACGCGGCGGAAAACCGTGCAGCAGCGGCGGAGAAGCTTCCATTTCGGCGTGAACCACTTTATTGAATGGCGAAAAGCGCCGAACCTCGAACACCAATGCGGGATGCTCTTGTCTCATGACACTTTCCAACACTCAGGCGATCACCCCTGAACTCGTCGAAGCCCATGGACTGAAGCCGGACGAATATGAGCGGGTTCTGGAACTGATCGGCCGCGAACCGACCTTCACCGAGCTCGGCATCTTCTCCGCGATGTGGAACGAGCACTGCTCCTACAAATCGTCCAAACGATGGCTGAGAACGCTGCCGACCACAGGCCGGCGGGTGATCCAGGGGCCCGGCGAAAATGCCGGCATCGTCGATATCGACGATGGCGACTGCGTCGTCTTCAAGATGGAGAGCCACAACCACCCCTCCTATATCGAGCCCTATCAGGGGGCCGCGACCGGGGTTGGCGGCATCCTGCGCGACATCTTCACCATGGGCGCGCGGCCGGTGGCGGCGATGAATGCGCTGCGCTTCGGCGCGCCGGATCATCCCAAGACCCGGCATCTGGTCTCCGGCGTCGTTGCCGGCGTCGGCGGCTACGGCAATTCCTTCGGCGTGCCGACGGTCGGCGGCGAAGTGGAATTCGACGCCCGCTATAACGGCAACAACCTCGTCAATGCCTTTGCCGCCGGCATCGCGCGCTCCGACGCAATCTTCTATTCCGAGGCCAAGGGCGTCGGCCTGCCGGTCGTCTATCTCGGCGCCAAGACCGGCCGCGACGGCGTCGGCGGGGCGACCATGGCGTCCGCCGAGTTCGACGAGGATATCGAGGAAAAGCGCCCGACGGTTCAGGTCGGCGACCCCTTCACCGAAAAATGCCTGCTGGAGGCCTGCATGGAGCTGATGCAGACCGGAGCGGTGATCGCGATCCAGGACATGGGCGCTGCGGGGCTGACATGCTCGGCGGTCGAAATGGGCGCCAAGGGCAATCTCGGCGTCGAGCTCGATCTCGACCGCGTGCCGGTGCGCGAGACGGAGATGACGGCCTATGAAATGATGCTGTCGGAAAGCCAGGAGCGCATGCTCATGGTTCTCGACCCGGAAAAGGAAGAGGAAGCCGAGGCGATCTTCCGCAAATGGGGCCTCGATTTCGCCATCGTCGGCAAGACGACCGATGACCTTCGCTTCCGCGTGCTGCACCAGGGCGAAGAGGTTGCCAACCTGCCGATCAAGGAACTGGGCGACGAAGCGCCGGAATATGACCGCCCCTGGCGCGAGCCGGATACGCGCGGCGAACTGCCGGCCCATCTCGTCGAGGCGCCGGAGGATTACAACGCAGCCCTGCTGAAGATCATCGGCGGCCCGAACCAGTCCAGCCGCCGCTGGGTTTATGAACAGTATGACACGCTGATCCAGGGCAATTCGCTCCAGATTCCGGGTGGCGATGCCGGGGTCGTGCGCGTTGATGGCCATCCGGTCAAGGCGCTCGCCTTTTCCTGTGACGTGACGCCGCATTATGTCGAGGCCGACCCCTTCGAGGGCGGCAAGCAGGCGGTTGCCGAATGCTGGCGCAACATCACCGCGACCGGCGCCGAGCCTCTGGCGGCAACCGACAATCTCAATTTCGGCAATCCGGAAAAGCCGGAAATCATGGGCCAGCTCGTCAAGGCGATCGAGGGTATTGGCGAGGCCTGCCGCGCGCTCGATTTCCCCATCGTTTCCGGCAATGTTTCGCTCTACAACGAGACCAATGGCGAGGCGATCCTGCCGACGCCCACCATCGGCGGCGTCGGGCTGATTTCCGACTGGCGCAAGATGGCACGGATTGGTTCGTTCTCCGAGGGCGACCATGTGATTCTCATCGGCGCCGATGGCGACCACCTCGGCGCTTCGGCCTATATGCGCGACGTCCTCGGTCTCATCGACGGCCCTGCCCCGGCTGTCGATCTCTATGTCGAGCGCCGCAACGGCGATTTCGTCCGTTCGGCCATCAACAACGGCCAGATCACCGCCTGCCACGATATCTCCGCCGGCGGCCTTGCCGTCGCGCTTGCCGAAATGTGCATGGCGGCTGACATGGGCATGACGGTGAGCATCGAACAGGCCCGCGGCATGCCGCATGCCCTGCTCTTCGGCGAGGATCAGGCCCGCTACGTGATCACGGTGCCCGCCGAATACGGAAATTTCGTCTGCGCATCGGCTGAAGGCAGCGGCGTGCAGTTCCGTCGTCTCGGCAAGGTCGAGGGTGACGCTCTCGTGATTGACGATCTGGTTTCCGTTACCGTCAAGGAGTTGCGCGAGGCCCACGAAATGTGGTTCCCTCACTTCATGTCCGCAACAACCGGCAACGGCCCGTTGGCAGAAGAACCGGCATCAAGCGAGGAGCACTGAACATGGCAATGAGCGCGGGCGAAATCGAAGACATGATCAAGGCAGCGATTCCCGACGCCACGGTCACGATCAGGGACCTGGCGGGCGACGGTGACCATTTCGCCGCCGAGGTCGTGTCGGAAAGCTTCAGGGGCAAGACCCGGGTGCAGCAGCACCAGATGGTCTATGATGCCCTGAAGGGGAATATGGGCGGCGTGCTGCATGCGCTTGCCCTGCAGACCTCCGCTCCGCAATAGGCGGGGCTTCCGGCCTCTTGCAACGAGGTCCGGTCGCGATTGATTTTCACCCTGTTCCGCAGCTTGGGGCTTGGCGGTTGTCAATCAATCGATTATATGCTGAAAGCAAATAACGCTACGGACCTTGAACCCGTATGTGAAAGGATTGCCCATGAGTGACATCAACACCTACATCAAGAGCGAAGTCGACGAGAATGATGTCGTCCTCTTCATGAAGGGAACGCCGCAGTTTCCGCAGTGCGGTTTCTCCGGACAGGTCGTGCAGATTCTCGACTATCTCGGCATCGATTACAAAGGCATCAACGTGCTGGCCGATGGCGATCTGCGTCAGGGAATCAAGGACTATTCCAACTGGCCGACCATTCCCCAGCTTTACGTGAAGGGCGAGTTTGTCGGCGGCTGCGATATCGTACGCGAGATGTTCCAGGCCGGCGAGTTGCAGGAACATCTGTCGTCCAAGGGCGTGGCGGTGCGCGGCGCGGCGTAGGCCGGAACCGGCGAACCGGCAGGTTTTATCCCGGCGGGCAGGCGCATCGACGCGGCTGTCCGCCAGTATTTTGCAGACCTTCAGGAACGGGCGCCGCGCATGCGGCGCCTTATTTTGCTTTCAGGATTAGTCGTTGTGACAGAAACATTACAAAGCGCAGGACCGTTGGTGCGCAAGGCACCCGGCAAATGGGAACTGGTGGCAATGATGGCGGGGCTGATGGCGCTCAACGCGCTGGCCATCGATATCATGCTGCCCGGACTCAAGCAGATCGGCGCCAGCCTTGGCGTCGAGGCTGAAAACCAGCACCAGTTCATCATCACCTCTTATGTGCTCGGCTTCGGCGTGGCGCAGCTTGCCTACGGTCCGCTCGCGGACCGTTTCGGGCGCAAGATGCCGCTGCTTGTGGGACTGGTGATCTATTTCATCGGCGCCGTTTTTTGCGCGTTCGTGCCAAGCTTCACCATGATGCTAGCCGTTCGTTTCTTCCAGGGCCTTGGAGCCGCGGCAACCCGCGTCATCTCGGTTGCAATCGTTCGCGACCTTTATGGCGGGCGCAAGATGGCCGAGATCATGTCGCTGATCATGATGGTGTTCATGATCATCCCGGTTATCGCGCCCACGATCGGTCAAACGATCATGCTGGCCGGAGACTGGCATCTGGTCTTCGTCTTCCTCGGGCTCGCGGCACTCGGCAACTTTTTCTGGATAACGTTCCGCCTCCCGGAAACCCAGCACCCGGAAGACGTGATCGAGCTGACGCCGAAGGCGGTGCTGCACAGCTTCGCCCATGTTCTGAGCAACCGGGTGGCGCTGTTCTACACACTGGCAACCACATTCATGGTGGCATGCATATTCGGCTTTGTGACCTCCGCGCAGCAGATCTATGTCGACATTTACGGACTGGGTACGCTGTTCCCTCTCGCCTTTGCGGGCATCGGCGTCATCATGGCCGGGTCGTCGCTCGCCAATTCCCGGATGGTCGGCAAGATCGGCATGCGTCGGCTTTCGCACGGCGCGCTCATCGGCTTTGTTGTGACCAACGGCGTCTGGCTGGCGATCGACCTGATGTTTGCCGGCACCATGCCGTTCTTCGTCTTCTACGTCATCTTCGCCATTGCCTGGTTCCAGTTTGGCTGGATCGCGCCCAATTTCAACGCCCTGGCGATGGAGCCGCTCGGCCATGTGGCGGGTGCAGCCTCATCAATCCTGGGGTTTGCCAGTACCGCCGGATCCGCATTGCTTGGCGCGGTCGTCGGGCTATCCTTCAACGGCACGACGACACCGATGATTGCCGGCTTCTTTGTCTTCGGCTTTGCCGCTCTCGTTTTCACGCTGATTGCGGAAAAGGGCAAGCTCATGCAGCCGCATAATCCGGAAGTCTGAAAAAGAAAAAGGCGCCTCTCGAGGCGCCTTTTTCTTCGATCCGGCCACGTTCCTACAGGGTAAAGACTTTCTCCCGCAACTCCCGCCAGCTCTCCTCATCCGGCGCGCCGAGAATGCCGCCATCAAGATGATGCGGCAGATAAGAAGAGCCGTCATAGCGGGCGATGTAGCCGCCGGCCTCCTGACCGATCAGCACGCCGGCGAGATGATCCCAGGGCATCAGCTTGAAATAGGTGATGAAATGCAGGCCGCCTGCGGCAAAGGCGCGGTATTCCACCGCCGCGCAGCGATAGCTTGCGGCAAAGCGCAGCTTGACCGTGTTCGCCAGCAGCTTGGCCCGTTTTTCGCCCGGCATGAAGGCAACCGAGGCCGTGCCCAACATTTCCGGCAGTGCAACGGGGGCCGCAACCTTCATCCTGCTTGACGAACCGTCGGCGCGCTTCAGCCAGGTGCCGCTCCCCTTCTCGGCAACCATGAAATCATCGCCCATCGGGTCATAGATCAGCCCAGCCACGGTTTCTCCGTGAGAGACAATCGCAAGCATCACGCCGTAAGCCGAAATGCCATGAGCGAAGTTGAACGTGCCATCGATCGGGTCGACGACCACGGCCAGCTCGGCGTCCTTCAGTTTTTCCAACAGAGACGGGTCGGCGGCAACGCCCTCCTCGCCGATGAAGACGGCGTCCGGCAGGATCTTTGCGATGCCGGCCTTGATCACGCGTTCCGCGCCGGTATCGGCAATGGTCACGAGGTCGCTCGCCTCGGTCTTTTCCGCCACATCCTCATCGGAAAGCTTGCGAAAGCGCGGCAGTATCTCCTGTTTGGCGGCATCACGCATCAGCCCGGCGATGGCGTCGAGCGTTTCGGAGGTCAAATTCATCTGCTGAAATCCCCTTGGAAAGAACTGACACCGGTTAAATCACGCCCGGGGCCGCAAAGTCCATGGCCGGCGGGCCGAAGCGCAGCGCTTTGTCGTTGACTTTTTGGCGAAACCCGACTATCCCCGCGCCAACAACGGCCCCTGGCCGCTGTTTCACCGACATGTCCCGTGGTTTTCCGGGCGCTTTTTTCCGCGAAAACCTGTCAGGATCTTCTCGTTTGAGAGGAACCAAAGGAGGGCGTGTTTCCTTGGAGCCGGCCAAGCCGGTTCTTTTGTTATGACTTAAAGGAAATACGATGAGCAAGCGCGAATCGTCCAAGTATAAAATTGACCGCCGTATGGGCGAGAACATCTGGGGCCGTCCGAAGTCCCCGGTCAACCGCCGCGAATACGGCCCGGGCCAGCACGGCCAGCGCCGCAAGGGCAAGCTTTCCGACTTCGGCGTACAGCTGCGCGCCAAGCAGAAGCTGAAGGGCTACTACGGCGAACTGCGCGAAAAGCAGTTCCTGGCCATCTTCGAGGAAGCCAACCGCCGCAAGGGCGACACCGGTGAAAACCTGGTTGGCCTGTTGGAAAGCCGTCTCGATGCGATCGTTTACCGCGCCAAGTTCGTTCCGACGGTCTTTGCTGCCCGTCAGTTCGTCAACCACGGCCACGTCACGGTCAACGGCACCAAGGTCAACATCGGTTCCTACCGCTGCCAGCCGGGCGACGTCATCGAGGTCCGCGAGCGCTCCAAGCAGCTCGCCAGCGTTCTCGAGGCAACCCAGCTCGCCGAGCGCGACGTTCCGGAATATATCGACGCCGACCATTCCAAGATGGTTGCGACCTACGTACGGGTTCCGGCTTTGGCCGATATCCCCTACCCGGTCATCATGGAACCGAACCTCGTCGTCGAGTTCTATTCGCGCTGATTTTCTCACGCGGATTGCATTTCGAAAAGCCGCTCCACCGGGGCGGCTTTTCTTTTGTCCCGATGACTTTGCGCATAAGGTAGGCATCCAATCCCGAGAGGACGACCATGGATCTTCAGGCCATTGCCGACGACATTGTGCGCGATCTCAGCTCCCGTCTCGGCGAGGGCAAGGTGGCCGACTATATTCCGGAGCTCGCCAAGGTTGATCCGGAACAGCTCGGCATCGCAATCACCACCGTCGACGGAAAGACCTATCGCGCCGGTGACGCGGAAACCGCTTTCTCCGTGCAGAGCATTTCCAAGGTCTTCATGCTGACGCTGGCGCTTGGCAAGGTCGGTGAAACAATCTGGCGCCGTGTCGGACGGGAGCCTTCAGGGTCCGCCTTCAACTCCATCATCCAGCTTGAGCACGAGCACGGCATCCCCCGCAATCCCTTCATCAATGCCGGCGCCATTGTCGTCACCGACATCGTGCTGGCCGGTCATCGCCCGCGCGAGGCGATCGGCGAATTCCTGCGCTTCATGCATTTCGTCGCCAATGACGACAGCCTCTATATCGACGAACCGGTTGCGCGCTCCGAGCAGCGCACCGGCTACCGCAATTTCGCGCTCGCCAATTTCATGCGCGGCTTCGACAATCTCGAACACCCCGTCGACCATGTGCTCGGCGTCTATTTCCACCAATGCGCGCTCGCCATGAACTGCGTCCAGCTTTCCCATGCCGGTCTGTTTCTGGCCAATCGCGGCACCAATCCGCTGACCGGTTTTTCCGTGGTCTCGCCCAGGCGCGCGCGACGGATCAACGCCATCATGCTGACCTGCGGCCACTATGACGGTTCCGGCGATTTTGCTTTCCGGGTCGGTCTTCCGGGAAAATCGGGCGTTGGCGGCGGCATTCTCGCCGTCGCCCCCGGCAGGGCCTCGATCGCCGTCTGGTCGCCGGGGCTTGACGAGACCGGCAATTCCCTGCTTGGCAGCATTGCGCTGGAAATGCTAGCCGCACGCACCGGCTGGTCGGTGTTCGGCACCTGAACTGAACAAACGGCAATGCCCATGCTGAATGAAAGAAACGAAACCATGAGCGACGCAGAGACCTTCGACGAAACCACGCCGGAAGACGGTGCCTTCCGCGCGCTTTTTGCCGATGCGCCCTCCTCCGTCAATTTTCAGCGGCTTCGCAAGCGGCTTTTGCGCCAGGTGCGCCAGGCAATCTCCGATTTTTCCATGCTCGACGGCCAAAAGCGCTGGCTGGTCGCGCTTTCGGGCGGCAAGGACAGTTACGGGCTTCTCGCCGTGCTGATGGAACTGAAATGGCGCGGGCTGCTGCCGGTCGAACTGGTCGCCTGCAATCTGGATCAGGGCCAGCCGAATTTTCCCAAACACGTCCTGCCCGACTATCTCGAACGCCTCGGCATCATATACCGGATCGAGTACAAGGACACCTATTCGATCGTCACCGACAAGCTTGCGCCGGGCTCCACCTACTGCTCGCTCTGCTCCAGGCTCCGACGCGGCCATCTCTACCGGATCGCGCGCGAGGAAGGCTGCGACGCGCTTGTGCTCGGCCACCACCGCGAGGACATTCTCGAAACCTTCTTCTTGAACCTCTTCCACGGCGGCCGGCTCGCCACCATGCCCGCGAAGCTCTTGAACGATGACGGCGACCTGACGCTTCTGCGCCCGCTTGCCTATGCGGCCGAGGATGATCTGGCGCGGTTCGCCGACGCCATGCGCTTTCCCATCATCCCCTGCGACCTCTGCGGCTCGCAGGACGGGCTGGAGCGCAACGCCATGAAGCAGATGCTGGCCGACATGGAGGCGCGCATGCCCGGTCGCAAGGAGGTGATGCTGAGGGCGCTCTGCAATGCCAACCCCTCGCACCTTCTCGATCCGAAGCTTTTCGATTTTGCCGGACTACGGCCTCAAACCGATTGAACGCCGTCCGCCGCAGAGGCCGTTTCCGGCCCGCGATCATGTGTCAGTTTCACTAAACTTTCCGTCATCTGCCTGAAAATAGACGGTTCCGCGCCTCGCGGCCTTGCCGTTTGTCTGTTGCGATGCCACAAAAGGCCACCATCAAACACGAGAGGTGATGTCGTGGAAAAAGCAGAAATCGGCCTGATTGGTCTGGGTGTCATGGGCTCCAACCTCGCCCTGAACATTGCTGAAAAAGGCAACAGAATCGCCGTTTATAACCGGACGGTCGACAAGACGCGCGCGTTTTACGCAGGCGCTGGCGACCTTCAGAAGAACATCGTTCCCACAGAAACGCTTTCGGAATTCGTCGCCGCCATCCGCCCGCCGCGGCCGATCATCATCATGATCAAGGCCGGCGATCCGGTTGATCAGGAGATCGAGAAGCTGCGCCCCTATCTCGGCAATGGTGACATCATCATCGATGCCGGCAATGCCAATTTCCACGATACCCGACGCCGTTTCCAGGAGTTGGAAGGCACCGGCCTGACCTTTATCGGCATGGGCGTTTCCGGCGGCGAGGAAGGCGCGCGGCACGGTCCCTCGATCATGGTTGGCGGCACGGAAGACAGCTATGCCCGCGTGGAGAAGGTGCTGACCTCGATCTCGGCGAAATATGCCGATGATCCCTGCTGCGCCTGGCTCGGCACGGACGGCGCCGGCCACTTCGTCAAGACCATCCACAACGGCATCGAATATGCCGACATGCAGATGATCGCCGAGATCTACGGCATCCTGCGCGACGGCGTCGGCATGAGCGCCTCGGAAATCGCCCATGTCTTCAGCGAATGGAACAATGGCCGCCTGAACTCCTTCCTGATCGAGATCACCGCCAAGGTGCTGACGGCGACCGATCCGGAGACCGGCAAGCCCATGCCCGACATCATCGTCGATGCCGCCGGTCAGAAGGGCACCGGCCGCTGGTCGGCAATCGAGGCGCAGCAGCTTGCCGTTCCGGCAACCGTGATCGAGGCCGCCGTTGCCGCCCGTTGCCTTTCGGCCATGCGCGGCGAGCGCAAGGCGGCCGAGCCGATGTTCAACAAGGAAGAGCTGGAATTCGCCATCCCGCCGGGTCCCTGGCTCAATCGTGATCTGGAACTGGCGCTCTTCGCCGCCAAGATCGCGGCCTACGCGCAGGGCTTCGACGTCATGGCCTCCGCATCGGAAGAATACGGCTGGAACCTGCCGATGCCGGAAATTGCCCGCATCTGGCGCGCCGGCTGCATCATCCGCTCGCAGTTCCTTGACGAGATCACCAAGGCCTTCTCCGAAACGCCGGATGTCGCAAACCTGATCGTCACCCCGGCCTTCGCCACCATGGTCAACGAGTGCCTGCCGTCGCTGCGCCGCATCGTCGCCGCCGCGACTTCCGCCGGTCTTCCGGTTCCGGGTCTCGCCTCGGCACTCACCTATTTCGACGCCTACCGCCAGTCGCGCGGCACCGCCAACCTGATCCAGGCACAGCGCGACTTCTTTGGCGCCCATGGGTTCGACCGTCTCGACGGCCTCGACATCCATCACGGCCCCTGGGGCAGCGGCGCGGCCTGACGCCTTTCCGTCACTTCAGAGCGAAAAGACTGAAAAAGCCCCGTCGAAACGGGGCTTTTTTTTGCGACCCTCAACCTCGGGCGTGGGAGGTTACACGAGCTGTGCTGAATGAATTTCCACGCGGTTGCGCCCATTACGCTTGGCTTCGTAAAGCGCCTGGTCCGCCTGTTTGATCACTGAATAGACCGACGGCACAGTCGCCGATGACTGGGCCACGCCCGCGCTCACGGTTACCATGACGTCATGGGAGAAGATCTCCTCGGCAAGCTGCCTCCGGATATCTTCGGCGATCCGCGCGGCATTGCCGAGAAGCGCGTCATTGAGGATCACGCAGAACTCCTCACCGCCATACCGCACGACGATGTCGCTTCCGCGGATACGCCGCGTGATGATCTCTGCAAACCGCGCCAGAACGACATCGCCGAAACCATGCCCGTAGCTGTCGTTGACATTCTTGAAATGATCGAGATCGAACATGATGACGCAGAAGAGTTCCGGCGTCTGGTGGCCCGAATCGCGTCGCTCGAGCAATTCCAGCGCCCGCCTGTTGGAGAGGCCGGTGAGCGCATCGCGTTCCGCCTGTTCCTTGAAGGTATTGTGTTCCACCTCGCGCCGCTCCTCCATCGCCAGGAAGTAACCGAGGATCATCGTGCCGACCAGGTTGCGCAGGACAAGGACCGGCAGCGACTGGAGCGCCGCACCGAGGGCGAAGTCGCGCGGCAGAAGGAAGATGGACGAGAGGCTGAGGGAAATGAAAAGGCCGAGAAGCGCAAGGTTGCGCAGATCGCGGCCATTGCCGCGAAACCGCACGAAGGCAAGCGCGATGATGGTCGCCAGCACGATGCTGACTGTGCCCGGCATCACGCCGGCCCCGCCGATGAGCATCCTGATTGTGACGGCCACAGCGCCGGCGATCAGCGCCGCCCAGGCCCCGCCGAAAAGCGCCGCCAGTCCAACCATGATCACGCGGATGTCGAGTATGAACCCGGGAACGACCACCAGCGGATCGACCATCGAGATGGCCGCGCCGAAACTGAAGAGAACGCCGATCGCCGGCCCTGACCAGAGCGCCGGCCAGCGCGAACGCAGGATCGCGCGATAGGACAGGACGACCAGAGCGGCCAGCCCCACCTTATCCAGCATGCTCGCGAGAATTCCGAAACTCTCTATCATCAATCGCTGTCCCTCGCTCCGGCTTTTTGCCCGTTCCCATTCTCCGGCAAGAACGACGGGTGATGCCTCTGCCGAAAACGCCTCGCAGCGCCACGGCTTTCGTTCTTCAACATATCGGGGGATACGCATCGCGCAATTGGGGGCGTTGTTACGGTTAATGCCCCGTTGATCACAAGTAAAAAATGTACAGGAAGGCGAAACATCCCCTGTTCAATCATCATTTGCGCCCGGGTTTGGCTTGATCGGCCGCTCTGAATGGCTCAAAACTCCACCTTGCACAGCAGACAGCAGAAAGACAAACCGGCAATGTCAGCAACCGCATTTCCTCCGCCGCCCGCAAAACTGCTCCCCGTGATCGGTACCGAGGAGCGCTTTCCGGTTCGCCGCGTCTATTGTGTGGGACGCAATTACGCGGCTCATGCAGTGGAAATGGGACATGACCCTGACCGCGAGGCGCCGTTCTTTTTCCAGAAGAACCCGGACAACCTGCTTCTGCCGGGCCTTTCCTTTCCCTATCCGAGCCTGTCCGCCAATGTTCACCACGAGGTGGAATGCTATGTGGCGCTTCAGGCCGGCGGCGCCGATATCGCCCTTGGGGATGCTCTTGACTGCGTCTACGGCTACGGCGTCTCGGTGGATTTCACCCGGCGCGACATTCAGGACGAAGCCAAGGCAAAGAGCCGCCCCTGGGAGATGGCAAAGGCCTTCGAGCATTCTGCGCCCGTTTCCGAAATCGCGCGCGCCGCTGACATCGGCCATCCGGACGAAGGCGCGATCACGCTGTCGCGCAACGGCGCGGAAGTCCAGCGCGGCAACCTCAACCAGATGATCTGGAAGATGCCGGAAATCATCGCCGAGCTCTCGCGTTACGTCACGCTTGCCCCCGGCGATATCATCCTGACGGGAACGCCGTCCGGGGTCGGACCGGTCACGCGCGGTGACAGGATCGCCTGCGAGATCGAGACTGTCGCCAAACTTGCATTCGACGTGATCTGATATAGTCTGACGTTTCTCAGGAGGACGGAAATTGACGATTTACGCGCTCGGCGAGCACCGGCCGACACTGCCCGCGCAAGGCGCATTCTGGATCGCACCCGATGCCGCCGTGATCGGCAATGTCATCATCGGCGACGATGTCGGGATCTGGTTCTCGGCCGTGTTGCGCGGCGATAATGAGCCGATCACCATCGGGGCCGGCAGCAATGTCCAGGACGGCGTGATGATCCACACCGACATGGGGTCGCCTGCGACCATCGGCGAGGGCTGCACCATCGGTCATCACGCCATCATCCATGGCTGCACCATCGGCGACAACAGCCTTGTTGGCATGGGCGCCACCATCCTCAACGGCGCCGTTATCGGCAGGAATTGCCTCGTCGGCGCCAATGCGCTGGTGACGGAGGGCAAGACGTTCCCCGACAACAGCCTGATCGTCGGCGCCCCCGCCAAGGCGGTGCGCACGCTTGACACGGCCGCGATCGAGGGATTGCGCCGCTCGGCGGCAAGCTACCAGGAAAACTGGAAGCGTTTCAAACGCGAACTCAGGGTGCTCGACAGCGGTTCGGCCGGATGAGCCCCACGTCGTTCATCACGCTTCCGAAACCGGACCAGGCGCTTGACGAACTGATCGGCAGGCAGCTTGCGCGCACCGGTTGGGTGTTGACCTTTCCTCCGGAGCTCGAGGAGCGGTTCAATGCCCATATCCACGCCAGCCGGCATCGCCAGATCGTCCGCGCCGCCCTGGTGGGGATCGGCTTCCTGTTCGCCTTTGTCGCCATCGATCTGATCTACCGGCCGGAGCTGATCATCGAGCTTTCGATCATCCGCGCCGGCGTTATTTTCTCCCTTATGGCAGCGCTGTCAGTCGTGATCGCGTTCCGGCACGACACGCGCCTGCCGGGACTGATGTCGGTCATCGGCATTTCCATTGCTTCGCTGGGGGCGGGACTGATGCTGACCACGGTCGGCAATCCGATCGTGCGCTACGAGCCCTATGCCTTCATTCTTGTCGCCGTGGTCGCCAACATCGCCCTGCCGCTGCGCCCGCCGCAGGCAATGCTCGCCTCGGCGATCAACTTCGCCATCGCCGTCTATTTCATTCTGCCGCTGCCGACGCTTGTGCCCGATGAAAAGGCTTCGCCCTTGATCTTTCTTCTGGCGACCACGGTGATGACGATGCTTGCCAATGTGCGGATCGAGACCATAGAGCGGAAAATATTCCTGCTTTACCTGCGTGAGAAGCTGCGCGGCGAGGCGCTGTTGAGCGAGTATCGCTCGCTCGACCATATCTCCAACACCGATGCCCTGACCGACCTTGCCAACCGGCGGCTGTTCGATGAAAGCCTCCGGCAAAGCTGGCAGGAGGCCCGCTTCAACGACGCGCCGCTGACCCTGCTGATGATCGATATCGATCATTTCAAGGGCTACAACGACACCTATGGCCACCTGGCCGGAGATGACTGTCTCAAGCAGGTTGCAGCCGCGCTCAAGGCCAGCACGCGGGCGGAAAGCGACCTGCCCGCACGGTTCGGCGGCGAGGAGTTCGCGCTGGTGCTGCCGAACTGCGAGGAAGATGACGGGCTCAGCATGGCGAGGCGGATCCACGAGGCCATTGCCCGGCTCGACATCCTGCATGCCACAAGTCCGCTGAAGCGGCTCTCGGTCTCGATCGGCATCGCGACGGAAAGGCCGGCAAACACCTCGCATGAACCGCGCAGCCTGCTGATCCGGGCAGACCGTGCGCTTTATGCCGCCAAACAGGGCGGACGTAACCTGACATCTGTCGACAGACAGGGCGAAGACCACCGGCAGCCGGCAGCAGTCGCGGTGGTCAACGCCAGTACGGCCGGGCAGACGGCCTCCTGAGAAAGACGGGCCAACCGCGCGTTATTGAATCGACGCCTCGTTCTTATTGAGAATCGGTTCCGATTTTCGAGCCGATGCGCTAGCGCCGGCAGGCCTCGCACAGGCCGCGCATTTCCACCGTCATCCGCTCCGGCTTGAATTTCCTGCTTTCCGCCAGGGCTGCCAGCGCATGCTCGATCTCGTGGGCGTGAAACTCGATGACGGCGCCGCATCCTTCGCAGATGGCAAAGGCGGTCATGCCGTGATGGCTGCAGTCCTCGTCCGGGTGGGCGCATGCGACATAGGCATTCATGCTTTCCAGCCTGTGCACCATGCCCGCCTCGGTCAGCTTGTCGAGCGCGCGGTAGACCTGCAGCGGGGCCTTGAAACCGTGGTCACGCAGGCGGTCGAGGATCGTGTAGGCGCTCATCGGGCCTTCGCTTTCCGCAAGACAGTCGAAGACGAGCGATTGGTTGCGGGTCAGTTTGCGCGCGGCAATGGTCATCGGAAAACCTCCTTCATGCCCGTCGGGCGGCAAGTGGAACCATGCCGGCAACGAAAAGCAGCATGGCGGCAACGACGATCGACGGCCCCGAGGGCGTATCATAATAGAGCGAGGCATAAAGCCCCGTCACCACGGAGACCGCGCCGATCAACGAGGCGATCACTGCCATCGCCTCCGGCGTCTTCGCAAAGCGTCGCGCAGTCGCCGCCGGCACGATCAGCAGCGAGGTGATCAGCATGATGCCGACGATCTTCATCGCGATCGCGATCACCAGAGCCATCAGCAGCATGAAGACGAAACGCGCGGTTTCCGGCCTCAGCCCTTCGGCTTGCGCAATCTCCGGCGAGACGGTTGCCGCCAGAAGCGGCCGCCAGAGCGCGACGATCGCGCCGACGACGACAAGGCCGCCGAGCCAGACGATGACGATATCCGTGCGCGTGACGGAGAGGATGTCGCCGAACAGGAAGCTGATGAGATCAACCCGGACCCAGGTGAGGAAGGAAACGATCACCAGACCGACCGCCAGCGTCGAATGGGCGAGAATGCCGAGCAGGCTGTCAGTCGAAAGCGCGCGCCGTCTTTCCAGCAGGATGAGCAGAACCGAGATCGCGGTGGCAACGACGAAAACGCTGAGGGTGAGGTTGACGGCAAAGAGCAGCGACAGGGCCACGCCCAGCAGCGCGGAATGCGCCATGGTATCGCCGAAATAAGCCATCTTGCGCCAGATGATGAAACAGCCGAGCGGGCCCGCCATCAAGGCGACGCCAATGCCGGCAATCAGCGCGCGGGTGAAGAAATCGTCAAGCATGGGATTTCTCCCCGTCATCATGCGTATGGTGCCCGTCATGGGGATGGCAGTGATCGGTCACCGTCCCGTCGGCATGGCGCACGCGCCCGTCCGGCATGTGGGTGTGGTCGTGATGGTGGCGGTAGAGCGCAAGCGCGCCTGAGGCCCGCGCCCCGAAAAGCGCCTGATAGGCCTCGCTGCCGCTGACATCCTCCGGCGTTCCCGTGCAACACACATGGCCGTTGAGGCAGACCACCGTATCGGTCTGGGCCATCACCACATGCAGGTCGTGCGAGATCATCAGCACGCCGCAGCCCTGGCGGTCGCGGATCTTCGAAATCAGTTCGTAAAGCGCGATCTCGCCGGAATAGTCGACGCCCTGAACCGGTTCGTCAAGCACCAGCAGATCCGGCTTGCGGGCGATCGCCCTGGCCAGAAGCGCCCGCTGGAACTCGCCGCCCGAAAGGTTCTGGACGTTCGCCTCTTCCATATGCGAGAGGCCGACCGCCTCAAGCGCACCGGATATCTCCGCGCGCGACAGCGGCCCCGTGACTGTCATCAGCCGACGAACGGTGAGCGGCAGCGAGTGATCGATGTTGAGCTTCTGCGGCACGTAGCCGACCTTCAGGCGGGACGCGCGCCACACTCTGCCCTCGTCCGGCTCGAATACGCCGATCGCCATCTTCGCGCTGGTCGACTTGCCGGCGCCGTTCGGCCCGATCAGGGTGACGATCTCGCCGCGCCGCACGTCGAAACGCACGCCGCGCACGAGAAAGCGCCCTTCGCGCCTGATCCCGGCATCCTGCAGCGAAACCAGCAGCCCGGCCTCATCCATGGTCTTGGTCAATTTCTGAAAACTCCGTCTTGCGGCGTTCTATGACATACGTTATAGCATTACGCAATTAATGTAATAACATAACATTTCAATGCAAGTGAGGTCCCGATGAATTCCCTTCGTATGCTTCTCCTGACAACCGCTGCCGTTTCGGCCGCAGGCGCCGCCATCGCAGATGACAATCTGAAGGTGGTCACGTCGATCAAGCCGCTCTACTCACTGGCAACAGCGATCACGGCGGGAACGGAGACCGAGACGACGCTTCTGGTCAAGGGCGCGGCCTCGCCACACACCTACAGCATGGCTCCGTCAGAGGCGCGCGCCCTGCAGGAGGCCGATGTCGTGTTCTGGATCGGACCGGCGCTCGAGCATTTCCTCGACAAGCCGCTTGAGGCGCTCGGCGGCAATGCCGAAGTCGTGGAGCTTGAGGAGGCCCCCGGCGTCGAAACGCTCGAACCGCGCGAGGGCGGGGCCTTCGACGCACATGACCACGATCATGAAGGCGACGCGCACGACGATCACGACGCGGACCATGATGAGCACGCCGACCATGATCACGATGAACATGCGGAGGCTGAGCACGCGCATGGAGAAGCCGAACACCACCATGACGGCGAGGTCGATCCGCATATGTGGCTTGACCCGATGAACGCGAAGGCCTTTGCGGCCGCAATGGCAGAAACGCTTGCCGAGAAAGATCCGGCCAACGCGGCGATCTATGCCGATAATGCCGAGAAGCTCGAGGCGAGGCTCGATGACCTGACGGCCGGCATTCAGGCGCAGATCGACAGCGTTTCGAAAAAGCCCTATGTCGTCTTCCACGATGCCTACCATTATTTCGGTCATCGCTTCAACGTCGAGGCGGCGGGTTCGATCACCGTCAACCCGGAAGCGCCGCCGAGCGCCCAGCGTATTCGCGAAATTCACGACAAGCTCACGGAACTGGACGCGGCCTGCGTCTTCTCCGAACCGCAGTTCCCGCCGAAGATCATCGATGCCGTGATCGAGGGAACCGATGCCCGCACCGGCGTCCTCGATCCGCTTGGCGCCGGGCTTGAAGACGGACCGGATCTCTACTTCGTGCTGATCGAGAACCTTGCCGGCAACCTGACCGACTGCTTTGTGGCCGATTGATCGACCGCGAAGGCATCATCCCGGGCACGCGCATGACCGGGATGATGGCGCCTGCGGGTGTCGTAGCTGCCGCCCGCAGGCCTTTTCTCATTTCTTCCGTTCAGGCCCTTTGCGTTCGGCCGATTTCGCCCAGATATTGATGTTTGCATCGAGCGCATAGCCGTCGATTTCCGCCAGTTCGGCATCGGTGAAGTCGGGATTGTCGAGAGCGGCAACGCAATCGGTCACCTGTTCCGGACGGCTCGCGCCGATCAGCGCCGTTGTCACCCGGCCCTTGCGCAACACCCAGGCGAGCGCCATCTGCGCCAGCGTCTGGCCGCGCCGTTCGGCAATCGCGTTCAGCGAGCGGATATGGGCGATCGTCTCGTCCTTGAGGAAGGCCTGCTGCAGCGACTTGCCCTGGGCGGCGCGGCTGTCTTCCGGGATGCCGTTCAGATATTTCGATGTCAGCATGCCCTGGGCGAGCGGCGAGAAGACGATGGAGCCGAGGCCGAGTTCTTCCAGCGTGTCGAGAAGCCCGTCATCCTCGACCCAGCGATTGATCATCGAATAGCTTGGCTGGTGGATGACGAAGGGGGTCTTCAGCTCCTTCAGGATCGCATAGGCTTCGCGGGTGCGCTGCGAATTATAGGAGGATATCCCCACATAGAGCGCCCTGCCCGAGCGCACGATGTGATCGAGCGCCAGCATGGTTTCTTCCAATGGCGTATCGGGATCGAAACGGTGCGAATAGAAGATATCGACATAGTCGAGGCCCAGCCGTTTCAGGCTCTGGTCGCAGGAGGCGATCATGTATTTGCGGCTGCCCCATTCGCCGTAGGGTCCAGGCCACATACCGTAACCGGCCTTTGACGAGATGATCATTTCATCGCGCAGCCCGGCAAACTCCTTCTTCAGGATCGAGCCGAAGGCCGTCTCGGCGCTCCCCGCCGGCGGGCCGTAATTATTGGCGAGGTCGAAATGGGTAATCCCCGCGTCAAACGCCGTCTGGCAGATCGCGACCTTGCGTTCGCGCGGCGTGTCATCGCCGAAATTGTGCCAGAGCCCCAGCGAGATCGCCGGCAGTTTCAGGCCGGAATTGCCGCAGCGGTTATATTTCATCGTGTCATAGCGCGTCTCGGACGGTGTCCAGCTCATCATCTTGTTCCCGTTGTCTGAAATGCGCCGTCGCGCAGCAGGCGCGACGACATGAAAAAGGCGGCATGGCCGCCTTTCGTGTTTGTAACTATAGGCAGGCTGACCGCAACAGACCATGCCTTATGACAAAACTAACGCAGAAGCGCTGCCGCCGCCTCGGCGTCGAGTGCGGCCGGCTGCGTGCATGTCGTCGAAAGCGGCACGAATTCTCCGCTCTCGCCCGATTTCAGGATCGCGGCCATGACATCGACGCCGTGCAGCGCGCGGTCGAGCGAGCAGCGGGCGTCCCGTCCCTCGATCAGGGCCACGGCCATATCGGCAAGGCCGGCGGTGCGGTAGTTCGCCCGCCCGCGCTTGTCGCCCTTGTCGAAGTCCTGATTCGGCTTGGCGAAAGGATGGTCGCCGAGATCCAGCTCACCGATCTTGCCGTCGCGCCCGGCCGCCTCCACCGTTCCGCCGAAGAAGTTCGGATCGGGCACGAAGAGCGAGCCTTCCGTTCCGTAAAGCTCCATGGGGGAATGGCGGTGGGCGAAGACATCCCAGCTTGCCGCAAGCGACACCGTCGCGCCGTTCTCGAACTCCAGAAGCGCATGGATATTGGTCGGGGTCTTGACCGGAATGATCTCGCCCTTGCGCGGCTCGGAGGTGATGGTGCGGGTTTCGTTGGCCATCGAAGTCAGCGCCGCAACCCGCTTCACCGGGCCGATCAGGTTGATCAGATTGGCGATATAGTACGGCCCGAGATCGAGCACCGGTCCGCCGCCGGGCAGGAAGAAGAAGTCCGGGTTCGGATGCCACATTTCCATGCCCGCGCTCATCACATGGCAGGTGCCGGAGGTGATCCGGCCAATATGGCCTTCATCGATATAGTTGCGGGCCCGCTGGTGGGCGCCGCCGAGAAACGTATCCGGCGCGCAGCCGACGGCAAGCCCCTTCTCCGCCGCAAGGCGTCCGAGTTCCTTGCCCTCGTCGATGGAAAGCACCAGCGGCTTCTCCGAATAGACATGCTTGCCGGCTTCCAGCGCGCGGCGCGACATTTCGTAATGCGCCGCCGGAATGGTGAGATTGACGATGACGTCGATCTCGTCATTGGCGAAGAGTTCGTCGACGCCCTGCGCGGTGACGCCATATTCCGCCGCCCGCGCCTTGGCCGCGGCGGCGTTGATGTCGGCGCAGGCCAACACTTTCAGCCCCTTGAACATCGGCGCGAGCGAAAAATAGGTCGCAGAAATATTGCCGCATCCGAGGATGCCGACACCCAGTTCCTTGGTCATGTTTGCCTCGTTCAGAAGGTCTGGAAAGATGCGATCGAACGCTCGATCAGCCGCTCGATATCGTTCGGATTGTCATGTTCGACGATATAATGCTTGATCGGCATCGACTTCAGCACCTTCATCAGACCCTTCCAGTCGACCGTGCCGTAACCGACATCGGCCCAGCCATCCTCATCCGCGTTCTCGCCCTCCCCGGCAATGTCCTTCACATGGACAGCGGTGATCCGCTCCTTGAAGAGCTCGATCCAGAAATAGGGATCGGCATCGCCGCGGATCACCCAGGCGATATCGGCTTCCCAGGCCAGCGAAGGACCGCCGGCCATGATGTGACGCATCGGCGCCGTGCCGTCAGGCAGAAGCTCGAACTCGAAATTGTGGTTATGCCAGCCGAAGACGAGACCGGCATCGCGGAAGGGTTTGCCGGCCGCCTCCAGCCGCGCGCCGAAATCCTTCCACCCCGAGGCCGTGTCGGGCCGCTGGTCGGGCAAAAGGAACGGGCAGAACACGCTGTCCATCTTCAGCCTGGAGGCAATATCCAGAACCCGGTCAGGATCCGTCTCCAGCATCGAAAGGCCGAAATGGCCGGTCGGCATTGAAAGGCCGATCGCTTCCAGATCGGAGGCGAGCCGGTCGAGGCCAGCCTCGTCAAGGTCGTCATAAAGCGCGCCATAGCCTTCGACCTCGCCATAGCCAGCGGCCGCGAGCTTCCTGAACACGCCTGAAAAGGGCTGATAGTTGCGCGCGCTATACAGTTGAAATCCGAGTTTTGTCATCTCATCCTCCCGGCAGATCCTGGCTGCCGAACTCCGCATTGAGACCGGCGCGGGCCTGCGCCGGCAAAGGTTTCTCCGTTCCGCAATTCTAGCGCGTTTACCCGAAAGGGAAAGCCGCGACTTTCCAATTGCGTTACAGTCTGAGCTCCGTTTTCGCGTCGAACAGCGATGCCAGCTCCATGGCGAAGGCGAGCCTGATCTGCTGCCCCGGCTTGTAGCGTTTGTTGCCGCCGACGCGCACGGTGAACAGGTGGCCGGCATGTTTCAGCCACAACAGGTTGTCCGCGCCCATGGGCTCCTCGAGGTCGACCACGGCCTCATGGACCTCCTGGCCCTGGGCGATTTCGTCATCGACCATCACATGTTCCGGCCGGACGCCGAGAATGACCTTGCCGGAAGCCGGCAGCGGCCCATTGCCTTCATAACCGTCGAGGCCGAAGTCGACGCCGTTCGACCGGAAGATCGTCTTCCCGTCCTTTTGAGCCAGTTCCCCGTCGAGGAAATTCATCGACGGCGAACCGATGAAACCCGCGACATAACGGTTGACCGGGCGATTGTAGATCGTCGTCGGCTCGTCCAGCTGCTGGATGACGCCGCCGCGCATGATCGCGATCCGGTCGGCGAGCGTCATCGCCTCGATCTGGTCATGGGTCACATAGATCATCGTGTTTTCAAGCGACTGGTGCAGCCGCTTGATCTCGACGCGCAGTTCGGAGCGGAGCTTGGCGTCGAGATTGGAGAGCGGCTCATCGAACAGAAACACGTCGACATCGCGCACCAGTGCGCGGCCGATGGCAACGCGCTGGCGCTGACCGCCGGAGAGCTCGGCAGGCTTGCGCTTCAGGAGCGGCTCGATCTGCAGGATCTCGGAGGCGCGGTTGACGCGCTTGTCGATCTCGGCCTTTGGCACCTTGGCGACCTGCAGCCCGAAGGAGAGGTTCTTCTCCACCGTCATCTGCGGATAGAGCGCATAGGACTGGAATACCATGCCGATGCCGCGATCCTTCGGTTCGAGCCAGGTGACGTTCTTGTCCTTAATGAAGATCTGTCCGGCGGAAACTTCGAGAAGGCCGGCAATACAGTTCAGAAGCGTCGACTTGCCGCAGCCCGACGAGCCGAGCAGGACCAGAAACTCGCCGTCCTGAATGTCGAGATCGAGGTTTTTCAGCACGTCGATCGCGCCGAAGGAGAGTGAGAGATCCTTGATGGAAACACTGGTATTCATCATTCACCCTTTCACCGCGCCGGCGGCGATGCCGCGCACGAACAGCGGTCCGGAAACGAAATAGACGGCCAGCGGAACGAGGCCGGTCAGAAGCGTTGCCGCCATGTTGACGTTGTATTCCTTCACGCCCTGCACGGCGTTGACGATGTTGTTGAGCTGCACCGTCATCGGATAGTTGCGCTGGCCGGCGAAGATCACGCCGAACAGGAAGTCGTTCCAGATGCCCGTTGTCTGGATGATCATGCCGACGACGAAGATCGGCAGCGACATCGGCAGCATGATGCGGAAGAAGATCTGCCAGAAGCCGGCGCCATCGACGCGGGCCGCCTTGAACAGCTCCTCCGGCAGCGAGGCAAAGTAGTTTCGGAACAGAAGCGTCAGGATCGGCATGCCGAAAATGGTGTGCACCAAAATGATACCCGGCAGCGTGGAAAACATGTGCAGTTCCCGCAGGATGATCACGAGCGGATAGAGCATCACCTGATAGGGGATGAATGCCCCGAACAGCAGCACGGTGAAGAAGAATTCCGACCCCTTGAAGCGCCAGTTGGCCAGCGCATAGCCATTGACCGAGGCAACCGCGATCGAGACGATGATGCCCGGCACGGTGATCTTGACCGAATTCCAGAAACCGACGCGGATGCCCTCGCAATAAAGCCCGGTGCAGGCCTGGCTCCAGGCCTTCACCCAGGGTTCGAAGGTGATTTCCACCGGGGGCGCGAAGATATTGCCCATGCGGATTTCCGGCATGCCCTTCAGCGAGGTCACCACCATCACGTAAAGGGGAATGAGGTAATAGACCGCAGCGACGAACAGAATGGAATAAAGCATGATCCGCGATGGCGCGAAACGGCGCTTGGGGCGCGGGCCCGACGGTTCGGTTGACATGACTGTACTCATCGTCCCCTCCTCACTTCCTCTTCTTGTCTCGAAATTCCATCAGCGCCCAGGGCACGAGGATGATGAAGACGGTGACCAGCATCACGGTCGAGGCGGCAAGCCCCTGGCCGATATTGCCGCGCTGGAACATCAGGTCGTAGACATATTTGGCCGGCACTTCCGAGGCGAAACCCGGCCCACCTTGCGTCATGGCGACAACGAGGTCGTAGACGCGGACGATGCCCGAGGCGACGATAACGAGCGTGGTCACGAAAACGCCGCGCATCATCGGAATGACGATGAAAAGATAGGTCCGCCATGCGGGGATGCCGTCGACCTTGGCCGCCTTCCAGATCTCGCCGTCAATGCCGCGCAGGCCCGCCAGCATCAGCACCATGACAAGCCCCGTGCCCTGCCAGAGGCCGGCAATCACCAGCGCATAGATCACCGTGCTCTTGTTGCCGAGCATGGCAAAATTGCCGCCGGGCAGGCCGAGGTCGTCAAGGAATTTCGGCAGGCCGAGACCGGGATCAAGAATCCATTGCCAGACAAGGCCGGTGACGATGAAGGAAAGCGCGAAGGGATAGAGAAAGATCGTGCGGAAGGTGTTTTCGAAACGGATCTTCTGATCGAGAAGCGTGGCCAGAAGAAAGCCGACGACGAAGGAAAAGACGAGGCTCAAACCGCCGTAGATCAAGAGGTTGACGATCGCGACATTCCAGCGCGTCGTGTCGAACAGGCGATCATACTGGGCAAGGCCGACGAAATTCTCGCTGGGCAGAAGCCGCGAGTCGGTGAATGAATAGATGACCGTCCAGGCAGTGCAACCGATGAAGATGACCACAGCGGTCAGCATCATCGGAATTGCCGCGATCTTGGCGTTCAGGTTCTTGAACAGACCGAGCGGACGGCGAGCAACAGCAGACATTGCAGCTCCCCTCTCAGATTGGCATGGATCCGGAAGAAAAAGGGGCAGGCCTCGCAAGAGCCGGGCCCGCCCCTTATCCCTTTCGGCCGAGGCTTACATGGCCTGTTCGATGATCGACTGCTGCCGCTCGAGCGCCTCGTCGACCGTCATGTCGGAGGAGAAAAACTCCAGCGCCAGGTCCGTGATCTGGCCCTGCGTGTCGGAATCGAGCAACTGCTCGGTCGACGGCAGGACGTTTTCGGGATTGGCGAGGATTTCGAGACCCTTCTTCATGCAGGCATTGGCGGCCTCAAGATCGACATCGCCGCGCACCGGAAGCGAGCCCTTGACGAGATTGAACTCGACCTGGGTTTCCGGAGAAACCAGCATGGAGGCCAGCTCAAGCTGCGCGGCCGTGATGTCCGGATCGCCGTTCTTCGGGAAGTAGAAGGCATCGCCGCCCGTATCGAGAACGGGGTTGTTGCCGAGACCCGGCAGGCAATCATAGTCGACGCCGGCCTGCTGGCCCGCCTGGGCGAACTCGCCCTGTGCCCAGTCACCCATGATCTGTGCGGCTGCATCACCCTGGATCACCATATTGGTGGCGACATTCCAGTCGCGACCGGAATAGGCGTCGTCGACCATCTCGCGCGCCTGGGCAAATGCCTCCCAGATCGCGCGATTTTCGTCGCTCATCACGGCTTCCGCGTCCTTGTCGCCATTGACGGCGAGGTAGTTGTCGACGCCGCCGATGGCGACCTGCATCACGTTGCGGATGCCGTCAACCTGCCAGGGCTGACCGGTGGCGAGCGGAGTGACGCCGGCCTCCTGCAGCGCGGGCGCCGCATCCACCAGTTCCTGCCAGTTGGTCGGAACCGGAATGCCGTTCTCCTCGAACACATGGCGGTTCAGCCACATCCACTGCCAGGAATGGATATTGATCGGCACGCAGTAGATCCGGCCGTCATACTCGCAAGCCTCAAGCAACTTGGCGGGGCGGATTTTCTCGCGCCAGTTTTCCTTCTCGGCGAGTTCCGTCAGGTCCAGCATCAGGCCGGCCTTGATCAGCTCCTCCGCGTCACGACCGGTATTCATCTGGGTCGCGCCCATCGGATTGCCGCCGATAATGCGGCTGATGATGATCGGGTTTGCGGTCGAACCGGAGCCGGCAATCGCGCTGTCCACCCAATTATTGCCGGTCTCGTTGAAATTGTCGGCAAGTACCTTCACGGCTGCCGCCTCGCCGCCGGATGTCCACCAGTGGGTCACCTCGAGGTCGGTCGCGTTGGCTGCCATAGGCATGGCTACGCCGGCCGCCAGGGCGGCGGTGAGAATTGCATGTTTCATACTGTCCTCCCAACTGAAACGTTGCCGAAAAAAGGTATGCGAAAGCCAAATAAGGCGCAACCTTTTTATTCCGATTTCTGACAAACCGTTACTTTCGCACTGGTCCAAAGAGAAGAAGCAGGCTCTATTTCTGCATTGCGAATTTGAGATATTACATTGTTTTATATTGTTTTTATGTGTTCCGTGAATATCCCTGGCTGATCTGGCTCGCACCTGCGAAATCCTGATTTACGGCAGTTTCTCCATCAGGCGCCAATCCGGCAATAAGTCCGCTTTAAGCGCAGCAGCAATTTTTCTGTATCGTTACAGCTATTGTCGCGCTAAGCTGAGAATGGACGTCTTTGCCACGAGACAGTCCATGAACGGCGGACCGGAGGGGAGGCTCCGTCGGCTTTGCGAAACCGCAAATGCAGGGCCGCTCAAGAAAAACAAGAAGGCGCGCGCTATTGGCGTTGCCCATGAGAATCAGCGTATCGTTGCAATTCAGGCCGGCCCCGGTCTGTTGTCCGATATGCTCAGCCACCAGGGAGGAGACGGGCCCCACGGCCCGTGCCGTCGCGCGGCACGCGCGACGAGGGAGATGAAAGACGTTGATGAAACCCACGACCGGAAGTACGCGCGAGACCAGCAATGCGCGTCCGACACTGAAGACCATTGCCTATATGACCGGGCTCGGGGTGACGACGGTTTCCCGCGCGCTGAAGGATGCGCCGGATATCGCCGAGCACACCAAGGAGCGCGTGCGGCTCGTCGCCAAGCAGCTTGGCTACATGCCGAACCGCGCCGGCGTCCGGCTTCGCACCGGCAAGACCAATGTGATCGCGCTTGTCCTCAGCATGGAGGAAGAGATCATGGGCATGTCCGGCCAGATGATTTTCGGCATATCGGACGTCCTGTCGGACACGCCCTACCATCTGGTGCTGATGCCGCAGCCGATCCACCATGACCCGATGGCGCCGATCCGCTATATTCTCGACACCGGTTCGGCAGACGGGGTGATCATCTCGCGCATTGCCCCGGACGACCCGCGCATTGCGCTGATGCGCGAGCGTGGCATGCCGTTCGCCGCCCATGGCCGCACAGAAAGCGACCACGACTATCCCTTCCACGATTTCGACAATGACGCCTATGCGATGGACGCTGTGGAACGGCTTGCGGAGCGCGGACGCAAACGCATCGTTTGCCTGCAGCCGCCGAGCCACCTCACCTATTACCGTTATTTCCGTTCCGGCTTCGAGCGCGGCCTCAGCCGCTTCGGGCTTCAGGAAACGCCGCTGACATCGGTCAGCACGGATTCGTCACTGTCGGAAATCCGCAACGGGGTGCTGGCAGCGCTGTCGTCATCAACGCCGCCGGACGGCGTCATCGCCTGTTCCGGCAGCAGCGCCATTCCGATCATGGCGGCGCTCAGGTCGCGCGGCCTGAAGCTCGGAAAAGATATCGACCTTGTTGCAAAGCAACCAGCCGATTTCCTCAACTGGATCAGCCCCGAGATCATCGCCATGAGTGAGGATTTCAGCCAGGCGGGACGAGAGCTTGCCCGCGCCGTGCTCGCACAGATCGAGAACCGGTCGTCTCCGCCGCGTCAGAGCATCAGCAAGCCGGACTGGTCGAATGCGCCGGTGCTGAAAACCGCGCAGCCGCATTGAAGAAACGCCCTGCGGTGACGCATATGGGGAGGCGAGCGCTCTGCGACTGGCTCAACGGTCCGCGCGCACGGCGACCGGCGACGGACGGGTGACCACGAAGGCGGCGCAGCTCAGAAGCACCAGCCCAACGGCAAGCTGCAGCCAGAGATAGGCCGAAGCGAAATAGAGCACCGACAGGAAACTGAAGCACATGGCCGTCACTGCCAGGATCTTGGCGGGCGTGGCGATCGCGCCCTCATGGCGCCACTGGCGAAGATGAGCGCCGTAGCGGGGATGGTTCATCAGTCGCGCCTCGAGCTCCGGGGAGGAACGGGCGAAGGCCGCCGCGGCAACGATCAGGAACGGCACCGTCGGCATGATCGGCAAAAATACGCCGATAACGCCCAAGGCGACCATGACCCAGCCGATGACGAGTAAAGCCGTGCGTTTCAATTTTCTGCCTCCTGCGAACCGGATTTCCACTGGAGCGGCTGCGCCTAGCATGGAAACGCGCAACCGCTCTATCTCTTTGTTTTGACGCATTTTCGCTTAACGTCAGATGTTTCCATCTGACTGCGAAATGCTCTAGCCTCAAATCGCGCTTTGGTCCAGCAAAGCCACATATGGGTTTGAAAACGGGCCTTTTTTAGGCTCTCAGGGAAGCGGCGCCTGCACGCCGCGCTGCTCCTCGGCGCCGCGGATCACCGATTCGATCATCAAGTCCCAATCGCTCGCCTCGCCGGGTTGCGCCTCGGTCTGCGACGGCTCGCCGCCTTCGGCGGGCGACGGAACGGTAATTGCGGCCTGGTCGCCGGCGGCGGCATCTTCAGCCTCGCGCCGGCGGCGTTCCTCCTCCTCGCGGCGCAGGCGCTCGGCCTCCTCGCGCTCCCGGCGCTCGAGCGCCCGCTGTTCGGCACGGAATTCATAGAACGTCGCCTCGCGCCGGAGGCGCTGCTTTTCCAGAATATCGGCCTGCAGCCGTTCCACCCGCGCCCGTTCGCGCTCGACGGCCCGCAGCGCCAGGAAATTGTTCACCTCCGTCAGGTCCAGGCTGCGCACCGGATCGGAGAGCGGCCCGGCAAAGCCGATGGTGAAACCGGCGCTCGCTCCCTCCTCGCTCGCCTCGCCGAGTTTCAGCGCCACATCGATCGACGCCTCGAGGTCATGTTCGGCGAGGTCTGTTCGCAGAGCGCCATAGACCCTCGCTTCCGGGAGATCGACGAAGACGTTGCGAGCCTGCAGCACGCCGTCGGTGATGCTGAAGGGAATGGCAATGTCGCCCGCGGTAAAGCTGCCATCGCCAAAGATCAGCGCGCGCATTTCATCCTCGATCGCCGCATTGGTGACCTCCGTGCCCTGCGCATCCGCCCAGGCAAGCAGCGGATCGGTGACGGCGAAGTCCAGCCCTGAAATGACAGGAGATTTCAGCGTCAGCATGCCGGAACCGCTGGCATCGGCCATCAGGCCCGCCGCCGTGTCCGCCGTCGTTTCGACCACCAGTCCGAGGTCGAAACGACCGCTTGCCACCGGGCTTTCGCCGGCCTTCCACAGCGTGTCCGGCAGGGCGGCATCGGCAAGGTTGAGCTGCGCCTGGAAATAGCCGTCGCCGCCCGAATTGCCGAGCTGCAGGTCGCCGGAAAGCGTGCCGTCGAAAAGCCGTCCGGCAAGGCGCGTCAGCGTCAGTCCACCACCGCGAAAGCCGATTGTGCCGCTCATGCCGGTTACCGGCTCCGGCAGGCCGGCGTCGAAGGAAGCGGCCTGAATGTCGATATCGGCCTCGGCCGTGCCGAAATAGGCGGAGCCGAAGGGCGTATCCGGCAGACCGTCCGGCGCCAGGACGAAATTCGGGCCGAACACGGCCTCCATCAGCCACGCAAGATCAAGCCGGTCGAGCGACAGCGCCCCGTCGAGACGGGCAACCGGTTCGCCGCGTTTGAGGGCCAGACCTCCCGTCACGCCATTGCCGTCGAGATCGCCCTCGATCGCCGAGAATGCGAACTGCTTCGGCGTAACCTCAAGGCTTGCCTTGACTGACAATGGCACGCCGAAGGCAGTGCCCGGCACGGCGAAGGCGTTCATCGCAAGATAGGGCTCAAGATCGGGGCTTGCGAGCGAGAGCGAATAGCGGCCGGCCAGGAAATCATCGGCTTCAAGGCTCGCTTCGCCGGAGGCGGTAAACCGGGTCTCGCCGCTTGCGGCCCTGAGGCCGACGGCGACCGGTCCTTCCTCTTCAGACCGCTCGATCGACAGCGAAAGCTGCGCGCCGGCGGGCGCAGGAATGGGCAGCGGCGCGAGACCGGCCTGGCCGAAAACGATCGCCGCGTCCGGATTGGACAGCTGCACCTGGCCGCTCACCCCGCCCGTCCCGACAAGCGCATCGCGCCGCCAGGAACCGGAGATGCGGCTGTCATTGGCGCTGCCGGAAAAGACTGCGGAAACGCCCGTGCCATCCTGCCCGAAAGCCAGATCGGCCTCCAGCGCGGCATTCTGATACCAGGCCGCGTTTTCCTTCAGCATGGAAAGGAACGGATGCGCGCCGAACCGGTCCTGAAGCGTTGCGACAAAGCCGGAAACATCCTCGGCTGAAAATGTCACCCGCGCGGACCCCTTCGGCAGGGCGCGATCCGTCTGGGCCTGCCCGGAAAGCGTGATGGCCGCCCCGGCAAGATTGCCGATCTCCAGATGATCGACGGAAAGCGCGCCGGTCTGGTAGGTGAAATCCGTGTCGACCAGCTCGGCGCTCAGATCAAAAGCATTGACCTCGCCGGCCCGCAGCGTCGCGTGAATGCGGTGACGGCTCAGGCCGCTGTCAATGTTCTCGCCGACCATCAGCCCGGCAAGCGCCCGCAAGGCATTGAAATCGATGACATTGCCGGAGAGATCGAGGTCAAGCTCGGGTGTCGCATCGCCATTGGACTGGCGCGACAAGGCGCCATCGAGCACCGCGTCCCCGGCCACGATCTGCAGGTTTTCAAAGATCTGTGTGCCGGCCGTCAGATTGACGTCGGCGGAAAAGCCGGCGCGGTCCAGCTCCCGGATTTCCGGGCCGACGCTACCGGTCAGCCATTGCGAGAGGCCGGACGGCTGGCGCGAGGCGACCAGGAGCGAGCCGGTGAACGAGGTCTCCTCTGCGAGCGACAGCCTGCCGGAAGCCTCCACCTGGGTGCGGCCCGGCAGTTCGGCCGAACCATCCTCGATCCGCCAGCCGTCGCCATCGGGCGCGGCGTCGAGAACGACAGAACGGATCGTGGTGTCGCCGGAAACCAGAGCCGGCAGACGGAAGGTCACGGTGCCCGGCAATTGCGGCACCGGCACCCGCCGCAGGAAGCCGACCAGCATGTCGAGCCGCTCGCGCGCGTTCGGCGTTGCCACCCTGCCCTTTTTCAGATTGGTGTCGTAATCGGAAAGCCGTTCGACATTGAATTGCTGGCCGTCCGCCGTCAGAAGAAAGCTGCCGCCCGGACGCGTATCGAAATTGGCCTCGCCCGAGATCACATATGGATCGACCCGCGTGCCGATCTCGAGCCGGTATTCGGGGACAGCGATTGATTCATTGGTCAGCTCGAACTGGCCGCTGGCGCGCGGCGGCGGCACCTCGTCTGCATCCTCCTGCATAACGGCAAGCCGGAAACCACCGGCATAGACGGGCTTTCCATCATCGAGCGTGACATCGCCCTCAAGCGCCACCGACACCGGCCATTCGGCAGGATCGGCCGAGAGCCTGAGACGCATCGAACCCGTTTCCGGATCCGGCCGGCCGGTGATGATGGTGAAGTCGCCCGCATGCCCGTCAAGCACGGCGCTGCCTTCCATCCGCCACGGCCCTTCGATCGCATTGGCGGAAAGCATGGCGCCAATTTCGGTCAGCGTGCGCAACGGTTTGCCGGAGGCGTCGGCAAGGCGAATTTCGCCATCGCTGATCTCCACATCCTCGAACACCACGCGCCGGGCCGAAAGCGGACCGTTGCCCGTGGATGTCCACGACAGCGCGCCGGTCTCGTCAAGCGTCAGGTTGATGACCGGATGCTCCAGCAGCATCTTGAAGATGCGGACCTCGCCGCTCAGAAACGGCGCAAGCTCGGCATCCATGGAAAAGGCGTCAGCGGTCGCCAGCGGTTCGCCGGAGGCGTCGCGTCCGACCCGAACGTCATGCATGGTGATCGCCGGGAAAGGCAGAACCCGGACATCGACATCGCCCACGACCTCGACCTTCTTGCCGAGCGCGCGGCTTGCCTGAACCTCGAATTCCTGGCGGAAGCTGCTCCAGTCGACGAAATAGGGAACGACAAGCGCTGCAAACAACAGAAGAACCAGCAGCGATCCGATGAAAACAAGTATTCGTCCCAGCAATCTAGCGGTTCCTTATCTCATTCACCCGGCGCGCTGCGGCCCCGCCTGCCGGCGGCCCGCGACTTCCGTTCGTCATCCCGTTCGGCGGGCGGCCCGTTCCGCCCGGTCATTCCGTTGTCTGGAACGTATCACGGCGCGCCGGGACAGACCAGTTGGCCTGCCGCGGAGAAAACGAGTCCTACATACTCATCGGCTCAGAAAATCTTTCCCGGGTTGAAGATATTATCCGGATCGAGCGCCTGCTTGATCGCCCGCATGGCGGAAACCGCCGTGCCGATCTCCTGGCCGACGACGCGCTTCTTTCCCTGGCCGACGCCGTGTTCACCGGTCGCGGTTCCGCCCATGGCAATTGCCCTTTCGGCAAGCCGCGTGGTGAAGGCCTCGACGCGGGCGATCTCCTCAGGATTATTCGTGTCGAACAGCACGAGCAGATGAAAATTGCCGTCGCCGGCATGGCCGACGACCGGCGCAAGAATGCCCTCGCGCTTCACATCCTCCAGGGTTTCGCGCACACAATCGGCAAGCCGCGAGATCGGCACGCAGACATCCGTGGAGAGACCGTCGAGTTCAGGCGCAAGCGCCCGGCCGGCCCAATAGGCGCTGTGACGGGCCTTCCACAGCTTCGTGCGTTCCTCGGCATTGGCGGTCCAGACGAAATCGGAGCCACCGCATTCGGACGCAATCTCGGCAAACTGCGCCGACTGCATGGCGACCGCCTCCTCGCTGCCGTGGAATTCCAGGAGAAGCAGCGGCGTTTCGGGAAAGTCGAGCCCGGAATGAGCGTTGCAGGCCTTGACCTGAAGGGCGTCGAGAAGCTCGATGCGGGCAACCGGAATGCCCATCTGGATCGTCATGATCACGGCGTTGCAGGCGTCTTCCAGCGTCTCGAAGGAAGAGACGCCGCCGGCGATCTTCTCCGGGATGCCGGCGAGTTTCAGCGTGATCGAGGTGATGATGCCGAGCGTGCCTTCCGCGCCGACGAAAAGCCGGGTGAGATCATAACCGGCCGACGATTTGCGCGCGCGGCGCCCGGTGGTGATCTCCTCGCCGTCCGCCGTCACGACGGTCAGCGCCAGCACCACGTCCTTCATCGTGCCGTAGCGCACCGCATTGGTGCCGGAGGCGCGCGTTGAGGCCATGCCGCCGAGCGAGGCATTGGCGCCGGGATCGATCGGGAAGAACAGCCCGGTATCGCGCAGATAGTCGTTCAGCTCCTCGCGGGTGACGCCCGGCTCGACGCGACAGTCGAGGTCCTCGGCATTGACCTCAAGCACCCGGTTCATGCGCGACAGGTCGATGCAAATGCCGCCCTCCGGCGCGTTCACCTGCCCCTCGAGCGAGGAGCCAGTGCCAAAGGGAATGACCGGCACCTTGTGTTCGGCGCAAAGCTTCACGGCGGCCTTCACGTCCTCGGAACTCTCGGCAAAGAACACGGCATCCGGCAATTGCGCGGGAAGATAGGTGGTCGAATGCGCGTGCTGCGCGCGGAAGGCCTCGCCCGTCTGCACCTTGTCGCCGAAACGCTCCTTGAGCCGTGCGATAACCTCTTGCGCCGCCTGCGGATCGCGCGGGCGTGTCTGAACGTCTTCAATTGCCAAAACTTGCACTCCGAACCTGTTTTGCCGTAGCCTCTGATGACCCGGCCTTTTCAGCGTTTTATGCGAGGACCGCCCCCGGCGTCCAGAGCCGGCCGCCAACCTGAACCACCCATTTACGGCTTCCGCGATGAATGACCTCAAGGACATGATAGCGAACCTCATCGGCGTCGACCGCGTCACGCTGTCCCATTTCGCCTCGGGCGACCTTTCATCGCTGATGCTGGCGGAAACCGAAGACGGTCGGCAATTCGTCGTCAAGGGCGGCCCGGCGCCCGCCGTCGAGGGCGCGATGCTGCGTCTGATCGCCGCAACGGGCGCGCCGGCGCCGGATGTGGTCGCCACCAATGACCGCGTCCTGATCATCGCGAAGGTTGAAGGACGAAGTGGTTTTGCCGGCGCTCAGGCGGATCTCGGCCGCTCGCTTGCCCGGCTTCACGCCGCGACCGGCCCGCAATATGGCTTCGACCACGACTATGCCTTTGGCAAGGTTCCGATCGAAAACGACAAGACGCACTCATGGGTTACGTTCTGGCGTGATCGCAGGCTTCTGAACAATATCGGTGACATTCCCGCCGACCTCGCCCGGCGTATCGAACGGCTCGGCCAAAGACTGGCCGACCATCTGCCAGACACCCCTCCGGCTGCCCTTCTTCACGGCGATCTCTGGTCGGGCAATGTGATGGCGGCGGCCGGACGGGTCACCGCCTTCATCGATCCGGCCAGCTATTACGGCCATGCGGAAGTCGATCTCGCCATGCTCAATCTGTTCGGCAGTCTGGACCAGAGCTTCTATGACAACTATCCGGCGCTCGAACCGGGTTACGAGATCCGCCAGGCGATTTACAGCCTATGGCCGGCGCTCGTGCATCTTCGCCTGTTTGGCGGCAGCTACCGTTCGATGGTAGACGATTTTCTTGTCCGTGCAGGTTACTGAGATGGCTATTGCCGCAAACGGTGGCCACACGTGAATTTCGGTCTATGCTAGTAACAGTTTTTTGAAATAGTCTGATTCCATTGCAGAGTTCATCTTGACCCGTCTCGCCAGAACCGCCATCAGCTCAGACAGGCACCGCGCTTTCGCGCAGACCGAAAACCGGTTTCACGCCTTCCGGGCCCTCTCGGCGACGACGGCAAAAATCAATGCCGGATGCGGCAAGACGCATATCAGGACATGTGAATGACAAGAACGCTGAAAGTCGCGGTTGTCGGGCTCGGCATCGGCCGCAACCACATTCAAAACGGCTACCGCACCAATACCGACCGCTTCGAGGTCGCGGCATTGTGCGATCTCGACGCTTCCCTGCTGAAGGCCGCCGGCGCCGAATTCGGTGTCGAACGGCTGGAGACGGACTATCTCGATATCGTCGGCATGGACGATATCGACGTGATCGACATCTGCACGCCGCCGGCAACCCACAAGAAGATGATCATTGCCGCCCTGCAGGCCGGCAAGCACGTCATCTGCGAGAAACCGCTCGTCGGATCGCTGGCCGATATCGACGAACTGCTCGACGCCGAATCGCGTTCCTCCGGCCATGTGATGCCGATCATGCAGTATCGTTACAATGATGGCGCCCAGAAGGCGCGCCACATCATCGCCTCGGGGCTTGCCGGCAGGCCGCTGGTGGCGACCTGCGAGGTGCACTGGCTGCGTGGCGCGGATTACTACGAGAAGGACTGGCGCAAGAGCTGGTCGGGTGCGCTTGGCGGCATACTGATGAACCAGGCCATCCATGCCAATGACCTGATGTTCTATCTCCTCGGCCCCGTGCGCTCGCTGTTTGCCCGCACAGCCACCAGAGTCAACAAGGTCGAGGTCGAGGACTGCGCCAGCATCAGCGTCGAGCTTGAATGCGGCGCGCTGGCCACGACGTCGGGGACGCTCGGCTCGGTGGAGCCCCTGAGCCGCATGCGGCTCTGTTTCGAGAATGTGACGATAGAGACCGACAGCCGCCCCGACTTCACCGCTGACAAGGCGCCCTGGCGCTTCGTTCCCTCGAGTGCGGCGATCGGCAGCAAGATCGATGAGGCGCTGGCCGGCTTCACGCCGCCGCCCTCGGGATTTGCCGGGCAGATGCAGGATTTCCACAAGGCCATCTGCAACAAGACCCCGCTGCCGCTGACGCTTGGCGATGCCCGCCAGAGCCTCGACTTCGCCACCGCCGCCTACTGGTCTGCGAAGACCTACAGTGCGGTTGCCCTGCCGATCCTGCCCGACCATCCGTTCTATAATGGCTGGCAAAACGCGTTCTGACGCAAAAAAGCCCGGGCGCTTGGCACCCGGGCGGCAGAAGACCGGCCTGTCAGAGACCTCAGTAGGAAGCGGCGTTGTCGATCGACTGGCCGGCATCCTGGGTCGCATTGATCGCGTTTGCGGTATCCTGGCCCATGCCTTCGATCGTGTTGCCGCAGGAGGCGACGAGGGCGCTCATGGCAAACAGGGTGAACGCGGCGATGATCTTTCCTTTGAACATTTGCATCTCCTGGAATGTGTTCGGGTGCGTAATCAACGTGCGAGAAGCCCCGGAGTTCCGTGGCACCCATGCGCTTTTGACGGTGCAACCATTTCCACAGGCGCTGCACTGTCTGTTCACAGCCGGCGCCCGACATTTGCACAGCTTTTCCGGGGGTTATCCACAGGCCGGGCACAGGGCGGCGCCGCAGCCGGAATTTGACAAAGGAAAGCTGGTTTTCGTCGATATCGGCCCCATCTAGCAGAGAGCCCGAAAAGAGGAGCAGCACGTTTGAACGAGGACAAGACGGAATTCGAACCGCGATCACATGAGGGAGAAAAGCTTTCGGACATTATTGCCTGCCTCCGGCCCGGACCGGATGGTCGTCTCAGCCTCGAACAGCTCGATGACGCCCTGGCGGAGCGTTCCTTCGGCGCCTTCATCGTTCTTTTTTCGATCCCCAACCTGATCCCGCTGCCGCCCGGCGCCACGCTGCTGCTGGGCCTGCCGCTGATCCTCGTTTCCTGGCAGATGATGATCTCGCGCCATACGCGCGTCTGGCTTCCCGAACGGATCGCCCGGTTCTCGGTCGACGGCGCGCGCGGCATGGCCATTCTCGACCGCGTCCTGCCCTGGCTGCGCTGGATCGAGAGCGCGGTAAAACCGCGCTTCTGGTTTCTCGAGACCCGAAGGGCGGAGCGCGTGCTGGGCGGCTTCGCGCTCATTCTTTCGATCGTCGTGTTCTTCCCGATCCCCTTCGGCAACTGGCTTCCCGCCCTTGCTCTCGCGATCATCGGCCTTTCGGCCACCGAGCGCGACGGTTACGGTCTCGTCATCGGGCTTGCCGTCGGCGTCTTCTCGATCCTGCTGGCAGGGCTCGTGATCGTTGCCGCCGGCGCGCTGATCGCACTGCTCTTCTGATTTGAACGCTGTGCCTTCCGAAAATCAGACCTGATTTTCTGGCCAATGCACCAGGCGTCAGGCCACGCGGCTTTGCCGCTCGGCCGGTCTGAAAGCGTGGCGAATGGCATCGGCGACCGCCTCGACCAGTTCGCCGCGCTGCTCGGAAAACTTGAGACGGATTTCATAGAAGCCGAGCTCCGGCAGCCCCTCCTTCTCCCCCAGAACCTCCATGCCGTCCGACACGTAATAGGAGGCGATCGGCGCGACGGCGAGATCGGAAAGCACGGCGGCGCGCTGGACCATGGTGGTCGCGCTCATATAGGCGACGCGATAGGCCCGACCGACTTCCGTCAGCTTCTCCACGGCCTCGTTGCGCCATGAACAGCCCTGTTCCCACATCGACACCGGCAACGGGTCCCTGGTATGGGCCGTGCCGCAGCTCGCGCCAACCCAGACCAGCCGCTCGCGCAGGATCAGCTCGCTCTCTTCATCCGACGCACCCTTGCCGGAATTGAGCAGGGTCAGATCGAGCCTTTGCTCGCTGAGACGCCGGCGCAATCCGACGCTGTTGTCGATAGTGACATCGACCATGACGCCCGGAAAGGCCTCGGCGAAGCGCTTCAGGATCGTCGGCAGGATGCGCTCGCCGATATCGTCCGTTGCCCCGAGCCGGACCACGCCATGCATTTCCGGATGCCGGAAACGCGACATCGCCTCGTTGGAAAGCGCGAGCATGCGGCGGGCATAGTTCAACAGCGTCTCGCCGCTATGGGTCAACCGCACCGAGCGCGCATCCCGCACGAAGAGCGACACGCCGAGCTGCTCCTCCAGCCGCTTGATCTGCATCGAAACCGCGGAGGGTGTGCGGAACACGGTTTCCGCCGCCCCGGAAAAACTGCCCGTCTCGGCGATCGCGACAAAAGTGCGGAGGATGTCGTTGTCCAGAACCGGCATCGGCGTCTGCAGGAAGTTGGCCATGGAACGCTCCATCAATTCAATTTTGTTGATGAATAGCATGACTACATTTCGTTTGATTGAATGTCAAATGCGCCTACCTTGGTGTCAGGTCATCAAGAGAGGCATTGAAGGAGAAACGAAATGGGACTGTTCATCATCCTCAGACATCTGGTCGCCCCGCTCGCCAGGCTCGCGGAACAGCGCGACGAGGCCGCACGGCGGGCGCTCAGAGAGCGCAATGTCAACCGCATCCCGCCACATCTGCGCGACGACATCCTCGCCCGAGAGGAACACTGGCGCTACGATTGAGACGAAAGCAGCCGCCGCTCGCCCCGGCGGCCGCTTTGGCTGCAACGCAGCGCTGGCGGGCGACAGAAACGCCTGCCGCCAGGAGGTTGTGATGAAGCGGAAGCGCAACGCTTCACAAAAAAATCACAAACCGGATCGGGATCGGCTTTGCTGGCGCATTTGACTGTGTCAGTGTCGCAATCAGACTATTGGCGGCCATATTTCTTGCAGAAGTTAATTCTACAAGATCAGAATCCGGCTTTGACTGCGGCGGTGTGTGCACAATGGTGAGATCGTTCGTTTTTTATCTGGTTCCACAATTCTCGCTCCTGCCGTTTTCGGGCGCGATTGAGACATTGCGCATTGCCAACAGGATGCTGGGATTCGAGGCCTATCGCTGGCGGATCACCTCCGGCAATGGCCAGAAGGTCTATTCCTCGAGCGGCATCGCTGTGGATCCCGACACTTCGCTTGCCGATGAGCGCCGCTCGCTGATGGGCGAAAAGCGCCCCGACCTCGTGCTGGTCTGTTCCGGCGTCCATGTCGATGATTACGACAACAAGTCGTTCGAGGCCTGGCTGCGCGAACTCAACAACCGCGGCTGTGGCATTGGCTCGATGTGCACGGCCACCCATCTTCTGGCCCGCGCCGGCCTTTTGAAGGGCAGGCGTTGCGCCATCCACTGGGAAAACATGCCGGGCTTTTGCGAGACCTATCCGGAGATCGACGCCCATGCGGATCTCTTTGAGATCGACCGCAATATCTACAGCTGTGCCGGCGGCACCGCCTCGGTTGACATGATGCTGCATATCATCAACCGCGAATTCGGCGACGGCCTCGTCAATGCCATCTGCGAACAGGCGCTGACGGACAGGGTGCGGCCCTCGACGGAGCGCCAGCGGCTGCCGCTGCGCGCCCGCCTCGGCGTGCAAAACGGCAAGGTGCTGCAGATCATCGAGCTGATGGAGGCCAATCTGGCAGAGCCGCTGTCGCTGGTGGAGATCGCCGATGCGGTCGGCCTGTCGCGCCGTCAGGTCGAACGGCTGTTCCGCCAGGAAATGGGCCGTTCGCCGGCCCGATACTATCTGGAGATCCGGCTTGACCGGGCACGCCGGCTTCTGGCGCAGTCGACCATGCCAGTCGTCGATGTGGCGGTAGCCTGCGGCTTCGTCTCCGCCTCTCATTTTTCCAAATGCTACCGCGAGATCTATCAGTGTTCGCCGCAGCAGGAACGGGCGCTCCGCCGCCAGGCCCGCATGAGCGTCAGCGAGCACACAATCAGCCTCGCGGTCTGATCATCCCTTGAGCAGAAGCGTGACCCAGCCTTCGCGCCAATAGGTTCGCACATGGCGCATGCCCTGCGCGCGGTAGGCGGACAGCACCTTCCAGCGCTGCGTCTCCAGAATGCCGGAGAGGATGACCGAGCCGCCGGGCGCAAGATTGGCCTTGAGACCGGGCGCAAGCTTCATCAGCGGACGGGCAAGAATATTGGCGATCACCAGATCGAAGGGGCCGTGCTGGGCGAAGGCTGCGTGATGAAAGCCCGGCGCGGTGACGAAATCGACGCCGGTGACGATGCCGTTCTGGCGCGCATTACAGCGGGCGACCCTGACGGCGACATCGTCGATATCGGTCGCCAGAACCGGGATCGGCCTCAACTTGCGCACGGCCATGGCCAGGACGCCGGTTCCGGTACCGAGATCGAGCGCGTTGCGCGGCGCCTCGGCCTTCAGCAGCGTGTCGATCATTTCAAGGCAGCCGGCAGTGGTGCCGTGATGGCCCGTGCCGAAGGCCTGTCCTGCCTCGATTTCAAGTGCGATGTCGCCGGGCCGGCGGTCTTCCCGGTCATGGGCGCCATGCACCAGAAAACGGCCGGCGCGCACCGGCTTCAGCCCCTCCAGCGACTTGGCGATCCAGTCGATATCGGCGATGACTTCCTTTTCCACTTCAGGGCGTTCGCCTTCGGGAAAAAGACCGATGGCCGCTTCGAACACCTGCCGCAGCGCCTCTTCCTCTTCCGCCTCGAGATAGACCGAGGCCTCCCAGATGTTTGCCTTCTCGTCGATCTCCATCGTCGCCAGCGCGTAGGGCTCCTCGCCGAGCAGTTCGGA
The DNA here is from genome assembly GCA_963676545.2 of uncultured Martelella sp. Lineage (GTDB taxonomy): Bacteria > Pseudomonadota > Alphaproteobacteria > Rhizobiales > Rhizobiaceae > Martelella. Next base: position 828,756 of record CAXXRG010000002.1, on the reverse strand, counting down.
AAGTGCATTGAGAACCCGGCCCGCGCCGGCCTCATCGGTGGTGACGTAGAGTCGGATCTGGCTCACTGGCTGCTGCCTCTTTGATGCGTGAAAGGATTGAATACCGGCGATAGCGCCGCCTTCCGGCCAAGGCAAGCCTCAGTCGATCAGGTTTTCGAGCTTCTTCATCGCCACATCCGGGTTCTCGCCATAGGCGATCGTGCCTTTCAGCACCCCGCCATCGTCCAGCAGAAACACGGAGGCGTTGTGGTCCATGGTGTAATCGCCGTCCGGCTCGTTGGGATCGAGCGGCACCTTCTTGTAGTAGATGCCGAATTCGTCGACCATCGCATGCACCTTGTCCGGATCGCCGGAAATCGCCTCGATACGGTCGGTCACATTGGAGAGATAGCGCTGCATGATCTCCGGCGTGTCGCGTTCGGGATCGACGGTGATCCAGTAGGCATTGATCCTGTCGCCATCAGGATCAACCTCGTGCAGCCAGCCGTTCATCTCGTAAAGCGTGGTCGGGCAGACTTCCGGGCAATGGGTGAATCCGAAGAAGATGGCCGTCGGTTTTTCCCTGAGCGCGTCCTGGGTGATCACCGAGCCATCGCCTGCCGTCAGCTGGAATTCAGGACCGAAGGGGATGTTCATCATCTCCTCATTGGTCTTGCCGATCTCGTAGATCAGCCAGACAATGAGGCCGCAAACGACAATCACCGAGCCCCAGAGCAAACGCCGGAAAATCTTCATCTTTTCTTCCCTTCAGGCCGTCCGGCCTCAGTCGTCCAGCAGTCCGTGCTTGCGATGCCAGTCCTCGAGCGAAAGCTCCGGATAGCCGTCATAATGCACATGCCCCTCGCCCTCGGGCACGTCGACCCACGCGGCTTTCGAGGCGAGCATGATATGCACGATTTCCGGCGGCCGGGGCAAGGGCGTATCGACGACGGAGGCAACGGGATGGACAAGCTCCGGCCAGCGACGGTCATAAAGATAGAGGGCCGATCCGCACGAGCCGCAGAAATGCCGCTCGGCCTCGCTTTCGCCATCGTGCATGCGGGCGTGATAGAAGCGCTTGTGCTCCGCGCCTTGGACCTCGAGCGTCGTGGCCTCCGCTCCGATGTTGATGGCGTAGCCTCCGCCCCCGCCGGATTTGCGGCAGATGCTGCAATAGCAGCGCTGATAGGGCACCGGCGTCTTGCTTGTCACGGAAAAGCGAACCTTTCCGCACTGGCAGCTGCAATCGATCCTGATAGCTACTCTCCCTCTGTTGGCGTCGCCTATTCCGGCGCGCCATTCTCCCAGACGACATCCTGGCCGTAAAGCGGCACGGTCGACATCGACATCTTCGCAGAGCCTTCGGTGATCTCGCGCGTGTGGGCCAGATAGATCAGCGTATTGTTGGCGCGGTCGTAGATCCGGTTGATCACCAGGTTCTTGAAGATCAGCGAACGTCCCTGCTTGAACACTTCCTCGCCATCCATGCCGAGATCGATATCGCCGATCCGGATCGGCCCGGTCTGGCGGCAGGCGATGGAGGAATTCGAAGGGTCCTCGAACCAGTTGCCCTTTGACAGCCGGTCGATCACCGAGCGGTCAAAATAGGCGATATGGCAGGTCACGCCCTCGATTTCCGGGTCGTGCAGGGCTTCGATCTCGATGTCATTGCCGACCCAGTCAACCCCGACCTCGCCGACCTGTTCGGCCACTGCCGAGGTCGCCAGGAGCGTCACCCCCGCAACGATGGAAACCAGATATCCACGCATGCCTGCACTCCGTCTCATGTTCCGATATTTCAGGAGATAAGAGCGCGCGCCCGCTTTACAAGCGCGACGGCACGTCTCACCCGCCGATCAGTGCCAACCACGCATCCTCGTCCATGGTCTCTACGCCAAGCTCTTCCGCCTTTTTCAGCTTGGAACCCGCGCCGGGGCCGGCAACGACGATATCCGTCTTTTTCGAAACCGAGCCGGACACCTTCGCCCCGAGACTTTCCGCCTTCGCCTTGGCCTCGTCGCGAGTCATCTTCTCGAGGCTGCCGGTAAAGACCACCGTCTTGCCGGCGACGGGACTGGTCGTGTCGATCTTCTGCGCATCGTCAAGCGGCGTCACTTCCTCCAGCAGACGCGCAATGACGGCGACGTTCTGCTCTTCCGCAAAAAAGTCGACAAGGGCGCGGGCAACGACGGTTCCTATACCGTCGATATTGTTGAGATCGTCCCAGGCATCGCCCTCACCCGCAGCCGCCTCCCGCATCGCCTGCTCGAAGGCGGCATAGGATCCGTAGGAGCGCGCCAGAAGCTTCGCCGTCGTCTCGCCGACATGACGGATGCCGAGCGCGAAGATGAAGCGCGGCAGCGCGATTTCGCGGCGCTCATTGATCGACTGGAAGAGATTGGCAACCGAAGTCTTGCCCCAGCCGTTGAAATTCTCGAGCCTGGTCAGCGCCTGGCTCTGACGGCGTTCCAGCGTGAAGATGTCAGGCGCCGTGCGGATCGAAAGCCCCGGATCCTCATGCTCGAAGAAGAAATCGACCTGCTTGCTGCCGAGCCCCTCGATATCGAAGGCATTGCGCGAGACGAAATGCTTCAGATGCTCGACGGCCTGCGCCCGGCAGGAGAAACCGGCCGTGCAGCGCCGCACGGCATCGACCTTGCCGGACTTCTCGTTGATATCGCGCACCGCATGGGCGCCGCAGACCGGGCAGTGATCGGGAAATTCGTAAGCCTTGGTACCGTCCGGTCGCTTCTCCGGCAGAATATCGACGATCTGCGGGATGACGTCGCCGGCGCGCTGCACGATCACATAATCGCCGACGCGGATATCGCGGCCCTCGCGGATCAGTTCGCCATTCGAACCCTTGCCGGCGATATAGTCCTCGTTGTGCAGTGTTGCATTGGTGACGACGACGCCGCCGACGGTGATCGGCTCCAGTCGCGCAACGGGGGTGAGAGCGCCGGTGCGACCCACCTGAATGTCGATCGCGGTCAGCCGGGTGATCGCCTGCTCGGCGGGAAATTTATGCGCCGTCGCCCAGCGCGGCGAGCGTGAGCGGAAGCCGAGACGCGCCTGCAGGTCGAGCCGGTCGACCTTGTAGACCACGCCGTCGATATCATAATCGAGATCGCCGCGTTTGACGCCAATCTCGTGATAATGCGCCAGCAGATCATCGACGGAGGACAGCCGCTTCATCAGCGGATTGACCGGAAAACCCCATGTCTCGAAGGTCTCGACCATGCCCATCTGGGTGTCGGCCGGCATGTCGGACATCTCGCCCCAGGCATAGGCGAAGAATTTCAGCTTGCGCTTCTCGGTCACCTTCGGGTCCAGCTGGCGCAACGAACCGGAAGCGGTGTTGCGCGGGTTCACATAGGTCTTCTCGCCGGCTTCAGCGAGCGCGGCATTGAGCGCGGCAAAATCGCTTTTCGCCATATAGATCTCGCCGCGCACCTCGACGATTTCCGGTGCGCCGTCCGGCAGGCGGTTCGGGATTTCGGAAATGGTGCGGACATTGGCCGTCACGTTCTCGCCGGTCGCGCCGTCGCCGCGCGTCGCGCCGGAGACGAGCCTGCCGTTTTCATAGCGCAGCGACATCGACAGACCGTCGATCTTCGGCTCTGCGGTAAAAGCGATGGAGCCGTCCGGCATCTGGCCGAGAAAGCGATAGACGGAAGCGATGAAGTCCTGCACGTCTTCATCGGAAAACACATTGCCGAGCGACAGCATCGGTACGGAATGGGTGACCGGGGCGAAGGCTTCCGACGGCGCGGAGCCGACGCGGGCAGACGGACTGTCCTCGCGCACGAGATCGGGAAAGCGCGCCTCGATCGCGTCATTGCGCTGCTTCAGCGCGTCATATTCGGCATCGGAAATTTCCGGCGCATCCTTGCCGTGATAGGCGGCGTCATGGCGGGCGATCTCCTGCGCCAGAAAAGCAAGTTCGGCCTCGGCCTCTTCCCGGGTCATCTTATCGGTCGGGACCTTGTCATTCGCCATCGCCACGCGCTCCTTCGCATCATCCGGACGAATTAGAGCATTTGGCGCAGGATCGGCAAGTTCAAAGACCGGCAGCGGACGAAAGCCCGTCTTCCGGCGCGGTATCGCCCTTCAGAACCGAGGTGTCGAGCAGCGCCGTCAGCGGCAAATGGTCGGAGGCCGCGCGCGCCAGAAGCGAATCATGCACGGCAAGATGGGCCACCAGTCCGTCGCGGTTGGCGATGATGCGGTCAAGCGCCAGCACCGGCCAGCGCGCCGGAAAGCTGGCGCGCGCCGGCGGCAACGCCCCGAAGGCCGCCTCGAACTTCTTCAGCGCCGAACCGTCGCCGAGCCGCCATTCGTTCATGTCGCCCATGATCACCGAGGGCGCTTCCACACGGCGGCCGAGAAGCCCAATGATGTGATCGGCCTGCTGGCGACGCGCCCAGCGCAGAAGGCCGAGATGTACGGCGGCGACGCGCAGGGAAATACCGTTGTTGAGGGCGATGTCGGTCACCAGCGCGCCGCGCGGCTCCAGCCCCGGCAGCCTTTCGCGGTGGATGTCGCGCACCGCGCCGTCGCGGAACAGCAGAACATTGCCGTGCCAGCCATGGGCGCGTGCGCTCGCTTCCACAGGAACCGCCACCAGCCCCGTCTCCGCCTCGATCCGTTTCAGGTCGAGAAGACCGGTGCGCTCGCCAAAGCGGGTATCAGCCTCCTGCAGGGCAATCAGGTCGGGACTGATTTCGCGGATCACCTCGAAAATCCGGTCTGGATCGAAGCGCCCGTCAACGCCGACGCATTTGTGGACGTTGTAGGTCGCGACCTTCAGTCCGTCGCCTTCCATCGGAACGGCGCTGTCCGGACGTTTGCCGTTTTCGCGGAAGGAACGCAGCACGGCATTGGCAAGGGGAGATTTGATCGGGCTCATCGCTTCACTTCGAGGAACTAGTGTCTGACCCTTCTATATTGGTCTCGATCACAAATAGGGCAAGCCCAGCCACAGGATCCGGTCGCGCAGCCGGTAGACGAAGGGCCGGCTTTTCAGCGCCGTGCGCGTCACTTCCGTCGAGCGTTCCCGCGCGGCAACGATCCGCGCCTCGATCTCGCCGGCAAAGCCCATGTCGAAGACCTCCATGTCTGTCTCGAAATTCAGCCTGAGCGAGCGCGAATCCATGTTGGACGAGCCGAGATAGGACCATTTTCCGTCGACCGTCATCAGCTTGGAGTGATTGAACGGGCCGTTGTCGCGCCAGATCCGGCAGCCATTCTCGATGATCTCGTCGAACTGCGCCGTCATCGCCCGGTCGACAAGGCCGAGATTGTTCTGGCCCGGCACGATGATATCGACGGTGACGCCGCGCCTTGCCGCCGTGGCGAGGGCGGAAACCAGATCGCGATCGGGCAGGAAATAAGGCGACATGATCAGGACGCGGTCCTCGGCGACCGAGAGCGCCCCCATGATCATGTTGTTGTTGTTGGAGAGGTTCCGGTCCGGGCCGGAGGGCACCACGCGGGCGATCAGCGGCCCCTCGTCGGACGAGGTTTCGGCAATGCTCCAGGCCTCGCCGTCCAGCGCCTCGTGCGTTTCGAAATACCAGTCGGCGGCGGCAACCGTGAAATAGTCGGCGACGGCCGCGCCCTTCAGCATGAAATGCGTATCCTGGGCGGCGTTCGGGCCGGTGAAGGCGGCGCGGATGTTCATGCCGCCGGCAAACACCGTCTCGCCATCAATGACGAGAATTTTCCGGTGGGTCCTGAGATTGGCATAGGGCAGCCGCAGCCGGAGCAGCACCGCGCCGTTGAAAGTGGCGACGCGGATGCCATGCGCGCGCAGAAGCTTGGTAATGCGCGGGCGCGAATAGCGCGCGCCGATGGAATCAACGAGAATGCGCACCTCGACGCCACGCTTGACCGCATTCGACAGGCTTTCGACAAAGCGCCGGCCGATCGCGTCGCTGTCGAAAATATAGGTCTCGAGCAGGATCGAGCGTTGGGCCTTGTCGATCGCTTCCAGCATCGCCGCATAGGCCTGGTCGCCGGTTTCCAGCAGGTGAACCTTGTTGCCGGCGGTGGCGGGCATACCGGTCACGGTGTTGCCCAGCATCCACTGTCCGCCCATGCGCGGGCCGAGATCGGTCACCACCCGCTCACGGTTGATCTTGTGCTTCTGCTCCTCGTGGGCCACGGCCTCGGGAACGCTCTGCCGCTTGTCGCGCACCGATTGCCGGCGCATGCGGTTGATGCCGGCAACCGCATAGATCGCCGCGCCCAGAATGGGCGAGAGCATGATAACGCCGACCCAGCCGATCGCGGCGCGCACCTCGTCCTTGGTCATCGTGGCGTGGATCGCCGCCGTCGCGCCGAGGACAAAGGAGATCACCGCCAGAATATGCGGCCAGTAGTGTTCCAGAAAAACGTTCATCAAGGGCAATCCCGTTGGTTTGGCGCATTTTGCCCGCCTTCTCGGCGTGGCCGGGGCTGACCTTATATCAGCAAGCTCTGAATTTCCTAACTGTCGCCGGAAAGAAGCTTGGCCGCCGCCGCCCGCGCTTCCGCCGTCACCTTGGCGCCGGCCAGCATGCGGGCGATTTCCTCCTGGCGCTCTTCCGGCCCAATCACCGCGACGCGGGTTGCCACCGTGTCATCCTTGCCCTTGCCATTACTGGCCTTGGAAATCAGATAGTGCCCCTTGGCGCGCGCGGCCACCTGCGGCGCGTGGGTGACCGAGAGAACCTGAACATTTTCGGAGAGCCGGCGCAAGCGCTGACCGATTGCATCGGCCACCGCGCCGCCCACGCCAGTATCGATTTCGTCGAACACAAGCGTCGGCGCGGAGCCCTTGTCGGCCAGCGCGACTTTCAGCGCCAGAAGGAAACGAGAGAGCTCGCCGCCGGAAGCGACCTTCATGATCGGTCCGGGCCGCGTTCCGGGGTTGGTCTGCACCTCGAAGGACACCGTGTCGATGCCTTCAGGACCGGCACTGCCGTCATCGCTCGTAACCACGGCGGCAAAGCGCGCGCGTTCAAGCTTCAGCGCCGGCAGTTCGGCCATGACCGCAGCCGAAAGCTGCTCCGCCGCCCTGCCGCGCTCCACGGACAACGCCCTCGCCCTGTCGTAAAACGCCTTTTCCGCCGCCTCGGCTTCCGCTGTGAGCGCCTCCAGCTTCGCCTCTCCGGCATCGAGCTCTTCCAGATCGCCAACCATGCGTTCGGCAAGGGCGGGAAGTTCGCTGACCGGTACATTGTATTTGCGCGCCGCGCCCCTGAGCGCGAACAGCCGCTCCTCGACGCGCTCGAGTTCCTGCGGGTCGAAGGCAGCTCGTTCCAGCGCAGCCTCCACCTCCATCTGCGCGTTGGATAGCTGTTCAAGCGCCGAATCGAGCAGGGTGACCGTACCCTCGAGCAGGCCGGGCGCTTCATGCGACTTGCGCTCCAGCCGGCGCACCAGCGAGGCAATCATCGGCACGGGCGAGGCATTGCCGTTCAGAAACTCCAGCGCCTCGGAAATATCGCCGGCGATCCGCTCCGATTTCATCATCGTTGCGCGCCGCTCGGCCAGTTCGTCTTCCTCGCCGTCAACCGGGGAAAGGGTCTGAAGCTCCTCCACCGATGAACGCAGGAAATCGGCCTCGCGTTCCGCCTCCTCGATCTGGGCGCGATGCTTCTTCAGCCGTCGCTCGGCATCGCGCCAGGCGCGGTGGAGCGAACCGACGGTATCGACATCGCCGGACAGCCCCCCGAAAGCGTCGAGAAGCCTGCGATGCCCGTCCGTGTCGATCAGCGCGCGCTCGTCATGCTGGCCGTGGATTTCCACAAGCAGCCGCCCGGCCTGGCGCATCAGCTGCACGCTCACCGACTGGTCGTTGATGAAGGCGCGGGTTCGCCCGTCTGCCGATTGCATCCGCCGGAAGATCAGGTCGCCCTCGTCATCGAGGTCGTTGTCGCGCAGGAGCAGACGCACGGGGTGGTCCATGCCCACATCGAAGACGGCGATCACCTGACCGCTCTCCTGCCCGTGGCGCACGAGCGAGCCGTCGCCGCGCGCGCCGAGCGCGAGCGAGAGGCTGTCGAGCAGGATGGATTTGCCGGCGCCGGTCTCCCCGGTCAGAACCGAGAGACCGCCGCCGAGATCAAGTTCCAGCCGCTCGATCAAAACGATGTCTCGAATGGAAAGCTGGACTAGCATTGTGATGTTCGCGCCCTGGCGAAAAGCGGGTTAGCTGGGGGTCGCGCTGGAAACCGAAGAGCCTCGCCCGGCCGATTTCGGCTCGAGCCCCTGCTTGTTCAGCAGGTTGTAGGCACGTTCGTACCAAGCGCTGTCAGGATAGTTGTGACCGAGAACCCAAGCCGCGTTCTGCGCTTCCGGGATCACGCCCATGGCATAATAGGCCTCGACCAGCCGCTCCAGCGCTTCCTCGATCTGGTTGGTGTCGGAGTAATTGTTGACCACCGCATTGAACCGGGAAATCGCCGCGACATAGTCCTTGCGCTCAAGATAGTAGCGGCCGACCTGCATGTCCTTGCCGGCGAGCTGGTCGCGGGCATAACGGATCTTGGCGCGGGCATCGCTCACATATTCGGAGTCCGGATAATTGTCGATCACCTTCTGCATGGCGTCGATCGTCCGTTCCGCCACCGCCTGATCCTGCGTCACGTCGACGATTTCCTTGGAATAGGAAAGACCGACCAGATACTGCGCATAGGCCGCGTCCTTGGAATTCGGATAAAGCGACAGGTAGCGCCGGCCGGAGGTGACTGCCGCCTCGTATTTGCGCGAGCGATACTGCAGATAGGTCTGCATGATCAGCGCCTGACGCGCATAGTCGGAAAGCGGATTCTGGTCCTGGATCGACTTGAGTTTCCTCAGCGCCTCGCTGACCTTGCCGGCATTGATATTGGCGAGCGCCTCGTCATAAAGCTGCTGCGGCGGATCGGCTTCATACTGCAGCGTGGTGATGTCGACGTCCTTGTCGCGCGAGCATCCGGCCAACAGCATGCTTGCGCCGAGAACGATGGCAACCGGAAGCGCGGCTGCGCGAAACGCTCCGACATTGGTTTTCTTATTGGTACCAGCCATTCTTCGAGCCTCATTTGCAGCGTCAGTGGATCGCATTTCAAAGTCGAAGGACGTTTTACGCATATCCCGCAGGCAAGAGCAATCTCACGTCGCCGAAAATCCGATAAATTTCTGCGGAGGAGCTGCAGCCCTGGCGCGAGTCACGCGCCACAAAACACACGTTCCGGCTGCACACCCTTCAGTATCGATCATTAAAAAGCCGGCGTTCCGAAGAGACGCCGGCATTCAATCTATAACAACCCGCTGCGTTCAGGAAACCGGACCGGCCGCAACCACGTCTTCCTGACGCAGGCGAAACGGCAAGGCTCCGCGCGGGGAAACGATGACGCAGGCGCCGGGCGTTTCAAAAAGCTTGCGCACGGCAGCCGCGTTCAGCGCATGGCCGCCGCGATAGGAGCGGAAGCAGCCTGCAAAGCGCATGCCCATCATTGCGAGATCACCAACGGCGTCCAGCGTCTTGTGGCGCACGAATTCCTGCTCGTAGCGCAGGCCTTCGGGATTGATCACGCGATCGTCGTCGGAGATCACCACGGAGTTTTCCAGCGAGGAGCCGAGCGCAAAGCCACGGGCCCACATCGGCTCGACATCGCGCATGAAACCGAAGGTGCGTGCGCCCGAAAGCTCGTTGCGGAAAGTCTCCGCGCTCATATCGCCCGTCCATTTCTGGCGACCGATCACCGGGGTGTCGAAATCGATCTCGACCTCGAAGCGCGTGCCGTCATAAGGGGTGAACTCGGCCCAGCCGGCGCCGTTTTCGACGCGCACGGTCTTGGTCACCTTGAGATAGCTGCGCTTTTCGGGAAGCGTAACGATGCCGGCCTCGTCCAGGGCCTCGACGAAAACACGCGAACTGCCGTCCATGATCGGCATTTCGCCGCCTTCGACGGCAACGACCAGATTATCCACGCCAAAGGCATAGAGCGCGGCCATCACATGTTCGATCGTCGCGATCCATTCGCCGGGATGCTCGCCAAGCACGGTGCACAGCGCTGTCGGGCCGACATTGTCGGAAACGGCCTGGAAGGAGGAAATGCGCCTGCCGCCGGCATAACGTTCGAAGACGATTCCGTGATCGGCCTCGGCCGGCTGCAGCGTGATGGTCGCCGGCTTGCCCGAATGCACACCGATTCCCGAAATCCTGACGGACTTCGCTACCGTTGTCTGCAAACCGAAAAATCCTGACGACATAGTCACGCCCTTATTTCAAAATCTACTCAAAAACATCTGCCCAAGACACCCTGACCGAGGGGCGGACAAAGATGTGCGCTGCGCCCGATTCCGGCGCTGGCATGTAATTACGCACTGGCCCCGGCGAATCCAAATCACTGTTTCTTTCCGTATGTTACGAAAGTCGAAAAAACCCGGCCGCCGAAGGCGACCGGGCTCACTTCGCGAGAAGGTTTTCTAGAAGACGGTTAGCGCTTCCCTAATGTGGGAAGCGGCAGGACCGTGACGGATCAGTTCGCCTGACGACGCAGGAAGGCGGGAATATCGAACTGATCGTCATCCTGGCGGGCGGCGGGCTGCTCTTGAGCACGACGCGGCGCGTAAGGATTGTTTTGGGCAGGCTGCTGCGGAGCCTGCTGGCGCGGCGCCGGCTGCTGCTCGTGATGGCCTTCGAAGCTCTCATCGCCGCGACCGAGCGTGTTCGACAGGCGCTTGAACAGGCCCTTCGGACCACGTTCTTCATGCTCCTGGCGACGGCTGGCGCTCATTTCCGGCTGAACCACCGGCGGAAAGTCGGCGACTTCCGGCATGCGGCGCGGCTCGGCGGCCTGCTGGCGCGGTGCCTGCTGCGGGGCCGCAACCGGCTGGCTCGGGGCCTGCTGGCGCGAGGCCTGCGGCTGCTGCGGCTGGGCTGCGAAGATCTGGCTCTTCGGCTGGACGTTCACGCTCGGCTGCTGCGGCTTGGGCTGCGGGGCGCGGGATACGGCCATCTGCAGCTCGCGTTCCATTTCGGCTTCAGCCGAACGGATGGTCTCGGCAATCGGATCGACCGCGCGCGGCTGGGGCTGCGGTGCGGGCTGCGGAGCAGCCTGCTGCGGCGCCTGGCTGAAGGTCTGGCCGCCATTGTTCTGGCCGCCAGTGGTGCTGCGGATTTCCGGACGCGCCTCGCGGCGGGGTTCCGGGACATCCTCATAGCCTTCGGACATGGAACGGTCGATGCCGGTTGCAACGACGGAGACGCGGATAATGCCTTCCAGCTCCTCGTCGAAGGTGGCGCCGAGAATGATGTTGGCGTCCGGATCGACTTCTTCACGAATACGCGTTGCCGCTTCGTCGACCTCGAACAGCGTCAGGTCGCGACCGCCGGTGATCGAGATCAGGAGACCCTGAGCGCCGCGCATCGAGGTTTCATCGAGCAGCGGGTTGGCGATTGCGGCTTCGGCGGCCTGCATCGCGCGGCCTTCGCCGGATGCCTCGCCCGTGCCCATCATGGCGCGGCCCATCTCGCGCATCACCGAACGAACGTCGGCGAAGTCGAGGTTGATCAGGCCTTCCTTGACCATCAGGTCGGTGATGCAGGCAACGCCCGAATAGAGCACCTGGTCGGCCATGGCGAAGGCGTCCGCGAAGGTCGTCTTGTCATTGGCAATGCGGAACAGGTTCTGGTTCGGAATGACGATCAGCGTATCGACCGACTTCTGCAGTTCCTCTATGCCGGCATCGGCAAGACGCATACGGCGCTGACCTTCGAACTGGAACGGCTTGGTGACGACGCCGACGGTCAGGATGCCCTTGTTGCGTGCGGCCTGGGCCACGATCGGCGCGGCGCCCGTACCGGTTCCGCCGCCCATGCCGGCCGTGACGAAGCACATATGGGTGTTGTTGAGGTGATCGATGATCTCGTCGATGCACTCTTCGGCTGCCGCGCGGCCGACTTCCGGCTGCGAGCCGGCGCCCAGACCTTCGGTCACACCGACGCCAAGCTGGATGACGCGTTCGGCCTTGGTCATGGTCAGCGCCTGGGCATCCGTGTTGGCGACGACAAAGTCGACGCCCTGCAGGCCCGCCGTGATCATGTTGTTGACGGCGTTGCCGCCACCGCCGCCGACACCGAAAACGGTGATGCGCGGCTTCAGTTCGGTAATATCTGGCTTCTGAAGCGTAATAGTCATTTCGTTTCGTTCCTTCTCGCTATGGCCGCACCGCCAAGCCGGCCAATCTCTTGGTGTTCTTTAAAAACTTTCCCTCAACCACTGGCCGACGCGTGACAGGCGCCCGCCTCCCGATGGCAGAAAACCCCGCTGTTCGCCGCCATAGGTTTCGCTTTCCGCAAGCTGCGGATAGATCAACAGACCCGCTGCCGTGGCAAAGGACGGGCCCTTGGCCGGAAGCGGCAGGCCGGATACGCCCATCGGGCGTCCGATCCTGACATTGCGGCTCAGGATGCGCCGCGCGAGTTCGCAAAGGCCGATCAGCTGGCTTGCGCCGCCGGTCAGCACGACCCGCTTGCCGACGACCGCCGAATAGCCCGAAAGCTGGATGCGGTCGCGGATCAGCTCAAGCGTTTCCTCGACCCGCGCCCGGACGATCTTCGACAGCAGCGCCTTGGAGATCTGGCGTGGCTGATCATGGTCGTCGTGACCGATCGAGGGAACGGCAATCATCTCGCGTTCGTCGGCGCTGGAAGCCAGCGTCGAGCCGTGAACGCATTTCAGCCGTTCGGCATCTTCCATCCGGGTCGAAAGACCACGGGCCAGATCGGTGGTCACATGATGGCCGCCGAGGCTGATCGCATCGGTATGCACCAGCCGGCCTTCGGAAAAGACGGAAATGGTCGTGGTGCCGGCGCCCATGTCGATCGCCGCGCAGCCGAGTTCGACTTCATCGTCAACCAGCGCTGCAAGGCCGCTGGCATAGGGTGTGGCCACCATGCGCTCGACCGAAAGATGGGCGCGGTTGACGCAGAGCTCGAGATTGCGCAGCGCCAGCCGTTCGGCCGTCACCACATGCAGGTCGACGCCAAGCGTCTCGCCATACATGCCGAGCGGATCGCGGATGCCGCGCTCCCCGTCCAGCGTGAAGCCGGCCGGCAGGGAGTGCAGAACCTGGCGTTCCTCGTTGACCGAGCGCCGCGAAACCGCCGACAGAACGCGGCGCAGATCCGAGGCATCGACGTCCTGGCCGCCGAGATCGATCGCCGCCGTATAGGTATCGCTCTTGATGCGACCGGCCGAAACGTTGAAGATCAGGCTGTCGATCGTGATCCCCGCCATGCTTTCGGCCGCATCGACGGCAAGCCGGATGACGTGCTCGGCCGCATCGAGATTGACGATGACGCCGCTCTTGATGCCCTGCGAACGCTGATGCCCGATGCCGATGATCTCGATATTGTGGGTGCGGCCCGGCAGGATCTGGCTTTCGCCGCGCGGCGTCAGCCGCGCGATCATGCAGACGATCTTGGACGAACCGATATCGAGCACGCTGACGATATGCGTCTTCTTCGCGGAAAGGGGTTTTGCCCGGCCGAAGCCGGCGTTGCCGAACAGGCTCACAGGCGCCTCCCCTTGTTCTTGAATGTCTTCTCGAGCGCCTCGGTGGCCGCCTGACGCTTTTCCATGGCCTCGGGCGTCAGCTGGATCGCGATCCGGTCGTCAAGTCTCAGATCAACGGCGGCGATCTCGCGTTCCAGGATGGACCGGCTTTCCTCAAGCCCCCGGAGGCGCACGAGAGCGGCTTCCGTCTGCTTCTGCGGCAGCTTCACGATCATGCCATTGTCGAGGTAGAGGTCCCACCGGCGGCCATCGACGCGTTTGTAGGCGCGCACGCGCTCGGAAAGCGCCGGCCAGCCTTCCAGCAGTCCGCCGATTTCGGCGGCGGCAAAATTACCGCCCTGTCCGAGAACCAGCGGCAGCCTGCGGAATTTCGGCGCGCTGAGCGGGCCGATGACATTGCCGTTCCGCTCGATCATCAGCGTACGGCCATCTTCCTGCTGCCAGAGTGCATAGGGTTCGCGTTCGGTCAGCGTGATCTTCAGTGTCGAGGGGTAGACCTTGCGCACATCGGCTTCCGCCACCCAGGGGAGGTTCAGAAGCTGACCGCGCGCGAGCTCAACGTCGATGCCGCGCAGTGAATAGGCGCCTTCAAGACCGAGGCTCTGCAGAATGGCGATCTCGGATGTTTCCTGATTGCCGGAGATCTCGATGTCCTCGACGGCAAAACCGGCGAGCTGAAAGGCCGCGCGGCGGACGAGATCGCCCTTGTCGGCAACGGCAATCGCATTGGCGCCGACGGCAACGAAGAACACCAGCGCGGCGAGACTTCCCGCATGGCGCGGCACGGGCGTCCGGCCGGTGAGAAGACCGGTCGAAACGCGGACCGCGCGCCTGACGGGACGCGGCAGAACGCCGCCCCGACCGACGGGATCGCTGCGGCCGTGATCGGCCGTATCGCCCTTTTTCGCCTTCATCGCAAACACGAAGCGTCCTCCACCATCCACCGGAGAAATGCACCAAAATCATAGCCGGCATTAGCAGCCATTTCGGGAACCAGAGAGGTCTCGGTCATCCCCGGCTGGGTATTCACCTCCAGCCAGATGATGCCGTCTTCGCCCAGCGTCTCGTCGAAACGGAAATCCGAACGGGAGACGCCGCGGCACCCGATTGCCTGATGCGCCTGAACGGCCAATGATTGAATCTTTTGGTAAATATTCGGTTTAATTTTCGCAGGCAGAATGTGTTTCGATCCGCCGGGGCGATATTTGGCGTCGAAATCGTAGAATTTCTGGCCGACGGGAACGATCTCGGTCACGCACAGCGCCGTGCCGTCCATCACCCCGCAGGTGAATTCACGACCCTTGATGAAACGCTCGACCATGACCTGTTCGCCAAAAGTCCACTCATCGGAGGAAATTGACTGCGGCGGCGCGGCCTGCCCTTCATCGACGATCAGCACGCCAAAGGAGGAGCCCTCATTGACCGGCTTCATCACATAGGGCGGCGCCATCGGGTGTTCGTTGCCGACCTCGCCACGCTTGAGAAGAATGCTGTCCGCAACCGGAACGCCGCAGGCGGCAGCCACCCGCTTGGCCTGGGCCTTGTCCATGGCGAGCGCCGAGGCCAGCACGCCGGAATGGGTATAGGGGATCTGAAGATATTCGAGGATGCCCTGCACCTTGCCGTCTTCGCCGAAGGGGCCGTGCAGCGCATTGAAGGCGACATCGGGCTTCAGTTCGGAAAGCACGGTGGCGACATCACGGGTCACGTCGATCCGGCTGACGCGGAAGCCTTCTGCCTCCAGCGCATCGGCGCAGGACTTTCCCGATGCCAGGCTGACCTGACGCTCGGAGGAAAATCCGCCCATTAATACAGCCACATGTCCGGAACTCATACCCGTCCCCGCCTTTGCCGGCAAAAGCCGGACCAACACCTGGAATACCGCTTTTTTGAGGAAAGCGTTTCGTATCCCCATTAGTGAAGGAGGATGGTTAATGAAGCGTTTACTTTGGTTAACCGGATGAGAAAAAGCTGTTCAGGTTTAGGCGATTAGCGCCGCGTGACAGCGCTACCGCCCTGCCACAAGCGCCTTGCCGCGCCGGGTTTCAATCCAGATCCTGAGGCACGAATTCGTAGATATCGCGGCCGGCAAGGAAGCGGCCGACGCGCCGGATTTCCCATTCGAGCAGAATGCCGGAGTGGTTATAGACGCGCTCGCGCACGGTCTCGCCGAGATATTCCAGATCGTAGGCCGACGCGTTTCCGTGGTTGATCATGAAGTTGCAGTGCATCGGCGACATCTGCGCACCGCCGATCATCAGGCCGCGGCAGCCGGCTTCGTCGATCAGCCGCCAGGCCGAATGGCCGTCCGGGTTCTTGAAGGTCGAGCCGCCGGTCTTCTCCTGCACCGGCTGAACGGTCTCGCGATGATGGCGGACCGCTTCCATCTCGTCGCGAATCACCGACCGCTCCCGGGCAAAGCCTTCAAGCAGCGCACCGGTGAAGATCACGCCCTTCGGCACGGCGGCCGAGCGGTAGCCATAGCGCATCGCCTCGCGCGGGATCGTCACCGTCTCGCCCTTGCGGTTCATGCCGTAGATTTCGACGACGCGTTCGGAAATCTCCGTGCCGTGGGCACCGGCATTCATCGCCAGCGCGCCGCCGAGCGAACCGGGAATGCCATACATGAAGGAGAACCCGCCAATGCCCTGATCCATGGCGAAACCGGCGATATGCTTGTCCGGCGAGATGGCCCCGGCGATGATCCGGTTCTCGCCCGCCATTTCCTGCTGGCCAAACCCCTTGGCCGAAAGCCGCACAACCGCGCCGGAAAGTCCGCCGTCGCGCACCAGCAGGTTCGATCCGACGCCGATGACGGTCAATGGCACATCCGCCGGCAGCGCCTGCAGAAAAAGCCGGAGGTCGTCCTCGTCAAGCGGCTGGAACAGAAGCTCGGCTGGACCGCCGGCGCGCAGCCAGGTCACCCGCTCCATCGCCGTATTGGGCACGAGCCGGCCCCGCAATTCATCGGCTGTCTTGCCGAGACTGTCGATCAGTTTTTTTCCGTCAAGCATAGGCGCACTCCATCAATCCGCCTCATGCAGCGCAGACGGAAGCCGCGCGGCCCACTGGGTTATGCTGCCGGCCCCGAGCATGACGACGAAATCGCCCGGTTCGGCAAGCCTTGCGATGCGCGATGCCAGTTCTTCCTCACCGGCAAGATAATGTGCGTCGCGATGACCGGCCGCCCTGATGCCGGCGGCAAGCGTTTCGCCATCATAGCCCTCGCGCGGGTCCTCGCCTGCCGCATAGACGGGCGCGATGAACACGCTGTCGGCATCGTTGAAGCAATTGGTGAAGTCGTCAAACAGGCTTTCCAGCCGCGAATAACGATGCGGCTGGTGAATGGCGATGATCCGGCCGTTGCAGGCCTCGCGCGCGGCGCGCAGGACGGAGCGGATCTCGACCGGGTGATGGCCGTAATCGTCGAAGATCTGCACCTCGTTCCAGGTGCCGACAAGGGTGAAGCGCCGCTTGACGCCGCCAAACGCCGCAAGGCCCTTGCGGATATCGGCTTCGGAAATGTGCAACCGATCGGCAACGGCAATTGCTGCAGTCGCATTGGAGACGTTGTGGCGGCCGGGCATCGGCAGCGCCAGGTTTTCAAGCTTCACCGAAGGCCTGCGGCGGCGGCGGATATCGACGTCGAAGATCGTATGGATGCCCTCGTTGCGGATATTGGAAAAACGCACATCCGCCTGACGGTTCTCGCCATAGGTGACGATCCGACGGTCCTCGATCTGGCCGACCAGCGACTGGACTTCGGGATGGTCGAGGCAGAGCACGCCGCAGCCATAGAACGGCACATTCTCGACGAACTGGCGGAAGGCGGCGCGCACGCCGTCAAACGTGCCGTAATGGTCGAGGTGTTCGGGATCGATATTGGTGACGACGGCGATCTCTGCGGGCAGTTTCAGGAAGGTGCCGTCGGATTCATCCGCCTCCACCACCATCCACTCGCCCGCGCCCATGCGCGCATTGGTGCCATAGGCATTGATGATGCCGCCGTTGATCACGGTCGGATCGAGATTGCCGGCGTCGAGCAGCGCAGCAACCATCGAGGTGGTCGTGGTCTTGCCATGGGTGCCGCCGATGGCGATCGCATCGCGGAAACGCATCAGTTCCGCCAGCATTTCGGCGCGGCGCACCACCGGCAGATGTTTCTCGCGGGCGGCGACGAGCTCGGGATTGGCGCGTTTGATCGCCGAGGAAACGACGACGACTTCCGCATCGCCCAGGTTTTCCGGTCTGTGCCCGATGGAAACGGCAATGCCCTTTTCGCGCAGACGCTGGACATTGGCGCTTTCGGCCTGATCGGAGCCCTGAACCTTGTAGCCGAGATTCTTCAGAACCTCGGCGATGCCGCTCATGCCGATACCGCCGATGCCGACAAAATGAACGACACCGATCGCCTGAGGCATTTTCATCTCTTACATTCCTTCAATCTTCCTGCCCGACGCAAGCGCCTCAGCCATGTCGGCGAGACGTTCCGTCGCGTCGGGTTTGCCCGCATCCTTCGCCGCGAGCGCTGCGGCGGCCAGTTTATCCGGATCATTCACCGCTTCGGTTAACAATTCCGAAAAGCGCTCAACCGTCAGTTCAGACTGGCGCACGACCTCTGCCCCGCCGTTCGCCGCAACCAGCGCCGCATTGGCCGCCTGATCGTGATCGAGCGCGTGGGGATAGGGCACATAGATCGCCGGTCGTCCGATAACGGAAATTTCCGACACCGTCGAGGCACCCGATCGGCAGACGACGAGATGCGCCGCGGCGATCCGGCGGGCCATGTCGGAAAAGAAGGGCGAAATTTCCGCCGGCACGCCGAGTTCGGCAAAGCGCGCGGTCACCTGATCGACATCTTCCGGCCGCGCCTGCTGCGTGACCCGGATGAGCGCGCGCATCTCCGGCGCAAGACGCGCAAGCGCATCGGGAACGGCATCGGCGAAGAAATGGGCCCCCTGGCTGCCGCCGAAGACGAGGAGGTTAAACGGCGCATCCGCCGTTCGCTCGCCATAGGCTGTCGCCGCGGCCTCCAGAACGGCGGGCCGCACCGGATTGCCTGTCTGGACAATCTTGGCGCCAAGCGGTTCGCCCTTGCCCGTCAGGAAACCGCCGGCGATCGCATTGACGCGCGGCGCCAGCATCTTGTTGGCGCGCCCCATAACCGCGTTCTGTTCATGCAGCATGGTCGGAATGCCGCTTGCCGCGGCCGCATAGAGCGGCGGCACCGTCGGATAACCGCCGAAACCGATCACGGCGGCAGGCAGAAACTCGGCAAAAAGCGACCGCGCCACCCGCGAACCCTTGAACAGCGTAAACCCGGCACGGATGACCGAGATCGGGTTTTTCGAGCCGATCGTGGCCGAAGGCACGATGTGGATTTCTTCCGCCGGAAAGCTTCCCGAATAGCGCTCGGCGCGACTGTCCGTCACCAGATGGACCCTGTGGCCCCGGCGGATCAGCTCATGCGCCAGAGCTTCTGCCGGAAAAACATGACCGCCGGTGCCCCCGGCGGCGAGGAAGAAGAGCTTGCTTTCCATGGTAAAACCTATTCCGCCGGTATGCCGCGCGGTCTGCCCGGTTCGAAGAAGCGGTCCTGCCGGGCCCGCTTTTCGGGCCGGTGGCGCGTCAGCGCCAGAATGAAGCCCGCGCCGACGCAGGTCGCAATCATCGACGAACCGCCGGCCGAGATCAGCGGCAGGGTCATGCCCTTGGCCGGCATCAGCTGCAGGGCAACGCCGATATTGATGATCGACTGCATGCCGATCTGCAGCACGAGGCCGGCGACGGCAAAACGGGCGAAGTCATCGCGTTCGCGATAGGCATGGGTGAGACCGCGCAGAACGATGAAGGCGAAGATCGCGACGATGAACATGCAGAACAGGATGCCGAACTCTTCCGCCGCGACGGAGAAGACGAAGTCCGTATGGCTGTCCGGCAGGCGGCGCTTGACGATGCCCTCGCCCGGCCCGAGGCCGAAAAGCCCGCCCTGCTGGATCGCCTTCGCGGCCAGTTCGACCTGGAGATTATCGCCCTCGCCGGTGAGGAACCGGTCGATACGCGAAG
This sequence comes from uncultured Martelella sp., assembly GCA_963676545.2. Taxonomy (GTDB): domain Bacteria; phylum Pseudomonadota; class Alphaproteobacteria; order Rhizobiales; family Rhizobiaceae; genus Martelella. The sequence goes on along the minus strand of CAXXRG010000002.1, from coordinate 809,155 downwards.
TGACATGCGGGAGCCAGGTATAGGCGGCCAGAAAACCGGCAACGCCAGCGCCGCCGAGACCGGCGATCCAGATCCACGACATACCCGCCATGAAGAAAATGCCGCCCCAGACAATGCCCAAAAGCACGGTCTGGCCAAAATCCGGCTGGGCGATCAGAAGAACCGCCGAGATGATGAACAGCAGCCCGGCGAAGAGATTGCCGGGAATTTCGGGATAGCGATGATGTTCGGCGAACAGCCAGGCGCAGACCACCGCAAAAGCGGGTTTGAGGAATTCGGACGGCTGCACGGAAAAGCCGGCGAGCACGATCCAGCGCCGCGAACCGTTATTGGCCGTGCCGACAAAAAGCGTCGCCACCATCGCCATCAGCGAGCCGATCAGGATGATCACCGCGAGCCGGCGGATCATCCGCGGCGAACAGAAGGAAAGCCCGATCATGACAGCCAGAGAGGGCGCAAGAAAGATTGCGTGACGGCGGACGAAGTGGAAACTGTCATAACCAAGACGATCGGCAACGGCGGGCGAAGCCGCGAAGGAAAGCATGAAACCGATGCCCATCAGCGCGATGAAGGCCGCGAGCAGCCATCGGTCGATGGTCCAGAACCAGTCCGCGATCGGTCCGCGTTGAACGCGAGAGACCATGGCTTACTTCCCCCTGACGGTTTCATCTGGCGGGCTCAAGCCATCGAGCGCCATCACGGCGCTGACGAAGGCGTCTCCGCGTTTCTCGAAACTTCTGAACTGGTCGAAACTGGCGCAGGCCGGCGATAGCAGCACCACCGGCGTTGCCGCTTCGCTTGCCGCCGCATCGGCGGCCGCGTCATTGACGGCCTGTTCCAAAGTGCCGGAGAGCACGATTTCGCTTCTGCCGGCAAGCGTCTCGGCAAAGGCCGGGGCCGCCTCCCCGATCAGATAGGTCTTGACGATCTTCGGAAAGAAGGTCTCGAGCGCGGCAATGCCGCCCTGTTTCGCCCGTCCGCCGGCAATCCAGTAGATAGTGTCGAAGGTCTTCAGCGCGGGCGCCGCGGCTTCCGCGTTCGTCGCCTTGGAATCATTGACGAACAGCACCTTGCCGCGCCGCGCGATCGGCTGCATGCGGTGGGCAAGTCCCTTGAAGGTGGCGATGCCTTTTGCGATTTCAGAATCCGAAAGCCCGGCCGCACGGCAGGCGGCAATCGCCGCGGCGACATTCTGGCCGTTATGCGCGCCGCGCAAAACCGTATGACCGGAAAGACCGGCAATCACGCTGCCGTCATCGGCGGAGATAATGGCCCGCCCGTCGAAGGCAAGACCAGCCTCGACATGGGCGATATCCGCCGATACGGGGACCACCGCATGGCCGGCATCGATCAGACGGCGGGCAATGGCGCGGCAATAGTCGTCATCAGCGCCGACCACCGCAGTCGCAGCGCCGGCGACCAGCCGCTCCTTGATCGCCGCATAGCGGTCCATGTCGCCGTGCCGGTCGAGATGGTCCGGCGTGAGGTTCAGAAGCAGGCCGACATCGGCATCAAGCGTCGGTGCCAGATCGATCTGGTATGAAGAGCATTCGACCACATAAAAACGCTCCGGCGAAAGCGGATCGAGATCGAGCACGGCGCGGCCGATATTGCCGCCGACCTGAGCGTCGCGGCCGGCTTCCGTCAGGATATGACCGATCAGCGCCGTTGTCGTCGATTTGCCGTTGGTGCCGGTGATCGCGATCAGCCTGGCTTCAGGGCAGGTTGCACGGCGCTCGCGGGCAAAGAGCTCGACATCGCCGATGATCTCGACGCCGGCTTCCTTCGCCAGCTCAGCGGTCCAGTGCGGTTGCGGATGGGTGAGCGGCACGCCCGGGGCCAGAACCAGCGCGTCGAAGCCGCTCCAGTCCGCCGCTTTCAGGTCGACCAAGGGAATGCCTGCCGCATCGGCGGCCACGCGGCTCTCCTCGCGATCGTCAAAGGCTGCGACATCCGCGCCGCCGGCGACCAGCGCCCTGGCGCTTGCAAGGCCGGAGCCGCCGAGCCCGAAAAGGGCGACTTTCTTGCCGGAAAAGACGGAGACCGCGATCACGGATTATTTTCCTATCGAAGCTTCAGGGTCGAAAGGCCGATCATGGCGAGGCCGAAGGAGATGATCCAGAAGCGGATCACGACCTGGCTCTCCGTCCAGCCGAGCTTTTCGAAATGGTGGTGGATCGGTGCCATCAGGAATACCCGTTTGGCGGTCTTCTTGTAGACGGCAACCTGGATGATGACGGAGAGCGCCTCGAGCACGAACAGGCCGCAGATGATCGCCATGACGATCTCATGCTTGGTGGCAACCGCGACCGAACCGATCAACCCGCCAAGCGCCAGCGAACCGGTATCGCCCATGAAGATCGCGGCCGGCGGCGCGTTGAACCACAGGAAGCCCATGCAGGCGCCGATGACGGCCGAGAGCAGCACCACGAGTTCGCCCGTGCCCGGCACGTAATTGATCTGCAGATAGGTGGCGAAGACCGAGTTGCCGACCACATAGGCGATCAGCGCAAAGGAGCCGGAAGCGATGATCACCGGAACGGTCGCAAGCCCGTCGAGACCGTCGGTCAGGTTCACCGAATTGCCGGCGGCGACAATGACGAAGGCGCCGAAGGGGATGAAGAACCAGCCGAGATCGATGATCACGTCCTTGAAAAAGGGAAAGGTCAGCGCCGAGCCCAGCGTCGCGCCATCGATCGATGCCAGGTTGGCGGCATACATCATGAAGGCGACGGCAACGCCGGCGATGATGAATTCAAAGAACAGGCGGCGTCTACCGGAAAACCCCTTGTCGGACTGCTTCGTGACCTTGAGATAGTCGTCGTAAAAGCCGATCGCGCCGAAGCCCAGCGTCACCAGAAGCGTGGCGACCACATAGGCATTGGAAAGATCCGCCCACAACAGCGCGGAACCGAGAATGCCGGCAAGGATCATCAGCCCGCCCATGGTCGGCGTGCCGGCCTTCTTGAAATGCGTCTGCGGTCCGTCGGCGCGGATCGGCTGACCCTTGCCCTGCCTGATTCGCAAGGCCGCGATGATGCGCGGTCCGAACAGGAAGACGATCAGTGCCGAGGTGAATACCGCAGCGCCGGAACGGAAGGTGATATAGCGGAACAGATTGAAAAACTGGAACTTGTCGGACAGCTCCACAAGCCAAATCAGCATGAACGCCCCTTTCCAGCGACGGCGGAACGCACCGGTCCGGGCCCCCAACGGGCCGAAACCGGCGCTTCAAAATTGCGTATCTCGCGGCATATCAAAGGTCTGTTTACCACGAAATCGTTTATCAGCGGTTTATCACCGCGGAGGATAGGCTTCGGTCAGTTTAGCGACGATCCTGCCGAATCCCACACCATTGGACGACTTTACCATTACCGTATCCCCGGCGGCGACCGCGCCGACGGCGAATTCGGCCAGTTCATTGGCATTCGCCCGATATTCCACAACAATGCTCTCCGGGAGCGCATCCTTCAGCGCCTGCATGTGTTCACCCGCAAGCCAGACATCGGTGACGCCGGCCGAGAGCAAAGGTCCGGCAAGCGCCTCGTGGGCCTCATGAGCGTAATCGCCGAGTTCCAGCATATCGCCAAGTATGGCGATCCTGCGTCCATCGGCGTCGCCCGCGCCCAGCAATTCCAGCGCGGCCCGCATCGAGGCCGGGTTGGCGTTATAGCTTTCGTCGATCAGGGCAAAACTGCCATTGCCGATCGAAAGCAGCTGTCGCTGTCCCCTGCCCTTCATCTGTTCGGCGCTTTCCAGCGCCTCCAGCGCGGCGTGGGCGTCGCCGCCGGCCATGGAGATCGCGGCAAGGGCTGCAAGCGCATTCTCCGCCATGTGCTGGCCCGGCAGGCCGAGATTGAAGGAGATTGGCTCTTCCGTTCCGAGCAGCGCCTGGACATGCCCCTTGTCGCCGACGGTGCGATAGTCGAGCAGGCGGAACAGCGCCTTGGCATGCTCACCGAAGGAGACGATCTGCGCACCGCAGTTCTTCGCCACCCGCGCGAGCGCCTCGAACTCCTCGATATCGCGGTTGATGACAGCCGCTCCCTCCGGTTCAAGCCCCTCGAAGATCTCCGCCTTGGCGGCGGTGATTTCCTTGAGCCCGGAGAAATTGCCGATATGGACGGGGGCGATGGTGGTCACGACCGCCACATGCGGGCGCACAAGCTTCGTCAGAGGACGGATCTCGCCCGAATGGTTCATGCCGATCTCGAACACGCCGAATTCGGTGTCGGCCGGCATGCGCGCCAGCGTCAGCGGCACGCCCCAGTGATTGTTGAAGGAGGCGACGGCGGCGTGGACCTTGCCGGACGCCTTCAGCCCCCGCGCGATCATCTCCTTGGTCGAGGTCTTGCCGACCGAACCGGTGACGGCGATGATGCGGCCCTTAACGCGCGCCCGCGACGCCTCGGCGAGGCGCACCATCGCTTCCAGCACGTCATCGACCACGATCATCGGACAGGTGAGCCTGCCGAGCGCCGGCAACTTCGCCTCCGAGATCACCAGAAGACCCGCGCCGTTGGCCGCGGCAAGTCCGGCAAAGGAATGCCCGTCAACCCGGTCGCCCTTGATGGCGAAGAAGGCCTCGCCCGGCGCAATCGAACGACTGTCGATGGAAATGCCATTGACGCCCTCCGGCAGTTCGCCGACCGGACGGCCGTCCATGGCCGTGACCATATCGGCTGATGTCCATAGCAAACTCACGGTCGGATACCCTCCAGTGCTTTTTTCACTTCGGCAAGATCGGAGAAGGGACGCGTGACGCCCTTGGCCGTCTGCCCCTCCTCATGCCCCTTTCCGGCGACGATCAGCGTGTCGCCGGTTTTCAACAGCGAGGCCGCATGGATGATGGCTTCGCGGCGATCGCCGATCTCGATGGCATCGGGCGCTGCGGCCATGATCTCGGAGCGGATCACGTCCGGCTCCTCTGAACGCGGATTGTCGTCGGTAACGATCACGATATCGGCAAGCCGCGTGGCGATCTCACCCATGATCGGCCGCTTGCCCTTGTCGCGATCGCCGCCGCAGCCGAAGACGACGACGACGCGGCCAGTCGTAAACGGACGCACGGCGGCCAGAACCTTTTCCAGCGCGTCCGGCTTGTGGGCATAGTCGACATAGGCGAGCGCGCCGTTCCCGGCCTTGCCGGCCAGTTGCAGGCGGCCTTCGGCGCCCTCCAGCTTTTCGAGGGCGGCAAGCGCATCCTTTGCCGAGACGCCGGTGGCAATGGCAAGGCCGGCGGCGACAAGAGCATTGGAAATCTGGAATTCTCCGGCCAGCGGCAGGCGCACCTCGTGGATCGTGCCCTCATGCAGGACTTCGGCGAACTGGCTGTCGCGCTTCTGCTCGACGCGTTTCAGCGTCAGGAAATCGCCCTTGCGACCGACGGTCAGCACATCGTGACCGGCGGCTTCCGCCGCTTCGGCGGCGCGTTCCGACCATTCGTCATCGGCATTGATGACGGCCGGCAGGCCGCGCGGCAGAACCCGGTCGAAGAGGTGCATCTTGGCGCCGAAATAATGCTCGACCGTCGGGTGGTAGTCCATGTGGTCGCGGCCGAGATTGGTGAAGCCGGCGGCGGCAAGCCTCACCCCGTCGAGCCTGTACTGGTCGAGCCCGTGGCTGGAGGCCTCCATCGCCGCATGGGTGATGCCGTCCTCGGCCAGTTCGGCGAGCAGAGCATGCAGAACGGCGGGATCCGGCGTGGTGAGTGAGCCATAATCCTTGCGCCCCGGCGCCATCACGCCGATGGTGCCGATCATCGCGGCCGGATGGCCGGCCTGCGCCCAGATCTGCCGGGTGAAGGCGGCAACGGACGTCTTGCCCGCCGTGCCGGTGACGGCCACCATGGTCTCGGGTTGACGCCCGAAGAAACGGGCAGCGGCAAGCGCCAGAAACAGGCGCGGATTGTCGACGCGAAGTACGGGAATTTTCGCGCTGTCGACCGCCGCCGCGCTGACGGCGATCGCGGCGCCCTTGCCGGCCGCATCCTCGATATAGGCCGCCCCGTCCGCCTTGCTGCCGGCAATGGCGACGAACAGCATGCCGGGCTTGATCTTGCGGCTGTCAGCCGAAACGCCGGTGATCTCGATCGCGCCCGCGCGCCCGGCAAGAGCCGCATTCAGTTCGGGAAAGGCCGTTCCGGCAAGCGCGCGCATCAGCATGTTCGATCTCTTCCGTTTACCTCGGCCGGCTTGAGCCGCCGACCGGAATCACATCTCACTCGGCTCAGTATGACGCAAGCAGCGCCTCGCCGTCTGCCCCGAAATCGGGATCGACACCGAGAATCGGCGCCGTGCGGCGGATGATCTCACCGGCCATCGGACCGGCATTCCAGGCAGCCGTACGGCCGGGAACGCCCTCGACCTTTTTCGGGTCGTCAATGGTGACGAGAACCACATATCGCGGGTCGTCCATCGGGAATGCGGCGAGAAAGGCGTTGAAATTGTGATCATGGGCGTATTTGCCGTCGATGATCTTTTCCGCCGTGCCGGTCTTGGCGCCGACGCGATAGCCCGGCACCTGGCCGTTGCGGCCCGATCCATCCGTGCCGTTCAGCCGAAGGAGGTAGCGCATCTTGTCGCTGGTGTCCTCGGAAATGACGCGGGTGGCGATCTGGTCGGCCTCTTCCGGCGTGCGCGGCAGGAAGGTCGGCGGGAAGAGTTTGCCGCCGTTGACGATTGCCGCAGCGGCGGCTGCCGTCTGCAACGGCGTCGTCGTGATGCCCTGACCGAAGGAGACCGTGGCGGAGAAAACGCCGCCCCATTTCTGTGGCTTCTGCGGCGTGCCCGAACCGCCGATCTCGGTATCGATCTTCTCAAGCAGGCCGAGCTTTTCCAGAAAATTCTTCTGGTAATCCGGGCCAACCGCAGCGGCAATGCGCGAGGCGCCAATATTGGACGAATAGGTGAAGACTTCCGGATAGGTCAGAATCCGGTTCTGGGCGTGATCGTCGCCAATGCGCGAGGAGCCGAAATAAAGCGGCGTCTTGGCATCGACCATGCTTTGCAGATTGAACTTGCCGGACTCAAGCCCCATGGCAAGCGTGAAGAGCTTGAAGGTCGAGCCCATCTCGTAAACGCCGGTAATGGCGTGGTTGAGCATGCGCTCATCGCTGGCCGACGGCGGGTTGTTGGGGTCGAAATCCGGATAGGACGCGAGTGCCACGACTTCGCCGGTATCCGCATCGAGGATAATTCCGGTCGCGCCGAGCGCCTCGAACTTATTGACGGCGCGCACGAGTGTATCGCGAACAATGCTTTCTGCTCTCAGATCCAGCGAGACCGCGAAGGGCTCCAGACCCATGGACCCGGTCAGGCCAAGCCCCATCAGGCTGGAAATGCCATCGGACTGGTCCATGTAGCGCTCGATGCCGGAAAGACCGCGATTGTCGATATCGACGAGACCGAGGATATGGGCTGCCTCCGGACCGCCCGGATAGAAACGGCGCACTTCGGGACGGAAGCCGACGCCGGGCACACCGGCGGCCAGAACCTGGCTCTGCTGCTTGGGCGTGATCTGGCGCTTCAGCCAGACGAACTCACCCTTGGAATTCAACAGGCGATAGGCGCGGGCGACGTCGAGATCGGGAAAGATCGGCTTCAGCGCCTCCAGCACATCGTCGGCGCTGGTGATCATCGACGGATCGGCATAAAGCGACATCATGCGCACATCCGTCGCCATGATCGCGCCGTTGCGGTCGACGATGTCCGGACGGCGGGCAAGTGTCAGCGGCACGGCGGCGCGGGCCACGGTTCCGTCTTCCTTGGCCAGCGAGTAATGCACCAGCCGGCCGCCGATGATGGCGTAGACGGCGACAAAGGCGACGGTGACGAAGGCGACCCGGCTGCGCGCCAGGCTCACCCGTTTCTTGGCGGTTCCCTGAAACACGTCGGTCTCGGGCCCGGCTCGTTCGGCACCCGGCGTTTTCGTCTTTTTCCTGAAGATGCTGGGAAGTTTCATCATGGTGTCACCGATCCGGTTATGACGATATCCGTGCCGTCGGGCGCGTTTCCGGCCATCAGCGGCGGAAGGTCTTCCGGCTGAGGCTCCGGCGCAATCGGCGGAAGCTGGTCAAGGGTCGCGATCTGTTCAGGCTCGGCCGGCTGAAGGCCAAGCTCGGCGGCGAAGAACTCGGCAAGCCGCGCCATGCGGGCGGGTTGCGTCAGAAGCGCCTCGTCGGCCTTCAGAAGATCGATATTGTTTTCCTCGAGCGCGATCTGGTCCTCGAGGCTGCGCACCTCGTCGAGCGTCGCCTCGGCGCTGTACTTGATCGTGTAGGTCACGGTCGCCGTCGCCACCATGACCAGAATGAGAATGAGATCGAGCGGACGCAGCATCAGTTCTCGAAGCCTCCAAGGCGATGAATATCGGCAAGGGCCGGCAGGCCGAAGGCATCGAGCCCGGTCGCCGGTGCGGGAGCATCGGTTCGGATCGCGGCCCTGAGCTTGGCCGAACGCGCCCGCGGATTTTCGGCGGCCTCGGCGTCGCTTGCCGAGATCATCGCCTTGCCATTTTGCGAAAACAGCGCCGGATCCGGCTCGACCGCCGGCAGATGGCGCGAGCCGCCGGCCTTGCCGAGGCGGGCACTGACAAACTGTTTGACGATACGGTCTTCCAGCGAGTGAAAGGTGACGACGGCAAGCACACCGCCGGGCTTCAGCGCGCGCTCGGCAGCAAGAAGTGCGCCAGCCAGTTCTCCAAGTTCGTCATTCACATAGACGCGCAGGGCCTGGAACACACGGGTTGCCGGATGGATCTTGTCCTTGGCACGGCGCGGCGTCACGATCTCGATCAGCCCGGCAAGGTCGCGCGTGGTAACGAAGGGCTCTTCCTGACGGCGTTTTTCGATGGCGCGGGCGATGCGGCCTGCATTCTTTTCCTCGCCGAGAATACCGAAGATGCGGGTCAGATCGCTGACCTTGGCGCGGTTGACGACATCGGCGGCAGAAACGCCCTCGCCCGACATACGCATGTCGAGCGGCCCGTTCTTCTGGAAGGAAAAGCCGCGCTCGGCCTCGTCGATCTGCATGGAGGAGACGCCGATATCGAGCACGACGCCGTCGAGCCCGCCTTCGGGCGCGAAGCGATCAAGAGCCGAGAACCGGGTCTGATGGAGCGTCAGGCGGTCGCCATAGGCATCCAGCATATCTTTCGCCGCGGCAATGGCCGTCGGATCACGGTCGAGGCCGATAACGGTGGCGCCGGCATCAAGCAGCGCCTTCGAATAGCCGCCGGCGCCAAACGTGCCATCCAGGATGACCTTGCCGGGTGCGGGCGCAAGCGCACCCAGCACCTCGGCAAGCATGACCGGAATGTGGCGAACCGGTCCGCCATTGGCATCCTCGCTGCCAAGTGTCCCCGACATTCCGCATCCTCGTCCGTTTACGCGCCGGCACGCGGCCTTGAGCGCGCCCTGCGCGCCTCGGCCTGTGCCTCCTGAAAGGCCTGCGGCTCCCAAAGCTGGAAGTGATCCGCACGACCCACGAAAGTGACCTCCTTGTCGATGCCGGTGAAATCGCGAATGAAATCCGTGATCATCAGCCGCCCCTCGGCATCGAGTTTGGCAAACACGCCGCCGCCATGGATCAGCAGCGACATGCTGTTCGCGTCCGCCGAAAACGGGTCCTCCTGGTCGATCTGCCGCTCGAAGCGGTCGAGCAGATCGGGACCGCCGATCGAGATCGCGGGGAAGATGAAATCCTGGAAGCAGTAGAGCTCCGCAATCTTTCGTTCTGCGAGCACCGTGCGGAAGACCGCAGGCACCGAGACCCTCCCCTTCGCATCGATCTTCTTGGTCGCATTGGAAAGAAACCGGTTCATGACGCAAAACCACCGAAGACCCTGGCGGCCTCCGTTCGACAGCCCACTCCAAAAAAGACACAAGAAACCCGCTTCGCCCAAAGGGCGAATTCAGCATGAAATGCAAAGACTTAGAACTGATTTGCCGCCCATATGCCGCAGACGGCGAACTCTTGGTTAATGGGATAACATGGGCGAAATTGGGCGTCAATGGGACAACCTGCTATTAACCGTGCCGGAAAGCGGCTTCAAACCGCCATTTTATCAGCCGGCTGTTAATGAAAGCTTTCCGCCGCAACAGTCTGAAAATATTAGAGATATTTGACAGGACGAGGCGCACCCGACAGACGCGTGGCGCGCCTGCCCAAAACGGACCAGAGAGGGAAAGAAAGACCAGTTGGCCTGTAAGCCGGGTTCTGTATGGCTCTTGCGGTTTCCCGCAGAACGTGGCGGCCATTCATCTGGGACAGCACTTGCGCACTGCCTCTCGCAACCCACCCGGATGACCGGCCTGGAAACAGGCTGGCGACAAGCGCCGCGTCATCCCTATTCGGTTTTGCTCCCGGTGAGGTTTACCGTGCCGCCATGCGTTGCCGCCGGCGCGGTGGGCTCTTACCCCACCCTTTCACCCTTACCCTGCGACAAGGCAGGGCGGTTTGCTTTCTGTGGCACTGTCTCTGGGGTCGCCCCCGCCGGACTTTCTCCGGCACCGTGTTTCCGTGGAGCCCGGACTTTCCTCACCGTACCGCCTTTCGGCATTGGCACAGCGCGGCCGCCCGGCCAACTGGTCGGGCCTTCCTAAACGAGACGCGCGCGAATATCCAGTTGTTTCATGTCTGGGGAACGCGGCGCACGTCGCCGGCACCAAGCTCTGCGCGCTCACGGGTGCACATCACCTCAAAGTCCCCGACACTGACGGGCTTGCCGAACAGAAAACCTTGAAAGGCATCGCATCCCTCCTGGCTCAGAAGGAGAAACTGCCGCTCATCTTCGACGCCTTCAGCAATCAGGTAGAGGCCAAGAGAGCGACCGAGGGAAATCAGGGTCTGGACGATTGCCTTGTTACTCGCATTGTCTGCAACATCAAACACGAAGGCCTGATCGATCTTCAATTCGTCAATCGGCAACTTCCCAACCACGCTCAGTGACGAATAGCCTGTGCCGAAATCATCCAGAGACCAGGCCAGACCGAGCTGCCTCAGGGCGGCCATCTTCTCGATGGTTCCTTCCAGATCGCTATTGAAGACGCTTTCGGTTATTTCAAGTTTCAGTCTGGATGCCGGAGCTTGGCTTCGCGTCACAATCGTGGTGACCTCCTGGACGAAATCGGGTTGGTGAAACTGGCAGAGGCTGACATTGACCGAAAGCGTCAATCCGGCTGTTTCGGGGCGTTCGGCCCAAAGGGCGAGTTGTGCGCAGGCCTGCTTCAACACCCATGCGCCGATCGGAATGATCAGCCCCGTCTCTTCCGCAAACGGTATGAAGTCAGCCGTGGGCACGTACCCGCCGCCGGGACGACGCCAGCGCAGCAGGACTTCAGCACCACGGACCCTGCCATCCCGACCGACCTGCGGCTGATAGACAAGATGGAATTGCCCCTTGACGATCGCCTCTCGCAGCGCCGCCTCCCATGCCTTTCGGGCCGAGAGGTCGGACTGCATGAGGAATAGTACAACCCCGAGAATGCTGAGCGAGGACAATTCATTAACCCAGGCAGCGATTCTATGGATTGCCGGTGGCGGCATGGCGCTGCTCATTGGCACGCTCAAATTGGTGTCGGCAAACACCGCACAGGCGAGCAGCAGTATGGCAGGCAACACATAGCGCAGATACCAGCCATCTTTGCGGAAAATCAGGAGAGCGCCTGCAGCGATCGGCAGAAAATACATATGTGACGTCCGGGGGACGCCGTTGACCGGATTGTCGAACAGGCAAAGCACGGCAAAGAACAGCATCAGCCCGTGGACAGCGACAATTGCTGCCCGATGGGCCGGGCCATGCATGGTCAGAAAGAGGAGGCACACGCCGAGCGCGACCGCAGAGGACATCAGTCCGGCCATGGTCCACTTGCCGTAGCTTGCGTACATCGCGCCCCACGAAATGGTCAGCACGATCAAGATTACACTGCCGACGAGCATGAGCCGTTTCGTCCGCGGCCCGTCTTCCGATGCACGCCTTTGCGGGGAAAACAAGTTTGACAACGGTACAGCAGCCCCATTTATGACGCCGAGACTCTAAACGAGACCCAAACTAGAACATTTTCCGGCCGGGAGAAATCACCCGATCGCCGCGATCACCCGAAATACGGTCGGAAGTCGATCGGGTAACCTTCGCCTTCAAGCGACCCCTTGGCCACCAGCACCGCGCCCAACCGGCCAATCTCGTCCGAACTCTTGGCCGCCGCACCGCAGCCAGCGGTCAGCACCGCAATCCTGTCCGACGGCGAGAAGCCGATCATCGGGTAGCCCGACGGCGAATAGGAGGTGACGCAGGTGCCCGTCGTCGACTGCAGCACGCGAATGCCCGGCATCAGGTCGCAGAGAATGCGGGTCAGGTGCTCGCGGGTGGCATTGGTGCCGCGCGACTTGAACCAGGCGCGCACATCCGCCTCGGTGTCCAGCGGCACATCATCCGGATCGCCGCCAATCTTGATGTAGAAGCGCCCGTCCGGATAGCGGATCGGCGGCAGAAGATAGACGCCGTCAACATCGAATTCCGGCTTGTAAATCAGGCTCGGCATGGCCGAAAGCCCCTCCGCCTCCTCCTCGCTCACCTCGAAATAGGCGACGGTGCGGGCAAAGACCGTCAGATCGAGATGCCCCGGCAGCAGATCCGGGTTGATGGTAAAGCCCCCTGCTGCAACCAGAACCCTGTCGGCGGTATAGACCGCGCCGTCTGCCGTTTCGACGCGCACGCCGGCACCGTTTTCCCGCACCTTCGTAACGGTCGCCCTGATCACGGCAGCGCCGGCCTTTTTGGCCAGGATGGTCTGCGCGGCGACCATCCGGCGCGGCGAGATGAAGCCGGCGCTGGAAGGCTCGTAAACGCCCTCCATTTTCTTCGCGAATTCGAAATAGGGGAATGTCTCGACCAGGCTATTGGCATCGACGATTTGAGCCTCGGCGCCGCAGCTTGCCGCCGCCTCCATGATCGTCTCGACATACCGGCCGCGCGACCGGGCGGGACCGACGATCAGCGCGCCGACTTCGTTGAAGATTTCGATGCCGCTTTCCCGTTCGATCGCGCGATAGCGGCTGATCGAACGATTGGCGAGACGCGCCCAGACCGGATCGCGGTCGATGGTGCGGGTGATGCGGCCTTCGTCATAATGGCTTGCGAAGACGCCGTCGTGGTTCGCCTTGTCGGCGGGCTCGTCCGGGCCGATCACGGCAACGCCGTCTTCCATGCCGGCCAGATGCCGCGCCGCCGCGGAGCCCATCAGGCCCCGCCCGACGATGATCGTCCTGAAATGTGCTTTCATGCCCACCCTCTATGGCCTTCCGCCCCGACGCATCATCGCACCGGATGGTTCGGGGTCAAGGTCTTGCGACCTTGAGCACAGACCGGCGGAAACGCAAGTGCAACCTTGGTCGCCGCCGTTACGGCAGCAATCCCGGCACGTCTAGCACGCCGAAAGGCGCATTCTCTTGCGCACGATCAATTTGAGAGGTCAGTTGCTGGCCGCATCATAGAGAACGAAGTTCGTCTCGATCAACGCATCGGACGGGTCTTCGACATTCGCCTCGTAGATCGGATCGATCACATAATGCTTGAGCACGAAACGGCCGTTTTCCAGCATCCACTCGCCTGATGAATAGGCATCGCCAAGGCCCCGCCATTTGGCAAAGGAGGTAATCGTGTTGGTCTCTGGATCGAAGGTCGGATTGACCAGCAGCGTTTCGGCGGCAAAGCCGGTCACCGCCGGCGGCGCGGCAAGCTTCGTCTGGTCGGTGTCGTCATCGGCATAATCGAGCGTGAATTCGGGAACGGCGAAGGAAACCGGCAGCATCGCCTCCGCGCCTCCCTCGCTGGGCGCGAAGACATAGGCGACGACGACATTGTAGGCGGCCAGATAGCAATTGATCTCGAACAGCGTTCCTTCCAGCGCGATCGGCGCGCCGTCCCAGTCCTTCTCCTGCCAGGAGACCGCGTGGGCAATATCTTCAAGCCCCTCAAAATCGGTAGCCAGATCGGCATTGCAGCTTTCGGGATAAAGCGAGAGGACCATGTCCCGCGCCTTCGCCAGCCGACCATCCTCGGCCGAGGCGGCACCGGCTGCCACAAGCGCCAGCAGGCAAAGCAGCGCGCGAAGCGGCATCTCAGGCCGCCTTGCGCTCACGTTCGATCTCCTCGAAGGCAGCATTGATGCGCGCCATGCGGTCATTGGCGGCGGCGTGGAACTCCTTCGGCACACCGCGCGCGATCAGCCGGTCGGGATGGTTTTCGGCAACCAGCGCCCGGTAGCGCGTGCGGATGGTCTTGAAATCGTCACTGCGCGAAACGCCGAGAATGCCGTAAGGATCGCGATCGCCCATATCCATGTGGCGGGCGCAGATCGCGGTGAAGCGCCCCTCGGAGATGCCGAAGATCTCGGCAACGCGGGCGAGGAAGGCCAGCTCCTTTTCATGCACGGCGCCATCGGCCTTGGCGATGTGGAACAGACCGTCGATGATTTCCTCCAGAAGCGGGCACCCCTCGTCGCCTTCCGCGCACAGGTTCTTCAGCTTCCGGGCATAGGCCTCGTAGCCGGCGATGTCCTGGCGGGCGAGGTTGTAGAGCCGAGCGACATTCTGCCGCTCGCTCTCCGGGATCTCGAAAATCTCGTGAAAGGCGTTGACCTCCTCGATGGTGACGAAACCGTCGGCCTTGGCCATCTTTGCGGAGAGCGCGATCAGGGAGACGGAGAACGCGACCTGACGGCGCGTTTCGGGATCACCCTCGAAAAGCGTGCGCACGGCCTCGACCACGCTCGTCAGCACATTGCCGGCGGACTGGCTGACGAAATTGACCAGCTTTTCCCAGAATGACATTCGACAGTCTCCCGGCGGTGATTCACCGCCCTTTCAAGTTCAGACAGATTGAACAAAAAACGCTTGTCACGCAAGTCGAACCGAGCGGTTCAATTTCACTTTTTCGCGACGCCCGAAACCGGGCACTCCCCACGCCGGAACCGCCCTGATCGCAAAACGGAAACGTTTTGCGATTGCCCGCAAGACACAGCCAAGGCTATAGACTACGCCTTAAGCGCGAATAGCAGGGGGCGGCGAGCGATGGAACGGAAGAATACATTCAATTTCGGCTATTTTCTGGTGGCCTTCCTGGTCATCATCGGCTTTCAGATGTGGTTTACGTCGCGCGACGTCGCCCAGATCAGCTATTCCGACATGATCAACTATATCGAGAAGGGTCAGGTTCAGTCCGTCTCCATCTCCGATAACACCATCGAGGGCCAGTTCAAGGACGCCGTCAACGGCAAGGACTATTTCGTCACCTACCGCGTTCCCCAGGAGCTCGCGGTCGATTTCGACAAGTACAAGGTCGATGTCACCGGCGTTCCCGATCATTCGCTTCTGACGCAGATCCTCTCCTGGGTGCTGCCGATCGTGATCTTCTTCGCCATCTGGGCCTGGTTCTTCCGCAAATTTGCCGAAAAGCAGGGCATGGGCCTGGGCGGCATGATGAATGTGGGCAAGTCGAAGGCAAAGATCTATGTCGAGCGCAAGACCGGCGTCACCTTCGACGACGTTGCCGGCGCCAATGAAGCCAAGACGGAACTGAAGGAGGTCGTCTCCTTCCTGACCGAGCGCGACAAGTTCGGCCGTCTCGGCGCGCGCATCCCCAAGGGCCTGCTGCTTGTCGGCCCGCCCGGCACCGGCAAGACGCTCATCGCCAAGGCTGTCGCCGGCGAGGCCGATGTCACCTTTTTCTCCATTTCCGGTTCCGAGTTCGTCGAAATGTTCGTCGGCGTGGGCGCCGCGCGCGTGCGCGATCTTTTCAAGCAGGCGCGTGAAATGGCGCCCTGCATCATCTTCATCGATGAACTCGATGCGCTGGGGCGCGCCCGCAACTCCTTCGGCATGGGCGGCAATGACGAGAAGGAGCAGACCCTGAACCAGCTTCTGGTCGAGCTTGACGGTTTCGACCCGTCCGCCGGCATCGTCATCCTGGCCGCCACCAACCGGCCGGAAGTGCTGGACCCGGCGCTCACCCGCGCCGGCCGCTTCGACCGGCAGGTGGTGATGGACCGGCCGGACCGGGAAGGCCGCTCCGCGATCCTTTCCGTCCACATGAAAAAGGTGAAGCTGGCAGACGAGGTCAATGCCGACGAAGTCGCCGCCCTCACCCCCGGTTTTTCCGGCGCCGATCTTGCCAATCTGGTCAACGAGGCGGCGATCTTCGCCACCAGACGCAACGGCGAGTTCGTGACCATGGACGACTTCACGATGGCCGTGGAGCGCATTGTCGCCGGCTCCGAACGCCGCGGACGCCTGCTGAACCCCGATGAGCGCGAACGCGTCGCCTTCCACGAGATGGGCCACGCGCTGGCCGCCGCCGCCCTGCCCAAAACCGATCCGGTGCACAAGATCTCGATTATTCCCCGCTCCATCGGCGCGCTCGGCTACACCATGCAGCGTCCGACCGAGGACCGCTTCCTGATCACCGCCGGCGAGCTGCGTGATCGCATGGTCGTGCTGCTGGCGGGACGGGCCGCCGAGGATATCGTCTATGGCGAGATCTCCACCGGCGCATCGGATGATCTGGCCCGCGTCACCGACATCGCACGGCAATATGTGATGAGCTTCGGCATGGACCCCGATATCGGCCAGGCCGCACTGGAACAGAAACGTGCGCAATATATGCCCGATGCCCCCGGCCTCGGCGGCGCCAAGGACTATTCCGACGTCACCGCCCGCGAAATCGACCTCGCGATCCGCAAGCTTATCGACGAAGCCTATGACCGCGCCAAGGAAGTCCTCAACCAGCGCCGCAAGGACCTCGACGACGGCGCCCGCATTCTGCTGGACAAGGAAACCATCACGCCGGAAGACTTCCCGCCGCTGGTCCAGCAGCCGCTGGCGCAAGCGCGGGTTCTGTCATAGCGGCCTGAAGACCGTTCCGGCTTTGCCCCGCCGGCGCCGCCCCATCGATAAACCGATTTTATTGCTCGCCGGTCTTTACACCGGCGAGCGCCTGTCGCATCCATGTCGCACGGCCGGTGGATAGTGCCGGAAGCATTGATGAAAGGGGTCCGATGTCTCGTCACAAAGTCGCCATGCTCACCGCCGGGGGGCTCGCTCCCTGTCTGTCATCCGCTGTCGGCGGGTTGATCGAGCGCTACTCCGATATTGCACCCGAAGCAGAGATCATCGCCTATCGCTCCGGCTATACCGGGCTTCTGACAGGCGACAGTTTCTCCATCACCCCCGCCATCCGCGAAAAGGCCTATCTGCTGCATCGTTTCGGCGGCTCGCCCATCGGCAACAGCCGGGTGAAGCTGACCAACCAGAAGGACTGCGAGAAGCGCGGCCTTGTCGGCGCAGGCGAAGACCCGCTGAAGGTCGCAGCCGAACGGCTCGCCGATGACGGCATAACCATCCTGCACACGATCGGCGGCGACGATACCAACACCACGGCGGCAGACCTTGCGGCCTATCTGAAGAACAACGGCTACGACCTGACAGTTGTCGGCCTGCCGAAGACCGTCGACAACGACGTCAAGCCGATCCGCCAGACGCTTGGCGCGCTAACGGCTGCCGAATACGGCGCGGCCTTCTTCGACAACATCTCCAACGAACAGAGCGCCGCGCCGCGCACGCTGATCGTCCACGAGGTGATGGGCCGCAATTGCGGCTGGCTGACGGCGGCCACCGCGCGCGCCTATCTCGAACGGCTGAAGACCGTGGACTATGTCGACGGCATGCTGATGAACCCGGCGATGAAGATGATCGACGGCGTCTACCTTCCGGAGATGGCCTTCGACCTTGAGGCCGAGGCCGCGCGGCTGAAAGAGGTGATGGCGAAGAACGGCACGGTTTCGCTGTTTGTCTCCGAAGGCGCCTGCCTCGATGCCATCATCGCCGAGCGCGAGGCGGCGGGTGCAGCCGTCACCCGCGACGCCTTCGGCCATGTGAAACTCGACACCATCAATGTCGGCAACTGGTTCTCCAAGCAGTTCGCCGACCTTCTCGGCGCCGACCGGGCCTTGGTGCAGAAATCGGGCTATTACGCCCGCTCCGCGCCCGCCAACGCCGATGACCTGCGTCTCATCCACTCCATGGTCGACCTTGCCGTGGAAAGCGCGCTGGATGGCATCTCCGGCGTGACCGGTCACGATGTCGAGCGCAGCGGGCAATTGCGGACCATCGAATTCGACCGCATCAAGGGCGGCGGTCATTTCGACCTGGATACGCCCTGGTTTGCGGGCGTCATGGAAGAAATCGGCCAGGATTTCGCTCCCGCCAATTGACCTTTTCATCCCTCGGGGCTTTTATGGACCTGCGGATGGAGGATCCCGAGTGAGTGTAGAAACAGCGGCCCTTTACGCCGCGCTGGCCTTCGTGACCTTCCTCATGCCATCCGGAAGGATGCTTGAATTTGCAAGGTGGCACTGCCAGCGCGGGCTTAAAGCAAGCCTGTCCATCGCCATGGGTATCGTCGTCGTCCGGGCCGCCTTCTTCGCGGCCGGACTGGGCGCGTCGCTGGCGTTCGTCCATACGATGCCCGATGGAAGGGCGATCGCAGACGTGGCCGCCGTTATCTTTCTGGCGCTTTTCACCGTGCGCAAGCTTGTCGCGCTGAAGCGCCCCTCCCCGCTTTCCGGCAACGACAACCTGCCGGCAAAGACCTTTGCTGCCCGTCTCTGGTACGGAATCCGCTTCGACACCCGGCCGGCCGGCGAATTCCTGTTGGCGGCCGCAACCGCGATCTTCTTTGTTCCGGTCGCGTTGCCCGGTCGTTCGACGCTGGAGCTTTTCGCGGCGGCCCATCTTGCGGCAAGCCTTGTCGCGCTCATTGTCTACGGGGTCTTGGCGCGGGCACTTCTTGCCCGGATCAACCGGCGGCTTGACCGCTCTCGCCAGGAGAGGATCGCAAGGCTGCTGCGTTACGGCCTTCCGAGCGTGTCCGCCCGCTTCCGCAAGGACGCGGCCTGATCCTCCGCTCGGCCGTGGATTGCGCCTGCCCGTCATCAAAGCTTAGCAGTAACCGTCTAGTTCGGGGAGAAGGCGCGCGCCCGCGCGCCGTCAGCGACGGAGCCGCCGATGAGCACTGCCGAACAGGATTTCCGCCCGACCGAGAAGAACAGCCGTCTGAACGCGGCCCTTCTCCAGCACAAGGCGTTTTCGAAGGAAGGGCTTTCGGAACGGTTCTTCGGGCTGTTGTTTTCCGGCCTCGTCTATCCGCAGATCTGGGAGGATCCGGATGTCGATATCGCAGCGATGGAGCTTGGACCGTACCATCGCGTCGTCACCATCGGCTCCGGCGGCTGCAATGTGCTCGCGTACCTGACGCGCTCGCCGGACCATATCGATGTGGTCGATCTCAACACCCATCACATCGCCCTCAACCGGCTGAAGCTCACGGCCTTCGCCCGCCTGCCGGACCATGAGGCCGTGCTCCGGCTCTTCGGCAACGGCGCGAAGGGCAGCGTGCGGGACTATGACACGCATATCGCGCCGCATCTCGATGCCGAAACCCGCAAATACTGGGAAGGCCGCGACAGCCTCGGTCGCCGCCGCATCACTGTTTTCGAACGCAATATCTACCGCACCGGCCTGCTCGGCACCTTCATCGGCGCCGGTCACGCGGTTGCCCGGCTGCACGGGGTGAAGATTTCCGAACTGACGGAGGCGAAGTCGCTGCGCGAGCAACGCCGTTTCTTCCAGGAGAAGATCGCGCCGTTGTTCGACAAACCGCTGATCCGCTGGACCACATCACGCAAGTCATCGCTCTTCGGTCTCGGCATTCCGCCGCGACAGTACGAGGAGCTTGCCCGCGCCAGCACCGACGGCACGCTGGCCTCGGTTCTGTGCCAGAGGCTGGAAAAGCTCGCCTGCCATTTCCCGCTGAAAGACAACTACTTCGCCTGGCAGGCTTTTGCCCGCGCCTATCCGAACGATGGCGAAGGCCCGATGCCAACCTATCTGCAGCGCGAAGCCTTCCCGCTGATCCGCGACAATGCCCGACGGGCGACGGTGCATCACGCGAGCGTCACCGAGTTGTTGCGGGGAAAACCGGCGGCGAGCGTCGATCGCTATGTGCTGCTTGATGCGCAGGACTGGATGAATGACGGCCAGCTCAACGACCTCTGGCGCGAGATTACCCGTACGGCGCGCCACGGCGCCCGCGTCATCTTCCGCACGGCTGCCGAACCCTCGGTCATCGAGGGGCGCCTGGCCGGCGAGACCGCCGCAGGCTGGCACTATCTCGCGGCGACGTCGCGCGCGCTTGGCATGATGGACCGGTCTGCCATCTATGGCGGCTTCCATATCTATGAGAGGGCTTGAGATGGCCGAGGCGCAGGAGACGGCCGGCAACCAGGCGAAAACCATGGATGCGATGTATCGCTACCAGCGGCACATCTATGACCTCACCCGCAAGTACTATCTTTTCGGGCGCGACCGGATGATCGACAGTCTTGCTGTGCCCGCAGGCGGTACAGTGCTGGAACTCGCCTGCGGCACGGGGCGAAATCTCAGGAAGATCGCCGCGCGCCATCCCGACGCAAGGCTCTACGGCCTTGATATCTCCGAAGAGATGCTGATTTCCGCGCGGGCGAATTTCGCGGAAACGGACGCCCCGCCGCTGTTCCTGGCTGCCGATGCCTGTCGATTCTCGCCGTCAGGCTTCGGCGTCAAAGGTTTCGACCGCATCGTCATCTCCTATGCCCTGTCGATGATCCCGCAATGGCCGCTTGCCGTCTCCGCCGCGCTCGATGCCCTCAACAGCGGCGGATCGCTGCATGTGGTCGATTTCGGCCAGCAGGAAGGTCTGCCGCGGCTTTTCCGCGCCGGTCTTCATCGCTGGCTCCGGTACTTCCATGTGACGCCGCGCGCCAAACTCCATGGCGTGCTTCAGGCCGAGGCCGCCGCGCGCCGCGCTGATTTCCGCTTCGAGACCATCGGACGCGGCTATGCCTGGCACGGCGTGATCACGCGCGCGTGAAGCCGCTTCCGGTTGCCTCAGCGCCCTCTTAATGAAAGCTTAGGCGGTCTGATATAGGGTGCGGGGCATATTTGCGCGCCCGTCGGCCATGGCTGGCCGAGGTTTACTTGAGGAGACGCCCATGATTTCCAGAACCATCCGAGCGGTTGTGGTAGCCGCCGGTCTTACTTCACTCTTTGCCGGCTCCGCCGCCGCGCAACAATGCGGCGGCGACTTTTCGCGCTTTCTATCCGGCGTGAAATCGGAAGCCGCGCAGCGCGGCCTTTCGTCGAGCGCCGCCGACGCCGTGCTTTCCGGGGCCTCGGTAAGCCAGAGCGTACTCAAAATGGACCGCGCCCAGGGCGTCTTCAAACAGACCTTCCTTGAATTCTCGCAGCGCACCGGCAGTTCCTCGCGCCTCAACACCGGCAAACAGAAGATCCGGCAATATGCCAGCACCTTCGATCGCGCCCGCCGCGAATTCGGTGTACCGGCCGGCGTTCTGACGGCTTTCTGGGCCATGGAAACCGATTTCGGCGCCGTCCAGGGGAACTTCAACACCCGCGATGCCCTGGTCACGCTTTCCTATGACTGCCGCCGTCCGGAAATCTTCCGCCCGCAGCTTCTGGCGTTGATCGAAATGACCCAGCACGGCGATTTCGATCCTGCAAGCGAGACCGGCGCCTGGGCAGGAGAGCTCGGTCAGGTGCAGATGCTGCCCGAAGACATCATCCGCTACGGGGTCGATGGCGACGGGGACGGTCATGTACGGGTCAAGAAGAGCGCGCCTGATGCGCTTCTGACAGCCGCCAACTTCATCCGCAGCCTCGGCTGGCGCGCGGGCGAACCGTGGATCCAGGAAGTGAAGCTGCCGGCCAACCTGCCCTGGGACAAGACCGGCTTCGGCGGCGGCCTGACGGCCGGCCAGTGGTTCAAGCTCGGCGTCCAGCCGCGTGACGGCAACACCCGGTTCTCCAACCTGCCGACCGCGCTTCTGATGCCGCAGGGCCGAAACGGCCCGGCCTTCCTCGCCTATCCGAACTTCAACGTCTATCTGGAATGGAACCAGTCCTTCATCTACACCACCTCGGTTGCCTATTTCGCCACCCGGTTCGAAGGCGCCCCGGCCTATGACAAGGGTAATCCCGATCCGGGCCTCTCCGACAGTCAGATGAAGCAGTTGCAGACCATCCTGTCGCGCAAGGGTTACGACGTCGGCAAGATCGACGGCATTCTCGGCGCCGGAACCCGCGATGCGGTGCGCTCCGTCCAGCTGCAGCTCGGCATGCCCGCCGATGGCTGGCCCACGCCGCAACTGCTGCGCGCCCTCCAGTAGTCGGGTCAGCGTTCAGAAAAAGGCCGCTCCGGGTTCACCGGGGCGGCCTTTTTGACTCGATCATCACAATCGTAAAGGAACGAAAAAAGCCGGTGACTCGCGCCACCGACTTCTCAATTCATCGCTCATGAAAGACGCGTCTTACGCGGCTTCCATTTCAGCTTCAGCTTCGGCACGGGCCTTGTCGGCAGCGCCCTTGGCGTCCGCATCGCGGTCAACGAACTCGATGACGGCGAGAGCGGCGTTGTCGCCGTAGCGGAAGCCAGCCTTCATGATACGGGTGTAGCCGCCGTTACGCTCAGCGTAACGCGAGGCCAGAACATCGAAGAGCTTCTTGACGGCTTCGACATCCTTGATCTGCGCGATCGCCTGACGGCGGGCATGCAGATCGCCGCGCTTGCCGAGCGTGATCAGCTTTTCGACGATCGGGCGAATTTCCTTCGCCTTCGGCAGAGTGGTGACGATCTGCTCATGGGTGATGAGCGAGACTGCCATGTTTGCAAACATCGCCTTGCGATGGCTTGCCGTTCTGTTCAGCTTGCGGCCTGCATTCTTATGGCGCATTGCTATTCTCCTTCACTTGCAGGCGGTTGGCCCGCAGTATGACTGGTTAGTACTGATCCTCGTACCGCTTGGCGAGGTCCTCGATATTTTCCGGCGGCCAGGCCGGCACTTCCATGCCCAGATGCAGGCCCATGGAGGCCAGCACTTCCTTGATCTCGTTCAGGGACTTGCGACCGAAATTCGGCGTGCGCAGCATTTCGGCTTCAGTCTTCTGGATGAGATCGCCGATATAGACGATGTTGTCGTTCTTCAGGCAGTTGGCCGAACGGACCGAAAGCTCCAGCTCGTCGACCTTCTTGAGAAGAGCCGGGTTGAAGGCGAGTTCGGTGACGTCGTCCTCTTCCTGATCCTTCTGCGGCTCCTCGAAGTTGACGAAGACCGAAAGCTGGTCCTGGAGAATGCGGGCTGCGAAGGCAACCGCGTCTTCACCGGAGACCGAACCATCCGTCTCGATCGTCATCAGAAGCTTGTCATAGTCGAGAACCTGGCCCTCACGGGTGTTTTCGACCTTGTAGGAGACCTTGCGGATCGGCGAATACAGGCTGTCGACCGGAATAAGGCCGATCGGCGCGTCTTCCGAGCGGTTACGCTCGGCCGGCACGTAGCCCTTGCCGTTGTTGACCGTGAACTCCATGCGGATTTCAGCAGCTTCGTCCAGCGTGCAGATGACGAGGCCCGGATTGAGGATCTCGATATCACCAACGGTCTGGATGTCGCCTGCGGTCACCACGCCCGGGCCCTGCTTGCGCACGACCATGCGCTTGGCTTCATCGCCTTCCATGCGGATGGCGATTTCCTTGATGTTCAGCACGATGTCCGTAACGTCTTCGCGGACGCCCGGGATCGAGGAGAATTCATGCAGCACGCCGTCGATCTGGACGGCGGTGACGGCAGCGCCGCGCAGCGACGACAACAGAACGCGACGCAGCGCGTTACCGAGCGTCAGGCCGAAGCCGCGTTCCAGCGGTTCGGCGACGAGCGTCACCTTCTTCGCCCCGCTGGAGGTGAACTCCACCTTCGAGGGCTTGATCAATTCCTGCCAGTTTTTCTGGATCATGTTTCTACCTTTCGTTCGCCGCACTATCCAATCGTGACGGCCGAGCTTCGTAGAACCAGCGTTTCATTGCCGAGACGCCGGAGCAAAATGACAGACGATTAAACGCGGCGCTTCTTGCGCGGGCGGCAACCATTGTGCGGGATCGGCGTCACATCGCGGATCGACGTGATGACGAAACCGGCGGCCTGGAGCGCGCGCAGAGCCGATTCGCGACCGGAACCGGGACCGCAAACCTCGACTTCAAGCGACTTCATGCCGTGTTCCTGAGCCTTCTTGGCGCAGTCTTCGGCAGCGATCTGTGCGGCAAACGGCGTCGACTTGCGCGAGCCCTTGAAGCCCTTGGCACCGGCGGACGACCAGGCAATCGCATTGCCCTGTGCATCCGTGATGGTGATCATCGTGTTGTTGAACGACGAATTGACGTGGGCAACGCCCGACGAAATATTCTTGCGCTCGCGGCGGCGAACGCGGGTGGCTTCCTTGGCCATGACTTCCCTTTCGTTGATCTCTTCACCGCCGTAACCCCAGCGGCTCCACCGACGGGACCCTTTTCAAGGCCCAGTCAATTACGCAGAAAGCCGGCGTGAAACCGCCGGCTTGTTCCGGAATAGAAACTACCCCGTGAATTACTTCTTCTTGCCTGCAATCGCCTTTGCCGGGCCCTTACGGGTACGGGCATTGGTGTGCGTGCGCTGGCCGTGAACCGGAAGGCCACGACGATGGCGCAGGCCGCGGTAGCAGCCGAGGTCCATGAGACGCTTGATGTTCATGGAGTTCTCGCGACGAAGGTCGCCTTCCACCATGTAATCGCGGTCGATCTGTTCACGGATCAGCAGAACTTCCGCATCCGTCAGCTCATGCACACGGCGCTCTGCCGGGATGTTGGCTGCGGTGCAGATTTCCTGCGCGAATTTCGGTCCGATCCCGTGGATATACTGCAGCGCGATTACAACGCGCTTGGCAGTCGGGATGTTGACGCCAGCAATACGAGCCACGCCGATTCTCCTTAAGTATTTCAAAGGGCAGTTTGCCCTCATCGGGCACTTGCCGGTTTCTCGCAGGCGAACGTGCCGCCTCAAATAGCTCTGCCGCAACAAAATCCGTGACAAAACACGTCCTGATGAATTTCAAAAAGGACTTTGACGTCTTGCCCCATGTCGCGAGTTGGAGCGCTCATAACGGAAACAGCGCCTCAATGCAACCATTTCCTTAACTTTTGTGGTGTCCGAGGCCCTCAAGGGCAGCCGGGCACCCGGATTTCTTCCTGCCTTGCCGACGCGCGCTCACGCACGCGCCGAAGCGCAGAATCACACGCTGGCCAGAACCTGCTCGATGCTGGCGGTCACGGTGTCCATGTCGGCCATGCCATCGACCGAGGACAGCTTGTCCTTGGCATAGTAATAACCGATCAGCGGCGCCGTTTCCTTGTAATAGGCCTTCAGGCGCTTTTCGACCGTCTCGCGGTTATCATCCGGACGCCGCTTGAACTCGGTCGAGCCGCATTTGTCGCAGACGCCGTCCACCTTCGGCTTGTGGAACGTATCGTGGTAGCCCGTGCCGCATTTGGCGCAGCTGTAACGACCGGCGATTCGTTCCGTCAGCGTTTCGTCATCCACCTGGATCTCGATCACCGCATCCAGTTCGATACCCTTTGCGGAGAGCATCTTCTCGGTGGCATCGGCCTGCACCAGCGTGCGCGGAAAACCGTCGAGAATGAAGCCGTCCTTGCAATCGTCCTGATCGATTCGCTCCGACACGATGGCAATCACGATATCGTCGGAGACGAGGCCGCCGGCGTCCATGACGGCCTTGGCCTTCTTGCCAACCTCGGTCTCGGCAGCAACGGCAGCGCGCAGCATGTCGCCTGTCGATAGCTGCGGTATGCCGTGATTGGCGACAATACGCTGCGCCTGCGTTCCCTTGCCGGCGCCCGGCGGTCCCAGAAGTATAAGTCTCATCGTCCCCTCTTTCCTCCCCGCAATTTCGATTTCTTGATCAGCCCTTCATACTGCTGGGCGATCAGATGTCCCTGTATCTGCGAAACGGTGTCCAGCGTGACGCTGACGATGATGAGAAGCGACGTGCCCCCCAGCGCCAGCGAGACGCCCGTGCGCGCTACCAGGATCTCCGGCAGGATGCACACGAACACCAGATAGATCGCACCGACCACGGTAATGCGAGTCAGAACATAGTCTATGTACTCGGCCGTGCGCTCGCCCGGACGGATCCCCGGAATGAAGCCGCCATGCCGCTTCAGATTGTCCGCGGTCTCCTTCGGATTGAAGACGATCGCGGTGTAGAAGAATGCGAAGAACGCAATCAACGCGCCATAGGCCACCATGTAGAGCGCCTGACCGTGACCGAGCGATGCGA
This sequence comes from uncultured Martelella sp., assembly GCA_963676545.2. Classification (GTDB taxonomy): domain Bacteria; phylum Pseudomonadota; class Alphaproteobacteria; order Rhizobiales; family Rhizobiaceae; genus Martelella. Next base: position 782,882 of record CAXXRG010000002.1, on the reverse strand, counting down.
TGATGGCCGTCGCCCAGCTCGGCAGCTCGTTCGAGGAGAACCCGGCAAGCGTCGCCGGCAGAAGCAGCAGCGAGGAAGCGAAGATCGCGGGAATGACGCCCGACGTATTGAGCTTCAGCGGCAGGTGCGAGGTATCGCCCTGGAACATGCGGTTGCCGACCTGACGCTTCGGATACTGGATCAGAAGGCGGCGCTGGGCGCGCTCGACAAAGACGATCAGCGCAAAGATGGCAACGACGACGACAAGAATGCCGACGGCGACGAAAGCGGAGATTGAGCCAACGCGCGACAGTTCCAGGAGATTGCCGACAGCCGCCGGAAGACCGGCGACGATACCGGAAAAGATGATCAGCGAAATGCCGTTACCGATGCCGCGCGAGGTGATCTGCTCGCCAAGCCACATCAGGAACATCGTGCCGCCGACGAGCGTAATGACCGTCGAGAAGATGAAGAACCAGCCCGGATCGGTGACCAGATTGTTGCCCGACTGCAGGCCGATGGCGATGCCGTAGGCCTGCGCCGTGGCAAGCACAACCGTGCCGTAGCGGGTGTACTGGTTGATGATCTTCCGGCCCTGCTCACCTTCCTTCTTCAGCGCTTCGAGCGACGGCACGACGGCCGTCAGAAGCTGCACGATGATGGAGGCCGAGATATAGGGCATGATGCCGAGCGCAAAGATCGCCATGCGCTGCACCGCGCCGCCCGAGAACATGTTGAACATGCCCAGAATGCCTTCGGACTGGCCCTGGAAGGCCTGCGCATAGGCATCGAGATTGATGCCGGGAAGCGGAATATGCGTGCCGAGCCGGTAGACGAGAAGAGCGAGAAGCGTAAACCAGATGCGCTTCTTCAGATCCGTCGCCTTCGCGAAGGTCGAGAAATTGAGATTGGATGCAAGTTGTTCCGCTGCAGAAGCCATGCGTATCTCCGCGTCGCCGCACGGCCGCCACAGGCGCCCGATGCGATTAAGTGCCAGATCACGTCAGCCGACGCGCTGCCCGCAGAAGGCGCTCATCGGCATTCGCGACAAACCACCCGCAGGACACGAACGATCGGGGCCGGCCGGTGGTCGAGGCACATATGGAAGAAAAAACGCCCGGTGTGAAGCACTCCGGGCGATCATTTTTCAAATCAGCGCTTTTACTCAGCGTTCTTGGCGCCGGCCAGCACGGTTATCGAACCGCCGGCCTTCTCGATCTTCTCGATCGCGGGCTTGGAAGCCCCGGCAACCTCAAGCTTGAGCTTCGCCTTGAGTTCACCGTCGGAGAGAATGCGTACACCATCCTTCACACGGCGAATCACACCGGCTTCCTTCAGCACTTCGGCCGTGACCGTGGTCTTCGCATCGAGCTTCTTGGCATCGACGGCGGCCTGCAGGCGGCCGAGCGAGACTTCGACGAAGTCCTTGGCGAAGATGTTGGTGAAGCCGCGCTTCGGCAGACGGCGGTAGATGGGCATCTGGCCGCCTTCGAAACCGTTGATGGCAACGCCCGAACGCGACTTCTGACCCTTGACGCCGCGGCCGCCGGTCTTGCCGGAGCCCGAGCCGATGCCACGGCCGACGCGCTTCTTGGCGTGAGTTGCGCCTTCGCGGTCCTTGATTTCATTCAGTTTCATAATCTTCTCCCGTCTCACTTCTCGTCGACGACGCGCACGAGATGGGACACCTTGTTGATCATGCCGCGCACAGCAGGCGTATCTTCCAGGGTGCGGACGCGATGCATCTTGTTGAGGCCGAGGCCGATCAGCGTCTGGCGCTGGACGGCGGGACGGCGGATCGGGCTGCCGATCTGCTCAACGGTGACAGTCTTCTTGGTGCTAGCCTTGGCCATGTTCGTCTCCCTTACTCGTCGACAACAGCGCCGGCAGCCTGACGGCGAGCCTGGAGCGTAGCGTACTTAAGGCCGCGCTGCGCAGCGATATCCTTGGGATGCATCTGGCTCTTCAGGGCATCAAAGGTGGCGCGAACCATGTTGTAGGGGTTGGACGAACCGGTCGACTTGGCGACGACGTCGGCAACACCCAGCGTTTCGAAAACAGCACGCATCGGACCACCGGCGATGATACCGGTACCGGCCTTGGCGGTGCGCAGAAGAACCTTACCAGCACCGTGGCGGCCCTTGACGTCGTGATGCAGCGTACGACCGTCGCGCAGCGGCACGAAGATCATTTCGCGCTTGGCGGCTTCCGTCGCCTTGCGGATGGCTTCCGGCACTTCGCGTGCCTTGCCGTGGCCGAAGCCAACGCGGCCCTTGCCGTCACCAACGACGACCAGTGCTGCAAAACCCATGCGGCGGCCGCCCTTGACGGTCTTGGCCACGCGGTTGATGGCGACGAGCTTGTCAACGAATTCGCTGTCGCGCTCATCCCTGTTCTGGCGATCGTCGCGCGATCCCCGTCTGTCCTGTGCCATTGTCCTGTTCCTTTTTCTTTTCCGGGTGCAATCGGCAAATGCGAAGGCCGCTTCTGCCATTTCTGGCGAGTGGCGGCCGGTGATTGACCGAAGGCGACTTGCGTTCCGAGGAAACAGTATCGCCTTGGCCGAATTTCAGGAGCGCCCTTTCGAAGAAGGGCGCTCAAAGCTTCATCAGAAGCTCAGGCCACCTTCGCGGGCGCCGTCGGCGAGAGCCTTGACGCGACCGTGAAAGATGAAAGCGCCGCGATCGAAAACGACTTCCTTGACGCCTGCCTTGGTGGCGCGCTCGGCGACGAGCTTGCCAACGGCTTCGGCAGCGGCACGATCCGCACCGGTCTTCAGCGAAGACTTGAGCGAAGCGTCGAGCGTCGAGGCGGCAGCCAGCGTGCGGCCGGCCGTATCATCGATGATCTGGGCGTAGATGTTCTTGGACGAACGGTGAACCGACAGACGCGGACGACCGTTTGCCACTTTCTTGACCTGACGGCGCACGCGGCTGGCGCGGCGTGCAATGGTTTCTTTCCTGCTAGCCATAACGCGTGTTCCTTACTTCTTCTTGCCTTCCTTGCGGACGATGCGCTCTTCCGCGTATTTCACGCCCTTGCCCTTGTAGGGTTCGGGACCGCGATATTCGCGAATGTTCGCAGCGACCTGGCCGACAACCTGCTTGTCGATGCCGGTGACGGTGATTTCCGTCGGCTTCGGGCAGGCAATCGTGATGCCTTCCGGCGGCTGGTACACAACTTCGTGGGAGAAACCGAGCGACAGCTGCAGGTTCTTGCCCTGCATGGCCGCGCGGTAACCAACGCCGTTGATCTCGAGCTTGCGCTCGTAGCCTTTGGTGACACCATTGATGATGTTTTCAACCATGGTCCGGGACATGCCCCACTTGGAGCGGGCATCCTTAGACTGGTTGATCGGGGAAACAACGATCGCGTTGTCCTCGAGCTTGACGCTCACTTCGTCATTGGCGACGAAGGAGAGCTCGCCCTTGGGGCCCTTGGCTGTGATTTTCTGGCCTTCTACGGTCGCAGTCACACCAGCCGGAACCTGAACGGGCTTTTTACCGATACGAGACATTTTTCTTACCTGTCTGTTTCGTTAGGAGGATCTGACCGAGCCTTAGAAGACCGAGCAGAGAACCTCTCCACCAACATTCTGTTCGCGCGCCTGGTGATCAGCCATCACACCCTTGGGGGTGGAAAGGATCGTGATACCCAGACCATTTGCGACCTGCGGAATGGACTTGACCGAGACATAGACCCGGCGGCCCGGCTTCGAAACGCGGGCGATCTCGCGGATCACGGAAGCGTTTTCGTAGTACTTCAGCTCGATTTCGATTTCGGACTTGCCGTTCTCGAATTCGGTCTGGGTGTAACCGCGGATGTAGCCTTCGGCCTGCAGAACGTCCAGAACGTGCGCGCGCAGCTTGGAAGCCGGCGTGGTCACGGAGGACTTGCGACGCGAGGCGCCGTTGCGGATACGGGTGAGCATATCGCCCAGGGGATCAGACATTGCCATTGGACGCCTCCTTACCAGCTCGACTTGACGACGCCCGGCACCTTGCCGGTGTTGCCGAGATCACGCAGCGCGATACGGGACATGCCCAGCTTGCGGTAATACGCACGCGGACGGCCGGATACTTCGCAGCGGTTGCGGATACGCGTCTTGGAGCCGTCACGGGGCATGTCCGCCAGCTTCAGGGAAGCGCGGAACCGCTCTTCGATCGGCAGTTCCTGGTTCTTGATGATCGCCTTCAGCTCGGCACGCTTCTCTGCGTCCCGGGCGACCGTCCTGCGGCGGCGCTTGTTCTTTTCGACTGCGCTTACTTTCGCCATGTCGTTTTCCTTTTCTACGCTCGTCGTTACGGTTATTTGCGGAACGGGAAGTTGAACGCTGTCAGGAGCGCCCGTGCTTCGTCGTCCGTGTTCGCCGTCGTGCAAACGATGATGTCCATGCCCCACATCTGATCGACCTTGTCGTATTCGATCTCGGGGAACACGATGTGCTCCTTGATGCCCATGGCGAAGTTGCCACGGCCGTCAAAGCTCTTCGGATTGAGGCCGCGGAAGTCGCGAACGCGCGGCAGCGCGATGTTCACCAGGCGGTCAACGAATTCATACATGCGGGTGCCGCGCAGCGTCACCTTGGCGCCGATCGGCATGCCTTCGCGGACCTTGAAGCCGGCGATGGAGTTGCGTGCATGGGTGATAATCGCCTTCTGACCGGCAATGGCCGACAGGTCTGCGGCAGCATTGGTCGGCTTCTTCGAATCGCCGACAGCCTCACCGACGCCCATGTTGATCACGACCTTGTCCAGGCGCGGGATCATCATCGGGTTGGCGTAGGAAAAGCTTTCCTGCAGCTGAGCGCGGATCTTCTCGTTGAATACCGTCTTCAGGCGCGGCTCATACTTTGCTTCAGCCATCGATCACTTCTCCCGAACGCTTTGCATAGCGGACCTTCTTCTCACCCTCGACCTTGAAGCCAACGCGGGTCGGCTTGCCGTCCTTCGGATCGGCGATCGCGAGGTTCGAAAGGTGAACCGGCGCTTCCTTGGTAATGATGCCGGCTTCGGTGGTCTGCGTCTGCCGCTGGTGGCGACGCACGACATTGATGCCCGAAACGACGGCGCGGTCTTCCTTCGGGAAAACCGTTACGACTTCACCGGTACGACCCTTGTCCTTACCGGCGATCACGACGACCTTGTCGCCCTTCTTGATTCTCTGCATGTTCCGCGCTCCCTTACAGAACTTCCGGAGCCAGGGAGATGATCTTCATATGGCTCTTGCCACGCAGCTCGCGCGGAACCGGCCCGAAGATACGCGTACCAATCGGCTCTTTGTTGTTGTTGATCAGAACGGCAGCATTGCTGTCGAAGCGAATGACGGAGCCGTCAGCGCGGCGGATGTCCTTTGCCGTGCGAACGACAACGGCCTTCATCACATCGCCCTTCTTGACGCGTCCGCGCGGAACAGCCTCTTTTACCGATACGACAATGATGTCGCCGATCGAGGCATATTTACGCTTGGAGCCGCCCAGAACCTTGATGCACATGACACGACGCGCGCCGGAATTATCCGCCACGTCGAGGTTTGTTTGCATCTGAATCATATCAGGTCGCCTTCTTGTTGTTACCGGACCGGTTGGGCACCTCTGCCCCCTAGACCAGCTTAATCGACACGTATCAAAGCGCCCGCCCTGTCAAATTGACCCCGGCGGCCGCTTAAATTTCCTGTCCAGCACTTTCAAAACCGTGCCACCCGAAAAGGATTTCTTCCGGGGTCCACACCGCGTGCAAGAGCCAGAGCGTCTTGTGTGTAGCGTCTTTCGGGGCACAATCATCTCCAACCGGGAGTATGCCCTTACGGAAAAGGCCGCCCGTTGCCGGACGCCCCCGCATGTCAATGCCGTGCTACATACAGATATTTCGCCAAAGCGCAAGGGCTCCGGCGAAATAGCTGTTCAAATTCGGGCTTAAGCCTGGGCGGAAACGACCGTCCAGCGCTTGTCCTTGGAAATCGGAGCGCATTCTTCGATGAATACGGTATCCCCGACCTTGTACTGGTTTTCGGCGTCGTGCGCCTTGTACTTCTTCGAGCGGCGTACAGTCTTCTGCATCAGCGGGTGGGCGAAACGACGCTCAACCCGGACTACGACCGTTTTATCGTTCTTGTCGCTTACGACAACGCCTTGCAGGATGCGTTTAGGCATTTTCTTATCGGTCCTTTAATCTCAAGCCTTGCCGGCTGCCGCCTTCTGGGCGGCAATGGTTTTCACACGCGCGATGTCGCGGCGCACTTCCTTGATGCGCGCCGTTTTTTCCAGCTGGCCGGTCGCCTTCTGGAAGCGCAGGTTGAACTGCTCCTTCTTCAGGTTGGCGAGCTCGTCCTTGAGCTGGTCTTCGGTCATGGCGTGTACGTCAGACGTCTTCATCAGTACCACTCCTTATTCTGCGATACGCTGGATAAAGCGCGTCTTGACCGAGAGCTTGGCTGCGCCGAGGCGCAGGGCTTCACGTGCAATATCTTCGCTCACACCATCGATTTCGAACATGATACGGCCGGGCTTTACGCGGGCCGCCCAGTAATCGACACCGCCCTTACCTTTACCCATACGCACTTCGGTCGGCTTCGAGGTGACCGGCGTATCGGGGAAGATGCGGATCCACACGCGACCGGCACGCTTCATGTGACGGGTGATCGCGCGGCGGGCCGCCTCGATCTCGCGCGCGTTGACGCGGTTGGGTTCCTGCGCCTTCAGCCCATATTCACCGAAAGCCAGGTCGCTACCGCCCTTGGCGACGCCATGGATGCGGCCCTTGAACTGCTTGCGGTACTTTGTACGCTTTGGCTGCAACATTTTCTTCTATCTCCGAACTTCGCGGAAAGCGCCCTTATCAGGCGTTTTCGCGGCGGCGATTGTTGCCGCTGTTACCCTTGTTGTCGCCCTCGGTCGCGCGACGCTCGGAGGCCATCGGATCGTGCTCAAGGATTTCGCCCTTGAAGACCCAGACCTTGATGCCGCAAATGCCGTATGCGGTTTCAGCTTCGGCCGTGCCGTAGTCGATGTCGGCGCGCAGCGTGTGAAGCGGAACGCGGCCTTCGCGATACCATTCCGTACGCGCGATTTCAGCGCCGCCGAGACGGCCCGAGCAGACGATACGAATGCCTTCAGCGCCAAGACGCATAGCCGACTGAACCGAACGCTTCATGGCGCGGCGGAAGGCGATACGACGTTCCAGCTGCTGCGCGATCGACTGGGCGACCAGCGTTGCATCGGTTTCCGGCTTGCGCACTTCAACGATGTTGAGGTGCATTTCCGAGTCGGTCATAGTCGACAGCTTGCTGCGCAGCTTCTCGATGTCTGCGCCCTTCTTGCCGATGATGAGGCCCGGACGCGCCGAGTGAATCGTTACGCGGCACTTCTTGTGCGGACGCTCGATGACGACCTTGGAGATGCCCGCCTGCTTCAGTTCCTTCTGGATGTAGCTGCGGATCTTCAGGTCTTCATGCAGGAGCTTGCCGTATTCGTGATTGTCGGCGAACCAGCGGCTGTCCCAAGTACGGTTGATGCCGAGGCGGAAACCGATCGGATTGATTTTCTGACCCATTATGCGGCCTCCTCTTCGACTTCACGGACGACGATCGTCAGATGCGAAAACGGCTTGAGGATGCGCGATGCGCGGCCCCGGCCACGGACCATGAAGCGCTTGGCGACAATCGACTTGCCGACATAGGCTTCCGCGACGATGAGCTGGTCAACGTCGAGGTCGTGGTTGTTTTCAGCATTGGCGATGGCCGATTCGAGCGTCTTGCGGACGGTCTCGGAAACCCGCTTCTGCGAGAATTCCAGATCGGCCAGAGCCCGGTCAACCTTCTTGCCGCGAATCATGGCGGCGACGAGGTTGAGCTTCTGCGGGCTGACGCGGATCGTGCGCGTAACGGCCTGCGCCTCGTTTTCCTTAAGCCGGCGTGCGGCTTTTGCCTTGCCCATTGTTACTTCCTCTTCGCCTTCTTGTCGGCGCCGTGACCGTAGTAGGTCCGCGTCGGTGCAAATTCACCGAACTTGTGGCCGACCATCTCTTCCGACACGGATACCGGAATGTGCTTGGAACCATTGTAGACGCCGAAGGTCAGACCGACGAACTGCGGCATGATCGTGGAACGGCGGCTCCAGATCTTGATCACTTCGTGGCGACCGCCTTCACGCACCTTCTCAGCCTTCTTGAGAAGATAGCCGTCAACAAACGGTCCCTTCCATACTGAACGAGCCATTTCAGACTACCTCTCTTACTTCTTCTTCTGGTGGCGCGAACGCATGATGAACTTGTCGGTCGACTTGTTCTTGCGCGTGCGCTTGCCCTTGGTGGGCTTGCCCCAGGGCGAAACAGGGTGGCGACCACCGGATGTACGGCCTTCACCACCACCGTGCGGGTGGTCGATCGGGTTCATGACGACGCCGCGAACATGCGGACGCTTGCCGCGCCAGCGCGAACGACCGGCCTTGCCGTCATTCGTGTTGGAATGGTCGGGGTTCGATACAGCGCCGATCGAAGCAAGGCAAGAGCCAGGCACAAGACGCTGTTCACCGGAGTTCAGGCGAAGGATCGCCATGCCCTGGTCGCGTCCGACGAGCTGCACATAGGTGCCTGCCGAACGGGCGATCTGACCGCCCTTGCCCGGCTTCATCTCGACGTTGTGAACGATCGAGCCGACCGGAATGTTCTGCAGCGGCATCGCATTGCCGGGCTTCACGTCAATCGCGCTTTCCGCGGCCAGAACCTTGTCGCCAACGGCCAGACGCTGCGGCGCCAGGATATAGGCAAGCTCGCCGTCCGCATAGTTGATGAGCGCGATGAAAGCCGACCGGTTGGGGTCGTATTCCAGACGCTCGACCGTGCCTTCAACGCCGAACTTGCGGCGCTTGAAGTCGATCATGCGGTAGGTGCGCTTGTGACCGCCGCCCTGGAAGCGAGCCGTCACGCGGCCGTAGTTGTTACGACCGCCCTTCGAAGACAGGCCCTGCGTCAAAGCCTTGACGGGCTTGCCCTTGTAAAGCTCCGAACGCTCGACGATTACCAGTTGGCGCTGGCTCGGCGTTGTCGGATTGAATGTTTTCAATGCCATTTTCTCATTCCCTATTGGGTCTCTACCCTACCGGGTCTGTTTCAAACGCCGGTCGTCACGTCTACGGACTGACCTTCGGCCAGCGTGACGATCGCCTTCTTGACGTCCTTCTGCTTGCCGGAGAAGTTCCGGAAGCGCTTGATCTTGCCCTTGCGCACGAGCGTGTTCACGGCCTTGACCTTGACGCCGAAGAGTTCTTCGACAGCGGCCTTGATCTCGGGCTTGCTCGCATTCTTGGCAACGTTGAAGACAACCTGGTTATTGTCCGAAACCAGCGTCGACTTCTCGGTGATGACCGGCGAAACGATCACGTCGTAATGGCGGATATCGCTCATTTGAACCGCTCCTCCAGAGCTTCGACTGCGGACTTGGAAAGCACGAGCTTTCCGCGGCGCAGAATGTCGTAAACATTGATGCCCTGAACCGGCAGAACATCGATATTCGGAATGTTGCGGGCGGCAAGCTTGAAGTTGCCGTCGACTTCCGAACCGCCGATGATCAGAGCGTTTTCCAGGCCGAGGCCGGCAAACTGTGCGATCAGCGCCTTGGTCTTTGCTTCCTTGGCGACGAGATCATCAACGATGATCAGGTCTTCTGCCTTCAGCTTCGAAGACAGCGCATGCTTCAGCGCCAGAGCGCGCAGCTTCTTCGGCAGGTCATGACCGTGATCGCGGACAACCGGACCGTGGGCGCGACCACCGCCGCGGAACTGCGGCGCACGCTTGGCGTGGTGGCGGGCGTTACCCGTGCCCTTCTGCTTGTACATCTTGGCGCCGGTCAGGGCGACTTCCGAACGACCCTTGGTCTTGTGGCTGCCCTGACGCTTCTTGGCCAGCTGGTAGCGGACCATGCGGGCGAGGATGTCTTCGCGCGGTTCCAGGCCGAAGATCTCGTCCTTCAGGCTGACCTTGCCGGCGTCCTTGCCCTCAAGTGTTTTGACGGTGAGATCCATTACTCGGCTCCATTGGTTTCAGCCGCGCGCAGGCCTGCAGGCCGCGGCGCATTTTCAGGCACACCGGACTTCACAGCGTCGCGAACCGTGATCCATGCGCCCTTGGAACCGGGTACGGCTCCCTTGACGAGGATCAGACCGCGTTCTTCATCGGTGCGGACGACTTCGAGGTTCTGGGTGGTGACGCGTGTCTGGCCCATGTGACCAGCCATCTTCTTGCCCTTCCAGACCTTGCCCGGATCCTGGTTGGAACCGGTCGAACCATGCGAACGGTGCGAGATCGAAACACCGTGGGTGGCGCGAAGACCGCCGAAGTTATGGCGCTTCATCGCACCGGCAAAACCCTTACCGATGGTGGTGCCGGTCACGTCGACGAGCTGACCCGACACGAAATGGCCGGCCGTCAGTTCGGCGCCGATCTCGAGCAGGTTGTCTTCTGAAACGCGGAACTCGACCAGCTTGGCCTTGGGCTCGACCGACCCCTTGGCGAAATGGCCGCGCAGCGCCTTCGACGTGTTCTTGACCTTCGAACGGCCCGCACCGAGCTGAACGGCGGTGTAGCCGTTTTTTTCTTTTGTGCGCGTTGCGACGACCTGGCAGCCGTCCATTCGCAAAACTGTTACCGGGATATGCTCTCCTGCGTCATTGAAGACGCGGGTCATTCCCACCTTCTGTGCTATTACACCTGAACGCATCGGTTCGTTCCTTTTAGAGTTCCGGCCAAGCCCTTGCGGCCCTGGCGTGTCTCTGTTTGGGACGTCATGCGCATCGCATCAAAGCGCGCGCAGCGATTGGTCCCGTTTAATTATCCCTACCCTGAAAGATCAGAGCTTGATTTCAACGTCGACGCCGGCAGCCAGATCGAGCTTCATCAGAGCATCGACCGTCTGGGGGGTCGGATCGACAATATCGAGCAGGCGCTTGTGGGTGCGCATTTCAAACTGCTCGCGGCTCTTCTTGTCGATATGCGGGCCACGGTTGACCGTGAACTTCTCGATCCGGGTCGGCAGCGGAACCGGACCGCGCACATTGGCGCCGGTACGCTTGGCCGTGGAAACGATCTCACGCGTGGAGGCATCAAGGATCCGGTGATCAAACGCCTTCAGGCGGATGCGGATATTCTGGCCGTTCATGCGACTCGTCCTTGTCTTCTTCTTCTTCCCGCCTTCTCGTCATCGATCAGGCGCATTCGTTGAACTTCGACCGCTCTCTTCAATCTTCAAAAGTAGGGACAGGTTGCCCCGTCCCTACCTCGCAATCAAAGTGCCTGTCGCGCGTCGATTACTCGACGATCGATGCGACGATGCCGGCGCCGACGGTACGGCCGCCTTCGCGGATGGCGAAGCGCAGCTTCTCTTCCATCGCGATCGGAACGATCAGCTCGACATCAACCGTGACGTTGTCGCCCGGCATAACCATTTCTGTGCCTTCCGGCAGCGTAACAACACCCGTCACATCGGTCGTGCGGAAGTAGAACTGCGGACGGTAGTTGGTGAAGAACGGCGTGTGACGGCCGCCTTCATCCTTCGTCAGGATGTAGGCTTCTGCCTTGAACTTCGTGTGCGGCGTAACCGAACCCGGCTTGCAGAGGATCTGGCCACGCTCGACCTGGTCGCGGTTGATGCCGCGGATCAGAGCGCCGATGTTGTCGCCGGCCTGGCCCTGGTCGAGCAGCTTGCGGAACATTTCAACGCCGGTAACCGTCGTCTTCTGCGTCGGGTTGATGCCGACGATCTCGACTTCTTCGCCAACCTTGACGATGCCGCGCTCGACGCGACCGGTCACAACCGTACCACGACCGGAGATCGAGAACACGTCTTCGATCGGCATCAGGAAGGGCTGGTCAACCGGACGCTCGGGCGTCGGGATGTAGTCGTCGACAGCGGCCATCAGCTCGCGAACGGCATCTTCGCCGATCTTCTTGTCCGAATCTTCCAGAGCAGCAAGAGCCGAACCCTTGATGATCGGGATTTCGTCGCCGGGGAACTCGTAAGAGTCGAGCAGCTCGCGAACTTCCATTTCGACGAGCTCGAGAAGCTCTTCGTCGTCAACCTGGTCAACCTTGTTGAGGAAGACGACGATTGCCGGAACGCCAACCTGACGGGCAAGCAGGATGTGCTCGCGGGTCTGCGGCATCGGGCCGTCGGCAGCCGAGCAAACCAGGATCGCGCCGTCCATCTGGGCAGCACCGGTGATCATGTTCTTGACGTAGTCGGCGTGGCCGGGGCAGTCAACGTGGGCGTAGTGACGCTTGTCGGTCTCATACTCGACGTGCGCCGTCGAGATGGTGATGCCACGGGCCTTTTCTTCCGGCGCCGCGTCGATCTGGTCATACGCACGGAAGTCACCGAAGTACTTCGTGATCGCAGCCGTCAGGGACGTCTTGCCGTGGTCAACGTGACCGATCGTGCCGATGTTGACGTGCGGTTTGCTCCGCTCAAACTTTGCCTTTGCCATTTTAGGCTCCTATTCTTTCCAGACCCCGCGAAGGGGCTAACTCGTTAAGGTGACGACCCCGGTTACTTCGAACCGGAGTACTTCGCCTGAATTTCCTGCGCGACGTTCGACGGGACCGGCGCGTTGTGATCGAAGGTCATCGTGTACTGAGCACGGCCCTGAGACATCGAGCGCAGCGTGTCGACATACTTGAACATGTTCGCCAGCGGAACCTCGGCCTCGATGACCGTTGCGTTGCCGCGCGGCTCCTGACCCTGGATCTGGCCACGACGCGAGTTCAGATCGCCGATGACATCGCCGACGTAATCCTCGGGCGTCACGACCTCGACGCTCATGATCGGCTCGAGAAGCTGGGCGCCGGCCTTGCGGGCCGCTTCACGGAAGCAGGCACGGGCCGCGATTTCGAAGGCCAGAACCGAAGAGTCAACATCATGGTAGGCGCCGTCAATGAGCGTGGCCTTGATGCCGAGCATCGGGAAGCCGGCGAGCGGGCCCGACGACAGAACGCTTTCGATACCCTTCTGAACACCGGGGATGTATTCCTTCGGAACCGAACCGCCGACGATCTTGGATTCGAAAACGAAATCCTCGCCATCCGGATTGGGTTCGAAGATGATCTTGACGCGGGCGAACTGACCCGAACCACCCGACTGCTTCTTGTGGGTATAGTCTTCTTCGTGAGCCTGCGTGATCGTTTCGCGGTAGGCAACCTGCGGCGCGCCGACATTGGCCTCGACCTTGAACTCGCGCTTCATGCGGTCAACGAGAATGTCGAGGTGAAGCTCGCCCATGCCGGCGATGATCGTCTGGCCGCTCTCCTCGTCGGAGAATACGCGGAAGGACGGATCTTCGGCTGCAAGACGGTTGAGCGCGATGCCCATCTTTTCCTGGTCGGCCTTGGTCTTCGGCTCGATCGCGATCCGGATAACCGGCTCCGGGAATTCCATCCGTTCCAGGATAACAGGCTTCAGCGGGTCGCAGAGCGTGTCACCGGTGGTGGTTTCCTTGAGGCCAGCCAGGGCAACGATGTCGCCGGCGTAAGCCACTTCGATGTCCGAACGCGAGTTCGAGTGCATCTGCAGCATGCGGCCGACGCGCTCGCGCTTTTCCTTGACCGTGTTCATCACCGAGGAGCCCTTTTCGAGGGTACCGGAGTAGACGCGGCAGAAGGTCAGCGAACCGACGAAGGGGTCGTTCATGATCTTGAAGGCCAGCATGGAAAGCGGCTCTTCATCGTCAGCGTGACGCTCGATGTCAGCTTCGGTCTTGACGTCGATACCCTTGATGGATTCGATGTCGACCGGCGACGGCAGGAAGTCGACAACCGCGTCGAGAAGCGGCTGAACGCCCTTGTTCTTGAAGGCCGAACCGCACAGCATCGGGAAGAACTGAACGCCGATCGTGCCCTTGCGGATCAACTGACGGATCTTGTCGTTGTCCGGCATTTCGCCTTCGAGATAGGCTTCCATGGCCTCTTCATCGACTTCGACGATGGCTTCGATCATGGCTTCGCGCCATTCTTCGGCCTTGTCCTTCATGTCAGCCGGAATGTCCGTGACATCCCACTGCGCGCCAAGATGCTCGCCGTCCCAGACAAGCGCCTTCATCTCGATCAGATCGATCACGCCGGCGAAGTCGTTTTCAGCGCCGATCGGCAGCTGAATGACAACCGGGGTCGCGCCGAGGCGGGACTTGACCATCTCGACCGAGCGATAGAAGTCGGCGCCGATCTTGTCCATCTTGTTGCAGAAGATCATGCGCGGAACATTGTACTTGTCAGCCTGACGCCAGACGGTTTCCGTCTGCGGCTCAACGCCGGCATTGGCATCGAGAAGCGCAACGGCGCCATCGAGCACGCGCAGCGAACGCTCAACTTCAATGGTGAAGTCAACGTGTCCGGGGGTGTCGATGATGTTGAAGCGGCGCTTCTTGCCATCGCGGCCCTGCCAGAAGGTGGTGGTTGCAGCAGACGTGATCGTGATGCCACGCTCCTGCTCCTGCTCCATCCAGTCCATCGTGGCTGCGCCGTCGTGAACTTCACCGATCTTGTGCGACTTGCCGGTGTAGAAGAGAATGCGCTCGGTCGTCGTGGTCTTGCCAGCGTCGATATGCGCCATGATCCCGAAGTTACGGTAATCTTCGATTTTGTATTCGCGAGCCATGATATCAGGCCTTCCCTCGTATCTGAATTACCAGCGGTAATGGGAGAATGCGCGGTTGGCGTCAGCCATCTTGTGCGTGTCTTCACGCTTCTTGACGGCAGCACCACGGTTGTTCGCAGCATCCATGAGCTCGCCCGAGAGGCGCTCGATCATGGTGGTCTCGTTGCGCTTGCGCGCAGCCGCGATCAGCCAGCGGATGGCGAGAGCCTGACGGCGCTCGGGTCGAACGTCGACCGGAACCTGGTAGGTGGCACCACCAACGCGGCGGGAGCGAACCTCAACGTGCGGCGCAACGTTTTCGAGTGCCTGATGAAAGGCCTCGATCGGATCCTGCTTCATCTTGGCTTCAACGGCGTCAAGCGCACCGTAGACGATCGTCTCGGCGACCGACTTCTTGCCATGCAGCATGATGGCATTCATGAACTTGCTGATCACCAGATCACCAAACTTGGGATCCGGATTGATCTCACGCTTTTCTGCACTGTGGCGTCGTGACATACTTTTGTCTCTCAACAGTTGCGGCGCTTAAGACGCGGAGAACCTCGCGCAGCGCCAGAAAAATGAAAACCGAATTACTTCGGACGCTTCGCACCGTACTTCGAACGGCGCTGCTTACGGTTCTTGACGCCCTGCGTGTCGAGAACACCGCGGATGATGTGGTAGCGCACACCCGGCAAGTCCTTTACGCGGCCGCCGCGAATCATGACGACGGAGTGTTCCTGCAGATTGTGGCCTTCACCCGGAATGTAGCCGATGACTTCGAAGCCATTGGTCAGACGGATCTTGGCAACCTTACGCAGAGCCGAGTTCGGCTTCTTCGGCGTCGTGGTATAGACGCGGGTGCAAACGCCGCGCTTCTGCGGATTCTGTTCCAGCGCGGGAACCTTGTTCCGCTTGACCTGAGGCTGGCGCGGCTTGCGGATCAGTTGGTTTACGGTAGGCATATACCCATCCCTTTAGAATTCGTGTCTCGTCGCCCTTATGGGGCATTTCAATGCCGTCACCGGCGAACAAAAGCACCTTCAGCGTCTATATGCGCACAAGCACGGCCCGACCCGCCTCCCCGGCAGATGGACCTTAAAGCAGAGGACACAGGCGCCTTGCCGCGTCATGCGTGCAGCATTTGATCTTCAACGTGCTGTATGAGAACCTAGTCTGAGGTGAACTCCGGGACATTTGGCTTCCCGAACGGCCATGCCTCACATGGGTTCTGTTGGCGCCGACATACTCATTTCGGTTAATGCCGTCAAGTCCAAAGGCCCGAAATTCTGGATTCTCCGGGCCTGTAACCCCTCCTTTGCCGATGGCCATGCCGCATCGGGCAATATTGACGGCCCTCAAGACGGAACTTGCGCAATATTCTGTCGTCGGGCGGCGCCATCGCCCGAAAGCGCAATCCGCGTCGCGACCCCGATTCTCTCGAGAAACACGCGGTCGTGGCTGATGACGAGGAGCGCGCCGTCATAGGCCTTGAGACCCGCCTCCAGCGTCGCCAGGCTTTCAAGGTCGATATGATTGGTCGGCTCGTCGAGGATCAGGAGCTGCGCCGGCCGGCTTCCGCCGATCGCGACGGCAAGCCCCGCCCTCAACAATTCGCCGCCACTCAGTTCGGCGACTCGTTTCAGAGCATCATCGGCGCGGAACCGGAACCGCGCAAGCGCCGACCGGCAGGCATTCTCGCCGTCATGCGGATTGAGGCGCCTGAAATTGTCGCGCACGCTTACAGCCGGATCCAGCATGGAGACCGCCTGGTCGAAGAGCGCGAAGGGCACGCAGATCTCCGCCGTTCCGGCAAGCGGCCGAATCCCGCCCGTCAGCGTCTTTACAAGCGTCGACTTTCCAGCACCGTTGCCGCCTTCGATCGCCACACACTCGGGCCCCGTCATCTCGAAGGACAAGTCGCTGAAGAGCGGCGCCTCGGCATCATAGCCGCCGGCAAGCCCCTCGGCCTTCAGCACCCGCCGCCCGGCGGCCAGCCCCGAAGGCGGGAGGGTGATCGCAAACGGCGCGACGACCTCAAGGCGCGCCTTCGCCTCGCTGAGCGCCTCCGCCGCCTTTTCGGCCTGCCGGTCATTGAGCGCGTTCCGCCGGGCCGTTGTCTCTTCAGACCGCGCCTTCATGCCGTCGAGCACCATTTTCGGCATGTCGTTGCGCTTGCGTCCCTTTACCCCCTTTGCGTCGGTGCGCGCCTTGCGCTCCGCCCTCTGGCGCGCGGCGGCAGCAACCTGCCGCACCTCACGGGTCGCCTCGGACAATCGCCTTTCGCGGTTTTCGATGTCAGCCGCTTTGGCCTGTTCATAGAAGCTGTAATTGCCGCCATAGCGCGTGATGCCGAGGCTGGTCAGCTCCGCGATCTCCGACATCGCCTCCAGCAGTTCGCGGTCGTGGCTGACGACAAGCGCGCCGCCGCGCCAGCCGCCAAGAAAGTCCAGGAGAAGCCTTCGCCCTGCCGCATCGAGATTGTTGGTCGGCTCGTCGAGCAGGATGAAGTCCGGATCATCATAGGTGAGTGCCGCCAGCCGCGCCCGCGTCAGTTCGCCGCCGGAAAGGCTGACAAACGGGGTTGTCAGCGGATGGGCGATGGCGAACCGGGACAGGGCGGCGACCGCCTTCTCCTCGGCGAGCCAGTCAATGCGGCCCATGGTTTCGACGCTTGCCCTGCCCTCGCCGGCATCCCGGATCATCTCCAGCATGGCTGTAATCGCGAAACAGTCGGCAAGCGTCTCTCCCTCTTCGGGGCGAACCGTCTGGTCAAAGAGCCCGAACCGCCCGGCAACAGAGACAGTGCCGGACGACGGCGCGATCTCGCCGGCGATCAGTTTCAACAGCGTCGTCTTGCCCACGCCGTTGCGTCCGACCAGTCCGGTCAGCCCCGGCCCGAATACGGCGTCGATGTCATTGAAAAGAGAATGGCCGTCAGCCGTTGTGAAGGACAGGCCGGAAAGCGTGATGGTGGCGTGCATGATAAGAATTCTCCCGTAAAGCCAGTGCGTTTGCTGTCTTCAGGTGAGAAATCATTGGCGGCACGTCCCTTGTGATCACGAATGGGCTTTCACTACCCCGAAAGGCGCGCGACTTCAAGACGGGGTCCGGCAAATGCCGGATGGCCAACTTTCAATTGCCGCCGTCTTGTGAAAAGAAGGGCCGAACGGAAAAGAGAGGCAGAAACATGATTGCCATACCCGGCTACACCAGCGATGGCGAGCGCATGGTCTTCATCATCACCGGCAAGGTCTACCACGAGTGGAACGGCGAAGCCGAGGTGCATGTGATCATCGCCGCCCCGGACGAGGATACCGCCGTGCGCAACACGCTGAATGCGCTGGCGAACGAAGGTTATTCGGAGGCCGATCTCGACCAGATCGGCATGATCACCGAAATCCCTGACGAGGAGCCCCACGCCTCCGCCTATCAGACGGCGCTCGAGGGCGAGGTGGCGATCGTCAAACTCTCCGGCTGACGGCGAAATTCGCGTTCCACAGCCGGAGCACTCGCTGCGCCCTGAAATTCGCGCGGGGCGGGCAATCCCGCTTGCTTTATCGTCAAGCTTTGCCCAAACTCGCCGATATAAGAACAGGGGAACATCAAAGGGTATTTCCGGTACTTTCCGGAGGTCCCTTTACCGCCGGCAAGGACAACGATGTCGATCAAAGCAGCGATTTACCACCTTACCCACTACAAATACGACAATCCCGTCAATCTCGGACCGCAAATCATCAGGCTGAAGCCGGCGGCCCATTCCAAGACCAAGGTCATCTCGCACGCCCTGAAGGTTACGCCGGAGAACCACTTCGTCAATCTTCAACAGGACCCCTACGGCAACTACCAGGCCCGCTTTGTCTTTCCCGAGCCGGTTACCGAGTTCAAGATCGAGGTTGATCTCGTCGCCGACATGACGGTCTACAATCCCTTCGACTTCTTCGTTGAGGAACAGGCGACCAAATACCCCTTCGAATATGACGAGGCGATCAAGGACGACCTGTCGATCTATCTGAAGCCGGAGCCGATGGGCCCGCGGCTGAAGGCGTTCATGAACAAGCTCGACCTTTCGCCCGGTCAGGGCACGGTTGATATGATCGTCGGCATCAATGCGCGCCTGCAGCATGACGTCAATTACATCATCCGCATGGAACCCGGCGTGCAGACGCCCGAGGAAACGCTGGAACGGGCCTCCGGCTCGTGCCGCGACTCGGCCTGGCTACTGGTGCAGATCCTGCGCAATATGGGTCTCGCCGCCCGTTTCGTCTCCGGCTACCTGATCCAGCTTGAGCCGGACCTGAAGGCGCTCGACGGTCCTTCCGGGACCGATCACGATTTCACCGATCTCCATGCCTGGGCGGAAGTCTTCCTGCCGGGCGCGGGCTGGATCGGCCTTGATGCAACCTCCGGGCTTCTGACCGGCGAAAGCCATATTCCGCTTGCCGCAACGCCGCACTACCGCAATGCCGCGCCGATTACCGGCGGCTATTTCGGCAAGGCGGAGACGAGCTTCGACTTCGACATGTCGATCAAGCGCGTCGCAGAACATCCGCGCATTACCAAGCCGTTTTCCGATGAAAGCTGGGAGGCGCTCAACGCGCTCGGTAACAAGGTCGACAAGCTGCTCGAAGAAACCGACATGCGGCTCACCATGGGCGGCGAGCCGACCTTCGTCTCGATCGACGACTTCGAGGCGGATGAATGGAACACCGGCGCCGTCGGGCCGACCAAGCGCGGCCTGGCCGACGAACTGATCCGGCGTCTGCGGCAGCGCTTCGCCCCCGGCGGCTTCCTGCATTACGGCCAGGGCAAATGGTATCCGGGCGAGAGCCTGCCGCGCTGGACCTTCTCGCTCTACTGGCGCAAGGACGGCATGCCGATCTGGAACAACCAGGACCTGATCGCCGAGGAGAAGCGCGAGATCAAGGTCGACGAGAATGATGCCGGGCGCCTGCTGCAGGCGATCGCCAACGAGCTCGACGTCGATCCCGAACTCGTCACCCCCGCATTCGAGGACCCCGCAGAATGGCTGATCCGCGAGGGCAACCTGCCGGAAAATGTCGACCCGTCCAATTCGAAGCTGAAGAACGCCGAGGATCGCGCCCGCATCACCAAGGTATTCGAACGCGGGCTGACGCGGCCGACCGGCTATGTCCTTCCCGTGCAGGCCTGGCAGGGACGCGCCTCCGGCCTCACCTGGGTTTCGGAGAAGTGGACGACGCGGCGGGGGCGCATCTACCTCATCCCCGGCGACAGCCCGGTCGGTTTCCGCCTGCCGCTTGATTCTCTCGCCTGGATCCCGCAGTCGCAATATCCCTTCATCAATCCGCTCGACCCCTCCGTCAGGCGTGAGCCCCTGCCCGACTACCGGCGCGACGAGGGCCGGCCGCTGCCGCAGGCAAGCTTCACCCCCTTCGAGGAAAGCCCGCAGCCGGCCATGCCGGCCTCCGGCGCGTCGATCGGCGGCCATGTGCGCACCGCAATCTCGATCGAGCCGCGCGACGGAAGGCTCTGCATCTTCATGCCGCCGACGGTGACGCTCGAGGAGTATCTCGACCTGATCGCCTCGGCCGAACGCGCTGCCGAGAAGCTCGGACTGCCGGTTCATATCGAAGGCTATCCGCCGCCGCATGACGAGCGCATCAATGTCATCCGCGTCGCCCCGGACCCCGGCGTCATCGAGGTCAACGTCCACCCCGCAGCCAACTGGAAGGAATGCGTGGAGACGACGACGGCGCTCTACGAGGAAGCCCGGATGACGCGGCTTGGCGCCGACAAGTTCATGATCGACGGACGCCACACCGGCACCGGCGGCGGCAATCACGTCGTGGTCGGCGGGGCCAATCCCGGCGACAGCCCGTTCCTGCGCCGTCCGGATCTGTTGAAGAGCGTGGTGCTGCACTGGCAGCGTCACCCCTCGCTCTCCTATCTGTTCTCGAGCCTGTTCATCGGACCGACGAGCCAGGCGCCGCGCATCGACGAAGCCCGGCACGACGCGCTTTACGAGCTTGAAACGGCGATGGCGCAGATCCCGCATCCAAAATCGGGGATCCTGCCGCCGCTGCCATGGCTGGTCGACCGGCTGTTCCGCAACCTGCTGATCGACGTCACCGGCAATACGCACCGCGCCGAGATCTGCATCGACAAGCTGTTCTCGCCGGACGGGCCGACCGGCCGTCTCGGCCTTGTCGAGTTCCGCGGCTTCGAAATGCCGCCGAATGCGCGGATGAACCTGGCCCAGCAATTGCTGGTGCGGGCGCTGCTTGCCCGCTTCTGGAAGAACCCGCTGGAGGGCAAGTTCGTGCGCTGGGGCACGGCGCTCGCCGACCGCTTCATGCTGCCGCACTACATCTGGCAGGATTTCATGGACGTTCTCCAGGACCTGAAGGAGAACGGGCTGGAGCTTCGTCCCGAATGGTTCGAGGCGCAATTGCAGTTCCGCTTCCCCTTCTTCGGCGAGGTCGAATATGAGGGCAACAAGCTGGAACTGAGGCAGGCGCTGGAACCCTGGAACGTCATGGGCGAGCAGGGCGCGCCCGGCGGCACGGTTCGCTATGTCGATTCCTCCGTCGAACGGCTTCAGGTGCGCCTCGAAACCCAGGCGCCGGAACGCTACATCGTCACCTGCAACGGCCGCAAGGTGCCGATGAAGCCGACCGGAACCAACGGCGTTTCAGTAGCGGGCGTGCGTTTCAAGGCCTGGCAGCCGGCCTCCGGCCTGCATCCGGTCCTGCCGGTCAACTCGCCGCTCACCTTCGACATTTACGACACATGGTCGGCGCGATCGGTCGGGGGCTGCATTTATCATGTTGCGCATCCCGGCGGGCGGAACTATGAGACCTTCCCGGTCAATGGCAACGAGGCGGAGGCACGACGGCTTGCGCGTTTCGAGGCCTCCGGGCACACTGCCGGCGGTTATTCGGTGTTCAGCGAAACGCCGTCGCCTGAGTTCCCGCTGACGCTGGATCTCAGGCGCCCGGCAGGGCTTTGAGACCGTTCGCAATCGGGTCCATGACCCGCGTTTGCGTCGGATAGGACAGATGGAGCATCGGGGTCCATTCGCCCGCTGCTTCCGCGCCGGCAGACGGGCGGCACGGACCGTCCCGATCGATTTGACTTGTGGCGGACAAGGAATCCCTCCCCGCATGCGCGGTCGGGGTCTTTGACAATGGGCGGCAGGAAGCGCTCGCGATGGCAGAACCGAAGGCGGAGATTTCCGCCGACAAGCATATGGCCGACCAGGACCACGAGGCGGAACCCGCTATCGCCTGGAACGCCCGGGACTACGTTCCCCTTCCCGGTGTGCCAGACGAGATGGTCAATGCCGCGGGAAAGGTGCGCCCCGTCTGGCAGCCCTTTGTCAACGCGCTTTCCGGCATGACGGCGTCCGAGCTTTCCGAGCGCTTTGCCCGCGCCGATCGCTATCTGCGCGATGCCGGCGTGTTCTACCGCGCCTATGACGGGCAGGACGACACCCGCGCCTGGCCCTTTTCCCACATTCCGGTGATCATCGACGATGACGAATGGCAGGTGCTTGCCGACGGGCTGAAGCAGCGCGCCGATCTTCTGGAAGCGATGATGGCCGATTTCTACGGCGAGAACCGTCTGGTTTCCGAGGGCTTCATGCCGCCGGCGCTGGTCGCCTCCAACACCGAGTTCCTGCGCCCGCTCGTCGGCATCGATCCGCCCGGCGGCCATTACCTGCACTTTGTCTCCTTCGAGGTCGGACGCGGACCGGACGGCAAGTGGTGGGTGCTCGCCGATCGCGCCCAGGCGCCCTCCGGCGCCGGCTTCGCGCTGGAAAACCGCGTTGCCGCCTCACGCGCCTTTTCCGGCATTTACGGCGATATGCATGTGCGGCGCGTGGCGGGGTTCTTCGGCGCCTTCCGCGATGCGCTGCAGGGCGATCCGGCCGGCAATGAGGGCCGCATCGGCGTGCTGACGCCGGGACCGGCCAACGAGACCTATTACGAACACGCCTACATCGCCCGCTATCTCGGCATCTCGCTTCTGGAGGGCGAGGACCTGATCGTCGTCAACGACCGGGTGATGGTGCGAACCGTTGCGGGACCGATGCCGGTCAGCGTGCTGTGGCGGCGTCTTGATGCCGGCTTCACCGATCCGCTCGAGCTCAACCCGAATTCGCGCATCGGCACGCCCGGCCTCGTCAGCGCCATCAGGGCGGGCAATCTCACCATGGTCAACGCGCTCGGCTCGGGCATGGTCGAGACCCGCGCGCTGCTCGCTTTCCTGCCGGCACTGTCGCGCCGCCTCCTGAACGAGGAACTGAAGATACCCTCCGTTGCCACGTGGTGGTGCGGCCAGGAAAACGAGCGTCGCCACGTGGCCGAAAATCTCGACCAGATGCTCATCGGCCCGGCCTATTCGCGCATGCCGTTCTTTGACGATTCCGGGCAATCCTTTACCGGCGAGCGATTGCGCGCCCGCAGAGCGGGTTCGGTTGCCCGCTGGCTCGACAAGCGCGGCCCATGGCTCGTCGGCCAGGAAGCCGTCAAACTGTCGACCGCGCCCGCCTTTGTCGGTGGCAAGCTGACGCCGCATCCGTTCTCGCTGCGCGTCTTCGCCGCCCGCACCCGCGACGGCTGGAAGCTGATGCCGGGCGGCTTTGCCCGCATCGGCTCTTCCGACGATGTCGCCGCGATCGCCATGCAGTCCGGCGGCAGGGCCGCAGACGTGTGGGTCGTGAGCCAGACGCCGGTCGCGCGGCCGACGCTTCTGACCCAGGAAAGCCGCATCCCGCGCAACAAGCCGGCAAACCTGCCGAGCCGGGCCGCCGACAACCTGTTCTGGCTTGGCCGCTATATCGAACGCGCCGAAGGCAATCTGCGCATCCTGCGGGCCTGGCACGGCCGCTTTGCCGAGGTCGATGATCGCGGTCAGGCGCTTCTGACGCGGGTGGAAGCCTATCTCGACCAGATCGACCTCGATCTTTCCGAGGCTGCCCTTCCGCCGAGCCTCCTGCGCGATATCGACAGCGCCGTCTATTCCGCCGGCAATATTCGCGACCGTTTCTCGCCAGATGGCTGGCTTGCGCTGAACGACCTTTCGAAGACCACGCGCCGCTTCGTCGACCGGGTCAAACCCGGCGATGACGCCGCCCATGCCGTGACCGTGCTGTTGCGCAAGCTTGCCGGCTTTGCCGGTCTGGTGCACGAAAACATGTATCGTTCCACCGGCTGGCGTTTTCTCTCGATCGGCCGCTATCTGGAGCGCGGCCTGCACATGACCCGGCTTCTGGGCGAACTTTCCGGCGAGAACGCGCCCGACGGCGCGCTCGACATGCTGCTCGAGATCGGCGACAACGTGATGACCCACCGGCGCCACTACAATGTCTATACCGACCACCTGACGATCACCGATCTTCTGGCGCTCGATCCGCTCAACCCGCGGTCCGTGCTGTTCCAGCTGAACCAGATCCTTGCCGAGGTCGAGAAGCTGCCCGACCGCGGCTACCCGACGCAAATGTCGCCGCTGCACCGCGAGACGATGCGGGTGCAGGCCGGCCTTGCGGTGATGACCGCCGAGACGGTATCGACCGATTATTACCTGACGCTGGAGCGCGATTTCGAGGCGCTTTCCGACTGTCTGGCCCGAAACTATCTGTGAGCGACGATGCTTTACGACCTCTCCCTCAAGATGGAATACCGCTACGACACGCCGGCCTCGTTCGCCCGCCACATCACCCGCGTCATGCCGCTGTCGATCGCCGGACGTCAGCGCCTGATTGCCGGCCATGTGAAGTTCGACCCCGAGCCCGACGAGGAGCGCGGCTTTGTCGATTTCTTCGGCCATCCAGCGATCGCGACACTGGTCAACCCGCCGCATCAGCGCTTTGCCATCATGATGAAGGCGCGCGTCAGCATCGATGCGCCCCGCACAACGCTGGAATTCGCCACCACGCTGGCCGGGTTGAAGGGCGAATATGACCGCGTGCTCGACCTTGGCCGGGATTCACCGCATCATTTCATCGGCCCCAGCCCGCGCATTCCGCTCGACCGGAAGATCGGCGCCTACGGGCGGAGCCTCGCGGCCGCCGACAGCAGCGTCTATGCGATCGCAAAGGCCCTGTGCGCACGGGTTTTCGAGGATTTCGCCTATGACGGCGAGGCAACGACCGTCGACAGCACGCCGGCGGAAGCCTTCGCGATGCGCCGCGGCGTCTGCCAGGATTTCTCCCACGTGATGATCTCGGCACTCAGGATGATCGGCGTTCCAGCCGGCTATGTCAGCGGCTATCTGCGCACCATCCCGCCACCGGGAAAACAGCGCCTGGAGGGGGCGGACGCCATGCATGCCTGGGTGCGGGTGTGGTGCGGCAACGCCACCGGCTGGGTCGAGTTTGACCCGACCAATAACATGGAGGCCGGCGCTGACCATATCGTCGTCGCCTATGGCCGCGACTATGGCGACGTCGCGCCGGTTCTCGGTGTCATGAAGACCTATGGCGAGCATCAGGCAACCCAGGCCGTGGACGTGATCCCGGTCCAGCAGCAGCAGGCCGCACTCTGACAGCGCCCGGCATGTTGCCGCGCAGCATGCCCCTGCCCTGCCTCGCGGCCTCGCTTCCGCGCCTATTACGCAAACAAGTGTGTTCTCGCGCCTCGCCATCAAACAACCGCATGACGGCGCTTAATGGCTGCGCACGATTGGGAATGCGAGAAATTCCGATGCGAACTCATCGGTTTGTTGCAAGTGCGTCATATCAGTGCATAAATTGACAGCAAGGATAAGAACACACCGGACCTCCCAAGCCGGCAGAATGTTCTTACGGCGCCGCATATTTCGAAATTTCCAGCCATTTTTTGACGGAAACCGCAAATGAGCAAATTGACCAATCCCGACCTGCCTCTGCCGACGCCCCGCCCCTATGACGTTGACGGCCTGGCCGCCGACATCCTGGAGAAGCTGACCTATCAGGTCGGGAAGGACACGATCGTCGCCCAGCGGCATGACTGGCTGCGCGCGGTCATACTGGCGGTGCGCGACCGGATCACCGACAAATGGATGGAATCGACCCGCAAGACCTATGAGGCCGGCTCCAAGCGCGTCTATTATCTCTCGCTGGAGTTCCTGATCGGCCGGCTTCTGCGCGACGCCATTTCCAATCTCGAGATGATCGAGGCGATCAACCAGGCTCTGGCGAAATTCGACGTCAGCCTGACCGAACTGGCCGGGCTCGAGCCAGACGCTGCGCTCGGCAATGGCGGCCTCGGCCGGCTGGCGGCCTGTTTCATGGAATCCATGGCAACGGTGGATGTGCCCGCCTATGGCTATGGTATCCGCTATGTGAACGGTCTCTTCCGCCAGGAAATCGCAGATGGCTGGCAGGTGGAACTGCCTGAAAACTGGCTGTCGCACGGCAACCCCTGGGAGTTCCATCGCCGCGAAAGCACCTACGAGATCAATTTCGGCGGCAAGGTCGACATCATCGAGGAGGCCGGCAAGGAACCGCGTTATGTGTGGAAACCGGCCGAGCGCATGATCGCCGAGGCCTATGACACGCCTGTTGTCGGCTGGCGCGCCAAGCGCGTCAATACGCTGAGGCTGTGGTCGGCCGAACCGATCGACCCGATCCTGCTCGACAAGTTCAACGCCGGCGACCATATCGGCGCGCTGCAGGAAAGCACCAAGGCCGAGACGCTGACGCGCGTGCTCTACCCCGCCGACGCCAACCCGGCCGGGCAGGAACTGCGCCTGCGCCAGGAATACTTCTTCTCCTCCGCCTCGCTGCAGGACATTCTGCGCCGCCACATGCAACAGTTCAACGACATCACGCTGTTGCCGGAAAAGGTGGCCATTCACCTCAACGACACCCATCCCGCGATCGCGATTATCGAAATGATGCGGCTTCTCGTTGACATTCATGATGTGGAATTCGACGACGCGTGGGAGCTGACGACCGCGACATTCGCCTACACCAACCACACGCTTTTGCCCGAAGCGCTGGAAACCTGGCCCGTACCGCTGTTCGAGCGTCTGTTTCCGCGCCACACGCAGCTGATCTACGCGATCAACGCCAAGATCCTGCTCAAGGCCCGCAAGGAAGCGAATGCCACCGATGACGCAATCCGCCAGATCTCGCTGATCGACGAAGGCGGCGAACGCCGGGTGCGCATGGGCAACATCGCCTTCCTCGGCTCACATTCGATCAATGGCGTCTCGGCGCTTCATACCGAACTGATGAAGGAGACGGTGTTCTACAACCTTCACCGCCTCCACCCCGACCGGATCAACAACAAGACCAACGGCATCACCCCGCGCCGCTGGCTGAAGGAGTGCAATCCGGGCCTCACCGGGCTGATCCGCGAAGCAATCGGCGACGAGTTCCTCGACGATGCCGAAAAGCTGCAGTCTCTCAACGCCATGGCCGAGGACAGCGCCTTCCAGGAGAGGTTCGACGCCATCAAGCGCGACAACAAGGTCAAGCTTGCCAATCTCATCGGCGAGCGCATGGGCACGCGCATTGATCCTTCTGCGATGTTCGACATCCAGATCAAGCGCATCCATGAATACAAGCGCCAGCTTCTCAACATCATCGAGGCGGTGGCGCTTTACGACCAGATCCGCTCGCATCCGGAAATGGACTGGGTGCCGCGCGTCAAGCTCTTCGCCGGCAAGGCGGCGCCGAGCTATCACAATGCCAAGCTGATTATCAAACTGGCCAATGACGTTGCCCGGGTGATCAACAATGACCCGGCCGTGCGCGGGCTTTTGAAGATCATCTTCATTCCAAACTACAACGTCTCCCTGGCCGAGGTGATGATCCCGGCGGCCGATCTCTCCGAGCAGATCTCCACTGCCGGCATGGAGGCGTCCGGCACCGGCAACATGAAATTCGCCATCAACGGCGCACTCACAATCGGCACGCTCGATGGCGCCAATGTCGAGATGCGCGACTGGGTCGGCGCGGAAAACATGGTGATCTTCGGCTTGACGGCCGAAGAGGTTGATCAGGCGCGGGCGAAGGGCCACAATCCCCGCGAGATCATTGAAGGCTCGAAAGAGCTTTCACAGGCGCTGTCGGCCATTTCATCGGGCGTGTTTTCGCCTGATGACCCCGGCCGCTATGTCGATCTCATCGGCGGACTTTACGACCACGACTGGTTCATGGTCGCCGCCGATTTCGATGCCTATGCGGCGGCCCAGCGAGAAGTCGATGCGATCTGGAACGATCGCACCGCCTGGAACGTTAAGGCAATACGCAATACTGCCCGCATGGGATGGTTTTCGTCCGACAGGACGATCAGGGAGTATGCACACGACATCTGGAGTGCTTTATGAAAAAGCCGGAATCAGACGGTCCGGAACGGGCGCGGGGCGATACCCCGTCGCGGGAGGAAATCAACGCTATCCTGAATGCCACGCACGGTGATGCCTTCTCCGTGCTCGGCATTCACGATACCAATGGCAGCCATGTCGCCCGGTGTTTTCTGCCCGGGGCGGAAACCGTCGAGGCACGCGACCTCGACGGCAAACCCCTCGGCAAGCTGAAATGCCTTGATGAAGCCGGGTTCTTCGCCGGTCCCGTCGACATCGCCGGCTTTGTGCCGATCCGCTACCACGCCACTCGCGGCGATGCGGAATGGACGGTGACAGACCCTTACAGTTTCTGGCCCGTTCTCGGCCCGATGGACGACTATTACGTCCGCGAGGGCTCGCATCTGAGGTTGTTCGACAAGCTCGGCGCCCACCAGATGACCCATCAGGGCGTGAAGGGCTTTCACTTCGCCGTCTGGGCGCCGAACGCCCGACGCGTCTCGGTTGTCGGCGCCTTCAACGGCTGGGACGGTCGCCGTCACATGATGCGATTCCGCCGCGATTCCGGCGTCTGGGAAATCTTCGCTCCCGACGTCGAGCCCGGACAGCCCTACAAGTTCGAGATCATCGGCGCCGAGGGCAAGCTGCTGCCGCTGAAGGCCGATCCCTTTGCCCGCCGCAGCGAACTGAGACCGCAGACCGCATCGCTGACGGCCGCTGACCTGGAACAGGAATGGGACGACGAGGCCCACCGCAAACACTGGGCAAGCGTCGACCGGCGGCGCGAGCCGGTGACGATCTACGAGGTCCATGCCGGCTCCTGGCAGCGCCATGACGACGGCTCCTTCCTCTCCTGGGACGAACTCGCCGACCGGCTGATCCCCTATTGCTCAGACATGGGCTTTACCCATATTGAATTCCTGCCGGTCTCCGAATATCCCTATGACCCCTCCTGGGGCTACCAGACGACCGGGCTTTATGCCCCGACGGCCCGTTTCGGCGAGCCCGAAGGCTTCGCCCGTTTCGTCAACGGCTGTCACAAGGTCGGCATCGGCGTCATCCTCGACTGGGTGCCCGCCCATTTTCCGACCGACGAGCACGGGCTCCGGCAATTCGACGGCACGTCGCTTTACGAACATGCCGATCCGCGCCAGGGTTTTCATCCCGACTGGAACACGGCGATCTACAATTTCGGCCGCACCGAAGTCGCCTCATTCCTGTTGAACAACGCGCTCTACTGGGGCGAGAAGTTCCATATCGACGGGCTGCGCGTCGATGCCGTGGCCTCGATGCTCTACCTCGACTATTCGCGCAAGCATGGCGAGTGGGTGCCGAACGAATATGGCGGCAATGAAAATCTCGGCGCTGTCCGCTTCATCCAGGAGACCAACAAGGCCGTCTACGGCAACCATCCGGAGATGATGACGATCGCCGAGGAATCGACCGCATGGCCCAAGGTCTCGCAGCCAGTGCATGAGGGCGGCCTCGGCTTCGGTTTCAAGTGGAACATGGGCTTCATGCACGACACGCTGAGTTATCTCGCGCGTGAGCCGATCTACCGCAAGCATCACCACCAGGAGATCACCTTCGGCCTGCTCTACGCCTTCGCCGAGAACTATGTCCTGCCGCTCTCCCATGACGAGGTCGTGCACGGCAAGGGTTCGCTGATTGCAAAGATGGCCGGCGACGACTGGCAGAAATTCGCCAATCTGCGCGCCTACTACGCCTTCATGTGGGGTTATCCCGGCAAGAAGCTTCTGTTCATGGGCCAGGAATTCGCCCAGTGGAGCGAATGGAGCGAGGCGCGCGCGCTTGACTGGAACCTGCTCGACTATCCGACCCATGAGGGCATGCGCCGCCTGGTGCGCGACCTCAACTTCACCTACCGCTCCAAGCCGGCGCTGCATGCGCGTGACTGCGAGCCGGAAGGCTTTGAATGGGCAATCGTCGATGATCACGACAACTCCGTCTTTGCCTGGCAGCGCAAGGCGCCGGGCGAAAAGCCGATCATCGTCATTTGCAATTTCACGCCCGTTCCGCGTGATGACTATCATGTCCCGCTGCCGAAGGCCGGCGTCTGGCGGGAAATCCTGAATACCGACGCCGAAATCTACGGCGGCAGCGGCAAGGGCAATGGGGGGCGCGTGCGCGCCGATGTCCACGGCCATGGCGGCATTTCCGCCACGCTGCTTTTGCCGCCGCTTGCAACCATCATGCTGGAACCGGAAGACTGAGAGGGAGGGAAGGATGAATACGCGCACTGGATACCCCCTGGCACGTGACGCCATGGCCTATGTTCTGGCCGGCGGCCGCGGCAGCCGATTGAAGGAACTGACCGACACGCGTGCAAAGCCCGCGGTCTATTTCGGCGGCAAGACCCGCATTATCGACTTTGCGCTGTCGAACGCGCTCAATTCCGGCATCCGGCGCATCGGCGTCGCCACGCAGTACAAGGCGCACTCGCTGATCCGCCACCTGCACCAGGGCTGGAACTTCTTCCGGCCGGAACGAAACGAGAGTTTCGACGTGCTTCCCGCCTCCCAGCGCGTCTCGGAAACGCAATGGTACGAAGGCACGGCCGACGCGGTCTACCAGAACATCGACATCATCGATTCCTACGGCCCGGAATACATGATCATCCTGGCCGGCGATCACATCTACAAGATGGACTATGAGGCGATGCTCCAGCAGCACGTCAACGAGGGCGCTGACATCACAATCGGCTGCCTCGAAGTGCCGGTGGAGGACGCCAAGGGCTTCGGCGTCATGCATGTGGACGCCACCGACCGGATCGTCGATTTCGTCGAGAAGCCGGCCAATCCGCCGGGCATTCCCGGCAACGAGAAGATGTCGCTTGCCTCCATGGGCATCTATGTCTTCAACACGAAATTCCTGTTCGAATGCCTGTACCGGGACGCCGCCGACCCGACCTCGAGCCGCGATTTCGGCAAGGACATCGTTCCCTACATCGTCAAGAACGGCAAGGCGATGGCGCATCGCTTCTCGCAAAGCTGCGTGCGGTCGAGCTTCGAGAAGGAGGCCTACTGGCGCGACGTTGGCACGATCGACGCCTATTGGCAGGCCAATATCGATCTGACCGCCATCGTTCCGGAACTCGACATTTACGACAAGTCCTGGCCGGTCTGGTCCTATTCGGAGGTGACGCCGCCGGCGAAATTCGTCCATGACGACGAGAACCGCCGCGGCTCGGCCATCTCCTCGGTGGTTTCGGGCGATTGCATCATCTCCGGTTCGCAGCTCTACAAGAGCCTGCTGTTCACCGGCGTCAGGGCCAATTCCTACTCCCGCCTCGAAGGCGCCGTCATTCTCCCCCATGTCCATATCGGGCGGCACGCCCGGCTGAAGAATGTGGTGATCGATCATGGGGTCCATATTCCGGAGGGCCTCGTCGTCGGCGAGGATCCCGACGTTGATGCCCGTCGTTTCCGCCGCTCGGAGAACGGCGTTTGCCTGATTACACAGTCGATGATCGACAGATTGGATAACTGAGACATGAAAGTCCTTTCCGTTACGTCGGAAATCTACCCGCTGATCAAGACGGGTGGCCTTGCCGATGTGGCCGGCGCTCTGCCGCTTGCCCTTGCCGGCCTCGGCATCGAAACCCGCACGATCATTCCGGGCTATCCGGCGATCATGAAGGCGGTCGACGGGCATGCCGAGAAGGTTCACACCTTCCCGGAGCTTTTCGGCGAACGGGCAACGCTCTATGCCGCGAAACACGAGGGACTGGACCTTCTCATCCTCGACATTCCGGCGCTCTTCGGCCGGTTCGGCAACCCCTACAATTCGGCAAGCGGCGAAGGCTATTCCGACAACTGGCGCCGTTTCGGCGCGTTATCGAAGGCCGCCGCGGAAGTGGCGGCCGGCGTGCTGCCGGAATGGGAACCGGACATCGTCCACTGCCACGACTGGCAGGCGGCGATGACGCCGGTCTACATGCGCTTTTCCGATGTGCCGGAGAAACCGTCGATCCTCACCATCCACAACATCGCCTTCCAGGGTACGTTCAGTCCCGACATCTTCCCCTGGCTTGGCCTGCCGGCCCATGCCATGGCCGTCGACGGCGTCGAGTATTTCGGCAATGTCGGCTTTCTGAAGGGCGGCCTGCAGACGGCCTGGGCGGTCACGACCGTCAGCCCCACCTATGCGCGCGAGATCCAGACGCCGCAATACGGCATGGGCCTCGAAGGGCTGATCGCCGCGCGGGCGCACACCGTCCACGGCATCGTCAACGGCATCGACACCGATGTCTGGAACCCGACGACGGACCAGTCGCTCGCCAGCCGCTACACGCCGAGCAGGCTGCGCCTGCGCGAACCGAACCGGCAGGTCCTGAGCGAGCGTTTCGGCCTTGATGACGACAATTCTCCGATCTTCTGCGTCGTCTCCCGCCTGACATGGCAGAAGGGCATGGACCTTCTCGCCGAGGCCATCGGCCCGCTTGTCGCCATGGGCGCCAAGCTCGCAGTGCTCGGCACCGGGGATCATCATCTGGAAGAGGCGTTCCGCAACGCCGTCAGGCTCTACCCCGGTCGCGTCGGCACCATTATCGGTTATGACGAAACGCTGTCGCATATCCAGCAGGCCGGCGCCGACGCGATCCTCATTCCCTCGCGGTTCGAACCGTGCGGCCTGACCCAGCTTTACGGCCTGCGCTATGGCTGTGTGCCGGTCGTCGCCCGCACCGGCGGTCTGGCAGACACGATCATCGACGCCAACCCGGCCGCGCTTGATGTGAAGGCGGCAACCGGAATCCAGTTTTCGCCGGTGGAAACATGGTCGCTCGTCCATGCGCTGCGCCGCACTGTCAATCTCTACAATGACAAGAAAGCCTGGATGAACATGCAGAAACAGGGCATGAAGAGCGACGTGTCCTGGAAAAACAGCGCCAAACTTTACGCCGACCTTTATTCAAGCCTTTTCGTGTGACGGTTCGACAATCATGACCAAGACCATTGCCACCAAACCTTTCGACGGCCAGAAGCCCGGAACCTCGGGCCTGCGCAAGAAAGTGCCGGTTTTCGCCCAGCCGCATTATGCCGAGAACTTCATCCAGTCCGTGTTCGACAGTCTTGAGGATTATCAGGGCAAGATGCTGGTGATCGGCGGCGATGGGCGCTACCTCAACCGCGAGGTCATCCAGACCGCGATCAAGATGGCCGCCGCCAACGGCTTCGGCAAGGTCATGGTCGGCCAGGGCGGCATTCTTTCGACGCCGGCCGCCTCCAACATGATCCGCAAATACCAGGCCTTCGGCGGCATCATTCTTTCGGCGAGCCATAATCCAGGCGGTCCGAACGAGGATTTCGGCATCAAGTACAACACCGCCAATGGCGGCCCCGCGCCCGAACGCATCACCGATGCGATCTATGAGCGCACCAAGCTGATCGACCGCTATCGTATTTCCGAGGCCGACGATGTGCCGCTCGACGAAATCGGCACCTACAAGGTCGATGACATGGACGTGGAAGTCTTCGATCCGGTCGCCGATTACGCGGCGCTGATGGAAGCGCTTTTCGACTTCGATGCAATCCGCTCCTATATCGCCGGTGGTTTCCGCATTGCCTTCGACGCGATGAGCGCGGTGACCGGCCCCTATGCCAAGGAGATCATCGAGAACCGTCTCGGGGCGCCGGAAGGTTCGGTGCGCAATTTCGTGCCGCTCGAGGATTTCGGCGGCCACCATCCCGACCCGAACCTTGTGCATGCCAAGGACCTCTATGACGAGGTGATGAGCGCCGACGGCCCGGATTTCGGCGCGGCCTCCGACGGCGACGGCGACCGCAACATGGTGGTCGGCAAGGGCATTTTCATCACCCCGTCCGACAGTCTTGCAGTGCTTGCGGCGAATGCCCATCTGGCGCCTGCCTACAAGGCCGGCCTTGCCGGGATCGCCCGCTCCATGCCGACCAGCCAGGCAGCAGACCGCGTGGCCGAAAAGCTCGGCATCGGCGCTTATGAAACGCCGACCGGCTGGAAGTTCTTCGGCAACCTGCTCGACGCCGGCAAGGCGACGCTCTGCGGCGAGGAAAGCTTCGGCACCGGCTCCAACCATGTGCGCGAGAAGGACGGGCTGTGGGCCGTTCTTCTGTGGCTCAACATTCTGGCCGTGCGCGGCGAAACCGCCTTCGACATCGTCAAGCAGCACTGGGCCGAATATGGCCGCAACTACTATTCCCGCCACGACTATGAGGGCATCGAAACCGACGCGGCAAATGGCCTGATGGACGCGCTGCGCGAGAAGCTTGCCACCCTGCCGGGCTCCACCTTCGGCGATCTGACCGTGAAGGAAGCCGATGACTTTGCCTATCACGACCCGGTCGATGGCTCCGTCAGCCGGAACCAGGGCGTGCGCATCATGTTCGAAAGCGGTTCGCGCGTGGTCTTCCGCCTTTCCGGCACGGGCACGTCCGGGGCAACGCTGCGCGTTTACCTCGAGCATTTCGAGCCGGACCCGGCCCGCCACGAGGAAGACACGCAGAAAACCCTTGCCGGCCTGATCGCCTATGCCGAACATATCGCCGGCATCAAGGAACGCACCGGCCGCGACGCCCCGACCGTGATTACCTGAGCCTGCAATGCGCGATCATGAAGCAAGACCCGGCGTGAAGGTTCTCGACCGGGGCGTCGAATTCTCCGTCTATTCGGAGAACGCGACCGGCATGGAGCTTTGCCTGTTCACGCCCGACGGCACGGAAACCGCGCATCTGCCGATGTCGCACGAGCGTCGCAATATGTTCCGCCTGCTCGTCGACGGGCTTAAGCCCGGCCAGCGCTATGGCTACCGCGCCTTCGGACGGTATGACCCGATGTCCGGCCACTGGTTCGATTCCTCGAAACTCCTCGTCGATCCCTACGCCCGCGAGATCGACGCGCCCTACCGGTACCATCCGAAACTTTTGCAATACGGCGCGGAGACCGCCGACATCGTGCCGAAAGGCGTGGTCGTTGCCGAGGGCAAGGGCGATCCGGGTCATATCGATCTCCCCGATGGCGCCTTCATCTATGAGGCCGGGGTGAAAGCGCTGACCATGCTCAATCCGCATGTGCCCGAGAGCATTCGCGGCACGGTCGCAGCCCTCGGCCACCCTGCCGTGGTGGAGCATCTGCAGAAGATCGGGGCGGATGCGCTCGAGCTGATGCCGGTGACGGCCTGGATCGACGAGCGCCACCTCCAGCCGCTCGGGCTCTCCAATGCATGGGGCTACAACCCGGTCACCTTCATGGCTCCGGAGCCGCGCATCTGCCCCGGCGGGATCGGCGAACTGCGCCGGGCGGTGGAAGCCCTCCACGAAGCCGGCATCGCCGTCATCCTCGACCTCGTCTTCAACCACACCGGCGAGAGCGACCAGTTTGGCGGCACGTTGAGCTTCCGCGGGCTCGACAATGCGACCTATTATCGCCTCGCCGAAGACGACCCTTCGGTATTCATCAACGATACCGGCTGCGGCAACACGATCGCCTGCGACCACCCCATGGTGCGCCGCTATATCATCGACAGCCTGCGCTTCTTCGTGACGGAGGCCGGCATTGATGGCTTCCGCTTCGATCTTGCGCCCATTCTCGGGCGCACGCGGCAAGGCTTCGACACCCATGCCGAAACGCTCGACGCCATTCTCTCCGATCCGGTGCTGAAGGGTCGCACGATGATTGCCGAACCCTGGGACATCGGCCCTGGCGGCTACCAGCTCGGGCACTTTCCGGCGCCCTTTCTGGAGTGGAACGACCGTGCCCGCGACGATATGCGCCGGTTCTGGCGCGGCGATCAGCACATGACGGGACGGCTCGCCGACGCGCTGTCGGGTTCGTCACATATCTTTTCCGTGCGCGACCAGCATGTGACCCGCTCGGTCAATTTCATCGCCGCTCATGACGGGTTCTCGCTGCATGACGTGACCGCCTATGTGCACAAGCACAACGGCCCGAACGGCGAGAGCAACCGCGACGGGCATGACGAGAATTTCTCGTGGAACAGCGGCATCGAGGGCGAGACCGACAATAAGGTCGTTCTCTCGCACCGCCGCCAGGACATCAAGGCCCTGCTTGCCACGCTCTTTGCCAGCCGCGGCGCCATCATGCTGAAGGCCGGCGATGAAGGCGGCATGACCCAGTACGGCAACAACAATGCCTACTGTCAGGACAACGAGACCACCTGGATCGACTGGAAGGCGATGGACGAGGAGCTGATCGCCTATACCGGTGCGCTCTCGGCCCTGCGCAAGCAATTCAAGGTTTTTTCCCGGACCGGCTTCTTCACCGAGGACGACGTGGTCTGGTTGCGCCCGGACGGCGAGACCATGAGCGTCGAGGACTGGGAGGCCGCCGAGTGCGACAGCCTGAGCGTCGTGCTCTCGACCACGGAGCGCAACAGCGGACGCCCGACGCGGCTTGCCATCCTGATCAACCGCAGCCACGAGGAAATGGCCTTCCGCCTGCCTGAACGCGACGCCCATGGATGGCACAACCTCGCCGACCGGCGACGCGGCATTGTCGAGATCGCGCTTGCGCCGCGTTCGGTATCGTTTTATGCGGAAATGCTCTCCGGGCCCCGATAGCCCAACCAACAACAACCGTGCGCAGCCGAAAGAAAACCATGGCCAAAGAAATTTCGCTTTCTGAAGTGAAGGATTACGTCGGCCATGAGGTCGGACTGTCGCGCTGGTTCACCGTCGACCAGACGATGATCGACACCTTTGCGGATGCCACCCTCGACCATCAGTTCATCCATACAGACCCGGAGCGCGCCCTTGCGGAAACGCCCTTCGGCGGCACAATTGCCCACGGTTTTCTGACGCTCTCCCTGCTTTCGGCAATGAATTACGACTGCGCACCACGCGTGCGCGAGCAGACGATGGGGATCAATTTCGGCTTCGACAAGGTGCGCTTCATGGCGCCCGTCAAGACCGGCAAACGCGTGCGCGGGCATTTCGTCCTGAAGAACGCCCGTTTTCGCGGCGCCGAGCTCCTGGCGATCAACTACGCGGTCTCCATTGAGATCGAGGACGAGCGCAAACCGGCGCTGACAGCCGACTGGATTACCCTTATTCAGTTCGATGCTGCCGACCGGCCTGAACTGGCCTGATCATGATCGAGAATGCAGCGATCAAAGCCGCATTCGAACGGCAGGCAAAAGCCTGTGAGAGCCTTGGCTCGCCATTCAACGCCCGCCTTTGCCACCTAGCAGCAGACCGGCTTGACGGGACTGGCAAAATTCCGGCCCTTATTTTCGGCTGGCCGGCCGAACGTGCCGTTGCCGATGCGCTGGCGCTCAGATTTTGCGGCGCGCTGCATGCGCTGAAACGGCAGGGTTACGCTGCGCTTGCGCATAGCTATCCGCCGCATTCGGTTTCAGACGAAAGCCTTTGGCAAAGTGTTGAACAGGCGATGGCGGAAAGGGCTGCCTTCATCGCCATACGCATGCAATCCGCACCGCAGACCAATGAAGTGCGCCGCTCTGCTGCCCTGTTTCCGGCCTTCGCACTGATTGCCGAACGGTTTGAGGGCAAGCCGCTCGTACTATCCGAAATCGGGGCATCTGCCGGGCTCAATCTGATGTGGGACTGCTACGGCTATCGCTTCCAGGACCAGACCTATAGGCCGCGGAACAACCCGGCTCCCTTCGTGATCACGCCGGACTGGCAAGGCCCGCCTCCCCCGCAGACCGAAATTGCTGTCAGCGAAAGAGCGGGCTGCGACCTGAACCCGCTGGAAGCAGATAATCCTGAAGATTGCGAACGTCTGCTTTCCTACATCTGGCCGGACCAGGTGGACCGACTGGACCGCACGGAAAAGGCGCTCGCTCTTGCCCGGCAAAACCAGCTGCATGTCGACAGGGCCGATGCCATCGACTGGCTGTCTCACCGGCTTTCAACCCGTCATGACGGCAAGGTGCATGTCATCTACCACACAATCGCCTGGCAATACCTGCCTGGCGATGCGCAAAGGCACGGCCTGCGCATAATTGCCGAGGCCGGTGCACATGCTGACTGGCAGGCACCGATCTGCCACCTTGCGATGGAAGCCGATGACGCAGGACCGGGCGCCGGTCTTTCACTGACAATCTGGCCGAAAGGCGAGTTTTACAAGGTTGGCCGTGCCGATTTCCACGGCCGCTGGGTTGACTGGCACGGCTTGCCGCCTGACGCTCAGTAAGCCGCATCCTTTGCACTCTGGTCGAGAAGGCCAAAGACGTAAGGCGCGAATGAGCGCCAGCATTCAAGCCGGAAGGTGTTTTCCGCTTTCCTGTAAAGCACGACTTCCGCCTTGCCGAACACCGTGCGCGCCACCTTGCCGACCGGGAACTTTTCCAGCTGCAGATCCATTGGGCAAGCTGCATTCAGCGTATCTGCAGCCCCCGGTCCATCGATTATGATGGCCGCGTTGCGATGCGAGACATCGACGGCCGAATGAAGCGCTTCAACGTCTTGAAGACGCGCCATCAGGTTATCGCCATGTTCATCAACCACCAGCCATTCATCCGGCCCAAGCCAGAAGGCATAGCGCCCGTCGCCACCCGAAGCCGTCAGCGGGATCGTCGGAAGACCGAGTTCCAGCGCACCCTCAAGGGCATGCAGGGCATCTTCCCCGCCGCGCAGTGAAATCCGGCTGGCGGGGCCGGCAACCACAAGCCTTGCCAGTCCCGAACCGCCATAGACGCCCTCAAGCGGCAGGGTGCGTGTCGCAACGAAATCCTCAGCCATGGATGCGCGCTCCTTCCTTGTCGTAGAATACGGTATCGACCACTTCGACCGCGATATTGCGGTCCGGCATCGGCACGTAGAGCGTCTGGCCCTTGAGCGCGTGTCCGTTCTTGACCACGGCCATGGCGATGCCGCTCTGCAGCACCTCCGACCAGTAGGCGGACGTCACATGGCCTAGCATCGGCACCGGTTTGGCCGCGTTCGGATCGGAGACGATCTGCGCCCCCTCCTCCAGCACCAGTCGGGCATTGTTCTTGACCATCAGGCCGACCAACTGCTTGCGGTCTTCGGCCACCAGATCCGGCCGTTTCAGCCCGCGAATGCCGACGAAATCGGTTTTCTTCTTCGACACCGCCCAGCCCATGCCGGCATCAAACGGCGTCACCGTGCCATCGGTATCCTGACCGACGACGATAAAGCCCTTTTCCGCGCGCAGCACATGCATGGCCTCGGTGCCATAGGCGCATGCCCCGAAACCTTCCGCCCGCTCGAAGATGGTCTTCCAGACAGAAAGCCCATAATCGGCCGGCACGTTGATCTCGAAGCCGAGTTCGCCGGTGAACGACACCCGGAAGAGCCGCGCCGGAACGCCGCAGACGGTGCATTCGGCAAGGCTCATATGCGGGAAGGCATCGGCGGAAATATCGACGCCCTCGACAAAGGGCGCGATGATCTCACGCGCCTTCGGCCCCTGCACGGCAATCACCGCCCATTGTTCCGTCGCGGAGGTCAGCCACACCTTCAGATGCGGGAACTCGGTCTGCAGATAGTCTTCCATCAGGTTCAGGACGCGCGGCGCGCCGCCGGTCGTCGTCGTCACATGGAAGCGGTCCTCGGAAAGCCTTCCGACCACGCCGTCATCATAGATGTAGCCATCCTCGCGCAACATCAGGCCGTAGCGGCATTTGCCGGGCTTCAGCGTCGACCAGGCATTGGAATACATCAGGTTCATGAAAGCCTCGGCATCCGGGCCGACAACCTCGATCTTGCCGAGCGTCGAGGCGTCGAACACGCCGGCGCTCTCGCGCACCGTGCGGCATTCGCGGTTGACCGCATCATGCCTGGTCTCACCGGGGCGCGGGAAATACCAGGCGCGCTTCCAGTTGCCGACATCCTCGAATGCGGCGCCTTGCGCTTCCGCCCAGTCATTGATC
The DNA here is from genome assembly GCA_963676545.2 of uncultured Martelella sp. Taxonomy (GTDB): domain Bacteria; phylum Pseudomonadota; class Alphaproteobacteria; order Rhizobiales; family Rhizobiaceae; genus Martelella. The sequence goes on along the minus strand of CAXXRG010000002.1, from coordinate 743,134 downwards.
GGCGTCTTGCGCGCCGCATCGAAAAGCGCGCCACGCGAATGGCCAATCAGCGTACCGAAGGAGACCGGCGTAAACGGTTGGCGGAACGTCGTCAGCCCCACCTGCGGGATCGGCCGGTCCAGCATCTCGGCGGCGATTGCCAGCCCGTGCATGTTGGAAAGCTTACCCTGGTCGGAGGCCATGCCGTTGGTGGTGAAGCGCTTGATATGCTCGATCGAGGCCATGCCCTCATGCACGGCCTGGCGGATATCCTTGGCACAGACATCGTGCTGATAGTCGATGAAGGCGCGGGCGTGGCTGTCGGCGCTCTCATCCTCGCCCAGCATGCCGCCGGTCCAGTTGTGTGCGTTCTCCGCCGATATATCGGCAACGCCGCCGCCGGCAGCAGCCGCCTCGCCGATAAGCGCCTCGATGGCATCCGTGCCATTGCAGGCACCCACACAGACGGAGTTCTGCGCATGCGTGCCGGGGACGAATCGCTGCTCGTCGGCATCGAAAACCAGCTTGCCGCGCGACTGGGAGAAAAGATGAACGGAGGGCGTCCAGCCAGCGGAAGTGATCAGCGCGTCGATATCGAAACTGCGCGTCTTGCCGCTATCCTTGTCCTTCACCTTCATCGAAGAGACGCGAAGCCGCCCCTTGGTGCCGACAATGACGCTGTTCAACAAGACCTTGATGCCGAGCGCCCTGGCCGCCTCGACAAGGCTATTGCCGGCTTCTGCGCGGTTGTCGACGATGGCCGCCACATCGACGCCGGCCTTTTTCAGATCGAAGGCTGCTTCATAAGCCGAATCATGGGCGCAATAGACGCCGACCTTGCGGCCGACGGCAACGCCATAATGATTGAGATAGGCGCGCGCGGCAGAGGCCAGCATTATGCCGGGCCGGTCGTTTTGCGGAAACACCATCGGCCGCTCGATCGCGCCGGTGGCGAGAATCACCTCGTCTGTGCGCAGCTGCCAGAGCCGCTCGCGCGGGCCGTTGGCCTTCGCATTCGGCAAATGGTCGGTCAGCCGCTCGCAAAGCGCGATGAAATTGTGGTTGTAATAGCCAAAGGCGGTCGTGCGCGGCAGGAAGCGGACATTATCCATGCCCTTCAGCTCTTCCACGGCGGCAAGCGCCCATTCATAGCCCGGCTTGCCGTCAACCGTCGTGCCGCTTTCATATTGCAGCGCCCCGCCCGGCTCCGGCTTTTCATCGCAAAGGACCACGTCCTTGCCGGCTTTGGCGGCGGAAAGCGCCGCTGTCAGCCCGGCAAGGCCGGCGCCGACCACCAGCACATCGCAATGGATATAGCGGCAGGCATAAGTGTCCGGGTCTTCTTCCGTCGGCGCCTCGCCGAGACCGGCGGCCTTGCGGATCAGCGGCTCATAAAGCTTGTGCCAGGCCACGCGCGGCCACATGAAGGTCTTGTAGTAGAAGCCGGCGATGAAGAAGGGCGAGAGGAAATCGTTGATCGCGCCCGCATCGAAGGAGAGCGACGGCCAGCGGTTCTGAGACGACGCCGTCATGCCGTCGAAGACCTCCTGCACCGGGCCGCGCACATTCGGCTGACGCCGCGCGCTGTCGCGGGAGATGTCGAACAGCGCGTTCGGCTCTTCCGAGCCTGCCGTCAGGAAGCCGCGCGGGCGGTGATACTTGTAGGAGCGGCCGACCAGATGCACGCCATTTGCCAGAAGCGCGGAGGCGAGCGTATCCCCCTCAAGCGCCGAAAAGGTCTTGCCGTCAAAGGTAAAGCGAATGGTCCTGGCGGGCGTCAGGCGCCCCTTGCCGGCAATGCGCATTGCGCCGCTCATCGGCCTTCTCCTTCGAATTCGGAAAGGTCCGGCTTTGGCTCGCCGGCCCTATAGGTCTTCAGGAACCGGTCGGAAACCGTATCGCGGACGGCGTTGAAGAAGCGCCCGCAGCCATGGGCATGGCGCCAGCGCTCGTAATGCAGTCCCTTGGGATTGGTGCGCATGAAGAAGTATCGGGCAAAATCCTCGTCAGAGATTTCGGCGATGTTTTGCGGACGGTCGATATGGGCTTCGCCTGCGGCGGAAAACTCCAGTTCGCTTCGCGCTTCGCCGCAATAGGGACAATGGATGAGCAGCATTTTCTAGTTCCCTTCCAGTTCGGGCAGGGCTTCGGGCAAGGAGAGGATCATGTCGAGCAGCGGTCGCGGCGCCTCAAGCTGCGGCATATGGCCGACGCCATCAAGCGCGTGAAGCTGGACGCCGATGGCGCCGGCAAGCTGATGGCCGCGCGCGACCGGGATCCACGGGTCCTTTTCGCCCCAGATGACCGTGACCGGGCAATCGATGGCCTTCAGCCTGTCGGCAAATTCATCGGTGAAGCGCTCATCGGCCTGCGCAAATTGCTTGTAGAAGCTTGCCTGCCCCTCCGGCGTCAGCCAGGGCGAAGCGAGTTCATGCAATTCGTGCTCGTCCAGCTCGCTCACCAGCGCGCTGCGGATATAGGCGGCAACGATGGCCGAGTGGATCTGCGGCGGCAGCGGGGTGAAGGCATCGATATGGCGGCTGACATGATCGAAGAACTCCGATCCCCATGGGCTGACCGCCACGACATTCATCAACACAAGGTCGTTGAAGGCGACATCATGCAGGAGATTGGCGCGAAGCGTCACCGCCCCGCCGAAATCGTGGGCGAAAACGCTTGGCCGGTCGAGTTCCCAGAACGCCACCATCTCCTTGAAGACACGCCCCTGAACATCAATGCCGGTCGCCTGCGCGGGATCCTTGGCTGAACGACCGAAGCCCGGCATGTCGTACCAGTAGACCGAATAGGCCCTGGAAAGCGGAAGAATCATCCGATGCCAGGAAAAGGACGACCACGGCCAGCCATGGGCCAGCACCAGGGGCGGGCCCTCGCCCGCCGAGCCCCAGGCAACGGCGCCTGCGCTGGTCTCTGCTTTGTTGGTAACGCTCCAGAGCATGGCGGGCCTCAATGCGCGACGGCGGCAGCTGCCGCCTCATCGATCAGCCGGCCGGTGCGGTAGCGATCGAGTGTCAGGCCTTCGGCGAGCTTGTGCGGTTCGCCCTTGGCGATCAGATGGGCGAAAAGATGGGCCGATCCCGGCGTTGCCTTGAAGCCGCCCGTGCCCCAGCCGCAATTGACGAAGAGCCCCGGAACCGGCGTCACGCTCTGGATTGGCGAACGGTCCGGCGTGTTGTCGGTGATGCCGCCCCATTGGCGCATCATCTTCACCCGGCGGAAAATCGGGAACAGCTCGCAGATGGCGTCAAGCGTGTGGGTGATGATCTGCAGGCCGCCGGTCTGGGAATAGGAATTATACTGGTCCGTGCCCGCGCCGATGACGAGTTCGCCCTTGTCGGACTGGGAGATATAGGCATGCACCGTGTTCGACATCACGACGCAAGGGAAGATCGGCTTCAGCGGTTCGGAGACGAGCGCCTGCAGCGGCTGGCTTTCCAGCGGCAGATTGACATCGGCCATCGCCATCACCACCGAATTGTGACCCGAAGCCGACACGCCGATCTTCTTCGCGCCGATAAAGCCCTTGGAGGTCTCGACCCCGGTCACGGCCCCGTCCGGTCCGCGACGAATGCCCTTCACCTCGCAATTCTGGATGATGTGGACGCCGCGATCGGATGCCGCGCGGCCATAGCCCCAGACAACCGCGTCATGGCGCGCAGTGCCGCCGCGCCGCTGCAGCGCCGCGCCATTAATGGGATATCGCGCCGTCGCGGCAATATCGAGCGGCGGACAGTATTCCTTCGCCTCGACCGGCGTCAGCCATTCATTGTCGATGCTATAGAGCCGGTTGGCATGAACGTGTCGCTTGAAGGACTGGCGGTCATGTTCGTTATGCGACAGCATCATCACGCCGCGCGGCGAATACATGACATTGTAATTGAGATCGAGCGCCAGACCTTCCCAGAGCTTGAGGGAATGCTCGTAGATGTCCATGCTCTCGTCATAGAGATAGTTGGAACGCACGATGGTGGTGTTGCGGCCGGTATTGCCGCCGCCGACCCAGCCTTTTTCGATCACGGCGATATTGGTGATGCCGTGTTCCTTGGCCAGATAATAGGCCGCGCCCATGCCGTGGCCGCCGCCGCCGATGATGATGACGTCATATTCGGACTTCGGCTCGGGCGAGGTCCAGTGCTTCTCCCAGCCGGTGTGGTGGCGCATGGCCTCGCGCGCCAAGGCGAAAACGGAATATTTGCGCATCTGAATGCTCCCTCGGGCCGGCTGCGTTTGTGCGTCTCACTCTATACCAATCGCAAATCGGAAAGTGACGCAACGTCCTTTTTGCGACGCTTTTGCCGCCTGCGTTCGACATCGAATTTTCCGAGCTTGCGCGGGCAAGCAAACCGGACTATCGAGGCGCGATCTCGCAGACGGAATGGTTTTGCGGCAAATCGGGCGCAATCGCCTGAGATCAGGCGCCTGGGGGCTGGACTTCACTGCCGAAATCTGGTATCCGCGACGCCAAATGTCGGGCAGAACCCGATGAGACAAGCAACAATGCCTGACGTGCAAGTATTTGCCAGGCTGAACGACACCAACGATTTTAAGGAACGGGATACACGTGCAAGTACTTGTCCGCGACAACAATGTTGACCAGGCTCTCCGCGCTCTGAAGAAGAAAATGCAGCGCGAAGGCATCTTCCGCGAAATGAAGATGCGTGACTTCTACGAGAAGCCCTCGCAGAAGCGCGCCCGCGAAAAGGCCGAAGCGATCCGCCGCGTTCGCAAGCTGGCCCGCAAGCGCGCCATTCGCGAAGGTCTGGTTTCGCGCTGATTGTCGTTATTTCAGCACATTGAACATGTTGTGATGGCGGGAGCGTAGGCCCCCGCCTTTTTATTTGCTAGAAATTTACCTTGCGGCGGTAAACATTACCGCGCGCATGCAATCTGCGCGCGACAAGCGAGACGACACGAGGGACGGACATGACAGAAATGACTGCTGGCACATTCATGACAGGCACCGGCCGGAAACTGAGATTCGCCCTGCTGTTCGGGACTGTCAGCCTGCTCGCCGCCTGCCAGAGCTCCCAGATGATGAATCAGAACGTCGTCTCGATCGACGCGACTCAGGGGTCGGAGCAGAACATCGCTTCGCTGTCCAACGTGATCGCCGCCAACCCGAACGATCCGGAAGGCTACAATGTGCGCGGCGCCGCCTATGGCCGCGCCGGCGACAACCGCCGCGCCATGGAAGACTTCAACAAGGCGATCGCGCTCAACCCGAACTATTATCAGGCCTATGCCAACCGCGCGCTGATCGAGCGCAGCCTCGGCCAGCGGATGGATGCGCTGAACGACTACAATCGCGCGCTGCAGATCAATTCGAACTACGACGTCGCCTATATCGGGCGCGGAAATCTCTACCGCGAGTCCGGCCAGCAGAACGACGCGTTCAACGATTTCACCCGCGCCATCCAGCTGAACACCACCGATGCGCGCGCCTATCACAATCGCGGCCTGATCTACCAGCAGCGCGGCCAGCAGGAACTGGCGATTGCCGATTTCTCCAAGGCGATCTCGCTCTCGCCGAAGGCTGCCCAGCCCTATAACGGCCGCGGCGTCTCCTATCTGGCGCTGAATGACGACCAGAACGCCCGCGCCGATTTCGACAAGGCGCTGGCACTCGACCAGCAGAATGCAGAGAGCTGGTCCAATCTCGGCCTGATCTTCGAGCGTCAGGGCGATTTCACCAAGGCGGCTTCCTATTATCAGCAAGCCAAGAGGCTGAACCCGAACTATCAGCCGGCACTGCAGGGCCTGCAGCGCACAATCGGCAGTTCCTGAGCCGCTCTATCTATCTGTTTTGACGCATTTTCGCGGACGCCAGATGTTTCCATCTGACTGCGAAATGCTCTATCGGCGCAGCGTGAGATTGACCGGCAGGGTGAAACTCTTCTGCGCGCCCGCGTAGCTTTGCGGGAACGGGCCGAACGAACCGACCGCCCTGGCGCGTTGCAGGACAACCGCATCCACCTGACTGTTTCCCGACGAGCGCGCCAGCGACAGGGCGGCGATATTGCCGGAACGGTTGAGCGTCAGCCGGATCGTCACCGTGGTCGTGAGCGGTCCGAGATTGCGATAATAGCGTTCCGCCGCAACCGACCGGGCGAGCCGTGCGTGCACCCTGCCCGCATAATTCGCCATTGCCGCCGCGCCGTTTCCTGACGAACCGCTGCGCGATTCGGCCGCCTGTGTCGCGCCTTGCTTAGATGTGCCTCTGACCGAGCCCCGGCGCGCATCGCTGGCCGACTGGCCGCCGGACCCGGCGTTCTGGCGCTGTGCAACCCTTCGCTGCTCGGTGGCCTGTTCGCGCCGGCGCTCTGCCTGAGCCTGACGGGTTGCCACCTGGTCTTCAGGAAGCGGTTCTGATTCCCAAGGGTTGGGCTGGGGAACCGGCGGCGCGATATCATAGGCAAGTTCAGGGTCATCTTCCTGTGCCGTAATCGTCTCCGTTGGCGGCATCTGCGCAGCAAGTCTCTCGACCGGCGGCGGCGCTTCGACCTCGTCGGTCTCGGGGCGCGCGGCATAAGCCATTTCGGGCGAAGCAGCCATTTCGGTTTCGGGCGGCGGCGCTGCCTCGGAGGCGACCGGCGCTGCAGGCGCCACACTATCCGGGGCCGTCGCTTCGCTCGTCGCCACAGCCAGCACTTCGGGCTTGGGGCTTGAAAGCGCTGGCGCAGGTGCTGATTCGATCGCCTCCGTGGGAATCGCCTCAGCCGCCTCAACCGGCGCTGCAGTCACCGTTTCAGCTGCCGGCGTGGTCGCGGCAAGCGTTTCGACCGGCGGCGGCGGTTCGGAGACTTCGGGACTCAGGCTCTCGGCCTCGGCCGTCATCGCCTGTTCCACCGGAACCGGCTGGGCCTCGACCTCGGTCGGCTGAGCTTCTTCCGCACCGATGGCAGCCGCATCGACATCGCCATTGCCGAGCATGACGACGCTGACGACAACGCCGCCTTCCTCGGCCGGGGCCTCGGGAATGATCTGAGCCACGTGCAGCGCCATGGCGAAGGCCGCGCCATGGATGAAGATTGAAGCGAGCGCGGCCATCGACAACCGCCTGCTCCTGTCGGATTTCTCGGTGATGCCCACTATTCGGGGCAGATTGACGCTGCCGAGGTCGGCCTCTTCGGCCGCAAGCTCTGGCTCTTCATCGGTCGACTCGCTCTTCGTCTCCAGCGGCTTGCCGACGGCAACACCGGCTGCCGCCTTCAATTCCAGGACGACGGCGTCGAGATCGACGGGCTTGCGGCTGGCAGGCGTCACGACCGGCGCATCTGCCTTTGCCGAAGTTTGCGGAGACGAAACGGGCTCCACCGGCTCCGCGTCGCGAACGCCGCCCGGCAAACCCATCGCAAACATCGCCCTGTCATCCGTCATCGGCAGCTTCGTCTTGGCGCATCGGCCCGAAAATCGGATCTGATTTTCGGAAAGCACGATGCGTAGATAAAATCGACTGGAGCGTCCTCTGTGCGTCCGAATGGACGCACGGCGCTCCAGCATGTCTTATTGGTTTTGGCGCAGAGCGCGCAGTGTCTTCTCAACCGGCGGCTCAGCCGTCGAAGGGAATGCCGGCCTTCGAACCGGTTTCAAGCTCGGCCATGCAATCGGCTCCGGCCACGTCGCAGACCTTGAGGTCGTTGAGCAGCAGGCCACCAAGCGCATCGCACCCCGCGCCCGGCAGTTCGAACTGGCGCACCCGCATTTTGCCGGCCGGCAGCGACAGGAAGTCGAGCATGGTCAGCCGGTCGACAACCCCTTCCGTATCGAACAGCGCGACTTCGGCCTGCAGGCTTTCGATCGGCGCGGACAGATTGTTTTCCACCAGGAAGGTCAGTTTGCAGCCGTTATCGGTCGTATCCAGCGCATTGAGCGAGATCGAAAGTCCCGCCTTCTCGTCAGCCGGCATCGCGGCATCGCCCGTGGCGGCCTCCTGGGCCAGGAGCGGCTGCGACAGGACGAAAAGCGCGGCGGCGGCGCATGGGAAAATTTTCATTTCTCAAATCTCCGGCGGTTTCGGATCGGAAGTGTCGGGCGGCGCTTGGCCCTCCCGGTGACGCGTCATCCTACCGCTCACTTCGGAAAACGTCTATTGCGTGGATAGACAAAGATGACTAATAGAGTCAACTTATAAAACAGGATTCGAAAATTCAAGTTTTAACCCGAACAGACATATCGACCAGGATGAATGACGACAAGACGGCCGGACGGGCCGAAGCAAACGAGAACAGCGCACCGGTGCTTCAAAGCGAGACGCTCTTCAAAGGCGGCAATGAGGTGATCATTCGCCACCAGGGCGCCGACTATCGCATGAAGATTACCCGCCAGGGCAAACTTATTCTGAACAAGTAGACCAGACGAGACGAGACCGATGACGACCAAGACCCCCGCCGAGATCCGCGCCTTCCGCCGTGACAACCCGAAAATGCGCGAGCGCGATATTGCTTCGCAGCTCGGCATTTCCGAAGCAGAACTCGTTGCCGCCGAAGTCGGCCTGACCGCCACGCGGATTTCACCCGAACCGTCCCACCTGCTCGACCACGCCGAAGGCTTCGGCGAGATCATGGCGCTGTCGCGCAACGAAAGCGCGGTGCATGAAAAGATCGGCGTCTTCGAGAACATCAAGAACGGCAAGAAGGCCGCAATCGTGCTGGGCGAGAACATCGATCTTCGCATTTTCCCGAACCGCTGGTCCCACGCTTTTGCCGTGACCAAGACCGATGACGAGGGCAATGAGAAGCTGAGCCTTCAATATTTCGATGTCACCGGCGCAGCCGTGTTCAAGCTGCACTGGCGGCCGAAATCGAATGTCGAGGCCTACCGCGCCTTCGTCGAGGCCCACAGACTGGATGATGACAGCCAGACCATCGAGACGGGCGAGATCAAGGCCCATGACGCCGACCACGCCCGCAACCCGCAGGACGTCGATATCGAGCTTCTGCGCGACCGCTGGACGGCACTGACCGACACGCACCAGTTCTTCGGCATGCTGAATGATCTCAAGGTTCACCGCCAGACGGCGATTTCGACAGTCGGCGATGACTATGCCTTCCGCCTTGCCGATGACGCGGTTGCCGCCATGCTGCACGGGGCCTCCGAAATCGAGGACCTGCCGATCATGGCCTTCGTTTCCAATAGCGGCATCGTTCAGATCCATTCCGGCCCGGTGAAGAAGATCGTCGAGATGGGGCCGTGGATCAACATCATGGACCCGACCTTCCATTTGCATCTGCGCCGCGACCACATTGCCGAGACCTGGCTGGTGCGCAAGCCGACCAGCGATGGCCATGTGACCTCCGTCGAGGCCTTCAACGCGGCAGGCGAGATGATCATCCAGTTCTTCGGCAAGCGCCAGGAAGGCTATGCCGAGCGCCCCGCCTGGCGCGCACTGGCCGAAAGCCTGCCGCGCCACAGCGAAACAGCAGCCGCCTGAGGAGCACCATGTCTGCCATCTCATCCGCGCTAAAAGCCGCACCCCTTATCGCCGGCTTGCTTCTGGCCGGCGCCACCGCTTCGAAGGCGGTGGATCTGCTTGAAGCCCCATCAGCCCTCGTCACCATCGGCGGCTCGGTCACCGAGATCGTCTATGCGCTTGGCGCAGGCGATGCCGTGATCGGCCGCGACACGACCAGCACCTATCCGCCGGAAGCGCTGGCGCTGCCCGATATCGGCTATATGCGCCAGCTTTCGCCGGAAGGCATTCTCTCCGTCAATCCCTCCGCCATCATCAGCATCGAGGGCGCCGGTCCGCCGGAAACCATGGAGGTGATGGAGAAGGCCGATGTGGACCTCGCCTTCGTGCCGGAAGACTACAGCCGTGACGGCATCATCGAGAAGGTCACCACCATCGGCACCTTGCTTGGCCTCGAGGAAAAGGCCCGGACGCTTGCCGGCGAGATTGCGGCCGAACTCGATCCGATCCTTGCGAAAAACGCCGCGCGAACGCCGGACGAGAGGAAAAGCGCGATCTTCATCCTCAGCCTGCGCGGCGGCAAGGTGATGGGCTCCGGCACGGGCACCGCCGCCAATGGCGTGATCGAAGCGGCCGGCCTTGAGAACGCCTTTGGCGATTTTGCCGGCTACAAGACGCTGTCCGACGAAGCCGTGATCGAGGCGGCCCCCGATGTCATCCTGCTGATGGATGGCGCGGCCGGCAATCACGTGCCGAAGAACGAGGATGTCGCCGCCCAGCCGGCACTGGCGCTGACGCCTGCCGGCGAGGCCATGGCGATCTACCGCATCGATCCGGTGGGGATGATGAATTTCGGTCCGCGCTTCGGCGAAAACCTTGCGAAGCTGACGGCGGAAATCTACGGAGACTGACACAGCCATGGTGGTGATCGACACACTGACCTCGGCCGGAAGACGGCTCAACTGGCGCGATAGCGGCGACCGTTCGCACGTCGCGGTCTTCACCATTTTCGTGTTGGCCGTGGCATCGGTCTTCGCCGTCTTGATCTCCGTGGCCAACGGCGCATCGGATGCCTCGGTTTTCGATGTGGGCCGGGCGATCCTCACCGGCAATGCGGATGATGCGCTTGCCGCCCGCGACCGCATCATCGTCTTCGATATCCGCCTGCCCCGCGCCATCATGGGCTTTCTGGTAGGCGCATCGCTTGCCGTCTGCGGCACGGCCATGCAGGGCCTGTTCCGCAATCCGCTGGCAGATCCCGGCCTTGTCGGCGTTTCCTCCGGCGCCGGCCTCGGCGCGGTGGTGATGATCGTGCTTGGCGGCACGGTTGCCGCGCCGCTGACCAATCTCCTCGGCTTCTATGCCCTTCCCGCCGCAGCCTTTCTCGGCGGACTGGCGACAACGCTGACGCTCTACCGGATCGCAACGCGGCACGGGCAGACCTCGGTTGCCACCATGCTGCTTGCCGGCATCGCGCTTTCAGCGCTTGCGGGCGCGGCCACGGGCTTCCTCGTCTATCTTGCCAATGACCAGCAATTGCGCGACCTGACCTTCTGGTCAATGGGATCGCTCGCCGGCGCGACCTGGACCAAGATCTGGGCGATTGCGCCGATCATGCTGGCAGCCTTTGCCGTGCTGCCCTTCATGGCGCGCGGGCTCAACGCCATCACGCTCGGCGAGGCAACGGCCTATCACATCGGCATCCCGGTGCAGCGGTTGAAGAACATCACCATTGTCGCCGTGGCAGCGGCCACCGGCGCGGGCGTTGCCGTCTCCGGCGGCATCGGCTTTGTCGGCATCGTCGTGCCGCATCTCTTGCGCCTCGTCATCGGCCCGGATCACCGCTATCTGCTGCCGGCCTCCGCGCTTCTCGGCGGCGCGCTTCTGGTGCTGGCCGATTTGTTCGCGCGCACCATCGTCGCGCCCGCCGAACTGCCAATTGGCATCATCACCGCAACTGCCGGCGGCCCCTTCTTCCTCTGGATCCTGCTGAAAAACCGCTCGCGCCTCAATCTGTGACCGCATGACCATGATCACCACCTCCCGGATTTCCGTGGCGCTCTCGGGCCGCCCGGTCCTCGACGATGTTTCGCTGGAGGCCCGCGCCGGCGAGCTGACCGCCATTTGCGGCCCGAACGGTTGCGGCAAGACGACGACGCTGAAGACGGTTTCCGGCGATCTGAAGCCGGTCAGCGGCACTGTTGCGATCAATGGCGCGGATATCGCGACCCTTGCCCCCTGGCAACTTGCCGAGCTGCGCGGCGTGCTGCCGCAGGCCTCCAGCCTCTCCTTTCCCTTCACCGTCACCGAAGTGTTGCGCATGGGCCTTTCAGGCCGCAGTCACCGCGCCGGTGACGCCGACCGGCAGATTATGGCCAAGGCCTTGAAGGCCGTCGATCTCAGCGGCTTCGAGGGTCGGTTCTATCAGGAGCTTTCCGGCGGCGAGCAGCAGCGCGTGCAGCTTGCCCGCGTGCTGTGCCAGATTGAGGCGCCGGTTGCCGATGGCGCGCCGCGCTGGCTGCTGCTCGACGAGCCGGTGGCAAGCCTCGACATTCTCCATCAACTGGCAATCATGCGGCTGGCTCAAGGCTTCTGCCGCGCCGGCGGCGGCGTCATCGCGGTAATGCACGACCTCAATCTCACGGCGCTTTTCGCCGATCGGATCGTGTTGATGCGCGAGGGGCGGGTGGTGGCTTCAGGCAGCCCGAAGGACACCATCACCGATGCCAATCTCCACGCCGTGTTTGCGACCCGGCTTTCCGTAAGCCAGCCGCCAGAAGATGATACCCCGTTCGTGCTGCCGCATTCGGCCACCATCTAGGAATATAATCCTTACAGACGCGCTCCCAATACTCTCTCCCGCTGGCGGGAGAGACGCCCCGAAAGGGGCAGTGAGGGTGATGCAGCATTTCCAGATGCGAGGCGTCCGCGGGGATAGAATCCCCCCTCACTGTCGCTGCCGCGACATCTTGTAACTTGAATTCGGCTGCGTGTGATATTGTTTCGCCCGCGGTGGCGGATGGGAAGCCGAACGACATCCGGGACACCAAGCCCGTGGGAGAGCGAGGGGTTCCATCCGCCGTTCCATCGAACCCGAACAGTCGCCAGGGCCGCTTGCGCAAGCAAAGTCCGTTTAAGCAAGGATGGGTGAAGATGGATATCGTGGTTGGGATCGATGTTTCGAAAGATCGTCTGGATGTGGCCGTGGCGCCGTCCGGCCTGGCGTTTGCGGTGGTCAACACACAAGCCGGGATTGATGAGCTGGTAGCGCGCCTGCAGTCAGTCAAGGCCGACGTCGTTGCGCTGGAAGCGACAGGCGGTTTCGAGACGGCTGCCGTGGCGGGGCTGTCATCAGCGGGGCTGCCCGTCATCGTGGTCAACGCGGCCCAGGTTCGCGCCTACGCCCACGCGATCGGCCGCAAAGCCAAGACCGATCTGATCGATGCGGGTTTGATCGCCGCCTTCGTGATGGCCACGAGACCCGCGCTTCGCCCGCTCAAGGACGCCGAAACCCAGGCGCTGTCGGCTCTGGTGGCGCGTCGTCGGCAGATCGTGCAGATGATCGTGGCCGAGGAAAACCGGGCACGCATGGCGCTGGCCAAGGAGACGCAAAAGAGTATCAGGCGCCTGCTGAGTGCGCTGCGGCACGAGCTGGAAAGTCTGGATGCCGATCTCGACGATCACATCCGCAAGTCGCCGCTGTGGCGGGTGCGCGAAGGCCTGCTGACCTCGGTGCCGGGGGTGGGGGCGGCAACAGCCCGCACGCTCATGGCCGAAATGCCCGAGCTCGGTCGTCTCGACCGGCGGCAGATCGCCTCGCTTGCCGGCCTTGCGCCCTGGACACGACAATCGGGCACGTGGAAAGGCAAGAGCTTCACCGGTGGCGGCAGGGGCAAGGTGCGCTCGGCCCTCTTCATGGCAGCGCTCGTGGCCAGCCGTCACAATCCCGTTCTCAAGGCCTTCCGTGAACGCCTCGTCGCCGCCGGAAAGCCCAAGATCGTCGCCATCGTGGCAATAATGCGAAAACTGCTCACCATTCTGAACGCCATAATCCGGGACCAAAAACCATGGAAAAACGCTTGACCGCCAAGACAGTCGCTCTCCCCTCCGGGGCGAGAGGACTTGGGGGCTTTGGGGAGAGGCTAGCTGTTTGATCCCGGAGTTTGATGGTGCGATGTTTTCCATGGAATGGAAGGAAGCACTATGGGCCAGATTCTACACGGCAGCGCCACGACCACGCACGCAATCCGAGCTGCAATACAGCGATCGCAAGCTTCGTCCGCGGCGTTGAGCCGGACCTACGGGATCAATCCGAAAACAGTTCTCAAGTGGCGCAAGCGGGCAACGGTCGAGGACCTCAAAACCGGACCAAAGGAGCCACGTTCAACCGTCCTCAGCCCGGAAGAGGAAGCGACCATTGTGGCCTTCCGCAGGCACACCTTGCTGCCTCTTGACGACTGCCTTTATGCACTCCAGCCGACAATCCCGCATCTGACACGATCGTCATTGCATCGATGTCTGCAACGTCATCGGATTTCGAGACTGCCGGATGTAGAGGGCGAAAAACCGCCGAAGAAGAAATTCAAGGCCTATGCAATCGGCTATTTTCACATCGATCTGGCCGAGGTGCAGACCGCTGAAGGCAAGCTTTACTTGTATGTAGCAATCGACAGGACCTCCAAGTTCGCCTTCGTTCAACTGGTCGAGCGCGCCACCACCAAAACAGCGTCAGACTTTCTGGAAGCCTTGGTTGCTGCTGTACCATATGAGGTGCACACGGTGCTGACCGACAACGGCATCCAGTTCGCCGACATCCCGAAGAACCGAAATGGCCCAACCGCGCGGTTCCGGGGCCATCCTTTCGACCGGGCATGCTGGCGACACGGTATCGAGCACCGGCTAACCAAGCCCAAACATCCCTGGACGAACGGACAAGTCGAGCGAATGAACCGGACGATCAAGGAAGCCACGGTCAAACGGTTCCACTACGACAACCATGAACAGCTCCGAAGCCATATCGACAATTTCGTCGCGGCATACAATTTCGCGCGACGTCTCAAAACGCTCAGGGGGCTCACACCCTATGAATACATCTGCAATGTCTGGACAAAGGAGCCGGAAAGATTCAAGCTCGACCCAATCCATCAAATGCCGGGACTAAACACCTAGCCGATCACGGAAATAATTCAGGCGCGATACCGGTAGAAATGCATGCGCGTATCGCCGAATTCACGCGTCTCGAGCGCGTCAAACGCCTCGGGGAGCGCCGGTGCAACGTCTGCGGCCTCTTCGAGAATGACCAGCGCACCCGGTTTCAGCCATCCACCCTCGCCTGCCGCAGCAATCGCCTTTTCGCCAAGGCCCTTGCCATAGGGCGGGTCGGCAAAGAGAAAATCATAGGGCTCCAGCTTGCCGACGCTGCCAAGCCGCGTGGCATCACGCCTGAGGATGCGGGTGCGCCCGGCAAGGCCGAGCGCTTCGATATTGGCCCAGATCAGCCCGCGCCCTTCGACGCTGTTTTCGACAAAGGTCGCAGCCCTGGCCCCGCGCGACACGGCTTCAAGGCCGACAGCGCCGGTGCCCGCAAAAAGCTCCAGCAGCCGTTTGCCGTCCACCGCTTCCGGGTAGCCATGGGCCAGAATGTTGAACAGGCTTTCGCGGGTGCGATCCGTCGTCGGCCTGATCTCGGAGGTTTTCGGAGCCGCGAGCGTGCGCCCGCGAAACTCACCGGCGACGATCCGCATTGCCCCTCGGTCCCTTGCCGCCTGCACCGCCGCGTGGCCTGTTATTGCCCTCCGGCTTGCCGCGCTTGCCGTTGTCGGGACGGGGAGCACGCTTTTCGCCTTGCGGGCGGGCACCTGCCGGGCGGCCCTCACCACGCGGCGGACGGCCTTCGCCGGCCGGACGCTTCGCCCCGGAGAAACGCTTCTCGCCACTGCCGGCCGCATCGCCTTCAGCGCGCGGCTTGCGCGGCCCCTTGGCAAAACCGCCACCGGGCTTTCCGCCCTGCGGTTTTCCGCCGCCCCGTGCCGGCCTTGCGCCAGCCGGGCGCGCGCCGCGCGGGCTGTCGCCATCGTCGCGGCGGCGTACATCCTTGCGGGCATCGCGCCTTGCGTCTTCGCGCGCCTTGTCCTCAGCCTTCTTCTTTGCCTTCGGACCGAGCGGGCGGGCGCCGGAGGCCATCCAGACATTGGCGGAGCGAGTATTGCGCTCGACATCGCGCACCGGCTTTTCCTCGCCCTTGCGCTTGGTATCAAGCCGGTCGCGGCCACGCTCGGCGCGCTCCTGCCGGTCGAGCTTTTCCTTGCGCGGCGCCCGCTTCGGCGCTTCGGCGGCCTGTTCCTTCTTCGGAACGGCGGCCTCCCCGTCATGGTAAAGCGGCGCGTCGAAATTGGCCCCGGCTTCCTCGATCAGGCGGGGCCCGAGCTGTTCGCGCAGCGTGCGGCCGCGCACTTCCAGCACATTGCCCTCGGCAAGCTCGCCCAACTGGAACGGACCGTAGGAAATACGGATCAGGCGCGAGACTTCGAGACCGAGCGCGCCGAGCACATTCTTGATCTCGCGGTTCTTGCCTTCGCGCAGCCCCATGGTGATCCAGACATTCGATCCCTGCTCGCGGTCCAGCGTCGCGTCGATCGCGCCATAGAGCACGCCGTCAACGGCAATGCCGTCCTTCAGCTTATCGAGGTCTTCCTGCGTGATCCGGCCATGGGCGCGCACACGGTAGCGCCTGAGCCAGCCGGTGGCCGGCAGTTCCAGAACACGGGCCAGGCCGCCATCATTGGTCAGAAGCAAAAGGCCCTCGGTATTGATGTCGAGACGACCGATCGAGATGACGCGCGGCAGATCTTTCGGCAGCTTCTCGAAGACCGTCGGTCGGCCTTCCGGGTCGGAATTCGTCGTCACCAGGCCGCCGGGCTTGTGATAGATCCACAGCCGCGTGCGCTCGATGCCGCGGATTTCCTCGCCGTCGACCTCGATCTTGTCGGCAAGCGTGACGTTGACCGCCGGGCTTTCCAGCACCTTGCCGTTGACCTTCACGCGGCCGTCGAGGATCATCCGCTCGGCATCGCGCCTGGAGGCGACGCCGGCGCGCGCCAGGATCTTGGCAATCCGTTCCGGAGCCTGCTCTTCGGCCCCGACTTTCGGCGCATCCTTGGCCAGTGCTGGCTTGCCGGCAGGCTTGCCCGAAGGCTTTCCGCCGCGTTTGGGGAATTTGTCTTTGTGGTTCATTTCGCTTTGCCTGTTGATCCCGATCCTCTAACAGGACAGGAAGAATTGGTTAAGAGGAAACTTGTCAAAATGGCTGCGGGCCGCGATTTCATGGCATTGGCACTCGATGAGGCGGAAGCGGCGGCCGCGCGCGGCGAGGTTCCGATCGGCGCCGTCATCGCGCTTGACGGGACGGTTCTGGCCTCTGCCGGCAACCGCACCCGCGAACTGAACGATCCGACGGCCCATGCCGAAGTGCTTGCCATCCGTGCCGCCTGCGAGAGGCTCGGCTCGGAACGGCTTCCCGGCGCGCATCTCTATGTGACGCTTGAGCCCTGCGCCATGTGCGCGGCGGCGATCTCGTTTGCCCGCATCGAACGGCTTTACTATGGCGCGGCAGACCTGAAAGGCGGCGGCGTCGATCACGGCGGCCGCTTCTTCGACCAGCCGACCTGCCACCATCGGCCCGACGTCTATTCCGGTTTTTCGGAAACGCGGGCAGCGGCTCTGCTGAAGGACTTCTTCAACGAACGGCGTTAGCGGCCGGCAAACGCCGTCAGCGTCTCGTCTTCCAACCGGTAGCGGATCCATTCGCTCTGCGGCTTGCCGCCAACCGCATCGTAAACGTGGATCGCATCGACATTCCAGTCGAGCACGCTCCATTCCATACGACCGCAATTCTTTGCCACGGCAACCTCGGCGACCGCGCGCATCAGCGCCTTTCCCAGCCCGTTGCCGCGAAATTCCGGCGATACGTAAAGATCTTCCAGATAGATGCCGTTGCGGCCCTGCCAGGTGGAAAAGGTAAAATAATAGACCGCGAAACCGGCAGGCTTGCCATCGATCTCGGCGATCAGCCCACCCGTCACGGAGCCCTCGCCGAATATCGCCTCGGCAAGGCCTTCCTCGGTGGTCTCGACCTTGTCCAGCGCCTTTTCGAATTCCGCCAGTTCGCAGACAAAGCGATAGATGGTTGCCGCGTCGGCGCGTGTCGCCGGACGGATCGAATAGGTCATGCTGCTCTCCGGAAGCGATCGGCTGTTACTGACCGGCATTCTTGGATGATTCGAGGAAGTCCTCGGTCTTGCCGCTGCTGCAGTTCAGGAACAGGAAGCAGCGATCCGGGTCCTTGCCCTCGGCCAGTTTCTGCCGGCGGCGCTCCTTGGCGCGCTCGGGATCGCCCAGGTCGTTCAGCGCCTCGGGGCTGGAAGGCGTGCGGTATTCCGCCGGCGGGTCGATCAGGTAGCGCCGCTGGGTAATGTCGATGGAATTCGCCTCGGTGCGGGCCTTGCGGAAGGCCTCCAGCTGTTCCTTCTCGGTCAGCTGACCGGTCGCCTTGGCGCCCACGAGCGGCGACTTGTAGAACGGGTTGTCCTCATTGTCCTCGATTTCCTGATAGACGCGCTCACGCTGCTCTTCCGGTGATTCGATCCAGTCGGGATTGTCGACCGAGGCCACGGATTTCTGCGGCGGAACAAGCGGCTGGCCGGCCATGTTCTTCGACGGCTTTACCAGTTCGGGCCGGGCCTCATAGTCAATATCGGGCTGGTCGGGATTGATCACCAGAACAGCCTCGCCGAGATCCTCGACCAGCTGCGTGGTTGCAGACGTGCCGGTTCCATAGGTCGGCGCGCTGATGCAGGACGCAAGCGAAGCGGCGCCCGCCAGGGCGAGTGCAAGTTTCATCGAACGGAAAACAAAGGTCATGCGCTCTACTACCACTCCTCCGACCACCGGGCAGGCCTTTTGATCCTGCGGGTGATCTCGTTCTTTGCTCGACGCGCTTCAGCATCGCTGGCGCCACTGACAATAAGGCGATCCGCCATCATTCGGTGAGAAATCCGGCGAAAACGCGACATACCTACCGCAGAACGGTGCTTTTCGCAATTCGCCTGAGCGATGGCAGCCGGAGGACGATGCGTCCGGCTGCCTTGTGCGTTCAGGCCTTGCCGGCCAGTTCCCGCAATGCCGCCGCATCGCGCGCGGAGACATCCGGATAATCGGGATCCGAGCCGACATCATTGGTGATCCGCCATGAGCGGGCGCATTTGCGACCCTCCGCCAGGGCGGGCACGACGGCGACATGGGCGACCTCCGGCAGGCGGAAGGCGTCTTCCGGCCCCTCGCCTTCCTTCACCGTGATCGCCGAGGTGATGCAGATCTCCTCGAAATCGCGGTCATCAAGTGCTGCCAGCAGGTCCTTGTCGTTGATATAGACGACCGGAGCCGCTTCGAGCGACGAACCAATGCGCTTGTCGCGACGTTCGACCTCCAGCGCGCCGGTGACGACCTTGCGGACTTCACGGACCTTCAGCCACTTAGCGGCAAGCGCCTCGTCGTTCCAATCGCCGGGCACCGTGGGGAACTGTTCCAGATGGACGGAAACGGCGTCGGGATTCCGCGAGAGCCATGCCTCTTCCATGGTGAAGGGCAGCATCGGCGCAAGCCAGGTCACCATGCAGTCAAACAGCCGGCGGATGACGACGAGGGCCGAACGACGGCGCAGCGAGGACGGCGCATCGCAGTAGAGCGCATCCTTGCGGACGTCGAAATAAAAGGCCGACAGCTCGATATTGGCGAAATCCGTCAGCGCGCGGGCGATCTTCTTGAACTCGAAATCGTCATAGCTCTTGCGCACGAGCTGATCGAGTTCGGCCAGCCGGTGCAGTATCAGCCGCTCCAGCTCCGGCATGTCTGCGACCGCGATCTCCTCGCCCTCATCATGGGCAAGCGTGCCGAGCATCCAGCGCAGTGTATTGCGCAGCTTGCGATAGGTGTCGACATTGGTCTTGATAACCGTCTCGCCCAGACGCTGGTCTTCCCAGTAATCCGTGGTCATCACCCAAAGGCGCAGGATATCGGCGCCGGACTTGGCCATCACATCCTGCGGGAAAACCTGATTGCCCAGCGATTTCGACTGTTTGCGACCCTGCTCGTCCATGGTGAACCCATGGGTAACGACGGCCTTGTAGGGCGCGCGACCACGGGTAACGCAGCCTTCCAGCAGCGAGGAATGGAACCAGCCGCGATGCTGGTCGGAACCTTCGAGATAGACATCGGCCGGCCATTTCAGGTCCGGACGGTCTTCCAGCACAAAGGCATGCGTGGAGCCTGAATCGAACCAGACATCGAGAATGTCGGTGACCATTTCCCAATCCTCGGAAGCCCTGTCACCGAGGAAGCGTTCACGCGCACCTTCGGCAAACCAGGCATCGGCGCCCTCATTTTCGAAAGCCTCGAGGATCCGGGCATTCACGGCATCATCCACCAGCACTTCGCCGGCCTTGTCGGCAAAGACGCAGATCGGCACGCCCCAGGCGCGCTGACGCGACAGCACCCAGTCGGGCCGCGTCTCGATCATGCCGCGCAGGCGGTTCTTGCCGGCGGCAGGAACGAAACGCGTTTCATCGATCGCCGACAGCGCCCGGGAACGCAGCGTCGTCTGATCGCCGAGATCCTTGTCCATATAGACGAACCACTGCGGCGTGTTGCGGAAGATGACCGGCTTTTTCGAGCGCCAGGAATGCGGGTAGTCATGCTTGATCCGGCCGCGGGCGAACAGGCGGTCGGCGGCGATCAGCGCCTTGATGACGCGATCGTTCGCATCGCCCTTCTTGCCGTTATCGTCCATGACGCGGGCAGCGCCGCCTTCAGCCGACGGACCGAAACAATAGGCCTCGTCGGTGTAGAAGCCATCATCACCGACCGTGAAGGGGATTTTCGGCGAGATGCCGCGCGCTTCGAGGTCGCGCGCCTGTTCCATCCAGGCGTCAAAGTCCTCGCGGCCATGGCCGGGCGCGGTGTGGACAAAGCCCGTACCGGCATCATCGGTGACATGGTCTCCATCGAGCAGCGGCACCTTGAAGTCATAGCCGAGATCGACGAGCGGATGGGCGCAGGTCACGTCGGAAAGCTCACTGCCGGCCACGTCGCGGAGAGGCTTCAGCGTTACCTTGGCCTTTGCCGCGCAGTCTTCGGCGAGATTCTTCGCAAAGAGCAGCTTTTCACCCGGCTGCGGCCCGAAATCATTCTCCGCCTCGGTGACCTCGTAGAGGCCGTATTCGAGTCGTGAGGAAAACGAGATCGCGCGGTTACCAGGGATGGTCCAGGGCGTGGTCGTCCAGATGACAACGAAGGCGTCAGCCAGGTCGCCGCCCCCCTGCGTCACCGGAAACTTCACCCAGATCGTGTCCGACTGGACCTCGTGATATTCGACTTCCGCCTCGGCCAGCGCGGTGCGCTCGACCACCGACCACATCACCGGCTTGGAGCCGCGATAGAGCTGGCCGGATTTGGCGATCTTCAGAAGTTCGCCGGCGATCCGCGCCTCGGCGTGAAAGGCCATGGTCGTGTAGGGCTTCTCAAAGTCGCCCTCGATGCCGAGCCGCTTGAATTCGCCCGTCTGAACGTCGATCCAGTGCTGGGCGAAGTCCCGGCATTCCTGCCGGAATTCGTTGATCGGCACCTCGTCCTTGTTCTGGCCCTTGGCGCGATAGGCTTCCTCGATCTTCCATTCGATCGGAAGACCATGGCAGTCCCAGCCCGGCACATAATTGGAATCGAAACCGCGCATCTGGAAGGAGCGGGTGATCACATCCTTCAGGATCTTGTTCAGCGCATGGCCGATATGGATGTTGCCGTTGGCATAGGGCGGGCCGTCATGCAGCACGAATTTCTCGCGGCCTGCGGCGTCCTCGCGCATCTTCTTGTAAAGATTGATCTTTTCCCAGCGGGCGACGAGCTCGGGCTCCTTCTTGGGAAGGCCCGCGCGCATCGGAAAATCCGTCTTCGGCAGGTAGAGGGTTTCGGAATAGTCGATCGTCTCTTTTGTGTCGCTCATGGTTTCGCGGCTTTTTCTCTGGTGCTGCGCCTAGGATGGCGCGCTCTCGCAAATCTTCAGGAAATCTGTCGGTGGCAGGGGCGTGACAAACGCCGAAATCCCGGACCTTCCGGCGCCTTGTCAGGCGGCGCGGAAAGCCGGGCCGATAATTCGAATGATGCGAAACCGTATCCCAGTCATCATGGGGCCGTCTTTACGGCTTTTTGCCCGGGATGAAAAGAGGAAAGACGGAAAAGCCGACACCCCCGGCCCGAAGAGGCAGACGCTCCGGCGCGTCCTGTCTTCGCGCATCGGCCCGAAAATCGGGTCTGATTTTCGGCAGATGCGTATATTCTATAGGTTTCAGCGCCGGATCATTGCCGATCAGTCGATATCCTCGACCGCGGCACCCGCCCCGCCCTCGATGCGGTGGGCAAGGGCCGCTTCCATGAACGGGCTCAGTGCGCCATCGAGAACGTCGGACGGCGCGGTGCTTTCCACCCCGGTCCTCAGATCCTTCACCAGCTGGTAGGGCTGCAGCACGTAGGACCGGATCTGGTGACCCCAGCCGATATCCGTCTTCGAGGCCGCTTCCTGATTGGCCGCTTCCTCGCGCTTCTGCAGTTCCGCCTCATAGAGACGCGCGCGCAGCATGTCCCAGGCCTTGGCCCGGTTCTTGTGCTGGGAGCGCTCCTGCTGGCACTGAACCACGATCCCGGTCGGGATGTGGGTGATGCGCACGGCCGAATCGGTGGTATTGACGTGCTGTCCGCCCGCGCCGGAGGCACGGTAGGTGTCGATCCGGCAGTCGCCCTCATTGACCTCGATATCGATCGAATCATCGATGACCGGATAGACCCAGACCGAGGAGAACGAGGTATGGCGGCGCGCATTGCTGTCATAGGGCGAAATCCGCACCAGACGATGAACGCCGGATTCGGTCTTCAGCCAGCCATAGGCGTTGTGGCCCTTGACGTGGATTGTCGCCGACTTGATGCCCGCCTCTTCCCCGTCATGGACTTCCATCACCTCGACCTTGAAGCCCTGGCGCTCGGCCCAGCGGATATACATGCGCAAAAGCATGTTCGCCCAGTCCTGGCTTTCCGTGCCGCCGGCGCCGGAATGGACTTCGAGATAGGTGTCGTTGGAATCCGCCTCGCCCGAAAGCATGGCCTCCACCTGCTGGCGCTCGGCCTCGGCGAGAAGCTTCTTGAGGCTCTCCTCGGCGTCCTTGACCACCTCGTCGTCGCCCTCCTCCTCGCCGAGCTCGATCAGCTCGATACTGTCGGAAAGCTCCGTCTCGATGCGACGCACGGAGGAGATACCGTCGTCCAGAAGCTGGCGCTCGCGCATCAGCTTCTGCGCCTCGCTCGCGTCGTTCCAGATATCGGGATCTTCAGCCCTGTTGTTCAGCCAATCCAGCCGTTTGATTGCCTGATCCCAGTCAAAGATGCCTCCTCAGCAGGGTTACAGCCTGCTTGATTTCGTCGACAACGCCTTCGATTTCCGCTCGCATGGTTCTTTCTGCTTCTTTTGAGATTGTGATGGCCGGTGAATAAGGGGGCAAGGCGCGGATGTAAACCCCGCCTCGCCGCTGCGACAGGGTCAGTAGAGCCCGCTCGAACCGGTGGAGATCGCCTTGTTGGCCTGCGAAGAGTCGCGCAGGATCTGCTCGGGCGGCACGTAACCGCTCATGTCGATGACATCAAACGCCTCCGCCGGGCCCGTTCCGGGCTTGAAGGCTTCTTCTATGACGCCGGGGCCGGAACCGCCGGCGCGCATCCCGGTCGAACGGTTGACCAGAACGTTGGTCATGCCCTCGGGCTCGATGAAGTTCTCGACCGGCAATTCCTTCAGCGCGTCGGTCATGAATTCGTTGAAGATCGGCGCGGCAAGGCCGCCGCCGGTCCCGTGACGACCGAGTGAAGCCGGCTGGTCGAAGCCGATATAGAGGCCGGCAACGAGGTTCGGTGTGAAGCCGACGAACCAGGCGTCCTTCTCGTCGTTGGTGGTGCCGGTCTTGCCGGCGACCGGACGATCGAGCTTGACCGCGCTTGCCGCCGTGCCGCGCTGGACGACGCCCTCCATCATCGAGGTGATCTGGTAGGAGGTCATCGGGTCGAGCACCTGCTGGCGATCATCGATCAGGATCGGTTCGGCCTGCCCGTTCCATTCGGGCGCATCGCAGTTCTCGCAGATGCGGTCCTCATGCTTGAAGATGGTCTTGCCGTAGCGGTCCTGAATGCGGTCGATCAGCGTCGGATTGACCTGCTTGCCGCCATTGGCGATCACCGCATAGGCGGAGACCATGCGCATGACGGTGGTCTCGCCGGAGCCGAGCGACATGGCCAAGACCGGGTCCATCTGGTCATAGATACCGAAACGTTCGGCATAATCGGCAACCGTTTCCATGCCGAGATCGTTGGCAAGACGCACGGTCATCAGGTTCTTCGATTTTTCGATGCCGGTGCGAAGCGTCTGCGGACCGGAGAAACCGCCGGAATAGTTCTGCGGCTTCCACAACTCGCCGCCGGATTCGATTTCGATCGGCGCATCCATGACCACCGAGGCCGGCGTATAGCCATTGTCGAGGGCTGCGGCGTAGACAAAGGGCTTGAACGACGAGCCCGGCTGGCGATAGGCCTGCGTTGCCCGGTTGAACTGGCTTTCGGAGAAGGCGAAGCCGCCGACCATGGCCAGAACGCGGCCGGTCTGCGGGTCCATGGCGACAAGGCCGCCCTGGACCTTGGGCACCTGGCGCAGCCGGTAGGTGTCGCCCTCGCCGGTCGCTTCCACATAGACGACATCGCCGGGCTTCAACACGCCTTCCGGACTTTTTGCGTTCGGCTTGCCCTTTTCAAGAAAACGATAGGCCCACTTCATGTCATCGGCCGGAATAAAGCCGGTCTCGCGCGCCTTGTCGACCTTGCCGGCAACATCGATCTGCGGACGGATGCCGATCTGCGCGCCGTCGGCGCCGACGCCGAGCACGACCGCGATCTTCCAGTCGGGCACATCCCAGAGCGGACGCATCTTGGCAAGTTCGGGGCCCCAGTCGCCGGTAATCGAAACCTCGGCGATCGGCCCGCGGAAACCGGCGGCCTCGTCATATTTGATCAGGCCGTCGCGCAGCGCCTTCTGCGCATCGAGCTGCATCTGCGGGTCAAGCGAGGTGCGCACCGAAAGTCCGCCTTCATAGAGCATTTCCTCGCCATATTTGTCCTTCAGCTCGCGGCGGACGGCCTCGGCATAATACTCATCGCCCGCGATCGGCCGGTTGCGGTGGGTCGAGACGACGCCGAGCGGTTCGGCGCGCGCCACCTCCGCCTCCTCGGCGGTGATGTAGCCGTTCTCCGCCATTCGGCTGATGACCCAGTTGCGGCGCTCGATGGCGGCTTCGGGATGACGATAGGGATCGTAATTGGCCGGCCCTTTGAGAACGGCGGCAAGATAGGCGCTTTCGGCAATCGTCAGATCGGAAACCGGCTTGTCGAAATAGGTCAGCGCCGCATCGGCGACACCATAAGCGTTCAGGCCGAAATAGACCTCGTTGAGGTAAAGCTCGAGGATCGTGTCCTTGGAATAGGCCTGCTCGATGCGGAAGGACAGGATCGCTTCCTTGACCTTGCGCTCATAGGTCTGGTCCGAGGTCAGAAGGAAGTTCTTGGCCACCTGCTGGGTGATCGTCGAGGCGCCGACGGGGCGGCGTCCGGTGCCCATATTGCGCACATTGGTGATGATCGCGCGCGTCAGGCCGACAACGTCAACGCCGGGATGCGTGTAGAAATTCTTGTCCTCGGCCGACAGGAAGGCCCCGCGCACCCGCATGGGGATGGCGTCGATCGGCAGGAACAGGCGGCGCTCATGGGCATATTCGGCCATCAGTTCGCCGTTGCCGGCATAGATGCGCGTCGTGACCGGCGGCGTATATTGCGCAAGCACCTCGTAATCCGGCAGGTCCTTGGCGACATTGTTCAGATAAACCCCGACGCCGATCGCCACGACAACGAAGAGCGCGCAGGCGAGGCCGAAGAGATATCCGATAAGCTTGATCACATTCACGTCTGTTGAATCCTGTCTCTGGCGAGGCTGGCTGCGCATCAGCGCTTGCCGCAATGGTCTCGTGCCGGCGCATTTCCAAATGACCGCAGATACCGCTCCAAAGCCGCGTTGAAAACACCCCGCCCACTTTTTTACAACGAATGTGCGCTTTTTGCGACGCCGCTAAAATGTTGTTTCGGCGCATGGATCGATCCGGCGCGGCTGTTGCTCATCCGCCACCGGAAACCAGCGGATGGCGATAGCGCTTGACCGCCTCCACCAGCCGGTCGACCAGACGGTCGCGCCACTCGGGATCGAGCATGCGCCTCTCGTCCTCGGCATTGGAGAGAAAACCGATCTCCAGCAGGATCGAGGGAATGTCCGGCGCTCTCAGAACCATGAAACCGGCGAAGCGATGGGGATTGTTGATCAGCCCGATCTGGCCGTTGAAGGAGGCCACGACCCTGTCGGCGAGGGAGATCGAAAAGCTCTGCGTCTCGCGCCGGGTAAGGTCGAGCAGGATGTCGGTCACCTCCTCGGGCTCGTTGTCGGCCTTGATCCCCATGATTTCGTTGGAGAGGTTCTCGCGCCGCGCAAGAGCGGCGGCTAGGCGGTCCGAGGCCCGGTCGGAAAGCGTGTAGACAGTCGCACCGGAAATGTCCGGCTGATCGAGGGAATCCGCGTGAAACGAGATGAACAGGTCGGCGCCGTGCTGGCGCGCCAGCTCCACCCGCCTGGAAAGCGACAGGTAGACATCGGAATCGCGGGTCAGAAAGGGTTCATAGCCCGGTTCCTCAGACAGGCGCCGGGCAAAGGCGCGGGCGAAATCGAGCGTGATCGTCTTTTCCAGCGTCTTCGTGTCCTCGCCGATCGCGCCAGTATCAACCCCGCCATGACCGGCATCGACGGCGACGACATAGAGGTCATCGTCAACGGGCGTCGAAAGGCTGTCAGTGAACACATCGCCGGTCGCCGGTTGCTGGCGCGCCAGCAGCGTCTCGAAACGCGCCGCATCGGCGATCGCAAGGTCGATCACGAGGCGGGCCCCGGCGCCCTCCTCCGGCCTGACCTCGCCAAGCGTCATCTGGATCGGCTCGCGCGCCGAGAGCACGATGCGCGACTGTCCCGGTCCGGTCGCGCCGTAGCGCACATCGCTGACAAGGCCGCGCGGGGCGACCGCATCCGCGGAAAAGCCGAAGGCCGTGCTCGGAAGGGTGATCACCAGCCGGGCCGGGTCCTTCAGGTAATGATAGCTGAATTCCGGCGAACGATCGAAATCGACCACAAGCCGCGCCCGCGCGTCATCGCCGACGAGAAGCGCGTTGTAGGCGATCAGCGGGACATCGGCATCGGCGTCTTCCGCGCTGGCGCGCGCTGCCGGCGCAATGGCCGTCGCAAACAGGATCAGCAGCGCGACGGCCACCGCCAGGCGCGCTGCGAAAGCGTATTCGAACAGACCTTTGTTACCGGCCACATTGCGCCCCGTCATGCCACCTCTCGTTTTTCGCAAGGCCTTTCCGGCAGGCCCCGCGAAGATGCAATTCTACCGTGTATTACCGCAAACGCCGCCCCGCCGACAAGACCGGGACCATGAACGCCACAGTGATGGCGAAAGAATGGCCCGCCCGTCTTCCCCGGTCTCCGTCAACCAAAACCGGAAGCGCCACCGCCGCAGACCGTCCTTCCGTGGCATGATTCGCCGGCTGCTCAAATATATCCGGGGATTGGATTTTTCTTGCTATTGCAGCATGGAATACATACTAATGTGATCCAGGTGGAGATTTATGACGGGACGATTGCGCGCAAGGGCAGCCGGTCTTTTCCTGATTGGCGCCATATGGAGTGACGGATCGCCCGCGTCCTTCCACCACCGAACAGAATATCTTCGCCGGTATACGTGTTTCACAAAAATCGTTTCGGCGTAAGGGTCAATGCTCTTTGGGCGGTCCCCTGAGGGCATATTCATCGCCTCTCCGAGAGAGGCTCGTTAATATTGGTTTCGACTGGTTTCATATGAGAACGAAGCGTCAATTTCTTCCCTCGGCCTGCACGCTGCCAAGCGGCGACAGACTGATTCGAGAAGCCGCCGCCCGCGTTTCGTTGCACCGGCCGAACACACATTCATCCGGCGCACCCGCAGGCAACCGTTTCCGCAACCGGACCAAGGTCCGCGCGGAAACCGGCGAGCGACTGCGCCGAGGAGCTCAATATAAATGGCAGACAAAATGCTCATCGACGCCTCTCATGAAGAAGAGACGCGCGTCGTCGTCGTTCGTGGAAATCGGATAGAGGAGTTCGATTTCGAATCGCAGCACAAGAAACAGCTGCGCGGCAACATCTATCTTGCAAAGGTCACGCGGGTCGAACCCTCTCTTCAGGCCGCGTTTGTCGACTATGGCGGCAATCGCCATGGCTTCTTGGCCTTTTCGGAGATCCATCCCGACTACTACCAGATCCCGCTGGCCGACCGCGAGGCGCTTCTGAAGGAAGCGAGCGAGGATGATGACGGCGACGACGCCGAAACCTCCATGACCGAACCGGCAGAGGCCTCCGAAAAGGCAGCCGAGGCCGACGGCAAGCCGAAGCCCCGCACCCGCAAGGGCCGCGCGAGATCGCGCTCGAAGAAAACCGATGAGGCGACGCAGGAGCCGGAGAAGGCCGCAAGCGCGGAAGCCCCGGCAGAGACTGCCGATGCTTCCAACGCCGAGGCCGAAACCAAGTCCGACGAAACGCCCGAGACTACGCCAACCGCCGAGGCTGCAGAAGCCACCGAGGAAACAGCGAAGCCCAAGCCCCGCAGGCGCCGCAAGCCGACCGCCAAGAAGGCTGCGAAGGCCGAGGACGAGACGGATGCGGCTGCTGACGGCGCCGGCGAGACGGCTTCAAAGGACACGGCCGCGGACGAAAACGGCTCCGACGACGACAGCAAGGGCGGCCCGACCCATATGGCCGCCGAGGTCGACGCGGACACGATTTCCGAAGACGTCGACGATGACGACGACAGCGTCGAATCCGTCGGCGCCGAAGACGCCATGGAAGAAGTGCCGGACAACGCTCACCGCCGGATGCGCAAGCAGTACCGCATCCAGGAAGTGATCAAGCGCCGGCAGATCCTGCTCGTGCAGGTCGCCAAGGAAGAGCGCGGCAACAAGGGCGCGGCGCTGACGACCTATCTTTCGCTTGCCGGCCGTTACTCGGTTCTGATGCCGAACACGGCGCGCGGCGGCGGCATTTCCCGCAAGATCACCAATCCGGCCGACCGCAAGCGTCTGAAGGAAGTGGCCAAGGGCCTCGAAGTGCCGCAGGGCATGGGCGTGATCCTGCGCACCGCCGGCGCCAACCGCACCAAGGCCGAAGTCAAGCGCGACTTCGAATATCTGATGCGCCTTTGGGAAAATGTCCGTTCGAAGACGCTGACCTCGACGGCCCCCTGCCTCGTCTACGAGGAAGGCAGCCTGATCAAACGTTCGATCCGCGACCTCTACAACAAGGACATCAGCGAAGTGATCGTTTCCGGTGACGAAGGTTACCGCGAGGCGAAGGACTTCATGAAGATGCTGATGCCGAGCCACGCCAAGGTGGTTCAGCGCTATCGCGACATCCACCCGATCTATTCGCGTTCCGGCATTGAGGCGCAGCTCGACCGTATGCTGCAGCCGCAGGTGACGCTGAAATCGGGCGGCTATCTGATCATCAACCAGACCGAGGCGCTGGTGGCGATCGACGTCAACTCCGGTCGTTCGACGCGCGAGCACTCGATCGAGGACACTGCGCTCCAGACCAATCTGGAGGCGGCGGAGGAAGTCGCGCGCCAGCTCAGGCTGCGCGACCTTGCCGGTCTCGTCGTCATCGACTTCATCGACATGGAAGAAAAGCGCAACAACCGCGCCGTCGAGAAGAAGCTGAAGGAATGCCTGAAGAACGACCGCGCCCGCATTCAGGTCGGCCGGATCTCGCATTTCGGTCTTCTGGAAATGTCGCGCCAGCGCATTCGCGCCTCCGTTCTGGAATCGACCACCCAGGTCTGCAGCCATTGCGGCGGCACGGGCCATGTTCTCTCGCAGTCTTCCGTAGCGCTTCACGTTCTGCGCGGCGTCGAGGAGTATCTGCTGAAGAACACCACGCACAACATCACCGTGCGCACCACGCCGGAGATCGCGCCCTATCTGCTCAACCAGAAGCGCAACACCATTGTCGATTATGAGAACCGCTTCGGCGTCGAGATCATCGTCGAGGCTGATGGCGATCTCGAGAACAGCCATTTCGAGATCGATCGTCGCGATCCGGTTGAGAATCCGGTGAAGATCGAGGCGTTGTTCAACCTGATCGAGGAGCCGGAAGAAGACATCGTCGATGTTCCGGATGTCGAGGACGCGGACGAGTCTGACAACGCACCGGCAAGCAACACGTCCGACAGCACTGGCGACGAGGAAGGCGGCCGCTCGCGCCGCAAGCGCCGCCGTCGTCGCGGCGGCCGCAACGGCGGCCAGCAGAACGGCAGCAGCGCCGAGAGCGACCAGTCGCAGGACGATGATGCCAACGAATTGGCCGACGACAACGCCCAGGATGCATCGAGCAGCAGCGAAGACGACGGCGACAAGCCCCGTCGCAAGCGCCGTCGCGGCAAGCGCGGCGGTCGCCGCAATCGCAGCGATGACAATGGGCAGCAGGAAACCTCCGGCGACAGCGCCGAGGCTGAAGGCCAGGAGAACGCCTCCGAGGCCGTCGCCGAGAGCAAGCCCGATGAGACGGAGCCCACAAACGAGGCTCCCACCGCCGCCGAAAGCCCGGCGGAAACAACCGAGACCGCGGCCAGCGAGGTCGTGACCGACAGTCCTGCCGAAGAATCGGCCGAGACCAGCGTCGACCAGCCGACCGAGACCACGGAAGACGAGGCGATGGCCGAAATTGAAGGCCGCAAGCCGCGTCGTCGCCGCAAGCCGAAGGCCGAGAAGAGCGAGGCTGCCGCCGAGGATACAGTCGCCAAGGAGACGGTCGCCGAGGCCGCTGAAGCGAAGCCCGAGACGGTTGAGGCGCCCGAAGTAAAGGCTCAGGCCGAGCAGCCAGCCGCCGAGGAAGCCCCGGAAGCAGAAGCGGAAGAGGCGGAAACCACGCCGGATGAAGAAAAGGTCGAGACAAAGCGCGCCAATCGCGGCGCCGATGTCGCCTCTTCCGAGCCGGTAGTGACCTCCAACGGCGCCGAGAGCGACGACGAGCCGAGCAAGCCGAAGCGCGGCTGGTGGCAGCGTCGCGGGTTCTTCTGAGCCGGCAGACAGGTCTGAAAACAACAACGCCGCCGTGGTCACACGGCGGCGTTGTTGCGTTTTACGACAGGCCGTTGACGAAGCCCTATTGCTTCACCGGCAACCAGTTGCCTATGCGCTCCACCGCCTGGCGGATCTCGGCCTCGGTTCCCGCATAGGAAAGTCTCAGATAGCGGCCGCCGGTCAGCGGGTCGAAATCCGCCCCGGGTGTTGCCGCGACGTCGATCTCCGCCAGCATCCTGCGGGAGAATTCGACGCTGTCATTGGAAAAGCCGCTGACATCGACATAGGCATAAAAAGCCCCATCCATGGGCGAGACCACCGGCAGGCCGATCTCGGGCAGCGCCTTGATCAGGAAATCGCGGTTGGCGCGGTAGATCGCGCGGTAGCCGTCGAGCTGAGGGCGGGCATCGAGGGCGGCCTCGGCTGCGATCTGCGACAGTTCGGGCGCGCTGATATAGATATTCTGCGCCAACTGCTCGAACACGCGGACAAGCTTCTCCGGCAGCACCATCCAGCCGACGCGCCAGCCGGTCATGCAATAGTATTTCGAAAACGAATTGATCACCACCGCCTCGTCGGTAAAGGACAGCGCCGTGGCCTCCTCGCCGGAAAACACCAGGCCGTGATAGATCTCGTCGGAGATGAAGGCCGTGCCGCGCGCTTCGCACCAGTCGGCAAGCCGTTTCAGCGCGGCCCGGCCCGTAACGGTGCCCGTCGGGTTTGCCGGGCTTGCCAACAGCACGCCCTTGATGGCGACGCCCTCGGCGCGCTCCGCTTCCTCGAGCGCCTCGGGCGTCAGCGTGAATTCGTGCCGCTCGCTGGCCTCGACCTCGACGACCCGGAGATCCAGCGCCTTCAGGATATTGCGATAGGCGGGATAGCCGGGCCGCGCGATGGCCACGGCATCGCCGGCATCAAACAGAGCCAGAAAGGCAAGATTGAACCCTGCCGATGAACCGGTCGTCACCGCGATGCGCGCCGGATCGACATCGACGCCCATGCGAGACCGGTAGTCATGCGCGATCGCCTCGCGCAGGCTTTGAAGGCCGAAGGCATCGGTATAGCCGAGGTGGCCGTGATCGAGAGCCGCGCGCGCGGCCTCAAGCGCGCGATCGGGGGCGGGATGGGAAGGCTGGCCGACGGCAAGCGAGAGCACCGGGCGCCCGGCCTTTTTCCTGCGATTCGCCTCAGCCAGCACGTCCATGGCCAGGAATGAATCGATTTCGCTGCGTTTCGACGGCATTCTGCTTCTTCCTTGTCGCAAGGCCCGCATGGCAGGCAGTTCTACCGGGCTTGAACCATTCCTCGGGCCGCCGCAATCCTCCCGCGCAAAAAAGAGGGATTTTGAGGACCGGCCGCCGGATTTCCGGCCTTTGCTATGGACATCGCCGCCTTTTGCGCACAATTGGTTCCTAGCTGAGACTATCGAGCCATGCAGGAAGGGGAAATCATGTCATCAAAGGGACTGACGCTCGCCATCGTCGCGGTCGTCGCGACCGCTGTTGCGTCTGCGGCTGCAACAACGGCCGCGATCTACGGCTTTGCCTCCCCACAACCAGCCGAACAGGTCGCGGCGCCCGGAACCGACGATTTCGGCCAGCGCGTGCATGACTATCTGGTGGCCAATCCGGAAGTCCTGCTCGACGTCCAGACCGCGCTTCAGCGCAAGCAGGCCGAAGAGCAGCAGAAGGAGGTGCAGGCCGCCATCGCCGCAAACCAGAACCTGATTTACCAGCCGGAATTCGATGCCGTGCTCGGCAATCCCGACGGCGACATCACCGTCGTCGAGTTCTTCGACTATAATTGCGGCTATTGTCGCCGTGCGCTTGCCGACATGGACGAGATCATCGCGGACAATGACGATGTGCGCTTCATCCTGAAGGAAATCCCGGTTCTGGGACAGGAATCGCAGGACGCCCAGCGCGTCTCCTATGCCTTCTTCAAGATCGCACCAGAAAAGTACGCCGACTTCCACCGGGCGCTGATGGGGTCTGGCAACCGCGCGACCGACGAGAGCGCCCGCGCCGTGGCCGCGGCCTTCGATGTGACCGGCGACCAGATCGACGCGGCGATGGCGGAATTCCCGCCCGAGGCCGCGCTCGAGGAGCATTTTGCCCTGGCCAATGCCGTCGGCGTTACCGGAACCCCGGCCTATATCGTCGGTGACACCATGCTGCACGGCGCCATCGGCGCGGATCGCATCCAGCGGGTGATCGACAATATCCGCGATTGCGGACAGGGAACCTGCTCGTAAGGTTTTCGCCTGCGAGAAGCTTAACCAAGGCGTTTTAACCTCCGGTCTTTGGGCTTTTCCTGATTGACCTGAACGTCTATAGGTGATGGCGAAACTGGAATTGACGGATGACACGCGTAATCTTTGTTCTGAACGGACCCAACCTCAACCTCCTGGGCAAGCGCGAGCCGGGCATATACGGCGCGCTGACCCTTGAGACCATTGAGGAGGCCTGTCGCCTGGAGGCCGAAACGCTCGGTTTTCAGGCCGAGTGCCGCCAGAGCAATCATGAAGGCGTTCTTGTCGACTGGCTTCACGAAGCCAATGACAAGGCCGCCGGTGTCGCCATCAATCCGGGTGCCTACGGGCATACATCCATTGCGCTTCACGACGCCATTCGCGCTATCAGCGTGCCTGTCGTGGAGCTCCACATTTCCAACATTCATGCCCGTGAGCCCTTTCGCCACAAGACGATGACGTCTGCGGCGGCGAAGGGAGTAATCTGTGGTTTCGGACAGGACAGTTACCTGCTGGCGCTGCGCGCGCTCAGGACACTCACGGAATAAGAAGAACAAAGGAACACACCCATGGCAGATGAAACGAAGGCAGTCGACGCGAAGCTGGTGCGCGAACTCGCCGTTATTCTCAACGAGACCGACCTCACCGAAATCGAGGTTGAACAGGGCGGCCTGCACATCCGCGTCGCGCGCGAAGTGACTGTCGCACCGCAGCACGCCATGGCATACGCGCCCGCACCGGCAGTAGCCGCGCCGCAGCCCGCCGCAGCCGAAGCCCCGGCCGCAGCGCCTGCGGCCAGCAATCTCGACCAGGCCGTCAAGGCCCCCATGGTCGGCACGGTCTACCTGGCGCCTGCGCCGGGCGCACGCCCCTTCATCGAGGTTGGCGCCAACGTCAAGGAAGGCCAGACCCTTCTCATCATCGAAGCGATGAAGACGATGAACCAGATCCCCGCGCCCAAGAGCGGCAAGATCACCCAGATTCTCGTCGACGACGCCCAGCCGGTCGAGTTCGATGAACCGCTTGTCGTGATCGAATAACGGGTCAGAGCGAATGTTTTCCAAAATCCTGATCGCCAACCGCGGCGAAATTGCGCTTCGCGTACAGCGCGCCTGCAAGGAGCTCGGCATCGCCACCGTTGCCGTGCACTCCACCGCAGACGCGAACGCGATGCATGTGCGCCTTGCCGACGAGAGCGTGTGCATCGGCCCGCCCTCCTCGCGCGAGAGCTACCTCAACATCCACCAGATCGTTGCCGCCTGTGAGATCACCGGCGCCGACGCCGTGCATCCCGGCTACGGTTTCCTCTCCGAAAACGCCAAGTTCGCCGAGATCCTCGAAGCCCACGGCATCACCTTCATCGGCCCGACCAGCGAACATATCCGCATGATGGGCGACAAGATCACCGCCAAGACGACCGCCGAAAATCTCGGCATCCCCGTCGTCCCCGGTTCGGGCGGTTCGGTCGATACCGAAGAAGACGCCATCAAGACGGCGGAAGAGATCGGCTATCCGGTGCTGATCAAGGCCACCGCCGGCGGCGGCGGTCGCGGCATGAAGCTTGCCCGCACGCGCGACGATCTTCTGGAAGCCTGGAGCACGGCGCGCGGCGAAGCGGCTGCCGCCTTCGGCAATGATTCGGTCTACATGGAGAAATATCTCGACAAGCCGCGTCATATCGAGGTGCAGGTTTTCGGCGATGGCGAAGGCGATGCCATTCATCTGGGTGAACGCGACTGCTCGCTGCAGCGCCGTCACCAGAAGGTCTGGGAAGAAGCCAACTCGCCGGCGCTCAACGTCGAGCAGCGCATGCAGATCGGCGAGATCTGCGCCGATGCGATGCGCAAGATGAAGTATCGCGGCGCCGGCACGATCGAGTTCCTCTATGAAAACGGCGAGTTCTATTTCATCGAAATGAACACCCGTCTTCAGGTGGAACATCCGATCACCGAGGCCATTACCGGCATCGACCTCGTGCATGAGCAGATCCGCGTCGCCTCCGGCGCCGGCCTTTCGGTCAGCCAGAAGGATATCACCTTCTCCGGCCACGCGATCGAATGCCGTATCAATGCCGAGAACGCGGAAACCTTCCGCCCGTCGCCGGGCACGATCACGCATTTCCATGCCCCCGGCGGGCTTGGCGTGCGCATCGATTCCGGCGTCTATCAGGGCTATCGGATCCCGCCCTATTACGACAGCCTGATCGGCAAGCTCATCGTCCA
Organism: uncultured Martelella sp.; assembly: GCA_963676545.2. GTDB lineage: Bacteria > Pseudomonadota > Alphaproteobacteria > Rhizobiales > Rhizobiaceae > Martelella. The sequence continues at coordinate 707,916 of CAXXRG010000002.1, read as the reverse complement.
CGGCCGCACCCGCGTGGAATGCATGATGCGGCTCAAACGCGCACTCGACGAGTTTGTGGTCGACGGCATTGACACGACTCTGCCGCTTTTTCAGGATCTGATCGCCAACCAGGATATCGCCAATGGCGACTATGATATCCATTGGCTGGAACACTATCTGGAAGACAAGGCAAAGTAGCTCAGCGGCCATGGAAAAGAACGCCGGAAAGAGCAGCAGGATCACCCCTGAACTGCTTTTGAATGCCTATAGCATCGGCCTCTTCCCCATGTCCGAATCCGCCGATGACACCGAGCTTTTCTGGGTCGAACCGGAAATCCGCGGCATCATCCCGCTGGATGGGCTTCACGTCTCCCACAGCCTGCGCAAATTCATGCGCAGGTCCCCTTACGAAATCCGCTTCAACCATGATTTCGACCGGGTGATCGCCGCCTGCGCACAACCGGCGCCCGACCGGCCGCAGACCTGGATCAATGACGAGATCCGCTCGCTTTACAAATCGCTGCATGCCATGGGTCGCGCCCATTCGGTAGAAGCCTGGCAGGACGGCGAGCTCGTCGGCGGGCTTTACGGCGTGTCGCTCAGAGCCGCCTTCTTCGGCGAGAGCATGTTCTCGCACCGCCCGAACGCCTCGAAGATCTGCCTCGTGCATCTGGTGGAACGGCTTCGCGCCAACAATTTCCTGCTGCTCGATACGCAGTTTACCACCGACCATCTGAAGACGATGGGTGCGATCGATATCCCCAAGGAAGAATATATGACGCTGCTGAACGCGGCGCTCGTCTGGCCGGATCAGCCGTTTCCGTGAGAAACGCTCAGGCTTGAGTGTTGTTGAACTCGGCAAGCCAAGGCTCTTCCGGCTCAGGCTTATGAAGCGCAAGCCCCTCGCCCGCTAGCCAGTCTCCCAGACAACGGAAGAAATCGGCGGACGTATACTGCACCGGGCGATAGCGCGTGTTCCACTCGCCGGGCACGAATTCACCGTCGGAATTGCGCCTGCCGCCGCTCCAGTCGTCCCAGGGCGCCTGCGGGTTGATATGGGCGCCGATGCGCGAGTTGAGGATAACGCATTTGCCGACGGCCTCCAGCACGTCGAGCGAGATGGTGCCCTCCGGCGGATGATCGAACTCCGAAGTCTCGGCAAGCCGCGTGCGATAGCCCTCGATATTGGGAATGCCGTAAGGCGATGCGCGCACCGTCTGGAACCACTGCCTGCCGAGCGAGAAGGTGCCGGCAAGCGCGGCCTCGCTGCCGTCATGGGTGAAGTCGCAATCGTTGAAGACAATGCCGTAGGGCGTGTGCATGTTGGTCGAGGGGGCGACCACATAGGTATGATCGACACGACTTCCGAGCGAGCGGATTTCGCAAGCCTCGAAACAGGCCGTCGAGCGGCCGAAGATGAAGTCGATATCGCCTTCGACATAGCAGTTCGAATAATAGGAGCGCACGGTCATGCCCGGCACGCGGCCCTTGAAATAGAGCGTGTCCTGGAAGCTTGCAAAGCGCACATTGTCGAAGTGGACGCGGTCGGCATTGTAAACCAGCGTCGCCACCGCCTGATGCCAGCCTTTGGCGAACTGGCCGGCGGCATTCTTCGGCCCGCCCTTGCCGTCCTCGCATTTCGAGTTCTTGTCCGCCCTGTCGCAATTATAGGCGTTGCGGACGCTCAGGTTCTTCGCCTGAAAGCCGTCATTCTCGACCCGGAGCACACAGGCGTTTTCCGTCGACAGGCGATCAAGCGCCGCATTGGCACGGTAGATTGCGGTAATCTCGGGCGCGTAATCATCAATGGCGTTCCCGAAGGTCGACAGAAATTCGGCCCCGCTCATGCCCTGGTCGATATTGGCGCGGATCACCGTCTCCTCAGGTGTGCTGCCCGTTCCGAAAAGCGTGATCGCGACGGGCCGGTCGCCGACGATGAGGCGCGGCACGATGACCGTCTCGTCATAAATGCCGGGGCGGATGGCGATATAGATGCGATCGCCCGTCTTGCCCGCGCCAGCATCGCGGACGGCCTGGCTGACCGCCATCTGCACGGAGGAAAAGTCTCCGCCTTCTTTTGCAACGGTATAATCCGCCCGCACCTTGGCGCTGCCGGTCATGAAGCCGTCGGCCTTCGGATCCCATGGGTCGATCCGCTCGGCCCCGGCACGACCAGTATATTTCAGAACTTCGAGATAGTGGAAGCTCTCGGCCTTGGAGGCGCTCAGTTGGGGACGCGCATCGGACATGGCGGGCCTTCGCAATATGTTGGGGAGATCAGGGAGAGGGAATGCTCGCCTCGCTGACGCAATCGGTCAGCCAGACGTCATAGATCGGGTCTTCAACGGCGTTGAGCGCCGGCGAATCGGCAAACATCCAGCCGGAGAAGATGCGGGAAACCTCGTTCTGCAGCGAGACCTTGTCGACCTGGACGAAGGCATCGACCTGCTGCTCCTCGGTCTCGTCACGCGAATAGCAGACGCGCGGCGTCACCTGCAGGCGGCCGAACTGCACCGTCTCGCCGACATAGGCGTCAAATGTGTAGGTGCGCCCGGTAATCTTGTCGATGCCGCCGAAGACGGCGACCGGGTTTTCCACCCGCGCGGCAAGAGCCGGACCTGCGACAAGGCCCGTGGCCGCAAGACCGAGCGACAGTGTGATGAGACGGCTCAATGCGCGGAAATCCATGGATCATCCCTTGATAACAAAAAGCGCGACCGATGCCGCGCTTCATTTAAAGACTGGCATGAATGCCAGCCTACCGTCAGATTGCGGCAAAAACCTTACGCGCCCGGCGTCCAGGCGTCGTAATCGCCGGTCACCTTGTTGCGTTCGCCCTGAACGACAAGTGACCCCTTCGGCCGATAGGCAAGCGCGGTGCCCGTCAGGTTCGGATTATGCGGCTTTTCCCATTCTCGCGCCTTGTAGGCAGCCTTGGTCGGCGGCGTGTCGGTGCGGTGATGCATCCAGCCGTGCCAGCCCGGCGGAATGGTGGAAGCATCGGCATAACCATTGTAGATCACCCAGCGACGCTTCAGGCCATAGGTCGACATGCCGCCTTCGTAATAGACGTTTCCGAACTGATCCTCGCCGACCTTCTTGCCGAAGCGGCGCGTGAACAGATCCGTACCGATGGTCGAACCGTTCCACCAGGTAAACATCTTCGCCAGAAAGCTTGCCATTCTCTTTCCTTACGTCTTGGACCGCGAAAGCAGCCGATTTCCTAAACTCGTGTATGGCGCGTCATGGCGCGCTTGTCCAGAGCGGCGACCCGCCTCAGGCGCCTTTCAGCTTCATTTTGAAGCCGAGATGGGACCGGGTGAAACCAAGCCGTTCATAGAAGCGATGGGCATCTGTCCGGCTCCAGTTTGACATGAGCTGCACCAGCCGGCAGTCCTCCACCCTCGCCTCCTCGATCGCCGCCGCGATCATCCTCGCCCCGATGCCGCGACCGCGCCATCCGGGGTGGGTCTGCACCGCCTCGACGGTCAGTATCGCGCTGCCGCGACCGGTCAACGTCCGGGTATAGGAGGTCTGGAAAGTGCCGACCACAATGCCTTCGAGCTCCGCCACATAGAGCGTGTCACTGGCCGAGGCGGCAATCGCATCAAAGGCGGCGCGGTAGTCGCCATAGGCTTGAGGATCGGTTGTGTCGCCGTGGCCGCCAAGATCATCCGCAGCAAAGATTGCGATCAGGGCCTCAAGATCGCCAGGCACGGCCTCGCGGATCACCAGACCGTCGATCTCAGACACCGGGCAGGTCCTTTTCCATGATGATCGCCGGAATACCGGAGCCGCAGGCGCCGCAATTCTCGGTCCGTCCGACCTCGCTCATGCCATGCGTCTGATAGAAAGCCAGCGCCGCATCATTGCCGATGACGACTTCAAGCGCCAGCTTCCTGGCATTGGGAAAACAGGTTTCGATCTCGGCAAAAAGATCGCGACCGATACCCTGGCGCTTGCATTCGGGATGAATGTAGAGCTGATGAAGATTGACGACATCCGCTCGCTTTCCGGAGGGCGCGGCATAGGCCATGCCGCCCAGCCGCCGACTGTCATCGGCGACAAGGAATTCGCCGCCCTTGCGCTCCAGCCGCTCTTTCACCGCCTTCGGCGAATGCCAGCCTGCGACCATCTGGTCGACCTTCCCGGCGCCCAGCAGGGCGTCATAGGTGTCGTGCCAGGAAGCATCCAGCAGTGCGCAAACGGCCGGGATATCGGTTTCCATGGCTGTGCGAACGAAGAACAAGAGGCTTACTCCGTGACGCCCAGCTTTTCCTTGACCAGCGCCTGAACGGCCTGCGGGTTGGCCTTGCCCTTGGAAGCCTTCATCACCTGGCCGACGAACCAGCCGGCAAGCGAGGGCTTGTCCTTGACCTTTTCGGCCTGTTCCGGGTTGGCGGCGATGATCTCGTCGACGATCTTCTCGATCGCGCCGGTATCGGTCACCTGCTTCATGCCGCGTTCCTCGACGATCGCCTTCGGGTCGCCGCCCTCGTTCCAGACGATCTCGAACAGGTCCTTGGCGATCTTGCCCGAAATCACGCCTTCCTTGATCAGCGAGAGGATCGCGCCGAGCTGTTCGGGCGAGACCGGGGTCTCGTCAATGCCCTTGCCGGCCTTGTTGAGCGCGCCGAGCAGATCGTTGATCACCCAGTTTGCGGCAACCTTCGCATCGGAAAGGCCGACCAGCTTTTCGTAAAAGTCGGAGACCGCCTTGTCGGAGACCAGCACCGAGGCGTCATAGACCGAAAGACCGAGATCGTTGACGAAGCGCGCCTTCTTGTCGTCGGGCAGCTCCGGCAGGTCCTTGGCCAGCTCCGCGATGAAGGCATCGTCGAATTCGAGCGGCAGAAGGTCCGGATCGGGGAAGTAGCGATAGTCATGCGCGTCTTCCTTGGAGCGCATCGACCGCGTCTCGCCCTTCACCGGGTCGAACAGACGCGTTTCCTGGTCGATCTCGCCGCCCTCTTCGAGAATGTCGATCTGGCGGCGCGCCTCGCTCTCGATCGCCATGCCGACGAAGCGGATGGAGTTGACATTCTTGATCTCGCAGCGCGTGCCGAATTCGCCGCCGGGCTTCCTCACCGAAACGTTGACGTCGGCGCGCATCGAGCCCTCGTCCATATTGCCGTCGCAGGTGCCGAGATAGCGCACGATGGTTCTGAGCTTGGTCAGGAACGCCTTGGCCTCGTCGGCCGAGCGCATGTCGGGCTTGGAGACGATTTCCATCAGCGCGACGCCGGAGCGGTTCAGATCGACGAAAGACATCGCCGGATGCTGGTCATGCATCGACTTGCCGGCATCCTGTTCCAGATGCAGGCGCTCGATGCCGACTTCGATATCCTCGAAATTGCCCTGCTTGTCCGGCCCGAGCGAGATGGTGATCGTGCCCTCGCCGACAATCGGATCCTTGTACTGCGAAATCTGGTAGCCCTGCGGCAGGTCGGGGTAGAAATAGTTCTTGCGGTCGAAGATCGAACGCTTGTTGATCTTCGCCTTCAGGCCGAGGCCGGTGCGCACGGCCTGGCGAACACATTCCTCGTTGATGACGGGCAGCATGCCGGGCATGGCCGCGTCCACCAGCGAGACATTGGCATTCGGCGCCTTGCCGAAGGCGGTCGACGAGCCGGAGAACAGCTTGGAATTGCTGGTGACCTGCGCATGCACCTCCATACCGACAATGATTTCCCAGTCGCCGGTGGCGCCGGGGATCAGGCGTTTGGGATCGGGCGTGCGGGTATCGACAATGGTCATGGTCAGCTCATCGTTCATCTACGGAAACTTGTTCGTGAGGTAGAGCAAATGGGGGCAAGACGCAAGCGATAGGGTGCTCTGCCGCATGCCAAAACCTTGACCTTTCGCGCAGGCGGGCGTATTCCGTTCGCGTCAACCTGGAGTTTGGATGTCTAACCGATCGGAATCCCGGTAAGGGCCCTGCCCGCCTTGCTTCGCTGAAGCAACAAGCGCGCAGCGGCCGGAAACCATGAGCCTCGCCGACGGCCTCGTCAGCGGGATACGTGTTTTTGTGTGCCTTTTCGGCGCCAACCCGGATTTGACGACCATGGACATCTCGCGCAACGAACAGCGCATCCTGCACCTGCTCGCACAAGGCGGCAGGATCGAACTGACACGCACCGAAACCCGCAAGATCGAGAAAGCCGATTGCTTCACCCGCGACGGCTGGCTCTATTCGGGTCTCGACCTCACCCTGTTTCGCAAGCTGAAGGCCAAACGCGCCATCCGCTCCACAGGCGGAAGACCCTATAAGATCACCGAACGCGGCTTGAGGCTGGTGAGAAGCCAGCCCGACAACAGGTAAAATGCGAAAACCGGGAGGGCATCGCCCTCCCGGCCCATATTGCTATTGCATGGCGGCGATATCGGCCCGCAGCCCGGCATATTCTTCTTCGAAACTGCCCTTTTGAACCGGTTTTTCCGCACGGCGGTACCAGTAGCCGGCATTCCATTCGTCGCCCTCGATTCGATGGCAAAACGCATGGGCGGCATCATAGGGTTTTTCGCCTTCACGCGCCGCGCAGATGTCGTGCACCGCCTCCCATTCCGCTCCCATGACAAAACCGGTAGCGGCGAGGTCTTCAAGCGCCCGCGTCAGAGCGCGCAGACTGTCATCAGGCATTGGCTCTCTCCGTCAAAGGCGCTCAGCATAACAGCCGAAAGGCGGCAACGCATCCGAGGACCGAGCGGAAACAAAAAAGACCCGGCATCCTTGCGGAATACCGGGCCAGTGCACCCAAGAAAGGCCGTCGACTATTCGACGGAGAATTGCAGCGGCTTGGCCTGCTTGATCGCTTCATGGCCGAGCAGCTTGTCGAGAACGTCCGGCGTCGGCTGTTCGTCAACATAGAGCAGCGCGATTGCATCGCCGCCCTGATTGTCGCGGCCGAGCTGGAAGTTGGCGATGTTGACGCCGGCCTGGCCGAGCGTCGTCCCCATGAAACCGATCATGCCGGGGACGTCGGTGTTGGAGATGTAGACCATGTTACGGCCGACATCGGCATCCATGTTGATGCCCTTGATCTGGATGAACCGCGGCTTGCCGTCGGAGAACACCGTGCCGGCAACAGAACGGGTCTGCTTCTCGGTCGTGATCGTCAGCTTGATGTAGCCGTCGTAAACGCCCGATTTGTCGCGCTTGGTTTCCTGAAGAATGATGCCCTTGTCCTTCACCATAATCGGCGCGGACACCATGTTGACGTCAGCCACCAGCGGGCGCAGTAGGCCGGCGAGCAATGCGCTCGTCAGCGCCGTCGTGTTCATCTGGGCGAAATTGCCGTCATAGAGAACCTCGACTTCCTTGATCGGGTTTTCCGTGACCTGACCGGCGAACTCGCCGAGCACTTCTGCCAGCTTGATCACCGGCTTCAGGCGCGGCGCCTCGTCGGCCGAGATCGACGGCATGTTGATGGCGTTGGTGACGGCGCCCTTCAGGAGGTAGTCCGACATCTGGTCGGCAACCTGCAGCGCCACATTTTCCTGGGCTTCCGAGGTCGACGCGCCGAGATGCGGGGTGCAGACGACGTTATCCAGGCCGAAAAGCGGGCTCTCGGTGGCCGGTTCCGTTTCGAACACGTCAAAGCCTGCGCCGGCGACATGACCGGACTTGATGGCTTCGGCAAGCGCTGCCTCATCCACCAGACCGCCACGGGCGCAGTTGATGATGCGAACGCCCTTCTTGGTCTTGGCGATGGCCTCGGCGTTCAGGATGCCGCGCGTCTTGTCCGTCATCGGAACGTGAAGGGTGATAAAGTCGGCCTTGGCCAGAAGCTCGTCGAGATCGACCTTGGTGACGCCCATCTTCTCGGCCTTTTCCTGCGACAGGAAGGGGTCATAGGCGATCACATTCATCTTCAGGCCGATGGCGCGGTCGCAGACGATCGAGCCGATATTGCCGGCGCCGATGACGCCTAGCGTCTTGCCGGTAATTTCGACACCCATAAATTTTGATTTTTCCCATTTGCCGGCCTGCGTGGAAGCGTCGGCGGCGGGGATCTGGCGGGCAACGGCCAGCATCAGCGAAATCGCGTGTTCGGCGGTCGTGATCGAGTTGCCGAAGGGCGTGTTCATGACGATGATGCCGCGGCGCGAAGCGGCCGGGATATCGACATTGTCGACACCGATGCCGGCGCGGCCGATGACCTTGAGATTGGTCGCGGCTTCGATCAGCTTTTCGGTCGCCTTGGTGGCCGACCGGATCGCCAGGCCATCATACTGGCCGATGATCTCGAGCAGCTTTTCCTTGTCCTTGCCGAGCTTCGGCTGGAAGTCGACATCGATGCCGCGATCCTTGAAGATCTGGACGGCGGCTTCCGACAGGGCGTCGGATACGAGTACGCGAGGTGCCATGATAGGCCTCCATCAAAAAGGAATAATTGTCGGGAATGATGAGCCCGCGCCTTTCCATCAGAGATGGCGCGAGCCTTGTCAATTCGCCTCGCTTAAGCCGCGAGCTTGGCTTTTTCGGATTTGAAGGCCCAGTCGAGCCAGCCCATCAGGGCTTCCATATCGGCGGTTTCCACCGTGGAGCCGGCCCAGATGCGAAGGCCGGACGGCGCATCGCGATAAGCGCCGATATCATAGGCAACGCCTTCCTTGTCGAGCGCGGAAACGATCGCCTTGGCGAAGGCGGCCTGAGCCGCATCGTCAAGCTTGACGACGTCCGGATCGACGATCTTCAGGCAGACGGAGGTGTTGGAACGGGTCGCCGGGTCCTCGGCCAGGTTTTCGATCCAGTCGTTCTTCTCGACAAAATCGAAGATGACCTTGGCATTGGCGTCCGCGCGGGCAACCAGCCCATCGAGACCGCCAACGGTCTTCGCCCATTTCAGCGCATCGAGATAGTCCTCGACGCAGAGCATGGAGGGCGTGTTGATCGTCTCGCCGACGAAGATGCCTTCGATCAGCTTGCCGCCCTTGGTCATGCGGAAGATCTTCGGCAGCGGCCATGCGGGCGTATAGGTCTCCAGACGCTGAACGGCGCGCGGGGACAGAATAAGAATGCCGTGACCGCCCTCGCCGCCCAGAACCTTCTGCCAGGAGAAGGTGACAACGTCGAGCTTGTTGAAATCGACCTTCTGCGCGAACACGGCAGACGTGGCGTCACAGATGGTCAGACCCTTGCGGTCGGTCGGAATGAAATCGGCATTGGGCACGCGCACGCCGGAGGTCGTGCCGTTCCAGGTGAAGACCACGTCATTGTCGAAATTGACAGTGGAAAGGTCGGGGAGCTGGCCATAGGGTGCATCGATCTTGCGCGCATCCTTCAGCTTCAGCTGCTTGACAACATCGGTTACCCAGCCGGCGCCGAAGGATTCCCATGCAAGCATGTCAACGCCGCGTTCGCCAAGCAGCGACCAGAGCGCCATCTCGACAGCGCCGGTATCGGAAGCCGGCACGATGCCGATGCGATAATCGCCCGGAACGTCCAGAACTTCGCGGGTCAGGTCGATAGCCTCTTTCAGCTTCGCCTTGCCGATTTTTGCACGGTGGGAACGGCCAAGGGCAGCGTCGTTCAACGCTTCGGGCGTCCAACCGGGACGCTTCGCACAGGGGCCGGAAGAAAAGCGGGGATTAGCCGGACGGGTGTCCGGTTTCTGCATATCTGTCATATCTCTACCCTTTCAGATAGTAGCCTCTCGTTGGGGAGAGGTGTCCCGCCGCCGGATATACGGGAGGCTTTGAAAATAGGCAAGGGAAAAGATGACTTGGTGATGACGGGGTGCAAGCATTTGCCGCTTCGGCTGCACCAAGGCCGATGACGGCTGATACCCGTGACTGTTCGGACATCGAAACGGACGGCGCAGGACCGCCTCCATGCTTGAAGACAGGGCCTGTTGCCGATGCAGCAAGCCTGCTCCCCATTCTCCGTCACCCCGGCCACGGGCCGGCATGACGGATGAGGGTGAAGTGCAGTTTGTCAACACACCGACGGGCGGCGCGGACCGCCCGTTGGCTCGTCCTGCATCCGCCTATTCGGGCGCGCCGAGTTCGTGGGCGGTCTCATAACCATCCATGGTCCAGGTCTTGATGCCGGAGGCGTCGAGATCCTGCTTCATCAGGTCAACAAAGCGGATATCGCTGTTCTCATAGGTGCGGAAGAAGAAGCGCTTGTTGGCCGTATCGACGGCCGATGTCCACTGCGTGTAATCCGATACGGTGTTGCCGTGCTCGTCCTTCTCCTCGTCCCGCGCAACGCCGCGCGGAATGTCGAAATTGTTGAGTATGTGGAAGGCCTGGAAGATCGCGTCATTGCCGGTCTCGCTCGGCTCCACGCCGTGCGAATAGATCGCTGCGCGCACGAATCGCGAGGGCGAGGTGAAATCGCCGGGCATGCCGAGCAAGCCCGTGCCCTGCCCGAGCCCCTCGATCGTCACATCGCCGAGCTTCTGTGGCGGCACATTGTCGACCCCGAGATTGACGTAGTTCTGCAGATTGGTCATGTGCCAGTCGAAGGGCGGATTGTTGGTGAACGTGCCGAGCGGATTGTCGGTCACTTGCAGTTTCCCGCCGACATATTCGATCACGATCGTGTCGCCCGAAGCGTCAGTGACGACGAAGTGGACCGGCAGAACCATGTTGAACTGCTTGAAGATGACGGGAGCAACGACGATATCGGAAAGCGCGTCCTTCACCTCACCGACAGTGGCGAAATTGTCGAGGATGTAGGAACCGAGCTGCCAGGACGCCATGGTCTTGCCCGCGTCTTCCGGCTTGTACGGCTGGTATTCTGCTGCCTGGGCAAAATAGAACAGGCCCATGGAGAGACCTTTCTCGTTCACGCCGTCGACCAGATAGGGCAGCCCCATGGGGTTTGCGCCGATGCTGGCATATTTGGCGCTCCAGCCCAGGCCGTTTTCGCCGTCCGGCGTCTCTCCCGTACGCTGCGTACCGCGCGGCACCAGGATGACGGAGGCGTCGAGATCGATGTTGAACTCCATCGTGCGCGCACGCACGACATCGCCGTCTTCGGCCGTCAGCGTGATGCCCGTGCAGGCCTCGGCCACGGAAGCGGAGAACATAACGGAAGCCAATGCCGCCGCCATGAACTTCCTGCCCTTAGAAGAAATGATTTTCATGAAACTTCATCCTTGCAATTGAGGCGATCCGATTGGTCCGAATTACCGAGGCGAAGCTCTTGAAGACGATGTGCCTGAAACCTCCCGGAACAGTAAAATCAATAACTTGACAATCATCTCCCCGTCAACGAACCAGAAGAGGTAGTCCCAATTTTGGTCTGAAAGCCGCTCCCCTCGGCCCCTTCCGTCAGCTCGCCGGCCCATTCGACGCCTAAGCGCCTGTAATCGTCCTCCCTGTATGGATCAAAGCCCGAGCTTGCGAACAACCCAGGAATAGCTTCCCTTGACGGCATCGACGGGCGCCACGACCACGCCGCGGACCTGCTTCCTGTCGGGCAGAACGGAAACGGCCTTGTCGAGAGCCCCGTCCGCGAGGATTAGCAACCTGTTTCCATGCTCCGGCAAGTGGCTGCCATCCCCAGGCTGCGAGCTGGCAGCCAGCTTCGTCTGCTCTTCGGGTATGCCTGTCACGGCAATGCCGCCGAGCGCTGCCTCAATCGGCTCGTCCTCGGATCGGCAAACCCCTATGACGCTCGCATACTCGGAATATTTGTAGTGGCTGAGATCGCGCTCCAGCGCTTCGTCGCAAAGAGCTACGGTTTCGTAAGTATCCGGCGAAGTATCGATATACTGGCACCGGGTCAGGCTGTCATCACAGCCGAGAATGGTCACCACGATCAAAGCTGCTGCAGACATCTGCTGTTCTCCCGCCTCAAAAAGCCAAAAGCGCCGCGGCGCACGGCGATGGTGCAACAGGAATATGGCCAGATTCGTCCGGCCGTCGCCGCACCGGCAAGTGAAGGCGAAAAGAGCGTGTCTGGGGGCGCTGCTGTTTCGGGGGATAAACCCTACCGTGACGCAACGCGCGCATCGCCGTGCTCACGTCGCGAAAAGTCCGACCTTTCCGATGGCCTCAAGCAGCATCGCGCACGTTGGAGATCACGTCGATCAACCCGGAGACGACGCGTTCGACCTGGGCGGGATCGTCGCCTTCGGCCATCACGCGGATCAGCGGCTCGGTGCCCGACGGGCGGATGACGAGGCGTCCCCTGCCCTTCAGTTCGGCCTCGGCATCGGCGATCGCCTGCTTGACGCTGCTGTCTTCAAGCGGAACGGCGCCCGAGGAAATGCGGACATTGCGCAGGAGCTGGGGCACCGGATCGAACTTGCGGCAAACCTCGCTCACCGGCTTGCCTGCGCGTTTGACGGCGGCAAGGATCTGCAGCGCGGCCACCAGACCATCGCCGGTCGTGCCGAAGTCGGAGAGCACGATATGGCCGGACTGCTCGCCGCCGACATTGTTGCCATGCTTGCGCATATATTCAACCACATAGCGGTCACCGACCTTGGTGCGCACGAGATCGAGCCCCCTGGCGTTCAGATGCCGCTCAAGGCCGAGATTGGACATCACGGTCGCCACGAGGCCGTTGCCCTTGAGCTCGCCGTCATCGGCGAGATTGCCGACGATCACGGCCATCAGCTGGTCGCCGTCGATGATGTTGCCCTTCTCGTCGACGATGATCACGCGGTCGGCGTCGCCGTCGAGCGCGATGCCGATATCGGCGCGCACCTCATGCACCTTGGCCTGCAGCGTCTTCGGATAGGTCGAGCCGCATTCCTTGTTGATGTTGAGGCCGTTCGGCTCGGTCCCGATCGTCACCACGTCGGCGCCGAGTTCCCAGAGCGCGGTCGGAGCGGCCTTGTAGGCCGCACCGTTGGCGCAGTCGACGACAACGCGTAAGCCATGCAGCGTCACGTCGCGGGGGAGCGTCCGCTTGACGAATTCGATATAGCGGTAGATGTCGCCCTCGACGCGGCTGGCGCGGCCGATCTCGTTGGAGCGGGCAAGCTGGGAATGGAAATCCTCGCGATCGACAAGCGCCTCGATCCGGGCCTCGATCTCGTCCGACATCTTGTAGCCGTCCGGGCCGAAGAGCTTGATACCGTTATCAGCGAAGGGATTGTGCGAGGCGGAAATCATGACGCCGACATCAGCCCTCAGCGACCGCGTCAACATGGCGACGGCCGGCGTCGGGATCGGACCCAGGAGGTAGACATTGAGGCCGGCGGCGGTGAAGCCCGCAACCAGCGCATTTTCCAGCATGTAGCCCGAGAGCCGCGTGTCCTTGCCGATCACCACGCGACGGGCGTGGTCGTTGCGGCGAAAGATCGTGCCGACCGCGATCCCGACCCGCATGGCAAGGTCAGGTGTCATCGGAAAGGTGTTGGAAAGGCCCCGGATGCCGTCGGTTCCGAAATACTTGCGTGCCATGTCGTTCCTCGTCTGGGCCGCCGCTGGAGCGACCGTCATCATTCTGCCAGGCATATGCCAAGGCGATCTCTTGGCAGAAAATCGTCGTCAAGGCACATAAAATAACGTCAACAACGCTAACACGACGTTACCGGAGCGCTTTCGGCAGGTTTCGAACGGAGCTGCGGCAAACTTGCGCCTGCATAAAAAAACCGCCGGTGGTCACCGGCGGTTTTCCTGTCAGTTCGGCTGAGGCTTGAAGCCGTCACCTTCCGTGCCGTCCGAAGGCTTGCCCGAGGGGGCATCCTTCTTCGGACCCATGGAGGGCACCGCCGAGCCGCGTGAGGGCGGAGTGTCGTCGCCAAGGTCGCGCGAGGGCTTTTCGCCCCGCAGGATCGCCTTGATCTCGTCTCCGGAGAGCGTCTCGTATTCAAGAAGCCCCTCGGCGATGGCGACGAAACCGTCATGGTTGTCCTTGAGGATATTCGTCGCCTCGACATAGGCCTCGTCGATCAGTCGCCGCACTTCGGAATCGATCTTCTGGGCGGTCGATTCGGAGACAGTCTTGCTCTGCGAAACCGAGTGGCCGAGGAAGACCTCCTGCTGGTTCTCGCCATAGGAGACCTGTCCGAGCTCGTCGGAAAAGCCCCATTGCGTCACCATCGCCCGCGCAAGCTTGGTCGCCTGCTCGATATCGGAGGATGCGCCGGAAGTGATGTTGTCCTTGCCGAAGGTAAGTTCCTCGGCAACACGGCCGCCCATCATGATGGCGAGGCGCGAGATCATCCACTTGTAGCTCATGGAATAGCGGTCCCCTTCAGGCAACTGCATCACCATGCCGAGCGCGCGACCGCGCGGAATGATGGTCGCCTTGTGGACAGGGTCAGCCACCGGCACCTTCAGCGCAACGATCGCATGACCGGCTTCGTGATAGGCCGTCAGCTTCTTCTCTGCCTCGGTCATCGCGGTGGAGCGCCGCTCGGCGCCCATCATGATCTTGTCCTTGGCGTCCTCGAACTCGGCCATGGTCACAAGGCGCTTGTTACGCCTTGCCGCCATCAGAGCGGCCTCGTTGACGAGGTTCATCAGATCCGCGCCGGAAAAGCCGGGCGTGCCGCGGGCAACGACCTTGAGGTCGACATTCGGCGCCAGCGGCGTATTGCGGGCATGCACCTTGAGGATGCGCTCGCGCCCGACGATATCCGGGTTCGGCACCACGACCTGACGGTCGAAACGGCCGGGACGCAGAAGCGCGGGGTCGAGAACGTCGGGACGGTTGGTCGCGGCAATCAGGATGATGCCTTCATTGGCCTCGAAGCCATCCATCTCCACCAGAAGCTGGTTCAGCGTCTGCTCGCGCTCGTCATTGCCGCCGCCGAGACCGGCGCCGCGATGACGGCCAACCGCATCGATTTCGTCGATGAAGATGATGCAGGGGGCGTTCTTCTTGGCCTGCTCGAACATGTCGCGCACACGGGATGCGCCAACGCCGACGAACATTTCAACGAAGTCGGAACCGGAAATGGTGAAGAACGGCACATTGGCCTCGCCGGCGACCGAGCGCGCCAGCAACGTCTTACCCGTGCCGGGCGGACCGACAAGCAGGACGCCGCGCGGTATACGGCCGCCGAGGCGCTGGAACTTCTGCGGGTCGCGCAGAAATTCAACGATCTCTTCCAGGTCCTGCTTGGCCTCGTCAACGCCGGCGACATCGTCAAACGTCACGCGGCCATGGGCCTCTGTCAGAAGCTTGGCCTTTGATTTACCGAAGCCCATCGCACCGCGCGAACCGCCCTGCATCTGGCGCATGAAGAACAGCCAGACGCCGAGGATCAACAGCATGGGCAGAAGCGTGCCGACATAGCTCAGGATACCGCCCGAACCGTCGCTGACGGGCTTCGCCGTGACGTCGACATTGTTGTTCTCGAGCTTAGTCAGAAGGTTGTCGTCAATGACCGGGGCATAGGTGTGGAAGGGCGACCCGCCACTCGTGTAAGTGCCGGTGATGTTGTTGCCGGTAATGGTCACTTCCTTGACCCGACCGGATTCAACACTGGTCACGAATTGCGAATAGGCCACCTGGTTGCCGGTGCTCTGCGACGGCGTCGACTGGAACATGCTGAACAGCGCGACCAACAGCAACGCGATTATGGCCCACAGCGCAATATTGCGTAGGTTTGGGTTCATTAAACTCCCCGAAATCATATGTCCGGCACGTAAGAATGCCGCTGAATTACGCCTAACATAGGGTCCGTGCCATGTCTTGCCAAGACAAGCCCGCCCCAAGATTCATTTTCTCACCGCAAATAGGCCAATGCCGGATCAGGATAGGCCGGGCGGGCAAAAGCTTCCGCCACACTATTGGCAAGCACAAGGTCGAACCCCGGCAGGAACCGGTCAAACGGCGCCAGGAACGGTGCGGCGGAAATATCCGCGACCGCAGGCAAAGCGGGACGGACCGCCCCTGCAAGCCGCGCAAGACGACGCGGCAGGCCGGCGAAATCATCGGGATCGGCCGAAAGGCTGCCGACAGGCTGGATGCGCAGCGGTTCGCGCGAGCGGTTTTCAACGCGAAAACGTCCATCCCAGACCGCAGCCTCTCCGGGCGCGATTTCGGCTTCCGCAAGCTCCCGCTCCTCGCGCAGGATGAAAAGCGAATGGCGATGTTTCTCAAACAGGCAGCGTCCCGCCGTCATGCGCGCGCCATGAGGCGCGGAGCACAGCGTCATCGCCCGGTCGAGCGCCGCGCCGCCCGGCCCATAGGCAAGGCCGCCAAGCGCGGCTATCAGGACATTGAGCAGGTAGCGCGCCGGAACCGGTGCGGCTGCCAGCCGGCCAGCGTCGAATTCGGCGAGAACGCCGTGATGAAGCATCGCGGCCGACGAAAAGAGCTTCGCCGCCTGTTGCGACAAGGCTTCACGCGCCCGCGCGGCGTTCTCCGCCTCACCCGCCAGCGCCTCGACGCGGTTGCCGACCATGCGGCGCATGCGCACGCGTTCGAAGCGGGCGTCGTCATTGCTCGGATCCTCGATCCAGGCGAGACCGCGCGCATTGAGAAAAGCCCGGATATCCTCGCGCCGCACATGAAGAAGGGGGCGCACGACCCAGGTCGTCGCCGCGATCAGCGTTCGCCCGGCCATGCCGCTCGCAAGCGCGGTTCCTTTGCGCGCGCGACGCATGGCGAGGGTCTCGGCCTGATCCTCCATCGTATGGGCAAGCACGATGGCATCGGCGCCGATGCGCGCAGCCTCGCCGCAAAGCAGCCGATAGCGGGCGTTGCGGGCTGCCGCCATAAGCCCGGAGGCCGGCTTCTCACCCTCCCACAGCAGTGTCCGGTGGGAAATGCCGCGCGGCGCGCAGAACGTCGCGACCCATGCTGCTTCTTCCGCTGCCGCCGCGCGCAGGCCGTGGTCAACAGTTGCCGCCGACAGCCTGACATCGTCCCTGCCCGAAGCCGGTCGCATTTCATCCAGCGCCGTCAGCATTCCGATCGAATCACCGCCGCCGGAAACGGCAACGAGGAGATGGCAATCTTTCTTGAGCGAAAGCAGGAATTGCCGTGCAGCGGCTTCAACCCCGCCGGCACTGGAGGAAACGGCGGCCGAGGCCGGCGTCAGCATCCGTTGGCCGTCAGTTCCGCGCTTGCCTTGTCGAGAACCGCCCGGGCGGCGTCCGGATAACGCGTGGGCACCTCCGCAAAGGTGGCGCAGGCAGCGTCCTTGTTGTCCATGCCGGCCAGCGACTGGCCGAGCTTCAGCAGCATTTCCGGGGCCTTGTCGGAGGTGCCATAGGCTTTGTAGGCGTTCAGGAACGTCTTGGCGGCCTCGTTGTATTTCTGTTGCGCCAGCATCGATTCGCCAAGCCAGAAGCTCGCATCGGGAATGAGCGGGCTGTTCGGATAGCTCAGCACGAATTCGCCGAAGGCCTCCTCGGCCTGCTGGTAGTCGCCCGAAAGGATGAGGTTATAGGCGACATTGTAGAAGGCGGCGTCATCGCCGCCGCCTTCCGCGCCTTCCGGCAGGTCGGGCGAGACCTCGCCCGGCATGGTAGCGTCGTTCATGGCACTGTCGGGCATCGGCGGCGGGTTGTCGATCGACGCCGCTTCATTGTCGGACCCGCTGCCGGATGACGGCGGCGCGGCCATGCCGCTTTCCAGGTCCTGCAGCCGGAACTCCATGTCCTCCTGCAATTTGCGGATCCGCTCCTCCATCTGCAGCAGCTGGAAGCTCAGATCCTCGACCTGGCCGTTGAGGTTCCGGACCTGCTCCTCAAGCTGCATGATCCGCATGGAGGGGTCGGTGGCCTGAACCTGGACAACCTGCCCTTGACCGCCGCCGGTTGCCGGAAACAGTGACAGGCCGGCGGCCGAAGCGCTTGCCTGCATGCCGAGGACGGCAGAGCCTGCCAGCAGACACAAAATTGCTTTTCTCATGATCCCTTTCCCAAAAACTGTCCCTGAAACCAGTAAAACAGACCTGCATGTTCATCGACATGCCGTTTTCGGCCATATTTAGATCAAAACGCATTTTCATGCACTGCGGACACAAAAAAACCGGCGCGGGGCCGGTTTTTTCTTCATCGATCTGTACCGATCAGCTTCCGGCGCCGCGCAGAACGGTCACCGTGCGGCGGTTCTGCGACCAGCAGGAAATGTTGTCGCAGACGGCGACGGGGCGTTCCTTGCCGTAGGAAATCGTCGAGATCCGGTTGGCCGGAATGCCGCGCGAGATGAGGTAATTCTTGGTGGCCGTGGCGCGCCGGGCGCCGAGCGCCAGGTTATATTCGCGCGTGCCGCGTTCATCGGCATGGCCCTCGATGCGGATGGCATAGCTGGTGTAGCGCTGCAGCCACTGGGCCTGCTTGTCGAGCGTCTGGGCGGCAATCGGCGTGATCGCGGCCGAATCGGTTTCGAAATAGACCGTGTCGCCGACATTGAGATCAAAATCCTGAACGCTGCCGGCAGAGGCGACGCCGGCGTTGGCGCCCGCCATGCCCTGGCCGCTGCCCGGCAGGTTGCCGTCCTGCTTGGATGCGCAGCCGGCAAGGCCAAGCGCCATGACCGCGCACAGCGCGACGATAGCAGGCCTCATCGCCCTTTTCCTGGAAAGGCCTTCAACTCCAAGCATGGCTCGGCTCATTACCGCTCTCCTTCAAGCGTTCCAATCAAGTGTCCGACACCACCGGTCGGCCCAGATACGCGATTTTTCCACTGGGACGGCGGCGCGCTGATCGCGTCTTGCGCACCTGCCGACATTGACGAAATGATCTAGCAAATCGCCGTTAATTCCCCCTCAACGAATATCGTTAACAAAGGGTTAACACGAGGCCCGAAACCCTCGGGCGCCGCTATTCCAGAAGCGGCGACCAGGCCGGATCGGAAGCAAAATCAGGCGTCGTAATCCGCTGTTCGTTATAGCCTGTCAGGTCGATGGAATAAAGGTGCGGACCGCCCTCCCCGGCATTCTGGCGGAAGAACATCAGCACGCGGCCGTTCGGCGCCCAGGTCGGGCCCTCATTGTGGAAGCCTGTGGTCAGGATGCGCTCGCCGCTGCCGTCCGGCTTCATCACGCCGATGGAGAACTTGCCCCCGGATTGCTTGGTGAAGGCGATGAGGTCGCCGCGCGGCGACCAGACCGGCGTGGAGTAGCTGCCATCGCCGAACGAGATGCGGTGCTGGTTCGAGCCATCGGCATTCATGACGTAAAGCTGCTGACGACCGCCGCGATCGCTCT
Source organism: uncultured Martelella sp. (assembly GCA_963676545.2). Lineage (GTDB taxonomy): Bacteria > Pseudomonadota > Alphaproteobacteria > Rhizobiales > Rhizobiaceae > Martelella. The sequence continues at coordinate 688,857 of CAXXRG010000002.1, read as the reverse complement.
CGAACACGATCTGGTTACCATCAGGCGCATAGGACGGCGACGTGTCGATGGCGGCGGTGCTGGTCAGCCGCGTTGTCGCGCGGGTCCGCAGGTCCATCGTGTAGATATTCGCGTTGCCGTCCTGCTGCAGACTCATGATGATGCGCTGGCCGTCGGGCGAGAAGCGCGGAGCAAACGTCATGCCGGGGAAATTGCCGACGATCTCGCGCTGGCCGGTCTCCAGCTGCAGCAGATAGACGCGCGGCTGGTCGTTTTCATAGGACATGTAGGTGACTTCCTGCCGGTTCGGCGAGAAACGCGGCGTCAGCACCATATATTGCCCGTCGGTCAGCATCCGCACATTATAGCCGTCCTGATCCATGATCGCGAGCTGGCGCTTGCGCGCCGTCTTGGGACCGCTCTCGGAAACGTAGACAATGCGGCTGTCGAAATATCCCTGCTCACCCGTCAGCGCCTGATAGATCGAATCGGCAATGATGTGGGCAACGCGACGCCAGTTGTCGGGCTGGGTGTAGAATTGCTGACCGATGATCTGCTGGCCGGCATAGGTATCCCACAGCCGGAATTCGGAGCGCAGCCTTCCGTCCGCCTCGCGCGTGACGCGGCCGACAACCAGCGCCTCGGCGCTGATCAGCTGCCAGTCCTGGAAACGCGGCGTCTGGTCGGGGTCGTTGATCTGCTGGATGAAGGCCGAGCGGTCGATCGGCTTGAACAGGCCGGATCGCTGCAGATCGGCGGCGATCACGCCGGAAATATCCGCGCCGAGACCGTCATCGGAAGTAAAATCGGTGATCGCGATCGGCAGCGGCTGGACATTGCCGCGCGAGATATCGATCTCGACCAGCGCATAGGCCGGTGCAACGAAGGCGAGGCCGAGGCCGGCCCAGGCGACAGACAGAAATACAAGACAGCGTTTGAGCATGACAGGTCAGGCCTTTCAGCGTTGAGTGCGACGGTCTGATGCGGCGGGCTGATGCCCTCCGCGTTCCTCCGGATAACCGTTAAAGCATCTGGCTCGGGTCAAAGTTCACGATAACCTCGCTCCAGGCGTCATATTTTTCCGGCGGAAGTTGGACGAAGGGCGAGGATTTCAGCACCGCGCGGCGCGCGCCGCCGGCGAGAATCCGACGCGCGCTTTCGCTGCCGCCGGTTGCCGTCACCTCGGGCGTTCCCACGATCGCGCCGGATGGATCAAGCTTCATGTGTATGCGTATGCGCACCCCTTCCGCGCCGTCAAGCCCGGCAAGGATCGACCAGTTGCGCTGGATCTGGCCGCGCAGCGCGTCGAGCTCGCTCTGGGAAAGCTGCGCGGAATTGCTGGGACGCTGCGTGCCGAGCGCCGCCGGCGTTTCCGTGCGCCGCGCGCCGCCGCCGGTCGTCTCGGTCCGGTTCAGAAGCGCGGCGATGTCGTCGACGTTGAAGTCGTCGGTCTCGGTGGAAGCCGTCGTCTGACTGTCGGTCTTCGGAGCTTCCGCCGTACGGGTCTCGCGCAGCGCCGGCTGCTGCGGGCGGCGCACCGGCAGCGGCGGCTGATCCGGGAAAGCAAGCTCGGGCTCTGCCGGTTCGGCTGGCGGAGCCGGCTCCGGTTCAGGCGTGCTGGCCTCGGCCGGTTCGGGCGTCGGCGCAGACGTGGGTTCGGGCGCCTCAACGGCTTCAGGCGCGGGCGCAGGCTCCGGCGCGGGGGCAGGCTCTGGCTTGGGTTCGGGGCGCGGCGCGGGCTCCGGAATAGGCGGCGGCGGGGCCTCGGCGACATCCTCCTGCGGCGCGGGCTCGGGCGTCTCCGCGGCGGAAGGCGTCGGCAATGCCGCCTGCTCCTGCTCCACGTTATCAGGCGTCGCCTGATCCGCCCTGTTCAGATCGATCTTGTTTTCCCCGACATTCTGCGCGTCGGCCACCTGGTCCTGGCGCCGCGTCGGCAACGGCGCTGCGATCTCGGCAAGCTCCGCGTCCTGATCGCCTTCCTGCACCTGCGTGATGTCCTGGACCGGGATCAGCGTCACCGGCAGGGCGTCGACATCCGCGACCTCCATGGATGGCGGCGAGCCGAGCAGAAGCACTGCCCAGCCGATGACCAGACAGTGCAGAACAAAGGAAATGGCGAAGCTGCGCGTCATGGCGAAAAATCAGCTATCCTGTTCCTGCAGGGTCACCAGGCCGATATTCTTGAAGCCTGCCGCCGAGATCCGGGCCATCACCCGCATCACCGTGCCGTAGTCGGCATTGGCGTCGCCGCGGACATAGATGCGCTCGGAATAGCCGGTCGTGGCAATGGCTTCGAGCTTGGGCACGACCTCATCGATGCCGATCTCGGTTTCCTGCAGATAGATCTGGCCTTCCGGGTTGACGGAAATCGTGATCGGCTGGGTGTCGGAGTTGAGCGCCTGCGCCTGCGTCTCCGGCAGGTCGATCGGCACGCCGACGGTCATCATCGGCGCGGCGACCATGAAGATGATCAAAAGCACAAGCATGACGTCGACAAGCGGCGTCACGTTGATTTCGCTGACGGGGCCGCGCCGGGCGCGTCTCCGTCCCCGGCGGCTGCCGCCCGAGGCGCTTGTTCCTGCGGTCATTCCCATATCGCAATCTCCCTCGGATTATTCCGCGGCCGGGCGCGACTGGAGTTTCTCGTCGATCTGACGCGACAGGATGGCGGCGAACTCGTCGGCAAAGCCTTCCATGCGCCCAACCAGCTTGCCGGAATCAGCGGAAAACTTGTTGTAGGCGACAACGGCGGGAATGGCGGCGACGAGACCGATGGCGGTGGCCAGGAGCGCCTCGGCAATGCCGGGGGCGACAACGGCCAGATTGGTCGATTTGGAACCGGCAATCGCCTGGAACGAAGTCATGATGCCGACCACCGTGCCGAAAAGACCGATGAAGGGCGCTGCCGAGCCGGTGCTGGCGAGGAAGCCAAGACGGGCCTCCAGCTTTTCCGATTCGCGCTGGATGGCGACGTCCATCGCCTTTTCCACGCGCATCTGCAGGCCGACCGGGGCGCGCGCGCCGCGCTCGAAGGATTTTTTCCATTCGCGCATGGCGGCCACGAAAACCGCCGACATGCCCGAGTTCTTGCGCTCCGACAGGTTCGAATAGAGTTTTTCCAGCGAGGTGCCGGACCAGAAGGCATCCTCGAACTGGTTATAGGCGCGGCGTTCCTTGTTGTAGGCAATGATCTTCTCGATCACGATTGCCCACGTCCACACCGAGGCGGCGATCAGGCCGATCATGACCAGTTTGACGATCAGTCCGGCCTGCATGAAGAGCGCCAGCAGGCCGACATCGGCGTGTGCTGCTTCCAACCCAAGCTGTTCCATGTGACAAAAGTCCTTGAATATATGGGCCCGTTTGACCGGGCGGGTACGGTTAGAGCCGCCTGCGAGATACGTGTTCGATTTGCGATGGGATTGCGAAGCTTCCGCATATTAGTCTCATCTCGTATAAAAACGTGGTGAAACCTAGGCAAAACAGTCCGAAATCCCGCTTCTCACATGAAACATGATCATGGTTAACGCCCGGTTACCAGAGGGCCGAAACCCCTGAAATCCATGGCGCTCACCGTGGAACACGCTCCCGCAGGGCGATGGCGGAATTCCTTCACATAATACTCAAGTTTTAGCAAGCCCGATGCAGCAGGGTCAGACCCGATCTCCCCTTGCCTGCATCAATGTCGCCGCAAGGTCGTCCGGCAACCGGCGCGCGCGGCCGTGCTTGTTGATGACGACCACGGTGACGGTCGCCGTCGTCAACAATATGCCGTTCGCCGAAATGGTCTGAGCAAGCACCATGCGCGCTCCGGTCGCCCGCGTCGTCTTCGTGGTGATCTCGAGAATATCATCCATGCGCGCCGGCCGGATGAATTTCAGGTCCATGTGGAACACGGCAAAGGCGAGGCCCTCCTCGTCAATCGTATGCAGCGTGCTCTGCTCGACGCCGAGGCAGCGCAGGTAATCGGTCCGGCCGCGTTCGAGGAAATGCAGATAGCGGGCGTGATAGACGATGCCTGAAAAATCAGTGTCCTCATAATAGACCCGCTGATGCAGACGATGTTCACCGCCTTCGAGCCTGCCGCTCAAATCCGGTACATTTCCGCCGCTTTTGTCGGTCATCTCAAACCTCGTCTCGTCGTTCCGCACCGTGTCCTAGTCCAGTGCAAGGCGGCTTCGCAATGACGAAAGCAAGATCGGAAAGGCATCTGCGGCGGTATTTGAAGACATTGCGTAAAAAAACCATTGCATTTATGTCATACTGGTTACGGTTAACACCGGATTTTACTGCAGGAAAAAACGGATCGGAGTGGCTCCATGAAAATTGCGGTTATGGGCGGAGACGGGTTCATCGGATGGCCCACGTCGCTGCATCTGTCTGATGCCGGACACGAAATCCACATCATCGACAACCTGTCGCGGCGCTGGATCGACACCGAACTCGGCGTCCAGTCGCTGACGCCGATGGACTCCATTCAGGAGCGCACCCGCATCTGGCACGCCGAGACCGGCCGCCGGATTCACTTTCACCTGATTGATCTGGCCAAGGATTACGAGATCCTGAAAAAGTGGCTGGCCGAGGAAAAGCCGGACGCGATCATCCATTTCGCCGAACAGCGCGCCGCCCCCTATTCGATGAAGTCGGACCGGCACAAGAATTACACGGTCGACAACAATGTGAATGCGACCCACAATCTTTTGAACGCGCTGGTGGAGATCGGTCTCGATTCTCACGTCATCCATCTCGGCACGATGGGCGTCTACGGCTATTCGACCGTCGGCGCGGCCATCCCCGAAGGCTATCTGCCGGTGGATATCGAGGCGACGACCGGCGAGAAGGTTTCCCAGGAAATCCTCTACCCGTCGAACCCCGGCTCGATCTACCACATGACCAAGTGCCTGGATCAGCTTCTCTTCGCCTTCTATGCCAAGAATGACGGTCTCCGCATCACCGACCTGCATCAGGGCATCGTCTGGGGCACGCACACCGAGCAGACCAAGCGCCATCCGCAGCTGATCAACCGCTTCGACTATGACGGCGATTACGGCACGGTGCTGAACCGCTTCCTGATCCAGGCGGCGATCGGCTATCCGCTCACCGTTCACGGCGTCGGCGGCCAGACCCGCGCCTTCATCCATATCCAGGATTCGGTGCGCTGCATCGAGCTCGCGCTCAACAATCCGCCGGAGAAGAATGCCCGCGTCGAGATTTTCAACCAGATGACCGAGACCCACCGGGTGCGTGATCTTGCGAAGATGATCTCGGAAATGAGCGGCACCGAGATCGCCTGGCTGCCCAACCCGCGCAAGGAAGCGCCGGAAAACGACCTGATCGTCAAGAACGACAAGTTCCTCGGGCTGGGCCTCAACCCGACGACGCTGAAGGAAGGACTTCTGGAAGAGATCGTCGATATTGCGAAAAAATACGCCTACCGCGTCGATCGCAAGCGCGTTCCGGCCGTTTCCGCCTGGACCAAGGACATTGCCACCAAGATCAATCGCGATCCCGAAGGCAAGTCGCTGAAATCGGTTTCGTGATTTGATGCCTGATCCCTCTCATGAAGGCGTCCGCCGCAGCGCGGACGCCAAGGCCCCGTTCGCCTTCGTTACGCTTGTCACCAATGCAGACTATGCGATGGGAGCGCTGGCGCTTGCCCGCTCGATCTTTCTGACCGGAACCCCGGCCGATGTTGTCGTGCTTTTCACTGGCGGCACGCCGGAGGAGAGCCTGAAACAGCTCGAGGATATCGGTTGCCGGATGATCGGCGTCGATCATCTGCCGTTGTCAGATGAATTCAACGCCCGCCATGCGCGGCGCGAAGTGCATGGCAATGCCCCCTTTACCAAGGGCCGCAAGCCGGACTTCCACACGCCCCTCGACAATTTCTGCAAGCTGAGGCTCTGGCAGCTCGTCGAATATCATGCGGTCGTGTTCATCGATGCCGATGCGATTGTCCTGAAGAATATCGACAAGCTGTTTTTCTATCCGGAGTTTTCGGCAGCGCCGAACGTCTACGAGAGCCTCGCCGACTTCCACCGGCTGAATTCCGGCGTGTTTGTCGCCCGGCCGGATATGGCGACCTTCAACGCCATGCTCGAAGCGCTCGATGCGCCGGAAGCCTTCTGGCGACGCACTGACCAGACCTTCCTGCAGACCTTCTTTCCCGACTGGCATGGCCTGCCGGTATTCATGAACATGCTGCAATATGTCTGGTTCAACATGCCCGCGCTCTGGAACTGGAGCGATATCGGCGTGTTGCATTTCCAGTATGAAAAGCCATGGGAAGAGGATCATCCGCGCGCCGAACAGCTGAAGCCGCTGATAGACCTCTGGTGGGCCTATTTCGACGGCGACCACATTCCTGATATCGCAACGCTCGAGAACCCGAAAAACCCGGCATGAAACACGTCCTCGTCAGCGGCGGAACCGGACTTGCCGGTCGCTACATCGTGGAAGAGTGCCTCGCGGCGGGCCACAAGGTCACGGTCGCAGGTCGCACGAACCCGGCCGACGGACTGTTTTCCCCGGCCGTCGGCTACCGACCGCTTGACCTTGCAAAGGGAGCGCCCGACGGCGCGCTGTTCGACGGCATCGACGTCTTCGTCCATGCCGCCTTTTCCCACGTGCCGGGACGCTATCGCGGCGGCGAGGGCGACGATCCGGCGGGGTTTCTCCGGCTGAATGTCGACGGCAGCATCGCCCTGTTCGAGGCCGCGCGGCGGGCCGGCGTGAAGCACTGCCTCTTCCTCTCGAGCCGCGCCGTCTTCGACGGATATCCTCCCGGCACGCCGCTTGACGAAACCCTTGCGCCGGACCCGGTGAGCCTCTACGGCAAGGCCAAGCTTGAGGCGGAGAAGGCGCTTGCCGCGCTGGCGGCGCCGGGTTTCGTGCCGGTCAGCCTCCGGGCAACCGGCATTTACGGCGACCTCTACCCCAACAAATGGGAGAGCCTCTTCACCGATTATCTGGAGGGACGGCCAATCACGCCGCGCGCGGGAAGCGAACTTCACGGCCGCGATCTTGCCGGCGCGGTGCTCGTCGTGCTCGCGGCCAACATACCCAAGGTCTCCGGCAAGGCGCTCAATGTCTCGGACATCGTGGTTGACAACCACACCATTCTGGCGCCGCTCAAAGCCGCGCTTGCCTCTCCCCATCCCCTGCCCGCGCGCGCCGATCACGACCAGGTCAGCGTCATGGCTACCGGTCGGCTCAACGCGCTCGGCTGGCGGACGGGCGGCATGCCGCTCTTCTCCGCCACGCTGCAAACCCTGGTCGAGGGCTTTCTCGCCCGCCACCCTGATCTCCGGCAGTCGGGCACTTGATCTGAAGACCCATCAATCCTATCCGCGGCATGCTATGATGGCACGCCCCCAAGACTTCAAAGACCAACAGGAACCATACATGAGCCGCTTTGACCTCATCATATTCGACTGCGACGGCGTTCTGGTCGATTCGGAAATTCTGGCCGCGCAGGTGGAATCGAAACTCCTGAGCGACACCGGCTACCCGATCACCGCCGGCGAGATCTGCGAACGCTTCGCAGGCATGACCTTCCGCGACATCATGCTCGCAATCGAAAAGGAATCATCCGTCCCGCTTCAGGCGACGCTGATCGAGGAGCACAAGAAAATTCTCGACGAGCGCCTCAAGCGCGAGCTGCAGCCGATCCCCGGTGTGCGGGAGGCTGTCGCCCAGCTGTCCGAGCCGCGCTGCATCTGCTCCAACTCCACCGAAGACCGCGTCAGGTCGATGCTGACGAAGATCGGCTATATCGACCTTTACGAACCGAGCATCTTTTCCGCAGAAAGCCTCGGACCGGATCGGGTCAAGCCGAAGCCGGACATCTTCCTGCACGGCGCGGAAAAGATGGGCGCGCGGCCGGCGCGCACGCTGGTGATCGAGGATTCCATCCATGGCGTGACCGGCGCCAAAGCGGCCGGCATGCGCGTTGTCGGCTTCACCGGCGCCTCGCACACCTATCCGACCCACGCCGACAAGCTGACCGAGGCCGGGGCGGAGACGGTGATCCACCGCATGGAAGACCTGCCGGCCGTCGCGACCGCGCTTCTGGAATGGTCGGACGCCGTTTGACGGCGTCCGCATCAGGCTCCGGCTATCTGTCGATCCCGACCCTGACCCGCGTGCCTTCACCGGCGGTGACCGGCACCGGCAGGTCATTCGCCCGGAACAGGAATTGCGTCGCCATTCCCTCGGCCGGCAGTTCGACCTCCTGAACGGTGACCTTGTCGTAAAGCGCGACGTCGCCGTCGACGATTTCGACACGGACGGGAACCTTGTACGTGCCTGGCTTTGCCTTGGGGCCGCCGATCAGGCGGCCAGCGACGGCGACCTGCAGCAGAAGCTGGTCGCCCGTCGGCGCGACCGTACAGGTGCGCGTATATTCGGCGAGCGAGACCTGGTAGGCGAGATTTTCGGCCGACGTCGAGTTCGCCGGCGAATAGACGCGCTTAAAGGTCTGATCGTCATCGAGCATCGCCTTCGGGCAGATGCGCGAAAGCGCCGTCAGGTTGACGCCCGGCGTGATCTGCTGGGCGGGCTGAGGCTCCGGCTCGGGCGTGGCCGTGGAGCAGGCCGCGAGGCCGGAAAGGGCCAGAACAGCGGCCAGGCGGCGGGTGGTGCGAAATGACACGGCGAGTATTCCTTTCCTCTCTCAAGGGCTTTTCAAGCCCTCCGGCTTTGTTCTATATCAGCGCGAACGCAAGAATTCGACTGTCTGGCATGACCCGCAGGCACGCGGCATACACGACGCCTTGCCGTGATAACCGGTAAGGCCAAAGCGTGCCACAAGCTAGACATTTTCAGGAACCTGGCAAGCACAAAGGGGCTTTGCGTGGACTATATTTCGACGCGGGGCGACGCCCCGACCCTCGGTTTCTCGGATGCGCTTCTCGCAGGACTTGCAACGGACGGCGGCCTCTACCTCCCGCGCGAATGGCCGAAAATGTCGGCCGACGATATCCGCGCGCTCAGGGGCAGATCCTATCAGGAAATCGCGCTTGCCATCATCAAGCCCTTCATCGGCGGCGAAATTCCCGACGAACGCCTCGAGGCGATGATCGAGGAAGCCTATGCGACCTTCCGCCACCCGGCGGTGACCCCCATCGTCCAGAACGACGCCAACCGCTTCACGCTTGAACTGTTCCACGGCTCGACGCTCGCCTTCAAGGATGTCGCCATGCAGCTTCTGGCGCGGCTGATGGATTACGCGCTCGAACAACGCAACGAGCGCGCCACCATCGTTGGCGCCACCTCGGGCGATACGGGCGGCGCGGCAATCGACGCGTTTTCGGCAAGCACGCGCACCGACATCTTCATCCTCTTTCCGCACGGCAAGGTCTCGCCGGTGCAGCAGCGGCAGATGACCACGCTCGGCGCGGCCAATGTCCACGCCATCGCCGTCAAGGGGCATTTCGACGATTGCCAGAACCTCGTCAAGGCGATGTTTGCAGACAGAGGCTTCCGCGACGAGGTGCGGCTGTCCGGCGTCAATTCGATCAACTGGGCGCGGATCATGGCCCAGGTCGTCTATTATTTCACCGCCGGCATCTCGCTCGGCGCGCCGGACCGTGAGATCGACTTCACCGTTCCGACCGGTAATTTCGGCGATATCTTCGCCGGCTATGTCGCGCGGCAGATCGGCCTTCCCATCGGTCGTCTGGTAATTGCCACCAACGAGAACGATATCCTCGCCCGTACGCTCGAGACCGGGCGCTACGAGATGCGCGGCGTCGAAGCGACGACCTCGCCGTCCATGGACATCCAGATCTCCTCCAATTTCGAACGTCTTCTCTTCGAAGCCAGCGGCCGTGACGCCGGCTATGTCCGCCGCGCCATGGCAAGCCTCAAGCAGTCCGGCGCCTTCGACATCGAGGAGGACACGCTTGCAGCGATCCGCGCCGTCTTCGCCGCAGGGCGCACCGACCAGGATGAAGCCGCGGCCGAGATCGCCCGCACGCTGAAGGACACCGGCATCCTGATCGACCCGCATACGGCGGTCGCCATGTCGGTTGCACGGTCCTACCAGGCATCGAACCCGATGGTGGTGCTCGCCACGGCCCATCCGGCCAAGTTCCCGGCTGCCGTAAAATCGGCAAGCGGTATTGACCCGGCGCTTCCGGCGTGGCTTGCTGGACTGATGGACAAGGAGGAGCGTTTCAGTGTCCTTCCCCCCGATCTCGACACGGTGGAAGCGTTCGTTCGCAACGGACTGAGCACTGGAAGCCAACGATAGGAAGCAGGATCGCATGACAGTAGAGTACACCCGGCTGCCGTCCGGGCTGACCGTCGTCACCCAGAACATGCCCCATATCGAAAGCGTGGCCATCGGGACCTGGATCAAGTCGGGCTCGCGCAACGAACTTGAGAATGAGCACGGCATCGCCCACCTTCTCGAACACATGGCGTTCAAGGGCACCAAGCGCAGAACCGCGCGCCAGATCGCCGAAGAGATCGAGAATGTCGGCGGCGAGGTCAATGCCGCGACCTCGACGGAGACGACGTCCTACTATGCGCGCGTCCTGAAGGACCATCTGCCGCTCGCCGTCGATATCCTCGCCGATATCCTGACCAGTTCCGCCTTCGATGAAGAAGAACTCGCGCGCGAGAAGAACGTCATCATGCAGGAGATCGGCGCGGCAAGCGACATTCCCGATGACGTGGTGTTCGACAATTTCGCCGGCGCGGCCTATCGCGACCAGATGATCGGCCGTCCGATCCTCGGGACCGCCGAAACGGTGATGGGCTTCACCCCGGACGATATCCGCCGCTACCTTGCCCGCAACTACACCACCGACAGGATCTACATCGTCGCGACCGGCGCGGTTGACCACGACGCCTTCGCCCGGCTGGTCGCCGACCGCTTCGCCGCCCTGCCGCAGAAGCCCGCGACGCCGCCGCTGGTCGAGTCCGCCAACTACACCGGCGGCGAAGCGCGCGAGATACGCACGCTTTCCGACGCGCAGGTTATCCTTGGCTTCGAGGGGCCGGCCTATCACGCCCAGGATTTCTACTGCTCGCAGATCCTGGCGAATGTGCTCGGCGGCGGCATGTCGTCGCGGCTCTTCCAGGAAGTGCGCGAGATCCGCGGGCTCTGTTATTCGGTCTATGCCTTCCACTGGGGTTTTTCGGATTCCGGGGTTTTCGCCGTGCATGCGGCGACCGGGGGCGACCAGCTGCCCGAACTCGTGCCGGTGATCATCAACGAATTGCGCGAGGCCGCCGAGAGGGTCGATCCGACGGAAATCGAGCGCGCCCGGGCGCAGATCCGCGCCCAGCTGCTGATGGGCCAGGAAAGCGCTTCCGCCCGCGCCGGGCAGATCGCCCGCCAGGTAATGCTCTGGGGCCGGCCGATCCCGAACGAGGAAATGATGATGCGGATCGAAAACATCACGCCGAAGAGGCTGACCGATCTCGCCGGGCGCGCCTTCTACAATGCCCGGCCGACGCTTTCGGCCGTCGGCCCCATCGAGAAGCTGGCTCCGCTCGAGGAGATCGTCGACGGCCTTTCCTTCGAGGAGAAGAAAGCCGCCGGAGCGGGCGCCTGATAGCGTGATGGCGAGCATGAAACCGGAAATCGTCCTGATATGCGGCGGCAGGCCGATTGAGCGGAGACAGTCAGTTGTTCGCCTTTTTCTCTGCGCCTGATGTCCTGAGGCGACGTCGATTCGCCATCAGCTCGGACACACATCTTCTGCGCCTTCCCCGCGCCTCCGATTATCACGACTGGCGGCAATTGCGCGTTCGCAGCCGATCCTTCCTGCAGCCATGGGAGCCGCTCTGGAATGTCGACGACATGACCGAGCGCGCCTTCCGCCGGCGGATCGCCCGGCTCAACCGGGAATTCGACGAGGGCAGCAGCATCCAGCTGTTCATATTCCTCAAGGGAAGCAACACGCTTGTCGGCGGCATCACCATCGGGCTTATCCGGCGTGGCGTCGCCCAAATGTGCATGCTGGGATACTGGATGGGCGAGCCTTATGCCGGCAAGGGTCATATGTTCGCCGCACTTCAGCTTGTAATTCCCTATATCTTTCAAGAGTTGAGGTTGCACCGCATCGAGGCCGCCTGTATCCCCTCAAACAATCGCAGCACTTCGCTCTTGCAAAAGGCAGGCTTCACCAAGGAGGGACATTTGCAAAAATACCTTCGCATCAACGGCCAATGGCAGGATCATCATCTTTATGCCCTGCTCAATGATGATCACGACGCCAAAGGGAATTGAAGACCAAAGATGCGAATGCCCGCACATCTCCGCCGGTTCGGCTGTCAGGCCCTTGCCATCCTTGCACTGGCCATGGTGGCGCTCTCCGGCGCCCTTCCGGCGCTGGCGCTCGAGCCCGTCGAGGTTTCGCGCGGCGATGTCGCGATCGATCTGACCAATCATGTCGACCTCTACCCCAATGAGGGCAATCAGCTGCAGGTCTCCACGGTGCCCGATGCCAACGGCATCCGCCGCCGCATCGAGGTGCGCTCGGGCAATCCGGACCATCCCGGCGACTGGGCCGTCTTCTCGCTCGCCAATATTTCCGACGAACAGCTCGACCGTCTGATCGTCGCCCCGCATTTCCGCCTGCCCGGCTCCGGCATGTTCTGGCCGGACCTCGGCTCGTCGCGGATCGCGGCGATCACGCCGTCGGAGGGTTTTGCCCTGAACCGCGTGGCGAGCGACGACGCCGACGTTTTCTCGATCACGCTCAACCCCGGCGCGGTGATCACCTTCGTTGCCGAACTCGACTCGGCGGAACTGCCGCAACTCTATCTCTGGCAGCCGGAAGCCTACAAGGATACGGAGAACGCCTTCACCCTCTACCACGGCGTGGTGCTGGGCATTGCCGGCCTCCTGGCCGTCTTCCTCAGCATCCTGTTCGTGGTCAAGGGAACCTCCGTTCTTCCGGCAACGGCGATGCTTGCCTGGTCGGTGCTGCTTTACGTGGCGATCGACTTCAGCTTCCTCAACCAGTTGATCCCGCTGTCGCCGGGCGACCTGCGCATCTGGCGCGCCAGCGCCGATGTGGCGATCGCCTTCAGCCTGGTCGTCTTTCTGTTTACCTATCTGAACCTCGCCCGCTGGCATGCCCAGCTCGGCTATGCGGCGGCCGCCTGGGGCGTGCTGCTGATGGCGCTGTTCGGCCTGGCGCTGTTCGACCCCTCGGCCGCCGCCGGGATTGCCCGCATTTCCTTTGCCGCGACGGTGCTCGCCGGGATCGGTCTGATGGTCTATCTCAGCCTTCGCCGCTATGACCGGGCGATCCTGCTGATGCCGGCCTGGGCGCTGATTGCTGCCTGGCTGTTTGCCGCGTGGATGACGGTCACCGGGCGCGTCGACAACGACATCGTCCAGCCGGCGCTGGACGGCGGGCTGGTGCTGATCGTGCTTCTGCTCGGCTTTACCGTCATCCAGCATTCCTTTGCCGGCGGCGCCTATCAGCCCGGCCTGTTCTCCGATCTGGAGCGCCAGGCGCTGGCCCTGCTCGGCACGGAGGCAACGGTATGGGACTGGGACGTGGGCCGCGACCGGATCGTCACCGAGCCCGATTTCGCCCCCAAGCTCGGTTTTGCCGGCGGCACGCTCAACGGCCCGGCCCGCTCCTGGCTGCAATATCTGCACCCCGGAGACCGCGACCGTTTCCGCTCCACGCTCGATCTCTTCCTTGAGTGGCGGCGCGGCCGGCTGAAGCTCGAATTCCGCATCCGCGCCAATGACGGACATTATCACTGGATGATGATCCGCGCGCGGCCGGTGCTTTCGACCGACGGCGAGGTGATCCGCTGTGTCGGCACGATCACCGACCAGACCGACCAGAAGGTCAGCACCCAGCGCCTGCTGCAGGACGCCGTTGTCGACAATCTGACCGGTCTTCCCAACCACACGATCCTGATCGACCGGCTGAGCTATATGATCGCCCTGTCGAAGACGACGCCGCATATGCGGCCAACGCTGATCCTCGCCGACATCGACCGGTTCAGCGATATCAACGAGACGCTTGGCTTCGCCGCCGGCGACAATATTCTCATCGCCCTGACGCGGCGCATCCAGAGGCTCCTGAAGCCCGAGGACACGCTGACGCGGCTTTCGGGCAACAGCTTCGCCATCGTGCTGCAGTCGCAGACCGAGCCCGATGCTGTCGCCGAATTCGCCGACGCGCTGGTGGCCGCCATCGATGTGCCCATCACCTTCGAAAACCGCGAGATCGCGCTGACCGCCTCCATTGGCATCGCCTCCTGGCACGATACGCCCGGCACCGCCGAAAGCTTCCTGGAGGATGCGCGTCTTGCCATGCTGCGCGCCAAGCGCATGGGCGGCAATTCGGTGGAGACCTACCGCCCGGCGCTGCGCATGCTCGACGACGAGCGCAAGCGCGTCGAGGCCGACCTCGGACGCGCCATCGACCGCAAGGAAATGTCCGTCTTCTACCGACCGGTCATGCGGCTCGAAAGCCACAAGGTCGCGGGCTTTGCCTGCACCTTGAGCTGGAAACACCCGCAGCGGGGCGAAATATCCACCGGCGAGATCTTCGAAATCAGCCGCGAGGCGGATCGCTCCGCCGAACTGGTGCTCTATACCGTTCGACAGGCGCTTGAAGACCTTTCGGGCTGGCAGCAGACCCTGCCCAAGGTCCGCCCCTTCGTCTCGATCGAGCTCAACTGCACGGAAATGCTGAGGACGAGCACGCTGATCGAGCTCGAAGGCCTGGTGCGCCAGTCCGAAAACGCCCCGAGACAGGTGGTCTTTTCCATTCCGGAAGACGTCGTCCAGAAGGCGCCAGAACAGGCGAAGCTTGCCTTGCAGTATCTGCGCACGATCGGCGCCGGGGTGACGCTCTCCGGCTTCGGCAACGGACACGGTTCGCTCACCCTGCTCAAGGGGTTCCGCTTCGACGCCGCCTATGTGGACAATGCCGTTTTCAAGCAGAACAACGAGACCCAGACAGACGTTGTCAAGGCTTTCGCCGAACTGGCATCAAGGCTCGGCACCGCCGTCGGCGTGACGGAAGTTGGCAGCGAGGTCGATGCGCAGGCGCTCGCCGATGCAGGCTGCACCTATGCCAGCGGCCCGCTCTACGGCGCCTCCATCGCAGCACCCACGGCACTGCGCCTGCTCAAGGAAGTCGCTGCCAGGGAAGCGTGAGCGCCGCCGGCGCTCAGACGCGCTCCTCATTCTTCTGGCGAACCATAAGGGCGAGAACGAAATCGAGCTTGCGGATGATTTCGGGGGTCAGGACAAAGGGGTAGAAATCCCGCTGGCCCATGGATTTGTGGATGGCATTCATCGCCAGCGTGAGCGGCACCCACGCATCGGCCAGCCGTTTGCCGCTCGCGCAGCTATAGGGATCGCCGAGCGGTTCCAGACTGGCGTCATCCAGCATCAGCCCGAAAGCGCGCGCCGTCTCCAGCGTATCGACGATATGAAGCGCGTGGGCGAAGCTCTCGGCAAAATCCTCCCACGGATGGGTCGAGGCATAGGCGCTGACGAAATTTTCCGGCCAGCCCGGAGACGGGCCATTTTCGTAATGGCGCTGCAGCGCGGCCTGATAATCTTCCCGCTCGTCGCCGAAGAGCGACCGGAACGCGTCTAGCCTGTCGCCGGCGCGCACCAGCCTGTCCCAGATGTAGTGACCGACTTCGTGGCGGAAATGGCCGAGCAGCGTCCGGTAAGGCTCGTTCATCTGCTGGCGCGCGATCTCGCGGGTGACATCGTCCGCCTCAGCGACCCTGAGCGAGATCAGGCCATTTTCATGACCGGTCATGGCCGGCTGGAGATTACCGTCCGCATCGAGCGTATCTTCAAGGAAATCGAAGACGAGGCCGCATTCGGGATCCTGTGCTCTGGTCGGCGTGTCAACATTCCAGCGCAACAGCGAATAGAAGAGATGACGCTCCGCCGTCACGATCCTGCCAAAGCGTGCAAGGCCGACCTCCGTGCCCGTGTCGGGGATCAGATTGTTATGCCGGCAGGACGGGCAGAACGGCTCGTCGCTGCCATCCGGCAGCAGCCAGTTGCAGACATTGACGACGGCGTTTTCGCAGAAGCGGAACTGGCGCCCGGTGTCATCGGCCTTGTGCCAGTTGATCGAGTCCACCGGCTTCAGGGCATACATGGCGACCGTTTCGGGATCGAACCCCAAACGGTGGCCGCAGGCGACGCAGACCTCGTTGTCGAAATAGACGGTCTGACCGCAATGGTCGCATTCGAAAATCTTCATGATGACCTCGCAATTGCGGCCGCCCCGATCGACGGCCGTCAGCGTCCGGTAAACGGAAATGTCGGCAGTTTGTTTCAGGCGTGCCCGACATTGGAAGAGAGCGAGGACGGGCGGACCCCCATGGAGAAGAGCGCGCGCTCATACTTGCTGTCGAGGTCGCGGTCGAACAGCAGGTCCTCGATCGCCGGACAGGTCAGCCAGTCATTATTGGCGATCTCGCTTTCAAGCTGGCCGGGCGCCCAGCCGGCATAGCCAAGCACCAGGATCGCCTTGTCCGGCCCCCTGCCGGCGGCGAGCGAGCGCAGCACATCGAGCGTGCCGGTCATGAACAGTTCGTCGGTAATGGGAATACTGCCGTCGCCGGCAAAATCGTCGGAATGCAGGACAAAGCCGCGACCGGGTTCCACCGGTCCGCCGCAGAGCACCGGAAAATCGCCGATACCGGGGGCAGATAGATCCGGGGCATCGTGGTCCACCAGTTTGAGCTGTTCCAGCACTTCGGGAAAGGTGACGGACTGGGCACGATTGATGACGAACCCCATCGCGCCATCCTCGGAATGGGCGCAGATATAGATCACGCTGCGTTCGAAATCGCTTTCCGCAAGCTGCGGCATGGCGATCAGGAACTGACCATCGAATGGGCCGCGTTCACGCTCCGTCATCAGGTTGTCAAACAAATCGGCCTCCAGCAAAGTGTTCGCGCCGCTTTCGAAATTCATCCTAGGCATAGGATCAACATGGGGCAAGGTCACGCAATGTTCAAATCAATTTGTCCGAAAAGCCGATGAGAAACGTGGCGGGAGGCCCGCTCCTGCGCTAAATATTTCGCCATGAAACGCTTGAACCGCTACTTCGTCTCTGCCGCCGTGACGGCATTTGCCCTTTCCGGCGCAGCACAGCTGTCTCTCGCCGCCACAACGCCCTGGGCTGAGGATACGGGTGGGCGCATGCGCGTTATCCTCTCACCGCCTTCTGCCGACGGCACGATCCATGCGGCGCTGCAGGTCGAGCCCGATCCCGGTTTCATCACCTACTGGCGCGAACCGGGCGAAAGCGGCATTCCTCCGCAGATCACCGTGACCGGAGCGGGAGAAGCACAGCTCGAGGCGATCGATTACCCCGTACCCAAACGGCTGAAGATCGCGGAGGCGACCGATATGGGCTATGACGGGCCGGTGACGTTTCCGCTGACGCTCAAGGTCGCGCCCGGCTCGCTTCCTGCCCTGACGGTCACAGCCTTCATCGGCCTCTGCAAGGATATCTGCATACCCTTTCAGGCAAGCTTCGATATTCCGGCGAAAGCCGCAGGCTATGAGGAGACGCCGGTGGACAAAGCCATTCTCGCCGTCGCCCGCACGCGCCTTCCCGAAAGCCCCTCGGCAGATTTCCGCGTCGCAGAGGCGGTCCTGGCCGCTGACGGCATCAAGCTATCGCTCACGCTTCCCGATCCGGATGCCGATCACGAGATCACGCTTGCCAACAACCGCGGCTATATCGTTGAAGCGCGCGGCGGCAAGATCAAGGACGGGCAAGTCGTCTTCGACATCCCCCTTTCCGCCCTCCCCGATGACGCCGATCCGGAGGATGGCGACTGGCTGCTTCTGGCCAAATCCGGCGGTCGGGCCATGGAAATGCCGCTTGTTATCACGCCTGATCGACCCTAAGTCCTGATTGCGCCTTTTCAACAAACGCAAAGAGGATTTCAAAATGTCGATTGCCAAGGGAGATACCCTGCCCTCCGCCACCTTCATGGAGCTGACGGAGAACGGGCCGGAGAAAGTCGCAAGCGATGAATTCTTCAAATCGAAGCGGGTCGTGCTGTTTGCCGTGCCGGGCGCCTTCACGCCCACCTGCTCGATCAACCACCTGCCGACCTATCTGGAAAACCGGGACGCCATTCTCGCGCGCGGCGTCGACGAGATCGCCGTCATTGCCGTCAACGACCCCTTCGTCATGGGCGGCTGGGCCAAGGCAACGGGCGGCGAAGGCAAGATCCGCTATTTTGCCGATCCTGACGGCGCCTTCGCCAAGGCGCTGGGCATGGAGCTCGATCTTTCCGGCGGCGGTCTCGGCACGCGCTCCAAGCGCTATTCGATGCTGGTCAAGGACGGCGTTGTTGAAGAACTGAACGTTGAGGATAATTCCGGCGAGGCCACGGTCTCGGCCGCGGCCACCATTCTCGGCCAGCTCTGAAGCTGTTCCGCCGGGCCGGTGAGAGGCCGGCCCGGTCTTCATGACGCGCTGGGCGCTTGCGTTCCGCGGCCCGTAATCGCAAAAATCATCTGCATCAATCGTGAGGAGAGCCGCTCTTTGCCGCGGCATACGGAAAAGCCTTGATGACGCCAGAAGTCCGGAGCGCGGTTCGCAGGTTCGGCACGCCAGCTCTTGCCGTGGCGCTCGTCATCACCATGCCTTTCGTGGTCCCGAACGGGATCAGTTCCGCCCGGCTTCTGGCATCGTCCAACGATCCTGTTGCAATCACCGATTACCGGCTGGACCGCCTGGATCCGTCAGATTACCAGGCGGCGATCCTCGAGGCGCTGGCGAATGACGATCCCGATCTCGCGGGAAGCGTTCTGACGCTTGCCGACAGTCGCGGCGTTCCGGTCGACGGCGCGCTGCGCGATCGAACGGAAGTCGCCGTCTCCAACGAAATGAGCCTCGGCAACCGTCTTTCGGACATGTTCGAGGGCGCGTTGACCGGACGGCCCGACAGCGCGGCAGGCCTGATCGGCGCGGTCGCGACCGATCTCACGACGGTCGGCGACGTCCGGGACATCATCATCGAGGGCGGCGCCTATCTCTCCGGCGAGGACTATGATCCGTTCATTCTCGGGATTTCCGTCGCGGGCATCGCGATCACCGGCGCGGTGATCCTTTCGGCGGGCTCGGCGACCACGGCAAAGGTCGGCACAAGCGCCCTGAAGGCCGCCGGCAAGGCAGGCGCGCTGACGGCGCCGCTGCGCCGCTCCTTCACCCGTCTCTCGCGCCAGGCGGTGAACGCTCCCGCCCTGCGCACAGCCGTTCCCCTGCTCAAGCGCGGCAATGTGCCGGCGGCAAGCCGGGCGCTTTCCTCCTCGCTCAACGCCAAGCCGCTGCTGCGCATGCAGGATGCGGCCGCCAATGTCGGCACGGTGATGACCAAGCAGGGGCTTCGCGCGGGAACCGACATGCTCAAGGTCGCGGACACGCCCGCCGACCTTACCAAGTTTGGCAAGCTTTCGGCGCGGATCGGCAAGCGCTTCCGCGCGGTGGTGTTTCTGCTGGGGTCCGGGGCGGTAACGCTGGGCGGGCTTCTTCTGACCGCAACAAGCTGGACCACGTCGTTTGCCTTATGGCTGGCGGGCGCGGCCTATTTCGGCTTCCGCCTGCTGAGGCTTTCCTGGCGGATCGCGCTGCGGCCCTTCGACCGGCTTATCATCCGCCTGATCGCGTGAGCGCGTTCAAACCTTCATGTCAAAAACGAGAATACCCGACTGACCGCCGGCTGCGGCGGCCACGATCTTCTCGCCCACCGCCCTGTGGTCGGGATGATCGAGATAGGCATCACGCGCGGCGGCGTTCTCGAAAGTGACGGCAAAGCCGTCGGCATAACCACTGTCGAGGCCTTCCGGCGAAACATTCGGCCCGCCCTTCACGTCGACGATCCCGTCGATCACATCCTTCAGCGCGGCAATGCCGGCATAGATCGCTTCCTTTTCGGAAGCCGTGACGTCCTGTCGAAATCGAATGAATACGCAATGCAAGATCATGAATGTCCTCCAGAATGGCGGCCTGGCCTTAGCCTTCACCGTCCCTTTTTATATGGTTCCATCCCCTGGCGCGCCAGTTCGTCAGCGCGCTCGTTCTCTTCATGGCCGGCATGGCCCCTCACCCAGAAAAGCGTCACCTCATGGCGATTGCGCTCGGTCTCGAGCGCCTGCCAGAGTTCGGCATTCTTGACCGGTTTCTTCGCCGCTGTCTTCCAGCCGTTCTTCTTCCAGCCATGGATCCATTTGCCGATGCCATCCTTCAGATAGACGCTATCGGTATAGAGCGACACCACGCAAGGCTCTTTCAGCGCCTTCAACGCCTCGATCGCCGCCATCAGCTCCATGCGGTTGTTGGTGGTAAGCTGCTCGCCGCCAAAAAGCTCGCGCTCCTTCTCGCCGTAACGCAGCACAGCGCCCCAACCGCCGGGACCGGGATTGCCGGAACAGGCCCCGTCAGTGAAAATCTCGACCGTCTTCATGCTCATGCCAGCCCGTATTCGCCGGCGCTCTTCACCGAGCGGTGGAAGCGCAGATAGCGCAGATATTCCAGCGGATCCTTCTTGACCACCAGCGCGCCTTCCGGCGTCGTCAGCCAGTCGTAAAGCCTCGTCAGGAAGAAACGCAGCGCCGAGCCGCGCGCCAGAAGCGGCAGCGCCTCGATCTCGGCGGCGCTCAGCGGGCGCACGCTCTGATAACCCTCGATCAGCGCCCGCGCCTTGGTGACGTTGAAGGCACCGTCCTTTTCGAAACACCAGGCATTGAGGCAGATCGACAGATCATAGGCGAGGAAATCATTGCAGGCGAAATAGAAATCGATCAGGCCGGAAAGCCCATCGCCAATGAAGAACACATTGTCGGGAAAGAGGTCGGCATGGATGACGCCTTCCGGCAGATCGACCGGCCAGCGGTCCTCGAGCAGCGCCAGTTCGTCGGTAATCTCGCTCTCCAGGCCCGCCTGGACCTCGTCGGCGCGCGCGGCGGACTTATCCCAGAGATCAACCCAGCCCTTCAGAGACAGCGCGTTCTCGCGGCGAATGGAAAAGTCCTGGCCGGCGATATGCATGCGGGCAAGCGCCGCACCCAGTTCGCGGCAGTGCTTCGCCTCGGACTTTCGAAGCCACATGCCTTCCAGAAACGAGATCAACGCTGCAGGCCTGCCGCAAAGCTCGCCGTAAAGCGCACCGTCGGAGCGCGGCAGCGGCAGCGGGCAGGAAATGCCGCGTTCGGCCAGATGCTGCATCAGCCCGAGATAGAAGGGCAGATCGTTCTCATCGACCCGCTTTTCGTAAAGCGTCAGGATCAGCGGAAACCGGTCGGTGTGAAGCAGGAAGTTCGAGTTCTCGACGCCCTCGGCAATGCCCTTGAAGGACAGGAGCGTACCCGTGTCGTAGGCCTGAAGGAACTCCTTCAGCTCGACCTCGTTGATGTCGGTATAGACGGCCAATGCAAATCCCCGATGGAAAACCTGCTGCTGGTTTTCACGATGGCCGCGTCGCTGTCAAGCAGACACAAACCCAACAGACGCCGGAAACAGTTTTATCGCCCGTTCACGAAAGCCATGTCCTCGACGGTCAGCTCGACATCGCGCAGTTCCCGGTTGACGAGAAAATGCTCGTTTTCGATTGCGGTTTCGGCAAGCTCCACCGTGGCGTCGAAACGGTCGCGGAAGGCCTCGATGATTTCGTTGACGATCACTTCCGGCGCAGAGGCTCCAGCCGAGATGCCGAGCGTCGCGATATCGCCGATCACGTCGAAATCGAGTTCGGAGGCGCGCTGGACCAGCATGGCGCGCTTCGCGCCGGCGCGGCTTGCAACCTCGACCAGGCGTTTGGAATTGGACGAATTCGGCGCGCCGACGATGATGAAGAGGTCGCAGCCCGGCGCGGCAGCCGACACGGCTTCCTGCCGGTTGGTCGTCGCATAGCAGATCGAATCGGCAGACGGCGCGGTCAGATTGGGAAATCTTTCCTGCAGCTTGGCAATCACCGCCGCCGTATCCTGCACCGAAAGCGTTGTCTGGGTGACGTAGCCGAGATTGTCCGGATCGACAGGCTCGTATTTCTCCGCGTCTTCCACCGTCTCGACCAGCGACACCGCGCCTTCCGGCAATTGTCCCATCGTGCCGATCACTTCCGGGTGGCCCGCATGGCCGATCAGAACGACATGGCGGCCGAGCCGTTCGTGGCGCATCGCCTGCTTGTGCACCTTGGAGACCAGCGGGCAGGTGGCGTCGAGATAGAAGAGATTGCGGGTTTCGGCATCCGCCGGCACGGATTTCGGCACGCCATGGGCGGAGAACACCACCGGCTGGTCGCGGTGCTCTGCCGGGATCTCGTCAAGCTCCTCGACAAAAATTGCGCCCATGGCCTCCAGCCCCTCGACCACATAGCGATTATGGACGATCTCGTGGCGCACATAGACCGGCGCACCATAGCGCTTCAGCGCCAAAACCACGATCTGGATTGCCCGGTCGACGCCCGCGCAAAAGCCGCGCGGCCCGCACAGACGGATGGTGAGGGGGCTCTTGGTCATGTCCGGCTCTTTCGTATCTGTCATTCCGTCGCCTTTTGCTCTTCGCCCCAAGATGGGTTTTCGGCGCGGCAAATCAACGCCCGCAACTGATACCAATGATGACGGTCCCTTGTCCAATGCGCGTTGGCGCCGGATGTGGACGGCAGGGCGACGACGGGTATGCCGCCGATGGCTTGGTCCAGAAGTCCACAGCGGATCGTCCTGTCGGCAAGGAAGATCCGCGCGGCCGTCAGGCTGGTGAAGGCGATAAGCTTGGGCCGGCAGCGCCGCATCTTTTCGCGGAAGCCCTGAAGGTCGAAATGCTTCTCGGTCAAAACCCGGTCCATGCCGCTTTCGACCTGGTTAAGGTCCGTCAGGCCGATGCCGTAATCGAGCAGCCGTCGAAAATCCGCCGGATCGATCCGCTCGGGCGTCAGGCCCGTCTCGTGCAGGGTGCGATAGAAGCGGTTTGACGGGTTGGCGTAAAAGGAACCGGTGCGGGCCGAGATCGTGCCCTTTGCGGTTCCGCAGAAAACCACCTTCAGGTCCGGCGCCAGAAGGTCAATCACGGTTGCGGCGCCTTCTGATCACCAGCACACCGACCCCGACGGCAAGCACCGCCGAAAGACCGTACCAGGTGAACGCGTATTGCAGGTGATTGTTGGGAAAGGAAATGCGGGTGACCCCGCCGACCGGCAGGCCGCCCGGATTTTCCGCATCGCCGGCATCGATGAAGAAGGGCAGCACCACGTCGTCGCCAAGCCCGGCGGAGGCCGCCATGGCATCAAGGTCCTTCCAGTAGAAGATATTCTTGGCCGGATCGTTTTCGGGAACGAGGAAGGACGGCTTTTCCGGCAGGCGCTCGCGCGAAAGGCCGGTTATGGTGACAGGCCCCTCCACCTGCCCTTCGGCCCGCGTTGCCGCATCCTTCCGGTCGAAGGGCACGAAGCCGCGATTGACGAAGACGATCCGCCCGTCCGCAAGCCTGAGCGGCGTATAGACGTAATAGCCGGACAGGCCATCGAAGGTTGCGAAATAGTGCCGCTCGCGGTCATGGTCGAACGTGCCGGTAACCGTCACCGGTCGATAGCGGATATCCGCGCCCTCTGCCGCCAGCATCTCGATCTCGGCAAGCGGGACCGGCGGCGCGGCCAGACGCGCCTCGATGGTCGCCAGAAGATCTTCCTTCCACTGGAGCCGGCGAACCTGCCAGTTGCCGAGGAGGATGAGGCAGACGAAGGCGACGAGCGCCAGGCCAAGCCCGATGACGCCGAGCGGTGACAGGCGACGCTCAGGCATCGTCGTTTGAGCGATCGAGCACGCCTTCCGCGGCGCTGTGGCGGTATTGCAAACCGATCAGCACGCCCTTGAAGGCGCGGAGCGCGCCAAGCGACAGCGCGATCGTCACCGGCACCCAGATGACGGCATGCACCCAGAGCGGCGGCGAATAGGAGATCTCCGTCCAGAGCACCAGCGCGATCACCAGAAAGCCGACGGCAAACATGACGAAGACGGCCGGCCCGTCGCCCGAATCGGCGAATTCATAGCTGAGCCCGCACTGTTCGCAGGCAGGACGCAAGGTCAGGAAGCCGTCGAACAACCGCCCCTTTCCGCAACGCGGGCATCGCCCGGCAAGGCCGGACTTCACCAGGCTTGCGGATTTCGAGCTATGATCGTGATCTGACATGAAACGGATCGCCGCCGGCAGAGACCGGCGCGGCGCCTCTTACTGAAGGACATCCTGCCACTCTCCATGGCGGATGCTAAGCGCCTTGAAGAAGGGGCAAAGGGGAATGATCTTCCAGCCGCCCTTGCGCGCGGCCGCGACGGCATGTTCGGCGAGCGCCTGACCGACGCCCTTGCCGCGTAGCGCATCGGGTACGCCGGTGTGATCGATGATGACAAGGCTTGCGGATGCCCGCGAATAGGTCATCTCGGCCTCGAAACCGTCGACATTGGCGAAATAGCGTCCGCCCGAAGCGGTCTTTTCTTCATGGATATCGATGACGATGCCTCGCGGAAAATACCGGCCGCCGCGACTGATGTGACGCGGCGGCCGCCAATCTAGGATCAATGTCCGGTTTCGGCAAGCGGCGCACCCCAGCCGCCCCAGATATAGATCGTGAAGAACAGGAACAGCCAGACGACGTCGACGAAGTGCCAGTACCAGGCCGCCGCTTCGAGCCCGAAATGCCGCTCCGGGGTAAAGGCGCCGCGCGCTGCCCGCACCAGGCAGACAATCAGGAAGATCGTGCCGACGATAACGTGGAAGCCGTGGAAGCCGGTCGCCATGAAGAAGGTCGCGCCATAGATCGAATTCTTGAAGGCAAACGGCGCCTCGTAATATTCGTAGGCTTGAACACTGGTAAAGAGCAGCCCCAGAACGACAGTCAGCGTCAGCCCCTGGATCAGCCCCTTGCGGTCTCCGTGCAGAAGCGCGTGATGCGCCCAGGTCAGCGTCGTGCCCGAGAGCAGCAGGATTACGGTGTTGTAGAGCGGGAAGTGCCACGGATCGACGACGGCAATGCCTTCCGGCGGCCAGGTTCCGCCCGTCGCCGCAACGCGCGCTGCCTGGATCGCCTCCCCGGTAAACAGGCTTGCGTCGAAGAAGGCCCAGAACCAGGCGACGAAGAACATCACTTCCGAGGCGATGAACATGATCATGCCGTAGCGAAGATGCAGCGACACCACCGGCGTGTGATGGCCCTCCTGCCCTTCCCTGATCGTATCCGACCACCAGCCGTGAAGCACATAGAGAACGACGACCAGACCGATCAGGAACAGCCAGGGCTGCGCCAGGTTAAGGCCGAACATCGAAAACGTGCCGCCGCTCAGATAGCGCATGTAGCCGACGCCACCGAAAGCCATCAGAAACACGCCGATCGAGGCGACCAGCGGCCACGGGCTCGGATCGATGATGTGGTAGTCGTGGTTTTTGTGTTGCGTTTCCGCCATGAATGGTCCCCGTTTCCTCTCCCTCGCAGCATAAGGGCCGAAATTGCTGCTTTAATCAATCCCTGCGGATGACAATCCGCAACTCAGGCCGCCGGATCACCCGTTCGTTTCGGCGCGCCTTACCTCCAGCGCCGCCGCCTCCGATGCAGCGGGCAGATCATGCTCGAAAAATGTGTAGGACAGGGTCAGCACCTTGATGTCCTTCGTTTCCTCCGCTTCCGTAATCGCCGGATCGACAAAGAAGACCACCGGCATTTCCAGCGTCTCGCCCGGCGGCAGCGTCGTATCGGTGAAGCAGAAGCACTCGACCTTGTTGAAATAGGCGCCGGCCTGCAGAGGCGTCACGTTGAAGATCGCCTGGCCGTTGATCGGCTCGCTCGACTTGTTGCGCGCCTCAAACATGACCTGCACCGTCTCTCCGATCTTCGGAGAGACCGATTTCTGCATCGGCTTGAACTCCCAGTCGAGACCGGGTGCGACATTGGCGTCGAAGGTCACCTTGATGGTCTTGTCGAGAATGGTGTTGGAGTATTGCTCGACGCGCTGCGCCGTGCCGTTATAGCCGGTCACCTGACAGAAGATGCGATAGAGCGGGACGGCGGCAAAGCTCATGCCGGTCATGCCGATCACGAAGACCAGGCACATGGCGACAATCGCGCCGTTGTTGCGCGGCTTTCTCTGTCCCGTCTCCTCCGTCATGCGCTCCCTCCTCAGACCGATCCGAACTTGACCATGGTGATGACGTAGAACAGCACGACGAGGCCGAAAAGCACCACGCCGAGCGCCAGGTTGCGCCCGCGCCGGGCCTTCTTCTGCTTGTCGGTGAGCTTGACGGTCTCGATCATGACGCCCTCACCCGAACAACATGACGATGGCGCGGTCGGCAATCAGCGCCGCGAAGATCGAAAACAGATAGAGGATCGAGAAGCCGAACATCTTCTTTGCCGGCAGCATGCGCTCATCGCCCTCGGGCATCGCCCGCACCTTCAGCGAGGCGTAGATGAAATAGGCGCCCATCGCTGCGGCAAAAACCGCATAGGCCGGGCTTGCAAGCCCGGTCAGCGCGGGGGCGACGCCGGCGATCGCCGTCAGCACGGCATAGACGAGCATCTGGTTCTTGGTCGATGTCTCGCCGGCAACATTCGGCATCATCGGAATGCCGACATCGTCGTAGTCGCGCATCTTGAAGAGCGCCAGCGCCCAGAAATGCGGAGGCGTCCACAGGAAGGTGATTGAGAACAGGATGATGCTGTCGATCGAAATGCCGCCCGTGACCGCAGCCCAGCCGACCATGGGCGGAAAGGCGCCGGCGGCCCCGCCGATGACGATGTTCTGCGGCGTCGAGCGCTTCAGCCACATCGTGTAGAAAACGGCATAGTAGAGAATCGTGAAAGCCAGCAAGCCAGCGGCAAACCAGTTGACCGCAAGACCGAGGGTGGCGACGGAAAAACAGGAGAGCGTGATGCCGAAGGCAAGCGCCTCCTGGCGGCTCACGCGGCCAGCCGGAATCGGCCGCTTCGCCGTGCGCGACATGACGGCATCAATATCGGAATCATACCACATGTTGAGCGCGCCGGCCGCGCCCGCCCCGGTGGCGATGCACAGGATTGCGATCGCGCCCATGAGCGGATTGATCGGCCCCGGCGCCAGAAACAGCCCGGCGAAGGCGGTAAACACCACCAGCGACATCACCCGCGGCTTCAGCAGGGCGAAATAGTCGCGCGCCGTTGCCTCCGAAAGGCCGATATCGGCATGTCCCAGGCCGGTCTCGCTGTCCAAAACTGTCATGTTCTGCTCTGTCTCAATTCTCTTGAAAAAACCGCGCGCCCCTCGCTCGTTCGGCGGGCGCGCGGCCTTCGTCTTGTTTCAGCGGCGCGGCTCAGCGCACCCGCGGCAGTTCCGACCACTGGTGATAAGGCGGCGGCGAGGAAAGCTGCCATTCGAGCGTGGTAGCGCCCGGTCCCCAGGGATTATCACCGGCAACCCGCTTCTTCGCAAAGGCTTCATAGATGCCGAAAAGGAAGATGAGAACGCCGACGGCGGAAATATAGGAGCCGTAGGACGACACCGCATTCCAGCCGGCAAAGGCATCCGGATAGTCGATATAGCGGCGCGGCATGCCCGAAAGCCCAAGGAAGTGCTGCGGGAAGAACACCAGGTTAACACCGATAAACATAACCCAGAAATGCAGGACCGCGACCTTCTCGTTGTACATATAGCCGGTGATCTTCGGAAACCAGTAATACCAGCCGGCGAAAATCGCAAACACGGCGCCAAGCGAGAGAACATAGTGGAAGTGCGCCACCACGTAATAGGTATCGTGCAGCGACCGGTCGAGCCCGGCATTGGCAAGCTGAACACCCGTCACGCCGCCAACGGTGAACAGGAAGATGAAGCCGATTGCCCAGACCATAGGCGCCTTGAAGCTGATAGACCCGCCCCACATCGTGGCAATCCACGAGAAGATCTTCACGCCCGTCGGCACCGCGATCACCATGGTGGCGAAAACGAAGTAGCGCTGCGTATCAAGCGAGAGACCAACCGTGTACATATGATGCGCCCAGACGATGAAGCCGACGGCGCCAATCGCGACCATGGCATAGGCCATGCCGAGATAGCCGAAGACCGGCTTCTTCGCGAAGGTCGAAATGATGTGGCTGATGATTCCGAAGGCCGGCAGAATCAGGATGTAGACTTCCGGGTGGCCGAAGAACCAGAACAGGTGCTGGTAAAGGATCGGATCGCCGCCGCCCTCCGGCGAGAAGAAGGTCGTGCCGAAGTTCCGGTCGGTCAGAAGCATGGTGATGCCGCCCGCCAGAACCGGCAGCGACAGAAGCAGCAGGAAGGCAGTGACCAGCACCGACCAGGCAAAAAGCGGCATCTTGTGCAGCGTCATGCCCGGCGCGCGCATGTTCAGGATCGTGGTGATGAAGTTGATCGCGCCGAGAATGGACGAGATGCCGGCCACATGCAGCGCGAAAATCGCCAGATCCACCGCCGGGCCCGGCATGCCCGTCGACGAGAACGGCGGATAGAGCGTCCAGCCGCCGCCGACGCCGTTGGAGCCTGCGGGGCCTTCCACGAACATGGAAAGCAGCAACAGCAGGAAGGCCGGCACGATCAGCCAGAAGGAAATATTGTTGAGCCGCGGAAAGGCCATGTCCGGCGCGCCGATCATGATCGGAATCATCCAGTTGGCGAAACCGCCGATCAGCGCCGGCATCACCATGAAGAAGATCATGATCAGGCCATGCGCGGTGGTGAAGACGTTGTAAAGATGCTTGCCCTGGTCGACGGCCGCAGCGCCTGCGTCGCCATAGACCATGGAGGCCAGGCCGTTGAAGATCTGGATACCGGGCTCCTGCAGCTCCATGCGCATGGCAACGGAGAGCGCGCCGCCGATGATGCCCGCACAGATGGCGAAGATCAGGTAGAGCGTGCCGATATCCTTGTGATTGGTCGACAGGAACCAGCGGGCGAAAAAGCCGGGCTTATGGTCGTCGTCGTGAGCGGTGTGAGTGCCTGCTTCGGCCATGATCGTCTCCCTCCCCCTTAGTCTTTGTCTGCCAGCAGAACGGCGTCACCGCCCTGCTGTTGGCTGTCGATGCTGGCCATCAGCGCCTTGTTGGCTGCTTCCACATCGGTTGCGGCGGAGGCCTGCCAGGTTTCGAATTGCTCGGCCGACACGGCGCGGATCGCGATCGGCATGAAGGCGTGGTCCTTGCCGCAAAGCTCGGAACACTGTCCGTAATAGATGCCTTCCGCATCCGCCTTGAACCAGGTTTCGTTGAGACGGCCCGGCACGGCGTCGATCTTGATGCCGAAGGCCGGCATGGCAAAGGAATGGATGACATCCGTCGGCGCCGCCGTCACCAGAAGGCGCACCACCTCGCCGACCGGCACCACCATCTCGTTGTCGACGGCGAGAAGGCGCGGATAGACCGCCTTGTCTTCCTTGCCGTATTCGGCGCGCTGGTCTTCGGTCAGCATGTAGGAGGAATAAGAGATCTCGCCATCCTCGATTTCCGGATAGTCATAGCTCCACAACCACTGCGTCGCGGTGGCCTTCACCGTCAGCTTCGGGTCTTCCGGCATGGTCAGCTGGGCCGTCAGGAGATTGAAAGACGGCACGGCCAGGAACAGGAGAATAAGCACGGGTGCAACGGTCCACACCACCTCGATTACGGTGTTGTGGCTGGTGCGCGAGGCTTCCGGGTTCTTCGATGCCCTGAAGCGCACGATCACCGTGATCAGCAGCGCCAGCACGAAAAGCACGATCGGCACGATAAACCAGAGCGTATACTGCTCGAACCATCGAATCTGATGCATGATCGGCGATGCCGCCGGCTGCATGCCCATTTCCCACGGCTGAGGCTGCGCCGCAAAGGCGCTGCCCGTGCCCGCAAGACAGAGAAGAGCTGCCACGCATGCTCTGGTCTTGTTCATCACGTTGAATTCTCCCTCCATCGTTTGACCGTGGTCAAACCGGACCCATTCCAAGAACGCTATATGGCATGAAGGCCCGAAGCGCATCGAAGGCCATGATAACATTTGTTTTCGCTGACGCACGCCCACCTGCGTACAGTGGCGAAGGCGGTGTGCCTCTTTTTCTCCCTCAGTCACAATTATGCCATAGCATTTGCCGATTTGAAGCGTCAAATTGTCTCAGGCAAACGGAATAAATTCTGCAAATTCCGTTTTGGGTTTGGCACTGTCTTCCCTGTCGCGCCGTTGAAATTTCCTCCGGAAACCGCCAAAACCCTTTCACAAGACAACGCTTTATCATGAATGCAGGAATCCGTGCCATGCCTACATGTCCCGCAATCCGCCTGCCGCGGGCAATCAGCGCCGCGGCCAGGCTTGCGCTTTCGACCGCACTGATTGCCGTCGCGCCCCTTCAGGCAAACGCCCAGGAGAGCACCGGCGCGCAAGACCCAGCGCCGCAGACGAGCCAGAGCATAGAACTCGGCGACGAGCAGGACCCAACCATGGTGCGCGAGAATCACGGTGCCTGGTCGATGATCTGCGATCAACCGCCCGGCTCGACGCTCGATCAATGCGCGCTGATGCAGAACGTGATCGCCGACGACCGGCCCGAGATCGGGCTCTCCATCGCCGTCTTGAAGACAGCCGACCGGCAGGCGACGCTGCTGAGAGTGCTCTCCCCGCTCGGCGTGTTCCTGCCCGAGGGCATGGGGCTTTTCGTCGACGGCGTGAATATCGGCAAGGCCGCATTCTCACGCTGCTATCTCGATGGCTGCTATGTGGAGGTCGATATCGACGAGGACCTGATGAAGATCCTGCGCGCCGGCACCGAGGCCGTGTTCACGCTGAACTTTTCCATCGATCAGGACACGATCGGCATTCCGGTCGATCTCTCCGGCTTCGGCGAGGGCTTTGACGCCCTGCCCTGATATTGCGCCCGCCACTTCCTATATGGAGATGTGAGAACAAAAAGGACGACAGCCACATGACGGACCGGGACCTGATCAGCCATTTCGACGCAGACGAAAGCACGATCCGCGACATCGTTTCCGATACGCTCCACGGCGCGGACGACGGCGAACTCTATGTCGAATACAGCCAGAACGAATCACTGACCTTTGACGACGGCAGGCTGAAGAGCGGCTCCTTCAATACAGGCCACGGCTTTGGCCTCAGGGCCGTTGCCGGCGAGGCGAGCGGCTTTGCCCATGCGGGCGAATTGTCCCTCGGCGCGCTGAAACGCGCCGCCTCCACCGCCAAGGCCGTCACCGCA
This sequence comes from uncultured Martelella sp., assembly GCA_963676545.2. Lineage (GTDB taxonomy): Bacteria > Pseudomonadota > Alphaproteobacteria > Rhizobiales > Rhizobiaceae > Martelella. The sequence continues at coordinate 657,673 of CAXXRG010000002.1, read as the reverse complement.
GGCTACACAGGCACCTATGCCGAGCCGCCGCGCGGCACCAATACCAGGCTCTATTCGGACGAGAACCCGATTGGCGCGCCGAGTTTCGAGGAGAAGGTCAAGCTTCTCGGCGAGATTGATGCCTATCTGCGCGCGCGCGATCCGCGGGTGCGCCAGGTCTCGGCATCGCTTGCCGCAAGCCATCAGGTTGTCGATATCCTCAGGGCGGACGGCTACCGCGTCGGCGATGTCCGGCCGATGACGCGGCTCAATATTTCCGTGGTCGTCGGCGATGGCGACCGGCAGGAGACCGGTTCCTTCGGCATAGGCGGACGGCAGAGCTTCGCCGACCTGTTCGCCCGCCAGGACTGGCAGTCGGGCGCGGAAGAGGCGCTGCGCAAGGCCTTTGTCAATCTGGAGGCCATTGAAGCGCCGGCCGGCACCATGGATGTTGTGCTCGGCAATGGCTGGCCGGGCGTGATGATCCACGAGGCCGTCGGCCACGGACTGGAAGGCGATTTCAACCGCAAGGGTCTGTCCGCATTTTCCGGCCTTGTCGGCGAGATGGTCGCCGCCCCCGGCGTCACCATCGTTGATGACGGCACCATCGCCAACCGGCGCGGCTCGATCTCCATCGACGATGAGGGAACGCCGTCCGGCTACAACGTGCTGATCGAGAACGGTCGGCTGACGGGCTATATGCAGGACCGCATGAACGCGCGGCTGATGGGCGTCCAGCCCACCGGCAACGGTCGCCGCCAGTCCTATTCGGACCTTCCCATGCCGCGCATGACCAACACCTATATGCTCGCCGGCGACAAGACCAAGGACGAGATCATATCCTCCGTGAAGAAGGGGATATACGCCGTCACCTTCGGCGGCGGTCAGGTCGATATCACCTCCGGCCAGTTCGTCTTCTCCTGCACCGAAGCCTATATGATCGAAAACGGCAGGATCGGCGCGCCGATCAAGGGCGCCATGCTGATCGGCAACGGGCCGGACGCGATGAAGCGCGTTTCCATGGTCGGCAATGATCTCGCGCTCGACAACGGCATCGGCAATTGCGGCAAGGCCGGCCAATGGGTGCCGGTCGGCGTCGGCCAGCCGCATCTCAGGCTGGATCAGGTCACGGTCGGCGGCACGCAGGCTTAGCGTTTTTTTTACCGCTCTGAGGCAGTCTGGGTCGCATGTATTGCGTACCTGAACATTCTGGCGCCGCATTTGGCGCTGCGCCCGTTGTCATCCGCCCCTATGCGGCGGATGACAACGCGACGCTCACTGAAATCTGGCATCTGGCCTCGCGTCTGTCTCACCCCTTTCTGCCGGAGGAGCTTCTCCTTCGACAGCGTCGGGAAATTTCCGAAAAATATCTGCCCGAAACCGAAACCTGGGTCGCTGTCGTCAACAATGCCCCTGTTGGCTTCATCGGGTTGATCGATCAGTTTATCGGTGGGCTTTTCGTTGCGCCCGAAGCCCAGAGCGCGGGCATTGGCAGCAGGTTGCTCGGCCATGCCTTCAACCGCAAGGGCAAACTGGCGCTCGAGGTTTATGCCGCCAACCACCGCGCCGTGGCCTTTTACCGCCGCCATGGCTTTTGCGGCGTGCGCCGCCGCGAGACAGACGACAACGGTCTGCCGCATCCGCTGATCCTGATGCAGAAGCCCTGCCCCGGCAAAAAACACAAGAACATGACCCCAACCGCATCCTGAACGGGCGGCGTCTGCCTCGACAAGGAAAACAGCCCCTTGGGCCGGGGCACCTCCACCCAAGGGAAACAGAATTCCGCCTGTCATGGCGGCATTTTTCAGGGTTTCAAAAAAGTCTCCAGCACGGCGACGATCAGTCCGTGGTCGTCGGCGCTGGCGAGACCCGAAACGGTGATCGCCGCGAAGACGCCCGCGCCCTTGATGCGCACCGGGAAGCTGCCTCCATGATCGGCAAAGTCCTTCAGGTCGAGGCCGAGCTCCGGGCCAATCGTTCGGCCCTTGCGCCTGTTTTCCAACTCGATCGCATAGGATGAGCGGTGGAAATGGAAGACGACATTGGACTTGCGCCGCGCCCACATGTCGTTATCGGGGGCGGACCCGGGCAGGGCGGCATGAAACAGCGTGCGGTTCGGCGTGCGGATATTGATCACCACTTTCGCCTCATGCGCCAGCGCCCGGCCGACCAGGCGCTGACCGAGATCCCAGGCATCATCCTCGCTGAAGGTGGAGAAAACCAGTCGCTCCTCCTGCCCGGCGACGTCCTTTTCCAGATCTGCGATATCGCTCATTCTTCCCCCCTTGCCTGAAATTCGTCCCGTATCAGTGTTGTCAGGGATACATCCTGACCTTCTGCCAGCCGCCCTCGGGGCTTGCCCGGCGGAACTCGATCCGGTCGTGAAGGCGGAACTTGCCGTCGCGCCAGAATTCCATGGCGATCGGCTTCAGCCTGAAACCGGACCAGTAGGCCGGGCGCGGCACTTCGCCGACGCCGTATTTTGCCGTGTGCTGGGCGACCGCCTTTTCCAGCGCGAAACGGCTTTCCAGCGGCCGCGACTGTTTCGAGGCCCAGGCGCCGATGCGGCTGGCGCGCGGGCGGGATTTGAAATAGGCGTCCGCCTCTTCCTCCGAAACGACCTCGACGGGCCCCCGCAGGCGCACCTGGCGGCGCAGCGATTTCCAGTGAAAGCACATCGCCGCCTTGGGCTGACCAAGCAGCTCCCGCCCCTTCTGGCTTTCGAAGTTGGTGTAGAACACGAAACCGCGAATATCGTATTCCTTCATCAACACCATGCGCACATTGGGAAGCCCGTCTTCATCGACGGTGGCGACCGCCACCCCGTTCGGATCATTGGGCTCGGTCGCTTCCGCATCCTGCAACCATTTGCCGAAGAGCGCGAAGGGATCGTTTTCAGCTGTAAAATCGTTGGCGTTTTCGTCTACCTGGGACATGGCAAGGTCTCCCGCATCGCGCCGGGCCGGCGCGTTTCATCACGCATCCCGCCGTCAACCGAACCGTTTTCACCACCACAACGCCGCCTGCAAACAGGATTCGGGCACCCGGCCGAGGGCCGGTCGGGGCATTTTTGCAAGGGCTTGGCAATAACCTTTTCGGAAGCTAAAGCGGGTTCACCACGGTTCTGATTGCTTGAACCGCATTGCTGCCTATGCCATAGGCAGAAACGAAGAGAGTTGCAAGGAGCATCGACACATGGCTGAAGCTAACGGCCTCATGAAAGGCAAACGCGGCATTATACTCGGTGTTGCCAACAACCGATCGATCGCATGGGGCATTGCCAAAGCGTGTCATGAAGCCGGGGCCGAGATCGCGCTCACCTGGCAGGGCGACAACCTGAAGAAGCGCGTCGAGCCGCTGGCGAAAGAGCTCAACGCCCTGATGGCCGGCCATTGCGACGTGACGGACCCCGCAAGCGTCGAGGACGTCTTCAAGACGCTCGAGCAGGAATGGGGCAAGATCGACTTCGTCGTCCACGCCATCGCCTTCTCCGACAAGGACGAACTGACCGGCCGCTATATCGATACATCGCGCGAGAATTTCGCCAAATCCATGGATATTTCGGTCTATTCCTTCACCGCCATCGCGCGGCGGGCGGAGCAGATCATGAATGAAGGCGGATCGATGATCACGCTGACCTATTACGGCGCCGAGAAGGTCATGCCGCATTACAACGTCATGGGCGTCGCCAAGGCCGCGCTCGAGGCCAGTGTGCGTTACATGGCAGTCGATCTCGGCGGTCGCGGCATCCGCGTCAACGCCATTTCGGCCGGCCCGATCAAGACGCTTGCCGGCTCCGCCATCGGCGATTTCCGCTACATTCTGAAGTGGAACGAATACAACTCGCCGCTGAAGCGCAACGTCACCATCGACGAGGTCGGCAACACGGCGCTGTTCCTGCTGTCTGACCTTTCGACCTCGGTCACCGGCGAGGTTCTCCATGCCGACAGCGGCTACCACGTGGTCGGCATGAAGGCGGTCGACGCACCCGACATTTCGGTCGTCAAGGACTGAGTCTGAATGACGGCGCGGACCCTGCCCGCGCCGTTTTGCTTTGCGCTTTCCTCACGACGGCGATAGAATTCGAGCGCCGCAACCGCCTTTTGGCGGGTGAAGATTTTCCAAAACATGTGCAAAACCCTCCTAACCTTTTGAATTTTAGCATCATCCTTTAATGAAAATTGAACGGTAGGAAATCGTGCTGATCTACGCCATCCGTCACGGACAAACCGACTGGAATGCCGAGTACCGCCTTCAGGGGCAGAAGGACATTCCGCTGAACGAGACCGGGCGCGGACAGGCCCGCGGCAACGGCGAGCGACTGGGGGAAATGCTGGGCGACGAGGCCCGGCTTTACGATTTCGTTTCAAGCCCGCTTTCGCGCACGCGCGAGACGATGGAGCGGGCGCGCGCGGCCATGGGCCTGACGCCCGAACTCTACCGCACCGACGATCGCCTGAAGGAGTTATCCTTCGGCGACTGGGAGGGCCGCACGCTGAAAGAAGTGGGAGGCTTCAGCCCGGCGCTTCTGCAGGAACGCGAGAGAGACAAATGGGCCTTCGTTCCGCCCGGCGCGGATGCCGAAAGCTACGAAATCCTGTCCTGGCGCGTCGCCGCCTGGCTGAAGGATGTCGTCGGCCCCACCGTCTGCGTCTGCCATGGCGGCGTGATCCGCAGCTTCTTCCGCATTGTCGGCGGCGTTCCGACGGCAGAGGCCGCCGAGCTCCCGATCCCCCAGGATGCCGTCCTGCGCATCGATCCGGCCGCCGGAACGATCGGCTGGATCGAGTAGGCTTTCCCTTATCCGGTAATTGCGATAGAGCGAAGCCGCGCAACGACGGCAGAGGTAAACCATGTCGCATAATACATTCGGACATCTTTTCCGCGTCACCACCTGGGGCGAAAGCCATGGCCCGGCGCTTGGCTGCGTCATCGACGGTTGCCCGCCCGGCATCGCCTTCGAGCTTGCCGACATCCAGGCCTACCTCGACCGGCGCAAGCCCGGCCAGTCGCGTTTCGTCACCCAAAGGCGCGAAGCCGATGCGGTGAAGGTTCTTTCCGGCGTTTTGCCGCAGGAAGACGGCCGCACCTATGTGACCACCGGCACGCCGATTTCGCTGATGATCGAGAACACCGACCAGCGCTCCAAGGATTACGGCGAGATCGCCCGGCAGTACCGCCCCGGCCATGCCGACTACACCTATGACGTCAAATACGGCTTGCGAGACTATCGCGGCGGCGGCCGCTCCTCGGCGCGCGAGACGGCGGCCCGCGTCGCAGCCGGCGCGATTGCGCGCAAGGTGCTACCGGATGTGACCTATCGCGGCGCGCTCGTCCAGATCGGCAAGCACAGGATCAACCGCGACAATTGGGACTGGTCCGAGATCGACAACAATCCGTTCTTCTGCCCGGACGCCGAAATGGTGCCGATCTGGGAACGCTATCTGGATGATATCCGCAAGTCCGGCTCATCCGTCGGCGCGGTGGTCGAAGTCATTGCCGAAAATGTCCCGGCCGGCCTCGGCGCGCCGATCTATGCCAAGCTCGACCAGGACATCGCCTCCGGCCTGATGTCGATCAACGCCGTCAAGGGCGTCGAAATCGGCGAAGGCTTCAATGCCGCCGAACTGACCGGCGAGGAAAACGCCGACGAGATGCGGGTCGGCAATGACGGGCGGCCGCGCTTCCTGTCGAACCATGCCGGCGGCATTCTCGGCGGGATATCGACCGGCGAGCCGATCATCGCGCGCTTCGCCATCAAGCCCACCTCCTCCATCCTGACGCCGCGCCAGTCGATCGACCAGGACGGGCAGGAAGTGGAGCTGCGCACCAAGGGCCGTCACGACCCCTGCGTCGGCATTCGCGCCGTGCCGATCGGCGAGGCAATGCTCGCCTGCACCATCGCCGACCATTATCTGCGCGACCGCGGTCAGACGGGTCGCCTGGCCTAGCGCATCGGCAGCGGGGGAGGCGTTTCAGGTCACGCTCTCCCGCCAGCCCGGCAGGTATTCCACCCGCTCGACGCCGGTGAAGCGGGCAAGCCGCTGCAGTTCGGCATCAAGCTTTTCCAGCCGCCCTGCGGCTGGCCGCACGCCTGGCTCAAGCCAGAGTTTTCTGACATCGAGCGTGCCGCGCTTGCGATCCGCCTTCATGTCGATCCGGCCGATCAACCGCGCGCCTTCCAGCAGCGGAAAGACGTAGTAGCCGTATTGACGTTTCGGCTCGGGCACGAAGACCTCGATCCGGTAGGAAAAACCGAACAGGCGCTCCGCCCGCGCCCGGTCGCGCAGCAGCGGATCGAAGGGGCTCAGCACCCGAACGCGTCCCGGTGGGTCGGGAACATCGGCGATGGTATCGACCTCTTCGGCCAGCGCGAAGGTGAGGCGCGGCTTGCTGGCCTCCATAGTCTCAAGCGCGACCTCCGCAAGCTGATCGCGGTTTTCCTCCACCCAGGTCTTCGCCTCCTGCGGCGTGATGATGTCAAAAAAGGCGGCGATCTCGCCCGAGGTCGCAAAGCCAAGCCGCTCCAGCGCCGCCCGGCAGGCCCAGTCGATAAACGCATCATGATCGACATCAACCAGACGGTGTTTGTCCGGGATCACCCTCTCGGCGAGATCATAAGCCTTCTGGAAATTGACGCGGTGGCAGATGGAGATCCGGCCTGTGCGCCAGTGATACTCAAGCGCGGTCTTCGCCGGATGCCAGTTCCACCAGCCGCCGGAGACGTGATCGTCCTCCTTCAGGTCGCGCGAAAAGAGCGGCCCATTGTCCCTGACGGCTTTGTAGGTCTCCTCGAAAACAGCCTCGAAGCCCTCGCCTTGCCATTTGCGCCAGCGCGCGACGAGGCGCTCCTGTTCGCGGGCGAAGCGGTGCTTCCAATAGGGATATAACCGCGTGGGGATGAGCGAGGCATCATGGGTCCAGTGCTCGAACAGGTCGCGATCCGTCTCCAGCAGCGCGGCCAGATGCTGCCGGCGAAAGGTCTGGTTGCGGGAAAACAGAATGAGATCGTGGGCGCGCTCGACCGTGCGGATCGAATCGACCTGAACGAAGCCGATCTTCTCGATGAGCGCCAGCAGGCCGGCCTTGTCCATCGCCTGCCCCGGTGGCCCGGAAAGTCCCTGCCGGGCGAGGAAGATGCGCCGCGCATCCATGTTCGAAATCGCTTTGACCATGGGCAGACGGTAGAACGATTCGGACAAAATAAGAACATCCGAGACTTTCGAAACTGCGGATTGATGCCTATAAGAGGGCGGCATGAGAACCGGGGGCGCATGTGAGGATCGAATTTCTTGAAGCCGGCGTAACCTATGAGGGCCGCGCGGCGCTTCACCCGCTGACATTGACGCTTACCGGGCGGCGGATCGGCATTATCGGGCTGAACGGCTCCGGCAAGACCACCTTTGCGCGGCTGATCAACGGGCTGACCAAACCGACCACCGGGAAAGTACGCGTCAATGGCCGCGACACGTTGGATGACCAGGCCGCCGTCACCGCCGATGCAGGCTATGTGTTCCAGTCGCCGCAAAACCAGATCATCCTGCCGATCCTGAAGGACGATATCGAACTGGGTCTCAAGGCGCGCGGCGTGGCGAAGGCCGACCTTGCCGCGCGCGTGGAAGGAACGCTTGCAAGACTCGGAATTGCCCATCTCGCGGAACGCCGCGCCCATGAACTCTCCGGCGGAGAATTGCAGCTGGCAGCGCTTGGCGCCGTGCTCGCCACCAGGCCTTCACTGGTGATCCTCGACGAGCCGACCAATCAGCTTGATTTGAAGAACCGTCGACGGGTGGCAGAGACCATCGATGCGCTCGATGAGGACGTGATCGCGATCTCGCACGATCTTGCAACGCTTTCGAGTTTCGAGCGCGTGCTGCATTTTCACGAGGGCCGGCTGGTCGGCGACGGCCCCGCCGCGTCGGTCATTGCGCAGTACGAGGCGATGAACCGCTGATGCAGTCGCTTTATGTCGAGGGCAACACAGTCCTGCACCGCCTGCCGGCAGGCCTCAAGCTCGGCAGTCTCATCGCCTTTTCCATTGCCGTGTTTGTGTCCGGAAGCCTCGCCTTCCTCGGTGCGCTTCTCGTCCTTGCCGCAAGCCTGTACTTCGCCCTGCCGATGCGACCGCGCCAGGCCTTCGCCCGGCTGGTTCCGATCGGTGCGGCGATCCTTCTGGTCGGCGGCTTCAACCTCATTTTCAGTCCCTGGCAGGTGGCGGCCGTCTCCGTCCTCCGGCTTTCGGCGCTGATGTTCCTGGCGGCCGCCATCACGGCGGCGACCCCGGTTCCGGCTTTCATCGACACCGTCACACGCTTTGCCATGCCGCTCGAGCGGGCGGGACTTCTCAGGGCGGCCGATATCGGCCTTGCGGTCGGGCTTGTCATCCGCTTCGTGCCGGATATCCTGCAACGCTATCATGCCATTCACGACGCGCACCGGGCGCGGGGCATCCGCTTCAGACCATCCGGCGCGATCGTCCCGCTGATCATCTTGACCTTGCGGGACGCCGACAGTATCGCCGATGCGATTGACGCCCGCGGCATTCGCGGCGGACAGGAAAAAAGGAAGACGAAATGACCTCACGCGACCTGGTTCTGGTTTCGCTTTTCACGGCCATCATCGTGGCGCTCGGCATTCTTCCGCCGATCCCGCTCGCTTTCGTCCCCGTGCCGATCACGGCCCAGACGCTCGGCGTCATGCTTGCCGGTCTCATCCTCGGGCGCAGGCGCGGCGCGGCCGCCGTGCTTCTCATGTTCGTGCTGGTTGCCATTGGCCTGCCGGTGCTTTCCGGCGGACGCGGCGGGCTTGGCGCCTTCGTCGGCCCGACAGCCGGCTTCCTCGTCGGCTGGCTGCCGGGCGCCTACATCGCCGGCGGCCTTGCTGAAATGCACGCCGATACCAAAAGCGCGCTGCGCCAGACCTTCGGCTTCTTCATTGCCGCGGCCATGGGCGGGATCGTGGTGATCTATTTCTTCGGCGTCGCCTGGCTCGCCTTCGGCGTCGGTCTCGGCATATCGAAGGCCGTGGCGGGATCGGCAGCCTTTGTGCCCGGCGACCTGGTCAAGGCTGTCCTTGCCGCTCTTGCCGCCCGCGCGGTGATGGTGGGCTACCCGCTGCTGCCGCGGCGGTCTGCCTGACAGGCTCAGTCGAGGAAGGAATAAAGCCAGTCCCGCGTCGCCTCCGGAAGCGGAGCGGGATCGCCGCTGTCCCGGTTGACGGCGCTCCACAAGAGCTCGACCTCGGCGGCGATCTCGTTTCCGGTCTGCACGGCGACATTGAAACCGATCGACTTGCCGCCGATCTTCGCGGCCCTGACCGTCAGTTGCGCAAGTTCGCCATTGCGCAGGCCCCGGTAATAGGTGCAGCCGACCTTGCGCACCACATAGGCCGGCTCGTTCTCGACCTCGGGCCGAAAACGCCAGAAATGCGCAAGCGCCTCTTCCGCGTGCTCGATATAGGCGGCCGTGTGCATGCGCCCGTGCATATCGATATCGCGGTAGGGAACGCGCAGTTCAATTCGCTCCGGATGCCTGTCGTCCATCGGACACCTTCCCGGCCGCCTGTCCTTCATGGACTCACGGCCCGTTTACGCAAAACCTCGGTCTTCAAAGCCCCCGCAGTGCGGCATGGCTCATTCGTTCTATAGAACCTTTCCACATCAAATGAAACGATGCGGTCAGGGAATGGTTAGCGCCCATCAGGCCAAACAGGAAAACCCTTCGCCTGCTTGCAATCGTGCCGCCGTGCATTACCTTGCCTCAACGGTCCCGCCGCGTTAAGTGCGGGCAATGATCGAAAATTCAAGAGGCAGGACTATGACCGATCCGGCAAAGCCGACCGCCGTTGGCGAACTCACCTTCGAGCGCGCCGTAGACGAGCTCGAGCGGATCGTCGCGCGGCTTGAACGCGGCGACGTGGCGCTGGATGAGTCGATCGCCATCTATGCGCGCGGCGAGGAACTGAAGAAACACTGCGAAAAGCTGCTGAACGCGGCGGAGGCGCGCGTGGAGAAGATCAGGCTCGACCGCGCGGGCAAGCCCGCCGGAACCGAACCGCTTGACGAGGCCTGAGGCCAATTGACAGCGCCCGGCGCTGAGAAAGGTGCCGCAATGTCGTTTTTTCCCGGACAAGACCCCGAATTCGGCGACGCGCCGTCGTGCAATGCCGTCTCGCAACTGATCATCCCGCGCACCAGCGATATCGGCGGCTTCGAGGTGCGTCGTGCGCTGCCGACGATCAAGCGCAGGCTGGTCGGTCCGTTCATCTTCTTTGACCGCATGGGCCCGGCGCGCTTCGGCGGCAATGGCGAGGCGCTCGACGTCAAGCCGCATCCCCATATCGGCCTTTCGACCGTGACCTATCTGACCATGGGCGAAATCGGTCATCGCGACACGCTTGGCAACCACACCGTCATTCGGCCCGGCGACGTCAACCTGATGACCGCCGGGCGCGGCATCGTTCATTCTGAACGCACGCCGGAGGATCTCAGGCTGCGCCCGCATGCGCTTTCCGGCGTCCAGACCTGGCTTGCCCTGCCGGAGCGTGACGAGGAGACCGACCCGACCTTCGGACATACGGAAAAGAACGCGCTGCCAACCATCTCGGAGGCGGGCGTCAGCGGGCGCGTGGTGCTCGGCGATTTCTGCGGCCTGAAGGCGGATGTCCGGACCTTCACCGATACGCTGTTCGTCGATTTTGCGCTCAGGCCGGGGGCGCGGTTCTCCTTTCCCGCCGAGCATGAAGAGCGCGCGATCTATGTGCTGGAAGGCGAAGTGGAGATTGCCGGCGATCGGTTCGGCCCGGAGCAATTGCTGGTTCTGGCGCCCCTCGACACGATCACGATTTCCGGATCGGGGGAACACGGATGCCGTCTCATGCTTTTCGGAGGAGCGGCCCTGGAAAAACCGCGGCATATCTGGTGGAATTTCGTTTCCTCCTCGAAGGAGCGCATCGAGCAGGCCAAGGAAGACTGGCGACAGGGCCGTTTCGGGCTCGTCCCCGGTGACGAAGCGGAATTTGTTCCTTTGCCCGGACGCTGAAATTCGCTAGAACCGATTTGGAAACAGAAAAACGCGCGATCGTTTCGCGCACGAGGCTTAAGACGTGACGCTACCGGCCAAAACCTCCATTCTCGACCGGATCAGCCTGCCCGCAGATCTTCGCGATGTGGATGACCGCGACCTGCCGCAGCTTGCCGGCGAAGTGCGCGCGGAGATGATCGACGCGGTTTCTCGCACCGGCGGCCATCTGGGCGCGGGCCTTGGCGTCGTCGAACTGACGATCGCGATCCACAAGGTTTTCAATACGCCGCATGACCGCGTGATCTTCGATGTCGGTCACCAGTGCTACCCGCACAAGATCCTGACCGGACGGCGCGACCGGATGCGTACGCTGCGCCAGGAGAACGGTCTTTCCGGCTTCACCCGCAGGGCGGAAAGCGAATACGACCCCTTCGGCGCCGGCCATTCCTCGACCTCGATTTCCGCAGGCCTCGGCATGGCGGTCGCCTCCAGGCTTCAGGACACGCCCCGCAACGTTATCTCTGTCATTGGCGACGGCGCGATGTCCGCCGGCATGGCCTTCGAGGCGCTCAACAATGCCGGCGCGCTCGGTGCCCGCCAGATCGTCATCCTCAACGACAATGACATGTCGATCGCCCCGCCGACGGGGGCAATGAGCGCCTATCTGGCGCGGCTTGCCTCCGGCAAGACCTATCTCGAGGTTCGCGATTTCGGCAAGCGGCTGACCTCCTATCTCGGCAAGTCGATCGACCGGGCGATCTCGCGCGCCGTCGGCCATGCGCGCGGCTTCGTTACCGGCGGCACCATGTTCGAGGAACTCGGCTTTTATCACATCGGCCCGATCGACGGCCATTCCTTCGAGCACCTGTTGCCGGTGCTGCGCAATGCGCGCGACAATGCGCGCGGGCCGGTGCTGGTCCATGTGGTGACGCAGAAGGGCAAGGGCTATGCCCCGGCGGAAGCCGCCGCCGACAAATGCCACGCCGTCAGCCGTTTCGACGTGGTGACCGGCACGCAGGCGAAGTCCAAGCCGAATGCGCCAAGCTATACATCGGTGTTCTCAAAAGCGCTAATCGAGGAAGCAAGGCAAGACGAAAGCGTGGTGGCGATCACCGCCGCCATGCCATCGGGCACCGGGCTCGACAAATTCCAGGAACTCTATCCAAGCCGGCTCTTCGATGTCGGCATTGCCGAGCAGCATGCCGTCACCTTCGCCGCCGGGCTTGCCGCCGAGGGAATGAAGCCCTTCTGCGCGCTCTATTCCACCTTCCTGCAGCGCGGTTATGACCAGGTCGTCCACGATGTCGCGATCCAGGGCCTGCCGGTGCGTTTCCCGATTGACCGCGCGGGTTTTGTCGGCGCGGACGGTCCGACCCATGCGGGCTCGTTTGACACCACCTACCTCGCGACCCTGCCGGGCTTCGTGGTGATGGCGGCCGCCGACGAGGCGGAACTGATGCACATGGTCCGCACCGCCGCCGACTACAGCGAGGGCCCGATCTCGTTCCGCTATCCGCGCGGCGAAGGCACGGGGATCGAACTGCCAGAACGCGGCGACATCCTGCAAATCGGCAAGGGCCGTATCATTTCCGAGGGCTCGAAGGTGGCGCTGCTTTCCTTCGGCACGCGCCTTGGCGAATGCCGCGAGGCGGCAACCGTGCTGAACGCGGCGGGGCTTTCGACGACCGTGGCCGACGCCCGTTTCGCCAAGCCGCTCGACCACGACCTCATTCGCCAGCTTGCCGCCCATCACGAGGTGCTGGTGACGATCGAGGAAGGGGCGGCCGGCGGCTTCGGCGCCCATGTCATCCAGTTTCTCGCCAATGAAGGCCTCATGGACAGCGGACTGCGCGTGCGCCAGATGGTGTTGCCCGATATCTGGATGGAACAGGCCAAACCCGAAGTGATGTATGCGAAGGCCGGCCTCGATCGCGACGGAATTGTCGACACGGTTTTCCGCGCGCTCGGCCGCTCCGGCATCTCGACCGGCACCACGGGGTAAGCGGCAAGTCTTGCGCTTGCCTGCAAATGCGTTCATGGAGCGGGTATGACCGACACCGCCCAGCGCCTCGACCAGCTTCTGGTCAGCCTCAACCATTTCGAAACCCGCTCGCGGGCCCGCGACGCCGTGTTGCGCGGCGCCGTCACGGTGAATGGCCGGATCGCGAAAAAGCCGGGCGAGACGGTGCCTGCGGGAAGCGCAATCGCGGTCGATGATCCTGCGGGGGCCTATGTGTCCCGCGCGGCGCTGAAGCTGATCACTGCGCTCGATCATTTCCGCCTTTCGCCAGCCGGCGTCAATGCGCTCGACATCGGCGCGTCGACCGGGGGGTTTACCCAGGTGCTGCTGGAGCGCGACGCGGCCCACGTGACCGCCATCGACGTCGGCCACGACCAGATGGCCGGGCGGCTTGCGGCAGACCCGCGCGTGACCAATCTCGAGGGCTTGAATGCGCGCCGGCTTGCGCGCGAAGACATTGGCGACAGGTCCATCGGCTTCGTCGTCTCGGACGTCTCGTTCATCTCGCTGAAGCTCGCCTTGCCGCCGGCGCTCGCCCTTGCCGAGCCCGGTGCCTTCTGCGTGCTCCTGGTCAAGCCGCAATTCGAGGCCGGCAAGGAGAACATCGGCAAGAAGGGCCTGCTGAAGGATCCCGCGCTCGGGCTAAAGATCGCCGACGACCTGGAAGACTGGCTGGTTCGCGATCAGGGCTGGCAAAGCCTCGGCATTACCCCCTCCCCGATCGAGGGCGGCGACGGAAACCACGAATATCTGCTTGCCGGACAAAAGCCCGGCGCAACCGAAAGGCTGGACCGCCATGGCCGCTGAAACCTTTGAGATCGAACGGCTCGGAAGCCAGGGCGACGGGATCGCCGCCCTTGCGCAAGGCCCGGTCTTCATCCCCTTCACGCTGCCTGGCGAAAAAGTGACGGTCGCGCGAGACAGGTCGAAGGCCACAATGCTGTCGTTGCTTGAAGCCTCGCCCGAGCGGATCGCGCCGTCCTGTCGCCATTTCGGGCCGGACGGCGAAAACGGCACCTGTGGCGGCTGCTCGCTGCAGCATCTCGAACGCTCCGCCTATGACGCCTTCAAGCGGCAGGTGGTGGTCGACGCGCTGTCTGCCCATGGCATCGACTGTCCCGTCGCGCCGCTGGTGATGTCCGGCCCCGGAGAGCGGCGGCGCGCGAGCTTTGCCGGACGCCGCACGGAGAACGGCATCCTGCTCGGCTTTTCCAGCCCCGAAAGCCATCACATCGTCGCCATCGAGGAATGTCCGGTGCTTTCGCCGGCGCTTTTTGCCAGACTTCCGGCGCTGAAGCTTCTGGCCGGCATTCTTGTCTCGACCAGCGATCCCTTCCGCATCGCCTGCATGGAAACCGAAACCGGGCTCGACATCAGCTTTTCCGGCATCAAGGCGCCATCGGAAAAACGCCGGCAGGCCGCCACCCGCGCGGTCATGACGGTCAAGGGGATCGCCCGGCTCGCCGTTGGCGACGAAATCATCGTTGAACCGGTGAAGCCGGAGCTGAACCTTTCGGGCACCCGCGTGTTTCCGCCGCCGGCAAGCTTTGCCCAGGCAACGCTCAGAGCGGAAGAAGCGATGACGGATCTTGTCGTCAGGCATCTGAAAGGCAGCAAGCGGGTGGTCGATCTTTTTTCGGGCTTCGGCACCTTCGCGCTCAGGCTCGCGGCGAAATCCCGCGTCCACGCCGTCGAATTCGACGGACCGGCGCTGACTGCCCTCGATCATGCGGTGCGAAAAAGGCAGGGCCTGAAACAGGTGACCACGGAGAGGCGCGACCTCTTCCGCCGCCCGCTTCTGCCGCGCGAGCTCGCGCCCTTCGACGGCGTCGTGTTCGACCCTCCCCGCGCCGGCGCGAAGGAACAGGCCGAGGAGCTTGCGCGCTCGAATGTCGCCCGCATCGTCGCCGTATCCTGCAATCCGCAGACCCTTGGCCGCGACCTCTCGATCCTCAGCGACGGCGGCTATAGAATCGACAGTGTCGTTCCCGTCGACCAGTTCTTCTGGAGCGCCCATGTCGAGGCGGTGGCCTGTCTCAGCCGGAAATAGCATACTCTCCTGGAAGCCTGCTTGAAGGTTGACGGGATATACCTAAATGAGTATAAAAAAGCACACACTTAAGCCATGTCGCTGGGTGGGAAGCGCCTAGAAGGAACTTCAGAGTTTTCCGGAACGGGTGAAGAAGGATATCGGCACGGCTCTGATGTTCGCGCAAGCAGGGCAGAAAGCAGGCAGCGCCAAACCCTTCAAGGGCGCAGGATCCGGCGTCTTGGAGATTGTCGATGACCATGATGGCGATACCTACCGTTGCGTCTACCTTCTTCGTTTGAAGGAGGTCGTGTACGTGCTTCACGCCTTCCAGAAAAAATCGAAGACTGGCAAGAAAACGCCGCCTAAAGACATCGAAATGATCAGGTCTCGGATCAAGCTCGCCGAGGATGACTACAAGAAGAGGCCAGCGACATGACGGACGACATAACGGAAAGCTCGGGCAACATCTTCGCTGATCTTGGCCTCGCGGACGCCGAGGAACTGAGCCTGAAGGCTGCGCTCGCGATTCAGGTGGCCTCCATCATCACGCACCGTCATCTGACGCAACACGATGCTGGGGAGATACTTGGAATTCCTCAGTCCCATGTATCCAAAATAATGAACGGCAAGCTCGAGGGAGTAACGTCAGACAGGATTCTGCGGATGCTCCTCAAGCTCGGCCACGATATCGATATCGTGATCAAGAAGAAAAATCCGAAAGTCGATCAGGGCCGCTTGTCCATCGCAACGCCGAAAAAACGCGTCTCAGTTGCAGCTTGATTTTGACTGTCACTTTTTCGGGATCTGAGTTTCGGCAATAGAAAAGGCCACGCTCCTGATGTGCGCGGCCTTCTCTCTTTTCATTGCACTCTAATCAATAATACGGCGACAGGCACTGTTTGCGCGGCCCGTTATAGGGCTGGAAGGTGTTGTCCGACGGGCGATAGGAGCGGTAGCGCGCCTCGCACCAGTCGTAATGCTTCGGGTTGAGGCCATAAGTCTGCTGCGGCTGACGGCTCTGGTTGGCCGCGACCGCGCCGCCGATGATCAGCGCGCCCGCGCCGAGAATGGCGAGCGGCACCCAGGCGTCGTTATTGTCGTTATAGTAATATCCGGGCGGCGGCGGGCGATAGCCCCGGCCATTATTATAACCCCAGCCGCCATTGTTATAATAGCGCCTGTTGTCATAGCCGCGATTACGACCCCAGCCGCCGCGATTGTCGTTGTAGCGGTCGCCCCCGCGATACTGCACTGGCTGTACGGCATTATCCGCTGTCGGGGCCGGTTTCATCACCGGCATCGCCTCGGCAGGCAGAACGCTCACCGCCATGAATGCGGAGGCAATGGCGGCCGCCGCCGTTTTCCTAGCCAATCTGATCATCTCATTCTCCTGTTTGCCGCGCCGAAGGGTCAGGCGCCGATATCCTTGGTCACAGGCAGAGACTAATCAAGCCTGCCTGAACCCGGGATTAACGTTTCAGAAAGGAGAAAGGGCGCGCGCCGCCAGTCAAAAGGCGACGCACGCGTTCACAAATCGTGTTCTCGCGCCGTCTCAGTAATAGGGCGAGGTGCACTCTTTGCGCGGCCCATGATAAGGTTGGTAGGTGTTATCCGAGGCGCGGTAGGACTTGTAGTGGTCCTCACACCATTGATAGTGCTTGGGATTGATGCCGGCCTGAACCGGGGCAGCATCGCCGGACGACACGGCAGCCGCAACGCCGCCGCCGATCAGCGCGCCGGCGCCGAAGGTGATCGCCGGCCCCCAGTTGTTGTTCCAGTAGGGACCGCCATACCAGCCTGGACCATAAGGCCCGTAGGGGCCGCCATAGACAGGCACCGGATAGGGAACGGGATAGGGGCCGACCGGCCTGTAGGGC
Source organism: uncultured Martelella sp. (assembly GCA_963676545.2). Taxonomy (GTDB): domain Bacteria; phylum Pseudomonadota; class Alphaproteobacteria; order Rhizobiales; family Rhizobiaceae; genus Martelella. The sequence goes on along the minus strand of CAXXRG010000002.1, from coordinate 640,744 downwards.
GGCGGCGGATTGCCATGCCAATGCGGCCCGTAGCGGCCGCCGCCATTCCAGCCGGGGCCGGGGTTTCCGTGCCAGTGCGGAGGGACCGGCCCGTGGAACCCGCCGTGAAGCACGGGACCCGGCCCCATGGGCACGCCGTGATAGTGACCGAAGGCGCCTCCATGAAAGCCGCCGCCGTGGAAACCGCCAACGGGATGCGCCGCCGCCGGCGTGATCGCGGCCGCCGCCAGCAATCCCGCCGCCACGACCGTGATGAATGCCTTCCTTGCTGCCTTCAACATCGGCTTCCTCCTGAAGCGAACACCTGAAGCAATGGCGGCAAACCGAGAAGGGCCAACCGCAATCCTCGGTCGTGGCGTTACACCTTTCAACCTGAATGCAGCATTAACGGAGGGATCGACCGGCCGGTGGCTCAGGCTCCGCCTTCTTCCAGTCCGATCAGAACACTGGCGACATTGTCGCCGATCTCGTGCACGCCGTAGCCGCCTTCCATGACGGTGAGGACCGGAATGCCGAGCCCGGCGACCCTGGCGCCCATGGTGCAGAAATCCCGGGTCTTCAGACGGAAGAAGGAGATCGGGTCTTTTTCGAACGTGTCGACACCGAGCGACAGGACCAGGGCTTCGGCGCCGAAGGCCGCAATCCGTTTCAGCGCCGCGTCCAGCGCCTCGCCATAGGCCGGCCAGGCGGTATTGCGCGCCATGGGGAAGTTCGCATTGTAGCCCTCGCCCCTTCCCTTGCCGGTCTCTTCCCTGTGCCCCCAGAAATAGGGGAAGGCATCGTCCGGCTCGCCATGCAGAGAGGCGAAGAAGATATCATCACGTTCATATGTGACGTCCTGTGTGCCGTTGCCGTGATGGAAATCGACATCGAGAATCGCGACCCTCTTCGCGCCATTATCCAGCATCCGCTGGGCGGCGATGGCCGCGTTGTTGAGGAAGCAATAGCCGCCGAAAAGGTCGATGCCTGCATGATGGCCGGGCGGGCGGCAGAGCGCAAAGGCGAAACGATGCCCCTGGCTGAGATGATCGGCCCCGGTCATGGCGCAGTCCTTCGACGCGATCGCCGCCTCGTATGTGCCTTCCGTGATCGAGGTTTCCACCGAATTGGCGTAGTAGCCCAGAAGACCGTCGATATTATGCGGCGGGCGGGCGTGATAGGAGCGGCGCACGGGCAGTGAGATCGGGATCGCCTCGGTGGTGAAACCGGCCGAGAGCCAGCGCTCCCAAACGGTCTCGAGAAACTGCAGATAGCCCGCGTCATGCAGTTTCAGCGGCACGGTGAGGTCGTAGCGCGTGGGCGCAACCTCGTCGTCAAACCCCTTTTCCTTCAGCGCGGCCCGGATCCACTCGACCCGGAAGGGCCCTTCGAACGGCTTCACCAGCTCGCCGCCGTGCAGCTCGGTCTTGGCATCACGCAGCTTGTGATCCTCGGAATAGATGACACGCATTTTCAGGGCCCCCTGACGATGAGATTTAATCTAAGTCGGTAGCCCCATTCCAATACGAAATCCACAACAGACGCCAAGTTCGCAGACACAATTGTGGCAACGCCCTCATGGAGAGGGACCAAAGAGCCGCTTGTAGAAGAAGGTGGTGTTGCAATAGCCGCCTTCGGGATAAAGCGCATAGTCCGGCACCACGCCGACGCGGGTCCAGCCGAAGCGCGGATAGATCGCCTCCGCCGCGCTGCCGGTTGCGGTGTCAAGCACCAGAAGCCAGCGGCCCTGCTTGCGGCATTCGGCCTCCAGAGCCTCCATCAGCAGGCGGGAGATACCTCTCCCCCTGAAAGCGCGCAGCACGAGGAGTTTCATCACGTCGCCGCGGTGCGGCTGGTTCGGCTTTTGCGCCAGCCCCGCCTGCACCGTACCGACAAGTTCGCCCTCTTCCTCGGCGACGGCAAGAATAACCGCGCCGGCGGCAACGCCCGCGGCCACCTGCCGCCAGAATGCTTCAACCGCGCCCGCGTCATAAGGCACCATGAACCCCATGGAGGCATTGTCCTCTATGCTGTCTGCCAGCAGCGCGCAGAGCGCCGGAATGGCGGCCTCCGCCTCGTCACCGTTCAAAAGTCTGATGTCCATGATGGCACCTCGTTAAGGCACACGCTCGATGATCACCGAATAGATGACATCGGTTGCGCCGGGATTTGAGAAAACATGCGGCTCCGCCACCGGCATGAACAGGCAGTCGCCCTTCGAAAGCTGGTGGTTCTCCTCGCCGAATTCGACATCGAGCACGCCGTCCAGCACCCAGACGTGCTGGCGCAGCTCCTCGGCTCCATGTTTGGGGGGATAGGCGATGCGGCCGCCGGCGGGAAAGCGGATGAGCACGATATCCACGCCCGACCCGGTGCCCGACGGCGATATGGACCGGCGCGTGTAGCCGGTTTCGGGATCGCGCCAGACCGGCTGGTCAACCCGGCGCGACAGCGGATCGACAGGCCTGTCCGCATCGGCAAAGAAAGCCGAAAGCGACGTGCCGAGCGCGGCGCAGATCTTCGCCAGCACCAGCGCGGACGGCGAGGCCTCCGCCCGCTCGATGCGCGAGATCATCGCCCGGCTGACCTCGGAGAGTTCGGCAAGCCGGTCGAGCGTCAGCCCCCTTTCGGCCCTGAGCCGTTTGAGGTTGAGCGCGATGGTTCGATCAAAGGTTGAGTCTGTCATATCCATGATGCGATCATGGATTTCCACTATAAGAGAGTCAAGCGGATATTGTCGGGAAACCCGGCTGCGATTGGCTCGCAGGTCTAGTCAGCCTCTCGCCAGGCCGTATCCCCGCAAGGACCGGTGGTTTCCAGCACCGAACCCAGATCGTTTCGCAACACCGCATCATCCACGAACGCCCGGCGCTCCGGCGAAAGCTGTTGCTCAAGATCTGGTCTGTTCCAGGCATCGTTGGCCCAAGCCCCTGCACCGTCGAATAAATAGTCCGGCCTCAGGATTGGAGAGGCGTTCATCAAAGACTGTTTCAGAAAGTAAAGAACATCGGGATTGAGGCGCACCACCTTGGTGTTGCCATCGAGTTCAAGAAAGCTTGAAAATGCCGAGACAGAACCCCGGCGCGCAATGCGTTCCACTTCGTCGATCAGCGAACGCGCCCGACTGTCGTCAACCGTGCTGTCTTTGCCTGAATACCGTCCGCAATAGGAAATCGTGATCGCGCTTTCCGGCGCCTCAGCGAGCTTCTTGAGCCGGTAGGCAGAGGGTGCCGTGAGGCAGAAGGGAAGCGTCCAGTCTTCGCTGATCTCGGCATAATTTTGCCAGCGCCGAAAGCGCTGATCGGCAGTTTGACGATCGTGTCCCATGACGTGGTGTAGCTTAGACGACCACGGCTCATCCCAGAGGGGCGGATGAGTGTCAGCTTGCGGCTGGCAGGCTGATGAGCGGATCATCGCTCATTGTGGCGATGGTTTCCAGTGTCATGTAGCGGGATCGTTGGACGGCCCACTCATCGTTCTGTTCGAGCAGGAGCGCGCCGACGAGACGAACGATGGCGTCATCGTTGGGGAAGATGCCGACAACCTCGGTGCGCCGCTTGATCTCGCCGTTCAGACGTTCGATCGGGTTTGTGCTGTGAAGCTTTGCCCAGTGCTGCCTTGGAAAGGTCATGTATGCGAGCACATCCTGTTCGGCACTATCCATCAGCGTGGCGAGTTTCGGCACCTTCGGCCTGATCTGGTCGGCGACATTGCGCCACTGGGTGCTCGCCGCCTCCGGCGTGTCCTGGGCAAAAGCCGTGGCGATGAAGGCGGAGACGACGCGCCGCCCGCTCTTTCCGGCATGAGCCAATGCGTTTCTCATGAAGTGGACCCTGCAGCGCTGCCAGGTGGCGCAAAGCACCTTCGACACAGCGGCCTTGATCCCCTCATGGGCATCGGAGACGACGAGCTTGACGCCCCGCAGCCCACGCCTGGTCAGCTTGCGCAGGAACTCCGTCCAGATCGCCTCTGCCTCGGATGTGCCGATTTCCATGCCGAGCACTTCGCGTCGGCCGTCGGTGTTCACGCCCACTGCGATGATGACGGCGACAGAGACGATGCGCCCGCCGCGTCGGACCTTCAGATAGGTGGCATCGATCCAGAGGTATGGCCATTCGCCTTCGATGGGCCTGTCGAGGAAGGCCTTCACCTTGTCGTCTATTTCCTCGCAAAGTCGCGAGACCTGGCTCTTGGAGATGCCCGACATGCCCATGGCTTTGACGAGATCATCGACGGACCGGGTCGAAACGCCCTGGATATAGGCTTCCTGGATGACCGCCGTCAGAGCCTTCTCCGCCATCCGGCGTGGTTCGAGAAAGCTCGGAAAATAGCTGCCGGTGCGAAGCTTGGGGATGCGCAGCTCAACGGTGCCCGCTCGCGTTTCCCAGTCTCGATCGCGGTAGCCGTTGCGCTGGGCAAGCCGGAACGTGGTCTTCTCGCCGTATCCAGCGCCTGTCTTCGCGCTCACCTCCAGCGCCATCAGTTTCTCGGCTGCAAAGCCGATCATCTCACGCAGCAAATCGGCATCAGCGCTCTTCTCAACAGCCAAGCGCAGGTTCATCATGTCGTCGGTCATCGGTGGTGTCCTTAAGGTTGGTTCTAAGCAACCCGACCCTACCGGAAATCACCGATGGCTATGAAATCCAGCTACACCACGCGCTGGGACACGATCAGTTTGACTGTTTTTTGCATAGTCCGGATATCGATTCAGATAAACGGTGAACGCCTTTTCGAGATAATCACCACAGCCGGGGGTCGTGTAGTCGAGGTGGGATCCTGGAGGGGTGAGGAACCTGAATTCTTCCGGCGTCAGATCCCAAAAAGGCGGCTGCGGATGGCGGTGAAACCAGATGTCGGTGTCGGCGGCGCCTGCCTGAAAGGGCAGTAGACAGATCGCCATGACAATCAGCGATCGGCCTGTCACGGATTTTCAGCCTCTCGCCAGCCGGCCTCCCCGCAAGGGGCCGTGGTCTCCCGCACGGCGGCAAGATCCCCCCTGGCTACGGCGTCATCGACGAAGGCCTTGCGCTCAGGGCTGAGTTGTTCTTCGAGGTTCGGACTGTTGACCGCAAGTGAGCTGTCTGGAGTGACGAACAATCCGAGTTCCACCGCCCAGGGCGAACCAATGAGCGACTGTCTGAGGAAGAAAAGAATGTCAGGGTTCAGCCGGACCACACCGTAACCGTCCATCAGCAGATAATAGCCTTGCGCCACGGCAAAGCCCTTGTCGGCCAGCCCCTCGAGGTAGCGGATTGTATTGACAACGAACAGGTCTTCCTCCGTCGTCGGTTCTGCGGAAAAGCGGCCGCAATAGGAGATCGTGATGCGAGACGGATCGCGCTTGTAGAGCGTTTCGATGGCATAGGCATAAGCGCCGGTCATGCAGCCACCGAGAGAATTCTCTTCGTCCGCCAGTATATAGTCCCGCCAGGCCTGATAGGCCTGCTCCGGCCCGGCAGTCTCCGCATATTCGGGAAAGTATTTCAGGTAGATTTCGTAGCTGCGATGCACCTTGCCGCCGCACTCCGGCAGCATTCCGTCCTGCTTCCAGTCGCCATCGACATAACGTGTTTCCTCCAACGACAATTCCAGAATACCGGGCTGAGGATGTTCCTGAAACGACCAGTCTCCAGCGAAGCTCGTTTGTGGACCGAACAGAAATATCAGCATGAACGGGGCCGAAGCGAAGACGAGCCTGGCAAAAGATATCCCCGCATTTCCTCGCATTGTCGTCTCGCCTTAAAATTGCAGGTGTCAGCAACATAGCGAGAAAGGCCACAAGATGGCAAACGACAATTACTCTGAATGCAACCGCCTGCGCCGTATTGAAAAATCTCTGCTGGCCCGGAGCGACGAACTGGCGGCAGAGAGCCGCAAACACGACGCGCAGATTTCGGACCTTGAAAAACAGGATCAAGCAATACCGCGCCAAACTGCCTGATATCATCAGCGATCTCGGCATTTCCGCCAATCATATCATCGGCATTGCTGCCGAAACCATCGTCAAGCGCCTCGGTGGAGTCGTCACGGTTGTCTATGTCGCAATGAAGCTGAGGGATGCACGAGACCTTCAGAAACAAATCGAAAGTGCGGAGGGGATGATCGAAGAGATCAAGCGATGGAAGATCGATATTGCCTATCGCATCAAAGATCTGCATGCGGAGCGCGAAAGCTATATCAAAGATCAAGAAGCGCTCGGCTGCTGACCACCCCCCTCTCCCCGCAATTTCGCTTCCAAGAAACCGCGCGCGCTGCTATATGCGCGCGCATGAGCACAAATGAAGACCGCATTCCGCTGGACCATATCCGCAACTTTTCCATCGTGGCCCATATCGACCACGGGAAATCGACGCTGGCCGACCGCCTGATACAGACATGCGGCGGGCTGGCGGAGCGTGAGATGTCGGCCCAGGTTCTCGATAACATGGATATCGAGCGCGAGCGCGGCATCACCATCAAGGCCCAGACCGTGCGCCTTCATTACAAGGCCAAGAACGGCGAGACCTATGTGCTGAATCTGATCGACACGCCCGGCCATGTCGACTTCGCCTACGAGGTTTCGCGCTCGCTTTCGGCCTGCGAAGGCTCGCTGCTTGTGGTTGACGCGTCTCAGGGCGTCGAAGCGCAGACACTCGCAAACGTCTATCAGGCGATCGACAATGATCACGAACTGGTCACGGTGCTGAACAAGGCCGACCTGCCCGCCGCCGACCCGGAGCGCGTGAAGGAGCAGATCGAGGACGTGATCGGCATCGATGCCTCCGACGCGCTGCTGATCTCCGCCAAGACAGGCATGGGCATTCCCGATGTGCTGGAAGCCATCGTCCACAAGCTGCCCCCGCCGAAGACAGAGAAGGGCGCCGATGCACCGCTGAAGGCGCTGCTGGTGGACAGCTGGTACGATACCTATCTCGGCGTCATGGTTCTGGTGCGCGTCATCGACGGCGTGCTGAAAAAGGGCCAGACCATCCGCATGATGGGCACGGATGCCAAATACCCCATTGACCGCGTCGGCGTGCTGACCCCGAAAATGCTGGTCGTTGACGAACTCGGCCCCGGCGAGATCGGCGTCATCACCGCCTCCATCAAGGAAGTGGCCGATACCCGCGTCGGCGACACGATCACCGAGGACAAGCGCCCGACGGAAAAGATGTTGCCGGGCTTCAAGCCGGCCCAGCCTGTCGTGTTCTGCGGTCTGTTCCCGGTCGATGCAAACGACTTCGAAGACCTGCGCGCCGCCGTCGGCAAGCTCCGGCTCAACGATGCGTCGTTCTCCTATGAAATGGAAAGCTCGGCGGCGCTCGGCTTCGGCTTCCGCTGCGGTTTCCTTGGCCTCCTCCATCTAGAAATCATCCAGGAGCGGCTGGAGCGCGAATTCGACCTCGACCTGATCGCCACCGCCCCTTCCGTTGTCTACGAACTGACGATGACGGACGGGCGCGAGATCGAACTGCACAACCCGGCCGACATGCCGGACGTGGTCAAGATCGCAGAGATCCGCGAGCCCTGGATCAAGGCCTCGATCCTGACGCCGGACGACTATCTCGGTTCGATCCTGAAACTCTGCCAGGACCGTCGCGGCATCCAGACCAATCTCACCTATGTCGGCAACCGGGCAATGCTCTCCTACGACCTGCCGCTCAACGAGGTCGTGTTCGATTTCTACGACCGGCTGAAGTCGATCTCCAAGGGCTATGCCTCATTCGATTATCACCTCGACGACTACCGCGCCGGCAATCTGGTGAAGATGTCGATCCTGGTCAACGGCGAACCGGTCGACGCGCTCTCGATGCTCGTCCACCGCACGGCGGCGGAAAAGCGCGGGCGCGACATGTGCGAGAAGCTGAAGGAGCTGATCCCGAAGCACATGTTCAAGATCCCGATTCAGGCCGCCATCGGCGGCAATGTGATCGCGCGCGAAACCATTTCCGCACTGCGCAAGGACGTGACGGCGAAGTGCTATGGCGGCGACGCCACCCGCAAGCGCAAGCTTCTGGAAAAGCAGAAGGCGGGCAAGAAGCGCATGCGCCAGTTCGGCAAGGTGGAAATCCCGCAGGAAGCCTTCATCGCCGCGCTGAAGATGAGCGACGAGTAGGGCAACCCGGTCTGGATTCGAAAACGAACAAGACCGCTGCACAGCAGATGTGCAGCGGGCTTGTTCATTCAGGCGGATAGAAAAAGGCTCACCGCGTCGCTGTCAGGTCCAGCGTCACCGTCACCGTCTCGCCAACCGTATCGGCGTTCACGGCGGGACCGAGATTGTATTCCTTGCGGTCCAGCGTCGCCGTGCCGACGGCATGGGCCGTATCGCCGTCGATATCGAGAGTGAAGTTGAGCTCGATCGGCAGGGTGACCGCCTTGATCGTCAGAAGGCCGTCGGCCTTGTAGGTGCCATCGTCAAGAACCAGGACATTGTCTGTGGTGAAATCGGCCGAACCGAATTCCTTGACGGCGAACCAGTCGGACGTCTCCAGCATGCCGTCATACTGGCCGTTGCCGGTTTCCGCACTGCCGGTGTCGATCTCGACGGTGATGAGCGCGTCTTCCGGTGCTTCCAGGTCGAAATCGATCGATGCCGTCCAGCTTTCAAACGTGCCGGAAAGCGTCTTGCCGCCCTGCGGCACTTCGAAGCCGAGCGTGCTGTTGTCGTGATCGACGGTCCAGGTGTCGGCAAGCGCCGGCGAGGCAAAGGCTGCTGCAAGCGCCAGCGCGCCAGCAAGGGCTTTGTTTTTCATGTCATTCTCCGGGGATGGGACGGGCGCCGCGCGAGGGGCGCATCATGCGCTTCAGCGTCTCGTCGCGGGCGATGAAGTGGTGCTTGAAGGCAGCGGCGACATGGCCGGCAATCAGCAGAATGAGGAAATAGGCGCCATATTCATGCACGGCAGCGGCAAGCGCCTCGGTTCCGGCCTTGTCGCCCGGAACAGGCAGATGCGGCACCTCGAAAAGATTGAAGACGATCGTCGGGATGCCCCAGGGCGAGGCCGAGACCACAAGCCAGCCGGAAAGCGGCAGCAGAAACATCATCGCGTAGAGCCCTGTGTGCCCCAGATGCGCGACGCCCTTTTCCCAGACAGGCATATCCGCCGGCAGTTTCGGCGCGGGGTTAACGGCCCGCCACGCGAGCCGAAGCGCGGCGAGGGTCAGCACCACGAAACCGATCGACTTGTGCAGCTGGAACAGCGCGAAGGCGTTCGGATCCGACTGCGGCAGCCGCACCATATAGAGCCCTAGGCCGAGCATGCCGAGGATGAGCATCGCCATAAGCCAGTGAAACAGGATGGCGACGACGCCATAGCCATGTCCGGTGTTCTTGATCATCGAAAAATCTCCGAGATACGCGGGGGAACCGGCATCCGGCTCCGCCCGCGCGATCCCTCGTCAGCCGTTATTCGGCGATCAGCGCTTCGCCGGAAAAGACGACCGAGACTTCGTCGCCGATATAGGGCGTGTACATGTCCATGCCGTAATCGGAGCGCAGGACCGTCGCTTCCATCAGGAAACCGGCTGCCTGCTTTTCCGCCATCGGGTGCTCGCCGAGCGACAGGACCTCCACCGTCAGCACGGCGGGCTTGGTGATATCCTTGATGGTCAGGTCGCCGGTCACTTCAAGCTCGGTATCGGACACCTTCTTCACGTCGGTGCTGGTGAAGGTGATCTCCGGGTAGTTCTCGACTTCGAAGAAATCGGCGCTCTTGAAATGCTCGTCACGGGCTTCCCAGAACGTGTCGAGGCTGTCCGCATCGATCACGAACTCAACCGACGAGTTTTCCGGCGCATCGGTGTCGATCGTCAGCGTGGCATCCCAGTCACCGAAACGGCCGTCGGTGATGGAGTAGCCCAGATGGTTGTAGCTGAATGACAGGTTGCTGTGCGACTTGTCGAATTCATAGGAAACCGGGGCGGCAAGAACCGGAGCGGACATCATGGACAGAACGACAGCCGTGGTAGCAAAACGGAACATTAATAACCTCTCGCTGATGCGGTTTGGACAGGACCGGAATGGTCGCGTTCACCACTACAGCTAGCGGAATTTGCGCGTTCGACAATTTCGCAAATGCTGAACGAACTGTTCAACAACTCAAATATATGATTTTACTCAACCTTATCGTGATGAAGAAAATGTGAGACGCATTTTACCGGTTGCGGCGCAGCACGAACCGGCGAAAGCCCGCGCACGCCCGGCTGCACCCTTGTCCCTCAGCTCCTGTTCGATTTCAGTTCCCTGAAACGGGCCTCATATTCCTTGCGCAGTTGATGGCGCATCTTGGCTTCCTCGAAGCGGCGCTCCTTGTCGGGCGTCTCGAGGTCGAGTTTCGGCACGGACGTCGGCCTGCCGTGCTCGTCAACCGCGACCATGGTGAAATAGCAGGAATTGGTATGACGGCGATTGCCGCTGCGCACATCCTCCGCCTCAACGCGAATGCCGATTTCCATCGAGGTGTGGCCGGTATAGTTGACGGAGGCGCGCAGCGTAACGAGTTCGCCGACATTGATCGGCTCGCGAAAGGTGACCTGATCGACCGACAGCGTCACGGCGTAATGCTGCGAGAAGCGGGCGGCGCAGGAATAGGCCACCCGGTCAAGCAGGCTCAAGAGCGCCCCGCCATGCACCTTGCCGGAAAAATTCGCCATGTCCGGCGTCATCAGCACAACCATTTCAAGCTGGCTCGGGTCGTGTGCACGATCCATGCGTTGTCATCCCTCTCGTTTCGCGGCAAGGTCGCCGCCGTCCCTCCCCGCGTCTTGCGGGCAGCGCCGAGTTTTGCCCGAATGACGCGCGCGATCAACAGCAAAGAATGCCCTCATTCCGGGCGCCGCGCCCCTGAGTGCGGTTGACCTTCGTCACGCCAGCAGCCAAAGTCGCCGGCAACCACCACCAAGACGCCACCCCGCAAACAGAAGAACGCATGATGTCAAAGGCCAACCACGCGGAAGAGAACCTTCAGGCGGGCCCCTGGCCCTTCGTCACGCTGCGCCATGAAACGCGCGGCGGCCGTCGATTGCTCTGGCGCGCCCGCGACCACCGCAAGGGACTGTTCCGCCAAAGACGCGCCCTCGAACATGTGCGAGCGCCGGCCTGGCAGACCGCACGCTACAACTGGATCATGGGCCTCGTCTTCGTCATTGGCGCCTCGCTGTTCATGGCGGGAAGCGCAATGGCGCTGTTTCCAGAAATCGTCTCCGGCCTGCCGGCGTGGACGACCAACGTCACCTTCTTCGCTGGATCGGTCCCGTTCACCACGGCGGCCTATCTGCAGCTCTTCCAGGCAGCCAATGCCGACCAGACGGCGGCGGGGACCGGCGTCAGGCCAAAGCTTTTCGGCTGGAGTCCGGACAGTCCCGGCTGGCTCAGCGCCTCGACGCAGTTCATCGGCACGGTCGCCTTCAACTTCAACACGTTTGATGCGATCAACACGCCGAAGGGCTGGGTCGCGCAGGATCTCGCGATCTGGACGCCGGGCATGATCGGCTCGGTGCTGTTTCTGGTCTCGGCCTATCTTGCCTATATCGAAGTCGGCCATGCACACTTTTCCCGCCCCCGGCGCGAACTTGGCTGGTGGATCGCGGCGATCAACCTTGTCGGCTGCATCGCCTTCATGATCGCCTCGACGCTTGCCTATGTGCCGCGCCACGGTGTGTCCGACGTCGTCATGGATGTCTCCAACGCCAATCTCTGGTTCGGCGCGTTCTGTTTCGCGCTCGCCGCGGCGCTCAGCATGCGCGAGGCCCGCCATGCGGGGGACAACACCGCCGCCTGAGCCGTTACTGGTGAACGACGACGATGCCGAGCATCATGGTGGTGATGGTAAAGTAGAGAAGAAGCCCGGTCAGGTCGACGATCGTGGTCAGCGCCGGACCGGAGACCACGGCGGGGTCCTGCTTCACCGCAATTGCGCCGAGCGGCAGGAGCGCGCCGATGAGCGTGGCGGAGATGACCTGCGCGGCCAGCGCGACGGCGATTGCCAGACCGATGCCCTCAAGCGTCAGCCCTTCCGGCACATCGGCGGCATTGGAGATCAGCACGACCTTGAGGAAGGCGAAGGCGAAAAGCATGGCCGCCATCAGCAGTGAAACCCGCATTTCCCGCCACATGATGGTGCCGGCCTCGGCCCATTTTATGCTGCCGGTGGTCAAAACGCGGGTAACAAGGCTTGCCGACTGCGTGCCGACATTGCCGCCGGTATCGGCCACCATCGGCATGTAGAGCGCAAGAATCACCAGCGCATCGAGCGCGCTTTCATAAATGTGGACGACATAGCCGGCGGCCAGCCCCGCAATCGCGAGCCCCAGCACCCAGGGAAAGCGTCGGCGGAAATCCGACCAGACCGAATGTTCGAAATAGTCGTCGTTGGCGGTGCCGGAAAGGCCGACGAAAACCTCCGCATCCTCCTGCAGCGCATCGACGACGAAACGGCTCGCCCGCGCCCCGTCTACCGCGCCGACAAGCCGGTTCTGCCGGTCGATGACCGGCATAAAGTCGATATTGCCCTCCACCATCTCGTGGGATACGCTTTCGGCCGAACGTTCGGCAAGGACGGCTTTCGCATCGGCGCGCGCAAAGGAGCGGACAGGATCGTCAGGCTTGTGGCGAAGGCAGTCGTGCAGGGAGACGACGCCGGCAAAAAGCCCCTCCGCATCGCGGATGCAGGCCATGGTCACGGGCCTGGCGCGGTTTGCAGTAAAAAGCCTCACCGCCTCGCCCGCGCTTGTTTCAGGCTTCAGCGTCAACGGCGATTGGTCGGTTATCCGCGCAAGCGGCGTCAAGGGCGCGCTCAGCGCGAAATCACCGGCGGTGGCATCCGTCACGATACATTTCCTTTCGGTTTTTCCTTTATTAAACAAGGCAGTCTAAAGATTTGATGACGTTGCCGGCGCGAGTTGTGTATCGCCCCTGGCCGAGGCTGGACTTCACCGGGCTTGTCTGCATACTGAAGTTGCGTAAAGGGGGATGAAACACGGCGCGCTTTTATTGTTGAAAGGCGCGACATACCCGCTCTTTTGCGTTGATATTGACCTCTTGCGATCCGGCCGTTCCCCATGGATGACATGTCCCAGCTTCCCGATCAACCCGGCAACCGGCGTGCCGAGGCCCGCTTCATTGTCCTCGCCGCGGCTGCGGGCATTCTGACCGGCACGGCGGGCTCCTTCTTCCACATGATCATCGACAGGCTCATCACCTGGCCCTCCGTGCTGTCGCGCCACCTCGAGGGTGTGCCGCTGGTCGGCGTTGCCGCCCTCATCACCATGTGTCTCACGGTCGCCTCGGTCTATATCGTGCGCCGCTATGCGCCTGAAGCCGGCGGCAGCGGCGTGCAGGAGATCGAGGGCGCGATGAGCAATCTGCGCACCGTGCACTGGCGCAAGGTGCTGCCGGTGAAGTACCTCACTGGTATTGCAGCGCTTTCTTCCGGTCTCGTGCTCGGGCGCGAAGGCCCGACCATCCATATCGGCGCATCGATTTCGGCGGCGATCACCAGTTTCTTCAAGGTGTCGGACGTGGAGCGGCGCGGGCTTCTCGGCGCGGGCGCCGCTGCCGGGCTTGCCTGCGCCTTCAATGCGCCGCTCGCCGCCGTGCTGTTCATCATCGAGGAAACGCATAGCCAGTTTCCCTATACCTTCCGCACCTATATGGGTGTGATCGCCGCCGCCTTCTTCGCCACGGTGATGACGGAGACGATTGGCGGCACGGCGCCGGACTTTTCCATGTCCGTGCCAACGCCCGAACTGGCGCTTCTGCCGGCCTTCGTCGTCCTCGGCTGCGTGCTCGGCGCAATCGGCGTCAGCCTCAACGCCGCGATCATGGGCGTGAGCAACTTCGTCATGGGCATGCACAGACGCGCGCCCTATCTGATGCCGGCGCTGATCGGGCTTGCCGTCGGCGCGCTGTTCATCCTGTTTCCGCGCGCCGTTACCGGCGGCGAGAATGTGATCGTGATGATGGCGCGCGACAACATGGCACTCGGCGCGCTGCTGGGCCTTGCGGTTCTGCGCTATGTCAGCATGGTCGCCAGCTATTCAGCCGGCACGCCGGGCGGCATCTTTGCTCCTATGCTGGCGCTTGCCATCTGTATCGGGCTTGCCTTCGGCTCCGCGCTTTCGGGCCTGCTGCCCGCAGGCGCCGCCGTGCCGCTGGCCTTCGGCATTGCCGCCATGGGCGGGCTGTTCTCCGCATCGGTGCGCGCGCCGATCGTCGGCGTGGCGCTGACGCTGGAGCTGACCGGAGCCTACACGATGACGCTGCCGCTGATCGCCACCTGCCTGACGGCCAACCTGGTGGCGCAATGGATCGGCGGCCATCCCATCTACGAACAGCTTCTCGACCGCACCCTGGCCCAGGCCGGCGTCCACCCCGAGCGTATTCCGAAGAAGCGGCGCGGCACGGGCATTGCCTGAACCTTGATATAAGCCGAAACCTCAGGCGTCATAGGCGACGCGGAAGCCAACATTGCTCGCCGCGCTGTCGGGCGTGAGCGCCATGCGGGCGGCAATCCGGTAGCGATAGCAATAGGAGATATGGCAAAGAAAGGAACCGCCCTTTAACAGCCGTTCGTTGGCGGCGACTGCATCGGCATTGCGCTTCTTTGCGTGGCGCGAAAGCGACCGGATACGATAGGGATCGGCCGTCCATTCCCAGACATTGCCGGCCATATTGTAGAACCCGCCCTCATTCGGCGCGAAGGACCGCGCCGGGGCCGTTGCCATATAGCCGTCGGCCATGGTGTTGGTATGGGGGAAGCTCCCCTGCCAGATATTGCAGAAAATGGTCTCGTCATCGGGCTCTTCGTTGCCCCAGGCAAATTTTCGGCCGCGCACGCCGCCATGGGCCGCGCGTTCCCATTCCGCCTCGCTTGGAAGCCTGCCGCCGACCCATGCCGCAAAGGCCAGGGCATCGGCATAGGATACCTGGGTGACGGGGTGATCGAGCCTGTCGTCGATCGAACTCCCCGGTCCTTCCGGATGGCGCCAGCTGGCGCCGTCGATGCGCACCCACCAGGGCGTCGATGGCGCATTGCCCATCACTTCGGCATCGGCGGGCAGAAGCCCGGCAAAAACGGCTGACCAGCCGAAACGCTCCGCCTCGCTGACATAGCCCGTGGCGGCGACGAAATCGGCAAAGCGGTCGATCGTCACCGTTTGGGCTTCCAGCAGATAATCGTTGAGTTTGACGCTGCGCGCCGGCCCTTCGCCATCAAGGGGGATAACCGGATTGTCCATGCCGACATGGCTGCGCCCGCCGGGAATGAAGATCGCGTTGGAGCGTGCACCGGAACCGGAAGACGATGAGACGGTCGCGGCGGCTGGCGCCGGCGCTCCGGCATTGCGCGAGACGGCACAGCAGCCCTTGACGACATCATCCATCAATCTTCTCCCTCACTGAAGCGGAATGCCCGTTACGGTTGCTCTCCAGCCAGTTCTAGAGATTTTTCAGCTGATTGGGAACCTTTTCCGCCACACGCCGGCGGTTGGAAAAGCGTGGACGGAGCAAAGGGCGATTGGTCCGGAGCCCGATCCGAACCGACCCTATCCACCTGTATTTCCAGAAAGATTTGGGGGTAAGTTTAAATGGTCGGGGTGGCGGGATTCGAACCCACGACCCCTTGACCCCCAGTCAAGTGCGCTACCGGGCTGCGCTACACCCCGACCAGCCATAACGGCCCGTCCCCATTAGACTTTCGATGCCGGGCGCGCAAGAGGCAATTTGACGATCCAAACCAAAAACCGGAAAATTGCACCGGAAGACCCGGAACAGGTTGGCAAGCCGCACCAATTCCAAGCGAGCCGCAACGCAGCCCCGGTCAGAATCCGCTCTGGTAGAACCGTCTCCGCGCCCGCGGCCTGAGCGAGCCGGATTTGACCAGGATCGCGCGAATTTCGGCTGTCTGCTGGTCCGCCGGCAGATCGAAGGTCTCCGGGGGAATGATGACGCCGCGCTCGGCTGCGCTTTGAATGACGGCCGCGCGGAAAGTGCCTTCGCGCGCAATGAAGGTGCGGAAGGTGTGCTCGTCCAGCGTCAGCAACGTGCAATCGGTCACTGCCGTCACCTGGATCGACCGCCGGCGCTTGGCCAGAACGGAGAACTGACCGAACAGGTCTCCTTCCGTCAGCCTGAGCCTTACGCCGTCGGTGACGACATTCACCGTGCCGGAGGCGATGAACCAGACCTCGCGGGCCGAGCTCTCCTTCCTCAGGATATGCTGGCCAGGCGCGGCATAGACGATGCGGATCTTCTTGCGCAGCAGCTTGCGTTCCCGTTCGGTGAAATCCGAAAAGGCGGCAAAGCCCTCGACCGCAACGCGCTTCTGTTGCTTCAGGTCGAGAACCGGCCTGCCCTTCAGCTGCGCCCGTCGCTTGTCGATATCCGCGCCAAGGGTCGCGCGCAGTTCTGGGCCGATCAGTCCATCCTCGACCAGCGCCTCGTATTCGCCCTCCTCCAGCTGCAGCGTGGTACGCCGGATGAGCCGCCGCTCCAGTTCCTCGGCATAGCCGGGAAATTGCAGACGCAGGGTCTCGAGTTCCTGGCGCGCCTCTTCCAGGCGGCGGTTGAGCAATTCATGCAGGAGTTCGGCAACGCGCCGGCCATGGATGCGGCGGATGCGTTCGTCGATGAACAGTTCCAGACGCGGCAGCACCAGGCTGTAGGATACGAGAACATCGAACCGGTCCTCCAGAAGACTGGCAAGCGGCCTGGCAATACCGAGATAATTGTGCAGCAGCGTCGCCACGCGGAAGCGCAGGTTCGTTGCGTAGACCCGGCGCGAGGCTGCGCGGTAGCCGGCGCGCCCGCTGGTCCGCGTCGCCTCGATGATCATGTCGGCGCCAATGACCAGACGCTCGGCAAGGTCGGCGGAGATGATCTGGTCGCGATAGCCGTCGAGGATCGAATCGCGCTCATGGGCAGCCAGCGCGACGAGGCCGAGCGTGATCCGGTCGCGATCCTGAAGCTGTTCCGTCGCGTCGGTCTCCTCCACGGCGGCATCGACGCGCTCGGCAAAACGCTTGGCCTCGTCGCGGACGATCTCACGGGTCAGGCCAAGGTCGCGGGCGGTCTCGGAAACCCGCTCCCGCACGCTCTGCAACGCGACCGCGATCACCTGGTTGCTGAGCGCCACATCGAGCGGGCTGAGCCTGTCGAGCTTGAGCTTGCGGATGATCCAGCGCAGCGTCGTGCCCTGCACGATCAGGGTAAACAGCGTAAACCCGGTGGCGATCAGGCCGACCTGGTGTTTGATGTCCTGCGGCACGTAGCGGTTTTCGGTGACGGCCAGCGCCAGGGCCAGCGTGACCGCGCCCCGTAGACCGCCCCAGAGGATCGCCACGCTGTAGGGCCGCTCCATCTTCGGCGAGAGCCTGAGAGACGCGAGCACCGGCAATACACAGAAGAGGATGAGCGCCCGGGCGACGAGCGCCGCAACTACAACGACCGCGATCAGGAAAAGGTCGTAGGGCACGAATTCCGACAGGAGTTTCGGGATCAGGATCGCCGCGAGAATGAAGATCAGCGAGCCGGCCCAATGGGCGATCAGGTCCCAGGTATCGCGCATCTGCAGGTTCAGCGCCGGGGTGAAGCGCGCCGTCATGTGCAGGTTGATGGTCAACCCGGCGGCGACCACGGCGATGACGCCGGAGGCGGAAAACTGTTCGGCCAGCAGGTATGTCAGCAGCGGCACCGCAATAGATACCGAAATCTGGCCGCGCGGAAAATCAGGCATGCGGGCGATCACCTCGACAGCAAACCGCCCGGCGGCAATGCCGATCAGGCCGCCAACCCCGGCAATCCATGGAAAGGTGAGAAGCGCCGGCCCGATCTTCGGATTGGCGACATTGACGGTGACGAAGCCCAGAAACAGCGAGAACAGGGCGATCGCCGCCGCATCGTTCAGCAGGCTCTCGCCCTCGACGATGCGCGCCAGCCGCTGGGGCGAAGGCGTTGCCTTGAAAATCGAGACAACGGCGGATGGATCGGTGGTGGAGACAATAGCGCCAACCAGAAGGCAGGCGGCGAGAGGCAGGCCGGCGACCGGGTAAAGCGCAAAGCCAACGGCGAGCATGGCGACGAACACCGCGAGAACTGCCAGGACGATGATCGGCACCCAGTCATCCAGCATGCGCCGAATGTCGATATTCAAAGCCACCTGAAACACAAGAAGCGGCAGGAAGACATTGAGGAAGAAACTCGCCCGGATCGGCAGGTTCAAGATGCCGTGCGCCAGCGGATTGAGCGCATTGGTCAGGCTTGTCTGCCAGAAAAAGGTGGCGGCAATGCCGATGCCAATTCCCATCGCCGCAAGGATCACGGAAAACGGCAATCTGAGGCGCGCCGCGAGCGGTTCGCTCAGCCCGATGACGGCAAAAATGCCTGCAGTGATGGCGACGAGGATCGCAAGCTCCACTCCGCCCTTCCTTTCCCTAAACGCATGGCGCGACCAAGTTTGTTATTCTCACGGGTCGGGCACCGCTGCCCAAACCCTTGAAGATATTCAACTTAGAGCATCGGAAGAGAAAGTGGAATCCGGTTTTTTCGATAAGCTGAAGCACAAAACAAAGAGCTGGATCACCGCACGGCTCACACCTGCGCATCGGCCCGAAAATCAGGTCTGATTTTCGGAATGTGCGAAGCGTAATTTCAATACGCTATTGTGTCCTGTGATCGAGCCGCAGTTATGCATGCAAGCCAGCAAACGCACGGCTTTTCATTCGTGATTGACCGAATTGTCGTCAGAACACCACCACAAACAGGGCCGCCACCAGCGCTGCCACGGTCGTCAGCACGACCTTCACCCAGAAGCGACCGCGATTGGCCGCCGGCGTCGGCATACAGCAAGCGGAGCAAACGGAAGGCCCGAAGCGCAGATGATGTCCACAATATTGGCAGTGCAAAAGTCGCATGTCCTTCGAGCCCTCCTGAAAGGCGTCGATGTCGAAGCGATAACGGACCGCGCGGGCCGTCGTCAGGTCATCTCCACTCGGGACAACCGAAAGAGACAAATGATGCAATGCAAGACGCTGCACGAACGCGCCAGAAGGCCATTTTCCAAGCGATGATGACAGAGATACAGCTTTTATCAAGTGTAATTACGGCAGCGCAACACGAACTGCAAAAAGATTCGCCAATCGTCCGGGATTAGCTGCTGCGGACGGCATGATGATATTTGCGGTAGATCTCGTCCAGATCGACCGTCGGCTGGGGCGTTTCGATCCGCATATCGAGGAGGGTCTGATGGATGATCTTCGCTGCCGCGAGATTGCGGAACCACTTCCGGTTGGCCGGCAGCACATACCAGAGCGCATTCTCGGTCGAGCATTTCGACAGCATATCCTCGTAGGCCGCGATATAATCATCCCAGCGTTCCCGCTCAGAATAGTCCGAGCCGGAGATCTTCCACTGGCGCTCCTTGTCCTCCAGACGCTTCTCGAACCGGTCGAGTTGCTCGTCCTTGGAGATATAGAGGAAAAACTTGACGATGCTGACGCCGTTCTCGGACAGGAACTCCTCGAAATGGTTGATCTGCCGGTAGCGTTTCGACCACACGCTTTCCGGCACGAGATTGTGAACGCGGGCGACCAGGACGTCCTCGTAGTGCGAACGGTTGAAGACGGCGACCTGACCCAGAGCCGGCGTGCGCTGATGCACGCGCCAGAGGAAGTCATGAGCCTTTTCCACATCGGTCGGCTGCTTGAAGCTCGCGACATAGGTGCCCTGCGGGTTCATCGCCCGGATCACATGCCAGCACACGCCGTCCTTGCCCGCGGCATCGATGCCCTGCAGCACCACCAGAAGCGCATGCTTCTTTTCCGCATAGAGCTTTTCCTGCAGCGGCGTGATCTCGCCGAGGACGGAGGCGAGCTCCGCCTTGCCCTCTTCCTTGCCCTTGATATTGCCGTGAAAGGCCGGGTCGATCTCGGCAAGCCGAACCGTGCTCGCGGGCTCGATCCTCAGTTTCTCGCGAAAATCCATCGGCGGGCCTCCCTTTTATCGGCCAAGTCTAACGAAAGAGCCGTTCATTGACCACATCGATCGACATGGCTCTGCGGGCGCTGCGGTTTTCCAGAACATGGTCTATTCCGATCCTGACAAGCCCGATGATGAACAACCAGACAATCAGATAAACCCAGACGAGGCCGATTAGTTTCCACGGGATCTCGGGAACGATGATGCCGAACCCGCACATCAGCACGGCGACGAGCTGTGTGGCTAAAATGGCGATCAGCAGCGGCCGGGCCGGATAGGGCTTCGTCATGAACCAGTTTTCCTTGCGGCTGACCAGCATCAGCAAATGACCGCCGGCGACCAGTTGCAGGAACATCATCGACTGGAGGTGGGACTGGTCAGTCAGGCCAAGCCCTGCCCAGCGTCCCGGTTCTGACAGCACTTCCATGCCCATCAGCAACAGGCCGAAGGACTGGACGATGGAGGCAAAGCCGAGAACGGCCGAGACCGAGAGAAGGTGCGGCATGCGCCACCGGATCGGCTGTTCGGACACACTGGTATTGTCATAGGCAACCGTCATGATCGGGATATCGTCGAGGAGCGACATCAGCACGATCATGACCGGCGTCAGCGGCTGGAAGCCGAGAAAGATGGTCGACAACACCACCAGGAACATGATGTCCATGGTCAGCGCCACGCGATAGATCGTGTAGCTGGTGATCCGCCCGAAGATGCGCCGCGCCTCATCGATCGCGTTCTGGATCACCGACAGGCCGGGCGCCGTCAGGATCAGCGCCGCCGCGCCCCGCGCCGCGTCCGTCGCGCCGGAGACAGCAATACCGCAATCGGCCTGTTTCAGCGCCGGCGCGTCGTTGACGCCGTCGCCGGTCATCGCCACAAGATGTCCGTTCTTCTGGAAGGTCTTGACGATGGCGTATTTGTGTTCGGGAAACACCCGGGCAAAACCGTCCGCCGTCAGGATCCGGTTGGCAATCGGTCCGGGCACGTTGTCGGGATCCATGTCCTTGGGGAAGACTTCCGCCGCCGGCAGGATATTGGTGCCGAGACCGAGCTGGCGGGCCGTCTCCTTGGCGATCGCAGTGTCGTCGCCGGTGATCATCCTCACAGAAACGCCCTTGGCGCGAACATTCTCGATCGTCTGTTTCGAATCGTCGCGCGGCGGATCGAACATCGGCAGGATGCCCAGCAGCGTCCAGCTTTCGCCGCCGTCATCGGAGCGGGCGACGGCGAGCGCGCGATAGCCCCTGGCGCCGAGTTCGGCGACATGGGCGTCGACCTCACCGGCAACCGTCTCGTCCGCATTGGCCAAGAGAACGATTGCATGCGGCGCGCCCTTGGACGTCAGGAACGCTTTGCCGTCCGGACCGTTGACCACCGCCTCAGTGCGTTTCGACACCGGATCGAACGGCGTGAACTTGCCGACCGTGTACTGCGCGAGCACGGCCTTGTCCGCAAGCGCGCCGATCACCGCGCCATCGATCGCATCGCCGTCCTCGGCGCGCGAAGCGAGCGCGCCGGCGAGCACGATGTCCTCGGCCCTCGCCCCGCCGATCGGGATCGGATCGCCGAGCGTCAGGATATTTTTCGTCAGCGTACCGGTCTTGTCGGAGCAGAGAATGTCGGCGCCGGCCATTTCGTCGATCGATGACAGGCGCGAGACGATCGCCTTCTTCTTCGACAGCGCCAATGCGCCAAGCGCCATGGTGATGGAAAACACCGCCGGCATCGCAACGGGAATGGAGGCGACCAGCAGCACCAGCACGAATTGCAGAATGCCGAGCGCATCGGCAAGGCCCCAGTCATCGGCCTTGACGATATCGACATAGACCTGGACGGCGACCATGATCAGCGCCAGGACGACCGCCAGCACGATCAGGAAATTGCCGATCTCGAACATCGCCTTCTGCGCCTGGCTGACAGCGCCGGCGCCAGCGACAAGCTTGGCCGTGCGACCGAAGAATGTCTGCGACCCCGTTTCGGTGACGACGGCCGCCATCTCGCCCTGTTTCACCACGCTGCCTGAATAAGCGACATCGCCAACCGTCTTGTTCACCGGCAGAGATTCGCCCGTGAGCGCTGCCTGGTCGATCGACACATAGTCGCCGGAAACCAGACGAGCATCGGCGGGCACGATGCCGCCAAGCCTGATCTTGATGATGTCCCCCGGCACGAGCGTCGCCGCGTCGATGACGACGAACGTGCCGTCGCGCAGGGCCGTTGCCTGCGGAGCGAGCGAATTCTTCAGCGCTGCCAGCGCGTTTGATGCCTTGCTGTCCTGGTAGAGCTCGAGCCCGGCATTGAAGAGCAGAAGGCCGAAGATGATGATGAAGTCGCCCGTATGCCCGAGGATCAACGACACCAACGCGGCGGCCTCGATCATGAAGGCGATCGGACCGACGAAGTGCTGGGCAATCTGCTTGAAGAGGCTTGTCTTTTCCTCGGGCAAGGCATTCGGACCATATTGCTCCAGCCGCTTTTGCGCCTCGTCGGCGCTCAGGCCCTTTTCGGGGTCGACGCCGAGCTTCTTCAGAACCGCCCCGACCGGCAGGCTCTCAAGATCATTGACCGTTGCATTCTCCGCCATCATCATTCTCCAAAATCATGACGCATCGTGCCGGGCACTGCCGCCGCGATCCGCAAACGCACCCCCAAAACCGGATTCCGTATTGAGACGATACGAAACTGCCACCATAAGTGGAAGCAGAATGGGGCGTTTTTGGCAATATGAGAGTCGCAATTGCCCGTCTGGCGGACACTATAACGCAGACGTGAAGACAGGAATTTGAAGACGGTCAACGCCGGCGCGGGACATGGCTTCAGATACACGAAAACCCCGGCGCCGGGGCTTGGAGCGTCAGACGAGAGAGTGGCCTCACCGCACCTGATCAAGCAGGCGCTTGCATTCCAGGAGGTCATAGAGCACCTCCTGCAGAAGCGCGTCATCGGAACGGGCAAGGCCCGAGGCGGGATCCACAGACCCCTCTTCATCCTTCTTGCGGCGGAAAAAGCCGGTCCCGCCGGCCTTTTTCGGACGTCCCACAACCTGGTCATCATCGAAAATCGACGGCTGGTCCTCGTGCTGCCTGGCTTCCGGCGGCACGGCCAGCGCCTCGACAAGCTCGGCGTCGCCGCTGCCGATCGCGGTGACAAAACGGTTGCCATTGCTCTTCAGCAGTTTCTGGACGCCCTTGATGGTGTAACCGTGATCATAGAGGAGATGGCGAATCCCCTTCAGCAGTTCGATATCCTCGGGGCGATAGTAGCGACGACCGCCGCCGCGCTTCATCGGCTTGACCTGGGTGAACCGCGTTTCCCAGAAGCGCAGCACATGCTGCGGCAGTTCCAGCTCTTCCGCGACTTCGGAAATGGTGCGAAATGCCTCGGGAGACTTGTCCATGGGCTCAGCCGTCCTCGCCTGCCAGAATGATCGAATCGGACCTGTATTTCAGCGCGATAAGGCCGGCAAAGCAAGCCGGTCGCAAGATCGCTCCGGCAAACGCTTCAGGAGGCTGACTTTTGCGCAGCCTTTTCGGCCTTGTGCTTGCGATTGAGATGCGCCTTGAAGATCTTCTGCTTCAAGACGTTTGACGCCTTGAAGGTCATGACCCGCCGCGGCGAGATCGGCACTTCCTCGCCGGTCTTCGGGTTCCGGCCAATGCGCTCGTTCTTGTCGCGGACCTGAAAGGTCGCGAAAGAGGAGAGCTTCACCGTCTCGCCCTTGACGATCGCGTCGCAGATTTCATCGATAACGGTTTCGACCAGCTCGGCCGACTCCGTACGGGAAAGTCCCACCTTGCGGAACACCGACTCGGCCAGATCCGCACGCGTCACAGTTTTGCCAGGCATTGCCGCATCCCAATTTTCATAATTTCCCCTTGGCCAAGACACTATTGCTGTGCGGCAAGGCGGTCAAGCGCATGAAAGGATTGATTTCGTTGTGCGAAGGGCATTACCAGCGCAAAAGCACCGCTCCCCAGGTAAATCCGCCGCCCATCGCCTCCAGCATCACCATATCGCCACGCTTGATCCTGCCGTCGCCCGCAGCCGTTGCCAGCGCGAGCGGGATGGAAGCCGCCGAGGTATTGGCGTGCTGATCCACAGTCACGACCACCTTTTCCATCGGAATACCAAGCTTCTTCGCCGAGCCTTCGATGATCCGCCGGTTTGCCTGGTGCGGCACCAGCCAGTCGAGCTCTTCGATGTCGATCTTCGCTTCGGCGAAGGCCGCCTCGATGACATCGGTGATCATCCCGACGGCATGTTTGAAAACCTCGCGGCCTTCCATGCGCAGATGGCCGATAGTGCCGGTGGTGGAAACGCCGCCATCGACATAGAGCTTCTGGCAATGGGAACCATCGGAGCGCAGGCTGGCGGCGATGATCCCGCGATTTTCGGCCTCGCTCTCTTCCTTCGCCTCCAGCACAAGCGCGCCGGCGCCATCGCCGAACAGCACGCAGGTCGTCCTGTCGGTCCAATCGAGAAGCCGCGAAAAAGTCTCCGCGCCGATCACCAGAACCCGGCGCGCGCGGCCGGCGCGGATGAAATTATCGGCCGTGGTCAGCGCATAGACGAAGCCGGAACAGACGGCCTGCATGTCGAAGGCAAAGCCGTGTTCCATGCCGAGCCGGTTCTGGATGTTCACGGCCGTTGCCGGGAAGGTGTTGTCGGGCGTCGATGTCGCGACCACGATCAGATCGATATCGGCGGGCGTCAGACCCGCATTGTCGAGCGCCGCGCGCGCCGCCTTCTCGCCGAGCGATGCCGTGGTCTCCTCGGGTCCGGCGATGTAGCGCTGGCGAATGCCGGTGCGCTGCTGGATCCAGCTGTCGGTCGTGTCCACAAGCTGCCGCAGTTCGTCATTGGTGACCGCGCGCTCTGGCAGCGCCGCACCGAAACCACAAACGACAGATCGCATCATATTGTTATTCCTTGTTGGCAGGCATTGCGGCCGGTAAGCCGTTTACGCTCTGTCGCTTCAGGCCGCTTCCGGCCCCATGGGTGATTCATTACGCGCGTGATACTCGCTCAGATCATGCTGGATCTTGGCCTGCAGCCCGTTATGCACCATGTCATAGGCTACTTCGATCGCCGAGGCATAACCTTCGGCGTCCGTGCTGCCGTGGCTCTTGATGACGATGCCGTTCAGACCAAGAAACACGCCACCATTGACCTTGCGCGGGTCGAGCTTCTCGCGCAGCATGCGGAACGCGCCGCGGGCAAAGAGATAGCCGATGCGCGACATCAGCGTGCGCGACATGGCCGAACGCAGATATTGCGCAATCTGGCGGGCCGTGCCCTCGGCCGTCTTCAGCGCGATATTGCCGGTAAAGCCCTCGACGACGAAGACATCCACAGTCCCCCGGCCAAGATCGTCGCCCTCGACAAAACCGGCATAATCAAGATTGTCGATATCGGCTTCGCGAAGAAGCTTTCCGGCTTCCTTGACCTGCTCGACGCCCTTCACTTCCTCGACGCCGACATTGAGAAGACCGACGGTCGGCTTCTTCAGTTCGAACAGCGCGCGCGCCATCGCTCCGCCCATCAAGGCGAAATCGAGGAGCTGCTTAGCATCCGCGCCGATCGTGGCGCCGATGTCGAGAACGATGCTTTCGCCCTTCAGTGTCGGCCAGATGCCGGCGATCGCCGGACGGTCGATATCGGGCATGGTCTTCAGGCAGAACATGGCCATGGCCATCAGCGCGCCGGTGTTGCCGGCCGAAACGGCGGCGTCGGAGTGGTTCTCCTTCACCGCTTCGATCGCCCGCCACATGCTGGAAACATTACGACCGCGCCGCAAGGCCTGGCTCGGCTTTTCGTCCATGCCGACGGCAACCTCGCAATCGACCACCCGCGCCTGATCCTTGAGTTTGGGATAGGAGGCAAGAAGCGGTTCGATAACGGACTGCCGACCGTAGAGAATGTAGCTGATGTCGGGGTGGCGCGTCAGAGCCTCAGCCGCGCCAGCTATGGCGACTTGCGGTCCGACATCTCCCCCCATGGCATCAATGGAAATTCTAATCAAACGTTCGAGATCCCTGTTTGCACGCATCCGGAGAAGCCGGGCCAAAATACCGTTTTTGCTGCGGGAGACAACTGCCGCAAGGCAAAAACAGCAATTAACATGCGTTTTGCCGGAAAGCCCGGTCCGACAGCGCCAAAGGCCGTGCCGGAAGGGCTCTCCCCTCGGTTGCCTACTCTTTTCCGCCGCCCTTCCAATCCTTCAGAGCGGCGAAGGGCGATTCCTTTTCTGTCGTCGCCTCATCCTCCTCGCCCTCATCGCTGACGTCCGGCGGAAGCTCCGCATCGGGCTTGCGCGGATAGGGATCTATGGCAAGGCCAATCGCCTCGATGACGACGGCGGCGATGTCGATCTCGCTGCCGGAAAAGGGTTCCGGATCATCCGGCCCTTCCGGGTCCACCAGAAGCTCGCCTTCCTCATTGACCTTGCGTCTGAACTGCCGCGACTGATCGGGAAGAAAGGTCGCATCGACCGGTTCAGACAGATCCGTCTCGATCGGCTCCAGCGTCACAACACAGGACTGCACGATATGGGCCTCGACCTCCCCCCGCACCCGCACGCCCTCGCGCCGGAAGGGCGTTATCCTCAGATCGGCTGAAAGCGCGGTCACGGCATCGACATCAAGGAAGCCGGCCAGCCGCTCGAGCTCGTCCTCCTTCGCCTCAAGGCGCATTTCGAACGGCACCGCCGCCGCCCGCGCCACCGCAAAGGGGCGCGAGAACGGCAGGGGCTTCTCGTTCGCATTCTTCTCAGACACGTCCCGTCTCCATGCTTTCGGGCACGAGGAAGCTGAGCATCCCCGTTTCCACGACAATTTCATCAATCCTGTCGAGATGATCGGCATTCGCCAGCATCCAGCGCGCGAGCTCCGCCATATCGGCGGGGTCGGCCTCGACAGAGTGGATATTCTGGGCGAGCGCTATGGCAAGCTGCCCCAGATCGCGATCCTGCAGACAGCGCACATAACGTTCCAGGCGACCGTAAAACATGCCGGCGAGCTTTTTCATCCGCTTCGGCACCGAATTGTCGCCGACCCCAAGCTCGCGAATCGAATAATCGATGTCCATGAAGAAGGCATCGACGACCTCCTGGGCCATCTGCTTTCCGCTCTCGGACGATTTCGAGGTGCGCCGCAGGAACAGGATCATCACCACGGCGAGCATCTCGAAACGGCCCATCACCGTATCGGGAACGCCGTAATCCGTATAGAAACAGGGTTGCCGGGCCGTCGCCGTGATCACGCCATATTGGCGCTGCACGATCAGGCGATTGGAGCGGCTCTTGCCGAAAATCCTCAGGATCATCCTACTCTCTTCACTAGGCTTTGACGACTGGCCGCAAACCGTCCGCGCAATTGCATCCCGGCACAAGCTGGTTTATCCATTTGAGTTGGAAAACGCGAGGCCTCGGGTTCATCCGGTAACAGGCGGTCTGTGCGCTCAAACAGAACCATGGTCAATGGTAGTTTGCGCGCCCTCTGCCCGCAACCGGGAATCGCGGCCAAAGCGGACCTTCATCGAAGGTAACGCATGTAAAATGAAACAGGGCGACCGGCCGGAAGGCCACGCCGGCTTGAGAAGAAGTTTTGCCAGGGAGTGGACGCTTGAAGATGCGCCGAGACTATTTTGATTTCCGACCGGTTCGTCCGGCCGCCGCGGGCGCGCTCTTTGCCGTCGCGCTCTTTACCGCAGGTTGCTCGACCTCCGACGTGATCGGCACCAAGGACGTCTTCTACCAGGGCTACGTCGTCGACGAAGAGCGACTTCAGCTGGTCAAGGAAGGCTCGAGCCGCGAACAGGTCATCCTGACGCTGGGCCAGCCGTCGACGACCGCCACCTTCGACAACGAGGTTCTCTTCTACATTTCGCAGCGCAAGGAACGCCGTTTCGAATTCCAGAAGCCGCGCCTCGTCGGTCAGGAGATTCTGGCGATCTACTTCAACGGCAAGGGCCGCGTCGAAAAGATCGCCCGCTATACGCTGGAAGACGGCAAGGTCGTCGACATGGTTTCCGATACCACGCCCACCGGCGGCAAGGACATCACCTTCATCCAGCAGATCCTGCAGGGTACAGGCAGCAGCGCGGCACGGGACTTCTTCGGCGCCAACGGCGCTGTCCAGTAGGAACTCGCCCGAAAGTACAAACCAAAAAGACCCCGCCTGCGATCAGGCGGGGTCTTTTTTTGTCTATCAACTGCAGTGCCCCCGGCGGAGCGGCTCCGCCGGGTGGGAGCGTTCGCTCAGGCAAGAACCGCCAGAAGCAGGAGCGCCACGATATTGGTGATCTTGATCGCCGGGTTCACCGCCGGGCCTGCCGTATCCTTGTAGGGATCGCCGACCGTATCGCCGGTGACGGAAGCTTTGTGGGCCTCCGAGCCCTTTTCATGGGTGGCGCCGTCGGCATCGACGAAACCGTCCTCGAAGCTCTTCTTGGCGTTGTCCCAGGCGCCGCCGCCGGATGTCATCGAGATGGCGACGAACAGGCCGTTGACAATCACGCCCAGAAGCGAAGCGCCCAGCGCCGCAAAGGCGGACGCCTTCGAACCCGACATCAGCCAGACGCCGAAGAAGACGACGAGCGGCGCCAGAACCGGCAGCAGCGACGGGATGATCATCTCGCGGATTGCAGCCCTGGTCAGCATATCGACGGCACGGCCGTAATCCGGCTTTTCAGTACCGCCCATGATACCGGGCTTTTCCTTGAACTGGCGGCGCACTTCGGCAACCACGGCGCTTGCAGCGCGGCCAACCGCCGTCATGGCGATGCCGCCGAACAGATAAGGGATCAGCCCGCCGAAGATCAGGCCGGCCACCACATAGGGGTTCGACAGCGAGAACGAGATATCGCCCATGTTGGCGTAGAAGGGATAGGTATCCCCGTTCGCCGCGAAATAGGCGAGGTCGTTCGAATAGGCCGCGAACAGCACCAGAGCGCCAAGGCCCGCCGAACCGATGGCATAGCCCTTGGTGACGGCCTTGGTGGTGTTGCCGACGGCATCGAGCGCGTCGGTCGACTTGCGGACTTCCGGCGGAAGGCCCGCCATCTCGGCAATGCCGCCGGCATTGTCGGTCACCGGGCCGAAGGCGTCGAGCGCGACAATCATGCCGGCAAGGCCGAGCATGGCGGTCACGGCAATGCCCGTGCCGAACAGGCCGGCAAGCTGGTAGGTCGAGATGATGCCGCCGCAGATGACGATGGCCGGAAGCGCGGTCGCCTCAAGCGAGACGGCAAGCCCCTGGATCACATTGGTGCCATGGCCGGAAACCGAGGCCTGTGCGATGGAGACCACCGGACGCTTGCCGGTTCCGGTGTAGTATTCGGTGATGACGACGATCAGCGCCGTGACGATCAGCCCGACAATGCCGCAGAGGAACAGGGCCCAGCCGGTGATGTTGCGTCCGGCAACCTCGCCGAGCGAACCGAAGCCGACGGTGAGCCATGTGGCAATGCCGAGGCCGACAATCGACAACAGGCCGGTGACGATCAGGCCGCGGTAAAGCGCGCCCATGATTGAGCCGTTGGCGCCGAGCTTGACGAAGAAGGTGCCGACGATCGAGGTCAGGATGCAGACCGCGCAGATGGCGAGTGGCAGCAGCATGACATCGCCGAGAATCGCGGTTCCGCCGAAGAAGATGGCGCCGAGCACCATGGTGGCGACAACCGAAACCGCATAGGTCTCGAAAAGGTCGGCTGCCATGCCGGCGCAGTCGCCGACATTGTCGCCGACATTGTCGGCAATCGTTGCCGGGTTGCGCGGATCGTCTTCCGGGATCCCCGCTTCCACCTTGCCGACGAGGTCGCCGCCGACATCAGCACCCTTGGTGAAGATGCCGCCGCCGAGACGGGCAAAGACCGAGATCAGCGAAGCGCCGAAACCGAGCGCGACCAGCGCATCGATAACCTCGCGGTCTGCAGGGGCGTGGCCCAGCACGACAGTCAGGATGTAGAAATAGACAGAAACGCCGAGAAGGGCGAGGCCGGCAACCAGCATGCCCGTGATCGCGCCAGACTTGAACGCGATGTCGAGACCGGCCGGCAGGCTGTAGGAGGCGGCTTGCGCGGTGCGGACATTGGCGCGCACCGAGACATGCATGCCGATGAAACCGGCGGCCCCCGACAGCACAGCCCCGATGACGAAGCCGATGGCGGCGGTCAAGGACAGCAGCAGCCAGGCCAGAGCAAAGACGACCACGCCAACGATTGCGATGGTCGTATACTGGCGCGTCAGATAGGCCTGCGCCCCCTCCCGGATAAAGCCCGCGATCTCTTTCATGCGCGGGGTTCCCTGATCGGCGACCATCACCGAGCGCGTCGCCCAAAGGGCATACACGATCGACAACAGGCCGCAGACAATCACGGCAAGCAATATCATCATTTCTCGCTTTCCTTCCCTCAACGGCATGAACCGGAACAGGCTTGGGCCGCCCGGTCGATACCGAAATTGTTCACCAGCCGCCCCTGCCCGCCCGCGCGGGACATCCTCGCGAGAGCAGCAAAAACCGAACCGTTCAATCCGCAAAACGCCTCATTCCCCTCCACGCCCTGCGGGCAGGCACGAGAGTGCGGTGGAGCGGGCGAAGCGTCAAGTGCTTCGTTCCGACAATAAGAGAGCGGAATGCGGCAAAGCTTTGCGCTATCGCAAAGGCGGAAGCGAAAATGAAACGATTTAACCCGCCCTTCGGTCAGGAAGTTCGCTTGAGGTCAGCCCTTCTGCCGAGTTCAGACGCGCCGTACGGCAAAATTCAGGTGGAAAGCCGTTGCATAATTATTTTAATAGCATTAAATTAATATCATTAAATTAACTGTAGGAGAAGATGGCGATGGCGCGTCCCCGCAAGGAACAGCAAATCGAAATCGAGAAGGCGGCGATCACAGCGACCATCGATCTTTTGACGACATCGGCGGCCGAAGACATCTCGCTCGCCCGGATCGCGAAGGAAATCGGCTGCAGCGCGCCGGCGCTCTACACGCATTTTGCCAGCAAGAACGCGCTCTTGAAGGCCGTGCACGACGCGGGATTCGTGATGATGCTCGACCAGAAGCTCGCGACGGCGGCGCGCCACCGCAGCGACCCGATCGCCCGGTTATGGGAGGGTGGCCTGGCCTATCTGCAGTTCGCCTTTGAAAACCCGAACCTTTACCGTCTGATGTTCGATCCGCCGAAGGAAACCTGTCTTTCCGGCAGTCCTTTTGAGAGCGATGTCGGCGCGCGCTGCCTCGGCGTTCTGGTCCAGGCTGTAAGGGCCTGCCAGGCGGCCGGTTATCTGCCGGAGGCCGAGGCCGGAAAGACAGCCTTCCTGCTTTGGTCGACCGTCCACGGCGCGGCAATGCTCACCCTTCTGGATCGCGCACCGGTTCTTGCCGACGAAGATTCCCGCGACGCCGCAATCTCGGCTGTCGATTCACTCATGCGTTTCCTGATTTCCACCGGCCCTCAAACACCCCCGGCCGACAACGCCTAGGAGAAAGAAAGTGTTCACGCGTATCCTGAAATATTCCGCAGCTGGACTCGCCGTCCTCGTCGCCGCGCTGATCGCCTGGATCGGGATTTCACATGTCGTCACCGCGCGCGAGGTCGCCGGCCATGCGCAGAGCGTTCGGGCAATCGCCGCCAACGCCCGTTTTCCCCAGCCATCCGATGCGCAGATGCAAGCCCTCCCCGCGCCGGTGAAACGCTATTTCGACTTTGCCATAAAGGATGTCGATCCGACCCTGACAGTCGTTTCCGTGGCCGAGGAAGGGATGTTTCGCAGGCCACTGACGGAGGGGTTTGGGCCGACACAGGCAGAGCAGACGATTTCGCTGTCGAGCCCGGCCCTGCTTTTCACGGCGACCACCCCGATCGCTCCGGGGGTAGACGCGCGCGTCTACGACTTCTTTGCCGACGGCGAGATGGAAATGCGCGCGAAACTCGCCTCGACACTGACCGTCGTCGACGAAAAGGCCTCTCCGGAACTCAACCGAATCTCGCTGAGGCGCTGGCTCCTGGAAAGTCCGCTCTTTCCCGTGTCGCTGCTGCCCGGAGGGCCGGTGCGCTGGGAGCCCGTTGACGAGCACAGCGCGCTGGCGACCGTGAGCGGGTTCGGGCTGGAGGCAAGCATGATTGCCAAATTCCGCGAGGATGGCAGTCTCGCAAGCTTCGATGCCACCGAGGACGGCGATCTGACGACGCCTTATCATGGTTCCGGCGAACATTCGGAACGCGGCGACTACCGCCTTGTCGCTGGCATGATGATCCCCCACACATTCCTCATCGCCCGTGCCGGCGATGGACGGGCCGAGCCATTCTGGAAAGGCCGCGTAACCGCAATCAGCTTCGAATGACCGAGGCGACATAGCCTGTGAAAGGGCCTGGGTGTCGGTAGCGCGCTCAGGCCTTTTTTTCAGCCCGCTCCCGCCGGGCGATCCTGTCGAGCACGGCGTTGACGAGCTTGCCCTCGTCGCCCTCGAAAAAGGCGGTGGCGATCTCGACATATTCAGTGACGATGACGGCGGTCGGGACATCGGGCTTCTTCATGATTTCGAAAACGCCGGCGCGCAGAATGGCGCGCAGCGTCGAATCAAGCCGGGACAGCGTCCAGCCTTCGGAAATGGATTCCGAGATCTTCGGATCGAGCGTCTTCTGGTCCCTGACGACGCCGGTAACGATCGAGCGGAACCAGGCGGGATCGGCCTTCAGGTAGACGTCGCCATCGATTTCCTTGCCCAGACGGTAGACCTCGTATTCGGCGAGCACATCGGCCAGCGCCGTGCCGGCCAGATCCATCTGGTAAAGCGCCTGAACGGCGGCAAGGCGGGCGGCGCCGCGCTGGTTTGCGGTCTTTTCGGTGGTCATGGGTCTCCTCGCAATCCGAAAGGATGCGGTCAGTTCTTGCGGCAGCGGCCTCGCGCCGGCTCATCATCACGAGCGGCTAAACCATGCCTGCCGGCGAGTTGCAAGTGTTTTGCTGTTTCGTAGCGCGCGCGGAGGCAGAATTGCGCCCGCTCAGATCTCGCTGGTTTCGTTATCACGGGCGAGCTTGGCAGAGAACTCGGCGATGATCTCCTCGAAATCCTCGGTGGTCGAGAAGTCGCGATAGACCGAGGCGAAGCGCACGAAGGCCACATCGTCGAGGTTCTTCAGCGCCTCAAGCACCAGAAGCCCGATCTCCTCGGACTGGATTTCCGGCTCGCCGGCGCTTTCCAGCCGGCGGACAATGCCGGAGACGGCACGTTCGATGCGCTCGCGCTCGACCGGTCGTTTTCGCAACGCGATCTCGAAGGAACGCACCAGCTTGTCGCGATCAAAGGGCACCTTGCGCCCGTTCTTCTTGACGACGACAAGCTCGCGCAGCTGCACGCGCTCGAAGGTTGTGAAGCGCCCGCCGCAATCGGGACAGACGCGCCTGCGGCGGATAGACGTATTGTCCTCCGCCGGGCGCGAATCCTTGACCTGGGTATCAGGCGAATTGCAGAACGGGCAGCGCATCAGCCCATGTAACCATACATCGGGAAGCGCTCCGTCAACGCGACGACCTTTTCGCGCACGGCCTTTTCGACCGCTGCATTGCCCTCATCGGAATTGGCTTCCTTGAGACCGTCGAGAACCTCGACGATCAGCGAGCCGATCTCGGTGAACTCTTTCTCGGTGAAGCCGCGGGTCGTGCCGGCCGGAGCGCCGAGACGAACGCCCGACGTCACGAAGGGCTTTTCCGGATCGAAGGGAATGCCGTTCTTGTTGCAGGTGATGTAGGCGCGGCCAAGGGCGGCCTCGGCGCGCTTGCCGGTGGCGTTCTTGGGGCGAAGGTCAACCAGCATCGAATGATTGTCCGTGCCGCCGGAAACAACGTCCAGACCGCCATCCATCAGCGAGGCGGCAAGCGCTCGGGAATTCTTGACCACCTGCTCGGCATAGGCCTTGAACTCCGGCTGCAGTGCCTCGCCGAAGGCCACGGCCTTTGCGGCGATCACATGCATCAGCGGCCCGCCCTGAAGGCCGGGGAAGACAGCCGAATTGATCTTCTTGGCGATATCCGGATCATTGGTCAGCACCATGCCGCCGCGCGGCCCGCGGAGCGACTTGTGCGTCGTCGTCGTGACGACATGCGCATGCGGGCACGGCGAGGGATGCACGCCACCGGCAACAAGCCCCGCGATATGGGCCATGTCGACCATCAGATAGGCGCCGACCGAATCGGCGATCTCGCGGAAACGCTTCCAGTCCCAGATGCGAGAATAGGCGGTACCGCCGGCAATGATCAGCTTCGGACGATGCTCTTCCGCCTTCTTGGCGACCTCGTCCATGTCGATGAGGTTGTCGTCGCGCGAAACGCCGTAGGAGACGACGTTGAACCACTTGCCCGACATGTTGACGGGCGAACCATGGGTCAGGTGACCGCCGGAATTGAGGTCGAGGCCCATGAAGGTATCGCCCGGCTGGAGCAGCGCAAGGAATACGGCCTGGTTCATCTGCGAACCGGAATTCGGCTGCACATTGGCGAATTCGACGCCGAACAGCTTCTTGGCACGCTCGATCGCCAGTTCCTCGGCAATGTCGACGAACTGACAGCCGCCGTAGTAGCGCTTGCCCGGATAGCCCTCGGCATATTTGTTGGTCATGATCGAGCCCTGCGCCTCGAGAACGGCGCGCGAAACGATGTTTTCCGAGGCGATCAGTTCGATCTCGTGGCGCTGACGACCAAGTTCCTTGCCGATCGCATCGAAGATCTCCGGATCGGTGTCGGCAAGCGTGCGGTTGAAGAAGTTTTCGGTAAACACTGTCTGGTCAGTCATCGCGTGTTCCTCATTGGTGGCAGGCGGGCGGAAGCGTTCTATCCTCCGATCGATCATCGTGCAATAGACGAAAGCCGCCGGCGAACATGGCCCGCCGGCGGCATTTTCCATCATGATTACGAAGGCCGCGACATGATTCAGGCTTGACGCGTCGGATTACCGAAAAACCGGGACCCGCGTTTTCGTCCGACGTTTTATTCGATGCCGCTGGTGGTCTGCAGCGCCAGTTCCGGCGCGCCGTCGAGATTATAGATATCATCGCGGAACTGAACGACGCCATCCTTCGCCGACCACGCCGTGATGTAGACGAAATGGTTCGGCACCGGGTCGGCAAGGTTCACGGGCGTCGAGATGCCGGCATGGATGGTTTGCTCGATATGCTGACGATCCCAGCCGGGCGTGTTCTTCAGAAGCCAGACATCAAGGTCGCGGACATTCTCGATGCGTACGCAGCCGGACGATTCGAAACGGACGATATCGTTGAACAGCGACTGGCTGGGCGTGTCGTGCATGTAGACGGCATGCTTGTTGTGAAAGTTGATCTTGGTCGAGGCCATGGCACTGTTGGGGCCCGGATCCTGACGGAAGGTCAGGTTCGGCGCCTTTTCCGCGTTCCAGTCGATCGTCATCGGATCGACTTCGTTGCCCTTGTTGTCGTAGAGCCTGATCTTGTTGTCGACCAGATAGTTCGGATCCTTGCGCATCAGCGGCATGATATCCTTCTGGATGATCGAGCGCGGCACGGTCCAGGGCGGATTGAAGATGATCTCGAAGATTTTCGAATTCAGGATCGGCGTCGGGCGCGAGGGTCGGCCAACAATGGCGACATTGCGCAACGCCACGGTGTTCTGCTCCACCGCTTCGCAATAAGCGGCCGGAATATTGACCAGAACATAGCGCTCGCCCAGATCCGAGCCGAGATCCTCGACGCGCGAGAGATTGGTTTCAAGCTGGGCCAGACGTACGCGGGCGCTGACATTGAGGGCCTTCAGCGTGTACTCGTCGATATAGCCGGTTTCCGACAGGCCGTGGCGTGCCTGGAAACGGCGCACGGCGCCCTGCACGTAGGAATCGAAGGAATCCGAGATGCCCGCCGAGCGCGGCAGGTCGCCGGAGACGATCAACCTCTGGCGCAGCTGCTGCACGGAGGGGTCAAAGACGCCGAACTGCAGCGGCACATTGGGGTGGACGTCCGGCCAGCCGCCGCTGGTGACGATCTGCTGATACTGGGCGATCGCCTGCATCAGATTGGCCGGCGCATTCGGTCCGAGGATCGGCTGGTTGGAACTGACGCTTGCCGGCGCGCGCGAGGTGAAGGCGTCGAACTGGTCGTCCCAGTTGCCACGCCCGGGCGCGTTGATCAGAGCGTCGACAGCCGATTGCGCTGAGGCCAGATGCGGCATCGCCAGCACACCGGCGGCGCCGGCGATGAAACGGCGACGCGACACAGTTTTCTTGGAAGGCGCTTTCCGGTCTAGGTCTTTTGTCATGAAATCCAAATCTCGTTCGATCCCTCGGGCGGTCAGTGCACGCCCGTCTCTTTTCGATGCCCTTGCACAGCAATATGGCCAATTATTGTCGATTTTCAAAGCCGGGCAGCGGGTCTTCCCGGCGCAATCTAGCGCCGACGAATGAAAGCAAGGTAAACCCAGAAGGAGACATAGAAACCGATCAACAGAATGTGAAGCGCCGACAGCGCCGGCGCATCGCCGAAGATATGCGGATAGGCGCTGTGGGCGCCGATCTGGACGACCGCGCCGAGCACCCAGAGCACAAAGCCCCAGCCGGTTCCAAACCACAGGCCGGCGGCGGCCACGGGATAGAGTACGCAGAGCACGGCTTCGACGAAACGCACATCGGCATGCACAAGATCGAAGCGCCCTGCCCCGCCTTCCGTCAATCCGATGAGCGCCGCCCAGCTCGAAAGTGCCAGGAAAAACAGAAACGCGGCAACGCACCGCTTGAAAACCAGAAAAGCGGTCTGCGAGAAACTGGGTCTGGGCGCGATACTCGGCTCTGAAGTCATGATTGCCTTATACGCGCCAAACGCCTGCTGACAAACCCGGATCGGTCATCCCGATGTGACAAATTGGATTGTTTTGCGGCAGGGCGGGGCGTGCTAAAAGCCTGACGACCATCAAAGACATTGAAATGCCGGAGGATCAGGATGAACGACGCCAACGACAAGACCCACCTCGTCGACCGCATCACCGGCCACCGCCGCATGCGCCGCAACCGCAAGGCCGATTGGACCCGCAGGCTGGTGCGCGAAAACAGGCTGACCGTGGATGACCTGATCTGGCCGGTCTTCGTCATTCCCGGCGAAAACATCGAAGAGCCGATCCCGGCCATGCCCGGCGTTTCACGCATGAGCGTCGACCGCCTGGCGGAGGCCGCCCGCAAGGCCGAGGCGCTCGGCATTCCCGCAATTGCCACCTTCCCCAACATCGCGCTGGAAAAGCGCGATATCACCGGCTCGGAGATCCTCAACCCGGACAATCTGATCAACCGGGCGACGCGCGCCGTGAAAAAGGCGGCGCCCGGCGTCGGCATCATTACCGATGTCGCCCTCGATCCCTTCACCAGCCACGGCCATGACGGTATCCTGATCGGCGAGGAGATCGTCAACGATGCCACGGTCGACCATATCTGCGAGGCGGCGGTGTTACAGGCCGAAGCGGGCGCCGACATCATCGCGCCTTCGGAAATGATGGACGGACGCATCGGCGCGATCCGCGAGCGGCTCGATGCCGCCGGCTTCCAGAATGTCGGCATCATGTCCTATGCCACCAAGTTCTCCTCCGGCTTCTACGGTCCCTACCGCGAGGCGATCGCGACCAAGGGCCTGCTGAAGGGCGACAAGGCGAGCTATTACGTCGACACCGCCAATGGCACGGAAGCGCTGCGCGACGCGGCGCTGGACGTCGAGGAAGGCGCCGACATGCTGATGGTGAAACCCGGCCTGCCCTATCTCGATATCTGCTGGCGGATGAAGGAGGCCTTCGGTCTGCCGGTCTTCGCCTACCAGGTCTCCGGCGAATACGCGATGATCCGCATGGCCGCCGAGCGCGGCGCCATCGATGGCGAGCGGGTGATGATGGAAACGCTCCTGTCGTTCAAGCGCGCCGGCTGCGACGGCATCCTCACCTATTTCGCCATGGAGGTGGCCGAAAAACTGGCGAAATCGTGACGGCGACCGGGCCTTGATCGTTGCAATCGGCGACGGCCATCCCACATTGGAGACCTGGAGGGCGGCGCAAAGGCTTCGCCCGATTGAAACGAGTGAGCCACAACGATGAGCATTGAACGCGACATGTCCTACGCACCGAACGCCGGTAGCCCCGCCTATTCCGGCGTGCTGTCGCGCCGTGTCCTGGCGTTCCTGGTCGATTATCTGATCATCGCGATCCTGTGGGTGCCCGCGGCGGTGCTGCTGTTCTTCGTCGGCATTGCCACGCTCGGCCTCGCCTTCTTCCTCTATCCGGTGCTTTATTTCATCGTCGCCGTCTTCTATTTCGGCTTCACCATGGGCGGCATCTCGCAGGCGTCTCTCGGCATGCGTTCGATGGGCCTCAGGATCGTGCGCACGGACGGTCTGAGGATGGACTTTTTGACGGCTGCGGTTCATCTGGCGCTGTTCTGGCTGTTCAACTCGGTGCTGACGCCGCTTGTCCTGCTGGTCGGCCTTTTCACCGATCGCAAGCGCCTGCTGCATGATTTCCTCGTCGGCGCGGTGATCGTGCGCGAAGAGGCCGTGTGAAACGGGAACATTATCGGTACAAAGCACGGTTGACCTTTTGCCCGATTGCGCCATGCTAGAGGTAGTAAACCGAAGCATGTTGTGCCGCTTATGAACACGCAAGCTACCACGTCACCTCAATTTTACCTGACCGCCCCTTCACAGTGCCCCTATCTGGAGGCAGAGCGCGAGCGCAAGGTGTTTACCCATCTCGTCGGCCCGCGCGCCAGCGAGATGAACGACCTTCTGACGCAGGGCGGTTTCCGGCGTTCGCAGAACATTGCCTATCGCCCGGCCTGCGAGAATTGCCGCGCCTGCGTCTCCGTCAGGATCGTGGCCGAGGAATTCGAAAAACCCCGTTCGCTCAGGCGCATCATTTCACGCAACAGCGATCTCGCGGTGACCGAGCGCCCGGCAATCGCCAGCGCCGAACAGTATGACCTGTTCCGCACCTATCTCGACAGCCGCCACCAGCGCGGCGGCATGGCTGACATGACCATCGACGATTACGCCGTCATGGTCGAGGAAACCCATGTGGAAACGCGGCTCTTCGAATACCGCGTCTCGACCGGCCGCCTCTGCGAGGAAGGCGAACTCGTCGCCGTCGCCCTGTCGGACATCCTCGCAGACGGGCTGTCGATGGTCTATTCCTTCTTCAACCCGGCCTATGTGAAGCGCTCGCTCGGCAGCTACATGATCGTCGACCACGTCTCCCGCGCCCAAAGGCTTCGCCTTCCCTACGTCTATCTCGGTTACTGGGTCAAAGGCTCGCAGAAGATGGACTACAAGAAGCGCTTCCAGCCGCAGGAACACCTGACCGGCAAGGGCTGGGAACGCGCCGAGGCGGAAGAGCCTGTGGAATAAGCTGCCCGGCGCATCTTTTTTCACCCCCCGCAGCATGGAACCTTCCGTCGCAATCGCCTAACCTTGTCCTGTCGCAACGGATAAGGACCGAGGGATGATGCTCAAGGAATTCAGGGATTTCATTGCAAGAGGCAATGTCGTGGACATGGCCGTCGGCATTATTGTCGGCGCGGCGTTCACCGCCATCGTCCGCTCGCTGGTGGCCGATATCATCGATCCGATCATCGGGCTGATCGTCGGCGGCATCGACTTTTCCGACATGTATTTCGTGATGAACGGCGCGGTGCCCGAGGGCGCAAGCCTTGCCGATGCGCGCGATGCCAGTGCGGCAATCTTCGCTTACGGCGCCTTCATCACCTCGGTGATCAATTTCCTGATCATCGCCTTCGTCGTCTTCATGCTGGTGAAAACCATCAACAGGGTCCGCGCCGCGGCCGAACGCAAGGCGAAAAAGCAGGAAGAGGTCGCGGCCGCCGCAGCCCCGCCGCCCGGCCCGAGCGAACTCGACGTCCTGCTCGAGATCCGCGATGCGCTGAAGAACAGGCAGTAGCCGAACGCGCGGACGCCGGAGAGTTGCATCGCATCACCCCGGCGTCACCGTTCAGACCTGAAAAAGCCCGGCAGCAATCAGCGCAGCGGGATCATTCCCACTCGATTGTTAAAAGTTGCACAACCCCTTGAAATTACCTGTAAATGTTTCTTGATGGAGAGAAGTTGCCGACGTAGGGGCCGTCGACCTATATTCCCGCCGCGTCATTGGCTGGGCACTTCAAAGTCGTCAGGCGACAGATGTCGTTCTACAGGCGCTGCTTTCCGCTTTATGGCGGCGCAAGCCAAAACAGCCATTGCTGGTCCATTCGGATCAGGGATCGCAGTTTACCAGCATGGACTGGGCTGCCTTTCTAAAGCAGCACAATCTGGTTCATTCAATGAGCCGCCGGGGAAACTGCCACGACAACGCGGTCGTCGAGAGCTTCTTCAATCTTCTGAAGCGAGAACGGATACGTCGACGGGTCTATCGCTCGCGCGAAGACGCCAGAAGGGATGTGTTCGATTACATCGAGATGTTCTACAACCCTAAACGCAAACACGCCCGCAACGGCATGCTGTCGCCCATCGACTTCGAACGACAGCAGAAAATCTAAACCGAGGGTGTCTATGAAACTCGGGGCTGTTCAACCCTCAGTTCGATATTGCTAGTTCACCTCAGTGAACACTAAAGTCTTCTCAGTTCAGATGAAATAATCCTCATTCAAAAACCGAGCGTCAGAAGCTCGTGGCGGAACTCCGGTTCGCTCAACACCACTTCGCCGGCGCCAAGGGCACGGGCGTGGCCCAGCGCGCGCGATGTGAGGCGCTGCGCTGCTTCGACGCTTTGATTCAGGGGAAATCCGCGTGCGAGCCCCGCGACGATCAGCCCGGCGAACAGATCGCCCGTTCCCGGAAGCGCGACCGGCAGGTGCTCCACCGGATGACGGCTTGCGCCGGCGGCTCCGAGAATGACGCTTTCGATATGGCCGTCGGGCGTATCTTCGAGCGCGCAGCCCGTGGCGATAAGATGGGCGCCGGGCGCGATGCGGAGAAAGGCTCGCGCGGCTTTGAGGCCCGCCATGGACGCGATCGGCTGCCCGGTCAGCCAGCCCAGTTCGAACGGGTTCGGCGTCGCGATATCGGCCATCGGCAGCAATCGGTCGCGCATGACGTCGGCGATCGCTTCCGGCACATAGAGGCCGGGCCCGGCATCGCCCATCACCGGATCGCAGAGATAGACAAGGCGCGGATTGACGGCCTTGGCCTCGGCCACGAAATCCGCGACCATCAGCGCCACATCGAACGAGCCGATATAGCCTGTCAGGATGAAATCCGCGCGTTCCGGCAGGCCGCGCTCGCGTGCGCCCTGCAACAGGTCCGAGAAGAATTCCGGCGGCAGCGCCCGGCCACGCAACGTCGGATAGTCGGGCGTGTTGGAGAAGATGACCGTCGGGATCGCCGCCACCTCCAGCCCAGCCGCGAGCATCGGAAACACGGCCGCGGAATTGCCGACATGGCCGAACACGACCTGACTCTGGATCGATATCACGAAGGGAGGAGAGGTCATGGAGTGCCGTCCAGTCTGTTGCGCCAATCCTCCACCCGACCGCTCTCGAGCCGCCGCACCGCATATCTCCGCCAGCCTTCGGCCAGCACGTCGAGGGCTGCGATGCCCTTCAGTTCGTCCAGGTTCAGCCGGTCGACATAAAGCGCATGCCAGAGCCGGTGGAGCGTCCAGTCCGGTGCGACGCGGTCCACCAGTTCAAGCCGATCTCCCGTCTTCACGAGCCCGTCTTCCAGCACGCGATGATACCAGCCGGTGCGGCCGCTCTGCTGCACGCGACGGGCCATGTCAGGCACCTCGAAACGATGATTGAGTTTCCAGCAGGGCTGTCGCCCCTGCGAGACCTGCAGGAGTGCCGTGCCCAGCCGGAAAACATCTCCCACTGCGACAATGTTTTCGGTGGGGCCGTATGCCGAGATGTTCTCGCCAAATCCGCCGGGAACGGCAAGCGCCGGCAGATCGCCGAGTTCTTCTCGCCAGAGCGGATAATGATCCAGCGGGTAATGATGCACGGCCTTTTCGACGCCGCCGTGAACCCGCCGGTCCGCCTGCTCGTCGCCTTCGAACCCTTCCTGGCCGAGGCGAAGCGGCCTTTCCACCGGCGCTTTCATAATGCCGCTTCGCGCGTCGCTTCCCGGCAGCGGTCTGGCGCGCCCGGTCAGGAGGGTGATCGCGGTCATGCCGGCAGATCCCGCAGCCATGCCCGGAGCATGGATTGGCCGGCCTGCCTCAGCGCCGGGCCATGCGCGATGGCGTCGCGGCGCAGGCTGGCCGGATCGATGCCGGCCTCAGCCAGTTCCACGCTGTGGCCGATGAGCCAGCGCTCGAAGGCGGGCAGTTCGCCTGCTTCGGGGTGGAATTGCAGCGCCAGAACAGTTGCGCCCATGGCAAAGGCCTGCGTCGCTGAGGCCGCAGTTCCTGCGAGACTGTCCGCTCCATCCGGGATCTCGAAGGCTTCGCCGTGCCAGTGGAGAACGGGCACATCCCGCAGGTGACGAAGCGGGCTGTTGATGCCTGCCTCCGTCAGCGTTAGAGCGGAAAAGCCGATTTCCTTGCGCGGCATCGGGGCGACCCTCGCGCCGAACGCCGCCGCCATGAGCTGCGCGCCAAGGCAGATCCCGAGCGTCGGGCGGCGGCCAGCCAGACGCGGTGCCAGCCAGTCGCGCTCTGTCTTCATGCAGGGATAAGCATCGGCGTCATTCACCCCGATCGGGCCGCCGAGCACCACCACGAGATCGGAGTCGCGCGAATCCGGCAAGGCATCGATGCCAGCTTCGGCATGGATGAGCCGGTAGCCTTCTTCCTCAAGCACCGGGTCAAAGCTGCCAAGGTCCTCGAAAGCGAGATGGCGCAGAATCAGGGCGGATTTCGACATGGGGACCTCTTGCGTTTTTCCAGGTGTCTCGCGAATATCCGGCCTGAACAAAAGTGCCAGTTCTGAAACTTTGGATAGGCCGGTTGTCATGGCATCGGAACCGCTTGCGCTGGATATCGAGAAGGAGCCTTCCGGCCCGCTGTTTCTGGCGATCGCCGACGCGATCACCCGCGACATCATGCGTGGCCGCCTGAAGCCCGGCGTTCGCCTGCCGGGAACGCGGGCGCTGGCGCGTGAGCTCGGCGTTCACCGCAATACGGTTGACGCGGCCTATCAGGAGCTCATGACGCAGGGCTGGCTCCATGCCGAACCCGCTCGCGGCACATTCGTCGCCGAGGATCTGCCCGAAAGCATGGCGGAGCCGGTTTCGGTGTCCGTGCCCAGAGAGCCCGCAACCGCCCGCCCGCATCTCGCCTTCAGCGACGGCGCTCCCGATCCCAGGCTGGTGCCGGACAAGGCGCTGGCGCGCGCCTTCCGCCGGGCATTGCTGTCGCCGGCCTTCCGCGGCGGCGCGGATTATGGCGATGCCCGGGGCACGCCGGTCCTGCGTCACGCGCTGTCGTCCTATCTCGCCACGGACCGGGGCGTGGTCGCCGATCCGGCACGGCTGCTGATCACGCGCGGCAGCCAGATGGCGCTGTTCCTGGCGGCCAGGGCGGCGGTGAAACCCGGTCAGGCGATTGCCGTGGAAGAACCCGGCTACCCGCTGGCCTGGGAGGCCTTCCGGGCCGCAGGCGCTGCCGTCCGGGGCGTTCCCGTCGATGCGGGCGGGCTGTCGGTCGCCGCCCTTGAGGCGGCGATTGAAAGCGATCCGCGCATCGCGGCGGTCTATGTCACGCCCCATCACCAGTATCCGACCACGGTCACCATGGGCGCGGCGCGGCGGCTGCAGCTTCTGGACGCCGTCGAGCGTCACGGCATCACGCTGATCGAGGATGATTACGATCACGAGTACCGTTTCGAGGGGCGCCCGGTCCTGCCGCTTGCGGCCCGCGCCCCGGCAGATATGTCGCTGATCTACGTGGGCTCGCTCTCCAAACTGCTCTCGCCCGGTATTCGCCTCGGCTATGCCATGGCCCCCGAGCCGCTGCTGGGCCGCATGGCGGCCGCCCGTGCGGCCATCGACCGGCAGGGTGACGCGCCGCTTGAGGCCGCGCTGGCGGACCTGATCCGCGACGGCGATCTCGGCCGCCATGCGCGGAAGGCCCGTCGCATCTATCGGGCCCGGCGCGACGTCCTGGCGTCTGCTCTGTCGGCGCATCTGGGCGGGCGGATCATGTTCGACAGCCCTGCGGGCGGGCTGGCGCTGTGGCTGCGATGCGTGGACGTCTCCGCCGACACCTGGGCGAAGCGGGCCGGTGCGGCCGGGCTTGCGCTGCTGCCCGGAACACGCTTCGCCCTTGATCGCGGCGCACCGCAGGCCCTTCGTCTCGGCTATGCGGCGCTTGACGAGGGGCAGATTGCCCGGGCGGTGGATATCCTCGCCCGAAGCTTGCCTGATTGAGCTACTCGGCCGCCATGGCGGTGTCGTGAGGCCTGGCGGGCGCCACATGCATGCCGAGCCGTTGCAACAGGTCGTGGTCCTTCCAGGCCGCGGGGTTGTCGGTGGTCAGCAACTGATCGCCGACGAAAATGGAATTCGCGCCGGCAAGGAAGCAGAGCGCCTGCAACTCGTCGCTCATCCCCGTGCGGCCAGCGGAAAGCCGCACCACAGAGGCCGGCATCAGGGTGCGCGCGAGCGCCACGAGCCGGACGAGCGAGAACGGATCGACCGGCCTTGCTGTCTCTTGTACCGGCACGCCCTCGACTGGGTTCCACAGGTTGACCGGCACGCTGTCGGGATGGGCTGGCAGCGTCGCGAGCGTCACCAGCATGGCGATGCGATC
Organism: uncultured Martelella sp.; assembly: GCA_963676545.2. GTDB lineage: Bacteria > Pseudomonadota > Alphaproteobacteria > Rhizobiales > Rhizobiaceae > Martelella. The sequence continues at coordinate 596,062 of CAXXRG010000002.1, read as the reverse complement.
CTCTTCCGTCTCGCCCATGCCGACTATGCCGCCACAGCAGACCCTGATGCCGCCCTTGCGGACATGCTCGACCGTCTCCAGCCGGTCCGCCATCGTCCGCGTGGTGGCGATCTCGCGATAATAGTCCGGCGAGGTATCGATATTGTGGTTGTAGAAATCGAGCCCGGACGCCTTCAGCCGCGCCACCTGATCCGGTTTCAGCATGCCGAGCGTCATACAGGTTTCGAGCCCGAGTTCGGACACGCCCTGCACCATGGCGCAGAGCCTGTCCATATCGCGGTCCTTGGGGCTGCGCCAGGCAGCCCCCATGCAGAAACGCTGCGCGCCCGCCTCCCTCGCGCGCCGGGCGGCTTCCAGCACATCTTCGGTCGCCATCAGCTTCGTCGCCTTCACGCCGGTCTGGTGGTGGGCCGATTGCGAGCAGTAGCCGCAATCCTCCGGGCAGCCGCCGGTTTTGATGCTCAAGAGGCTCGCCGTCTCGATCGCGGTCGGGTCGAAATGGGCGCGGTGCAGGGACTGCGCCCGGTGGATCAGGTCGGGAAACGGAAGGGCGTGGATCGCCCGCGCCTCGTCCATGGTCCAGTCGGTTCTGATCTTGGCGCCGATCATGCCGCGCGACCCTTGAGGCGGCCGAGGCCGATGATCAGGGAGACCGCCAGCGCGATCTTGATCAGATCGCCGAGGATGAACGGGGCGAGGCCGGCGGTGATCAGGCCAGAGGCCGGCACGAACAATGCGAGCCATGCCAGGCCGAAGGCATAGACCACGGCGAGACCTGCGAGCATCTCCAGCGCCAGCCGCATCGGGCCATTTCCTTCGGCCAGCCTGCCGATCACGAGGTTCGAGAGCAGGTAGCCCAGCAGATAGCCGCCGGTCGGCCCCGCCATGTAGGCAAGTCCGATCCCGCGCGCCGGCGAGCCGGAAAATACCGGAAGGCCCACCGCCCCGGCGGCGAGATAGGCGGCCATGGCTGCAAAGCCGAGACGGGGACCGAGCGCCGCGGCCAGAAAGAACACCGCGAGCGTGTGCAGCGTCATCGGCACGGGCCAAAACGGGATCTGCACCTTGGCGCCGATCGTGATCAGCACCGCGCCGAAAAGCGTGAGGGCGACACCGCGCCAGAGCGATGCCGGGCGGGTCAGGGAGGGGGTGAGCAAGGCCATGAGGCTGTTCTCCGAAGATAGGTTTCGACGCTATCTATAATTCCGGAGTCAATTCCATGTGATCAATGCAAATTATAGATAATCAGCCAGGAATCTCATAAGTCTCTCTGATATCGGCATTTTTTGATGTCGGCTTGCGCTTGCCGATCCAGCCGACATGGCGTGCTAGCGTTGAACAGGCAAACTCGGTTTGACCCTTCCGCAGGGCATCGAGGATGGCGCGGTGGTCGTGGTCTGTGCGCGCCTCCCAGTCGCTGCGCCACGCGGCAAACAGGAAGCGTGCGCTCGCCGCCTGCAAGTCGTCGATCGTGCGCAGCAGGCGCGGCATGTGGCACGGCGCCAGGATCAGATGATGAAATCTGCGGTTCGCGGCCTCCCAGTCGCGGACATTGCCGGCGCGATCGCCATGCCGGGTAACCTCTTCTGCTTCATCGAGAATTGCCCGCGTCAGGCTTGGCGCGGCATGACGCAGGGCGAGCGATTCGAGGCTCGCCCGCATTTCGGCGACCTCGCGCAATTCGGCGATATCGAACTCTGTGACGCGGAACCCGCGCCAGGGCTCGCTCTCCGCCAGCCCCTGCTTTTGCAGTGCGCGAAAAGCTTCGCGTACCGGCACGTGGCTGGCGCCGAACTCCGTCGCGACATGATCCTGCCGCAGCCGCGCGCCGGGCCGGATCGCGCCCGATATGATCCGATCCGCGAGAATGCGCGCGATCCGGTCGGAAATGGTCTCGTCGGTCTCTTTTGTCATGGATTATAGATAATCGATGTCACATATGAAGTCGATGTGAGCAGCTCGAATTGGACCCGAATCACGAGTGCCGCTGCGAGGGACGCCCTGACTTGCGGCGCGGGCACCGCCAAACCTGCCGCTGATCTATGTGGGCTCGCTCTCCAAACTGCTCTCGCCCGGCATTCGCCTCGGCTATGCCATGACCCCGGAGTCGCTGCTTGGCTGCATGGCGGCCACCATGCCCGGCACGCCCGTCGCATTTACCGGGCCGCCGCGATGTCCTGGCGACGGCGCTGTCGGCGCATTTGGGCGGGCGATTATCTTCGAAAGCCCTGCAGGCGGGCGGCTCCTGTGACTGCGAGGCTTGAACATTTCAGCCTACACCTGGGCGGAGCGTGCCGACGCGGCCGGACTTGCGCTGCTGTCCGGAACGCGTTTCGCTCTGGCGCCCCCCCCCCAAGCCCTTCGCCTCGGCTATGCGGCGCTGGACGAGGGGTAGATTGTCCGGGCAGTGGACATTCTCGCCCGAAGACTGCCTGGTTGCATTGTGCACAACAAACCATCAACAGCTATTGATAACTCGCTGTCTTCTGAACGGTTATGGGATGTGTGTCTTCCAAGACCAATCCGATTTGCACGACATAGCGCGAAATCACCGCACAAGCGCCCGCAAGGACTTTTCACATTCAGCTTCTATCGCTTTCTATGGTTCTCACGATGATCGGAGGACATAGAATGAATACTCCAGCTTCTCGTCGAACGATTCGGCGCCAGCAGCTACGTGAAATGGTCCCCCTGGCTGACAGCACCATTTATGAAATGGAGCAACGTGGCGAGTTTCCCCGTCGGTTTGCGCTCTCTCCGCGTTGTGTCGTTTGGGACCTTGCAGAAGTCGAGGCTTGGCTGATGGCACGGCGGGCTGCGCCGATCCGGCGCGCCCAACACCCCGATGTCACCAAGCGTAAAACCCGCCCCGTCAAAGGGCAGGATCAAGCTCCATCAAGGGCATAGCTTGCGGCAAAAGCGTGGGAGCGTACTTACGACCGCCGATCCAGGCATCCACAGTATCCGCCCACTGCTGCATCATATGCCGGCGCTGCACTTCATACTCGGCCTTGTTGTAAACGCCGCGCGATGAGCGCCCGTCCTCGTGCGCCAAGCACTTTTCGATCCAATCGCTGTTAAAGCCCAATTCGTTTAGCAGCGTCGACCCGGTGCGCCGCAGATCGTGCACGGTGAACGGCTCCAGCGGCACCCCCTCCTTCTTGGCCTGTGCGACGACAGCATAGGTGATACGGTTAAAGGTCGCGCGGGACATGGGAGCATCAGCGTCGTACCGGGACGGCAGAAGATATCGGGAGTTGCCGGAGCAGGCTTTGAGCGCGATCATGATGTCCAATGTCTGTCGGCACAGGTAGACGTTGTGCGGCTTCGACCGCTTCATGCGCTCCTTTGGTATCGTCCAGACAGCGTTGTCGAAATCGATCTCGTCCCACACCGCGTCCTGCAGCTCGCTCTTTCGGACCATGGTCAGCAGGAAGAGCTTCATACCGAGGCGGATCGTTGGCAGCGTCGCGACATGCTCGAGTTGCTTGAACATGATGCGGATCTCGGCGGGCGACAATGCGCGGTCTTTCGGCGTAAAGGTGGCGATTGAAGCCGGACCGACGTCATCGGCCGGATTGACGACCTTCTCGCCGTGCAGAATGGCATAGCTGTAGATCTGCTTCAGGATATCCCGCACATGGATAGCCGTTGCAGGCGCACCTCGTTCGACGATCTTGCCGCAGTGGGCACGCAGGTCATCAGGCGTGATCTCCGTCAGAAGACGATTGCGCCAGACGGGCATGAGTTCGCGCTCGAAGATGGAGCGACGCATCGCGCGCGTACTGTCGGCCATGGTTGCGTTCGTCAGCCACTTCTCTCCGAACTGACCGAAACTCTTCGCTTCCTTGATCCGGCGCTTCTCCCGCTGCTTCTCAATGGCAGGAGACCGCCCCTCGGCAATTGCGCGCCGTGCGTCGATGCATAGCTCGCGAGCCCTGGCGAACGATATTCCGTCACGGGCATACCTACCGAGATAGACGGTCTCTCGCCTGCCATTCAGCCGATAGTCGAGCCTGAACGAGATGGCACCCGACGGCATGACGCGCACATACATGCCGTCACGATCGGATACCTCGTACATTTTGACTTTTGGTTTCAGACACTTAAGCGCTGCATCGGTCAACATTTCGGGCCTCCTCACGGAGAAGTACCGTCACGCGGTTTTTGGAGGCTGGCGGCGTCGAAAACAATTTTAATTCAGCGTCGTAGATCAAAAAAAGTACCGTCAGAAGCCTCATTACTCCTGAAGGTACTTTCGTTTTTCCGTTTGATCAATGGGGGCGAGGCCCGTCAGCGAGGCTGCCAAACGCGATCTATGCCCACCGATAGACGCCGATAGGCATAGAAGGAATTTATTTTTATTTTCAGTTGGTTAGATCTTATTTCAGCGCAACATCGGCGATGTTCTGATGGGCCTGAATCATTCCCACTCGATCGTGCCCGGCGGCTTCGACGTGACGTCGTAGACCACGCGGTTGATGCCGCGGACCTCGTTGATGATGCGGGTCGCGGCCTTGCCGAGGAAGTTCATGTCGTAGTGGTAGAAATCGGCCGTCATGCCATCGACCGAGGTCACGGCCCTGAGCGCGCAGACATATTCATAGGTGCGGCCATCGCCCATGACGCCGACGGTCTGGACCGGCAGCAGCACGGCAAAGGCCTGCCAGATGACGTCGTAAAGGCCATTCTTGCGGATTTCGTCGAGATAGATCGCGTCCGCCTCGCGCAGGATATCGAGCTTCTCCCTGGTCACGCCGCCGGGGCAGCGAATGGCAAGGCCCGGCCCCGGGAAAGGGTGGCGGCCGATGAATGAGTCGGGCAGGCCGAGCTCCTTGCCGAGCACGCGGACTTCGTCCTTGAAGAGTTCGCGCAGCGGCTCGACGAGCTGCATGTTCATGCGCTCGGGCAGGCCGCCGACATTGTGGTGCGACTTGATGGTGACCGAGGGGCCGCCGGAGAAGGAAACGCTCTCGATCACATCCGGATAGAGCGTGCCCTGGCCCAGGAAATCGGCGCCGCCGAGCTTCTTCGCCTCGTCCTCGAAGGTCTCGATGAACAGCCGGCCGATGATCTTGCGCTTGGTTTCCGGATCGGCAACGCCCTCAAGCTCGCCGACGAAACGGTCGACCGCATCGACATGAATGAGGTGGAGATTGTAGTGCTCGCGGAACATGGCGACGACTTCGGCCGCCTCGTTCTTGCGCATCAGTCCGTGGTCGACGAGGATGCAGGTCAGCTGATCGCCGACAGCCTCATGGATCAGGAGCGCGGCAACGGATGAGTCGACGCCGCCGGACAGCGCGCAGATCACGCGTTTGTCGCCAACCTGATCGCGGATCTTCTGCACCATTTCGGCGCGGTAGGCCGCCATCGACCAGTCGGATTTCAGCCCGACGATCTTGTGCACGAAATTGGCAAGCAGCTTGCCGCCATCGGGCGTGTGCACCACTTCCGGGTGGAACATGGTGGTGTAGTAACGCTTTTCCTCGTTCACGCAGATAGCAAAGGGCGCATGCGGCGAGGTGCCGATCACCTCAAAACCGTCCGGCGCGTGGGTCACGCGGTCGCCATGGCTCATCCACACCGGATATTTATGCCCGACCTCCCAGATACCTTCGAACAGCGGCGAGGCCTTCAGGATCTCGACATCGGCGCGGCCAAACTCCGCCGCGTGGCCGCCTTCGACCGTACCGCCGAGTTGGACGCACATGGTCTGCTGGCCGTAGCAGATGGCCAGGATCGGCACGCCGCTGTCAAACACCGCCTGCGGCGCGCGCGGCGAACCGTCCCGCGTCACCGAATCCGGACCGCCGGAAAAGATCACGCCTTTCGGCTGCAGCCGCTCGAAGCCTTCCTCCGCCTTCTGGAACGGCACGATCTCGCAGAACACGCCGGTCTCGCGTACACGACGCGCGATCAGCTGCGTAACCTGGCTGCCGAAGTCGATGATCAGGACGGAATCGGGATGGGTAATGTCTGCGGTCATGGGAGGCCTTCCGCTCAATGAAAGCTAAAAGCTGCGTTTAGAGGGGAATCGCGCCCGTTTCAATGGCGCTTTCCAGCCGATCGACGGCATGGCTGAGTTTTTCATCGATGATATGGAGATATTGGGTCCAGTCATCGACATGTTTGAGTTCTTCCCGGCCATCGGAAATACCGCGAAGGCCAACCAACGGCACGCCGAAGAGCTGACAAGACCGCAAAATCGCAAAAGTCTCCATGTCGACCATATCGGCATCGACCCCGTCATAGGCCGCGCCCGAGACGATATTGGCGCCGGTTGAAAGACGCGCGGACGGCAGGCCGGGGATAGAGAACGGCAAGGGCACTTCTGCCGGGATAGTCAGAAACGGCGTCCGCCCTTTCTCGAAACCGAGCGGCGAGGCATCCATATCGCGATAGGAAACGGAGGCCGCCTGATAGATCTCCGTCTGCTCTAGCGTCGAAGACCCCGCCGACCCCAGTGAAACAACCAGCGCTGGCTGCCTGCCCGCTGCGGCGAATACCGTCAGCGCCTTGGTCAGCGATATCGCGGCCTCGACCGGGCCAACGCCCGCCATCAGCGGCGAAATCCGCGCTTTCAGCCTCTCGCCATACTCGGCCTCGGCCGCCATGACGAAGAGAACGGGTTTGCCGGCTACCTGATCGAGCATCTACCCCTGAAACCCTTCCCGGTCGCGCACGACCATGCATGTGCCGGTCATCGAGGCAATCAGCTTTGCCGGTCCGTCCTCGCCGATCGCATAACCGCGCCCGTCGGTGACGATGATGTTGGTACCGGGCTTGGTCACCTCGCCGCGAAACAGGAACCGCCCCGCCCGCCCCGGCGACAGGAGGTTGACCTTGAACTCGATGGTGAGCAGCGAGGCGTCGGTGTCGACCATCGTATAGGCGGCATAGGTGCAGGCGGTCTCGAGCCCGGTCGCAATCACGCCGGCATGAAGAATGCCGTGCTGCTGCGTCAGCTTCTGGCCGAACGGCAACTCGATCTCGACCACGCCGTGGCTGATGCGGGTCAGCTCGGCCCCGAGCATCTCCATCGCGCCCTGGCTCGCAAAACTGTTCATGATCCGGGCGTGAAAATCGCCGTGCTCGAAATTCGCCATGCCTCACCTCGTCTTGTCCGGAAGATTGGCACGGTCGCCTATTCCCAACAAGCGGGAAAGATCAATTGAGGTAAACGATCGAGAGGTTGAGCAGCGTCGCGAAGGCGACCCAGGCCGCATAGGGCACGAAAAACAGAGCCGCCACCCGGTCCTTGCCCCAGGTGCGGGCGATGAACAGAAGGATGCCGGCAAGAAGCGCCGCCACCACCACGAGCGCTGCCGCCGGCATTTCCATGCCGAAGAACAGCGGCGACCAGGCAAGGTTCAGAACCAGAAGCGCCGTCCACAGCGTCAGCGCGCCGGACGTCAGAGGCCGGCCAATGAAAAGCCGGGCGCCAGCCCAGCCGATCAGCACATAAAGCAGGCTCCAGGCGGGCGCGAAGACCCAGTTTGGCGGGTTGAAGGGCGGTTTGGCGAGCGACTGGTACCATTCGCCCGGCACATTCAAGATACCGACGATGAACCCAACGACGACAACGCCGGCAATGAAGACGGCATGGATAAAAATGTTTTTCATGGCGAAAATGATTTAGCGCCCGACACGCGATTGTCCAGTCTGTCTATTGCCCGACCAGCCGCTGGATATGCTGGTCGAAAGCGACATCATGGTGGCGGCCCTGGAATGACCCGCCATAGGTGCCGACAGCAAAGCCATGGTCTGCCGCAGCGATACCCGCCGCATCGGCCAGCCGGCGCGATGAGCGCAGTTGACCGGTTGCCTCGTCAAGGCTTGCCACCATTCCCTCGCCCTTCGGGGAGGAAAGGCCGATAAGCCCGTCGCGCGGATTATAGGCAATGGCGCCCACATAATTGCCAAGCCCGATGGTGATGTCTTCCGGCAGCTCGGCAAAGGCAAGCGCCTCGCCGGGGGCAAACCGGCCGACGAGCGGCGGCAGCGCATTGCGCGGTCCCTCATACTGGCAGGCAAACCACACGCGGCCCTCCGCACCAATCGCCAGATGCCGGGTCGAGAGCTGGCTGAGTTCGGCGGGCAAGGCATGCTTTTCGACGAGCGAACCGGAAGCCGCGTCGATCAACGCCAGCGAAGGCGCCATATGGTCGAGATTGAGCTTGGTGCGCCCGAAATCGGGATGGGTCTCGATGCCGCCATTGGCCGCGATCAGAAAACGCCCGTCCGGCGAGACCGCCAGATCATGGGGTCCGGTGCCATAGGTCGGATATTCGCCGATCCTGAGATAGCCATCGCGACGATCATAGATGCCGATCACGCCCCGGCGGTTCTCAAAGTCATTCTCGCTGGCATAGAGAAAACGACCATCCGGAGAAAACGCCCCGTGGCCATAGAAGTGCCTGTCGGCAACGGCATTGATGATGAACTGGCCGTTTGCGCCGTCCGGCGAAAACACCAGAATGAAGGTGCCGGGCCGACGGGCAAAAGCCGCCACCTCACCGGTAGCGGGCGAGGCTGCGAGACCGTGGACGCGGTCGGGCAGTTCGATCTCGGCGATGAAATCGCCCGCCTCGCTCATCAGCGCCAGCGCGAAACCGCGATCGGGCTTGCGAATGCCTGTGGCATAAACCGCATCGGCGCGCGACAGCGCGAAGGCCGCTTGCGGTGTCAGGCCTGCAACGAAGGCAGCCCCTGCCGCCTTCACAAAGCGCCGGCGATCGATGAGCGGCGAGCGCATACGCGTCAGTCCCCGTCCGAGAAGGAGAAGCCTGCGCCAAGGCCGATCGCGCCGCCATAGCGGTCATTGAGCCGCAGAATCAGATCCTTGGTGTTGATCAGCAGGTAATCAAGCTTGGCCAGCTGGTCGGGATCGGAGAGCACGACCTCGATATCCGGGTTCATGTCGCCAACCACGCCCTCGACCGAGGAAAACAGGAAGTTGATCGAGGAGACGATGGAGCGCGCGTCATCATCCAGCAGATCAACCATCTCCGAATTGTTCAGGAGCGCCTGCAAGCCCGCAAGATTGTCGAGGATCGAAGGCCAGGTATTTTGCGATCGCCAGTAGATTGCGCGGGTGGGGATATTCGGGCCCTCCTCGCCGCGATAGAAATATTCGATCCGTTGGTCACGCACCGCCTCCATGCCATGCACCAGCACGCCGAGCAGCGCCGTCAGCGCCTCGTCATTCGTACGGAACAGCGGATTGTCCGGACCGGGGTTCTTCCAGTGCGCTGCAACGCCATCCGGCGCGTCCCATTCTTCCGACAATTCGCCGGCGATGCTGTCGATATTCTCGGCAATCGCGGCACCATAGCGGCAGCGATAGCTCTCTGGCACATCGAACATGGTTTCGTATTGCGTGCCGAAGAGCACGAATTCGAGCGCCAGCAGCCCCTGCATGGCAACGCTTTTTTCCGGCAGGTCGTCCGGGTCGGTGGCCGTTTCATCCTGCTCGATAATCGCAGCCTGCACCTGTTTCAGACCAATGCTCTTGCGGTCGGGATAAAACAGAATGCGCTCGAACCGATGGTCATCTATCACCGGTCCCGTGCGCACGATCTCGATATGCGACCAGGCACCGACGAGATCATCAAAAGCCGCCGTCGCCTCGCCATAGGTCGCCGCATCGGGCGTGGCGCAGAAGGCGCCCATTGCCGAGGCCATGGCGCCGGAAGCCTGCGCGAAGGCCTGATAACCGGGGCGAATAAAGTTATCGACAGCGTTTTCAAGCACCATCGGCACCGCCTCCTCGTTCATCGCCCGGGCGCTGCCCGCGCCAAGCGGCAAAGCGAGAAGGACGGCGAAAGCGGTTCCGGCAAAATGTCTCACAGCGACCTCATTTCTCACAGCGATTTCAAAAACGTGATCAGCGCGTCCCGGTCTTCTTTCGAGGCATTGGCGAAATTGTCGCGCGCCTCTTCAGCCTCGCCGCCATGCCAGAGGATCGCCTCGGTGCGGTTGCGCGCCCGACCGTCATGCAGGAAGAAGGAGTGGCCGCTGACAACCTCCGTCAGCCCCGTGCCCCAGAGCGGCGCGGTGCGCCATTCATAGCCATCGGCAACGCCGACCTGCTGATGGTCGGCAAGCCCCTCGCCCATGTCATGCAGCAGGAAATCGGAATAGGGCCAGATCAGCTGGAAGCGATGCGCGGCATTTTCCGCATCGCGGCTGGTGACGTATTTCGGCGTATGGCAGGACGTGCAACCGGCCTCGTAGAACACCTGCTTGCCGCGCAAGACCTCAGGATCATCGACATCGCGCCGGGCGGGCACGGCGAGGTTTTCCGAATAGAAGGTGACGAGTTCCATCACCGGGTCGGGCGCTTCGGTATCGCCAAGCCGCGCCTGAGCGCCGTGCGGCATGTCGAGGCAGGCGGCTTCCGCCTCGGAGCAATCGCCCCAGTGGTTTGGCGCATCGGGTGAGGAAATGCCGATGTCGCCGGAAAAGGCGCCCGAGGACTGGTCGCGCACGGTGGCATTCTGCGCCTTCCAGCCAAAGCGGCCGAGCTTGACCTCGCCGGTCCTGTGATCGCTGACGATTGCCGGACGTCCGGAGATGCCGTCGCCGTCCGCGTCATCGGGATCGGCCTGAGACAGGATATCCGCCGGATGGATTGCCTGGATCAGCCCCATGCCGATCATCTGGTTGGCAATACGCGGCGAAAGCGTCGTGTCCTCGCCCATCGGGCCATAGGCGAGATCGGTCACGCTGTAGGTCGGCTCGCGCAGCGATACGACCGTGCCGTCGCCGAGCGTCACCGGCTTTTCCGTATAATCGATCTTCATATGGCCTTCGGCTTCAAGGCCCGGCACGGCGAAATCCTGGAACTGACCGCCATAGACTTCGTCGGGAAAATTGATTGTCTCATAACTGTCGATGCGCGCCTGCTCCTCCGGCGTGCGGGCGGGCCGCGCCAGACGCAGGAACATCGAGGTGGCATCGCTGTCGCCTTCCGGCGGATGGCCGCGCCCGTCCTTCAGGTGACAGCTCTGGCAGGAGCGCGCGTTGAATAGCGGACCGAGCCCGTCGGAGGCTTGCGTCGAAGATGGCGAGGAAACCCAGAATTTGCGAAACAGCGCATTGCCGAGCTTGAACGTCTCTTCCTCGGCGAAGGTGATATTGGCGGAGGACTTGGAAAACACATCGCGGTTGACGGTCGCCTTGGTGGTCGCCGCGCCGCCCTGCATGGTTTCGAACTGCTCGGCCCTGGAGAAATCATCGGTCGGCTCGGTGACCTTTTCAACGCGGGCCTTGTCCTTGGCGTCGAGATCGTCGCGCGTCTCCGGCAATGGCCAGTCCTGAGCCAGAGCCGCAAAACCGAACAAGGCGGCAAGCGCCGCCAACGGAAGAGTTCTCGAATACCGCATCGTCATGGTCTTTCACGTCCAGGGGCAATGCGGGCCCTGCAACTCCGGCAAGACCCGCTATCATCGTTCTTACTGGAAGACAGCGTTCGGATTGTCCAGGCTGTCGGAACCTTCCAGTTCAATCTGGCCGAGTTCCAGCGTTGCAATGGCGCGCTCGATCGACGGCGTCTGCGCGATCAGGCCGTCGATGGCGGCCTGCACCGTGGCGTTGCCTTCTTCATTACCTTCGCCGATCATCTGGTCATAGGCCTCGACAGTCTCGGCGCGCGTCGCCATGGCTTCCATGGCGGCAACCGTCTCGGTGAGCTTGGCCTTGATCTCCTCATCGAGCGCCGGATCGTTGGCGGCAACCAGATCGGAAACCGAAGCGCCGGACATTTCCGTGCCGTCAACGCGGACATAGTCGCCCGTATAGGCCTGCAGGATGCCGATGACATCATTGAGGTGCGAGGCATGGGTATTGTCGGAGAAGCAATCATGCTCTTCTTCCGGATCATGCAGCAGAAGACCGAGCTTCATGCGTTCACCGGCAAGCTCACCGTAGGAGAGCGAGCCCATGCCCGTCAGGATGGCGGCCACGCCGCGTGTCGGATCCTCGGTCACATAGGTGTAGGCTTCGCCGCCCTCTTCCCAGGCGGCAACGATATCTTCGAGATCGGCAATCAGCAGTTCGGAAGCAGCCGCGAGATATTCGGCACGACGGTCGCAATGACCGTTGGTGCAATCCTCGCCCGAAAGGTAATCCGTGTAGGAACGTTGACCCGCGCCGGCGTCCGTACCGTTCAGATCCTGGCCCCAGAGCAGGAATTCGATGGCGTGATAGCCGGTTGCGACATTGGCTTCGATGCCGCCGGCCTCATGCAGCGTGTTGGCCAGAAGGTCCGGCGTGATCTCGCTGGCATCGACCGTCTCGCCATTGATCTCGATTTCGGGATTGGCAATCACATTGGCCGTGTAGAGCGTGTTCTCGTCGCTTTCCATGCCGTAGGAGGCATCGACATAGTCGATCAGGCCTTCGTCCAGCGGCCAGGCATTGACCTTGCCTTCCCAGTCGTCAACGGCCGGATTGCCGAAGCGATAGACTTCGGTCTGCTGATAGGGAACGCGCGCGGCGATCCATGCTTCCTTGGCAGCAGCCTGCGTCTCTTCGCTCGGAGCTTCGATGAAGGCCTGGATTGCCTTGTCGAGTTCCTGCGCCGTGGTCAGGCTGTCCTGATATTTGGCATGGGCGACATCGGCATAATGCTTGACGACGTCTTCCGGCGTCACGTCCGCCGCAAAAGCCGGCATGGCCGCAAGAACGGTCGAGGCCGCAAAAGCGGAAAGCGCAACGCGCATGGTTGTCGTGCGGTTCATGAATCCCTCTCCTTCAATGAGTTCACGCTTGGTTGATCGCGGCCTACATGAAGGAAAAACAAACTTGTGTCAAATAATCCAGTTATTGAATGATCAATAAGCAGAAAGGCCGAATCCCAGCCTTGATGATCGTCAAGGCGAGGCGCCGAATTCAGGATTTCCGTGCCAAAATCGCACAGAAGAAACCGTCCGTGCCGGTTGCCGCGGGCGTCAGCGTGGCAAAGCCTGCGCCGGAGATATGAGGCCGTGCCTCGACGCCTGGAAACACGGCGGGCCAAACGGTTTTCATGTCGACGGCGGCGAAGCCGCTGCCGGTCTCGCTCAGCAGAAACCGCGTGATCTGATCCTGGTTTTCCGCCGGCAGAAGCGAACAGGTGACATAGACCAGATGTCCGCCCGGCTTGACGAAGCGCGCGGCATCCGTCAGCACCTCGGCCTGCTGGGCAGTGCGCTCCTCGAGGTTCTTCTCCGAAAGCCGCCATTTGATGTCCGGTCGGCGGCGCCATGTGCCGGTGCCCGTGCAGGGCGCATCCACCAGAACATGGTCGAACCGCGCCTCGAGGCCGGCAAGCCCTTCCAACGCATCATGAACCTGCACATTGCGCGTGCCGGCCCGTTTCAACCGCTCGATGATCGGCGCAAGCCGGGTGCGGTCGGCGTCATAGGCGTGGACCTGCCCGGCATTCTCCATCGCGGCTGCAAGCGCCAGCGTCTTGCCGCCGCCGCCCGCGCAGAAATCAAGCGCCTGGTCGCCGGCCTTCGCGCCGACCAGTTTCGCCACGATCTGCGAGCCCTGATCCTGCACTTCGAACCAACCCTTCTGGAAGGAAAGCTCGGCGGTGACATTGGGCAGACGATCCGGCCCGCTTCCGGGCGGAACGCGCACGGCCTCGGGCGCGATACCGCCCTCGCCCGCCCCCGAGCGGGAAAGCGCCTTCAGCACCTTTTCCCGCGTAGCCTTCAGCGTGTTGACGCGCAGGTCCAGCGGCGGGCGCAGGTTCAGCGCTTCGGCCTCAGCCAGCCAGTTCTCGCCGAAATTCTGCTTGAAGGCTGGCAAGATCCACGCGGGCAGATCGCCGCGCACGTCATCCGGGGCATCGGCGAGATCGCGGCTGGCAAAGGCCTTCAGGGCGGCTTCGGACAAGGGCTCGGGCGCGAATTTGTCACCGTCCAGCCGTTCGGCCAGTGTCTCGGGCGAGATGCCCCACTGGCGGAAAAGAACGGCATGGGCAAGCGCTGCCGGGCTATCGTCATCCATGAGCCAGGCGTGCGACAGCTTCAGCCGCAGCGCGTCATAGACGATGTTACCGATCGCCGCGCGATCGCCGGACCCGGCAAAACGATGCGTCGTGCCCCAGTCCTTCAGCGCATTGGCAATCGGCCGCCGCCGCTCTTCAACATCCGCCAGAATTTCGATTGCGCCTTGAAGACGCCCGCCGATACGCATCAGTTTTGCTCCGTTGATTGGAGGGAGAAGCGGAAAAGGTTTCCCTCAATCTCCCCACTTGAGGGGGCTATGCGGCTCTTGTCGGCATTCAGCCGCGCTTTGCCGCCGTGCTGGCGGTATGCTTTGCCCCTCCCCGCCCTTGGCGTCATCCTCGGGCTTGACCCGAGGATCCAACCCCGCAAACCACAGCAGCAACGCGGGTTTGTTCGAGCTCGACGGCGCAATATGGCGGTGCGACCGATACGCCGATCGCAAAGAGAGGTGATTGGATCCTCGGGTCAAGCCCGAGGATGACGCTGCGGAGGGAGAAAAGGCCGCAAAAACCTCGCCAGGGCAAGATTGAACCAAATCATGTAGGTGGCAGAGAAACGCCGCCGCGCCGAAAGAACACGCCGCCATCAAAAGATCGCCACCGAAGCCACCACGGCGATGTAGATCATCACCGCCGCAATCAGCCACAGCGCCACCCGGCCCGAGCGCGTATGCCGCGCTTCGGCACGACCGATCGCCTCGGCAGTCGCCTCGTCGAAGCGCAGGCCCTTCTCGCTCATGGCGATGATTTCATTGTGGAATTTCTCGGTCTTGTCGGCAATTTCCGGCACAGCCTCGGCCAGCTTCAGCGCCGCGCGCAGGCCCTCGCGCATATCCGCGAGAACGCGTTTCGGCCCGAGGTTCTCCTCGATCCACTTGCCGACCACCGGCTCGGAGGCCTTCCACATGTTGAAATGCGGATCGAGCATGCGCGACACGCCCTCGACCACCACCATGGTCTTCTGCAGGTTGATGAGCTGCGTCTGCGTCGACATCTCGAAGATCTCGGTGATCTCGAACAACAGCGTCAACAGCTTGCCCATGGAGATCGTCTCGGCCGACTGGCCGTGGATCGGCTCGCCGATGGCGCGGATCGCCTGGGCGAAGGATGCCTTGTTGTGATGCGCGGGAACATAGCCCGCCTCGAAATGGGCTTCCGCCACGCGCATGTAATCGCGGGTGATGAAACCGTAGAGGATTTCGGCCAGAACCCGCCGTTCCTTCTTTCCGAGCCGGCCGACAATGCCCATGTCGACCGCGACAATCATGCCGTCATTGTCGACGAAGAGATTGCCGGGATGCATGTCGGCATGGAAGAACCCGTCGCGCAGCGTGTGGCGCAGGAAGGACTGGATCAGCGTGACCGCCAGTTCCTCAAGATTGTGACCGGCCCTCTTCAGACCCTCGAGGTCCGACATCTTGACGCCGTCGATCCATTCCATGGTGACGACATCGCGGCCGGTGCGCTCCCAGTCCACCTTGGGCAGGCGGAAGCCCGGATCATCAGCCGTATTCTCCGTCATTTCGGAGATGGCCGCCGCCTCGAGCCGCAGATCCATCTCGATCTTGGTGGTCTGCTCCAGCGTGCGGGTGATATCAACCGGACGCAGCCGCCGGCTGGAGCGGATGAACCGCTCCTGCATGCGCGAGACCAGATACATCGCGCCGAGATCTTCCTGGAAGCGCTGGCGGATGCCGGGGCGGATCACCTTCACGGCAACCTTCTGCCGGCGACCGTCGCGCTCCATCACTTCCGCCGGATGCACCTGGGCAATCGAGGCGGCCGCGATCGGATCGCCAAAGGATGCATAGAGCTCCTCCACAGGGCGACCGAGCGAATTGCGGATGGTGGACTTCGACGCCTCCACCGAGAAGAACGGCATGCGGTCCTGCAGCTGCGCCAGATCATTGGCAAAGCCGTCGCCGACCACATCGGGACGGGTCGCCAGAAACTGGCCCATCTTCACATAGGACGGACCGAGCCGCGAAATTGCCTTGGAAAGCCGGTCGGAACGGTCCTTCTTGCGCGCGCTCGGCCGGGCGAACGGCACCAGCAGCGCCTTCACCAGCCGCGCATAGGCCGGCAGGCCTTCCGACGGCAGCGCGTTGATCACGCCTTCGCGGGCCAGCACCCAGCCAACGCCGAGCAGATTGAAATAGGATCGTAACGCGCCCATGAGCCGTGCCTAAAGCTTCCAGCCGGAGTGAAGGGCAGCAATGCCGCCCGAATAATTGGTGAACTTGACGCGCGAGAAACCGGCGCGCTCGATCATGGCGGCAAAATCCGTCTGGCTCGGGAATTTGCGGATCGATTCGACCAGGTACCGGTAGGGCTCGCCGTCGCCGGCAACCGCCTTGCCGACCAGCGGAATGGCATGGAAGGACCAGGCCTCGTAGACCTTGTCGAGGATCGGCGCCTCGACCTCGGAAAATTCCAGCACGAGAAGACGGCCGCCGCGCTTCAAGACGCGGTAGGCTTCGGCCAATGCCTTGTCGATATGCGGCACGTTGCGGATGCCGAAGGCGATCGTATAGGCATCGAAGCTTTTGTCGTCGAAGGGCAGCTCCTCGGCATTGGCCTCGACGAAGGTGAGATTGTCCGAAATCCCCTTCTTGGCCGCCCGCTCCTCGCCGACGGCAAGCATCGAGCCGTTGATGTCGAGAACGGTGGCCTTCGCCAGATTATGCGAGGCTTTCACGATGCGAAATGCAATGTCGCCCGTGCCGCCCGCAACGTCGAGCACGCGGTAATCCGGGTTCGGCTGCGGGTTGAGCGCGCTCACCATGCCATCCTTCCAGGCGCGGTGCAGGCCCACCGACATCAGATCGTTCATCATGTCATAGCGTTTGGCGACCTTGTGAAACACGTCGTTGACGAGCGGCTGCTTTTCGCCATCGGCCACATCCCTGAAACCGAAGGAGGTTTCCATGCCGCCGTTTGCGCCGGTCCGGCTTTCCGCCATGTTCGCACCTATCTGTTACCCGAGTGATTTTCGAGGCGACCATAGCGAAAGCCGAAGCCTTGCGCTATTGCTGCCGCCCGCCGACAGTGCGGCTATAAACCGAAACGGAATAAAGCGAAACGCCAAAGGCTTAAAATAAGATGCCGGAACTGCCCGAAGTCGAAACCGTCCGCCGTGGACTGGCGCCTGCCATGGAGGGCCGCCGCATCGAGAAACTCATTCTCAACCGCGCCGATCTTCGCTTTCCCTTTCCCGAAAACCTTGTCGAGACTGTGGAAAAGAGGACCATTGTCGCACTGGGGCGGCGGGCCAAATATCTGCTGATCGATCTCGATGACGGCATGACCATTATCGCCCATCTCGGCATGTCGGGCTCCTGGCGAGTGGAGGAAAGCGACGACAGCCATCTTCCGGGACGGTTCCACGCGCCGCGAAGCGTCAACGCCCTGCACGACCATGTGGTCATCGAACTGGCCGGAACGCCCGCGCGCCGTGTTGTCTATAATGACCCGCGCCGCTTCGGCTTCATCAAGATTGCGAGGAAGGCCGACCTGGAGAAGGAGCCGAGCTTTGCCGGCCTTGGTCCGGAGCCGACAGGCAACAGTCTCGATGCCGATCTCCTCGCCGCGCGCTTTACCGGCAAGGCTCAGCCCATCAAGTCGGCGCTGCTCGACCAGCGCAATATCGCCGGCCTCGGCAATATCTATGTCTGCGAGGCCTTGTGGCGAGCGCGACTTTCGCCCTTCCGGGCTGCCGGCCATCTCGTTACGCCGACGGGCAAGCCAAAGGAAGGTCTGAAAACCCTGGTTCCCGCAATCCGCGCCGTCATTGCCGAGGCCATCGAGGCCGGCGGCTCGACGCTGCGCGACCACCGCAAGACCGATGGCACACTCGGCTATTTCCAGCATTCATTTTCCGTCTACGACCGCACCGGCGCGCCCTGCCCGCACGCCGACTGCGACGGCACGATTGCGCGCGCCGTCCAGTCCGGCCGCTCCACCTTTTACTGCCCCGCCTGCCAGAAGGGTTAGCGCCTCTCGATCGGATGCAGCGCTGTTCCCTTTTCCTCAAAGGCGGTGATGTTGGCGATCGTGGTGTGGGCGATGTTGTAGAGCGCCTCCTCGGTGAAGAAACCCTGGTGGCCGGTGATCAGCACATTCGGAAAAGTCAGGAGCCGGGCGAAAATATCGTCGCGGATGACCGTGGAGGAGAGATCACGGAAGAAGAGGTCCTCCTCTTCCTCATAGACATCGAGCGCCAGAGCGCCGATTCGCCCCGATTTCAGTCCGTCGATGACGGCAAGCGTATCGATGACGCCGCCGCGGCTCGTATTGACCAGCATCTTGCAGCGCTGCATGGCGTTAATGGCCGTCTCGTCGATGAAATGCCGCGTCTCCGGTGTCAGCGGGCAGTGCAGCGTGATGATCTCGGAACGCTCCAGCAATTCGTCCTTGTCGACATAGCGCGCGCCGAGCGCGATGGCCTCGTCATTGGGATAGGGGTCGAAGGCGAGGATCTTGCAGCCGAAGCCGGAAAAGGCCCGCATCACATTGCGGCCGATCCCGCCGGTCCCGACCACGCCCACCGTCTTGCCGTGCAGGTCGAAGCCCAGAAGCCCGTTGAGCGCGAAATTGCCTTCCCGCACCCGGTTATAGGCGCGATGGATCTTGCGGTTCAGCGTCATCACCAGCGCCAGCGTGTGTTCGGCAATGGCATAGGGCGAATAGGAGGGCACACGGGCCGTCGCCATCTGCAGATGATCGGCGGTCGTCAGATCGAGCCGGTTGAAACCGGCGCATCTGAGCGCGACAAGCCTGACGCCCGCC
Organism: uncultured Martelella sp.; assembly: GCA_963676545.2. Taxonomy (GTDB): domain Bacteria; phylum Pseudomonadota; class Alphaproteobacteria; order Rhizobiales; family Rhizobiaceae; genus Martelella. The sequence goes on along the minus strand of CAXXRG010000002.1, from coordinate 577,269 downwards.
TCCTTCAGCTCCGAAAGAGTCGAGGCGCCGAGATCGTCATTGACGAAAGCGCAGACGGCCTTCGAACCGGCGGCGAGCTTTGCTGTCGGGGCTTGCAGCGGCGCCTCGGTGAAAACCAGGTCATGACGCCCTTCATTGGCGGCTTTGAGGAATTCCTCGTCATAGGGCTTGGCCGAAAAGACTGTGACGCGCATGTTGCTATACCCTTTGCCTTGTGTTTCGTGCCGGCGACCGAAATGACCTCGCGGCCCGGTTTCCTGCATGAAGTTTAGAACGGACCGGCGCAATGGCAATGGCGCGACACGCCGCAGCCGGCGTATTGAGACGACAGGCTGACGGTTTCAGCCGCCGTTTTCTTCAATTGTTCATTGACGGGCCGCCCGTTTGCCTTTATATGCCCGCACCACAGTGTTGAAAGCTGAACGCTTCATCAATTGCTCCCGGCAGAAAAGCGACTAGAGCCATAACGGCGCGCCGCCGATGCCGGAGCTTGCGACCACATTCGAAGAGAGACTTATATGGCCAATACAACTTCGGCGAAAAAGGCGACGCGCAAAATGGCCCGCCGTACCGCCATCAACAAGTCCCGCCGCTCGCGTGTCCGCGGCTTCGTCCGCAAGGTTGAAGAGGCGCTCGCAGCCGGCAACCTCGATCAGGCGAAGGAAGCGCTGAAGGCCGCCGAGCCGGAAATCGCCCGCGCCGCCGGCAAGGGCGTCCTGCACCGCAATACCGCGTCGCGCAAGGTTTCGCGTCTCGCTCAGCGGGTCAAGGCACTGAACGCCTGAGATCGAATAAGTATCGTTTTTTGAGAAACCCGGCCCTTGGCCGGGTTTTTTGTTTTTCTTCATAGGCTTGTCCTTCATGACAATGGCGTCTCATCCAGATGTCACAAAAATGACGATTTTTATTACGCTTTTTCAATAGGTTGCAGGAGGAAGGTCACATTTCCACCGTTTTTGACCCGAATCCAAAGCCCCGAAACGCGTCAAGTCATTTTATTTTTTTGAGCGCGATTCGGCTCTGAGAATTGATCACTTTCTGAATCTAATTGATTCAAAAGCGATTCTTTTGCGGGCCTGGCCGGCGAGTCAAAATCGCCCCCCTGAGTCAATGCAGGCAGCGGCGATTCGCGTAAAATTCCTTGTTGAAATTGACGACCGTTCTTGCCTAAATGCTTCCCACATCAGCGGACGGATTGAGCTCCCGATCTTGTCGGGAGGGGCGCGTTCTCCAGGAGCGCGTTGTCTTCCTGAAGCTGGAAGCGGGGTCGTTTTGACTTCGTCCTTCCAACAATCACAAGTTGCGCGCCGGATTTCTTCATGAATTCCGGTACGGTCATTTTGCGCCTTTTTCAGGCCGAAAAGCAAATGGGGACAAAGACGGACGAGAACGACTGACCGGACAATTTGCGGCCAGCATCACCCTTTACGAGGAAGGGCGCTGGCTTCAGCAGGGATTGTCCCAAGCCCGGCTTTGACCCGGGCAGTTTCAACGAAAGGCCCCTGACCGGGGTCAAAGGGAAAACGGGCCGCGAGCGCAAAGAGCGCTTGCGCCTGTGTGACGACTTTTGAAAGGCGGCAAGGAATGAGAACGAGGATGGTGACTTCGAGCCCTGAGCAGGGTGCAGGCGCTTCAGAGGTCTTGAAGGGGGAACATGATGACGCGCCGGACGCTGCCTTGAGTACCGAAGATCAGTTTTTCGAGCGCTTCTGCACAGCGCTCAAGGCCCATGTGGGCACCGATGTCTATGCAAGCTGGTTCGGGCGGCTGAAGCTGCACTCCTCTTCAAAGAGCGTTATCCGTTTCTCGGTCCCGACCGCATTCCTGAAGTCGTGGATCAACAACCACTATCTCGACCTTTTGTGCGAGCTGGCGCGTACGGAGCGCCCGCAGGTGCTCAAGGTCGAGGTGCTGGTGCGTTCGGCAACGCGCGCCCAGCGTCCGCAGGCGCCCGAGGAAAAGCCGAAGCCGGTGCTGCCCCAGCAGACGACCACCGCCCGCCCGGTTCCGCGCGCCGTCAACGATCAGCCGCTGATGCCCGAGCCCGAAGGCGGCCCGGTCCGCGGTGCGGGCCATGGCGCCAGAACCGTTTTCGGCTCGCCGCTCGATCCCTTTTTCACCTTCGACAGCTTCGTTGAGGGCTCGTCAAACCGTGTCGCCTTCGCCGCGGCCAAGACCATCGCCGAATCCGGCATGGCGGCTGTGCGGTTCAATCCGCTCTTCATTCATTCCTCCGTCGGCCTCGGCAAGACGCATCTTCTGCAGGCCATCGCCAATGCCGCGCTGGCCGCCCCGGAGAAGCAGCGCGTGGTCTATCTGACGGCAGAATACTTCATGTGGAAATTCGCCACCGCGATCCGCGACAATGACGCGCTGACGCTGAAGGATTCGCTGCGCAACATCGATCTCCTGGTCATCGACGACATGCAGTTTCTGCAGGGCAAGATGATCCAGCACGAATTCTGCCATCTCTTGAACACGCTGCTCGACAGCGCCAAGCAGGTCGTCGTCGCCGCCGATCGCGCTCCCTGGGAGCTCGAATCGCTTGACCCACGCGTGCGTTCGCGACTCACCGGCGGCGTATCGCTCGAGATCGAGGCCCCGGACTATGCCATGCGGCTTGAAATGCTGAAGCGCAGGCTCGCCGTCGCGCGGCAGGAAGACCCGTCAATCGATATCGCCGAAACCGTTCTGGATCATGTCGCCCGCAAGGTGACGGCGAGCGGTCGCGAACTTGAGGGTGCATTCAACCAGTTGCTGTTCCGCCGCTCCTTCGAGCCGGATCTTTCGATCGAACGGGTTGACGAATTGCTGGTGCATCTTGTCGGCACGGGCGAGCCGAAACGGGTGCGCATCGAGGACATTCAGCGCGTGGTCGCCCGACACTACTGCGTGACGCGCCAGGAACTGGTGTCCAACCGCCGCACACGGGTGATCGTCAAGCCGCGCCAGATCGCCATGTTCCTGGCGAAAACCATGACGCCCCGGTCCTTCCCGGAAATCGGTCGCCGCTTCGGCGGACGCGATCACACCACGGTGCTGCATGCGGTGCGCAAGATCGAGGATCTTCTGGAAAAGGACCAGAAGCTGTCGCAGGAAGTCGAGCTGCTGAAGCGACTGATCAACGAATAGCCTTGCTGCGAAGCGCAAGGCGCGATCCGGCTCATGCGCCGATCGATCGATCAGGAATGGCGGCCCGGCGGGTCGCCATTTCTTCTTGCTTCATCAGGCGAAGCGTTCGGCCGGCGTTGCCGGCTCGGGCGCAAGCGCGTGGACGGCAAGTTCTGCCGGCAGCGTCACATCATCTTCCATGCGGATGTTGACGTGAAACCCTGTGACCAGCGCCATCACCGGACAATCGGCACCGTCGCCGATCGTCGCCGTTTCTCCGGTCTGTGCATAGACGAGCCCATCGCAATCCGCGCCGACGGGCTTCAGCGCCAGCATGCCATCCGGCAGGCCGGCGTCGCGGTAAGCGAGCGGTTCCGTCACGCCGACGGCATTGAGAACCGCCAGGGCCTCGCCATGGTCTTCAAACTTCAGAAACACATCACGCATAGGGCACCGCCAGTCTTTGAAGCTCTGCGTCCGTCATCCGGAACGGCCAGATCACCAGTTGATCGTACCAGCCGGAGGCAAAGCGATCGGCCGTCGTCGCGTTCTCGTCGCGGCCGAGATAGATCTTGGCTATATCGCCCAGCAGATCCCGGCTCTCGGAGACCACAGCGTTTGCGTTGTAGGCCCCCCCGACATATTCGCCTGACCTGTCGAATGTAAACGCAGCGCCTGCGCGCGGGACTGGCCGGGCCAGGCCGGACGCCAGAACAGCAGTCTGGTCAACATTGAGATCGGCTCCCGAAAAGCCGAGCAAGGAATAGTCGCCGGCCCCGCCCACGATCCGGCCGGCAGAGCCGGTCAGGCTTTCGAACTGGACCAGCAGGGAAGCCTCATTTCGCTGCAGCACTGCCGCCACGGCATCGGTCAGCCGCGCCTTGTCCGCCGGCCGCGTAACGGCCGTGCCATAGGTCGGAATGTAGGACGATGGAACCAGCCCCGCCTCGACCTGCGGACAAACGACATAGCCAACGCCGCCCGCCGGAACCCCGACTTCGAGAAGATCGGCGGCATTCGTGCCGCCGACCGCGATCTCGGTCGTGTTGACGCTCACGCGCCGATAGGCGTCCGGGCTGGTTGGCTTTAAGGGATAGCCGCCGTAACCGGTCCTTATGCCCATGCCATCGCTTCCCCGCATCCAGACGGACAAAACCTTGGGCGATGTGCTGTCAAAGGTCGTCAGAAACCGCAGATTGGCTGTCTTGGCGCCGGCGGTATTGTCGAGCTTGTAGCACTTCCCCCCCGTCAGCACCGCAAGGCCCGCAGCGGTCAGCGCCTCCGCGTCGTCTTCAATGGAGAGGATCGCCTCGCCCGCTGATTGACCGGATTTGGTCACGCCCGCGAACGTCGAAGGCGCGGCATAGGCATTGAGCACATTGGTCGCGGGCCCCTCGAGCAGCAGTTGCCGACGGCCATTGGTGTAATCGAAGCGCGGCACATCTGCCGCTGCGATCCTGATCACGCCGCCCTCATCGACATAGGTGGCGTTGCCGGGGCGGGCAAAGGAGACCAGACGATCAAGGGGAACGGCGGAAAGCATCGCCAGTTCGGAGGGTGATGCCAGAGCGATAGCGGATGACGGAAGACGCGGCAGTGCATGTTGGTTGCCGGCAAAGTCGAGCACCGCCGCCGGTCCGAATTTCCCGCCGCCGCCCGCCACATCGGCGCGAAGAGCCGGGGCGACCTGAAACCCGCCGGAGCCCTGATCGGTGCCCGACAGGGATATTCCGTTCGCGATCCTCATACCAGCCCCACCAGTGCGCCTGCTGTCGTGCCGGTGACCAGCACATGACTGATGCGAACGGGCAGAACGAAGCCGGAGGGCAGGTTCTCGAAAGTCACGGTCTCGCCGGAGATCAAGGTCGCGGTCATGCTGCCGCCAATGCCCACATAGACGGCCCGCGTGACCTCTTCCAGCGGAACGGCGTCATCGGGGATAATCTCGAAACCGTCATAGGCCGGGCTTGTCGGCGTGGCATTGCGTGAGGAAAAACGATCTGTCATGGCAGTCCTCCTGTTAGACGTTGATTTCGGAGAGTCTGCCAGAACTACAGCGGGCGGGAATTTCAGGGGATCGACGGTGAAAGACGGGGATCAATCGGCTAGACTGAGGCCATGAGCAATCTTTTTGACGCCGAATCAGCCACCAACCTGACCGAGTTTACCGTCTCCGAGCTCTCCGGCTCGATCAAGCGCACGGTGGAGGACCGGTTCGACCGCATTCGCCTGCGCGGCGAAATTTCCGGCTTTCGCGGCCAGCATTCCTCGGGACATGCCTATTTTTCGCTGAAGGACGAGCGCGCGCGCATCGACGCCGTCATCTGGCGCGGCGTATTCTCGGGCCTGAAGATCAAGCCGGAGGAAGGCATGGAGGTGATTGCCACCGGCAAGGTCACCACCTTCCCCGGCGCATCGAAATACCAGATCGTCATCGAATCGCTGGAACCCGCCGGCGCCGGCGCGCTGATGGCGCTGCTGGAGGAACGGCGCAAGAAGCTTGCCGCCGAGGGCCTGTTCGACGCGGAGGCCAAGAAGCCGATCCCCTTCATGCCGCGCGTCGTCGGCGTCGTCACCTCGCCGACCGGCGCGGTCATCCGCGACATTCTCCATCGCATCACCGACCGCTTTCCCGTTCATGTCGTTGTCTGGCCGGTGAAGGTACAGGGAGAGGGTTCCGGCGATGCCGTAGCCGCCGCCATACGCGGCTTCAATGCGCTTGCGCCAGACGGTCCGATCAAGCGGCCGGATGTGCTGATCGTCGCGCGCGGCGGCGGCTCGCTTGAAGATCTCTGGAGCTTCAACGACGAGGCCGTGGTGCGCGCCGCCTATGAAAGCGACATTCCGCTGATCTCCGCCGTCGGCCATGAGACCGACTGGACGCTGATCGACCATGCCGCCGATTACCGCGCGCCGACCCCGACGGGGGCCGCCGAACGCGCCGTTCCGGTGAAGGCGGAACTCGTCGCCGACCAGGCACGGCAGGCCGCGCGTCTGTCCTCGGCCATGGCGCGGCTGATGGACTTCCATCGCCAGACGCTCACGGGCCTGTCACGCGGCCTGCCCTCGCTCGACCAGTTGCTGGCGCTTCCGCGTCGCCGTTTCGATGAGGCCGCGCTGCGGCTCACGCGGGCTCTGGAACTCAACACGATCAACAAGCGCCGGACATTCGAGCGCAGCGCCTCCGGCCTTTCCGGCATGCCCCAGCGGCTTTCGATGATGGTGGCGCGCGACCGCGAGCAGGTCTCGGTGCTTGCCGCCCGCGCGGACACGGCGATTGCCGCCGGTCTGAAAACCCACCGCGCCACCCTTGCGAGCCAGCATCGGGTGCTGAATTCCCTATCCTACAAGAACGTGCTTGCGCGGGGCTTCGCCGTGATCCGCGACGGCGAGAACAAGCCGGTATCCCGCGCCGCAGGTCTAGGGAAGGCACAGGCCGTCGAGATCGAATTTGCCGATGGCCGCGTCAGTGCGGTAACGGGCGAAAGTGCTGCCGCAGCAGCCCAGCCGGCAGAGGAAATACCGCCGCCCGCAAAAACAAAGCAGACCCGGAAAAAGCCGGCGGCCAAGACAAAGCCGCCCGAACAGGGCAGCCTGTTCTGAGCGGCACGTTTCCGGCCCGCAGCCGGGGCTACTGTTTTTCAGGAAGCCTTTCTCGTCATCAGTCGGCCCATTCGCCGCCGCGCATCACCGGCGTGGCGTTGCCGTCTGCATCGAGCCCGTCAATGTCGATCTTGTCCGAGCCGATCATCCAGTCGATATGGATCAGCGAGGCATTGCCGCCCCTGGCCGCGATCTCGTCTGCGGAAAGCTTGTCGCCGTCGATAAAGCATTTCGAATAGCACTGGCCGAGCGCGATATGGCAGGAGGCGTTTTCGTCGAACAGCGTGTTGTAGAACAGGATGCCGCTTGCCGAAATCGGCGAGGAATGCGGCACCAGCGCCACTTCGCCGAGACGGCGCGCGCCTTCATCCGTATCCAGCACCTTGTTCAAGACGTCACCGCCCCTGGCAGCCGCCGCATGAACGATCCGTCCGCCCTCGAACTGAACGCGGATATCGTCGATCAGCGTGCCCTGGTGCGAAAGCGGCTTGGTGGAGGAGACATGACCTTCGACCCTGAGCCGGTGCGGCGTGGTGAACACTTCCTCGGTCGGGATATTGGGATTGCAGACGATGCCGTTCTTGGCCAGCGAAGCCCCGCCGCTCCACTCATACTCGTCGGCAAGGCCGATGGTGAGATCGGTGCCCGGCCCCTTGTAACGCAGCGCCGAAAAGCGCTTGCCATTGAGCCAGGCCGACCGGGCGTGGAGATTGTCGTTATGCTCCTTCCACGCGGCGATCGGATCCGGCTGATCGACACGCGAGGCCGCGAAGATCGCCTTCGCCAGTTTCGCCACCGCCATGGCGTCCGGGTCATCGGGAAACACGGTCTTTGCCCAGGCAAGCGAAGGATAGGAGACGATGTTCCAGTTGATGTCGAAACCGGCGATCTTTTCCAGAGCCGGCTTGTAGGCGGCCGAATTCGCCCGGTTGGCGCGCGAGACCTTTTCCGGGTCCTGGGCTGCAAGCAGCATCGGGTCGTCGGCGGCAATCGCCAGCCGCGCGGCGCCGCGCTCATAGGCCAGCCCCATGCCCTCGTAGAGCCAGTTCGCCGCCTTGTCGAAACTCGCATCATGGGCGTTTTCGAAACGCTCGAGCGTTGCCTGCGGATCGGAGAAGATCGTCGTCACCACGCCGGCGCCGGCCCTGTAGGCATGGCGGGTGATCAGCCGCGTCAGCGGCTGCGCCTCGATCGGCGCGGTCATCACCAGATCCTGCCCTTCCGACAGATTGAGGCCGACATGCACCGCCACTTCCGCCAGTTTTTCCAGCGCTTTCAGATCGATGGGGTGGGGAAGCCGGGGGGCAGCGTTCATGGTCGCCTCGCTAACAGATTGATGGATCGTGACCCTATCTAGTGCGTTTTCGGGCGAAATTGAAGCGGCCCGGCCTCCTCGAACCAGGCTAGTAGGAAAATACGCAGTTCAGGGCGCGCATCTCAGCAGCATTCTCCGCGAGCTTGTCGCTCCCAAAGCGCTGCTTTTCCTTGGCGCTTTCCATATCGTTCCTGCTCGTCATGCTTTCACCATCAAGTCGACGCAGCTTTTCCTCAGCGCGCGTCAAGGCTATTTCCAGACCTATTCCGGCGACGCTGGCTCCGCCTCGAACCACCGGGTTTGGCGCCAGACCGGCTGCCGTTGCGGCTGCTTGCGCGGCCTGCAATCTGTAGACTTCATTTTGAGCGCTCGCTCTATCAGATCTGGCTTTTTCGTATCGACGGGTAGCCTCTCTGTAGGCATCGGCTGCATCTTTGATCCTGTTGTTGATCTCCACCGCTGTTTTGCGCCGTTGACGGCACTGGTCGGGATCCTTTTCCGGTTCACGCATGCTGAGCACTCCGTAAGGTTGTAAAAACCTATCGTAGCGCCTATTACTCATACGGGGATTTACGGGGAGAATACCGATGCGCCTACTATCTGCTTCCTGCCTGTTTCTGTTTTCGGCGGCTTTGCCGGCGCAGGCAAATTGGTCTTTCGCGGACCACCCTCATCCGGATTTTATGGACGAGTACAGCGCAGAAGAGGATGCCATGATTGCCGATCTGGAAGCAATGGGGGCGGGAATTAATAATTGCTCTGCCGAAATCGTGTTCGAGTATCTCATCTACAACCGACGCTATCCCGAATTCGCCTTCACGCACGCGTTCAACAAAGGACTGGAAGCCTGGAAGCTTCATGTGCTTGAGACCAACCGCGCAGCCTCATCGTTCTGCATCGTCATCGAGGTAAGCGAGGAGTTACGCGAACTTTATTCCTACGATTTTGCAACACCGACCGAGGGTCTGTTCTGCGGCAAACCTGGTCGTCCGTACATCAATGCGGAAGAAAGCCGCATCATGGGGCTTCTCGACAGGCTCGTCGGCTATGCCGCGACCGGAAACTCCTTCGCGCTTCCGGCACTTGCGGAGGTCGAGGACTGGTCCGACATCCGGCTCAATCCGGATATCCGCTATTATGTCGAAGCCCGGCAGGCGCGCCGCTACGGCAATGAGCCGGCGCCGATCCTGCGCGACACCGTAATCGCGCTCCAGGGCAAGGACCGGCTCGCCTTTGTCGAGGACGCCATCAAGCGCAACGACCTCTACGCCGTGATCGAGACCAGTCCGCCCTGCTCGGCCTTCGCGCCCGAAGCGCTGGCAAAGGCGCGCGAGGCAGCGCGGGGCGATCCGATCTGACCCTTGGTATTATGCGATAATGCCCGCCGTTTGAGCACCGAGCGCTTTCACCGCATCTTGCGGCGCGAGCTTCACCTGAAGGCCGCGCTGGCCGCCATTCATGATCACGTAAGGGTGGCCAAGGGCGGCGGCTTCAAAGACCACCGGCACGCGCTTTCTCTGGCCGAAGGGCGAAATGCCGCCGACATGATATCCCGAAAGCCGCTCGGCGGCGGGCACATCCAGCATATGCGCATGCTTGCCCTTGAAGACGGCGGCAAGCTTCTTCATCGACGCTTCGGCATTGGACGGCAAAACGGCGCAGACCGGCTTGCCATCGACCTCGGCCATCAGCGTTTTCAAAACGCGTTCCGCCGGCTCGCCGATGGCCTCCGCCGCCTGCAGCCCCACCTTGAAGGCGTTCGGGTCATAGTCATATTGCTGGATCGTATACGTGACGCCGGCCTTGTCGAGAAACCGGGTCGCCTGCGTCGTTCTCGCCATCGCCTTACGCCTTGCCGAAAAACGCTGCGTAGTCATCCGGTTTGAAGCCGACGATCAGCCGGTCGCCATCCTCCAGCACCGGACGTTTGATCATCGAGGGCTTTTCGAGCATCAGCGCGATCGCCTTGTCCCGGTCGAGATCCTGCTTTTCAGCGTCATCCAGCTTGCGGAAGGTCATGCCGGCGCGGTTCAGCACCTTTTCCCATCCTGCCTCATCGCACCAACGTTCCAGATGGCCGCGATCAATCCCGGCCTTCTTGTAATCGTGGAACGCATAGGCGATGTCGTGCGCGTCAAGCCAGGTCCAGGCCTTCTTCATCGTGTCGCAGTTTTTAATGCCGTAAAGCGTTGCCGCCATGGCCTTGCCCTTTCACAAAGCGGGCGGCCTTGCGCGCCACCCGCGTTTGAACTGTCCGTCAATTGCCGATCAAACCGTCTCCCAGCCGCCGTCGAGCTTGCCGGCGCGGTAGATCGCATCGATCACGCGCTGGTTCTTCACCGAATCCTCCAGCGAGAACACTTCGACCTCACCGCCGGTTGCCGCCTTCGAAAACGCCTCGACCTCGCGGACATATTGCCGGCTGTCCTGGAAGCGGAAGGCCTGGGTCTCGGAATGGCTCTGGTTGGAGAGCAGCACCGTTTCCTCACCCCAGCGGTTGGCATTGAAGGGAGAGACCACCTCGATCAGACCCTTGGTGCCGTGGAAAGCCATGGTCTGGCGGTTGGCAAGCTGCGTGGAGACGTAGAAGCTCATTTCGAAGCCGGGGAATTCCGCCTTGACGGAGGCATAGATATCCGTGCCGAATTCGCTGTCATAGCGCACCGTCGCCTGCAGCCGCTCTGGTTCTTCTCCGGTGGCAAAACGGGTCGTCACCGTCGGATAGACGCCGATATCCGGCAGGCCGCCGCCGCCAAGCTCCGGAATATTGCGCATATTGGTCGCATCGCGCAGGAAATAGGAGAACGCCCCCTGCACATGCTGCAGCTCGCCAATCGCGCCATCGGCGAGAAGCGCACGCACCTTGGTCCAGACCGGCGAATAGGTGACCATGAAGGCTTCGCTGATCAGCACCTTGTTGCGGTCGCGCGCGGCGATCACCGGCTCGATGTCCGCAGCCTTCAGCGCCAGCGGCTTTTCCACCAGAACATGTTTGCCCGCATCCGCCGCCTTGATAGCCCATTCCACATGCTGGGCGGTCGGCAGCGGGATATAGACCGCGTCGATCGTGTCGCTCGCCAGCATCTCGTCATAAGACGCAAAAGCATGCGGCGCGCCAAAGCGGGTCGCCAGCGCCTGTGCCCGTTCCAGGTCGCGGCTGGCGACGGCGGCAAGCACAGCATTTTCCGCGTCGACGATTGCCGGCACAACGAGTTCGCGACCGATCTTGGCGGTCGAGACAATACCAAAACGCAACATTGGGGATCCTCACCTGTTATCTCGGCGGCCAGCATAGGAACCGGCAGCCGCGTGCGCAAGCGACCCGATTGCCCGTTTCGCGCTTGCGCTTTGCCGGCCGTTCCATTGCCATGCAGGCGCCGGCAACCTACGTTGGGAACAGCGACGCCATCAGCACCCGGGAGGAAATCATGCATATGCGAAGACTTGGAAGAACGGATATCGAGATCTCGCCCGTTGTCTTCGGCGGCAACGTGTTCGGCTGGACGGCGGACGAACAGACCTCCTTTGCGCTGCTTGACCGTTTCGTCAGCGCCGGCTTCAACGCCATCGACACGGCGGATGTCTATTCCGCCTGGGTCGAGGGCAATCAGGGCGGCGAGTCGGAAACGATTATCGGCAACTGGCTGAAGCGCGGCGGCGTGAAGCGCGAGGACGTGGTGATCATCACCAAGGTTGGATCGGAAATGGGCCCCGGCAAAAAGGGCCTCAAGGAAGGCTGGATCATGCAGGCCGTGGAAGATTCGCTCCGCCGGCTTCAGACGGACTATCTCGACGTCTACCTCGCGCACTGGCCGGATCCCGAGACCGAGTATGAGGAAACGATCGGCGCCTTCACCAAGCTGCGCGAGCAAGGCAAGGTCCGCGCCATCGGTGCCTCCAATCTCGATGCAGGGCAGCTCGAGGAAGCGCTCAGGGTTGCCGAACATACCGGCCGGGCGCGCTATGACGTTCTGCAGCCGGAATACAATCTCTATGCCCGCTCCGGCTTCGAGGGCGCGCTGGCGGAACTCTGCGTCGAGCACGATATCGGCGTCATCACCTATTTCAGCCTCGCGGCGGGCTTCCTCACCGGCAAATACAAATCCGCCGACGACACGGCGGGCAGCGCGCGCGGCGGCGCGGTGGCGAAATATTTCGACGAGCGCGGCAGGCGCATTCTGCAGGCGCTCGAAACAGTCGCCGCCGATACGGGCGAGCATCCGGCGGCGATCGCGCTTGCCTGGCTGATGACGCGACGCGGCGTCACCGCGCCGATTGCCAGCGCCTCACGGCTTGAGCAGATGGACACGCTCCTGCGCGCGCCCGAGGTCGAGCTTTCGCAGGACGCCCTGCAGCTGCTTCAGGAGGCAGGCGAATGAGCGATGTCCTTATTCGCGATGCGCGCCCGGAAGACAAGGCATCCTGGCTCGGGCTGTGGCAGGGTTACCTGACCTTTTACGGTTCCGCCATCGGCCCGGAGGTGACGGAAACCACATGGTCGCGGATCACCGACCCGATCGTTCCCGTTTTCACCCGGCTGGCGGTTGTCGGCGATAAGCCGGTCGGCTTTGCCACCTGCATTCTCCATCCGCGCACATGGGCAATCGAGCCCGCCTGCTATCTGGAGGATCTGTTCGTGGACGAAGCCTTGCGCGGAAGGGGCATCGGCAGACGGCTGATCGACGACCTGATCGCGATGGGCAAGCGCGATGGCTGGACCAATCTCTACTGGCACACCAATTCCGACAACGAGACCGCGCGCAGGCTCTACGACCGCTACGACAAGGCCGATGATTTCGTGCGCTACCGCCTGCCGCTGAAGGGGTGACGGCGGCTAGTTTGATTCCGTCAGACCGCTGACGAGCCCGTGGGTGCACAGGTTGAGGCCTTCACTAACCTCCCAATAGGCATCATCCTCGGATTTGACCCGAGGATGATGCGGCGTGCAATGTCAGGTTTGCCGACGGACTGACGGCGGGTTACTTGGTGCCGTACATCCGGTCGCCGGCATCGCCGAGACCCGGAACGATATAGCCCTTCTCGTTCAGATGGCTGTCGATCGCGGCGGTATAGACCGGTACGTCCGGATGGCTTTTGCGGAAGTGCTCGATCCCCTCGGGCGCGGCCAGAAGGCAGAGGAAGCGGATATTGGAGACGCCGCGCTCCTTCAGCCGGTCGATGGCGGCAATCGACGAATTGCCCGTCGCCAGCATCGGATCGACCACGATCACCAGCCGCTCGCCGATATCTTCCGGCGCCTTGAAGAAATACTCGATCGCTTCCAACGTTTCGTGGTCGCGGTAGACGCCGATATGGGAGACGCGGGCCGAGGGAACCAGGTCGAGCATGCCTTCGAGCAGACCGTTGCCGGCGCGCAGGATGGAGGCGAAGACGAGCTTCTTGCCTTCCAGAACCGGCGCTTCCATGGTCTGCATCGGCGTCTCGATGGTCTCCATGGTGAGTTCCAGATCGCGCGTTACCTCATAGCAGAGCAGCGTCGAAATTTCGCGAAGCAGCCTGCGGAAGCTCGCCGTGGACGTGTCCTTCTGACGCATCTTCGTCAGCTTGTGTTGAACCAGGGGGTGGTCGATGACCGTTACGCCGTCCATGAGCTTCAATCCCGCTTTGATCTTTTCGTGCTGAACCCTTCTATGGCGCAAAAGGGACCGGCGCGGCAAGCACCACGCCCGCCTTCGGGCCGAAACGCCGATTTTTCCACTGTTTCAGCAGCGCAGCAGGGCAAAAAGCCTTGCGCGCGTTTCCTCATCGACAAAAGCGGCGGCAATCGCCGTTTCCGTCATTCGGGCGGTCTCGGCAGACGAAAAGCCCAGTTCGCTCTCCGCAACCGCGTATTCACGCGCCAGCGACGTGTCGAAGAAGGGAGGATCATCGGAATTGAGCGTCACCCGGACGCCCGCATCGACAAGCTGGCGCAACGGATGGGAGCGGAAGTCCGGATAAACGGAAAGCGCGATATTGGAGCCGGGGCAAACCTCCAGCACCACGCCCTCCTCGGCCAGCCGGCGGACAAGCGCCGGATCTTCCACGGCCCGGACGCCATGGCCGATGCGGTCGGGCCGCACGAGGTCCAGCGCGTCGCGCACCGAACCCGGCCCGCACACCTCTCCGGCATGGATCGTCAGCTTCAGCCCGCCGTCGCGGGCAATGTCGAAGGCGCGCGCATAGTCGGCGACGCGGCCCATGCGCTCGTCGCCGGCCATGTTGAAACCGGTGAGTAGCGGAAAACCGCAGGAAACGGCGTAGCGCGCCGCCCCCTCAACCTGTTCCGGCCCCATATGCCGCTCGCCGATCATCACCATGCGGCACTCGATCCCGGTCTTTGCCTTCGCCGCCTCGATACCCGCCGTGATCGCCCGCATATAGGCATCGCGGGACAGACCAGCGGCAAGCCCCTGTTCGGGCGAGACGAAAAGCTCCGAATAGATCGCGCCGTCGCTCGCAAGCTCTGTCAGATAGGCCTCGGCGAGGGCGGCAAAATCCTCCTCCGAGCGGAAGACATTGGCGATTGCGGCATAGCAGGCGATGAAGCTCGAGAAATCATGCCAGACATAGCGGCCGTCCCTAAGCCAGGACGACAGGTCGATCCCGTATTTTCCAGCAAGGCGCGCGGCAAGGGCCGGCGGCGTCGCCCCCTCGATATGACAGTGGAGTTCGGCTTTCGGTGTTGTCACAGGAAGGATGCTCCGTATTTACCGGGGTCAAGCCCGAGGTGATGGGCAATGCTCTCACCGATATCGGCATAGGTCTCGCAAAGACCCAGCGAACCCGGCTGAAGGCCCGGCCCGAAAACGAGGACCGGCACGCGCTCGCGGGTGTGGTCGGAGCCGCGCCAGGTCGGGTCGCAACCGTGATCAGCGGTCAGCACCGCGATGTCGCCCGGTCTCATCCGCACGGCGATCTCCTCGATGCGGGCGTCGAACGCCTCGAGCGCGGCCGCATAGCCCGGCACGTCGCGGCGGTGGCCATAAACCATGTCGAAATCGACGAGATTGGTGAACACCAGGTCGCCCTCGCTCGCCTCGTCCATGGCTTTCAGGCTGGCCGTCACCAGCGCGTCATTGCCGTCGCCCTTGATCAGCCGGGTCACGCCCTTGCCGGCGAAAATGTCGGATATCTTGCCGACGGCGAGCACGTTGCGGCCTGCCGCCGTCACCCGGTCGAGCAGCGTTTCCTCCGGCGGGGCGATCGAGAAATCCCGTCGGTTCCCGGTCCGCTTGAAGGTCTCGGCGGTCTCGCCGATGAAGGGGCGCGCGATCACCCTGCCGATATTGAGGTCATAGGTCAGGTCGCGCACGACCGCGCAGAGTTTCATAAGCCGCTCGAGGCCGAAATGATATTCATGGGCGGCGATCTGGAACACGCTGTCGGCGGAGGTGTAGAAGATCGGTCGCCGCGTCCAGACATGCTCCTGACCGAAGCGCTTGATGATCTCCGTGCCCGAGGCGTGGCAGTTGCCGAGACTGCCGGAAATGCCGGCCGCGCGATAGATCGCGTCGAGAAGTTCAGCGGGAAAGCAGTCCGGCTGATCGGGGAAATAGCCCCAGTCGAACATCACCGGCGTACCGGCGATCTCCCAATGGCCCGAAGGCGTATCCTTGCCACGCGAAACCTCGCTCGCCGCGCCGTAACGCCCCAGAAGCCGTTCGGGCTGCTCCATGCCGGCGGGATAGTGCCGGGTCGCAAGCTTCGCCGCTTCCAGGAGGCCGAGCGCGGAAAGATTGGGCAGGTTCAGCGGACCGGACCGCAAGCCCGCCCGATCTCCGAGGCCCGCGGCGCAGAACTCGGCAATATGGCCGAGCGTATCGGCGCCGAGGTCGCCATAGGCCTTCGCATCCGGCGCGCCGCCGATGCCGAAGGAATCGAGAACATAGAGAAAGGCACGGGCCATCGGACGCTCAATCCTGCGCTGAAAAATCGTTCTCCTCTTCTATCGTCTGGCATTGCTGATGGCAAACGCCGTTGCGGCCTGGGGAACCGGAGCCGGTTTCCATGTGTTTATAAGATGATAACCATGTTTCTTAACGCCGAAGGAAGGCAGGATGATCATGCTGACAGCCATCGACACGATCAAGGCGAGCACTGTCATGCCCGAAAGAAGCAGCAGCAGAAAAGGCGAGGCCGGAAGCCAGGCCGGCGAACTGGCGCTGATCGCCGGCGTTCTCCTGGCCGCAACAGCCCTGGTGATCTTAGCCGCTCTCCGGCTTTACGTCGTCAGCTGACGCCGCTCAGGCGGAAAGCCGCATCAACGCCGCAAGCATCAGTTCCGCACCCTTTTCGATATCCGCCCATTCGGAGAACTCCTCCGGCGCGTGCGAAATGCCGTTGCGGCTTGGCACGAAGATCATCGCAGACGGGCAGAGCGCCATCATCGTCTGCGCGTCATGGCCTGCGCCGGAGATCATCCGCCTGGCCGGAAGGCCGAGCGCCTTTGCCTCTTCCGACAAGAGATTGACCAGTCCGGCGTCGAAGGCGACCGGCGCAATCACGCTCTTCTCCACGATTTCGTGCGCAAGGCCGTGCTTTCCGGCGACCGCCGCAGTTGTGCGGTAGAACAGACGCTGCAACCCGCGCATGACAGCTTCCGAGGCGTCCCGGATGATCACGGAGAAGATGGCCTCGCCCGGCACCGTATGCGGATGGTTGGGCGCGAGTTCGACTTTGCCGATCGTGATCCGGGCGATCTCAGACGGCGACTGCGCGATCATGTCCGGAATCTGCACGGCGATCTCGGCAAGGCCGGCAAAGGCGTCGGCCCGCATATCCATCGGCGTCGTGCCGGAGTGGTTGGCCGTGCCCTTCAGCGTCACCTGCAGGTTGATGATCCCGGTCGCGCCTTCCGGCAGGCCGATCGCGATCGCCTCGCGCTCCAGCACTGGTCCCTGCTCGATGTGCAGTTCGAGAAAGGCCTTGACGGACCCTTTCGGCCGGCCAGCTCCGAGCACCGCCTCCGGTTCAAGCCCCTGCGCGCGCATCGCATCTGCAAGCAGGACGCCGTCGGCATCGGCGGCGGACGACAGCCATTCAGCCGTTACCAGGCCGGCGATTGCCTGCGACCCGAGCATGCCGCCGAACCGGCCCTCCTCCTCGGAGGTCGCCACAACCTCGATCGGGACAGCGGGTTGAATGCCGGCCTCCTTCATTGCCCGCACGCACTCCAAAGCAACGGCAACACCAAGCGCACCGTCGAAGGCGCCGCCGTTGACGACGGTATCGAGATGCGAGCCGACCATGATCGAAGGGCTGTCCGGAGCGCCGAAACGCCCGAAAACCGAGTTCGCGCCATCGCGCGTCACGGCAAGACCATCAGCCTGCATTTCCTCGGTAAACCAATCGCGCACAGCCATGTCGGCATCGGAAAAACCGGGGCGATTGAACCCCTCCTCGGGACGACCGGCGCCGAAACGGTTGATGCCGTCCAGAAGGGCTTTGAGCCGCGCGGAACTGATCTTCGGTGTGCTGCCCATGGCTGTTGGCCTCCCCTTGTTCTCTGCCGCAAGGCGGCATTGTCGTTGGGGAATTTATTATGATAATTTTAGCCAGCCCGCAAATGGCAGCCCTGAACGTCTCTGCGTCCCGGTGGCTGAATGCGCTTCCGCCAGGAAACGGAACCGCTGAGAAAACCTATTTTGCCATGCTGTTTTCAACGGCCTGCAGCATGGCGAGATGCGAATCGATGAAGGGCACGAGGATTGTCGCAATCGTGGTATCGATTCCGGCCTTGCCTTCCGCGACACGGCGCTTCTGGATTTTCAGTAATTCCTGATGCCCGTCGATCTCGCTTCTGAGGTAGAGGCGGTCGAAACCGGTTCCAGGTTCCATTTCCTTCAGCTTGTCAAACGTCTCGGCGAGCGCGTCGGGCCGCTTGGGCTTGGCGGCTCCGGCTCCGAGAAGAAGGCCGCCGACCGCCTCGGCCTCGGCCTCTTCCAGCCTTGCGAACTGCTGCGCCATGGGATGAAGCGCCTTGTTGACCGCCAGACTGGAAATGTCGGCTGAAAAAAGACCGATCGTGAGGGTGTCGTGAGCATAGCCCGAGGTGACGATACCGGCATTTGCAACCAATGGCGCCAGCCCGGCAAATGCCGCCGCCATGGCGCTGCCGGCAAGCATTGTGCGGCGGCTGATATTGTCCATCTTCATGTTCATCTGCCTTTCCATCATGGGCACGGGCAGCAAAGCCCGGCGCCTTCGAGGAGACGGTAGAAACGCTCATTTTGAGACAATTTAAAGGCGAGCTTCGTTTGGGTTACGACCCGTAACTGGTTTTCCAGACACGGCACCTTCGCATCTAATCAATTGATTTTATTTCATCATTTTCCAGATAGCGCTCCACCGGTTGTAATTTATTATGATCAATCCTTGTAAATTACAGAATTTTCATAATTAATTAACGAAATACCAACAGAGGAGAACCGATTGATGAAACGCCTTCTCGCCGCAGCCCTCGCCGCTGCATCGCTGGCTTTCGGCGCGCCCGCCATGGCGCAGACGCCGCCCAATGTTCTGGTTGTCGGCCAGATCGCCGAGCCGAAATCGCTCGACCCGGCCGTCGACACCGCCGTCAATGACTTCCGCATTCTGGTGAACATGTATGACGGCCTTGTGCGCTACAAGGACGGCACGCTCGAGGTCGAGCCGGCTCTGGCAGAGAGCTGGGACATTTCCGAGGATGGAAAAACCTACACATTCGCGCTGCGCGAGGGCGTGACCTTTCATGATGGTTCGCCCTTCAACGCCGAGGCGGTGAAATTCAATTTCGACCGCATGCTGGATGAAAACAGCGAATATTACGACACCGGGCCGTTCCCGCTGTCCTTCTTCTTCTCCTCTGTCGACACCGTCGAGGTGGTCGACGACATGACGGTGAAGTTCACGCTCACCGAACCCTATGCGCCCTTCCTGTCGAACCTCGCCTATCCGACCGGCCTGATCGTGTCGCCGGCGGCGGTCAAGGAGTACGGCAAGGATTTCGGTCGTCATCCCTCCGGCACGGGCGCCTTCAAATTCGAGGAATGGGATCCAAATTCCAAGGTCGTCGTTTCCAGGAACGCCGACTACTGGGACGGCGCGCCGCCGCTTGAGGCCGTCGTCTTCCGGCCCGTCACCGATGCCAATACCCGCGTTGCCGAAATGATGTCGGGCGGGCTCGACGTTATGGTCGAGGTTCCGCCGGATTCACTGTCGCAGTTCTCCGGCAATGACCGCTACAAGGTTTACGAACAGGCCGGGCCGCATGTCTGGTTCCTGATCCTGAACCTCAAGGACGGCGTCTTCGCCGACAAGAAGATCCGTCAGGCCGTCAACTACGCCATCAACAAGGAAGCGATCGTCAACGACATCCTGCAGGGCACCGCCGACGTGGCCGCCGGCCCGACGCCGCCGGCCTTCGCCTGGGCCTACGATGACAGCCTGTCGCCCTACCCTTACGATCCGGAAAAGGCCAAGGCGCTGCTTGAGGAAGCCGGCTATGACGGTTCGGAACTGACCTTCTACGTCACCGAAGGCGGTTCGGGCATGCTGGAGCCGCAGGCCATGGCGACACAGATCCAGGCTGATCTCGAAGCCGTCGGCATGCCGGTCAAGATCGAGACCTATGAGTGGAACACCTTCCTCGGCAAGGTGAACCCCGGTCTGGAAGGCAAGGCCGACATGGCCGAGATGGCATGGATGACCAACGACCCCGACACCCTGCCCTATCTGGCGCTGCGCTCGGAAGCCTTCCCCGACCAGGGCGGCTTCAACTCCGGCTATTACGCCAATCCGGAAGTCGACAAGCTGCTGGAAGAGGCCCGCACGGCCACCGATCAGGGCAAGCGCGCCGAGCTCTACAAGAAGATGCAGGCGATCGTGCAGGATGACGCCCCCTGGGCCTTCATCGCCAACTGGAAGCAGAACGCCGTGACCAAGGTGAGCGTGGAGAACTTCAAGCTCCAGCCCTCCTTCTTCCTGCTGCTGCAGAAGGTTGCCAAGCCGAATTGATCGGGCGATTGCCCAAGCGCCCGGATTGGCGACAAACCTGTCCACTGTTCGGGCGCAACCTGTCCTCTTGACAGGCGTCATCCTCGGGCTTGTCCCGAGGATCCAATCCCCTCTCCACGCGAGCGGTGTCCATGGTCAGTCAGCAAGGCCGTTTTTTGTGACCTTTTCTGACCCGAAACGCCAATCGTGCTGGTACGTGCTTAGACCCTCGGGACAAGCCCGAGGGTGACGACAGAGGGCGGGGTGGGTCCGGAGGCAGGGCTTACCCGCTTGCTCCCAATACTCTCTCCCGCTGGCGGGAGAGAGTATTGGGGGCTTTGCGGTGATGTCGCCAGCCCGTCATAAAAGGTTTCATGGCCATCACGGACGGAGAACACGCCATGGCACACTATATCCTCAGGCGGCTATTGACCGTCATACCGGTCCTTCTCGGCCTGACCGTCATCGTCTTCGCCATCATGGCGATGATCCCCGGCGATCCGGCAACCGCGATCCTCGGCTCCTATGCCACGCCGGAAAATGTCGACCGCGTCAACAAGGCGCTCGGCCTCGACAAGCCGCTGGTGCAGCAATATTTCATCTGGCTCGGCAATATTCTCCACGGCGATTTCGGCCGTTCCTACACCCAGAACCGCCCGGTCATCGACATCATCACCGAGCGTTTCGGCAACACGCTGATCCTGGCCGGTACCTCACTCATTCTCTGTTCCATCCTCGGCCTTCTGGCCGGCATCGTCTCGGCGGTGCGCCAGTATGGGCTGACCGACAAGCTGGTCACCTTCTTCGTGCTGATCGGCATTTCCATCCCCTCCTTCTGGCTCGGCCTGCTGTTGATCCTGCTGTTCGCCGTCAAGCTGCAATGGCTGCCGGCAAGCGGCATGTATGCGATCTACGGCGGCGGCGGCCCGATCGATCTTTTGAAACATCTGATCCTGCCGGCCTTCACCCTCTCCGTGGTGGCAACCGGCGTTGTCGCCCGGCTGACGCGCACTTCAATGCTGGAAGTGCTGCGCCAGGACTATATCCGCACCGCCCGCGCCAAGGGGCTGAAGGAGCGCCGGGTGATCATGCGCCACGCCTTCAAGGCGGCACTCGTCTCGGTCATCCCCGTGCTCGGCATTCAGGCGGGTTTCGTGCTCGGCGGCGCGGTTTATATCGAGACCGTGTTCCAGTGGCCGGGCATCGGCTCGATGCTGGTAACCGCGATTTCCACCCGCGACCTGCTGACGGTTCAGGGCGGCGTACTGATCGTCGCGGCTGCCTATGTGCTGTTCAATCTGGTCGCCGATGTCGTCCAGACCATGCTTGACCCGAGGTTGCGCTGATGACCGATGCCACCGCAGACAGCGCGCCGCGCAAAAAGACGAAAAAGAGCGACCGCCCGAGCGCCTTCAAGCTCTTGTTCAACAACACGCTGGCGACCGGCGGGCTGATCGTCTTCGCCATCATCGTCGTCATCGCGCTGGCAGCCCCCATCCTGCCGCTGCAGCCGCCGAATGTGACGGATCCGTCCGTGCGTCTGTCGCCGCCATTGACCGAAGCCCATCTTCTGGGCACCGATGCGCTCGGCCGCGATCTTCTCTCGCGCCTCATCTGGGGCACCCGCGTCAGCCTTGCCGTCGGCGTTTCGGCGACGCTGATCGCGGCGTTCTTCGGCTCGCTGATCGGGCTTGTCGCTGGCTATGCCGGAGGCCGCACCGACAACATTCTGATGCGCGGCGTCGATATGGTCATGGCCTTCCCCTACATCTTGCTGGCGCTCGCAATCGTCGCCGTTCTCGGTCCCGGCCTGTTGAACGCCCTCTATGCCATCGCCGTGGTCAATATCCCGTTCTTCGCCCGTAATATTCGCGGCATGACGCTCGGTCTATCACGCCGGGAATTCGTCGATGCGGCGCGGCTTTCCGGCAAATCGCATTTCTCCATCCTGTTCGGCGAGGTTCTGCCGAATGTTCTGCCGGTGATCATCATCACCATGTCGACCACGATCGGCTGGATGATCCTGGAAACGGCGGGGCTTTCCTTCCTCGGTCTCGGCGCCCAGCCGCCGCAGGCCGATCTCGGCTCCATGCTGGGGGATGGCCGCAAGGTGCTGTTTACCGATGCCTATGTTTCGATGGTGCCGGGCCTGATGATCTTCGCCCTCGTCATGAGCATCAACCTCCTCGGCGATGGCATTCGCGATGTGCTCGACCCGAGGCTGAAATCCGGTGCGCTGGCGCGTCCCGGTGCGCGTACTGCGGTCAAGCGCGAGAGCGTACCCGAGCGCGGCCAGAAACCGCAAACCGTGCTCGACGTCCAGGAGATGCGTACCGAATTCCATATCGGCGGCAGCATTTACAAGGCCGTCGGCGGCGTCGACCTCCACATGCGCCAGGGCGAGTGCGTCGGACTTGTGGGTGAATCCGGCTCCGGCAAGTCAGTCACCGCCATGTCGCTGATGGGGCTTGTGCCGACTCCGCCCGGACGCATTGCCGGCGGTGCTGCCTGGCTCGACGGTGAAGATCTTTTTGCCGCAAGCGACGAGCGCATTCGCCAGCTGCGCGGCGGCGATGTCAGCCACGTGTTTCAGGACCCGCTCTCCACGCTGCATCCGCTCTTTACCGTCGGTGACCAGCTGATCGAAGCAATCCAGGCGCACCAGCCGCTTTCCAGAAGGGCGGCCCGCGAAAAGGCGACGGCGCTTCTGGAATCGGTCCGCATTCCCAATGCCGGCGAGCGGCTGAAGGCCTTTCCGCATGAGTTGTCGGGCGGCATGCGCCAGCGCATCTCCATTGCCATGGCGCTTGCCAATGATGCCAAGGTGATTATCGCCGACGAGCCGACAACCGCCCTTGATGTCACCGTGCAGGCGCAGATCCTGGAACTGATGAACGGGCTGCGCAAGGAGCGCAACACCGCGATCCTGTTCATCACCCATGATTTTGGCGTGGTGTCGGCGATCTGCGACCGGGTTGCGGTGATGTATGCCGGGCGGATCGTGGAGACCGGCACGACCGAGGAAATCCTCGACCGTCCGGCCCATCCCTATACGGCCAAGCTGATCGAGTGCGTGCCGGTGCTGGGCGAACCCGACCGCCGGCTCGATGCGATCGAGGGTCGTCCGCCGGTGGTCAACAACCTGCCGGACGGCTGCGCCTTCGCCGACCGCTGTCCCTTCGTGCAGGAGGACTGTCGCAGCGGCGACATAGCCATGACCGCGCTTGGCGAGGAGCGCGGCGTGCGCTGCCTCCATCCGCTCAACAGGGAGACTGCCGATGGCTGAAGATGTGTTGATCGCAATCGACCGGGCGGAGCGCACGTTCGGCGGCGGCAAGACGCTGTTTGGCAGGAAGCTGCCGGCCGTTCATGCCGTGCAGGATGTGACCATCGATGTGAAGAAAGGCGAAACGCTCGGCATTGTCGGCGAATCGGGCTGCGGCAAATCCACGCTCGCCCGCCTGCTTTCCGGCCTTGACGTGCCGACGGGCGGAACGATCACCTTCGAGGGCAAGGACCTGGCCGAGGAGGCACGCAAGAACCCGCGCGCGCTGGCACGGCAGGTGCAATATGTGTTTCAGGATCCCGTCTCCTCGCTCAACCCGCGCAAGAAGATCCGCACCATCCTCGAAGCGCCGCTCATCCACCTTCTGAAGCTCAACAAGGCCGAGCGCGGGAAACGGCTCGAGGAGCTGATGAACGCCGTCAACCTCGCGCCGGAATTTCTTGACCGCTACCCGCATGAATTCTCCGGCGGCCAGGCCCAACGCATCGGTATAGCCCGCGCGCTTGCCGCAAACCCGGAGGTGATCGTGCTCGACGAGCCGGTCTCCGCGCTCGATGTCTCGGTGCAGGCGCAGGTGCTCAATATCCTGGACGACCTGAAGGCCCGTTTCGGCCTCACTTACCTGTTCATTTCCCACGATCTCTCCGTGGTGGAATCGATCTCCGACCGGGTAGCGGTGATGTATTTCGGGCGGATCGTCGAACTCGGCGCGCGCGATCAGGTGTTTTCCGGCGCGCTTCACCCCTACACGCATTTGTTGTTGAATTCCGCCCCGGCGCCCGGCAGAAAGGCTGTTTCCGGCGGTGACCGGGAAGCCGAACTGCCCGACCCTTACAATCCGCCGCCGGGCTGCGCCTTCTTTGCTCGCTGTCCCAACGGAACGGACGCATGCCAGCGCTCCGTTCCGCCGATCGACGAGGCGATGGGGGAAGAGGGCCACAAGGCAGCCTGCTTCCACCCGATGACGAAAAGGACGGCATGAGCAACACCAGTCTTGAAAGCCGGCAGGCCTTCGGCCCGCCCTTCGCGGAGAAGAAGCGCAAGCGCCCCGATGTGATTGCCGACATGCTGCGCGAGCGGATGATCGACGCGGACCTGAAGCCCGGTGACCGCCTGCCGACCGAATGGCTGGAGGAAGATGCCCTGCGCGCGTCGCGCGGCACCGTGCGCGAGGCGTTGAAAATCCTTGAATTCCAGGGACTGATTGCCTCGAAGACGGGACCGGGCGGCGGCATTTTCATCCGCGCCGTACAGCCGGCGGAAGCGATCCAGACGGTGACCAGCCTGTTCCTGCAGGCGCCGCCGTCGATTGCCGACATCTACGCGCTGCGCAAGACGCTGGAGCCCGAGCTTGCCGCCGATGCCGCCCTCTATCTGCCGGCATCCGCCATCAAGACGCTGCAGGACAAGATCAGGCTCTACGCGGGTGAGGCCAAAACGGCTGAAGACGAATATATTCAGCGTCTCGCCGAACTCGACTTTCATGCCGAGCTTGCCCGCCATGCGCAAAACCCGGTTCTGGGCTTTGCCTGCGGTCTTCTGCTCAACCTTCTGCGCGATCTTCCGGTTTGCCGGGCCATCTATGAAGAGCGCAATCCGGGCCTGCGCGAGACCGGCATTTTCTACCAGATCGAACTCATCAAGGCGATCAGCGCCAGGGACGCGGCGAAGGCGCGCGCCATCATGGCGGAACATATGATCGAGGCCGAGGCTTACATGCTTGAGCGCGAACGCCTGAACGCCTTGCGCAAGCCGGATCGCCCCGGCGACCGCGCGTGACGAGCCGGGAGAAAGCCGATGAAATGCACGCACACGATCCACGATCATCAGGGCCATCTCGGCTGGGACCGGTCGCTCGAGCCGGTTCTTGTCGCCCGGTCCGGCGAGACGATCGCCTTTGCCTGCCGCGACGCCGGCAACGGACATTACGGCCCGCAGAGCACGGCAGCCGATATTCTGACCGCCGAGCCCGGCAAGGCCAATCCGCTGACGGGTCCGCTCTATGTCGAAGGCGCAAGGCCCGGCGATGCGCTGAAGGTTACCATCAATGAATTCGCGCCTTCAGGCTTTGGCTGGACGGCTATCATTCCGGGCTTTGGCCTTCTGGCCGACCAGTTTTCAGAGCCGAGGCTGAAACTCTGGGACTACGAGACGGATATCTCGAAGCCCGCCGTTTTCAGCCCCTCGGCGCGCCTGCCGCTCCGCCCGTTCATCGGCACGATCGGCGTGGCGTTGGCCGAGCCCGGCAACCATACCGTCATCCCGCCCCGCCGGGTCGGCGGCAATATGGATATCCGCGACATTGCCGCCGGAACGACGCTTTATCTGCCGGTCGAGGTCGAAGGCGCGTTGCTCTCCATCGGCGACACCCACGCCGCCCAGGGCGACGGCGAGGTCTGCGGCACGGCGATCGAAAGCGCCAAGGACGTCTCCGTCACCGTGGAGGTGGTGAAGGGCGCAGCGCCGAAAACGCCGCATTTCGTCACCCCCGGCCCGATTGCGCGCCATCTCGACGGCGCGGGCTACGAGGTGACCACCGGCATCGGTCCCGATCTGATGGAGGCGGCCCGCGCGGCAGTCTCCAACATGATCGAGCATCTGGCGAAAACCCGCAATCTCGACCCGGCAGACGCCTACATGCTCTGCTCGGTCGCCGGCGACCTGAAGATCAGCGAAATCGTCGACGTGCCCAACTGGGTGGTGTCGTTCTATTTCCCGCGGATCGTGTTCGATTAGGGCACACGAAAAAGGCGGCCGGAAAACCGACCGCCTGGCACGCATTTGAACGATAGGTGCACCCGGCCTCAGGCGGCCTTGGCTTCGCCCTTGAGGCTTTCGAGGATGTTCTGCGGCGAGGAGACGCCGTAGGGGTCGGTCTCGCACAGGTCGGAGAAGCCTTCTTCCTCGAACCATTTTTCAACGACGCCGTCATTGATGATGGCGGCGTAGCGCCAGGAGCGCATGCCGAAGCCGAGATTGTCCTTGTTGACCAGCATGCCCATCTTGCGGGTGAACTCGCCGGAACCATCCGGGATGACCTTGACGTGCTCAAGGCTCTGCCCCTTGGCCCAGGCGTTCATGACGAAGGCGTCGTTGACCGACATGCAGTAGATGTCGTCAATACCCTGCGCCTGAAACTCGGGAAAGAGCTTTTCGAAATCGGGCAGCTGGTAGGTCGAGCAGGTCGGGGTAAAGGCGCCGGGCAGCGAGAACAGAATGACGCGCTTGCCCTTGAAGTAATCGTCCGAGGTCATGTCCTGCCAGCGGAACGGGTTCGGGCCTTCGATGTTTTCATCGCGAACACGCGTGCGGAAGGTTACGTTCGGAACTTTGCGGCCGATCATCTCAATCTCCTGTTATCTTCAACCCTTGGGAAGGAATTCTGTCTTGGAAAGGTTGAGGGATTTTATCAATTTTCAAATCGGAATAAAGGTCAAAACTTAGAATTATTCCAATCTGATACCTGCCATGCGCATAACGCATGGCAAACGCCCCTCGCCTCCCAAGCAGTTTCAATGTGATAGCGGTCAGTTCAGGTTCAACCCAACCGTGCTGCGTCATTCCGCCGCACCCGGTTCGATATTTCGCTCAATGGCGTGAAAGCGCCATGGAGCCGCCTGCGAAGATCAGCGCCGCGCCGACAACACGGTTGAGCTGAACGAAGACCCGATTGGAGGTGATGAACCGCCCGAGCAAGGCGCCGCCGGCGACATAGAGGCAGACAGCGACAACCTCCATCACGAGAAAGGCAAGGCCCATGACGGCCAGCTGCGGCCAGATCGGTGCGCCCTCGACGATGAACTGCGGAAAGAAGGCGGTGAAGATCGCGATCGCCTTCGGATTGGTGATCGCGATCGAGAAATCGCGCCGCATCAGCGCCGCAATGCTGGCGTCCAGCGCCTGCATCTCGGCCAGGGCCCTCGCCTTCATGAGGATCTGGATGCCGACATAGACGAGATAGATCGCGCCGATGATCTTGATCACCAGAAAGGCAGTGGCCGAAGCGGCCAGGATGGCCCCGAGCCCCGCGACCGTGATCGCGATCAGAAAGGCAAAGGCCGGCATCCGCCCCATGCCGCCCAGAAGGGCGTGCGTTGCGCCCAGCCGCGCCCCGTTGGAAAAAGCCAGCATATTGTTCGGTCCCGGCGCGCAGTTGAGCGCAAAACAGGCGGGTATGAACAATTCCCATGCAGTCATGCTTAGCCCCCGAACGGAACGAAGGCCCGCTGCCGGGCCTTTTCCCATCACACCCTAGAACAAGAAATACCGCTGCGCCATCGGCAGCACATCCGCCGGTTCGCAGGTCAGCACCTCGCCATCGGCCCGCACCTCGTAGGTTTCCGGGTCGACGGAAATCTCCGGCGTCGCCGAATTGTGCACCATCGAGGCCTTGGAAATGCCGCCGCGCGTATTCTTCACCGGCAGAAGCTGCTTTGCAACGCCGAGCTTGTGGGCAAGGCCGGCATCGAGCGAGGCTTCGGAGACGAAGGTGACGGAGGAATTGGTGCGCGACTTGCCGTAGGCGCCGAACATGTAGCGGTAATGCATCGGCTGCGGCGTCGGGATCGAGGCGTTCGGATCGCCCATCTGGGCGGCGGCAATCGTGCCGCCGATGATGATCATCTCCGGCTTTACGCCGAAGAGCGCCGGGCTCCACATGACGAGGTCCGCGCGTTTGCCGACTTCGACCGAGCCGATCTCATGGGAAAGGCCGTGGGCGATCGCCGGGTTGATCGTATATTTGGCGATATAGCGCTTCACCCGGTAATTGTCGTTCTGGCCGGTTTCCTGCGCCAGACGGCCGCGCTGCCGCTTCATCTTGTCGGCGGTCTGCCAGGTGCGGATGATGACCTCGCCGACGCGGCCCATGGCCTGGCTGTCCGACGAGATGATCGAAAACGCGCCGATATCGTGCAGGATGTCTTCCGCCGCGATGGTCTCCTTGCGGATGCGGCTTTCGGCAAAGGCGATATCTTCCGGGATCGAAGGCGACAGATGATGGCAGACCATCAGCATGTCGAGATGCTCGGCAATCGTGTTCTGCGTATAGGGCCGGGTCGGGTTGGTGGAAGAGGGAATGACGTTGGAAAGGCCGCAGATCTTGATGATGTCTGGCGCGTGGCCGCCGCCTGCCCCTTCCGTGTGGAAGGCATGGATGGTGCGGCCCTTGAAGGCCTCGACCGTATCCTCGACAAAGCCCGATTCGTTCAGCGTATCGGTGTGGATCATCACCTGAACGTCGTATTTGTCGGCAACCGAAAGGCAGTTGTCGATTGCCGCCGGCGTCGTGCCCCAGTCCTCGTGCAGCTTCAGCGCGGCGGCACCGCCCAGCACCTGTTCTTCCAGCGCGCCCGGCAGCGAGGCATTGCCCTTGCCGGAAAAGGCAAGGTTCATCGGAAAGGCGTCGGCGGCCTGGATCATCCGCTCGATATGCCAGGGACCGGGGGTGCAGGTGGTGGCGAATGTGCCATAGGCAGGCCCCGTGCCGCCGCCGAGCATGCAGGTGAGGCCGCTCATCAGCGCCTCCTCGATCTGCTGCGGGCAGATGAAATGGATATGGGCATCCATGCCGCCCGCCGTGACGATCTTGCCTTCAGCCGAGATCACTTCCGTGCCCGGCCCGACGATGATGTCGACGCCGGCCTGTGTATCCGGATTGCCCGCCTTGCCGATGCCGGCAACGCGCCCGTCCTTGATGCCGATATCGGCCTTGACGATACCCCAGTGGTCGATGATCAGCGCATTGGTCATCACCGTATCGACCGCGCCTTCCGCGCGCGATGCCTGGCTCTGGCCCATGCCGTCGCGGATCACCTTGCCGCCGCCGAATTTCACCTCGTCGCCATAATGGGTGAAATCCTTCTCCACCTCGACGAAGAGTTCGGTATCGGCAAGGCGCACCTTGTCGCCAGTGGTCGGCCCGAACATCGAGGCATAGGACTGGCGGGACATCTTGAAGGGCATGAATTCCTCCTGGCGGGTTCGGCGGCGCGGGCGGCGCCTCAAAAGGGCTTGGTCAAACGCCCGCGCCACTGACAACATTGCGGCGGCGGGCCTGCATCAAAAAGGGCTCAGAGCTTGCCCATGATTTCCTGGCGGAAACCATAGACATTGCGATTGCCGGCAAAGGGCACCAGCGTCACGTCGCGGGTCTGTCCGGGCTCGAAGCGCACGGCCGTTCCGGCCGCGATATCAAGCCGCATGCCGCGCGCCTTGTCGCGCTCGAAGGCAAGCGCCGGATTGGCCTCGAAGAAATGGTAATGGCTGCCCACCTGCACCGGCCGGTCTCCGGTATTGGAGACGGTGATGGTGACGGTCGGCAGACCGGCATTGATTTCGATCTCACCCTCTGCGGGGATCATTTCACCGGGGATCATCTTGTCTCTCCTCACCTGATCGGCTCGTGCACGGTCACCAGCTTGGTGCCGTCGGGGAAGGTTGCTTCCACCTGCACGTCGTGGATCATTTCCGGCACGCCTTCCATCACCTGGTCGCGGGTCAGCACATGGGCGCCGGCTTCCATCAGTTCGGCCACGGGGCGACCGTCGCGCGCGCCTTCGACCACGTAGTCGGTGATGAGCGCCACGGCTTCCGGCCAGTTGAGCTTGACGCCCCGTTCCAGCCTGCGGCGCGCCACCATGGCGGCCATGGAAATCATCAGTTTGTCCTTTTCACGCGGCGTCAGGTTCATGCGTCACTCTCTCGCTGTCACAGCTTGCAGATTTCAAAGATGCCAGACTTTCGGCAGATTTTCGCCGTCCCGCAAGACCCTCAGCGCGGGAATCAGGCTTTTTCTCAATGCGTAACCATCAGGCGCCACGACGCGGGCGACAAGCTTGCCGTTCCACTCGCTCGCACCGCCGGACGAAGCGCCAAGCGCCGCACGCACTTTCGGCATCAGCGCCTCGGCGCGCGGGCCGCAATAGAGCAGCGTGGCAAAGGCGACATCGCCGCCAAGCACCGCTGTCTGCGACACGAGGTTTTCGATGTCGCCGGTCATGCGCACATCTTCCGCATGAAGCAGCGTGCCTTGCCGGCGCACCCGCCAGCGATCGCGGAACTGACCGCGCTGCACCGCCTCGCCCATGGCCTTGCGACCCAGAAGCACGGCTTCAATAGCCAGAAATTCGGCCGTTTCGGCAAGATCGACATCAAGCCGACGGTGCAGCGAGGCATCGTCAAAGAGGATGGTTTCCTGCGGCAGCCAGTCGAGGCGCGCGCCCTCGCCGACTCGCAACTCGCTGTCGATCGTCGCAGGGCCGCTGTCGGATTTGTAGATCTTCTCGCAAGCCTGCGTGGTGACCGTCAGCGCTGTGCCGGGCTCCGCCGTCATCGCCCATTGCAGCCGGTCGCCGCCGGTCAGCCCGCCGGAGGTGTTGATCAGCACCGCCTCCATCGACCCGTCATAGCTTTCCGGGATGCGGATCTTGGCAGCGCCCTCCTGATAGAATTCATCAAGTCGCGTCTTGCCCGCCGAGAGCTTGGCCTTGACCTCGCCTCTTCCAAAGGTGCGCTGCGCTCGTCCCGGCAGGCCTCGGATCAAGACGTCCACTCCGCCCTGCGGGGCGCTTCCTCCAAGCCGCATTTTCTCTGACCGCACATTGTTTGTCCTCGTATTCTTCACTCACACAAGGAAAAGCAAGTTTCGTGCCGCCGGTGAAATGAATTTTGTTTTTCGTTGAAAGCCGGGACATTCCTGTCTCAAGCATCACGGTTTTGTGGACACAATAGCAGCAGATGCCTGCCCGGCGCGCACATTTTCTCCGCAGCCTGCGCGCGGAAGCATCAGACCGTCAGGTGGCGGCGGGCTTCAGGCGTATCCAGCGTTTCGGCCGGGCCTTCATGCACGATCTCACCGCGGTCCATGATATAGACCTGATCGGCCAGTTCGCGGCAGAAATCGAGATATTGCTCGACGAGCAGAATGGCCATGCCGGTTGAATCGCGCAGGTAGCGGATCGCCCGGCCGATATCCTTGATGATCGAGGGCTGGATACCCTCGGTCGGCTCATCCAGGACGAGAATCTTCGGTCGGGTCACCATGGCGCGGCCGATGGCGAGCTGCTGCTGCTGGCCGCCCGACAAATCGCCGCCCCGGCGCGACAGCATGGACTGCAGCACCGGAAACAGGCTGAAGATGTCGTCAGGAATGTTCCTGTCGGCCGATTTGAGCGGGGCAAAGCCGGTCTCCAGATTTTCCCGGACCGTCAGCAGCGGAAAAATCTCGCGCCCCTGCGGCACATAGCCAACACCCAGCTTGGCGCGGCGATAGGGCGCCAGCCCGTCCAGCGTCTCGCCCTGAAAGGTGATGGAACCGCCCGATGTCGGATGCTGGCCGGTGACGGCGCGCAACAGCGAGGACTTGCCGACGCCATTTCGCCCCAGCACGCAGGTGATCCTGCCCATCTCGGCGGAAAGCGAAACACCGCGCAGCGCCTGCGCCGCGCCATAGTGAAGATTGACGTTATCGATGGTCAGCATGGCGAGTGTTCTCTCTGGAAAGGGTGAGGAGGTCGGAGCGGTCTGGCCGATGCGACGGCAGGTCGCCTGGATCCTCGGGTCAAGCCCGAGGACGACGCGCGGGGAGAGGAACGCGTTTCTTCAACCGATGACATTGCGAAAGACAGACTTGCAAACAGCACAAACAGGACTATGGCTCCCTGCTGCAAGATTCCCGCATCAGTAAGTGAGAATGTCACCCGCTCTGCCGCAGCCGCTCTTGCCGCGCCATCCCCGCCCGTGTCATCTTCGGGCTTGACCCGAAGATCCAGGCAACACGGCAAAACGCCATGGCCGGTTACGTCTACATCGTTACCAACAGACCGCACGGCACGCTCTACATCGGCGTAACCTCCGATCTTGAACGACGTATTTTCGAGCACCGCGAAGGACTGATCAAAGGCTTCACCAGCCGCTACGGCTGCAACAGGCTCGTCTGGTATGAGGAACACTTCGAGATCGGCAGTGCGATTGCGCGGGAGAAGGCGCTGAAAGGCTGGAACCGGGCGTGGAAGATCACGCTTGTTTCTAATCTCAATCCGGGCTGGGATGATCTTTATGAACGCTTTCTCTGAACGTGGCGGCCTGGATCCTCGGGTCAAGCCCGAGGATGACGCATGAGGAGGGGGTTTCGTCGCCGAAACAGAGGTCTCTGCGGAAGACAGGTATCGTGAGAATGTCTTTCCAGCACTGCCCTTTCCAACCGCGTCATCCTCAGGCTTGACCCGAGGATCCAGGCGATCTTGCGCAGCCATCTGCTTATCGCGCGCCATCATTCCTCACCGCCCCAGATAGTTCTCGATGACCTTCGGGTCGTTCGATACGTAATCGATCGAGCCCTCGGCCAGCACGGAGCCTTCGGCAAGGCAGGTGACCTTGACGCCGAGGTCGCGGACGAAGCCCATGTCGTGCTCGACGACGACGACGGCGCGGGTCTCGGCGATCTCGCGCAGGAGGCGCGCGGTCTCCACCGTTTCCGCGTCGGTCATGCCGGCAACCGGTTCGTCGACCAAAAGAAGCTTCGGCTCCTGCGCCAGCAGCATGCCGATCTCCAGCCATTGTTTCTGGCCGTGGGAAAGGTTGGCGGCAAGTTCTTGCCTGCGCGCGCTCATGCGGATCGTTTCGAGGATTTCCTCGATGCGGGTCCGGTCCTCGCTCGTCAGCCGGTAGAACAGCGTGGAAAACACGCCGCGCCTGCGGTTGAGCGCCAGTTCCAGATTGTCCCACACCGTATGGCTTTCGAAGACCGTCGGCTTCTGGAACTTGCGGCCGATGCCGAGCTGGGCGATGTCGGCCTCGTCCTTGCGCGTCAGGTCGATCGTATCGGAGAAGAAGACCTCGCCCGTATCGGGCCGCGTCTTGCCGGTGATGATGTCCATCATCGTCGTCTTGCCGGCCCCGTTCGGGCCGATGACGGCGCGAAGCTCGCCGGGCTCGATGACGAAGGAGAGGCCGTTCAGCGCCTTGAAGCCATCGAAGGACACCGAGACATTGTCGAGATAAAGCAGGCTTTTCGCGCGTTTTTCCATCGGGCTCATCGTGCGCCCTCCTCGCTCGGGTTGACATCCATGCCGGCCTCAGCCTCCTCGGAACGCTCATTGCGCGCGCCGGCGTCACTGCTCTTTTTTCTGAACCGGTCGGAGATCGTGCCGACAATGCCCTTGGGCAGGAACAGGGTGACGGCGACGAACAGGCCGCCGAGCGCAAACAGCCAGAAGGCTGGGAAAAGCCCGGTGAAAATGGTCTTGCCGCCATTGACGAGGATCGCGCCGATGATCGGACCGATCAGCGTTGCCCGCCCGCCGACCGCCGTCCAGATGACGACCTCGATGGAATTGGCCGGCGCGAATTCGCCCGGATTGATGATGCCGACCTGCGGCACGTAGAGCGCACCGGCAACGCCCGCCATCATGGCCGAGACGACGAAGGTGAAGAGCTTGTAGTTCTCCACCCGGTAGCCCAGAAACCGCACCCGGCTCTCGGCATCCCGCACGCCGACCAGCACCTTGCCGGATTTGGAGCGGACAATCGCCGAGGCGATGAACAAACCGATGGCAAGGAAGATGGCGGAGGCTGCAAAGAGAGCCGCGCGCGTGCCATCGGCCTGCACGGAAAAGCCGAGAATGTCCTTGAAGTCGGTCAGGCCGTTATTGCCGCCGAACCCCATGTCGTTGCGGAAGAAGGCGAGCAGAAGCGCATAGGTCATGGCCTGGGTGATGATCGAGAGATAGACGCCGTTGACCCTTGACCGGAAGGCAAACCAGCCGAAGGCGAAGGCGAGCGCGCCGGGCACCAGCAGCACCATCAGCATGGCGAACCAGAACATGTCGAAGCCGTGCCAGAACCACGGCAGCTCCTGATAGTTCAGAAAGACCATGAAGTCCGGCAGGATCGGATCGCCATAGACGCCGCGCGGGCCGATCTGGCGCATCAGATACATG
This sequence comes from uncultured Martelella sp., assembly GCA_963676545.2. Taxonomy (GTDB): domain Bacteria; phylum Pseudomonadota; class Alphaproteobacteria; order Rhizobiales; family Rhizobiaceae; genus Martelella. The sequence continues at coordinate 543,038 of CAXXRG010000002.1, read as the reverse complement.
CCCATGGCATAGCCGCCGAGCGCGAAGAAGGCGCCGTGGCCGAGCGAGAGAATGCCGCAGAAACCCCAGACCAGATCGAGCGAGAGCGCCAGCAGCGCATAGCAGAGATATTTGCCGAACAGCGACACCAGATAGGTCGGCAGGTGAAACGGGCTTGCCGCAGGAATGACGAGGTTCAGCACCGGCACCAGCAGGGCGATGCCGAAAAGTATGGCAATCGCAATCGAAACCCTGCGGTCGAGCGAACGGAGAACATAGGCCGTAATCATGATTCAACCGCCCTTCCCTTGAGTGCGAACAGACCGCGCGGTCGTTTCTGGATGAACAGGATGATGAAGACGAGGACCAGGATCTTGCCGAGCACCGCGCCGGCATAGGGCTCGAGGAACTTGTTGAGAATGCCGAGCGAGAAGGCGCCGACAAATGTGCCCCAGAGGTTGCCAACACCGCCGAAGACCACGACCATGAAACTGTCGATGATGTAGGACTGGCCGAGATTGGGCGAGACATTGTCGATCTGCGAGAGCGCAACGCCGGCAAGCCCCGCAACGCCGGAACCGAGGGCAAAAGTGAAGGCGTCGACCCAGGGGGTGCGAATGCCCATGGAGGCGGCCATGCGCCGGTTCTGGGTCACCGCCCGCATCTGCAGGCCGAAGGCGGAACGCTTCATCAGCATCAACAGGCCAAGGAAGACGGCAAGCGAGAACACCACGATCCAGAGCCTCGACCAGGTGATGACGAGACCGCCGAGATCAAACGCGCCGGACATCCATGACGGATTGCCGACCTCCCGGTTGGTGGGACCGAAAATGCTGCGCACAGCCTGCTGTAGGATCAGCGAAACGCCCCAGGTCGCCAGAAGGGTTTCGAGCGGCCGGCCATAAAGGAAGCGGATGACGCCGCGTTCGATGACAAGGCCGACGGCGGCGGTGACGAGGAAGGCAACCGGCAGGGCAATCGCCAGCGACCAGTCGAAAAGTCCGGGATAGGAGGTGCGGATCACCTGCTGCACCATAAAGGTGGAATAGGCGCCGATCATCACCATCTCGCCATGGGCCATGTTGATGACGCCCATGACGCCGAAGGTGATGGCAAGGCCGATGGCCGCCAGCAGCAGCACCGAGCCGAGCGACAGCCCGTACCAGACATTCTGAGCCGCATCCCAGAAGGCAAGACGCTTTTCGATCTTCGCCTGGGCGGCATCGACCTCGTCCTGCAGTTCGGGATCAAGCGAGCCGCGCGCCGAAAGAAGGATGGAGATCGCATCCCGCCCGCCAATCGCGGCAATGTCGTCAATCGCCTCGGCCTTGGCTTCGATGGGACGATCGGAATTCAGGATGGAGACGGCGCGGGCCTGGCTGAGGACCGCGGCAATCTCGCCGTTCTCTTCAGCCGCGAGCGCCTCTTCAATGAGCGCCAGATTATCCTCGCTCGGCGCATCCATCATCGAGCGGGCGGCCGAGAGACGAACCGCGGGATCCGGGCTCATCAGCGTCATGCCGGCAAGGGCGGCATCGATGGCGCTGCGCAGATTATTGTTGACCTTGATCTTCTCCAGGTCGCGCTTGGACATCTCGCCAAGCTCTTCGCCGGTCAGCGGATCGATCAGAAGCAGGTTGCGGCGGGACTCGCCATCGGCGGTCATGAAGACCTTGCCGTCATCCTCGCGGTAATAGAGATCGCCATCGGCAAGGGTTTTCAGGACCGGAATAACGGCCGGATCGCCGGTGGCCGCGAGCGCTTTGACGATTTCTTCCGTCTGGTTGAAATTACGGGCTTTTGAAAACTGATCGATCAGCGATCCGACGTCATCGGCGGCCCGTGAAAACGAGGGCGCACATGCCAGTATCAGAGTTACAAATAAGAGAAAGGTTCTGAAATAGCGCGGTAGAAAAGAAATGGACATGTGCGCCCCCAACGTTGACAGTCCGCCTCGAAAACGACTGTCCCCCTGTTCACCCGGCGCGAAACACGCGCCGGGAGCCGAGTTGCCGTTCTTATTCGGCAGCCATGCCGCCGCACTGGCCGGTTTCGACATTGAAGTTGCCGCACGACATCGGCGCGCGCCAGTCGGCAATCAGGTTCTTCGAATCCGGCAGGAAGTCTGACCAGGCATCGCCGGCAACCAGACCAGGCGTCTCGTAAACGATGTCGAACTGGCCATCATCCTGGATTTCGCCGATCAGAACCGGCTTGGTGATGTGGTGGTTCGGCATCATCGCCGAATAGCCGCCGGAAAGGTTCGGAACCGATACGCCGACAAGCGCATCGATGACGGCATCCGGATCGGTGGTGCCGGCCTTCTCAACGGCCTCGACCCACATGTTGAAGCCGATGTAATGGGCTTCCATCGGGTCGTTGGTCACGCGGGCATCGTCGCCGGTAAAGGCATGCCAGGCGTCGATGAAGTCGTAATTGGCATCGGTGTCGACGGACTGGAAATAGTTCCAGGCAGCCAGATGGCCGACGAGCGGCGCGGTATCGAGACCGGCAAGCTCTTCCTCACCGACGGAGAAGGCGACGACCGGAATGTCGGAGGCGGAAATGCCCTGATTGGCCAGTTCCTTGTAGAAGGGCACGTTGGCGTCGCCATTGATGGTGGAGACAACGGCCGTCTTCTTGCCTTCGGAGCCGAAATTCTTGATGTCGGACACGATGGTCTGCCAGTCGGAGAAGCCGAAGGGCGTGTAGTTGATCATGATGTCTTCTTCGGCAACGCCGTGATCCTTCAGATAGGCCTCGAGGATCTTGTTGGTCGTGCGCGGATAGACATAGTCGGTGCCGGCGAGAACCCAGCGCTCGACGCCTTCATTTTCCATCAGATAGTCGACGGCGGGAATGGCCTGCTGGTTGGGCGCGGCACCGGTGTAGAACACGTTGCGCTGGCTTTCCTCGCCCTCATACTGGACGGGGTAGAAAAGGATGCTGTTGAGCTCCTCGAAGACCGGCAGAACCGATTTGCGCGATACCGAGGTCCAGCAACCGAAAACCGCCGAAACGCCGTCGCCTTCGATCAGCTCGCGCGCTTTTTCCGCAAAGAGCGGCCAGTCGGAGGCCGGGTCGACGACAACCGCCTCAAGTTGCTTGCCGAGAAGGCCGCCCTTTTCGTTCTGCTCTTCGATGAGCATCAGCATGGCGTCCTTCAGCGTTGTCTCCGAGATCGCCATCGTGCCGGAGAGCGAGTGCAGGATGCCGACCTTGATCGTGTCTTCCTGCGCCAGAGCGCCGGTGGCGGTCGAAGCGGTGAGCGCCGCCAGAAGCGCCGCGCCGGTCATTGCCTTTTTGAAATTCATGTTTTTCCCCTCAACGGATTGTCGCCTTCAAGGCGTTTGGAAATCGCGGCGTCCATTAAAGAACGCCTGCGCCAACTATCGTTGAGGGAGAAAGAACCCCACATACGTCATTTGACGTAGGTGGGGTGGAAGTTCGCTGATGGAGGTCTTCACCGCTCACCTCCGTCATGCCGGCCTTGAGGCGCCGGTGTCCGGTTTATAGTTGCGAAAGCTTTGGAATTGCTGGATTTTGCGTCTTCCATGGATTTCAGAATATCGCCCTCTCTCCGGCTTCGGCTGAACAAGACCCTACCCGCCCATGCCGGGTCATCCTCGGGCTTGACCCGAGGATCCAGGCCGCACGACAACCGGCGGCAGAAATTATCCTGAATTCTATGACTTGAATCGCCTGGATGCTCGGGTCAAGCCCGAGCATGACGCAGGTGGAGGGGGAGAGTGCCATCAAACAAACGCGACTGATCGCTCAGCAGGACACCAGTAGACTTGCGCCTGGGGTGGCGGACACCGGATAGGAAGGCAGCCCCTTCAGCCTACAACAAACGGCCCGCAGGGATTGCTCAAGGCCTGTTCCTGAGTGCCTCGGCCTCGGCATAAAATTTCTTTTCCCAGTCCTTGTGGTTGTCGAGGCCCTCGCGGATGAAGGGGGTGAAGATCGCCATGTTCATCAACAGCCAGTTGACGAATTTCGCCGGAAAGCGCGTCGGCTTTACGAAATCGACGAACAGCACCACGCGGGTCTTGTCGGTGTGGTTCCAGGCCTCATGCTCATAGGCATCGTCGAAGATCAGCACCTTGCCCTCTTCCCAGTGGCAAATCTGGTCCTTGACGCGGATTGCAAGCTGGTCCGGCTCCGCCTCCGGCACGATCATGCCGAGGTGAAGGCGCAACACGCCATTATAGGGACCGCGATGGGCCGGCAGGTGTTTTCCGGGCTCGAAGATCGAGAACATCACCGTGGTGAGGCCGGGGATCTTCTGCATCGCCTCCCAGGTTTTCGGGCAGGCCTTGATGTTCTGTTCGGATTTGAGGCCGTAGCCGAGCAGGAAGAAGGTCTTCCAGTGATTGTCGTCGGAGATCGTCTTCACGTCGGTGGAGATGTCCTGGAAGCTCGGAAGCTCGCTCTGGCGTTGCAGCACCTTGTCGAGTTCGGCGCGGATTTCAGGCGCCGCCGCCTCGATCTCCTTCGACCAGGGGAAGGTCGCATTGTCATAGACGGGCGGGTTGCCATGGATGGCATGCTTGTAGTTCAGCTTTTCCGCCCAGTTGACGAGGCCCATGAAGAACCGCGTGACGGCGCTTGGACGCTCCATCGGCGCGATGCCCTCGGTTCCGAAGCTCTGACCGTCGTTATTTTTTGTCTCGGTGTTCGTCATGAACCTCTCCTTTGATACGGCTCTTCAGCTTCAATTGACTGCAATAACCCTAACATTCCCCGGAAAATGGGAAAAGTACGGCGGATCGGGCGAATCGGGCCGCGATTTTGCTTGCCATCGCAAGCCATTGCCTGAACATTCAAAAAAGCCAAGTTTCTTTTCAAGGGCCGCCGCCGCACTCGTTACATGACACCACGCCAACGCATCATTCCCGTACGGCGCGAATATAACCGCTGGGTCGCCAACCAGACGCTTGAAGACTATGCGTTGCGCTTTACCGCTAAGAGCGCGCGCCGGTTCTCCTCAAGCCGCATCTCGCAGACCGCCATTGGCGCGATTTCCTTTCTGGCGCTGGAGGCCATCGGCGGCACGATCACGCTTTCCTATGGCACGACCAACGCCTTCTTCGCCGCCATCGTCGCCTCGGCCGTCATGCTGTTTGCCGGTCTGCCGATCGCCAAATATGCGATCCGCCACGGCGTCGATATCGATCTCCTGACGCGCGGCGCCTCCTTCGGCTATATCGGCTCGACGGTCACCTCGCTGATCTATGCCAGCTTCACCTTCATCCTGTTTGCCATCGAGGCCTCGATCATGTCGGGGGCGCTGGAACTTGCATTCGGCATTCCGCTCTGGATCAGCTACATCATCTCCGCCGTGCTGGTGATCCCGCTCGTGACCTACGGCGTGCAGATGATCTCGCGCTTCCAGATCCTGACGCAACCGTTCTGGGTCATCCTCAATATCCTGCCCTTCATCTTCATCGCCTTCATGGACTTTGAGAAATTCGAGCTGTGGCGCGCCTTTGGCGGCATAAGAGCGGAAGGTGCTACCCCCGGTTCGGCCGCGCCCTTCACGCTGGCAGGCTTTGCGGCAGCGGCCGGCGTCATCTTCGCGCTGATGCCGCAGATCGGCGAGCAGGTGGACTTTCTCCGCTTTCTGCCGGCAACGGGCAAGCGCAAGTTTCGCCATCGCCTGGCGATCTTCCTTGCCGGTCCCGGCTGGGTGGTGGTCGGCGTGCCGAAGCTGATGGCCGGCTCGTTTCTGGCCGTGCTGGCGCTTTCCACCGGCATGCCGGCGACAGCCGCCGCCGATCCCGCGCATATGTACCTGACCGCCTTCGGTTACATGATCCCGAATGAGACGGCGGCATTGTTGCTGATGGCCGCTTTCGTCGTGGTCTCGCAGCTGAAGATCAATGTGATGAACGCCTATGCGGGCTCGCTCGCCTGGTCGAACTTTTTCTCGCGCCTGACCCATAGTCATCCCGGCCGCGTGGTGTGGCTGGTGTTCAACGTCGCAATCGCGCTGCTCCTGATGCAGCTCGGCATCTACCGGCTTCTGGAAGCCTCGCTCAGCGTCTTCTCGATCGTCGCGATGGCCTGGCTTTCGACGATCTCCGCCGACCTCTTCATCAACAAGCCGCTCGGCCTGTCGCCGCCGGGCATCGAGTTCAAGCGGGCGCATCTTTATGATATCAACCCCGTCGGCCTTGGCGCCATGGCGCTTTCCGGCGGCGTTGCGCTGGCCGCCCATTTCGGCCTGTTCGGCCCGCTTGCCGTTTCCTTCGCGCCCTTCATCGCGCTGATCGTCGCCCTCATCGCCTCGCCACTGATCGCCTGGGGCACGGGCGGGCGGTATTATCTGGCGCGCAAGCAGCGCAAGGGCTGGCAGTCGAAGACCGCGATTACCTGCTCCATCTGCGAACACCCTTTCGAGCCCGAGGACATGGCCTGGTGCCCGGCCTATGCCGGGCCGATCTGCTCGCTCTGCTGTTCGCTCGACAGCCGCTGCCATGATCTGTGCAAACCCAAGGCGCGGCTGAACTTCCAGATCGCGACTGTTGCCGGCGCGCTGCTGCCGGGCCGCGTGGTCGAGCAGCTTTCCACCCGCCTTGGCCGCTATGGCATCACGGTGGCGCTGTCGATCACCTTCATCGGCGCGATCCTGTTCATGATCGCCTACCAGATGGCGAACGCAGCGCCGGAAACCCGTTCGGTGGTCTACGACACGGCGCTGATCGTGTTCTTCGTCTTTTCCATGCTCGCCTGCATCGTCGCCTGGTTTTACGTACTCGCCCATGACAGCCGCATGGTGGCCGAAGAGGAATCCTCACGCCAGACGACGCTGCTTTTGAAGGAAATCGCCGCCCACGAGAAAACCGATGCCGCGCTTCAGGCGGCAAAGGAAAGCGCCGAAGCCGCCAACCGCGCGAAAAGCCGCTATGTCGTCGGCCTTTCGCATGAACTTCGAACCCCGCTCAATGCCGTTTCGGGCTATGCCCAGCTGCTGGAACGCGATCCGACCATTCCCGACGCGCGGCAACCGGCGATCAAATCGATCCGCCGGTCAGCAGACTATCTTTCAGGTCTGATCGACGGTCTGCTCGATATTTCCCGCATCGAATCGGGACGGCTTCAGGTCTTCTCCAACGAGATCAACCTGACGGAATTCCTCGACCAGATCATCGACATGTTCGAGACGCAGGCCCGCGCAAAAGGGCTCAAATTCGAGCATAGACTTGACCGCAACCTGCCGGCCTATGTGCGCACCGACGAGAAGCGGCTGCGCCAGATCCTCGTCAACCTGCTTTCCAATGCGGTCAAGTTTACCGACAGCGGCTGCGTGACGCTCTCGGCGCGCTATCGCAGCCAGGTGGCAACCTTCACCGTCACCGACACGGGCAGCGGCATCGCCACCGAAGACCTTTCGCGCATCTACGAGCCGTTCGAACGCGGCGGCGGCAAAAGCGAAAAGCCGGGCCTCGGCCTCGGCCTCACCATCACGCGGCTTTTGGTCAACACGCTCGGTGGCGAAATCGAGGTGGAAAGCAAGGAAGGCGCCGGGACAAGCTTCACCGTGCGCCTCATGCTCGCCTCCATCGACCGACCGCTGCCGGCGCGCCTTGCCGGAGAAACCGCCGCGACAACAGGCTATCACGGGCCGCGCCGCACGATCCTGGTGGCGGACGACAATGCCGATCACCGCGCGATGATGAAGGATATTCTCGAACCGCTCGGATTTGACGTGCGGCTTGCCGAGGACGGCGCGGCGGTGCTTGCGTGCCTCGAGACGGAAATACCTGACCTCTTCCTGCTCGATATCCGCATGCCCGGCATGAACGGCTGGCAACTGGCGACACGACTGCGCGACGCCGGCATCGTCAAACCGATCGTGATGCTGTCGGCCAATATCGGCGATGACGCCATCATCGGCCATGGCGATGACAGCCACAACGACGCGCTTTCCAAGCCGGTCGACCTCAAGCGGCTGCGCGATGTGCTGGCTTTGCATCTTGGTCTTGTCTGGCAGGATGAACCCATAGCGGCACCCGTTTTGACGCCCGATCCGCCGGAGGAACAGCGCGCGCCGCCGGATTTTGACCTCGAGGAATTGATCCGGCTTGCCGAGATCGGCTATCACCGTGGCGTAAGGGAAAAACTGGCGGCGCTCTCGGCCGAAGGGAGCTACGAACCCTTCGTATCAGGCGCCTCCGCCTTTGTTGCCCGTTTCGACATGGACGGTCTCATTGCCTATCTGAACTCGCTCAAATCCGGCGCCGCCGGGAAGGATATTGCGCACGATGGCTGAGAGCGCCACACAGGAAATCGTCCTTCTGGTCGACGACAGCCCGGAGGCGCTCAGCTTCCTGACCGAGGCGCTCGAGGCGAGCGGCTATTCGGTGCTGATCGCAACCTCCGGCGAGAGCGCCATCAACATCGTCGCGCGGATCACGCCCGATATCGTGCTGATGGATGCGGTGATGCCGAAGATGGACGGGTTCGAGGCCTGCCGACGGCTGAAATCGGGACCGGCGGCCGAAAGCCCCGTCATCTTCATGACCGGTCTCTCGGAGACCGAGCACATCGTTCACGCGCTGGAATCGGGCGGCGTCGATTACCTGACCAAGCCGATCAATATCGATGAATTGAGGGCCCGCATCCGCGTTCATCTGGCCAATGCCCGCTCGGCCCAGAGCGCGCGTGTGGCGCTCGATGCGACCGGGCGCCATTTGCTTGCGGCCGGACCGGACGGCATGCCGCTCTGGATGACGCCCCAGGCCGGTAAGCTGATCGGCGAGGCTGCAGGCGGTTCGCCGGACATGAAGCTCATCGGCAGCGCGATCGCCGCCTGGCTTGCAGAAGGCAATGCGGAAGCCGCCCCCGGCAGCCAGCCTCTGCTGCCGGTCAACGCAACCGGCAAGACGCTGTTTCAGCTTGCCTTTCTGGAAAAGACCGGTGCCGACGAATTCCTCTTCCGCGTCACCGCCGCCAATCCGGTGAGCGATGACGGGGCGCTGAGAAAGCACTTTCCCCTGACGGTGCGGGAATCCGAAGTGTTGCTGTGGATCGCCAAGGGCAAGACCAACCGCGATATCGCCGACATTCTCGGCCTTTCAACGCGCACGGTGAACAAGCATCTGGAAACGATCTACGTAAAGCTCGGCGTCGAAAACCGCGCCTCCGCGGCGGTGAAGGCGGCCTATGTGCTGCATGATATGTGAGTGCGGAAGCACCAAAGCGCCTACCGCCTTTGTCCACTCCGCATCGATTGTCGTTCAAGCGGCCTGGATCCTCGGGTCAAGCCCGAGGATGACCCAAGGTGTGATGGCCGTTTCGCCAACACGCTGAGTGCAAAGGCCTGCCTTCCTTTCTTTTCAATCCGGCCTCACCTTTTGATTTCGGATCCAGCCTGTCTTGCTGTGTCATCCTCGGGCTTGACCCGAGGATCCAGGCGAGATGGCACGAATAGAAATTTCATTTAGACAACAACTTAAAAAGAACATTCACTCAAGCAGAGCCCAGGCATGACGCCCCTGGAGCCTTTGTCTTCAACTCCCTCAACCACGAAAAAAGCGCGGGGACCGACCCCGCGCCTTCAATATTCACCAATTCGGCGAAACCTTACTGCCCAAGCCCGTCAAACAGCGCCGTCGAGAGATAACGCTCGGCAAAGGACGGGATGATGACGACGATGGTCTTGCCTTCGTTTTCCGGGCGCGAGCCGACCTCGATGGCCGCCTTCAGCGCAGCGCCGGAGGAAATGCCGACCGGCAGGCCTTCGACGCGGGCCACTTCGCGGGCCAGCGCAAAGGCATCGTCGTTTTCGACCTGGACGATCTCGTCATAGACCGAGGTATCGAGCACGCCCGGCACAAAGCCGGCGCCGATGCCCTGGATCTTGTGCGGGGCGGGTGAGCCGCCGGACAGAACCGGAGAGGCGGCCGGCTCGACGGCCACGACCTTCACGTCCGGCTTCTTCTGCTTGAGCACCTGACCAACACCGGTGATGGTGCCGCCCGTGCCGATGCCGGAGACGAAGAAGTCGACCGCGCCATCCGTATCGTTCCAGATTTCCTCGGCCGTGGTCTTGCGGTGAATTTCCGGGTTGGCCGGATTTTCGAACTGCTGCGGAATGACGGCATTCTCGATCTCGGCGGCCAGTTCCTCGGCCTTGGCAACGGCACCCTTCATGCCCTTCGGCGGCTCGGTCAGCACCAGTTCCGCGCCCAGAAGCGCGACCATCTTGCGGCGCTCGATCGACATGGATTCCGGCATGGTGAGGATCAGGCGATAGCCCTTGGCGGCCGCCGCAAACGCCAGACCGATGCCGGTATTGCCCGAGGTCGGCTCGATCAGCACGGATTTGCCGGGCGTGATCTTGCCCGCCTTTTCCAGCGCGTCGATCATGGCGAAGCCGATACGGTCCTTGACCGAGGAAATCGGGTTGAAGAATTCGAGCTTGGCCAGAAGATTGGCCTTCACGCCCTTCTCCTTCGCCAGCTTGTCGAGACGGACGATCGGCGTATCACCGATCGTGTCGAGAATAGAGGAATATACCTTCCCGCGTCCGGGTTTGCCGTTCTGTTCCATGGTGGTTGCTCCCTGAATGAGTTGTCTTCTAGGTAGGATCCGGCGACGGAAAATTCGAGGCACGAAACAGCGATCCGCAGCCCGGTTCAGGAATGTCATTCCAACCTCGGAGGATTTCAGGAAATCTCATTCCCGACATCGCCATTTCGTCGACGCCTACCCCGCAAAATTGACAAACAGCCAGAAACCAGCCCCGCCGAAGGCCATCACCGCAAGCGTCGCCAGTGCCAGAAGCCGGCCATAGACGCGCGTGCCGCTGGAAAGGGCGAGCACCACCTTGGTGATAAGGTTGGAGGAGGCCGCGATCAGCACGGCGAAGGCGGCCGTCTGGACGGGGAGCGCCTTACCGGCCATGTGGGCGGTGGAAAGCGTGATCGCGTCGAGATCGGGGATGCCGGAGACGAGGGCAATCACAGTGATGCTGTCCGGTCCGAGAAAACGCACCAGCACCCTGGCGATAAAGCTGACAGCGCCAAGCAACGCACCGAAATGCAGCACCGCGCCGAGTTCGAACGGGTTGGAAAGCTCTATCCCGGCCTTGGCGTCAACCGCGCGGTTGCGCCCGATCAGGATCAGGCTTGCCGCCAAGAAGACAAGGAAGCCAGGCGCAAGCGCCGCGGCAAGCGGCACGATCAGCGCCGGCGCGACGGCCGAACCGATAATGAAACAGCGCACCAGCGACAGCCCGCCGGCAATCGAAGCCGCGCCCGCCAGTTGGCGCGAGAGCGCGGGTTCGGCAGTGGAGATATGGGCAAAGGACAGCGTTGTTGCCGTCGACGAGACGATCCCGCCGGTGGCGCCCGCAAACAGGATGCCCCGTTCTGGCCCGGCCACCCGCATCGCCACATAACCGGCATAGGAAAGAGCCGCGATCATGATCGTCATCAGCCAGACGGTGAAGGGGTTGAACCCGCCCCACGGATCGATCGCCCGGTTCGGCAGAAGCGGAAGCGCCACAAAACTCATGGTGAGAAGCACCAGCGCCGAGCGCAATTCCACCCATGTCATGGTCTTGAGGAAGCCATGCAGGCTGTGGCGCGCGGCGAGCAACACGGTCGTCACCACGCCGCCGGCGGCGGCCAGCCGCATATCGCCCGTCGCCGAGACGATGCCAAGGGCAAAGACCACGAGGGCAGCGATCACGCCGGTGACGGAAAAATCATTGCGCGGGGTTGCGGCGCGATAGGTAAAGACGATGAAGGCCGCCATCAGCCCGATGCCGAGCGCTGCAGGCACGACCGGCCCCGAAACCGAACCGAGATAGCCGGCAAGCCCGCCAAGCAGACCGACCAGCGCGAAGGTGCGGATGCCTGCGGCGCGCTCGCCATCGGCCATCTCGCGCTCCTGCCAGCCGCGCTCGATCCCGACCAGAAGCCCGATCGCGAGCGCCAGCCCGACACGCTGAAACGCTTCCATCATATCCATGAGCAAGCCTCCCAAAAACGACAGATTGCAGGCTCACCGTCCTTGCACGCGAGAGACTAGCGCATTGGCCGAGAAACGAAAACCGCAAATGAGGCCCTGCATCCCGCGTTGCCGAACTTGCTATCCCGACGCTTCCCGCTACAAACGAAAGCATTGCGAGGAAGCCGCCATGCCCGAACCACACCACCTTCTGGCCTTCATCCTCATCGCCCTTGCCATGGTGATGACGCCGGGGCCCAACATGATCTACCTGATTTCGCGCTCGATCTGTCAGGGCGCCACTGCGGGTCTGGTCTCGCTTGCCGGTGTCGGGCTCGGCTTCGTCGTCTACATGCTCTCGGCGGCGTTTGGTCTGACGGTTCTGCTGATGGCTGTTCCTTTCGCCTATGACACCATCCGGTTCCTGGGGGCCTGCTATCTCCTCTACCTCGCCTGGAACGCGGTCAGGCCCGGTGCACAGCCGGCCTTTGCCGTGCGCAGGCTTCCGTCGGACAGCATTCGCAAACTCTTCGTCATGGGGCTGGCCACCAATCTCCTGAACCCGAAGTCTGCGGTGCTCTATCTCTCGCTGCTGCCACAGTTCATCGACCCGGAGCGGGGACACATCCTTTCACAGACGCTCGTGCTGGGTTTTGCCCAGATCGCCGTCAGCCTGGCGGTCAACACGCTGATAGTGCTTGGCGCGGGCGCGATTGCTGTCTTTCTGGCAAATCGGCCACTCTGGTCACGCATCCAGCGCTATCTGATGGGAACGGTCCTCGCAGGTCTTGCCGTACGGATGGTGTTCGAAGCACGGCGCTGATTGCCGCTGCGCCGTGAGCGAAGGACCTAGACCCCGGTCGAGCCGAAGCCGCCTGCCCCGCGCACCGTCTCGGAAAGGTCGTCCACCACCGTCACCGGCATCTGCGTCACCGGCGCGATGATGACCTGGGCGATGCGCATGCCGCGCTCGATGGCGAAATCCTCGGTTCCGAGATTGACGAGCAGCACCTTCACCTCGCCGCGATAATCACTGTCGATGGTGCCGGGCGTGTTGAGGCAGGTGACACCGTGCTTGAAGGCGAGACCGGAGCGCGGGCGGATCTGTGCCTCGAACCCTTCCGGGATTTCGAAGATGAAGCCGGTCGGCACCAGCGCGCGGGCGCCAGGCGCAAGCGTGAGCGGCTCGCCTTCGGCAACGGCGGCGCGAATATCCATGCCGGCGGAACCGGTCGTTTCATAGGCCGGCGGCGCGATGCCTTCCGCATGTTCCAGGCGTTTCAGTTTCAGTGTCATCTTGTTTTCTGTTTCCATCGTGTTTTCGGTGTGCCTCTCCTCCGTCATGATCGGGCTTGACCCGAGCATCCAACCACCTTTGCCGCGAGCGGAGCCTGCAGCTTGCCTCAAAGGCTGGACCGCAACACGCCCGCCGCATGGAGATGGCCTGGATCCTCGGGTCAAGCCCGATCATGACGCCGGAGAGGGCCAGGTGGCAGCATCCCAAATCCGTTTGTGATGTTGCCTCTTGCACGTTGCGTCAATCTCGCCCGCATCCTTGCCATGGCTCACAAACAGGTCAATTGCATCTTGGCCCTCAAATCGCTAGATAAGCCCCCATCAACAGGATATTGCATCGATGCCCGAAACGCTTGCCGAGGCGGTTGCCCGCCGCCGAACCTTCGCGATCATCTCGCACCCGGACGCCGGTAAAACCACGCTGACCGAGAAGCTGCTGCTGTTCGGCGGCGCCATTCAGCTTGCCGGCGAGGTGAAGGCCAAGAAGGACCGCATCCAGACGCGTTCCGACTGGATGAAGATCGAGCGCGAGCGCGGCATTTCGGTGGTCACCTCGGTGATGACGTTCGAATATGAGGACACGGTCTTCAACCTGCTCGACACGCCCGGCCATGAAGACTTCGCCGACGACACCTACCGCACGCTGACGGCGGTGGATGCCGCCATCATGGTGATCGACGCGGCCAAGGGCATCGAGCCGCGCACGCTGAAACTCTTCGAAGTCTGCCGCATGCGCGACATCCCGATCATCACCTTCGTCAACAAGATGGACCGCGAGGCCCGCGACACGTTCGAGATCATCGACGAGGTGGCTGAAAAGCTGGCGCTCGATCCCGTGCCGATGACCTGGCCGATTGGTCAGGGCAAGAGCTTTTGCGGCACCTATCATTTGCGCGACAGTGCGGTGCGTTACGGCGATAGCGAGCGTGAACTGGTAAAGGTGAATGGCCCGGAAGTGGTCGCCGAAAGACTGCCCGAGCATGAACGCCAGGAATGGGCGGAGATGGCGGAGCTCGCCATTGACGGTTATCCGGTCTTTTCCCGCGAGGCTTTTCTCGAAGGCCATATGACGCCTGTCTATTTCGGCTCGGCGCTCCGGAACAAGGGCGTGCGCGACCTCATCCACGCGCTGTCCGAATTCGGCCCGCCGCCGCGCGCCCAGGTCGCCGATGTCAGAACCGTGGAAGCCACAGACCCGAAGATGAGCGCCTTCGTCTTCAAGATCCAGGCGAACATGGACCCCAACCACCGCGACCGCATCGCCTTCGTGCGCGTATGCTCGGGCGAACTGAAGCGCGGCATGAAAGCGCGCCTTTCGCGCACCGGCAAGCAGATGGGGCTGACGGCGCCGCAATTCTTCTTCGCCTCGCAGCGCCAGCTGGCCGATACGGCCTATGCCGGCGATGTCGTCGGCATCCCGAACCACGGCGCGCTTCGTATCGGCGATACGCTGACGGATGGCGAACAGCTCGTCTTCCAGGGCGTGCCGAACTTCGCGCCGGAAATTCTGCGCCGCGTGCGGCTGGAAGATGCGATGAAGGCGAAGAAGCTGAAGGAAGCCCTGCAGCAGATGGCCGAGGAAGGCGTGGTCCAGCTCTTCACCCCGGAGGACGGCTCGCCGGCCATCGTCGGCGTTGTCGGCGCGCTGCAGCTTGATGTGCTGAAGGAGCGGCTGAAGGCCGAATACGGTCTGCCGGTCTCCTTCGAGATGGCGCGGTTTTCCATCTGCCGCTGGATCTCGGCCGAAAAGCCCGCAGACCTCGAAAAATTCGTCTCGTCGCATCGCGGCGATATCGCCCGCGACCTCGACGGCGATCCGGTGTTCATGGCGCAGGACGGCTTCTCGCTGAATTATGAGAGCGAACGCGCCCCGGAAATCCGTATGATCGCGATCAAGGAATATCACCAGGCAAAGGCGGCGTAAGACGATGAGCGAAAAGGAAGTCATCGGCATTTGCGGCATCGGACGGATGGGCAGTGCGATCGCCGACCGCCTCGCGGCAAAAGGGTTCCGCCTCGTGCTCTGGTCGCGCAGCGGCGTGACCGATGAATTCGCCGACAGGAACAACGCCGAGATCGCCCTCAACCTTGCCTCGCTCGCCTACAAATCCGACATCATCATCACCTCGCTGATCAATGACGGGGCGGTCGACTCGGTGCTTGAGAAGATCGTCGAAACCTCGTTGCCGGGCAAGCTGGTCGTCGAGGCATCAACGGTAAGGCCGGATACGCTGAGGCGCTTTTCGGCGAAGATCAAGGCCAAGGGCGGCAGTGCCATCGACGCGCCGATTTCCGGCGGCCCCGAGCTCGTGCGCGAAGGCACGGCGGGCATCTATATCGGCGGCGCCACCATCGACTACAAGCGTTATCTCCCGGTCGCCGAAGCGCTATCCGACCGCATCCACCACACCGGTGCGCTGGGCGCGGGCGCTGCCGCCAAGATCGTCAACAACATGATGCTCTGCGGCTACTGGGAAGTGCTGAAGGAAGCGCTCCTGACCGGCAAGAAAGCCGGACTTTCCGTTGAGACCATGCTCGACGTGCTGCTCACCAGCCCCGGCGGCTCGCCGGCGCTGAAATTCCGCGCGCCGCGCATTCTGGGCGAGGACACAAGCGTCGGTTTTCCGGCCAGGGGCGCGCTCAAGGACGCGACGCTTTTCGCCGAAGTGGCTGAAAACTTCGGCGTCGAAACGCCCGCGATCAAGGCGGCGGTTGAAAGCTACCGCGCCTGCATCGAGGATGGACATGGCGACGAGGACCTGTCGGCGATGGTGCGGACGGCGCTCGCGAAGGGGTGAGTGTCACTCCCGCGCCTCTCCCGGCAACGTCTCCAGTTCATTGACCCACGGCGCGGCCGCCTCGCACCAGATCTGCCGTTTCGGCGGCAGGTCGGCGCGCTGGTCGATCAGGCCCCAGCGGAGCGCCCATTCATCGGCGGCCTGCCCTTCGCCTCTGGAGAATACCGGTCCGCCGCAGGTCTCACAAAAGGCCTGGGCGCGTTTGGTGCCGCTCTCGGCCATCTTCCAGTACTCCCTGAGAACGCCGCTCAGGATCTCCACATCCTCGCGCGCGACCAGAACCGAAACGCGGTAGGGGGAGCCGGACAGGCGCTGGCACTGGTTGCAGTGGCAGACGACCACGGCCTCCGGATCGATGCTCGCCGCAAAGCGCACATTGCCGCAAAAGCAGCCACCGGTGACGTCCATGATCCATTCTCCGTTTTCCGCAGGGAAGCCGTTCATGCCATGGGGACGCGGCAGGGTGCAACCTCACGAGGCTTGAAGAATCCTGATGGCAGCATCAGATTATGAAAAACTAGAGAGCAGGAGAGCGTTGATGAATATCGGCGAAGCCGCACGCCAGTCGGGTCTGCCGCCCAAGACGATCCGTTACTACGAGGAAATCGGTCTCGTCGTCGCCGACCGCGCCTCCAACGGATACAGGGACTATTCCGACAATCACGTTCACCGTCTGAACTTCATCCACCGCTCGCGCGACCTCGGCTTCTCGGTCGAGGAGTGCCGCCTCCTGCTTTCGCTCTATGATGACAACGCCCGCGAAAGCGCCGAGGTCAAGGCGCTCGCGCTTTCCAAGATCACCGAGATCGACGCGAAGCTCGAACGGCTCGCCAGCCTGAAGGCAACGCTGCAGCACCTGGCTGAAACCTGCCATGGCGACCACCGCCCGGACTGCCCGATCCTGGAGGAGCTTTCCGGCGAGAAGGATTGCTGCGCCCCCGCCTCCGGCCGCGACACGGATCACCGCGTCGGCACCGGCTCCTCTCCGCGATAGTCGTAAAAGCCCCTGCCCGATTTGCGGCCGAGCCAGCCCGCATCGACATATTTGACGAGCAGAGGGCACGGTCGGTACTTGTTGTCGGCCAATCCCTCATGCAGCAGCTGCATGCCGGCAAGGCAGGTGTCGAGGCCGATGAAATCGGCAAGTTCCAGAGGCCCCATCGGGTGGCGTGCGCCGAGCTTCATGGCGACGTCGATCGCATCGACCGAACCGACCCCCTCATAAAGCACATAGATCGCCTCGTTGATCATCGGCAGAAGGATGCGGTTGACGATGAAAGCCGGGAAATCCTCCGAGACCGTCGGCGTCTTGCCGAGCGAGCGGACGAATTCCTTCGCCGTTTCGAAGGTCACCTCCTCGGTAGCGATCCCGCGCACCAGCTCGACCAGCTCCATCACCGGAACCGGGTTCATGAAATGCACGCCCATGAAGCGTTCCGGCCGGTCGGTCGCGGCCGCAAGCCGGGTGATGGAAAAGGCCGAGGTGTTGGTCGCCAGCAGGGCTTCCGGCTTCAAGATCGGGCAGATCTTTGCATAGAGCGCCCGCTTGGCCGCCTCATCCTCGGTGATCGCCTCGATGGCCATGTCAACGGAGGCAAGGTCCTGCAGATCGGTCGAGCCGGAGATCAGCGACAGCGCTTTCTTGCGGTCTTCATCGGAAAGCTTGCCGGAATTGACCTGACGGGCGAGATTGCCGTTGATCGTTGCAAGCGCCCGTTCGATCTGCTCGCGCTCGCTGTCGATCAGGTGCACGTCATAACCGGCAACCGCGCAGACATGGGCGACCCCGCAGCCCATGGCGCCGGCGCCGACAACCCCGATGCGCTTTATGTTATCAGCCATTTCGCGTTCCCTTGCTCATTTTCCGGTCGAGCGGCAGGCCGCTCGCGAAAGTCCGTACCACTTGATAGTCCCTCGGGCCGCTCATTTCCAGTGCCAACCCCTTTGCGACGCCAAGTTCGGGATTGATCGAAACATGTTCTTTTCCCTGTCGCCGGCGATGAAAAACCGCTAGAGGCTAGTTCAGAAATAACGAGGAAACGGCATAAAACGCATGTCTACGCGACGCATCGCCATTTTCGGCGCGACCGGGTCGATCGGGCTTAACACGCTCGACGTGATCGAACAGCTCGGCGGGCGCGATACTTTCGAACTGACCGCGGTCACCGGCAATGCCAATGTCGAGGCGCTGGCAAAAAAGGCCATCGACCACGGCGCGCAAATGGCCGTCACCGCCGACGAGACCCGCTACAAGGCGCTGAAGGAAGCGCTGTCCGGATCCGGCATCACCCCCGCCGCCGGCACAAGCGGACTTTCCGAAGCCGCGCGGATGGACAACGACATGGTGATGGCCGCAATCGTTGGCACGGCCGGGCTGAAGCCGACGCTGGAGGCTGCCAAGGCCGGCGCCGACATTGCCCTTGCCAACAAGGAATGCCTCGTTTCCGCTGGCCCGCTATTCATGGAGGCGATCGCCGCCGGCGGCGGCACGATGGTTCCCGTCGACAGCGAGCATTCTGCCGTCTTTCAGGTATTTGAGGAAAACCAGCGCCGGGCGCTGGAACGCGTGATCATCACCGCATCCGGCGGTCCGTTCCGCACCAAGAGCCTTGAAGAGATGCGCCATGTGGATGCGGCCACGGCCCGCGCCCATCCCAACTGGTCGATGGGCCTGAAAATCTCGATCGACAGCGCCTCGATGTTCAACAAGGCGCTGGAAATGATCGAGGCCATGCATCTCTTCGCGCTGAAGCCCGAACAGGTCGAGGTGATCGTCCATCCGCAATCGATCATCCATTCCATGGTGGGTTATGCCGATGGCTCGGTTCTGGCCCAGCTCGGCACGCCGGACATGCGCACGGCGATCGGCTATGCGCTGGCCTATCCCAACCGACCGGCGCTTTCGGTCGAAAGGCTCGATTTCGCCAGGCTTGCGCGGCTCGATTTCGAGGCCCCGGACGAGACCCGGTTCCCTGCCCTCCGTCTGGCGCGGGTCGCCATGGCGCGCGGGGGGCTTCAGGGCGCGGTGCTGAATGGCGCGAAGGAAGTGGCGCTTCAGGCCTTCATCGACGGACGCTGCGGTTTTCTGGAGATGGCGGAAATCACGGAAGCCGTCATGGACAGCCTCTCCCATCTGCCGGCCGCCGCCGACATTGACGACATCTACGCCGCCGACGCCGAAGCGCGCCGCAAAGCCTCAGACCTGGTCAAGGCGTAAGGCCTACCATTCGATGCGGCTGCCGTCATAGGCAAGGAAACGCCCTGTCTCCCCCTCGGCGAGGCCGTTCAGCGCGCGGAGCATGTTTCCCGCGGCCTCTCCAGCCTCTACCCGGCGGTTGCTGCCGGCATAGGGCGCGGAGAGCGGCGTCGCGACCGTGCCGGGGTGAAGCGCAACAAGCGAAAGCAGCGGATTTTTCCGCCGCGCCTCGATTGCGGCGGTGCGCAGGATCTGGTTCAGCGCCGCCTTGGACGACCGGTAGGACATCCAGCCGCCGACGTGATTGTCGCCGATGGAACCGACGCGCGCCGAAAGGCAGGCGAAAATGGCACGGCGGTCCCGTCTTGCCAGCGGCAGGAAATGCTTGATGAGAAGCGCCGGGCCGATGGCATTGACCGAAAACTGCCGTGCCATGGCATCGGGATCGAGCGCGCGGATGGTCTTTTCCGGTCCGATGCCATCGATATTCAGCGCGCCGGTCGCGCAGACAATCAGGTCGAACGACTGACCGGCAAAGCGCTGCGCGGCTTCGGCGACGGACGCCTCGTCGGTGATCTCCAGACCGTCCTTCCGTCGCGACAGCGTTTCGAGGATGCCGCAGCGCGGATCAGCCTCGATCGCCGTGCAAAAGGCGCCGCCGATGCCGCCGGAGGCGCCGATGACGAGCGCGCGATAGCCCTCGGCAAGGCTGGTCATGTCGGTTTCTGGCATTTTCCTCTCCCTTTCCGGAAGGAAATACGCCCGAATGCCGCTTGCGGATCAACCGCCGAAGACCGCCCGCCAGACATCGGTGGGGAATACGCCTTCGCACCCCTCCGGCGCCGTATTGGTCATGGCGACGGCAACCGTGCCGGTTTCGGGATCAAAGCACCAGCGATTGCCATAGACCCCGCCCCAAGAGACAGCGCCATTCGGCAAGGGCGAATTGTCGAGCGCGGCATCTTCGGTAACAGCCCCGATGAAGCCGAATTTCACGCCCGGACGCACGTTGAGATCGCCGATCTGGTTGCGGATCGCGGCGGCTGCCGTCTCCGGCTTCAGTACGCCGTCACCGTGCTTGCGCACCATCTCGAGAAGCCGGATCACGTCGCCGGCGGTTCCCGCCATGCCGCCGCCGCCGCCCTGGAAGGCGCGGGCATTGAAGATGCGCTCAGGCGAGAAGGTGAAGAGCCGGTCGGGACCGAAGGCCACCCGTTCCGGCTCGCCCATGGGCAGGGGAACAGGGTCGGCGTTGAAATAGGATACGGCGATGCGCGCGCGATCCGTCACGTGGAAGGTGGTGTCGCGAATGCCGAGGGGTGAGAGGATATGGCGGTCGAGCGCCTCTTCCACGGAGCACCCTTCGACTTCGGCAAGCACGGCGCCGAGAATGTCGATCGAAATCGAATATTCCCAGGCCGTTCCGGGCTTATAGGCCAGCGGAACGGTGTTGTGGCGGGAGAAATTCTCCTCGAGCGTCAGCTCGGTGTTCTCGATGCCGACCGAGATGGCATCATGGGCCGAGAGAATGCCGACGCCGGGACTATAGGTAAGCCCGGCCGTATGCGTCAGAAGCTGGCGTATCGTGATCTCGGCCTGACGTCCATCCGGTCCCGGCGGGTGAAACCAGGGCAGAAGGTCGCTGACATGATCGTCGAGCGAGAGCTTTCCGGCGTCGATCATCGCCAGCGCGGCGGCGGCGACAAAAGGCTTGGTGACGGAGGCGTAGCGGAAGATCGTGTCGAGGGACACCGGTTTGCCGGCCTCCCGGTCGGCAAAACCCGCAGCGCGCTCGTAGACCGGCTCGCCGTCCCGCCACACCATGACCACGGTTCCGACGATACGCGCCTCGTCGATCGCGCGGTCGATGGCCGCGTCAACGCGTTGCGAAAGTTCCATGAGAAGCCCTCCGGACCAGAAACAGCATTGCCTGTTTGATCCGGAAAGCGGAGGCCCGAGTCAAGTGAATTCCCGAAGATGGGCGATCACGCGACGGCGCGCGCCAGCGCGCACTGCGACCAGAGCGAATGCAGCGCCGTCACCAGATGGTCCATATCCTCATCGGTATGAAGCGGCGTCGGTGTGAAGCGCAGGCGTTCTGTCTTGCGTGGCACGGTCGGGTAGTTGATCGGCTGCACATAGATGCCGAAATCATCAAGCAGGATGTCGGAAATCCATTTGCACTTCGCGGCATCGCCCACCATCACCGGCACGATATGGCTGTTGTTTTCCATATGCGGGATGCCGCGGGCATCCAGCTTGCGGCGAAGCGTCGCGACCCGCTCGCGGTGACGCTCGCGCTCGATCTGGCTGACCTTCAGATGCCGGATGGAGGCCACGGCGCCGGCGGCCAGCCCCGGCGGCAGCGCGGTGGTGAAGATGAAGCCGGAGGCGAAGGAGCGGACGAAATCGACGACGGCCTGCGAGCCGGCGATATAACCACCCATGACGCCAAAGGCCTTGCCGAGCGTGCCTTCGATGATCGTCAGACGGTCCATCAGTCCCTCGCGTTCGGCAACGCCGCCGCCGCGCGGACCGTACATGCCGACGGCATGAACCTCGTCAAGATAGGTCATCGCGCCGTATTTGTCGGCGAGATCGCAGATCTCCTTGATCGGCGCGATATCGCCATCCATGGAGTAGACCGATTCGAAGGCGATCAGCTTCGGCGCGTCGGGATCGGCCGCCTTGAGCTTGGCTTCGAGATCATTGAGGTCATTGTGCTTGAAAATGACGCGGGCGCTCTTTCCGTGGCGGATGCCCTCGATCATCGAAGCATGGTTCAGCGCATCGGAGAAGATGATCAGGCCGGGGATCTTCTGTCCGAGCGTACCAAGCGTCGCCCAGTTGGAGACATAGCCCGATGTGAAGATCAGCGCGGCTTCCTTGCCATGCAGATCGGCAAGCTCTTCTTCAAGCTGTACATGGTAGTAATTGGTGCCGGAAATATTGCGGGTGCCACCGGCCCCTGCCCCGCAAGCCTCGATCGCCTCCTGCATGGCGGCGATCACGGTGGGACACTGCCCCATGCCGAGATAGTCGTTCGAACACCAGACCGTGACAGGCGAAGCCGTTCCATCCTTGAAGCGCGATGCACGGGGGAATTCGCCGCGATGCCGTTTGAGTTCGGCGAAGACACGGTAACGGCCCTCTTCATGCAGTCCCGCAAGTTCGGTTTTGAAAAATGCTTCGAAATCCATCGTTCAGGTGCTCCACCGCAGGCCGTTATGTTTTCCGCAAGGATTTGACGAAGTTTGCGCAACGTCAAGCCGCAAAGCCCCAGATTTGATGTGGGTGCGGCAATAGGCCCTTGTTTGAATTATTCCAAACTGCTTCTACACGCAACCGCCAAGGACAATTCTTGATCAAGGTCAAGTGATCCGCTCAAAAAGAAAATTCTGAAATTGCCGCGCGGAAGCGGGAACAAATCCCTGACCCGACACATTATTTTGCTACTTCGGGCATATCCGGCTGGCGTCGGAAGACGCTTTTTTGCTTCCCGCATAAGCGCTATTCGGATATGTATTTTCAGAAGCGACCGGATGAACGGTCGTGGTCAAGGAAGCGGCGGCAGGCACGGGACCCCGGGGAGCGTCCGGTCGTAGCGCGACCAATCGGTGATGAGGGAATCATGAACAAAGTAATCGCAGGACTTATGATCAGTGTCTTTTCGCTTGCGGCCACGGCCTGCACGCCCACGCAGGAAGGCGCTGCGATCGGCGCCGGCAGCGGCGCTCTGATCGGCACGGCCATTGACGGCGGTGGCCTCGGCGGCGCCCTCCTCGGCGGCGCAATCGGCGCCGGCGCTGGCGCGCTTGTCGGCCGCGCGGTCGAAAACCAGCCGGGCAAGTGCTACTACCGCGACCGTTATGGCCGCGAATATGTTGACAACTGCCCGCGGTAACACACGATGCGCGTGACCGTCTGCAATTGCGGAGACGGTCACCGCTTCCAGAAATGCCGTGCCCGAAGGCAGCGGCAATGCGGCTTGTTCCGCTATGCGGCCGACAATCGCGCTTCCGAAAGATTCGGTTAACGCTGTTGCCGGCTTTTGGATTTTGGCGGGATGCACGGCCTGCTCCCGTGCTAATATGCTGAAGTGTAAATTCATTCAGCGGATCAGCGGCATCGTTTAGAGTACACCATGGTCACCCGTCCCAACCGGCGAAATTCCGGCACCCGCGCCTCTTTCAAGGCCGGGCTTTTGCTGTCAGCGGCACTGCTCACGGTGCTGTCGTCGGGCGTGGACGAGGCGCGCGCCTTTTCGCTTTTCGGCGTTCACCTGTGGGGAGAGCGGGCGGAAGAGGTCGACAATGTTCAGGACCCCGTCCGCTATCATGTCACTTTCTCGGTCACGGGCGGCGATGCCGGGCTGGATCGTTTCCTGCGCAATCGCTCGGAACTCGTAAGCGGCGAGAGCCAGCCGGTCGATGGCGATCTCGGTCTTCTGGTGAAGGCGCGCGACGATCTGCAGATCCTCGTCGGTTCGCTGTTCGAGCGGGCCTATTATGGCGGGCTGGTGAACATCAGCATCGAAGGCCAGAATATCGAGGACATCGTCGGCCTTCCGAATTTCGATCGCGTGAACCCTGTACCCGTTACGGTCAATATCGAAGCCGGACCGCGCTTCACCTTCGCAAACATCGATATCAAGGATGCGCCGCCGTCCTTCAATGCCGCTGAATTCGGCCTTGTCACCGGAACGCCGGCCTATTCGACCTCCATCCTTTCGGCGGCGCAGGACATCGTTGCCAAGCTCAAGGACGACGGACATCCCTTCGCCAAGATCACCAAACGGGAAGTGATCGCCAACCACGAGAACGCGACGATCAACGTGATGATCGACGCCGATGCCGGACCGAAGGCCGATCTCGGGCCGATCGCGATCAAGGGCGCGGATGCCGTGGACCCGGATTTCATCCGCACCTATTCGCGGCTGAAAGCCGGGGAAGCCTATTCGCCGCAGGAACTCACCGATGCCGCCAACCGGCTGCGCACGCTGAAGACCTTCGATTCCGTCGTGATCAACACCGGTGACTCGCTTGACGAAAACGGCCAGTTGCCGACAACCATCACGGTCAAGGACGGCAAGTTCCGCTATTTCGGCTTCGGCGCGACCGTCTCCTCGATCGATGGCCTTGGGCTGGAGGGCTATTGGGGCCACCGCAATCTGTTCGGCCATGCGGAAGGGCTGCGGCTGGAGGCCGGCGTCTCGCGCATCGGCGTCAGTGACGGCCTGGATTCGCTCGACTATGCCGGCGGCATCACCTTCACCAGGCCGGGCCTGTTCCACCCATCCGGCATGTTTACCGCAAGCCTCGTCGCAGGCACGGAAAACCCCGATCCCTATAACGCCAAAACGGTCGCCGGCTCCGTCACCTACAGCTACGAACAGAACGATTACAACACGATCACGCTCGGTTCGACCACCGAGTTTTCCCATATCGAGGATGCCTTCGGCACCGAGGACTATCTCACCTTCTCGCTGCCTGTCGGCTTTGACCGCGATACCCGCAACGATGCGCTCAATCCGACGGAGGGGATCTATCTGGTCGCCACGGCCGAACCGGCCTACGACTTCCTCAACGGCACGATTTACTCATCCTTCGACGCTGTCGGCTCGACCTATTTTTCCGCCGGAGAGGATGACCGCTTCACGCTCGCCGCCCGACTTGGCGCGGGCACGATTGTCGGCGGCGACAGCCTGGAAGACATCCCCGCCAACCAGCGCTTCTATTCAGGCGGCGGCGGCAGCGTGCGCGGCTATGCCTACAAGTCGATCTCGCCGCGCAACGCCAATGGCGATGAGACCGGCGGGCGTTCCTATGTCGAGGCGACGCTCGAGGCCCGCATCGGCGTGACGGAGAACATCCAGGTTGTGCCCTTCATCGACGCCGCCGATGTTTCCGCCGACAATTTCCCCGATTTCAGCGATATCCGGGCCGGCGCCGGCATTGGCGTGCGCTACCTGACCGGCTTCGGCCCGATCCGCCTCGACGTGGCCCTGCCGCTCGACCGTTACCCCGGCGGCGACAGGTTCGGCATTTATGCGGGGATCGGCCAGAGCTTCTGATCCGCCATTTCGGATGCCGCATGGAATTGTGCAGGCCGTCAACGCTTTAGGCGCTGTATTCGTCCCCTTCCATCGCGTATAGACTGCCCCAGATTATGAATGGGCATGAGCAAGGAAACCCGCCAGACGATGAGAACATTGACGGCAACGCTTCGAATTCTGACTAAGCTGGTCGCGGGGCTCATCGCCGGCGTGATCCTGATCGCGCTCGCCGCCGTCATTCTGGTGGGGTTCACCGGTTTCGGCGCGAATTTCGCCGTGCAGCAGGTGACCAAGCGGATCGCCTCACCCGATTTCGCCGTTCATGTGGGAAGGGTCAGTGCGCCCCTGACCGGACATTTCACCGTCGAATCCGTTTCGGTTTCCGATATCAACGGGCCCTATGCGACGGTCGAGGATGTCGTGCTCGACTGGTCGCCGCTCGCCCTTTTCAGCGGCCGTTTCAAGGCGGAAAGCCTCTCCGCGCAGTCAGTGACGCTTGAGCGCCTGCCGGCAGCTTCGGAGGCCGCGCCGAAAGAGACCAGCCAGGGCGGCGGCTTCTCGCTGCCGATCGGCGTCGAGATCGACCGCTTCGACTTTCCCGAGATCGATATCGCCGCTCCCGTGCTTGGCGAAGACTATCCGCTCTCCGCAGCCGGCAGCGTCACCGCGCTTTCCGACACCATCGCCGCGTCTCTGGACGCGAAGCACCGGGCCCGGCCGGAAACCTACGTGAAGGCCGACCTCGAATATGCGCCCGCCGACAATCGCCTTGACCTCAAGGCCGAGGTCAACGAGCCGCAGGGCGGTATCGTCGCCACGCTGATGCAATTGCCCGGCGCGCCTGCGCTCAACATCGCTGTCGATGGCGACGGTCCGCTTTCCGACTGGCAGGGCAAGGTGACGGCCGAACTCTCGGGTTCCGCTCTTGGCGAGATCGATATCCGACACCAGCTCGATAGTGCCGGGGAACGAATAGTGACAGTCACCGGCAGCGGCCAGTTCGCGCCGCTTGCGCCCGAGGCTTTCGCCAGCCTTGTCGAAGGGACGACGCAGATCGACATCGCGGTGGCGCTTTCGCCTTCCGGGCGGATCGCCATCTCGAAGGGCAACGTCACCACCGGAAGCTTCGCGCTTGCCGCCTCCGGCGCCTATGATCCGGAAGGCAATAACGACCTGAAGGCGACGCTGAACGGCACAGACGGAGCGGTACCCTTCTCCTGGCCGCTCGGCGAGGACACGCTCGACCTCGCGATCAAAAACGCCACGCTGGCCTTGACGGGCGCGGCCGACAGCGCCGACCTCCAGGCGTCCGTAACGCTCGACCGGTTGTCGATGCCGCAGGTGAGCGCCGGCGGTGTTGCCCTTGTCGCCAGCGGAACCGGCCTTGACCTTGCCGGCCGCAGCGGCGCGCTCGAGACCTCGCTGACGGTCGAGAACATCGCGTTTGACAACGACAACCTCAACCAGTTCGTTCAGGCGCCCATTTCGCTTTCCGCCCCGGTCTCGCTGTCCGGCTCGACGATCGAGATAACCTCTGCCGAACTCGAGAGCGGCAGTATCGGCGGCACGACCTCGATTTCCTACGATCTCGACAGCCGGAAGGCTTCGGGCGATGCGCGCCTGTTTGTTCTCGCCAATGCCCTGCCCGCTCCCGCGTCGGACATGATCAACGGCATGACCCGGATCGAAACCGTTTTTTCAGCGGATCTTGCGAGCGCCAACTATAAGCTCTCAGACCTCAAGATCGAAAACAGCCTCGTCAGCGCGACAGGCAATATCGCCCTTTCCGGCGATATGATCGACGCCACGCTGAAGGCGGCACTCTCCGAGCTTGGCACGCTTGCCCCGCAGGTGGGCGGCGCGGCGGAGATTACCGCAACGGCCAGCGGTCCCCTTTCCGCACCGGATGTCGAAGCAACGGCAACGGCCGACAATCTGATCCTTTCCGGCGAGACGCTGAAGGATTTCTCGCTTTCGCTCAAGGGCAAGGCCGATCCCGCTTCCCCCTCCGGCACGGTTTCGGCAAAGGGCACCTATGCCAATGCGCCGCTCTCGCTTGCGGCCAAAATCGCCTCGTCGAACGGTCAGATCGAGATTTCGGGGATCGATGGCGCGGTCGGCGGCAACA
The DNA here is from genome assembly GCA_963676545.2 of uncultured Martelella sp. Taxonomy (GTDB): domain Bacteria; phylum Pseudomonadota; class Alphaproteobacteria; order Rhizobiales; family Rhizobiaceae; genus Martelella. Next base: position 515,622 of record CAXXRG010000002.1, on the reverse strand, counting down.
CGCTGTCCGGCGACCTGACGCTGAACGACAGCTTCCTGCCGGCCGGCGGCATCACTTTCGATTTTCCCGATCTGAAGCTTCTCGCCGGTCTCGCAGGACAGGAAGCTTCCGGCGACATTTCAGGCCGGATCGCGCTCGACAATGCTGAAAACAGGCTGGGCCTGTCGCTCAATGCCTCCGGCGACCGGCTGTCCGCCGCAACGGTCACGGCACGCAATATCGAAGCGGACATGACCCTCTCCGACCTTGCCGAATTGAAGGCAAACGGCAAGATCACCGTCGGCTCGGTCTCGGCAAGCGGGCAGAATGTCAGCGACATTTCCCTTTCGGCCCGCAACGAGGGCACGACGACCAGTTTCGACCTTTCCGCCCGCTATGACGGCCAGCCGGTGAACGCGGCGGCAAAGGTGACGCGCGCCGATACGATGGAAATCGAGCTTACCAGGCTCGAAGGGTCACCAATGTCGCTTGCCCTCAGCCTTGCCCAGCCGGCAAGGATCACCATCGCCAACGGCACGGCCAATATCGAAAATCTCGGCATCGGCATTGGCGGCGGCACGGTCAGCGCCCGCGGCAGCGTTGGCGAGCGTCTCAATCTTACCGTCAATATCTCGGGCGTCAGCGCCGCGATCGCCAATAATTTCGTGCCGAGCCTCGGCGCGCAGGGCACGATCTCGGGCACGGTGACGGCAAGCGGTTCGCTCGCAAGCCCGACGGCCAATTACGACCTCTCGTGGAACAACGCCAATGTGGCGCAGAATGCCGCGATCGGCGGTCAGCCCTTCAGTATCACCACCACCGGGCGCTACGAGGGCAACCGCGTCACCACGGATACGAACCTGACCAACGCGCAGGGGCTTTCGGCCCGGGCGAATGGCTCGGTCGGGCTTTCGGGCAACATGCCGCTCGATCTTTCCGTCAACGGCCGCCTGCCGCTGGCGCTGGTCTCGGTCGTCGCCGCCAATGCCGGCTATGCGGTCTCGGGCAATGCCGACGTCAACATGACCATTGGCGGCTCCGTCCAGGCGCCGTCCTATTCCGGCGGCCTTGACGTCAATATCGACAGCGTGACCGATCTCCAGCGCAACCTGGCGATCAACAATATCCGCGGTCGCATCTCTGCCTCCGGCGACAGGCTCGTCGTCGAGGACATTACCGGACGGATGGCCGCCGGCGGTACGGTCACGATCAGCGGCAGCGTCTCGCTTTCCGGAGATCTCCAGGCGTCGCTCAGGCTTCAGGCGGACAATGCCGTCATCAATGACGGGCGCCTTTTGACGACGACGGCCAACGGCGCACTGTCGCTCGAGGGGCCGCTTCTCGGCCAGCCGAGGCTTTCCGGCAGGCTCGATCTCGGCAGGACGGCGATTGTCATCCCCGATCGCCTGCCGGCCTCGATTTCGGAAATCAATATCGTGCACGAGAATGCTTCGGCAGCGGTGCTGCGACAGGCGCAGGAGCTCTCTCCGCAGCAGACTACTGACTCGCGCTCGTCCTTCAACCTCGACATCACCATCGCCGCTCCCAACGCGATCTTCGTCAGGGGGCGCGGCATCGACGCCGAGCTTGGCGGCACGATCCGCGTTTCCGGCACCACGGCCGACCCGGTCATCACCGGCGGCTTCGACCTGATCCGCGGTCGGCTGTCGATCCTCAACCGGCGTTTCGATTTCAACCGCGGGCGGATCACTTTCGGCGGCGCGCTGGTGCCGCTCATCGACCTGCAGGCGCAGACCACGGCGGGTTCGACGGCGATCACCATTTCACTGTCCGGCGTCGCGAACGATCCCCAGGTCAGCCTCAGTTCAACGCCCGCCTTGCCCGATGACGAGATCCTGGCCCAGCTTCTGTTCAACCAGTCCTCCTCGAACCTTTCGGCACTGCAGATCGCCCAGCTTGCCGATGCGGTGATTCAGCTGACCGGCGGCACGGATCAGTCGCTGTTTGGTTCGATCCGCGACGTTCTCGGCATCGACAATCTCGACGTGACGACGGATTCAACGGGCAACACCGCGGTCAGCGTCGGCAAATACCTGAACAGCAACACCTATGTCGAAGTCGAGCAGAGCCGCGACGCCGGCACCAGGGCAAGCGTGAACATCGACATCGGCCGCAATTTCATCGTCAAGGGATCGGCGGGATCGCGCGGCGAGGCCAGCGGCGGCATCTTCTACGAGAAGGAATACTAGGCCGCCTGCCGCCCCGGCAGTTGAAATGATGGCGATATCATGGCAATCGAAAGATGTGGCGGGCGCATTCTGCTCTTCTCTGTGCTGGTCCGCAAAGGAGATTAGCGCTTGCCGACGCCAGAAGCTGCATCGAGGACATCCTCTTTCCCGCCCCTGCGGAGCATTTTTCGCCGCGAGCGTACCCTCGGGCTCACGCTTCTGACCTGTCTTATCGTCCTCATCTTCGAGGACCGGATCTTCGCCAATCTCGGCAATCCCTTTCATCTCCTGCCGGTCATGGCTTGGCTCTTCTTCGTCATCCTCGCAACCGCGATCGGCGTCGTCCGCCACGCCGAAGCGCTCTCCGAGCGGCTCGGCGAGCCCTTCGGCACGCTGGTGCTGACGCTTTCCATCACCGGCATCGAAGTGATGAGCATCACGGCCGTGATGCTGCACGGCGAGAACAACCCCGCCCTTGTGCGCGACACGCTGTTTTCCGTGGTCATGATCATCATGGGCGGCATGGTCGGCATCTCGCTTCTGCTCGGCGCGCTGCGCCACTGGGAGCTGACCTTCAACCTGCAGGGCGCCAATGCCTATCTGAGCGTGATCATTCCGCTTGCCGCCTTCAGCCTGATCCTGCCCGACCTGACGCTCTCGACCACCGGGCCGACGCTGACAGGCCTGCAGAAGGTCATGGTCGGCGCCATGGCCGCCGGTCTCTACATCATTTTCCTGCTGATCCAGACCGGGCGGCATCGCGGCTATTTCTCGCAACCGGTGGAGGAAGAAGGCGCGGAAGACGCACACGCGGCGTCCGATGCGCCGACGGCGCTCCATGTCCTGCTGCTGTTCTGCTACATCATACCGGTCGTCTTTCTCGTCGAGCAGTTTGCGCGGCCCGTCGATTATGTGATCGAGACGCTCGGCGCGCCGACGACCATCGGCGGCATCCTGATGGCGATCCTGGTGACAACGCCGGAGGGGATCGGCGGCGTGCGCGCGGCCATGGACCGGCGGCTCCAGTCCTCGGTCAATATCTTTCTCGGCTCGGTGCTGGCGACCATCGGCCTGACCGTGCCGATCATGCTGATCGTTTCCAGCCTGCTGGGCCTTGATCTCGAACTCGGGCTCGAACCGGCCAACATCCTTCTTCTGATCGTCATTCTCGCCGTGAGCATCGTCACGTTTTCCAGCGGTCGCACGCATGTTCTTCAGGGCGCGGTGCATTTCCTCATCTTCATTGCATTTCTCATTCTCAGTTACAGCGGATAGACGGCGGCAGACGGAAAGGAACAGAGGCGACATGACTTGCACTGAAAGAGCACGGATATTCGCGGCGGGCTGCAGCGTCCTGCTCGGCCTCCTGCTTACGCTGGCGGCGCCATTCGCCGGACAAACCGGCGCATGGGCACAGGAAGCGGATGCGCCGCGCGAGGTGCGCGTCGGCTATCGTATCACGCCGCCCTTCGTCACGCGTGACCAGGAAGGCCGCTTCTCGGGCATGGCCGCCGAACTGTGGAAGGAAATCGCGGACGGGCTCAATATCGAAGCGACCTATGTCGAATATGCCACGGTCGCCGACCTTCTCGCTGCCGTCAGGGCAAAAGAGCTCGATGTCGCCGTGGGCGCCATCTCAATCACCGAGGACCGTGCCGAAGTGGTCGATTTCACCCAGCCATGGTTTGATTCCGGTCTCAGGATCATGGTCGATGACCGCTCGTCTTCCTCGCTCGCCAATATCTGGAACGGTCTCGCCGAGGCCGGATACCTGCGCTACTATGGCTGGCTGCTGGTGTTCATCATCCTCGGAACCATCGGACTCACCTTCTTCGACCGCCATTTCGACAAGAATTTCCCGCGCCGCTGGCGCGAAGGCGTGGCGGAAAGCTTCTACGCGGTGATGCTGGTGGTCACGAAGGGATCGCTTCCCAGCCGTACCAGGCTTTTCGGCTGGATCGGCCGTCTCTTCGCCGCCTTCTGGCTGGTCATCGGCATCGCCGTGGTCGCCTATGTCACTTCGTCTGTCACCAGCGTCATGACCAATATTGCGATTACCGGCAGCGTCAACGGTCCAGACGACCTGCCCGGACGCACCGTGGGCGTCTTCCGCGGCTCGACCGCCGAAAAACTGGCCCGACGCGAGCGCTTTGACTTCGTCACCTATGGCGGCATCGAGGAGGCGGTCGATGGCTTGCGCAGCGCCGAAGTCGACGCGCTGGTGGCCGATGCGCCGGTGCTGGAATATTACAAGGCGCAGAATCCGGGGCTTGGCCTCGATGTCGTCGGGCGGCTTTTCGCGCCGGACAAGTTCGGCTTCGCCCTGCCCTATGGTGAAGACACGCTGATCTATCCGGTCACCGTGCGCCTTCTCGCCCTGCAGGAAAGCGGTTATGTGACGGAATTGAGCCAGCGCTATTTTGGCGACGAGCGATAGGACGCCTCAGTCTGCATGGCGCGCGAGCACCGCCTCGAGCCTCGGCGCCCGATAGCCCGGCACCGCGTGATTGGCGAAGCTCAGGAAGCCGCCGATGCGAAGCTCGACTTTCTGCGCGTGGTTGCGGGCGATATCGGCAAGCCTGTGATCAAGATAGGGATTGGCGAACCGGTCCAGCGTTTCGTCGATATAGCGGTCCGCCTCGCCGCCGCGCCCCTCGGCGGCAAAGGCCGGAAACACTTCATCCATATAGAGGTTGACGAGGTCCTTGCGGATCGCGTGATCATCCATCAACTCGCGCACGAAAGCCTGACGCCCCCCGGCTCGCCTCCAGTTCTCGACAAGATAGGTGTGACCGAGATTAAGGATGAAGAGCTTCATCGTCTCGACGTCGCCGAGATCGCCGACAACCTTCAGCGCCGGATGGGCGCAGGGAAGCGTCAGCCCGACACAGGCTTCTACCGCCCACAATGCGTAAGGTTCGGTCACCGCACCTGCGGGCTCCAGCGTTTCCGAGACGATCCGGTCGACAAGCGAATTCACCCAGAGAACCTTGGTTTCCAGCCAGTGCGCATAATCGGCCGAGAGCCGCTCGGCGACCGGCAGGACCCGCCTCTTCAATGCCGCGCCGTTCTGGTGCAAAAGCTCGCAGGGCATGATCTGCAGCGGCCGGGCATTTTCCGCAAAGCGCGAAAACAGGAGATGGGCAAGCTTCGCCGGAAAGGACATGGCCTGGCTGAACGCCGGTCCGCTGTCAGCCGGGCGAGGCAGAAATCCATGCTCGGTGGTGTTGGAGAGAATGATCTCCGCCTCGTCGCGCAACACCCGCTCGACCTCCGGCCGGTCAAGATCCGTCGACAGCGCCCTTCGGATGCTGGTGACCGTGCGCGTATCGTCAATCCGTACGCCCTGCAGCAGGCCGCGGACCCGGACGGGAAAACCGGCCTTCGCGGAAAGCGCTTTCAGCCTTTCCGCCCGACCGGGATCGCCCGATGTCTGCACCACCGTGATCGGGCCAATCGCCCTCCCGCCCTGAAGCGCCTCCGATATGAAGAGGTCCGCATGAGCCTGCAGAAAGCGGCTGGTGCCGAACTGCACGATCGGCGTTACCGACATGAGCGCACCTTTCTCTCTCGCAATAGAGAGCAGGCATAATCCGACTTTGACAGGCCTTTGTCAAAAACACCATCAATCCACAAGGCGAAACGGCGACCTCGCGCTGCCGCCGATGGCGACAGCGCGAAAGCCTCACCAACGCGCGAGCCAGGTCGCAATCGCCGGAAAGGCGACGATCAGAGCCAGCGAAACCAGCATGGCGCCGACGAAGGGCAAAGCGCCTCTGAAGATGTCGGAGACCTTCAGCGACCGGTCATTGATCGCCGATTTGATGATGTAGACCGAAAGGCCGAATGGGGGCGTCAGCAGCCCGACCTCGACAGCCACCACGGTCAGCACGCCGAACCAGATCAGATCGAACCCTGCGGCTTCCGCGACAGGCAGGGCGATCGGCAACAGGATCAGCATGATCGAAATGGAATCGATCAGGCATCCGAGCGCTATGATCAGCAACAGGTAGAGCAGCAGAAAGCCCCAGGGGCCGAGGGGACCGGACAGCATCGTCTCCGCCAGAAACCGCGGCACGCCCGAAAGCGCCAGCATGCGACTGAAAAAGGTTGCCGCAAGGATCAGGAACAGCACCGAAACCGTGATCTGTCCAGTCTCCACCAGGAGGTTCCAGAACGAGCGCGGCGTAAGCGAGCGTCGCAGAAGCGCAATCAGAAGCGCGCCGAGCGCACCGGCCGCACCGGCCTCGGTCGGATTGAGGAAACCGCCATAGAGCCCGCCCAGCACAAGCAGCATGAGAAAGACGATCGGCACCGCCTTGCGAACCAGCGCCAGCCAACCGATCTCCTCATCGTGTGTTTCCGGCTTTTCCGGCGTGAAGACGAAATCCGGCTTCAGCCATGCCAGAAGGAAGATGGTGACCGAAAAGGCAAAGGCCAGAAGAAGGCCCGGGCCGATGCCGGCAAGAAACATCCGTCCGACCGATTCTTCGGCGAGAACCGCGTAGACGATCATCAGCAGCGAGGGCGGGATCAGCATGCCGAGCACAGACGAGCCAGCGACAACGCCGGTGGCGAACTTGGCCGTATAGCCATGGCGCGTCATCTCCGGCACCGCGACCCGGCTGAAGACGGTGGCGGATGCGATGGAGACGCCGGTGATCGCGGCAAACACGGCATTGGCAAAGACGGTTGCGATGCCGAGACCGGCGGTGATGCGACCCATCAGCTTCTGGAACACGTCGAACGTATCCTTGCCGACTTTGGAGATCGTCACCAGAAGGCCCATCAGCACGAAGAGCGGGACGATGGCGTAGAGATATTCCCTGAGGGAGTTGTTGGCGACGGCGCCAAGCATGCGCATCGATACCGGTTCGCCGCGAATGGCCGCAACGCCGATGAAGGAGACGAACAACATGCTGACGCCGATCGGCATGCCGACATAGATCAGGACAAGCAGGCCGGCGATTGCCAGGCCTCCGATTTCGAGTGGGTTCATGAACGGTCTCCGGCATTTCGGCAGGCGACAAGGTCGCTCAGGGCGCGCACGAGAAATTCGAGCGCGGCGACGCTGACGCCGAGAACGATGAAGGCGCGGAACGGCCAGACCGGCAGGGTGGCAATGCCGGTGACCCCGATATATTCGCCGGACGCCCAGTCCTTCTGCAGGATCAGGAAGCTTGACCAGGCGATCAGGCCGATCATCGCCGCGCCGGTGAGATTGAAAACAGCCGACAGAAGACTGCCGGCCACCGGCCGTTTCAGCCTGAAGGCGGGAAAGAATATCTCGGTGCGCGCAAGCCTGTCGGCGCGGATCGTGGTGGCAAGCTGCAGCGAGACGATCATCACCAGCAGCAGTGCGCCGAGCTCGGAGACCAGCGGCAGCGACGAGCCCAAGAGGTTGCGCATGAAGATGTCGGCGGAAATGACCAGCATCAGCACCAGAATGAGCACGGTTCCAAGCGCCGCCAGACCATCGACAAGCATGTGCCAGGCCCGCCCGAGGGCGGTTGGGGGGCGCCCGTCAGGATGACGGGCGCTTTCGGTGTTGGATGACATCGGGCCGCCCTACTGGTCCCAGTCGCGCATCGGCGTTTCGCCGCGCTCGCGCAGACCGTCCATATAGGCATTCAGGAATTCGCGCGCGGGAAGGCCCTGGGCCTCCAGATTGTCGGCCCACTCGCCGGCAAGATCCGGCAGCATCGCAACCCAGGCCTCGCGCTCTTCCTCGGGCATTTCAACGAGCGTCACCGGCGGGTTCTGGTCCGCCCCGAGTTCTACCATCGCCTGAAGGGCAGCCTCGTGGCCTTCCAGAAGCTGCTTGCCGTGGGCGGCGGTGTAATATTTCCCGGCCTCGATCATCGCATCCTGAACTTCCGACGGCAGCGTGTCCCAGATATCACGGTTGATGGCGATCGCTCCGGAGAAGGATACGGCCGCATCGAAACGGTTGAGATAGGGCGCGACCTCATAGAGCTTCGCCGGCTTCGCGCCAAGCGCAAGCGTCAGCACGCCGTCGGAAACGCCGGTCTGGATATCGGTGTAGAAGGTGGTCAGCGCGCCATCCACGGCATTGGCGCCGGTTCCGCGCAGCCAGGTGCCGAGCACGCCAGGGGCGGAGATCTTCATGCCCTCGATATCGGCGATGCCGTCGATCGGCTCCTTGGTGTAGATATCGTACATATCGGTGCCGGTCAGCCCGAGGACCTTGAGATTGTACTGCTCCCACTCCTCGCGGAAGGCCGCGTTGTTCTCCATCAGGTCTTCCATCACCTCGAGCTGCAGCTGAGGGTTGGCGGTGGAGAACGGCGCATAGCTCGTCGCCTGGCTGAGCGGCAGCTTCGCCGGCTCCAGCAGGGAGAACACCCAGCCGATATCGGTAATGCCTTCCTCGACGGAAGACAGCGTGGCATTGGCCTTGTAGAGCTGGCCGCCGAAGGCCTCGTTCCAGTTGATCTTGTAATCGCCGGTCTCGGCGAGAATCTCATCGGTCTTGGCCATGAAGTGGGTCTGGATCATGCCGACCCACGGGATCACCGTCGGATGGCTGGAGGCCACCGTCAGGTTGATGGTTTCCTGCGCGAAAAGCGCAGAGGGCATCGCCACCATGGCGACGGTCGTCAGTCTCAGAAAATTACGCATGTTTTCTCCTCCCGAAAGATACAGTCAGTCGATCACGAATGTCTGCGTCGAATAGTCGAGCCGGATGGAAACCCGGCCCTCATTGATCATCCAGGGGCGCACCCTGAAACGTCTTGCACCCGCCTTGTGCATGGGATCGTTGCGGGCAATCTCGGTTGCAGCTTCCGCGTTTTCGGCGCGGATGATCACCATGCCCTCGCCCGCCCAGCTTTCGCCGTCATCGGAAAACAGCGGGCCTGCCGCAAAGAGAGTGCCGTCTTTTTCCAGTCCGACCTGATAGGCGAGATGGGCGTCCATCGCCTCGAACACCGGCCCCATGCCGTTCGTCGGCTCGGTGAAGATGGCGAACAGTTTTTTCTGCAGCATGGCCTTGCTGGCTTCCATCACGGCTGCCGCCGGAACGGTCTCTGTCTGTTGCATGCCGGTCACCTCCTCCTTGTGGCCGTTGCCATATGCGGCCGCTCAGCCGGCCTTGCGGCGGGCAATCTCGGCGCGGATCTCAGCGCCGTGCTGATCAAGCAGCGGCGGCGCGCCGATCTCGGTTTCGATAGCGTCGTCAAAGCTGTAGGGCGGGCGCACCGTCTTGGTCTTTCCCTTTTCCGGGTGGTCCATCTCGACGGCGATCTTCAGGTGTTGCGCCTGTGGATCATCGAGCGCCTCGTCGCTGTCATAAGCCGGCGCATGCGGCACGCCGGCCTCAAGCAGCTTCTCGCACCAGGCGTCGCGCGTTTCGGTCTTGAACACAGGCGTCAGGATTTCGATAAGATCGTCCTGGTGCTGGATGCGTTCCAGCCGCTCGGCAAAGCGCGGATCATCGGCAAGCTCTTCCTGTCCGGTCGCCTGAAGCAGCCCTTCCCAGAACTTGGCGGGCGAGGACATGTGGATCGCCACCCACTTGCCGTCCGAGCATTCGAATGTGTAGCTCTGCGAAACGGTCGGGCGCGAAAGCGGTCCCATGACTTCGCCAACGGCGAAATAATGGGTGAAGCTGTCGAGGTTGAAATGGGTCATCGCCTCCAGCATCGAGATATCGATGCGGCGGCCCTTGCCGGTGCTCGTGCGCTCCAGAAGCGCGGCGAGAATGGCCATGGCGGCATATTGACCGGTCAGCGCATCGGCAATCGCCGGCCCGATGACGCGCGGATTGGTCGGCGGCGTCACCAGCCGCAGGAAGCCGCTGGCCGCCTGCGCCACGGTGTCGAAGGCGGGGCGGTCGCGCGCAGGCCCCGTCTGGCCGAAACCGGAGATCGCGCAATAGATCAGGTCCGGCTTCACCTTGCGCAGATCCGCCTCGCCCACCCCCAGCCGCTCGGCGACGCCGGGGCGGAAGTTCTGGATGAACACATCGGCGGTGGAGACAAGATCGTGCAGGAAGGCCAGTTCGTCCGGGTCCTTGGTGTCGATCGCGATCGAGCGCTTGTTGCGGTTATAGGTCTGGTAATGCGGCGAATAGAGCCCGCCCTTGAAGGCGCGGAAGGGATCGCCCGTCCCCGGCCGCTCGACCTTGATCACGTCGGCGCCCAGATCGCCGAGATGCATGGCAGCCGCCGGCCCTGTGATATAGGTCCCAAGTTCGACGACCCTGATGTTCCTGAGAATCTTGACCATCCGGCTCTCTCCGATCAGTTGCTTTTTGCCGCGGCCTTGGCGCCGTCATATTCGATGGCGAGGTCTGCCTTGTGCGACATGATGAAGCCGATCGAGCGTCGGCTTTCCTCGAAGAGATGGGCGGAAAGGCCTGCTGTGCGGGCGACGATCGGAACGGCCTTCAGGGCATCCACCGGCCAGCCGGCATCAAGGATCGTGGCCGGAATAGCGCCGGAGACATTGATCGGCAGCGGCCGTTCGATGATGCCGGGGGCAACCTTGGCCAGCATATAGAGCGCGTCGATGTAGCGTCCCCTGATTTCCAGTTCGGCGGCAACCTCCAGCAAGCGGTCGGCACGAGGATCACCCGAGGAATGCTGCGGATGGCCGAGGCCCGGCACCTTGCGGCGCTCGGCCTTCAGCGCCGTGACACTCTCGACCGCCGCCTTTTCGAGGTCGCCGCCCATGCCGTCGGCCATTTCCACAACGGAAACGAGAAAACGACCGGCCACTTCTGATGAGCCGGCGACAACGCTGCCCATGCCGAGAATGCCGGCGGCCATGGCCCCCTGCCAGGCATCCGGCCCTGCCGCAAGGGTCATGCGCGCGGCCTGCACGCTCGGCACAAGCCCGTGCTCGGCGATCGCGACCAGGCAGGCATCCATCATGCGCCGCTGCGCGGCACTTGGCTTTTCACCGGTCACGAGCAGCCAGAAATAGTCGCTGAAATCGATCTTCCCGATCAGATCGTCGCACAGGTCGAAGCCGCGCACGGTGATGCTTTCGGCATCGGATTTGGCAATGGCGGTGAACGCAGCGTCCTGCTTGCCTATTCGCATAACAAACTCCCTTTTCGCTGTGCGAAATATTTTCCTCTTGCCGAAATCGTAGAGAGCAATTAATCTAGCGTCAAGTTGAAAGCGCATAGCCCGGTCCCGCAGACCGGACCGGCGCCTTCATCGGGAGAAAAGATCAGGTCCCGCACGGAGGGAATGAGCCTTGTTTTCATCACGCGGCTCACCCACTCTGGCGCTTTACGGATCTGGTTCTTGAGGAAAACTGACGTGGCTGAAGTTCTGAAATTCGTCGATGACAGCGAACGACCCGCCGAATTCGTGGAAGCGCTCGCCAAGGGTCTTGCGATCCTCGAATGTTTCGACGCCGCCCATCCCGAAATGACGCTAAGCGAGGTGGCGCGCCGCGTCGGCCTTTCGCCGGCAGCCGCGCGCCGCAGCCTGATCACGCTGCAAACGCTCGGCTATGTCGGCCAGACCAACAAGCATTTTCACCTGCGCCCCAAGGTGATGACGCTGAGTTCGGCCTTTTATTTCTCCGCCCATATCGACGAGGTGCTGCAGCCCAATCTGAGGGCGCTGGTCGAACAGTTCGGCGATGCCTCCTCGGTCGGCACGCTTGACGGCGACCATGTGATCTATGTCGCGCATGTCTCGGTGCAGCGCGCCCGCCGCGCCGCCGCCGTCATCGGTGCGCGTTATCCCGCAGGCGCCACTTCGCTCGGCCGCGTGCTTCTCGCCGGGCAATCCGACGAGGCGCTGGAGCACTATCTCAAGACGGCGAAGCTCGAGGCGCTGACCTCCAAGACGGTCACCGACCCCGATGTCCTGCGCGAAAAGATCATGGCCGTCCGGGACGATGGCTTTGCCACGACGGTCGACCAACTCGACTACGGCATCACCGCGCTTGCCGTGCCGATCAGGAACTTCGAAGGCCGCACGATCGCAGCGCTCAACACCTCGGGCTACACCGGCATGGTGACGCCCGAAAGCATGATCGCGGAACGTCTGCCCGCGCTCAGGGAAGCGGCATCGCACATCGCGCATGCCATGAGCCGGTATCCGGTTCTGCAATCGACAATGGGGACCTGACCGAAGGACAGGTTTTCCGCGCAGGTTCAAGGGAGGAGAAACCATGTGCAGGCTTTGTGACATTTCCAGACGCCATCTGCCCTACCCGAATTTCGGGCCTTCAGACGGCGGCATGGGAGCATCGGCACACACCGCGCCGGTTGCCGATGGCGTTCCGGAAGCATGCGGCCGTGAAGGCCAGCGCACGCTGATCAAGAACGGCATCATCCTCTCCATGGATGACAGCGTCGGCGACTTCGAAAAGGGTGATATCCTGATCGAGGGATCGCGCATTATCGAGATTGCCGAGACCATTTCCGCCGATGACGCCATCATCATCGATGCTTCCGGCAAGATCGTCATGCCCGGCTTCATCGACACGCATCACCATCAGTTCGAGACCGCGCTGCGCGGCCAGCTCGCAAACGCCATCCTCATCAATGACGGGCTGCCGGCAAATGCCCAGAACTATTACGAGACCGTGCTGCAGTCCTTCTCCCTCGTCTACCGACCAGAGGACGTCTACATCAACGAGCTCTTCGGCGCGCTGTCGCAGCTCGATGCCGGGGTGACGACGGTGATGGATGTGAGCCAGATCCACCACTCTCCGGCCCATTCGGATGCTGTCATCTCGGCGCTGAAAGATTCGGGCCGCCGCTCCGTCTTCGGCTATTTCGAGGGTTGGGGCGACGATGCGCAATATCCGGGCGATGCGGCGCGGCTGCGAAAACAGTATTTCTCGTCGAACGACCAGCTCACGACCATGATCATGGGCGGCGAGATCTATCTGCCCTTCCACGAACAATCCTGGAAGACCGGACGCGATCTCGACCTGCCGATCGCGCTGCATGTTGTCGGCACGTTCGGCATGCAGCCGACCTTCGACGGACTTGGCGCCAACGGCGCTTTCGGCAAGGACAATATCTTCATCCACATGACCGGCATGTCGGATGACGGCTGGAAATATGCCCGCGACGCCGGCGCCCATATCTCGCTGTCCGTGCCGATCGAAATGCAGATGCGCCACGGTACGCCGCCGATCCAGAAGGCGCTCGATTTCGGCATGAGCATTTCGCTCTCCACCGATGTGGAATGCACGATGACGGCCGATTTCTTCACCCAGATGCGCGCCATGGTGACGCTGCAGCGCATGTTCGCCAACCAGAAGGCGCTTGCCGGCGAGGAATACCCGGCGCTTCTGACGGCGCGCCAGGCGATCCGCGCGGCAACGCTCGGCGGCGCGGAGGGCCTGAAGCTCGACCGCCGCACCGGCTCGCTGACGCCGGGCAAGGATGCCGACATCATTCTGCTCGACGCCGAGGCGCTCAACGTCGCGCCGCTCAACAACGTGCCCGGCACGGTCGTCACCCTGATGGAGCGCTCGAATGTCGACAGCGTCATGGTAGCCGGCAAGCTGCGCAAATGGCAGGGCAAGCTCGTCGGCGCCGACATCGCCCATCTGCGCGGCGAACTGGAAAAGAGCCGCGACTACATTTTCGAAAAGGCCGGCATTGCCCGTTCGCTGTTCGGCGACTGAAGCCAGGCCGGAGACAAGGGAATGGCGCCCGCGATGCCCCTTGATTGAGGGCGCGGGCGCAAGAGGACATCCGCAAGAGGAGAGAGCATTGGCAAAACTCGTTGCAACACTCGCATCGACCCACCATCCCTTCTACCTGAAGGCAACCACGGCGCCGCCCGAACAACAAATGCCCGAGGCGCCGACATGGAAGCGCAAGATCGAGGCCTACCGGGAGACGCTGGCAAAGGCGGAGCCGGACGTGCTGGTGATGGTCGGTTCCGACCATTTTCACCAGATCTTCCTCGACAACTGCCCGCAATTCCTGATCGGCAAGGCGGAGCGGTATGACGCGACCTTCTACAATGAGGAACGCGAATTCGGCATTCCGAAATATGTGTTGCAAGGTGACGAGGACATGTCGCGCTTCATGCATCAGCACCTGATGAGCCAGAATTTCGATTTCGCCTTTTCCAACGAGCTGAAGATCGACCATTCCATCATCTGCCCGATCATTACCGTCAGGCCGCAGAACGATCTGCCGGTCGTGCCGATCTACACCAACATCTTCGCGCCGCCTTTGCACTCGCCGAAGCGCTTCTATGAACTCGGCCGCGCGATCCGCAAGGCGATCGATGCCTTCCCGTCAGACAAGCGCGTTGCCGCGATTGGCACCGGGCATCTCTCGCTCGAACTCGGCGGTCCGCGCCAGTTCATGGAGACCGGCCCCGATCCGGCTTTCGACCGCCAGGCGATCGAGTGGCTGAAGGCCGGCGATATCGATGCGATCCTCGAAAACGTCACCCATGAAAGCATGGTCGGGAGTGGCAACGCCACCCATGGCTTCCTGAACTTCATCCTGATGCTCGGCGTTGCCGGGCCGGAAGGCGCGGACTATGTCGACAATCTCGACCTGTTCCACACCATGGAAGCCTATTTCACCTGGTACCCGAAGGAGGAAGCGGCATGAGCAAATACTACGTCAACAAGTTCCTCTATACGGTCGATCGCGACCCGGAACTCTTGCAGCGCTATATCGACGAACCGCGCACCTTCGTCGCCACATGGGAACAGTCGATCGGACCGAAGCTTCTGGGAAATGATGTCGAGGCCTCGACCGTCCACGCCCTGACCCATGAGGAACGCGAGGCGCTGATCAACCATGACTATGTGGCGCTGTTCGAAATGGGCGCGCATTTCTTCCTCAACCTGACGATCTTCATCGGCATCTATGACGAGCCCTATATGAGCAAGAGCGGCCCGCTGTCGTTCCAGCGCGAAATGGCCGCAAAGCTGCAGCACTGGCGCGACAAGGACTATCCGTCGGTGGAGACCTGAAACGCCTCTCCCATCCGCCGCATGACCTGCCGGGCGCATATGCGATGCGTCCGGCCTTTTTGTTTGCCTTATCATGGATTTCGAGGCGCTGCGGCGTTGCTGTCTATCCTCAAACATGCTCTGTGGGGCAAGGGAACGAGGCATTAGAGCGCCGTGCGTCCATTCGGACGCACAAAGGACGCTCTAACCTATTGAATCTGCGCATCGTGCTATCCGAAAACCGATTCCGATTTTCGGGCCGATGCGTTAGAAATCCGGGAGGACAGAATGGATCCGCTTCTTGCGCGCAAGCCGCATTTCATCGAACGCGACGCGGTCTGCGGGCTGATCGAAAAGCTCGCCGACAACCTCGTCAACATCGAGGACGAAACCGGCGAATTCCTGCTGCGGCTGGAGGACGGCCGGGTGATCGACACCAAGGGCTGGGCCGGCTGGGAATGGACCCACGGCATCGGCCTTTACGGCCTGTTGAAATACCGGGAGATGACCGGCAGCGCGCTGGCGCTCGACATCATCAACCGCTGGTTCTCCGAGCGCCTGGCCGAGGGCACGCCGACCCGCAACGTCAATACGGTGGCCCCTTTCCTGACGCTCGCGCATCTTTATGAAGAGACGAAAAACCCCGTCTGGCGCCCCTATCTGGAAAGCTGGGCCGAATGGGTGATGCACGACATGCCAAGGACCGAGGACGGCGGTCTCCAGCATATCGTCTACAATTCGGTCAACCACCAGCAGATGTGGGACGACACGCTGATGATGACCGTGCTGCCGCTCGCCAAGATCGGCCTGGTGCTCGACCGGCCCGACTATATCGAGGAGGCGAAATACCAGTTCCTGATCCACACCCAGTACCTCGCCGACCGCAGGACCGGGCTCTGGTATCACGGCTGGACCTTTGACGGGAACCACAGCTTCGCCAACGCGCTCTGGGCGCGCGGCAACAGCTGGGTGACCATTGCCATTCCCGAATTCATCGACATGCTGAAACTGCCCGAAAGCGATCCCGTCGCCCGGCACCTGACAGCGACCCTGCGTCGCCAGGCGCGCATGCTGAAACAGACACAGGCCGCTTCCGGCCTCTGGCACACGCTGATCGACGATCCCGACAGCTACGAGGAAGCCTCGGCCGCCGCAGGCTTCGCCTATGGTCTGCTGAAGGCAAGCCGCATGCGCCTGATCGGCCCGGAATATCTCGAAACGGCGGAGCGCGCGGTCAAGGGCCTCGTCGACAATATCAGCGATGACGGCGAATTGCTGAACGTCTCCTTCGGCACCGCGATCGGCGCCGATCTCGACCACTACCGCGAGATCAAGCTCACCTCCATGCCCTACGGCCAGGCGATGGCGATGTTCTGCCTCAGCGAATATCTCTGGCAATATCTCTAGAAGGAGGTCCGGGCACCTTCTCCGGCCCAGACCGGATAGAAACGTCAGGCGCTTTCGGCGACGTAGCCGAGCGCCTGCGAAACGTCAAAGGTCGCCGATTTCAGCAGCGCGACATATTCGTCCTTGCGGGCCTCGTCGAAGCGGAACAGCGGAAAGGCGATGCTGATTGCCGCAATCGACTTGCCGACATGGTTGAGCACCGGCGCGGCGATGCAGCGCACGCCGGCCTCGCTTTCCTCGATCTCCTCCGCGTAACCGCGGGCCCGGACATCGCGAAGCTGTTCGCGCAGAACCGCCTTGTCCGTCACCGTGTTGGGGGCGCTCACCTCCATCTGCATCGCCGCCAGACGCTCGGCGATCTCCTCGTCGTCGCGGAAGGCGAGAAGTGCCTTGCCGAGCGAGGTCGAGTGCAGCGGATTGCGCTTGCCGAGCGTCGAGTTCATCGACAGGCTGTAGGTCGAGTCATATTGATGGATATAGACGACGCGCTGCTCGCGCCCGTCGAGAATGCCGAGATTGATCGATTCGCCCGTGGCGCGGGACAGCCGGCCCATGGCCTTGTCCGCAACCCGCAAAATGTCGGCCTGGCTCTTCATCGACTGCGCGGCAAGGCTGAACAGGCGCGGCGTCAGTTCGTAGCGCTCGCTCTCTTCATCCTGGGCCACATAGCCAAGTTCCACCATCGTATGCAGCAGTCGGTGCGTCGTGCTTTTTGAGGTCATGGCGCAATGGGCAATCTCCGCCAGGGCGGCGCTGCGGTTTTCCGCCAGAGTCTCCAGAACCGCAAAGACCTTAAGGACGGCGGCCACATTTTCCGTTTTTGGCCTGTTGTCTTTCACTGCAAGTCCTCCACCTGTCGCCTCCGTCCAATGTCACCCCTCACCACGCAAGGCCATGCCTTTTGTCAGTCCAAGGGGCAGCGCCTTTTAGTGCCTGCCTGTCCCCCTGCCTAGCCCCGGATACCGTGCAGCGACAAAATACCTCAACTTGCGGAGGAAGACACGGCGCCACCGCTTCGCATGCGCCGGGCAGCAAGCCGTTGACCGTCTTCCGCAGCTGTTGCGTGACCTGCCTGTCGGCTGTCAGGCGAAGAGCGCCTCCTCAGTGCTGATGCGCTGACCATCGGCATCGAAGAGATGCTGATCGCCCGGATCGAAGCCGACGCGAACCGTTTCCCCGACACGGTGCCGTTCCATCTGATGGGTCTGGAAAATCAGCGTCTTGCCGGAAGGAAGGTCGATGTGGACGATGGTTTCGCTGCCGAGATATTCAACGAGGCGCACCCGCCCCTCAGTCTGGATCGCGCCGCTCTCGGGCTTGATTGCTTCCGGACGCACGCAGACGGTGAGGCGGTTGTGAGCTTCGGAGAGCCCGGGCGGCAGCGCATAAGCGCCAAAATCGCCGAGCTCCAGCATGCGCTGCGACCCAGAACCGGTCACCGTCGCTTCGAACATGTTGATTTTCGGAGAGCCGATAAAGCCGGCGACGAAGAGGTTGGCAGGCTTCGTGTAGAGCTCTTCCGGCGTTCCGACCTGCTCGATCTTGCCAGCGCGCAGCACCACGATCCGGGTTGCCAGCGTCATCGCCTCTACCTGGTCATGGGTCACATAGATCATCGTCGTCTTCAGCCGCTCATAGAGGCTGGCCAGTTCCACGCGCATCTGTACCCGAAGCTCGGCATCGAGGTTCGACAGCGGCTCATCGAAGAGGAAAAGCTGCGGCTCACGTACGATCGAGCGGCCAATCGCGACACGCTGTTTCTGACCGCCGGAGAGCTGGCGCGGCTTTCTGGCCAAAAGCGGTTCGATCTGCAGGATACGCGCCGCCTCGTCCACCCGCCGGTCGATCTCGGCGCGGTCCATCTTCAGGTTCTGCAGACCGAAGGCGAGGTTCTTCCTGACGCTCATATGCGGATAGAGCGCATAGGACTGGAACACCATGGACAGTTCGCGCCTGGAGGCGGGAAGGTCGTTCACCACCTTGCCGTTGATCGCGATCGTCCCGTCGGTGATCTCCTCAAGACCAGCGATCATGCGCAGCAAAGTCGACTTGCCGCAGCCGGAGGGGCCGACGAGGACGAGGAATTCGCCGTCGTGGATTTCGAGGTTAAGGTCGTGCATCACCGACAGCGTGCCGTAGGACTTGCCGACTTTTCTGAGTTTGAGTTCAGCCATTTTATTCAGCTCCTACTTACTTCATTCCCGATGTCGCGATGCCGCGAACGATAAGTTTCTGGAAAGCGACGAAGAAGATCACCACCGGCACCAGCGACAGCACCGACATGGCAAACATCTGCCCGAAGGCGGATTGGCCTTCCTGGTCGATGAACAGGCGGAGCGCCAGCGGCACGGTGTAGTTCTTGATGTCGTTCAGATAGATCAGCGGTGCAAGGAAGTCCTCCCAGACCCAGATCATCGAGAAGATTGCCGATGTCGCCAGCGCCGGCAGCGACAGCGGCAGGATAACCGCCCAGTAGATCTTGAAGGCCGAACAGCCATCGATCTGCGCTGCCTCGTCAAGCTCGCGCGGGATCTGGCGGAAGAACTGCACCATCAGGAAGATGAAGAAACCGTCCGAGGCCAGAAAGCGCGGCACGATCAGCGGCAGGTAGGTATCGACCCAGCCGAGCTTCAGGAACATCACATATTGGGGGATAAGGACGACGTGATAGGGGATCATCAGCGTCATCATCATCAGCCCGAAGAACAGCCTCTTCCCGGTGAACTCCAGCCGGGCAAAGGCATAGGCGGCAAATGAGCAGGAAAACAGATTGCCGAGCACACACAGGACCGTGACGATCGTCGAGTTGCGGTAGAAGACCGTGAAGGAAACCGGCAGCGCCTCCCAACCTTCGGTGTAGTTGCTCCAGTTGAAGGTGGATGGCCAAAGGCCGAGACTCCCGAATATCTCGTTTTCCGGCTTCAGCGAGGACGCCAGCAGCCAGAGCAGCGGATAGAGCATGATGAAGGAGAAGATGATCAGGAAGATGTGCTTGAACAGCCGCGACCGTCGCTCGCGTTTGTTTTTCGCCAGCCGGTATTCATGCGCGACGCGGGCGGCCTCGTCGCGCTCGGCTTCCAGTTCCGTCTCGGCCAGCGCGGCCTCAGTCGCGTTCATTTTCATAATGCACCCAATATTTCGAGGTCGCGAAGGCGATGGCGGTGAACAGGCCGATGATCACCAGAAGCACCCAGGCAAGCGCCGAGGCATAGCCCATGCGGAAGAACTTGAAGGCCTCGTTGAAGAGGTAGACCGTGTAGACCAAGAGGCTGTCGGCAGGTCCGCCCGTGCCGTTGGAGATGATGAAGGCGGGCGAGAAGATCTTGAACGCCTCGATGATCTGCAGCACCAGATTGAAGAACACCACCGGCGCCAGCATCGGCAGGGTGATGGCGTAGAACTTGCGGAGGCGTGACGTTCCGTCGATATCGGCCGCCTCGTACAGGTCCTTTGGGATGCCGCGAAGCCCCGCCAGGAAGATCAGCATCGGCGCGCCGAACTGCCAGATCGCCAGCACGATCAGCGTGTAGATCGAGGTCTGCGGGTTGGTGATCCAGCCAACGCCCTGAATGCCGAAGACGGCCAGCACCTGATTGACAACGCCGTCGATCGAGAACAGCTGCCGCCAGAGGATCGCGATCGCGATCGAGGCGCCGAGCAGCGACGGCAGGTAGAAGATCGCGCGGTAAAGCCCGATCGTCCGCAAGCCCTTGTCGAGCAGCATGGCAACGCCGAGCGCCATGATCAGCCTGAGCGGAACAGCGAAGACGACATAATGGAAGGTGACTTCCAGCGTCTTCCAGAACCGCCGGTCGCGGGTGAACATGTAGATGTAATTATCAAGTCCGGTCCAGCGCGGGTCGCCGACCATGTCATAGCGCGTGAATGACAGGTAGAGCGACACCAGGATCGGGCCGATGGCGAGCAGGAAGAACCCGATCAGCCAGGGCGTCAGGAACATGTATCCGGAAGCGTTGCGCGCTTTCGTATTCTTCATCGAACCACTCTTTCAAACGGAGAGCCGGCCCCCGCCGCAAGGACGGGAACCGATCTGATATCGCTTGTCAGCGGGCGCGATCGATGATCGCCTGGGCGTCGTCGACAAACACCTCGGCCGCCTGCTGCGGCTTGGTATAGCCGAGCACGACATCCGTGCCTGCGCGGATAAAGGCATCGCGAACTTCGCCGGCCCCCTTGGGCTCGGGCGGCGGCAGCGGTCCGACCTTGTCCTGGATGGCGTTGAAGTAGTCCACGGAGACCTTCTCTGCGGGCGTGAAATCGGGCGCCAGGGCTGCACGAACATCCGGATTTGCGGGGATGCCGCGCTCCAGACCGAGGACCTTGGTCGCTTCCGGATTGTTGATCCAGTCGTTCATGTACATGATCGCCGCTTCGGGATCTTCGCTGTCGCGCGTCAGGCTCATGAACATCGAAGGCTTGATGAACTGGCCGGGAGCGCCGCCGTCCTTGTGCGGCACCATGGCAGCCCCGACCGGATCCTGCATCAGCGCCTGAACGCCGACGATCTGGTTCGACCAGAAGTTGGAGATCGCCGTATCACCGGCAACGATGCCGACATCGGACATCGGCAGGTTGGCATCCAGCGATTTGTCGGCGGAACGCAACACGCCGGCTTCCCGCAGGTCGTGCCAGAACTGCCAGTAATCGGCAATAATATCCGGCGTGACGGTCACATCGCCATCCGGGCCGAAGAAGCTGGAGCCGTTCTGGCGGATCCAGACCTCGCAGACTTCCAGCACGACCGAGCAGTCGTCCGACCCCTTGACCTTGCCGTCGGTGGCCTCGGTAATCGTCTTGCAGACGTCGGCGAACTGGTCCCAGGTCCAGTTGATGACGTCGGTATCGGCGATGCCGGCTTCCTCGAAAATGGCCTCATTATAGACAAAGACCTGGCTGTTGGAGCCGATATTGAGCGCATAGAGCTTGCCGTCGACCATGCCGCCCTGCAGCGGCCCCTTGTCGAAATTGGAAAGATCGAGCCCGTTGCCGATGAAGGGGTCGAGCTCCTGCAGCGCGCCGCGGCGGACATATTCAAACAGGAAGCGATAGTCCATCTGCACCAGATCGGCCATGTTGCGGCCAGCGGTCTGGGTCGCCATCTTGGTCCAGTAATCACCCCAGCCGATGGTTTCACCGGAAACCGAAATGCCGGGATGGTTCTTGTCGAAGATCTCGATCACTTCGAAGGTGCGCTTGTCGCGCTCGGGATTGCCCCACCAGAAGTGGCGGATACTGCGATCCTGGGCAAAGGCCGGCATGGACGGCAAACCGGCGGCCAGCGCCAGCCCGCCCGTGGTGGTCAGGAACTTTCTACGTGAAACGGCCATAAACTCCTCCTTTTCATGGCTACGATGACCCGGCTATAGAGGCGTCGGAACGCTGCGGGGTCAGACAGTTTTTTTGGGTAAAAGCGCGCTCACATACGCGCGCGCTCAAGAATAGCCGTCGCATCCTCCACAAAGCGCGCGGCTCCGTCTTCGGGCGAAACGTAGCCCAGGACAACATCTGTGCCCGTTCGCATGAAGCTGTCCCTGACCTCTCCGACGCCCTTCGGCGCAGGATTGGGCACGGGACCGACCTTACCCTGAATTCCGGCGTAATAGTCGACTACCCTGGCTTCGGTATCGGAAAGCACTGGCATCAGCGCGTCGCGCCCCATGGCGCTCGGCGGTATGCCGCGATCGATACCCAGCACCCGGATGGCATCCGGGCTCGACACCCAGTCATTGATATAGGCCAGCACCGCATCGATATTCTCGGCATCACGGGAAATCGAGAGATACATCGACGGCAGGATATATTGACCGTATGCCATGCCGTCGCGGCGCGGCACCATTGCCAGGCCGACCGGGTCCTGCATCAGGCTCTGAACGGCCACGGCCTGATTGGCGTAACGGAAAGTCGTCGCCGTGGTGCCCCTGACGATGCCGAGATCGCTCATCGGCTTGTCGACACGCACCGTCGCATCCGGGCCCTCCACAATGCCCGCCTTGCGCAACTCGGTCCAAAACCGCCAGTAGGAGCCGACATCCTCGGCCGTCACCTCAAGCTCACCGTCCTTCGAATAGAGATCATGGCCATTTTCGCGGCCCCAGACCTCGAAATTCTCGATATAGAGCGACAGGTCCTCGCTGCCGGTAACGGCTCCGCCGGTTGCATCCGTAATCTTCTGGCAGGCATCGGCGAATGTTTCCGTCGTCCAGCCGAACCTGTCGAACGCGATGCCCGCCTCGTCAAAAACACGTTGGTTATAGGGAATGACCTGACTCGTCGCGCCGATATTAAGGCCATAGAGCACCCCGTCGACCATGCCGCTATCGAGCGCACCGTCGTCATAGAAACTGACATCGATGCCATTTCCGAGGTAATCGTCAAGCGGGACGAGCGCGCCGCGCTGAACATATTCGTGCAGGTAGATATAAGGCATCTGGACAATGTCGGCCATGTTCCGGCCGGCCGTCTGCGTCGCCATCTTGGCCCAGTAGTCTCCCCAGCCGATGGTTTCGCCGGATACCGCTATATCGGGGTGGGCCTGCTGAAACCAGTCAATATAGGCGAAGGTGCGCTTGTCGCGCTCCGGATTGCCCCACCAGAAGTGACGTATGCTCTTTTGCTGTGCCCAGGCCGGAGCGGCCGGCAAGCCGGCGCCAAGCGCCAAACCGCCCGAAACCGCCAAGAAAGTCCTGCGAGAAACAACCATAACCCCTCCCTTTTGGAACGGCACGGCAGACACCGCACCCTCGGTCGACTGGCCTGCACTGCTCCTCCCGGCAGGCCTTGTCCCAAATAATCCGCTTCAATTGGGCCGCAAATTCACACATGCAAACCATTTTTTTTGAAACGCTGTTCCGTTTTAAATTTACATCATAGGAATTGACCGATTGCAAGTCGAAACTCGCTTCCCTGGGTTTGCGTGCCTGCCACAATTGGCCCGACCCCGCGCCTGCCGCCATCGCGCCGACAGAACCGGCGCTCCAGAAGAAAGGTCAACCGGCAAGCTGGAAGCGGACGCGGTGCGTCCCTGCGGAAAGACGGATCCGCCGGCCCTCTAGCGCCGCATCATCGACGGTGACAGCGCCAAGCCCCTCGGGCAGTTCGACATCGGCTGTGACGGAGGGCGGCAGGACCAGCACCCATTCGCCGGCGTCTCCGTCGATCCGCCAGCGGCTTTCCAACGTGCCCGTCCTCGCCTCGTAGCTGGCGACAACATGGCCGATGCGGTGGTCGAAAACCGGGCGCACCATGAGGCGGGCGTAGCCCGGCCCGGCCTCGCTCCAGTCGATGCCGGCAAGACGCGACCATATCCACTCGCCGACCGCGCCATAGGCATAGTGGTTGAAGGAGTTCATATTCGGGCTCTGGAAGCCGCCCTCCGGCGTCCAGCCGTCCCAACGTTCCCAGATCGTCGTCGCACCATGGGCAATCGAAAAGCCCCATGAGGGATAGGTTTCCTTCAGCAGCAGATCGACCGCGCGCGCCGGCCCGATATGATCGGCAACCACCGGGCAGACATGGCGCACGCCGAGAAAGCCGGTCTGCAGATGCCAGTCCGCCGCAGCAAAAAGCGCCTCCAGTCGCGACGCTGCGGCAGCGCGCAAGCGCTCGGGCAGGACGTTGAAATCAAGCGCCAGCAGATAGGCCGTCTGCGTATCCGACGTCAGCCTTTCATCGCGCCAATAGGCCTCGACAAAGGCCTTCCGGAGCTTCTCGCCGAGCTTTTGCCACCGCCCCCGGTCCCGCCCGGTCGCGCCCGCAATCTTCTCCATCAGATCGGCGAGATGCACCCAATAGGCGCTCGCCACCAGGAAGGGATCGGTCTTCGGGCCAACATTCAGCCAGTCGCCGTAATTGTTGTTGTTGCGATTGACGCGCAGGCCGTCCGGATTGGCGCCCTCGATATAGTCCATCCAGGCCGCCAGCCGGTCATAATTGCCGACAAGGAGTTCACGGTCGCCGTAGCGCAAATAGTGGTGCCAGGCCATGATGATCGGTGCATCGCCCCAGCCGGGGGCGCCGGGCTGCGGGGTCAGCCGGTAGGGATTGAGCGGTTTGGTCGGCGCAACATCGGGAAAGGCTCCTTCCGGCGATTGTCCGTCGGCAAGATCCACCATCCATTTGTTGAGGAAGGCCTCGACATCCATGTTGTAGCCGGCCGTGCGCCAGAACACCTGCGCATCCGCCGACCAGCCGTAGCGCTCGTCGCGCTGCGGGCAGTCGGTTGGCACGGACAGGAAATTGCCGCGCTGGCCCCAGACGATGTTCGAAAGCAGCTGATTGACCAGCGGGTTGCCGGTCTCGATCTTCCCGCGGACCGGCGTATCCGTCTGGATGGCGATCGCGGTGATTTCCGGTTCGCTCTCAGTCGCGCCCTCCACTGTCAGCCCCGCATACTGAAAGCCCCGGAAGGTGAAGCGCGGCTTGAACACCTCCTCGCCTTCGCCCTTGGCGATATAGATGTCCTCGTTGACGGCGTAGCGCATATTGTCGAGATAGAGCCCGCCATCATCGCGAAGACGCTCGGCAAAGCGCAAGCGGAAGACGGCGCCCGCCGAAGCCCTGACCTTGAGTTCGGCATAGCCGGCAAGGTTCTGGGAAAAGTCGTAGATCCGCATGCCGTCCTTCTCGTGCAGCAAGCGGCCTTCGAACCGTGCCACCTCACGGGCAGGCTGCACCCGCTGGGCGTCGAGCGCCGGCGCGCCGGGCTCGGGAATGAAGGCCTCGACCGGTTGCCAGGCATCCGCATCGAAGCCGGCCCAGTCCCAGCCCTCGATCTCGAGGCGCGCATCATAGGCCTCGCCGGCCAGGAAATCGCTGTAGAGGATTGGTCCCTGCGTCGTCTGCCAGCTGCCATCGCTGACGATCTTTTCCACGCGCCCGTCGCCATATTCAAGATGGATCTGACACTTGAAGGCCGGGCGGCCGCCATAGTGATTGCCGGCGCGGCGCTGGTTGTGGCCGATGCGACCGGAATACCAGCCCTCGCCGAGGATCGCGCCCACAGCGTTCTCTCCGGCGACAAACATGTCCGTCACATCGAAGGTCTGATACTCGACGCGGGTGTGGTAATCCGTCCAGCCCGGCGCCATCACATGGTCGCCGATGCGCTTGCCGTTGATGAAAAACTCGTAAAGGCCGAGCGCGGTGACATAGGCGAAGGCGCGCACCGGCCTTTCGCCAAGCCCAACCGCGCGGCGCAGATAGTCGGCGGGCCGCGCCTGAAAGCGGTTGTCATAGCGGTTGCCCTGCGGCACGTCACGACCGGCCGGCAGCACGAAATAGCGGGCGATCCACTCCGCCTGCCAATCCTCCGGGCGAAGTCCAGTGAAAAACCGGGCCGGTGGCGCGAAACCCGAGGCTATGCCGTCGTCATCCCAAAGCGTGACCGACCACCAGATGGCGCGGTCGGATGCGGGCGGTGCGCCATCCCAGGCCACACCCGGCCAGCTGCCTTCCCGCCGGCCACTGTCGAAGAGATCGCCCACACCTTTGGCCACTCGTTCCGGGTCGCTCCCGGCGACAACCCGAAAAGCGCTCTGCGTCTTCGCATCCCCGCTCACGGCCCAGGAAAATCGGGGCAGGTCGCCGTTCAGCCCGTTCGCCTCGTCAAGAGCCGCAACGCGCAGATTCAAGGGTTTCAGCATCTCTCTGCTCCCCGGATTTTATAAATGAGTTCAGAGCTGCAGGGCGCGATTTCGGGCATTGCGCACATGCTTGTCCATCGCGTCGATGGCCGCGATCCTGTCGCGTTTCTGAATGGCATCGATCACCGACAGGTGGTCTGCAAAGGCTTCCGGCAACACGGTTTCATTGAGCCGGATCCGGTCGAGCTTGATCAGCCGCATGCGGATGGCGTTGATGTTATAGGCATTGCGCAACAACTCGTTGTCGGTGGCGGAGATCAGCAGGTTGTGAAAACCGGTATCGATCTCCTGGCCGCGCGCCAGAAGCTCCGGCGTCGGGGCCTTTTTCACCGCTTCGACGATATCCGTATGCAGCTTGCGCTGGCTCTCGAGCACGGTGTCGGACATCTCCTTCACCGCATGGATCACCGCCTCACGCTCCAGCGCTGCCCGCATCTGAAACGTGTTGCGGATCATTGAAAGATCGATTGCCGGGATCAGAATGCCGCGCTGCGGCAGCACGCTGACGAGCCCCTCGGCCTGAAGCCGTGGCAAAAGCTCGCGCAGCGCGCCGATGGAGAGGTTCAGCATGTCCACCAGCGCACGCTGCGAGACCATCTGGCCGGGCCGCAGGCGCCCGCTCATCAGCGCTTCCTGAAAGAGGTCATAGGCCGCGTCTTTTACGCCTGCGGCGCCCGTCTCGGCTGCAGCTTGTTTTACCACGGCTTTTCCTCCCTCTTCCGCATCATCCGGCCCATCAATCGGCCTCAGCCGGCAACCGGCTCATCCTTCACTGCTTCGCGAACAGTCTCCATGACGGAAGACCCGGCCGGCGAAAGCGGCGGCACCGTGCGCATGAATGCATCATCACCACGCATCTCCGCAACCAGTGATTTCAGCACCGGCGTCCCGCCATGCGCATCCACAGCCTCGATCCGCGCCTTGGCCCGTGCGCGCAGCGCATCTGTGACCGGCCCCTTATAGAGCAAGACTGTATCAGCGGGATAAGGATTTATCATACCACCGATCATACCAGCTCCGCCGGCAGCCACCATCTCCGGAAGGATCCGGTCATCGCCGGTGAAGATGGACAGTTGCGGAAAGGCCTCGATCAGCTTCAGCCCCTCGGCGAGATTGCCGGTGGAGTCCTTGATGCCGATGAGCCGCTTGCCGAACCGTTCCAGCATCACCTCCACCAGCGGCACGTCGAATTTGACGCCGGAAAAATGTGGGAAGTTATAAAGCACGATCTCGATATCCGGCGATCCGGCCCGCTTGATCATCGCCTCGTAGAAGTCGGCAACCGCCTCGTTCGAGGACGGCGTGTAGTAATAGGGCGGGATGACCAGCGCGGCGCGAGCGCCAACCTCTGCGATCACGGCCAGCATGTCGCCCGCCTCATCGAGGGCGGAGGCGACGACCCCCGGAATATGGCGCCTCATGTCCATGCCTGCGTCGGCGAGCGCGCGCAGGGCGGCGGCCTTCTGGCGGGTCGAGAACGAGGCTCCCTCGCCGGTCGTGCCAAATTCGGAGACGAAGGAACAGCCTCCGGCAAGCACGAATTCCATATGCGATTTAAGGCGGTGAACGTCGATTTCGAAACCAGGAGTCACCGGTGTGATGCACGCTCCCACAACACCTCTGAGATCACTGTCCGCCAGCATGATATTCCTTTCCGGGTATTGGTAGGATGCTTATCCGACAACTGATACAACCAGTATTTACATCAGTGATCGAAACCCGTAAAGTTCATTTTGCCCGCCGGGACAATTTGGTACATGAGGAGCCCGGCAGACCTGACGTTTAGGGAGGAATGATTTTGAAGAAGTCACTTATCGCCAAGGCTCTCCTGTGCTCCGTGTTCATTGCGACGCCCGCTCTGGCCCAGGATCCGATCGAATTCAAAATGACCGTGCCGAGCGTGCCGACCGACCTGCACACCAAGGCGCTGCACGTTTTCGCTGAAGAAATCGAAAAGGAAATGCCCGGCGCGTTCGACGTGCAGATCTATGATTCGGGCTCACTGTTCGGCCAGGGCGCCGACCTTGACGCCCTGCAGCGCGGCAATGCCGAGATGACCTATGTCTCCTATCAGCTGATCGCCGACGCCCTGCCGCAATACGGCCTTCTGACCGCCGGCTACCTGTTCCAGAACCCGGAACACTACCGCGCCTTCCTTGCAAGCGACATCGGCGCTGAATTCAAGCAGACCGTTTCCGACGAGATGGACATCCAGCTGCTCGACGCCTGCTATCTGGGCACCCGCCAGTTGAACCTGCGCAACAAGATGGACATCCAGACCCCGGATGATCTTGCCGGCGTGAAACTGCGCATGCCGAGTTCGGATGCATGGCTGTTCCTCGGTCAGGCGCTGGGCGCCAACCCGACGCCGCTGCCCTTCGGCGAAGTCTATCTGGGTCTGCAGACCGGCACGATCGACGCCCAGGACAATCCGCTGCCGACCGTCGAGGCCGCCAAGTTCTACGAGGTCACCGACCAGATCACGCTCACCTCGCATCTTGTCGACGCCATCAACTTCTCCGTCTCCAACATCTTCTGGGATGAGCTGGACGATGCGCAGAAGGAAGCCGTCACCAAGGCGGCCAAGGCCGCCTGCGACTGGAACAATGCCGAGCGTGTGAAGGTCGAACAGGACCTCGTCGCCTTCTTCGAAGACCAAGGCCTGGTGGTCACGACGCCGGATGTCGATGCGTTCCGCACCCATGTCCAGGAGGCCTACATGCAGTCGCCGCGCGCTGCCGACTGGCCCGAAGGCTGGGTTGAAAAGATCAACCAGCTCGCCGAGTGATCCGCCATGCCGGCCCCAGACAATGCCAATGCCCTGCGAAAGTGGGGCATTTTTCTAAAAGGCGCCGCAGACACGATCGGCGCCCTGTTCTTCCTGTCGGCCTTTGTCGGATTCATCATCCAGATCTTCTACCGCTACGTGATGAACCGGCCATTGCTGTGGACCGAGGAATTCACCATGATCGCCTTCGTCTGGGCGGTCTTCTGGGCGGCGGCCTTTTGCGTGCCGATACGCGAACACGTCTCCTTCGATGTTGTCTATGACATCGTTCCCGAGCGCACGCGCCGGATCTTCACCATGTTCTCGATGGTGATGCTGATTGCCGCCTTCGCGCTGCTGATACCCTATACCTGGGACTATCTCGATTTTCTGACACGCAAGAAGAGCTCGGTTCTGCGCATCCCGATGAACTATGTTTACGGCTGTTACCTGCTCTTTCTCTTCGGCTTTACCGTCCAGGCAATCTGGCGGCTCGCGCGTCTTTTCGGAGCCAAATGGACCGAAGAGATCTGACGGGGGACCTTTGACATGGCATTTCTTTCCGAGCATGCGTTGATCGTCATGCTGGTCATCATGGTGACGATCACCATCACCGGGCTGCCCTTCGGCATCTCGATGATCGTTGCCAGCATTTTCTATCTGTTCTTCGCCGGTCGTGATGTCGGCCTTGCCGCCGAGAACGTGCTGAACGGCGTGTTCGGCAATTTCGTCGCCCTTGCCGTGCCCCTCTTCATCTTCGCGGCCAATGTCATGAACGAGGGCAAGATATCCGACAGGCTGCTCGATTTCGCCCTCGCCGTCGTCGGCCGGCTTCCCGGCGGGCTGGCGCAGGTGAACATCTTCACCAGCCTGATCTTTTCCGGGATGAGCGGCTCGGCGATCTCGGACGCCGCCGGCGTGGGCAAGATCATCACCGAAATGATGATGAAGGAGGGCCGCTATCCGCGCGGCTTTGCCGGCGCGCTGACCGCTGCCTCCGCCGTTGTCGGTCCGATCTTCCCGCCCTCGATCCCGATGGTGTTCTACGCGCTGATCTCATCGACATCGGTGGGCGTGCTGTTCCTCGGCGGCGTCGTCCCGGCGATCCTGATGTGCGTCGTCATGGCGGTTGCCGTCGGCATCATGGCCAAGGTTCGCGGTTTCCCGATCGAGGAAGCCGTGCCGTTTCGCGCCTTGCCGCTGATCATCATTCGCGCCTTCCCGGCACTGCTGATGCCGATCATCCTGCTTGGCGGCATTTACTCCGGTATCTTCACCCCGACGGAAGCCGCCGCCGTTTCGGCACTCTACGCCCTGCTGCTTGCCGTCTTCGCCTATCGGGTGCTGGGCCTGCGCTCCTTCTGGAACGTGGTCGTCTCCAGCATGAAGACCACAGCCGTGGTGACGATGGTGCTTTGCGGCGCCTTCATCTTCAACTATGTGATCACCGTCGAGCGCGTGCCCCAGGCCGTCTTCCACCTGTTCGAAAGCTTTCAGCTGGAGACCTGGCAGTTCCTGATCCTGCTCAACATCCTCTATCTCCTGCTCGGCTGCATTCTCGACGTCTCGACGATCATGCTGGTGGTGACGCCGCTGTTCATCCCCACGGCCGCGGCGCTCGGCATCGACCTCAATCATCTGGGCATCGTGCTGGTGTTCAACATGATGATCGGGTTGATCACCCCGCCCTACGGCATCTTGCTGTTCATCATCAAGGCGCTGAACGGGATACCCTTGTCGGAGATGATCCGGGAGACATGGTTCTTCATGGCGATCCTGATCACCATGCTCCTGGCGTTGACCTTCATCCCGAGCCTCAGCCTGTGGCTGCCGCGCGCCGCCGGCATGCTCTGAACGCGAGAGCTCGACAGAGGATACAAAAAGGCCGGCTCAGCGATGAGCCGGCCTTTTTACAATCCCACAGAACGAGCGAGAGCCGTCAGCGCTCAACCAGCTCGATCAGAATGCCGTCGGGATCGCGGCAGAAGGCGACCTTGCTCATGATGTCGCGGTTATAGGCCTGGCGCGGGGCCTCGACCATTTCGACGCCGGCGGCCGCAAGCTTCCCGTAAAGCGCCTCGACATCGT
This sequence comes from uncultured Martelella sp., assembly GCA_963676545.2. GTDB lineage: Bacteria > Pseudomonadota > Alphaproteobacteria > Rhizobiales > Rhizobiaceae > Martelella. The sequence goes on along the minus strand of CAXXRG010000002.1, from coordinate 484,603 downwards.
CAAAGCAGAAGGTCAGGTGACGGAGGCCCGCCCGCCCCGCCGCGACGTCTTCGGCCATCAGCGCGCCGGTTGCCGGTCCGATGATTTCAAGCATGCCATTGCCCGCATCGAGAAAGCAGATCTGGTGACCCGCCCGGCCCCGGTCGATCGGCGCGCCATCGGAGCGCTCGTCGCCGGAGCGGCGGACGACCAGCTTGAGGCCCAGCAGATCGACATAGAAATTCAGGCTCTTGTCGATGTTGCTGACGGTCATGCCGACATGCTCGAAACCCTTCAACATGGATCTTCAAAACTCCTCATTCATCCGCTTCGCCGGATGAGAACCGGCCAAGCTCATCGGCCCGCAGCAGTTCATCCGTGACATTGTTGATATGCCGTTCCATGGCGTGGCGCGCGGCCTCGGCGTTACGCATCTTCAGGGCGGCCACGATGGCGTAATGATCGCCGATCCACAAGGCGCGGACCTTTGGCGCGTGGATATGGCGATGCACGCGTTGCCACATGCGCGAGGTGTCCCGCTGGTCCCAGAGCGCCTGGATCATCGACAGGATAATGGCGTTGCCGGTCATGTTGGCGATCGACAGGTGGAACTCGCGGTCGCCCTTCTCGTTGAGGAACACCTCGTCGGTCTCGAGCTGCATGCGCTCGATGCACTCCTCGAGTTCCATGATGTCGTAGCGCGTGGCGCGTTCGGCGGCCAGCGCGGCAGCGCTCGTCTCCAGCGCCAGACGAGCCTCGAGCAACTCGAAAGGCCCCGGCCCGATATCTGTATTGAGCGCATCAAAGGAGAGCGCGTTGACATGGGCCGGCAGGACGACGATGCCGGCGCGGCCGCGCACCTCGACAATGCCGCGCATCTCAAGCGCGATGACGGCCTCGCGCACCACGGTGCGGGAGACCTCCAGCTGCTCGGCAAGCTCGCGTTCGGATGGCAGGCGCCAGTCCGGCCGGCCCTGGTTCTCCTCGATCATCCGCGCGATCCGTCGCGCCACGACCTGGTAGAGCCGCTTGGCAGCCAGCAGGCGCACCTTGCGGCCGCCGCCTGCTCCCTCGTCCTCGTCCTTCCGCTTCTCCGCCACGGCCGTGTTATCCCAGTTCCGGCAGCCACGACCTGTAGAGCGGGTGATCCGCGGTGACCGGCATCGGCGTCGGCATGCCGGTGCGGTCGGAATGATAGGCGGCGGTCACGAGTTCCAGCGAATTGCGCGCATCCTGAAGCGTCACCGGCGGCTCGCGGCCTTCCGTCAGCGCGTGATGGAAGAGTTCGAACTGACGCGTATAGCCGTCCTCCGTCTTCTCCATTTCGGCGAGCGCGGCATCCACCACCTTCTGGTGCGCCTCGTCGCTGGCAATGAAGCGCCACGGATCGCGTCCCATCGTATAAGGTTCGAGGATGCTTTCCACGGTGACATTCTCGAAGCAGAAACGCAGCCGGGAGATTTCCTCGTGCGAGTTGAGCGTCATCGACAATGCGGCAAGCGAGCCGTTCTTCATCCGGACGGCAAGCGCCATCGTGTCCTCGGTCTCGATCGGGTTGTTGAGCGTCGCGCCATAGGCGAACACCTCGTCACAGGGGCCGTGGATATAATTCAGCATGTCATGGGCGTGGATCGCGTGACCCAGAAGACCGCCGCCAAGTTCGGTGCTCCACTTGCCGCGCCAGTCGACTGCAAAATATTCCGGCGAACGCCACCAATGGGTCTCGATCGTGGTCAGGAAGGCGCGACCGGTGATACCGAGTTCGGTCAGGCGCTTCAGCTTCTGCAGGCCCATGCCGTAACGATACTGGAAGATCGGCATGATGGTCTTGCCGGATGCCTTGGCGATCTCCGCCATGGCATCGACATCGGCGACCGAACCGAACAACGGCTTTTCGCAGATGACATGCTTGCCGGCTTCCAGCGCCCGCCGGGACAGGTCGAAATGGCTGTGCGGCGGCGTGCAGATGTCGATGATGTCGATATCGTCGCGCGAAAACAGCGTCTCGGCATCCTGGACATATTCCGGAATGCCGTATTTATCGCAGAGCTTGCGCCCGCGTTCCTCATCCAGCGAGCACAGCACCGGCACCTCGAACAGGTCCGCATTCCACTTGAAGCCGGTCAGATGACGCTCTGCGATGCCGGCGCCGATCACGGCGACGCGAAATTTCCTTGTCATTCCATTTTCTCCTGAACCCGTTCAGCGCGGGGAAATATCGTGAGCCTTTGCCTGCGCCTCGAGCGACAGGCGGCAGACCTCGAACACATGATCATGGGTCATCGCGGTCTCGGTTCGATCCCGCACATCGGCGATGAACTGGTCGAAATACTCGATCGGCTCTTCCGAGCAGTCGAAATATTCGACGCCCGCCTTGTTGGCCAGGAAGAGGTGATCCTTGCCCTCGCGGCCGGCGATGTCGATATATTTGCGCAGTTCGATATAGCCGTCAGTTCCCAGAATGGTCAGCCTTCCGTCGCCCCAGGTCGGCAGACCGTCCGGGGTGAACCAGTCGACACGGACATAGCCGGAAGCCCGGTCGCTGCGCAGCAGGACCTCGCCGAAATCCTGGAACGCGGGGAAATCCGCCGTGCCGAAATTGCCGATACTGGAAGCGACGACCTCGCCCTTTTGCGAGCCGGTGAAGAACAGGAACTGGTCGATCTGGTGCGAGGCGATGTCGACGATGATGCCGCCGAAGCGCTCCGGCTTGAAGAACCAGTCGGGGCGGATCTCGAACTGCTTTCGATGCGGGCCCATGCCGATCGTCTGCACCACCGTGCCGATGGCGCCCTCCCTCACCAGCTTGCCGGCCTTGACGGCGGAGCGCACGCAATGGCGCTCGGAAAAGCAGATGGAAAAGATCCGGCCGGTTCTGGCGACAGCTTCCTTGACGGCCTCCAGCTGCTCCGGCGTCGTCACGCCCGGCTTGTCGACCATCACATCCTTGCCGGCCTCCATGGCGCGGATGGCGAGATCCGCCCGGTCAGCCGGAACGGCGGCAATGCAGATGACGTCAATATCCGGATCGGCGAAGATCGCATCCCGGTCGATGACCGGGGTATCGGGATAGGTCTCCCGCATCGTCTCGATCAGCGCCGGCACCGTGGTCCGGTCGCAATAGCCGGCAAATTCGGCGCCTGCCGCAATCAGTCCTTTTATCTGTCCGAAAATATGCCCATGGTCATTACCCACGGCCGCAAATCTTACCATCAGTCCTGTCCTCCGCCTTGCTGATACGCCGCGCGAGCGCCCCGTGCCGGGACGGCTCGAAATGCGGCGAACCTCCATTTTGGACAGACCAGATAAGAAAGCCGCCTTTCTGTCAAGACAGGATTTTTGGACGACGGTACTTTATATGCCCTTAAATACAGCGCATTCGGGTCGGAGGCATCCCCAGATCGGCACACGGCGGAGAAAAGCATAACACATCTGGTCCAACCAATGACGAATTGAAGCCGCCACAGCTGCTGCCGGCGGACTATCCGACCGACCGCAGCAGGGCCTCGACATGCGCCGGACCGACGGGACGAATGCCTGTGGGGTTGAGCGCCTTGATCGAATAGTATCCCCGGGTGATGTGGTCCATGTTCACCGTCTCGCGGACCCCATCAAGGCGCAGTACGCTTTCCATATAGGCGGAAAGGCGCGGATAATCGGCGATCTGGCGAAGATTGGTCTTGAACAGGCCATGATAGGCCGCGTCAAACCGGATCAGCGTGACGAACAGGCGAATATCCGTTTCGGTAAAGCGTTCGCCGAACAGGAACGGCCCCTCGAGGGCATCCTCCAGCTCGTCGAGCATGGAAAACACGCCGGCCACCGCCTCGTCATAGGCTTCCTGGGACGAGGCGAAGCCGGCCTTGTAGACGCCGTTGTTCAGCCGGTCGTAGATGCGCGGGTTCAGCGCATCGATCTTCTCGCGCAGGTCTTGCGGATAGAAATCGTGGCTTGAGGGCACAATCTGCTCAAAGGCGGTATTGAACATGCGCACGATATCGGCGCTCTCATTGTTGACCATGACGTTGCGCTTCATGTCCCACAGCGCCGGAACCGTCGCGCGGCCGGTGAAGTGCGGGTCGGCACGGGTATAGAGCTCGTGGATATGATGTGAGCCGAACAGCGGATCCTCGTCGGCGCCGGGATAGCCGCCGAAACGCCAGCCCTGATCCGACATGACCGGATTGACCACAGTCACGGGGATGAGATCGGCAAGCCCCTTGAGCTTGCGCGCAATCAGCGTGCGCGATGCCCATGGGCAGATATAGGCGACATAGAGCCGATAGCGGCCGGCTTCGGCCTCAAACCCGCCCTCGCCTGTCGGCCCGGGCGCGCCATCGGGCGTGATCCAGTTGCGAAAGGATGAAACCTGGCGCACGAAGCGGCCTTTCTCGTCCTTCTTCTGCACCGGCTGCCATTCGGCGCTCCATTTTCCGTTCACGAGCATTTTCATTCTCCCTTCGGCCGTTTCCCGCAGCAATGCGGGAAACGGGCTTTTGGCATTCGGTTTCGTTAGCGAGCGAGCCAGAAGGGCGCGATCTGCGTGCCCTGGCCGAGCATATAACCGAACTGGATGTTCATGAAGCCGAGCGGCTCCAGATAGCGGGCATTGGCAAGACCACCGGCATTGCGGGCATCAAACCCGGCATCACCCGCAACACCGATCACGATCTCCCTGGCCGCCTCATCATCCGAAGCGACGAAGGTCTGGACCGGAACGCCGTCGAAGCTCAATCCCTGGGCATACAGATCGGCGAACACCGTATTGAAGGCCTTGACCACACGCGCGCCCTTCAAAGCAGCGGCAATTTCCTCGGCGGCCGAGCTTGTGCCCGAGACCACCAGGCCGGAAAAGTCGGCGCTGATCGGGTTGGTGACGTCGATCACGATCTTGCCGTTGAAGTCGGCCTGATCGGCAAGGCCCGCAATCGCGCCGTAAGGCAGGGCCAGTATGACGATTTCGGCCTCGCTGACAGCCGCGGGAATGGCAGCCGGACGGACATCGAGACCATCTTCGGCAAGCCGGGATGCAGCGGCAGCACCGCCCTCCCGGTCGGCGACGATCACGTCATGCGCGGTCCTTGCGAAAGTGCGGGCGAGACCTGAGCCAATATTGCCGGTACCAACAATTGCAATCTTCATTTTCATCTCCATGACGCCCTTCAAGGGCGCTTTCTTCGGGTGGTTCCCGTGTTGTTCGATGCACTGAAGATGCGCCTTGCAAATCATCTTTGAAAGGACGAATATGGAGATTGATATTCCTCGTTATGTTCGGAATAAGAATGGACTTGATCGACGGATTTCGCGTTTTTGTCGCCACCGTGGACAGCGGCTCCTTCGCCGGCGCCGGAGAGCGGCTCGGCATGTCGGGCAAGCTGGCGTCCAAATATCTCGGACAGCTGGAAGACCGGCTCGGCGTTCGCCTGCTCCAGCGCACCACCCGCCGACTCGGCATGACCGTCGCCGGCGGGAAGCTTTATGCCCGCCTGCCGCACTGGCTGGACGAACTGGACGAAATCCGCAGCGACCTGAAGGAAAGCGGCTCCGGACTTTCCGGAACGCTCAGGGTCTCGGCACCGCTGACCTTCGGCGAACTTCGGATTCAGCAGATGTTGCGCCGCTTCCAGTCAGGACATGGCGATCTCGTCATCGATCTTCGCCTCTCCGACCGCTATGTCGACCTTGCCGCCGAGGGTATCGATCTGGCGATCCGGATCGGCAACCTCGCCAGTTCGGCGCTGATCGCGCGCCGGCTCGGCCAGACGGCAATGGTCGTGGTGGCAGCGCCGGCCTATCTCGAACGCCACGGCGCGCCGAAGACACCGCAAGACCTCATCCGCCACGCATGCATCCGCGACACCAACCTGCGCTCGCCCGACGGAGGCTGGCCGCTCGCGCAGGACGGCGCGCCGATCCGGGTGCCGGTGCGCGGCCATTACCTCGTCAACTCAGCAAGGACCGCATGCGACCTCTGCCTGGCGGGAGAGGGTATCGCCCTCTGTCCGGATTATGTCGTCGGAGAAGACCTTGCCGCCGGCCGTCTGACGCAACTGCTGAAGGACCACCAGCCCGCCCCGCTCGCCATCCACGCCGTTTATCTCGATGGCAGGCGAATGCCGCGCAGGGTGCGCGCCTTCCTCGACTTCCTGAAGACGGAACCCTTCACCTTCGGCAGAACGCATTCCGGCGGGAATGATTGAGGATCGCGCCCGCCCGACAAGGCGTGCCACCTCCCCTCAGCGCGATGCCGTTTCCCCGGCGCCGGCGGCCTTCTCTCCGACATCGATACCAAAGACGTCCATGGGATAGCCGTACAGCGTGAACTGCGACAGACCCAGCGCCGAACGCAGGCTTGCATTGACCAGATGGCACTGCAGAAGCGCGACGTCGAGGTCGCGTTCGCTGTCCCGGCGGGCGATCAACGCATCATAATAGTCTTCCTCTGCATTCAGCAGATCGGTCAGGTTGCGGGTTCCGAGATCAAAATACTGGCTTCGGTAAAGCGTCCTGGTTTCATCGAGGAGCTGCGTCTGCGTCTTGGAGGAGGCGATCAGTTCGCGCGCATTGGTCATCTCGGTCCCGGCATCGAGCGCTTCCAGCGTTGCATTCCTTTGAACCTTGTCAAGATTGGCCTTGGCGGCTGCCACGGCTTCTTCTGCGGCCTGCCGGCCCGCTTCAATGGCGCCGCCCTGAAACAGGGTCGGCAGAACGTTGAAATTCACCCCGACGCGAAACCCTTCATCATAAAGCGGCTGGCGGCCGTAGGCCTCGGCGGCGATGCCGGGCAGGCGCGCCTTCTCAGCGTCCTCGTATTCAAGCGTCGCCAGAGCAACCCTGAGCTTCGCAAGCGCGACCTCCGGCAGGGTTTCGGCAATCGCGGTCGACGGCGTGCAGGCCCCGAGCGCGCCCAGCAGGTCCGTCTTCAGGCCCACGGCAGCGGGCCCCGAATATTCGCGAAGCCGGTTGGCCGACCGGTCGCGCTCCGATTTCATCTCGAGAAGATCGTGGCGAGCCTGTTCGACGCTGTTGGCCGCCGCCAGAACGTCGGACTGGGTGGTCGCGCCCGCCGTCGCGCGCTGTTCGATCAGGTCGTTGAGTTCGCTCAACCGCTTCACCCGTTCCTCGTCGATAGCGACATTGTCGCGGTAGCGACTGAATTCGGCATAGGCTTCAAGGACATCCATCAGCACCGTGTCGGCATTGCTCTGAAAGCCCAGTACGGCTTCCTGGGCGGCAATATCGGCCCTTGCAACCTTGCGGTCGGTCCTGCCGAAATCGAACAGCATCTGGTTGGCCGAAAGGACGAAGGACGGGCCGTCGGCATCGCCGACGCCGCCCGTGACGCCGCCACTGACGGTGGGAAGATAGCCGCCCTTTGCCACCTTGATATTGCCGGTCGCCTCGCGAATGGTCGCCGCGCCCTCCAGCATTTCCGGGCTTTGGTAGAGCGCGATCTTCACCAGCCCGTCGAGGCTCTCGCCGGCCGCCGCCATATTCGCAGGCTTTTCCACCTCCGGCCGTTCTTCACGGATGGAGCCGGTCCTGTCTTCAAACGAGACTGACGGTTGTCCGCTTCCAGCTGTCGAACACCCGGTGAGAGTGGTCGACAGACCCAGAAGAAGCGCGAACGACAACACCCGTGCGACAGCCGCCACACAGTGCCTTTTCCGATTTTTCACGGCATTTCCACATCATGATGCCTTGAGATTTCCCAAGGCATACGTCTTAAATCTGATATTCTGCCCCCGAGCGGAACGCAGGCACAGATTGCTGCGGGAAAGCTTCGAATCATTACCTATGGTAACATAGACGAGCGATTTCAACCGCACAACTCAGTTGCTGCTGAGCATCAGCTCGCGGCACTGGGGCCTGCGCCAGACGGTCTCGTCAACCTGCTGAGCGTTGCCGAACAGCACCTTGTACTGGCAGACGAGTTCGCCTTCATCGGCGGTCACGAATTTGAGGTTGTAATCCCAGGTCGCCTTGTTGCCGCGGCGCGTTACCTTGACCGGTTCGCCCAGAAGCGCGGCAACCTTGTCCTGGCTGACGCCGATCTCCACCTGACGGACGAGATCGACGGTCACCGGCTTGCCGTTCCTGACGAAATAGGCGTCGAGCTCCGTCAGCGACGGCGCAACGCTTTCGAACCGCATGTTCGGGTTATGCACGTTCAGCATTCCGGCGAAAGCGGATCCTGTGGTGATGAGGCCAGCCAGTACCGCGATGGAAATCGTCTTCAGCATTTCAGTCTCCTTGAACGTTTGGTTTGATGTTGATGCCTGCCCTCAAGGCAGCCGATCAGCGCTCGCGAAGGGCTTCCCGACCCCGGTTGAGCGGTTTGATGAGATAGTCCCAGATGGTTTTCTCGCCCGTCCTGATATCGACGGTCGCAATCATGCCGGGGGTGATGGGAAAGCGTTTGCCGGAGGCATTCTCGAGCGCATCGGAGGCAGTGCGGATATAGACCCGGTAATAGAGGTTCTCCGGATTGATCTCGTCGCGGATCGTATCCGGAGAAATCGTCTCGACGGAGCCCTCAAGCCCGCCATAGACCGAATAGTCATAGGCCGTGATCTTCACCAGGGCCTCCTGCCCCGGATGAATGAAGGCGATGTCGCGCGGCGAAATCCGCGCCTCGATCAGCAACTGGTCATTGAGCGGGACGATGGTCATCACAGCGCCGTTCGGCGAGACGACGCCGCCGATCGTGGTGACAGCGACATCCTTGATGATCCCGTGGACCGGGGAAACAATCGTGGTGTGGTCGATCGTGTCCTCGAGCCCGTTGAGGGTCGAGAGAAGAGACTGGACCTGAGCCTGCGCCTCCGCAAGCTTCTCGCCGCTTTCGATGATATATCCGGCGCGCATGTCGTCCATCTTCAGCTTGATATCGTTGCGGTCCCGCTTCAGCCGGATCAGTTCGACCTTGCTCGCCGCCCCCGACTCCACCAGCGGCGTCGTCAACCGAAGCTGCTCGTCGATCAGCGCCATGTCGGCGTCCATGTCGGCAAGCGATTCGCGGTAGCTGCCCTGGCGGGCGGAAAACAGCGCTTCTTCGGAGGCTCTCAGTTCGGGATAGTCGTCAAGCGCTTCGGGAAAGCTCACGGCTTCGGCGCCGGTGACTTCCGCCTGCAGGCGCGCGGCCTGCGCCAGCGACGCGCGGTAGCGCGCCGCCGTCTCGTCATATTCGGCCTGCGCACGGGTCGGATCGAACCTGGCCAGAACCTCGCCCTTGTCGACAATATCGCCGGCGCTGACATCAAGTTCCGCCAGAATGCCGCCGTCGAAAGACTGAATCGTCTGTTCGTGCGAGAGCGGCACCACCGTGCCCGGCCCGGAGGACACTTCCTCCACGGAGAAGAAATAGGCCCAGACGAAGAAAGCCGCGAGTATCAGGAACAGCACCAGCACAACCCGGTTGGCGCCGCTGGCGGACATTTCGTCGCCCTCGATCAGGCTGTCATATGTATTGGCGCTCATTGGACCTTCACCTCGCGCTTTCTGGCTGCCAGAGCCTCGCCCTTGCGCAGGCGGGTCAGAACCGTATCGCGCGGCCCGTCCATGATGATCTTGCCGTTGGAAACGACCAGCAGCCGATCCACCAGCGCCAGGATCGACGGCTTGTGGGTGGCGACCACCAGGGTGGTCTCGCCAGCCAGCGCCGCAAGCGCCGAAAGGACATTCTGCTCCGCGGTTTCATCGAGCGACGCCGTCGGCTCGTCGAGCAGGATCACCGAGGGTTCACGCAACAAGAGGCGCGACAGGATGATGGACTGGCGCTGCCCGCCGGAAAGCCCAACTCCGCCCTCCTGGATCTGCCGATCGAGGCCCTCGGGCGTGGCGCGAACAAATTCCCAGGCGCCGGTGCGTTCGAGGGCCTCAATCAGCTCCTCGTCGCGGGCATTGGGCGCGCCGAGGCATAGGTTTTCGCGGATCGTGCCGTAGAAAAGCCGGGCATTCTGGCCGGCAAGGCCGACATGGCGGCGCAGATCGGCCGGATCGACGTGAGTGATGTTGACGCCATCGACCAGCACAGTGCCCGAGCGAGGCTCCATCAGTCCAGAAAGCCCCTGCAAGAGGGTCGACTTGCCGGCGCCGTTGCGGCCGATAATGCCGACCTTCGAGCCCGCAGCGATCTTCAGGCCGTCGACGGCGAGCACCGGTTCCTTTTCATAGGCAAAGACCGCATTCGTGAACTGAAACTCGCCCTTGATCACCGGCTTGTGGATGCGCTTGGCGTTTTCGGGATGGTCGACCGGCAGCGTCATGATCTTGTCGAGGCTCTCGCCGGCGATCTTCGCCTGCTGCCAGCGATTGAGAATCTGCGTCACGCTGGCGAGCGGCGCCAGCATGCGGGTCGACAGCATGGCGGCGGCGACCAGCGCGCCCGTCGTCATGTCGCCGAACATCACCGCCGGCGCGCCGGCTGCGACCACGGCGATATAGACCATGCCCTGCACGGTCTGCGTCCAGTTGCCGAGCGTGCCGACGAGATCGCGCAGCTTCATGCCGCTGTCGGCGTTGACGGCGTTGTAGTGGTTCCAGTGGTTCTGGAAACGGTCCTCGGCCTGCAACAGCTTGATATCGTCCAGCCCCTGCACGGCCTCGACCAGCATGGCGTTGCGCAGCGCGGATTCGCGCATATTGGCCTTGGCGAGCGCACGCAACCGGCCCTGCGCCAGAATGCCGGGCAAAGTGAGAAGCAGCACGGCAACCGCCGGAACCCAGACAAGGTTGCCAGCGACCCACCAGAAGATCAGGCAGAACAGCAGAAAGAACGGAATATCCGCAATCGCCGAGACGGCCGAGGAGGTCATCATCTCGCGCACATGTTCCAGTTCGCGAAGCTGGGAGATAAAGGTGCCGGTCGCCTGCGGACGGGCGCTGTTCTTCACCCTGAGCGCATGGCCAAACACCTTGTCGGAGATGCGCAGATCGGCACGTTTGCCGAGCACATCGGTAATCTTCATGCGCATCTGGCGCATGACGAAGGCGAAGATCACCGCAATCAGCGCGCCGCCGCCAAGCACGAACAGTGTCGGATAGGACTGCGCCGGCACCACCCGGTCATAGACCTGCATGGAGAAGATGACGCTGGCGAGCGCGAGGATATTGGCCGCCAGCGAGGCCAGCATGATGAAGACATAGGGCCTGAGATCGGCAAGGACGATCGATCTCATCCAGTGTTTGCGGAACGGTTCGATATAATTGTCGATCCGGCCATCGGGCATGCCGCCGGCCGGGCGGATCACTGCCACCAGTTCGACACGGCCATTGAGGTCGTCGACGGCAATATCCGACGTCAGGCCACCATCGCCGGAAAAGGCGAGCGCAAGCCGATCACCATTGCGGCGGGTGGCAACGGCAACCTGACCGCTCTGCAACAGCAGTACGACCGGCAGCCGCATCGCCGTGATCTTCGAAACATCCGTGTCGATGAAACGGATCGCCATGCCAGCCTGCCGGGCAAGCTTGCCAAAACGCCGCTTGCGGTCGCCGTCCTCGTCCCACGCGTCGGCAAGGCGCAGCTGCTCTGGCGAACAGTCGATGCGGTAATGGCCAGCCACCGTCAGCAATGCTTCGATCCATCGGGCCGACACGGTTTCCGTCTCGCTCACCGATGCGTCGTCGCGATCTTTCTGGATATGAATGCTCATTGGCTGACAGCTTTTCTCGAAGGGTGGGATGGCAGCCGGAAACGCATCTGTTTCCGGCTGCCGTCTTTTTCTCGCCAGCGGGCTCAGCCGACCAGCATTGCGTGGTCTTCGATATCATCGAGTTCCACATGGGCCGGGGCCGCATCGATCGGCTCCGGCGCGCTTCCTGCCGAAGCCGAGCGGTCTTCCTCGGGCAGGTAGCTGTTCAGATCTTCGACGCTATCGTCGTAGATCAGGTCATCGGCATGAACCTGCGTTTCGTCCTCGACTGGATCCGGAGCATTGTCATTCTCCGCCTCCAGATCATCGAGCCCTGCAAGCCCGAAGCTGGTCATGCCGGCAAAGGTCGTCATGCCGGAGAGATCGGGAAGATCGGCGGCATCCGCAGCGCTTTCGACATCGATGGTCGCCGTTGCCGGGTCGCTGTCCTCAAAGCCGTCATTGACCACCACCGAGACGCTGCGCTCGCCCGTTTCCTGCGAGGTGGAGCCGAACTGCACGGAAGACAGAAGTTCGTTCCATTGGTCTGCCGTCAGCTCCGCATTGTCGGCGGCCGACAATTCGAGCGAAATGCTGCCGCTGTTGCTGCTGATCTGGTAGCTCACATCGGCCTGGCCGTCGCCGTCGAGATCGATCGATCCGTCGGTGCTTTCATGGCTGTCAAGCCAGATCTGATCGCCGACCCTGGCATTCTCCAGCGTGACCGTGGCCGAACGGATACCGTCGGCATCCGCGTCGGTAACGGAGACGCTGTCGAAGATCGAGACGACGTCACTTTCTCCAGCGCCGCCTTCCGGGTTGTAGACGACGCTGTCGCCAGCCCCGCCATCTGCATGATGCTGCAGAACGTCGACCGCAGTGAGGGTGAAGTCATCCGCCGCGCCCCAGCTGCCGTTGATGCCGGTGATGACGTCGGCACGAAGGGTCGCCCCGTCCTCCAGCATGCTGTCGGGCAACTTGATGAGGAAGGTGTCGGCATCGTAGACATCGCCGCTGCCATCGACATGCTCGCGCCAGGTATCCCACGCGAAACTGCCGGTGAGCCAGGTGGCGCCGCCATCGAGGGAGACCTGCACGCCATCGGCCAGGGTGACCGTTGCGGATTGTGCAGGCGTTCCGATAACGGACGAACTCCAATCCGTGGCCGTTGTCGTGTCCGGCGTGGTGACCGTCATGAACACGTCGGCTGCAGGCGCGCTGCTGCCCGCCGCAGACGTCGTGTAGGACAAGGTCAGCGACGAGGAACGGCCGGTCTGGTAATCCTGATGACCGTTGTTCCAGCCCATGTCGAGCTTGAGAATGTCGCCAGATTCGAGTGACGGCATGATTCCGTCCTTCAGCGACAGCGACATCGCGCCCTGATCGTCGCTGAAATTGAGACCGTCGCCGCTCTGGTTGAGCCAGATTCCGTCCCAGTGGGTATTCCACTCTTCGTACCAGTTCTGGTCGGTGACATCCGGCATATCGGCCTCGTCGTAGCGACCTTCCTGATGGGCTTCAGCTGAAATGGTGGGCGGCGTATTGACGTCGGCCTCGGTTGCATCGCCGGTTCCACCGTTACCATTCGCGTCGGTGAAGGAGCCGCTGGCAATCGCCAGGCTGACGGTCTGGCCAACCGCGCCTTCATCGGGTGTGAAGGTCGCGGTCCAGCTGTCGCTGCCGGCGTCATAGGTCAGGCCGGAAAGCGTGCCTGCACTGGAGCCGTCGGCAAGCGTCGCCGTCAGATCGTCGATGGTGAAGCTGGCGTGATCGATCTCGCTGTCGAAAGTGACGGTGACCGTATAATCCTCGCCCGCCACCAGCGTTTCGGCATCGAGCGAAATCGTTGCCGCCGGCGCGTCGCCGACGTTGATCGTCAGCGAGGCGCTGCTGGTGTCACCGCTGTCATCGGTCAGGACATAATCGAAGATTTCCTTTCCGGTGACGGTGTCGCCGTCGGCCGTGTAGGTCCAGTCGCCGGTCTCGAAGTCGAAGACGAGCCTGCCGCCCTGATCCGTTTCCACGTTCAGGATGGACCCGTTGGCGAACGGATTGCCACTGCTGTCGGTGATGCCGGCAAGGTCATAGGTATAGACCACGCCATCGACCTCAATCGACAGGATGCGTCCGCCGTCGATCCCCAGAAGATCGTCATCCGCCGTGCCGGCGAGACCGTCGTCGCCACGCAGAATATTGCCGGAAACATCCACTTCCTTGATGACGTCGAGCAGGGAATCGATCAAATCGTCGAAGTTGCCCACCTCGATGACATGATTGTCGCCATCGGCCTCATCGACATTCTGCAGCCGCGGTATCTTGATGCCATCGCCAACCCCGACCGCCTGCACATCGATGTCGTTGTCCGCGACAAAGGCGTTCCAGGCTGCGGAGGCGGCGCTGGTCAGCGAATGGTCGACCTCCCAATGGCCATTGACCCAGTGCCGCTGCGTCTGTTCGGTCGGGTCTCCGTCGCTTACGAAGAACACGCGATTATCGTAGTCGTCAAGCGGCGTGTAGGACTCCATGGTCGTCTCGACTGCGGCCGTGTAGTCCGTTCCTGCATTATAGGGACGATGCGCGGACCACGCGTCGAGCTGCGCCGCGAACTCTGCATAGTTCGAGAATGCGACCGTCGAGCGGGCATCGGACGAAAAGGCGATAAGCTGGATCTGCACATCCCCGGTCGTGCCTTCGAAGAAGGCCTGGCCGGCCGCCTTGACCGCATTCAGCATCGTCTGAGCTTCAGCGTTGTTGACGCTGCCGCTGAAATCGAGAACGAAGGCGATATTGAAGTTCTCGTCACTCTTGAAACCGTCGCCGGCAAGCGTCAGGCTGGCGTGGTCGTCGTTGGCGAGAGGCGCGTTACCGGCAAAGCCCTCGGTATCCGCGCCTTCCGAGCCGAGATTGCCGACCTTGTCGGTATAGCTCTCGTCGGCAACCGTCACGGTGACATCGCCCCCGGCCTTTTCAGGCGTCACCCGCGCAGTCCAGGTATGGCCGTCAACCTGCTGCAGGTTGGAAAGCGTACCGTTATTGACGCTGATATCGGAGGCGTCAAAGCCATCAACATCCTCGGAGAAGGTGAAGGTGACGTCGCCTCCCATGCCGTCATCGTCGATATCGATATCGACCACGACGGACGGGCCGTCGACATCGAAGCTCTCGCTGTCGGAACCTTCCGAACCTTCATTGCCGGCCGTATCGGTGTAGGAACCGTCGGTGACGGTGGCGGTGACTTCGCCATTGCCGGTGGGCGTGATCGTGACGGTCCAGACCTGGTTGCCGTCGGCATCTTCCGACCATGCGCCATCCGTGCCGAGATCGGCATTCTTCAGGTCAAGATCGTCCGCCGGATTGAAGCTCGCGCGGTCGGTGTCCGGCGAGAAGGTCAGCACAAGCGTGCCGTCCTGGCCGTTGTCGGTGATCTCGACGCCGACCGTCGGCGCGGTGCGGTCGAAGCCGGTCGCATTCGAGCCTTCCGAGCCGAGGTTACCAGCAAGGTCGGTATAGCTTTCGTCGGCAACCGTAACCGTGACATCGCCGGTCGCTTCCGGGGTGACCGTCGCCGTCCAGGTGGTGTCGTTGACCCTGGTGAGGTTCGACAGCGTGCCGTTGCCAACGCTGACATCGCCGGCCTCGAAGCCGGTCACCGGCTCGGAGAAGGTGAAGGTGACGTCACCGGTCTGGCCGTTATTGACGATATCGACCACAACGGACGGGCCGTCGACGTCGAAGCTCTCGCTGTCGGAACCTTCCGAACCTTCATTGCCGGCCGTATCCGTGTAGGAACCGTCGGTGACGGTGGCGGTGACGTCGCCATTGCCGGTGGGCGTGATCGTCACGGTCCAGACCTGGTTTCCGTCTTCATCCTCGGACCAACGGCCATCCGTGCCGAGATCGGCATTGTCGAGGTCAAGATCGTCCGCCGGATCGAAGCTGTCGCGATCGGTGTCCGGCGAGAAGGTCAGCACAAGCGTGCCGTCCTGGCCGTTGTCGGTGATCTCCACGCCAACCGTCGGCGCGGTGCGGTCGAAGGCTTCCGTGTCGGAGCCGGGCGTGCCGGCATTGCCGGCAAGGTCGGTATAGGAACCGTCGGCCACTTCAACCGAGACATCGCCGGTCGCTTCCGGGGTGACCGTCGCCGTCCAGGTGGTGTCGTTGACCCTGGTGAGGTTCGACAGCGTGCCGTTGCCAACGCTGACATCGCCGGCCTCGAAGCCGGTCACGGCTTCAGAGAAGGTAAAGGTGACCGTGCCGGTCTGGCCTTCGTTGACGATATCGACCACAACGGACGGGCCGTCGACGTCGAAGCTCTCGCTGTCGGAACCTTCCGAACCTTCATTGCCGGCCGTATCCGTGTAGGAACCGTCGGTGACGATGGCGGTGACTTCGCCATTGCCGGTGGGCGTGATCGTGACGGTCCAGACCTGGTTGCCGTCGGCATCTTCCGACCATGCGCCATCCGTGCCGAGATCGGCATTGTCGAGGTCAAGATCGTCCGCCGGATCGAAGCTGTCGCGATCGGTGTCCGGCGAGAAGGTCAGCACAAGCGTGCCGTCCTGGCCGTTGTCGGTGATCTCCACGCCAACCGTCGGCGCGGTGCGGTCGAAGGCTTCCGTGTCGGAGCCGGGCGTGCCGGCATTGCCGGCAAGGTCGGTATAGGAACCGTCGGCCACTTCAACCGAGACATCGCCGGTCGCTTCCGGGGTGACCGTCGCCGTCCAGGTGGTGTCGTTGACCCTGGTGAGGTTCGACAGCGTGCCGTTGCCAACGCTGACATCGCCGGCCTCGAAGCCGGTCACGGCTTCAGAGAAGGTAAAGGTGACCGTGCCGGTCTGGCCTTCGTTGACGATATCGACCACAACGGACGGGCCGTCGACGTCGAAGCGCTCGCTGTCGGAGCCTTCCTCGCCTTCATTGCCGGCCGTATCGGTGTAGGAACCGTCGGTGACGGTGGCCGTCACTTCGCCATTGCCGGTGGGCGTGATCGTGACGGTCCAGACCTGGTTGCCGTCGGCATCTTCCGACCATGCGCCATCCGTGCCGAGATCGGCATTCTTCAGGTCAAGATCGTCCGCCGGATTGAAGCTCGCGCGGTCGGTGTCCGGCGAGAAGGTCAGCACAAGCGTGCCGTCCTGGCCGTTGTCGGTGATCTCGACGCCGACCGTCGGCGCGGTGCGGTCGAAGCCGGTCGCATTCGAGCCTTCCGAGCCGAGGTTACCAGCAAGGTCGGTATAGCTTTCGTCGGCAACCGTAACCGTGACATCGCCGGTCGCTTCCGGGGTGACCGTCGCCGTCCAGGTGGTGTCGTTGACCCTGGTGAGGTTCGACAGCGTGCCGTTGCCAACGCTGACATCGCCGGCCTCGAAGCCGGTCACGGCTTCAGAGAAGGTAAAGGTGACCGTGCCGGTCTGGCCTTCGTTGACGATATCGACCACAACGGACGGGCCGTCGACGTCGAAGCTCTCGCTGTCGGAACCTTCCGAACCTTCATTGCCGGCCGTATCCGTGTAGGAACCGTCGGTGACGATGGCGGTGACTTCGCCATTGCCGGTGGGCGTGATCGTGACGGTCCAGACCTGGTTGCCGTCGGCATCTTCCGACCATGCGCCATCCGTGCCGAGATCGGCATTGTCGAGGTCAAGATCGTCCGCCGGATTGAAGCTGTCGCGATCAGTATCCGGCGAGAAGGTCAGCACCAGCGTGCCGTCCTGGCCGTTGTCGGTGATCTCGACGCCAACCGTCGGCGCGGTGCGGTCGAAGCCGGTCGCATTCGAGCCTTCCGAGCCGAGGTTACCAGCAAGGTCGGTATAGCTTTCGTCGGCAACCGTAACCGTGACATCGCCGGTCGCTTCCGGGGTGACCGTCGCCGTCCAGGTGGTGTCGTTGACCCTGGTGAGGTTCGACAGCGTGCCGTTGCCAACGGTAACATCGGACGCCTCGAAGCCGGTCACCGGCTCGGAGAAGGTAAAGGTGACGTCACCGGTCTGGCCGTTATTGACGATATCGACCACGACGGACGGGCCGTCGACGTCGAAGCTCTCGCTGTCGGACCCTTCGGAACCTTCATTGCCGGCCGTATCGGTGTAGGAACCGTCGGTGACGGTGGCGGTGACGTCGCCATTGCCGGTGGGCGTGATCGTCACGGTCCAGACCTGGTTTCCGTCTTCATCCTCGGACCAACGGCCATCCGTGCCGAGATCGGCATTGTCGAGGTCAAGATCGTCCGCCGGATCGAAGCTGTCGCGATCGGTGTCCGGCGAGAAGGTCAGCACAAGCGTGCCGTCCTGGCCGTTGTCGGTGATCTCCACGCCAACCGTCGGCGCGGTGCGGTCGAAGGCTTCCGTGTCGGAGCCGGGCGTGCCGGCATTGCCGGCAAGGTCGGTATAGGAACCGTCGGCCACTTCAACCGAGACATCGCCGGTCGCTTCCGGGGTGACCGTCGCCGTCCAGGTGGTGTCGTTGACCCTGGTGAGGTTCGACAGCGTGCCGTTGCCAACGCTGACATCGCCGGCCTCGAAGCCGGTCACGGCTTCAGAGAAGGTAAAGGTGACCGTGCCGGTCTGGCCTTCGTTGACGATATCGACCACAACGGACGGGCCGTCGACGTCGAAGCGCTCGCTGTCGGAGCCTTCCTCGCCTTCATTGCCGGCCGTATCGGTGTAGGAACCGTCGGTGACGGTGGCCGTCACTTCGCCATTGCCGGTGGGCGTGATCGTGACGGTCCAGACCTGGTTGCCGTCGGCATCTTCCGACCATGCGCCATCCGTGCCGAGATCGGCATTCTTCAGGTCAAGATCGTCCGCCGGATTGAAGCTCGCGCGGTCGGTGTCCGGCGAGAAGGTCAGCACAAGCGTGCCGTCCTGGCCGTTGTCGGTGATCTCGACGCCGACCGTCGGCGCGGTGCGGTCGAAGCCGGTCGCATTCGAGCCTTCCGAGCCGAGGTTACCAGCAAGGTCGGTATAGCTTTCGTCGGCAACCGTAACCGTGACATCGCCGGTCGCTTCCGGGGTGACCGTCGCCGTCCAGGTGGTGTCGTTGACCCTGGTGAGGTTCGACAGCGTGCCGTTGCCAACGCTGACATCGCCGGCCTCGAAGCCGGTCACGGCTTCAGAGAAGGTAAAGGTGACCGTGCCGGTCTGGCCTTCGTTGACGATATCGACCACAACGGACGGGCCGTCGACGTCGAAGCTCTCGCTGTCGGAACCTTCCGAACCTTCATTGCCGGCCGTATCCGTGTAGGAACCGTCGGTGACGATGGCGGTGACTTCGCCATTGCCGGTGGGCGTGATCGTGACGGTCCAGACCTGGTTGCCGTCGGCATCTTCCGACCATGCGCCATCCGTGCCGAGATCGGCATTGTCGAGGTCAAGATCGTCCGCCGGATTGAAGCTGTCGCGATCAGTATCCGGCGAGAAGGTCAGCACCAGCGTGCCGTCCTGGCCGTTGTCGGTGATCTCGACGCCAACCGTCGGCGCGGTGCGGTCGAAGCCGGTCGCATTCGAGCCTTCCGAGCCGAGGTTACCAGCAAGGTCGGTATAGCTTTCGTCGGCAACCGTAACCGTGACATCGCCGGTCGCTTCCGGGGTGACCGTCGCCGTCCAGGTGGTGTCGTTGACCCTGGTGAGGTTCGACAGCGTGCCGTTGCCAACGGTAACATCGGACGCCTCGAAGCCGGTCACCGGCTCGGAGAAGGTAAAGGTGACGTCACCGGTCTGGCCGTTATTGACGATATCGACCACGACGGACGGGCCGTCGACGTCGAAGCTCTCGCTGTCGGACCCTTCGGAACCTTCATTGCCGGCCGTATCGGTGTAGGAACCGTCGGTGACGGTGGCGGTGACGTCGCCATTGCCGGTGGGCGTGATCGTCACGGTCCAGACCTGGTTTCCGTCTTCATCCTCGGACCAACGGCCATCCGTGCCGAGATCGGCATTGTCGAGGTCAAGATCGTCCGCCGGATCGAAGCTGTCGCGATCGGTGTCCGGCGAGAAGGTCAGCACAAGCGTGCCGTCCTGGCCGTTGTCGGTGATCTCCACGCCAACCGTCGGCGCGGTGCGGTCGAAGGCTTCCGTGTCGGAGCCGGGCGTGCCGGCATTGCCGGCAAGGTCGGTATAGGAACCGTCGGCCACTTCAACCGAGACATCGCCGGTCGCTTCCGGGGTGACCGTCGCCGTCCAGGTGGTGTCGTTGACCCTGGTGAGGTTCGACAGCGTGCCGTTGCCAACGCTGACATCGCCGGCCTCGAAGCCGGTCACGGCTTCAGAGAAGGTAAAGGTGACCGTGCCGGTCTGGCCTTCGTTGACGATATCGACCACAACGGACGGGCCGTCGACGTCGAAGCGCTCGCTGTCGGAGCCTTCCTCGCCTTCATTGCCGGCCGTATCGGTGTAGGAACCGTCGGTGACGGTGGCCGTCACTTCGCCATTGCCGGTGGGCGTGATCGTGACGGTCCAGACCTGGTTGCCGTCGGCATCTTCCGACCATGCGCCATCCGTGCCGAGATCGGCATTCTTCAGGTCAAGATCGTCCGCCGGATTGAAGCTCGCGCGGTCGGTGTCCGGCGAGAAGGTCAGCACAAGCGTGCCGTCCTGGCCGTTGTCGGTGATCTCGACGCCGACCGTCGGCGCGGTGCGGTCGAAGCCGGTCGCATTCGAGCCTTCCGAGCCGAGGTTACCAGCAAGGTCGGTATAGCTTTCGTCGGCAACCGTAACCGTGACATCGCCGGTCGCTTCCGGGGTGACCGTCGCCGTCCAGGTGGTGTCGTTGACCCTGGTGAGGTTCGACAGCGTGCCGTTGCCAACGCTGACATCGCCGGCCTCGAAGCCGGTCACCGGCTCGGAGAAGGTAAAGGTGACGTCACCGGTCTGGCCGTTATTGACGATATCGACCACGACGGACGGGCCGTCGACGTCGAAGCTCTCGCTGTCGGACCCTTCGGAACCTTCATTGCCGGCCGTATCGGTGTAGGAACCGTCGGTGACGGTGGCGGTGACGTCGCCATTGCCGGTGGGCGTGATCGTCACGGTCCAGACCTGGTTTCCGTCTTCATCCTCGGACCAACGGCCATCCGTGCCGAGATCGGCATTCTTCAGGTCAAGATCGTCCGCCGGATTGAAGCTCGCGCGGTCGGTGTCCGGCGAGAAGGTCAGCACAAGCGTGCCGTCCTGGCCGTTATCGGTGATCTCGACGCCGACTTCGGGAGCGGTCAGATCGAGCGTTGCCGTTTCCGTGTCCGAGATCGGGTTGCCGTTGCCATCGTGAACGGGGTTGCCTTGAGGATCCGTGACGGTCCCGACGAAGTCGACATCGCCTTCGCTCACCTTGTCGCGCGGGATATCGTGCGACCAGCTGCCATCTTCATTGACCGGGATCGGGTCCGAAACAACGGTTTCGCCGTTCTCGTCCGGATAGGAAATCACGACGTAATCGCCGGAACTGTGACCGCTGACGGTGACGTGCCCAGCAGCCGGGTTGTCGGCAACCGCTTCCACATCGAGGACCGGGAATTCGGCGACGGACGCGGCCGCCTCTTCACCGGAGCCGCCCGAGAATGCCAGGCCGCCGGCCGAGGCTGCGCCAAGTCCGCCCAGAGCACCGAAGGGGAAGGGTGAGACGCTGTTAGCGCCGATCTCGGCGAAGGCAAAATCGTTCCACGGGCCGGAATACTGACCCCACCAGGCGATACCGTCGTCGTCAACGAGAACCAGTTCGTTGCGCTCGTCATCGAAGTCGACGAAGAAATCGCCGATGACAATCGTCTCGCCGGCAACCGTGACAATGACGAGATCATCACCGCTCTGCTCGAACGAAACGACGCTTTCCGGAGCGATCGGGAGTTTTACGACAGACGCCTCGTCAAGCTGAAGGTTAAGAACGGACTGACGGTGCTGCGAGCCATCACTCTTGTCGACAATGATTGCGTCCATAAGGCTGCTCCTTGAATTAAGCCAAATGACAGCGCTAGCACACCCTTGGGGTGCAGCTTCGCTGAGGTGTTAGGCGCGTGGTTATTTTTATGGAGACCCGGTGTGGCGTCTTGTGACCTGCCACTTTTGCGGGGTGACTAATTCAAACTCGCGCGTCAGGCAAGTGGCCTAAGCTTCCTTTTATGAACACCAGATGAATTATTCATGAAATTGCAAACCGGTGTTTTTTAAGGAAGAAAACGAGAAAATTCGCGCGAATTCTGCCAGAGCGCCCGGAATACGGGCATTTTCAGCCACCGTGATTCAACCGATTTATTTACAGATCTCGCCGAAGAATCGGGTGTTACGTGTTGGACCTGACCTCACCTGCGACAAGACGCCGCACATCCAAGAAAGCACAATCTCCAATCACCATCTGCGGTTGCGCATTTCTTGTGCTTTTGGCAGTTCGAATGTCCACAACAATGCACATAGAGGTCCTTATGCGCGCGCGGTGCAGAAAAATGGGGTAGCAAAAGGTACCTTTCCGCTTACTTCCCGGATCGGTCGCCGTCTTCCCGTCCTCGGCGAAAAATCGACCGGCAGGGCCCTGATTCGCGGACGCTCAGTCCGCATCAGCTTCGGCTTCAGCCCCGGAAGGTGTACCGCTTTCCGCCAGCTTCCGGGCGCGGGCGATCCGCAGAGAGGGGGCCGGATGCGCGGCGGTAAAGGTCTCGCCCCCGGGCCCTGCGCGTTCATGGGCCTGCATGGTCGCCAGGAAACGGGCGAGCGCGGCCGGATCATATCCGGCCTTGGCCAGCAGACGGATCGCCAATGCATCGGCCTGAAGTTCCTGCTGCTGGGAAAAGGCTGACACGCGCGCGCTGCTTTTGGCGAGAAGCGCGCGAACGTCGGCGCTGTTGCCGATTGCCCGGCGGATATCGGCGCTGGAAACCGCAGCATCGACCCCGAACTGCGCCCGCGCCTCCGCGTCGCCCGAGAGGATATGCGCCATTTCGTGGGCGATCACGGCGGCGATTTCGCTGTCATCGCCGGTCAACGTCAGGAGCTTGCGCGTCAGATAGATATAGCCTCCCGGCGCGAAATAGGCATTGGCAACGGCGGAGTTGAGAACAAGAACGGTGACGGGCATGCCGCCGGCGGCTATCGACAGCCGCTCGCCGGTCGCGGCCAGTTGCCGGGACATGGACGCATTCCGATAAAGCCCACCGGATTTGGCGACCAGACGACTGCGGATCGCCGCGGTTTTGCCCGGGTTCGCCGCCGGTGTTGAATTCCCCATACCCGATTGGCAGCCGGCGAGGCCAAGCGAAAGGACCAGCCCGGCCAGGCACAGGACCGAAGCGCCGCCCCGAGCGTGACGCCGAAAGCGCATCATGCGAGCGTACTGCGGTTCAGGCGGGGGAGATCGCGGGTCATCTCTTTCGAAGCCGTCTCCAGCACGGCCGAACAGCGCTTGTTCGCGTCATTGTCGCCGGCAAGTGCCGAGTGGAAACAAATCAGGCCCAGGCTCGCCACCGCTTGGCTGCGGTCATTGAAAACCGGCACCGCGATCGAGCCGGCATTGCGCGGTTCGACTTTGGCCGCGCGCGGCGCGTGGCCGCGCTCCATCATCATCGCCGCGAGCCCTCTGATCGTGTCGGGATACTCACAATTTCCCCTTCCCCAGACCGGCATTTCACATGCCGGAACAGATCGGGTTTGCAAGTTGAGAGCGCAAATTGTCAATACATAAACCCGTTGTTCTGCTCAAAGGAAGCAGACCTGTGTGACAACAGCGAACAACCGCAAGGCGTTGCGCGCGCTGATATCAGCCAATGATAACGCGATTGCTTCAAACGGCGTCTGCCGACAGGCGCGATCGTGTCCCATGACGTGGTGTAGCTTAGACGACCACGGCTCATCCCAGAGGGGCGGATGAGTGTCAGCTTGCGGCTGGCAGGCTGATGAGCGGATCATCGCTCATTGTGGCGATGGTTTCCAGTGTCATGTAGCGGGATCGTTGGACGGCCCATTCATCGTTCTGTTCGAGCAGGAGCGCGCCGACGAGACGAACGATGGCGTCATCGTTGGGGAAGATGCCGACAACCTCGGTGCGCCGCTTGATCTCGCCGTTCAGACGTTCGATCGGGTTTGTGCTGTGAAGCTTTGCCCAGTGCTGCCTTGGAAAGGTCATGTATGCGAGCACATCCTGTTCGGCACTATCCATCAGCGTGGCGAGTTTCGGCACCTTCGGCCTGATCTGGTCGGCGACATTGCGCCACTGGGTGCTCGCCGCCTCCGGCGTGTCCTGGGCAAAAGCCGTGGCGATGAAGGCGGAGACGACGCGCCGCCCGCTCTTTCCGGCATGAGCCAATGCGTTTCTCATGAAGTGGACCCTGCAGCGCTGCCAGGTGGCGCAAAGCACCTTCGACACAGCGGCCTTGATCCCCTCATGGGCATCGGAGACGACGAGCTTGACGCCCCGCAGCCCACGCCTGGTCAGCTTGCGCAGGAACTCCGTCCAGATCGCCTCTGCCTCGGATGTGCCGATTTCCATGCCGAGCACTTCGCGTCGGCCGTCGGTGTTCACGCCCACTGCGATGATGACGGCGACAGAGACGATGCGCCCGCCGCGTCGGACCTTCAGATAGGTGGCATCGATCCAGAGGTATGGCCATTCGCCTTCGATGGGCCTGTCGAGGAAGGCCTTCACCTTGTCGTCTATTTCCTCGCAAAGTCGCGAGACCTGGCTCTTGGAGATGCCCGACATGCCCATGGCTTTGACGAGATCATCGACGGACCGGGTCGAAACGCCCTGGATATAGGCTTCCTGGATGACCGCCGTCAGAGCCTTCTCCGCCATCCGGCGTGGTTCGAGAAAGCTCGGAAAATAGCTGCCGGTGCGAAGCTTGGGGATGCGCAGCTCAACGGTGCCCGCTCGCGTTTCCCAGTCTCGATCGCGGTAGCCGTTGCGCTGGGCAAGCCGGAACGTGGTCTTCTCGCCGTATCCAGCGCCTGTCTTCGCGCTCACCTCCAGCGCCATCAGTTTCTCGGCTGCAAAGCCGATCATCTCACGCAGCAAATCGGCATCAGCGCTCTTCTCAACAGCCAAGCGCAGGTTCATCATGTCGTCGGTCATCGGTGGTGTCCTTAAGGTTGGTTCTAAGCAACCCGACCCTACCGGAAATCACCGATGGCTATGAAATCCAGCTACACCACGCGCTGGGACACGATCACAGGCGCAGACACCGCACGGCGGATACGCAGCCAGTCTGATTGCTCAGACCCTGCTCAAACGATGATTGACGCAAAGCCGGTCGATCTCGTCCCAATCCAGATCGACGCCGAGGCCGGGGCCTTGCGGCACCACCGCATTGCCTTCGGCATCGATGGGCAGACCGCCCTTCATCGGCAATACGAACGGCTCCTGCGGCACGAACAGCTCGAAATAGTCGCAGTTCTTGATCGCGCAGGAAACATGGAGATTGGCGATATCCATGTAGGCCATGGTGGTGGTGTGGATCTCGCACTTCAAACCAAAGGCTTCAGCCATATGCGCTATCTTCATCGTTCCGGTGATGCCGGCTTTCCATGACACATCGGCCCGCACGATATCTGCCGCACGCTGGGCAATCACCTGGGCGACCCCCCAATGTGCGCCTCTTGTCGTTTCGGTGGCGGCAATGGGGATATCGAGCGACTGGCAAAGCGCCTGGTATTTCTGCAGTTCAAAATCGCGGAAAGGCTCTTCAAACCACACGTAGTCAAGTTTCTCGAGATCCCGACCGACGCTGATCGCCTCCTCGAGAGTGTAGTCGCCAACCGGATCGGTAAACAGAAGACAGTCGGGTCCGACGGCTTCGCGAACAGCGCGATGGACCTCGATATCCTTTCGCCACGGGCATGGCGGGTGCGCCTTGTAGCCCGGAAGACCGAGTGCCTTGTAGCGTTTCGCCTCCTCGACATATTCATCGACCGTGTCATGAAAGAGACCGCTGGCATAGGCGGGCAGTCTGTCGCGATAAGCGCCGAGATAGCGGTAAAGCGGCTGACCGGCCTCGCGGGCAGCAAGGTCCCACAAGGCGACGTCGACAGGTCCCGGCAGGTAGACCGGAAAGAAGGTCAGATGCCGGTCGACATTCCACAGATCGTGCCAGATCGCCTCGCGCTGGTAAGGATCGCGTCCGAGCATCACCGGCGCGATCGTCTCGTGGAGATAGGCCTCGGTAATCGCCCCCGAGCGCGCGGCAAGCGCGGAGGCATAGCCCGTGGCGCCCGTATCAACCGTGATCTTCAGCACGACAACGTCCCACGGCATGTTGTTGCCAGCCCTGCTTTCTGGAAACAGGCTGAGGTCGCGGCGGCACTGCCAAGTCTCGACGCTCTGGATTTTCATGATGCACCTTTCGTAAAACCTATCATCCTGTAGGATAGGTTATTCCTATCGCAAATTTTCGCGCTTGCAAGACGGATGTGACGATTTTTCAGGATCTGCGGCAATGCGCCTCTTTGGGAACCTATCAGGATTGCGTTCGGTCGAACCTGGAAGATCGTCGGCGAACTGCCTCCGGGTTTTCTGCGGAAGCGTTACGATGGAGAAGCGATCGGCGCAGCGCCCGATATCCGTCCGGCGATAAAAATGCGAACAAAAACAATGTCCTTGATGATCGTCAGGCGAAAACTGAAATATTCTTTGCACCAAACCTATCAGACAGGTTGACATGTTTGTCGATGGGCATATCTTGGCGGCCGAGACTGCAGGACGCGAAACCAAACCGCCTCCGGAAGCTGTCGTCACAATGCGAAGCTGGGCGGCCGCAAGGCCACCGCCTCGCGCCAGGCCAAATTGAGCGAGTTCACACATGAATGCCGAAAATGCGTTTTCACTTGCGGGCAAGACAGCCCTGATCACCGGCGGCGGCAGCGGCCTCGGTTTTGCGATGGCAAGCTGCATGGTTGCCGCAGGCGCCACGGTGGTCATTGCCGATCTGAATGAGGAGACCGCCAGGAGGGCAGCAGAGGAGCTCGGCGCCGCCGCAATCCCCGTGGTCTACGACGTATCGAGGACGGAAGAGGCGGACGCCTTCGTCAGCGCGGTTCTGGAGAAGATCGGAAAGGTCGATATCCTCGTCAACAATGCAGGCAACCACAAGAAAAAGCCCATCGAAGAGATGACGGTGGCCGAATTCGAGGCCGTGCTTGATGTCCATGTCGTCGGCGCCTTCGCGCTCACCAAGGCGCTGGTGCCGTTCATGAAGCAGGCCGGCGGCGGTTCGGTTCTGTTCACCGCGTCGATGGCCTCTTTCATCGGCACGCCATTCGTCTCGGGCTATCAGGCGGCAAAATCGGCCTATCTCGGCCTGATCCGCGGCCTTGCTTCCGAACTCTCGCCGTCCGGCATCAGGGTCAACGGCATCGCGCCCGGCTGGATCGACACGCCGATGCTGCGAAAGGCGATCGAAGGCGACGACGCGCGCAAGAACAAGATCCTCGGCCGCACGCCGATGAACTGCTTCGGCAAGCCGGAAGATATCGGCTGGGCCGCCTGCTACCTCGCCTCGCCCGCCGCCTCCTTCGTCACCGGCCATGTCCTGGTCGTCGATGGCGGTGCGCTGATCGGGTTTTAGGACCCGAAAGCAACCCGATCCCGGCGTTCCATCCCCTGCCAGAGGAAGGCAGGCAGGGCGCCGATAGACCTACACCACACAACGAAACGGGAGGAATCATGCGTTTCATTTCCAAACTCTCTCTGGCCTGCTCGGTCGCCTTCATTTCCGGCGGCGTCGCCATGGCGGCCGATACGGTCACGCTGCAGCTTGCCCATGACGTCGACCTTGAGCATTCGGGCCAGAAGGTCTCCGAATTCGTCGCCAACGAAGTCGCTGAACTTTCCGGCGGCAAGATGAAGATCAACATCTATCCTTCAGGCCAGATGGGCTCGACCCGCGAACTGATGGAAATCCTGCCCGACCGTGGCGTCGACATGACCTATATTTCCGCCGGCGGCCTGGAATCCTTCGCCGATATCTACTCGGTCCTGACGCTTCCCTATGTCTTCAAGGACAAAGACCACTACAACGCCGTCGTCTGGGGGCCGATCGGCAAGGAGATCATGGAATCCACCAGGGACAAGGGCTATGTGGCCATCGGCGCCTATGCCGCCGGTTCGCGCAGCTTCTATGCCCGCGACCCGATCACCGCCTATGAAGACCTTCAGGGCAAAAAACTGCGCGTTCCGCCGTCGCCCATGCTGGTCGCCATCACCGAGGCCGTCGGCGCCCTTCCGACGCCGATCGCCTTTGCCGAATCCTATACCGCGATCCAGCAGGGCGTCGTGGACGGCGCTGAAAACAACATTCCCTCCTTCGTCTCGACCCGTCATTTCGAGGTTGCCAAATACTTCCTCGAAGACGAGCACAGCTCCTTCCCGGACTATCTCGTCGTCTCCAGCCAGACGCTCGACGCCCTGACGGAGGAACAGCGCGGCTGGCTGTTGCAGGCGGCCAAGGATGCACAGGGATACCAGCGCGAGCTCTGGGAGCAGATGGAAACCGAAAACCGCCAGACCGCGATCGAGGCCGGCGTCACCTTCACCCCGGTCGACAAGGCGCCCTTCCAGGCGGCGGTCAAGCCGATCGTTGACGACTTCAAGGCATCGCATCCGCAGTATGAGGACCTGATGCAGCGGATTCAGGACGCCGCCAACTAGCGCATCGGCCCGAAAATCGGAATCGATTTTCGGAAAGCACGATGCGTAGATTCAATAGGTTAGAGCGTCCTGTGTGCGTCCGAATGGACGCACGGCGCTCTAATCGGCTGATGAGAGGCCCGGCGCCTTTTTGCAAGGCGCCGGTACCTTTGGTTCACGCAAGAACCTTCCGGCCGCCGCATCCCTGATCTTTCTCTCGCTCCCGATGGAGACAACAATGCTGGAACATATCAAGAAGGGGCTCGACAAGACGCTGGCCTTCGTGTGCGTTCTCTTCCTGGGCATCATGGTCATCTGCGTTTCCTGGCAGGTGCTGAGCCGCTATGTCGTGCATGTGCCGAGCACGTGGACGGACGAGATCGCCCGTTTCCTGATGATCTGGACCTGCCTTCTCGGCAGCGCCTATGCTGTCGGCGCGCAACGGCATATCGCCATCGATATCGTCCCGATTCTCCTCGGGCCGAAAAAGCGGGCGATCCTCGATATCTTCATCAACCTTTGCATTCTCGTCTTCTCGCTGGTCGTCATCACCGGCGGCGGATGGTACCTGCTGTCCAAGGTCTTCCGTTCCGGCCAGCTCACCATCGCGCTCAATATCCCCTACTGGATTGTCTACATCGTCATTCCGGTCAGCGGGCTCTTGATGGCGTTCTACAGCCTCTACCACCTTCTCAACCCGAAGCCACCGGAACCGGCCGATCCGCTCGCCGATCCCGCCATCTCCTCGGTCCTGGACTGATATCATGGAACTCGAGATTTCCCTTCTTCTCTTCGGCGTGTTCTTCGCCCTTGTGATTGTCGGCGTTCCGGTACCGTTCTGTATCGGCCTCGGCACGATTTCGGCGATGCTCGCCATCTTCCCCTATGGCAATGCCCTCACCATCACCGCCCAGCGCATGGCCGTCGGCATGGACAGTTTCGTGCTGCTCGCTATTCCGTTTTTCGTGCTGGCCGGCATGCTGATGAGCAATGGCGGCATCGCCATGCGGCTCGTGCGCTTTTCGGAAATGCTGCTTGGCCGCGTTCCGGGCTCGCTCCTGCACGTGAACATTCTCTCCAACATGCTGTTTGGCGCGATATCCGGATCGGCGGCCGCTGCTGCTGCCGCTGTCGGCTCCACGTTGAGCCCGATCCAGAAAAAGCTCGGCTATGAGCCGACACTCTATACCTCGGCCAATATCTCCTCCTGCATCACCGGCGCACTGATCCCGCCCTCGACACCGCTGATCGTCTATTCGCTGTCGGCCGGTGGCGTCTCGATTGCCGCGCTGTTTGTGGCCGGATACCTGCCCGGCATCCTGATGGGTCTTTCGGTCATGATCGTCGCCGGCATCCTGGCGGCACGCCGCCGCTATCCGCGCTCCGAGCGCCCGACCTTCCGCCAATGCGTCAAGATCACGCTCGAAGCCCTGCCGAGCCTGATGCTGATCGTCATTGTCATCGGCGGCATTCTGGCTGGCGTCTTTACCGCGACGGAAGGTTCGGCCGTCGCCGTGGTCTACACCTTCCTGCTCTCGGTCGTGTTCTACCGTTCGATCGCGCTGAAGGACCTGCCGCGGATCATGATGGAATCGATCATCACCACCTCCGTCGTGATGCTGATGGTCGGCCTTTCGATGGGTATGGCCTGGGTGATGACCCGTGCGGCCATTCCGCAGGCCGTCAGCGAGGCGCTGCTTTCCGTCTCCGACAACCCGATCATCATCCTGCTGCTGATCAACCTGATCCTGCTGGTCATCGGCCTGTTCATGGACCTGACACCGGCCGTTCTCATCCTCGTGCCGATCCTGCTGCCGATCGTCAAAAGTCTCGGCATGGACCCGATCCATTTCGGTATCATGATGATCTTCAACCTCTGCATCGGGGTCATCACGCCGCCGGTCGGCACCTCGCTTTTCGTCGGCTGCTCGGTCTCCGGCGTCAGGGTGCAGGACATCATCAAGCCGATCCTGCCCTTTTATTTCGGCCTGATCACCGTGCTGGCCATGGTCATCTACATACCGGAACTTTCCCTGTTCCTGCCCAGGCTTCTGGGGCTGACCAACTGACCACAACACTGGCGCCTGCCGGCACAACCTGCCGGCCGGCCCGACCGGGACCCTCCCCAACGCATTGATCCGGAGCCAGCCATGCCCAGTTTTATCCATGATGATTTCCTGCTCGACACGGAATTCGCCCGCCGCCTCTTCCACGGCTATGCCAAGGACAAGCCGATCTACGACTATCACTGCCACCTGCCGCCAAGCGAGATTGCCGGCAATTATCAGTTCCAGGATCTCTGGGACATCTGGCTGAGAGGCGACCACTACAAATGGCGGGCCATGCGCGCCAACGGCGTCCCGGAACGGTTTTGCACCGGCGATGCCACGCCGCGCGAGAAGTTCGACGCCTGGGCCCGCACCGTTCCGGCCACGATCGGCAACCCGCTTTACCACTGGACCCATCTCGAACTGAAACGCCCCTTTGGCATTGACGATGTCCTGCTGTCGGAAAAGACGGCCGGCTATGTCTGGGACGCCTGCAGGGAGATGCTTTCAGATCCCTCATTCTCGGCCCGCTCCATCATGGATCGGATGAATGTCCATACCGCCGTTTCGGTCGATGATCCGGTGGACGACCTTTCCTATGTGGTCGAGGCCGCCAAGGATGCGCGCTTCAAGGCGAAGGTCAGACCTTGCTTCCGCCCGGACCGGATCACCGCGATCGACAGCCCGGACTTTCTTGCGTATCTCGAAAAGCTGGAGGCTGCCTCTGGCATCGCTGTCACCGATATGGCGAGCCTGCTCGACGCGTTGACACAACGCCTCGACCATTTCGCCAATCACGGCTGCACCATCGCCGACCAGGCGCTCGACGTCGTCACCTACCGCGAGGCGGGCGAAGCCGAACTCAACGCCATCCTGAAGGCCCGCCGCGATGGTGTGATGCCCTCGCCCGACGCGTTCTCCGCCTTCCGGACCGCGCTCCTCGTCTTCTTCGGGCGGGAATACCACCGCCGCTCATGGGTGCAGCAGTTCCACATCGGCGCCTATCGCAACGTCAACACCCGCAAGGTGGCGGACGTGGGCGAGGCCTGCGGCTTCGACAGCATCAATGACCAGCCGATCGCCATGCCGCTCGGGCAATTGCTCAACGCGATGGAGAAGACCGATGAACTGCCGCGCACGATCCTTTACTGCCTGAACCCGGCCGACAATGAGATGATCGCGGCGATGTGCGGCAACTTCCAGGACGGCGAAATTCGCGGGAAGATCCAGTTCGGCTCCGGCTGGTGGTTCAACGACCAGAAGGACGGCATGCTGCGGCAGATGAACCAGCTTGCCAATTTCGGCCTCCTGAGCCGCTTCGTCGGCATGCTGACCGACAGCCGCAGCTTCCTCTCCTACACCCGCCACGAATATTTCCGCCGGGTGCTCTGCCAGTTCCTCGGCCACGGCGTGGCGAGCGGCGAGATCCCGGCCGACGAGGCGCTTCTGGGCCGCATGGTCGAGGACATCTGCTTCGACAACGCGGTCGAATATTTCCAGGTTAATGTCTAGCGTGAAAGCAACGTCCATGAAAGATGACGAACTCTTCAGCCTTGTCCGTGACGAGCTCTATACGCCGGTTGTCGGCGATATTCTCGATGCCATGGGCCTCTACCATCAGTTCCTGCCCCAGCCGATCCAGCCGATGCTGACGGAGATGAAGCTTGTCGGTCGCGCCATGCCGGTGCTGATGATCGACGTCTACGGCCCCCAGGCCGAACCCTTCGGCAAATTGACCCATGCCCTCGACCAGCTTGAGGCGGGCGACATCTACCTGGCCAGCGGCGGCGACATGCGCTGCGCCTACTGGGGCGAACTGCTGACGGCAACGGCCCGCACGCGCGGCGCGGCAGGCGCTGTCGTCAACGGCTATCACCGCGACACGCCGATGGTTCTCGATCAGGACTGGCCGGTCTTCTCGCGCGGCCGCTTCGCTCAGGACAGCGGCGTGCGCACAAAGGTCGTCGACTATCGCTGCCCGATCGAGATCGGCTCCGTCTGGATCGAACCCGGCGACCTCGTCTTCGGCGATCTCGACGGGGTCCTGATCGTGCCGAAAAAGCATGAGGCCGAGGTGATCGAGCGCGCCGTAGAGAAGGTGCGCGCGGAAAAAACCGTCCGCAAGGCAATCGAGGCCGGAATGACCGCGACGGCCGCCTTCGAGAAATACGGCGTTCTTTGAGGAAGGAGAACAGGGATGGCCCCGCGCTGCTTTCGAATTCACCGGGACGACAATGTTGCCACCATGCTGGATGCCGCCAGCGCGGAAGGGGTGAGCATCACGGGCGCGGCGGCTGACAGTTCGCTTTGTCTCCGCGAAGCGGTCGACCTCGGGCACAAGGTTGCTCTTTGTGACATCGAAAAAGACGCGCCGATCATCAAGTTCGGCGTGACAATCGGCGTCGCCTCGCAGCCGATCGCGCGCGGCGCCTGGGTTCATCTTCACAATTGCGAAAGCCGGTTTGACGCCCGTTCCGGCTCGCTCGACCTGCATACCGGGGCAACGACGGACACGAAATATGAGTAATCCCTTTGACCGCACCTGGTCCGGCTATCTGCGAAAGGACGGCAGCAAGGGCGTCCGTAACACGATCGTCGTCATCTATACCGTGATGTGTTCGAGCCACGTCGTGAACGAGATCGCCGCCGGAGAGAACGATGTCCATGTGATCGGCTTTCCGGGCTGCTACGACAATCAATACGCCGTGAACCTTATTCTCTCGCTTGCCCGCCACCCCAATACGGCCGCTGTTCTGGCCGTCGGGCTCGGCTGCGAATATACCCAGCCCGCCAAGATCGCCGCGCTGGCGGAGGCAAGCGGACGCCCGGCGGCTTCGTTCTATATCCAGGATGTCGGCGGCACCCGGGCTTCCGTGGAAAAGGGCAAGGCCATTCTCGGCCAACTGCGACAGCGCATCGCCTCAGAGACCGTGCGCACGGAAATGTCCCTGAAGGACATGACCATCGGCTGCGAGTGCGGCGGCTCGGACGGCACGAGCGGGCTTGTGGGCAACCCCGTCGTCGGTCGCTTCTTCGATATGCTGACGGACAATGGCGGTTCGGCGATCTGCGAGGAAATTGTCGAGATGATCGGCCTTCCGGAAATCATCTTCAATCGGGCCGCATCACCGAAGGCACGCGGCGAACTCGAGGTGGCCTATGCAAAGGCGGAAAACTATTGCCAGAAGGTCCGGCAATACTCGGTCTCTCCGGGCAATTTCGCCGGCGGCCTGACCACGATCGAGGAAAAGAGCATGGGGGCCTTTGCCAAGAGCGGTTCCCGCCCGATCGAAGGCGTGATCAAGGTGGCCGAGCGCCCGCCCTATCCGGGCCTGTGGATCATGGACAGCGTGCCCGACGAGCATTTCATGAATTTCGGCTATACCAATCCGAACGATACGGAAGGCATCATGGATCTTGTCAGTGGCGGCAGCCAGATCGTCCTCTTCGTCACCGGACGCGGCAGCGTCATCGGCTCGGCCGTGTCGCCGCTGGTCAAGGTCACCGGCAACAGCCGCACCTATGAACGGATGCGAGACGACATGGATTTCAACGCCGGCCGTGTACTTGAAGGTGAACTGAGCCTTGATGACGCCGCCCTCGAACTGGCCGACCTTATCTGTGATATTGCATCCGGCACCTTGAGCAAGCCGGAGGCGCTTGGTCACCGCGAACAATATGTCATGTATAAATATCAGGATAGCGGCAGGGATAATGGCTGCAGGCTTTGACATTGCCAACCGACGCCCGCAAAACGAAAGCGGTTGCAGCGATGGCGAGATCACACCAAAGCGACTTTAGCCGTTCAGACCGACCGTTGCGAAGGGGACAATTCCTTGGTCAAGATCGAGAAAAAGACGCTCACCGAGCAGACCGTCGAGTATATTCTGGAGATGATCAACTCCGACCGGCTCGGCGTCGGCATGGAAGTGCCAAGCGAGATGCAGGTCATCCGCGATCTCGGCGTCAGCCGGGGTGTCGTGCGCGAGGCCTTCAAGTCGCTCGAGATTCTCGGCGTACTGAAGGTCGAAAGCGGCAAGCGACCGAAGGTCGCCGAGTTCAATCCGAAAGCCCTGCAGATCATCTTTGGCTTCGCGCTGGCCACCGAGCAGGTGGAGACCACCCATATTCTCGGTTTCCGCCGTCTGATGGAAGTTTCAAGCGTTGCCCTCGCCGCCCGCAACGGTACGGATGAGGATTTTGCCGAAATCCGGCACCACATGGACCATATCCGCACGGATATCGCGGACATTCCACGCTTTCTCGAGCACGATATCGCCTTTCATATCGCCCTCGCCGATGCGACCAAGAGCCCGATGTACTCAATCATGCTGAAGGCGCTGCGCTCGGCGGTCGCACGCACCATCATCGACGGTCTATACGCCGAGCGTCTGCGCGATCACTCCGAAGAGATCATCGAGCTGCATCAGGCCATTACTGACGCCGTCTGCCGCCGAGACGAACAAGGCGCCATGAAGGCGATGGATAGTCACTTCGATTCCGTCATCGAGGACCTGCTGCGAGCGGGAAACTGACAGACACGGCCTGAGCGGCGCCTGCGGCTGCTTTGGCAGCCACCGTGACCGGCACGATGCAGGGCATGCATGCGATGTTTGGCGGTTGGTCGCGGAAGTGTGGAGGCAGGAGAGAGCCCGGATCCCTTTTACGGCTGAAGCCGCGGAGGCTGATGCGTTCAGGCGGATTTCAGCGCGCGGGCACCGATGATGATGGCGGCGTGACCGAGGCAATCCACCTACCTAAACGCCCGAAACCGTACAGACAAGCCGAACCACTTCTCCAAAGATGGATCGACGCTGCTCTCTGTCCGGAATAGGTTGATCCCTGGAAACAAGGTCGAATGGCTTTTGAGGAGCCGCCAAATCGGTTGGATAGCCACGCCCGTTGCGGCTAAGGTCAGTACGCGTGGTGTCCCCGATGGTGATACGGCAGGGCGTTTCTCGTGGGAGGGGGAATGGTTGGTTGGCATACCGGCAGAGCGGTGCGGTCGCGTTATTTCAGGTTGCGTGCAGGCGCGGCGTTGGTTTTGCTCGTACTGACATTGGCCGGAACCTCCGTTGTGTGGAAAGTGGTCACCGATCGCTCCCGCGCTTACGTTCAACGCCAGGCCGCCGAGACACTGGCCGTTCAGGCGGAGGTGCTCAATGGCGTGCTGGAAAAATACCGGCTTATTCCGCCCATGCTTGCGCGGCAGGATGAAATCGCGCTGCTGTTCACAAGCCTCGCCTCCGACGCCTCGATCCAGAAAAGGGCGCGTTCGCTGGCGGAAGAAATAACCGGCCTTTCCGGCGCGCGGGATGTGGCATTCTTTGCCGCCGACGGCAAGCTGCTGGCCGCGGCACGGGACATATTCGGGGACGAGCCGGCCGGCCGCGCGGAGCTTCTGCGGGCGGCGAACGATAACCGCCTTGGCCGCACCATTGCTCTCATCAATGGCAAAAGTCGCGTTTATGCCTTCGGAGCGGGTGTCCGCCGGAACGGGCAGTTGCGAGGCTTGGTCGCCGTCTATGTCGGGTTCGATGCGGTGGAGCGCACCTGGGCGCTATCTGCCGATCCGATTTTTGTGACCGACAGCAATGGCGTCGTGTTCCTCTCCAACCGACCGGACTGGCTGTTGAAGCCTGCCGCAGAGATCGACGCCCGGTTCGGCACGGGCGGTCACGACACGCATATCGATGTCATGCGGGACCTGCCGCTGATGGCCTGGCAGCTTCATGTCCTGGGCGATCGCAGCCGTATCGTTTCCGCGCAGTCGGCGGCAATTGGCTTTTCGTTGCTGATTTTCCTGCTCATCGGTGTGATCGGTTTTTTCATGATCGGCCGGATCGAAGACCGTATCCTGCTCCGCCGCCGCGAGCGAGCCGCGGCCTTGCGCCTCGAACGCGCCGTGCGCGACCGGACGAAGGAACTCAGCCAGGCAAACCGCAGCCTGTCGCACGAGATCGAGGAGCGGATCGAGGCTGAACAGGAGTTGAAACGCGTTCAGCACGAACTGATCCAGGCCGCCAAACTCGCCGGCGTTGGACAGATGGCGGCGGCACTCAGTCACGAGATCAACCAGCCGCTGGCCGCGATCGAGACCTATGCAGCCAATACCAGAAGAGCGCTGGCGCTGGACAGGCAGGAGATCGCCGCCGGTAATCTCGACCGCATCACGGCCATGGTCGCCCGCATCTCCGAGCTTTCAGGCACGCTCCTGTCGTTTTCGCGCAAGCCCGAAACAAAGCTGCAGCCCGTATCGGTGCGCGCAGCGCTCGATGAGGCGCTGATCCTGATCCGCCCGAAAGCGAAACGGGCCGGGGTGGCGATCAATGTCGATCCGGCGCTCGACGGTCTGATGGTCGAGGCCGGACGCATCCGGCTGTCGCAAGTGTTCGTCAACCTCTTCAGCAATGCGATCGACGCGCTTGAGGGGCGCGCCGACGGGCAAATCTCCGTAAGCCTGAAAAGCGTTGGCCACCAGGTCTGCCTTCATGTCCGTGACAACGGGCCGGGGATTGCGCCGGAACTGGCGGCCGAGGTATTCGAGCCGTTCTTCACCACCCGTCTGGGACAGGGCAACGGGCTTGGTCTATCCATTGTCTATAATATCATGCAGGATTTCGGCGGTAGCATCGCGCTGTTGCCGAACGAGGCCGGCGCGGTCTTCGAACTCTGGCTGAAGGCGGCATAGGAAGGAGATCGTAGCTATGCAGACGGCAACACCGCTCGTACATCTTGTCGATGATGATGACGATCTGCGCCACGCGCTGGCGCAGGGGCTGGAACTTGAGGGCGTCAATGTCGCCGTGCATGACAGTGCCGCGACCGCGCTGGAACGCATTACGCACGAAGCCTACGCGGTGCTCGTCTCCGATATCCGCATGCCCGGCATGGACGGCATGACACTGTTGAAATCAGCGCTGGCGATCGACCCGACCTTTCCGGTGATCCTGATTACCGGCCACGGCGATGTGCAGATGGCCGTCGATGCGATGCGCGCCGGCGCCTACGATTTCATCGAAAAACCGTTCCAGGCCTCCCGCCTTTACACCGTCATCGACCGCGCGCTGGAAAAGCGGCGTCTTGTTCTGGAAAATCGCACGCTGCGCTCGGAGCTGGACGGCCATGACGCGCTGTCGCTCAGACTGGTCGGCCGCACGGAGGGGATCGTCAGGCTGCGAGAACAGATCGCCATGCTGGCCGACACCGATGTCGATGTGCTGGTGCGCGGCGAAACCGGCGCCGGTAAGGAGGTCGTCGCTCGTGCACTTCACGACACCGGCGCACGGGCAAGCGGCAATTTCGTTGCCATCAACTGTGCCGCCGTGCCGGCCGATATGATCGAGGCCGAGCTTTTCGGCCATGAGGCGGGCGCGTTCACCGGCGCAAGCAAACAACGGATCGGCAAGCTGGAACATGCCGACGGGGGCACGGTGTTTCTCGACGAAATCGAATCCATGCCGCTCGACCTCCAGGCCAAGATCCTGCGCGCCATCGAGACCCGGACCGTCGAGCGGCTCGGCTCCAATAAGCAGATCGCGCTCAACATCCGCATCGTCGCGGCGTCGAAATCCGATCTCAAGCAGGAAAGCGACGCCGCCCGTTTCCGGGCCGATCTCTATTACCGGCTCAACGTCGTGACCCTCGACATTCCGCCGCTCAGGGACCGCCGGGACGACATCCCACTGCTTTTCTTCTTTCTGGCGCGCGATGCACGGGCGCGATTCCGCCGCGAAATACCGGAGATTTCGCCGCTGCTGCAAGCCGAACTGATGGCGCATGACTGGCCGGGCAATGTGCGCGAACTCAGGAATTATGCCGACCGTTTCGTTCTCGGTCTATGGCGAGGGTTCGAAGACAAGGCGGGCACCGCGATGACACCGGCTGCCGGTCTGCCGCTGGCAGACCAGATGCAGGCTTTCGAACGACAGGTCATCGCCAGCGAGCTTGCCCGCCACAACGGGGCTCTCAAGCCCACCTACGAGGCGTTGCAGATTTCCCGGAAAGGGCTCTACGACAAGATGAAGCGGCTCCGGATCGACTATGTCGACGATGCCGAATAAGCCTCACCGATGTGTCATGTCCTACCCATTGGCACACCGGATGACGTGTCGCCTCCTACACATTGCAGATGTTGCGATTTTTATTCCGAAACTTGATAAAC
The DNA here is from genome assembly GCA_963676545.2 of uncultured Martelella sp. Taxonomy (GTDB): domain Bacteria; phylum Pseudomonadota; class Alphaproteobacteria; order Rhizobiales; family Rhizobiaceae; genus Martelella. The sequence goes on along the minus strand of CAXXRG010000002.1, from coordinate 446,177 downwards.
GATAAGTTCTTGTTTCAACGTCGTTATTTCCGGCGAAACAAAACTGGCACGCCATTTGCTCTTAAGATTATAGGCAGCGACGGAGAGGGGCGTCGCGGGAGGACTTTTAGCGAAAGTCGGCCCGGCGCTTGAGATCGTCGCTGCCCTGAAGACCAAAGCAGTATCGCGGTTCGAGTAGTCGACGCGGCCTGCCGGGGCGAGTGCCCCTTCTGACACGATTTGGGTTTAACGGGAGGACGTAAACCATGAAAAGATTTCTGACTGCCGCCGTTTCCGCCACAGCGCTTTTCGCTGCGGCTTCCGCCGTCTCCGCCGCCGATCCGGCCTGCAGTGACGACGAGATGGTCATCAAGTTCAGCCATGTGGTCGCCGATCAGGGCCACCCGAAGGGCGATGCCGCGCGCATGCTCGCCGATCGCGTCAACAAGGAACTCGACGGCGAAGCCTGCATGGAGGTTTTCCCGAACTCGACATTGTTCGATGACGACAAGGTGCTGGAAGCCCTGCTTCTCGGCGACGTCCAGCTTGCGGCCCCTTCGCTCGCCAAGTTCGAGGCCTATACGCTGAAATACCGGCTTTACGACCTGCCCTTCCTGTTCTCCAGCCTTGATGCGGTGGAAAGCTTTACCACCAGCGATGCCGGCAAGGGCATGCTCTCGGCGATGGAGGACAAGGGCTATATGGGGCTTGGCTACTGGTCTTCCGGCCTGAAGCAGTTCTCGGCCAACAAGCCGCTGATCCTGCCGAGCGATGCCGCCGGGCTGAAATTCCGGGTGCAGACCTCGGATGTGGCTGTGGCGATGATCAACGCGCTCGATGCCTCCGCCCAGAAGCTCGCCTTCAAGGAAGTCTATGGCGCGCTGCAGACCGGCGTTGTCGACGGCCAGGAAAATACCTGGTCGAACATCTACACCCAGAAGTTCTTCGAGGTTCAGGACGGCATCACCCAAACCAACCACCAGCTTCTGGCCTATCTTCTGGTGACCTCCACCGACTGGCTCGATGGCCTGGATCCGGATTTCCGCGACCGCTTTCTCACGATTGTCGAGGAGGTGACGGCGGAAGCGAATGCCTCGGTGGCGGCCAAGGAAGAGGAAAACCGGGCCAACATCATCAACGCGGGCAGCGAAGTGCGCGTCCTTTCGCCCGAAGAACGTCAGGCCTGGGTGGATGTGATGAAGCCGGTGTGGGCCGAGTTTGAAGATGACATCGGCGCCGACCTCATTCAGGCGGCTGTTGAATCCAACAACTAGCACAATTCCGGGTGCGCCGGTCCGCCGTCTGGAACAGCTGACAAGCGCGGACGGCGGACAGGCGGGCAGTGCGGGTAAGACCGTGCTGCCCGCAGTTCACCTGATCCATTGAGAGGGGACCTGCCATGGCCGCCTACTGGCCTTACTTTGCTCTGATTTTGATCCTTGTTCTGCTTTATCTGGTCGAACGGCGACACCGTGCCCTTGTGACCCGGCTGGAGGAAAACGTGCTGGCGACGCTGCTTGCGGCGATCACCGTGATTTCCTTTGCGCAGGTCGTCATGCGTTACGGCTTCAACAGCGGCTGGGGCGGCGCACTGGAACTGACGCGCATCCTGTTTGCCTGGATGATCCTTTTCGGCATGAGCTACGGCCTGAAGACCGGCCTGCATCTTGGCGTCGATGCGCTGATCCGCACGCTGCCGCACAGGGCCTTCCGTGTTTTTGCGCTGTTTGGAGCGCTGGCCGCGCTGCTTTACGCGGTCATTCTTTTGTCCTCCGACTGGCTGCAGATATTCGGCGCCCATTCCAAGGGCGGCGCGGTCTTCTACTGGAACCGCTTTTTCAAGGCCGGAATCGGCCTCGACGATCTGCGCTATCCTGTCTTCATGCAGGACTGGTTTGGTTTGCAGGAGCGCGTTCAGCGCTGGATTGCCTACCTCATCCTGCCCGTGGGCCTGGCCCTTCTCGCCTATCGTTCAGTCGAAGCCTTTATCCAGATCTGGACCGGTCAACGCGAACTCGTCATCGCCGGTCATGAGGCTGAAGAGCTTGTGGCTGAAAACAAAGACGTGCTGAAGGATTAGTCCCATGGAAATCGCCATTCTGTTCCTGCTGGTCTTCGGCCTTCTCTTCGCCGGCGCACCGGTTGCCATTTCGCTCGGCCTGTCATCGGTTCTGTTCATCGCGTTTTTCTCGCGCGATTCCATGTCCTCGGTGGCGCTGCAGCTGTTCACAGCCTCACAGAACTATACGCTTCTGGCCATTCCGTTCTTTGTTCTCGCCTCCGCCTTCATGTCGACGGGCGGCGTGGCGCACCGGCTGGTGCGGTTTGCGATTGCGAGCGTCGGGCATTTCCGCGGTGGCCTCGCCATGGCTTCGGTCCTGTCGTGCATGCTGTTTGCCGCGCTCTCCGGCTCGTCGCCGGCAACGGTTGTCGCCATTGGCACGATCGCGATCGCCGGCATGCGTCAGGTTGGCTATTCGAAGGAATTTGCCGCCGGCATCATCGCCAATGCCGGCACGCTCGGCATTCTCATCCCGCCATCGATCGTCATGGTCGTCTATGCGGCAGCGACCGATGTGTCCGTCGGGCGCATGTTCCTCGCCGGCATCATTCCGGGTCTGATTGCAGGCTTCATGCTGATGGCTGCCATCTATGTCATGGCGCGGATCAAGAAGTTGCCCGCCGAACCGTGGAAAGGCTTCCTCGAAATCGTCGAGGCCGGCAAGGATGCCGGCTGGGGCCTGTTCCTGATCGTCATCATCCTCGGCGGCATTTACGGTGGCGTCTTCACGCCGACGGAAGCCGCAGCGGTTGCCGCCGTCTACGCCTTTCTGGTGTCGATCTATATCTACCGCGACATGGGCCCGCTCAAGGGCATGCGCTGGATCGAGGACACAGACAGCCGACGCGCCAAGACGGGCTTTCTCGCCTCGGTTTACGGCGTTTCCTTCCTGTTCGTGTTCCTGATCCTCGCCTTCTTTGCCACCGATGGCATCGAAGCCGCCTGGACCAGCCTGACATCCAGGATCATTGCCGGCGTTATCCTGTCGATCTTCGTCGTCATTGCCTATACGCTGTGGCGCGGCGAAAATGCGAAAGCGAGCCAGGTGCCGGCCTATCTCGTTGCAGGTATTCCGATCTGGTACCGCAACCTGAAGGCCAATATCCTCAAGACGCCGTTCTGCCTCTCGCATGAGGATACCCGTCACACGACCGTTGGGGCGGCAAAGACCACGGTGATGCTGATGTTCATCATCGTCAACGCCCTGCTCTTTGCCCATGTGCTGACGGCGGAACGCATCCCGCAGGCGATCACATCTGTCATGATAGACGCGGGCTTCAACTGGTTCACCTTCCTGATCGCGGTCAATGTGCTGCTGCTCATAGGCGGCCAGTTCATGGAGCCATCCGGCCTTCTCCTGATCGTTGCACCCGTGGTGTTCCCGATTGCGATGGAGCTCGGCGTCGACCCGATCCATCTCGGCATCATCATGGTGGTCAACATGGAAATCGGCATGATCACCCCGCCGATCGGGCTCAACCTGTTCGTTACATCGGGGATAACCGGCATGAGCCTGGTCAAGGTTGTCAGGGCTGCAGCACCCTTTGTGCTGGTGCTGTTCCTGTTCCTGATCCTTGTCACCTATGTGCCGTCGATTTCCACGTCCCTGCCATACTGGCTGATGGGCCCGGAAATCGTGACACGGTGATTTCTGGCGATATCCCTGGGGCTCAGCCGATCCCCAGGGAACTGCCGTGAAAGCAACTGGGTGAAACCGTTGCGGAGCTTATCAAAGCCGCGCAATCGTTCGTGCCTTCCGGGGCAACGGTGGACGGTTGTCCGAAATTGCCCTAACGTTTTTTGTCACAAGCCATCCTTTCGTAGCCGTCAAAGATCACAGGCGTGCTACATGCCTCAAAATTTGGGTCGAAGGCGCTTTGGAAGCCAGTAAACATTGGAGAACAGTGTTTTGGATCGCCGAAAACTCTTGAGCGCATTACTACATTGCATAGCTTTCTTCATGCTGGTTCTGCTATCGGCGTGGGTCAGCATTAAAACGCGTTCGTTCGGCGAGTTTGCCGTTTTCTGGTTACCCAACGCCCTCCTGCTCGGCTTATGGGTTCGGTTTCCGCGTAGCTTCTCGGCTTTCTCGGTCCTTGGCGCAGTCTCCGGCTACCTGGCCGCAGATCTCTTCGTCAAGACCGACACGATCGTCACTGTCATCTTTGCGTGCGGCAATCTCGCAAGCGTAGGATTCGGCTATAGTCTGATGACAAGGCTGAATGCCAAAGACCGGCGGCTTCTCGGCCTGACATCCGTTTTGAAGATGTTTTCCATCACGCTGGCCGCAAGCGCGGTGGGCGGATTGGCAGGCCTGACGGCGTCTCATTTTTACCTCAGCTTCACGATGGCCGAAGGTTGGTCGTATTGGTTTGTGACGGATGTGGTCAATTATGTGACCATTTTGCCTGCTCTTCTTTCGCTCCCGAGAAGCAAAAAACGGTTTCGCGATTTATTGCTATTTCATGCCCGCGAACTCCCTCGCCTTCACGACAACCAGGTTCTGCCTTTTTTATTGCTGGTCATCGTGGGCCTTGCGGCATTTCTTGTCGGAGGACCGGGCGCTATCGCATTTCCGCTGCCGGCGCTTCTGTGGTGCGCACTGACATATGATCTGTTTGCGGTCGCGTGCCTCACTCTGGCGTTCGGCGTCTGGTCCCAGCTGGGAATTGCAACCGGCGTTTTCCTGCCCAAACTCCATGAGATCAAGCCGGAATATCTCCAGCTGTCGCTTCACATGGGAATCGCCTTCATCGCGGTCTGCCCCAATATTCTGGTCGCTGTCGTGTCGTCCCACAAGAAACTGGTCGCGGAACTTCAACTGCTCGCCTGGAGAGACCCGCTCTCGGGGCTCCTGAACCGCCGCTCCTTCTTCGAAAAAGGCGAAACCCTGCGCATGGCGTCGGCCGAAAAACGGCAGCCTCTGTCATTGCTCATGATCGACATCGACAATTTCAAATCGATCAATGACAGTCATGGCCATCTCGCCGGGGATGAAGCAATTCGTCGTGTCGCGAAGGCCATCGAAACCCATACCTCCAGAACAGCCATTCTCGCACGCATCGGCGGTGAGGAATTCGCGATTCTCGCCAACGCCCTGGATTTCAATGAACTCGGAGAACAGGCTGAAAGGATCCGCAAGGCATGCGCCGACATCGACCTTGAGCTGAACGAAAGCCAGTTCAGCGTCACAGTCAGTATCGGCGCCGCTTTCAGTCCCGACTTCGAGGTCGGCATTGATCGCCTGCTTCGCGTCGCAGACGAAGCGCTCTATGAAGCGAAACAGAGCGGTCGCAACACGGCTGTGCTATCCGATCTCTCCGGTTCCGGGCCGGAGCGGCCTGTCGAGGCGTCCGGGCAATTCACGGCGCGGCACGATCCATAAGCGCTTCCAGGGCGGCCCTTCGCGGGTTCACGAGCGCGCTTCGCATCCCGCAGAAGATGCCGGAACCGACAGGCTGAATGTCGCGGGACGGTTGATGCGCAACGGGTAGCGCTGCGAGCCTGCGGAACCATGTCTCCCGCCACCCGTGACACGCATGTTCCGAAACACAAATCCGACAGGCCGCATTGACCCCAATTATACCGTTCGGTACACTCCGGGTCATGACACATCAAAACGCAACCAGAACCGCTCTCCTCGAACAGAGCCTCCGCCTCTTTTCCGCACTGGGTTATGAAGGCGTCGGCGTTCAGCAGATATGCAATGATGCCGGCGTCGCGAAGCCGACGCTCTATCACTATTTCGGCTCCAAGCTAGGATTGCTCGAAACCCTGCTGAAAGAGCGCCTTGCGCCTTTGCACTCGGCGCTGGAGGGGGCGCCGGACGCCCGGACGCTCGACGAAACGCTTGTCGCCCTGGCGCAGACGACATTCGATTTTGCCCGGAACGAGCCCCTGCTCTACCGCTTCTACCTGACGCTCTGGTTCGCGCCGATCGACAGCGAGGCGCGACAGGCGGCGCAGCAGCATCACCAGCGCCATTTCGAAGCGATCGATGCCCGTTTTCGCGCCGAGGAGCTGGCGACCGGAGCCCCGACCGGTCGACACAGACTGCTGGCCGCTTCCTTTCTCGGCATGCTCAACAATCATATAGGCATCGCGCTCAACAGTTTCGCGACACTGAACGCGCGCTCGGCAAGCGAAACAGTGCGGATATTCCTGGACGGCGCGCTGTCGCCAGCATCTTCTTCCGAAGGAGAATAGGAAAGCATGTACCAATCAGTACACAGTTATGAGATTTCGCTTCCCACATGGGTCGAGCACGCTGTGTTCTGGCACCTCTATCCGCTGGGCTTTGTGGGTGCGAACATCCGTCCGACAGCACCGCCCTTGCTGACGCATCGGTTCGAAGGCCTGCTGAACTGGCTTGATTATGCGGTCGAACTCGGCGCCTCCGCCCTGATGCTCGGGCCCATCTTTGCCGCCACGACGCACGGCTACGACACGATCGATCACTTCCGCATCGACCCGCGCCTCGGCGATGATGGCGATTTCGACAGGCTGGTGGCGCAGGCGCAGGCGCGTGGGCTGCGGATCGTGCTCGATGGCGTCTTCAACCACGTCTCCCGCAGTCATCCATTTGTCCAGGACGTGCTGGCCCATGGGACATCCTCGCCGAGGGCCCAATGGTTTCGCTATGCCGCGGACGGCAGGTTCGACACATTCGAGGGCCATCACAATCTCGTGGCGCTCAATGGCGGCAATGCCGAGGTCGAGGACTATGTCCAGAGAGTGATGATCCACTGGCTCGATCGCGGCGCCTCCGGCTGGCGATTGGACGCGGCCTATGCGATGGCGCCGGATTTCTGGGCACGGGTTCTTCCCGGCGTACGGTCGCACCGACCCGACGCCTTCATCTTCGCCGAGATGATCCATGGCGATTACGCCGGTTTCGTGCGTGAGAGCGGCGTCGATTCCGTGACCCAGTACGAGCTTTGGAAAGCCATCTGGAGCGCGCTCAACGATCGCAATTTCTTCGAACTCGGCTGGGCGCTCGATCGCCATAACGGGTTTCTCGACCATTTCATTCCGCAGACCTTTATCGGCAATCACGATGTCACGCGGCTTGCGAGCCGTCTCGATGATGGGGCCACGCTGGAACATGCGCTTGCCGTGCTTTCGATGGTCGGCGGCATTCCCTCGGTCTATGCCGGCGACGAGCAGGCCTTTCACGGTATCAAGACCGAAGGCGAAGGCGGAGACGACGCTGTCCGCCCGGCTTTTCCCGAAAGCCCACAGGACCTCTGGCCCGATGGCTGGTCGGTCTATCGCCGCCATCAGGAGCTGATTGGTCTCAGACGCCGCCATCCCTGGCTGGTGCGCGCGCGATCGAAAAGCGTCCATCTCGAAAACACCCGCCTCCTCCTTGAACTGGCGGAAGGCCCCCGGCGGCTGTTTCTCGCGCTCAATCTCGGAGACCCGACGTCATTTTCCATGCCGGAGGCAAGGGACGTCCTCGCCGGGCGCGATGCACATCTTTGCGGAGCCGGACAAGACGTGCATCTTCATCTGGGCAAAAAGGGCTGGGCCGTCCTGTCCACCGCGCTGTGCTGACGTTATTCTCGCAGACGGTTTTCCCGGCGACGGCTGAAACAGAAGGAGGCGAGATGCCATGAAGCGCATCAGGATGACGGCATGGATTGCCTTTGCGATTGCCGCTTGCATTTATGTGACGATGAGCGTCTGGACCCTGCCGGCCATCAGCCAGGCTGCCGGCGGGCTTCCACCCTTCGATATGCGGCCGGGCGGTTATTCATTCGCTGAGGCGCAGGCGTTTCTGGCGGCACTCTCGACACAAGGGCGCGAGATCTATCTCGGTCCGCAGCAGCGCCTCGATCTCGCCTACCCTGCCGCGCTCGCCCTCACACTTGGCCTGGCGATTTATCTTCTGGCCCCCTTGCACCGGTTCTGGAAGGGGCTGCTTGCGATGATCCCGGTTCTTGGCATGGTGTTCGACTATCTGGAAAACGCAGCTGTCAGGGGCATGCTTTTCGCGGGGTCTTCCGGGCTTCAGCCGGAACAGGTCGGGACCGCCAGCGGATTTACGACGGCCAAGGCCATCTTCGATAGTGCCGGCTACGGTCTTGTTGTCGTTTTCCTGACCCTCTGGGCGCTGCGGCGCTGGCGCAAACCATCTGCCCCCAAGGCCTGACAGAACATGGCCCCCGGCCACCGATTTCAGCCGGGAATGCCTTTCGGGTCGTCTGCTGACTTGTCATCCGCCTCTCGTGCCTTGCGGAAGGCCGCCGGGGTTTCGCCCGTTACGCGCCGAAACGCGCTGTAAAACGCGGATTTGGAGTTGAAGCCGACATCATAGGCGATCTCGAGAACCGATCGTGTCTCTGAAGAAAGCAAACTCTTTGCCTCGCCGATGCGATAGCCGTTGACGAAGGCGTAGAAGGACTGTCCGAGCGTTTCGCTCAGCGTCTGCGAGATATAGTTGGGCGCGACGCCGATATGCTGCGACAGCGACCAGAGCGAGAGACTGGCGTCCCGGTAAAGCCGTTCATCCGTCATCGCCGCGACGAGCTTGTCCGCGATCCGCTGCTGCATCGCGCGCGACAATGCGCTTTTTTCGTATTTGCCGTTTTCGGCCGCCCCGGCCGGAGCCTCATCCGGCGGCAACAGCCCCGGTCGCTGGCGCAGTCCCCAAAAGCCGAGAACCAACACGATCAGCAGAGACCACAGGCGGTCGACGACAACCGGCACGACATTCCACCCGAACGGATCGAACACGGCGGAGTCTATGAGATTGAGCAGGGCATAAATGGCAATCATGCCCATCAGCCAGTTTATCCAGCGCAGTTCCAGCCGCTCGGTGCTGGCATAGAGATCGCAGAGCCGATTGCGGTAGGCCGTCAACCGCCGGTACATCAGCACGACATAGACCAGCCACTGCAAGAACGTTGCCGGACCGAGCAATCTCCAGGCGCCAACAAGAACGGAAAGCGGCAGCGGAAGCGGCGCCCCTGTTTCGACGGCGGCAAACAGGCCGTTGCGCGTTTCGACAGACAGCAACGCCATGGCGATACCGGCGACGGCGGCAAGGGCGGGCAGGATGAAATGCCTGCGTGACGGCCAGACAGGCGGCCTGTCCGGCTCCCGCGTAAGCGCCAGCACGTAGAAATAGAAGAGCGGCGCCAGCAATGCGCTTGCCGGCGCGAAAAGCCCCCACACAAGCGAGGAATAGACATGCCCCGCAAGTGTCGTTTCGTCAAAACGCAGAGGCAGAGGCGAAATGATCAAGACCAGCAGGAAGAGGCAACCGAGCAACCGGGCGCTGGCATGAAACCGGGTCTGTCCGAAGGCTATCAACGCCGAATAAAGCGCGACGATCGGCAGGGCGGTATCGGCGATGGTTTTGAACTGGTCGATCAAGGTCAGCGTCGGCGTTTGTTCCGTTTATCGAGAAACCTGTTTAGCGGACCGTTCCGACAACGGCAAACTCCGGCCGTTCGCGCAGGAACGCCAGCCGAAACAAGCTGTTTCCAGCCCGTCCAACGTCCTCGCCTGCCGGTCAGGACGACGCGGCGGCGTCTGCATCATAACGCATCCGGGATTGAAACGATCACGGATCTGGACATTTGAAGCAAGCACTCCTCCTTCACAGAAACATCCTTATCGTCGCCCTGCTGGCACTGGCGCTGTGCCTCTCCCAAAGAACGGTCGAAAGCTACGGCGACAATCTTCAGATCGCACTGCCGGTCGCCGCGTTCGGCTGCCGGATCGCCACCGGCGGCGGCGGAGACTATGCAGCGCGCTTTCTGGCGATGCTCGGCACGGTTCACCTGACAAAATGGGGGCTTGGCGATGCCCGGATCAACATCCGCCCCTCGGGAAGCCTTCACGGTTTCCCCTCCGGCCATATGGCGGCGGCAAGCTTCGGGGCGAGCAGCCTGGTCAACGCCTGTATCGAAAAGTCGCCGGCGGTTAAAACCATTGTCATCCTGGCTGCATTCTTTGTCGGCGGCTCGCGCATCGAGTCGGATTCGCATAATCTGTGGCAGGTTCTGGCCGGCGCGCTCTGGGCGCTGCTGTTCGAGCGCGGCTTCCGGAAAGCCTCCGGCCGGATCCGGAGACTGGCGCGCAAGCATAGGGACGAGAGCATGACCTCGGTCACAAACACGGAGAGCACCGGTCGATGAAATTTGCGGAATATGCAGAAAAGCTGATGGGGATGAACGACAGCACCTGGCAGCGCCACGCAAACCCGTGGAGCGGCTGGAGCCGGCTGACCGTTTTGCCCGCTCTCGCGCTTGCCGCCTGGAGCCGGGTGCTGATCGGGCCCTGGGCCATCCTGCCAGCGCTTGCAGCCCTTGCCTGGGTGTGGCTGAATCCGCGGCTTTTTTCGCCGCCCGCCCGCAAGGACAACTGGATGACACGCGGGATTTTCGGCGAAAGGGTCTGGCTCAGCCGCAAAAGCGTGCCCATTCCCGCCGGCCACGAACGCGCCGGCAATGTGCTGAACGCGCTTTCTGCTGTCTCCGGTCTGGTTTTCATAGCCGGCCTGATCTGGCTCAACGTGTGGGCCACGCTTTCCGGCATGGCGCTGACCATGCTGCTCAAACTCTGGTTCCTCGACCGCATGGCCTGGCTCTACAGCGATATGGAGAGGCAAAACGTTCAGTATGCCGCATGGTCGTCCGGGGACAGTTCCGCGTGAATATGGACAGGAAGACGGCGTGACCTGCTCGATGGAAACGCCGGGCCATTGCCTCGTGCGCGACCGAGCTCCTCTGATGTTGCCTGAAACCCGCAAGGTAGCTGAAGAACAACGGAAATCACCGCTCCACCGTCAGTCCTGATCCTGTTCTTTCCTGCCCGGCACGGGCAGCAAAACCCGAAACTGAACGGCGACCAGTCCACTCTCGCCCACCGAAACAACCGCGATTTCGGCCTTGAAACCAACGGTGATAATAACCGCGACAAGGCTCCGCCACGCCGGAGCTTCAGGTCGGCGGCTTCGATCCACGGATAGGGCAAGTAGATAAAATTGGCTGGGGTGGCTGGATTCGAACCAGCGCATGCCGATACCAAAAACCGGTGCCTTACCGCTTGGCTACACCCCAGCATGTCCGCGCCGCGCGCAAGCGACCGAACGACAAGCCTCTTAGCAAAGCTCCGACCGGGCGACAACGGATAAATCGGGCGATGGACAGTGTTTTTGCCGCCCAGGCCGCACGGAGGTCGGGCTCGGCGGCCTTGCAATTTGTTCGTGCGATGTCAGATAGAGTGCGTCGGCGCACAGGGATCGCGCCCGTAGGAGAATGACAATGCGCGAGCCTCAATCAAGACAGGACTTCGACCCGGCCTATGGCCGCGCCGTCAGGATCGCCGATGGCATTTTCCGGCTGACGGCCGAAAACCCCTCCCCCTTCACCGCCTGCGGCACCAACGGCTATCTCATCGGCGAACGGTCCCTGATCATCATCGACCCCGGTCCCGATCTCAAGGGGCATTTCGACATATGGATGAAGGCGATCGACGGACGGAAGGTCGACGGGATTGCCGTCACCCACACCCATCTCGACCACACGCCGATGGCCCACAGGCTGAAGGCCGCGACCGGCGCGCCGATCCTCGCCTTCTCGCCGCACCGCGCCGCCCGCCCGCTGCATGACGGCGAGGAGAACCCCTTTGCCGAGAGTTCCGACATGGCGCTCGCGCCCGATATCACCCTTGCGGACGGCGAACGCTTTGCCGCGGACGGCTTCGTCCTGCAGGCTCTCCACACGCCGGGTCATACGGCCAACCACCTCGCATTCGCGCTGGAAGGCACGCCCTATCTCTTCTCCGGCGACCATGTGATGGGCTGGTCGACCACCATTGTCGCGCCGCCGGATGGCTCGATGAACGACTACATGGCCTCTCTGGGAAAGCTGCTTGCCCGGCCGGAAAGTATCTATCTTCCGGGTCACGGCGGCCCGGTCAACGCCGCGCATGGCTTTGTCCGCGGCATCCGCTCGCATCGGCTGATGCGCGAAAGGGCGATCCTGGAGCGGCTGGCGGCCGGCGACGAGACGATTGCCGAAATGGTGGAGGTGATCTACCGCACGACAAAGCCGAGCCTGCATGGCGCGGCCGCGCTCTCCGTGCTCGCGCATCTCGAGGCGCTGGTCGAGCGCGGCAGCGTTTCAACGGACGGCCCGCCGCTGCTTGCCGGCCGCTACCGGCCTGCTTCCTAGTTCGTCATGCTTTGTGCGTCCGAATGGACACACGGCGCGCTAGCCCTTGCCAGCTTCCTCCGCCTGCCGGACAGTTGCCTGGGCGGCGGCAAGACGCGCCGTCGGCACGCGGAAGGGAGAACAGGATACATAGTCGAGCGCCAGCCCCTCGCAGAAGCGGATCGACACCGGGTCGCCGCCGTGCTCGCCGCAAATGCCGACCTGAAGGTCCGGCTTGGTCTGGCGGCCGCGCTCGGTGGCAAGCCGCATCAGTTCGCCCACCCCATCGAAATCGAGCGAAATGAACGGATCGCGTTCGATGATGCCCTTCTTCTGATAGGTGCTGAGAAAGCCTGGCGCATCGTCGCGCGAGAGGCCGAAGGTCGTCTGCGTCAGGTCGTTGGTGCCAAGGGAGAAGAAGGCGGCCGTCTCCGCGATTTCATGCGCTCTCAAAGCCGCGCGCGGCAGCTCGACCATGGTGCCGACCAAGTAGGAGATCTCCATGCCGCTTTCTTCCATCACGGCATGGGCGACAGCATCGATGCGGCCCTTCACATATTCCAGTTCGGCGCGCAGGCTGACGAGCGGCACCATGATCTCAGGCACAATCGGCTCCCCGGTCGCGCGGGCAGCAGCAATGGCGGCCTCGAAGATCGCGCGCGCCTGCATCTCGGCAATCTCCGGATAGGAAATCGCCAGCCGACAGCCGCGATGACCGAGCATGGGGTTGAACTCGTAAAGCGCATCGAGCCGGTGTCGAAGCGCATCGGTCTCCATTCCGAGCGCCTCGGCCACATCCTCCACTTCGCCTGCCGTCTTGGGCAGGAACTCGTGCAGAGGCGGGTCAAGCAGGCGGATCGTCACCGGCAGGCCGTGCATGATGGCGAAGAGTTCCTCGAAATCGGCCCGCTGCATCGGCAGGAGCTGGTCGAGCGCCTGCCGCCTGCCGTCTTCCGTTTCGGCCAGGATCATCCGCCGCATCATGCGAATACGGTCGCCCTCGAAAAACATGTGCTCCGTCCGGCAAAGCCCGATGCCCTCCGCGCCAAATTCGCGCGCCGCGCGGGCATCGCCCGGCGTATCGGCATTGGTGCGCACCTTCATGCGGCGGATGGCGTCGGCCCATTCCATCAGACGCTGGAAATCGCCGGACAGCGCCGGCTTCTGCGTCGGTGCGGCGCCCTTCATCACCCGGCCGGTGGCGCCGTCGATCGTCACCGTGTCGCCCGGATGCAGCATCGTCCCGTTCAACCCGTGGAGAATGTTGGCGAAGCGGTCGACACGCATATTGCCCGCGCCCGTCACGCAGGGCACGCCCATGCCGCGCGCCACCACCGCCGCATGGCTGGTCATGCCGCCGCGCGTCGTTAGAACGCCGATCGCCGCCGTCATGCCGTGGATATCCTCCGGGCTCGTCTCGGTGCGCACGAGAATGACCTTGCGACCCTCCGCATGGGCCGAAATCGCCTCCTCGGCGGTAAACACGATCTCGCCGGTGACGGCGCCGGGCGAGGCCGGCAGGCCGGAGCCGATCTGGGTGCCCTTGTAGCCCGGCTTGATGGTCGGGTGCAGCATCTGGTCGAGCGTTGCCGGATCAACGCGGATGATCGCCTCCTCGCGGGTAATCAGCCCCTCGTCGGCCATGTCCATGGCGATCTTCATCGCAGCGCCCGCCGCCCGCTTGCCGGAGCGCGTCTGCAGCATGTAGAGCCTGCCGCGCTCGATGGTGAATTCCATGTCCTGCATGTCGCCATAATGGCGCTCAAGCCGGGCGGAAACGGTATCGAGCTCCCTGAAGGCCTCCGGCATCAGCTTTTCCAGCGACGGTTTCTCGCCGCCGGAAGCGATCCGTCCCGGTTCCGTCACGCTTTGCGGCGTGCGGATGCCGGCGACGACATCCTCGCCCTGGGCATTGACCAGGAACTCGCCGTAAAGCGCCTTTTCGCCAGTCGAGGGATTGCGGGTGAAGGCGACGCCGGTTGCCGAATCATTGCCGAGATTACCAAACACCATGGCCTGGATATTGACCGCCGTACCCCATTCGAAGGGGATATTGTGCAACGCCCTATAGGTGGTCGCCCGCGCGCTGGTCCAGCTGGAGAAGACCGCCGAGATCGCGCCCCAGAGCTGCTCATAGGGATCCTGTGGAAAGGCCTCGCCGAGTTCTTCCTCCAGCAGTTCCTTATAGCTTGCGACGATGTCCTCAAGCTGGCCGGCCGTCAGCTGGGTCTCATAGGCGTGGCCAAGTTCGGACAGCCGTTCCTCCAGCAACTCCTCGAAGAACTCCTGGTCGAGCCCGAGCACGACATCGCAATACATCTGGATGAAGCGGCGATAGCTGTCCCAGGCAAAGCGGGCATCGCCCGTGTCTTCGGCCAGAAGCTGAACCGTCTCGTCATTGAGCCCGAGATTGAGAACCGTATCCATCATGCCGGGCATGGAAACCCGCGCGCCCGAACGCACCGACAGAAGCAGAGGACGCTTGCTGCGACCGAAGAGCTTGCCGGTTGCCTGTTCGATCTTCTTCAGCCCCTCGGCCACCTCTTCCTTCAGGCCTTCCGGAAAGGTCTTGCCGTGTTCGTAGAAATAGAGGCAGACGTCGGAGACGACTGTCAGGCCGGGGGGCACGGGAAGCCCCATGCGCGCCATCTCGGCAAGGCTTGCGCCCTTACCGCCCAGTCGATTCCGGTCAATCTCGTGTTCTTCCGCCTCGCTGAAACCGAAACCGTAAACCCAGTTCGCCATTCGTCCGCCCGGTTGCCGGGCGCGATGCCCGTCTTCACTCTACCTTTTGCCGGACGTTAGAACATCGCAACCGAAATGAGAATTGGACAAAAGAAAAAATCCCGAAGGCGGGCTCGGCCTGGCCGCTGTCAGACTTCCTCGACCAGCTTCTCCGCTGTCCTCAGATCGACGGACACCAGTTGCGAGACGCCCTGCTCGGCCATCGTCACCCCGAACAGCCGGTCCATGCGCGCCATGGTGATCGGGTTGTGGGTGATCACGACGAAGCGGGTTTCGGTGGTCGCGGCCATTTCTTCCAGCAGATTGCAATAGCGCTCGACATTGTGGTCATCGAGCGGCGCGTCGACCTCGTCCAGCACGCAGATCGGCGCGGGGTTGGTGAGGAACACGGCGAAGATCAGCGCCATCGCCGTCAGCGCCTGCTCGCCGCCGGAGAGCAGCGTCATGGTCTGCGGTTTCTTGCCGGGCGGGCGGGCGAGGATCTCGAGCCCGGCCTCCAGCGGATCATCCGATTCGATCAGCTGCAATTCCGCCATACCGCCGCCGAAGAGGTGGACGAAGAGGCGCTGGAACTGTTCATTGACCTCGTCAAAGGCGGCAAGCAGCCGCTCGCGCCCCTCGCGGTTAAGGCTCTGGATGGCGCCGCGCAGCTTGCGGATGGCATCGAGAATATCGTCGCGCTCGCGCACCAGTTCCTCAAGCTTGCCGGTAAGCTCCGCCTGCTCCTCCTCGGCGCGCAGATTGACCGCACCGAGGCGCTCCCGCTCGACCTTCAACCGTTCCAGCGCGCGCTCCACGGCGATCTGGTCCGGAAGATCGGCATCTGGCGCAAGGCCTGTCAGACGGAAGGCCTCGTGCGGGGCGACCTCCAGCACCTCGCGGATGCGCGCTTCCGATGCCTCCCGCCGCTCACGCGCGGAGACCAGGCGCTCTTCCGCGCGTCCGCGCTTTTCACGCGCTTCGGCAAGATCGGCGAGCGCCTTGGCGGCGTGGCGGTCTGCCTCGCGCTGGGCCTCCTCGGCTTCGGCGAGGCGGTCGGCGGCTGATTTTCGCGCCTCTTCCGCTGCCTCAAGCTCGCGGATCAGCTGGCGGCGCTTGTCTTCCAGTTCTTCCGGCGCTTCTTCCAGTTCCTCCAGTTCGTCGCGGGCTTCATCCTCGCGCACCCTCAGCGTCGCGATCTGCGCTTCCGCGCCCTTTGCCCGGTTCTGCCAGCTTGCCCGCTCCTGGCCGATGGCGACGATGCGGCGCTTGCGGGCGTCGTTTTCGCGCATCAGCCCGTCATGGCGGGCGCGGGCTTCGGCAAGCTCGCCGCGACGCCGCGCGACTTCCGCTCCCTGTGCGGCAAGACGCTGCTCCAGCGCGGAAAAATCAGGCGCTTCGGCAAGCTGCGCCTCCGCCTCCTCGGCGCGCGCTGCGACATCCTCAAGCTGGGCGGCAAGCTGGCTGCGGGTCTCGGCCACCACATCGCGGCGGCGCACCAGTTCGCCTGACGCTTTTTCCGCCTCGGCAAGGGCGGAGCGGGCATCGGCAACCATGCGCCCGGCCATGCGAACCGTCTCGCGCGCGGTAGCAAGCCCCGCTTCGGCGGCTCGCACCGTCTCGCCCGCCTGCTGCTGGGCCTGCTGCGCGTCTTCGAGCGCGACCTCCGCCTCACGCCGCTCGTCCTCAAGCGCGGCAAGCCGGTTCTTCTGGGAAAGGCGGAGCGCTGCCGCACTCGGCGCATCCGCGCCCTTCACATGCCCGTCCCAGCGAAACACGGCACCGGCGCGGGTGACCAGTTCCTGTCCCGGCAAAAGCGCTGCCATCATCGCCTCGCCCTCGCCCTCTTCCACCAGGCCAACCTGCCGGAGACGCCGCATCACCTCGTCCGGCGCCTCGACCAGCTCGCTGATCGGGCGGCAACCGGAAGGCAGCGGCGGATCGCCGGCGCCATCGCCATTGCCGCGCCAATGCGCCGGCGCCTCGGCCTCCAGAGGCGTTTCCAGATCATCGCCAAGCACCGCGCCAAGCGCCGTTTCATAGCCCTGCGCGATGCTGAGCAGATCGGCAAGTGGGGTGAAATCGCCGGCGGCAGCACTTGCGGACAGCATTTTCGCAATCGTGCGGGCCTCGGTCTCGATTTCGGAGAGCTTCGCCTTGGCGGCCTCGACCGGCTGACGGGTCAACGCCTCGTTGCGGCGGGCCTCCGCAAGGGCTTCCTCGGCCGCCTCCTCGCCGCCATAGGCTTCCTCCTCGGCAACCTCCGCTGCCTCCAGCGCCTCGCGCTTTTCCGAAGGGTCCGGCAGGGCCGTAATCCGGGCAGAGATACCGTCAAGCTCGGCGTCGGCCTCGCCCACCTGTTTTTCCAGCCGCGCCCGCCGGCCCGCAAGATCGGCGATCGCGCGCTCAAGCTGGGCGCGCGTTGCCGCCGCCTCGGCCCGCTCGGCCGTCAGCGCGGTGAAGACGCTTTCGCTGTCGGCAAGGCTTGCCGCCGCTTCGTCCATGGTCTCGCGCGCCGCCGCCTCGTCCTCTCCGGAAAAGTCGAGCAATTCGGTCAACTCGGCCTCTTCGGCGGCAAGTCGCTCCAGGATCGCGCTATTGTCTTCGATCATCGCCTCTTCGCGGCGGATATCCTCGGAAAGCTGCAGCAGGCGGCGGGAAAGCTCGTCGCGGCGGCGCATCATCCGCGCGGCATCGTCATCAAGCTGGCGACGGGCGATCTGCAGGCGCTGCAGGGTTGCCGCCGCCTTGACCTCGGCATCGCGCAGTTCCGGCGTCTTCAGGCCAGCCACGGCCTGGGTCTTGGCCGCCTCCATCTGCTGGTTGGCGCGCTCGGCGACGACGGAGGTCAACTGGTTGAGCACGCTCGTCGCCTCGGCCTCGGCATTTTTGGCCTCCACCCACCGCAGATGCAGGAGAATGGCGTCGTGGGCGCGGATATCGGCGGAGAGCGACTTGTAGCGGGTCGCCTGCCGCGTCTGCCGTTTCAGGCTCTCGATCTGGCTTGAAAGCTGGGCGGTGACATCCTCCAGCCGTTCCAGATTGGTCTCGGCGGCGCGCAGCCTGAGCTCAGCCTCGTGGCGGCGCGAATAGAGCCCGGAAATGCCGGCGGCCTCTTCCAGCAATTGCCGGCGGGCCTGCGGTTTGGCCTGGATCAGCTCGCCGATCCGCCCCTGCCCGACCATGGAGGGCGAACGCGCGCCGGTGGAGGCATCGGCGAAGAGAAGCTGCACATCCTTGGCGCGCGCCTCCTTGCCATTGATGCGGTAAAGCGAGCCCTGTTCGCGGGTGATCCGGCGCGAGACCTGGATTTCGTCGCTGTCATTGAAGGCGGCCGGCGCGGTGCGGTCGGCATTGTCGATATGCAGGCCGACTTCCGCCGAGTTACGGGCCGGACGGCTGCCGGAGCCGGAAAAGATCACGTCGTCCATGCCCGAGGCGCGCATATTCTTGTAGGAGTTTTCGCCCATTACCCAGCGCAGCGCCTCGACAAGGTTGGACTTGCCGCAGCCATTGGGGCCGACGACGCCCGTCAGCCCCGGCGCAATGACAAAATCGCTCGCCTCGACAAAAGACTTGAAACCGACAAGACGCAGGCGCTCGAATTTCATCGGCCGACATCCCGCAAGGGGCACACAAAAAAGCGCGCGCCTTCGCAGACGCGCGCCAAAAGGTCAGCGAACGGTGTTTCAGAGCATGCTGTCGATAAGGGCCGACATCGTGTCAACCGACATGTCCCCCGAATATTTCTTGCCATTGATCAGGAAGGTCGGCGTCGCACTGATGCCGAATTCTTCCGCCCCGCGTTCTCTTACGGAATTTATCTCATCGAGCAGTTTCTGGTCCGTCAAGCAGGCCTGGAAGCTTTCCTGTGTAAAACCAGCGAGTTTCGCCATTTGCAGCATGGCGGCGCTGCCGTCTTCGGCCGTCGCCCAGGTTCTCAGCTGCGAGAACATCATATCCATGAACGGCACATATTTGCCGTTAGGAGCGCAACGCGCCAGCATGAAAGCGGCCATCGCACGCGGATCGAAGGGGAATTCGCGGAAGATGTAATAGACCTTGCCGGTGTCGATATAGTTTTCCTTGATCGCCGGGAAGGTGTTTTCCTGGTAGTTGCCGCAGTGCGGGCAGGTCATCGACAGATATTCGATGATCTTGACCGGCGCGTTCTCCTCGCCCATGGCGATTTCCGGAAGCGGTCCGGGTTCCAGCGCCTTCTTCATGTCGACATTGCCCTGGGATTCAGGCAGTTCAGCACTCTGCGCAAAGGCGGAAGTGGCAAGGGAAAGTCCCGCCGCCGCGCCGCCGGCAGCAACGCCGCGCAACAGGGTCCGCTTGGTGATCTCGAATTCAGCCATTGTGGTTACTCTCGTCTGGTTTCCCGTTTCATCTTCACTAGCGACCGGTGACAGGTTGTACAAGCCGGCAGCGCCTCCTTCAAACAGATGTGACCGTCGCGTGTAGCATCAAGCCCGCCCGCGACCGCTTGTCCGTTCCTTTCTGCGTTTCTCGCTCATCACGCCCGCGCCAAGCCGCATGATTGCGGCCTTAAGCTTTTCCGACTCGATGCCCTGGAGGCGCGCCTCCAGCGCTTTCGCCTCGGCGGGAGAAAGTTCCGGCGGCCTTCTGCGGCGCCCGCCCGGCGGCTGCACCGGTTTCTGCACCACCTTGATGCGGTCGATCGCCGAAAAACCGAAAAAGCCGTTGACCCGATGGATGAGTTCGCCCTGCGCGTGGGTCAGGAACAGAACGCGCGCGCCCTCGCAGGCAACCGTCAGGCAACCGGGCCGGAAACCGCCATCCTCGCTCTCGAAGCCGCGTTTTGGCCAGGTGATCTTTTCCGGCCGCGAGAATTCGGCATAGGTCTCGCCGGCAATCTCCTCCCAGGCGCTCAAAAGAGCGGTGGAAATGCCGGCGCGGCGCGCAAGGATCGGATCGATGAGACTGTTGGCCACATCGGCAATCTGGCTGGCGTTTCTTGGACGGGACGGGCGCATGATTTCCAGACCTTCGCAAGACCGGCCGCTTCATGCGGCGGAAGGTGTACCGACCATAGAGAATTTGTCTCGCCATGAACAGGGAGCATCAAAAAGCCACGGGTTATTTTTGCCCCGGAACTTGCCCGCGATCGGCCTTCCGCGATAAGCCGTGAGAAGCCCGCTTGTATGTTGATGTCAGGACCCATGGATCATTTTGCCCGCAAGCTTCTTGCCTGGTACGACCGCCACTACCGGGACCTTCCCTGGCGCGTTGGCCCCGCCGAAAAGGCCGAAGGCGTCGTGCCGGATCCCTACCATGTCTGGCTTTCCGAGATCATGCTGCAGCAGACCACGGTGCAGGCGGTAAAGCCCTATTTCGACAAGTTCCTTGCCCGCTGGCCGCGCGTGGACAACCTTGCCGCAGCCGATACGGATGCCGTCATGGCCGCATGGGCAGGCCTTGGCTATTACGCACGCGCCCGCAATCTGAAGAAATGCGCCGAAGTACTGGCGAGCGACCATGGCGGGCGGTTTCCCGATACGTTCGACGGCCTGAAGGCGCTGCCCGGCATCGGCGACTATACGGCGGCGGCGATCGCGGCGATCGCCTTCGACCGGCCGGAGGCCGTGGTCGACGGCAATGTGGAACGGGTCGTAACGCGGCTTTTCGCCATCGAGACGCCCCTGCCCGCAGCCAAACCGGAAATCCGCGCCCGCACGAAAGAGATGACGCCGGAAGAGCGCCCCGGCGATTTTGCCCAGGCGATGATGGATCTCGGCGCAACGCTCTGCACGCCGAAGCGGCCGGCCTGTGTGCTCTGTCCGCTGAATGCCGACTGCACCGCGCTTGCCGATGACGACCCGCAGCGTTTTCCCCTGAAGATGCCGAAGGCGGCGCGGCCCGTGCGGCGCGGCGCGGCCTTCGTCGCCGAGACGGCCGATCGCAAGATCCTGCTCAGAACCCGCACGGAAAAAGGCCTGCTCGGCGGCATGGCGGAAGTGCCGACGACCGACTGGACCGCCAGGACCGACGGCGAGACAGGAACCGATGCCGCCCCCTTTGCCGCCGACTGGACGTCAAAAGGCGAGGTTGTCCACGTCTTTACCCATTTCGAACTCAGACTGGCCGTCTTTCACGCCGAACGTGCCGAGGGCCCGGTATCGGGAGGGCGCTGGACGAAAATCGCGGCCCTTGGTGAAGAAGCCCTTCCCAGTGTAATGAAAAAGGCAATCACGCAGGCTATACCCGATGCATTCAAGGCCAGCAGGGAGAGACCATGACCACTGAAATCCGCCACATCGTCTACGACATCGGCCATGTGCTGGTGCATTATGACCCGCTCGTGCCGTTTTCGCGCATCATCCCGGACGCGAAAAAGCGCGCCCGTTTCTTTGCCGAGGTCTGCACCGATGCGTGGAACCATGAACAGGATCGCGGCCGCCCCTGGCCCGAAGCGGAGGCCGAGGCCATTTCCCGCCACCCGGAAGAAGCCGAGAATATCCGCGCCTTCCGCGCCCATTGGGAAGAGATGATCCCTTACGCTTACGAGGATTCGGTCGCACTCTACCAGGCGCTGATCGCCGCCGGACATGACGTGACGCTTCTGACCAATTTCGCGCCGGATACGTTCCGCATCTGCCGTACGCGCTATCCGTTTCTCGAGGAAGGACGGGGCATCACCGTCTCCGGCGAGGTCGGCATGGTCAAGCCCGACCGCAACATCTTCGACCGTCACATCGAGACCTTCGGCCTCGCGCCCGAGGCAACGCTGTTTATCGATGACAAGGCCGTCAATGTGGAAGGGGCGAAGGCCGCCGGTTGGAACGCGGTGCGCTTTACCGGCGCTGATGCGCTGAAGGCCGATCTGGCAAGTTTCGGCATTACCGTCTGAAGCCGCCGAAAACGCAACCGGGCCCGGCGAATGCCAGGCCCGGAAATTTGCCGCGTGTCGTTCGGAGGTCGCCAACCGCTACGCCGCTGCAGGGAACAGCACAACCAGTAAACGAAATTTGTAAACAAATTCTATATATGGTTGATGAAATCCTAATATAAGAAGCGACGCAATCAGGTGCTCGCCATGGCGGCGCGGATGCGTCCGCGCAGCCGGTCGATCGGGTAGCGCGCGCCCTCTTCCTCATAATGCCAGAACGTCCAGCCATTGCAGGCCTCAGCCCCCTGGAGCCGCGCGCCAAGCCGGTGGATCGATCCGCTCTCGGCGCCGCTTGCCAGCGTGCCGTCAGCCCGCACATGGGCGGCAAGATCGCCCTTGGGCGAGGTCAGCCTGTCTCCGGCCGACAGAAGCCCGCTTTCGATCAGCGACAGGAAAGCCACGCGCGGCAGCGATTTCTTGCTCGGCGTCGGCGCCAGCATATCATCCGGGAGCGGTTCAACCGCCGCGATGCGCGCCGTCGCGGCATCGATATAATCCTGCTCGCGCTCAACGCCGACAAAGTGACGTCCAAGACGTTTGGCGACCGCGCCCGTGGTGCCGGAACCAAAGAACGGATCGAGCACCAC
This sequence comes from uncultured Martelella sp., assembly GCA_963676545.2. GTDB lineage: Bacteria > Pseudomonadota > Alphaproteobacteria > Rhizobiales > Rhizobiaceae > Martelella. Next base: position 423,746 of record CAXXRG010000002.1, on the reverse strand, counting down.
GTCTCCCGGCTTCGTCGAGGACAGTATGATGCGCGACAGCAGCGCCTCGGGCTTCTGCGTCGGATGCACCTTCTTGCCGTCCTCGCCCTTCAGCCGTTCGCCGCCGGAGCAGATCGGAAACAGCCAGTCGGAGCGCATCTGCACATCGTCATTGGCCGCTTTCATCGCGTCGTAATTGAAGGTGTAGCCGCGCGCATCGGCGTCGGGGCTCGCCCAGATCATCGTCTCGTGCGCGTTCTGGAACCGCCTGCCCTTGAAGTTCGGCATCGGATTGGTCTTGCGCCAGACGATGTCGTTGAGAATCCAGAATCCGAGATCCTGCATCTTCGCGCCAACGCGGAAAATATTGTGATAGGAACCGATGACCCAGATCGTGCCGCTCGGTTTCAGCACGCGGCGGCAGGCCAGAAGCCACGCGGTGGTAAAGGCATCATAGGCCTCGAAGGAGGCAAACCGGTCCCATTCATCATCGACGGCATCGACCTTTGATTGGTCCGGACGGTGGAGAACGCCGCCAAGCTGGAGATTATAGGGCGGATCAGCGAAAATCGCGTCGACCGAATGGTCCGGGAGCGCTTCGAGTGCCGCTACGCAATCGCCCTTGATGATGGTGTCAATCCATTCGGCGCGCTGAGGCGAAGCCGCCTTCGTCTTAAGGGCAGAGACCGGAACCATGTGTTACTCGCTTTAACAGGTACTCAACTACTGGTGACTGGCCGGATTCTCTCCTGTTTTGGTTACCAAAGGGTTGAGGAAGGCTGACAAAGCGAACTTGGCGGAGATCTTCAGCCGCGGCTGAACGCGCCGGCGCGGCCATACCATTTCTCCGCCTCGCCCGGATCGCAGGGCACGCAGAGCCCGTGCTCATACATGAAGCCGAGTTCGCCAAGCGCGTTTCGGTCGTTCTGTTCGGCGGCGGCTCTCAGCCAGCGCACAGGCCTCGTCGCAATCCCTCGTCACGCCCTTCCCTTTTTTTGTGGAGATGGCCGATGTTGAACTCCGCCGGCGCCATGCCCTGCTCCGCAGCGAGGTGAAACGGGCAAAGTGTCGCGCGCGGGCGCTTCAATCAACCGCCACGTTCTCCCAATAGGCGCTGGCAACGCCCGGCCATTTGGCCATGCCGGCAACGAGCGTGTCGATTTCGGCGTGGATGACAGCAGTGCGCACAAGGGTCGCGCCGATTTCGGCCAGACCATCCTCGCGCTCCTCGATCTCGATGTCGCGCACGGGATAATGGGCGCGGTCGAGCACCTCGAAAAGCTGGCGACGCACGGCGGAAATCCTGTCCTTGCTGGTGACCACACGCACGACGAACATGGCTTCGCCGGCGTTCGGGTTGAGCGGCAGACGGTTGATTCGGTCGGCGACCGGATGAAGCAGGGTGTTGGCGGCAAGCACCACGATGGTGACGAGCACCGCTTCCGCCAGCATGTCGGAGCCCGCGCAGGCGCCGGCGGCGGCGGAGCACCAGAGCGTGGCGGCCGTGTTGAGGCCGCGCACATTGTAGCCCTCCTTCATGATCACGCCGGCGCCGAGAAAGCCGATGCCGGAGACCACATAGGAAATGACGCGAACCGCCTCGACATCGCCGGCAACCCGCTGACCGAGGTCGACGAAGGCGGCCGCTCCGATAGCGACCAGCGCATTGGTGCGCACGCCGGCGCTGCGCTGACGATACTGCCGTTCAGCGCCAATCGCCGTGCCGCAGATGAAGCCGATGATCAGGCTGAGCGCGCTGTCGAGAATGGGAAAGAGCTGGAAGGTATTGAGAAAATTCATGCCATGCCGTCTTGTTTCTGACGTCCGTCCGCCGCGCCCGAACTATCGGGCCTTCGCCCTATCCCGGCTGAGCCAGAGCAGCACAAGCCCCAGGACCGGCAGCAGAATATCGCTCCACAACATGACACCGGCATTACCCGGCGCGAAATTGTGCTCCTTGACGATCCCGATCACATGGCCGACCGCTGCCCCCAGCAGAAAGCAGGCCGGTCCAATGACGGCGGCAATCCGCAGACCGCGATTGCCGCCAAAGGCGAGGAAACCGATAACCGCGAAACCAAGGCTCGCATAGCCCACTTCCGCCTGGAACGGACTGTCCGCCCAGCCGATGAAGGACGCCGCCATCTTGCCGAAAAAGACATGCATGACAAAGTTGTAGAAGAACGAAACGCCAATCGAAAAAAACAGAAACCAGGCGAAGACCGCCTCGACAAGGTCTTCCCGGCCGCGCGGCCTTCTCTTTCGCCCGTAACCGATCGCCGCGGCGATCAGCCCGATGACAAAGAAGGTCAGTGTGAAGTTGGAAAGCACAAACCCGATCAACGCAGCCATTGGCCCCTCCCCGCTGAATATCAAAACGGGCAAACGCAACCGCATCCGCGCCAGCCGACCCGGCTCCCGTAAAAGTCATCCTACTTCGAATTGACGAAACGGTAAACGGCGTCCCGCCGGGGTGGGGAATCGCCTCCGGATCCGTCGCAAACGGCCCGTGAGGCGCCCTCCACGCCAGCCCGGCTCCGGTTACGCCGCCCCGGCAAGCGCTACCGCATCAGCACCGGCGGCATAGCGCAGCCGGTCCGTGGCGTCGTTGGCCGCCTGCCAGACGGTTTCCGCCACATCGCTTTCCTTCGTGGTCAGCATTTGCTGTCCGTAGGCCTCGAAAATCTGTCCGGCAAAGCCGGCATAGGCTTCGGGGATAAGGTCCATGACGGAGATGTCGGAGTTCGCGGCAAAGCGCGTGGTCGGACCGAGACCCGGTTCCACCAGCTTGACCCGCACACCGACAGCGGCAAGCTCATAGGCAAGCGACCCCGTGAACCCCTCAATCGCCTGCTTGCTCGCCGTATAGGGCGCGACGAGCGGCATCGGCGCAAGCGTTGCAGACGACGTCACATTGACGATCACGCCTTCTCCGCGCTCCCTCATCTGCGGAATGACGGCCTGGGTCATGGCCATGACGCCAAAGGTGTTGGTCTCGAAGATCTTGCGGACATGGGCCATCGGCGTCGCCTCGAAGGCTCCGGCGGACCCGATACCGGCATTGTTGACCAGGGCGTCAAGCGGTCCGGCGGCCTCGACAGCGGCTGCAATGCTTTCCGAATCGGTGACATCGAGCGGCAGAACCCGCACACGAGCCGAGCGGGGGAAGAGGTCATGATCGGGCTTGCGCATGGTGGCGACGACGTTCCAGCCCTGTGCATGAAAGAAACGGGCGGTTTCGAAACCGTAGCCCGAGGACGTGCCGGTAATCAGAGCGGTTTTCATTTCTGTCTCCTGTGTTTTGTGTTGACAGGAGCGTTATATCAATCAAAATCAGGACTATCTTCAATCAATAGTCCTTATTTAATTCGTTATAGTCCAAAATGGCAGATCCGCTTGTTCAGATCATCCAGCTTCTGCGTCCCCGCGCCGTCTTCTCCAAGGGCATCAGCGGTGCGGGCGCCTGGGCTGTCCGCTATTCGGCCTTCGGGCAACCGGGCTTCTGCGCCGTGACGGAGGGCCGCTGCCAGCTGGCGGTAGACGGCGAGGAGCCGGTTACCCTTGAGGAGGGCGATTTCGTGCTGCTGCCGGCCACGCCCGCCTTTTCAATGTCGGGCTTCGAGCCGGCGACGCCGGTCCGCATTGACCCGAAAACCGCGCCGACGCCCGATCGGGAGGTCCGTTTCGGCCGTCAGGAGGGACCGGTCGATGTCAGGCAGTTCGGCGGCTGGTTCACCTTCGGCTCTCCCGACGCCGATCTTCTCGTCTCGCTCCTGCCCGGCATGATCCATATCTGCGGCGTCGGGCGACTGAGCGCGATCGTGCGGCTCGTCGGCGAAGAGGCGGCCCGTGAGGATATCGGCCGCGATCTCATTCTTGAGCGCTATATCGAGATTCTGCTGATCGAGGCGCTGCGCGCAGCCCCCGTGACCAAGGACCGGCCCGGCCTGCTGCGCGGCCTTGCGGACCAGCGGATCGCTGCCGCGCTTCGCGCCATGCATGCCGATTTCGAGCGGAACTGGACCGTGCCGGCGCTTGCCCAGGCGGCCGGCCTCTCGCGCTCCGCCTTTTTTGACCGCTTCGCACGATTGGTCGGGATGCGGCCGATGGAATATCTTCTGTCCTGGCGCATGGCGGTTGCCAAGGATCTGCTGCGCGGCGAGGACCTGTCACTTGACGAGATCGCCGGCAGGATCGGCTACAGTTCCGCCAGCACATTCAGCACCGCCTTCAGCCGCCATGTCGGCATGCCGCCCGGTCGCTTCATGCGCCGGGAAACCGGAGCTGGCGGGCTCCTATCAATAGCCGGCTAATTCCAGAAATCCGGGACCGTTTCGGAGAGCCGCGGCCCGAGGCGCAGCGGCGCGACCTTCTCGGCAAGGCCGGTCGTATCGGAGATCTCGACGCCGACGCCGCAGATGGTCGCGGGGCCCGTAGCGGCCTCGAAGCGGGACTTGTTCATCTTCGAGACGAAACGGGAGAGCGGCTCTTCCTTGTCCATGCCGAGCGAGGAATCATAATCGCCGCACATGCCGGCATCCGACATATAGGCCGTGCCGCCATTCAGGATCTGGCAATCGGCGGTCGGCACATGGGTGTGGGTGCCGACGACGAGGCTGGCGCGGCCATCGACGAAATGACCGAAGGCCTGCTTCTCGCTGGTGGCCTCCGCATGGAAATCGAAGACGATGGCGTCCACCTGGTCCTTCAGCTGGCAGGCCCCCAGAATATCCTCGCCCGCCTTAAAGGGATCGTCGAGTTCGGGGTGCATGAACACACGGCCCATGATGTTTGCCACCAGCACGCGCGCGCCGTTCCTGGCATAGTGAATACTGGAGCCCCTGCCCGGCGTGCCAGCCGGGTAATTCGCGGGCCGCAGGAACTGCTCATGCCGGTCGGCAAAGATGATCGCGTCCTTCTGGTCCCAGACATGATTGCCGGTGGTCACCACATCGGCGCCGGCATTGATGGTTTCCTGAAAGATGGTCTCGGTGATGCCGAAACCGCCGGCGGCATTTTCGCCGTTGACGATGACGAAATCGAGCTTCAGATCGCTGATGAGGCCCGGCAGACGGTCCCATACCGCCTTGCGGCCCGTCTTGCCGACCATGTCACCGAGAAAAAGCAAACGCATAAAAAATCCAATCTGTCCCTGACGGCGCTGCCGGAACCCTCCAGGCGCCGGCCTTCGTGATCACAGGCTCTAACGCCCCACCGCCTTCATGCAAATGGTTTTTGTCGAAAACAGGCCGAAAAGTCGGGTTCAGTTCCCGTTTTCGATCCGCCGGAAACCGCTTTCGGTGATGATCGCGTCAAGCGGCACGTCGTGGGATTCAGCAGGAACGGCGGGAACCTCCTGCAGGTCGAAGGCGATGCCGACGAGGAAAGGCTTTCTGCCGCGCCCGACAAGCCGCGCGATCGCCCGGTCATAATGGCCCGCGCCATAGCCGATACGGTTGCCGGCCGCGTCAAAGACCGAAAGCGGCATCAACAGGATATCGGGATCGACTTCGCCGGCCTCTGCGCCCGGAGCGCGCGTGCCGAACCCGCCGGCGACGAGTTCCTCGCCCGACCGGAAGGCGCGGAAGACGATGGTCTCACGGTCAATCACGGCGGGCAGCGCAAGCGCCGCGCCTGCCTTCTCCAGCAAGGCCATCAGCAGGCCGACATCGGCCTCGGAGCGGATGGGGTGATAGCCGGCAACGCATTTTCCGGTAATTTCGGGGGCAAGCGCCTCGGCGCCATGGGTTGCGATCGCCAGGCTTTTCGCCCGGCGCTCATCAGCCGTGAGCGCATCGCGGCGCATGAGGCTGCGGTTGCGCATGTCCGGCTTGCTGTCTGGCACGTCGTTCACACGCATGTCCTGCCTGCGTCAGAAAGAATTGGCCGGTCCACGGCGACCGATGGAATCGGTTGGATCCTGGGCGCCTACAGAAGTAGGTGGGCGCCATATAACCAAGCCCACGAGCGAGGTCAGGGACAGCTCCCTTAGGATCGAGTAAGGCCCCGGGGATTCGTTGATTCCTGTCGAGAAGCGCAGACCGTGATCTCTATATAAGGCTCCGGTCTTCCGCCTGCCAGAGGGAAAACAAGGCGCGAAGTTGATTTTTCCCGGCTTGCCGGAAGGACCGCCGGCGCTCCGGACAACAGCTACTTGTCGGCGCCCGAAATCTTCCTGGAAAGCGTGGAAAGCCGCCCTGCGAGGTTTTCAAGGACAACCGCCACCTCATCGTCATGGGCCGCCCGCGCGCTGTCGGCGTCGCCTGCCTTGGCGCGAAGATCGTTGAGCTCGGCGGCGTTGGCATCCACGAGCGTCTGCAGGTCGTGCAACTCGTCCATGATCATGATGCCCGCCATTACCGTCAGCCTCAGGTCCCCGATCTCGCCAAACTGGCCGCGCAGATTGCCGATATAGGAATCGAAACGCGCGGCAAGATCGACCAGGTGGTCCTCCTGCCCCGCCTCGCAGGCCATCCGGTAGGCCTTGCCATCAATATTGACGGTGACTTGCGCCATCTCTTCCTCTTTTGCGACCTATCTCTCGTGGTCGAGAACCGAGCGGATCGTCTCCATGGCCGTGACCAGCCTTCGGGAAACCTCGCGGTTGACTTCTTCCAGCCGGTTCGCTCGAAACTGCGCCTGGTCCAGTTCGCGCGCAAGTCCGGCGCGGTCCTCATGCACGATCCGCACCTCGTTTTCGAGGTCTTCCCGGTTCTGAAGCTTGTCCGTGCGGGCGTCGACGGCGTCTTCCAGGCCCGAAAGCGCCTTTTCCAGCGCTTCAAGCGCGTTTTGCAGCCGACCCGTTTCCGCCACCATTGCCTTTCCTCTTCAAAAGAGAGACGCGCATAACATGAACAACCCTGACGACCGCCACCCTAAGATGAAAATCCGGTCTTTCGAATCGCCAAGATGCCCGAAATTTCATCGTGATCTTAGGGAGAGTTAACAGCCGAGGTCAACTGAGGCCCTTGATTGTCAAGTGGAAACTTGATGCTTGCCCACGGCTCGCGCGACCGGACGCGCGTGAGGGCGGCGATGACGGATTTGTGTGCGTTTGACACGAGGGCGACTTGTCATAAAGCAATGAAACGAGCAGAAACTTCGCGTATCAATCGATTTAGAAGCTGGAAAACCGCTTAAAAAGGGCAGGTCATGCACCATATTGCAGCGAGGCTGGTTAAGCTGTGGCAGGCCCATTTGAAATGGTGTAGTGTCCACGCGTTTTCGGGCTCGAGGCCCAGCGGGGCGCTTTCGGATTTGCCGCCTTGATTGGTTCGGGCAACACTGTAATTTAACCGGCAGCACTGCCGACCGGCCGGATGGCCGGTTTCCCAATGACCAACGCAATCCCTCAAGAATCAAGAAAAGCGAAGAACACATGACTTCTCTTGAAAAACATAACCGGATGGCCAACGCGATCCGTTTCCTCTCCATGGACGCCGTGCAGAAGGCCAATTCGGGACATCCCGGCCTGCCGATGGGCGCGGCCGATGTCGCGACGGTGCTGTTCACCAAGTTCATGCGGTTCGATCCCAAGAACCCGAACTGGCCGAACCGCGACCGCTTCGTGCTGTCTGCGGGCCATGGCTCCATGCTGCTTTATTCGCTGCTCTATCTCCTCGGCTACGAGGACATGACGCTCGAAGACCTGAAGAATTTCCGCCAGCTCGGCTCCAAGACTGCCGGCCACCCGGAATATGGCCATGCTTCCGGCATCGAGACGACCACCGGTCCGCTCGGTCAGGGCATTGCCAATGCCGTTGGCATGGCGATCGCCGAGCGCAAGCTTGCCGATGAATTCGGCGACGCGCTGATGGATCACTACACCTATGCGCTGTGCGGCGATGGCTGCCTGATGGAAGGCATCAGCCAGGAAGCCATCACGCTTGCCGGCCATCTGAAGCTTTCCAAGCTGATCCTGCTCTGGGACAACAACTCCATCACCATCGACGGCGCTGTTTCGCTTGCCGATTCGACCGACCAGCACGCCCGCTTCCGCGCCGCTAACTGGCACACGATCGATATCGACGGCCACAACCCGGACAAGATTGCCGCGGCAATCGAGGAAGCCCGGAAGTCGGACAAGCCGACCATGATCGCCTGCAAGACGACCATCGGTTACGGTGCGCCGAAGAAGGCCGGCACCAACAAGGCTCACGGCTCTCCGCTGGGTGACGAGGAAATCGCCGAAACCCGCAAGGCGCTCGGCTGGGAATACGCTCCCTTCGAACTGCCGGAAGACATTCTCGACGCATGGCGCGTCGCCGGCCTGCGCTCGACCAAGTCGCGCGTGGAATGGGAAGAGCGGCTTGAGGGCACAAAGCCCGAGATCAAGGCCGAGTTCAACCGCCGCTTCTCCGGCGCGCTGCCCGGCTCGTTCGACCGCACGGTGCAGAAATACAAGCAGCAGCTTGCCGACGAGAAGCCGACGCTTGCCTCGCGCAAATCCTCGCAGAATGCTCTCGAGGTCATCAATGGCGCGATCCCGGAAACGATCGGCGGTTCTGCCGACCTGACCGGCTCGAACAACACCAACACCAGCCAGACCGCCTCGATCACGCCGGACGACTTCTCCGGTCGCTTCATCCACTGGGGCATCCGCGAACACGCCATGGCCGCGGCCATGAACGGCATCGCGCTCCATGGCGGGCTGATCCCCTATTCCGGCGGCTTCCTGATCTTCTCCGACTATTGCCGCACCTCGGTGCGTCTGGCGGCGCTGATGGGCATCCGCGTCATCCATGTCTGGACGCATGATTCGATCGGCGTCGGCGAAGACGGCCCGACCCATGAGCCGGTCGAGCAGATGGCATCGCTCAGGGCAATCCCGAACCTGCTGATGTTCCGACCGGCCGACGCCATGGAAACGGCGGAATGCTGGCAGCTTGCTCTGGAAAGCCAGCATGCGCCCTCCGGCATTGCGCTCACCCGCCAGAACCTGCCGGCCGTGCGCCTCGACTATTCCGAAAAGAACCTCTGCGCCACGGGCGCCTATGATCTGATCCCGGCCAATGAGGCCGAAGTCACGATCTTCGCCTCCGGTTCGGAAGTCGGTCTCGCGGTTGAAGCCCAGAAGGTTCTCGACGGCAAGGGTATTGCCACCCGCGTCGTTTCCGTGCCCTGCATGGAACTGTTCTTCGAGCAGCCGGAAGACTACCAGAAGGCCATCATCGGCAATTCGCCGATCAAGGTCGGCGTCGAAGCCGCAATCCGCATGGGCTGGGACGCCTTCATCAGTACCGATGGCATCTTCATCGGCATGGACGGCTACGGCGCATCCGGCAAAGGTCCCGACCTCTTCAAGCACTTCGGCATCACCACCGAGGCGATTGTCGAGGCGGTGGAAAAGAAGCGCGCATAAGCGACTTCAAAGGATTGAATTGCACAGCCCGGCCCAAACCGGGCTGTCTCTTGCCGAAAATGACGTCTTCCTGCCTGATGGATGCTGATTTTTCGGCAAAAAACACTTATATCGGGGCAGCCGGCTTGCCGGCGCGCGATGGCCGTTTTCGTTCCGGCGGTCTCGAGAGAGAGCGCCAGCCCCTCGGGGCGCCATCCGGCGGCTTTGAGCTTTGAAAAATATATCTACTCGCGAATAGGGAGTTCCTACCATGACAGTTAAAGTTGCCATCAACGGCTTCGGCCGCATCGGCCGCAACGTTCTGCGCGCCATCGTCGAATCGGGCCGCAAGGACATCGAAGTCGTCGCCATCAACGACCTGGGCCCGGTTGAAACCAACGCCCACCTGCTGAAATATGATTCGGTTCACGGCCGCTTCCCGCATGACGTTACCGTCAACGGCGACACGATCGACGCCGGTCTCGGCCCGATGCGCGTCACGGCGATCCGCGACCCGAAGGAACTGCCCTGGAGCGATGTTGACATCGCGCTGGAATGCACCGGCATCTTCACCGCCAAGGAAAAGGCCGAGATGCTTCTGGCCTCCGGCGCCAAGCGCGTTCTGGTTTCCGCTCCCTCGGCCGGCGCCGACAAGACCATCGTCTACGGCGTCAACCAGGACACGCTGACCAAGGACGACATGATCGTTTCCAACGGTTCGTGCACGACCAACTGCCTCGCGCCGGTCACCTATGTGCTCAACGAGAAGTTCGGCATCGAGCGTGGCTACATGACCACGATCCACTCCTATACGGGCGATCAGCCGACCCTCGACACCATGCACAAGGACCTCTACCGCGCTCGCGCAGCGGCCCTGTCGATCATCCCGACCTCGACCGGCGCGGCGAAGGCGATTGGTCTCGTCATTCCGGAACTGAAGGGCAAGCTCGACGGATCGTCGATCCGCGTTCCCACGCCGAATGTTTCGGTCGTCGATCTGAAGTTCGTGCCGTCCAGGGACGTTACCGCCGAGGAAGTCAACGCCGCGATCAAGGAAGCGGCCGAGGGCAAGCTGAAGGGCGTTCTCGAATATAACGACGAGCCGCTCGTCTCGCGCGACTTCAACCACGACCCGGCCTCCTCGATCTTCGCCGCCCAGCAGACCAAGGTTCTGGAAGGCAAGCTCGTCCGGATCCTGTCCTGGTACGACAATGAATGGGGCTTCTCCAACCGCATGGCAGACGTCGCCGTCGCCATGGGCAAGCTTCTCTAAGCCTGCATGGCTTCTCGCGCCGCCCTGCGCCGCATGGCTGCGGGCGCGGCATAGAGATCGAAAAGGCCCGCCGATCCGTTCGGCGGGCTTTTTTTTGGCAAAGTCCGCCAAAGACCGAAGGCCCTTGCCGGCCGAGCCTGCCTACCCATTGTCCGTCACCCCGGCTTGAGCCGGGATCCAGGGCCGGTATGACGGAGGTGAGGGGTGAGCGCCTTTCCTACCCCGCGCAATCCGACCGAGCGCCTGCGCCCGCCAACAAAAAACCCGGCCACAAGGACCGGGTCTTCGAAATATCCGCGATCTGATCGAAAATCAGATGCCGAGGCCACCGAAGCGCTTGTTGAACTTGGAGACGCGGCCACCGCGGTCCAGAAGCTGCTGCGAACCACCGGTCCATGCCGGGTGCGAGGTCGGGTCGATGTCGAGGTTCAGCACATCGCCTTCCTTGCCCCAGGTGGAGCGGGTCTCGTATTCCGTGCCGTCCGTCATGACGACCTTGATCATGTGATAGTCGGGATGAATATCAGCCTTCATAACTCTCGTTCCTGCAAGTTCGTTACCAGGCCGGCTGCCATTGCGCCCGCCGAGCCTATTGAATAAACAAAGCCGTGCGACCTTAAAAAAGCCCACGGCTGTCGATGAGGTTGCGGTCGCTATACAGGAACGTGGGCCGAATAACAAGAGCCGCCTGATGCAATATCGGGCGGTGGCAAGAGTGAAGGAAATTCCCGTGAGCAGCAGTGCCAAGACGAGTGGCGGCAGGGCCAAGGAGCTCCGCCCGCTGACAGCGATCCTGCCCTATATTTGCGCCTATCGCGGCCTCGTCGCCGGCGCGCTGGTCTTCCTGCTCACGGCATCGCTGGTCACCCTTGCCCTGCCCGTTGCCGTGCGGCGGGTGATCGACCATGGCTTTTCGGCCGATGATGCCCAGCTCATCAACAATTATTTTCTGGTGCTCGGCCTGATGGCGCTGGCGCTCGGCGTTTCCAGCGCGCTTCGCTATTTCTTCGTGATGATCCTCGGCGAACGCGTCGTCACCGATCTCCGGCGCGATGTCTTCGCCCATGTCATCCGGCTGTCGCCCGCCTTCTTCGACGTCAACCAGTCCGGCGAGATCGTCTCCCGGCTGACGGCGGACACGGTGCAGATCAAGTCGGCCTTCGGCGCGAGCGCCTCGATTGCGCTGCGCAACATGATCATGGGGCTCGGCGCGCTGGCGATGATGATCTATACCTCGCCGCGTCTCTCGGTGCTGGTGATTGTGGCGATCCCGCTGGTGGTTCTGCCGCTGATCGCAGCCGGACGCAATGTGCGCACGCGCTCGCGCGCCGCCCAAGACCAGCTTGCCGACGCCACCGCTTACGCCGGCGAGGCGATCGGCGCGACCCGCACGCTTCAGGCCTTCACCGCGGAAGCCATGGCCGCCCAACGCTATGGACGCGGCGTGGAGAATGCCTTCTCCGCCGTTCGCGCCGCGCTGAAGGCGCGAGCCGGGCTGACGGCAATCGCCATTTCAATGGTGTTCTGCTCGATCACGGCGATCCTCTGGTTCGGCGCGCAATCCGTACTTGCCGGGTCGATGAGCGGCGGCACGCTTGGCCAGTTTCTGCTCTACTCGGTGCTCGCCGCCGGCGCGCTCGGCCAGCTTTCGGAAGTCTGGGGCGAACTGTCGCTGGCCGCCGGCGCGGCCGAGCGCCTGAGCGAGCTTCTCATGGAACACTCCGCTATCAAGGCTCCGGCCAATCCCGTAGCACTGCCAACACCCTCGCGCGGGGCGCTTGAGGTGAGCGACGTCTCCTTCCGCTACCCGACCGGCGGCGCCAGGGCCGGCGCGCTCAACGGCCTGTCGCTTTCCGTCAAGGCCGGAGAGACGATTGCCGTTGTCGGTCCCTCGGGTGCGGGCAAAAGCACGTTGTTTTCGCTGCTGCTGCGCTTCTACGACCCGGACCAGGGCGCGATCCGCCTCGACGATGTCGATCTGCGCGCGGCCGAGCCCGATGCCGTGCGCGCCCGCTTTGCACTCGTGCCGCAGGATGTCGCGATCTTCGCCGCCAGCATCCATGACAATATCGCGCTCGGCAAGCCGGATGCGACCCGCGACGAGGTACGCGCCGCGGCCATTGCCGCCCAGGCTGACGGTTTCATCGAAAGGCTTGAGAGCGGCTACGACACCATGGCGGGCGAGCGCGGCATCACCCTTTCCGGCGGCCAGCGCCAGCGCATCGCCATCGCCCGCGCCGTGCTGCGCGACGCACCGGTGCTGCTGCTCGATGAAGCGACCTCCGCGCTGGACGCGGAAAGCGAAACGCTGGTGCAGCAGGCGCTTGGCGGGTTGATGGAGGGCCGGACCACCCTGGTGATCGCCCATCGACTGGCAACCGTGCTTTCCGCCGACAGGATCCTGGTGATGCACGAGGGGCATATCGTGGAAGAAGGCACGCATGAGGAACTGGTGGCCAGAAACGGACCTTATGCCCGCCTGGCGCGCCTGCAGTTCAACACCGAGGAAAGCGCCTGATTTTCAAGGCTTCGGCTTGCGGCCCGTCGGCATGAAGGTGGCGGCGAAGATCAGCGCGATGCCGGCCCAGACGATCGGCTGCGGCCATTCGCCGAAGACCACCAGCCCCATCATCACCGCCAGCGGAAGCGCCATGTGCAGTGCCGGCGTCAGCACCACCGCATCGGCCATGGAAAAAGCCTTCAGCATGAAATAATTGCTGGCGTTCACCAGGATTGCCGACAGCAGCAGCAGCCCCAGATCGCCAAGCCCGATCGGCGACCAGAAGAACATAGCCGGAATGGCAGCAATCGCCGCCATCAGCGTATACATCCAGAACAGCGCCGGCAGGAAGGCCTCGTTCATCGCCAGCATTTTCAGGACGATATTCTTGGCCGCGAGCGCAATCGCCGCGGCAATCGCCACAAGTCCCGCAAGCTGAAATGCCTCGCTGCCCGGCCTGAGAATCAGGAAGGCGCCGGAAAGGCCGAGCGCAACGGCGAGAAAGCGACGCCAGTCCGCCTTTTCCTTCAACAGCATGATCGCCAGCGGGATGACGAAAAAGGTCTCGAGCTGGAACAGTGATGAGGCCACGGTAAAGGGCAGCAGCGACAGCGAGGTGAAGATCAGGAAGCTGACCAGAACGCCGAGAGCCGAGCGGATCAGCAACAGGCGCGGCGACTTGATGGTAAAGCCCGCCCTGCCCTTCGAAGCTGCAATCGGCAGCACCATCAAAGCCGCAAGACCCGATTGCACGAATACCAGCATGACCGGTTCATGCCGGCTCGTCAGCATTTTGGTCAGCGTATCGACAAAGGTGAAAGCGGCAACGCCGCCGATCATCAGAAAGATCGCGACAAGGCGGCTGTCGGGCCGCCAGCGCGCAGCCCGTGCGGGCAGGACGAAGGTCATTTATCACTCCTGAACAAGCATCTGTTCGTCTTGGGATGCTTCCTGGAGGAACCCTCGTCCGCTTGTCAGGAAGAACAGCGCTTCAAAAAAGCGCGGCGGTTGGGCGACCTGCGCCGTACCACCCTTGCGGAGCGCACAGAATAGGAAAGAGTGCGCAGGAAGGCAAGTCCGGCGCGTCTGAAGCCAATGAGCGAGCGCGCTCAGCGCTCGGTCAGCTTGAACTCGATGCGGCGGTTCTGGGCGCGCGCTTCCGGCGTTTCGCCCGGCGCGATCGGCTGGTATTCGGCAAAGCCTGCCGCCACGAGGCGCGTCGCAGGCACGCCCTGCGAAATCAGGTAGCGGACCACCGAATTCGCGCGCGCAGTCGAAAGCTCCCAGTTGTCGGAGAACTTGCCGCCGGGCCGGATCGGCACATCATCCGTGTGGCCGTCGACACGCAGAACCCAGTTGATGTCCTCGGGAATTTCCGGCGCGATTTCCAGAAGCGCCGTTGCCAGTTTGGAAAGCTCGGCGCGACCGTCATCATTCAACTCGTCGGAGCCGGAGGGGAACAGCACCTCGGACTGGAAGACGAAACGGTCGCCGACGACGCGGATATTCTCGCGGTCCGACAGGATCTGCCGCAGCCGGCCAAAGAAGTCCGACCGGTAGCGGTTGAGCTCCTGCACCTTCTGCGCCAGCGCCGTGTTCAGGCGGCGACCGAGATCGGCAATGCGCGCCTGCGAGGCTTCGTCCTTCGCCTCAGAAATCTCCAGCGCTTCTTCCACGGCGGCAAGCTGGGCGCGAAGGGCGGATATCTGCTGGTTGAGAAGCGCAAGCTGGCTCTGCGCCTTCGCCGTCAATTGCCGCTCAGCCTCAAGATCCTCGGAAAGCGATGAGATGCGGGCATCAGCGGCATCGCTGACGCCGGCGCCTTCATCGAGAAGCGACTGCAGGCGCGACCGTTCTGCCTGAGCCGAGGCGAGCGAGGCCTGCAGCGCGGCGATCGCGTCGCTGGCATCCTGATTGTTGCTCTTCTCAAGCGCCAGAAGCTGCGTCAGCTCGGCGATCTGGCTGTTGAGCCGGTTCAGCACCTCGTCCTTGCCGGAGATCTCGCGCGTCAGGATGAACTGGCCGATCACGAACACCGTGAGCAGAAACATGATCGCCAGAAGCAGCGTCGACAGCGCATCGACGAAACCCGGCCAGTAATCGACGCTGCGGTTGGATCGACGGTTGCGGGCAAGCGCCATGGCTACCGGTCCCCAAGCTTGTCGGTGAGACGTTGCAGCGTGCGCCGCATCTCCTGCGATTCCTCGTGCTGCGCCTCGATCCAGTCGCGCAGCATCTGCTGTTCATTGCGCATGTTCTTCACAACGCCCTGAATGCCCTCGGCAAGCTGGGCCATGGCGGGAACGGAACTTGCGCCCGCGCCGTTCGCCTCGGCAATGCGGCGCAGTTCCTCGGCCAAAATCTCGAACTGTTCCGACGAACCGCTGGCAACGCCCTCGAGCGCAGGCGCCAGATCGGAGGTGACGTCGGTCATGGTCGAGAGCCAGTTCTCAAGCTCCATGTAGAAACGGTTCTGGGCGCGGCCCGCCTGCAGGTCGAGAAAGCCGAGCACCAGTGAGCCGGAAAGCCCGAGCAGCGAGGACGAAAACGCCGTCCCCATGCCGGAAAGCGGACGCGAGAGGCCTTCCTTGAGCGCTTCGAGCACATCGGCGCTGGCGCCCGAATTCGGATCGAGACCGCGGATGATATCGCCGATCGAGTCGATCGTGTTGAGCAGGCCCCAGAAGGTTCCGAGCAGCCCGAGAAAGACCAGAAGGCCGACCAGGTAGCGCGAGGTGTCGCGCTGCTCGTCAAGCCGGGTGGCGATGGAATCGAGAATGGAGCGCAGGGACGAGGTCGACAACGCCATGGTCTGGCGGCTGCCGATGAGCGCGCGCATGGGCGCAAGCAGTTTCGGCTCGCGGCCGACCCGGTCAGCGCTTCCCGCAGCGCGGAAGGAATTGAGCCAGGTGACTTCACGCCGGAGCGCCAGAACCTGCGAGAACACCATCAGCACGCCGATCAGCAAAACGCCGAGAATGAGGCCGTTCAGCCCCGGATTGGTCATGAAATAGGTGTGGGCCTGACGATAGAGGATAGCGACGAGAAAACCCACCAGGATCAGGAAGATGACCATGGTCCAGACGAAGGTCATCGGACTCGACATCTTCTGGGCGTAGCCGCGCGGGCGGGGCTGGCGCTGATCGTCCTGTGCGAGTTCGAAATCCGACATCTCGTCCTGTCCTCCGCTCAAAGCTGACACCGGCCGAAATTTGCGGCACGACCGAACGGGTCCGAAGCATGCCTTCGAACCGGTATCAAAGCTCTATTCGAAAATGCGGCCGATTTGAAGAGCGTTGCGCCGAAAACCGGGCTCGCTCCACCGGAAGGGTTGCTGCCTATTTCTCGAGGCGACGCTGCAACTGATCGTAGAGCGCAATGCGGATCATCTCGTTGCCGGCAACGACGCTGCCGGTTTCGAGGCATTGCTGACCGCCCTTGGCATCGGAGACGAAGCCGCCCGCTTCGCGCACCAGGATCAGACCGGCGGCCATGTCCCAGGCCGAAAGCCCCTCTTCCCAGTATCCGTCGAGCCGGCCGGCCGCAACATAGGCAAGGTCAAGCGAGGCAGCGCCGAGACGGCGGATGCCGGCGACCTCGCCCATGACATGGCGAAGCTCCACCAGAAACTTGCCGTGCTGGCCGCGCCCGAGATGGGGAACACCGCAGCCGATCACCGCATCGGCAAGGGTGCGACGCGCCGAAACGCGGATGCGCCGGTCGTTGCAAAACGCGCCGCCGCCCTTTTCGGCCACATAGAGCTCGTCCAGGATCGGGTTGAAGATCACCCCGGCGACCACTTCGCCCGAGCGTTCGAGCGCGATCGAGACGGCGAACTGGGGAATGCCGTGCAGGAAATTGGTGGTCCCATCGAGCGGGTCGACGATCCAGCGGTGCTGACCGTCGGTTCCGGCCTCCTCGCCGCCTTCCTCGCCAAGGAAGCCATAGGTGGGGCGCGCGCGCATCAGCTCGGTCCGGACGATCTTCTCGGCTTTGACATCCGCCTGCGAGACGAAATCGGCAGGCCCCTTGATGGAGACCTGAAGGTTCTGCACCTCGCCGAAATCGCGGGTCAGAGACCGTCCCGCCTTGAGCGCGGCCTGAACCATGACATTGAGAAGGGCTGAACGGGCCATGACCTGAAATCCTCGGTTATTGCGCCGGCGCGGGATCGCCTGCTGCCGGCAAACAGGCTGTTGGCGGGTTCATGATCACAGAACGGTGCGAAATTCAAGGCCTGTCAGGCATTTGCCCGCACGGGAGCACGGTCAGCAACGGGCACTGTCAAGGTTTTTGTGCGGTTGCGACCCGCATCCTTGGCCTGGTAGAGCGCGCGGTCGGCATAGTCGAAGGCGTCCTCCAGCCGCGTCTTTCCCACCGTAAAGGCGGCGATCCCGGCACTGACAGTCACCGTGAAGGTCTCGCCCTCATGGCTAAACACCAGTTTCTCCACCAAGGCGCGGATATGTTCGGCGATGCGGTAGGCGTCATCGAGGGAGGTGGAGAGCAAGACCACGGCGATCTCCTCTCCGCCGAAGCGGACCACAAGATCTGAACGGCGCATGCGGCTCGTCACCGTCGAGGCTACCCGTTGCAGCACTTCGTCGCCACGCGAATGGCCGTAGCGGTCATTGACCAGTTTGAACCGGTCTATGTCAAACAGCACGACGCAGCCGTAGCGCTTGTCAGGCGCAATCGACTGGCCGAGTCTGCCTTCGAATTGCTCGAGCGCCCGTCGGTTGAAAAGCCCGGTCAGCGGATCGCGCTCGGCATTGAACTCCACGTCGCGCAGATAATCGGCGCTGCGCTTGGTCGCCTCGAGCGCCGAGCCGAGAAGAACAGTGCCGAGGATATTCACCAGGGTCAGGGTAAAGCCGACCCTTTCCATCAGCGCCAGAGCGGTGGGGAACTCGAGCAGAAACAGCGAAAACACCATCAGCGCGGCAAGGCAGCCAAGCAGCAGGAAACCGCCCGGCGTGCGCTTGTTGGGAAACAGGCAAGCATAAATGATCCCGGCCGCGGCGGCGATGATGATCCCGGCAACGCCCGCCGTCATCCCGTCACCGCCGATCATGATCCGCGGCAGAGCCGTGCAAAGAGCGACCAGCACCGCGCCACCCGCGCCTGCAAAGGGACCGGAAAGCGCAATGAACACGGCGCGCGCATCGAAGATATAGCCGGATTCGAGCACGATGGGGTTTGTCATCGCGGCCAGAGCGCCACAGGCGAACACGATAGCGCTAGCATACGCCTCATACCATTTGCCGCTGAAGTGGCGCAGCACCAAGCCATACCCCATGACAATAAGGGCGCCCAATCCGAGACTGCCAATCATCTGTCCGACAAAGCTAAGCTGCAACAAGCAGTCATTCTCCCAGAAAGCCCGCTATCGGCACGGGATAGTCAAACTTCATGCTTATGTTTCAATATAACGTACACGTTAACCAAGAAAAATAATATAAAAAACCAAACGGATTGCGCGATCGCAACCCGCATTAGTATCGTCGCGCGATGGCGCGAGACCTCATTCTTGCCCGCTCAAGACTTTCCGGCGGAAGCGATGCCAGGAGCTTCTCCATCTCATCGTCCCTGAGCCCGACCTTGCGGGCGCTCAGATAGAAGACAGCGGCGGATTGCTCGTCGACGGCCGTGCCGATGCCGTTGAGATAGAGATAGGCAAGCCGGCTGGCGGCGGCGGGATTGCCGTTGAGCGCCGCGCGGTGCATCCATTCGGCGCCTTCGGCTATGTTGCGCGGCATATCGGTTCCGTTGATCAGGTCGAGCGCCAGCTCAAGCTGGGCCGTGTCATGTTCGCCATTGGCCGCCCGGCGCAGCCAGTAGCGCCAGAGATCGCGCTTTTCGGCGGGCAGGCCTTCAAGCGCGCGGTAGATCTGGGAAAGCGCGTATTGCGCATCCGGCACATCCGCCTCGGCCGCCTGCTCGAACCACGGCAAGGCAAGCTTAAGCCCCTCCGTTCCCTGATTTTCCTGCACGAGGATGGTCGCATGGTTGAAGGCGGCAAGCGGATCGCCCGCCTCGGCCGCCTGCCGCACAAGGTCCCGTCCCTTGCTTCGCTCTTCCTCGTCGTCGGAACCAAGCAGATACATGCCGTAGCGATTGACGGCGAAGGGGGCCTTGCTTTCCGCGGCCATGCGGTACCACGCGCCCGGTTCTCCCGCGCGACCTTCGGCGATCAGCTTGCGCTCGATGAGTTCGGCAATCAGCGTCTCGGCGCGCGGATCCCCCCGCCCGGCGCGCGCCATCGCCGCCTCATAGGCCGCCTCGAACAGGCCGCGCTGATAGGCCCCGTAGGCCTCGTCCACCGGTCCGTCATAGGGCGGCTGGGGCGGTGCATCGCTATCCATCGCCTTCGTCAGCTGGGCAAATTCGAAACTGTAGGCGTCCGCCGGCTTGTCTGCCTCCATTCCGGGCGGCAGCAGCGTTCCGCCGAGCCGGGGATTGCCGGCGGCGCCGCCGACAAGATCCGCATCGGTTGCGAATTCGCGCGCCGAAATCGCGCGGGCCGTGCCCGGAAGCACGAGCGCGAGGATCAGGGCGGCAAGCGTAGTTCGGGTGCGGACGGTCATGACCTCTTCAATAATCAAACCGTGGCGCTTTTTCGTCGAGCGCGGCATTGATCTGGGCAACCATGCCCGCCGGGCCGCCAGGCGCTGAAAAAACGGCCTTGCCCACGGCGACGAATTCCGCCCAGGTCAGCGCGGCCTCGATCACGCTTGCCGGCTCGCTGCCGGCCATGACGATGCAGGGGATCTCGACCATCGACGCCCACCATTCGCCAAGCTCGAGATTCTTCGGATGTGTCGTGGGGTGGGTATCCCCGTCCAGCTTGCCGAAGAACACATAGTCGGGGTTGAGTTCGCCGAGCTCGAGCGCCTGATGGCGGTCCTTGGGACCGCTGCCGCCGACGATCATGCGCGGCGAAAAGCGTTCCATGGCATCGGCAAGGACGCCGGTTCCGCCTTCGATATGGACGCCGTCGGCCTTGACCCGCCCGGCCACACGCGTATCGCCGGCAATGATGGCGGCGGCCTCGTAATTCTGGATCATCGGCACGATCAGCTCGGCGCGCTTCTGGAAGGCTTCCACCGCCTCGTCATATTGCGGGAGAATGACCGAGGCCACATCCCCGCCGCGCAGCGCATCGGCGATGGCTTTCTCCTGCATCTTCATGTCGGCGATCTCCGGCGCAATCAGCACCAGCCGGCAACGATCCTGTTCCGTATCCATGTCTCTCGATCCCTTTGGTTGCGGCGGAGGCCATTCGCCGCTCTCGCTATTTCGGGATAAATCCGTTAGAGCGGAGTTTCAACAGGTGCTTTGATTTCATGCTTCCCGATCCGATTTTTTATGCGGCCGCGATTCCCGCCGTTCTCCTCGTCGGCCTGACGAAAGGCGGTATGGGCGGGGCGCTGGCGCTGCTCGGTGTGCCGATCCTGACCTTCGTTGTCGAACCGGCCACGGCGGCGGCCATCATGCTGCCGATCCTGATCGTCATGGACGCAGTCGCGCTGTGGACCTGGCGCCACCATGGTCATTGGCCGACGCTCAAGGCCCTGCTGCCCGGCGCAATCATCGGCACGGCGCTCGGCTGGTACACGTTTTCGGCCGTCCCTTTCGAACTGACCCGCATGCTCGTCGGACTTGCCACCGTCGTCTTTGCCGGGAAATATTTCTACGACCGCTGGAAGCCCGGCGAGAAGATCGAGAAGCCGGCAAAAGGCCAGAGACCGGTCGCGGCGACCTTCTGGGGCGCCATTGCCGGCTACACCAGCTTCATCTCGCATTCCGGCGGCCCGCCCTACCAGATCTATACGCTTCCGCTGAAGCTTGATCCGAGAACCTATACCGGCGCCAGCGTCCGCTTCTTCGCCATCGTCAACGTGATCAAGCTCGGCCCCTATTATGCGCTCGGCGAGCTCGGCGCGCCAAACCTTGCGGCCTCGGCAAGCCTTCTGCCCTTTGCCGTCGTCGCCACCATCGCCGGGGCCATGGTGGTCAAGCGCATGCGCATGGAGGTGTTCTACCCCTTCATGTACGCCATGGCCTTTCTCGCGGGCCTCAAGCTCGTGCTCGACGGCTTCTGAGGCGCAAGGGCGGCCGTCAGGAGACCGGCCGCCTTTTTCATATGCGGACTATTCGTCCTCGGGCGCGCGAATCATGCCGAGCGCGATCATGTAGGTATCGAGCACGGCTTCTTCTTCCATACGCTCCTGCTCATCCTTCTTCCTGAGCGCGATGATCTTGCGCAGCGCCTTGGTGTCGAAGCCCGTTCCCTTGGCCTCGGCATAAACATCCTTGATATCGTCGGCGATCGTCTTCTTTTCTTCTTCGAGACGTTCGATGCGTTCGATGATCGAGCGCAGCTGATCGCGCGCAATGCCGTGTGCGTCGTCGGCCATGGTCAACTCCTTGTGCCGCTGAAAATTCTGTCGCTGAAAATGCGTGGGCTCCTGCCTGCCGAAAACCGCCGGCAAGGTCAAGTTCGTTCTTCGCCCCGCGGCCTCATTCCTTCGGCCTGTTGCTTTCGAACGCCGCCTTCTGCTCCGCGCTTGCCTCACGCTGGTTCAGCGCCTTCCACGCTTCATAGGGCATCCCGTAGATGATTTCGCGGGCCATTTCCCTGGAGAGATCGAGACCCTGCGCCTGCGCGGCTTCGCGATACCAGTTGGACAGGCAATTGCGGCAGAAACCGGCAAGGTTCATCATATCGATGTTCTGTACGTCGGAACGTTCTCTCAAGTGCGCGACGAGCCGGCGGAAGGCCGCGGCCTCGAGATCGCGCTGCTGTTCTTCGCTCAGTCCGGTCATATCGGCCTCCGTTTCGGTTCTCTCAGGCGCGCGAGGGGAAATGCCGGCGCGCATGCAGCGTCTCGTCCTTCGCAAGGTCGGCCAGGATGGGCGCGAGCCGGTCGGCCCACAGAGCCACGCCGGCATCATCGGCGATCAGGTCCTGGCGGATCTCGATCAGCGCATGGGCAATGCCCTTTTCCATGCAGTGCCGGTTCATCGTATCGCCCTTCAGGGCGCCGTCATAGGGCTCGTTGTCGCCGACGGTCACGCCCTCGATCGCTTCAAGCGCAGCCAACAGCGGACGGACGGCGCGCGGGTCGCCGTCCCAGAGCACGCCCGCATGCCACGGTCTTGCCGTTTCCTTCCAGAAGGGGGTGAAGGAATGAAGCGAGATCACCAGCGGCGGGCGGTCGTTGGCCGCCTCTGCCTCGACGATCGTCTGATTTACGGCGTCGTGATAAGGCCGATGGAAGAGCGCGAGCCTCTTTTCCCGTTCCTCCGGGGCGAGCGGATGATTGGCCGGAATGATTGTTCCGTCGGAAATCTTCATGATCAGCGTCGGATCGTCCTCGCCGCGATTGGGATCGATCAGAAGACGTGAGAATGTCGACAGGACGGCAGGGGCTGAAAGCCGCTCCGCAAGCGCGCGGGTCAGCGCCTCAATACCAATATCATAAGCCACGTGACGGCTGAAAACGCCGGGGTCAAGGCCGAGATTGTCATAATCCCGAGGCACGTCTGCCCTGGCATGATCGGCCAGAAGGACCAAACCGATGTCATATTTTCCCGTTATTCTCTCACAGGCGTTGATCTTCGGCATGGATATCCGCTGCAGAATTAACAATAATGCGGGTGATGGCATAGAGTCGGCATATCGGCAAGCCGCAACCGCGCCATTTGCCTCGCTTGCAGCGGGGCTTTATGATAAAGGCTGCAAATCGATTGAATGCGCCTTCCGCACGGTGACGCAAAATGAGATCTGGCACATGCGACTGAAACCGAATCATCTCAACTTCGGCGCCGCACGTCATGCACCCAAGAGCATGACGCGGCCTCAAAACCTCCTTGGCCTCTTTTTCGGCGGACTTGTCCTGGCAACGCTCTGGCCGAGCGACCAGGCTCATGCCGAGTTCAGGGTCTGCAACGACACCGCCAATCTCGTGGGCGTTGCAGTCGGCTATCGCGGGGAGGAAGGATGGACCTCGGAGGGATGGTGGCAACTCCCGGCCACCACTTGTGCAACCGTCGTGCCCGGCCCCTTGCAATCGCGCTATTACTATCTCTACGCCGAGGACGCGTCCGGCAGCGGACGTTGGACCGGCTATACCAACATGTGTGTCGCAGAAGAGGAATTCGAGATTACCGGAGTCCAGGACTGTTTCACGCGCGGGTACCAGCAGATGGGATTTAGCGAATACGACACAGGGCGGGAGGAAAGCTGGACCGTTCAGCTTTCCTCAAGGCCCAGCACCCAAGAAAGTCAGAATTGATGAGACGTAACAGAAAAGTCAAAATCCTCGCCACGCTCGGCCCCGCCTCGTCTGAAGAAGAGCAGATCCAGAAACTCCACGAAGCCGGAGCCGATCTCTTCCGCATCAATATGAGCCATGCAAGCCACGACCTCATGCGCACGCTGATCAAGCGTATCCGCAATGTCGAGGCCCGCACCGGCCGCCCGATCGGCATTCTGTGCGACCTGCAGGGCCCCAAACTGCGCGTTGGCAAGTTCCTTGACGGCAAAGTCGAACTCGAGATCGGCCAGACCTTCACCCTCGACGACAAGGATGAGCCCGGCAACGAAAAGCGCGTCTTCCTGCCGCACCCCGAAATCCTCCAGTCCGTCGAGCCCGGCCATCGCCTGCTGATCGACGACGGCAAGCTGCAGCTGCGCGCCGACAAGTGCGACGGCAAGAGCATCGAGTGCACGGTGATCGCCGGCACCACGATTTCCGACCGCAAGGGCGTGTCCCTCCCCGATACGCTTCTGGGCGTCGGCGCCCTGACCGACAAGGACCGCGCCGACCTCGACGCCGTTCTGGAAACCGGCGACGCCGACTGGGTGGCGCTCTCCTTCGTGCAGCGCCCTGACGACCTTGCCGAAGTGCGCAAGATCGCCCGCGGTCAGGTTGGCCTGATGTCGAAGATCGAGAAGCCGCAGGCGATCGAACGGATCGAGGAAATCATCGAGATGAGCGACGCGCTGATGGTGGCGCGCGGCGACCTCGGCGTGGAAATGCCGCTGGAAACCGTGCCCGGCCTGCAGAAGAAGCTCATCCGCCTCTGCCGCTCCGCCGGCAAGCCGGTGGTTGTCGCCACGCAGATGCTGGAATCGATGATCACCTCGCCGGTCCCGACCCGCGCCGAGGTATCCGACGTCGCCACCGCCGTTTTCGAAGGCGCTGACGCCGTGATGCTCTCAGCCGAATCGGCTGCCGGCCAGTACCCGGTCGAAGCCGTGTCCACCATGGCTTCCGTCGCCCGCACCATCGAGCGCGAGCAGCTTTACCCGCAGATCCTCTATGCCCAGCGACCGCAGCCGGAAGCCACCGGCGCCGACGCCATCTCGCTCGCCTCGCGCGAGATTGCCGAGACGCTGAAGCTGACGGCGATGGTCTGCTACACGGCCTCCGGCACGACCGGCCTGCGCGCCGCGCGCGAGCGGCCGAATGTGCCGATCATCGCGCTGTCGCCGGTGGTCAAGACCGCGCGCCGGCTCTCGGTTGTCTGGGGCCTGCATTGCGTGGTCGCTGACGAGCCGACCGATCTCGACACCATGGTCGATGGCGCCTGCCGCATCGTGGTTGACGAGGGCATCGGCAAGCCCGGTGACCGGATCATCATCTCTGCCGGCGTGCCGCTCGGCACCCCCGGCGCCACCAACATGCTGCGCATCGCCTATATCGGCATGGACGGCCGCTCCGGCGTCTGAAGACGCGCAAACAGATTGAACAGTACGAGAGGCCGGGTGCGAATGCGCCCGGCCTTCAGCTCTTGGCCAAGGCCACCATTCCCTCACTCGTCATGCTCGGGCCTGTCCCGAGCACCTAAACACGCGTCGCCGCGACAAGCGTTTCAAATGAAAACAGGAGTGAAGTGAGCCAGTTGCCAAGCAGATGCTCCGCTCATGCGGTGACGTGGCTAGATCCTCGGCACAAGGCCGAGGATGACGTCGGTAGAATGGATAGGTTTGTCAACAAACCGAAGGCCGCGTGCCAGAATGCCTGACCTTTCTGCAAGCTCCCCTCCGGCGCGTTATTGCAGGACAGTTCCTCTAGCCGGGCTTTGCAAATCAGATGATTAATTCCTAAGTGTGACCCAACCCTCATATTCCGGAACAGGATTGTCCGATGACTGCATTTTCCATACTCGATCTCTGCCCCGTCGTTGAAGGCGGCACGGTTTCGGAAGCGCTCGATGCCACGCGGCGCATGGCCAGACAGGCCGAAGCTTCCGGCTTCACCCGTTTCTGGCTTGCCGAGCACCACGGCATGACCGGTATCGCAAGCGCTGCCACATCTCTGGTGATTTCCGAGGCGGCACGGGCGACCGAGCGCATCCGCGTTGGCTCCGGCGGCATCATGCTGCCCAATCATTCGCCGCTGGTGATCGCCGAACAGTTCGGCACGCTGGAAGCGCTTTATCCCGGCCGCATCGATCTCGGGCTTGGTCGCGCACCCGGCACAGACATGAATACGGCCCGCGCCTTGCGCCGCAATCTGGAAGCCGGCGCCCAGACATTTCCCAACGACATCGTCGAACTGCAACAGTTGATGGATGACCCGCAAGAAGGGCAACGGCTGATCGCCAACCCGGGGGCCGGCGCCAAGGTGCCTGTCTATATTCTCGGTTCGTCAACCTACAGCGCCCATCTGGCAGCAGCCCTCGGCCTGCCGTATGCCTTTGCCTCGCATTTTGCGCCCGACATGCTGTTCGACGCGCTCCACATCTACCGCTCCAACTTCAAACCCTCGGCCCAGTGCGAAAAGCCGTATGTGATCGTTGGGGTGATGGGTGCGATGGCCGATACGGATGAAGAGGCCGACTACCACTTCACCTCAGCGCTCCAGAGCTTCGTGGCGCTGCGTCGCAACGCGCGCGGCAAGACCCCGCGCCCGGTGAAGAGCATGGACGGCCTCTGGACCGAGATGGAGAAGCTTTCGATCGAGCACACCTTCCAGTTCGCCGTCGTCGGCGGACCGGACAAGGCAAGAGCGAAGATGGAAGGTTTCATCGCCGACACCCGGGCCGACGAGGTGATCATCTCCGTGCCAGTTCATTCGGTGGAGGCGCGGCTCAAGGCGGTCGACATGTTTGGCGCGATGCGGAGCGAACTGAAAGCCGCGGCCTGACGGAGGCTATTTCGGGAAGACGAAGCTGACCACGGCCCCGAGCCCCCAGCCTTCAGGGCCGTTGTCCGGCGCGGTTGCCCAATAGCGGGCGCCAAGCGTCAGGCTGATCGGCTGCCGGCCCGCCATCACCAGCTTGCCGGTGGTAAAGTCGAGCGGCACGGTCCAGTCATTTCCCACCCAGTCATATTGCGCCTCGCTGGTGAGCGAGAAGGTCCATGCCGATCTGGTGTTGTAGGAAATGAAGGGCTGGGTCATCGTCGTCGAGATGCGGCTGCGGTCATCGGCGCCGGCAAAGGACCAGACGTGATTGGCAAGCAGGCCGGTCGTCCACGGCCCGTGTTCGAGGGCGAAGACGCCGGTGGGGCCGGCGCCCCATTTTTCGGCTCCCAGCAGATCGTCGGTTGCCGTGGGAAACAGGAAGACCGGTCCCGCACCCCAGATCAGCCCGTCGACGCCGCTGTCGACGGGTGAGAGAAACAGCGACATCAGAGTATCGCCAAGACCGAACTGGTCGCCGGAGTGACCGGCAATATCGCTCTGCTGTTCGATCGGAATGATGGTGCGGGTGATCAGGTTCCAGTCCGCGTTCAGATTGAAGGGGATGATCGGCTGCACGTTGAGCTGCAGCTGATCGCCCTTGTCCGGACCATAACCGCGATCATAATTGAACTGGAATGGCAGCACTGTGAGCGGCGCTACCGGATTTGACAGCTGCTTGGCAAGCTTCGCCTGGCTATCCGCGTCATCGGCCATGGCCGCGGCTGCGGACAGAACTGGACTTGCCTGGAAAAAGTGGAGAGCGAACTTCTAAAATTTGCTAGGAGTTTGATCCATGAAAGACGAGAAGAAGACATTAGGCGGCCGCGGCCGCCATGCAGGTGTTACGCCGGAGTTCCGGGCCGAGGCGGTTCGCCTTGTTGAAACGAGCGGCCGTTCTATCGCAGCGATTGCCGAAGATTTGGGTATTGGCAAATCGACGCTGACACGCTGGCTGACACAGCATCGGGAGGCTGATCTTTTGTCGGGGCCGCATTCGGACGTCAGCAAGGAACTGGCGCGTCTTCGCAAAGAAAACGAGATTTTGCGCCAGGAGCGCGATCTTTTAAAAAAAGCTGCCGCCTTCTTCGCACGGGAGACCACGAAATGATGTTTCGGGTAGTCGATGCGGAGAAGGCTAAGGTTCCTGTACGCCGCAGTTGCACGTTGTTCGGCGTCAGCGTGAGCGGCTTTTATGCCTGGAAAGGGCGTGCGCCCAGCCAACGTCAGCAGGATGATATGGTGCTGCTGGCGCATATCCGTTCGCAGTTCGCCACGTCGCATGAAACCTATGGCAGCCCGCGTATGACGGTCGAATTGCAGGAAGACGGCATCGAGGTCGGGCGCCATCGCGTTGCCCGCCTGATGCGCGACAACGGCCTCAAAGCACTGCAGAAAAGGCGTTACAAGAAGACGACTGACAGCCATCATGGCGGACCGGTAGCACCCAATATTCTGGATCAGGACTTTGAAGCGTCGGCGCCTGACCAGAAATGGGGTGTCGATATCAGCTATATATGGACGACCGAAGGCTGGCTTTACCTGGCGATCGTGCTCGATCTTTATTCCCGCCGGATTATCGGCTGGTCGGTTAGCGACCGGTTGAAGAAGGATCTTGCCCTCAATGCCCTGCAACGCACCATCGCCATCCGCAGACCGCCACGTGGCGTCATTCACCACTCCGACCGCGGAAGCCAATATTGTTCCGAGGCCTATCAAAAGCTCTTGACGGGCCGAGGCTTTATCCTGTCCATGTCGGGTAAGGGCAACTGTTATGACAATGCCATGGTCGAGACGGTGTTTAAGACCATCAAATCCGAGCTGATATGGCGGACGGTCTACAGATCCCGCCAGCAGGCTGAAGCCGAGATATCCCAATATATCGACGGCTTCTACAACCCACGCCGACGGCACTCCGCCTTAGGCTACATGAGTCCAATCCAGTTCGAGAGCATCGCTCTCCAACTGGCCGTGTAAAGCCCCGTTCGCTCTCCACTTTTTCCGGGCAAGTCCAAACAACGAAAAGAGCGCAGCCGTATCCCTTGACAAATGGAGGCATTTTCCCGCACCGAAACAACCAGAACTCATCTCACACAATCATAAGATGCGGGCTATTTCAATACATACAATCGTCGGCCCGAAAACGCCGATGCGCAAACCCGGCGTCGAACTCGGCCGCGCGGCCTGCGAAGCCGGGAACCGGCGCCGCATGGCGCCGATGCTCCCTCAGCGTCAGGCCGAAAGCTTGGCCATGACCTCGTCATCGACTTCGAAGTTGGAGTAGACGTTCTGCACGTCGTCATCGTCTTCGAGGTTCTCGATCAGCCGCATCAGCGATGTTGCGCGCTCTTCGTCCACCGGAATGGTATTCTGGGGCTTCCAGATGGCCTTGACGCTGTCGGCTTCGCCAAGCGTTTCCTGAAGCGCGGAAGAGACTTCGTTGATATCCTCGAAAGCGCAGTAAATGGTGTGGCCGTCCTCGTCGGACACCACGTCCTCGGCGCCGGCCTCGATCGCGGCTTCCATGACGGCGTCAGCATCGCCGGCTTCGCTCTTGTAGACGATCTCGCCGACATGATCGAAGGAGAAGGCAACAGAGCCGGTTTCGCCAAGCGCGCCGCCGGCCTTGGTGAAGATCGAACGGACATTGGAAGCGGTGCGGTTGCGGTTATCCGAAAGCGCCTCGACGATCACGGCGACGCCGCCCGGCCCATAGCCTTCGTAACGCACTTCATCATAGTTCTCGGCATCGCCGCCGGCAGCCTTCTTGACGGCGCGCTCGATATTGTCCTTCGGCATGGATTGCGCCTTGGCGTTCTGGATCGCCAGGCGCAGGCGCGGGTTCATATCCGGGTCCGGCGTGCCCATCTTGGCGGCGACGGTGATTTCGCGCGCCAGCTTGGAGAACATTTTCGAACGCACCGCATCCTGCCGGCCCTTGCGATGCATGATGTTTTTGAACTGTGAATGGCCCGCCATGAGCTCCGCCCTGTCTTTATCTTATAAACGATAGAATGGGCGCCTTATAAGGGCGCGGGGCTTTTGGTTCAAGCCCAGGCGCGCTTGCGGGACGAAGAGAGGCGCGGTTCGGCAGAACCTACCACACGCCTTCAAGAAGGATGATCTTCGGCGGACTGGACAACGTCCTGAGCGACACCGTCAGCGAGCGGCTGTCGGAATAGACGACCTCGAACCCCTCGCCCATCATTTCTGCGAAATTCCTGACGCGCGGCCCGGTGCGGTGCATGGGGAGAATGATCGAGGAATAAAGTCGCTCGACGACGTTGCGCATGCTTTCTGCGCCGAGCGTCAACCCGCCGTCCACGGGCACCATGACCACATCGAGCCGGCCGATCTCCATGATATGGCTATCGGTCAGTTCATGATGCAAATGGCCAAGGTGCCCGATGCACAGGCCCGCCACCTCAAAGATGAAAATCGAATTGCCGTCCTCCTCGAAACTGCCCCAGGCGCGGATATCGGTGGTGACGTTGCGAATATAGGTATCGCCGACGACCAGGTCGTGATCAGCCGCCTCGCCCGGCACGTCGCCCCAGCCGTGAAGCACCAGGCCGATGCCCGGATCGGGGCTCAGCGTGAAATGGCTCTCATGCGCCTTGTTCATCGTCGCGACATCCGGCGGACCGTCCGGCAGCAGGAAGCCGGAATAGTCAGTCGCGATCCTGACGCCTGCCGGCGTTTCGATCAGATAGGTGGAATGGCCGATAAAGGTGATCGTCACCTCCGGCGCCTCGTAGGCAACGGGCACGAAGCTTGCGAACGTCACATCAGGCAGACGCTCGGCAATCGCCTGACACTGGCTGACCGGCGGGCGCGATTGCGCGGCTGCGCTCGTTGCCGCGAGCATCAGAACTGCAGGAACGAGCATCGCAAGTTGACGAAGCATTGCCATTCCCCCTTGTTTTGAGGATGGCAGCAGTGTGCGGGAGAACCGGAGAAAGGTCCACGTAAGCCCCGCGCAATGGTGTTCACACATTCGTGATGGTCGTTGGCGCAAGGCCGCGGGCGCAAGCACCGGCCAAGCCTTGCTTTGCCGCAAGCCTTCCCCCATCTCGTTTGCCTGAGACAGATGGAGATCGAGAAAACATGCGTGACAAGGTGCTGGCTTTTACGGCGTCCCGTAACTGGGAAGCCTTTATCCTGACGGTCATCATCATCAACGCAATCACGCTGGGGTTCGAAACCTCCGATACGGTGATGCAAAGCTTTGCCGGGCCGGTGCTTCGGTTCTTCGACCGCGCCGTCCTGGTGATTTTCGTCATCGAAATCGCCTTGCGTCTCTATGCCCACCGCCTGCGCTTCTTCCGCGATCCGTGGAGCCTGTTCGATTTCACGATCGTGATGATCAGCCTCCTGCCGGCAAGCGGCCCCCTCCAGGTGTTGCGCGCGCTGCGCATCCTGCGGGCGCTGCGCCTTCTGTCGATGATCCCGTCACTGAGGCGCGTGATCGGCGGGCTCGTGGCCGCCCTTCCCGGCATGGGCTCGATCATCGTGCTGATGGCGCTGGTCTTCTACATCTTCGCCGTGATCGCCACGAAGCTTTACGGCGAGGCCTTTCCCGAATGGTTCGGCTCGCTCGGCGCCACGATCTATTCGCTGTTCCAGATCATGACGCTGGAAAGCTGGTCGATGGGCATCGTCCGCCCGGTCATGGATGTCTATCCCAATGCCTGGCTGTTCTTCGTGCCCTTCATCCTCTCCACCGCCTTCACCGTGCTCAACCTCTTCATCGGTATCATCGTCTCGGCCATGCAGAAGGAGCACGAGCAGGAACTGCTCGAGGAAAACCGCCAGGCGCGGGAGCCGGAAATGCAGATGATATTGTCGGAGCTGAAGGCGCTCAGGCAGGAGGTGGCGGCGCTGAAACAGACGCCGGAGACAAAGCAAAGCTGAACTGCCCGCATGGAACGCGCACCGCGAAACCCGATAGGCAGCTCAGTTTAACAAAGCCTTCCCCACTCTCCGCCGTCATGCTCGGGCCTGTCCCGAGCATCCAAGCACGCGTCTGCTCGACAAGCATTTCCGAAAAACGTTTCAAGTCCAATCCAACCCGAACCGCCAACGCCACGCGGGCGGAGCCGTGGTTAGATCCTCGGCACAAGGCCGAGGATGACGTCGGGAACAAGGATAGGCTTGCCAGAACCTGCGCCGGCCTGACGGCCAGAGCTACACCGTCGCAATGCCCAAATTCTTGCCGGTGAGCTTGGACAGCTGCTGCATGCGGCCCTCGACGCGTTCGCCGATGAAATCGGCATATTGGGCCGGCACCACCAGTTCGAGGTCGACGTCACTGTCCTTGCCGGGCAGGAAGTCGAGCGCGCCGACAATTCCCGGCATCGAGGCGGAGAATAGGTAGGCGACGCGCAGCAGGCCGCCGAGCAGCTTGGCGCGTTCGATCAGTTCCGGCGTGGCGATGGAACCAAGACCATTGGTGTGGTCGTCGTCGCGCAGGCCCTCGAAGCGGTAATAATTCGCGAGCGCGATGAAGGCGCGGCCGGGGTGGGTGATGCCCGTCAGCGAGGAATGGGCAATCACGTTCAGCGATTGCGGTCCGCGAAAATCGGGATGGGCGCGCCAGCTGATATCGGCCAGAAGACAGGCGGCCTGACGGTAGCGCGCCTCTTCCGGCGTCTCCTCCACGCCGAAGCGGCGCAGCATCAGACCGGTCCAGGCGGCAATCTCGGTCGCGTGCTTGGGTGAGCGGGCGCGCAGCAATGCCAGCTGCCGGGCGGCCACCAGAAGCGGGTCCTGCTGCTGGTCGTCAACGCTCAACAGCGAATAGAGCAGGCCCTCTCGCACGCCTTGCGCGGAAAAGCAGATCGATTTCGGCTCCATGATGCTCAGCACCTCGCGCATGGCGATGGCGCCGAAGGGCAGCAGCATGCGGCGGTTCTTGGAGACGGCCTGCCAGGCCGGGTCCTTCTGTTCTTCGTCCTCGCCGATCCGGTCGAGGAAAGACATCATCTCCTCGTAACCGATCTCATATCCCTGCATCATGGTCAGCGGATAGCCGGTCATTTCCATGTGCAGGCGGGCGATGTTACGCCAGGTGCCGCCGACGGCGTAAAAGGTGCGGCCGCGTCCCTTTTCGAGAAAGCCGACCTTCTTCACCTGCTTTTTCGCGAAATTGCGGGCCTTGGTCAGCGAGCCTTCGGAGAGTTCGGAAAGACGGATGCCGCCGAGCGGCAGGGTGATGCCGTCGCCATAGGTCTTGTCCTTGATGTCGATGAGCTCGAGCGAGCCGCCGCCGAGGTCGCCGGCGATGCCATCGGGCTGATGGAAGCCGCTGATAATGCCGTACGCGGAATAAAGCGCCTCTTCGCGCCCCGTCAGCACGCGGATTTCCTGGCCGAGAATTTCTTCGGCCGCCGCGATGAAGGCCGGGCCGTTCTCGGCCTCGCGGGCCGCCGCCGTCGCCAGCACATGCATGGTCACGGAACGGGCCTGCTCGGCAAGGGCCCTGAAGCGTTTCAGCGCCCTGAGCGCGCGCTCGACCCCTTCCTCGTTCATCTTGCCGGTTGCGGCGATGCCGCGCCCGAGGCCGCAGAGAACCTTCTCGTTGAAGAGCACCGTCGGCGCACGCGACAGGCCTTCATAGATAACGATGCGAACCGAGTTTGACCCGATATCGACCACGGAGACAGGGTTGATGCCCGGAAGGCGCCCCTGTGCTTCTGATTCGACCATAAATTACCGGCTTATTTATTGTGGCCGGACAAAAGCCCGG
Source organism: uncultured Martelella sp. (assembly GCA_963676545.2). Classification (GTDB taxonomy): domain Bacteria; phylum Pseudomonadota; class Alphaproteobacteria; order Rhizobiales; family Rhizobiaceae; genus Martelella. The sequence goes on along the minus strand of CAXXRG010000002.1, from coordinate 390,710 downwards.
CGATGAGCTTCGGCGCACTCGACTTCAGGGCTTCACCACGGCCGGAAAGGCTCGGATTGGTCATGAAGTACTCCTGCGCGTTGAACGGTTCCTCACCCTCGCGCGGTTCCACACGCCGCGAGGTTCCGTCGGGCAGTATCTCGTAGCTCTGCTGGTTGTCAATGATATTGCCCAGCATGATCTGTGAAAGCACCTGCTCATGCACAGTCGGATTGGTCAGCGGCACGATGGTTTCCACGCGCCGGTCGAGATTGCGCGGCATCAGGTCGGCCGAGCCGACATAGACATGCGCGTTTTCCGACGGCAGGCCGTGGCCGTTGCCGAAGCAGTAGATGCGGGAATGTTCGAGGAAACGGCCGACGATCGACTTGACGCGGATATTTTCCGACAGGCCCGGCACTTGCGGGCGCAGGCAGCAGATGCCGCGCACCACGAGGTCGATCTTCACGCCCTCGCCGCTTGCCCGGTAGAGCGCATCGATGATCTTCGGGTCGACCAGCGAGTTCATCTTCATCCAGATCGCGCCCGGCAGGCCGTTGCGGACATGCTCGATCTCCTCCTCGATATGCTGGAGGATGCGCGGTCGCATCGTCTTGGGTGAAACGGCGAGCTTCATGTTCTGCTCGAGTTCGCCGTAACCGGTGATGAAGTTGAAGACCTCTGCCACGTCATGGGCGATCTTCGGATCGCAGGTGAAATAGGACAAGTCGGTATAGATCTTGGCGGTGATCGGGTGGTAATTGCCCGTACCCATATGGCAATAGGTTCTGAGGTTGCCATCCTCGCGGCGGACCACCATGGACAGTTTCGCATGGGTCTTCAGCTCGATGAAGCCGAAGACGACCTGAACGCCGGCGCGTTCAAGGTCGCGCGCCCAGCGGATATTGGCCTCCTCGTCGAAGCGCGCCTTCAGCTCCACAAGCGCGGTCACCGATTTACCGGCCTCGGCCGCATCGATCAGCGCGCGCACGATCGGGCTGTCGTTCGAGGTGCGGTAAAGCGTCTGCTTGATGGCGAGAACGTTCGGATCGCGGGCGGCCTGGATCAGGAACTGGACGACGACATCGAAAGATTCGTAAGGATGGTGAACCACGAAATCCTTCTCGCGGATGGCGGCGAAACTGTCGCCGACATGTTCGCGCACACGCTCGGGAAAGCGCGGGTTGAAGGACTTGAACAGAAGGTCGGGACGCGGCGCCTTGGTGATTTCGGACAGCGTGTTGAGCGCCAGAAGCCCCGGCAGCACCGCGACGCGGTCCTCCGGCACGCCCAGCTCATGGATGACGAAATGGCGCAGCGATGCCGGCATTTCAGAATCGGTCTCGATGCGGATCACCGAACCGCGGCGACGCTGCTTCAGCGCCGTCTCGAAATAGCGCACCAGATCTTCCGCTTCTTCCTCAAGCTCGATATCGCTGTCGCGGATGACGCGGAATGTGCCGTGGCCCTGCACTTCGTAGCCCGGATAGAGCCGGTGGATGAACATGCCGATCACGTCTTCCAGCGTGATGTAGCGGATCGCACCATCAAGATCCGGCATGCGCACGAAACGGTTCATCGACGGCGGCAGGCGCAAAAGCGCATTCATCGGCTCGCGGCCGTGGCGGCTGACAAGCTGCAGGCCCATGGAAAAGCCGAGATTGGGAATGAAGGGGAAGGGATGGGCCGGGTCGATGGAGAGCGGCGTCAGGACCGGGAAGATGCCCTGCTCGAATTCATGGGTCAGCCAGGCGCGATCCTCGTCCGTCAGCACCGAGGGCCGGACGATCACGACGCCTTCATTGGCCATATATTGCTGCAACACGGCAAGCGCCGCCTGCTGCTCCATCTGCAGGTTATCGATTTCGCGCAGGATATCGGAAAGCTGCTCGGCCGGCGTCTTGCCATCGGCGGAAAGCATGGTCACGCCCTGGCGCACCTGGCCTTCAAGACCCGCCACGCGCACCATGAAAAACTCGTCGAGATTGGCCGCCGAGATGGACAGAAAACGCACGCGCTCCAGCAAAGGATGGGCCGGGTTGAGGGTTTCCTCCAGAACCCGCCGATTGAACTGCAACCAGGAAAACTCGCGGTTGATGAACCTTTCCGGGCTCCGGCTCAGGTCCTCGGCACCGTTGAGATCGCTTACACCATCCACACGCGACGACAGATTTTCCATGATTTCAGCTCTTCCCTCTCATAGGCCTGGACACGAATTGCGGCGCACCGCATCGGCGAGCCCGTTCTTCCTGCCGGACTATCCGAATTTGGCAACGAAACTGTGACAGGCGGCCAGAGTTGCGCAGTTTACAGGCGCTTGCAAGCGCCTGCATGTGTTTTTCGCGGGCGCGATAACGACGGGTCTACACCGTTGCATTTTCGCGCCGGGAGAGAACCTCGGCGGCCAGTGCGCGCGTAATCCGCCGCCCGCGCGAAAGCGCAAGCCTGTCGATCTCGTCGACAATCTGGCAGGCACTGTCGAGCGACCGCTCCATGCGCGAAACAAGGTAGGACACGATGCGGCTATCCACCTCAAGTTGCCGGTCGGCGAACAGCTTGAAGATGACCTGCTCGAGAAGCTGGTCGTCCGGCGCGCCGATTTCAACCACGGTCGCCGCCAGCAGCCGCGAGCGAAGATCGGCAAGCGCAACGGGCCAGAGGACGGGCAGGTCTCGCGCGGTTATCAGCAGGCTGCCGCCGTTCTGGCGCACCGTGTTGATCAGATGGAAGAGCGCCGTCTCGTCGAAACCCGCGCGGTCGGCATCCTCGAGCAGGAACGCCCCCTGACGATAGGGCACGGCACGGCCGGTGCGCAGATTGTCGGTCACGTCGCGCGCCTGGCTCACACCTTTCCAGATGGTGGCAAGGTGGCTCTTGCCGGAGCCCGGCGGGCCGACCAGCACGACCACCGGCGCGCGCCAGTCCGGCCAGCGGTCAACGAGATCGACGGCGGGCGCGATCGAGGCGGAGACGAGAAGGTGCTCCCGGTCCGCGACGGGGTCATGGCCAAGGGCAAGCGGCAGCTGGATGGTTTCGGACTTACTGGCCACGGCTCAGCCTTCTTCTTCCTTCACCGGGGTCGGTTCGTCCGTATGGTGCTCGATCCCGTCCCAGTAGAGATCGCTGGTGAGATAGCGGTCGATGGCAAAGCGCACCAACACGCCAACGGCGGCGGCCACCGGCACGGCGACGAGCAGACCGACAAAGCCGAACAGTACGCTGAAGGCAAACAGGGCAAACATCAGCCAGACCGGATGAAGCCGCACGCTGCCGCCGACAAGCTTCGGCTGAAGGATGTTGCCCTCGAGAAACTGGCCGAACAGATAGATGCCGAAGACCAGCGCGATCATCCAGAAATCCGGCCAGAACTGGAACATGGCGACCCCCATGGACAGCACGAGGCCGGAGGTGGAGCCGAGATAGGGGATGAAGCTGACGAAACCGGCAAACAGCCCGATCAACGCGCCGAAATTCAGACCCGCCAGGCTGAGCGCCACGGCGTAATAGACGCCGAGAATCAGGCAGAGCGAGCCCTGACCACGCACGAAGCCCGAAATCACGCTGTTGATCTCGCGCGCCAGATAACGCACGTCGTCCACCTGGCCGCGCGGGATCCACTGGTCGACCTTGGCGACCATCCGGTCCCAGTCGAGCAGCAGGTAGAAGGCGATCACCGGGGCCAGCACAACGAAGGAGACGACGTTGACGACCGCCATCGACGAGCTCCAGATGCTGCCGAACAGCGAGCCGGCGATGGACGCGCCGCTGGAAAGCATTTTCCCGAGATTTTCGCTGAGATCGGTCAGCTGGCCGTTGGCCCAGTCCACCAGCTTGCTCAATTGCGTCGTCTGCACATAGTGCTCCAGCGCCGCGATATATTTCGGGAACTGCTGGACCACATCGGAGGCCTGCGAGACGAGAAGCGGGATGATGAGCAGCAGGACGGCGATGACGACGATCAGGAAGGTCAGCATGATCGTGGTTGTTGCCCAAAGCCGGTTCATGCCGATCTTTTCCAGCCGGTCGGCGACCGGATCGAGGAAATAGGCCAGCGCCATGCCTGCCACGAACGGCAGCAGGATGCTGCGGAAGACATAAAGAAAGAGCGCGACGAAGGCTGCGAACAACAGCCAGAAAATCACCTGTCTTCGAAGGCCTGCGCCGCTGATGCGTCTCGTCATTCACCACACTCCGTCGCAGGCAATGCTCGCTTCCCGAAAAAGCGAATGCCGGTGCTGTTGCTCAAACCTCGTCCGGCCAGCCCCTTCTCGGACAATGCGGGGATAACCGGCGCGCTTTGTTTGTTGGGCATTGCGCCCGCAGCGTCAAGGCCGAAGAAGAGAGGGAAGCAGTCCCCTCCCCGATATCCACTGACGCACAACGCCCCGAAAAGCTTGCTTTCAGGCCTCAATAGCTGGCTTTATTGTCGATATCCCAACGGGCGCCCGGCCTAGCCGCTTGCATCGGACAACGACCCGTGCAATGCCCTCGTTTCGAATTGGCATGAGGACTGGCCCCATGAGCGACCCCCGTAAGACGAACGAAACCCGCAAAAACGGACTGACCTATTCCGATGCCGGCGTCGATATCGATGCGGGCAACCTTCTGGTCGAGAAAATCAAGCCAGCCGTCAAGTCGACGCGCCGGCCCGGCGCCGACAGCGAGATCGGCGGCTTCGGCGGATTGTTCGACCTGAAGGCCGCCGGTTTTTCCGACCCCGTACTGGTTGCCGCCAATGACGGCGTCGGCACTAAGCTGAAGATCGCGATCGAGGCGGGCAGGCACGATACGGTCGGTATCGATCTGGTCGCCATGTGCGTCAACGATCTGGTGGTCCAGGGCGCGGAGCCGCTGTTCTTCCTCGATTATTTCGCCACCGGCGCGCTCGATCCGGAAGAAGGCGCCACCATCGTCGAGGGCATCGCCGAGGGCTGCCGCCAGGCCGGTTGCGCGCTGATCGGCGGCGAGACGGCGGAAATGCCGGGCATGTATGCCAAGGGCGATTATGATCTTGCCGGTTTCGCCGTGGGCGCAGCCGAGCGCGGCCAGCTTCTGCCGGCGGCCGATCTTGCGGAAGGCGACGTGATTTTCGGCCTTGCCTCCTCCGGCGTTCACTCCAACGGCTTTTCGCTGGTGCGCCGCGTTGCCGAGATGAACAGCCTCGGCTGGCAGGCCGCCGCCCCGTTCGCGCCGGGCAAGACGCTCGGCGAGGCTCTGCTCGAGCCGACCCGCATCTATGTGAAGCCGCTTCTCGCCGCCATCCGCGAGACGGGCGCCGTAAAGGCGCTGGCCCATATCACCGGCGGCGGTTTTCCCGAGAATATTCCGCGCGTCCTGCCGAAGACCCTGTCGGCCGAGATCGACCTTGAGGCGATCACCGTGCCGTCCGTCTTCTCCTGGCTGGCGCGCGCCGGCGGCGTGGCGCCTGCGGAAATGATGCGCACCTTCAACTGCGGCGTCGGCATGATTGGCGTGTGCAAGGCAGAAGACCTGGATGCCGTTCTTGAAGTTCTTGCGCGCGAGGGCGAGACGGCCTTTGCACTCGGCCGCATCATTGCCCGCGGCGAGGATATGGCCGGCACGGTCTACAAGGGCATGATCAACCTATGACGAAGAAGCGCGTCGCCGTTTTCATCTCCGGAAGCGGCTCGAACATGGTGCGGCTTGCCGAGGCGGCGCAGGCGGATGACTATCCCGCCGAGATCGTCGCCGTGATTTCCGACAAGCCGGACGCGAAGGGTCTGGAGAAGGCCCGTACGCTCGGCATCCCGGCCTATGCCCTTGCCCGCAAGGATTATGACGGCAAGGCCGCGCATGAACAGGCCATGCTGGACCTGCTGGCGGAAATAGAGCCGGATTTCATCTGCCTCGCCGGTTTCATGCGGTTGCTGTCAGCCGATTTCATCCGCGCTTATGAAGGGCGGATCATCAACATCCACCCATCGCTGCTGCCGCTTTTTCCGGGGCTCAACACCCACCAGCGCGCCATCGACGCCGGCATGCGGCTTGCAGGCTGCACGGTCCATTTCGTCACCGAAGGCATGGATGAAGGCCCGATCATCGGCCAGGCCGCCGTGCCGATTCTGCCCGGCGATGATGCGGAAAGCCTAGCCGCGCGCATTCTGACCGTCGAGCACCGGCTCTATCCCGCAGCACTGCGCCGGCTTGCAGAGGGCGGCGTGTGGATGAAAGCGGGCAAGGCCGTGTATTCCGGCGATGCCGGTTTTGGCCAGGACCAGACGATCGTGGCCGGTTAGAGCCCCTGAATGAACGGATTGGTGCGTCGCTCCTCGCCGAGGCGTCCGCCGGGACCATGACCGCAGATGAAGCCGACATCGTCGCCGAGCGGCAAAAGCTTGTTGCGGATCGAATTCAGCAGTGTCTGATGGTCGCCGCCCGGCAGGTCGGTGCGACCGATCGAGCCGTGAAACAGCACATCGCCGACATGGGCGAATTTCTGACGGCGGTTGAAGAAGATCACATGGCCCGGCGAATGGCCCGGCGTGTGGAATACCTCGAATTCATGCTCGCCGAAGCTGAGCACCTCGCCCTCCGTCAGGAACCGGTCGGGAGAAGCGTTGCGGACCATGCCGGCCATGCCGAAACGCTCCGCGCTCTGCTCGATCGTCTCGAGGATCGGCTTGTCGTCTTCATGCGGGCCGATGATGTCGAGCCCGAGCTGTTCCTTCATCTCCATCGCGCCGCCGGCATGGTCGAGATGACCGTGGGTCAGCCAGATCGCCTGCAGTTTGATGCCGTTTTCCTCGACCGTCTGGATGATCACCTCGGCATCGCCGCCCGGATCGACCAGCACGCCCTCCCGGCTTTCCAGGTCGAACAGCACGGTGCAGTTCTGCTGCAAGGGTGTGACGGGAATGATCCCGGCCTGAAGCTGTGCCATGGTGTGAATGTCTCTCCCGCTTTTGCCGATCGTCCGCCGCGTCTTCCATTTCGCGGTGAACCGCACTAAACCTATTGCAACACCTATGTCAGACTTGATTTGATTGCAAAACCCCAAGCCGCCGGGAAATGCAAAACGGCGAAAGGACGCAAGGCTCCGTGCCGAAGAGCGAAGCGATAAGAAGAGAGGATCTGGCAGATCCCGTCCGCAACGACGACGAGGCGGCGTTCGAGATTGTCGAACTCCTGTTCTTCGCCTACCGCGATTTCACCTCCGATCCGGACGCAATCCTCGACGAGATCGGCTTTGGGCGGGCCCATCACCGCGTGGTCCATTTCGTCGGCAGCCGCCCCGGGATGAGCGTTGCCGCCCTGCTGGAGACGCTCGGCATTACCAAGCAGAGCCTTGCCCGAGTTCTCAAGCAGCTGATCGACGCCGGCTATGTGCGCCAGACGACGGGGCCGGAAGACCGACGCCAGCGCCGGCTGTTCCTGTCGGAAAAAGGCGAAAGCCTGCGCCAGGAACTGCTCGCGCCTCAGATGGAACGCATCGAGAAAGCCTTCAGCGGCCTCGACGGCAAGGCGCGCCGCTGCGTGAAAGACTTCCTGTCGCGGATGTGCAATGACGACCCTGCGGCGCTGTGCGGCGCACTGCTCTCCGCCCATGAGGGAGAAAAACCATGACCAGGGACATCGCAGACGACGCCCCTCACCTTCTGATCGTCGACGACGACACCCGTATCCGTACGCTTCTGAAACGCTATCTCGGCGAACAGGGTTACCGGGTTTCGACCGCCGGGGATGCGGCCGAGGCGCGACGCAAGCTCGACGGCCTCGATTTCGACCTTCTGGTGCTCGACGTGATGATGCCGGGCGAGGACGGCGTGTCGCTGACCCGCGATCTGAGCCGGCTCCGCCCGATCCCTGTGCTGCTCTTGACCGCCAGGGCCGAGGCCGATGCCCGGATCGAGGGCCTTGAGGCCGGCGCGGATGACTATCTGCCCAAGCCCTTCGAGCCGCGCGAGCTCCTTCTGAGGATCAGCAATATCCTGCGCCGCTCCCAGGTTCCCCAAACGCCAACGATCGAGCAGATCATGTTCGGCCCCTACACGTTCTCGCTCGCCCGCCGAGAGTTGAAGAAGGGCGCAACGCCGATACGGCTCACCGAGCGGGAGCAGGACATCATGTCGATGCTGGCGCAAAAGGCCGGCGAGACCGTCGCGCGGCACGAACTCGTCAGTTCCGATGCCGAGATCAACGAGCGCACGATCGACGTGCAAATCAACAGATTGAGACGCAAGATCGAGAGTGATCCGGCAAATCCGCGCTACCTGCAGACGGTGCGCGGCATCGGCTACCGTCTGAACCGGGAATAACGGGCCTTGATACAGCTCCGCCAAAGCCTGAAAGACGCATGCGAGAAAATTGCCGACAGCCTGCACGCGGCGTTTCGCGCCGTCGTCCGGCTGCCGGGGCTCCGGCACCTCTATTACGCCTACAAGACGGTGGCCCGCTGGACGCATCACCGCCTGCCGCGCGGGCTCTTTGCCCGCTCGCTGCTGATCATCATAATTCCGATGCTGCTGCTTCAGGCCGTCGTCGCCACGGTGTTCATGGAGCGGCACTGGCAGATGGTCACCCACCGCCTCGCCGACGCGGTGACCGGCGATATCGCCGCCATCATCGACCTGATTGACACGACCGATCCGGACTATGAGGACGAGATCGTGTCCATCGCCGCGCGCGACATGGGGCTGAGGGTCGCCATCGAGCCCGGCGGCAAACTGCCGCCGCCCCTGCCGAAACCCTTTTTCGGCCTCCTCGACCAGGTGCTGGCGGAGCTGATCTCGTCGAAGATCGGTCGCCCCTTCTGGATCGATACGCTGGGCGATTCGCGCTTTGTCGAAATCCGCATCAAGCTCGATGACGGCATCCTGCGGATCTTCGCGCGCCGCTCGATGACCTATGCGTCGAACACCCATATCTTCATCCTGTGGATGGTCGGCACCTCGCTGGTGCTGATCGGCATTGCCACGCTGTTCTTGCGCGGCCAGATCCGTCCCATTCTCAGGCTCACACAGGCGGCGGACGATTTCGGCAAGGGGCACCGCTCCTCACGGCCCTTCACCCCGCGCGGCGCCATCGAGATCCGCCGCGCCGGCCTTGCCTTCATCCTGATGCGCGAACGCATCGAGCGGCAGATCGAGCAGCGCACCACCATGCTGAACGGCGTCAGCCACGACCTGCGCACCATCCTGACGCGGTTCAAGCTGCAGCTTGCCCTGATCGGCGACAGTCCCGAGGTCGAGGCGCTCAATCAGGATATCGAGGAAATGCAGAAAATGCTGGAGGGCTATATCGACTTCGCCCGCGGCGACGCCGAGGAGACCACCGGCACGGCAAGCCTTTCCGCCCTTTTCAAGCGTCAGCAGGAGGATTTCGAACTGTCCGGAAAATCGCTGGATTACGTCATCGTCGGTGAGGATGCGGTGACGGTGCGGCCAAATGCCTTCGCACGGCTCGTCGCCAATCTGGCTTCAAACGCCAAACGCCATGCAAACCGGCTCGAAATCACCGCCGAGCACGGTGAGAAATGGCTGACGATCACCTTTGACGATGACGGGCCGGGCATTGCCCCGGAAATGCGCGAGGAAGTGTTCAAGCCGTTTCTGAGGCTCGACAATGCCCGTAACCTCGATTCGTCCGGAACCGGCCTTGGCCTTGCCATTGCCCGCGACATTGCGCGCGGACATGGCGGCAATGTGGTGTTGTCGGAAAGCCCGCTCGGCGGGCTCCGGGCAACCATCCACATTCCCTGCTGAATTTTTCAGTGAAGCCTGGCGCCGTTTTCGACCGGTTTGTCGATGGCCGCCAGCACAATATCGCCATTGGCATCGGCCATGCCGAGCGTCAGCACTTCCGAGCGGAAGGGGCCGATCTGGCGCGGCGGAAAGTTGACCACCGCCATCACCTGCCGGCCGACAAGGGTTTCGGGCGTATAATGCGCCGTGATCTGGGCGGAGGACTTTTTCACGCCAATATCGGGGCCGAAGTCGATCTTCAGCTTGTAGGCCGGCTTGCGGGCCTCCGGAAAGGATTCCGCCTCGATGATGGTCCCGGCGCGGATGTCGACCTTCAGGAAATCGTCAAAGGTGATCTCGTCCACCATTCAGCCCGCCAGTTCGCGCGATCGTTTGCAGGCGGCATCAAGCGCCCGGTCGAAGACCGGCTGCAGGCCATCCTCGGCCATCAGGTGTTCAAGCGCTGCCGCCGTCGTGCCGCCGGGCGACGTGACATTCTTGCGCAGCGTGCCGGCGTCATCCTTCGAGCCGTCCATCAGCGCGCCCGCGCCGATCACCGTGCCGCGCGCCAGCCGCATCGCAAGCTCTTCGTCGAGCCCGAGCTTGCGGCCGGCTTCGGCCATGCACTCGACCAGGTAGAAGGCATAGGCAGGACCGCTGCCCGAAATCGCGGTGACGGCGTCGATATCGGCTTCCTTTTCCACCCATTCGACCTGGCCGACGGCGGAGAGAAGCGTATCCGCCTTTTCACGTCCGGCTTCGGTAACGAGGCCATTGGCAAAGGCGCCGATGACGCCGCGACCGACCATGGACGGTGTGTTGGGAATGGTGCGGACCATCGCCAGCTTTCCGAGCCGCTCCTCGAAATAGGAGAGCGTCTTGCCGGCGGCGACCGAAATGACCAGCGTGTTCTCATCGATCACCGGGGCCAGCGTGTCGAGCACGGCAAACATGACCTGCGGCTTGACGGCGAGAACCAGGATTCTTGCCTTGATATCATCCGGCGGCGCCACATGATGGCGGATGCCGCTGCGGTCCAGAAGGCTCTTGATGCTGTTGGAAGGGTTCGGATCGATCACCGTGATCGCCTCGCGGCGCACGCCGCCAGCGACCCAGCCCGAGAGCAAAGCGCCGCCCATATTGCCGGCGCCAACCAGCACCAGTCCTTCGATTTCGCCGAGATCCGCCATTTCAGGCCTCTCCAACCGTTTCGAACATCACCGCCTTCATCGCGTCTTCGGCAGACATGCCGGACCAGACGACGAACTGGAAGGCCTGGAAGTAATTCTCGCACGCATCAAGCCCGTTGGAAAGCGTGCCCTCGACCTGCTGGTTGGTGGGTTCCGCGCCGCCCGCCAGAAGCAGGGAGTGGCGGAAGACCACCACATTTTCATGCGGCCAGAAATCGAAATGGCCCATCAGAACCTGGGAATTGACCCTTGAGAGCAGGCGCACAAGCTCCGTTGCCCGGTGATCGGGCACGCGCAAGTCGAAGGCGCAGGCAAGATGCAGCGCCTCATGCTGGCTCATCCACGAGAAGGAGACGTGATAGTCGGCCCAACGACCACCGACCGTCATCGCGATCTCATCCTCGCCCGAACGCTCGAAGCTCCAGTCATTCGTGGAGGCCACGAATTCGATCATGTCGACCGGATTGTTCAGACGTTCAATTTCCAAAAGACCAAGACCCATGAACCACCTTTTCCGGTCGCTCGCTTCCAGCTCCGGCCGTTATCCGGCCAGCCTCCCCGCGATGCACCCACCGGGCTTAATTTCGAATCATCTATTAAAATCAGTGTATAACGCACATAGGCCAGCGCCAGCCCCCAGACCGCGGCTTTGCCGTCATCCGTCACTTTCGCGTTATGAAAATGATTCAGGGGCAAGACCTAAATGATTCAGTGAATTGCCTTTTTTAACCATGTCCACAGGCCGGATTTTTTTTGGGGGCAACGTCAAGCGAGGGTGCGCGGACACCGTTTTCGGACTTTGGCTCGACCGGGGCGGATGAGAGGGCAGGCTTGCGTCATAAAAAAAGCAGGCCTGCGGGGGCCTGCTTTCCGGATTTTTCTGCGCGTCGAACGCTTTGAAGACCCTGGCTATTCCCCGGCCTTCTCGTTCAGCTTTGCCTCGAGCGCATCCAGGCGGGCGCGCAGCGCGTCATTCTCGTCGCGGGCCTTGATCACCATGTCGCGCACGGCGTCGAATTCCTCGCGCTGGACAACATCCATGCTGTTCAGCCAGCGCTCGACCTGCGCCTTGACGGCCGTTTCGAGATCCTTGCCGGCGCTTTGAACCGAGCCGGCGGCATCGGTCATCAATTTGGCCAGATCATCGAGGATGCGCGTGGTGCCGGATGTCATGTCGGTATCTCCTTGGAAACTGCCGGGACGCACCGCCTGCCGGTGCTTTCCCCTGGAAGTAGTGGGCCGCGCCCGCAGGCGCAAGTCCGATCGCTGCGAATGTGCATGCGCCCCCAAGCCGGTCCAGCTTGACCGGACGGGATTATGTCGCCATCTTCCCGCCGACCATAGAGGAAACCACGCCTTGCTGCCAGACCATATCATGCTCGCCGCCATGCCCTTCCCCGCGATCGATCCGGTGGCGGTTCGCCTCGGGCCGCTGCAGGTCCATTGGTATGGGCTCGCCTATGTCGCGGGCATCCTGCTCGGCTGGCTCTATGCCCACTGGCTGTTGAAGAAGGAAGAGCTCTGGCCCGGCGACAGGCAACCGATGACGCTGACGCGGCTTGACGACTTCATCACCTGGTCGGTGCTTGGCATTATCGTCGGCGGCAGGCTTGGCTATGCGCTGTTTTACGCCCCCGGATTTTTCCTGTCCCATCCGCTGACGATCTTCAAGGTCTGGGACGGCGGCATGTCCTTCCATGGCGGCCTGATCGGCATGACCGTGGTGATGATCGCCTTCTCGCGCAAGCACGGCATCAGAACCTGGTCGCTGCTCGACCTGATCGCGACGGTAACGCCGGTCGGCCTGTTCTTCGGGCGGATCGCCAACTTCATCAATGCCGAACTCTGGGGAAGGACAGGCGACGTGCCCTGGGCCGTGGTCTTTCCCGGAGCCGGCCCGCTGCCGCGCCATCCGAGCCAGCTCTATGAGGCAGGGCTGGAAGGCGTTGTGACGCTTGTCATCCTGCTTGTCGCGACCCAGATCTTCCGCTCGCTGAAACGTCCGGGGCTGACGGCCAGCCTGTTCATCTGCCTCTACGCCTTGTCGCGCATCTTCGTCGAGTTCTTCCGCGAGCCGGATCCGCAGCTCGGCTATCTCTTCGGCGGATGGCTGACCATGGGCATGGTGCTGTCCACGCCGATGCTGCTCATCGGGCTTTGGGGCATCTGGTATTCCGGTCGTATGGCAAGGCGCAACGGCACGGAAAAACCGTCGTGACCACCCCGCTTGGCGAGAAGATCCGGGCGATGATCGAGACCGGCGGACCGATGCCGGTCAGCGCCTATTTCAACCTGTGCCTGGCCGATCCCGAACATGGCTACTACATCACTCGCGATCCGCTGGGGCGCGCCGGCGATTTCACCACGGCGCCGGAAATTTCCCAGCTCTTCGGCGAACTGATCGGCATTTTCCTGATCCATGCCTGGCAACGCCACGGCGCACCGGAGCAAACGGTGCTGATCGAGGGCGGGCCAGGTCGGGGCACGATGATGGCGGACATCCTGAATGTCGTCTCCAAACTTGCCCCGAACCTCTATTCCGGGCTTGCCGTCACCCTGATGGAGACGAGCCCTGCCCTGCGCGCGCGTCAGGCCGAGACGCTTGAGCGGCACCGCGGCAGGATCCGCTGGGTCAACGATCTTTCCGAAGCGCCGGAAGGCTTCACCCTGTTCGTCGCCAATGAGCTTTTCGATGCCATCGCCACACGCCAGTTCGTCAAGGCGAATGCAGGCCTGTTCGAGCGCGTGGTCACGCTTGATGATGACGGCGCGCTTTGCTTCGGCATCTCGCCGGCAAAGCTTGATCCGGGCGCCCTTCCCGCAGGCTTGCAGGCCCAACCCGACGGCGCGATTTTCGAGACCGCGCCGGCGCGCGAAGCGCTGATGGCGCGGCTTGCCGAGCGGTTGAAGCGATCCGGCGGCAGCGCGCTCGTCATCGATTACGGCCACCTCGAAAGCGGTTTCGGCGATACGCTGCAGGCAATCCGCAATCACGCCTTCGACCCGCCGCTTGCCCACCCCGGCGAGGCGGACCTGACGAGCCATGTGGATTTTGCCGCCCTTGCCGCGGTCGCCCTTCAGGAAGGGCTTCATGTCCACAAGATGATGATGCAGGGCGCGTTTCTGGCCGGGCTCGGGCTCGGACCCCGCGCCTCCGCCCTCGGTCGGGGCAAGGATCTCGCCACCCAGCAGCAGATCGTCGCAGCCGCCCGCCGGCTCGCCGGCGAAGGGGAGAGTGAAATGGGCAACCTTTTCAAGGTATTGTGCGTTTCTCACCAAGCCTTGCCACTCATTCCCTTTGACCGCGAGGATTGACAAATACGCTTCGCGCGCACCACCATCCGCCAAAACGCGAGACAGGATAACTCCATGCCCCAGCCCGGCCGCACAGCCGAGACCGACGCCGCCCTTGCCCCGGCGCAAAGCCCGCTGCTCTCCGCGCGGCTCGACAAAACGGGATTGCGTCACGGTTTCTTCACGCGTCGGGGCGGCGTGTCCTCCGGCATCTACGAGAGCCTCAATTGCGGCGCGGGTTCGGATGACCGGGCCGAAGCCGTTGCGGAAAACCGCGCGCGCGTGGCCGGCTGGTTCGGCGAAGACGTCTCCCGTCTCGTCAATCTCCATCAGTGCCATTCGGCCGACGTGATTATCGTGGACGCGCCGCTTGCCGGCGAGCGTCCGCGCGCCGACGCCCTGGTGACGAATACGCCGGGCCTCGTCCTTGGCGTGCTGACCGCCGATTGCGGCCCGGTTCTGTTTGCCGACCCGAAAGCCGGCGTCATCGCTGCCGCCCACGCGGGCTGGCGCGGCGCGCTCGGCGGCGTTCTCGAGGCAACCCTCGCGGCGATGACAAAGCTCGGCGCGCGCCGCGAGACGATCATCGCATGCCTTGGTCCGTGCATCGGAAGGCGCGCCTACGAGGTTGGTCCGGAATTCGTCGCCCGCTTCACCGGGGAAGACAAGGCTTTTTCCCGCTTCTTTTCGCCTTCCGGCAAGGAAGGCCACGCCCTGTTCGATCTCGCCGGCTTCATCGGCCTCCGGCTTGACCGCGCCGGCATTGCGCACGACATCATGGGCCAGTGCACCTATGAGAACGAACAGGATTTCTTTTCCTATCGCCGTTCAACCCATCGCGGCGAGCCGGATTACGGCCGCCAGATCTCGGCGATCTCGATAGCGGCTTCATAAGCCCGCAACGTCAATCGCGTGCCAGGCACGCCCGGGGAGACAGATATGGCGCTGATCTTTGACAACGAGGAATATGCCGACAGGCTGGCACGGCTGAAAAGCGCAATGGCCGCCAAGAAGCTCGATGCCGTGCTTCTGTTCGCGCAGGAGAGCATGTACTGGCTGACGGGTTATGACACGTTCGGCTTTGTCTTCTTCCAGTGCCTGGCGGTGACGGCCGACGGCAAGATGACGCTCCTGACCCGCTCGGCCGATGTTCGCCAGGCGCGCCAGACTTCCAACATCTCCGATATCCGCATCTGGGTCGATCGCGGTCAGACGGACCCGAGCCGCGACCTGAAGGAGATGCTGGCCGATCTCGACCTGCTCGGCTGCCGCATCGGCGTCGAATACGATACTCACGGCATGACCGGACGCTCCGCGCATCTGCTCGACCAGCAGCTCTCATCCTTCTGCCAGCTTGAAGACGCGTCCTACCTCGTCTCCAATCTGCGCCTGATCAAGAGCCCGGCCGAGATCACCTACATCGAGAAAGCCGCGACGCTGTGCGATGATGCCTTTGACGCGGCCCTGCCGCTGGTCAAGCCCGGCGCCGACGAGGCGGAAATCCTTGCCGCCATGCAGGGCGCGGTGCTTGCCGGCGGCGGCGACTATCCGGCCAACAATTTCGTCATCGGCTCTGGCGAGAGCGCCCTCCTCTGCCGCGCCAAATCCGGCCGGCGCAAGCTCTCGGAAAACGACCAGCTGACGCTCGAATGGGCGGGCGTATCCGGACAGTATCACGTCGCGGCAATGCGCACGCTGGTGATCGGCGAGCCGAGCGACCGCCACCATGCGCTGTTCGGCGCGGCAAAGGCGACGCTCGAGGCAATCGAGGAATTGCTGAGACCGGGCCATAGTTTCGGTGAAGTTTTCGACAAGCATGCAGAAATCATGGATGCCCGCGGTCTTTCGCGCCACCGGCTGAATGCCTGCGGTTATTCGCTCGGCGCGCGGTTTGCCCCGTCCTGGATGGAGCATCAGATGTTCCATGCTGGAAACCCCAACCCGATCCTGCCGTCCATGTCGCTGTTCGTGCACATCATCATCATGGATTCAGACAGCGGAACGGCGATGACGCTCGGCCGGACCTATCTGACCGGCGAGGGCGACCCAAGGCCGCTCTCCAGACTTGGCCTCGACCTTTACACAAAATAAAGCATGATCGCCGCGAGCGTTTGACAAGGCCGCGCCCTCTCCCGAAAATCACAAGCATTTTCAACGGAAAGGGCGTGGTCAAATGATACGGATGGCAAGCATTTTCAGTGCTGCGGGCCTGCTTGCCGCCTGTTCCGCCGGCGACGTGATGACAGTCTCGTCAACGCCGCCCGCTCCTGTCAACGCGCCAGCCTATCAAACCACGCAGAGCCCGCCGCCGGTCGCCGCCGCGCCGCAGGGAAACGTCGCCCGCCAGAACCTCGCCGCCCCGGCAGCGCCGTCTTATGGCAGCCAGACAACAGCCTCCGCC
The DNA here is from genome assembly GCA_963676545.2 of uncultured Martelella sp. Taxonomy (GTDB): domain Bacteria; phylum Pseudomonadota; class Alphaproteobacteria; order Rhizobiales; family Rhizobiaceae; genus Martelella. Next base: position 374,145 of record CAXXRG010000002.1, on the reverse strand, counting down.
GCGACAACGCTTGAAGCCACGCCCGGACGAGGCCGCGCGCCATCGACTTTCGGCCAGCAGGCCGAACAGCTTGGCCAGCCCGCCGCAACGGCTCCGGCGCCAGCGATTTCCGCGCCGGCAACCGCCCCACGCCAGGCGACGGCCGCGCCCGTAGCCGCCGCGCCCGCCCAAAGCCCGGCCGTTGCCGCCTCCCGGCAGGCGGCCCCTGCCGCCCCCGCGGCATCCCAACCGGCCTCCGCGCAGCAGACCGCAGCACTCGCCGCCGTCCAGTCTATCCGCTTCCTGCCGATCATCGGCGCGCCGTCCGACAAGCTCGAGCCGCTTTCTGCCCGCCTCGGCGACAGCGTGCGGGCAGCCGGCCTCACCATCGTGCCGACGGGGCAAACATCAGCCGACCTGTCTCTCAAGGGTTATTTCTCGGTCGTCAACGAGGACGGGCGCGTCTCCGTCGTCTATGTCTGGGACGTGATTGCGACGGACGGCCAGCGCGTTCACCGCATCCAGGGCAGCGAAGCCGCGCCGACGGGCAGCTTTTCCGGCGCCGATCCCTGGGACGCGGTGACGCCGGACATGATGGCCGATGTCGGCCAGAAATCCGTCGGCTCCCTCCTCGCCTGGCTCGACAGTCGGGCGTAAGGCCGCCGGAGCGCCGGGGCCCGATCGCCGCAAAAACGGGAAAGTCGGTTGAAACCGTCACAAGACCTTAACAACCGCCTTGCAATCACCGGCAAGCCGGTTAAAAAGCGGGCAGGAAGACGCAACGGGCGGTATGACATGAAGGTTTTCGCGGGCAATTCCAATCGACAGCTTGCCGAAGCGATCTGCAACTATCTCAATGTTCCGATGGGAAAGGCGAGCGTCAGACGGTTCGCCGATCAGGAAATCTTCGTCGAAATCCAGGAAAATGTGCGCGGCGAGGACGTCTTCGTCGTCCAGTCGACGTCTTTTCCGACCAATGACCACCTGATGGAATTGCTGATCATGATCGATGCGTTCCGGCGCTCCTCGGCGCGGCGCATCACGGCGGTCCTTCCCTATTTCGGCTATGCGCGGCAAGACCGCAAGCCCGGCCCGCGCACCCCGATCTCGGCAAAGCTCGTTGCCAACCTGATCACCCAGGCCGGCGCCAACCGCGTGATGACGCTTGACCTTCATGCCGGCCAGATCCAGGGCTTCTTCGACATTCCGACAGACAATCTCTACGCCCTGCCGATCCCTTGCCCGCGATATCAAGGCGCGGCGCAATCTCGAAAACGTCATGGTGGTTTCGCCCGATGTCGGCGGCGTGGTGCGCGCCCGCGCGCTCGCCAAACGGCTCGACTGTCTTCTCGCCATCGTCGACAAGCGGCGCGAACGGCCGGGCGAATCCGAGGTGATGAACATCATCGGCGAGGTCGAGGGCAAGGAATGCATCCTGATCGACGATATCGTCGATTCCGGCGGCACGCTTTGCAACGCCGCCGAGGCGCTGTTGAACAACGGCGCGCTCTCGGTGACCGCCTACATCACCCACGGGGTCCTCTCCGGCTCCGCCGCCCAGCGCATCGGTTCGTCAAAGCTTGAGGAACTGGTGATCACCGACTCGATCCAGCCGCGCGGAGAAATGGTCGCCGCCAGCAATATCCGGGTGATTTCGACGGCAGCGCTGATCGGCGAGGCGATCAACAGGACGAGCCACGAATCCTCCGTCTCGAGCCTTTTCGACTAGGGCGGCTCCGCCTTTCATGGAAACGCGCAACCACTCTCTCTATCTGTTTTGACGCCACTTCGCTGAACGTCAGATGGTGTTCTTCGCCGTTACGCGCCCGGCTTCGCTTTCCGGCGCGCCGAAGACGCCGTCATCATTGACGATCGCTTCGATCTCGTCACGCGGCTTCGGCTTGCCGAAGTAATAGCCCTGGGCGCGCGGACAGCCTTCGCGCCGCAGGAATTCCAGCTGTTCTTCGGTCTCCACCCCTTCGGCCAGCACGCGCAGGCCAAGGCTCTTGGAGATGATGACGGTGGAGCGGACGATTGCCGCAGACAGCGAATCGTCCGGCAGGCCGGAAACGAAGGACCGGTCGATCTTGATCTTGTTGAAGGGGAATTGCTGCAGCGTCGCCAGCGACGAATAGCCGGTTCCGAAATCATCCATGGCGATCTTGACGCCGAGCGCCCGCAGCCGGGCGAAGGTCTCGTGTGACCGATGGACATTCTCGACAATGCCGCTTTCGGTGAATTCGAGCTCGAGGCGGTTTGCCGGAAATCCGGTCTCGCGCAGGATATCGGCCACCTTTTCGGGAAAATGCAGGTCGGCGAGCTGATGGGGAGCGACATTGACCCCGACCTGATAGGGCTGCTTCCACATGACAGCATCCTTGCAGGCCTCGCGCAGCACCCATTCCCCCAGCGTGGTGATGAAGCCGGTCCTCTCGGCCAGAGGAATGAAGTCGTCGGGTGGGATCAGCCCGAGATCCTTGTGGAACCAGCGCAAGAGAACCTCGAAACCGAAGAGCGAGCGATCATCCGTCAGGTGCTGCTGCTGATAGAACAGCTGAAACTCGCCGTCTTCCAGCGCCCGGCGCATGTCGAGCGCAAGCGCGTTCATCTGTCGCTCGCCACGGTCCAGTTCCTCATCGTAGAAGGCAAGCTCCCCGGCCTTGCCGCGCTTGGAGCGCTGAAGCGCGGCTTCGACCCTTGCCACGAGTTCATCGGCAATCCGGCCATCGCCGGGAGAGAGCGCGCACCCGCCATGAAAGACGATCTCGATCCTCTTGCCCAGCCATTCGACGGGCTGCGCGATCTCGCTCATGACCCGGCGACAGACCTTCAGCACATCCTGACGATAGCGGTAGCCGCGCAACAGGACCGCAAACTCATCATTGCCCGCGCGCGCGACAAAGGCGTCGCCCGGCAGGACGTCAATGATCTTCTGGGCAATGGTTCCGAGGATATAGTCGCCGGCGGCATTGCCGTGCACGACATTGATCTCCTTGAAGCCCTGGATATCGAGAAGACCGATGGCAAAGCATGTCTCGCCTTGCTTCAGCTCCAGCGTGCACTGCAACTCCTCGATCAGCGCGCGCCGGTTCGGCAGGCCCGTGAGCGCGTCATGGCCGCTGGCGCGGTGGAGTTGCGAGGAAACCATCTCGCGGTTCTTTGCATCAAGCATCAGAAGTCCGAGGCCGAGTACAATCACCACGCCCGCCGCCTGCGCGGTGAAGAAAGTCATCGTCTGCGGCTGCAAACCGCTGTTGGGCATCACGATCGTGCCATCGGGCACGACCGTGAGGCCGGCAAGGCTGACCATGTGGACGGCGAAAATCGCCAGAACAACCAGTGCGGTCGCCAGCGCCCGGTTCCAGCGCCCGGGAATTCGGTTCGCGGCGGAACTGGAGATCATGCCGATGATCGCTCCCAGAACGAGCGCGGTCACGACATAATCCATGGACCAGACGAACTGTCCTGCAACGTTGAAGCCGGCCATGCCGATGAAATGCATCAGACCGATGCCGAGCCCGAAGACCACGCCGCCGGCTTCAACCAGCAGCGATTTGCCGCCGCTGCAGACGATCAGCATGCCGAGCGTCGTGGTGACGATCGCAGATCCGAGTGACAGCAAGGTCAGGACCGGATCAAAGGTGTGCGGAAGTTCCAGCCTGTAGCCGAGCATGGCGGCAAAATGCGTGCACCAGATGGTCATGCCGCCGACGATGCCAGCCAGGACCAGCCACATCCAGGAGTGGGCCAGCGGCAAGGCGCGAACACGGCCGACAAGACTTATGGCCAGATAGCACCCCGCGACCGCGATAAGCAAAGCGACCGCAATCGAGCGGTGGGTGTGCCCGGCAGCAAGACATGATATAAGCGCGTCCACACGGTTCCCTTGGGCGAGTTTCCTGGCAAAAGCCTCACTACGCCTAATAGTAACTCTTCGGATTAGGCCGGAACAGCAAAAAACGCCGGCCCAGGCGCACCGCCACCCTCAATCACCGGGCCGGCGCGCTCTGCCCTTGCCTTTTGACGAGGCCTCCTATATAGCCAGCCCGTTCGCGCAGACACCCTTGGAGGCAGCGCGAATGAGGGCATGTCCCTCCGTTTTGGCGGCAGATGGCTGCCGGCTTAACGCTCCATATAACCTGAAAGGAAATGCCATGAGCGACAAAAGCTCTCTGCTCACGGCCGAAGCGCGCGAACGGGTCGGTAAGGGGTCCTCCCGCGAACTGCGCCGCAACGGTCTGGTACCCGCCGTCATCTACGGCGACAAGAAAGCCCCGGTCTCGATCGCGGTCTCCCGCAAGGAAGTGACCAAGCGCATCTTCGACGGCGGCTTCATGACCACCACCTTCACGATTGAAGTCGGCAAGGACAAGTACATGGTCCTGCCGAAGGACTACCAGCTCGACCCGGTCCGCGACTTCGTCATGCATGTCGACTTCCTGCGCGTCTCCGCAAAGAGCACCGTCACGGTTGCCGTTCCGGTTCACTTCATCAATGAAGACACGTGCCCCGGCATCAAGAAGGGCGGCGTGCTGAACATCGTCCGCCACGAGGTCGAGTTCCACTGCCCGGCGAATGCCATTCCCGACAGCATCACGGTTGACCTTGCACCCTTCAACGTCGGCGAATCGATCCACATTTCCGCCGTTGAACTGCCCGCGAAAGTCACCCCGGTCATCACCGACCGCGATTTCACCATCGCGACGATCGCAGCGCCGGCCGGCCTGAAGTCCGAAGAAGCCGAAGCGGAAGAAGCGACCGAAGCCAAGGACGAGGCCTCGGAAGAATAAGCTTCCAGAAGGTCAAGCCGACAGATACCAAAGCCGCGGATTCGTCTGCGGCTTTGTTGTCTGCGGCAGCGCCAGCATAAGCTGCACAGGATGAAATACCCACAGCCGAAAGCTGCCCGGTTCCGTTTGCCGGAGCCGGTTCGTTAGGGGATTTTTTATTGCAGGTCCGCTAAAAAGAGGGCATGCTATTGGAAAGTAAAAACTTACGTTTTTCCACGGCCCTGGCCGGTTCATCCACAGTACCGAGACTGAGCGTGGAGAAGGGACCACGTACAAACACATGATCAGACTGCGCTCCCACAAAGACCTTCTGATCGCCCTTTTCGGCGCATGCCTCTCCAGCCTGGCCTTGCTGACGATATCGCTCTATTCCCTTTGGAATATCGAGACGGACCGCCTGCAGGTCTCCCGCCACATTGCCCAGCTTGCCGAAATCAGCGCGCCCGCCTTGGCCGTTTCCCTGGCCGGTGCGGACTATGCGACGATCGAGAGGATCGCGACCGCGATCAAGAACACGCCAGAGATCGAGAAGCTCGAAATCAGCGACCGGTCAGGTTCGCTCGACCTGACACTGCAAGACGGGGAGCTTGATGCGCGCCTTGCGTCGCTCACCCGTCCGCTTGTCGCCGGCCTTGGAGACGGCACCGAACAGATCGGCCGCATCCGCATCTATTTTGCAAACCAGACGGCGAGCGGCATAGGGCTCTGGTTGATGGCGCTCGCCGCTCTGCTGGCCGCCGGCTTCTTGCTGTGGGGCATCTGGCGTCTTCGCCGCTCGCTGAGGTCAGGCGCTGCGCAGTCGGCTGCATGGCCGCAAGCGCAGCAAGGCGACCCGGAGAACGCCAACGACCCTGCACGGCAAGGCAGCAGGTGGTCAACGCCGCAGGAGACGCCGCCGTCGCTCGGCTACCTCTTTGGCAGCGAGACCCAGATGACCTGCCTCATCTCCGACGAGGGGCGACTGGTGGCGGTGAGCACGGCCTGGCTCGCAAAGAGCGGCTATAGCCGCGAACAGGTGATCGGCAAGGAGGTTGCTGAACTCATCGCCGACCCGGATCGGGAAATGATCGGCAAGCGTCTCGCGGACATGCGCCAGGAGCAGAGGCCCCAGAAAGGCACGCTCCGGCTCCTTCTCGCCGACGGCACGGTTTCCGATATCTGGTTTGCCGCGACCGCCGTCTCCACGCCGGAAGGGGAAACCTTCACGCTTGGGCTGATCCAGGATATTTCCGAGATGACCGGCGGGGCCGGCAGGGAAATGGCAGCCGAGTTCTCCGACTATCTGACCGGCCTCGTGAACCGGGTCGGCTTTGAGAAAATGCTTGCAGATCTTATCGCCACCACCGGACCCGGTCGCCAGGTCGCCTGCCTGATCGTCGATCTCGACCGCTTCAAGGCGGTCAGCGACCACCACGGTTACGCGGCCGCCGAGGAGTTGCTGCGCGCCTTCGTCAAACGCTGCGGCCGCGCACTGAGCGAGGCAACGCTTTCCGCCCGGCTCGGCGGCGACGAATTCGCGGTCGCGGTGACCGGGGCGGATGCGCCGGCGGCGGCATGGTCGATCGCCCAAATGCTTCTGCGCACCACCGCCGAACCATTTCAGATCGGTCCGGCCGCCATTTCCGTGACGGTCAGTATTGGCATTGCCTGTTTTCCGGATGATGCGGCCGGCAACGAGGACCTGATCCGCTTCGCCACCATCGCAGCAACCTCGCGCAAGGGCGAAGGCGGCAACGGCATAAGGCTGTTCGAACCGCAGATGCTTGAAAGCAGGAAGAAACGGACGGACACGGAAGCCGACATCCTGCGCGGCATCGAGGAAAACCTGTTCGAACCGAGCTTTCAGCCGGTCACCTGCCTTCGAAGCGGCCAAATCATCGGCTTCGAGGCGCTGATGCGGCTCAACCATCCTGAAAAGGGGCTGATTCCGCCCGGCGAATTCATCGCCGTCGCCGAAGAGACCAAATGGATCAATCACGCTGGCCGGCAATTGTTTTCCAAGGCCCTGTCGGGTCTCTGCGCGCTGAGCCGCGTTCGCGGCGACGACCGGCTCCACATCGCCGTCAACCTGTCTCCGGTTCAGATGACGCCCGAGAAGGTCGCCTTCATGGAAAGCGAACTCAAGGCCTACGGCATCGACGCCAGCCGCCTTACGGTCGAGATCACCGAGGCCGTCTTCATGGAGGACAACCAGCAAATCTCCGAAAGCCTGCGCATGTTGAAGGAAATGGGTTGCAGAATCGCGCTCGATGACTTTGGAACCGGCTACTCCTCGCTTGCCTATCTGACGCGTTTCCATGTGGACACGATCAAGATCGATCAGACCTTCACCAAGGGCCTGACGCACAGCGATCCGACCCATGCCGCCCGCAGCCGACGGCTGATCGAAGGCATTGTCGCGATCGCTCGCAACATGGACTGCACCATGGTCGCCGAAGGGGTGGAGGACGTGCAGCAAGCCGAACTGGTGCGCGCGATCGGCGTGGCCTATGGCCAGGGCTACCTGTTCTCCCCGCCGCTTCCGCTCGACGAGGCGCTGAAGCACGTGTGAGCCTTCCGGCCGCATATTGACATCGACGCACAAACACGGTGGAACAGGGCCGATTTTCGAAAAGGACGGCAGATCATGTTCATCATCGCGGGTCTCGGCAATCCGGGCGGGCAATATGCCGGCAACCGCCACAATATCGGCTTCATGGCCGTCGATGCGATCGCCGAAACCAACCGGTTCTCGCCCTGGTCCGCAAAGTTCAAGGGGCTGATTTCCGAGGGTAGCCTTGCCGGCGAGAAGGTGCTGCTGATCAAACCGCAGACCTTCATGAACCTGTCGGGAGAAAGTGTCGGCGAGGCGCTGCGCTTCTACAAGCTTGCCGTCTCCGACCTGCTGGTGATCTACGATGAGCTGGATCTGATGCCCGGCAAGGCCAGGATCAAGACCGGCGGCGGCTCGGGCGGGCATAACGGCATCAAGTCAATCGACGCCCATTGCGGCAAGGACTACCGGCGCCTGCGCCTCGGCATCGGCCATCCGGGCGACAAGGCCCGCGTCCACGGCCATGTACTTGGCAATTTCGCAAAGGCGGACAGTGAGTGGCTGGAGCCGCTTATCGAGGGGATCGCCAAAAATGCCGAGCTTCTGGTGCGCGGCGAGGATTCGCAATTCATGAACAAGCTGGCGCTGACGACAGGCGGCGGCGGGACGACCGGAACCCCCGGACCGAAGCCAGCGGCCAAGCCGAAAGCCCAGTCCCATATCCACAAGGCGCGCCAGCGCGGACAGCAGAAATTGCCCGAAAGCGGCCCTATGGCGGACATGCTGAAAAAGATGTTCGGCCAGAAGAAGGACTGACCGGCGCTCGGAGCGCGCGGCTCAGTTCTCCGGCTCGGTGATGAACATCAGCGGGAAGCCAGCCTGCTTGGCCAGGTCGATGGCCTCCTTGGCCTTGGTCTCGGCAATGTCGCGGCTATAGACCGCAACGACGCATTTGCCTTTCTGGTGGGCGGTCATCATCACATTGTAGCCCTGTTCCTCACTCATGCGGAATACGGCCTTCAGGATGACCAGCACGAATTCGCGCGGGGTGAAGTCATCATTGACGAGGATGACTTTGTAAAGGCGCGGCTTCGCCACCTTCAGCCTGGTCGATGTCTTGCGTTTGGTATCGGAGCCCGTGTCGCTCATGGCCGACCCGTCCCTTCTTCTCAGCGTTTTCCAGCGTTCGAAAATGAAGAATGCGCGGCCGGCGCGAGGCGCACTGTTTCCGTCAGGAACTGACGAACCGCAACAAGCCCATTTTGCGCCTCCGCCCCGTTTTTCGCAAGAGCGCCCGCGAGAAAAGCCGCTCATTGGCGATGAGGCCTTGACCTCAGACGCCTTCATCGCCCATAGCCACGGGCCAGGAAACGAATTTTTAAGCAGGATACCCCCATGGGCTTCAAATGCGGAATTGTCGGCCTGCCCAATGTCGGCAAGTCGACCCTCTTCAACGCGCTGACCAAGACCGCCGCAGCTCAGGCCGCCAACTATCCCTTCTGCACCATCGAGCCCAATACCGGCGAGGTCGCCGTGCCGGACCCGCGAATGGCGGAACTTGCCAGGATCGCCGGATCGAAGGAAATCATCCCGACCCGCATCTCCTTCGTTGACATTGCGGGCCTGGTGCGCGGCGCCTCCAAGGGCGAAGGTCTCGGCAACCAGTTCCTCGCCAATATCCGCGAAGTTGACGCGGTGGTGCATGTGCTGCGCTGCTTCGAGGATGACGACATCACCCATGTGGAAGGCCGGATCGATCCGGTTGCCGATGCCGACACGATCGAAACCGAACTGTTGCTCGCCGACCTTGAAAGCCTCGAGCGCCGCGTCGACCAGACCCGCAAGCGCGCGACCGGCAAGGACAAGGAGGCGCAGACCCTGCTGCCGGTCATGGAAGCCTCGCTGAAACTGCTTCAGGAGGGCAAGCCGGTGCGCTCGCTTCTGAACGAGCTCGATCCGGAAGACATCAAGATCCTCAAGGGGCTGAACCTGCTGACCTCGAAGCCGGTGCTCTATGTCTGCAATGTTGCCGAAGGCGATGCATCGAAGGGCAATGCCGAGACCGAAAAGGTCGCGGCCATGGCTGCCGAGCAGTCCGCCGGCACGGTCATCATCTCGGCGGCGATCGAGGCGGAGGTCGCCCAGCTCGATGCCGAGGAAGCGGACATGTTTCTCTCCGAGATGGGTCTTGAGGAAGCGGGCCTCGACCGGCTGATCCGCGCCGGCTACGAGCTTCTGGACCTGATCACCTATTTCACCGTCGGCCCGAAGGAAACCCGCGCATGGACCATCCGCCGCGGCACCAAGGCGCCTGCGGCGGCCGGCGTGATCCATACCGATTTCGAACGCGGCTTTATCCGCGCCTTCACCATCGCCTATGACGACTTCATCGCCTTTAAGGGCGAAACCGGCGCCAAGGAAGCCGGCAAGGCCCGCGACGAAGGCAAGGAATATGTGGTCCAGGACGGCGACGTCATCCACTTCCGCTTCAATACTTGAGGCGAAAAGACATTAGAGCGCCGTGCATCCATTCGGATGCACAAAGGACGCTCTAACCTACTGAATCTACGCATCGTGCTTTCCGAAAATCGATTCCGATTTTCGGGCCGATGCTGTAAGTCCATCGGGAAGGTCGGTCGCTCGCGAGCCGGCCTTTCTTTTTTGCTTGAAGCGCGCGCTTGTCTGCCCCACCTTCTTCAGCGAAAGCAACAGCCGGACGAACAGAACATGACGATCTACGATTTCAAGGCCAAGAGCATAGACGGCACGACCGTCGATCTTTCCGACTATAAGGGCCATGTGCTCCTGATCGTCAACACGGCGAGCCAGTGCGGTTTCACGCCGCAATATGAAGGGCTGGAGGGCCTGTACCGCAAATACCGCGAGCAGGCCTTCTCCGTGCTCGGCTTTCCCTGCAACCAGTTCGGCGGGCAGGAGCCGGGCGATGAAGACGAGATCGATTACTTCTGCAAGACACAGTACGACATCGACTTTCCGATGTTCGCCAAGGTTGACGTCAATGGCGACGACGCCCATCCGCTATTCAAATACCTGAAGAAGGAACGTCCGGGCTTTCTCGGCTCCGGCATCATCAAGTGGAATTTCACGAAATTCCTGATCGGCCGCGACGGCGAGCCGATCAAGCGGTTCGCGCCGACAGTCAAACCTGAAGACATCCAGGACGACATCAACGACGCGCTGGCCGCAGCCACGGATTGAGGTCCCTTTGCGAGGACCTCAATGGCCCTCGTACTGCACAAGCGAGCGGACCTCGACGTTCATGGCCTCGAGTTTTTTCCGGCCAGGCAGATCCTTCAGGTCGATGATGAAACAGGCGGAGACGATTTCCGCGCCGATCTGGCGCAGGAGCTTGACCGCGCCTTCAGCCGTGCCGCCGGTGGCAATCAGGTCATCGACCAGAAGCACCTTCTCACCCGGCTTGACGGCATCGACATGCATCTCCATCTCGTCCTCGCCATATTCCAGCGAATAGGTCATGGAAACGGTCTTGTCGGGCAGCTTGCCCTTCTTGCGGATCGGCACAAAGCCGGCCGAAAGCTCGTAGGCCAGCGCGCCGCCGAGGATGAAGCCGCGTGCCTCGATGCCGGCAATCTTGTCGATCTTCATGCCCACATAGGGCTGAACCAGTTCATCAACGGCGCGACGAAAGGCGCGCGCATCGCCCAGCAGCGTGGTGATGTCACGGAAGATGATACCGGGCTTAGGGTAATCCGGGATCGAGCGAATGGCGTTGAGCAATTCGGGATTGGCACTCATCTTCTGACGTCCTTCCAGGGCTTCAATTCAGACATTCACGGCCGGCCACACACCAAAAAGGCGGCCTCCGCCGCCTTTCCTTGTTCACGTCCCGACGGGAAAAATCAATCGTGCTTGCGGGCATAGACCGATTTTTTCGTAAGGAAAACCAGAACCGCCAGAATCACGAGGAAGACCATGACCACGAGGCCGGTCTGCTTGCGATCCTCAAGCTTCGGTTCCGCCGTCCACATCAGGAAGGCGGAAATATCGCGCGCATACTGATCCACCGTCTCCGGCGCTCCGTCGTCATAGGAAACGATCCCGTCGGAGAGCGGCGGCGCCATGGCGAGCGAAGCGGCATTGGCGAAATAGGGGTTGTAGTAGGTGCCCGCCGGGATCTCGACGCCTTCCGGCGGCTCTTCGTAACCGGTCAGCAGAGCGTGGATATAATCCGGTCCGCCTTCCTGGTACTGGGTGAAGATATCAAAGATGAAGGTCGGGAAACCGCGCGTAATGCCGCGGGCCTTGGCCATCAAAGAAAGATCCGGCGGAGCCGCGCCATTGTTGGACGCTGCAGCCTGCTCCGTGTTCTCGAACGGCGCCGGGAAATAGTCCGACGGAATGCCCGGCCGCATATACATGTTGCCGTCATTGTCGGGACCGGCCTCGATTTCGTATTCGGCGGCGAAGGCCTTCACCTGCTCCTCCGAATAGCCAAGATCGGAAAGCGTACGGAACGCCACCAGATCGAGCGAGTGACAGGCCGAACAAACGTTCTTGTAGACCTTCAACCCGCGCTGCAGCTGGCCGCGATCATAAGTGCCGAGCGGACCGGCGAAACTCCAGTCCATCTCATGCGGATGCTCCAGCGGATAATGCGGCGTGCCGCCCTCCCCGCCCTCTTCCGCGGCAAGGGCACCGGAAAGACAGAAGGGTGAAAGAAGCGCTGAAAACAGAACCGTGGCGATAAGTTTCTTCATGGTTTTTCCCCTTTCGCCACGCATCACGACTTGCTCTCGGCCGGCTTCTTGCGAGCGGCCTCTTTTTCAAGCACCGCCTCGGTGATCGAGTTCGGTATCCGCGTCGGCTTCTCGACCAGGCCGAGCACCGGCATAATCACGAGAAAGAACCCGAAATAATAGAGCGTTCCAAGCTGGGACATGACGACGAAAGCGCCCTCGGCCGGCTGCGACCCAAGCCAGCCGAGCAGGATGGCATTGGCGACGAACAGCCAGAAGAACAGCTTGAACCACGGCCTGTATACCGCCGAGCGAACCTTGGACGTGTCGAGCCAGGGCAGGAAGAACAGGATGATGATCGAGCCGAACATCACCAGCACGCCGCCGAGCTTCGAATCGATCGGTCCGATGTCGAAGGTGATCGCCCTGAGCATTGCGTAGAAGGGCAGGTAGTACCATTCCGGCACGATGTGGGCCGGCGTCTTCATCGAGTCAGCCGGAATGTAGTTGTCCGGGTGGCCGAGGAAATTCGGCATGTAGAAGATGAACCAGACGTAGGCGATCAGGAAGATCGTCACGCCAAAGGCGTCCTTCAGCGTCGCGTAGGGCGTGAAGGGCACGGTGTCGCTCTTCTGCTTGACCTCGACCCCGGTCGGGTTGGTCTGCCCGGTCACATGCAGTGCCCAGATATGCAGAACCACGACGCCGGCAATCATGAAGGGCAGCAGATAGTGCAGCGCGAAGAAGCGCTGCAGCGTCGGCTCGCCGACGGCAAAGCCGCCGAGCAGAAGCTGCTGGACCCAGTCGCCGATCAGCGGAAAGGCCGTGAAGAAGCCGGTGATCACGGTTGCGCCCCAGAACGACATCTGCCCCCAGGGCAGCACATAGCCCATGAAGCCCGTCGCCATCATCAGCAGGTAGATGACCACGCCGAGCATCCAGAGGATCTCGCGCGGCGCCTTGTAGGAACCGTAGTAAAGTCCGCGGGCGATATGCAGGTAGACCGCGATGAAGAAGAACGACGCGCCGTTTGCATGCATGTAGCGCAGCATCCAGCCGTAATTCACGTCCCGCATGATCTTCTCGACCGACAGGAAGGCAGCGGAAGTGGAAGACGTGTAGTGCATGGCCAGCACGATGCCGGTGACGATCTGCACCAGCAGCATGACCGAAAGCATGGCGCCGAACGTATAGGCGTAGTTCAGATTGCGCGGTACGGGATAGGAGACGAAGCTGTCATACAGCATGCGGGGCAGCGGCAAACGCGCATCCACCCATTTCGACACGCCATTTTTCGGCACATAGCTCGAGTGTCCACTCATGAAACAGTCTCTCCCCCTCAACCGATCCTGATCACAGTGTCGGACGTAAATTCGTATAGCGGAATGGCAAGGTTCTGCGGCGCAGGACCCTTGCGGATGCGGCCCGCCGTGTCGTAGTGCGAGCCATGACAGGGACAGAACCACCCGCCGAAATCGCCGGACTGTCCGAGCGGAATGCAGCCGAGATGCGTGCATGACCCGATCATCACGATCCAGTTTTCCTTGGATTCTCCGGCAGAACGGTCAACATCCGTCGCCGGCGATCCGGCCGGCAGGTTCTCGTTGCGCGCTTCCGGATCCTTGAGATCGGAAAGCGGCACCTCCTTTGCCTCTTCGATCTCGCGCTCCGTGCGGTTGCGGATGAAAACCGGCTTGCCGCGCCATTTCACCGTCAGCGACATTCCGGGCTCGAGGCTGGAAACGTCCACTTCGACAGTCGAAAGGGCCAGGGTCGAGGCATCCGGCCGCATCTGGTCGATGAACGGCCAGGCGACCGCAGCAGCCCCCACCGCAGCGGCCACGCCGGTTGTCAGATACAGAAAATCGCGCCGGGTCGGTTCGCCGGAGTGATCCGTCGAAACAGTCTCGTCTTGCACCGCTATCCCTCCATCAGCTGATGCCGTTGCCTGCGGTGACGTCCCTCCTTCGCCGTAACGAAAGCGCCTGGGCAACGTTCATATGATCGCCAAGTTTTATGCATGATTATTCAGGATGTCCAGTGTTTGACCGATTTCAATCACAGGCAATGGTTATCGCCGATGAACCGAGCGGAAACGGCTGGCCCGCCCCCTTTGCGGCACCGCAACAGCCAAACCGGCAGACGCCTACTCCCCGTCGTCGACTTCGGGCAGGAAACCGCCGGACTGGCGGGCCCAGAGAGAGGCGTAAAGTCCGCCCTTTTCGATCAGCGCCTCATGCGTGCCCTCCTCGACGATCCGGCCCTTGTCCATGACAATCAGCCGATCGAGCGCGGCGATCGTCGACAGACGGTGGGCAATGGCGAGCACTGTCTTGCCTTCCATCAACTTCATCAGGTTGGTCTGGATCGCCGCCTCGACCTCCGAATCGAGCGCCGAGGTCGCCTCGTCGAGAACGAGGATCGGCGCGTCCTTCAGCATCACCCGCGATATCGCGATGCGCTGGCGCTGGCCGCCGGAGAGCTTTACCCCGCGCTCGCCAACATAGGCATCGAGCCCCTTGCGCCCGCGCAGATCAGCCAGGTCGCCGATGAAACCGTCAGCCTCCGCCCGCTCGACCGCCTCCCACAGCATGTCATCGCCGGCGTCTTCGTTACCGAAGCGAATATTGTCGCGGATCGGGCGGTGCAGCAGGCCGGTATCCTGGGTCACCATGCCGATCCCGGCCCTCAGGCTTTCCTGCGTCACATCGGCAACATTCTGGCCGTCGATCAGGATGCGGCCGCTGTCGACATCATAGAACCGCAGCAGCAGGTTGACGAGCGTGGACTTGCCGGCGCCGGAGCGCCCGACAATGCCCACCTTCTCGCCGGCGCGCACATCGAGCGAGAAATCGCGGATCACGCCCTTGCCGCCGTCATAGCCGAAACTGACATTGTCAAAACGGATTGCCGGATTGCGCAGAACAAGCGGAACGGCGTCCGGCTTGTCGACCAGGCCGATCGGCTGTGAGATCAGTTCGGCAGAATTCTGGATCGTGCCGATGGCGCGCATGATGCCGTTCAGCTGCATCATCAGCCGGCCGAGCAGCATGGAGAGGCGAAGCGACAGGCCGAGCGTGAAGGCGACATCGCCCGAGGTGATGTCGCTGGAGAACCACAGGTCGACCGACAGCGCCGCAATCGCCGTGATCATCACGCCGGACAGCAGGCTGAGCGAGGCCCTCACCCCGGTGATCAGCCGGGTAAAGGCCTGAACCCGGGCAATCAGCCGCTCGAAGCCGCCGCGCATATAGCCGTCATTGCCCTCGTCGCTGCCGAAGAGCTTGAGGGTCAGGATGTTCGAGAAGGAATCGACCATCCGCCCGGACATCATCGAGTTGGCCTCGGCGAGCTCGCGGGCATTTTCGCGGATGCGCGGCACGAAGAAGCGCGCCAGCACGGCAAAGACCGCGATCCATAGCGCGATCAGCGCCGCGAGCCGCCAGTCGAGGGCTGCGACCAGCGCCATGGTCGAGATCGCGTAGATCGCCATGAACCAGACGACCTGCAGCAGCGACGACATCAAGTCGCCGATCGACTGGCCGGCCGCCGTCACCTTGGTGACGATCCGTCCGGCGAAATCGTTCTGGAAGAAATCGAGCGATTGTCGCGCCACATAGCGGTAGGACTGCCAGCGCACCAGATTGTTGAAGCCGGGAACAATCGTTTGTTCCTCGATCAGCATCTGCAGCGTGGTCAGCCCGACGCGGACGACCACCATGGCAAAAGCCATGCCGATCAGCACCCAGCCATATTCGGCCATCAAGCCGGGCCAGCCCGCCTCTCGCGGCGTCCCGTCGAGAATGTCGATCAGCACACCCATGAACCAGAAGGAGGCCGATTCCATGATCGCCACGCCGCCGCCGACAACCAGCATGGCAAAAAACGGCCATTTCGCCTGACGCAGGAAATACCACAGAAACGGCACAAGCCTCTCCGGCGGCCGCTCGGGCGCGTGGTCGGCCAGCGGATCGATCCACCGCTCGAAAAATTCTGCAATGCGCTGAAATATCATGATGGAAAGAGATACAGGGATTCGGCAGGCGCGCCAATTATCGTTTGATGAAAAGGGAGTGGACAGCCGGGCGCACTTCCATTCGGTGGGAACTGTTTCGATCGCAACGAAGGTCCCCGCATGGCCCTGGACCCCGGCTCAAGGCCGGGGTGACGGGAGAGGGGGTTAGAGGAACAGAAGCATTATCCGTTTGCTCACCGACCAACCGTATCCGTCATCCCGGCCTTGAGCCGGGATCCAGGTCTACACGGAAAGCGCTTGCCTATTTGGACTCCTCATCAGAACATCCCGACATGAAAGGCTATGTCTACATCCTCGCCTCCAGACCAAATGGCACGCTCTATACTGGCGTGACCAGCGATCTCGCGCGCCGCCTCTACGAGCATCAGAATGGCCTGACGCCCGGTTTCACGCAGCGCTACGGCGTCAAGACACTGGTCTGGTTTGAGGAGCATGACCTCGTGACCGACGCAATCAGCCGCGAGAAAACGATCAAGAAGTGGCCTCGGGCATGGAAGCTGCAGTTGATCGAGAAGAGCAATCCCCAATGGCGTGACATTTCCGACCATCTGTTGTGATCACCGCGAGGTTTCCCCGCGTAGCCCTGGACCCCGGCTCAAGGCCGGGGTGACGGGAGAGGAGAGGCTGAGAAAAAGGAGAGCGTGCCGGTCTGGTTGCCTTCTCTCCCGATCCTCCGTCATCCCGGCCTTGAGCCGGGATCCAGGGCAACCGTGGAAAGCGCTTGCGTTTCCAGCATCGTCCTGCGGTCTCGGGCAAGTGAAAGCGTCACAAAACCTGCCACAAAGCCGAAACGGGCCCGCCATCTCTGGCAGGCCCGTCCTTTGTCACTCCGCGGCCTCTCCGGCCACCGCGCCATCTTCGGCGAGGAAGCCGCCGGTCTGGCGTTTCCACAGGTCGGCATAGACGCCGCCCGCCTCGCTCAGCTGCTGGTGCGTGCCGGTTTCGATGATCTCACCCTTGTCGAGAATGACGAGGCGATCCATCTCGGTCAGCGTCGACAGCCGGTGGGCGATGGCGATCACGGTCTTGCCCTCCATCAGCCCGAAGAGGCTTTCCTGGATGGCCGCCTCGACTTCGGAATCGAGCGCCGAGGTTGCCTCGTCCAGCACCAGGATCGGCGCGTCCTTCAGGAAGACGCGGGCAATCGCGATGCGCTGGCGCTGACCGCCGGAAAGCTTCACCCCGCGCTCGCCGACATGGGCGTCAAGGCCGGTGCGGCCCTGCATGTCGGAAAGCCCTTCGATGAAGTCCCAGGCATTTGCCCGCTTGGCCGCGGCCATCACCTCTTCATCCGTCGCGCCCGGACGGCTGTAGGCGATGTTGTCGCGGATCGAACGATGCAGCAGCGAGGTATCCTGCGTCACCACGCCGATCATCGAACGCAGGCTGTCCTGCGTCACCTTCGAGACGTCCTGACCATCGATGGTGATCCTGCCGCCCTCCAGATCGAAGAAGCGCAGCAAGAGGTTCATCATCGTCGTCTTGCCCGCTCCCGAACGACCCACAAGACCGACCTTCTCGCCAGGCTTGATGGTGAGAGACAGGCCCGAAATCACGCCGCCCTGCTTACCGTAATGGAAGGAGATATCGTCATAAACGATCTCGCCCTTGGTCACGACGAGCGGCCTTGCATCATCGGCATCAACCAGCTCATGCCGCTTCGCCATCATCGACATGCCGTCATAGACCGTGCCGATATTCTCGAACAACGACGTGACTTCCCACATGATCCACTGCGACATGCCGCCGATGCGCATGACGAGACCGAGCGTCAGGGCAATCGCGCCGACGGTGATGCTGCTTTCCAGCCAGAAGCGGATCGCCAGCGCCGCCACGGCAAAAAGCGCGACCGCGTTGTTGATGTAGACCAGCGCCTGGAACTGGGTCACGCGCCGCATCTGGCGATAGACCGTATCGAGAAAGCCGTCCATGCCCTCGCGCGCGAACAGTTCCTCGCGGCCGGCATGCGAGAACAGCTTGACGGTGGCGATATTGGTGTAGCTGTCGACCACCCGGCCCGTCATAAGCGAGCGCGCATCGGCCTGATCGGCCGAAATCTTTCGCAGGCGCGGAATGAAGTACCAGAGTAGCGCGGCATAGACCACGATCCACACCAGAAGCGGAATGACGAGACGCCTGTCGGCCGCCGCGACGATGAAAATCATCGAGACGAAATAGGTGATGACATAGACGAACATGTCGAGCGCCTTCATCACCGTTTCGCGGATCGCCAGCGAGGTCTGCATGACCTTTTGCGAGACCCGGCCCGCAAACTCGTTGGCGAAGAAGTTCATCGAGTGGCGCAGCACGTAGCGATGCATCTGCCAGCGGCTGATCATCGGCAGATTGCCAAGCAGGGTCTGGTGGATCATCAGCGAGGAGAAGATCGTCAGCCCCGGCAACAGCACCAGAACCAGCAGGCCCATGAAGGCGAGACGCCAGCCTTCATCCGCCAGGAAGGTCTCGCGGTTGGCCGTCGACAGCCAGTCGACGATATCGCCGAGGAAGCGGAACAGATAGACTTCCCCGAAGGCAACCAGCGCCGCGACGACCGCCATCAGCGCCAGATAGGGCGCTGCGGGCTTCGAGTAGTGCCACAGGAAGGGAATGAGACCCGTGGGCGGCGCGGTGGGCTCTTCCACGGGATAGGGATTGAGGCGGTTTTCAAACCAGCGAAACATGATCGGACTCCAATGCCTCCCGGCCGCTCCTCAAACAAAGAGCACAACATGCCCGCATGGACGGGTCCGGGACTGGAACAGCGACCGATTCGCCCGGTCGCGTTAATTCGGATGATTAAATAGGAAAGAAGAAGAAGGTGTGAAAGGTCACACGGTGCGGCGCGGTGGAACGCGGAGCACTTCAAAGCCAGTGATGTTCATCATGCCATGCTCCTTTCGCCGGTTAGAGAAAACGGGAGCCTTATAGCGCCTTCCCCCGAGGCTGGCTACAGACGGCACCTTTGAAAAAGGCATTTGCACGAGGATTGTTGCCGCTTGGCAACGCTTTTGGGCCGCCTTCGTCGCGTGGCCTGCCTTGTGCGTGGCTCAATCTATCGTGATAGATGGACCGAACGGGAATCGCCTGAGAGGATCGCGGTGTTCGCCAAAGCCGAGTGGCTCCACAATCTCGCCCTGCTGAAGCCCACGCCCTACCGGCCGTGGCGGCATTCAATCCGCCTGTCGCTCGGCACGGGGCTGCCGCTTCTTGTCGGCGAACTGACCGGCCATCACGGGCCGATGCTCTATGTGGCGCTCGGCGGCTTCCTCGCGGCCGTCACCGTGCGGCTTGATCCTTACCGCGAGCGCTTCCGGCAACTGGGCATTTCCGCGCTGATCGGCGCGACCGGCTGCCTGATCGGTCCGGAAGTGGGCGGCCACGGGCTTGCGACAATCGCGTTTCTGATGCTGATCGGCCTGATCTCGGGCCTCATCAGCAGCTATGGCGCCGCCTTTTCCACCGGCGCGCTCAACATGCTGGTGCTGGCCGTGGTCAATGCCCATGCGCCGTCTGTCGTGCCGTCATGGTTGGTATTTGTCTGCTTCATCGCCGGTGCAGGTTTTGTGGCATTGATGCTCGGCATCGGCGCCCTTCTGGAGCGCGACCGGCCCGAACGGCGCATGCTGTCCGACATTGTCGGCATGCTCGCGGATCTCGCCCGCGCCTCGCAGGCGGTTGGCCAGACGCCGACGCCGGAAAACCGGCTGCGCATGATCACCGCGCGGCGGGCGCTGGCGGATGCCACCAAGACCGCCTATGCGACGCTGATCGAAAAGCGCAGCCACGGACGCGCCCGCACTCGCTACGTGCTGAAGACAGCGGCCGTGCTCTCGCTGGTCAACCAGCTCTCCATGGCCATCATCGCCGCCCGCGGAGACGCCCGGCTCCTGCCGGCGGCGCAGAAGCTCGATGCCATGGCCCGCGCCTATATGACCCGCGCCAAGGAAGCGCCGCAAGCGGACTCAA
Organism: uncultured Martelella sp.; assembly: GCA_963676545.2. Classification (GTDB taxonomy): domain Bacteria; phylum Pseudomonadota; class Alphaproteobacteria; order Rhizobiales; family Rhizobiaceae; genus Martelella. The sequence continues at coordinate 354,123 of CAXXRG010000002.1, read as the reverse complement.
GCGAAGAGGAAGCCGGAGAAGCGATGCGTATTGCGGACCGCCTCGCCGCCGCCATGTGGCCTTCCTCCGCAAACCCGGAGCCGATCGAGAACAGCCAGACGAATGATGCGAAGGAGCCCGTTTTCTCGACAAGTCTTCGAACGCGCCTCGCCCGCCGTCTGGTTCTTGGCCGCGAAGTGGTGATCTCCGCCTTGCGGCTTTCGCTCTGCATGGGGCTTGCCGTCGCCGTCGGACGCCTTATTCCCGGCGATCATTCGTACTGGCTGCCAATGACGGTGGCGATCGTGCTCAAGCCCGATTTCGGCTCGGTCTTCCTGCGCGCCATCCACCGCAGCCTTGGCACGCTCGTCGGCGTTGCCATCGCGCTGGCGGTCGCCGCCCTTCTGCCGCGCGGCATCGCCTTCGTCCCCGCCATCATGCTTCTTTGCGCCATCATTCCCTTTGCCGGCCTGCGCAGCTATGCGGTGATGGTGACCTTCCTGACACCGGTCATCCTGCTGATGATCGACATGGTGGCATCCGGTCCGGTCGCAAGCTACGACATTCAGCGCGTCGCCGATACGCTTGCAGGCTCCGCCATCGCGCTCGTCTTCGGCTATCTGATCTGGCCGCGTTCGCAGGAGGAGAACCTCGCAAAGGCGTTCTCGGAAGCCATGGAGAAGGTCGGAGCCTATCTGGCCGCGGCAACGGCTGCCCGACCCGAGAACGAGGCAGAGCTTGCGAAGATGCGCCAGACCCTGACCAATCGCGGGTTCGCCGCCTCGCGGGCGCTCTCGGACCTGCGCACCGTGCTTGGCCGTCTGGTTGCCGAGCCGCCGCCGGCCGGTCGCGAAGCCGCCGCCTGGTTTCCCGCCGTCGCCGGTGCGGAGCGGCTATCCGACGCGATCACCGTCTATGCCGAGGGCCGGAGGTTCGGCGATCCGCCGCCCGATCAGGATCGTGCGCTGAGAGCCGAAAAGGCGCTGTCGGCAATCGCTGGCGGAGAACCGACCGGCACTGAGCCCGCTGGCCGCGAAAAGGACGATCGCTTCGGCGAGGTCGAGGCGGAAATCGCCTGGATCCGGACCTATCTCAGACGTCGGCCCGGCCGCAAGCCTGCTCAGTCGCCGTCTGCCGAGCCGGCCTTCAGATAGGATTGCGGCGGAACGCCGAAATTGCGCCTGAAGGCGGCAACGAAGGCGCTGGCGCTGCGGTAGCCGAGCAGGCCGGCAATCTCGACGCTGCTTTTGCCGTGACTAAGGTGATTGACGGACTCCATCAGACGCAGGCGATTACGCCATTCGGAAAAGCTCAGTCCCGTCTCCCGTTTGAACAGGCGTTCCAGCGTGCGGGTGCCGGCGCCGGCAAAACGCGCCAGTTCTTCCAGATTGGCATGGTCGTCGGGTCGCTCCAGCAAACGGGCCGTCACCCGCGCAAGGCGCGGATCGCTGCCGCCGGGCAGGCTGAGCGGCGCCGTCGGCAGCAAAGCGAGTTCATCGATGATGACGCCGGAAAGCCGCGAAAGCCGGTCCCTGTTTCCCGTTTGGCCGAGCGCGCGGAATCTGAGGAGAAGCTGGCGCATCAGCGGCGTCATGTAGAGCACCTCGCAATGCCTGCCGCGAAGGCCCGTCACCGAAGGGTCGATATAGATGAAACAGGTCGAGACATCGGTTTCCATGACCACTGAATGGAAGACTTCGCCGGGGATCCAGACCGCATGGCTGGTTGGCGCCAGCCAGTGAGCGCCGCATGAATGCACCCTGAGAATGCCCTCTTCCGCCCATACGAGCTGGCCGCGCGGGTGGGCATGGGCAGTGCGCCCAACTTCGCCGGCACGCCAACGCTGCGCCCGTGCCGTTACCGGACGAGCGGCATCAATGATCCAGCCCGGCCCGTCTTCCGGCATGACGGATGGCGTAATTTCGATATCGTTTGGCATCATATAGCTGTTCCGTAATGATCTTCCCACGCTTAATATGACTTCTGCCAGTTTCCAACACCGCTGATTGAATTCCATGCTGACCTACAAGAAGATCATCGTTGCCGGCCTTGCCGCATTCGCGCTCGTGCTCGCCCTTTATCCGCAATCAATGATGACGGCCGATCAGGCCCGCACGCTCGGCCTCGTGCTGGTGACGCTCAGCCTGTGGGCAACCTCCCTGGTGCCCGCCTATCTCGCCAGCCTGATCTTCATCGCCGTTGCCTTGCTGCTGAGGCTTGCGCCGCCCGATGTGGTTTTCTCCGGATTTCACTCCTCGGCGATGTGGCTGGTCTTCACCGGTTTTCTGATCGCCGCCGGCGTTCGCAAGGCGGGGCTCAGCGAACGCATCGGCTCGGCCCTTACCGCAAGGCTCTCGCACAGTTTCACGCTGCTGATCGTCGGCATCTTCGCCGTCGCCATCGTCCTCGCTTTCGTCATGCCGTCCTCGCTCGGCCGGTTTTTCCTGCTCTGGCCCATCGCGCTGGCGCTGGCCGAAAAGCTAGGCTTTTCCGAGGGCACGAACGGTCGGGCGGCGGTTTCGCTTGCCACGGTGTTTGCCTGCCACATGCCGGGCTTTGCCCTGTTGCCGTCAAATGTCCCCAATCTCATCCTTGCCGGCGCGGCGCAGACCATCTACGGCATCGATCTTACCTACGCCCAGTATATGGCCCTGCATTTTCCGATCCTGGGTCTGGTCAAGGGCCTGATCATCATCGCGCTGATCCTGCGTTTCTTCCCCGACACGCCACATCCGTTGGCAAACGAGGAGAAGGAAAGCGCGCACGCTGCGCCGCTCGTCTGGCGGCAGTGGTATGTCATCGCGGTGCTTGTCGCCACGCTCGCCTTCTGGATGACGGATACCTTCCACGGCATCAACCCGGCCTGGATCGGCATCTGCGCTTCGATCGCGCTGTTGATGCCGGGCCTTGGCCCGGTGGGGCCCGAGGATTTCGACAAAAACGTCAATTTCGGCGTCTTCCTGTTCATCGCCGGTTTCCTCGCCGTCGGCGCCGTGGTCAACGCAACCGGTCTCGGCATTGTGATTGCCCACGGCATGGAACATATCCTGCCGCTCAGCCCCGGACGCGACTTCGTCAATTTCCTCTCACTGTCGCTGATGGGCTTCGTGGTCGCCATCATCTCGATCCTGCCGGGCGTGCCGGCGGTGCTGACGCCGATGGCCTCGGAACTCTCGACGCTGACCGGCCTTTCGCTGACGGCCGTGCTGATGACGCAGGTGATCGGCTTTTCGACCATCCTGTTTCCCTATCAGTCGGCGCCGATGATGGTCGGCATGCAGGTTACCGGACAGCCGGTCGGCAACATGATGAAGATCCTGTTTCCCCTGACGCTGATCACCGCCTTCATTCTCCTGCCGCTCGACTTCATCTGGTGGCGCCTCCTCGGCGTCATCTGACGGCCGGCAAGGCTTGAGCAACGGTGCGCCAAAGGGTAAGGAGCGCCCATGACCATGCGCATCGCACTTTACCAGCCGGATATTGCCGGCAATACCGGAACGATCCTTCGTCTGGCTGCCTGCCTCGGGCTGGCCGTCGACATCATCGAACCGGCGGGTTTTGCGCTGTCCGACAGGAACCTGAAACGGGCGGGCATGGACTATATCGCCAAGGCGGTGACGACCCGTCATGTCGACTGGGAGGCCTTCGAGGCCTGGCGGCTGGAGAGCGGCAGGCGCGTTGTGCTCTCCTCCACCAAGGCGAGCCTCGCCTATACCGAGTTTCCGTTTGCGGCAGACGACATCCTGCTGTTCGGGCGTGAGAGCGCCGGCGTGCCGGATAGTGTCCACGCAAGCGCCGACCATCGCGTCCGCATCCCCATGATCGAGGGCGAGCGCTCGATCAATCTTGCCGTTTCCGTCGGCATGATGGCGGGGGAAGCATTGCGGCAGACAGGCGGGTTCGCCAATCTCTCATAGGTTAGCTCAGTCGGCGGAAGACAGCCGGCGCATGGTGAATTCGATCCGGTCGCCGCTCAGGACGCGCCAGCTTTCCACCTCGGTCCAGTAGGCTGCCTTGGGATAGCTGTCGAACCACTCGCGCGCCTTGGCGCGGGCCTCCTCGCGTGACAGGCAATAGCGCTCGCGCACGAAACCGCCGTCATTGCGGCGGTGTTCACGGATTCGCTTTTTCAGCCCGTCCATGGACGGCGGCTTTGGAAGATTGGCCATCCCGCTATCCTTCACCTTCCAAAGAAGATAAGGTTTTCACATCGCATTTGCGAGTCAAATCAAAAGGCCCGGCAAACCGGGCGCATGCATTTCAAGCGGAGCGCATCACATGGAACGGCCGAAACTGCCTGTTGGTCTGCCGGAAGATATCGAGACCAGGAAAAGCACGGCACGGGCCTGGTTCGAAAGCCTGCGCGACACGATCTGCTCCGGCTTCGAGACCCTGGAGAAGGAACTGACAGGCCCGTTGAGCGACCTTGAGCCCGGCCAGTTCGAAGCCAAGGACTGGACCCGCGAAAACGGCGAGGGCGGCGGCCGCATGTCGGTCATGCACGGCCGCGTTTTCGAGAAGGTCGGCGTCCATACCTCGACCGTCGAGGGCGAATTCTCCGAGGAGATGGCGAAAAACATGCCCGGCGCGGAGGAGAACGGGCGCTACTGGGCAAGCGGCCTCTCTCTGATTGCCCATCCGGTCAACCCGAACGTTCCGGCCGTGCACATGAACACACGGATGATTGTCACCGAAAGCTGGTGGTTCGGCGGCGGCGCCGACCTTACCCCGGTCCTCGGTCGGCGCCGACGCCAGGAAGATCCCGACACGATCCTGTTTCACCGCGCGATGGAGATTGCCTGCAACCGGCACCAGGCCATCGTCGACTACAACAGGATGAAGAAGTGGTGCGATGACTATTTCTACCTGCCCCACCGCAAGGAGCCGCGCGGGGTGGGCGGCATCTTCTTCGACTGGCAGCATTCGCCCGACGACAAGGGGGGCATGGATGCCGATTTCAGATTTGTCCAGGATGTCGGCCGCGCCTTCAATCTCATCTATCCGCGTCTGGTCCGCTCCAACTTCAATCACGCGTGGACATCGGCAGATCGCGACGAGCAGCTGGTCCGTCGCGGACGCTATGTGGAGTTCAATCTGCTTTATGACAGGGGCACGGTTTTCGGACTTAAGACCGGCGGCAATATCGAGGCAATCCTGTCGTCACTGCCGCCCGTCACGAGATGGCCTTAATCTAAATCGTTATAGTTAATTTTTATTCAAATATTGGCCTTGTTTGTATTGCAGAAAGGGGTTCTACTAACCAAGTCGGAAGTAGACTTATCCCTTGATCCAGTCCGAGAGGAGCGGGCAAATGGCAGACACAGTCAAGACCACCGAATCCAAGGCTGCACGGAAAGATTACAAGCCCCGGCCCGAAAAGGTCGCAGGCACCGATGACAGCAAATACGCCGCCGAGATGGCTTACCGGCACGGTCGTCCGTGCGAGTCCTCCGCGGTGTTCGAAACCTGGGCCCAGCACTGAGCACCCCGACCGGCCCCGGCTTTGTTCCGGGACCCCGTCCAGCCGATCGCGGAAAGCATTTCCGCGTCGGTGGGCCTGTTTTGTTTCCGATCACGACCGCCCGGCGCTTCCCGGTGCCGGGCCGGCAATCGGTCCCTGGCCAGAAAGCCAGTTGAAAAAGTCGTCTCCCTTGCCGGTTTAATGCGAACAAATCATCCCTGCCGGCGTTTGACCTGAAGACGGAAAACAAAGGAGGAAAACATGAAACGTTTTGATTGCGGAACGCTCGTGCCCGGCTGCCCATGGCACACCAGCGCGGAAGACGAAGCCGAAGTTGTCCGCCGCTCCGTCGAGCATCTGCGCACGACCCACGGCGAGACAACGATCCGCGAAAACATGGTCGACAACATCAAGGCGCGGATCAAGGACGAGGAAAAGGCCTGAGTTTCAGTCCTGATCCTTCAGCAACGCATCAAGCCGGGCGGCCAGGGCTGCCCGGTCCAGTTTGAAATCGCTTTCCACCCATTGCCTTTCCAGGCCTGCCAGCATTCGCCCCACATCCGGGCCTGCCGCAACACCGGCCTTGACGATATCGCCGCCGGAAAACGGCATGTCTGGCTTTTCCCAGTTTTCAGCAATCTCGACCAGGCGCACGTAGCCTGCCGCCTCGGCAATCGCGTCCGCATCGCCGCCCGCCGCCCTCGCCCGCGCGCTCGCAAGCGAAAGCTTCAGCCGCATCAGCAGGCCCTGCTTTCCGTGCGTATAGAGCAGCCGGCGGAGCTGCGCCGCCAATGTCGAGGCCGTAATGACGGGAACCGCGGCAAAGGAGAGCATCAGGTCGCGCTCGGCATTGGAGAATTTCAGCCGTTCGGCCATTTCCTTCAGCCGCACGTCATAGGGCGGCACGATCGCGGCAAGCCGCAGAAGCGGGTCCGGCGTCCAGCCGAAATGCGTCTCGGCGTCGATCAGCTCGGGAACAGCGTCGATCCCCCATTTCTCCGTTTCCGGCAAAACGATTGTGAGAACGCCCGTCTGGCGCATCCACAATAGCGCGCGCGAGGGATCGGCAGCGGCGAGCAGCTTCTTCGTTTCCGTCCAGACCCGCTCGGCCGAAAGCGTCTTCAGCCCGTTGCGGTGGCGCACGCTGGCCTTCAGCCCGGCCGCATCAGGCCTGCCGCCGCCATACCAGGCAAAGAAACGGAAGAAGCGCAGGATCCTGAGATAGTCCTCGGTGATCCGGGTTTCCGCCTCTCCAATAAAACGGATGGTGCGGGTTTCGACATCGGCAAGGCCGCCCACGAGGTCGATCACGCGACCGCCCCTATCGGCATAAAGCGCGTTGATCGTCAGGTCGCGGCGTTCGGCATCCTCGGCCCAGTCGGTTCCGAACCGCACCGTGGCGTGACGTCCAAAGGTTTCCACGTCAGCGCGCAGCGTCGTCACCTCAAAGGGCTTGCCATCGCACACCACCGTCACCGTGCCATGGTCGATACCCGTCGGCACCGGCTTCATTCCGGCCTCCTTCGCCCGCGCGGTCACGTCCTCCGGCACAAGCGTTGTCGCCATGTCGATATCGCCGACCGCCATGCCCATCAGCGCATTGCGCACCGCACCGCCGACGATCCGTGTTTCGCCGCCATCGCCGTTGAGCGCTTCAAGAACCTTTTGAAGCCGGCGTTCCTGAAACCATTCTTCGTCCCTGACCGTCTTCACGCGTAAAGCCTTTCATAAATTGTCCTGACGATGCCGGCGGTAATGCCCCAGATCCGGTATTCGCCGTAATTGATTTCGTAATAGCGCCGCGTCAGGCCGCCGAGCACGCCGCTGCGATGCTCGTGATGGGCCGGGTCCATGATGAAACCGAGGGGCACTTCGAAGATGTGGTCCACCTCGTCCGGATTGGCCGTGAGCGAAAAACCGGGCCGCACGACCGACAGGATCGGCGTGATCCTAAAACCGGTTCCGGCGAGGTAATCCGGCAGGCGCGCGACCGGCTGGACGAAATGGCGGTCAAGGCCGATTTCCTCCTCGCATTCGCGCAGCGCCGCATCTTCCGGCGAGCGGTCTTCGGGATCGATCGATCCGCCTGGAAAGGCGATCTGGCCGGAGTGTTTTCTGAGCTTCGTGGTCCGGCGGGTGAAGATCACCCGCGCCTCGTCGCCATAATCGACAACCGGTATCAGAACCGCAGCCGAGCGCATGTCGAGATCTTCGTAATAGGCAAAGAGATCCGGGTTGAGCGCGTGGTCGCCATGATCGCGCCAGGCATGTTCCAGCGGCTTGCCGCGCTGGGCAAGCGCGCGCTGGCGAAAGCTCGCTGCAGCGAAACAAGAGTTGATAGCATTCACAGCAAGGTCTCCAGCTTCGCCATTTCCATCACGGGAAAGAATACTCCGCCGGAGCGGATGACAAACATGGACATCCCTCCAACGTCCGCCTCCTCGCCAAGCGCCACAAGGTCATAGGTGAGCGCGCGCGAAAACAGTGCCTCCAGCCGCCCCCTGACCCGAACATAGGGTTTCAGCTCGGCGTTTTCCCCGGAAATCTCAAACCGCAGAGGGTGCGTCTCGCCGATCTTGACGACATCGCCCATATTGGTGCGCACCGAGAAGACCTGTTGCTCCCCCTTGCCCGAAACCGTCATTGCGACGGCCACGAAGGGGGCATCCTCGACGCGGATGCGAACCTTCTCGGCAGGCGTGACCAGATAGGTCTCGCCATCCTCATCCTTGCGCAAGACCGTCGAGAACAGATGCGCAAGCGCCGCCCGGCCGATCGGCGTGCCCTGATAGAACCAAGTGCCGTCGCGGCGAATTTCCATGTCGAGGTCGCCGCAGAATGGCGGATCCCATTTTTCCACCGGCGCGGGCGCGCGCTCGCCCCCGCCCTCAAGCTGGCGCGCGATCGCCGAAGCCAGCCCCGAGGCGTCTCCTGTCGATGGTCCTGTCCCGTCCGTCATCTTTCCGTCCCAGTTTCGGGTCGAATATTGTTAGCTCTCGAAATAGTCATTCCAAACCGGCTTGTCAGCCGCCAACAGGTGATTATCCTTTTCGAACGACGAACCGGCAATCATCCGGAAACCCCGAACTGGCCCCAGGCCACGGAGACATGTGCATGGATGCGACTGACACGAACACGGCTGAAGACATCGTGGCAGAGGCCGAAGGGGCGCTTGACGACATCCAGAGGGTGAAGACGGAAATCTCCAAGGTCATTTATGGTCAGGAGAATGTCGTGGAAAGCGTGCTTCTGGCCGTTCTCTCCGGCGGACATGCGCTTCTGGTCGGTGTGCCGGGGCTTGCCAAGACCAAGCTGGTCACCACGCTCGGCACCGTGCTCGGCCTTGCCGGCAATCGCATCCAGTTCACGCCGGACCTGATGCCGTCGGATATTCTCGGCTCCGAAGTGCTGGAGGAAAGCGAGACCGGACGCCGCTCCTTCCGCTTCATCAAAGGCCCGGTCTTTGCGCAATTGCTGATGGCCGACGAGATCAACCGCGCCTCGCCGCGCACCCAGTCGGCGCTTCTGCAATCCATGCAGGAATATTCCGTCACCATTGCCGGCCAGCATTACGACCTGCCGCGCCCCTTCCATGTGCTCGCCACGCAGAACCCGCTGGAGCAGGAGGGCACCTATCCCCTGCCCGAAGCCCAGCTCGACCGTTTCCTGCTTCAGGTCAATGTCGGCTATCCGGACATTGCCTCGGAACGGCGCATTCTGCTCGAGACGACAGGCGCAGTGGAGGAAACCGCAAGCCCCGTCATTTCCGGCGCGCGGCTGATGGAGATCCAGTCGCTGATCCGCAAGATGCCGGTCAGCGAAAGCGTGCTCGAAGCCATCCTGGAACTGGTCCGTTCAGCCCGCCCCGGCGAAGGTTTCGAGGAGACCGACCGCAATGTGGCCTGGGGACCGGGCCCCCGCGCCGGGCAGGCTCTGATGCTGACGGCGCGCGCCCGCGCGCTTTATCAGGGCCGGCTTGCGCCCTCGGTCGACGATGTGAAAGCGCTTGCCGCGCCGGTGCTGCAGCACCGCATGGCGCTGACCTTTGCCGCCCGCGCCGAAGGCATCACCGTCACCGACGTCATTGCCACCATCGCAAAGCGCGACTTCAACTGACAGGCAGGCGCCCTTGGCCCCGATCGGACAAACGACACCGCCAACCGCCCGCAATTCGGCCCTTGCCGAAGGCAAGCGGCGCGCAAGCCTGCTTCCCGACTGCCTGATCGAGGCGCGCCGGATCGCCAACACGGTGATTGCCGGCTGGCATGGCCGCAGGCGGCGGGGACCGGGCGAGAATTTCTGGCAGTTCCGTCCCTATGCGCCCGGCGAATCGCTGATGCGGATCGACTGGCGGCGTTCGGCGCGCGACGACCACACCTATGTGCGCGACATGGAATGGGAGGCGGCGCATACGGTCTGGCTCTTCGCCGACCTCTCGCCATCCATGCAGTTCCGCTCCGAAGCGGCCCCGGTTTCCAAGGAGCACCGCGCCCTCGTGCTGCTGCTGGCTATTGCCGAAACCCTGCTGCGCTCGGGCGAGCGGGTGGGCTATCCCGGACTGATGGAGCCGGTCGCCAGCCGCAACGGCGCCGAGAAACTTGCCCATCACCTGGCCGCAGCAACCGAGATCCCGGCGGTCCTGCCGGATACGCAGATGATGCGCAGCCCGTCCGAACTCATCGTCATCGGCGATTTTCTCGATGATCCCCAAGCGCTGTTTTCAAGGATAGCGCCGCTTTCCGAACGCGGGCTGAAGGCCCACCTCGTGGAAGTGGCCGACCCGGCGGAGGAAAGCTTCCCCTATAGCGGCCGCACCGCCTTTGCAGATCCCGAAACCGGCCGGGAACTGACGCTCGGCCGCGCCGAAAGCCTGCGGGAGGCCTATCTGGAGCAGTATCTGGCCCGCCGCGACCTGATCGCGCAAACGGCGCGGCGTTCCGGCTGGAGCTTCTTCACCCACCATACGGACCGGCCTGCCTCCGAAGCGCTGACGGCGCTGCATATGCGGCTTTCCGGCATCAGCGGAGGACCACGCTGATGGGCGGCTTTGAATTCCTGAGCCCGTTCGTGCTTGCGGCATTCGCCGTTCTGCCGGCGATCTGGTGGCTCCTCAAGCTGACGCCGCCGCGCCCGCGCCGCGAGGTCTTTCCGCCGCTCGCCATCCTGCTCAGGCTGGCAAAGCGCGACGAGACGCCTGCCAAGAGCCCGTGGTGGCTGACGCTGCTGAGGATGGCTCTGGCCACTTTCGTGATCCTCGCCATCGCCAATCCGGTGATCAATCCGGACCGCACCACGCTTTCGACCGGCGGACCGCTGGCGCTTCTGATCGATAATGGCTGGGCAAGCGCCGAGGACTGGGAAGCGCGCGCGGCCGCCGCCGACGCGCTGATCGACGCTGCGGGCCGCGCAGACCTGCCCGTGGCTCTCGCCTTCACCGCCGGCAAGGCCGGCGACCCGCGACCGGTATCGGCAAACGAAGCGCGCCAGCGGCTTGCCGCCGCCGGACCACAGGCCGCCCGCCCCGACCGGCTTCCCGCTGCCACGGCGCTTGTCGAGGCGCTGGACGGAACCGCGCTCGGAACCATTGCCTTTCTCGCCGAGGGATTGTCAGGACCGGACGACCGCGCCGCTATCGACATGCTGAACGGCGCCGGCGCGGATGATCTCCTGGTGATGCGCACAGACCGCGCCCTTCCCGCAGCTCTCACAGCGGTCGACAATGGCTCTGCGGCGAGCAGGATCACGGCCGCGCGCGCTGAAGCCGGCCCGCGCGACGAGCTCACCGTCAATGCCTATGATCTTCAGGGACGGGTGATCGCCACCAGCCCGCTGGTCTTCGAAGCCGGAAGCACGGCGGCGACCGCCGAGATTCGCGCGCCCTTCGAGGTGCGCAATGATTTTGCCCGGATCGCAATCGATGGCGCGGCCAATGCCGGTGCGGTTCACCTGCTCGATGATGGCTTCCAGCGCCGCCGCGTAGCGCTGGTCTCCGGAAACTCGGCAAACGAAGCACAGCCGCTGCTCTCAGCCGCCTATTATCTGCGCCAGGCGCTTTCGCCTTATGCCGATCTGATCTCGAGCGACGCCGCAACCCTGCCCGAACAGCTTGACGCGCTGATAGAGCAGAAACCCTCCGTGGTGATCCTCAGCGATGTCGGAACGCTTGGCGAGGACGTCCATGTGCTGCTTCAGCAATGGGTGGAGGGCGGCGGCACGCTGATCCGTTTTGCCGGGCCGCGCCTTGCCTCTTCCGAGGGCGATGACACGCTTTTGCCGGTGCGGCTGCGCTCCGGCGCGCGCGCCTTTGGCGGGGCAATGAGCTGGAGCGAGCCGCAGCATCTCGCGCCCTTCCCGCAGGAAAGCCCGTTTTATGGTCTGCCCGTACCGGATGACATCACCGTTTCCCGCCAGGTTCTTGCCGAACCGGCGCCGGACCTGTCCGAGCACACCTGGGCGAGCCTTCAGGACGGCACGCCTCTGGTGACCGAAAGCGTCTCCGGCGAAGGGCGGCTGGTGCTGTTCCATACCTCAGCCGATCCCAACTGGTCGAACCTGCCGATCTCCGGCTATTTCGTTGAAATGCTGCGCCGGATCGTCAATCTCTCACGGGCAAGCCAGGCGCTTGACGCTGACGGCGCGGCGGCGCGCCTGCTCGCCCCCTATCGACTGCTGGTTGCCAACGGCACGCTGTCCGCCGATGTAAGCGGCGCAAACCCGCTTGCCGAAGCCGGCGGGCCGCTGATCGCCACGCGGGAAAACCCGCCCGGTCTTTATGGATCGTCCGACGGCTTCACCGCCGTCAATCTCTTCGGACCGCAGGACACGCTGTCTCCGCTCGACATCTCGGCGCTTGAAGGCATTCGCCTGCAGCAGATCGGCGAGACCCGCGCCTTCAGCCTCAAGCCCTGGCTGCTGGCGGCGGCAATGCTGCTCCTGATCGCCGATGGCTTCATCATGCTGGCGATGAACAGCGCGTTTTCTAACCTCAAGACGCGTCGCACTGCCCTGCCTGTTATCCTCGCGGCATGTCTTGCCGCAGCCCTGCCCTTTGCGCCCGGCCTTGCCGGTACGGCCCATGCCCAGATGAGCGACACGGAAATCGCCGATCTGCTCTACGAGACCCATCTCGCCTATGTCGTGACTGGCGAGGACGAGGTCGACCGGATTTCCGATCGCGGGCTGAAGGGCCTTTCCGACTATATTTCATATCGCACGGCGCTGGAGCCGGGCGATCCGGTCGGGATCGATCCGGCGGCAGACGAGCTGGCCTTCTATCCGCTGATCTACTGGCCGATCTCGGCCTCCGCGCCGATGCCATCCCAGGAGGCGATCGCCGGCATCGAGGCCTATATGCGCAACGGCGGCACAGTGCTGTTTGACACGCGCGACCAGTATTCGCCGCTCGGCCAGGAAGCCGTCAGCGCCAACACGGCGCGGCTCCGGGCGATCCTCGACAATATCGACGTGCCGCCGCTGGAGCCGGTGCCCGAGGGCCATGTGCTGACGCGCTCCTTCTATCTGCTTTCCGATTTTCCCGGCCGTTATGACGGTTCGCCGCTCTGGGTCGAGGCGCGGTCAGGCGCAAGCTCCGACATGGTGACGAGCGGCGGCGACGGCGTTTCGCCGATCATCATCACCGGCAATGATTTCGCCGGCGCCTGGGCCACCAATCCCGACATGACGCCGATGCTGCCGACCGTGCCGGAAAGCCCGCTTCAGCGCCAGCTCGCCTATCGCACCGGGGTCAACATCGTGATGTACATGCTGACCGGCAATTACAAGGCCGACCAGGTTCATGTTCCCGCACTGCTGGAAAGGCTGGGACAATAATGGACCTGACTTTCGCCCCCCTCCTGCCGCTGACGGCGCTCTATGCCGCCCTTGCCGCCATTCTCGCGCTGATGGCGCTCGGCTACCTGACCCGTATGCGAGGTACCACGCTGCGCGCGGCGGCCGGGCTTTTCCTGCTGGCCGCGATCGCCAACCCGACCATCAGCCGCGAGGAGCGCTCGCCGCTTTCCACCATCGTGCCGATCGTCGTCGACCGCTCCCAGAGCCAGCTTTCGGAAGACCGCGCCGGTCAGACCGATGCCACGCTCGAACGGCTCCAGGCCCGTCTTGCCGAGGATCCGACGCTTGAGCCCCGCATCGTCGAGGTCGCGACCGCGAATGAGAACGGCCGCGCCGAGACGCTTGCCCTCCAGGCGCTTGCCGATGCCGTGCGCGACGTTCCGCCAAGCCGGATGGGCGCCGCATTCTTCATCACCGACGGCCAGATCCATGACATTCCGGAGGACGCTTCCGCCCTTCCCGCCGACATTCCGGTCAATGCGCTGATAACGGGCACGGCGGAAGAATATGACCGGCGCATCGAGATCAACGAAGCGCCGCGTTTCGGCCTTGTCGGCGAAAGCCTGCCGGTGGAGTTCACCGTGGTCAATGACGGCCCCGTTGAAGAGGCTGAAGGCGGCGCGGGCCCGGCGATGGTCACGGCGCGGCTCAACGGCGCCATCGTCGCGCAGATGATGGTCGCGCCGGACATCTCCACCCGCTACGTCTTCGATCTCGACAATGGCGGCGAGAACATTCTCGAACTGTCCGTCGATCCGATCCCCGGCGAACTGACCGAGGTGAACAATCGCGCGGTCCAGATCGTCGAGGGCATTCGCGAGAACCTGCGCGTGCTGCTGGTCTCCGGATCGCCGCATTCGGGCGAGCGGACCTGGCGCAACCTGTTGAAGTCAGATCCGTCCGTTGATCTTGTCCACTTCACCATCCTGCGCCCGCCGGAAAAACAGGACGGCACGCCGATCAACGAACTATCGCTGATCGCCTTCCCGACGCGGGAACTGTTCATCGACAAGATCGACGATTTCGACCTGATCATCTTCGATCGCTACCAGAATCGCGGCGTCCTGCCGCTGCTCTATTATGACAATATCGCGCAATATGTGCTGAATGGCGGCGCGCTTCTGGTGGCCGCCGGCCCGGAAATCGCAGGTCCGGAATCGATCGCCGCAACGCCGCTTTCCGCCGTGCTGCCGGCAATCCCGACCGGCGATCTTTCCGAGGGCGGGTTCTATCCGGAAATCTCGCCGACAGGAGAGATGCACCCCGTGACCCGTGATCTGCCGGGCGGCGGCGAGGAGCCGCCCGCCTGGGGCCGCTGGTTCCGCTCCATTCCTGTCGGCGATGCGCGCGGCGAGACGGTGATGACGGCAGATGGCGCGCCGCTTCTGGTGCTCTCGCGCGAAGGCCAGGGCCGGGTTGCCGAATTCCTCTCCGACCAAGGCTGGCTGTGGGCGCGCGGCTTTGAAGGCGGCGGACCTTACGTGCCCCTCTACCGGCGCATCGCCCACTGGCTGATGCAGGAACCGGCGCTGGAGGAAGAGGCGCTGACGGCGACGACCGACGGTGAACGGCTGGAGATCACCCGCCAGACCATGGGCGACGCCCCGCGCGAGGCGACCGTCAGCACGCCATCCGGGCGTTCGTTGACTGTTTCTCTGGATGAGATCGAACCGGGTCTCTTCCGCGGCACGGCGGCGGTGAACGAAATGGGCCTGTTTTCGATCGAAAACGGCGATCTCACGCGGCTCGTCAATATCGGCGATCCCGACGCGCCGGAGTTCAAGGCGGTGATCTCGACAACGCAAAGCCTTGCGCCGCTTGCAGAGGAAAGCCATGGACTGGTGCGGCGGATCGCCGACGGCATGCCGCCTGTCCGGTTGACGTCCGGGCCGCTCAGGGCCGGCAATGACAGTTTCATGCCGATTGTCGCCACGTCTGACACGCGTCTTGAAAGCATCCGTTCGCTGCCGCTCTTCAACGGACTTCTCGGTCTTGCCGCGTTGCTGGCGCTGATTTCGGCCACCTGGTGGCGCGAGGGACGAACAAAACCCTAGCTTAATCGGCCCTGAACCGCATCATGCCGACGAGCCGCGCCTCCACGCCGTCTACCAGCGGATCGGCAAGGATGCGCTTTGGATCGACCGGACCCGGCAAAAGCAGGGTTGGCGGCACAATGGGGCGAAAGCCCAGTGGCCCGTAATAGGGCGCGTCGCCGATCAGGATCACCACCTCGGAGCCCGCCGCAGCGGCAGCGCCGACGGCAATGCGCACCAGCTTGCGGCCGATGCCCCGGTTCTTGTGGGAGGGGCGGACGGCAAGCGGACCCAGCATGTGGCCGGCAGCCTTGCCGGCCCAGACCGGCGTCAACCGCACCGAGGCAATCACGGCCTCCCCATCCAGGCAGACGAAGGACAGCGCCCGATCGTGCGGACCCTGCTCGCGGATGCGGCTTGCCGTGCGCGCGAAACGTCCGGGGCCGAAAGCCTCGTCGTTGATCTCTTCGATGGCGTTGTCGTGGGAAACCTCTTCGGGGAGGTAGCACAGTTCGCTTGTCATGATTTTATGAGCCTGTCCGGAATACGCAAATGAAAGCCGCCGGAGAGGTTCTCCGGTTCTCGATCTTCAATCAGCGTCGTCGCAGGATCCGCATGACAAATTCCAGTTTCTGGGTCGTTCGCCACTAGCAGGAAAACGAAGCCCCGTCCAGCGTGTGAACGACAAAAGCGAAATTTCCGCTGACCCGTAACACTGTGTCAAACGTTTCAACACTGGCAAAGTTCTGGTCCGACCGTATGTAAGAGACCGAGAGAGGAACGAAAGGAGCATCCTATGGGCATGCTGGAAGACGGCGTCTGGAAGGACGTCTGGTACGACACGAAGAAATCCAAGGGCCATTTCAAGCGCGAAAGCTCGCAATTCAGGAACTGGATCACCGCCGACGGCTCTGCCGGCCCGGACGGCGAAGGCGGCTTTGAAGCCGAAAAAGGTCGCTACCACCTTTACGTCGCCTATGCCTGTCCCTGGGCGCACCGCACCCTGATCTTTCGCAAGCTCAAAGGTCTGGAGAAACTTATCGATGTCTCCATCGTCGATCCGCTGATGCTGGAGAACGGCTGGGAATTCAGGAACCGCGACGGCGGCACCGATGATCCGATCAACGGCGCGGACTACCTCTGGCAGGTCTATACCAAGGCCGACCCGAACTATACCGGCCGCGTGACCGTTCCGATTGTCTGGGACAAGAAACGCGAAACCATCGTTTCCAATGAATCCGCCGAGATCATCCGGATGTTCAATTCGGCCTTCAACCGCCTGACCGGAAACGAACTCGATTTCTACCCGGAGAACCTGCGCGGCGAGATCGATGACATCAACGCCATCGTCTACGACACGGTCAATAACGGGGTCTACAAATCCGGCTTCGCCACCACGCAGGAGGCCTATTCGGAGCATGTGCGGAAGTTGTTCGAGACGCTGGAAATGCTGGAGAAGCGGCTCGGCGAAAACCGTTATCTCGTCGGCGATACGCTGACGGAGGCGGACTGGCGGCTGTTCACCACCCTGGTGCGTTTCGACCCGGTCTATGTCGGACACTTCAAGTGCAACCTGAAGCGCATCGCAGACTATCCGAACCTGTCCGGCTATCTCAGGGAACTCTACCAGATGGAGGGCATCGCCGAGACGGTCAATTTCGACCACATCAAGCGCCACTATTACGGCTCGCACAAGACGATAAACCCCACCGGCATCGTGCCGGAAGGACCGCTCCTCGCCCTCGACGCGCCGCACGGGCGGGACAGGGGCTGAGTGCAGATCGGCGGGCGCGCGCTTGCGACGCGCGCCCTTGCCGTCTATGAGTTTTCCATGTTCAAGCTCGCACATATTTCAGACATTCATCTTGGTCCGCTGCCGCAGCTTTCGCCGCGCGAACTGGTTTCCAAGCGCATCACCGGTTTCCTGAACTGGCACCGCAACCGCCGCAAGCATCTGGGCAAGAACACGCTCGAAAACCTGCTTCTGGCGATTGCCGACGAAGCGCCGGACCACCTCGCGATCACCGGCGATCTCGTCAATCTGGCCACGACCAAGGAGATCGAGAACGCCGCGGAATGGCTGAAGAGCGTCGGCCCGGCGAAAGACGTCTCGCTGGTACCCGGCAATCACGATGCCTATGTCGGCGGGGCCTATGCCAAGGTTTGCAAGGCCTGGCACGATTATATGCAAGGGGATGCGGAGCGACCGCTCAGCGGCACGTCGGATGCACTGACCTTCCCCTATCTGCGTCGGCGCGGGCCGGTGGCGATCATCGGATGCTCATCGGCCATCGCCTCGCCGCCCTTCATGGCGATCGGCACCTTCGAGAAGAAGCAGGCCCGCGCAACAGCGGAACTGCTCAGGAAGGCCGGCGAGGAAGGGCTCTTCAGGATCGTGATGATCCATCACCCGCCCGTGCGCGGCGCCGCCGCCCGTCACAAGCGGTTGATCGGCATCAGACGGTTTCGCGGCGCGATCTCGACAGGCGGCTGCGAACTCGTGCTGCACGGTCACACCCATCTCAATACGGTCAACTTCATTGAAACGCCGCATGGCAAGACGCCGGTGATCGGCATCGCCGCTGCCGGCCAGGGAACGGGCGGCAAGAAGCCGCCGTCGGCCTTCAATATGATCACGGTCAGGGGCAAGCCGGGAAAATGGGAACTGCACTGCCAGCGGCACGCGCTTGATGCCGCAAGCGGGCTTATCGAACCCGAAGCGGAATTCGTCTACGCCTACAGCATTTCGCAGTCAGACTAAAACATCCGACGTCCGCGACAACGCGTCAAAACAAAGAGATAGAGTGGTTGAGCGTTTCCCTGAAAGGCGGAACCGCTCTATGCCGAGCCCGCGGCGCAATAGGCGTCGATCAGCCCGTTGATGCTCAAGGATAGCGCTGTCCCCACCTTGGTGCATTCGCCGCCGCCAAGACCGTGCCAGCCCATTGCATTCTTCACGGCATCCGGGCAGATCCGGAAATACATCGATTGCCCCATGATGGCGAAGCTGAGCACCCTGGTCTCCTCGGCCTCCGGGTCCTGCCCGCTTGCACGGCCGAGCAACTGAGAGATATGGGTGTGCAACGGCTCCGTCACCTGCGCGTAAAGCAGGTCGAAGGCTTCGCTGCGCTGGGTAATATAGCGCATCATAAAGGCGGAAATGGCATCGGCGTCACTTCGCCCCGTGATCGGCGTCACCATGCGAAGCGCGATCTCCAGAAGTTCATTGCGAGCGGCTTCGGGCGAAACCTCATCGGGAACCGGCTGAAGCACATCGCTTCCAAGCCGCTCCGAAATCGCGTCGATCACATAATGCGCGCAGGCGATCAGCAGTCCAGGCTTGCCGCCGAAATGATAGGCGATGCTACCGATATTGGCCCCGGAACGCTCTGCGATCTTGCGCGTTGAGACGGCATTGTAACCAAATTCCGCGAACAGGCGCAAAGCTGTCGAAATGATCGCCTGACGCGTGGCTGCGGCTCCCTGGAGAATATCAGTCATGACCTGTCTAACTTGCCCTCGGTTGGGCGTTCTCCCGCCCGGTTTTCAATCTTCTTATCCAACGCTATTGTTCACTTGATTGATCCATTCTGCAAGGCCCCGTTCTGCTCCAGCCACATTTCTGCCCCAATTTCTCCTCAGCGAGACCGGAATGCAATCCGACCATTGTCATGCCCGAATAAGCCGGCTCAGCTTTGGTTGGACAAAGTGAACCCAACCCCTTGTTTCCGGCCCTTACAAGGGGCAATATCCCGCGCACACTGAGTGCTGTCAGACGTCAGGACCGGATCCGGTCGGACCATTCTCATTTTCAAGGAAACGATGGACATCTCCGTCAGAACCAACAAATCCGGCAATATCGGCGGCCAGAAGCGCAAAAGACGCTGGCTTCCGGCCCTGGCCTGCTGCGGTTTTCTCGGCATCGGCATTGCCATCGGCGCAATCCTGTCGCGCGACAACTCCAGCGCTGCGGAGACGGTCGATCTGTCACTGGAACAGTCGACCGACTGGATCGACGATGTCTGCGCCAATTTCCGCATCTTCGGCCGGAAATACCAGCCGATCACGGATATCGGAGCGGACGATACCGCAGGCGTCACCGATCTCGTCCAGCGCACGACCGGCCTCGACGTGAAGGTCCCGACATTCGAGGAAGGCGCGCGGATCTTCGAGGGTGCCCGCATCGTCGCGATCGATCGCACCCCGGGTGTGGAGCTGTTCTACCGCAACAGCGGGGGCGACCTGCTTTCTGTCTTTATCCTTGCGCGCCCGGCGACGCTCGACAACCAGATTACGGACGTCCAGGAGACGATCCGCGACAATCTCACGGTTGCCTGGTGGCAGGGCGAACGCGCGCTTGTCGCCATCGTCGGCCCCTCCTCGGATACCGACATGCCGGCTCTGGCCCAATCGGCCTATCTGAAGCTCTGAAGCGCTCTTTGCATTTATTCCTGAAACAGCGATGCCTGCCATCGCCGCCAGTTTGTCGACCAAAGCGCGCTTCACCCTCATCCGTCATGCCGGCTCAAGGCCGGGGTGACGGAGAATGGGGCGCAGTTCCTTATATCTGCAACAGAGGCTTTGCCAGCAGTCTGACGGCGACGCCGGTCCAGCCGGCGCCGCCATGATGCGGTTACGCGCGCTCGGCGAGGATCTGGTTCGCGGCAGAGACAATCGCCTCCAGCGATGCCGCGACGATATTGGTGTTGATGCCGGCGCCGAACATGCGGCCGCCATCGTACTTCACCTCGACATAGGCGATCGCCTTGGCATCGGAGCCATGGTGGAGCGAGTGCTCGGAATAGTCCTCGACCGTCAGCTTGATCCCGAGATAGGCCGACAGCGCATTGATGAAACCGTCGACCGGGCCGTTGCCCTTGGCGTCGATCCGCTTTTTCTCGCCATTGTCCGTGATCTCGGCTGTCACGACGCGCACGCCCTTTTCCGCGCCTTGCGGATAGGTGTGGTGATCGACGAACTTGATGCGGCCTTCCGGCTGGTCGACATAATGCTCCATGAACACGTCATAGATGCGCTTTGACGGCAATTCGCGCCCTTCCTCGTCGGTGATCTTCTGGATCAGCTCTCGGAAGGCCACCTGCAGGCCGCGCGGCAGGTTGAGGCCGTAGTCGCTCTGCATGATATAGGCGATGCCGCCCTTGCCCGACTGTGAATTGATGCGGATGATCGCCTCATAGGTGCGGCCCACATCCTGCGGGTCGATCGGCAGATAGGGCACTTCCCAGACTGGCTTGTTGGCAACCTTGATCGCCTTCATACCCTTGTTGATCGCATCCTGATGCGAGCCGGAAAAGGCCGTATAGACCAGTTCGCCGACATAGGGGTGACGTTCCGGGATCGTCATCTGGTTGGAATATTCGTAGACGTCCTTGATCCGCTCGATCTCGGAACAATCGAGCTCCGGATCGACGCCTTGCGTGAACATGTTCAGCGCCATGGTGACGATATCGACATTGCCGGTGCGTTCGCCATTGCCGAACAGCGTGCCCTCGACGCGATCGGCGCCGGCGAGCAGGCCCATCTCGGCAGAGGCAATGCCCGTGCCCCGGTCATTATGCGGATGAACGGAGATCAGCAGGTTCTCGCGATTGTCGAGATTGCGGCACATCCACTCGATCTGGTCGGCATAGATGTTGGGCATCGACATCTCGACGGTCGACGGCAGGTTGATGATCAGCTTGTTGTCCGGCGTCGGCTTCACCTCGGCGATCACCGCGTTGCAGACCTCCAGCGCCACTTCCAGCTCCGTGCCGGTGAAGCTTTCCGGCGAATATTCGAAGCGATAGCCGCCGCCGGCCTTTTCCGCCATGTCGGTGATCATCTTGGCCGCATCGACGGCAATCTGCTTGATGCCGGCGACATCCTTGCCAAACACCACGCGTCGCTGCAATTCACTCGTCGAATTGTAGAAGTGCACGATCGGCCGATGTGCGCCTTCCAGCGCCTCGAAGGTGCGGGTGATCAGTTCCGGGCGGCACTGCACCAGCACCTGCAGCGAAACGTCCCTGCCGACATTGCCGTTTTCCACGCACCAGCGGGCAAAGTCGAAATCCGTCTGCGAGGCTGACGGGAAACCGATCTCGATTTCCTTGAAACCCATATCCAGCAGCAGCTGGAACATGCGCGCCTTGCGGTCGTGGCCCATGGGATCGACCAGCGCCTGGTTTCCGTCACGCAGGTCGACCGAGCACCAGATCGGCGCCTTTTCGATGCGCTTGCCCGGCCACGTGCGGTCGGAAAGGTCGATCTGCGGATAGGGCTGGTACTTGCTGGCGGCCAGCGGCATACCCTTGGCATTGGTGGAGTGTTTCGCGTCCATTGTGGTCCTCATATCCGGCCCGCCCTCTGCCGCCTTCGAGGCGCAGTCAGGCTTTGGCCATTCTCGTTGTCATAAACTGTTCGGGAATGAAGGAGCGCTTGGTGCCAAGCGGCTTTCCGGCCGCCGGGCGCTCCTTAAAGGACCCGGCAACCGCTGTTAAGGCCGAGAAGAAGGAGCGAGTTTGGCGCGCGCATGACGGCGGCGGCGGCGCTTGCGCCACCCGAAAAACTGCCCTGCCGATATGCGTCAAAAGTGATCATGTCGATTCCCATAGCGGCAACAGCCGCCGATTGCAATCCAAAAACGCGTCAGCCCCTGGCATGCCGTTTCTGCGCCAGACGTTTGATGCCGGTGATGGCAAGCCCTGCCGCCAGCCCCCAGAAAGCGCCCGATATGCCGAAGAAGCCGACGCCGGATGCGGCAACCAGAAAGGTGATCGCAGCTGCCTCGCGCGCTTCCGGTTCCTTGAAAGCGGCAAGGGCGGCGGCGGCAAAGGCGCCGATCAGGGCAAGGCCAGCCACCGCTTCGATCAGGATCGGCGGGGCCAGCGAAACCAGCGCCACCACCAATCCGCTCATCAATCCGAAGACCACATAGCCGATGCCGGCGACGATCGCGGCCCAGTAGCGCCGTTTCGGGTCCGCATGCGCATCCGGCCCAGCACACATGGCCGCCGTGATCGCGGCGAGATTGACGCCGTGCCCGCCAAAGGGGGCGGCAAAAAGCGAAAACAGGCCGGTCAGCGAGAACATCCGTCCGGCCGAGGGGCGGTATTCATTGATGGCGAGGATGGCGACGCCGGGAATGTTCTGCGAGGCCATGGTGACGATGAACAGCGGAAGCGCCACGGAGATCGTTGCCTGCAGGCTGAAATCGGGCGTGACCCAGACCGGCACAGGCGCAGCCTCGCGCCAGACATTGCCCCAGCTGCCGGCGGGAAGATCAACGCCGAAGACCAGAACCAGCACGAAGGCGCCAAGGGCGGCCGGCACGGCAAGGAGCCGGTTGAAGGCGCCGGCAACGACAAAGGCGATGATGATCGGCAGGCCGAGCATCGGATCGAACTTCACCGCCTCGACCGGGGCAAAGCAAAGCGCCAGCAGCACGCCCGCCAGCATGGCATTGGCGAGCGGCGCGGGAATGGCGGAAATCGCCCGGCCGACCGGCTTTAAAAGGCCAGCGGCGATGATCAGCAGGTTGGCGACGATGAAGGCGCCAACCGCATCGGCGAAACCGCCCGGCAGCGTTCCGGCCGTGGCGAGAAGTGCTGCCCCCGGCGTCGACCAGGCGATGGAGACCGGCATGCGGGTGACGGCCGAGATGACGATGCCGGCAACGCCCATCGCGACAGACAGAGCCATCAGGCCAGAGGCCGACTGCGCCGGGCTGGCGCCAACCCCTTCAAGCCCCTGCAGGACGACGGAAAACGAACTGGCAAAACCGACAAAGGCCACCAGCAGCCCCATGAACAGGCTCTGCGCCGAAAATTCCCTGAACATGTCCCCTCCGACGTGTTAAAGTCACTGCCGCATATCGAGGGCCGGCCCACATGCAGCCGCCTTTCCCCTCTCAGCAGGTTGCCCCCGGATTCCGGTTTAGCCACCAGTCGCGTTGCCCTGATGGTCGTTGACCCTCCACCTGCATCATGCTCGGGCTTGACCCAAGCATCCAGGCGATTCAAATCACCGAATGCGGGAGAAATTCTGCTGCCATTTGCCGTGCAGCCTAGATCCTCGGGTCAAGCCCGAGGATGACGCATTTGGGAGGGCACTTGGCGTCCAATACGCGCTGGGCCAAAGCCCGACGCCCAGAGTGGTTTCTATTTCGCTTAGATTTCGTTCTGCGCGGTCACGATCCGCGATACGAGCCCGTATTCGATCGCCTCCTGGGCGGAGAGCCAGTAGTCGCGGTCGATATCCTTGGCGATCTTTTCCGCTGTCTGGCCAGTCGCATCGGAGAAGATTTTGATCAGGCGCTCGTTCATCTTGATGATCTCGCGGGCCTGAATCTCGATATCGGATGCCATACCGCGCGTGCCGCCGGAGGGTTGATGCAGCAGGAAGCGGGTATTGGGCAGGCAGATGCGCCGTTCCTTCTCCGCTGCCGCATAGATCAGCGCACCGGCGGAAGCGACCCATCCCGAGCCGATCATGATGACCTTCGGCTTGATGAACTTGATCATGTCGTGGATCGAATCGCCCGATTCCACATGACCGCCCGGCGAGTTCACGAAGACGCGGATATCTTCGTCGGAGACGGCAGCCATGGCCACGAGCTGCGAGCAGACGCGCTGGGCGAGTTCCTGCGTGATCGGGCCGTAGATGAAGATCGACCGCGACTTGAACAGATTGGCTTCGGCTTCCTTGCCCAGGGGCAGTTCGGTCTTCTTGTCGTCTTCTTCGTCGCTCATTCGGCATCTCCAAGAGTAAATGTTCTGCTACCCGACTTAATGCGAATGCCGCGGCAATACAATGTCCCCTCCCCTGTGGTCTGCCCGCAAATGTTTCAGCCGCCTTGAAAGACTGCCGGGCTGTCACCACGTCAGATCGGTCAATTCGATATCCGGGCTCCATACCCGGCGCATTTCTCTGTGGTTTCCCCACGGGCTGCCCGACCTCGGCAGCCGGAAAACCATCAATCATTTCAAATGAAAAGGCAGAACCATGCATTATAACCGACTTGGGAAATCAGGCCTGAAAGTGTCCGAACTCTGTCTCGGCACCATGACCTTCGGCGGCAAGGGCTTCTGGACCGCGATCGGCGAGCTCGATCAGGGCGCTTCCGAGGAACTGGTCAAGGTCGCCATCGATTCGGGCATCAATTTCATCGATACCGCCAATGTCTATTCGGAAGGCCTGTCGGAGGAGATCACCGGACGGGCGCTCAAGAGCCTCGGCATACCGCGCGACGAGGTGGTGATCGCCACCAAGGTGTTCGGCGGCATGGGCGACGGGCCGAACAGCCGCGGCTCGTCGCGCTACCACATCATGGAACAGGTGAAGGGCAGCCTTTCCCGGCTTCAGACCGACCATATCGACCTCTACCAGCTCCACGGCTTCGACAACACGACGCCGATCGAGGAAACGCTGGAAGCACTCGACACGCTCGTGCGCCATGGCCATGTGCGCTATGTCGGCGTCTCCAACTGGGCGGCCTGGCAGATCGCCAAGGCGCTCGGCATTTCCGAGCGAAAGGGGCTCGCCTCCTTCCAGTCGCTGCAGGCGTATTACACCATTGCCGGCCGTGATCTCGAGCGCGAAATCGTGCCGATGCTGAAATCCGAAGGGGTCGGGCTGATGGTCTGGTCGCCGCTCGCCGGCGGGTTCCTCTCGGGCAAGTACGACCGCAACAACCAGTCTGACGGCGAAGGCCGCCGGGTCAATTTCGACTTTCCGCCGGTCGACAAGGAACGCGGTTTCGCAACCATCGACGTGATGCGCGAGATCGCGGAAGCCAAGGGCGTTTCGGTGGCGCAGATCGCGCTCGCCTGGCTGCTCTACCAGCCCGCCGTGACCAGCGTCATCGTCGGCGCGAAGCGGACGGATCAGCTGAAAGACAATATCGAAGCGACCGACGTTGAACTGACGGCGGAAGAGATGGAACGTCTCGATGAAGTTTCCGCGCTGCCGCGCGAATATCCCGGCTGGATGCTCGAGCGTCAATCCAGCGGCGAGACCGTTTCGCCGCCGCGCGTGCCGAAATAGGCGCCTAAAAGAACATGTCCGGATGCGGGCCTCGCCCGCATCCGCTACACCGTTGGTCAGTCGATTCGCACCCGCACCCCGTGCGGCTTGACGCCTTCGGGCTCCACGTGGATGGCCAGCGTTGAACCCGGAATCGCCTTCTTGATCGCCCCTTCCAGCCGGTCGCAGATATCGTGCGCCTCACCGACGGTCATGTCTTCACTGACCACCAGATGAAAATCGATGAATGCGGCAGAGCCAGCGCGGCGGGTCTTCAGGTCATGAACATCTGACGAACCGCTGGCATTGTCGTAGATCGCCTTGCGGATCGCATCCTCCTCATCGCCTGTCAGCGCCGCATCCATCAGCCCACCGACGGATTCGGCAATCAGCTGCCAGCCGGCATAGAGGATGTGCGCGGCAACGGCGAGCGCGATCAGCGGATCGAAGATCGGATAGCCGGTCGCCAGAGCAATGCCAAGGCCAATGACGACGCCGACCGAGGTGACGACGTCGGTGCGGATATGCTTGCCGTCGGCCACCAGCGCCGGCGAGCGCATCGACCGCCCGGCCGATATCAGCATATAGGCCCAGACGCCGTTGATGAGGCTTGCGAAGATATTGACGCCAAGGCCCAGCCCCACGTCGGTCGGCATGGACGGGTCGAAGAGTTCGCCGATGGCTTCCCTGAAGATCAGGAGCGAGGCAACGACAATCGCCACGCCCTCGATGACGGCGGAGATATATTCCGCCTTGTGATGGCCGAATTGATGATCGTGGTCGGCCGGCTTCGCGGCGTAGACAATCGCAACGAATGCAGCGATTGCGGCCACCACATTGACGATCGATTCGAGCGCGTCGGACAGAAGCGCAACCGAACCGGTCAGGCGCCAGGCGAGAAGTTTGATCCCGAGCACGAGAAGAGAGAGCGGTATCGTCCAGAATGCCAGTGTACGCGTGCGACGTGCGCCGCTGCTTTTTGCCTGCCCACCAGTCATCGGAATTTCCCGTCTTGCTCAACGACAGGCCGGATCAGTCGTCCGGCGCTGTCGATCTGCTACCCCCTCGGCGCGACAATGGCAAGACAGTCTTCAGCCTGCCGCCTGTTTGCCTCGCAGGGCCTCGCCGGAGCGATCGATGAGCTTGCCCACCACATTCTCGATGATCCGCATGCCGGCATCGCCGCCAAGCGTCATGATCGATTCGGGATGAAACTGTACGGCGGCGACCGGCTCATGCGCATGTTCGATGCCCATGACGATGCCGTCATCAGTCTCTGCCGAGATGGCGAATTCGTTCGGCAGCTGCACCGCATCGGCGAAGATCGAGTGATAGCGGCCGACGGTGATCTCCTTCGGCAAGCCGTCAAAAAGGCGTCCCGGCTCGAGAATGCGGATGCGCGACGGCTTGCCATGCATCGGCACGGCAAGCTGACGGAGCGAGCCGCCATAGGCCTCCGCCAGGGCCTGCAGGCCGAGGCAGACGCCGAAGATCGGCAGGTTCCGGCTGCGCGCCTTCTTGATCGTCGTCTTGCAGTCGAAGTCCTTTGGCATGCCCGGTCCCGGCGACAGGACAACGAGATCCGGCGCAATACGATCAAACGTCTCGTCAGCCACCGGCGACCGGACCGTGGAAACGTCCGCGCCCGTCTGGCGGAAATAATTGGCGAGCGTATGAACGAAACTGTCCTCGTGATCGACCAGCAGGATTTTCAGCCCCGCGCCGATCTTCGACACCGGACGCGCGGCGGGCGCAATGTTCTCCGCATCCGCCTCGCGGATTGCGGCAAGCATGGCTGAAGCCTTCAATTCGGTCTCCGCTTCTTCCTCATGGGGATCGGAATCATAAAGCAGGGTCGCTCCGGCACGCACTTCCGCCGTGCCGTTCTTGACCCGGATGGTGCGCAGCGTCAGACCGGTGTTCATGTCGCCGTTGAAGCCGACCATGCCGATGGCCCCGCCATACCAGGCGCGCGGGCTCTTCTCGTGGTTTTCGATGAAGCGCATGGCCCAGAGTTTCGGTGCGCCGGTCACCGTCACCGCCCAGGCATGGCTCAGGAAGGCGTCAAAGGCATCCATGTCGGGACGCAGACGTCCCTCGATATGGTCCACCGTGTGAATGAGGCGCGAATACATCTCGATCTGGCGGCGGCCGATGACCTTGACCGACCCCGGCTCGCAGACCCGGCTCTTGTCGTTGCGGTCAACATCGGAACACATGGTCAGCTCCGACTCGTCCTTCTGCGAGTTCAGAAGCTTGAGGATCTGCTGGCTGTCGGCGATCGGGTCCTCGCCGCGCTTGATCGTGCCGGAAATCGGACAGGTCTCGACCCGCCGGCCGGTGACGCGCACGAACATTTCCGGCGATGCGCCGATCAGATATTCCTGGTTTCCGAGATTGATGAAGAAGGAATAGGGCGACGGGTTGGTCGCCTTCAGCCGCTTGGAAATCGCCGACGGCTTGCTGGCGCAGCGCTCCATGAACTTCTGGCCGGGGACGACCTCGAACAGGTCGCCGCGCACGAAGCTCTCCTTCGCCTTGGTCACGAGTTCGGCATACTCGCCCTTGTGGTGGTCGCTCCTGGGCGGCAGGCTGTTGGATGGGCGGAACGGTTCGGAAGCGATATCCTCGTCGCGGCCTTCCGTTGCAATTCCATCCTTCTCGAAGTCGTAGCGATCAATCCAGGCCTTGGCGGCATGGTTGTCGACCATCAGCACCTCGTCGGGCAGGAACAGCACCATGTCGCGCTGATCGGCCGGGCGCTCCAGTTTCAGCTTCACGGCATCGAACTGGAAGGCAAGGTCGTAGCCGAAGGCGCCGTAGAGCCCGAGGCTCGCATCCTCATCGGAATGGAAGAGATCGACGATGGCGCGCAGGACGGTGAACACGGTCGGCGCCTTGGAGCGCTCTTCCTCGGTGAACTGACGGTCGGGTTCGGCGACCTGAAGATCGATCCGGCGCGGCGCGCGGCCGGTGATCGTCACCGGTTCCAGTGCCTCCACGACCGGGAGGATGAGCGCAAGCAAGGCCTCGCCGCGTCCGTTGAAGGCCTCGATCCACATGGTGCGGCCATTGCAGGAAATGGCGGCCGGCGGATCGATGACGGCGGTGTCCCAACGCGTGTAGCGGCCCGGATATTCGTAATTGGACGAAAAGACGGCGCCGCGACGCTCGTCCAGCCGGTCAATATAGCTCGATACGGAATCGCCATAGGGCACGAAACGGCGGGTGCGCGTGATTTTCACGCCGCCCTTCGTTTCGTAGCTTTCCCCACCATCCGGCCGTTCGTGAAGGGTCATTGTCCCTGCTCCACCTTTTCTGTCGCAAAACGGCGTCCCGCCCGTTTCGCAAATTCACTCGTTGAACCCCGCAGAGGCGGCGACAATACAAAAAAAGCCGCCTCGGTTTGAGGGCGGCTTTGTCAGATCATCCGGACATGCGTGATCGTGGCCGCCTTTAGCGAGCCCACCACCAGTTTGCAACGTTCGTCGTCGTGATCGTCATGGGCTTTTTCTACCCCAGCTTGGCCGGACTGGCAAGCGACAAGAAACACGACCGGCAAAGCCCGCTGCCAAATGCTTTCATACGTCCATGGATGAAAAGCGCTTTTCACCGGGCAACGCTTGCCCTCGCCCGCGCGCGGGCATAATTCGGGACAAGAAACGCTTTATAAAACAATCACAAAGGGAGGCAGGCATGCCGCAGACCGCGCAAAGCAAGCATTGGTGGAAAGAGGCCGTCGCCTACCAGATCTATCCCCGCTCCTTCGCCGATTCCAACGGCGATGGCATCGGCGATATTCCCGGCATCATCGAAAAGCTCGACCATGTCGCCGATCTCGGCATCGACGTCATCTGGCTGTCGCCGCATTTCGACAGCCCCAACGCCGACAATGGCTACGATATCCGCGACTACCGCAAAGTCATGCGCGAATTCGGCACCATGGACGATTTCGACCGCCTGCTGGCTGAGATCAAGAAGCGCGGCATGCGGCTGATCATCGACCTCGTGGTCAACCATTCAAGCGATGAGCATGAGTGGTTCGTCGAAAGCCGGTCCTCGCGCGACAGCGACAAGCGCGACTACTATATCTGGCGCGACGGGGCGAAGGGCGTGCCCAATAATTTCGTCTCTTATTTCGGCGGTTCGGCCTGGGAGAAGGATCCGGCCACCGGCGACTACTATCTGCATTACTTCGCCAAGAAGCAGCCGGACCTCAACTGGGACAATGAGAAGGTGCGCGCGGAAGTCTACGACCTGATGCGCTTCTGGCTCGACAAAGGCGTTTCGGGTTTCCGCATGGATGTGATCCCCTTCATCTCGAAGGATTTCGCTTTCCCGAACCTGACGGAGGAAGAGATGAAGGACCCCGGCCGGGTCTATGCATCCGGGCCGCGCCTGCATGACTATCTTCAGGAAATGAACCGCGAGGTGCTGTCGCATTATGACTGCATGACGGTTGGCGAGGCTGCCGGCGTTTCCGACGCGCAGACGCCGCTCTTCGTCGATGAAGCTCGCAACGAACTCAACATGATCTTCAACTTCGCCGTGGTCATGCTCGATCGTGACGGCTGGCGCTGGAAGCCGCGCAAGCTCACCGACATGAAGGCGACCTTCGACCGGCTCGACAAGGCCGTCGGCATGACCGGCTGGAACACCGTCTTCCTCGGCAATCACGACCAGCCGCGCACCGTCAGCCATTTCGGCGATGCCGCGCCGGAATATCGCGCGCTTTCGGCCAAGGCGCTGGCTACGATGATGCTGACCATGCGCGGCACGCCCTTTATCTATCAGGGCGAGGAGATCGGCATGGTGAACTACCCCTTCACCGATCTCGACCAGTTCGACGATATCGAGGTGCGCGGCCTCCGGCAGGACCATGTGGCGACCGGCAAGGTCAGCGCCGAGGAACTGCTGAAGCACCTCAACAAGGTCAGCCGCGACCACGCCCGCACGCCAATGCAGTGGGACGCCTCGGCGAATGCTGGCTTTACCACGGCGGAAAAGCCCTGGCTCGCGGTCAATCCGAATTATCCGGAGATCAACGCCGAGGCGGCGCAGGCGGACCGGAACTCGGTCTATCATCACTATCGCAAGCTCATTGCGCTGCGCCACAACACCCCTGCCCTCGTCTACGGCACTTACGAGGATCTGGCGCCTGACCACGAGACGGTATTCGCCTTCGAGCGCAAGCTCGACGATTCCCGCCTGGTCACCGTCATCAATTTCTCACGCGATGCGGTGGAGTGGCGCCATGCGGGGATGAAGGGCGCGGAGGTTCTCATCAGCAATGATGACAGTCGCGAGGCGCAGATAGCCGGGGACGCACTGACGCTCTCACCTTGGGAAGCGGTGGTGCTGAAACCGAACGCCTGATGTATCGAGAGAGGCAGGTTGCGCCGGGCGCGTTGCCTGATGTCCTCAAGCCTTCGTCGGCAGCACCCGCGCCATGGTGCGTTCGATCACGTCGACCATCACCATTGTCTGATGGTCGACCTCAATATTGAGGCGGTCGCCGGATTTGTAGCGGGAAAAGGTTGTCTGGCGCAGGGTCTCGGGGATGAGGTTGATGGTGAAGAGGTTGTCTTCGACATCAGCCACCGTCAGGCTGCAGCCGTTGACCGCCAGGAAACCGCGCGGGAAAATGTATTTTGCCCAGTCCTCCGGCACGCGAAAACGGATGAAGGCCCCGTCCTCGGCGGTCGAGATCTCTTCCAGCACCGCCGTTGTCGCCACATGCCCGGCAATCGGGTGACCGCCGTTCTCGTCGGTCATTTTCGCCGAGCGTTCGACGTTGACTGACTGGCCCGCTTCAAGGTCTCCAAGATTGGTGCGCTCCAGTGTCGCGTTCATCGCGTCGAAGGTGACGTTCTGTCCCTCAATGCCCGTGACCGAAAGGCAGGTGCCTTCGATATTGACGCTGGCGCCGAGTTTCAGATCGACGAGCAGGTCATCCGTGAGGGTGACGGTAAAGGTCTTGCCGCCCGGATAGGCAGTGATATCCGCAAGCGGACGGACGGCCTGAACGATGCCGGTATACATGGGTCTTGCCTCTTCTTATGCGGTCGGCGGTGGCGGCAATATGGCCAGCGGCGGAAGCGAAGACAAGAGCGCCCGGCGGCGACACACTGTCCATCGCAACGCTTCAGGTCTTGGGCGGCAGAGAGAAGGCGTTTGCGAGCGCGATCGACACCCACTCGTGGAAAACCGGGTCCGGACAATCATCGGCATCAAGGGAGTAGAAGCCGGTCATCTTCCGCCCGCCATGGACCATTGGCTGCGGCTGCCCAAGCCGGGCGGCGGCCTCGGCATTGTCCTTGCCGACGCGAAACAGAAAACGCCTCTCCCCGGCCCTGCTGCGGCTGGCGGCAGCGACCATGTGGCCGTTGACGAGGAAGCAGAGCCCGCCGAACATCTTCTTTTCGCTCACGCCCTCCAGCCCTTCCAGCCTGTGGCGCAGCCGGGCCGCCAGTTCCTCGTCGATCGCCATGGCCCTCAGTCTTTCAGGTCTTTCGGCGTCCCCGACAGAAAGTCGATGAAGGCGTGGTAGTAATCCGGATGCCAGCGCGACAGCGGCGGGCGGTTTTCAACGATGTCGCCCATCGCCCACATCATCCGCTTCTCGTCCGTCTCGCGGTCAACCTCGCCATCCGGGCAGAGAATGTAGAAATCCCCGGCCTCCAGGCTTTTCAGCATGAAATCGACCGTCTGTTCCGGCGTCCACGCGCCTTCCGGCTTTTCAGTACGCCCGCCCGCCGTCAGCGGGGTGAAAACGAAGCCGGGGATCAGAAGATGCGCCTCGACCTTGCAATTCTCGCGGTTCCGCAGATCATGCTGCAGCGCCTCTGTGAAGGCCTTAACACCAGCCTTGGAGACGTTATAGGCAGGGTTGCCGGGCGGCGTGGTAATGCCCTGTTTCGAGCCGGTATTGATGATCAGCGCCGGCTCGCCATGCTCGATCATGCCGGGTGTGAAGATGCGCGTGCCGTTGATCACGCCGAGAAGATTGACGTCGATGATCCGGTCCCAGGGCATCTGCTTGCCGAGAATATCGGTTGCAGGCTGGATGCCGGCATTGTTCATCAGCACATGCACCTTGCCGAAGGCCTGAACCGCGGCGCATTCGAGCTCTTCCAGCGCCGAAAGGTCGGAGACATCGGCCGCCTGGATCAGCGCCTTCACGCCCTTCTTTTCGGCAAGGGCCGCCAGTTCGGCGCCTGCCGCCTTCAGCTTCTCGCTTTTCATGTCGGCGATCATCACATTCATGCCGAGGTCGATGAAGGCCTTGGCGGCGGCAAACCCGATGCCCGAGGCTCCCCCGGTGATGACGGCGGAATTGCCCTCCTTCAGCGCGGGGTGCTGCGCTTTTTTCTGGCTCATGATCATCCTCCCATTGTCGTCAGGCAGCCTTTTGCCGCCCCCGAACCGACGCCCTTTTCAAAAAGGGCCCGGTCCTTTTATCGCGCATGCCGGCTTCGCCGAACCACGCATCGGTTCTCGGCTAACTGTTTTCGAGTTGAACCGCACTGTCAATCTGCAAATTGTCTCCGGCGACAGGGGCAAAGTCGCCTTCCGCACGGGTTTTCCTTGCGTGGCGCTTGAAAGCCGCTAAAACGGCTCGAAACATGCCAAACAGCAGATGGACTTGATCAAGACAATGGCTACGCACAAAGACGTCAAGAAGGTCGTGCTCGCCTATTCCGGCGGCCTCGACACCTCGATTATCCTCAAATGGCTCCAGACCGAATTCGGCGCGGAGGTCGTGACCTTCACCGCCGACCTCGGCCAGGGCGAGGAACTGGAACCGGCCCGCCTGAAGGCGGAACAGGCCGGCGTGAAGGAAATCTTCATCGAGGATGTGCGCGAGGAATTCGTGCGCGATTTCGTCTTCCCGATGTTCCGCGCCAATGCCGTCTATGAGGGCGTATACCTGCTCGGCACCTCGATTGCCCGGCCGCTGATCTCCAAGCGCCTGATCGAGATCGCCCGGGAAACCGGCGCCGACGCGATTGCCCACGGCGCCACCGGCAAGGGCAATGACCAGGTCCGTTTCGAGCTTTCGGCCTATGCGCTGAACCCGGACATCAAGATCATCGCGCCGTGGCGTGACTGGACCTTCAAGAGCCGCACAGATCTTCTGGAATTTGCCGAACAGCACCAGATCCAGATCGCCAAGAACAAGCGCGGCGAAGCGCCGTTCTCCGTCGACGCCAATCTGCTGCACTCCTCATCGGAAGGCCGCGTGCTGGAAGATCCGGCAATCGAAGCGCCGGAATATGTGCATATGCGCACCGTTTCGCCGGAAGCCGCACCCGACAAGGCGACCATCATCAAGATCGGCTTTGAGAAGGGCGACGCCGTTTCCATCAACGGCGAGCGCCTGAGCCCGGCAACGCTTCTGGCCAAGCTCAACGACCTCGGACGCGACAACGGCATTGGCCGCCTTGATCTGGTCGAGAACCGTTTTGTCGGCATGAAATCGCGCGGCGTATACGAAACGCCCGGCGGCACCATCTTGCTCACCGCGCATCGCGCCATGGAAAGCATCACACTCGACCGGGGCGCCGCGCACCTCAAGGACGAGCTGATGCCGAAATATGCAGAGCTGATCTATTACGGCTTCTGGTTCTCGCCCGAGCGCTACATGCTGCAGGCCGCCATCGACAAGAGCCAGGAACATGTGGAAGGGGAAGTGACGCTGAAGCTCTACAAGGGCAATGTCATCGTCACCGGCCGCGAGAGCGACAAGTCGCTTTACTCCGAAGCCCTCGTCACCTTCGAGGACGACCACGGCGCCTACGACCAGAAGGACGCCGCCGGCTTCATCAAGCTGAACGCGCTGCGCCTCAGAACGCTCGCCAAGCGCGACAACGGCTGAACGCGAAGTCAGCTTGCCAGGAAGTCAGAAAGGCGGGGCTATCGGCTCCGCCTTTTTTCTTTGACCAGATGCCTTGTCCGTCGGAGCATTTGCCGCAGCAGGCTTTCACCCATCAGGCAAGCGGTTCGGAGGCCCCAATATCGTCTTTCGGAGCTTCGTGCCTGACCGCAA
This sequence comes from uncultured Martelella sp., assembly GCA_963676545.2. Lineage (GTDB taxonomy): Bacteria > Pseudomonadota > Alphaproteobacteria > Rhizobiales > Rhizobiaceae > Martelella. The sequence continues at coordinate 319,727 of CAXXRG010000002.1, read as the reverse complement.
GGTGCGGGCGTTCGGCGAGGCAGAGCGAGACATAGCTCAAGACCGCAATGGCGCCCATTGCCGGTATGATCATCTGAAGGGCGAAGACCGGCGAGCCGATGGCCGCTGCGATGATGCCGGTCACGAGGCCCGCGCCCATCTGCATAAAGCCCATCAGCGCGGAGGCCGAGCCGGCGATTGCCGGGAAAGGCAGCAATGCGGCGTTCATCGTATAGGGCATGACGAAGGCGATGCCGAAGGCGAAGCTTGCGACCGGAAGCATGACCGAAAGATAGCTGATCGGCAGAAGCTCGACCGACACGGCAATCGCGGTAGCGCCGAGCGCAATGAAGAACAGCCCCACCCGGACCAGGGAGCGGGACGAAAAACGGCCAAGGGCAAAGCGGAACACCACGGAGCCGGTAAAATAGGATCCGGTCTGCAGCAGCATGCCCATGCCGAACTGCGACGGCGTCAGGCCTGCCACCTTGATCAGCACGAAGGGAAGGATCGAGGCCAGCGCATAGAGCGTGCCGGCCGAGGACGCAATCAGAAGCGATGCGGCCATGAACCGCCCGCTTGCGAGAAGGCGGCCATAGGCCTTCAGCAAAGGCAAGGGTCGCGCCTTGCGTCGATCCGGCACGACAGTCTCCGACATCATGGTGATGAGGATGACGGAGCTGGCGGCGCCGAACCCTGCCATTGTCAGAAAGATCGCCTTCCAGTCGAAGACGGAAAGGATGAGGCCGCCGATCGTGGGCGCGATGGCCGGACCCACGGCGAGCACGATGCCGATCATGTTCATGATGCGCGCCGCGGGCTCGCCGGTGAACTGATCGCGGACAATGGCGCGCCCGACGGTCAACCCGGCCGAGGCGCCGATGCCCTGGACCAGCCTTCCGAGAAGCAGCGAATTCACATCCCACGCGAAGACGGCGAGAAGACTGCCGAGCATGTAGACCATCAGGAAGCCGATTGCCGTCTTCCTGCGGCCGAAGGCGTCGGCAAGCGGCCCGGCAACCAGCATCGCGAAGGAGAACCCGCCGAAGAAGACGGAGAGCGACAGCTTGATCGCGGCATCCGTCGTGTCGAAGGCGACCGCAAGGGTCGGCATGGCCGGCGTGTAGATGGCAAGCGAGAACGGGCCGAGCATGGTCATCATCGCGCCGATCAGGCTGGAGCGCCGCTCGCTCATCTTCGGCGTTGGCTGGGGTATGGTATCGGTCATGGTTATTCCTGCAAACGCTGCGTGAAATTGCCGCGCATGATCTTCAGCGCGGTTCGCAGCACCCGTTTCTCCTGCTCGGAAAGCCCCTCCTCAACCTCTTCGATCAGTTCATCGGAGTGGCGCCGGATCGCTGAAAGAACCGCGCCCGCGCGCCGGGTGGTATGGATGCATTTCGCCCGTCCGTCACTTGGATCGGCACGCCTTTCGATCAGCCCCGCCTTTTCCAGCCGGTCAAGACACCGCGACAGCGTCATCGGCTCGATGCCGAGTTCCTCGGCGATCTCGCTTTGCCTGGCGCCCTTGCGCGCGGCAATGCGCGAAAGCGCGCGCGCCTCGCCCGGCGTGACATCAAGGCCCGCGGCGCCGATCCTGCGCTCGAAGGCGACGCGGAACAGGCGGGCGACATCCGTCAGGAGGAAGCCAAGACGGTCGGCGCTGATCTCGCTATCCATCGAAAACCCGGTAATTGAAATTTAGTAAGCATAGCTTATTATTTTCTCTGACGATCATCAAGCGCTGCTTTTTTCGATCGCAGCACGACAGCCCCTTGTCAGAAGACCGGTGATGGCTCACACATCGAAAAACCGCGCTTGCGGACAGGCATGAGAACGGGAATGACGGTTATGGCAGACGCAAAAGAACTCAATCCGGCACTGACGATCTGGGACGGGGCTTTGGGCCTGCCGCAGTTCGACCAAATATCGGACGAGGACTTCGCACCCGCCTTCGAGCGGGCCATGGCCGACCATCTCGCCGAGATTGATGCAATCGCGGAGAATTCCGAGACGCCGAGCTTCGTGAACACGGTGGAAGCGCTGGAAGTCGCCGGCGACGCGCTGTCGCGGGTCGCGGCCATCTTCTTCACCCGCGCCGGCGCCGACACCAACCCGGCAATCCAGGCGCTGGAGCGCGAGATCGCGCCGAAGCTTTCGGCGCATTATTCGAAGATCGGCGCCAACAAGGCGCTGTTTACGCGCATCGACGCGCTCTGGCGGGACCGGCAGTCGCTTGGGCTGACGGAGGAACAGGCAATCGTGCTGGAGCGCCACTGGAAGGGCCTTGTGCGCAGCGGGGCCCGGCTTGCCGGGGACGAACAGCAACGACTTGCCGCAATCAACGGACGCCTGGCAGAGCTCGGCACGCAGTTCGGCCAGAATGTGCTCGCCGACGAGAGCGAATGGGCCATGTTTCTGACCGAGGAAGACGAGCTTGCCGGCCTTCCCGATTTCCTCATCGACGCCATGGCGGGCGCCGCCGCCGAGCGCGGCCGGCCGCAGGCCCACGCCGTTACGTTGTCGCGCTCGATCGTGGAACCGTTTCTCACCCTTTCATCGCGGCGGGACCTGCGCGAAAGGGCATTCCGTGCCTGGACGGCGCGCGGCCTCTCCGGCGGCGAGCACGACAACCGCGACATCATGAAGGAAACGCTGGCGCTTCGGGCCGAAAAGGCGAAGCTGCTCGGCTACGAGAATTTCGCGGCCCTGAAGCTCGACAACACCATGGCGAAGACGGCCGACGCGGTGGACACGCTGCTGATGGATGTCTGGGCAAAGGCCGTGAGCGCTGCGGGCGAAGACGAGAAGGAACTTCAGGCGCTGGTCGCCGAGGAGGGCGCCAACCACGATATCGAGGCCTGGGACTGGCGCTATTACGCCGAGAAGCTCAGGACCCGGAAATTCGCCTTCTCCGAGAGCGAGGTGAAACCCTATCTGCAGCTTGAAAAGATCCTCGAGGCCTGTTTCGCGGTGGCCGGACGGCTGTTCGGCATCTCTGCCGTCCACCGTCCGGATATCGTCGCCTACCACCCCGATGTCCGCGTCTATGAGATCCGCGACGACAAGGACGAGGCTTTTGCGATCTTCCTGGGCGACTATTTCAACCGTGCCAGCAAGCGCTCCGGCGCCTGGATGAATGCGTTGCAGAGCCGGCACAGGCTGACGCTTCCGAACGGCAGCAAGGGTGAGCTGCCGATCGTCATCAATGTCTGCAATTTCGCCAAACCGGCCGAGGGCAAGCCGGCGCTGCTGTCCCTCGATGACGCACATACGCTGTTTCATGAATTCGGCCACGCGCTGCACGGCATGCTCTCCGATGTCACCTATCCGTCCGTCTCCGGCACCGGCGTCGACCGGGATTTCGTCGAACTGCCCTCACAGCTCTACGAACACTGGCTGACCGTGCCCGAGATCCTGCGCGCCTACGCTCTCAACTACCGCACAGGCGAGGCCATGCCCGAAGCGCTGATGGAAAAGGTGCTCAAGGCGGCAAATTTCAATCAGGCGTTCGCCACCGTGGAATACACCGCCTGCGCGCTCGTCGACATGCATCTGCACACGGCGGCAACGCCTCCGGCGGACCCCGTGGCCTTCCAGGACGGCGTGCTCAATGCCATCGGCATGCCGAAGGCGATCGCCATGCGCCATGCGATACCGCACTTCCTGCATATCTTCTCCGGCGACGGCTATGCCGCCGGCTACTATTCCTACATGTGGTCGGAAGTGCTCGACGCCGATGCGTTCGAGGCATTCGAGGAGACCGGCGACGTGTTCGATCCCGGGCAGGCCGAACGCCTCAGAAAGGAAATCCTCTCCCGAGGCGGGTCCGTGCGCGCGGAAGAGGCCTACCGCGGTTTCAGAGGGAAAATGCCGAGCCCGGATGCCATGCTGCGCGGGCGCGGACTGACAAGCTGAGTAGCGCGCCGATAGCATTTCGCAGTCAGATGGAAACATCTGACGTCCGCGAAAATGTTTCAAAACAAAGAGATAGAGTGGTTGCGCGTTTCCAAGAAAGGCGGAACCGCTTGTCTTATGATTTTTGCGGCTTCTCTGCGAAGGTGGAGCCACTGCTGCCGCCGCAAACGGCAGTCAGTGGCGGTGGTCGGATCGCGAACGGCTTGGTCATGGCGGTTGAAGCTCATGGACCGTTCTAGAGTATGATCGGCCACCGTCTTCGCATGAGGCCTGAACGGATACGCAGCAGCTTCTGGCTCTGCACGACAAGCATAGGACACCGCGAAGATGATGAAGGATAGCATCGGGATCGACATCTCAAAAGCCCATCTGGACGTTTGCCGCCCAGCGACCGGTCAGACGGCCCGGTTTGAGAACTCGACGGCGGGATTGTCTTCATTCAAGCGCTGGATCGGCCCAAACCAACCCGATCTGGTGATCTACGAGGCGACAGGGGCTTATCATGGCTTGCTTGAGAAGCGTGGCTCTGGCCATCTGCCCTTGGTGAAGGTCAACCCGTTACAGGCCCGCCGTTTTGCCCAGGCCCGTGGAACCCGCGCCAAGACCGATGCTGTTGACGCGCGCGTGCTGGCCTTGATGGGCGAGGCGCTGGATCTGCAACCTGACATTCCTGCCAGCGAAGATTACCATGATCTCAAACAGTTGCAGGTTGCCCGTACCGCCATGATCAAGGCGCGTACGCGGCTGAAGAACCGGCTCAACACCCAGACGCTCTGTCTGCTCAGACGTCAGGCGAAAGCGCAGCTGGCGCTGCTCGACAGGCAGCTTAAAGCCATCGACGCCGAGATCACCGACAGGCTGTCACGAGACCAGGCCCGCGCACTGGATATCCTTCAATCCATTCCGGGTCTCGGGTCCGTTGTGGCAGCCACCATCCTCATCGAGTGTCCGCAGATCGGCACCATGGACCGCAAACAAACCGCCAGTCTCGCCGGGCTCGCCCCCATGACGCGCCAATCGGGTCAATGGCGCGGCAAGGCCTTCATTCAGGGCGGACGTAAATTCCTGCGCGACGCGCTCTACATGCCCGCACTCGTCGCAATCCGGTTCAATCCAGACATGAAGCAGAAATACGATGCGATGCGCCAAGCCGGCAAGCCAGCCAAAGTGGCAATAATTGCTATAATGAGGAAGCTCATCGAACTCGCAAACACCCTCATCAAGCAGGATAGAAAATGGGCGCCAAAACCCGCTTGATTAAAACGGATACTCTAAGACTCCGCCGCTGCCAGGGACAACGCGCTGTCGGCTGCGGCCGATGGCAGCAGAAGCTGGTCGAATTCGACGCCGAGCAGCACCAGCAGAATGATGACAGCGATCAGGACAAGCACAACCCAGAATGGCTTTCGGTTGTAGATCGGAGTGGGTCTGAAACAGTAGGAACAGGTCTTGGTCCCGAACCTTAACTCATGATGGCACGAACATTCGAACAGTCTGAGATTTTTCACTGTCTATCAAACCCGATTCTGGCCCGACCGCCCCGCTGACGGCACAAGCGCTTCCATTCCTTGGCCGAATTCAGCGCCGACATTCGCGCGATTTCCTGTCATCAGCACTCAACTTTAAATGGCCATTTATTGACACATTCTTAAATGCCCGCCTATCACGTTTGGTTCCCAGAAAAAAAGCAAAAATTGTCGTCTGACAACAATGGCTTCATTGTTAGCGCTAACGAGAAGCCACCCGAGCGTAAGCCAGTATTTTCGCTTCCGAGCGCACGTCGCGATGCATACTAAATGCAGACCAGAGATTGAAGGCGATCTTTCATGATCGAACCTCAAGGCCCGACCCTGCGCAATAAAGAAAAGGCAAACGATAGATTTTTGTAATATTGCGGCCTTCGTCGCACATCATTCGAATTCTCTGTGTATGAAAGAGCTATCACGTCACCCCAAAGTCAGGATTTTCACAAATACGTGATTACATGGGGTAGACGATGTTTCTCTCAGAAAACGGGAATGCGGATACACTCCTGCCATTAGCCATTCTGAGCTTACCGCGGATCGGGTATAGGTTCTTCCAACAGGCAGCGCCGCTGTCATCACCTTGTTCTGGTCAGGCAGTGAAAACATGAACGCCACCCCGCAAAAGCGCCTTGTCATCGGAATCAGCGGCGCCTCCGGCATCATTTACGGGCTACGCGCCCTCCAGGTCTTGCGCCGGCTTGATATCGAGACGCATCTCGTCATGACGGCCTCGGCAAAGATCACGCTCGGGCACGAGACCGATCTGAGCCTCGCCGACGTCCATGCCATGGCCGACGTCGTCTATGCCCCGGATGATATCGGCGCGGCGATCGCCAGCGGCTCCTTCCGCACGATGGGCATGCTGGTCGCCCCCTGCTCGGTCCGCAGCCTGTCCGAGATCGCCACGGGCGTGACGGCGGGGCTCCTGAGCCGCGCCGCCGACGTCATGCTGAAGGACCGCCGCCGACTGGTGCTCATGGTGCGCGAGACCCCGCTCCACCTTGGTCACCTGCGCGCCATGACCCAGGCGACCGAAGCCGGCGCGATCATCATGCCGCCGGTGCCCGCCTTCTATGCCCGACCCGACAGCCTCGATGACATGGTGACCCAGACGGTAGCCCGCGCGCTCGATCTCTTCGGCATCGACAACGACCTGGTTCGACGTTGGGGTGAATGAGATAACAAAGCCGCGCGTTATCAGGCTTTCCATGCCCTCGCGCCGGTCGTATGCTCCACCCATAACCCGGCGTGCGAGAACGACGGGGGCCAGAACAGGACACTTCCGCCATGCAGCCCGAAATTCGCGTCCTGGACCTTGCCGAAATCGAAACGCTTCTTGACTGGGCGGCCGCCGAAGGCTGGAACCCCGGCCACCGCGATGCAACCCCTTTCCGGATCGCAGACCCCGAGGGGTACTTCGGCTGCTTTGTCGAAGGGACCATGGTCTCGGGCATCTCCGCCATTGCCTACAGCGATGACTTCGGCTTCATCGGCCTCTACATCACCCGAAAGGATCTGCGCGGCAAAGGGTATGGGCGGCTCGTCTGGAAACGCGCAATGGCCTATCTCGGGGGCCGCACGATCGGGCTGGACGGCGTGCCGGAGCAGCAGCCGAACTACGCCCGTATGGGCTTTGTCGCCGATTACGGCACCGCGCGCTGGAGCGGCGTGATCGATGCCGCGCACTGCGCCGGCCATGCCGAAACCCGCAAGGCCGCCGAACCGGACCTCGAACGCATCGCCGCGTTCGACGCGGCCTTCTTTCCCGCGCCCCGGAAGGCCTTTCTCGGCGCCTGGCTTGCGGCGGCAACAAGCGCGCGACTGATCGAGAAGGACGGCGAGATTTTTGGCTATGGTGCTGCGCGACAATGTCGCGGCGGCTCGAAGATCGGCCCGCTCTTTGCCAAGACCCCTCAGGCCGCCAAGGCGCTTCTGACGGGGCTTGTCGCCGATATCGGCAGCGGCGGGGTCGATATCGACGTGCCGCTGATCCAGCTCGGCTTCATCGCCTGGCTGGAAGCTGCCGGGCTGACCCGCGGTTTCGAAACCGCGCGGATGTATCGCGGAACCGCCCCGACGCTGCACATGGCCGGCGTCTTCGCCGTCACCAGTCTCGAGCTTGGATAGGCATTCAATAAACCGAAAGGCGACGACTACCTCAGCAGTCGTCGCCCTTTCCGTGCATGGGCCCGAACTTGACCCGCGCCTACCAGGCTGTGAACCCGCCGTCGACGACGACGTTCGAGCCGGTCATGTAGGATGAGGCATCCGAGGCGAGGAAACGGATCACGCCGTTATATTCGTCGACCTCGGCCTGGCGACCGAGCGGCACGCGCTCCAGAAACGCATCGATGAATTCCTTGTCGTAGGAACCGGTCTTCACGCCGCCAAACGAGATGATGTTGCAGCGAACCTTCTTCGGCGCCCAATAGGTCGCAAGATAGCGCGTCAGGTTCAAAAGACCGGATTTCGATGCCGCATAGGAGACAGCTTTGACGAAGGGCACGCCGTCGCGCTCCAGCCGGTAGGCATAAAGCGCCTGGTTGGGCGAAACCATGCCGTACATCGAGCCGACATTGATGATCGAGCCGCGCTCCTTCTCGGCCATTTTGGTGCCGACGACCTGGCTGGTGAGCATCACGCCGGTAAGATTGGTGTCGATGATCTCGTCCCAGTATTTCTGCGGATAGTCCTCGAAGGGGGCGTTCTGGTCGGCGGCGCCATCGGGCTTGGAATCGATGCCGGCATTGTTGACGAGCACATGCGGCACGCCCCAGTCGGCAATCAGCTGATCGGTCGCGGCCTGAAGCGCCGCCTTGTCGGTGACAGAGGCCTCATAAACCCTTATCCGGTCCTCAAGGCCGGGAAATTTTTCCGCGATCTGCGCCTTGGAGAACGGCCGGCGCGAGTATATGGCGACCTTGGCGCCGGCTTCGGCTAGCGATTTCGAGAACTGGGTGCCGAGCTGGCCCAGCCCGCCGGTGACGACGATGATACGACCTTCAACGGAGAACATCTTGTCCATGGTTTTTCGTCCTTTCAGAAGGGTGATGCTTGAATTGGCGGCGCAGCCGCCGGGATGGACTTATTGCGGGCTTTGCACCGCGTCTTCTTCGTCCGGCGCGCCGCGCCGGAAATAGAGGATCGAGCGTGTGGCGGTCGCCACCAGGATCAGGCAGACGACAACACCGAGGAAGGCGGCGATGGGACGCTCGAAGAAGCCGAGAAGATTGCCGCCGGAAATCTGCATCGACATGATGAAGTTGCGCTCCAGCACCGGCCCCAGAACAAGGCCGAGAATGACCGGGGCGATCGGAAAGCCGTTGCGTTCCATCAGATAACCGACCACGCCTGCAATCAGCATGACCCAGACGCCGAACAGCGTGTTGTTCACCGCGTAGGAGCCGAGGAAGCAGCACACCAGAATGATCGGCACGATCACCGAACGCGGGATCGACAGAACGTGGCGGGCGAGCTTGATCGCGGCAAAACCCAGCGGAAACAAAAGCAGGTTTGCAACGAAGAAGCACAGGATGATCGCCGTCGGCATGGACGGGTTTTCAACAAAGAGCCTCGGCCCCGGATTGACGCCCTTCATGAACAGGACGCCGACAGCGATGGCGGTGACGGCGTCGCCCGGAATACCGAAGACAAGAGCGGGGATCCAGGCGCTGGAAAGCCCGGCATTGTTCGACGAGGTCGACTCGATCAACCCTTCCGGATGACCGGTTCCGTATTTCTCCGGCGTTTTGGAGAACCGCTTGGACATGCCATAGGCGATCCATGCCGCGAGATCGCCGCCAATGCCCGGCAGCGCGCCGACGGCCGTGCCAAGCGAAGCGCCGCGCACGAAGGAGAACGGATATTTGCGGAACAGGCCGAATATGCCCTGAAACGGCACGATCTTTCCAAGCTTCGGCATTTCAGCACCGCTGCCGGTCTGGCCGGTGGTGAAGCCGCGCAGGATTTCCGAAAAGGCAAACATGCCGATCATCACCGGAATGAAGGAAACGCCGCCCATCAATTCCATCTGACCGAAGACGAAGCGCGGCGCGCCGGTGGTGATGTCGAGCCCGACCGTGGAGATCAACAAGCCGATCAGCAAGGATGTGAAACCGCGCGCCGCATCGCTGCCGGAAACCAGCGCACAGGTCAGAAGACCGAGCACAGCCAGCCAGAAGAACTCGAAACTGGAGAAATTGAGCGAGATCTTCGCCAGCAACGGCCCGGTGACAAGCAGGACGGTGGCGCCGACAAGGCCGCCCATGGCGGAAAAGAAGAAGCCGATGGAAAGCGCGGTCGAAGCCTTGCCCTTCAGTGTCATCTGATAGGATTCATCTGTATAGGCGGCCGATGCCGGTGTTCCGGGAATGCGCAGAAGCGTGCCCGGCATGTCGCCGGCCGAGATCGCCATGGCCGTCGAGGACACGATCAAAGCGATCGCCGGCACTGGCGCCATGTAGAAGGTCACCGGCACCAGAAGCGCGGTCGACATGGTTGCCGTCAACCCCGGCAGTGCGCCGATGAAAAGCCCGTAGACGGCGCCAAGCAGGATGGCAAGCAGCACATCCGCCTGAAAGACGATCGAAAGGGCCTGAAGCAGGGTCTCGACGCTCATGATAATATCCCTCCCAGAAGGCCGGCGGGAAGCGGCACAAGCAGGCCCTTTGAAAAGCCGACATAAAGCAGCATCACGACCGTTGGGCTGACGATCACCGTGACCAGCCAGGACGCGCCCATCAGCAGCATCAATACGGCCATGTAGATGACGGCGTAGAGCGGAAAGCCCACGCTTTCGAACAGGAAGATGCCGAGCACAAGACCGGCAAACGTCCAGACGGCCGCCAGTTTCTTGCGCATCGGTACATGCCATTCGGAGAGGTCGACAAGTTTCTGCCCGCCGCCGGCGATGAAAGCGCCCATGCTGATGGCAATGCCGAGCCCGATAAAGCCGACGCCCACCAGCATGGGCATGAGGTCCGCACCGAAGCGCACGCCCGGAACCGTGGGGAGCCTTGTCGCCCCCACGATCACGACCACTCCGAAGAGCGACAAAGCGGGCCCGGTAATCCGGTCGCTGATTTTCATGTCAGTTCACTCCGACGGCGTTACTTCGCCAGACCCAGAACCTTCATGGTCTCGGCAAGGCCTTCATAGTCATTGTAGACCGTCTGCTTGAAGGACGCCGCGTCCTGATAGGCGACGGAGAAACCGCGCGACGACATGAACTTCTGGAATTCGGCGTCATCGCAGATCTCCTGAAGCGCCGCTTCAAGCTTCTGGACGGCTTCGTCCGGAAGTCCGGCCGGCCCCGCAAGACCGCGGAACGGCATCGGCGACCACTGAACGTCGAGCGCCTCGGTCGTTGTCGGAATATCGGGGAACAGCGGGCTGCGTTCGTCGGCGATCAGCGCCAGCGTTGCGACTTCACCGGCCTCGACCAGCGAGCGGGCTTCGGCAGGCGACGTGGAGACCACATCAATGGCGCCGGCGGCCAGCTGCTGCAGCGCAGGCGCGGAGCCGTCGGAGGCCACCCACGGGCTCGCGTCCGGGGCAATGCCGAGCTTGTTGAGAAGCCCGGCCCAGGCGAGATGCGAGAGGCCGCCGCGATTGGCGCCAGAGGCGGTGATGGTGCCGGGATTGGCCTTGACCTCATCGATCAGCGCCTGAACACCGTCATAACCGGCATCGGCCTGAACATTGATACCGATGGCATCGGCATTGTAGCGCCCGATATAGTCGTAGCTGTCAGGGTTGACGCCCGGCAGGCCCTGCGTTTCGTACATTGTGCTTTCGATGGTGATGACGCCGATCGTGTAGCCGTCCGCCTTGGCGTTGGCGATAGCCGAGTGGCCGACAAGGCCGCCGCCGCCGGTGCGGTTGACGACATTGAAGGGCTGACCGAATTTCTCTTCCAGATCAGCGGCGACGGCGCGCGCGGTGGCATCGGTTCCGCCGCCGGCGGACCACGGCACGATCACGGTCACGGCGCGCTCCGGCCATTCGGCATGAGCAGCGCCCGCAAGCCCGAGAAGGGCCGCAGCGGCAACCGTGGTGTGGACAAGTGTCTTCAGAGTGGATTTCATATCTACCTCCCGTTGTGAGTCTTTCTTCGAACCCGCTTTTTGAGCGATCCCGCAGCGACATAACACTTGACTTATGACTCATGACATGAGTATTGTCAACCGAGCGAAAAGGAAACGGAACGCATGATGAGAACCGAAGCCGAAAAGGCGAATGGCGGACTGCTGAAGCGACGCGAGCGGCTGCATTCGGAAGTATCGTCCATTCTTGAGAGCCGCATTCTGAACGGCGAGCTCAAGGTCGGCGACCGGCTCGATTCCGAAAGCGCCATCGCCAACGAGTTCGGCGTTTCCACCCGGTCGGTGCGCGAGGCGATCCAGGTTTTGGAGACAAAGGGGCTGGTGCGCCGCCGCCACGGAGAGCGCACGGAAGTGGTGCGCGATGATGTAGACGGCTATCTCGAAACGCTGGCCGTTACCGTGCGCCAGCGCTTTTCGACCGATCCCGACTATCTGCTCCAGTTGATGGCCGTGCGCCGGATGATCGAGGCCGAGGTTCTCGAAATCCTGACCGACCTTGAAAGCCCGGTGACGCCGGAAATCGAAGCCGCGCTTCAAGAGATGCGCGCCGCGCGCGACGAGGGCGATTTCTCCCGCTTCGTCAATGCCGACGCCGCCTTCCACCTGGCGCTGGTGCATGCGACCGACAACCAGGTGCTTCAGCACATCTATGACAATCTTTCGGGCCTCATCAACGAGGTGATGCACATCTCGAGCCGCGTGCCGACCAAATCACTCGATGAGGCCTATGCCGAACACGCCAGCATTTTCAACCTGATCATGGCCCGCGACAAGGCCGGGTCCAAGGCGCTGCTGCGCGCGCAGATCGACAATTCCGCAGATTACCTGCGGCAGGCGATCGAGAAATCAAACCAGAAAAAAGCCAGAAAAGAGGAATGAAATGGCCGACTTCGATTATTCGGACACCGACTGGGAGGCGATCGAACGTCTGAAGAAATGGTATTCCGGCGATATCCATGACAGCATGGAAGCGCTCGGATTGTGGGGCTGCCTGGAAGGCATCTCGCTGCTTGGCGCGCTGGAGCCCGGCGACGTGGTCTGCGGACCGGCGGTTACCGTCCTGTTCGAGCCGTCCGACCGCAAGGGCGAGCCGCAGGACGTTTACCACAATGCCATCGACAATGCGCCCAAGGGCGGCATCATGGTCTGTGACGCCTCGTGCGCGCCGGGCTCCTGCTCGGGCGAACTGATGAGCACCGGCGCCAAGACACACGGCTGCGCGGCAACCGTCGTCAACGGCACGGTGCGCGATCTGGCCCAGGTGCGCGCCCTCGGCTATCCGCTGTTTGGCACCATGCCGAGCCCGATTGGCGTAACCGGCAAGAAGGAACCGAAGAAGAGCCAGGTGCCGCTAAAGATCGGCAAGGCGACAGTCAAACCCGGAGACGTGATCTTCGGCGACATCGACGGCGTGGTCGTCATCCCGAAGGAACACGTCAAGGCCGTCGCCGACCAGGCTGATGCGCTTGGCAAGGAAGAGGCGACCAATCGCGACCGTATTCTTGCGGGCGAAAAGCTGCAGGCCATCTGGCCGGCAGAATAAGAAAAGTCTCCCTCCCCCATTTGGCCCCGGAACGCGCACATATTTTGCCGTTTCGGAGCCTTTCTTGTTCTTCCGCGATCGCGCCTTCAGGCCGGCTCGCCGTCAGCCGCATCCTTGTCATCGCTTCGAAAGAGCCTGTCGGAATCATCGGGCAGATCCGCCACGATCGTATAGATCACGCCGGTCGGACGATATTCGATCCGCGCCGTGCCATTCATGGAATGGGCGACAATCTCCTCGATCATGCGGGACCCGAAACCGCGCTTCTTCGGCGGTTCGACGGGAGGTCCGCCCATCTCGCTCCAGTGAAAATGCAGCGTTCGGTGGCCGTTCTTGACGATTTTCCAATGGACCGTCACGGAGCCGCCGGGCACCGACAGTGCGCCGTATTTGGTCGCGTTGGTCGCCAGTTCGTAGAGCGCCAGCGACAAGGCGGAAACCGCCTGTTCATTGAGAATGACGCGCGGTCCGCCGATCCTGATATCGGCGCCCTTGAACGGCTCCATCACATCGCCGACAAGCACCCTCAGTTCGGCCGAGTTCCAGCCCTCCTTGGTCAACAGATCCTGCGCCGTCGACATGGCCCGGATGCGGCCGAAGGCAATGTTCTGCGCCTCGTCCAGGGTCTGCGCCGATTTCAGCGACTGGGCGAAGATGGATTGCGCGATCGCCAGTGAGTTCTTGACCCGATGGTTGAGCTCGCGGGCAAGGAGCTTCCTGTGCTCCTCCGCTTCCTTGCGTTCCGTGATATCCTGAGTGATGCCGCTGATGAACTGGTTGCCGCCGGGCAAGCCGGAAAGCTGGCCGCGCGCTTCCAGCCATCGCAGTTCGCCCTTCGGCGTGCGGATCCGGTAGACCAGGTGGAGATCCTCCTCGCCGCGGATCGTGCGTTCCAGCCCCTTGCTCCAGGCCTCCAGGTCCGCCGGATCGACAGCCTTGCGGACATCCTCGAAATTCAGCCTGTCGGCTGGCGCGAGGCCATAATTGGCCTTGGCCTGGGCAGAGGCGATCAGCCGATTTGTGCCGAGCTCGAGCGTCCACGAGCCCATCTTGGCAGCCTCAAGGATGAAACGCAGCCGGTTTTCGGATGCTCTCAGGTCATGGATGCGCTGTTCGATCTGCGCCTCGAGCTCCTCCTGCGAGACATGGATCTCCGCGATCCTGCGCCGCTCCGGGGTGACATCGAATTGCGAGGCGAAGAAATAGATGAGCCTGCCGTCGCTATCGAAGACCGGCGAGATCAGGACGCGGTTCCAGAAGCTGGAGCCGTCCTTGCGATAGTTGAGCAGGTCGATCTCGATCGATTCCTGCCGCGCAATCGCGTCGCGCACTTTGGTCACATCGTCGGAATTGGTGCCCGTGCCCTGCAGGAACCGGCAATTCTGCCCCAAAATCTCGTCCCGTCCATAGCCCGTCAGCCGCAGAAAGGCGTCATTGGCAAAAACGACCGGGTTGTCGGGCTGCCCCGGATCGGTGATCAGCATCGGCATCCGCGTGGTGCGGACGGCAGCGGCAAAAGGATCGTTTGAGGCCGCAACACGATGGAATTCATGTTCGATCCGGGCTTCGTCTGGTTGGTTCATCTATTGCTTCTGATATGGAAAAGGCGGGTGTTTACCACAGCATAGCCGCAAGACCGCCGCCCCGCCATTACTTTTGAGGGTAAGGAAAATTTTCCTCGATCAACCATCCCTCCGCCGCCAAGGCCCTCTGATAGGACGCCGTTTCAGGAGGAAAGCCCGACGCGTTGCGCGAATTCATCCATCGGCACCGGTCGGCCGAACAGAAAGCCCTGCCCCTTCACGCAGCCCATTTCCACAAGAACGCGGCGCTGCGTCTCGCTCTCCACCCCCTCGGCAAGACATTCGAGCCCGAGCGTCTCAGCCATGGCGATCATGACCGAGCAGAGCGAGCGATCCGCCGTCTCTTCGGACAGGTCGCGGACGAAACTTCGATCGATCTTCACCACATTGATCGGCAAGGTGTTGAGGTGGCCGAAGGACGAGTAGCCCGTGCCGAAATCGTCAAGCGAGACGCGAAAGCCGCGGCGAGACAGGAGCGTGACCTGACGGATCGCGATGCGCCCGTGCATGGCAATCGCTTCGGTCACCTCGAATTCCAGCATTTGGGGATCGAGACCCAGTGCGTCCATCCGGCGGCAGAGCCACGCGGCAAAGCCCGGCACGTTCAGGTCGGCCATGGAGAGATTGACGGCAACATGCAGCGGCTTCGCGTCCTCGCGCTTGTAGGTCCGGAACCAGTCGGCAACCTGTTGCAGCACAAACCCGGTCAGCGCCCGCGTCATGCCGGTGCGTTCGGCGATCGGGATGAACTCGCCCGGCGAGATCGTCTCCTCGCCAAGCTGCCAGCGCAATAGCGCTTCCGCGCCGTACACCCGGCCGGTGTCAAGAAACACCTTCGGCTGCAGCACCACGGAAAAGCCCTTCCCGGTTTCCGCGCTGACCTTGAGCGCCTCCTCCAGCCGCCCCTGCCTCTCCCAGGCGCGGCGCTCCGCCCTGCCGTAGCGCACATGAGCGCCATCCTCGACGCTTCTGATGTGGATCAGCGCGGCCGTCGCGACGCTGACGGCGCGCGAACTGTCTTCCGGCAGATCGTCCATCGGGATCATCACAGATGTCGGACGCGGCGCGAGCTCGATGCCGTCGACGAGATAGGCTTCGTCGAGAACACGCGACAGGCCCTGTGTGGACAGCACGCCCTCGGGA
The DNA here is from genome assembly GCA_963676545.2 of uncultured Martelella sp. GTDB lineage: Bacteria > Pseudomonadota > Alphaproteobacteria > Rhizobiales > Rhizobiaceae > Martelella. The sequence continues at coordinate 303,931 of CAXXRG010000002.1, read as the reverse complement.
TCGACAATGCCGAATGCCCCTTCTGAAATCAGAGCGATCGTGCATTTTTCCTGGCAGAGCTCAGACAACCGCGCATAGGCTTGCTGCATCACCTTATTGGCGACGGGACTGCCGAAGGAGGCAACCATGTTCTGGTAGTCGCAGACATGCACCTTGACCATATGGCCGTCTCGGGAAAGATCAAGGGCAGCCGCCAGCGCGTGCTCGAACGCATTGAGATTTGGAAGGTCGAGAAAGGCATCACGAAAGGCCAGGCGGTCGAGCGCCTCGATCAGGGTGAGATTGCGAAATCCGACAGCGATATTGCTGGAGAACAGCCTGAGCAGATCGAGCTCGGGATGCCCCACGGGCCTGCCTGCTTCCATCGCGGCAAACAGCAGACCGTCGTCGCCGTTATCGATCCGCAAACCGACATAGTCGTTGGCAAAGACCGGATCCTCGCTTGCCTCCGATCTCTCGAACAGGTCTGTCATTTCCCGGCCTGCCTCCGTGAGCGGCAACTGCCCAAGGCTGGAGAAACGGCCGGTACCGGCCACCACGCGCATGTCGCCGGATTTTTTTTCACGGGCGCTCACCAGACCGTTGGCCTCCACCCTGAGAAGCGCCGCGATCTGGATCAGCACGCCCTCCGCGAACATCTCCAGGTCGCTGCGTCTGAACAGCTGCCGCGCGCTTTTGACGATCAGCTCCAGCCCCTCGCGGCTACGCGACATGGCGCGAATGCTGTCAAAGGCGCGGATGGAGGTGGTCAAAAGGGATATCAGCCGCGTCCGCGTCAGTTCTTCCTTGGTGTGATAGCCATCGATCTCATAGTCGGTCACCACGGAAAGCTCGGGCGCGTAGCCGGGATAGCCGGTGCGAAGCACCACACGCATATCCGAAAAACCCATGTCTCTCAGCGCCCTGACGAGTTTCATTCCGGCATCGTCGGTCTCCATCACGACATCAATCATCGAGACCGCGATATCCTCGTGTTCCCCGGCACACGTCATCGCCTCTTCGACGGAGTGCGCCGAAATGGTTTCGAGTGGTCGGCCGAAGATCGAAACATCCTGCAGAGCGTAGTTCGTTGCCGCGTGAACGTCGGGGTTGTCGTCGACCAACAACACCTTCCAGGGACGGCTGGCAACCGCGGCCCCCTCGTCGATCGCGTCGTCGAAGAGTTCGAGCTCCAGGTCATCGTTCATGGGCCGTGCTCCTTCGTCTGATAGGCATTTGCGTCAGAACCGGAAAGCGGCGAAACAAGCGGAATCAGAAGCGCGATCCGGGTCCCCGCCCCCGGCGCGCTGTCGACGGTGATGTCTCCGCCAAGCACACCGGCGACGATATTGTGGACAATGACAAGACCGAGCCCGCTGCCGCCCTTGCCGAACGAGGTGGAGAAGAACGGATCGAAGATCCGGTCACGGTTCTCCGGCGTGATACCGCAACCATCGTCGGCAATCGTGATGGCCACACGGCGACCGTCCTTCCGCTCGGCCGTCACGGTAACGGTGCCGCCGGCGCCTTCGGGGAAAGCATGGAGGCGGGCATTGTTGACCAGGTTTGTCACGGCTTGTCCGAGCGGACCGGGAAAGCTGTGCATGCGCACATCCACCATCGCCCCCGCCACAAGCCGCACATTGCCCTTGGAGAATTGCGGCTGAAGGAGCGAAATCGTGTCGCACAGGTAGCCCGCAAGCGAAAACCGCCGACGACGGTCGCTCGCCTGATCGACGGCGATCTGCTTGAAATTGCCGATGATATCCGAAGCGCCTTCGAGCGCCTCGCGCGTCATCCGGGTGCCGTGGCGAATATCGTCGAGCGCCCGGGAGAAGGCATTGCGACCGACCCGCCCCTCCTTGAGCGCCTCCTGAAGGCTCTCCGCGCGCCGGTCGATCGTCGTGGCGACCATCATGGCGTTGCCGATGGGCGTATTCAGCTCGTGCGACACGCCGGCCACCAGACCGCCGAGGCCTGCGAGCCTGTCGATGCGCACCATGCGCTCTTCCGCCGCCTGCACGCGCGCCTCGGCGGCCTGCCGATAGGCAATCAGCCGGCTGCCGAGCGCGGCGAACACGACTGAGGCGAGGAAGAGGACGGCAAAGCCCGGGAGGTTCTCCGATGACAGAAAGGCGGGCGCGCGGGGATAGGCGACCAGCAGGTACCAGGGGGTATCGGCCGTCTCCACACGATCGAAACCGGCGTCTTCAACGATGGTCTCGCCGACCGGCAGACTGGTGAAAACATAGTGCTCAGCGCCGCCCCGATGTTCGACGCCCGCCTTCATGTCGGCAAAAAGCTCAGGCGCGCGCAGGGCAAGCGTCGTCGCCTCGTCGAACATGAAGCCCCAGCGATCAAGGCGCGCCACTCCGCCCATCCAGTAGCCATCGGCGTTCAGGAGTTGTATCCGCCTGACAAAGGGCGAGGCGAGCAGGTCGAGCTTCACCAGGATGCTGGTCGCGTCGAGATTGACGACCGGAACGCCGCGCCGAACGCCGTCCGCAGCAAAAACCGGCGCCGCAAGGCGCAACATCGGCTGCCAGGGTTCCTCAATCACCCCCTCCTCGACATTGAGGTCCAGCGGCGAAAGATAGAGCGAACCGGCCGACAGGCTATTGGCCGCCTGAAAATAATAGCGCGCGGATTTGTCCTGCAGATCGGACTGGGCGACGGGAACAACCACGTCCCCTACCCGATCGACGCGGACCTGTTCCATGCCGCTGGCGGCGATATAGCGCAGTTGCGCGATATCCGGCTTGGCCTCCATCCAGGTTGAAAAATCCTGGATGAGCGCCGTATTTCCAACAGCGCCGGCAAGCCGTGCTTTGAAAACGTACCCCTCCTCGATCACCTTGAGAAACTGCGCATAGTCGGTGATGAAGCCGCTGACCCAGATATCGGCAAGGCGCAAGGCGCCTTCCGTCTGCAATCGGGTGCGCTGATCCTCAAGACGCCGCTCGACAGAATAGACAACATACCAGATGAGAAGGATGACCGTGAAAACGCCGGCAAAAAGCATGAGCATGAGCCGCCACTCCATGCCGGTCGGCATGCGCACTATTCTCCGCAGAAAGGTCGGGAGGACGCTTCGCATATAGTGTTCCCGTGTCGCCCATCGTCTCACCGAGGTAAAAGATCAGCCTCAGCTAATAAGAGTAGCGCCGATTTTGCGTTTTGGTAGCTACCGCGCGTTGTAATTTTAATATACGGGATCACTCAAGTGAAACGCAGCCGATCTTTCAAAAGTATCTACTTATTAAACGCCTCTATATGTTGCGATTAAATACCCTACGCATTGATTTTTCCGCGCTTTGAAGGAGATTTTCGTTACATCCATAGATATTACGAAAAAAACTAAATCGGCTTTGCCTGCCCATGCCCCGGTCGCGAGAAGGGGCGAGGTCAAAACCGCCTGTTCGCCTTCATCTGCGCTCGGGCAACCCCTTCTCGGGAACCGTGAACAGCAGACGGTAACGGGAAAAGACAACGGCCATCAGCACCGCGATCCACGCGCCATAGAACAGCCCGGTCGAGATATCGCTCGGATAATGCGCGCCGACGGCGACGCGGGCATAGGCGAAGAAGATGGCCATGCTGGCAAAGACCGGTCCCAAACGGGGAAACAGCAGCGCCAGCGCGGCAAAGACGGCACCGGATGTCGTGGCGTGACCGGAGGGAAAGCTGGCATAATCATAGGCCCAGCCGCCGAACTGGAAATGAAAGTCGCCGACATTGTCGAAAAGCGACGGGCGCGCCCTGCCGATCAGCCGCTTCACCACATTGACCGACGCGCTGGCAAGCGCCACGGTGGCAAAGACATAGAATGCCTGATGGGCAAGATGGACCGCGCGGAATTTAACCGCCGTCCTGTCGGCGAAGGCGAGGACCGCAAGCGCGCCAAGCGTCACCGCTGCGCTGGTCGCCAGGATCCACGGCGACGTCGTCAGATCGGTCAATCGCGCGGCAAGGTCCTGGAAGGACGCCGACATCGCATCGCGGGCGGAAGCGACCGGGCCGTCAAGCGCCGCCAAGGACAGCAGCGCCATGGTCGCGGCCGGCAGAAGGAACCACGGCCAGCGGGTGGCGGCAAGCGAGAACGGCTGTCGCGCCGGCTTTCGTTTCCAGAAGAGGCGGAGCCTGGTGCGGCCTGGGGCGGGAGGGAGCGGTTGGTTTTCAGTCATCCGCTTCCATCTAGGGCATCACGCGAAAAAGTGGATGAATTTTTTAAGGGAGGGCCGCTGAAGGCCGGCGGAGGTTCGGCGCCGGAACATGGAAGGCCGGCGCCGAAAAACATCAGGCAGCAAGTTTCTTCGCAAGGGCGGCAAGCACGGCATCACCCATTTCAGAGGTGCCGACCTTCCGGCAACCTTCGGCCATGATGTCGCCGGTGCGGTAGCCTTCCTCCAGTACATCAGCAATCGCCGCTTCCAACGCTTCGGCTTCGGCAATCATGTTGAAGGAGTAGCGCAGGCACATGGCGAAGGACGCGATCATGGCGAGCGGATTGGCAATGCCCTGCCCTGCGATATCGGGCGCAGAGCCGTGAACAGGCTCATACATCGCCTTGCGCTTGCCGGTCTCCGGGTCTTCCGCGCCGAGCGAGGCCGACGGCAGCATGCCGAGCGAGCCGGTCAGCATGGCGGCAACGTCGGAAAGCATGTCACCGAAGAGATTGTCGGTGACGATCACGTCGAATTGCTTGGGCGCGCGCACGAGCTGCATGCCGCCGGCATCGGCAAGCATGTGGGAGAGCTTCACATCGGAGAACTTCTCGTCGTGAACGCGGGTGACGACCTGGTTCCACAGCAGGCCGGACTTCATCACATTGCGCTTCTCCATCGAGCAGACGCGGTTGTCGCGGGTGCGGGCAAGCTCGAAGGCTACGGCGGCGATGCGCTCGATCTCGTAGGTGTCATAGACCTGCGTGTCGATGGCGCGCTGCTGGCCATTGTCGAGGTCGATGATCTCCTTCGGCTCGCCGAAATAGACGCCACCGGTGAGTTCACGGACGATCAGGATGTCGAGGCCTTCGACCAGTTCCGGCTTCAGCGAAGACGAAGCGGCAAGCGCCGAATAGCAGATAGCCGGGCGCAGATTGGCAAAAAGCTGCATATCCTTGCGCAGGCGCAGAAGGCCCGCTTCCGGGCGGACATCATAGGGCACATTGTCCCATTTCGGACCGCCGACGGCGGCGAGAATGACGGCGTCGGCCGCCATGGCGCGCGCCATGTCATCATCGGAGATCGCCACGCCATGGACGTCATAGGCCGATCCGCCGACAAGGCCCTTTTCGACCGCAAAGCCGGCGCCGGCCTTGTCGTTCATGAAGGCGATGATCTTTTCGAGTTCCGCGGTGATTTCCGGACCGATGCCGTCGCCGGGCAGAAGAAAGAGTTTACGCTGGCTCAAGGAGGCCTCCCGTGTTGCTGAAAACCCGCGCGCCCACACGACTCCGGGAAGCGCGCCAATGGCGGTCCGATCACGATCGCGACCGCCCTGTTGGCGCCGGTTCTAGACCGCATATGCCCGGTTTTCAAGCCGGTTCGGCAGGTTGCGGTACGCCCGTGAAGCGGTCTATTCGCGGCCGCGCGAAAGGCGCGCCATCAGCGTTTCGGGCTCCTCGTCGGATGGCTTGCCGTATTTGACCGTCACCACCTTGTAGCCTTCGGCTTGAAGCCGGTTCAGGAGCGGACCGATCGCCCGCGCCGTCCGGCCCTGCAGGTCATGCATCAAGACGATGCCGCCGCCGCGCCTGGCAAGGCCGGTCATGATCCGGTTGACCAGAACGTCCGTCGAGGCCTCTTCGTAATCACGCGAATCGATATCGATGCCGACAGGGATCATGCCGCGGTCCTGCAGCGCCCGATCAAGGGCGGTTGTCTCCGCCAGATAGGGGAAGCGGAAGAAACGGGGCTTGACGCCTGTCGCCTTTTCGACAGCGGCGATGCCGCGATCGATGTTGGCGACCGCGCCTGCATAGGACAGCCCCGGCAAATGCGGGTGCGAATAGGTATGCGTGCCGATGGTCTGATCGCTCTCGACCACCAGTTCGGCGATTTCCGGATGGTAGTGCGCCATTTCGCCGACCATGAAAAACAGCCCCTTGACCCCGTGTTCCGCAAGCGCCTGAAGCACCGCCGGCGTCTTCGAGGGCACCGGGCCGTCATCGAAGGTCAGCACGACCTCTTTGGGCGCGAGCGTGATATCCCTGGTCTCATCGAGATAGATCGTGCGCCCGGCGAGCGGAAAATCCTGCTCCGGACCGGTCGCGACAAGGCGGATGGGGCGGGCAAGGTCTTCCGCGTCAGCGCCTTCGACGATCCGCGAATGGATCGAACTGATCTTGAGCGGGGCATCGCCTGCCGCCGGCGCCTTTTCGATCGAACCCGTCATCATCACCTCAATAGCCTCGGGACTGCCGGAGGCGATCTCGGTCGGCCTCTCCGTCGCCACAAGCGCCGTTTGCAGGGCCGTTGCATCACGGTGTCCGGTCGAAGCGCAGGAGGCGAGCGCGAGAACGCCAAGGCCGAAAAGGCCGTTCAGCAGACGGTGCATTGGTAATCCAGTTCAGCCTGTGACTCGAGAAAAACGAGCGGCGCAAATGGCCGCCCGGCTCTTGGTCAAAAAATGTGGCAATATGGTTACCAAAGGGTAAAGTGCGGCGCACATAAGCGCTCTATGGTTGCAGTTTTCCGTTCGCAAACGGCCCTGTCGGATTACAGGACAAGGATTGCCCTGAAATCATTGACATTGGTCAGGGTAGGCCCGGTAATCACCTGATCGCCGAGCGCCTCGAAGAAGCCGTGACCGTCATTGTTTTCCAGCGATGCCCGCGCATCGATGCCGGCCTCGCGCGCCCGTTTCAGCGTATCGGGGCCGATCACCGCACCGGCAACTTCTTCCCGCCCATCCACGCCGTCCGTATCGCCGGAAAGCGCGTGGACGCCCGCAAGGCCGTTGAGATGGACCGCAAGCGACAGAAGGAACTCGACATTGCGCCCGCCGCGCCCGTCGCCCCTGACGGTCACGCTCGTTTCCCCGCCCGACAGGACGAGCGCGGGCCGGGCAATCGGGATATCGTGGTGATGGATCGCCTCGGCGATGCCGGCGTGAACGATGCCAACCTCGCTTGCTTCACCCTCGATCGTATCGCCCAGCACCAGCACGTTGAGCCCGGCGGCCCGCGCCCTGTCGGCCACCGCTTCAAGCGACATCAGCGGCGTCGCGATGATATGGTTCTGCGTTCCTGCCAGGCGCGGATCTTCGGGCGACACGCATTCGGCAAGCTGCGAATCAAGATGCTGCGCGACATGATCCGGCAGGTTTATGCGGTAGCGCTTGATGATCGCCTTCGCGTCCTCGGCCGTCGTGGTTTCGCCAACGGTCGGTCCAGAGGCGATGATCGCCGGATCGTCTCCCGGCACGTCGGAGATCAGCAGCGTATGGCAGCGCGCCGGATGGATGGCGGCAGCGAGCCGCCCGCCCTTGATGGCGGAGAGATGCTTGCGCACGCAATTGACCTCATCGATCGATGCGCCGCATCTGAGCAATGCCTTGTTGACCGAAATCTTGTCTTCCAGCGTCAGCCCTTCGGGCGGCAGAGACAGGAGCGCCGAGCCGCCGCCGGAGATCAGAACGATCACGAGATCGTCCTCTGTCAATCCGGAAACGGCTTCGAGAATGCGTTTGGCCGCGCGCTCGCCGGCTGCATCCGGCACGGGATGGGAGGCGGAAAGAATTTCAATTTTCTCGCACGGCGCTTCGTGGCCGTAGCGGGTCACGACCACGCCTTCGAGCGGACCGTCCCAGCAGGCTTCGAGCGCCTCTGCCATGCGCGCCGACCCCTTGCCGGCGCCGACGACAATGGTGCGGCCTTTCGGCGGTTCGGGCAGATATTTCGACACTTGCTCCATCGGATCGGCGGCAGCCACCGCAACGTCGAAAAGGTCGCGCAGAAAGCTGCCGGGCTCGTCATGAAATTGCATGGTTTTTCCTGTAAAGCGAAAGGTGAGGCTTAAATCTTCCACAGAAGGTCGGCCTTCTCAAGTTTCTTTGGAACCATCCGGCGAGGAATGCGTTAATATATCGCGGTGCGTGTGCCCGGCCGTTTCTTTCGTCTGGAGACTTCACTCCAGTCGACCATCATTTTTGACGTGAAACCGACCGATGTGCGATGTCGCCCGACATATTGCAAGGAAGGATCCATTATGGCTCACATGAACGAGTCCGATAAATTTCCCAGTATCGCTCTTGTTTCCACCCACGGCTATGTTGCAGCCGATCCTCCACTCGGTGCTGCCGATACAGGCGGCCAGGTTGTCTATATTCTCGAACTTTCCAAGAAACTTGCCCAGCTCGGCTTTTCCGTCGACATCTATACCCGCCGGTTCGAGGACCAGCCGGAGATCGACGAAGTGGACGAGCGCGTCCGCGTTGTCCGCATCCCCTGCGGCGGCAAGGACTTCATTCCCAAGGAATATCTCTACAAACATCTGCTGGAGTGGAGCGAGAACGCGCTGCGCTACATGCGCGAACATGATCTGAGCTATAATTTCATCAACTCGCACTACTGGGACGCCGGCTATGCCGGGCTGCGGCTTGCCGAGGCGCTCTCCATCCCCCATCTCCACACACCGCATTCGCTGGGCATGTGGAAGAAGCGGACGATGGAGACAGACTATCCGGACCAGAAGGAGCAGTTCGAGAAGGACTTCAACTTCACCGAACGGATCAAGCATGAGAACAAGATCTACCGCGCCTGCGACAGCGTGATCGCGACGACGCCGGTCCAGCTGGATATGCTGGTGGAAGACTATGGCATACGCGAGGACCGCGTCTACATGATCCCGCCGGGTTATGACGACAACCGCTTTTTCCCCGTCTCTTCCGCTACGCGCAACATGCTGCGCGAACAGTTCGGCTTCAAGGGCAAGACGGTGCTGTCGCTCGGCAGGCTTGCCACCAACAAGGGCTATGACCTCTTGATCGAAGCCTTCTCCGTCATGGCTGAACGCGTGCCGGATGCCGAACTGCATCTGGCCGTCGGCGGCGAGGATATGGACGAGCTGGAGACCCGGATCCTCAACGAGCTGAAAGACCAGGTCAGGACGCTCGGCCTTGAGGACAAGGTGCATTTCTCCGGCTATGTCTCTGACGAAGCCCTGCCCGATATCTATCGCGCCGCCGACATGTTCGTGCTCTCAAGCCGCTACGAGCCCTTCGGCATGACGGCGATCGAGGCCATGGCCTCGGGCACGCCGACCGTCGTGACCACCAATGGCGGGCTTTACCGCGCCATTTCCTTCGGCCGCCACGCGCTGTTTGCCGACACGTTCGACAAATATGACCTCGGCATCATGATGATGAAGCCGTTCAAGCATCAGCGCCTTTATAATCGCCTGGCCCGCATGGGCGCCCACAAGGCGCGCAGCTTGTTCACCTGGACCGGCATCGCCCAGCAGCTGATCTCGCTCGTCGAGGGCCGGCCAATGCGGCAGTCGCTGACGGATAGCGACTGGGCAGAACCCTGGAATGACGGCGACTGAGCATGGCGATCAGACTCTTCTCCTCCGATCTCGACGGCACGCTTGTCGGCGACAATGGATCAACGGCGCGCTTCCGGGAGGCCTTCGAGGCCATCCCGGCGGAGCGCAGGCCGATCCTCGTTTATAACAGCGGCCGGCTCGTCGATGACATCCAGGCGCTGATCGGCAAGGTCGGGCTGCCCCAGCCCGATTTTCTCATCGGCGGCGTCGGCACCATGGTGCACGACCACAGGGCCGACAGCCCCGTCGACGGCTTCCATGACCATATCCGCGCCGGCTTCGACGCGGCCAAGGTCGCGCGGATCCTCGGCGAGGTGCCGGACCTCAATTATCAACCGAAGCGCTATCAGCATGACTTCAAGTCGAGCTGGTATCTGAACGGCGCCAACAAGAGCAGGCTTTCGGCGATCAGGGAGACGCTTGCGGCCGAGGGCCTCGACGTGAAGCTTGTCTATTCATCGGGCCGCGACCTCGATGTCCTGCCGCGCGCTGCCGACAAGGGCGCCTGCCTCTCATGGCTCTGCAACAGGCTCGGCATCGCCCAAGAGGAGGTCGTGGTTGCCGGCGACACCGGCAATGATGCCGCCATGTTCGAGGTGCCGGGCGTGCGCGGCATCATTCCGGCCAACGGGTTTGACGAGCTGCGTGAACTTGCCCGAGCCAACGGCAATATTTACGAGGCACAGGGCGAGATCGCAGACGGCGTGATCGAGGGCCTTCGCCATTTCGGCGTGCCGATTTGAGAGAAGATGCCGGGCGACGGGGCCGCTGCCCGGCATGATCGGATCCAGCCGCCTTAATCCCTGATGGAGGAAGGGCAGTCGTCGTAGGTGTCCACTTTTATTTCCTTCGACCAACCGGCACAGTCGTAGACGCAAATCTTGTCGAAACCGTCATCGTCCTCGCGCTTGAACTCACAGGTAAAGGCGAGTTTGCCGCGCGCCCACTCGCTGAGAGGCGTCTGCGCGCCTCCAGGCGCCGGCGACTCGGCTGACGCGAAAGACATGAGCCCGATCATGCCGATCGGAATTATAAGCATGCGGTACTTCATCCTGCCCTCCCATAAACATACCATCACGCAATGCTACCAAAGATTGATTACATGTAAACCTATTTATTATGGGTTGCGTTTACTCTGAGGTGGAAGCAGGTCCGGAAACTGCAAAAGGCCAGTCGCTGGACTGGCCTCAGACTGCTGAGAAGGCATAGCCGTATGGGTCGCGTCCTCGCGAGACCTCGCCAAGAGGGGTCACGCTCGGACTTGATCCGAGCATGCAGGCGACGCAACGCTTTGAATTCGGCGATATTTTTGCAGCTGTTTCTCGGGCAGCCTGGATCCTCGAGTCAAGCACGAGGATGACCCAGACCACGAGGGAGGTTTGTCAACAAACCGAGGCCAGTCGCTGGACTGGCCTTTCAAATGAGAAAACTGAGGTCCAGGCGATTACGCCCATGGGCGTTCTGCGGCGAGCTTGTCTTCGTAGCTTGCGATGCTGTCAGCTTTTTCCAGCGTCAGCGAAATATCGTCGAGACCGTTCAGCAGGCAGTGGCGACGGAAGGCGTCGATCGAGAACTTGACCGAGCCGCCGTCCGGGCCGGTGATTTCCTGATTCTCGAGGTCTACCGTGACCACGGCGTTCGAGCCGCGCTCGGCATCGTCCATCAGCTTGTCGAGTTCGGCCTGCGATACGATGATCGGCAGAATGCCGTTCTTGAAGCAGTTGTTGTAGAAGATGTCGGCAAAACTCGTGGAAATGACGCAGCGGATGCCGAAATCGGCGAGCGCCCACGGCGCATGCTCGCGCGAGGAGCCGCAGCCGAAATTGTCGCCGGCAACGAGGATCCTGGCATTGCGGTAGGCCGGCTGGTTCAGAACGAAATCCGGATTTTCCGTGCCGTCCTGATTGTAGCGCGCCTCGGCGAACAGGCCCTTGCCAAGGCCGGTGCGCTTGATCGTCTTGAGGTAATCCTTGGGAATGATCATGTCGGTGTCGACATTGACCACGGGCAGCGGCGCGGCGACGCCGGTCAGCTTGACGAATTTTTCCATGATTGATCCCTCAACGCGATTGAAGCTTGTTTTCGCGTCCTGATCTAAAGCGCTTTTCCGGCGATTTCAACGAAAAACGGTACCTTGGGGTACGCACATCCGAAAGGCGGCCCAAGGCCGCCCGGAACAATAACGATCAGCTCGCCCTTCAGAGGTCGATGATCTTGCCGCGACCGTCATCCCAGACACGCATGTCGTCACGCTTGCGGGCGTCGCGGGTTTTCACCGGCACGGGGGCATGGTTGAGTTTGAAGGCGATCATCCGCGCGACCGTAAGAACGGCGAGCACAGCAATCAGGGCAAGGCCAATGGAAGCAGCAAACACAGTCACGAACGCCACGGCGGCCAGACCGACAATTGCCATGAATACGGTGCGGATCTTTTCCATCGTCAAATTCCTTTCACATTTGCTAATCTGGCGCTTCGCAAGGGCTTTCGCAAGAGGGCCGAAGCCATTTTGTCTCATTGATTGCCGGAACGAAATTTGAAAAGCTTCAATTCGATGTGACTTGAATGAGAATGAGTCCGGATATTGTTAGGAATAAGGCCGTGAAAGAGATCAAGCTTTGGCGCTCCGCCCTGTCGGTGCCCGCCGTGAACCGCCGCGCACTGGAAAAATCGAAATCGCTGGCCGCCGACGCCGTCATCTACGACCTTGAGGATTCCGTTGCCCATGGCCGCAAGGCAGAGGCGCGTGAAAACCTGGAACAGTTCTTCAGAGAGAGCCGCCCGGCGAAAGTGACCACGGCCATCCGCATCAATCCCCTCGACACGGAAACCGGCCAGGAAGACATGAAGACGGCGCTTGCCTGCCAGCCGGATGCGATCCTGCTTCCCAAGGTTGAGACCGTCGCCAATGTCGCCGCCGCCAGCGCCATGCTGACCAGAAACGGCGCGCCGCTGCGCATCCGCCTCTGGGCCATGCTGGAAACGCCGGCGGGCATCGTCAACGCTGCCGCCATCGCCGGCGCCTATTCGCAGGCATCGGCCGGCGGCAGGCTGGAAGCGCTGATCGTCGGCGTCAATGATCTCAGATCCGCAACCGGCGTTGCCCCCGCGCCCGGCCGCGCCTATCTTGTGCCCTGGCTGATGCAGGTTGTGCTTGCCGCGCGCGCCTATGACATTGCGGTGATCGACGGCGTCTACAATGATTTTGCCGACAGCGAAGGCTTTGCGGCAGAGTGCGAAGAGGCCCGCGCCATGGGCTTTGACGGCAAGATGCTGATCCACCCAAACCAGATCGAGCCGGCAAACGCGCATTTCAGCCCTTCCGAGGAGGCCCTTGCCGAAGCCCGCGCAATCGTCGAAGCCTTCGCCAAACCGGAAGCGCAGGAACTGAATGTTATCGACCTTGACGGACGTATGGTCGAACGCCTGCACCTTGAACAGGCCGAAGCCCTCCTCGCCAAGGCCGGCCAATCCGCATAGGAAACCACATGAAACTCTACCGCTTTCTCACCGGCCCGGATGAATCGAGCTTCTGCCATCGCGTGACCGACGCCCTGAACAAGGGCTGGGAACTGCACGGCTCTCCCTCGCTCACCTACGACCCGCTCCTCGGCAAGACCTATTGCGGTCAGGCCGTGGTGAAGGAGGTCGAGGGCAAGGACTATGATCCGTCGATCAAGCTTGGCGAGCAGTAAAGCCGGCTTCAGTCCGCTTGACCGAGCGGACTGAACGGCCTCAACAGATAGCCGTCAGGGTCGCGCACCCATAGCTGGCGCTGCCCCATTTCGCCCTCGAGCGTTCGGTACCAGCGTTCTTCCGGTTCCTTCAGGAGAGGCCATTCCGCGGCCGTCAGTCGTTCGACAATACCGTCGAAATCGTCCACTTCGAGCTGGAAGTTGATACCGCCGCCACGCACCCGCACTTCATCGCCAATGGTGCGCCCCATGCCGACCGTGTCCAGCATCAGCTGCGCCTCACCAAGCAGGATGAAGGCAAACCCTTCATCCGGCCGGTCATAGACGACCGAAAAGCCGATCATTCCGACATAAAAATCAAGGCTTGCCGCAAGGCTCGTGACGCCGAGTTCCGGTATCAGAGCATTGAATTTCACTTCACGCCCCACAACAGCTTGAAGCGGGCGTTGCGGTATTCCTCGCCGCTCTTCTTGCAGTTTTCGGCCAGCACGTCCTCGTAGGGTAGGCCGCGGTTGGCGACCAGCAGAAGCCTGCCGCCGGGTTTCAGCGCGCCGCAGGCAGCCTTGACCAATGCCTTGCCGAGCGAGGGCTCGGCAGCCTTTCCTGTGTGGAAGGGCGGGTTCATGATGATCAGGTCGTAGCGGTTCTTCACCGGCTCGGATGCCAAATCCTGCCAGAAAAAGCGGGTTGCAGGCTCAATGGCTGACAGATTGACCTTCGCCCGCTCCAGCGCGCGCCAGTCCGCCTCGTAAAGATCGATGCCGACCGTACGGGGCGCGCGTTCCGCCAGCATCGCCGAAAGGTAACCCCAGCCCGCGCCGAAATCGGCCGCCAGACCAGCAAAATCCTCCGGCAGGCGCTCTCCCAGAATACGCGAGCCCTCATCCACCCGATCATGCGAGAAGAGGCCCGGTACGGTGGTGAAGCGGCCATCGATCTCGACGGTCGGATGGGTGAACGCGGCCACCGCCTCGCTCACATCGTCGGGACGTTTGAACCACAGCGCAACGCCGTGATATTTCGGCATGGCCTCCAGATCGGCAAACATCTTGCCGAGGCGCTTGCGCATGGACTGCACGCCGTCTTCCTTCGAACCGGCAATGACGATGAGGCCGCCGGTCTCGGTTTTTGCCAGCGCTTCGGACACGCGGTTTTCGTTTTCGCCGCGATGCTTGGTGAGAAGGATCAGCGTTGCGGCATAATCCCCCTCCCCGGCTTCCGGAGAAACGGCAGCGCCGGCCCGCTCAAGCGCGACATAATGCGCGCGGAACGGCTGAACGGCGGCAATATCATCGGAAAAACCTTCCGGCAGGCGATAGCCGGCTTCAGCGCCGAGGAACAGCACACGGCCCGCAACGGGCGCGACCGTGCCGCTTTCGAAGGGATGGAACAGTGTCTTGAGGGTTTCGCGGGACATGTTTGCACCTGCTAAAAAGGCGCGAGCATTTTGCTCACGCCTGATAATTTCGGTTTGAATGGTCCGCCGGCGCCGCGTCAGCCGAAACTGACGAGACGAAGGCGGCTCCTGACGACGCCTTATTCGGCAGCATCGTCCTTCTTGCGCTCGGGCTTGGCCAGTTCCTTGCCGGTTTCCTGGTCAACGACCTTCATCGACAGCTTGACCTTGCCGCGCTCATCAAAGCCGATGAGCTTGACCCAGACCTTGTCGCCTTCCTTGACCACGTCCGTGGTCTTGGCAACGCGTTCCGAAGCGAGCTGCGAGATGTGGACCAGGCCGTCGCGGGGGCCGAAGAAATTGACGAAAGCGCCGAAGTCGGCGGTCTTGACGACCGTGCCTTCGTAGATCGCGTTCAGTTCCGGCTCGTCGACGATGGAGTGGATCCACTTCTTGGCGGCCTCGATCTCCTTGCCCGAGGAAGACGCGATCTTGATCGTGCCGTCATCGTCAATGTTGATCTTGGCGCCGGTCTTTTCGACGATCTCGCGGATGATCTTGCCGCCTGCGCCGATCACGTCGCGGATCTTGTCGACGGCAATCGACATCATCTCGATGCGCGGTGCGTATTCGCCAAGCTGCTCGCGGCTCTCGGCGAGAGCCTTCGACATTTCGCCCAGGATGTGAAGGCGACCGCCCTTGGCCTGGTTGAGCGCGATGTTCATGATCTCTTCGGTGATACCGGCGATCTTGATGTCCATCTGCAGCGAGGTGACGCCGGCTTCCGTACCGGCAACCTTGAAGTCCATGTCGCCGAGGTGATCCTCATCGCCGAGAATGTCGGAGAGCACGGCGAAGCGTTCGCCTTCGAGGATCAGGCCCATGGCGATACCGGCAACCGGCTTTGCCAGCGGAACGCCGGCATCCATCAGCGCCAGCGAGGTGCCGCAGACGGTCGCCATCGAGGACGAACCGTTGGATTCGGTGATCTCGGAAACAACGCGCAGCGTGTAGGGGAACTGCTCGACTTCCGGCAGCATCGGGCGGATGGCGCGCCATGCCAGCTTGCCGTGGCCGATTTCGCGGCGGCCCGGAGAGCCCATGCGGCCCGTCTCACCGACCGAATAGGGCGGGAAGTTGTAGTGGAGCAGGAAGCGTTCCTTGTACATGCCGGTCAGCGCATCGACGAACTGCTCGTCCTCACCCGTGCCGAGCGTGGCAACAACCAGCGCCTGGGTTTCGCCGCGGGTAAACAGCGCCGAACCGTGGGTGCGCGGCAGGATGCCGACTTCGGAAACGATCGGACGGACGGTCTCGAGATCGCGGCCATCGATGCGGCTCTTGGTGTCGAGAATGTTCCAGCGGACGATCTTGGCCTGGAGGTGCTTGAACACGGCGCCGATCTGCTCGGCCGTGTACTTCGCGTCCTCGCCTTCGGCCGGCGCGTAACGTTCCTTGACCTTGGCCTTGCAGGCGTCGACAGCAGCGTAGCGGGCGGCCTTGTCGGTGATCTTGTAAGCGTCGCGCAGTTCGCCTTCGATGAAGGAGAGCATGTCGGCTTCAAGTTCGGACTGGTCTTCCGGCTCGAATTCGCGCGGTTCCTTTGCGGCAACTTCGGCGAGCTTGATGATCGCGTCGATAACCGGCTGGAAGCCCTTGTGGCCGAACATGACGGCGCCGAGCATGATGTCTTCCGGCAGCTCCTTGGCTTCCGATTCCACCATCAGAACGGCATCGCCCGTACCGGCGACCACGAGGTCGAGCGCGGTTTCGGGCATTTCGTCGATATGCGGGTTCAGCACATATTCGCCGTTGATGTAACCGACGCGCGCGCCGCCGATCGGGCCCATGAAGGGAACGCCGGAAAGGGTGAGCGCTGCAGACGTTGCGACCATCGCCAGAACGTCCGGGTTGTTTTCCAGGTCATGCTGCAGAACGGTGATCACGACCTGCGTGTCGTTTTTGTAGCCTTCCGGGAAGAGCGGGCGGATCGGACGGTCGATCAGGCGGGAGACCAGCGTCTCGTTTTCGCTCGGACGGCCTTCACGCTTGAAATAGCCGCCGGGAATGCGACCGGCTGCATAGGTCTTTTCCTGGTAGTTGACGGTCAGCGGGAAGAAGTCCTGGCCGGGCTTCGGCTCCTTGGCGGAGACGACAGTGGCGAGAACGGCGGTCTCGCCATAGGTGGCGAGCACGGCGCCGTCTGCCTGACGGGCAACCTTGCCGGTTTCCAGCTTGAGCGTGCGTCCCGCCCACTCGATTTCCACTGTGTGGGTGTTGAACATGTCTTGTCCTTCAATAAATCCGCGCGCGGCCCTTTCCTCATGAAAAGAGCAGAGCGCGATCTCAACGTTTCATTCGACGCGTCACGGGCAAGACAGCGCGCCGCTTCATATCGCGAAGCGGCCAGCAATCCTGCCCCATGACAGGTCCGTTACGGCTTGCGCGGAACCGGAATGCCATCATCCCGACCTCGCCTTTCAGATCCCTTCGCCCGCCACGGCTTGGAACCGGCGCACATGATGCGCGAAATAAAAGCGGCGGACGCGAGGCGCCCGCCGGTCATGCGGCTTAGCGGCGAATGCCCAGACGACCGATAAGGGTCGTGTAACGGCTTTCGTCGACGCGCTTCAGGTAGTCGAGCAGCGAACGGCGGGTCGAAACCAGCGTCAGCAGACCACGGCGGGAATGGTTATCCTTCTTGTGGTCCTTGAAGTGCTCGGTCAGGTTGGTGATCCGCTCGGTGAGGATCGCAACCTGAACTTCCGGCGAACCGGTGTCGCCTTCCTTCGTTGCGAATTCCTTGATCAGTTCTGCCTTGCGTTCAGCAGTAATCGACATCGGGTCATCCTTTCGAAATGAGGGTGTTTTTGGGTCGCCCGTGCCGGGATGTCGTCCAGCAAGGGCCGTTTAAACGCATTTGTTCCAATGCTGGCCGCGATATAAGGCAAAAGCGCATGTTTGTCGAGTGTCATGGCCTGGGCGCCTTCTGCCGGCCTTCTCCGATGTCAGAAAGCCCTTTGCTCTGGCGCTCCGGCACCAGCGCCGGTCTTTCCTGCGACAGCAAAATCCGATTGCCGTCATCCTCTGGCGAGCGGTCCGGTCTGCTCCTATATCACTGCCAACGAAAAGCCAAAAACCCCGCAGCTTTCGGGCAGAGAATGCCGGGCACATGTCTTTTGTGCAATTCCGGGACAGATGCTTCGGACGCAGGGGGCCAAAAAAGGAGTGCCTTCAATGCTTGCAGCCATCCACGATATTTTCGGCGAACCGGCCGAGGTGTTGACCACCCGCGAGACAGCCACACCGGAGCCTGGTCCCGCCGAGGTCCTTGTGCGCATGAAGCTCAGCCCGATCCACAATCACGATCTCTGGACCATTCGCGGCAATTACGGCTACAAGCCGGATCTACCGGGAGCAATCGGAGGCAGCGAGGCGCTTGGAGTGATCGAAAAGGTCGGGACCGACGTCGATCCGGGCATGATCGGCAAGCGCATTGCCGTGGCAGGCGTGCACGGCAGCTGGGCCGAATTCTTCATCGCGCCTGCAGCAGGCATGCTGCCTTTGCCTGATGCGATTTCCGACGCCGACGGCGCGCAGCTGATCGCCATGCCCTTCAGCGCCATCTCGCTTCTGGAAGGGCTGCGCGCGAAAAAAGGCGACTGGATCATCCAGACCGCCGCCAATGGCGCCGTCGGAAAACTGATGACGACGCTGGCGAAGAACCGCGGCATCAACCTTGTCAGCCTCGTGCGTCGCGATGAGGCGGTCCAAGAGCTGGAAGCGCTCGGGATCGAACATGTTTTCTCGACGTCGACCTCAGGCTGGAAGGAGCGCGTTCGTGGCCTGATCGGCGAAGCCGGCGCGGCATCGGCAATCGACTCCGTCGGCGGCGACATTGCGACAGACCTTGTGGATCTTCTCGGCGTGGATGGCGAGCTTGTCGTCTTCGGAACGGCCACCGGCGCGCCCATGCCGCTGTCATCGGGCGCGCTAATCATGAAACACATCACCGTGCGCGGCTTCTGGGGTGCGCGCGTCAGCAAGGAGATGGCTGACGACAAGCGCAAGGCACTGATCGGGGAACTGGTCACACTGGCGGCAAAAGGCGCGCTGCAGCTTGATACGGACGAGATTTTTCCGCTTGAAAACGTCACCGATGCCGTCAGCGCCGCATTGAAGCCGGGCCGCAAAGGCAAGGTGATGTTGCGCCCGTGAAAAATTCCTCAGCGCCGGGCGGCCGAAGGCCCGGCGCTGACGCCGGCCATGCACATTCTTGATTGAACCGTGAGGAAACGCCAGACATGACCTATCGCAATATCATTGCCGCAGGCGCAATTGCGGTGCTTGCCACAGCCCCCCAGGCGCTTGCGAGCCCCGCGGAGATCGACGCGATAGAGACGCTCTGGCAAAACCCGCAGGACGCCGGCACGCTGGTCTCCAAAAGCTTTGCCCGGGCAGTCCCGGATGCGCAACTGACCGCCCTTGTCGACCGCCTCGTCAAGCAGACCGGCCCGGCGCTTTCGGTCACAGGCGACAAGGGCGCCTACATGATCCGCACAGAGACCCATGAGATCCCGGTCGAGATCTCGCTCGACGGCAACGGCAAGATCCTCGGTCTGTTCTTCAGCCCGCCGGAAGTTCTGACCGAAGGACCTGCCGCGACGCTCGCCGCCTTCGAAGCCTTTCCGGGCACGGTTTCCTATCTGGTAACGTCAGACGGCAAGACGCTTTTTGACCGGAATGCCGACACGCCCCTTGCCGTCGCCTCGGCTTTCAAGCTCGGCGTGCTCAAGGTGCTACTTGAAGACATCGCGGCGCAGAAGCGGAGCTGGCAGGACATCGTCACCCTTCAACCGCAAGATAAATCCCTGCCGACCGGCCGTCTGCAGACCTTCCCTGACGGCTCGCCGCTGATACTGCACACGCTCGCAACCGTTATGATTGCCGAAAGCGACAATACCGCGACTGACATGCTGATGCGCGTGCTCGGCGCCGATCGCGTCGCCAACGCCCTCGGTCTGCCGTCCGTGCTCTCGACCCGCCAGGCCTTCTCGTTGAAGGCTGATCCGGAGCTTGCGCAGGAATACGCCGCTGCGCCGGAGACGGAAAAACCGGCGATCGCCAGCAAGGCTGCGGCCGGTCCGCTTCCGGCGGTCACCGACGTGCTCGGGCCAATGACGACAGGCGTCGAATGGTCCTTGTCCAACGCAAAACTCTGCGCCCTCATGGGCGACGTCTCCACGGCGGACGTCTTTTCCGTCAATCCCGGACCTGTGCGCACCGGCGACTGGCAATCGGTCGCCTACAAGGGCGGCAGCGAGACCGGCGTGCTGAACCTGACGGCCTGGCTGATGGGCAAGGACGAACGCCCGGTCTGCCTCTCCGTCACCATAAACGACACGGCCGCCATAGACGAAACGAAGGCGGCCGGCCTGTTCACGCGGCTTGCGCATCAATTGGCGACATCGGGAGAGTGATCAGATGAACACCCGGCGCGGCTTGAACTGGCCTTGCGCGATCTCGCCGATGGCAACAAGGCGTCCGCCGACAGAGGCATAGGCTTCCGGCTCTTCCACCGGCGCGTGGGCGCCGCGCAGGATGATCGGATTACCGAGCTTGAGGCGGCGGGCCTGTTCGTCCGTCACCGGCACATGCGGCAGGCTCGTCAGCGCTTCGGAAGTATCGACAAGGAATTCCTCCAGTGCGGCAAAGCGCTCGGCATCATCCTCGATTTCTTCCAGCGCCGTCAGTTCCGAGAGCGGAACCAGCATGTCCTCGGAGAACGGCGCGACGAAGGGACGGCGCAGCGCCGAGATATGACCGTAACAGCCAAGGTCGCGCCCCATGTCGCGGGCCAGCGCGCGCACATAGGTGCCCTTGCCGCATTCGACCTCGAAATCGGCCGAGTTCTCGTCCGGACAGCCGATCAGCGTCAGCCGGTGAACCTCGACCTCACGCATCGGAATGTCGACCGTCTCGCCCTCGCGCGCCAGGTCATAGGCCCGGTTGCCGTCGATCTTGATGGCGGAGAACTGCGGCGGCACCTGTTCGATCACGCCGGTGTATTTTTCGAGCAAGGCCTCGATATCGGCGCGGGCCGGGCGCTTGTCCGAGCTTTCGGTGACATCGCCCTCAAGATCGTCGGTCGCCCGCTCCTCGCCCCAGGTCACGGTAAATTCGTAGATCTTGCGGCCTTCCATCACATAGGGCACGGTCTTGGTCGCATCGCCGAGCGCGATCGGCAGCATACCGGAGGCCAGCGGGTCGAGCGTGCCGGCATGGCCCGCCTTCTGCGCCTTGAACAGCCACTTGATCTTGGAGACGGCCTCGGTCGAGCCGAAATCGACGGGCTTGTCGAGAATCAGCCAACCGGAAACGGGACGGCCCTTGGGTTTTCTCTGTCGTGCCATATGCGCTGCTATTCTTTATCTTCGTTATCGTTATCGTCGTGATCGAGATCGCGCGCGACTTCCGGCGAATGCAGAAGCTCGTCGATCTTGCGGAAATTCTCGAAGCTCGTGTCGTCGCGGAAGCGCAATTCTGGCATGTATTTCATCTGCCGGAGCTCGCGCGTGATACGGCCGCGGATGAACTTCGCATGATGGTTCAGCGCACGCACCGTGGCGTCGTGATCGCGGTCGCCAAGCGGCGTCACATAGGCCGTCGCAACCTTCAGGTCCGGCGACATCCGCACCTCGGAAATGGAGACGACCGTGGTTTCCAGCAGCGGATCGAGCACCTCGCCGCGCTGGAGTACCTTGGTAATGGCGGCGCGAACCTGTTCGCCAACGCGAAGCATGCGCTGGGAGGGCGCCGAGGAGGTAGCTCTCGTCATATCAACCTTGTCTAGATCGTTCGTGTTTGTCTCGTGCCCGACCGTTTGACGGGGTTCGAACCCGCGCGGACATGTTCGATGACTGGCGGCCCGTTTAACGCTTCGGCGACGCAACGTCAATCGCCGCGCCCTGTTTCGAAACGGTTGGCTTGATCCAGCTATTTTGATCAATCAGATGATCATCAAAAATTCCATTTTTTTCCATCGGCCGGGATCAATCATTTGATTCAGCGCAAATCGCTGACACGCATTAGCGGCTAGAAACAGTTCCAGACCGATGAGGCAGATAACTGCCGACCACACGGAAAGGAATTCAAAGATCAGGGCGTTTCACGATCTCCTCCTCCTTCAATAGCTGAAACGCTTTGTAAGGCCGTCCCGCAGGCCAATCTCCCTCCTCTCAATTGCGGGAAAAGAACGGATCGCCGCAAACGATCCGTTTCAGTTCCGGTCAAACCGGAAAAGCCCGGCGCGCTGCTCCTCAAGAGTTGTTCGCCGGGCTTTCTGTTTTTGGGCGTTTATGTTCGCAGATGCCGCGCAAACGGCGGTCGGTAGAAGCCGGCTCCACGCGTTGAAAAAGTGCACGCCTCCCCCTCCGTCAGGCCGGCCTTGAGCCGGGATCTAGGGCCAAATGACGACAGCCATCAAGTTCTGACCCGTTGGCTCAGGCGTTCATCGGCCCTGGACCCCGGATCAAGTCCGGGGTGACGGCAGCGGGGTGGCATATTCCGGTGGCCAGTAGCGCACTTCGCCAGAAACGAAAAAACCGGCCGAAGCCGGTTTCCTCAATGCCTTGGCGCAGCTGAGATCACAGCGTGCGGGTGATGTGCTCGACGCGGAAGGCCTCGATGACGTCGCCGGCGCGGATGTCCTCGTAGTTCTCGAAGGCCATGCCGCATTCCTGGCCGCCGGGCACTTCGGACACTTCGTCCTTGAAGCGCTTGAGCGTCTTCAGCTTGCCTTCGTGGATGACCACGTTGTCGCGGATCAGGCGTACGCCGGCGCCGCGCTCCATCTTGCCTTCGGTGACGCGGCAACCCGCGACCTTGCCGATCTTGGAAATGTTGAACACTTCCAGGATCTCGGCATTGCCGAGGAATGTCTCGCGACGTTCCGGCGACAGGAGACCCGACATCGCCGCTTTCACATCATCCACCAGATCGTAGATGATGTTGTAGTAGCGGATCTCGATGCCGGCCTGTTCGGCGGCGCGGCGGGCCTGCGCGTTCGCACGCACATTGAAGCCGATGATCGCCGCGTCGGATGCTTCGGCAAGCGAGATATCCGATTCGGTGATACCGCCGGCGGCAGCGTGAACGACACGGGCGCGCACTTCATCGGTGCCCAGTTTCTCAAGCGCGGCGTTGATGGCTTCAACCGAACCCTGCACATCGCCCTTGATCAGCAGCGGGAACTCCTTGAGGCCGGTATCCTGAAGCTGGCTCATCATCTGTTCGAGCGAACCGCGCGAACCGGACTGGCGAGCCGCCGCCTTGTCGCGGGCGAGCCGCTGGCGATACTCGGAAACCTCACGGGCCTTGGACTCGTTTTCGACAACGGCAAAGCGATCACCGGCTGACGGCGTGCCGCCGAGGCCGAGGACCTCGACCGGCATGGACGGTCCGGCTTCTTTCACATGCTCGCCGTGATCGTTGATCAGCGCGCGCACACGGCCCCACTGGTCGCCGGCCACGAGAACCTGACCCGGCTTCAGCGTGCCCTTCTGCACCAGAACAGTCGCGACCGAGCCGCGACCGCGGTCGAGCTGGGCCTCGATGACGACGCCCTCGGCGGTGCGGTCGGCATTGGCCTTGAGGTCTAGAATTTCCGCCTGCAACAGGATCGCTTCCAGAAGCTTGTCAAGGTTCTGGCCGGTCTTGGCCGAAACTTCCACTTCCAGCACTTCACCGCCCATGGTTTCGACGAACACTTCGTGCTGAAGCAGTTCGGTGCGCACCTTCTGGGCATCGGCTGCGGGCTTGTCGATCTTGTTGATGGCAACAATGATCGGCACACCGGCGGCCTTGGCGTGATTGATGGATTCGATCGTCTGCGGCATGACGCTGTCGTCAGCGGCAACCACCAGAATGGCGATATCCGTCACCTCGGCGCCGCGGGCGCGCATCGCCGTAAAGGCGGCGTGACCGGGGGTGTCGATGAAGGTGATCTTCTGACCATCCTGCTCGACCTGATAGGCGCCGATATGCTGGGTGATGCCGCCAGCCTCGCCGGAAACGACATTGGCATGACGGATCGCATCCAGCAGCGAGGTCTTGCCGTGGTCGACATGGCCCATGATGGTGACGACCGGCGCACGCGGCTCGAGATCCGCCTCGTCATCGCTGACATCGAAGATGCCTTCTTCAACGTCCGACTCGGCAACGCGCTTCACCGTATGGCCGAATTCGGTGGCGATCAGCTCGGCGAGATCGGCATCGATCACGTCGCCGGGCTTCATCATCTGCCCTTCCTTCATCAGGTACTTGATCACATCGACCGCCCGTTCGGACATACGCTGCGACAGTTCCTGAATGGTGATGGTCTCCGGCAGGATGACCTCGCGCAGAACCTTCTCGCGCGGCTCCTGCATCTGGGCGCGGCGCATCTTCTCCTGACGGCGGCGCATGGCCGACAGTGAACGGCCGCGCTGGCTGCCGCCCTCGTCATCGCCGGTCACGGCCGAAACCGTCAACTTGCCGCGACGGCGTTCGCCTGCACCCTTCGGGCGCGAAGCGGGTTTGGCGGGCGCTTCCGGACGCACCGCCTTGCCGCGAGCCGGTCCACCTGCATCCTCGCCTTCGCGACGCGGCTTGCGGCCACGGCCAGCATCGGCCTCGTCCTCAGCCTCGGTGCGGGTCTGGGGGCGGTGGCGCGGCGCGGCACGGCTCGGCTTGGCATCGTCGCCCGGGGGAAGCTCGGCAGCGGCAGGCGCTTCGGCTTCGGCAGCCGGTGCTTCCGGCGCCTCGGGTTCTTCTTCCTTGATTGGCTGCTTCTTGGCTTCCTCGGCCTCGCGCTTGGCCTGTTCCTCGGCCTCGCGCCTGGCGGCCTCTTCGGCCACGCGGCGTTCTTCTTCCTCGCGCTTGCGGCGTTCGGCTTCTTCGGCCTCGCGCTGCTGCGCCATCACCAGCGCACGGCGACGGGCATCCATCTCGCCCTGGGAAAGATCGTGAAGCACGTTACCGCGCTGACGGTTCTGGCCGCCATTGCCGCCGCGATCGGGCTGCTGGCCGCCACGCTGGCGGTTCTGGCCACCCGGACGCGAAGGCTGGCCCTTGGGCTGGCGCTGCTGCCGGCTGGCGTCGTCAGCACGGCGCGTCTGCCCTTCGGGCGCGCGCGGCTGCGCCGGCGCGGCACTGCGCTGGCTTGCTGGCGCCGGTGTTGAGGTTGCTTCTTCGCTCGGCTTGTGGATCCGGCGTTTGCGTGTTTCCACCACGACCGCCTTGCTGCGACCGCGGCCCATATCCTGGCGCACGGTGCCCTGGCTGACACCCGACGGCTTAAGCTTCAGTGTCTTCTTGCCTGAGTCGTTGGATGTCTTGTCGTCTTTACTGTCCGTCATTCGGTTCCCGTTCCTTGGCGCGGGAACCGCCATCACCATCAGTGAGACGCAATTCCCGCCTTGAAATTCATGCTCTGGCGCACGGCCAATTTCCGTGACGTCGTCATTTGTTCGTCATCGCGGCTTTTCCTTCAGTTCCGGGAGCGGCCCGGTACCTTTGAAGCATCATCGCGCGCTTCACTACACCCTCTCCGGCCTTTCCCGCAAGCGCCGCGGCGTGTTTAAACGCATTCTCGTGCAAAAGAGTGTCGATTTCCGCAGCCCCGAAAGGGACAAAGGCCGGAATCGGCCCCTCTGTCTCCATCTGGAGCCAGAAGGCCTTCCGGGCCTGGTCAAGCTTGCGTCTGCCATCGGCGGCGGCATCGGCGGCATGGAAGGTGGCAAGGGCCGCGCCGCTTCTGATTGCAAGATCAACCTTTGCCGAGCCGGCGACGAATTCGCCTGCCTTGCGGGCCATATTCATCATACCCGCAAGCTGACGGGCCATCAACATGTCAACGGTTGCGCCGAGATCGGCCGGCGCAACGACCTTCTGTTTCAACGCCCGGGCATAAAGTCCCTTAGCCACGGCCTTGTCGACCGCCCAGCGTTCGGCCGTCACCCAGCACCCCCTGCCCGGCAGTTCCCTCTTCAGATCGGGAACCACCTGGCCGTCGGGGCCGGCAACGAAGCGGATCAGGTCATCCGGCCCGCCGGCCTTGCGGGTCACGATGCAGGTCCGATCGTTCATCGCCGCCTCTTCAGCCACTTTGCGGGGTGTGCTCACCGGTCCTTACACGCTCTTGCCGGCTTCGTCGTCGGATGACGTCGGCTCTTCGACAGAACCGTCTTCAGCAACGCCATCATCCGCCAGCGCTTCCTCGTCTTCGTTCACCTCTTCGGCAACCGCGAGGTCTTCCTCGGTGATCCAGCCGATCGCCAGACGCGCCTGAACGACCATGTTCTCGGCCTCCACCCGCGACAGGTCAAAGCCCGAGAGCGTGCCTTCGAAACGCTTGGTCTGGCCGTTCTGACGCTCGGTCCAGCCGACAAGATCGTCAGCGGCGCAACCGGCAAAGTCTTCCATCGTCTTGATGTCGTCCTCGCCAAGCGCCACCATCATCGCCAGCGTCATGCCGTCGATCTGGCGCAGGTCGTCGGAAACGCCGAGTTCGCGGCGTTTCTCGTCGAGTTCGGCTTCCTGGCGCTCGAGGAATTCCTTGGCGCGCATCTGGATCTCTTCCGCCGTTTCCTCATCGAAACCCTCGATGGAGGAAATCTCGTCGAGTTCGACATAGGCGAGTTCCTCGATGGCGGCGAAACCTTCGGAGGCCAGAACCTGGCCAACCATTTCGTCGACGTCGAGGGCATCCATGAACAGCTGCGAACGCTCGTTGAATTCCTTCTGACGACGTTCCGACTCCTCGTTTTCCGTCATGATGTCGATGTCCCAGCCGGTGAGCTGCGAGGCAAGGCGGACATTCTGGCCGCGACGGCCAATGGCCAGCGAAAGCTGATCATCGGGCACGACAACGTCGATGCGCTCGGCATCCTCGTCGAGCACCACCTTGGCGACTTCCGCCGGCTGCAGCGCGTTGACGATGAAGGAGGCGGGATCTTCCGACCACGGAATGATGTCGATCTTCTCGCCCTGCAGTTCGCCGACGACGGCCTGGACGCGGGAGCCGCGCATGCCAACGCAGGCGCCGACCGGATCGATCGACGAATCGGACGAGATCACGGCGATCTTGGCGCGCGAACCCGGATCGCGGGCGACCGACTTGATGGTGATAATGCCGTCGTAGATTTCCGGCACTTCCATGGTGAAGAGCTTGACCATGAACTGCGGATGGGTGCGCGACAGGAAGATCTGCGGACCGCGCTGCTCGCGGCGCACATCGTAAACGTAGGCGCGGATGCGGTCGCCGTAACGCGGCACTTCGCGCGGGATCATCTCGTCGCGGCGGATAATGGCTTCGCCACGGCCGAGATCGACGATGACATTGCCGTATTCGACGCGCTTGACCGTGCCGTTGACAATCTCGCCGATGCGGTCCTTGTATTCGTCGAACTGACGGTCACGCTCGGCCTCGCGCACCTTCTGCACGATCACCTGCTTGGCCGACTGGGCGGCAATACGGCCGAAATCCATCGGCGGCAGCGGATCGGCGATGAAATCGCCAAGCTTGGCTTCCGGGTTGCGATCGAGCGCCAGCGCCAGCGGGATCTGGGTGCTGTAGTCTTCGGCTTCCTCGACCACTTCCAGCAGGCGCTGAAGATGGATCTCGCCGGTCTTCGGATTGATGTCGGCGCGGATATTGGTCTCCGATCCGTAGCGCGACTTGGCCGCCTTCTGGATGGCATCGGCCATGGCGGTCAGAACGATCTCGCGATCGATGGATTTCTCGCGCGCCACCGCATCGGCGATCTGCAACAGTTCAAGCCGGTTCGCACTTACTGCCATTTTGCTGGTCTCCGTCCTTGCAAGCGGAACCGCACCGGTTCCGTGAATATCCTAATTTGAAAGGCCGCCCGTCAGCGGGGCCTCAGCTCTCGTCTCAATTGTCGTCGCTGTCGGCGACGTCTTCCTCGTCGTCATTCTCGTTCGCCGCCTTCTGCTTGGCGAGCTTGTCAGCCCTCAGCGCCTCGCGGATCAGTTCGTCCGTCAGCACCAGCTTGGCATCGGAAAGCGCGGTAAAGGGAATGGTCACCTCAGCCGGCTCGCCATAGGCCACGCCGTCACGCAACAGCGTAATGCCGTCAACATCCGCTTCGACAATGCGCCCGCGAAACCGCTTGCGCTCATTGACGAGCACCGAGGTTTCGCATTTCAGCAGGTGGCCCTTCCAGCGGTAGAAGTCGGATTTGCGCACCATCGGCCGGTCGATGCCCGGCGACGAGACCTCAAGATGATAGGCCCGGTCGATCGGGTCTTCCACGTCAAGCACCGGCGAAACGGCCTGCGAGACTTCCTCGCAATCCTCCACCGTCATGGTACCGTCGAAACGTTCGGCCATGATCTGCAGCGTCAGCCCGTTCTGGCCGGAAAGCCTGACGCGCACCAGTTTGAAGCCGATATCTTCCAGAACGGGTTCGATCATGTCGGCAATCTTCTTGTCGATGCCCGTTTCCACGATCAGTCGTTCTTCTCTTGCTTTGTCCGCCATCTGCTCAAAATCTGCCAAGGTTTGCTCCCGGCGGCCCATGCCGCCGCCCGCGCCAAATAAAAAAGAGCGGGTCCGCGAGGCCCCACTCTTCATCTGACGATCAAGAATTTGAGCCGTAAATAAGCCCTTGCCGCGCAAATTGCAAGTTTTATCGCCATTGTGGTGAAGCGGGCGCTGCACTGCGTATAGGCAAGCGGCGGCGCCGGGGCCTATAATGTGATGCCGGAACGCCCGGCCCATACCGGCATTTGAGAACAGAGAGAATTGATGCAGTCCGCGCCAGTCCCGAAATCGCTCTTCACGCCCTTCTCCCACCCCACCTTCCGTTATATCTGGCTCGCTTCGGTCGCCTCAAATCTCGGCAGCATGATCCAGAATGTCGGCGCGGCGTGGATGATGACCTCGATTTCCGATTCGGAAAGCATGGTGGCGCTGGTGCAGGCCTCGACGACGCTGCCGGTGATGCTGTTTGCGCTTCTGGCCGGCGCGATTGCCGACGGCTTCGACCGCCGCCGGGTGATCCTCTCCGCCCAGGCCTTCATGTTCACGGTTTCGGTGCTTCTGGCCATCGTCGCCATTGGCGGGCTGATCACGCCCTGGCTGCTTCTGGCGTTCACCTTCCTCATCGGTTGCGGCAACGCGCTGAACAATCCGTCCTGGCAGGCCTCCGTCGGCGACATGGTGCCGCGTTCGGACCTGCCCGGCGCCGTTACGCTCAATTCCGTCGGCTTCAACATCACCCGCAGCCTCGGCCCCGCCATCGGCGGCACGATCGTCGCGATCGGCGGCGCCGCTGCGGCCTTCACCGTCAACGCCTTTTCCTATCTCGGTCTTTTGACGGTCGTCTATCGCTGGAAGTTCCGCCGGCCGGAAAGCCCCTTGCCGCGCGAGAAAATGACGACCGCCATCGGCGCGGGGCTACGCTATGTCGTCATGTCGCCGAATATTCTGAAGGTCATCCTGCGCGCCTTCATCTTCGGCCTTACCTCCGTTTCCGTTCTCGCGCTTCTGCCGGTCATTGCCCGGGACGTGATTGCCGGCGGCCCGCAGACATTCGGCATCATGCTCGGCGCCTTCGGCATCGGCGCGATCGGCGGCGCCTTTGCCAATGCGCACGCCCGCGCCCGGCTTTCCAACGAGGCGATCGTCAGCATTTCCTTCCTTGTCTTTGCGGCAAGTGCGGTTGTGATCGGCTTCTCGACCTCGCTGGTCATCGACTGTATCGCGCTGCTTTTCGCCGGTGCCTGCTGGGTTCTGGCGCTGTCACTGTTCAACACGGTGGTTCAGTTGACCACACCGCGCTGGGTGGTCGGCCGGGCGCTGTCGCTCTACCAGACGGCCTCTTTCGGCGGCATGGCGCTTGGCAGTTGGCTCTGGGGCCAGGTGGCGGAAAATCATTCCATCACGCTTGCCTTTCTCTGCGCCGCCGCTGTTATGGCGCTCGGCGCGGCAATCGGCCTTTTTCTGAAGATGCCGGCGCTCGAAAGCCTCAACCTCGACCCGCTGAACCGCTTCCAGACGCCCGAGACCAAGGTCGACATGCTGGCCCGCAGCGGTCCGATCGTGGTCGAGACCCGTTTCATCATCAGCCCCGACGATACGCAGGAATTCCTGCGTCTGATGATCGAACGCCGGCGCATCCGCAAGCGTGACGGCGCGCGCAAATGGGCGCTGATGCGCGACATCGCCGATCCGGAAGTCTGGATCGAAACCTATCACGCGCCAACCTGGGTGGACTATGTGCGCCACAACCAGCGCCGCACCGTGGCCGACGCCGAAAACCTCGACCGCATCCGCGAGCTGCATCGCGGCGAAGACAAGCCGGAAGTCCGCCGCATGATCGAGCGACAGGCCATACCGCCGCGCGACGAGATCTTCAACCGACCCTACCATATGCATCATCAGCATCATTGACGGAAGACGCGGAGAGGCAAAGCACAAAGATCCGCTCGCGTTTCCAGCCGCAGTGGTGCGCGGAGGCTTGCGTCAAACGGCGGAAGAGCCCTCGCAGCGAAAAAGCGCGCCACGAGACATCACGGCAACGCCCTGCAGCATTTCGTAGTCAGATGGAAGCATCTGACGTTAAGCGGCGATGAGTAACGAACAAAGAGAGAGAGAGCGGTCTCGCGCTTCCATGGAAAGGCGGAACCGCACTCGCCAGAGCTTGTCAGGCCAACCGGCCATGGCAGTGCTTGAACTTGCGGCCGGAGCCGCACGGGCACAGGTCGTTGCGGCCGACATTGCGGTATTCTTCCGGAAGCTCTGCGGCCGCCACTGCCGCTTCACCGGCTCCAACCCGTTCTCCGGCCATTTCATCTTCGCCCGTTTCCGGGTCAAGGTGGCTGGCGCGCAGCTGTGCGGGGTCGATCTCGGGTTGCGGCTGGGGCGGCTGCTGTTCGCGCACCAGTTGGACGCGTGAAAGCTGCGAGACTGCCAGTTCGCGCATGTTGCCGAGCAGCGCCTGGAACAGTTCGAAGGCTTCAGCCTTGTACTCCTGCAGCGGATCGCGCTGGGCATAACCGCGGAAGCCGATGACCGAGCGCAGATGATCGAGATTGACGATATGCTCGCGCCAGAGATGGTCGAGCGACTGCATGGTCACCTGGCGCTGGACATATTTCATCACGTCGGGCCCGAACTGCTCGGCCTGCTTGGCGCGGACTTCCTCGGCCTGATCGGCGGCGGCATTGATGCGCTCGAGGATCTCCGGCTCGGCAATCCCCTCTTCGGCGGCCCATTCCTCGATCGGAAGATCAAGGCTGAGAATGCGCAGGCAGTCTTCCTTCAGGCCCGCGACATCCCACTGCTCGGCATAGGCGCGTTCGGGAATCCGGCGATGAACGGCGTTTTCGATCACCTCGTGACGCATGTCCTCGACGATGTCCGAAATATCGTCGGAATCCATCAGTTCCTTGCGCTGGTCGAAGACGACCTTGCGCTGGTCGTTGAGAACGTCGTCATATTTCAGAAGGTTCTTGCGAATGTCGAAGTTGCGGGCCTCGACCTTTTTCTGCGCGCGTTCGAGCGCCTTGTTGATCCAGGGATGGACGATCGCCTCGCCTTCCTTCAGTCCGAGCTTCTGCAGCATGCTTTCCATGCGGTCGGAGCCGAAGATGCGCATCAGGTCGTCCTGAAGCGAGAGGTAGAATTTCGACCGGCCCGGGTCGCCCTGACGGCCGGAACGGCCGCGCAGCTGGTTGTCGATGCGCCGGCTTTCATGGCGTTCAGTGGCGATCACGTAAAGACCGCCGGCGGCCAGCGCTTCCTGCTTGAGGCGGGCGACATCCTCGCGGATCGCCTTTTCCCTGGCCTCGCGCTCGGGCCCCGGCGGGGTGAACTTGCGCTCCACCTCGACGCGCTCGCCCTTTTCGTTGGTGACGATATCCGTGCCCGGTTCCAGATAGCCGAGTTCGGCCTGGATGCGCATTTCCAGATTGCCGCCAAGCTGAATATCGGTACCGCGACCGGCCATATTGGTGGCAATCGTCAGCGCGCCGGGAACGCCGGCCTGGGCGATGATGAAGGCTTCGTTTTCGTGGTAGCGTGCGTTCAGGATCTCGAATTCGGTAATGCCGTCGCGCTTGAGCGCTGCGGCCAGCATCTCGGATTTTTCAATCGAGGTCGTGCCGACGAGAACCGGCTGGCCCTTTTCCTTGGCCGCCTTGATCTCCTCGACGATCGCCTGGTATTTCTCCTGGACCGTGAGATAGACCTCGTCGTCCTCATCCAGACGCACGATCGGCAGGTTGGTCGGCACCTCGACAACATCAAGGCCGTAGATATTGCCGAATTCCTCCGCTTCGGTGGCCGCCGTGCCGGTCATGCCGGCAAGCTTGTCGTACATGCGGAAATAGTTCTGGAAGGTGATCGAGGCGAGCGTCTGGTTCTCCGGCTGGATCTTGACGCCTTCCTTGGCCTCGAGCGCCTGATGCTGGCCTTCCGAATAGCGGCGGCCCGGCATCATGCGGCCGGTGAACTCATCGATGATAACGACCTCGCCGTCGCGCACGATGTAATCCTTGTCACGGGAGAACATCTTGTGCGCCTTCAGCGCGTTGTTGAGATGATGGACAATCGCGACGTTCTCGACGTCATAGAGCGATTCACCCTTCATCAGGCCGGATTCGGTCAGCATCTTCTCCAGCTTCTCCATGCCGTCTTCGGAGAAATTGGCCGAGCGCTGCTTTTCATCGATCTCGTAATCGCCCTCGTCCAGCAGGGGGATGATCTTGTCGATCGTGACATAGAGGTCGGAGCGGTCATCAAGCGGTCCGGAAATGATCAGCGGCGTGCGCGCCTCGTCGACCAGGATCGAGTCGACCTCGTCGACGATCGCGTAGTTGTGGCCGCGCTGGACCATTTCGGCGCGCTGCATCTTCATGTTGTCGCGCAGATAGTCGAAGCCGAGCTCGTTATTGGTGGCGTAGGTGATATCGGCGCTGTAGGCCGCGCGGCGCTGCTGGTCGTCGAGACCGTGATGAATGACGCCGGTGGTGAGCCCGAGGAAACCATAGAGCCGCCCCATATTCGCGCTGTCGCGCCGGGCCAGATAGTCGTTGACGGTGACGACATGAACGCCCTTGCCGGCAAGGGCGTTGAGATAGACGGGCAGCGTGGCGACGAGCGTTTTACCTTCGCCGGTCTTCATTTCGGCGATCGCGTTTTCATGCAGGATCATGCCGCCGATCAGCTGAACATCGAAGGGTCTGAGGCCCAGCACCCGCCTGGAGGCTTCCCGGGCAACGGCGAAAGCTTCAACAAGAAGATCGTCCAGGCTCTTGCCTTCGGCGAGCTGCTTTTTGAATTCCTCGGTCTTTGCCTTCAGGTCGTCATCCGAAAGCGCCGCCATCTGCTCTTCAAGCGCATTGATTGCAGCCACGCGGGGTCTGTAGGAGCGAATACGACGTTCATTGGCCGAACCGAACAATTTGCGGGCTACGCCACCGAGTGAGACCATTTCAATAGCTCTTTCTGAAAGTTGTCATATCTATCCTGTACGTGGCGCCGTACAAACGCATTCCTGACAAGCGGGGTCCATATCACCGTCCGGAGCTTCACTGGACGCGGGCTTGGCAGACAGATAAGAGGGGGGTCGGGGGATGTCAACGTCAAAGGCCGCGCCACAATCGCCACATTCCTGTGTTGCCGGTCTTCTCGCCGACCGCAGCACATTAAATCGCGGTAAGGATGCAACGCATTCCGGCCGCACACGTTGACGCGTGACACGGTCTCTACCACATGCGACGGGCCCGACCGGCGCGAAAGGGCGAAACAGGAGGTTTCGCCGCACAACAGAAAAAGGTGAACTCATGCAGAAAAGACATCTGGCAGCCGCAGTGCTTCTGGCAACCACAGTCAGCTTCGCGGTCCCGTCCTTCGCCCAGGACAGCGGCTCGACAGCGGGTGACGCGGTTGTCGCCACCGTTGACGGCGCGCCCATCACCCAGTCAGAGCTGCAGACCACGCTCGATCAGTTCAAGGGCCAGTTCGGCCAGATGCCCGAGGAGCAACTTCGCGCGGTTGCCCTTTCGAGCCTGATCGACATGAAGGTCATCACCGATGCGGCGGAGAAGGACGGTCTCGACAAGACCGAGGCCTTCAAGACCCGCATGGATCAGTTGCGCCAGGAAGAGCTCTACAACACCTTCTTCGACGAGAAGATCAATGCGCAGATCACGCCGGAAATGCTGAAGGCGCGCTATGACGAGGAAATCGCCAATGCGCCGAAGCAGGAGGAGGTTCATGCCCGTCACATCCTGGTCGATACCGAGGATGAGGCCAAGGAGATCATCAAGGAACTCGACAACGGCGCCGATTTCGCCGAACTCGCCAAGGAACATTCAACCGGCCCGTCGGCTGAGAACGGCGGCGATCTCGGTTACTTCTCCAAGGGTCAGATGGTCCCCGAATTCGAAGAGGTCGCCTTCTCGCTGAAGCCCGGCGAATACACCGAAACCCCGGTCCAGACGCAGTTCGGCTACCATGTGATTGAGGTCGAGGACACGCGCGAAAAGGCGCCGATCCCGTTTGAGCAGGTCGAGCCGCAGCTTCGCCAGCTCGTTGCCAGCGAGAAATACAACGAAGTGGTCTCCAAGCTGAAGACCGGCGACAAGATCGTCATCGAAGATAAGGACTTGCAACAGGCCTACGAGGCCGTCAATAAAATGCAGTGATCCAAACCACCGGCCCGCGTTTCTCCCGCGGGCCGGATTTTCGAGAGGCCTGCCATGACGACCGCCATATCTCCGCTCGCGCCAAAATCCTATCCGCCGATGCCGCCGATCGACGGCCTGCGCATCGCGACCGCCGCCGCCGGCATCAAGTACAAGGGGCGGACGGACGTCATGATGATGATCTTTGACGAGAACGCTGCCGTCGCCGGCCTCTTCACCAAATCGAAATGCCCCTCCGCCCCTGTCGATTTCTGCCGCGCCAATCTTGCCGGCGGCAAGGCGCGCGTGCTGGTGGTCAACTCCGGCAATGCCAACGCCTTCACCGGCAAGAAGGGCGCGGAAGCCACGGCGCTGACCGCGCGCACCGCAGCCGAGGCCGCCGATTGCGCCGAAAGCGATGTTTTCCTGGCCTCGACCGGCGTCATCGGCGAACCGCTCGATGCCTCCAAGTTCGCGGGCGTTCTCTCCACCATGGCCGGCGAGGCGCAGCCCGACCTGTGGCTTGAGGCGGCAAAGGCGATCATGACCACGGATACCTATCCGAAGGTCGCGACCAGAGGCGCCGAAATCGACGGCGTTTCGGTGACGCTGAACGGCATTGCCAAGGGCGCCGGCATGATCGCGCCCGACATGGCCACCATGCTCTCCTTCATCGCCACCGATGCGGCGATCTCGGCCGAAGCGCTGCAGCAGCTCCTCTCCGAGGGCGTTGGCGCAAGCTTCAATGCCGTTACCGTCGACAGCGACACCTCCACCTCCGATACCGTGCTTGCCTTCGCCACCGGCAAGGCGCCCGGCCAGGACATGGTCGCCGACGGGTCCGATCCGCGCCTTGATGATTTCCGCGCCGCCCTTCACGCGCTGATGCAGGACCTGGCGCTGCAGATCGTCCGCGACGGCGAAGGCGCGCGCAAGATGGTGACTGTGCGGGTGACGGGCGCGGAAAGCAATCGCGCCGCCGATGTCATCGCCCGCTCGATCGCCAACTCGCCTCTGGTCAAGACAGCCGTTGCCGGCGAGGACGCCAATTGGGGCCGCGTGGTCATGGCCGTCGGCAAGGCCGGCGAGAAGGCCGATCGCGACCGTCTCGCCATCTGGTTCGGCGATATCCGCGTTGCGGTCAACGGCGAGCGCGATCCAGATTATTCCGAGGAATTCGCCTCCGCCGTCATGCGCGAGGACGAGATCACCATTCGCGCCGATATCGGCCTCGGCGAGGGACAGGCAACGATCTACACCTGCGACCTGACCAAGGAATATGTCGCCATCAACGGCGATTATCGCAGCTGATTGCCCGCAAGAGCGTGCGGCGGGCCGCGTTGCCTTCGCGCAACACCGGCCGCCTCAAGCGCGCGCGCCATGTTTACAGCCCGGTCTGAAGCGCACTAGATGAACAAAAACAATAACGTCGCGACAGGATCGGAACAAAGGTGAGTGCGGATCTTCGTCTTGTGCGTCGGCTGGAAGCCATGGGTCTGCGAGCGTGGCCGGCAAAGAACGTGCATTATGACGGCGCCTGGCAGCTTCGGCTGACAGCGGGTCACCCGTCCAAACGTCTCAACAGCCTGTCTGTGCTCGACCAGTCGGATATTTCCGATATCGAGATCAGGTTCGAAAAGGCGCGTCGCCATTACGGGGCCTTCGGACGGCCGCTTCTGGTGCGCGAAACGCCGCTGACGCCGCCGGCGCTCGTCGAATTTCTGACGGCCGAGGCGGCACAGTCCTTTGACGCAAGTATCGTCATGACGCTCGATCTCTCCCGCTTCGAACCGGAGGATGGCGTCGAGCTTCTGCCGAGCCAGGATGTCGGTCGCTTTGTCGGCGCGGCGCTGAAGGTCAATCCGGTCGCGGAACTGACGCGGGCCGGCCTTGCCGAAGTCGTCACCGCGATCAAACCCGCCCACGGTTTCTTCATTCGGGAAGACGAAGACGGCGCGCCCTTTGCCGCCGGCCTTTGCGTCCATGATTTCGACATGGCCGGCATCGAGGCCTTTGCCGTGGCGCCCGAAGCGCGGCGCAAGGGCCATGGCCACGCGCTGGCGACCGGGATGCTGCGCTGGCTCAAGGGACGCGGCGCGCGCACCGCCTGGCTGCAGGTGACCGAGACCAATACGCCGGCCCTTTCCCTCTACAGGGGCCTCGGCTTCCATGAGGCCTACAGATATCGCTACTGGCGCGAAAAGGCGGAAGAATGAGCGAGATGAAACTGCTGCTGGTGGCAGCCTGCGCCCTGATCGACAGCGACGGACGCATCCTGCTGGCGCAACGCCCCGAAGGCAAGTCGCTTGCCGGGCTCTGGGAATTTCCCGGCGGCAAGGTGGAGACCGGCGAAACGCCGGAAGCCTGCCTGATCCGCGAGATGGAGGAGGAACTGGGCATTACCACCAAGCCCGACTGCCTCGCGCCGCTGACCTTTGCCAGCCACACCTATGAGACCTTCCATCTTCTGATGCCGCTGTTCATCTGCCGACGCTATCAGGGCATTCCCGCAGGCCAGGAAGGACAGGCGATCAAGTGGGTGCGCGCGCGGAACCTTCGCGACTACCCGATGCCGCCGGCCGACGAACCGCTGATCCCGATCCTGCAGGATATTCTTTAGGGTGCCGAGCCTCCATCCGGACGCACAAAGGAGGCGCTAACCTGTTGAATCCACGCATCGTGCTTTCCGACAATCGATTCCGCTTCTCGGGCCGATGCGCCAGCCGCAATCATTTCGCCGAAGTCAGCCCCCGGCAAGCAGGCGTCTGTTCCGGACGATTTCCACCGAGATCGCCTCGGCCACGCTTGCCACCCGCTGCGAGCCGATCAGGTCACCGTGAGTGACCAGCAGGATCGGCCGCTCCATCACTCCGCCATCGGGCAGCCGGTTGGCCAGAAGGCAAAGCCCGTCACCGGCAAGAAAATGCGGCAGCACCGCCCTGCCGATGCCGCGCCGGACCGCCTCGACCTGACCTGCAAGCGTATTGACCGCGAAGCGCCCTGCCCTTGACGACGCAAAGGCCTCAGACCAGCCGATAGGCACCGCCAGGCTTTCCGCATGAGGCCAGGTGACGATGCGCTGCGACGCCTGCCCCTCCGCCGGTCCATAAAGCCCGAAACCCATGGTTGCCAGTTGGCGCACCTTGAGATTGCCGTGCTCCGGCCGCACCATGCGCAACGCAAGGTCTGCGTCATGGCGCTGCATGTTGACGGCCACCGTCGAAAAGGCGATCTCGACATCAAGGCCGGGGTTTTCGGCAAGCAGCGGCTGCAACGCTGGCACGATGAAGCCGGCGACCAGGCTCTCCACGCTTGCCAGCCGCACCTGCCCGCGAATGCCGATATCGTCGCTCGCCTGCGCATGCATGTCCTTGACCGCCAGCTCCACCGCTTCGGCGCGCGCCAAAAGCGCCTGCCCCTGATCGGTCAGCCGGTAGCCGCTCTGGTGCCGGAGGAAAAGCGGAACGCCGAGGGCATGCTCCATCCGCTCGATCCGCCGCGCAACGGTGGCAACCCCGCTCTTGAGCGTGGTTGCGGCAGCAGAGAGCGTCCCCTCCCGCGCAAGCGCCAGAAACACGCGATTGTCATCCCAGTTGAACTGCGTCATCGTATTTTCCGTTTTTGAAAAATAATGTGCCGATAATCTCTATATCACATTTATTTTCGGAAAGGCATTCTCGGCGCAATCCATTCATGAACGAGGTTGCCATGTCTGTTTCAAACGACACTTTATCCGATCGCGCGCTGTCGACCGATACGGCGGCGCTTGGGCTCAGCGCCCTCTCCGCCATCTTCTGGGGCACCAATTTCGAGGCAACGCGCATAGCCCTTGCCGGCCTGCCGCCGTGGACCGCGGCTGCATTGCGCTTTGCCATCGCGGCCGTCGCCATCCTGTTCTGGCTGCGCGCCGGCGGTCACGTCAATCTGCAGGTACTGAGGCGGAATTTTCTGGCGTTCGCCGGCCTCGGTGTCGTCGGCGTCGCCGGGTTCAACGCCGCGCTTTTTCTCGGCATGCAGACATCGAGCCCTGTTACAGCGGCGTTGATCATGGGCACGAGCCCTCTGACCACCAACCTGCTCGACTCGATCTTCCAGCGTCGGCTGCCCGCCATCAGTGCCGTGCTCGGCATGGCGATCAGCCTCTTCGGCGTCGCGCTGACGGTCGGAGCATTTTCCGGTGCCCGTTTCACATCGGGCGACATCCTCATTCTGGCGGGTAGCCTCGCCTGGGCGCTCTATACGATCGGCTGCCGCCGGATCGTGCGCGATGCCACGCCGATGGAAACGACAGCCTGGACGATGACCAGCGGCGCGATTGCGCTTGTGCTTGCGGCCTTCTTCTTTGAAAGCCCCGTCGCCGCCCTTGCCAGGACGACCGCGCCGGCGCTCGGCTCGGTTTTGTGGATGGCGCTTGTCGGCTCGGTTCTCGCCTATATCTTCTGGCAAATCGGCATTGCCCGGCGCGGGCCCGGCGCAACCTCGGTCGTCTTCAACCTGGTACCGGTCTCCGCCCTCGTGGTCGCCGCCCTGTTTGGCCGCATGCCGGAATTTTCCCAGATCACCGGTGTCGCTATCGCCATCTTCGGCATCCTGCTTGCAAGCGGCAGGTTGCCACGTCTGAAGAGTTAAGACAGCCTATCGCTTCAGCTTGAATTCCTCGGTGTTGAGCGCGTCGGCGAGGCGCGCCTTCGCCGAGCCGGGCTTCAGCGGCTTCTGCTGGCTTTCATGCGGCGCCCAGCCGGAAACATAGATGATCGAGAAGGTGGCGCGGATGCGACCGTCCGGATCGCTGTAGCGCTCGGCGTAAAGTTCTGCCGCGCGCAGGAAAAAGGCGCGGCTGACGGGCTTCCTCGACCGGTCGGACAGCGGATTGGCCATGCCCATGGCCCTCAGATCGGCCATCAGGTCGAACAGCGTATCGTAGCGAACCGTGTAGTTCTCCTGATCCACGACGGGCAGTGCGAAGCCGGCGCGCTGCAGCAGCCCGCCGACATCGCGCACATCGGCAAAGGGAATGACGCGCGGGCTCACCCCACCATAGATCTCGGCCTCTGCCGCAATCAGGCAGTCGCGCAGCTCGGCAAGCGTTCCCGACCCCGGAATGGCCGCCAGGAACAGCCCGTCGGGTTTGAGCGCCCTTCGCGCCTGGATGAAATAGCCGGGGGTGTCATTGGTCAGATGCGCGGCAAGCGGGGAAAGCACCAGATTGAGCGACTGGTCCTCAAGCCCCGGCCATTCGAGCGGCGCGACAGAGACCGCTTCGCCCGCCGCCGCAAAGGCGGCATCGCTCTCCACCCGTCGCATCGCCCCGATCTTGCCCGTTTCGAGCGCCGCCTGCGCCACCACGCCCGTCACCCCGTGGAGTTCGACGGCGACGTCGAAGGTCCGCTCGACGACAGCCAGCCGGTCGGCGATCTCCCCGGCAACGATATTGAGCAGGAAATCCGCGCCGGGTTTGGCCGCTCGCCAGGCCTTCAGCCGGTTTTTCTCCACCCGTTCCGTTTCGAAAACCTGTTCCATGATATCCGGCCCTTCCTGCTGACGCCTGCCCGCCAATTAGGGAGTCGCAAAGCATCCGTCAACGCGCTACCTTCAAGGCCATGGACGAGATCGACCCCTTCGGCGGCGAGACAACAGGAGAACGTTCCGCGGCTTTGGCCCGCGGCGCGCTGGCGGCGTTCGGCAACCTTCTCTTTCCGCCGGTCTGCGCGGGCTGCGGCAGGACCACCGGCAGCCATCGCGCGCTCTGCGTCGAATGCTGGAGCGATATCCGCTTCATCGAACGGCCCTATTGCGCGGTCCTTGGAACGCCGTTTTCCCACGACCTCGGGCCGGATATCCTGAGCGCGGCGGCAATCGCCAACCCGCCGGATTTCGACCGGCTCCGCTCCGCCGCCTTTTACACAGGCACCGTGCGCAATCTGGTCCACGCGCTCAAATATCGCGACAACACCCACCTGGCGGTGATGATGGCCGAGTGGATGCGGCGCGCCGATGACGGCATGATCGCGCGCGCCGACGGCATTGCCGCCGTACCGCTGCACAAGACGCGGCTGATGTCGCGCCGTTTCAACCAGTCGGCAGAACTGGCCCGCAACCTGGCGCGGCTTTCCGGCAAGCCGTTCCTGCCGGGGCTTGTGCGGCGCACGCGACGCACCAGCCGGCAGGTGGGGCTGACCCGCACGGCGCGCGAGGACAATGTGCGCGGCGCCTTCGCGCTGGCGCCCGACAGCGAGGATATGGTCTTCGGAAAGTCGATCCTCGTCATCGACGATGTCTATACGACGGGCGCCACCGTTTCGGCCGTCGCGCGGCTGCTGAGGCGCAAGGGTGCGGCGGAGATCAATGTTTTGACCTTTGCACGGGTCCTTGATGAAACTATATGAGGGCGAGACACCAGCAACGAAAGGACCCCAGTTCATCATGGCGAATGTCGAGATCTACACACGGGAATTCTGCGGTTTCTGCGCTCGCGCGAAAAAGCTCCTCGCCGACAAGGGCGTTGACTTCACCGAATACAACGCCACCGAGACCCCGGATGTCAGGGCGAAAATGATCGAGCGCGCCAATGGCGGCTCGACCTTCCCGCAGATCTTCATCGATGACCGTCACATCGGCGGCTGCGACGATCTGTTCGCCCTGGACCGCGCGGGCCAACTCGATCCGCTTCTTGCCCGCTGAGGAACCTCGCATGACCCGCTTTACCGCCGCCGCCCTGCAGATGCGCTCGGGCACCGACCCTGAGAAGAACGCCGAGACCCTGTCGCGACTGGTCGAGGAGGCTGTCGCGAAGGGCGCCGGCTATATTCAGACGCCGGAAATGACGGGCGCGGTGCAGAAGAACCGCAAGGCGCTGATGGCGGTGCTGAAGGGCGAGGAGGACGACATCATCGTCCGCACGGCGTCTTCGCTTGCCGCACGGCATGGCGTCCACCTGCATATCGGCTCGACGGCGATTGCCGTTGGCAGTGAAATGATCGCAAACCGCGCCCTGCTGTTTGCGCCCGACGGGTCTATCGCCGCGCGCTACGACAAGATCCATATGTTCGACGTTGATCTCGACAATGGCGAGAGCTGGCGCGAAAGCGCGATCTACCGGCCGGGAGAAACCGCTCTTCTGGCGCGCCTGCCCTTTGCGCGCCTCGGCATGGCGATCTGCTACGATGTCCGCTTTGCCGACCTCTTTCGCACCTATGCGCTTGCCGGCGCCGAGGTGCTGACCGCGCCTGCCGCCTTTACGAAGCAAACCGGCGAGGCCCACTGGCACGTTTTGCAGCGCGCCCGCGCGATCGAGAACGGCGCCTTCATGATTTCCGCCGCCCAGGCCGGCGTTCACGAGGACGGCCGCGAGACCTTCGGTCACTCGATCATCATCGATCCCTGGGGCCGCGTCCTGGCCGAAGCCGGCGACGTCGGCGAAGCGGTGATCACCGCCGAGATTGACACCGACCAGGTGGCCGAGGCGCGCGGCAAGGTGCCGAACCTGAAGAATATCCGTCCCTTTTCGCTTGAAGAGCGACAGGTGATGACAGCCAGTGCCGAAAAGGCCTGAGTGAAAGACCGACCCCGTGATCCATTATTCACTTTCCTGCGACAACGGCCATGCCTTTGACGGATGGTTTTCCGGCAGCGATGATTTCGACCGTCAGGTTGAAAGCGGTTTTCTCACCTGCCCGATCTGCAATTCGGCGAAGATCACCAAGGGGTTGATGGCGCCGCAGGTCTCCACCGCACGCAAAAAGGATGCGCGCAACGCCGTCCTCGTCGACAAGGCACAGCGTGAGGCTGTCGAGAAACTGCGGCAGGCCGTGGCCGAGATCCGCGCCAGCTCCGAAGATGTCGGCGAGCGCTTTCCCGAGGAAGCACGCAGGATTCACTACGGCGAGGCGAAGGAACGCGGCATCATCGGCGCGGCGAAGCCCGACGAGGTGCGCGATCTTCTGGAAGAGGGTATTGAGATCATGCCGCTGCCGGTCCTGCCCGAAGACAAGAACTGAGGGACGACCGGAGTGGATGCTGAAGGTTGTTGGTGGAGCCGAGCGGGATCGAACCGCCGACCTCTGCAGTGCGATTGCAGCGCTCTCCCAGCTGAGCTACGGCCCCTTTCACCGAAACCGCTGATACTCCAATCCTGCCTTGCGGGCAAGCGGCCAGAGACCGAAAAACGAAGACGGACAGGTTCCGGAGCCGAGGACCGATTGCCGCAGGCATTATGGAGGACTGCCGGACAGGCCGCGCGCCCAGAGGGCGGACAAGCTGGTTTCTGCCGAACCGCAATTGCGGCATGGTTGCGCCCCTCCTCTGCGCATTCCAACAGCCATACGGGAGTCACCGTCACGCCGCCTTCATATTAGCATAACAATATGTTTTTACTTTATTTTCTAGTCATTGCTATTGAGGCCGGATGGCCGTGTACGGACGGTTTCGCGCCTCTTGAATGCGCGAAAAAGTTGCTGTTCGACAACACTTCCGCGCTAACGAAACGGAATCGGGCCAGAACATGACAAGAATCCGACAGCGGCAATTGTGTTTCAAACGTGTAAACGTATAGTCGTGGATGCAATCGCCAATAATCGATTGAACACAATAACAACCGAGTGCGTCATGGCGTCCCTGCGTTCGTGTGATGATTATCAAGGGCTCTGGAGAGTACTGACCATGAAGACCAAACTTTTTCTCATTGGCTCCGCCTCGCTGCTTGCAGCCGCAACAGGCGCCAAGGCAGCCGACCCGGTCGTGATGATCGAGCCGGTCTCGGCCAATTACGTCGAAGTCTGTGACGCCTTCGGCAGCGGCTATTTCTATATCCCTGGCACAGAGACCTGCCTTGATATCGGCGGCTATGTCCGTTTCGAGACGAAATTTGGCGGCATCCAGACCGGCTCGGCGGCAGACGGCGACTGGTATCCCTACATCAAGGCCAATCTGGAGATCACCGCCAAATCCGATACCGAACTCGGTACGCTGACATCGCGCATGGTCCCGGAATTCTATTTCTACTCCAACGGCACCGGCGATGACTTCGCCTTTGACGAGGCCTATATCGACATCGGCGATGCGCTTGCGTTTCGCGCCGGTTACATCAAGGGCTACTGGAACGAGGACCTGTGGGGCGAACTCGACAATATCGACAATGTGAGCCGCTACAACGCGGTCCGCATCGCCTATAACGGCGCCGATCATTTTCAGGCCGCCCTTGAGCTTGACGCGATGACGCCGGGCAATGTTGGCCTCAGCAGCGACAACTATCCCAAGCTCGGCCTCGCCGCCCGCCTCGGCTACATCGTCTCCGACAGCAATTATTTCAAGTTCGACGCCGCCTGGGACACCTATAACGAGACCTATGCCCTGCGCCCCTGGGCCGGTTTCGGCATCGGTCCCGGCACATTCGAAATCGCCGGCCTCTATGAAAGCGGCTTCATTGCCTATGGTCCCGACTTCACCGCCGACAACTGGAATGACAGCCCGATCGCCGGCACCTATCTGAAATATGCGGTAGCCGCCAACTACTATT
This sequence comes from uncultured Martelella sp., assembly GCA_963676545.2. Lineage (GTDB taxonomy): Bacteria > Pseudomonadota > Alphaproteobacteria > Rhizobiales > Rhizobiaceae > Martelella. Next base: position 260,106 of record CAXXRG010000002.1, on the reverse strand, counting down.
TCAACGTCACCGAAAACTTCATCCTGTCGCCGCAGGCGCAGTATAACGTCGCCAGCAACGACAAGGTTTTCTGGGAAGCGGGCGCGACGGCGGACTGGGAAATCGTTGACGATTTCCACCTGCGCACCAACGTCAACTACGCCTTCCTCGACGACAGCTGGAACCAGCAGAACTGGTTCGGCTGGGTTCGCCTCGAGCGCGATTTCTGATCTCTTCGTCGCGGAAAGCGCATTTTACCCTTGCTGATTTCGTCAATCCCGGCATTCTGCCGGGATTGCTTTTTTAGCCTGCCGCCTGCGTGAAAGCTTCCGGCGTGGAACGATCGCTTCCGGCAGGGCCACCGCGGTGAGCGCCTCGTGCCGAATGCCGCCAACGAATGCCGTCCGGCCAGCCGGATCGAGGCGAAGCGCGGCCTGCCCTGCCCGGCCGCAGGCAATGTGAAGCGAGACCGTCATGCCCCCTGCCCCCGATACCAGGCAACCCCGCGCCCTCTACGTGCTGTTCATGACCGAATTCTGGGAGCGGTTCGGCTATTACTCCATGGTTTCGATCTTCACGCTCTACCTCGTGAACGTGCTGAAGATGGACGATGCGCGGGCTTTCCTGATCTTCGGCGCCTATACGTCCTTCGCCTATCTGACCACGGTCGCCGGCGGCGTTGCCGCCGACAGGGTGCTCGGCTTCGGCCGGGCCATCATCACCGGAGCGATCGTCGTCGGCTTCGGTTATCTGACGCTCGGCTTCGGCGGCGAGAGACTGATGTTCCTCGCGCTGGCGCTGATGGCGGTCGGCAACGGCCTGTTCAAGCCGAACATCTCCGCCCTTCTTGGCCATTTCTACACCGATGACGACCCGCGCCGCGCGCCGGGCTTCACCATTTTCTACATGGGCATCAATATCGGCGCCTTTGCCGGTGCGCTTATTGCCGGCATCATCGCCACCAAGTTCGGCTACACCATGGCCTTTGCCCTTGCCGGCCTCGGCAAGATGGCCTCGCTTGTCACCTATCTGGCAGGCAGGCGCTTTCTGGAAAAGCGCGACCGTCCGCCGGAGATTTCAGGCCGCGCCCGCTGGAATGTCATTGTCAGTCTGGCGATCCTGCTGGCGGTCGGTCTGTCGGCCATCCTTCTGTCGCGGCCGGAATGGGCCGGCTGGTTCGTCTTCGCGGTCGGCGTCGCGCTGGTGATCTCCTATTTCGCCATCATGGCGAGCGAAGACCCCGAAAGCCGCCGCCGCATGCTGATCCTGCTCGTGCTGATCCTGTTCTCTATCCCGTTCTGGGCCATCTATCAGCAGCAGGGCATCTCGGTCACGCTGTTCACCGATCGCGACATCAACCGGAATGTCTTCGGCTGGATCATTCCGGCAAGCGAGGGCACCGCCTTTTCGGCACTGGTGCTGATCATCCTCTCGCCCTTCGTCGCGCGTCTCTGGCTCTGGCTTGCCAGCAAGGGCTATGCCGTCAGCGATCTGATAAAATACGCCCTCGGCCCGATCTTCCTCGGCCTGTCCTTCTGGGTTCTCTCGGCAGGCATTATCGAGACCGGAGATACGGTCAAGGCGAGCCTGATGTGGATCGTGCTGTTCTACATCGTCTTCGAGATCGGCGAGATCTGCCTGTCGCCGCTCGGCCTGGCGCTGACGACCAAGCTCGCGCCGCGCCGGCTCGGCGGCTATGCCATGGGCGTCTGGTTCTACGCCTCCGCCGCCGCCAATTTCGTCGCCGGCGTGATCGGCGATTATGCGGCCGTGCCGAAGGGCGCAGCGCCCGCCGTGGAAGCCTCGATCTACGAGCACGGCTTCTTCGTCTACGGGCTCATGGCAATCGCCACCGGCATCGTCCTTCTCGTCCTGGCGCCCTTCCTGAAGCGGATGATGCACAACCGCGACGACGCGGAAGGGCTAAGCTGAACAGAGGCGCCGTTAGCCGCGCAGACGTGTCAGCGCGGCTTTGCCGCGACCACCTGGATGTCGAAGGCCGCTGCGCCGGCGAACTCGGCGTGGGCGGTTGCGCCCGGCGTCACGGCATGAATGCCGGTCGTCATGCCTGTCAGGACGACATCGCCCTTTCTGATCCTGCGACCCCGTTTCTGAAGGTTTTCGGCAAGCTGGCGGATTGATTCGAGCGGGCCACCGGAGAGCATGGCCGCCGAGCCTTCGCCCGCGAGCGACCCGTCGACGAACATGCGGGAGGTCATGGCTGCAAGGTCTAGCTTTTCCCAGCCCGCGATTACCGGCCCGACGACGGCGCCGGCATTGTTGCCGTGGTCGCTGACGACAGCGCAAGGGCCGAGAGCATTGAGGCTCGGCAGCGGTGATGAGGCGATCTCCGCGCCGGCGTGAAGGCCGGAAAGCGCAGAAAGGATGGCAGCATCGGAGAAACCGTCCCCGGCAGGTTCCAGATCCTTGGCGAAGACAGCAGTGAATTCCGCCTCAAGAGCTGCGAACCCGCCGTCGAAAGCCGCTGCCTCGGCCGCGCCGCCTTCCGGCAGGCGATGGACATTGTCGGCGAAGATCGGACCGACGAGGCGCGTCGCGCCGAGCTTTTGCTGAAGGTCGGGATGCACGCCGGCAACCTTCCATCCGGCAACCGGGCGGCCGTCAAGCTGAAGCGCGCTGTCCTGCACCTGGTAGGCCTCTTCAAGGGTTTCCGGCAGGTCACCGGGAAAGGCCCCAAGGGGCGTCGCAGAGCGCCGCGCTTCAACAAAGGCGGCCGCAATGCTCTGGATGTCTTCTTCGCTCATGCTCTCTTCCATCTTCTTCCACGAGCGGAAATGCCTCTCCGCTCTGCCTTTACCCGATGCGGCTTCGCGAGCGCCAACCGATCCTGCCCGCGCCCCCTGAGCCTTCGAATGGGGCCTGCCGCCGGAGCGCGGCCCGCAGCGTGATGCCTGGCTAACCGAGTATACTGTCGATGTACAAAAGTACATGACGGATGACCTGCGGGACGCAAGCCGAAACGGCGAGTCTTGGAAAGCGGAGAATGGGTGAATGTCACGAGCCAGTTGGTTTGAGCTTTTTGAACAACCTAACATATTGAAATAATTATCTCCGTGAAATGGAGCCTCGTTGTTTTTGACCCTTATTCTCACTCAGATTGACCGGCAAGGACAAAAACAGACCCGCCGAAGCGGGCCTTTCTGTGAAATTCAGACATTTTGGGTTATCTCAGGCGACGTCAGATCGCCGGTAAAACCGGGTTCCCTTTTTCCATTGAAATACCGGCAGCACGCCTTTTGCCGCAAGCTTTTGAGAAAGCGGGCCTGGCATATTGCCGTTGGCCTTGGCAAGATCCGCTAAGTGTGAGCTTTCAGGAGGTTGTCCATTCGGAGCGGATTTAGGAGACTGGAGTTACCACACCTCAGTTCTCCCGGAGCGCTCCGAATGAACATCCACAAGAATGCCCGATTGACACCTCTTCGTCGAGAGGAGATGGCGGTTGCCGTTCTCTCCGGCGCGCTCACGAAGGCGCAAGCGGCCTGCGTCTATGCCGTTTCCCGCAAGGTCGTTTCCCGCAAGGTCGTGTCGCGCTGGGTTGGACGCTTCAGAGAGGGGGGGATGGCGCGCTCGCGGCATGGCTGCCGCACCGTTCGTCGCGGCCCAAGAGCAGTCCCTGGCACTTCGCCGCCAGCGTCTGACCGGCAAACACATCGCCATGGAAGCCGGCGTGTCACAGGCCACTGTCAGCCGTGTTCTCAGGCGGGCCGGGCTGTCGCGGATCAAGGACATTGCGCCAGCCGAACCGGTTGTGCGTTATGAATACAAGGAGCCTGGCGGCCTGATCCATCTCGATATCAAGCGCCTTGGCCGTTTCAATCGCGTCGGTCACCGCATCACAGGCAACCGAACCGGCCAGAGCAATTCCCGCGGCATCGGTTGGGAATATGTCCATGTCTCAATTGACGATGCCTCCCGGATTGCCTTCACCGACATCTTCGCAAATGAGAAGGCCGAGAGCGCCATCGCGTTCCTCAAGGCGGCGGTTGCCTATTACGAAAGCCTCGGCATCACGGTGAAACGGGTCATGACCGACAATGGCTCCTGCTACAAGGCAAAGGACTTTGCCAAAGCCTGCAAGGCACTCGGCCTCAAGCATATCCGCACCAAACCCTATACGCCGAAGACAAACGGCAAGGCCGAGCGCTTCATCCAGACGGCATTGCGGGAATGGGCCTATGCGCGGGCCTATCCAACATCAGAAAATCGCAAGGCACATCTTCCGGAGTGGACCCACATGTATAATTGGCATCGTCCGCATGGCGGCATAAAGTCAAAAACACCGATCAGTCGCCTCGGCCTAAACCGGGACAACCTATTGAGGCTCCACAGCTAGTGATATATATTCCGCTTCGAATTCCAGAATTGAAGACAGCTCGATCACGCCTATTTTGCGTTGAGCAATCGGCCAGCCTATCTGGGATCTTCGCAACACCTCTTTCCTGACAAGTTCGTTGAGCAGGTTTTGACTGACCTTCAGCCTGTTCGCTGCAGCTCTATTCGGCAGCCCGACATGCTCAGGAACACGCAAAACGTTCCTTATCTCTGACGGTGAGACCAATATGGACCTCAAGGTAAGCAAGACAACACTATATCAGGCGCTCAAGCATGAAACTCAAAGCGAGTAAACTGATTGAGCCCAATAGGCAACTGCCCCACTACACGACCAAATTGGGGCCGACTGCTGACTGGCAGGTTTCGTTGAAGAGTACGTTAGAGCAGCCGCTGGACCGCGTCGTGTTCTGAGCTCGGTGTACCGGAGATTTTGAGTTTTCCAGTCCGGTTCAGGTCGCCACAGGATACCATCCACGTTCAGACAGAGGCTGGTCCGGGGCTTCGATGGTGATGAAGCTTGCAAGGTCGGGACCGAATGTTGGAAGGGCCATCGGGCAGCGCACACCGGGCAGGATCAGCACGTCGAAAAGCTCCTTGATGCCGCCGTCAAGGCGCAGCCATTCGACGATATCGCCATTGTTGGTGTTGACGATCTGCACACCGCACCATGCTTCAGCTTTGCGCTGTTCAAGCTTATCCTGCAGGTTCAGCCCGGAGAACACGCCCTCGCGGCGGGCGAGAGAAAGCCCGACAGCGGCATGGCCGGCATGGAAGGAAAGGCCGCGCAAAAAGCCCGGCAGAAATGCCACACGTTCGCGTTTCCTGCTCTCAAGGTCCAGCCGCGTGAGATAGCCATTGCCCGAATCCAGAAACCACAACGCGCCCTGATGAAGGCGCGGCGAATGCGGCATGGAAAGCCCTTCGGCCACTATTTCATCGGTCTGGACATCGACGATGACACCGCCATCGCGGCGATGATTGCGCCATCCGTCGACGATATCCGTGGTCGAGACCGAGGTAACAAAACGCGGCACGCCATTTTCCATGGCCAGCCCGTTCAGGTGGCAGCGGTCTTCCGGGGCAAGCTTCGAAATATAGGGGGGACGCCAGACTGGTTTGAAGGAGTGGGCCACGCTGTCCGTTGCCAGACATGAATACTTCGTATTCACGAACAAAAGCCGTCCGGCAGCATCAATGCCCAGTTCATGCACATCGAGGTCGGAGACCGTCTGGCCGCGGCGCGGCACATAAAGCCGGTCGAACTGTTCATTGGCCCGCTCATTGGGGTCAAGCACATTCTCGAAACGCCAGATCTGCGCCAGACCGGCAAGAAGCAGGCGCTGACTGTCGCCAATCAAGCCCATCGCACGGACGAAATTGCGCTGGTGAAGCGAGAGCGATCCATTGCCGAGAACACCGACCAGGAACAGCTGTCCCGACTGGTAGGAGGTAAAGGCAAGCGAACAGTTGTTCATCGCAAGCCACTGCGGAAAGCCGCGTGAGCATGATACATTCGTTTGCAGGGTTTCGGCGGGGCTGCGGGGCGCGTCGGCACGTGGCACATGTTCCTGGCTGGATCCCCCAGCCGCAGGATTCACGCTTTCGTCGGTATCTGCAGTCATGAATAGTCTCGATGTTGTTTTTTTGTCTCGTTGGATCGCCGTCATGCCGACACCCCATCGACATGACGCTATCTCACCCGCTGTGCATCCGGTTGATCAGAACCTGTATCCGAAGCGGAGCGAGCCTGTGTGGGATCGATAGTCCTCGGCGAATGCACCGTCATATTGCAGTTTCAGCTCCATGCCTTTTCGTTTGGCGAGATCAAGGCCGAGCGTCACATGTCCGACCGTGTCTGCAATCGGTGAGAAGGTCGAGAATCTGTCCATCGAGGACAGGCCGGAAAACCGCGCTGTCGTCTCCCATTCATCGGCCGAGATGAAGGACACACCAAGATCGCCATAGAGCCGCGCTGGCCAATCCTCGAGGAACGGTATGCGGGCGCCGAACTCGATCCCCGGCGTCACACCGAAGGCGGTGTCGGAATTGTCGTCGACCATGAGATTGAGCGCACCTGCGCCGCGTTCGGTATAGCCATACTGATGCATGTTGATGATGTCGAGATCGACCCGAGGGCGCATGTAGTATTCGTCGCCGAGCGCGAATTCGTAGGATGCCCGGAACCGCCCGAAGAACATCGCGGAGTTCGGATTGCCGGTTGCCGTCGCCGAAAGCGTGTCGAGATTGATATAGCGCTTGGAATCGCCCCAGTTGTAGCCGCCGCCGCCAACAAGGCCGAACAGCCACGGACCGACTTCTTTCTTCAACGCGACTGCGCCGACGAAGGAATCCTGATCCAGTTTCTGAGAGCCGCTGTCGCTGCGGAACCAGCTGCTCTCATAGGTCAGGCCGGAACCCAGGAACCAACCGTCCCGCAGTTCCATCTGGCCGCCGATCTGCAAACCGCCTATCGACTGGGTGTACCCGGCCGCATCGCCTTGACTGTCCTGGGTCGTTTCGCCGCCCAGGGCGCGGCTCCACACGCACGAGCTTTCGTCCATCATCACGCCGGAGGTCTCGAAAGCCGGACAGGACAGAACGCTGTTGGCCGCGCTGATCGCCGCAGATGGCGAAGACGAAAGCGGTGCGGCTGCCGTTTGTGAGATCGTTTCCATCAGCATGTCGGAAAAGGTCTCCGGCGTCGACTGATGGAAGGCGCCGAAGACCTGACCGAGCGAGATCTCGTCGGCGCCGAACTTCACCTCTGTTGCCGAGCCATCCTCAATCCTGTTCCAGGCCTGTTGCAGCGCAGAGGAGACCCGACGGCCGTTGCGACCGAGCGAAACGCCATTATTGGTGAAATGGGCGTTTGCGACCGAAAAGCCGGTCCAGTCTTCAGGCGAGGTGCTGACATCGGTAAAGTCAAACACCAGCGATGACAGGATCGAAAGGTCCGAGGTGTCGCTGCCGGAGACCTTGAGGAACTCGGTTCTGGTGTTTGGGAGCAATGCGTTGGCATTGACATCGACGCCCCATGTGCCCGCAAAATCGCCTCGGACCAAAAGCTTGTCGGCAAGGCCATGTTCCATATCGACATCAAGACCGGAGATCAGGCCGCCCCTGCTTGAAGTCGCGGTCCGCCAGTCCTGCTGTTCGCTGCGACGGAAATAGCCAAAGGGCGAGAATTCCGTCGAAAGGCCGAGGCTCGCGACATCATAGGCGCTGCCCGCATCCTTTGTGCCGATACCGACGAGATCGCCGGTTACAGTCGTCTCGATCAGGTTCCACTCGCCGCCAATATCCATGGTGCCGGCGTTCAGCACGGCATCGACATCGGCGATCGCGCCCGTCGCGAACGTCCCTGTACCCTGGTTGACGAACAGAGCCTGACCGGCGACTGCGGCGGTCTTGCCGTCAGTGACGCTGGCAATTGTGGCCTTTTGAAGCTCTTCGGTGTCGTCGGCGAACTTGTAGCGCACGACGTTGCCGGTGACGGTGCCGGAGTTGTCGAGGGTCATCGTCGTCTTGTCGGCGCCTGAGACGAAGATTGCACCGCCGGCATACTTGCCGTCGGAGCCGGACGCCTGGGACCCGGTCACCGTGCCCTCGGAGCCGACGGTGACGGTCAGATCCTCGCCCGTTGCCTGGGCCCAGATCGCCCATGCCGTCGGATCCGCGACCGTAACGCTGCCATCGACCGTGACCGAGACCGAGCCGGACTGGCTGTTGCCGGACGCAGCGGTGTCATAGGTATTGTTGAAGCGGCCGAGCGATCCCGCATAGGTCTTTCCGTCGCGGGTGAAGATGCCACCCGATCCGGCGATCGCCTGGGCAACGATGCCGTGGGCGTATTTTCCAGTAGTCGACACGGTTCCGCCTGCGTCGACCGTGACGGTCACATCGCCCGTCCGACTGGCAACCGTGGTGTCGTTGTCGTAGTAGTAGGACGTCCCGTAAGTCTGTTTGTTGTAGTAGCTGTAAAACGGCGTTAGCCCCAGGGCGAGGTCGGCCGCGACACCGCCACCGCCGGCGACGGTCTGGGCGAGAATGCCGACGGCGCCGTCGCCGCTGGTCACGATGGAGGCTCCGCCTTCGACGGTCACGGTGGCGTCATTGGCGCTGTTGGGAGCCTGTTTCTGAACGAATGTGACGTCGTCGAAGCTGGCGGCCGAGGCCGAGACGAAACCGCCGCCGCCGCTGATGGACTGGGACACGATGCCGACCGACCGGCTTCCCTTGGTCGTCAGAGAACCCGCATGATCGACGGTGACCGAATCGCCATGGGAGGTGCCGTTCCCGCTATCACTTCCAAACTCCACGCTGATCACGTCGGAAATGGTGTCGTCGTTGACCGCGTCGTAGGTGCCGAGCGCAATGCCGGCGAGACCGCCACCGCCGCCAATCGACTGGGCAATCACCCCGTTCGCGTTGTCACCGGTGGTCTGGATGTTGGTGCCGGCCAGCGTGTCAACGGTCACCGCCGAGGCGGCGCCATATGATTTCGACGTGGCACCCAGGCTCACGCTGATCTTGTCCATGGCATAGCCGGTGACAATGCCGACGCCGCCGCCGCCGCCGAGGGACTGGGCGATCACGCCAGGCGCGGAGAAACCCGACGTGTAGGTGTTGGCGGCATAAACGGTGACCGTTCCGCCTTCGCCAGCACTGCCACCGGACGCACCAAAGGAGATTGTCGCGATGTCGAGATCGACATCGGCATCGGCGACATCAAGGTCGGCATCGTTGACGCTGGAGGAGACGGAGACAGCACCGCCGCCGCCGCCGATCGACTGGGCGAGGACGCCGGCGGAGAAGGAGCCGTAGGTCGTCGTGGTTCCCTTGGAGAGCGTGCTGCCGAGCTTTTCCGTACCCACGACCACCTGACCGCCATCGCCGCCGGCACCGCCGGAGGCGCCTGTGTTTGCTGTCAGCTTGGTGGTTACATCGAAGCCGGGATTCAGTTTCACCCAGTCTTTGAAAGACTTCTCGGTCTCCTTCTTAAACTCGAAGGCGTGGCCGATGGAGCTTGTGCCCGAACCGCCCTGACCGCCGCCGCCGCCGACCGACTGCGCGACAATGCCGGACGAGGCGTCTCCCTTGGTGACGATCTTGCCATTGTTCCAGGCATAGACGCTGCCGCCGTAACCGCCGGATCCGCCGGTCGCGCCGGCCCCGACCGAGAGCGAGTTGTCAGCATCGTTATCGCCACTACCGCCGCCCCCCTTGCCGCCGCCGCCGCCGATCGACTGGACGAAGAGGCCCATCGAGTTCGGACCGGTGGTGGTGACCGAGCCGGTGTCGGCGACGCCGGCAATCGCCTCGCCACCATAACCGCCGTCACCGGCGGTGCCGCCGATTGACAGGCCGAGCGAGAAGGTCGAATCGCCGAAGGTGGAGACGCTGTCAGTCTCACCGGTTCCGCCGGCACCGCCGCCGCCGCCGATCGACTGGATCAGCATGCCGTCGGCAAAATCGCCGGTGGTGGAGATGGCGCCGTAGGTGTGGGCATAGGCCTCTCCGCCATCGCCGCCGTCGCCACCAGAGCCGCCAAGTGAGAATGTCAGCTGGGCGGTGACGGAATCACCTTTCGCCTCAGTCTGGCCGGCCGTCAGCTTGTCAACGACGCTCTGCAGCGTAGCCGTGCTCGCCGCCGCGGTGGAATCGCCGCCGGCACCGCCGCCGCCGCCGATCGACTGGATGTGGAGGCCGATCGAACCGTCGCCGGTGGTGCTGACCGAGCTGTCCTTTTCCAGGATCGCCTTGGCTTCGCCGCCCGAGCCGCCCGAGCCGCCCGAGCCGCCGTGCGCGATGGAGACCGACAGGGCGAAGCTGTCTCCCTTCTTGTCGAACGGCAGGCCGGCTGCGAGCGATTTCGCCATTGAGGCCCCGCCAGCACCGCCGCCGCCGCCCACGGATTGCACCAGGATGCCGGTGGAATCGTAGCCCCCCGTCGTCACAGACCCAGAGTGTTTGACGTAGGCGTCGCCGCCGCCGCCGCCGCCGCCGCCGCCGCCGCCGCTCGCTATCGCAATGTCGAAGGTCTTGCCCGCCGAACTGGACTTGGCCGCGCCGCCGGAGCCGCCGCCACCGCCGATAGACTGCACGAGAATCCCGAGCGCATTGGTCCCGGCCGTCGAGATCTTGCCGTCCGACGTGGTGGTGACGCTCGCGCTGCCGCCGTTGCCGCCATAGCCGCCATAGCCGCCAATCGCCATGGAGAAGCCAACCCCCCAGGCCGTCGCCTTGCCGCCGGCGCCGCCGCCGCCGCCGATGGACTGGGCGATTATGCCGGTGGCGTAGTCGCCCGACAAGGTGATGGCGGCCTCATCGAGGACATCGACTGTGCCGCCGGCGCCGCCATTGCCGCCGTTACCGCCGACCGAAACGAACAGGCCCTTGCGATTGCGGCCGGCGCCACCACCGCCTCCGATAGACTGGGCGACGATGCCGTGGGCCTCGGAGCCGTAGGTCGTCAGTGCGGCATAGTTCTTGACGTTGACGGTACCGCCGTTGGAGCCGTCGCCGCCTGCATTGCCACTGCCGCCGATACCACCGATGGCTCCATGGCCGGTGTTGGTGCCGCCGCCGCCGCCGATCGAATGGGCGAGGATGGCGATGCCGCCGCCAAGGTCGACGTTGGTGCCGTCGGCGCTCTTTGCAGCCGTGCCCGATGCATAGCCGCCATAGGTGGAGATCGCCCCCTTGTTGACCACGGTAACATCGTAGCCGTCGGCGCTGCCGGAGTAGCCGCCGAGGCTCTGGCCCGGGGTTGATGCCGTGACGGCCCCATAGATACTGGTCTTCATATTCGAATAGGAGGTCAGCGCGCCGCCGCCGCCGCCGATCGACTCCGCGATGATACCGTGGGAATCAACGCCATAGGTCTTGATCGTGCCGGTGTTGGTGACGGTGACGCTACCGCTGGTGTTCGACGACGGATTGCCGTCGCCCCACTGAAAGGAGGAATCCTTCGACCAGATGAAGATGCCGCCGCCGGCGCCGGCGGAGATGGCGGCAATGCCGTGGGAATGATCCCCCTTCGTGGTGATCGCGAAGTCGTTGGTGACCTCCACTTCGCCCGCGACGCCGCCCTTTCCGGCGCCATCGGACGTCGCCGTCGAGGAGAGCTTGCCAAGACCGCCCAGGGAGACGGCGACGATGCCGCTGGAGTGGTGGCCCGCCGTCTCGATCGTTCCGCCGCCGGAAAGGGAGACGGCGGCCTTGTCGGCCCCGCCGCCGGACTTGGAGGCGTCGTAATAGTCGAGGCTGGTGCCACCGTAGCTGCCAGCCAGGATGCCGACGGAATAGTCGCCCGACGTCTTCACGAGTGTGTCGGAGGTGCCGTAGATCTTGAGCGTGGCCTCGTCACCGTCACCACCGTTGAATCCGACGCCGGACCCGTTGGTGGTCACCAAGCCCTGGCCGCCGTAGCTGATGGCTGCAAGGGCGGCTCCGCTGTTGCGGGTGAGGAAGCCCCACTCCTTGCCCACTTTGCCGGGCGCAGTGGTTGTGACGGAGCCGGCGAAGGGTGTCGCGCTTGAGCCGACCGTGAGCGTGACCTCGCCTGCATGACCGCCAATGCCGCCCTGCAGGCCGCCGTACCAGCTGCCATTGTTGGGGCTGTTGCCGCCGTAGGAGGCGGCGAGAACGCCGCCGCCGGTCGCCGTCGAGGTGATCGAACCGACGTCGCCGCTGACCGTGACGGCGACCGTGCCGCCAGCTCCGCCGGTGCCGCTGCTACCGGAGGCGCCGCCACGGCTGATTGCAACAATGCCGAAGCCCTGCGTCGAAATATCGGCCGTGGTGGTAACGGAAACGGAGCCACCGCTACCCCCGTCGGCATTGTCGTAGGGACTTCCGCCCGCGCTCACAGCATAGATGCCGGCACCCGGTGCATTCTTGATCGGCCCGCTGTTGGTCACGCTGACGCTGCCGCCCGGTCCGCCCGGATAGTTCGGCATTTTGTCAGTTTTTGTAGTGCTGTAATCCGAGTTGCCGCCGACCGAGATCACGCGAATGGCCTCGTCATGCTTCAGTATCGGATGATAATAGTTGGTGCCGTAAAGATAAGAGCCCTCGAACGAGATCATCGGCGACACCCTGGCCGCCTCGCTCACGTCGATCGTCGCCGTATTGGTGACCTTGATGTTCAGGCCGAACTCGCCGTTCGTCGGCGGAAACGGGTACTTCTGCTTGTAATTTTCGGGATTGGAGTACCAGGTCAGCGCGCCGCCATAGGCATATTGCGTGCTGGTGATCGTCGAGCTGGACGAGATGGTGCAGTCGAACGTCGTCGACGCGATCCCCAAGATCCCCCCGACATTCTTGGGATACTTGAAACTGTCGGTCGACGACGGGTTGCAGGTCGCCTGGGCGTAGGCGCGCGCGTAGAACGCCATCGGGATGCCGGCCATCGTCCCGGCCAGTGCGGTCGACTGAAACAGCAGCGACGAGGCGACAAGTTTGATCTTGCCGCGCCTGGGACTGCGCCTGGAGGCTCGTTTAGTGGTGGGGCGATCTCCCTGTTCGCTTCGCCCGGTGGTTTCGACACGCTTCGGCCCGGTCAGCTCGTCCATCAACCCCATCCAATTCTGTTAGCTTGAAGCTATGTATGCCGTGCCCAGCCCAAGGCACGTTATCAGTCCCTTACCTATACCTAGCCACTATCGACCTTAAATGTCGACAAGAATGCAACAAACTTTGTCAGGCTTCTCGAAAACATCATGCAGTCCGCCATTCTGAGCCATGAATGAAATCGACGTTAGCGCACCCGCGACAGCTGCTTCTGCGTGATCGCAGGCAAAAGCCGCCAGTCCTCTTTCCACCCCAAGCCAGACGTCCTGTCTGATTAGGTGAACGGCAGCTTCTGGAAAACTCAACGGCAGTCTGAACGACCGAAATGGAGGCGCATAGCAGTCATGTGACGAGCGCCCCCCCATCTTGATGCCTTAGCCATCGTGCCCGCCTATATAGAGCTTAGGTGTTTAGTCCCGGCATTTGATGGATTGGGTCGAGCTTGAATCTTTCCGGCTCCTTTGTCCAGACATTGCAGATGTATTCATAGGGTGTGAGCCCCCTGAGCGTTTTGAGACGTCGCGCGAAATTGTATGCCGCGACGAAATTGTCGATATGGCTTCGGAGCTGTTCATGGTTGTCGTAGTGGAACCGTTTGACCGTGGCTTCCTTGATCGTCCGGTTCATTCGCTCGACTTGTCCGTTCGTCCAGGGATGTTTGGGCTTGGTTAGCCGGTGCTCGATACCGTGTCGCCAGCATGCCCGGTCGAAAGGATGGCCCCGGAACCGCGCGGTTGGGCCATTTCGGTTCTTCGGGATGTCGGCGAACTGGATGCCGTTGTCGGTCAGCACCGTGTGCACCTCATATGGTACAGCAGCAACCAAGGCTTCCAGAAAGTCTGACGCTGTTTTGGTGGTGGCGCGCTCGACCAGTTGAACGAAGGCGAACTTGGAGGTCCTGTCGATTGCTACATACAAGTAAAGCTTGCCTTCAGCGGTCTGCACCTCGGCCAGATCGATGTGAAAATAGCCGATTGCATAGGCCTTGAATTTCTTCTTCGGCGGTTTTTCGCCCTCTACATCCGGCAGTCTCGAAATCCGATGACGTTGCAGACATCGATGCAATGACGATCGTGTCAGATGCGGGATTGTCGGCTGGAGTGCATAAAGAGGTGGCTCGGTTTATCTGCACAGTTTGGGGCGTTTCGTTAAGTGGATTTCCGCCTCGATTATGCCGCCACCATCATCGGCGTCAGCGCGTTGAAGTAGGCCTGATCCGGCGTCTGCCGGTCAAGGGATGAATGTGGGCGCCGGGTGTTGTAAAATGTCAGATAGAGGCCGATGCCAGCGCGGGCCTCGGACACGGTCTTGTAAGCGTGGAGGTAGACTTCCTCGTATTTGATAGACCGCCAAAGCCGCTCGACGAAGACATTGTCCCGCCACGCACCCTTGCCATCCATCGAGATGGCGATTTCCGCCTTCTTCAGCACCGCCGTGAAGTCGACAGAGGTAAACTGCGATCCCTGGTCCGTATTGAAGATGTCGGGTTTGCCATAACGGGCCAGAGCCTCCTCGACTGCTTCGATACAGAAGGCCGCTTCCATCGTGATCGACAGCCGCCATGAGAGCACGCGGCGACTGAACCAATCGACGACGGCGCAGAGATAGACAAAGCCCCGCGCCATGGGGATGTAGGTCAGGTCCATTGCCCACACCTGGTTGGGTCGGGTGACCGCCAGCTTGCGCAGGAGGTAGGGGTAGATTTTGTGCCCAGGCGCCGGTTTCGACGTGTTCGGGCGACGATAGATCGCTTCGATGCCCATTTTCTTCATCAGCGTGGCGACATGAAGCCGCCCGGTTTCCAGTCCTTCGCCTCTCAAAAGCCCTTGCAACATCCGACTTCCCGCGAACGGATATTCGAGATGCAGTTCGTCGATCCGGCGCATCAGGGCAAGATCGCCATCGGATACCGGACGCGGCGAATAGTAGATGCTGCTACGGCTGAAGCCGAGCAGCCTGGCCTGCCTCACGACCGACAGCTTGTGCTCGCGGTCGATCATTTCTTTCCGCCCAGCAATCCCGCCTTGCCGAGCGCTCCGGCTAAAAAATCGTTCTCCAGCGTCAGTTCCCCGATCTTGGCGTGCAGCGTTTTGACATCGATGGTTGGACCCGCCGGCTCCGCCTTTGCGTCATCGCCGAAAACGCCTGTCGCCCCCTCAAGGAGCTGGTCTTTCCACTGTTTGATCTGGTTGGCGTGAACGTCGAACTGCTGGGACAATTCCACCAGCGTCTGCTCACCTCGGATGGCGGCAAGCGCCACCTTGGCCTTGAAAGCCGGGCTATGGTTCCGGCGCGGTCGTCTCGTCATGGTATCTCCTGTTAACGGCATCTAAGCCGAAGTCAGGCAGAAATTCCACTTATCCTAGCTGTGCAGATTTCCCGAGCCACCTCTCATCCCCTTCTTCCGCTTATCACGAACGAATCGCATCTGCTCCGAGGCTTACAAGATCTTTTTGGGGCAAAATGGTCCCTAGGTCTGGCATGTAGCTGCCCCGGAGAATTACAATGAACAAATGACTGCTTTCGGGATCCGCTTGCGATCATCCGAGTGATCGATTTGGAGGCGCCTTCCGGATCGGCGAAAACGGGGCCGTAAATAGTCAGGGAACTTGTGGCAATAAAGTGGGCTAAGCGGACGTTCGAATCCAACAGGTGCACGCCGCGTCGGCCTTTTGCTGCCATTGCCCGAGAATTAGCGATGCATCGGTGCAGTCGTCCGAGTGGTGTCAACCGAAGCGTGGCGTTAAAATTGATTGTCAGTGCCTCTTTAACCAGATCATGCCGTCAAAAGCGCCAAGCTTCGCTTTTTCTTGAGTGTGGTAGAGACGGCGAGCCTGCGTTGCGAGCCCAGTGCTCAGCCGGGTAATTGTTCCGCTCCATCCACCGGCCTTCGGGAAGACGACGATGTGGAACCCGTCCGTTTTCAGATAGTGATTCCCACTTTGCGAAACCTTCCATTTTCGTGTCAACCAGCGAGCGCGCCGCTGGGCCAGGTTCTTGCTGTCAGTTTCCCGTTTTAACGCGGCAGCATAGTCTTCCTCCATCTTGCCGGCACAGACGCAGCCACACTCCAGAATGCGCGGATACTCAGGGTGATGCATCTGGTGAACATACCGGATGTCTTGGTTTTCGCACATTTCACACTGGGCGGAGGGCTCACCGAGATCCTCAAACCCGATGCAGGTCCAACCTTTCTTCGGAACACCCTGTTGCGACCATTTTCCAAAGAATGACATCTCAGGCTTCCTAGTCGTCTGACACCAGCAATTTGATTATATAACCGCGGGCCAGCTTCCGTTTGACAAGGTCGGAAAGGGCAGATTCAGCTTCTGCTTGTGTTGCGTACCAATCATGGCGGTGGCGTCC
This sequence comes from uncultured Martelella sp., assembly GCA_963676545.2. Lineage (GTDB taxonomy): Bacteria > Pseudomonadota > Alphaproteobacteria > Rhizobiales > Rhizobiaceae > Martelella. The sequence continues at coordinate 243,834 of CAXXRG010000002.1, read as the reverse complement.
CCAGGCTCCAAAGCGGCCCCATTGCCGGTGGACTCCGGTTTGGCCAAAAAGGTCTTTGGTGAGTTCAACGGAATAAAACCGGTTCATATTGAGGGAGGGATTAATACGGCGCATATCAATTTGCATCGATCTCCTCCTCACTCATCGGAACATAGTCGATAGCGACTCTTTCAAGACGAGGTTCCTTTTGCTCAAGACCCCATCGGCGTTCCGTATAGAACTCAAGTGCCTTGCGGGTTTTGGCCTCAAGCACGTCTGAGGTGAACCCAAATTCAATACGAACCACCCGCTGTTGCGCCTCAGTCAATCTCGAATGTGGCTTAAGCTTCAGAATGGCCCATGTGAACCAATCATCATCGCGGGGTACCGAACCAGCTGGTTTCGTCGCTGCAAACGAACGATCTGGGTCGATGCGCGCGGGGTGGAAATCTCGGAAGGCCTCCCGTTCAAAGCACCAGGCACGTACATGCAGCCTCACCCCGTCGGAAGCGAAACGTACGGGCGCGATCCAGCGCGACATCGGTTCCGGATCTCGCATCGATTGATAAACAATCTTCGTTGCATCTTTGGCCCGAAAAGCGCGGTAAAGCGGTCGTAAAACACGTATGTCCTGGGTGCGCTGCAAATCGGGCAATCTATCGAATGCAGATGAGGCCCCGCCCGCCAAGAGCTGCTCAAGCTCCATTGAAGTCGTCTTGCCGGTGAGCCGTTTAAAGCTGTCATGGGCGAGGTATTGGCGCGACGTCGCGTCATACTGCAGAGCATCTCTTGGTGCTTTTGCGAGATACGTACGAAAATCGAGCGCGGCCTGCGCATTCGAAATACCAAACCGCTTGATCAATGAAGCACGAGTCGCCGCGCCGTCCCAAAAAAACAGCTTGTCAAGGTATTCGAGGCGTTCCCGCTGGGCATGTTTGAGGTTGTCGAAAGCCATGGCCGGAATCTAACTTGACTCATCCGGATTGTACATATATTTTTTGCACGTGTATAAATTAATGGTGTAAAAATGAGAATCCTCCATACGGCAGACCTGCACCTGGGACGGCAGTTCATGGGCTTAAGCCTCGAAGAGGATCATGAGGTCGTCCTGAGTCAGATTCTGGAGACGCTCGTCGCCGAGCGAGCCGATGTGCTTGTGATCGCAGGCGACGTTTTCGACCGGGCCTCGCCGCCCAATTCGTCAATCAGGCAATTTAACCGCTTCCTCAAACGCGTGGCAGAGGACACCGAAGCCGCCGTGGTAATGATCTCAGGCAATCACGATTCTGGCGACCGGATCGAGGCAATGTCCGTCTTCTCCACCGCGTCGCGTGTGTTGGTGCGCGGGATTGCCGATGCGGTGGAAGCGCCCCTGGTGCTGCGTGACGCGCAGGGCGAGGTCGCCTTTTCTGCGCTGCCCTTTTCCTATGAATATGCCGCACGGGAGGTGTTCGGGGATGAGGGGATCAGCGCGCCGGCGGATGTCATCGCACGCCAGATCTCCGCAGCGAGGGCACAGCTGCCCGAAGGCGCGCGTTGGGTCGTCGTGGCCCATGCTTTCGTCGCGGGGGGAGCGGTCGGCGAGACCGAGCGCGCCCTGACGCGAGTCGGGGGCATCGAAACTGTTCCCTCTGATGTCTTCGATGGGGCGGACTATGTTGCACTGGGGCATTTGCACAAGCCGCAGGAAGTGGGCGCGCGCCATATTCGTTACTCCGGTGCACCGCTCGCTTTCGGTTTTGACGAGGCGGGAAACGAAAAATCCATGGCTGTCGTCGATCTGAAAGCTGAAGGGGTCGAGATCCGCAACGTACCGTTCCGACCGATCCGGCAGGTGCGCTCGCTGACCGGGACATTCTCGGATCTTCTGGAAGGAACGCCGTCTAACGATTTCATCCAGGCTATCCTGACGGATGAGAACCCTCTGATCGATCCGATGAAGCGCTTACGCGCGACCTATCCCAATGCATGCCATCTGGCCTATGCCCGGCAGGAGCGCGCGCCGGAGACCAAGGCGTTCGGCAACGGGCGAGCAGCGATCACGCCGGTCGAGATGATTGGCGACTTCGTGAAGGTTGTGCGCGGTCGGGAACCAAACGCCACCGAAGTTGCGATCGTCGCGGACAAGCTCCACGCAGCCGCCTCCGGGGAGGAGCAGACATGAGACCCATTCGCCTATCGCTTCAAGCCTTCGGGCCGTTTGCGACAACCGAGGTGGTCGATTTTCGGTCCGCGCTGGAGACGGGCCTGTTCGGAATTTACGGTCAGACCGGAGCGGGAAAGTCGACACTGTTTTCGGCGATGTCCTTCGCGCTATTCGGGGCGCCAACCAAGACCGATCAGGAGCCACGTTCGCTGCGTTCTGATCACTCTACGCCGGACCTGCCTACTGAAGTCGAATTTGTCTTTGAGCTGGGCGCCAAGACCTACCTGATCCGTCGTCGTCCGGCGCAGGAACGTCCGAAGGCACGCGGTGAAGGGACCACTGAGGACGCGGCGGAAGCCTCGCTGTTCGACGTCACCGGGATTCCGGTGGACACGCTTGGTCAGAGTCAGCCTGGCCGTGTCATTGCCGAAAAGAAGGTCTCGCTAGTGGGGCAGCAGGTCGAGGCACTGCTTGGCTACGGGGCAGATCAGTTTCGACAGATCGTGCTCTTACCGCAAGGCAAGTTCGAGACGTTTCTGGCCGCAAAAACGGATTCGCGGGTCGAGATATTACGGGATCTCTTCGACGTGAAGATCTATCGCGATCTCGCCGCACGGCTGAAAGAAGAAGCCTCAGAGGCAGAACGAGCGTTGCGCGACCAGCGCGCGCTCTACGTGGCGCGACTCGAGGAACGTGGTTTCGAGAGCGCCGAAGCGCTGGAACTCGGGGTTGCCGCAGCCGAAGCCAAGGTCGAAGAAAAGCAGGGTGTTCAGAGCGGCGCGGAGATGGCAAACGAAGCCGCGCGCAAAGCTCTGATCGAAGGCGAGCAAATCGAAAAGGCATTTTCTGCTGCCGACACGGCACAGCAGGCTGTCGATGATCTAGAAAAGAAAACGGTCGAGGTCGAAGATCTGGCCAAGCGGATTGAGGCTGTCCGGAATGCCTTGCAGGCACGTGATCTTGAGACGGCTTGGCGCGATGCGGAGCAGGAAAGCCGGAGTGCGGTGGAGGCTGTCACGAAGGCCGAGGCGGAACTCAACATCGCCACTGGCGCGAAGGAGGTAGCGGAAAAAAAACTTGTTGAGGCACAGTCGGGCGAGGACCGGCGGCAGCAAGTTCAGGCTGACCTGACAAGGTTGGAGGCGATCGAGAAGCAGGTCGTGCAGGCAGCGGATCTTAGAAGCGCGTTTGACGACGCTGCGATGGACGAAGCTTCAGCGAAGGAGGCTCTGACCGAGGCCATAGATGCTCGAGAGAAGCTCAAGTCTCAGCGCGATGCGACCGATCTGGAGCTTGATCAAGCTCGAAAGACCGAAACGTTGCGAGGCAAACTGAACGGTGAGCTGGTCGAGGTCAACCGAGAAAGAGTTAAAGCAGCGGCGCATGCTAAGGCGCAAGAAGCTGTCGTGAATGCTCAACGAAATGTCGAAGCGGCATCGAACGAACTGGCGACAAGAACCGACGCGGCGCGAGCCGCTGACGCGGCCTTGGTAGGTGCCGAGACAAGGCTTTCACGCACACAAGCGATCATTCTGGCGGAAAAGTTGACCGAAGGGGCGCCCTGCCCTGTCTGTGGTTCCCATGATCATCCTGCGCCTGCCCACGGTACGCCCGAACAATCTGGTTTAACCGAAGCTTTTCGGAGCGCGCAGGTTCAGGCGAGAACTGCCTCCGAAGCCAGAGTTCGTGCCGAAAGCGAACTCGGCAATTTTCGAATGCGGCTCGACGAAAAGAAGCGGGCGCTGTAGGAACAGGAACGTCCTGGGAGCACGTTGGCGGAACTCGAAGCTGAAATCGCACGGCTTGAAGGCGACGTAGCCGCACTTGGAGAAACGGTCGATCTAGACGCGATGGCGGAGCAGTTGGCCCAACTCAAGCGGAAACTGACCGAGGCAGAAACTGCCGAGGCTACGGCGCGCACCAATGCGGGAAAGGCCGAGACTGCTCTTGCCGGCGCGCGCGCCAAGCTGGACACAGTGATCGAATCCCTGCCGGAAAGTCTGCGCACGCCCGAGGCGGTTGTCGCTCGACGGGAGGCTTTGCAGAGAGAGCAAAGGCAACTCTCCGAGGCGCTGGAAGTGGCGACGCAACAGGACCGAGCCGCCAGTGAAGCGCTCACTCGTGCGCAAGAGCAGCGTGAAGCAGCAAAGCGGGCGCGCGACGGCCAGCAGCAGCGTGTGAGAAAGGCGCAAGACGATTTTGGCGCTCGGCTTGCCGAGGTCGGGCTGGACAAAGCGGGATATGATGCTTGCAAGGCACATTTCCCGACCCTTGATGCCGACCAGAAGACGGTATCCGATCATCATGAGGGCCTGATCGCGGCCCGCACGACTCTGCAGAATGCCACAGCCGCTTGCGCAGATCGTGAACGCCCGGATCTTGCTCCGCTTCAGCAGGCCTTGGCAGACGCCACCCAGGCCTTGAACGCGGCCAACGCTGCACTCGCCACAGCGAGAACGGATGTATTGTCACTGAGAAAATTCAAGGAATCGCTTGCGGCGGCCCTGACCGAAACCGAGAGGCTTGAAACCGAGACCGGTCCGCTCCGTGGGCTGGCTGATCTGGCTAACGGCAAGAACGATTTCAAGATGACACTCGAGACCTTCGCGATCGGAGCAATGTTCGATCAGGTTCTCGAGGCGGCGAATATGCGGCTCGACCCTATGACACGTGGTCGCTACAGGCTGACGCGCGGGCTCGAGGTATCGGGTGGACGTGGCAAGCGAGGGCTCGAAATCGAGGTCTTCGACATCAACACCGGCAAGGCGCGTCCGACAGCCACGCTGTCGGGCGGCGAGACCTTTATCGCGGCACTGGCCCTCGCGCTTGGGCTAGCCGATGTGGTCGAGAGCCTTTCGGGCAAGATCCGGATGGACACGATCTTCATCGACGAAGGCTTCGGCAGCCTCGATACCGAGAATGGGGCGGGCACGCTGGATCAAGTGATCCAAGTTCTTGCTGCACTGACAGAGGGCAGTCGCGCCGTGGGCCTGATCTCCCATGTGGGGCTAGTGCAGGAGGCTATTCCTCAAGGGTTTTACGTGCGCTCGACCCCAAGCGGCAGCCGGGTCGAGGAAAGAAGGGGGCTCGGATGACGGACCGTTGGTATTACCGCAAGGCGCACACCCGCCGCCTGTCGACGGGGCGCACGGTCTCTGTCCGCGGCGGTTGGGCAGTTCGGGGCGATCGTGAAAGCAAGAAGGGCGCATCCTTCAGGCGGGCTTGTCCAATATGCGGGGCGCTGATCGTAAGCGTGGGCATGCCCAGAGGGGGCTGGGTCCACTTCGAGGGCGGAGAAAGTCTGACACGCATCAAACACCCGTGTCTGCATCTTGGTGAGGGTTTGAGCGGGCGACGTGATGAGAACACACCAGATCTTTTCGGCTGCCCCTAAATAATCTGTGAGGCTTTTAGAGTGTGTTTGAGAAGGGTTACGGCCACCGTCTGATCAATGTGGCGGATGCGGCGATGATAATGAGTGTTTCGGCGAAACCGGTCAGTTGCTCGTAGCCCCGCACAAGACGTCTGCACTTCATGATCCAGGCAAATGTGCGCTCGACAACCCATCGGCGACGCATGACCACGAACCCGGTCATGAACGGCAGGCGGCGGACAACCTCGATTGTGAGATGTGTCTTGTCCTTTTCCCATCTCACCAGCTTACCATGTCTTCCGTCATACGCTGACGAAGCGGTGTGATCGGGGTGTCGTGTGAAAAGCTGACAGTTGAACGTTCCTCTCGTTGAAGGGAACATCATGTTCCGCCAACGCCAGCAGCCTGCATAGATCTTCAGATGATCACACCGACCTCACCGCGAGCACCCTCCCGCGAAGCGGGTTCCTGCTTGGAGGCGCAAAGCAGTCATATGACGAGCGAACCCCATATTGATGCTTTAGCCAAATTGCTCGCCTGTATAGAGCTTAGTCCTATCTCACGGAGCGACGATCCGGAGCGGGGTAAGATAGGACTGCCCCCTCTCCCTGAACACCAGATACCAAGCCCGCATAGCAGCTCTGTACGCGCAAAAGCTCAAGCCAAGTGACCGAAAAGGTCAAAGCCTGCACAAAAAGGTCAATCCATGTGACATTTTACAACAAAAAGGAAATTTGGTGGAGCTAAGCGGGATCGAACCGCTGACCTCCTGCATGCCATGCAGGCGCTCTCCCAGCTGAGCTATAGCCCCAATCTTCGAGACCGCCGGGGCGGTGCGAAGCGACGCTTATCACGTCGGGTGGCGGCTTATTACTGTCGATTCTCAGTGGATGCAAGCCTTAAAAAAACAATGTCTGAAAAAAAGTGCGCGCTGTCTTCCGACAAGGCTCGGAACACGGCCTCGAACAGCCTTCCCGACGAAAACCGAAGACATTTCAAGCGGCGGCCTTGGCAGGATGGAGGCCACGCAGCCCGACGCCCCAAAAGAAAAAACCGCCGGATCTCGCGATCCGACGGCTTGCAAAGTCCGTGCGATAACGCCCTCAGCGGAGAGGATCAGTTGTCGTCGTCGTCGTCCGAAACCCCGATGATATCCGAGACGTCGTCATCGTCATCATCATCTGTCTCAAGGAAGGTGTCGTCGTCATCGTCGACATCCACATCGTCATCATCGTCGCCGTCAACATTGGGAATGTTGTCGGAGGGGCTGTCATCGTCAGATTCCGCGATCGCGCCCATATCGCCGTCGCCGTTTTCGGCGTCGACTTCCGCAACTTCGTTTTCCTCTTCCTCGCTCTCGACAACGGCGATGGAAGCCTCATCCTCAAAGTAGCTCAGCGGCCAGGAATTGCCCGAATAGGGCGAAACCACCGGATCCTTGTTGAGGTCGTAGAATTTCTTGCCCGTGTCCGGGCATGTTCTTTTTGTGCCAAGTTCCGCTTTCGCCACGTTCAAACCCTCTCATGTTGCGGTTGAAGGCTGGCTTTCGCCGATCGAAATGCGCTGATCATTGCGCTTCATCTTCAGGCGGTCCCCTTATCGTCATGCCGCCCGTCTGTCAAAGATTAAGTTGAAGGAAATCGGCATTGCCGGGAAAGGCCGGCCTGCCGGCCCTTCAGGCCGCCGCAGCGAAAAACAATGCGGGCGTTAACCATTCTTAAAAACCTTTCCTTAAGGTCCCGCGCGTAGACCATGCCTCATGTCTATTTCGCGCTTGAAGATTGTCTTTGCAGTGTTCTGCCTGGCCGTTCTGACGGGTTGCTCGACGACCGTCAGCAATGTCGGCAACAGCTGCGCGATTTTCGCCCAGAAGAACGGAATATTCGAGAACTGGCGCCGCGATGCCGAGAAGGCCTCGCGCGACTATGGCGTTCCCGTTTCCGTTCTGATGGCGACGATCTACGTCGAGTCTTCCTTCGACAGCCATGCCCGTCCGCCGCGCAAGAAAATCCTCGGCTTCATTCCAGGTCCCCGCGCCTCCAGCGCGCTTGGCTATTCGCAGGCGCTCGATGGCACCTGGGCCGAATACAAGACCCGCACCGGCCAGCGCGGGGCCAGCCGCACTGACTTCGGCGACGCGATCTATTTCATCGCCTGGTACCATAACCAGAGCCATATCAGGAACGGCATCGCGCTCAACGATCCCTACAATCTCTACCTCGCCTATCACTCCGGCCATGCCGGCTATAGTCGCGGCGTTTGGCAAAACCGGCCGGTGGCAAAGAGCGCCGCTGCCCGCGCCCAGAAGATGACGCAGATATACGAAGCGCAGCTTCAGCGCTGCCGCTGACCGCCCTTTATTGATCACCGCCCTTTGCTGTCTTCGGCGTGAAACAGCCTGGCTGCATGGCCGGGTTGTTGCGATAGAGCAGGGTCAGGTCTCCGCCAAGCTTGGAGTTTGACAGGGGCCTGAGATGCGCAAGCGCGCGGTCAAGCGCCGCATCGCTTTCCAGACTGAGATAGGCCTCGAGGAATGCGATCGAAAACGGCTCCTGATTGTTGAGCCCCTGCCTGACCGTCTGCGGCTTGCCGGCAATCAGCGCGACCGCGCTCGGATCGGCAATTCCCTCAAGCGCGAAGACGACGGCCCTTCTGATCGCCGCCTGCTCGTCTTCGGAATAGCTGTAATCATTGTGGCAGATCAGCGCGGCTGAGGCCGCCAGCGGGGCCAGCGCGTGAAGCTGGTAATGGAGCGCGAAGGCGCCGCGCCGCATCTCGTAGGGCATGCTGCCGTTCTCATCCACTGTCGCCAGAATGGCGCGCTGGCTGTCGAGCGCCCAGTTGATATAGTCTGGCTCGCGCAGGATCAGCGCCGCCTCCGTCACGGCGAAGGCGGCCCAGAGCCTGAGATTGCCCATCTTCGCCTTGGGCGGCGCGTCATTGCTCCAGTAATCCGTCAGGAAATCGGCATTCTTCCGCAACCAGGCCTCGATCACGGTCTTCTCGTCGGCCAGGCCCTCGGTCTTGTCGCGCACCTGCCGGTAGGCGCTGGCAATGCCGCCCACCCGCGAGGCATAGGTCATCCTGGCATTCTCCGTCTCAAGCGCGCTGAAGGCGCCGGCATTGGCCCAGGCAGCGATGCCCGAGATGACGCAATCCGCCCGTGTCTTGGCAAGCACCGGGTTGACCAGCGCGTCATTGGCGAGCCCGTCCAGCTGCCTGATGAATTCATCGGCATCCTTGAGCGCCAGATCCACCTCCTCATTGCCCGCCGCATCGAGATCGGAACGGTCGCTGCTGCTTTCCTGGTAACGGCTGCCATAATCGAGCGTCACGGTTGGCGCGGGAAAGGCGGGACAGGCATCGGGCGCGGGCGGCTCGGCGGCCGCGGCAAGAACGATTGCAGCGCCTGCGAGAAAGAGGCCGCGGCGAAATCTGCAAGGGCTGGAAGAAATCCGGTTCGAGAGGCGTCCAAAGCCGGACTGTTCTCGCTCGCTGCTGCATTCGGCCAAATCGGGCTCCCCTTCGCTCGGTGCCAATGTTCAATGAGATCTACTGTACGCGCATGATGGAGAGCAAGGTCCCCGCCGTCTGGTCTCCGGCGGTTGCCGCAGCCTGCAGCCATTGCCGCGCCTTTTCCGCCGAGGGCTCGACGCCGAGGCCGAAAGCATAGGACTGCGCCAGCATCAGCATGGCTTCGGGGTCGCCGGCGGTCGCCGCGCCGGTGAGCCACTTTGCCGCTTCCTCTACATCGCCCGGCGTCGAACCGTCCCGCAAAAGGAGCTTGGCGAGTTCGCGCATGGCGACCGGTTCTCCGGCATTGGCCGCGCCGCGAAAGGCATCCGTGAGGTCGAATTGGGCCAGAACATTGTCAAATACGCTCTTCGGCGCGGTCTTCAGCTTTGCCACAGCGCTGTAAAGCTCTGCCGGTGCGGCATTTCTCAGCTGGTGGAGCAGCAATTCCTCGTGCAGCGCCTCGTCATAAAACGGTCCGCCCCCGCTTGAGAACCAGTCGAGCAGCCGCCAGACCGCCGGTTCGTAACCCTGCCGGAAGGCGGCGACATAAAGATCAAAGGCCTCTTTCCGATCTTCGATAGACCCGAGCGCCAGATAGATATCGGCAAGCTTGACCTGCTGCCACGCCTGCTCCGGCGAAAGCGCCAGCGCCGCGTCAAGCGCACTGAGCGCGTCGTCCGGCCTTCCGGCATCGAGCGCGTAGCGCGCCTTGCGGGCCAGCGCATTGAGATCGCAGGGCATGATGGCAAGCGCGCGGTTATAGTAGAAATCCGCCGTTTCCTCGTCCGCCGAACGGGCGGCGGCAAACAGCATCGCCTCGAAATCGCCAACCGTCGCGATCTCAGCCAGCATGGCGTCGGTGGGCTGGAACTGCTTCTTGCCCGCCGCGCGATAGGCGTCGTCCAGCCGCCAGAGGCTTGATCCCTTGACGCTGCCGCCGACCGCCTCGATCAGGGCCGTTGCCTTTTCGAGCGTCTCGTCGTCAATCACCTCGTCCGCCGGGACATCGGCCAGATAGATTTCGGCAAGCGCGGTCTTGGCGAAGGGATCGCCGCCATCGGCAAGGGCCTTCAGCGCATCGAAGACGTCCGTACGGCTGGCATCGTCGGGCGCTGCCGCATAGGCCGCCTGAAGCACGGAGGCCTCGCCGCCGGCCCTGCCCGTCATCATCGCGCGCCAATGGGCGACAATCTCGTTGAACTGCGCGGGCTTGAGATCGGAGAGGACCGTCGTCAGACGGCCCGCCGCCTGGCCGCTGCCGCCGAGCGCAGCCGCCTGCAGCCGCGACAGGGCGTCGGCGATCTCGGAATTTTCCAGGTCCTCGGCTTCGATATGGTCCGGCAGTTCGGGAAGATTGTCTGGGTCGAGCGCCTGCCACGGCGCCCACCGGTCCGTCTCGGGACCGCCCGGCGCACGACACAGAAGCGCGTTTCTGAGATCATCGATGGCAAGCGACTTGCCGTCCTCGGCGACCAGATCCTCGAACAGGGCGATTGCCTTCTGCCGGTCGGCCTCATCGCCACGCTGAAGGTAAAGGCGGCCGAGCTGCAGCTTACCCTCGGGATCGTCGCGCTTTGCGGCCTCCTGAAACAGGTTCTCGCGCGCGCCTTCCTGGGCGAATACCCCGGAGTCGTCCTGCAGCATCGTCCCGAGCCGGGAGAAGGGCCAGCCGGGCGCATCGGGAAAGCGCGCCAGCTTCACCAGCCGCTCGCGATATTTCTGCTTGTCCTCCTCCGTGACAATGCCCTGCCTTTCCTGCAGCCTGATCGCGGCAACCAGCCCATCCTGGCTGCCGTCGGCGGCAAGCGCGTCATAGATGCGCATCGCCGCGACAGGATCCTGGGTCAACAGCCGCCCCTGTTCGTACAGCGATCCCATGGCGAGACGCGCCGGAACGATGCCGGCCTCGTAGGCCTGGGTCAGGTATCGCATCAAAAGCGTATCGTCCTGCGCGAGCCCGTCGCCGGAAAGCTGGTAGCGCGCGGCCTTCCAGGCGGCCTCCGGATCGCCGAGCTCGGCGGCGAAGCGGTACCACTCCTCCGCCAGCGCATGATCCTGGGCAATGACGTCGCCCGTCTCGAAGGCCCGGGCGATACGGCGCACGCGCTCGCATATGCCGCTGTCGAGATTGCCGAGGAGCGAGGAGAAACCGAGGGTGAAGGCAAGCGTCGGGGGCATGTCCCAGCCCGGCACGCTCTGTCCCATGGCCGTGCGCTCGGCAAGGTCGAGAACGGCGTTCGGATTGCCGTTATAGGCGGCCTGAAGCTTGCGCTGCAGGCCGCGCTGCTCGTTTTGCGGCACCGCACGGCCTTCGAGATAGAGATCGCCGAGAAAGTTCACGGTCGCCGCCGAGGCTGCCGGCCCGGTCGCCTCCAGCTCGGCAACGAAACCGGTCTCGCGCAGGTCGGCGAAACGCTCGGCCTTCACATAAAGCGAGATCATGTCGAGCAGATAGGCCGTGCGGTTGTAATAGGGATCAACCCTGGCCCGGAGATTATAGGCCTTCTTGATGGTGTCGAAATATTTGTTGGCGTCGATATTGCGCAACCGTGCCAGTTCACTGTCGAGATCGCGATATTCGATGCCCGGCGGCAGCCGTTCCCCGTCCCAGGACGACCACTGCAGAGTCAGCATGTCGTCGGACTTGCGCTGCGCGCAGACCTTGGCCGGCTGGATATCCGGCGGACGGAAGTCGATCGCCGGCTCTTCAGCATAGGCTGGCGAGACGCCTGCGGAAAAGACTACGGCGCTCAGGAGACCCGCCATGGCGATGCGGGAAAGCCTACTGCCGGCTCTGTCGACATGCCGCGTCATTGGTCCGCCCCGCTTTTTCCGCAGGTCGCGTGTTCGGCCGTGCAGTCACCGGCCGCGTTGGCGGAGAGCGTCAGCCAGGGCAGCGGGCCGAAACGGGCGAGATTGGCGCCGGCCGGCACTTCCCAGATGAGGAACAGCGGCGGATGGTCCTGGAATGCCTGCGACTTCAGATAGGCATCGATCGACTGGAAGGGATAGGCATCGGCGCTTGCCCGATTGGCCACGTCGAGGCCGGCCGCCTGTTTCAGGAAGCCATCGAAATGGCTCTGACCGCCGGCCGAAAAGCGTGACCCGACAAGAACCGCCGGCGGGGGCGCGTCGGAACCCAGCACGTTGAAAGGCCTGTCGGCGGCATAGGCCTCCTGGCCCGTCGTCTCGAACCGTTTCTCGCTGACCGGCGGCAACGGCTCGCTGCAATGGGGCTGCAGGGCCGTGCGCAGCTCGGAGGGGCGCGAAATCTCGTCCTGCTGGGTGGTCTTGAACGTCATAAGGTTCGCCTTGTGGTAGGCCGGGAGCGCCTTGATCTCAGCCGCCACCGCCTCCGCCGCGAGACGCGCGCCTTCCGGCGTCCAAAGGGGATCGGCCTTCTGGTAGGGCGGCGTTGCCGAACCGGCTTTTCCCAGCGCCGCCTGAAGATCGACCGCGACGACGCTCGCCGCCTTCAGCCGCGACAGAGCCTGCGCATAGATCTCCTCATTGACCGTCTTGTTGTAGCCGTAGAGCCATGCGGCGTCCGGCACCTCATCGGGCATGGCCTGGCTCTTGCTCGGCACGGGCGCATAGACGAGAACCGTGCCGCGTTGGCGCAGGCGCTTGGCAAGATCGCTGATGCTCTCGACGAGAGCGGGATCGGCGACCTGCTGCATGGCAATATCGTCCTTCACCGTGAAGAAGAAACCGTTCGGACCTTCGAGCACGGCAGGATCGAGGCTCTCGAGACCGGTGCATCCATAAAGCGAACCCGAAGCGGTTTTCCGGGGTGCTGCGGCTTCAGGCGCTGTTTTTTCCTCCGCGGGCTGCTGCGTTGGCGCCGCCTGCGGTTCCTGCTCGTTCTGCTCGTCGGAGACAGTCTCAAGCGTTGCCGGCGGCGCGGGGGATTGCACGGCAGGCGCCGACTGCGTCTCGGTCATCTGAAATGGCGACGCCGGCGCGGCCTGGCCTGCCTCCTGCTGCGCCAGGGCCCCGCCTGCCGCAGCCATGGCCGCGATCACGCCCGCAATCGTCAAGCCGGCCTTATTCATTATCGTTCTCCATTATGGCCGTCCCCGGTTCAGGATAGGACCGCATCAGATTTTCGGCAGCCGTGCGCACGCTCAGATCCGGGCTTTCGAGCGCGATCGCGAGAAACCGCCGGATTTCCATGATCTCCGCCGGATCGTCAGGCTCCTTTGAAGCGAGCCACAGGGCCGTGCGCAAGGCCAGTTGGCTGTCATTGGTGCCGGAAGCGCCGGCCTTCATCAACTCTTCGGCCATGTCCGGACGATAGCCGAAAGGCTGCCCCTGGAGATAGAATTTCGACAGGACATCGACCGCGTCCCGGTCGCCCTGGCTCGCCTGCAACAACAGCGCCCTTTCAATGTTGTCGAGACGCGCCTGCGGAATGACGGTCTGCCCGTCATTCAGGATATCGACGAGCGGATTAATGGCGTAGCTGCGCCCCCGGGCAACAGCCACCGCGTAGTAGAACGCCGCATCCGCCCTCAGTTCCGGCTGGCCGCTCCCGACATAGCGCTCCGCCAGAGCATAGGCGGCAAGCCCGTCTCCGGCATTCGCCAGCACCCGAAGTTCCGCCGTGGTTACCGGCTGGTCTTTGACGAGCTTTTCGCGGATCGCCTTCAGGCCCGGCTGGCGGTCATAACGCGTGTCGACCCGCAGGACAGGCGGTTCCCCCTCCAGCGCGCGCGCGGAGGCGAATGCCGGAACGGAGGTTCCCGCCTGCGCCGGCGGGACAGTGGCGACACATACGGAGAAGGGAAAAAGCAGAATGGCGGCTGAATGGCCGATGCTTGCGCGATGCCTCGCCATCTCACTTCAGCTCCTCGAAATGGCAGCCGGTCATGCCGGACAGGCGGAACATGCCGTTGCTGTCTCCCTGGAAGATCATCGGCGATCCGCCGCGCGCCGAGGAGATCTCGAAAACAGCGTCCGGATCCTCCTCATGCGAACGGGCCCAGCCGAGGTAGCGCGGGGTATCATACTGAAGCGCGCCGCCGAACAGGAGCGGAAGCTGGTCGGAGAGATTGTTGCCGCTCAGCCGGATCGTGGAGAAACGCTCAGCCGTGATGCCGACATTGTTGGCAACGAACCGGTTTTGCGTGATCTCGACGCTGTCCGCTGGCGAGATACTGTCATTGATGGTCATCCCGGCACCCTGATTGCGCACCAGAAGATTGCCGGCAAGGCGGACGCCAAGGCTTTGCGAGACATTGATGCCGTCCCGGCGATTGCGCAGCACGGCGTTGCCGCGAATATCGACACAGGACCCGCCGGCGACGGCGACGCCCTCATCATCATTGGCGACGAAGACGTTATCGCTGACCACGAGATGGCCCACGCCATCGCGACCCAAAAAGCCCCGCCCAGCATTTTCCGCAGAGATGTTGCCCGCAACCTCAAGACCAGTGCTTCCGATTGCCAGCACGCCATGCATGCCGCTCCTGACAATGACATTGTCGCTGACTGCGCCGCCCTTCAGATTTTCCAGCCTGAGACCGATCCCGCGCGCATTCTGGATGCGGTTGCGGGAAAAGACGAAATCTTCGATTCCGCTGACTTCCACCGAGCGGACATTGTCGAAAACCGTGTCGCTGACCGTGCCCCGGCTCTTGAGAGATGCAAACGGGCTGGAGCCGAAAGCAAGCCCGCTCATCAGCGGTCGCGTGTCGAAACCGAGATCTGATAACCGGCTTCCGGTAATGGTTGCGCGGCCGCCGCGCGCAGTCAGGATGAAGGGGTGAAAGTCTGCAACCCTCGGCCGCGCGCTAGAGCCCGTGACGGTCGCCTCGGTCACGGTCAGGGTGCCGAGATTGAGAATAAACGCTCCCCGGTCCGCCGCCATTTCCAGCCTGTCGCCGGGTGCGATGACAAGCGCTCCGTCTTCCATGATCACCAGTGGAATATTGAGGCTATAATTGCCGTCGGAGCCGGTGAGAAAATCCGGCCAGCCGCTGCTTTCGAGCGCATCGGGCAAGGCGGAGAGCGTCAGCGACCCGGCTTTGACCACCAGCACCTCGCCGCCCGAGGGCGCGGCCGCCTCCATCAGCTCGCGGTGCCCCATGCTGCCGACCTCGAGCGCGACCTGCTGCAGGATCGGCGCGACAAGCGCCTTGCCGACCACACCCTGTCTTGTGCTGCCCGCAGGCGCTGCCGTCGAGCCTGCCGGACCGTCCTCTGGCGCGGTGGGGCGGTCCTCTCCGTGGTGCAACAACCGGTAGGCGGCATCAAGCGGCGCGTCGACGCCGACCGCCGGATCGGCCTCCAGCGCCTCCATCATTGCGGCATAGTTGCGGTTGATCACCTCGATGCCGTCCCGGTCGAAGGCCTGTGCGACCCCGGCAAGCGCCGGCACCAGCAGCAGCGCCAGAGCGCTGCGCTTCCAAAGGCCGCCGACCACGCTCATTTTGCCTCTCCGCCCGAGACCATGCGCGGGCGCGCCTGAACCGGAACGCCAAGCGGCACGACCGGCGTGACGGCGTGGCGCACCTCAACCAGCCGGGCCGGTTCACCGCCGCCATTTCGCAGCCTGCAGGCGCTGCCCGCAGCGACCCTGATGGTCTCGCCCGGCCATTTCCGGCCGATCTCGCCGCCGCCCTCCAGTTCAACAGCCCCGGCGCAGATCGTCAGCACGCGATGCTCGTCGTCAAGCGGGGCGAGCGAGACCGCTTCGCCGGCAGGAATGTCGAACGCGTAGACGCCGTATCCCTCGCCGGAGCGAACCGGCTGCTCATGCGGCTCCCGCGCTTCTCCGGCGATGGACCGGCGCGTCTTGAGCGCTTCAAGCACCATGCGTACGTCCTGGGTGCGGTCGAGCGAGGTCACAAGCAGGGCATCTTCGGTATCGACAATGACAAGATTGTCGACACCGACGGTGGCGACCAGACGCCCGGAAGATGCCCGGACATAGGAATTGCTGGTATCGACAGGCACCACATCGCCGGAAAGCACATTGCCGTCCCCGTCCTTGTCGCCGATTTCGTAGAGTGAGCGCCAACTGCCGACATCGCTCCAGGAAATGGCAGCCGGCGCCAGAAGCACCTTATCGCTATGTTCGAAGACCACGCTTTCCGTCGCAGCGCCATGGGCGCGGCGGAAGAACGCGTCGCAAAGCTCCGTACGGTCGGGCGTGCGATCGGCATCGCGGACCGCCTCGCTGACCGCCGCGAAGGTTTCGGGATCAAGCCGCTGATATTCCGCCATCAGCACATCGGCGCGAAACAGGCTGACGCCCGAGGCCCAATAGGCATGCCCCTTGGCAATCAGCCTTTCGGCGACCGGTCGCGCCGGCTTCTCGATGAAATGCGAAACATCGCGCGCGCCCGGATAGCGTTGGCTTGGACCGCTGTCGACGATGTAGCCGTAGCCAACCTCCGGGTAGGCAGGCTCGATGCCGAACAGCACGATCCGGCCGTCGGCGGCTGGCGCGCGCATCTTCAAGAGCACGCTGCTGAAATCGCCCTCGATCAGGTGATCAGAGGGCAGCACGGCCATCAGCGCGCCGGGATCGCGCTCATTGATCGCGATGGCGCTCGCCAGCACGGCCGGTCCCGTCCGCCTGGCGATCGGTTCGATCATCAGTTCGCCCGAACGGCCGATCGCCGCAAGCTGCTCCCGCACCACATCCTCATAGCGCTTGCCAACGCTGACATAGGGTGCATGAAAGCCTTCGCCGCCATGGCGTTCCACCGTCGCCTGGAAGAAGGTAAGCGAACTGTCGGGGCCGATCCGGTGAAACTGCTTCGGCGTGTTGAGACGCGAGAGTGGCCAGAGGCGCATGCCAACGCCGCCGCACATGACGAGAGGATAGATCGCGCTCATTGCCCCTGCCCCTCGACCGTCCCGGCAAAGGCATTGCCGATCAGCGGCCAGTCATTGGCCCTTTGCGAAAGCGATTGCGCCCGACCCGAGAAAGGCAGCATGGCACGGATCCGCGTCAGGAGATTGGCGTAAGGCTTGCTGGTGACGGTAAGCGCCACCGTCTTGCCGATGTCGCCGGCGCCCAGCGCCCCGCTTGGCGCCGAAAGGCTGACGATGCTGCGCGAACCGGAGCCGCCTTCTTCCGCCTTCACATCGACAACCGTCAGCGGCAGCGTCTGCCCGTCCGGCAACCGCGCCTCGGCCTCGGCGCCGAAGAGCAGCATTTTCGACAGGTCGTCCGGCATCACCACCTTGATCGTCGGGCCGGCGTCGCCGGTTTTCACATAGGCGATCGGCGTACCCGCAAGCACCGTCGCGCCAACAGTTCCGTTCGCCGTCAGCATGATGTCGCAATTGCAGGGGTTGGAGAAGTTGAGCACGCCGCCGCGCGCCGATTGCAGAGAGAAGACCACGCCGCCTTCCGGCGCCTGACCGTCGACATAGGCGATCTGCCCCGCCTCCGGCGCCGTCAACGGCAGACCGGCGGGCGTTACGGTGGCAAGCCCCGGCACATTGTGAACGAAGATATGGTAATGGATCGTCCATGCGGTGAGCGCAATCAGGCCCGCGGTGAGCGCCCCGACCCAGAGCAGGCCGAAGACCTTGCGAAGCCGCTCCCTGACCGTCGGCGGCTTGGGCGGCTCCAGGGTCTTCGGCTTTTTCTTGTATTCCGGCGGGATGTTCAGCACCTCGTTGATCTCGATGAGGTCGCCCGCCAGATATGCGTTCATCATGTAGCGCAGATGCGCAAGATGCGGCCCGGTCGGATCAAGAAACACGAGCTTGTAGGCGCCGCTGCGACGATCCTCGAGACCGGCGCGAACCTCGATCGGCAGAACGATCGAATAGCCGTCGAACTGGAAGCTGAAACGCGCGATCACGTCGCGACCGGCAAGATCAGCGCCGCCCCAGCCGCCGACATAGGCGGCGACAAGCGATATGCCTACGCCCTCCAGCTCACGGCCGTCGATGAAGACCGAGAACGGCATCCAGATCGAGGGATGGTCGCTGTCATGACCGTTGTCCGGCAGATCGGGCGGCAGGCGGATGTCCTGCGCGTTGCCGGCATCTTCGGTGTGGTTTTCCTCAAGCATTGCCAAGCTCCTAAGCGCCCGAAATATCAACGAGCCAAACCATGCCCAGCACCAGCCATCCTACAGCAAGGGCATGCATATAAAAAGAAAAGCGATCGGATGCCAGAACCCCTCGTTTCGCCTCTGTCCTGGTGGCGGCGGTCTGGCGGGTCCATTTCTGCCGGTCGAGCCGGAAAAGCACATAGGTCTTGACCATGGCGCCCACGAGCTGACCGAAATAGAGCAGAAACGGGTAGGTGATGGGAAAGCGGCTCGCCCGGAAGGTCGAGATCAGCGCGCAAGTCACGTAGCGCGACAGCATCACCCAGGAAAGATAGAACAAAAGAACGAAGGGGTTGTATACCAACGTGGCGATCAGCATGCCGCAGGGCCCGGCGAGCGACGTCCACATCGACATGCGCTGGTCGAGGATCGACCACCAGGTGAAATAGCCGATCCGCTTTGGCGACAGCGCCAGCGCCCGGTTGCTCGTGCGCAGCGTGTTGCCGAACCAGCGGCGCATCAGCACGATAGCGGAATCAACGAAGCCGTCGCGCGGTTGGGTTTCGACGGAAACCGTCTTGACGTCCGGCAGATAGCCCATCTTGTAGCCGCGCTGCAAAAGCCAGTACCAGGTCGACTTGTCGTCGCCGGTCAGAAAGTCGATGCGGCCGAAACGCCAGTGATCGATAAAATCATGCTGGACGCTTTCGATGAAGGTCGGGTCGCTGGCAAGGTCGCCACGAAAGGCGGACATGCGCCCCGTCAGCGTCAGAACGCGCTCGCTCAGGCCCATGGAGGACATCATCATCTGCCGCTGGGAAAAGCGCAGCGCGAACCAGTCCTTGAACAGCCTTCCGCCGGAGGCCTCGGAAACCTCGTCCGTCGTTACCGCGCCCATGGTTGGATCGGTGAAGAAGGGGGCCGCCTGCGCTACCACGTCCGGCGGTACGCGCGTGTCGCCATCCACCAGGAAGATAACGTCCTGCCAGCCGGGATTGAGCCGCGCGATGGTGCGCATCGATGTGGCAAGCGCATCCCGCTTGCCGGTGCCCGGTATCCGGTCGAATTTCAGGCTGACAAGGCCGGACCGGCTCGCATCGGACAAGGCGAAGATCGCCTTGATCAGCCGGACATCGCTGGCATCGACGACGGAGGACACGATCGTCGCGCCCCCTTCCGAACGCGCGGCCGCATCGAAGATCGAGCGGTAGACCGGCCCCGTGATCGACGGGTCGATCTTGTAGGTGGTGACCAGAAAGAAGGCGTGCGCGCGCCATTTCTGCGCCCGGTAGCGCTTCTCCGCGGCCTTGCGCCGGCGCGGAAAGACGAAGTGGAGATAGATCTTCGCCCTGATGAAGTTGATGATCGCCCAGGAATAGCGCCATATGCCGAGCGTGCCGATGGTCAGCGCCAGCCCGGTGGACTGGCCCACGACTTCAGGCGCCGCGAACAGCCCGATATTCAAACAGACAAGCAGGTACAGAAGATGATACACAGTCTTTCCTACCAGCAAATTCCTTCATAGGCCGGCCCCGAGACCTTTCCGGGTTCCACACGCGTCAAATCCACCATCGGCTTTTGCCCCAGAATGGCGGAAAGCGGACCGACGGCCTCTTCATAGCGATGGCCAACGACGAAGATATCTGACAGCGCTATCAGGTCTGACATATCCCCGACGAGCTTTTCCGCGAGGTTCTCGACCTTGTCATTGCCGCGGCCGGCGCCGGCCATTCTGTCATCAAAGGCCGATTTCACAAAGGGGTCATAGATCCTGACCGTATAGCCCGCATCAATCAGCCTCCTGGCAAGGGCGGCAAGCGGGCTTTCCCGGAGGTCGTCGGTGGCCGGCTTGAAGCTGATCCCGACCATGCCCACGGTCTTGCCCGCAAACTTTCTGACCAGAGCCTCGGCGCGCGCCACCTGGTTCTCGTTTGCCGCCATGATGCCATCGAGAAGCGGCGCGCCGACGCCCCTCTCTTCGGCGAGGAAGCGGAGCGCCCGCACATCCTTGGGCAGGCAGGAGCCGCCGAAGGCGAAGCCCGGCCGCAGGAAATAGGGCGACATCGAGATCTTGTCGTCGGAGCAGAGGATCTTCATGACCGCCTGGCCATCGACGCCGACGCTCTTGGCGATGTTGCCGATCTCGTTGGCGAAGGTGATCTTGGCCGCGCGCCAGCTGTTGCTGGTATATTTGATCATCTCGGCCGTCTTCATGTCGACAGCATGATGCTCCACCGCGAAGGAGGCATTGAAGCCGGCGAGCATGGCCTGCGTCTTCTCGTCCATCGACCCGTAGACGACGAGGCAGGGTTCGAAATAATCCTTGATCGCCGAGCCTTCCCTGAGAAATTCGGGAAAATAGCCGACGCCGAAGGTCTTGCCGGCGGCAAGCCCGGAGGCGCGCTCAAGTTCCGGCACGCACACGGTTTCCATCGTCCCCGGCACCAGCGTGGAACGCATGACAATGCTGTGGAAGGCCGGCTTTTCGGCAATGGCCTTGCCGATCGCGGTGCAGAGCGCCTTGACCTGGGAAAGGCCAATGGCGCCGTTCGGCTCGCTCGGAGTCCCGACGCAGACGATCGAGACGTCACTCGATGCCACGGCGGCGGCAATATCAGTGGTCGCCGAAAGCCGGCCCGCCTTCTGGTTGGCGGCGACGAGTTCGGCAAGCCCTTCCTCGACGATCGGGCTCTTGCCCTCGCTGATCGCCCGGACCTTGGCCGGATCGATATCGACGGCAATGACCTCATGGCCCTGCTCGGCCAGACAGGTGGCAGACACGGTTCCCGTGTAGCCGATGCCGAACACACTTACTCTTACCACGTCTACCCCCTTGCACCCTGGCACGCACACCGGGCCTTCAGAACCTCTCCGAAGAGAGCGCTATCATTTTCGGCCGACTGCGGTTCCGGAACAGATCCCCGCCTGAAAAAGGGACGGGCGCAACGGCCGCTTACGGCACAGGCCGGCGGTCCAATCGCCGCCAAACACGAAGAACATCGCCCGAAATACTAAACATATCGTATTCAGCGGGCATTTCGCGGCTCAATGGCCAAGAGCGTGCGGGAACAACAGCCCCGCGCGCCTAATGGTTATGCCGGGGCGGGCGCGAAGCGATGTCGCGAAACGTCTCGGCGCCCGACAGCGTCGCGCCTTCATCAATCTGCGTCACAGAATTGCGATAGATGCGCTGCCATGGCGTTGCATCCGGCGGCACTTCGGGAATGCCGTCCGCCTTCCGGCGGGCAATCTCGGCATCGTCGACCAGCATGTCGCAGCGGCCGGCATTGAAGTCGATGCGAATGATATCCCCCGTGCGAAGAAAGGCAAGGCCGCCGCCAGCCGCACTTTCCGGCGAAGCGTGGAGGATCGAGGGGCTATCCGCCGTGCCGGACTGACGACCGTCGCCGATCGTCGGCAGGCTGGTGATGCCCTTGCGGATAAGACGGTCCGGTGGCTGCATGTTGACCACTTCGGCCGAACCCGGCCAACCCAGCGGCCCCGCTCCGCGGATGGCGAGGATGGTATTCTCATCGATCTCGAGCGCCGGGTCGTTGATCCGCGCGTGATAATCCTCCGATCCGTCGAACACGACCGCCCTGCCCTCGAAAATGCCTTCCCGACCGGGAACCGACAGATAGCGCTTGCGGAAGTCCTCGGACACGACGCTCATCTTCATGATGGCGAAATCGAACAGGTTTCCCTTCAGCACCAGGAAGCCGGCGCGCTCCTGCAGCGGTTCGGCAAAGGGGCGGATCACGGCCCGGTCGCTTGCCTGCCGGCCTTCGAGGTTTTCGGCCATGGTTCTGCCGGTGACCGTCGGACAGCCGCCGTCTAGTCGCCCCGCCTCAAGGAGCTCCCACATGATGGCCGGCACGCCGCCGGCGCGATGGAAGCGCTCGCCGAGGAATTCGCCCGCCGGCTGGACATTGGCGAGAAGCGGAATGTCGAAGCCATGCTCCTGCCAGTCGGACGGCTTCAGCGCGACGCCGGCATGGCGGGCAATGGCTGAAAGATGCGGCTGGGCGTTGGTCGAGCCGCCGATTGCCGAGTTCACCCGGATCGCATTGAGGAAGGCCTCGCGGGTCAGGATATCGAGCGGGCGGATATTCTCGTTGACCAGTTCGACGGCGCGACGCCCGGTGCGATAGCCCATCTGGCCGCGCTCGCGATAGGCGGCGGGAATGGCCGCGCAGCCCGTCAGCGCCATGCCCAGCGCCTCTGCCATGGCGTTCATGGTCGAAGCCGTGCCCATGGTGTTGCAATGACCGACCGACGGCGCTGAATCGAGTGCCGCCTCGAGAAACTCCTCGCGCGTGATCTCGCCGGCGGCCAGTTTGCGCCGCGAACGCCAGATCACTGTGCCGGAGCCGACCAGTTCGCCCTCGTGCCAGCCGTCGAGCATCGGCCCGCCCGAATAGACGATCGCCGGAATGTTGACGGTGGCGGCCGCCATCAGCGCGGATGGCGTGGTCTTGTCGCAGCCCGTGGTCAGCACCACGCCGTCAAAGGGATAGCCGTAGAGCAGCTCGACCAAGCCGAGATAGGCGAGATTGCGGTCGAGCGCTGCCGTCGGACGCTTGCAGTTTTCAAAAA
This sequence comes from uncultured Martelella sp., assembly GCA_963676545.2. Lineage (GTDB taxonomy): Bacteria > Pseudomonadota > Alphaproteobacteria > Rhizobiales > Rhizobiaceae > Martelella. Next base: position 221,201 of record CAXXRG010000002.1, on the reverse strand, counting down.
GCGGATGGGACGGAAACTCGATCGGGATGCCGCCGGCATCGCGAATGCCGTCGCGCAGCCGCCGGGCGAGATCGAGATGATGCCGGTTGCAGGGGTTGATGTCGCTGCCGCTCTGGGCAATGCCGATGATCGGCTTGCCGGAGCGCAACTCCTCCGGCGTGGTGCCGTAATTCATGAAGCGCTCCAGATAGAGCGCCGTCATGTCGGCATGTTCCTTGTTGTCGAACCAGTCCTGCGACCGCAGACGGCGTTGCGCCATTTCTCTTCTCCCATCATTCCCGAAATCCGGCCGCCGCATATGATCAGAAATCGACTGGCGATGCACGGCTTTTAGGAGGGCGGCACGGCGTGCGCGCTGCCACTTCCAGTCGAAAAAACGACGATCGCGCGGAACGATCCCCCTCAGCGCCCGTTTAACAGGCACCAAATTCAAACGGAGCAGAAATTATGAACGGTATCATCTACCTCGTCGGCCTTGTCGTCATCGTCATGTTCATCCTGTCCGTCCTGGGCCTGGCATAAGGGTTACACCATGGCAGAACAGGAACACATTCCCAAAACCACCGCGCCCAGACCCGGCGTCTCCTATCTGGAATGGGGCGCGATCTTCGGCGGCGCGGCCGTTGCCGTCGCGCTGGCCACGGTTCTCTCCCAGTTCGGCGCAGGCATCGGCCTTGCCGCTAGCGACGCGCAACCGACAGAGGACGGCCTCAGCTGGGCGCTTTTCCTCATCGGTCTCTGGCTCATTCTCGTCGCATTCGCCAGCGCTTCCGCCGGCGGCTATGTCGCCGGACGCATGCGCTCGCACTTCGGTGACGGAACCGCGGACGAAAGCGAGTTCCGCGACGGCATTCACGGCATCGTCGTCTGGGCGCTGTCAACGCTTGTCCTCGGCGCGGGAGCTGCCCTCATTTCCGCCATCTCCGGCCTTGGCGCGACATCGACGAGCGGCGAGATGACCGAGGAAATGATGCGCATGGCGCAGCACGCCTCCGTCATCACCGCTTTCGGCTCGGCTGCCGGTGCCGTGCTTGGCGCGGCTGGCGCCTGGTTTGCCGGCGTTGCCGGCGGCAAGCACCGCGATGAGGGACTTTCGATCCACAGTTTCGTGCCGACAGCGCTCCGTCGCAAGGCGTGACGAAACCGCAGAAAGTCGAAATCCAAAGCGGGCCTCGTAAAGCGGCCCGCTTTTGCCATTCCCTCAACCGGAACAATGCGCGTGTCGCCAGACGCGCGCTTTGCGCTATATGAGGGATGGATAGAGGGGACAGCCGGACATGAAAACGATACTTGCCCTGATCTTCTGCCTTCTCGCCCTTCCGGCGGGGTTGGCGGATCGTGCCTTTGCCCAGACATCGGGTTCCGGCATCGGGACGGATATTGCGGCCTCCTCCGACGCCGCGATCGAAGCGCGACTCTCGGGGATTTTCGACCAGATCGAGGGTTTGGAAAATGTTGACGCGACCGTCCGCTCCGGCGTGGTGACGCTGCGCGGCAAGGTGCAGGAGGCCCGTTTCGCCGCCCGCGCCGACGAACTGGCAGAAAGGGTCAACGGCGTCGTTGCCGTCAACAACGAGATTGCCGAGGAGACCTCGGTCGGCGAGCGGCTGGTGCCGGTCTTCGAACGCCTTGAGGCGCGCGCCCTGCAGACCTTGAGCTATATCCCGCTGATCCTGGTTGCGCTTTTGTGCTGGACGGTCGTCGCCCTGTTCGGCGGCTTTCTGGCAAAGCGCCGCTGGCCCTTCCGCCGGGTCGCGCCGAACACCTTCATCGCCGATCTTCTCAGACAGGTGGTCAGGATCGCCTTCATGATCATCGGCGGAGTACTGGCGCTCGATATCCTCGGCGCAACGGCGCTGCTCGGAACGCTTCTGGGTGCCGCCGGCATTGTCGGTCTCGCCGTCGGCTTTGCCGTACGCGATACGGTGGAGAACTATATCGCCAGTATCCTGCTTTCCGTCCGCCAACCCTTCCGCCCCCAGGATTTCGTCAGGATCGACAATTACGAGGGTTTCGTCATCAGCCTGACAGCGCGCGCCACCATACTGATGGAGGTCGACGGCAACCATATCCGCATCCCGAACGCCACCGTGTTCAAGAGCGTGATCATCAACTACACCGTCAATCCGCAGCGCCGCTTCACCTTCGAGGTCGGCGTCGACGCCAACAGCGATCTCGACCGGGCGCTGAAGATCGGGCTTGAGACGGTTGCGCGCCAGGACTTCATCCTCGACGAGCCGGCGGCCGATGCCTGGATCCGGGAGCTTGGCGATTCCAATGTGGTGCTGGTCTTCGTCGGCTGGGTCGACCAGGCGGCCACCAATCTTCTGAAGGCGCGGTCCGAGGCCATGCGGCTGGTCAAGCGCGCGCTCGAGACCAACGGCTTCTCGCTGCCCGAACCGACCTATCGCCTGCGCCTTGATGATGACATCCAGTCCGCGCTTTCGCTTCCCTCCGCAAATCTTTCGACCGGGGAGCCGCGCGCAGAACCGTCTTCCGCTGAAACCGAAACCGCGCAGGACACGGCCGTCGACAGCGATTTGCAAAGACGGGTGGCCGCTGAACGCCACCAGAAGGGACACGGCGACCTGCTGGATGAGAACGCGCCGAACGAATTCGGCAAGAGCTGAACACTGGATCACCGGGCGGTTAATATCAACCGGCCGGTGATCCAGCTCTTAGTTTTGACTCATTTTCGCGGGCGTCAGATTTTTCCATCTGATTACGAAATGCGCTAGGCGTCCTCGATATTGATCTCACGCCAGATGGCCTCGGCAAAGGAGTAGACGGCGAAGAGCACGACGCCGATGCCGAGCGCCGCCAGCAGGAAAGCGCCGAAGGGCAGGCCCTGGATATAGTCGAGCGCATCCTTGAGCCCCGGTGTTTCCCCGCCCTCGCCGCTCGAAAGCCCGCGCAGGACCAGCATCACGGAAAGGGTGGCAAAGACGCAGCCGCGCGCTAAAAGGCCGGTGACGGAAATAGGGTGCAGCCATTCCATGACCGCTTCCGACGCCTTCAGGTGATCGGCATATTTTCGCTTGTAGGCCTTCACCCAATGGGCGATGGCAACGCCCAGGAAGATGGCGGCGAGGCCAAGCGAAACCGGGCGCGAACCGACGAAACCGGCCAGCATCTCGGCCGGCGATGAACCGCCGCTCCCGCCGCTTCCGCCGCCACCGCCGCCATCGGAAATGCCGACCAGCGAGAGGGCGTAAAGGGCGAGCAGGCCATAGGTGACCGCGCTGGAAAACAGGCCGGCGCGAACGGCAAGTCCCTTCGCGTCCGTGCCGTGGTCATCCGGGTCCATGACCGACTGAAACACGCGCCAGACGCCGTAGCTGATCAGGCCGACAATCAGAACAGCGATGAGGACGGAACCGAATGGCTGCTCCAGAAGAGTCTGCAGCGCTCCCTTGGTGTCCTTGCTTTCAGCCGCGCCGATCGCCGCGAGCACCGCGAACAGACCGATGATCGTATAGACAAGACCGCGGGCGAAGTAGCCCGTTCGGGCCAGGTGCTTGATCCATCGTGAGCCTTTTGCCATTCAGCGTCCCCTTTGCTTCGCTTCAACAAGGCAACGTCCGGTTTAGGCCATTGTTCCTGCCGGGCGAGGGGCGCGCGGCTGCATTTTCGTAAGCTCTATACGACCAAAGTGGAACGGGACGAGGGATCAAAGGCGGTCGCTTGCCTTGACCGATCCCCTCAAAGCGTTAAAGTTGATACCAGCGGCGGTGCAGCCTTTGCGCCTTTTCAAACCGCTACGGAAGCCTGATGGGAGGAGATCCATCGGGTTCGGATGCTTTCGGCGCCATGCGCCGGGAACGCGCGGCGGGCCGCACTGTCGACCTGCTTGTCTCGCCCATCTGCCGGACGAGAACTTACGGGGACTGGCCCTGCTGCAGGGCTTTGGCGGAAAACCGATTGACGGTTTTCCATGGGAAGCTTTTGGAGGACATGATGAAAACACTGAAGACACTGACGGCGGCATTCCTGCTTTCGGCGAGCGCCGCATCCATGGCGCAGGCCGACACGATCCGTTTCTGGACGACGGAAGAACAGCCTGAACGCCTTGCCAAGCAGCAGGAAATCGCCGACGCCTTCAAGGAAAAGACCGGCAATGAGGTTCAGGTCATTCCGGTGACGGAAAGCGAGCTCGGCACGCGCGCCACCGCCGCCTTCGCCGCCGGCGATCTTCCCGACGTCATCTACCTCACCGTGCAATATGTGCTGCCCTGGGCCGAGGCCGGCATTCTGGACGCCGAAATCAACGACGAGATCGTCAACGATCTCGGCATCGACACCTTCGCTCCCGGCGCAATCGAGATGGCGCAGTTCGAGGGCATGACCGCTGCCGTTCCGGTCGATGGCTGGACGCAGATGATCATCTACCGCAAGGACCTGTTCGACGAGGCAGGTCTCGCCCCGCCGGATTCCTATGCGAACATCGCTGCCGCCATCGAGGCACTGCACAACCCGCCGGACATGTACGGTTTCGTCGCCGCGACCAAGATCGACGAGAACTTCATGAGCCAGGTTCTGGAGCATGTGTTCCTCGCCAACGGGGTGACGCCTGTCGATGAGAACGGCTTCAAGCCGCTGGATGAAGCCAAGACGATCGAGGTTCTCGACTTCTACAAGACGCTCGCAGACGCCTCGCCCGAGGGCGAGCTTTACTGGCAGCAGTCGCGCGCGCTCTATTTCGACGGCAAGGCAGCGATGATCATCTGGTCGCCCTTCATCCTCGATGAACTCGCCGGCCTGCGCGACAGCGCTCCGCCGACAATCAACGATGATCCGACCTCCACGGAACTGGCGCAGATGACCGATGTCGTCACCACCTTCTCCGGCCCGTCCAACCCGGACGGCGCGGCCTGGGCGGATATCCGCTATCTCGGCGTGACGGCGGATGCGACCAATCTCGATGTCGCGTCGGATTTCATCAAGTTCTCCATGGATGAGGGCTATATGAACACGCTCTCCATGGCACCGGAAGGCAAGTTCCCGGTCCGTCGCGGCACGGCGGACGCGCCGAGCAAGTTTATCGACGAATGGGCGACGCTGCCGGTTGGCGTCGACCGCAAGGCACCGCTTGCCGATCTCTACCCGGAAGAAACAGTGCAGAAGATCGTCACCGGTCTTGAAACGGCCAATCGCTGGGGCGTGAAGGAAGGCCAGCTGGCGCTTGCCTCTAAGATGATCAACAGCCAGATCATCAACCAGGTCGTGCGCGAATATATCGACGGCGAGATTTCCGGCGAAGAAGCCGTCCAGAAGCTGAATTCGGAGCTTTCCGGGATCAACTGATCCCGAAGGCCGAACAAACCGCCGGGCGTTTTGAAAGCGCCCGGCCCGTTCCCTTCCGAAGGCTTTCCAGATGTCCGAAATGACCGACAAGGCTGAAACCACGCCGACGCCGCCAAAGACCTATGGCCGCATGGCCAGGCGCGAGATGCGCTTTGCCTATTCGATGCTGGCGCCGACCTTCCTGATCGTGCTGGCGATCGTGCTGCTGCCGCTGATCGCCAACTTCTGGATCTCGTTCAAACCGGTCACGCTGTCCGACCTGCGCCCGCCGGAACTCAACATCAACGAGCGTCTGCGCGGGGATCTCGAAGAGGTGGGCGACACGGTGGAGCTTGAATACAGGCTGCGCAACACCTCTCAGAAAGCCTCGATCTATGAGGCCGGCTTTGTCGATATCATCCCCGAAGGTCTTGAGGTCACAGGCCTTGACGAGCGCTGCACGCTCTCGGGCCGGGAGCTGACCTGCACGCTCGGCGATCTGCCGGAGAAATTCCGCGACAGCATCCGCATGCAGGTGATTGCCGATACCGCCTATCTCACCTCGCCGGTCGAGCCGCGCGACGACCCTGCTCAGGCTTTTGGAAGATCCGACAATATCCTCACCAATTTCCAGTTCACGCTGGACAACTTCTCGCGCATCTTCTCCTCGCCCGATTTCTGGAAGGTGCTGCGCGTCACCTTCTATTACACGGTGTTCGGCACGGCGAGCGCCTTGGTGCTGGGCCTTTTCGCCGCCCAGCTTTTGAACCAGAGCTTCAAGGGCCGCTCGGTGCTGCGCGGGCTTTTCCTGTTTCCCTATGTGGCCCCGGTCATCGCCGTTGCCTTTACCTGGATCATCCTGCTCGATCCTTACTCCGGCACGCTGAATGCGCTTCTGGTGCGCTCGGGCATGATCGGCGCGCCAATTGACTTTTTTGGCCAGCGCGATGTCGATATCTCGGTCTTCGGGCTGACCTTCAAGTTCCCGGTGGCGCTGACCACGGTGATCGCGTTCGAGGCATGGCGCTATTTTCCGTTGTCTTTCCTGTTCATCCTGGCACGCATGCAGGCGCTTTCCACCGATGTCTACGAGGCAGCCGAAATCGACGGCGCGACGCCCTTGCAGCAGTTCTGGTACATCTCGCTGCCGCAGCTTGTCGGCATTCTGGCCGTGCTGTTCCTGCTGCGCTTTATCTGGACCTTCAACAAGTTCGACGACATCTTCCTTCTGACAGGCGGGGCCGCCGGCACCAGAACGCTCACCGTCGATGTCTATGAACAGGCCTTTGCCGTTTCCAATCTCGGTGCGGGCGCGGCCGTTGCCGTCGTCGTCTTCGTCGTGCTGCTGGTCTTCTCGCTGATCTTCTTCAAATTCTCACCGCAGGATGATGGATGATGCGTATCGGTACCGGTTTCATCGCCGCCATTCTTCTGGGCGCTTTCTGGGGCATCGTCTGGATGATCGTCGTCGGCCTCGTCTTCACGCTGTTTTCCGGCCAGTCGACGGCGCCGCCGCTTGCCATTGCCGCCCTTGCCGGGGCCGTGGGGGCTGCGATCTATGCACTTGCGCCGGTGAGAACGCGCGACCGGCCGAAGAGCCGGGGACCGCGTGTGCAGGCAACCATGGTGATTGCCATCTTCGCCGTACTCATGCTTCTGACCTTCGGCGAGCCCTTCGGCCTTTCGCTGGCCTATACGACCGGGCCGCAACTGATCGCCCTTGCCGCCTTTCTCGTCGCCCTCTGGTGGTCGATCGTGGCAGCGCTTCACGACCAGTCCTCCGGCAATCTGGCGCGCTATCATCTGGAGGTGATCTTCCTGCGCTTCATGAAGGGGGTCGGGCTCACGATCTTCACCATCGTCGTCGCCCTGCCCTTCTACGTGATGGTGATGACAAGCTTCAAAAGCCAGCAATCGCTGATTTCCAATCCGCTCGACCTCTCGATCGATCTCAGCCAAGGGCTTTCCGGCCTGTTCAGTTCCTATATCGAGCTCTTCACCGTCTATTCCTTCGGCACCTTCCTGATGAATTCGGCGATCGTGTCTGTCGCGACCGTCATCATCACGCTGGCCTTTGCCGTGCCCGGCGCTTATGCGGTGGCGCGGCTGAATTTTCCCGGACAGGCCTTCCTGTCGCGCTCGATCCTGTTGATCTACATGGTGCCGGCCATCGTGCTGGTGATCCCGCTTTATTCGGTCTTCTCGCAGGTGGGGCTGAGAAACTCGCTCACCGGGCTGATGATCGTCTATCCGGCCACCACCATTCCCGTGGCGCTCTACATGCTGCAGGGCTATTTCCGCGGCCTGCCCTCTGAACTTGAGGAAGCGGGGCTGATGGACGGGCTGAAACGGCCCGGCGTGATCCTCAAGATCACGCTGCCGCTGGCGCTTCCCGCCCTCGCTTCCGTCGCGCTCTATGTCTTCATGATCGCCTGGAACGAATTCCTGTTCGCCTTCATGTTCCTCGACGACGTCAACATGTTCACGCTCTCGCGCGGGGTCGTCTCGCTCAATTCATCCGAGGTTCCGCGACAGCACCTGATGGCGGGCGCGGTCATTGCGACCGTACCGGTGCTGTTCATCTTCCTCTGGTTCGAACGCTTCCTGGTGGCAGGGCTGACCGCCGGCAGTGTGAAAGGCTGACCATGCATCAATCGCTGAAACAGCAGGCCATCGACATTTTGCGCATGAACGATCGCGGCGGGTATACCGTGCCGACGGCGCGCCTCTACCCCTATCAGTGGGAATGGGATTCCGTCTTTGCCGCACTCGGCTTTGCCACGTTTGACCGCAACCGGGCGTGGAAGGAAATCGAAACCCTGTTTTCCGGCCAGTGGGATGATGGCATGGTGCCGCATATCATCTTCCACAAGACCGACCCGGACTATTTTCCGGGACCGGAAATGTGGAAGTCGAACACAGTACCTCCCTCTTCCGGCCATTCCCAGCCGCCGGTTGCCGCAAGCGCCATGCTGACGATGATGCAGACCGGCACGGACATGGACCGCGACAGGGCGAAAGCGCTGTTTTACAAGCTCCACGCCTGGCATCGCTGGTTCCACACTTACCGCGATCCGGACGGTACCGGCGTTGTCGGCATCATCCACCCCTGGGAATCCGGTCGCGACAATTGTCCTGACTGGGATATCGGCATGGACCGGATCGTCGTGCCCGATGACCTCGGCGACCTGCCGCGCCGCGACATTACCCATGTCGATCCGTCCGAGCGGCCGACGGCGGAGCAATATAACCGCTATCTCGCCATCGTGAAGTTCGGCCAGGAGTGCAAATGGGACCACCTGGAGATCGCCCGCAACGGGCCGTTCTTCATGGTCGACCCCTGCGTCCAGTTCGCGCTGATGCGCGGCGACCGGGATCTGGCCGAACTGGCAACGGAATTCGGCGAGCCCGGCATTCGCGATGAGGCGGAGGCCTGGCTGAAGCACTCCAAGGCTGGATGCGACAGTTTCTGGAGTGAGGATGTCGGCGGCCATGTGGCCAGGGATTTGCGCTCAGGCGGGCTTTCAACCGCCTTCACCAATGCCTCCGCCATGGCCCTTTATGCCGACGCCGGCTCGCCGGATCAGCAGAAACGGCTGACGGCGGAGATCGCGGCCATTCTCGACCGCTGCTCCTTCGGTTTTCCAAGCTGGGACCCGCGCCACGAACAGTTTGAAAGCCGGCGCTACTGGCGCGGGCCGATCTGGTCTGTGGTCAATTACATGATCGGCATCGGCTTATCGGAAAAGGGCGAGACCGCCCTTGCCGAACGGCTGCGCAATGACACGCGCCGCGCCGTCGAGACATCCGGCTTCTATGAATATTTCGATCCGCTGACCGGCGAGGGGCTGGGCGGCAAGCTGTTTACCTGGACAGCCGCCATCCATCTCGCCTGGGCAATGGGCGACGACATGTTGCAGGCAGGCTGAGGGAGAGACACATGGGCGCGATCAAGCTCGAAAACGTGGAAAAATGGTTCGGCGACCTGCAGGTCATCAAGGGGATCGACCTCGAGATCGCAGACGGCGAGTTCGTCATCTTCGTCGGCCCGTCGGGCTGCGGGAAATCGACGCTTCTCAGAATGATTTCCGGTCTTGAGGAAACAAGCCGGGGCCGCATTCTGCTCGACGGCGATGACGTCACCGACCGGTTGCCCTCGGAGCGCGGGCTTTCCATGGTGTTCCAGTCCTATGCGCTCTATCCGCATATGAATGTGCGCGACAATATGGGCTTTTCGCTCAAAACTTCCGGCAGTCCCAAGAAGGAAATCGAGGAAAAGGTCGGCCGCGCCGCCGGGATCTTGAAGCTTGAGGACTATCTCGACCGCCGCCCCAAGGCCCTTTCCGGCGGCCAGCGCCAGCGCGTTGCCATTGGCCGGGCGATCGTGCGCGAGCCGAAGGGTTTTCTCTTTGACGAACCGCTGTCCAATCTCGATGCGGCGCTGCGCGTTGAAATGCGCTTCGAGATCGCCCGCCTGCATGAAACCCTTGGCACAACGATGATCTACGTGACCCACGACCAGGTGGAAGCGATGACGCTGGCCGACCGGATCGTGGTGCTGAAGGATGGCCGGATCATGCAGATCGGCAGCCCACGCGAACTCTATGAAAAGCCGGACAATCTCTTCGTTGCCCAGTTCATCGGCTCACCGAAGATGAACATCCTGCCCTGCACGGGCGCTGACGGCAGATATGAAATTGCCGGGCACGGCGGCGGCCCGTTGCCCGAAGGCACCGAGGGAAAGCCGGCGACGCTCGGCATCCGGCCGGAACATATCGATATCGTCAAACCCGGCGAGGGGCAGATTTCCGGCACGGTGGAGATTGTCGAATATCTCGGCTCAGACACCTTCCTCTATGTCGATTGCGGCGATGCCGGACGGCTGATCGTGCGCGCGGACGAGGTTGAGGAGAATATCCGCAACCAGGACATCGGCCTTGCCTTCCGCGACCGGCACATCCATGTCTTCAACGAGGCCGGGCTTGCGCTTTGAGCTCCACCTTGACGCCGGCCGCCATTCGCGGGAAAGCTCTCGCCGGCAACAGGGAGACCGGACATGGCGGACGCAAACGGCAATTCGTGGGAAGAAAAGGACAGGGCCAATGTCCTTCACGGCTTCACCGATTTTCCATCGCTGAAGGAAAACGGACCCGTTATCCTCACCCATGGCGAGGGCATCCACGTCTTCGATGTCCACGGCAAACGCTATCTCGATGCCAATTCCGGGCTGTGGAACAATGTCGCCGGTTTCAATCACAAGGGCATCATCGACGCGTTGACGGCCCAGGCCGAGCGCTTTCCCGGCTACCACTCGTTTTTTGGCCGCATCGCCGATGTCACGGTCACGCTGTCCGAGCGGCTGATCGGGCTCTCGCCCTTTGACAGCGGCAAGGTCTACTACACGAATTCCGGCTCTGAAGCGAACGACACCATGGTGAAGATGCTGTGGATGATCAACCGCCGCAAGGGCCAGCCGGAACGCCGCAAGATCATCACCCGCATCAACGCCTATCACGGCGTGACCATTGCCACCTCATCGATGACGGCAAAGCCCTATAATGGCGAATTCGGCCTGCCGCTGCCGGGCTTTCTCCACGCCGACTGCCCGCATTACTGGCGTTTCGGTCTTGAAGGCGAGAGCGAAGAAGAATTCAGCGAACGCATGGCCCGCAATCTGAGAGACCTGATCGAGCGCGAGGGACCGGAGACGATTGCCGGCATGTTTGCGGAACCCGTTCAGGGCGCCGGCGGCGTCATTCCCCCGTCAAAGGGCTATTTCGAGGCGATCCGGCCGGTGCTGCGCGACTATGACATTCCGCTGATCGCCGACGAGGTGATTTGCGGCTTTGGCAGGCTCGGAGAGATGTGGGGCAGCGATTATTACAACATGGAGCCGGATGCGATCATCGCCTCAAAATGCATTACCGCCGGCTATTATCCTATGGGCGCGGTCATTCTGGGCGAAAGCTTGGCCGGGGAGCTGCAGGCGGCATCGGAAGCGGCGGAGGAATTCCCCCACGGCTTTACCGCGGCCGGCAGCCCGCTTGGCTCCGCCGTTGCGCTGAAGGCGCTGGACGTGATCGAAAATGACGGGCTGATCGACAATGTGCGCGCGCTGACGCCTTATTTCCTCGAGCGGCTGGCGCGGTTCGGCGACCACCCCCATGCGGGCGAGGTTCGCGGCGTCGGCTTTATGGGCGCGATCGAAATCGTCGCCGACAAGGAGAAGAAAGCGCCCTTTGACGGCAAGCTGCGCATTTCCGAGCGCATTGCCAACAAGGCGCTGGAAAAGGGCCTGATCTGCCGTCCGCTCGGCGCGTCCGTCGTGCTCGCCCCGCCCTTCATCATCACGCGTGACGAGCTCGACGCCATGTTCGACATGCTGGAAGAGACCTTCGCCGCCGTCTTTGCCGAGATCGGCTGACCTCGCCCATCGTCACGCCGTGTGGTTCAGATGGACCAGTTCGGCATCCACGATCGTGCGTGACGCTTCCGTTGTCACCTCGCCGCCGATCTGCGCCGCGATGGAGCGGAAGGCGGCGCGCGCCAGCGCCGCCTCATTCTGGCGAATGACGATGACGGTGTTGGGCAGAAGCTCAAGAAAGCCGTCATAGTCGAATGTGGCGATGATCATCTCAGGCGGCACGGCGGAACGGGCCTGTTTCAGACACTGCAGCGCGCCTTCGAGCACCAGAAGCGACGAGCAGAGAAGCGCCGTTGGCAGTTCTCCGCCACGCGCCAGAAGCGTCTTCATCATGGTTTCACCTGCGGCCGCGCTGTCTTCATCTGCCGTCAGCACGCGGGCGTCACCGCCCTCACCTGCCGCCGCGCGAAACCCTTCGATACGTTCGACAATCGCCGGATTATCCGGATGTCCGCAAAAAAACGCCATGCTTGCCGCACCGGCGGCAATCACCGCCTCGGTCAGCAGCCGGGCGTTTTGCCTGTGGTCGCTGGTAATCACCTCGACACTGTCTCCGGGATAGTGACGGTCAATCAGCACCATCGGCGTGCGCCGAGCGCGCTTGCGCGTGGCGGCCTGCGGGCGCGGCGCGCAGGGGGCCAGAACAAGCGCATCGACGCCGCGTTCCATCAGGCTTTGCAGGGCGCGGGTTTCGAGCGCCGAATCCTCGCCGCTCGACGTCGTGATCAGCACCAGTCCTTCCGCCCGGCAGCAGGCCTCAAGGCTCGCCATGAACCGGGCAAAGAAGGGGTTGGCGATCTCCGGCGCGACAAAGCCGACCGTGTGGCTGCGCCGGGTCTTCAGATTGCGCGCCGTCTGGTTGATCGTATAGCCATGCTCGGCAACATAATCCTGGATGACCTTCTGGGTGCGCGCGCTGATCCGATACTCGGAGGCGCGACCGCTCAGGACCATGGTGATCGTGGTCCTCGAGTAGCCGGTCTCCTCCGCGATCTCGGATATGGTTTTCGCCATTGCCTGCCTTTCGTGCTTCTGTCTCGCGCCGCTTCAGGCCACCATAGCGTTGCCGCTGCGCAAGCGCACGGGAAAACGCGGGCCTGCTCCGGCAAACCCTGAAGCCAGAGACGGAGGCGCTATGCCCGCATCGCCGCCCGAATTTTGCGATCGGCCTCCTGCAGCAGGGCGAAGGCCGCGAACTTGGCCTCATGCAATGCCGCGACCGGGCCGCCGACCGGCGCGATGATCTCCCTGATCGCGGACATCTGCCGGGCGCCCTGTTCCAGGTTCTGGTGTTGGCCGGCAGCCACCGCGCCGATGATGGCGCCGCCGAGCAGAACCGGTTCGGCGGTATCGGGCAACGCCACCTTCAGCCCCGTTGCGTCTGCCAGTATGCGCCGCAACAGCCCGCTCTGGGCCGCGCCGCCGCTGACCACGATGGTCTCGAGCGGCAGGCCCTTTTGCTTTTCCGCTTCGATGATCTGCCGCGTGCCATAGCAAAGCCCGCAGAGCCCGGCGACATAAAGGGCGACCAGACTGTCCTCGCTGGTCTCGAGCTTAAGGCCGCTGATGACGCCGCTTGCCTGCGGGTCGGCATAGGGAGCGCGGTTTCCGAGGAATTCCGGCACCACCTGGATGTCGCGTCCGAGAAAGGCTGCCTGTTCCACCGAGCCTGCCTTTTCGACCGCGCGTTTTTCCAGATAGACGGGAAGCGGCAGGCCCGCTGCCGCAGCCTTTTCACGCATGACGGAATAGGCCGGGTGCAGCGTGACCAGATGATCAAGCGCCGCGCCATAGGCGGACTGGCCGCCTTCCAGCAGCCAGAAACCCGGCACCATGGCGCCGAAATAAGGCCCCCAGACGCCATCGACGAAATTGGCATCTTTCGCCAGCGTCATGGCGCAGGCGGACGTGCCCATGATCAGCGCCATCTGGGTTTCCGGCGGCAGGTTCTCGCCATCCGGTCCTTCACAGGCAAAGGTGCCGACGCCGCCGCAATGGGCGTCGATCAGCGACGCGCCGACCGGCGTTCCGGCAACAAGGCCCAGTTCGGCGGCAGCCTGTTCCGTCAACCCCTGGCCGAGCGGCGTTGCGATGTCGACCACATTGGAGCCGATCCGGGCGAAGTCATTCTCGGTGAGTTCCTCGAGGCCAACCGCCTTGAAATAGCCGGCGTCCCAGCGTCTCTCATGGGCAAGATAAGTCCACTTGCAGGTCACCGTGCAGACGGAACGGTCCGTCGCGCCCGTGGCGCGCCATGAGAGAAAATCGGCAAGATCGAAAAAATGGGCCGCAGCGGCAAAGGTTTCGGGCCGGTTTTCCTTCAGCCAGAGCAGCTTCGGCGTTTCCATTTCCGGCGAGATGCGCCCGCCGACATAGTTCAGCACGTCGTGGCCGCCGGCATTGATCCGGTCCGCCTGATCGATAGCGCGGTGGTCCATCCACACGATGATGTTGCGCTCGGGATCCTCCGACGGGCCGACGGCAAGCGGCTTGCCATCGCTGTCCAGAACAACGAGCGAGCAGGTCGCATCAAAGCCGATGCCCTTGACGCTGCCGGGCGCGATGCCGGCTGCGGTAATCGCCGTCTTCGTTGAAAAGCAGATGGCACTCCAGATATCGTTCGACGACTGTTCGACGATATCGCCGTCCTCCCGCCAGAGGGAGAGGTCCTTCTTGCCGACGCCAAGGAGACGCCCCTCCTCGTTGAACACGCCCGCGCGGGCGCTGCCGGTTCCGACGTCGATGCCGATGAAATGATTGCTCATGCTTTTCTCCCTGCTCCGTCAGCCAAGCGGAGTATCTCCGTTTTCTTCTCCGGCCATGGCGGACGCCTGTGGCCGCCACATCGCCAGAAACAGCATTTCCGCGACAAGATGCCATGCTGTTACGAGTTAGCTGATCTCTTGCTACATCTTTCCGGACGCAAGCTCAAGCCGCAAACGAACCTGCCGCGCAGATCGGATGACTGCGGCAAAAAAGAAGGCGCCGGAGATATCCCCGACGCCTCGAAAAACGCTTGAATGACTGGCAGATGCTCACGCGGCCGAGGTTTCGACCTTTCTGTCTTCCTCGATGCTGAGCAGCTTGAAAATATCGGTGCGACGGCGCACCAGATCGTGGATCGTGTAGCCGGCGAGCACCGAGAAGAACGCGTTCAATGCCTCGCGAAGCGCCCCGTTGAAGCCGCAACTGTCAACCAACGGGCAGTCCGTCTCATTGCCGTCGTCAAAGCACTCGGCCATGGAGAAGTTCTCCTCCGTTACGCTGACCACGTCAAAAAGCGTGATCTCGGAGGCCGGACGACCGAGGCGGACGCCGCCATTGCGGCCCCGCACCGTTTCCATGATGCCGGCCTTGTGCAGCGGCTGGATGATCTTGAACAGGAAGAGCTCAGATACGCCATAAGCCTTGGCGATCTCGGGCACACGGCTCAGCTTGCCGTCATTGGCGGCGCAATACATGAGCATCCGTACCGCGTAATTCGTCTGCTTGGTCAGGCGCATACCATTTTCCTCTTTAGAATCTTTCCATCTTTATAACGCGTTTCTCAGTTTGGAACAATTCCAAAAGAAGAAATTTTTACTCAAGTCTAAAAGCCGGTCGGTTGACACCCTGCACAAGATACTTGATTACGTAATTCAACTTAAGAGACCACAAGGAGGATTCAATGACAAGGCTCAAGGCGCTTGCCGGTTCTTTCATGGCGTTGGCGACGGCCGTTGCGGCCGCGCCGGCCGCAGCCGAGGACGTCAACATCTATTCCTATCGCCAGCCTGAGCTGATCGCGCCCCTGCTTGAAGCGTTCGAGGCCGAAACCGGCATCAACACCAATGTGCTGTTTCTCGATACGGGCCTGGTGGAGCGGGTGAAGGCGGAAGGCGCCAACTCGCCGGTCGATGTTATCCTCACCGTCGACATTGGCCGCCTGACCGAAGCCAAGGAGGCAGGCGTCACCCAGCCGGTCGAAAGCGACATCATCAACGCGGATATTCCCGCGCAGTTCCGCGATCCCGATGGCGACTGGTTCGCGCTGACCAAGCGCGGCCGCGTCGTCTACGCCTCCAAGGACCGCATCGGCCAGGTGCCGATCACCTATGAGGAACTGGCAGACCCGAAATGGAAGGGTGCGATCTGCATCCGCGACGGCCAGCACCCCTATAACATTGCCCTGTTCGCCTCGATGATCGCCCATCACGGCGTCGACTATACCGAGGAATGGCTGAAGGGCCTGAAGGCCAATCTTGCCCGCCGCCCGAACGGCAACGACCGCAGCCAGGCCAAGGCGATCATGTCCGGCGAATGCGACATCGCGCTCGGCAATACCTATTATGTCGGCCTGATGATGACCAATGACAAAGAACCCGAGCAGAAGGACTGGGCAGCGGCGATCGACATCCTGTTTCCCAATGCCGACGGGCGCGGAACCCACGTGAATGTCTCCGGCATGGCCATGGCGAAACATGCGCCGCACCCGGAGAACGCGCTGACGCTGATGGAATTCCTCGCTTCGCCTGAAGCCCAGGAGATCTATGCCGAGCAGGTGTTCGAATATCCGGTCATGCCAGGCGCGGAAGCCTCCGAAATCGTCAGTTCCTTCGGCGACATCCATCCCGATGACCTGTCGCTGGCAGAGATCGCCGATCATCGCCGCGAAGCCTCCGAACTCGTGGACAAGGTCGGCTTCAACGACGGCCCGTAAGCCGAATCCAGATCCAAAGCCAGACGATATCCAGGCCCGGCCCGACAGGCCGGGCCTTTTCTTGTCCGCCGCCCCATGTCGAGGCAGGATCTGCGCAAGACGGCAGACAATGGCCGGAATTGCGCTATGATGGCCATCACAACCAGTTGGGAGAAAAGACAATGGTCAATCTGATCAAGGCAGCCGCCTTTGCCGCTGTAATCACGGTCGCCGGCTGCCAGACGGCACCGCCCGAAACGCCGCTCGAGGAATTGCTGGATCAGGGCGCCCGCGCGGAACTCGCCGCCCAGCGTTGCGAGAGCTATACCAGCCTGCGCGGCGACAGGAAGCTGCGGGACGCCGCCGACTCGATCTATGCCAGGGCAAGGAGCATGGGCGCCGATCAGGCCGATATCGAAGCAGCCCGCCTGCGCGCCCGCCAGCAGGCCGGGCTCAGGGACACGCTGATCGGCAACGAGGCGACCTGCGACGAACTCGCCATCCTGCCGCCGGACTATTGACCGGGGCCTCGGGCAAACCGAACCGATAGGACGAAAATAATGAGGCCGGCCGCTTGCGCGACCGGCCTCAGTTTATTGGTAAACCTGCCCTCACACTCTGCGTCATCCTCGTGCTCGACACGAGGATCCAGGCGGAACGGCAAGAGTCTCCAACAAGTCTTCTGAAATTCAATGGCCTAAACGGCCTGGATACTCGGATCAAGTTTGAGCCGCGCGCAAGCCAGGCGCGGCTCATGTGCCTCAGTCGAGGATGCCGTTGGCCGTGCCAAGGATCGAGATCGATGGCGTGATCTGCGAGATCAGGCGGTTCCAGTTGGTGATCGGCTGGCTTGCGACAAAGACGATGTCGTTGGGCCGCAGCTGCAACTCGGTGGCCAGAAGGAGGTTTGCCGTGTTCTGCGCGTCAAGCGCCCAGGCTGTGATCCCCAGAGGCTCGCCCGCCGAAATGCGGTTCTTGCGCAGAACATAGATGCGGCGCGGGTTGCCGGTAACGGGCTGGATGCCCCCCTGCTCGAACATTGCGTCGGCAAGCGTGGCGGAACGGTCGAAGGGCAGCGGCCAACGGCCCTGTCTCTTGACCTCGCCGAAGACATAGACATAGTCCCTGTCGATCGCATCCATTTCCACGCGCGTCTGGAAAATATCACGCTGTTCTTCCAGCACGTCGCGCTGGAATTTGGCGAGGTCGAGCTCCTGACGCAGATAGCCTTCGGCCAGTTCGACCGAGTATTCGGTGTCGACATAAACGCGGTCCCCGTTCTGCAGGAGCACTTTCGGGATATCATTCTTGGCAAAAAGCTTAGTCGCCGGGATCTGATAGGTCTTGTCGTCGCGATAAAGGCGCACCGTCGCATATTCCGGATCGGTGGCAACGACGCCGCCGGCAGCGGTGACAGCCTCATCGAGATAAAGCGGCGTCAGCGTGATCGGCTCAAGCTGCGGATGGGCCACGGCGCCGCCGACAGCAACGCGCTGAGAGTTGAAATCGGTTATCTCCAGATTGAAGTTGGGATCGATCTGGCTTTCCACAAGTCTCTGGAACAGAGCGGCCTGAGCTTCCTCCAGCGTCATGCCGCCGATCGTCACGCGACCGACCGTGGGGATCGCAATCGCGCCGTCGTCCTGAACGGTGTAGCCCTGTCGCGCGTTCTGCGCGGCAAGAAGGCCGTTGATCTGGTTCAGTGTGGACGTCTCCGCGGTGGGCGTGGCCAGAAGCACCACGTCGCCGACGCCGATCCTGTAGGGCTTGGGCTGCTGGACGGGCGGCAATTTGGTCGGGACGGATCCCGGTCGCGCCTGCGGCCTGTAGGCGGAGATGCGCGGCACGGCAGCGCCCTGCAGCGTCGCCGTCTGGTCAAAGACAGGCGGCAGGGAGCGCGGCGTATAGGGCGTCATGGCATTGGCCATCATCACATTCTGGCTCGTTACCGGCACAACCTTGACCACGGATGTCTCGCCCACAACCGGACGGACCTCCGAGACGTTGTACAAGGCGCTGCACCCGGTCATGATGATCGCGCTGAGGATGACGGTAATGGCACGCAATTGAAACTCTCCGAATTGCTGTCACTTGCCCCTGGAATAAAAGCCCAAAACGTATCACCCCGCAGGAGACAAGCAAAGCGCCTGGCAAGAATACATGGATACTCGAAATCGATTAAACAAAAACTGGCCCTGCTCCTTGACGTTTGGCAACATGACCGGACCTAACCTTTTTTCTTTGTCCTCTGACTGATCAACGACACCTGTCGCATACACAAGCCAGATCAATTTTCACTTCCTTAATAAGCAAATCGCAACGTGAGTCCATAGCGGGGCTCGTCCTGCGCAAGCATTGTCCCGAGTCCGTGCAGACCTGTTGCATTTGTGGCATAGATATCGGCGCTGAACGGCGTTCCGTGGAGATCATACCGGGCGCCTGCAGACCAGATCGTATCGCCGTCATCGGAAACAGCCGTGACCTCGCCCAGCAATTCGAGATCGCGGAACGGACGAACGGAAACCCCGCCGCCAATCCCCCAGATGCGCTCGGAATGGTAGGCCGCAAACTTCGATTCCAGCGTCAGGCTGGCGTTTTCCGATACGGCAAGGCTTGCCGGCAGGGCGCCATAGAGAACCCCCACGGTCGGCTTGTTGAAATCGCGCCCCGCAAGAACCTGGCCCGAAAGCGAGAAGAGATCGCCATATTTCTGGTCCATCAGGCGCAGCTTGCCGCCGAACATATATGACCATTCATCATTCCATGGGCTTTGCGCGCTTCCCGCCGTCCCGCCTGCAGGATACTGCGTGACATAGGCGTCGAGCTGCAGGTCCTGATCCGGGCTGAAGGCGAGATGGATGTCGGCGAAGTCCCTGTCGCCCATCCCGGCTTCAACAAGGATGCGGCCGGGCGTCAGCGTATCGGCGCTATTGAGCGTGATTCCGCCGATCTGCCGCTGGAGTTCCAGCTCGGTGACGGGGCTGAGCATATCCACCCGGTAACTGTCGAAATAGACATCGCGCGTGGCCTCGCCGACAAAGGGCGTATAGCTCAGCCGGATGCCATAGGCGATATCATCGGATTTCGGCGGAAAGGCGATGATGCTCGTTGCCGGCGTCATGCCCCAGCCATTGGTCGCGAAGATATCCACGGCGGCCTTGGGCGTGACGGCAAGCTTCATGCCGGCCATCCAGACCGGCGTGGTTTCCAGGCCGCCGCTGCTCGAAAGGGTGTTGCCGTCGGTTCCGTAGGGCAGCATCACAGTCGCATAGGACTGAAGCCCCGTGATCGGCTGCCATGTCAGGCCGGCGCCGATATAGGGCACGGTTCCGAAATAGGGCTGACCATTGATGCTTTCCGGCAGAAAGGAAACGCCCGGCGTGACGTGGAACCGCAGGGAATCGGTCACCGTCAGGCTCATCGGCAGTTGAAGGCTGCCGGCGAGATCCCATTCGCCGTTCGCATCATTCTGATAGAGATCGCCGGACAAGAAGACGCCTTCGAGCGAGCCCGACACGGCCATGCTCAGGCCATAGCTGTCGATCAGACCGTATTTGATGCCGCCGCCGGCCGCAAGAAAGGTGAGGTTCTCATCGCAGAGCGCGGTTCCGCACTGCGGCGGGTCATCAAAGACATGGCCGAAGGCGCTGACCTGGAAACGATCGCTGATCGCCCAGTCCGCCCGCCCCTCATAGACCTGCGTACCGGTCGCCTCGCCGCCCAGCGTCTGGTCTGAACCGAATTGCAGATAGACCGCACCCTTGGGCAGGAGGTAGCCGGTTTCGAAGCTCGAATAGTTGGAGGCCATCATCTCGATCGGCGTCTGATCGAGAAACAGGGCGCCGGGGCCCTCAAGCACCTGGGCATCAGCCGGTCGCGTTGCCGCCAATCCGAAAATACCGCCGCAAAAAACGGGCAAAAGAAAGAGACCGGCCAGGCTCGATACTCTGGACATAAACCGCCGCTTCCCGATCGTAAAACATCCTAAAAAATCGAGGTGACGATAGCCCATTAACAAATCCTAAACAAGCGGGCGTCCGAAACCGCACGTCATGCAAGATCAACCGATAAACCAGGAGTAGAATAAAATTCAGACAATCACGGCAACATCGCCCGCTATAGCTTAATCGACTACCATATAGTCTCTTTGGTTGCGCACGTTTCCACAGCCTGCGATCGGCAAGTTCGCCGCAAAAAGTCCGGCAGGACAGGGTCTGCGGGGCAATCGGCGTGATATTTTTGCAGCGCTTTAACCATAATTCGCCAAAGATGCAAAAACGCAACTCTGCCGCGAGGTAGAGCCGCCCTAATCGCTCACCGTCTCGTCAACGACACGGCGCAACGGCGCCCGCGACAATTCATTGTTTGCATCGATGAGCTTGCGCAGCAGCGCGAGGAACGTTTCCCGCTCGTCCGGCGAGAGTTCCTTAAGGATGACATCCTGCGTCGCAAATACCGAAGGCCGAACGGCTTCGAGATAGCGCGCGCCCTCCTCGGTCAGCTTCAATATGCGCGCACGCCGGTCGGATGGGCTGACGCGCCGCGCGGCGAGCCCGCGCGCTTCCAGCCGCGAAATGACGCCGCCAATCGTGACGCGGTCATAGGCGATCAACCCGGCAAGCGTGGCCTGGTCGATCCCCGGATGGTTTGAGAGCTGTGCCAGCACGGCAAATTGCACCGGCGTCAGCTCAAAACCGGCCGCCCCGGTCTCGGCCATGAAGGCCGAAACGGCGATCTGCTGCAGCCGGCGGATAAGGTGCCCCGGCAAGTCGTCCAGATTTGTCATGCTTTCCCTCTAACCTGTCCATCGTCAAAACAGAATATTCTTGAAGTGGCAACCGGCCCTTTGACCGGCGCGCCATCCCGCCGGCAGACGACCAACCATCCGACCCGACAATAATAAGCATACACATTAATTCTTGACGCCAGTCAAATTAGTAAGTACACGTCCTATTAAATTGAGCATGGAGGAGCCGTTCAATGAATATGATGATGCCCGAAGACAGCGCCGAACTGCGTGCGCTTTACGAGGCCTTCAAGACAAACCACCTCAATCCGCTTTGGACCCAGATCGGCGACCTGATGCCGAAGCATCCCAAGCCCAGGGCCAGAGCGCATGTGTGGAAGTGGTCGGAGCTCTATCCGCTGGCTCAGCAATCGGGCGAACTGGTTCCCGTCGGTCGCGGCGGCGAGCGCCGGGCGATCGGCCTCGCCAATCCCGGTCTTGGCGGCGAGGCCTATGTTTCTCCGACGCTGTGGTGCGCCATCCAGTATCTCGGCCCGAAGGAAACAGCGCCCGAACACCGTCATTCGCAGAACGCCTTCCGCTTTGTCGTCGAGGGCGAAGGCGTCTGGACCGTCGTTAACGGCGATCCGGTGCGCATGAGCCGCGGCGATTTTCTGCTGACGCCCGGCTGGAATTTTCACGGCCACCACAACGAGACCGACCAGCCCATGGCCTGGATCGACGGCCTCGACATCCCCTTCTCCTATCAGAACGACGTCGGTTTCTTCGAATTCGGCTCCGATCGCGTGACCGATTACGCGACGCCGGACTATTCGCGCGGCGAACGGCTCTGGTGCCATCCAGGCCTGCGACCGCTTTCCGGCCTTCAGAACACCGTGAGCTCGCCGATCGGCGCCTATCGCTGGGAATATACCGACCGGGCGCTCACCGAGCAGCTGCTGCTCGAGGAAGAAGGCCAGCCCGCCACCTTCGGGCAGGGTCATGCCGGCGTGCGTTACATCAATCCGACCACGGGTGGCGACGTCATGCCCACCATCCGGGCGGAGTTCCATCGCCTGCGAGAAGGCGTGGAAACGGCAACGCGCCGCGAGGTCGGCTCAACCGTGTTCCAGGTCTTCGAAGGCCGCGGCGCGGTTGTGATGAACGGCGAGCGCAAGACCCTGGAAAAAGGCGACATCTTCGTCATACCGTCGTGGGTTTCCTGGGCGCTCGAAGCTGAAACCCAGTTCGATCTCTTCCGCTTTTCCGATGCGCCGATCATGGAACGCCTGCACTTCAACCGCACGCTGGTCGAAGACGCGGACGCATGATGAGCCTTGACGAAGCCCGACGCGCGCTTGTGGCGCGCCAGGGCCCTGGCGCCCGCTATGATGCAGCCGAGGCCCCTGCCGGAATGCTGCATCTTGCCCGCACCGGCACGGCCTATTTTGCCCGCTTCGTGAACCGGCTTGCCGACCGGGAGCTGTATGTGGCGCGGGGTCCATCCGGCGAGACGGCGGCTCACGTCATCTGCGCCGTGTCCTACCAGGCGCGCGGCATCGCCCGCCAGGGCGAGGCGATCGCTGCAGGAGAGATGGTTCCGCCGCTCTATGACAGCGAAGCCGAATTGAGGGCAAAGATCGCGCTCGGCGCCACATTGCCGGCCCGAGCGCTCCGCCACCTGTTCGACCATACCGCGGTTCATCTGAACGTGGTCTGGAGAGACCTCACGAACGATGACTGGCGGACGCAAGCCCCGGATGCGGACGGCGCGTGGCGCCCCTTTTCAGACAGCGCCCGGACGCGGGCCTGCTTCATCTGGGCAGCCGCGTTCGATCTCAACAACGGCGCGCGCAAACGTGACATTCCGGCAGCGCTCGCTGCCGCGAAGTGCAAGGAATTCACCGCTTCGAGCGGCACACCGACATGATGAAAGGACTTTACCGATGACCAAAGAGGCTCTTTTCCCCTCCCCCGCATGGCCAACCCTTCCGGTCGAAGGCGAGACCGCCGGATATCCGGTCCATCGCATTTTCTGCGTCGGTCGCAACTATGCCGCGCATGCAGCGGAGATGGGCGTCGAAGTCGATCGCGAGGCCCCCTTCTACTTCACCAAATCGGCGCTGATGGCCCAGGCGAGCGACACGACCATCGCCTATCCGCCCGGCACGGAGAATTTCCATTACGAGATGGAACTCGTTATTGTCATCGGCAGCCCGGTCTTCCGCGCCGACAGGCGCGCGGCCCAGGCGGCGATCTATGGCTATGCCTGCGGCCTCGACATGACCCGGCGCGACCTGCAGCTCGCCGCCCGCGCCAAGCAGCGCCCCTGGGACCTCGGCAAGGATGTCGAGCAGTCGGCCGTCATCGCGGGCATCACCAAGGCGGAGGCTTTCGGCGCGCTCGGCCCGCAGCGCATCCACCTCGAAGTCAACGGCGAGGTCAAACAGGACGCGCATCTTTCCGACCTGATCTGGAAGGTCGATGAGATCGTCAGCGACCTGTCGAAATTCTACCACCTCGCTCCCGGCGACGTGATCATGACCGGCACCCCGGCCGGCGTTGGTCCCGTCGTTGCCGGCGATGTCATCACCGGCGGCATCGACGGGCTTCAGCCCGTCAGGCTGACGATCGGAGCGGCGGAATGATCCGCTTCTACGGCTATTTCCGCTCGTCCTCGGCCTATCGCTGCCGCATCGCCTTCAACCTGAAGGACATCGACTACGATTTCGTTTCGGTGCATCTGCGAAAAGACGGCGGACAGCAGAAGACGCCTGACTATCGCGCGAAGAACCCGCAGGCGCTGGTCCCGGCGCTTGAGGATGGCGATCTCACCCTGACGCAATCGCTCGCGATCATCGAGTGGCTGGACGAGACCTTTCCCGAAAAGCCGCGTTTGCTGCCGGAAGACAAGGACGCGCGGGCGAAGGTCCGCGCCTTTGCCCAGGCGATCGCCTGCGACATCCATCCGCTGCAGAACCTGCGCGTTCTCGACTATCTGAAGGCCGAGTTCGGTGCCGACCAGGAAGCGCTCGATCGCTGGTGCGGGCGCTGGATCGGCGATGGTCTCGCCGCCTGCGAGAAGCTTCTGAAAAAGGAACCGGAAGCCACCTTCTGCTTCGGAGAAACACCGGGACTGGCCGACATCTGCCTCATCCCGCAGGTCTTTTCAGCGCATCGTTTCGGCGTCGACCTTTCCGCCATGCCGCGGCTTGTCGCGATCGCCGAGGCGGCCAACGCGCTCCCCGCCTTTGCAAGAGCCCATCCGCGCAATCAGCCCGACGCGGAGTGATCAACATTGCTCAGGCCGCACCGAGGAGGGCTGGCCTGACACAACCAATTTCAACTGGAGGAGAAAACATGTCGTTTCATAAAATCGGGCTGAAGGCCCTGCTTGCTTCGGCAACCATCATCGCGCTTCCCTTCGCCGCCGAGGCGCGCGAACTGCGCATGGGCCTCATCACCCCGCCGAGCCATGTCTGGACCAAGGTTGCCGAACGCATGGCCGAGAAGCTGCCCGAGGCAACCGAAGGCGAGCTGACGCTGGCAATCTTCCCCGCCGGCCAATTGGGCACGGAACAGGAAATGTTCCAGCAGATGTCGGCAGGCCTGCTTGATGCCGGGCTGATGACGGCGGCGATCACCTCGCTGCGCGCGCCTTCGCTTCAGGGCTGGTTCACCCCCTATCTTTTCCCCGATGTTTCAGCCGCGATCACCGCAGCCGACACGCCGGCAGCCGGACAGATGCTCGACGAACTGGGTCGCGCCGGCCTTCACGGCATGGGTTACACATTCGCCGGCATGCGCCACATCCTGATGCGCGACGAGCCGGCGACCGATATCGCCGCGCTGCAGAACAAGAAGATCCGTATCGTCCCCTTCCCGGCCATGAAGGTCTGGTGGCAGGCCGTGGGCGCGGTTCCCACGCCGGTCAACCTCACCGAGGTCTACCAGGCCCTGCAGACCGGCCTTCTCGACGGCGTCGACATCGACCTCGATGCCCTGGTCGGACTGAAATTCCAGGAAGTCGCCCACGACCTGACGCTCACCAGCCACATGCCCTTTCCGGCGGTGATGGTGGTTTCCGACATGACCTGGTCCAGCCTGTCGGAAGACGAGCAGAACGCCTTTCAGGCGGTCGTGGATGAGGCTCTCGCCTGGGGTTCGCAACAGCAGATCGAGGCCGAAGCCAGCAATCTGGCAACGCTTGAAAGCGAAATGGACGTCACAAGGCTGACGGATGGAAAGGACGCCTTCGCCACCGCCAATGAAGCGGTTGACGCAAGCTTTGCCGCCTATCCGCTGATCGGAGAATTCCAGACCCAGGTCGCGGAGCAGGCGCAGTGAACCCTCTGGGCAAGATATCTGCCGGGCTGGTCCAGCTTGAACGCTGGGCCAGCAGGTTCCTCGTGGTCGGATTTGTCGGACTGATCGTTGCCAATGTCGGCATGCGCTACCTTGTCGGCCGCCCGATCATCTTCGCCGAGGAACTGGCAGCCATCATGCTGGTCTGGCTTGCCTTCATCGCCACGTCGATCTCCATCCACACCCGCGCCCAGATCGGCGTGACGCTGCTGATCGACAATTTCTCCGTCAGCTGGCGCAGGATCATCGACCTTCTTGTGTGGTTGCTGATCACGATCATGCTGGCCATCCTGCTGAAGGCCGGCATCACCTGGGTCCGTTCGCCCGTGGTCGAATTCGAACAGGTAATCACCACGGGATGGGCGAAGGCCCCGTTCTTCACCATCTTCCCGATCTTCTGTGCCTCAGCGCTCGTCCATTCGCTCGCCCATGTGGCGCGCGCCGCCGGCGAAATCAGGGGGAAAAACGCATGACCGGACTGTCCTTTCTCGTTCTGCTTCTGACCGGCATGCCCGTCGCCTTCGTGCTGATCGGCGCCACCCTGGTCTTCGTGTTCCTCTCCGGTCGCGAGCAGCTGATCGCCGCCATTCCGCAGATTTCCTTCGGCTCCGTGGAAAATTTCGACCTTCTGGCCATTCCGCTGTTCATCCTGCTTGGCGAGATCATGAATGAAAGCGGCCTGACGCGGCGCATCATCACATCCGTCCGGGTGTGGATTGCGCGCCTGCCGCACAATCTCGTCATCGTCAACCTGATCTCCAATCTGGCGCTGGCGGCGATCATGGGCTCGGCGACCGCACAGATGGCGGTGATGAGCCGGGTGGTCGTTCCGGAGATGGAGCGCGACGGCTATGATCGCGGCTATGCCGCCAGCCTGACGGCCTCCGCCGGCCTTCTGGGTCCCATCATTCCGCCGTCCATGCTGCTGATCATCTACGGCGTGATCGCCCAGGTTTCGATTGCCGAGATGTTCATGGCCGGCATCGTTCCGGGTATTGCGCTCTTCGTCCTGATCCTGGTGCTGGCCTTCTGGCAGGCGACGCGCAACCACAAGCAACAGGGCAGCACCGAACGGCTGAACTTTGCACAGAAGATCGCCGCGACAATTCCGGGTCTCGCCGCGATGCTGATCCCGCTCGTCATCGTCGGCGGCATTTCCTTCGGCGTGTTCACGCCGACGGAATCGGCCGCCGCGGCCATCGTTGTCGCGCTCGTCTTCGCCGTTCTCGAATTCAAGGGCCAGACATTCCGGCGCATTGTCCCGATCATTGACCGGACCGTCGCCAACTCGGCGATCGTTCTGTTCCTGATCGTCGCCGCGAAAATCTTCGGCTGGGTCCTCACCTTCAATCAGGTGCCGCAGCATGTCGCGGCCTTCATCGTGTCGCTGACGGACAATCCGACGATCTTCCTTCTGCTGATCGTCGTCTTCCTGTTCATCGTCGGCATGTTCCTCGATGGCATCGCGGCATTGATCATCCTGACGCCGATCCTTCTGCCGGTGGCCATCAGCCAGTACGGCATCGACCCGATCCAGTTCGGCCTGATCCTTGCCATGACGCTGGTCCTCGGCCTTCTGACCCCTCCGGTCGGCACCGGGCTCTATATCGCGGCTGCACTGTCGAAAGTCTCGGTCATGCGACTGTCGAAACTGGTGCTGCCCTATGTGGCGGCGACGCTCGCCGTCATCCTCGCAGTGGTGTTCATACCCTGGATGGTGCACCCGTTCTGACGGACGGGTTCACCGGCGCCCCGATGCGGAGGCGCCGAAAGCGTGAAGAACGCCGGTTCGCGGAAACGACCCCGTAAGGGTCGCCGGTACCGGCAGCCAATAACAGAAACCGAGTTCAATGCCCCAAACCTGGCTTGCGGGCAAACAGAGGAGATTTGTCATGTCAAACGTCGCGAATGAAGCCGGTCCCATCCTGATTGCAGGCGGCGGCATCGGCGGGCTCGCCGCCGCCATCGGCCTGGCCAACAAGGGGCTGAAGTCGCTCGTCCTGGAGCGCGCGCCGAAGCTCGGCGAGATCGGCGCCGGCATTCAGCTTGGCCCCAACGCCTTTCATGCCTTCGACTATCTGGGCGTTGGAGACGCCGCGCGGGCGATCGCCGTCTATGTCGACAATCTGCGCCTGATGGATGCCATCGACGGTGAGGAGATCACCCGCATTCCGCTGGACGATGCCTTCCGCGCCCGCTTCAAGAACCCCTATGCCGTGATCCATCGCGGCGATCTTCACGGCGTGTTCCTCAAAGCCTGCGAGGAGCATCCGCTGGTCAGCCTGCGCACCAATGCCGAAGTGGTCGACTACGATCAGGACGGAAGCGGCGTGACCGCGATCCTGAAGGACGGCGGACGGCTGAACGGCTCGATGCTGATCGGCGCCGACGGGCTGTGGTCCAATGTTCGCAAGAAGGTCGTCGGCGACGGTGCGCCGCGCGTTTCGGGCCACACCACCTATCGTTCGGTCATCCCGACGGAAGACATGCCGGAAGACCTGCGCTGGAACGCCGCCACCCTCTGGGCCGGACCGAAATGTCACATCGTCCATTATCCGCTCAGAGGCTGGAAGCTCTTCAACCTCGTCGTGACCTACCATAATCACGCGCCCTCGCCGGAAGCCGGCGTGCCGGTCTCCCACGAAGAGGTCCGCAAGGGCTTCGAACATGTGGCCCCGGTGGCCCGCCAGATCATCGAACGCGGCCAGGACTGGAAGCGCTGGGTGCTGTGCGACCGCGATCCGGTGGAAAACTGGATTGACGGCCGCGTCGTCCTGCTGGGCGACGCCGCCCATCCGATGATGCAGTATTTTGCCCAGGGCGCCTGCATGGCCATGGAAGACGCCGTGGCGATTTCCCATGTGCTCGGCGAGGAAGGCGGACCGCTTGACGAGTCCCTTGCCCGCTACCAGAAGCTGCGCACGCTGCGCACCGCGCGCGTGCAGCTGCAGTCGCGCGAAATCGGCCAGCATGTCTATCATCCGGGCGGCGCGCATGCGGCACTCCGCAACGCGGTCATGCGCTCCAAGTCGCCGGATGACTGGTATGATATCGTTTCCTGGCTCTACGGCTCCACCGGTCTCGAAGGCGCGGTTTCCGCCTGAGAACAGGCCGGAGCCGGCCGTGACAGCCGGTTCCGGTCCGCATGGTCCTGACGGCCGACCCGCGACCGGGTTGGCATGCCTGCATGTGACAGACCAGAAGCAACGGGATGCAAAACTTGCGTTCTTCGTGTAGATCACGCTTTCTGCCCTCACCTGCAACAGCCGAAAGGCCGGAACCATGAGAACCCACAGCTTCGCCGTCATCGGTCTTGGAACATTTGGCAGCACGGTTGCCAGCGAACTGGCCCGGTTCGGCAATCCGGTGCTCGGCATCGATATCGACGGACAATATGTTACGCGACTGGCGGAAACGCTGACGGAGGCCGTCATCGCCGACGGCAAGGACGAAGCCGCGCTCAAGGAGGCTGGCGTCGGCGACTATGACGTCGCCGTCGTCGCGATCGGGGAAGACCTCGAAGCCAATGTATTGTGCACCATGAACGTCAAGATGCTCGGCGTCGAGACGATCTGGGTCAAGGCCCTCAACCGGACGCACCATCGCATCCTGACCAAGCTCGGCGCCGATCGCGTGATCCTGCCAGAGCAGGAGATCGGACAGCACATCGCGCAGATGCTGCACAATCCGCTGGTGCGCGACTATGTCAGCCTCGGCAACGGCTATCATGTGGTCGATTTCAAGGTGCCCGCCGAACTTGACGGCAAGATGGTCGGAAGGGCCGCCATTTTCGAGAAATACAGTGTCAGGGCCCTGGGCGCGATGCGCGGCAATGAGTTTCTGTCCTGCGAGGATGGCGACCTGTTGCTCAGGGAAGAAGACAAGCTGCTGCTTCTCGGCAAGCGCGCGGACCTGCGCCACTTCGGAGACGACCTGCGTGACGGGAACTGACGCATGGCCCGCATCTACGCGAAACGCCAGAAACCTCATCTGGCTCCGCCGCTCCTCCTGATCCTCATCTATGCCGGCTTCATCGTTTTCGGCACGTTCGCGCTGAAGCTTCCGATGGCCTCGACAGGTCCGATCACCTGGTCCGATGCCGCCTTCACCGCAACCTCGGCCGTGACCGTTACAGGGCTCGTCGTCGTCGATACCGGCAGTCAATTGACGATTTTTGGACAGGCGGTGGTCATGCTGCTGATCCAGGTCGGCGGGCTCGGCCTCATGACCTTTGCCGTCCTGATCCTCTCCATGTTCGGACTTCCGGTCGGATTTACCCATCGTCTCTATCTCAGGGAAGACCTCAACCAGACCTCCGCGACCGATCTTCTGGCGCTGACGCGCATCATCCTCAAGGTCGTGCTTTTGTGCGAACTGATCGGCGCGGGGCTTCTCGCCCTGGTTTTCGTGCCCGAGGCGGGCTGGCGCGAGGGCCTCTGGCAGGCCGCCTTTCACGCGGTTTCCGCCTTCAATAATGCCGGCTTTGCCCTTTATCCCGACAGCCTGAGCCGCTGGGTCGGAAACCCTGTCATCAACCTCACCATTCCCGCGCTCTTCATCATGGGCGGGCTCGGCTTCACGGTCGCCTCCGACATCTGGCGCACGCGCAACTGGCGCCGTTTTTCGCTGCACACCAAGCTTATGCTGGCCGGCACGGCGGCGCTGCTTGTGTGGTCGACCGTCTCATTCGCCCTGATGGAATGGAACAACCCCGGAACGCTTGGAGCGCTTTCCTGGCCCGATCGCCTCTGGGCAAGCTGGTTTCAGGCGGCCACGACACGCACAGCCGGTTTCAACACCGTCGAGATCGGAAACCTTTCCGACGGCACGGCGCTCATGTTCATGACCCTGATGTTCGTCGGCGCGGGCAGCACATCGACCGGGGGCGGCATCAAGGTCACGACCTTCATCGTCCTTTTGCTGGCGACGGTCGCTTTCTTCCGCAGCCGGGCCAATATCCAAGTCTTCAAACGCGAACTGGGACTGGAACAGGTGATGAAGGTCCTCGCCCTGACGACGATCAGCGTCCTGCTCGTTCTCTGCGCGACCTTTGTGCTGCTCTTGTTTCACCAGGGCGACTTTCTCGCGATCGCCTTCGAGACGGTCTCGGCATTCGGCACGGTCGGCATGTCGCGCGGCATCACCGGCGATTTCGACACTGCCGGAAGAGCCGTCATCATGGCGGTCATGTTCATCGGCCGCGTCGGCCCGATGACGCTGGGCTTCCTGCTCGCAACCCGCAAGCCAAGCCGGATCGGCTACCCCGCGGGGACGGTCTATCTCGGATAGACCTTCCGATTGCGTTCAGGCGGGGAAGACGCCGGCCGCCAGCCCCCGCCTTGAGACCACGGCCGCTCAGGCCGGACGCGCCTGCCGCGCGATCCGGGCCCATTCGGGGATCCAGTCGTCATGGGCGATCAGCAGATCGTCGACCAACGACCAGATCTGGTCGAGATCGAGCTCGGCTGCCGTGTGCGGGTCCATCATCGCGGCGTGATAGAGATGCTCGCGGTTTTCGTTGACCAGAGCTGCCACCGTCAGTTCCTGCACGTTGATATTGGTGCGGATGAGCGCCGTCAGTTGCGGCGGCAGGTCGCCGATATAGGTCGGCTGAATGCCCGACGCATCGACAAGGCAGGGCACTTCCGCCGCGCAATTATCCGGCAGCGAGGTGATGCAGCCATTGTTGCGGACATTGCCGTAGATCACGGAAGGCTCGCCGGTCCACACCGAGTTCATGATCGACGAGGCGTATTCCTTGCTCTGCTCGACCTTGATCTCGTCGGCCTTCCTGTATTCCTCCGCCTGATCCTTCCATTTGGCGATCTGCTCGACGCAGCGCACCGGGTATTCATCCAGTGGAATGCCGAATGTCTCGATCAGGTCCTCGCGGCCTTCCTTGATGAAATAGGGCGTGTATTCGGCAAAATGCTCCGAGCTCTCGGTGACGAAATAGCCGAGCCTCGTGAGCATTTCGTAACGCACCTTGTTGGGGCAGCGCGGGTTCCAGCTTGACGGTTTCGGGAACCGGCCCTCGCGGTAGCCGCGCACAAGATCGGGATAGAGATCGCGGTAGCTGCCGTCTTTCTGGCGATGCTCGAACTTCAGGAAAAACGCCATGTGGTTGATGCCGGCAGAGCGGTAGCGGATTTCCTCATAGGGAATGTCAAGGTCGCGCGCCAGTTCGCCGGCCGTGCCCTGCACCGAATGACAGAGGCCGACCTGTTTGATCTGCGGATATTTCTCCGCAATCGCCCAGGTGTTGATCGCCATCGGGTTCACATATTGCAGCATGATGGCATCGGGGCAGATTTGCGTCATGTCCTCGCAGATCGACCAGAGATGCGGCACGGTTCTGAGGCCCCGCATGATGCCGCCGACGCCGAGCGTATCGGCGATTGTCTGGCGCAGGCCGTATTTCTTCGGCACCTCGAAATCGGTCACGGTGGCCGGTTCATAGCCGCCGATCTGGAAGGCGACGACAACGAAATCCGCACCCTCCAGCGCCTCGCGCTGATTGGTGTGGGTGGTGATCGCGGCCTTGGAGCCGAGCGTGCGCGCGAGTTTGCCGGCCACGATCTCGCTTTCGGCAAGCCGCTCCGGATTGAGGTCCATCAGGGCGATGGATGCGTCCTTCAGGGCCGGACGCTGCAGGGCGTCGCCGATGATGTTTTTCATGAAAACCGTGGAACCGGCGCCGATGAAGGTGATCTTGGGTTGTCGTGCCATAGAGGGTAAAATCCAACGCAAAGAAATGTCATTTTCTGCCCGGCAGGACGTCGCCAAAGACGTTCACCTGACGGGCAGGCTCCGCCTGCGATACGTGTTTTTCAGGCTCATGCCCCGCATTATGCAGCAGCCGGCACAAGATCACAGAGAGGGTTTGTGCTTTCATGGGTGATTTTGTGCTGCAGGAATTGCGGAAGCCGGCGCCAGCAGGACGGTTGATTTCGTTGCCGCGCGGCCACCAGGACCTGCACGCCAGGCTGGCCGAAATCTCCGGCTTCAGCCGCTCGCATTTCTCCCGGCTGTTCGCGCAATCGGAAGGCATGCCGCCGGTCGAATACGTGCTGCTCAGGCGGCTGAGGCAGTCGACGCGTCTGCTGGCAAGCGGCGATCACAGTGTCAAGGAGGTTACCGGAATGGCGGGTTTTGCCGATCCGAACTATTTGGCAAAGGTGTTCCGTCGCCATTTCCGCGTCAACCCGACAGAGTTCAAGAGGATCGGCCTTGCCGCCAGCATCAAGACCATGAACGCGGAAGCCGGCCCGCCCGCCCTGCAGAAGGTGGCGGTCGAGTATCCGCAGACGTGACCCCGCCATGGAGGATGAAGGGAAATGGTACGGTTGGGTGGAGTTGAACCACCGACCTCAGGTGCCACAAACCTGCGCTCTAACCAACTGAGCTACAACCGCACAAGGACGATGCGTCTTGCATCGCGGGTCACATAAAAGGCCTGAGAGGATTTTGCAAGCCCCTAGATGCCCGATCGGCGAAAATCCTGTGGCCCCGGCGCGGTGTTAACCGTGCATCATGAAAAGGCCAGACCTGATCTGGACCACAATCGCCATTATTATTATTAAGAAAGCGTTAAGCGAAGGATGCGCGAAACGCCGGTCAGGCACGCATCGCTTCGACAAGAACCCGAGCGGACCGATAAGCCATGAGCACGGCAGTTCCACATTACCTCGCCTTTGCCACCCATCCCGCCTTGCGCGGGCGTTTTCTCAAGGGCGGGGCCATGCTGGCCGTCGATCGCGAGACGAGAACCGTTGCCTTTGCCAACGCGGCCGGCGCGAGACTGCTCGGCCATGCCCGGATCGGCGAAGCGACCGGGATCGGCGCCGACGGGTCGATTCTCCTGCGCCAGTTCATGGCGGCGGCTGCCCCTCTTTCTGCGCCCGGCGACAGCCGCGACTTCGCAATCCCTGTCACGCAGCGCTTCCGCAGAGTGTCGAAACCGGCGACGGCAAGCCTTTTCGTCCTTGATGGCCGCCGATACCTGCTGCTCGATTGCGAAGCCGCTTCCGACAAGGACCAGACAGCCGATCTCGTTTCCGGTTTTGGCGAAGACGAGGCGCACCTGGCGATTGTCGATGAAGATGGCGCATGCCTTCCCGCCTCTTCCGGTTTCGGCCGCACAGGCCTTAAGCCCGAAGATCTGCGCCCGATCATCGAAAGCCTGACGGCGGGGCCGGAGAGCTATACCGAGCGGCTGGCCACCACCGAAACCGGCATCTGGCCGCTGGCGCTCGGCCGCCTTTCGAAGAACCCGCCGCGGTTCCTGCTCTATGTCTCCGAAGAGCTTGCCGACGAGGTCACCGCGATTGTCGATACGGTGGAGAAGGAAGCGCCGATGCCCCCCGAAAGCGGCCGCTCGCCGCGCGAGGCGATTGCCGCCATCGATGAGAGCCTCGGTGCGCTCGCAGTGCTGCACGAGCCGGTCGAAAAAACCATATCCAGACAAAGCCCGGTCGTGCGCAAGCAGCCGGCGCAATCCGAGACGCAACCAGCCCACGCGCTGGAAACCGAACGGGCCGAGGCGGACACCCGCCGCCCCCTGCGCTTCGTCTGGCGCACCGATGGCGCCGGCCGGATCACCGACGTCTCCGGCGAACTTGCCGAGGCCGTCGGCCCTCGGATGGCCGAGATCATCGGCCTCCGGTTTGCGGAAATCGAAACGCGGCTCGGCGTCAAGGGCGCGGAGGCCATCTCCCGGCTTCTCCAGAGCGCCGACACATGGTCCGGCCGCACGGTCGAATGGCCGGTTTCCGGCACCGACATGGTCGTGCCGGTCGATCTGGCGGCGCTGCCGACTTATACGCGCGAGCGCCGGTTCGATGGCTTCCGAGGCTTTGGTCTGGTGCGTCTCGGCGAGGAAAGCGCCAATCCCGATGCAGCCCCCGCCGCCCGCCCGGCAGCAAGCCATGCGAAGGCCGCGCCGCAACTGACCGAGGATGAGCGCCACGCGCTCGACGAGATCGCCAGCCAGCTTCGCTCGGCGGATGCCGGAAGCGTGGCGCCGGCAACGGCGATCGAACCCGTGGTCGCCGAACACAAACCGTCGCCGGTCATCAAACGGAAAATCCAGTTGCCGCAGCCGAGCACCGACAAGGGGACGGATGCGGCAAGCATCGACGCCAGCCGGGATGCGATCGTCGTCCAGTCCGGCGAACGCGTGCTGCACGCCAATCCCGCCTTCCTGTCGCTTTCCGGCTACGGATCGCTCGATGCGGTGATCGACGCCGGAGGCCCCGATGCCTTTGTCGAGCGCGGCGATGACGACCGGCTGTTCCTGCGCACCGCCGACGGCGGCCGTCTGCCGGTCTCCTTCCATCTGCAGGCCATTTCGTGGCAGGGCGCGCGTGCGCTTGCCCTGACGCTTCGACCCGAACACGCAGGCAGCGACGGTCTCGATGCACCGGTCACCCTCACGCAGGACGCCGTCCGGGATGCCCCGGCAAAGATTTCCCGCGACGGCGATGTCGCGGAGCTGCACGCCATTCTCGACACCTCCACGGACGGTATCCTGATCCTCGACGAGAAGCGCCATATCCGCTCGATTTCCAGTTCCGCCTCGGCGCTCTTCGGCGTCGAAAGCCAGGACGTGATCGGCGAGGATGTCGACATCCTGTTTGCCGAAGAAAGCCATGGCGACCTCGAAACCCAAGTCAACCGCCTGCTTGAGGGACGCGGCGGCGATGTGATGCCCGAAGGTCTCGAAGTGATCGGTCGGGAGACAGGCGGCGGGCTCATTCCGCTGTTCATCACGCTCGGGCGCCTGCCGCAGTCGGGCGGCATCTGCGCCATCCTGCGCGACGTCACCTCGCTGAAACGGCGGGAGGAGGATCTAAGGGCCGCACGGCGCGAGGCGCGCGCGGCGGAAGAGGAGCGCGACACCGTACGCTCGGCGCTGCGCTACGAACTGCGCCAGCCGCTCGATGCCATCATCTCCCTGTCGGAGACCATGGACCACCAGCCGTTCGGCACGCTCGGCGACAACCGTTACCACGCGCTTGCCCGCGAGATCGCGGCCAAGAGCCGCCAGGCGCGCTCCATCCTCGGCCGGCTGCTCGGCGAGCCGGAACCGGAGGAGACCGCGCCACCACGGGTCGAACCCGAAATGCCGCCGGCACACGAAGGCCGCAGGCCTGCACCGCTGGAAGATTCGAGCGCGCACGAAACCGCCCAGATCAACGAGGCAGTGGCCGAGGCCGTAAGCCTGGTGCAGCCGCGCGCCAATGCAAGGCGGATCATCATTCGCGCGGCCCTTTCACCGACGCTCGCCAAGACGCCCTGCGACACGGACGCGCTGAAGGAGATGGCCCTCCAGCTTCTGCGCGGCGCCGTGCAGTTCACGCCGGCGGGCGGTCAGGTGGTCGTTTCCACGGCGGTTTCGGCAAGCGGCGAAACCGTGCTGCGCTTCCGTGACAACGGGATTGCGCCCAGCAGGCGACGCGCCGCAGCCGGTCGCGGCGACGGTAAGGAGGCTGAGAACCAGCACCTGCAGAAAGCCCGCCAGCTGGCGGAAGGCCTTGGCGCACGCTTTCTGGTCCACGCCGTTCCAAGCGAGGGCATGCTGGTCGAGGTCTTCCTGCCGGTAAAGGCTGCGCGGCCGCTTCACTACTAAAGCATCGGCCCGAAAATCGGTTCTGATTTTCGGAAAGCACGATGCGTAGGTTCAAAAGGTTAGAACGTGCTTTGTACATCCTCACGGAGGCATGGCGCGCTGACCGTATTTCTCGAACGCTTTTGAGGTCTCTATCCATGTTTTTTGCTTCCGACAACTGGTCCGGCGCCCATCCCGCAATCGGCGAAGCGCTGATACGCGAACAGTCGGGCTATGCCAATGCTTATGGCGCAAGCCCGCTGGACCGGAAGATCGAGGCGCGGTTCAACGAGATCTTCGAACGCGAGGTCGCGGTCTTCTTCGTCGGCACCGGCACGGCGGCCAATTCGCTGGCGCTGTCCTCCGTCGGGCGGCCGGGCGGCGTGGTCTTCTGCCACAAGGACGCCCACATCGCCAATGACGAGGGCGGCGCGCCGGAATATTTCACCGGCGGCGGCAGGCTTGCCACCGTTTCAGGCCCGGAAGGCAAGATGACGCCGTCGGAACTGAGGCGGATCACCGCGCGCTATCCGGCGGATTTCATCCATCACGGCCAGCCGATGGCGCTGTCGCTGA
This sequence comes from uncultured Martelella sp., assembly GCA_963676545.2. Classification (GTDB taxonomy): domain Bacteria; phylum Pseudomonadota; class Alphaproteobacteria; order Rhizobiales; family Rhizobiaceae; genus Martelella. Next base: position 184,540 of record CAXXRG010000002.1, on the reverse strand, counting down.
CACAGTCGACGGAAGTCGGCACCGTCTACGGGCTTGACGAGATAGACGCCCTCACGGCTGTGGCAAAAGAAGACGGCCTTCCGGTTCACATGGACGGCGCGCGCTTTGCCAATGCGCTTGTGGCCCTCGACACAACGCCCGCTGAAATGACCTGGAAGCGCGGCGTCGACATCCTATCCTTCGGCGGCACCAAGAATGGCTGCTGGTGCGCGGAGGCGATCGTGTTCATGAACCCGGATCAGGCGCGGGAGATGCCCTATATCCGCAAGCGCGCCGCCCATCTCTTCTCCAAGACCCGCTTCATCTCCGCCCAGCTCGACGCCTACCTGACGGATGATCTCTGGCTCGACCTTGCCCGTCACTCAAACGCCATGGCCGAGCGGATGCGCGTCGCCTTTCGCAAATCTGCGAAAGCCAGGCTTGCCTGGGAGACCCAATCGAACGAGGTCTTCATCATCCTGCCAAAGACCGCGGCAGAAGCCGCGCGCAAGGCCGGCGCGCAGTTCTACGACTGGCTGACGCCCGCGGACCAGCCTGGCTTGGTCGCCGAAGACGAGGTTCTGGCGCGCTGCGTCACAAGCTTTGCCACGACAGAGGCCGAAGTCGACCGTTTTGTTTCCTTTCTCGAGGCCAGACCGCTCACGGACGGGTAACAGCGCATCACAGCGCGGTGACGCGGCGTGATGGCTGAGTGACGCGCCATTGATTTCCAAGTGAAAGCCGCTTTTGCAAAACTCCTCCGTGCAAGGACAACCTTGCACAACAATCGAACCCGTCTCGATAAATGAGGAGAATAGCATGTCGAACACCAACAGGATCAGCGCAGCAACTCTGGCCGGCGCGCTCGCCGTCGCTGTCGGCAGCCTTGCGGCCCCCGCCCAGGCCGCCGATGTCAAGTGCTACGGCGTTGCCATGGCCGGCCAGAACGATTGCGCGGCCGGGCCGGGCACGACCTGTGCAGGCACGTCCAAGGTCGATTACCAGGGCAATGCCTGGAAATATGTCGCCGAAGGCTCCTGCACGGAGATGAAGCTGCCGGGCGACCGCATGGGTTCGCTCAAGCCGCTCGATCGCGACCTGCCGGCAATGTGATTGCGCGTCAACGCCGCCGGTGCCCACGGCGCACCGGCGGCCTCGCGTCACCCGGTGAATGGGAGGGCCAGACATGTCCAGTGCAATGACAGCCATGCGTGCGCGGCGACACATCCCGCAGCGCGCCGGCGCCGGTTTCAAGACCGCCCATGCCGATGCCATCCTGAACGATGATTATGCGATCGGCTTTCTCGAAGTCCATGCCGAGAACTACATGGGCGCCGGCGGCCACCCGCACCGCATCCTGACGCGCATGCGCCAGGACTTCCCCCTGTCCGTCCACGGCGTCGGTCTGTCGATCGGGTCGCCGCGCGGGATTGATCCGGACCATCTGGAACGGCTGGCAAGCGTTGTCGAGCGCTATGAGCCGGGCCTCGTTTCCGAACACCTGGCCTGGTCGACCCATGACGACGCCTATTTTAACGACCTTCTGCCGCTGCCCTATACCGATGAGACGCACTCCCACATCGTCAACCACATCGACCGGGTGCAGAACAGGCTCGGGCGACCAATCCTCCTGGAGAACCCGTCCACCTATGTGGCCTTTTCCGAGAGCACGATTCCCGAGACGATCTTCCTCGACGAGATCGCGCGCAGGAGCGGCTGCGGCCTGCTTCTCGACGTCAACAATGTCCATGTGTCAGCGACCAATAACGGCTTTGATGCCATGACTTACCTGAAGAGCTTTCCGCTGGAGCGGGTCGGTGAAATCCATCTCGCCGGTCACGCAGAGGACGTGGATGATACAGGCGCGCCGCTGCTGATCGACGCCCATGACCGGCCCGTCGACGACGCCGTCTGGGCGCTCTATGCCTTCGTCATCCAGAAGACCGGCCCGCTGCCGACGCTGATCGAATGGGACAATGACGTGCCCGACTGGCCGGTCCTGAAGCGAGAGGCGCTGCTGGCAGAAGAGATCATGGACCGGGAGGGCGAGCGTTTCCTGCTCGGAAGCCGTCATGGCTGATGTCCGCTCTGCTGCCGCAACGCTCGAGCGTTTCGCTGCGGCCCTCGTCCGGCCGCCGGACGACACCGCGCCGGAAGGCGTCGTCAACCCGTTCGGCGGGCCGGCCGTCAAACGCTTCGGCGTCTATCGCAACAATGTCGCGGTCGGGCTCAAAGGCGCGCTCGCGGACATCTTTCCCATGACGCGCGATCTTGTGGGAGAGCGGTTCTTCTCCGCCATGGCTGGCGAATACATCGCGCGCGAACCGCCGCAGACGCCGGTGATCGCCGAATACGGCCACGGCTTTGCCGATTTCATCGCAAGGTTCGAGCCTGCCGAACATCTTTTCTTCCTGCCCGACATTGCCCGCCTGGAGCGGGCATGGCTCGACGCCTATCACGCGGAAGATGCGGACCCGCTGTCACCCGATATGCTCCGGGCACTTTCGCCAGAGGACCTGATGGCGGCAACCTTGGCCCCGCATCCGGCGACCCGGCTGCGGCGCTTCGACAGCGCGGCGGCAAGCCTTTTCCTGCGCGCCCGCAACGGAACCGGGCTCAAGGATTTCGATCCCTCGCCCGCAGAGACCGCCCTGGTGACCCGGCCGCACTACGACGTATGCGTGTTTTCGCTGGATGAGGGACAGGCCGTCTTCTTCGGCGAACTGATCGACGGCAGGCCTATCGGCGTGGCGGCCGAGGCTGCAACGGCGTTCGACGCCGCTTTTGAGCTCGGCGCCGCCTTCTCGATACTGATCAACTCGGGCGCCTTCACGCGCCTTTCGGCGGCAAGGGAGTAGTCACCATGCACTTCATCTGCACTGTCGCGCGCCTTCACGAGCGCATCTTCACCCGCATCCAGGATTTTCTGGCGCCTTGGTTTACGGGCCTCTTCGCCCGGCTGGTCTTTGCCTCCACACTGTGGCTCTATTTCCTGAATTCGGCGCTCACCAAGGTCGAACCGGGTTTTGCCGGCTTCTTCATGGTCCGCAACTCGGCCTATTACCAGATCGCGCTTCCCGCTGTGGAAGCGGCTGGCGGCAATGTCTCCGCCGTGCCCTTCCTGCCCTGGGGGCTGATCGTTCATCTTGGAACCTATGCCGAATTCGCCCTGCCGCTGCTGATCATCCTCGGCCTTGCCACGCGGCTGAGCGCGCTCGGCATGCTCGGCTTCATAGCAGTTCAGACATTTGTCGACATCACTGTGCATCAGGTCGGCAGCGAGACCATCGGGGCGCTGTTCGACCGCTTTCCTGACGGCGCAATTCTCGATCAGCGCCTGCTCTGGACGGTTCCGCTGGTCATGCTGGTCATCTACGGACCCGGCAGAGTTTCCCTGGACGACCTCGCTTTGCGAATCACACGACGCTGGCATGAATGAAAAACGGCGCCCCGAGAGGCGCCGTTACTATTTCTGCTAGTGGGGGGTCTGCCATCAAGCGGCATCCATCTCCACATCCTTCTGTGCCGAGATCGTCTTTGGCTCACCGGATCGCGTCTCGATTGCAATGCGACGCGGTTTCATGGCCTCGGGAATGTTGCGAAGCAGCTCAACATAAAGTAGACCATTCTTCAGTGTTGCACCCTGAACTTCCATGTGGTCGGCGAGTTGGAAGCGACGCTCGAATGCACGTTTGGCGATACCGCGATAGAGGTACTCGCTGCTGCCTTCGTCGTCTTCCTCGGCCTTCTCGCCTTTCACGGTCAGCACGTTGGCATGGGCCTCGATGGAGAGTTCGCTTTCGCTGAAACCGGCCACGGCCATGGAGATGCGGTAGGCATTCTCGCCGGTGCGCTCAATGTTGTAGGGCGGATAGGCAGGCGCCTGTTCGGGCTGGCCCATGGTGTCGAGGAGATTGAAAAGTCGGTCAAAACCGACGGTAGAACGATAGAGAGGCGAAAAATCGACGTTACGCATGATGTCCTCCTTTGAGCGACGTATGTTTGCGATGACACTTCCCGGCAATCCCGAAACCGGCGATTGCGGAAAACGGTTGCGGACCCAGTGATTGGCGTCCACGGCAAAGAATTTGGGAAAAGTCGAGGACGATTTCAAGAGGGCCTGCGCTGGCAAATGATCACCGCGCAATCGCGTTGGCGAGGCGCGCTACAGTACTTTTGTCTCGCCTGCGTCGCCACTATATTGAGAATGAACGCAATATGAATGCGCTATTGAACCCACGTTCAGGCGCAATGCGTCATTCAGCATTTTGCCGGGAACTACGGCGCACCCGTCCCGGCACCGTTGTCACTCTTGACCCAGTGATGGCGGTTTCTTGGCCGGAGCCGAGATGCTTTTACCCCTGTTCAAGCATCCGGCTCCGGTCCTTTTTCCAAGCCAATTCATGAACCGGCCATTGCCTTCACACGGTTTGCGCGTCATCACGGGCCGATCACGGGCGATGGACGACAGGCAATGGACGCGGACCACACAATCGGCAAGATGCGCGCCTTTGACGGCGTCATGCTGCGCTACGGGGTGTTCCCATGCGAAGACGCGCGCGCCACGGTGCTCATCGTCGCAGGCCGGGCGGAATTCATCGAGAAATATGCCGAGACCGTGACCGATCTTAACAGCGCCGGCTACGCGGTCGCCATCCTCGACCTGCGTGGCCAGGGCGGCTCCGAACGCCGCCCCGAAGACGGCAATATGGGCCATATCGACCGGTTTTCGGACTATCCGCGCGATATCCTCGATTTCTTCGCGCAAAAGGTCGAGGGCAAAATGCCCCGGCCCTATCTCCTGCTTGGCCATTCGCTTGGCGGTCTGATCGCGCTTTCGGTTGCCGGCCAGGCGCCCGGCCGGTTCGCCGGTCTTGTGCTCTCCGCGCCCTTCGTCGGCGTCCGCCACGGACGAACCCCGGCCCTCGCGATCCGCGCCCTGGCCTGGGCCTTCAGCCGCACGGGCCAGGCCAGGCGGCGCACCGCGCAGCCGCGCGGCGAACCGGCGCGGTTCGAGGAACAGTCCCACACATCGGACCGGGTCCGCTACGAGCGCAATATCGCCGCGGCTGAAACGGACCCGCCCTACCTGCTTGGGCCGGTGACCTTCGGCTGGCTTTCCGCCTGCCTCGGCGCGATCCGCCAGACCACCCGCCCGAAAGCGCTTGCCGCGATCGACTGTCCGTCGCTGGTGCTCTCCGCCGGCCGCGACGCGCTGATCCCGGCCGAGCCCCAGGCGCGACTTACCGCAAGGCTTGGCGCCCGCCATCTCGTGCTGCCATCATCCGGGCACGAAATCCTCCAGGAGGTCGACGCGGTGCGCCGCCCTGCCCTCGAAGCAATCCTCGGCTTTTTCGATGAATGCCTGGGCGCGCGGTGAGAAAACCCTGGGGCGACATGCGTCCATTCGGGCGGACAAAGGACGCTCGAACATATTGAACCCGCGCGCCCTGCTTTCTGAATACAGATGCTGACCTTCGGTCCGATACGCGAGAGCGGTCCCGCCTTTCATGGAAACGCGCAACCGCTCTATCTCTTTGTTTCGACGCATTTTCGCTTAACGTCAGATGCCCCCATCTGACGTCCGCGAAATACGCTAGCCCGCGTTCAGTTCAGCAAGCGCCGCCTGATGCAGCGCCGGCGTTGCCGCGGCGATGATATCGCCGCCCTTTTCCGGCCGTTCGCCTGTCCAGGTGGTGATCACGCCGCCGGCGCTCTCGATGATCGCAATCAGCGCGCCGACATCATAGGGCTTCAGGTCGCTCTCGACGACGAGATCGGCAAAGCCGGATGCCAGAAGGCAATAGGCATAGCAATCGATGCCATAACGGGCGAGACGCACCTTGCGCTCCAGCCGGTCGTAACGCGACTGAGCGGCCGCGCCCATGATCCTCGGCGAGGTGGTAAACAGCACCGCATCGTCCAGAGTGCGGCAATCGCGGGTCTTGAGCCGGCGCGGCCCGCCGGGCCCGGAAAAGACGCCTCCCTGCGGATCGGCGAAGAACCGCTCGCCGGTGAAGGGCTGGTCCATCAGCCCCATCACCGCCCGGCCATTCCGGTAAAGCCCGATCAGCGTTCCCCAGACCGGCACGCCGGAGATGAAGGCCCGCGTGCCGTCGATGGGATCGATCACCCAGACATATTCGCGCTCGAGCCCGCTTGAGCCATGTTCCTCCCCCAGGATGCCATGATCGGGAAAACGCTCCTCAATCAGTCTGCGGATAGCGCTTTCGGCGGCCCGGTCTCCCTCGGTGACGGGGTCGAATCCGCCGCTCAGCTTGTTGTCGACATCAAGGCCGGAGCGAAAGCGCGGCAATGTCTCGGCTGCGGCGGCATCGGCAAGCCTTGTGAAAAAGGCGTGATCGGGAAGCATGGCAAATCCTGTGGCACGACAAGGGGATGTAATGCCGGTTTCTAGAGTTTTTCCGACGCGAAGGGAATCACGCCAGAGGATAAAATGCGCCGCATCGCTAGGCATTCGCTCGCGCCGGCAGGATCCGCGCATCCTTGCGGCAAAGACAACTAAAAAACAGGCTATCCGCGCAAAATTTAGACAACCGCCTTCATTGCGCAAATTTCAGGCAAATAAACTTGACAGTCATTGCACTGTCATCTAATATTCAAACTACAGTCTTTCGACTGTGAATACCCTCCTTGGGTGTTTCCTCCCTAGACTTAACCGCGCCCCGAGCGCGGTTTTTTTTGAATGCCGGATCCGGATACACGGACCGCGTCACTCTGCGGCAAGACCGACGCCGCCCTCCGCGTCCGCCAGAAATGCCGCGAATTCCTGGATGAACAGCGTCAACGCCTGTTTCAGCGCGATGAATTCCGGCTTCTTCACATAGCTCTGCTCGTCGGCGTAAAGCCTGCGCGAAACCTCGATCTGGATCGCATGGCAATCTGCGCCGGGGCGGCCGTAGTGCTCGGTGATGAAGCCGCCCGCGTAAGGCTTGTTATAGGCGGTGACAAAGCCCATCCGCTCGAGGATCGAGATTGCCGCATAGGCGATATCGCTCGAGGCGCTGGTGGAGAACCGGTCGCCGATGACGATATCGGGCTTGCGGCGGTGTCCGCCGACGGTCACGTTGCCGGGCATGGAGTGGCAATCGATCAGCACGGCCCGCCCGAAATGCCGCTTTGTCTCCTGCATCAGCTGCTTGAGGCTCTGGTGATAGGGCCGGTAGATCTCCTCGATCCGCCTGAGCCCCGCGACCGCGTCGATCGGCCCGTCATAAATCGGCATGTTCTCCGCGACGATGCGCGGAATGGTGCCGAGACCGCCGGCGACCCGTATCGAGGTCATGTTGACATGCGACGGCAGGGCGCCGGAAAACATGCGCGGGTCGAGCTCGAAGGGTTCGCGGTTGACATCGAGGAAGGCGCGCGGAAAAAAGGCGCGCTGCAAAGGCGCGCCGAAGGCCGGCGCCATGGCAAACAATTCATCCACGAAAAGATCTTCCGAGCGCCTGATTTCATGGGCGTCAAGCCGGGTCTCGGCCAGGAACGCAGCACTGTAGACCCGGCCGGAATGGGGCGAGTTGAAAACCAGCGGCAGCAGCTGCCGCTCGGGGCGGATCACCTCGAAATGGCGCGCCTCGCCATCGAAACTGTCGTCTTGTCCGCCGGTCACTGTCACATCCTTCATACCCCAGATTTACGCGCTCCGACCCGCCCTGCCAAGGCCGCCTTAAGCGCGCGGCAAAGTTTGAGCCCCTCTTTATTGCTTGTTTACGACATAGGGTCTATCAGACCGGTAAACGCAACAAGCCTCAAATGCGCCGATATGGTTGAGCCGATGGTACTGAAAATTCTTCTGGCGGAAGATGATGACGACATGCGCCGTTTCCTGGTGAAGGCGCTGGAAAAGGCGGGCTACCAGGTTGCCGCCTTCGACAATGGCGCAAGCGCCTATGACCGGCTGCGCGAGGAGCCCTTCTCGCTGCTTCTGACAGACATCGTCATGCCCGAGATGGACGGCATCGAGCTTGCCCGCCGGGCAACCGAGCTCGACCCCGATCTCAAGGTGATCTTCATCACCGGCTTCGCCGCCGTCGCGCTCAACGCCGATTCGGCAGCGCCCAAGGATGCCAAGGTGCTTTCCAAGCCCTTTCACCTGCGCGATCTGGTCGACGAGGTGGAAAAGGTTCTCGGCGCATAGGCCGGTCCCGCAAGAGCGAAAGCACAAAGCGACAAAAAAGCTTCAAAAACCAGTTGACGCGACCGCCAAAGTTTGGAATACACCGCGCCACGGATGGGCGTGTAGCTCAGCGGGAGAGCACTACGTTGACATCGTAGGGGTCACAAGTTCGATCCTTGTCACGCCCACCATCCAATTCATTGATTTGCAAGGGCTTTCGCTAATGGCGGAGGCCCTTTTGCGTAGTGCGCTTTAGGTTTAACGAACCTAAGGTGCGCCACTGCCGAGCCGCTTCCGCCGCTCTCCAGCTAGAAACCGATCACTCGGCAGACCATCCAGCCGGTACTGGATCTTGCACCGATCATCGAAACGACGCTCATTCTGCTGAGCCGCGCGTGGACACTGCATTTTTCTGGCGAATGCCTGAAGCGCCGGGGGCGCGGCATCTGTGCCCGCGATCTCGAAAAAGCGATCCTCTCGATACTCGCCGTAGCGCCCGCAAAACAGGCACTCGACCTTGATCTTGCGATGCGATTGATGATCTGTCATTCCCATCTCCGACATGCGAAGATGAGAACATAATGAGAACTGATGTGACTTTGAAGAGGTCTTACGAAAACAAAAAAAGGCCCGCCCCGGTTTCCCGAGGCGGCTCTGTGGTCACCGATAGACCAGTATCAGCACGACCAGACACGCGCACAGAAACAATAGCGGCGGACGGACCTCGCGCCATTGTTCGAACCATGCGCGCTTGACGCAGCGCTTGTCGATGCGTTTGTCAATCCTTGTCATGCTCCACCTCGCGCAGGCGAAAGTGCCAGACCTTGACGATGAATTCGACGATCGTCATGCCGCCGATACCCATGACAAAACCGCCGACGCTGGCCGAAGGTTCCAGTGGAATGTCGGCAAGGCCGCCCGCCCACTGGAACAGCGGCACGCCGATTGGCCCGAGAAAATAGGCCGTCGTCGCCCCGACGAATATCTTGCGCAGCGTTGGCAACGCGCCGCGCCATTCCATGATCGAGCTTACCGTCGCTCCGGCAAGCCCGGCCAACGCCAGCTGACCCTTTTCGGTCGCCAGCATTTCCCAGACGTTCATGCCGCCCCCTGTCATGTGGATTGACGGTCGGCTAGCGCCGGCCGATGACTGCCTTGAGGCCGGCAACGCCGGAGCCGATATAGAACACCCATTTGACCATGGCCGCATATGCATCCTGCAGCGCGGATGTCGGCAGGTCCGCAACCTGCTGATCGCCGAAAATGTTCCTCAGATAGGGGATGCTGTCGATGACAACGGCCATTTCCCACAGGATCAGCGGGCCGGCCACAGCGAAGACCAGAACCCAGAAGAGCGGAAAAGAAAGCTTGGCCCTGTTGTAATCCGCCATGACCTTCGTCTCGGCGACAACTTGACGCAGATACTCGGCTGTCAGATCGGCCCTGATCTTCTCGTGATCGTTCGCCAGTTCGCCGCGCTTTTCGATCAGCGCGATCGCCCGATCGACAAGCCCGCCCGCGCCGATTTTGGCGAGCCATGTCACGATCGTGCCGATCATACCCGCACCTCGTGACCGGTCAGCGTGTTGATCCGGCGCGCGACCACATCGCGGTAGCGCCAGGCAAACCAAAGCGCTGCGGCAACGGTCACACCCCCGACAATCCAGCCGATCGGTAGGCCTGACGCCCAGGCGAGCGCGCCGGAGGCCACAGCCGATGCGCCGGACTTCTGCGCCGCGTCCCTCAGTGCCGTCATGTCGCGGCGCAGTTGGGCAATGGTCGCAGGGCCAATGATGCCGTCATTCTTCAGATGAGGGTGTGCCATCTGATAGGTCTTCACGGCCGCTTTCGTCTTCTGCCCGAACCAGCCGTCAATTTCGCCGGGATCGAAGCCGCGCTTCTTCAGCATCTCCTGAACCTCGCGCACGACTGGATCGCCTGTTTCCGGCGCGGTATCGGTCGCCTCGCGCGGCACGCCTTCCGGCGCGGCCGAGACGGTATCGACACCGGTATAGACACCCTTTTCGAACATCAGCGCCTCTTCCTTGCGCCGTCGCACAAGACCGGGCAGGCGCTGGCCTTTGGAGTTGTTGTAGTGCGAGCCGAGATAGTCGGCCGCCTCCTTGAGCTTTCCGGCGCGCCACAGCTTGCCGAAGGTCCACTTGCTGACCACGCGCCCACCGAGATTGTAGGCGGCGCTCGTCGCTGCATCCATCTGGTACTGCGTCCGGTCTGCTGGCGAATGGGCGACCACCTCGCGGCCATAGCCCGTATCGAGCACAACTTTCAGGATCCGTTCGGCATCGTCATTGGCGATCCTCGTCTTGCCGGGAACGATCCTCGTGATCCCGATCTTGGCGAGTTCGGCCCGGCAATAGGGCGAGTTCATGGTGAAGCCCGGCCCCAGCGTCGGCGTGCCGGTCGGGTCGAGATAAGCGACGGCGGGATTGCCTTCATGCAGGCGCACGAAGGTCGTCCCCCGGCGCGAAACCGTGGTGATTTCCATGTCGATTTTCCTTTGAGACTTAAGCCGGGTAGCCCGGCGGACGATCAGGCGAAGCGTTCGGCCGGCGTGGACGGCTCGGGGGTGACTGCGTAGCCTTCAAGCGCTTCCGGCAACGCCGCGCCATCTGCCATGCGGAGATTGACGTGGAAGCCGGCAACGGGAGCCATCTCGGGATACTCGAAGCCGTCGCCATCGGTCATGGTCTTGCCGGTCGGCGCATAGACAACGCCATCGCAAGCGCCCCCCACGGGTTTAAGCGCCAGCATGCCCGCCGGCAATCCGGTGTCCTGGTAGCTGAGGTGCGCGGGTTCGCCCTCTTCGGCTATGACGGTCACGCCCGCCGCCTCAAGCGCGTTCAGCGCCTCGGCATGGTCGGAGAATTTCAGGAAATCATCACGCATAGGGCACCGCCTTTGCTTGCACGTCTGCGTCGGTCATACGGAAGGGCCAAATCACGAGCTGGTCATACCAACCGGAGGCAAAACGCCCGAGGTCGTTCCGCCCGATATAAGCCCGCTCAAATTCCGGGAACGCCCCGGCGTCCCCGCTCGGCGCGCGTCCGTTAAACGTGCCCGAACGCCCTGCTGCCGAGCCGGCGACGGCAACGCCAAAGGGCGGAAGAGGGACGGACACGGGATCGCTGATGACTGTGCCGGGGTCTTTTAGGATGACGGCATTTTCATTGCTGTTGAGCTGGACGATGGCTCCATCATAAGCGCTATTCGAACTTACCCCAACGAAGCGCCCCGCTGGACCGGAAACGCCGCGCCCCTGCAGAACCAAACTGAATTCATCGCGCTGCAGCAGCGCCGCGACGGTCTCCGTCAGCTGCGCGCGATCGGCCGGCCGCGTAACGGTCGAGCCGTGTGTCGGAATATAGGACGACGGAACCAGCCCCGCCTCAACCTGCGGACAAACGACATAGCCAATGCCGCCCGCCGGAACCCCGACTTCGAGAAGATCGGCGGCATTCGTGCTGCCGACCGCGATCTCGGTCGTGTTGACGCTCACGCGCCGATAGGCGTCCGGGCTGGTCGGCTTTAAGGGATAGCCGCCGTAACCGGTCCTCATGGCGATGCCATCGCTTCCCCGCATCCATACAGAAAAAACCTTGGGCGATGTGCTGTCAAAGGTCGTCAGAAAACGCAGATTGGCCGCCTGAGCGCCGGCGGTATTGTCAAGCTTGTAGCATTTCCCCGCCGTCAGCACCGCAAGGCCAGCAGCGGTCAGCGCCTCGGTATCGTCCACGACGGAGAGGACCGCCTCGCCCGCTGATTGACCGGATTTGGTCACGTTTGTGAGCGACGAAGGCGCTGCATAGGCATTGAGCACATTGGTCGCCGGTCCTTCGAGCAGTAGTTGCCGGCGGCCATTGGTGTGATCGAAGCGCGGCACATCTGCCGCCGCGACCCTGATCACGCCGTCGGCCCCAACGTAGGTCGCAGTGCCCGGCCGGGTAAAATCAATCATCTCTGCAAAACTGGCGTTGCGCATTGCTACCTCGCATATCGGTCAGAGGAAAAATCCAGAATGGCGGCCGGCGGATTGCCTATCCCCTCGGCATCGCCCGCCGCATAGGCCGGCAGTTCCCACCAGCCTTCGGTGATGGCGTAACGGTTGCCGCCAAAATCCAGGATGGCGGCCGGGCCGAGCGTCAGACCTGTGGCAACATCATAGGCCGGAAAGGCGGCGGTCGCCCACCATTGCCCGCGCCCCGGCGGCCGCGTGGCCGCGAGGCTTGTTCCAATTGTCAGGGATGGCATGGTGCTACTCCGGCCAGTGTCTGTCGGCGGCAAAATCTGCCGGGATCGGTGACAGATAGATTTTCATGATTGTTTGGTCCGATCAGTACTTGATGCAGGCAAGAAGCGCGATATTGCGGGGTCTGTTCTCGTCGGCCGTTGGGACAACACGGCTGGCGTCGAAGTTCCAGGTGGCGTCAGGAGAGGTTGATCCTCCGCCAGATGTCGGACCACCCACCGAGATAGTCGCGAACGCCCCACCAAAGTCCCATTGATCCCAAGCATTCGATCGGCCATTGCCCGTGATATTCCGGATCGCGTCACCCTGCGACGATCCGAATGGACGCGCCCCATCGATTCCTCGACCGTCATCCCATACACGCAGAAACTCGCCACGAAGGTCAGGCAGTTTGAATGTGGTTGAGCCGTCGCCAGCGCCGAATGTCGTTCCGATCGCTGTAAAAAGGTCAGCATAGGTGGCACGCGATAGCGTAGCTCCATTAGCCTTGAGCCACCCCGTGGGAGCAGTGGACATTGCGAACATTCCGACCTGTCCCGGTAGTGCGAGCGACGCACCGAGCGTCTGCCGAGCCGCCTCCGCGTCCGTATCGTTCAACAGGGTTTGCGCGAATGTCGAGACCCCCAACGTGGTCAATGCTGCGCTCGCGTTCGCGCCATCGAGCAGAGACCGCGCGAAGCTCGTCAGCGTGGTCAAGGCTGCAGTGCTCGTCCCACTGAAATAGGCAAGCTTGTCAGCCGCTGGCGTCAGCCCGGCAAAGGCGGAAAGCGTGGCATTGTCGAGCCGCTGGATATAGTCCGCCAGCGCCGCCGCGTTTGCGATCACCTGATTGGCGTCGTCCTGCCGCTGCAACGCGTAGGCATAGGTGCCCGTCGCGCCGACCCATTCGGTTGCCGCGGTAATCGCGGTGTCGTTGTCGATGCTCGCGATCGGCAGAGGGTTTCCCGCCGCCTGCGGATAGATCACACCGCCTGCGATCAGCGCCGTTGCCCAGCCGGTGCCATTGCCCGTGACAGCCGTCGATCCGTTGGTGAGCGTGATTGTGCCCGTCGTGTAGTTCATGGCTGCGGTATCCCGAAAATGTAATAGCGGATGCCCTGCACTGGGCTCGTGTCGTAATTGTAGGTCAAGACGCCGTTGGAGTAGTCGTTTTGTGTCGAGTAGAGGATCCTGACGGGGTTGCCCCGATAGGTGTAAAACCGGGCTTCCGTCGATGAGAGCCGGCAATAGGTCGTATCGCCGGATGCCCCGCCGGAAGAGCCCGGCGTGTTGATGTAGAGCCGCTTGACGAAGGGCTCCCGGATCATCGCCGACCAGTTTTCGCTGGCCGATGAATAGCCGCCATGCACGGTCATGTATTTGATGAACGGCCACGCCCCGCCGGCATCAAACGGCACGGACCACTCCTGATAGCCATCGGCGGTGATCGGGATATACCCTTGTTTGATGATCCTGAGCGCGGGCCATCGCGTGTCCAGAATGATATCGGCAAAGCTCGGGTTTGCACCCGCACCTGGACGCAGGAACTGGACGACGTCTTGGGTCCCATCATTGAACTGCCGCAACACGTCATTGTCGCCATAGGTCGGCCCGCCGCTGCTGCTGGAGTAGACCATGTAGCGGGCGCGGCATGGACCATAGCTGTTGTCGAAATAGAGCTGTCCGCCGGAAAGCCAGTATTCCGCCCCGATTGACGGATCGGAAGGACCGAGGAATGGTGAAAGCGGATAGTAGATGTCCCCGCCGCTGTAGAAATGCACATCAACAAGGCAGTCGTCAGGTATCGCCCCGACCGACACGGACGAAACACCTGATGGGACATAGACATCATTCGCGGCAACGACCTTGATCGGCAAGACCGCACTATCAAAGGCAAGCTGCGTCGGACTTGATGAATAGGCGTCATAGCCGGGCTTGGCAACGCGGCAGGTCGTGCTGTCGATAATGACCGAGGTCTGCCCCGGAACCGGCGCAAGCGGCGGATCGAGGGTTGCATCGGCATTGCCAGGCAGGTCCCAGACCTGCAGGACCATGTCTGCCTCATGATTGCCGTTGCTGTCGTATTTCGGGTAGCCCCATGTGCCGTCGCCGGACAGCGCATTGAGCAACCCGCTATTCGAATAGTTCTGATACCAGCCCGGGGACCAGGCGCCGGACGAGGCGAAATAACCGCTGCGCCCCTCAAACCCGAAATGCTGCTGCACGATACGGCCGGAAAACCGCCCCGAAAACGACCTGATCTTCTTGGCAAAAACCGGCATGGCATAGTGCAGACCGTCGAAGAACGAATTCCGGTAGTTGTAGTAGGTCAGCGAGAAATTCGTGATCATCAACTCATAATTGCTCTCATTCGTGCCGGCGGGGAAATACTGGACATCCGGCGCCCCGCCCGCATCCGTCAGCGTCGTGGCGCCCCAATATCGGATCGGGTCGAACTTTGAATTATAAAGCCACGCGCCGTAGGTCGTGTCGGGCGTGGTCGCCGGGTCATAGGCATCCGTCGAGACCTTGACCGAGGCCACACCCGCATAATCGATACCAATGAGGGTCTGCGTCATGAGCGGATAATGATCCTACCGGCATTGAGATCGACGATCATCTTGTTGTTCAGGCTTTCCATATATCCCGCGCGCACCGTGCCGATATTGGCGACGTTCAGCTTCAGCTCGCCGCCCTCGAAGACAAGCGGTCGCTGGCCATTGTTCAGCACGACGAACTGATCGGCATTGACTGCAAAGCGCGAGCGCTGCACACCGCCATCGGTATAGATTTCCAGATAAAACCCGCTCTCGATAAAGCTGCCGCCGGTTCCGGCGCGAACCAAAACCGAAAACCGCGCATTGACGCCGCTTTGATCAGCGGCTGCGGCAAATTTGATCTGCCCGCTCGCGAAGCTGTCGTTCAGTTGCGCAGAAAGTTCTGTGGTCTGCTCGGCAAGCGCCTCGTCGGCATTGGCGCGGGCAATTGTCTCCTCGACAATCGCCGCCGTGGCATCATCAAGTTCAGCGCCGAAAACGGTGATCTGTTGCGCCAGCGCCTCGTCTTCAGTCGCGCGCACAAGACGCTCTTCCGAGATCTGGGCAAAGGCATCTCCGGCCTGTTGCCGCAGTTCCTGACGGTCAAGGAGGCCGATCGATCCCTGCAGCGACATCGACGTAACGATGTCGGCAAGCCGCATGTTCTGATAGTCGAAGTCGGCTTGCAGCTCCTCAAACCGCGAGCGCACATCTTCGCCAACCGTATCGAGCGTGACATCGAGGTCGGTCGAGACATCCGGCGTCGTGACGGCCAACCAGGAAGACCATTCCGTCGGTCGTCGCGAAATCGGCACATAGCGCCCGCGCACCTCATATTCGGTGTTGTGGCGAAACACCGGCTGCAGAAGCGCATAATACGGGCTGGCATAGCGCGTGCTGTCGCTGTCGAAGACGACATCGCCCGAAGCCGCGAGCCGCACCTGCACCCAAACCCGTTCGACATCTTCCAACCCACCGGCCCAGCCGACGCGGATCGTCGGCCGCCATGCCGCGCCATCTGCGTCATAGAGGGTCGCGGGCTGAACGGTCCAGCCGGTCATCACCTGGGCCGGAACGCCGATCCTGCCAATCCAACCGACCGACGTTGGCAGCGCATCTGCCGCCGACCAGTCGTAATCGGCCGGGTCGATTTCCTTCAGCGAGACGGCGACACAGCAACCCGGTTCCGCGCTGATGGCTTCGACTGCGAATTTCTTGTCGGCATAGCCATTGCGAGCGCTCGTCCAGGATACAGCGTCGTTGGGCTCGAGCGGCCACGCATCCGGCGGCAGGAAGATCTGATGGGTGCGAAAGCGCCGTGCGTCATTGAGCATCGCCAGCATCAGCCGTTGCACCTGCCCGCCATACGGGCAGGCCTCAAAGCTGATGGCCACCGGCAGCCGCCTTCCGCCATCCGTCACTTCCAACGCGCTGTCATAGCGCCCAGGCGCATCCTTCATCGTCCACTTTTCGGCAGGCTCCGGATAGGTCGCCTCAATGGCGTTGATCGTCTGGTCGAGTGAACCATGCGGCGAAAAGCTCTGCCCCTTTGTGATGATCACATCATCATCGGAGAAGGCGTAAACAGCCGAACCGGGCGCGCCGATCTGAAGCTTAAAGATGCCGCCGACCTCAGCCAGCCGGCCATTGCAGGCCTGCCGAAACTTGTCGAGAGCATCGAGCGGCCGTTCATCGCCACGGAACTCGTAGCCCCCGCGAAAGGCAGGAACAGGCCCGCCGCCATCGTCGATCGCCGCATCGGCCTCGTTCATCGCCGCCATCCAGTTCGCGGCCGGCAAGCGGTAGACCGGAAGGTTCTGCCCGCCGTAAATCCACTGATCGCCGTAATAGATGCCGCGAATGATGTTGTACTGGATCACGGCCAGGTTGACGGTCGGCTCCCATGTCGAGGGATCGTTCCAGCGATGCGTGCCGCTGCCGCCAGCCGAGCTGTCCTTGCGCAGGTCGTAAAGCGGAATGCCGGAAAGCTCGAACACGACCGAGGGCGCACTGCTGAAGAGGTCGCGGTTATAGCGGCAGGTCACGATCGCATAGGCACAACCGCGCCCGATCATCGCGGCGGTGAACGGCCGGTCTGCATTGCCGCCGAAACGCTCGACCAGATAGGAATCGGCGGCGGTCTGCGAACCGTCGTAGAACTTGACCCACATGTGGTCCGTTCCGTTTTCCCGGAATTCCGAAACCGGGAAACCTCGCTCGCCGTCTGCCTCGCCGGTCAGCAAGGTCACCTTCTGGTCGTCAACCCAAACACCATCAAGGCCGGAGAGCGGCAAATTGGATAGTTCGATGACATCGACGAAGAAGGCATTCGGCGTGCCCTCCACCGTGCCCCATGTGCCAGCATATTTCCGGCGGCCGGCGGTCGCATATTTTCCGGCGATGAAAGTAACCGGCTGATCGTCGCCCATCTTCAGGGACAGGCTGACACCCGGATCGCGAACCTCTTCGCGCTTCTGCTTTCCGGCAATCGCCCGCTGGATCAGGCTTGCGCCGAGCGAAAGTCCAATACCCACGATCGCCTGACCGACAACGCCAAGCGAGCCGATCCATCCGGCAACAGCGCCGATCGCGCCCAGCAGTGGCCCGGCATGCGCCGTCGTCGCTGCGAAAAAGGCAACGAGCGCAAGGAAAAGGAATCTGATCATGATTACCCGATGCGAAACGCGCGACTGGCGCTCAAGAGATCGACCGTGCCGAAGCCCTCCGGCCTCAGGACAAAGATGCGCTCGCCATTGACGACGCCGAGCGTGAAGCCAAAACCGTCATCGGACGGCATGGCCGCCACGTCGCCGATACGCGCGAAAGAGATATGGATTTCCGGAAGAACAGAGCCGACAAGATCGCCGAGACTGTCGAAGCCGTCATTGTGCATCACGCGCAGGGCGCCGAGCGCGGTCGTGTAGCGATCTCGCCACGGCTCCGCGATATCGCAATCCGTCAGCGCCAGGCCGAGGTTTCCGACCAGTCCGACAAAGCAATCATTATCGCCCCAGGCAAACGGCGTCTTGCGCATGGCATCGCAGGCCCGATCGAACCGGCCACGCCAGCCGTCGACACGAACAAGCTCTATCATTCCTGCCCCCACGGGATATCCCAGCTTGCGACCACCCCGGAATATCGTCCCCACTGATCATCCTGCCGCCGCTTCTGCCCCTCATAGGAGGACTTCAGCGGGTTCGTGCGCGCCAGCATGGCGATCGCTGATGAGATCAGACTGAGCGTGATAGCCCCCTCGCCGCCCGCCGCCGGCGTCTCGATTGGTTGCCCATCGACCACGCCGAGGAAGGCGACCTCTGCCGCTCCCGCCGCCTGCCCGGTCGCAGGGTCGAGCAAGAGCTGATGCACCTCGACCTCGGCAAGCCGCGCATCCCATCCGCGCACGATCTGCTGAACAGCGGGCGCGATCTGGGAAAAGCGGATATCGACGGTCTGGATCGTCATGTCGGAGACGCGCGGGATTTCCGGCACGTCAAGGTTCACGTCCCCGTAATAGGTCCGCGTCACCATGGCACCGGTCGTGCCGTCGATGACATCGATGTCGATATCCTCGCCGCCGGTCCAGAAACCGGCCGAGACCGGCACGCCCGTGTTGCGGTCGCGCGCCGTGACATAGACCAGCGAACGCGCCACAAGCCCCTGCTCGCGCGCACCCGTCAAGGCCGCCACGAAGGATGATGAGACGTTTTTCATCACACACCCCGCTTCTGAATGATCGAAAACGAAATATCGCGGACAATATTGCCGGAGACTGTTCCCGGCCTGAAGCTTCCCGGTACCAGGATGCATGCGCAAGCCGGTCGGATAAGCGTGACGGCATCACCAGAAGACACTGACGCGGGCAAGCTCGGAAAGACCCGAAACGCAGCCGTCACCCCTCCGCCATTGGACGTTACGGCCTCGGAAACCTCGACAAAGGCATGCTTTCCGCCGGCGGTCACGATCTGGATTTTATCGCCGACCGAAAGCGCGTAGCCACCGGGTAGCCCTGTCAGCGCAAGAGATCTGCCAGCAGCGCTTTGCACGGTGACAGTCGGATCCTCAGGCGACAGATAAAACCCTGCCGAAAAGTCCATCACTGCGGCGGCATAGCCGGTCTCGCCAGTGCTGGCGTCAGTTGCAGGTAACGCCGTCTCACCGCGTAAGATGCGTCCGGCCGGATCGAGCCGTGGCCCGCAGATGAACGGGTCACGAAACAGGAACGGCTCTTGCGCCCCGGCGAGGTCGCTGACCAGCGCCGAGACCATGCTGGCCTCAGTCAGCCGCACAGGGCGCAGCGTGACATCGGTTGACCAGAGCGGCGGCGCGAGATCTGCCTGAAAGATCACGCCGGAACCAAGCCCCGAAAGCTCGTCATTGCGCCGGATATCCCAGCGCATCGGCAAGAGCGGCAGATGATCGAAGAATTGCGCAAGCGACTTCATCAACCCACCCTGTTCGGATTGCGCTGGATCTGCTGGACACGCTGCGGCAGGACGAAGCGAGAGAACTGTTCAAGCTGTTTGCGAACCTCAGCACCGACGGCTTGCGCATCACTGGCATTCGTGCCTTCCGGCATGACGATGGTGAAGCCGCCGAGACTGATCGAAGTGCTTGCCGTCCCGGTTTGGCGCATGCCCTGCATGGACGGCAATGTCGGCATGCGATAGCGTCCGATAAGTCCGCCATCGGCGAGCTTGAGCGCCTTTCCGCTGTTGATCGCTTCCAACAGCGGCAGGTTCTCGCGGG
This sequence comes from uncultured Martelella sp., assembly GCA_963676545.2. GTDB lineage: Bacteria > Pseudomonadota > Alphaproteobacteria > Rhizobiales > Rhizobiaceae > Martelella. The sequence continues at coordinate 164,892 of CAXXRG010000002.1, read as the reverse complement.
TAGACCGGGCATTGACGACAAATTCGCCATTGGATAGACGCGCCTGGATTTTATCGTCACGCGGCCCGCCGGGACCGGTGACGCGCCCACCGCCGGCAGCCCTGACAGCACCGCCGCCGAGGCCTGAAAGAGCCGAGAAGAACCCGCCAATACCGGGGCCGGTTCCGAACAGCGTGTTCAGTGACAGGTCAAGAAGCTTATCCCCGATGCGGCCAAGCGCATTGCCGAGCGCATCGGCAGCGGACTCACCGGCAACAAGATCGGAGATAAAGCCTCCCATCGCATCCTTGCCGGTCTGCTTCACATCGTCGATGGACTGGTACAGACGATAGTTTGATGCAGCGGCCTTTTCAGCTTCAGCCGCCGCTGTGGCATAGCCATCGGCCAGCCGTTCAATATCGGCGCGGAGGGCCGGCGTGATCTCAAGCCCGGCCTTTTCAGCCTGAACAAGCAGATCATGGGATGCACGAGCCTTTTCCAGCGCATATCCGTAGTCATCGACATAAGGATTGAGCGATGCCTGCGCCGCCGTTTCGGCTTCAAGCGCAGCCTTGCGCTGCATCATCATTTCGATGGCGCTGGTATATTCGTCATCACCGCCACCACCAGCCGATTTACCGCTCGCGTTTCGACGTTCATCAGCCGCAAGCGATGACCGCGCCAATTGTTCAATGCGGTCGTCGGGCAGGAAGCCGCCATCAGCCTCAAGCTGTTTCCTGATCTTGGCCTTTTCGTTCTCAAGGGCAAGCGCCTCTTTCGTGAGGCTGTTTTCGCGCTCAAGCTGGGCCGCGTAGGCCTCGCCGACCTGAAGCATGGCCTCGCCTTCGCGGCGGGCGTCGGAATACCCCGTATATGCCGAAACCTGTCGCTCGCTGAGAGCACCGGATTCGCTGACATTAACGGCATCCAGAAGCGTCATGAACTCCCGCGATTTATCGACAAGCTTCTGGAGCATGCCAAAGATCGGCACCAGCTTGGCGACATAGCCAGCGGCATCAGGATTGGCGTCCGCCATTTCCTGAAGTGCGCGCCGTGCCTCGGCAGCCCCTTCTTTCGTTCCGTCGAAGTCATCGATAATGTCAGCAATCGCCTCGCGCTGATCGAGCGAAATCGGCATCGCCTGACTGAAGTCCAAAAGACTGTCGCGGGTTTGCTGCAACTCGCGATTCAGGTCATTCACCTCGCTGGCAGCTTTTGCGCCCTCGAGGCTCTGAAGCTTCTGCGCAGTCTGCTCGACCTGATAGGCCAAATCGGCGACAGGCTGCGAAACCTCCGTTGCTCGGATTTCCCGCATCCTGTTGATGACATCCTGGAACCCGACACGTCCGCGTTCAAGATCGCGCGCCATATCCTGAATGCCAAAAACAGCATTCAGATCGACTGAACCGCGCTCAAACTGATGTGTCAGCTCTTTCGCTTTATCGATTAATCCGCCTAGCGTATCGTCATCGCGGAACCATCCGAAAAAGCCTTCTCCCGTCTTGCTAAGTCGGTCGTATTCATCTGCCAGCGACTTAATTTTGCGATAGCGTTCGCCGTCGGTGAGGTCGTCAATGGCTTCCGTGACGCCATCGACCTTGGGCGCGATGTCTTCGGAGATCAGACCGAGCCGCTTCAACTCAGCATTGACAAGCTCCGTCTGCGCCTTGGCCTCTGCCGAGCGCTTGGAATATTCCATCAGCGCAATAGCAACAGTACCGCCAAGCAACAGACCAATGGGGCCAGCGGCAGCAGAAAGCCCACCGAAGGCGGTTGCCAGACCGGAAACAGAGGTTGCGGTTCGAACTGCAGCCGCAAAGCGCACCAATGCCGCGCCGGAAAGCCCGAGGGTCCTAATCATTCCCGTCAGTGAACGCCCGACAAGCGCCCCTGCAATGACGCCAGCGAGCATCAAGACCGTGTCAGCCGTATGATCGAAGTTGTCGGCAAGCGCATTCAGCCCGGCAACGAGGCGCTGCGATGCGCTCAAGCTGTCGTCCGACTGGCCGATATACTGCGTCATGGCGTTGTTGACGCGGGTGATGCCATCCGAAATCGTCTGGTTCGTCGCGGCAAAGGCCTGCTCGATCTTCGGCTGGGCGTTCAAGATAGCTCTGAACACCCTGTCAGTGGTCAACTTGCCTTCCGCGCCAAGGTCCTTGATGCCGGCCACCGTCGTCTTGAATTCGTCCGCGATCGCCTGTACAAGCAGCGGCGCATTCTCACGAACCGAACGCAGTTCATCACCCTGAAGAATACCAGAGCCGAGCCCTTGCGATAGCTGAAGGATACCAGCCGCCTGTTCAGACGCAGCCGCGCCGCCGGCCTTGAAGGCTTTATTGACGATCTCCGTAGCGCGCGCGACGTCTGCCTCAGAATCTGCAACGTCCTTTGTGGCCCTCAAAAGCTTTGCATAAAGGTCAGTTGTCTCGGTGAGGCCGGAACGGGTCGCAGTGGCAAGTTGATTGATTTCTTCCAGCGACCGTGCCTGACGCCCGCTGATCTGCGATGCAGCAGCAAGCTTATTGCCCGCCTCGGTCCATGCATCGGCATAGCGTGCGACCTCTCGTACCGAAAGCGCCGAACCGAGCGCAGTTGACGAATAGAGCAAGCCACGAAAGGCATTCCGACCAACGTTTGAAAGTCGGCGGTCCATATCGGCAGCGCGCTTCTCGATCTTGCGCATTTCACGAGCTGTGATGCCGGCAGCCTTAGCCATTTGGCGTTCATATTGCTTGACATCAGCCGAAAGCTGTACAACCAGTTTTTCAAGGTCAGTTGCCATAAAAGCGAACTTTCTATTCTGTGTGGGGAAATTATGAGAATAAAATCGCTGTCACTGCTGTTTATGCTGACACTATCCATCGGAAACGCCATGGCCTCTGACAACGTCAGCGAAGTCGGGAAGGCGGCCGGAAAAGCACGAGACTTAGCCCTATTGACGGTCGCTGAAATCTATCTTTGCAGAAATGCCCCGCCGGAAGATATTGGGACCGCGATGATGAGAGCGAAGCGGTCGATAATCAGGACCTACAGTTCTTTGGCTGGGAAAGAGTATGCTTCGAAGGTATATAGAGGCATGGAATACACCGTCGAACAATACTATGGTGAAGCAGCACACAGTGATCTGGACGACTGTGCCGATAATATTTCTGCCAAATTGCGCGATTTTGAGAACGCATTTGCGTACATGGAATACCTTTCCGACTAGACCATTTCCTGCATCCACTCCCAAAGCTCATCAGCTTCTTTCTCGCTGAGCTTTCCCGCCCCGTCGTCGGCGCTGTTTGCCTCGACATATCCTTCCAAGGCCGCGTTGAACTGCCACATGGACATGTCATTGACCTGTTGCGGCGTAAAACCCATGACCGCGCCAGCCCCGTAAACCTTCGCCATTCTGATCTTGCCCTTTGGCAGATCGTCTAGATGGTCTCCCCGGCTGGCGCTTCTGGCTCCCCCGGCGGCTCCTCCGGTGCACCCATCAAACCGGCCATGAGAACGACTTGAGCAAGAGGCAAGTTTTCCAGCGGCGGGCGTTCCAGCACATACCGCTTCACAAGGCCAAGTGCGTCTTTCGGCACCATGCCGCTGCCGATCAGGCCCAAGCGGATCGTCTCGGAAATATCCTCGATCCGCCATTCGCCGGCTTCCATACGGGACAGTAGGAAGTACGGCCCGCAATCGGTCTTTTCCTGAAGCTCCGACAACTGCCCCCAGCCGAGGCGAAAGCTATAGTCGCCGTCAGCGAAGGGCTGTTCGATCCTTGCGTCGCGCATCAGGTCGCAGCCGTCCACGTTCCGGTCAGAACACCGTCGCTCTGCATCCCGATCCCAGCCTGAACGCGGCCGGAGCGTTCGGCGTTCGGCTCGAAATTCTCGACGTGCATTGCGCCTTCCCAGAGCATGGTTCCCGTGGAATATTCGATGCTGATCTCGACATTGATCGGCGATGTCGACTTGAATGCATCCCACCAGGTCTGGATAGCGCTCGCCGGCAAAACGCCGTCTCCGGAAACCGCAGCCGACAGGCTCTGAGCATCGCGGCCAAGCCAGGTCGCGGCATCCGGATCGTCGCAATCCGGCAGATCGACCTCGGAGAGGTTCTTCGAGAACGTGATGGACTTCGAAGTCAAACCGCAAGGCGCGGCGAAAACCTCGGTCGGCGTCGCGCCATCGCCAAGCTTGATAAGCATCTTGCCGAAGCGCGCTGTTACGGGGGTGGCCATTGGACATCTCCATGGTTGTGCTGCAAAGGCAGCGGTTGATCAGGTTTCGATGAAAGCCGAAAACGACAGTGCGGCGTGGTTGGTGACGCCATCGGGATCGCGCATCACGCGGGTGATCCGATGCTCGATCATCACCAGGGCATTATCAGAAAGCACAATGGGAGCCTCGTGCAGATCGTCGCGCACGGCGCCCGAGATCTTGCGGACTTCCGCCGATCCGAAGGCCTCGCCAGCGCCCCAGGACCATATATCGATCTGAAAGGCGATATCTTGGGCGGCAATGCATTCCGCATCATCCTGCGTCGCATCGCTCGGCCCCATCGAGATATAGGGCGACGACGGCTTCGGATCGGAAGGAACCCGGTCATAAACCCGGATGCCGACAAACGCCGAAACGGCGGCGCTCGCCTTCAGCCTGGCGATGATCGCCACATAGAGTTCATAGCCCGCGTCCATCTCAGCCGCCTTTCGCGACCTTCCGGGCTGCGTCCCGCGTCGCCTTTCTGATCTTGCGTTTCGCCGCTTTCCGGTTGGCGCGATAGGACACGTAGAAATACGGCTGCGCCGGCATCTTCACGGTCCCGAATTCAACCCACCGCGCCCAGAACGCTTCATCGTTGCCGGCATAGACAGTGATGGTGAGATCATTGCCGAGCGCCGATTTCACCACGGCGGCAATCACTGCGCCCTTTGGGACATCCTTTCCCCAGGTCCATCCGATACTGTCCTTCAGCGCGCCGCTTCTTTCCGGCACAAGGGATTTCATCATGCGGACGATATCGTCGGCAGCCTCGGCCATCGCGCCCTTGATTGCGGACTTCGCCGCCGCCGGCAGACGGTCGAGCTTACGCTGTAGCCGCGCGCGGTTGAGGATCATCGAACGACGTGCCATCAGTTGGGCTCGCCCTCGGCTGCCAGGATTTCAATCCAGCGGTTTTCCCCGTCGACATTGACCGGCGGCGCCTTGATCGCGAACACCCGGCCATCGCGCGCGTCGACGATCCGCCAGTCTGCCGTCACTTCGGCGGCCTGCGCGCTGTAGCGGATGCGAACGGTATAGGGCTGAACGCCCTGCAGCCGCGAAGCCATCACGGTTTCCGTGCCCATCCGTGCGATCATAGCCGCGCGTTGCGTGAACGCAGTCTCATACGGCCCGGCGACCGGGTTACCGAAGCCATCATCGCCGGTGTCGCGCTGCTGGAAATGCAGCCGGAAGCGCAGCGCGCCGCCATCACTTATCGGTTTCGCCATCGACCTTTTCCGCCTTCGCGGCCTTACCATCCCGGATCGCCGCCCGCGCGCAATCGCGCGTCACGTTGATCGCGATGCCGGGCTGGTACTTCAGCGTCACGGACTTCCGCAGCGGCGGAACCCATCGATACGGCTCGCTGAACACAACCCAGACCATGATCAATCCTCCACCGTCGCAAGCGTCGCGGTCGTCCCGCTCGCGAAGATCACGCCGGGTATATGCGGCAGCACATAACCGATCGGAAGACTGCCGAAATCGATCGATCCTTCGGTCTCGCCGCAGGGGCGGTAGCTGACAGTGCCTTCGGCGACGACAACGATCGCCTTGACGCTCTCGCCGAGAGTCACATTGCCGCCGGAAAGATCAACGGCAGAACCCTTGCGCCCGAAGCTGGTAAGCCCGGCGCCATATTCGTCCCGATTGAAACCCATGATTTTCCCCTTAAAGGCCGATAAGTCGGCGCTTCCCAAGAAGTGAGCGAACAGCGACAGAGTCTGGCAATTCGGAAAGCGCCGCGTGGGAGACTTCCGCGCGCACCTTGTACCAGGCCGCGACGATCATCTTCGCCGCCTGCCTGACTTCCGCCGGCACGTTATCCGGCTGGGCGCCGTATCCGGCCGTGAACCGCACGGTGATCGTGTCATCGCGGCAGTAGAGCGACGGTACAGCGAAACTGTCGAGAAACTGGAGATATGCCCCGCGCGCCGAATTCAGCAGAATGTACTGATCGGCCGGAAGCGTCCGCGAAACATTGTCCTGATCGAAATAGGTCACGCTGACGGCCGAGACATCCGGAAAGCACAGGATCATGCGCGCGCCGGTCCAGAACGAGAAATACTGTTCCCACTCCTGATTGATCAGGCATCGGCCGAGAATGCCGCCATAGCCGTCAAGGTGCTGCTCGACCGCAAGAATATAAGCCGAAATGAGATCATCATCGTCATCGAAATCAACGGCAAGATGCGCCTTGACGTCATCGAGCGTAAGAATGCGAGCGCCAGGCTCCGCGATCCGCTTCGGCGTAAGATACACGATGCTGCTCCCGGTAAATGAAACCCGGGCCGCGCAGACGGCCCGGAAATGATGTCTTGTTAGGCCTGATCGGACTGCGGGTTGGAGAACCCGTTGCCCTTGATCAGCGTTGCGCTGATCGGCGTTCCTGTCCCGTGCGTGCCGGAAAAGTCCGCCAGCAGTTTCAGGTAACGCTTTCCGCCCTTGTAGCCGAAGCGATAGGTCGCAGCTCCCGCATGTTCTGCCGTCAGGGCCTTGATGATGCCGTCCGTCACGGTCTCGACGCCAAGCATGTCGGCGGCGGTGACATCGGTATAGGTCTGATCGTCATCCGAATGCGACAGCTTGAATTCGATCTTGTTGGTACCCGAAAAGGTGATGCCGCCGGCCCCGATCGCCAGAAGGATTTCCGCACTTTCGTATCCCTGCAGGTCGAGCGCCGCCGGCGTGTTGTCGGCGGTAAGCACTGCAGCGCCGATCGCCGTGACGCACATCAGTTTGGAATGAAGGTCTTTCATCGTTCATGTTCCATCTGAAAGGTGTTTGAGAAAACCGGCGATGACGGAACACCGCCGATACTGTGGCTTCAGACCTGCGATCAGGACGTCCCGACCTTCAGAAGCTTCAGGGCCTCGAAATTCGCCACACCGCCGCCGACGCGCTTGGTCGTGTAGAAATGGATCCGCGGCTTGTCGGTGAAGGGGTCGCGAAGAACGCGAATGCCCTGCCGGTCGAGAACCATGTAGCCGCGGCGGAAATCGCCGAAGATGATCGGGAATGCGCCCGCCTCGATCTTCGGCATGTTGTCGTCGGAATAAACCGGCTTGCCGAGGATCGTCGCCATTTCGGCCGCCGCATCCGGAGCGCGCCAGATGAAGTTGCCGTCGCCATCCTTGAACTTGCGGATCGCAAGCATGGTCGGATCGCTCATCACCCAGGACGCATTGTTGCGATAGCCGGACTTGAGGCTGTAGTGGAGATTGAGAAGAGCGTCATAGCCGCCAGTACCCGCCGCGAAAGCGCCGGCAGCGCCGGAAACGCTGTAGCCGAGCTTGCCCCACTCATAATCGGTATTGGCGACCTTGTCGTAAGACAGGATGCCGCGCGGCTTTTTCGTGCCGTCGCCGGAAACGAAAGCCGCCCCTTCCAGTTCGGCAAAGGTCGTCTGCACTTCATCGGCCAGCCAGGCCGCGATATCGATGATGCCGTCATCCAGCATCTTCTGCGTCGTTGCCGGGTCGGCGTACATCTCCATGAGCGTGAAGACGAGTTCGCGAAGCGTCGGAGTTGCCGTTTCCGGTCGCGCCTCTTCCTCGCCAACCCATCCAGCACCGGCGCCGCCCATGTTGATGAACTTGCGGTATGTGTCGGTACCGATCGGCATGACCGTTGCCAGCTGCCGGATCACCGATGCGACGCCCAGCACACGGTCGATCGTGCGCTCGGTTTCGACCGGCACAAGAAACCCACCATCGGGGTCGGACTGGGTTGTCAGGCCTGCCTTGACCTCAAGCTCCGAAAGACCGGCATCGGCGCCGCGACGGAACCACTTGTCGAATACCTGGCCATGCTCACGCTGCTCCGGCGTCGGCCCGTCGCCATTGCCGCCATTCAGCTTCATCGCCTGCTGGAAGGCATTGATGTCATCGAGCGTCTTCTGCAGCTTGGAGATTTCGGCGTTGATCTTCTCGACCTTTTCCTTGCTCACCACATCTTCGAACTTGGCATTGATGCCTTTCAGTTCTTCCTCGTGAGCAGCTTTGAAGTCTTCGACCGTCTTTTTGAGCTCGGCGAAGACGGCCGGCGCATTTCCGCCGTCGGCGCGCACGCCGTGGATACCGCGCGCACGGTGATTGAGAACCATGTTCATGATTGAACCTCAGTTTTTGAGAATGTCGATAAGCTGCCTTGCGGCAACCGTGAAATCGCCTGCATCGCGCGCGGCGTCCCGGCTTGCATCGCGCTGGGCCGGATCATCGGAAATCAGGTTCGACAGCATGTCGGACCGTTGAGCGCGGGTGAACCCCGCCTTTGCAAGCGCGGCTTCCGTCTGTCGCCGCGCCATGATCTGTCGATTGTCGTTGCTGGCATTCGCGGTATCCGGCGCCATGCCTTCATCGACACGGTCGGCGAAGCCTTTTTCAACAGCGGCCGTCGCGCCAAGCCAGGTGCCGTCACCGCGTGAATGCGACATCAGAGTTTCGATATCGTCACGTTTAAGGCCGGTGCGCGCCTCGTAGATGTCGGCGAGCGCGCCGTCGAAACCTGCGAAGGTTTCGGCTGCATCCGCAAAGTCGAATTCATTGCCGATGACAAGTCCCCAGGCCTTGTGCACCATGATGAACGAACCGCCGCCCATAACGATTTCGTCTCCGGCCATGGCGATGATCGATGCCGCGCTGGCCGCCATGCCGAAAACTTCGACGGTCACCTTGGCGTTGTGCTTGCGCAGAAGGTTGTAGATCGCCATGCCTTCGAACATGTCACCGCCCGGCGAGTTGATCTGAACCTTGACATCACGCTCGCCGATCGAGCGCAGGGCGGCAGACGTGCGACGAGCGGTAAAGCCGCCACCGGTCCACGGGTCTTCGCCGATGATATCGAAGATCGAAATCACATTGTCGCCGCTGCTTTCGGCGGCAATTGGTTGTTCTGCCCATTTGGCGAAGACATCGCTAGGCGGGTCGAACTGGAAATTCTGAGGGCGCTCGAAACGCTTCGCCTCAGGAAGTTTGCGCAGGCTCATTGCTTGCTCCCGTTTTTGCCCCGGCCCGTTCCGGCAGAACGTTGCCGCCTTCGACATCCGAATAGTCGGAATAGCCGCGTACCTCGTTGACGGTCATCCACGGCTGGTGCCCGCCGCTGCCAAGCGCCTTGGCGAAGAACTCCGCCTGGTCCTTCATCGACCCGCGAAGAAGCGCGGCTTCGTTGAACTTGCACTGGTATTCCTCGGCCTCTTCATCGGTCAGCAGATCTCGAGCGACCGCCTGTTCCCAATTGGTGAACTGAGGCAAAAGCCCATAAGTGACAAAAAAGATCGCCAGAGAATCGATGCCGGAACCCCAGCTCGTCTCATCCATCATCAAAAGAGGCCTCGGCGTCCCGAAAATCCGGGCAATCGCCTCGATCTGCGCCGAAAGGTTTTCCGTCTGAAGGCTTTCCTCCAGCGTCTTGCCAAACAACTCAGCCTTCAGACCCTCTTCCAGAAGCAGCCATTTGCCCGCATTATCCGCACCCTCACGCTCGCGCATTGAGGTTTTCAGGTTATTGCGGGCTTCCGGCGAGAGCGTCTTCTCGGTGCTCAGCGATCCGCCTGGCTGCATGTTGTTATCAAAGAGCTTCTTCGCGGCGGTGCGGATAGCCTTCGCGAGATCGATCGCATCGCTTGCCTGCTTGAGCCGCGACGACCCTTTCACGCCATCGACAAGATCAAGATCGCGGATCGCGAAAATCTCGGACTGCTGAAACGTCGTTTTCACGCCGTTCCTGTTGGTGACATCGTAGGACATCGACCAATCGATATTCTGCTTCGGCTCCACAACGAACTTTGCCAGAGGCTGAAGCTGGATGATCCTGTCGCCGGAGCGAACAATCTGGGCGCAGGCAATACCGTCCCGCAACAGCATGGCCTGCATCAGCCGCTTGAATTCAAGCGGCGTCTGCCAATTGTTCGGCTTGCGGTGAAGCAGCCGGTCAACCGGGTGATTGACAGCCCTGCCGTTCGTGTCGCTGCTTTGCGATTTGTCTTTGTAAACGAGATGGGCGGGCAGCATGCCGATGCTTTCGGAAAGCAGCCGCATCGCACGGTTGATCGCGTCGTTCCTCATCACGTCGGCAGAGACGGATCCGTTGACCGATCGGCGGATTTCTTCCATCAGCCTCGGGTCGTCAGCAGAATACTGGCGACCGCCGGAAGCTGATTGCGTCGCGGCTTTCGGTCTGGAGCCGAACAGCCCCGAAAAGAGTTTCATCCGATAACCTCAATGCCGCGCTCGTTGTAAACCGAGACGCCGACTGCTTCCGGGTTGCGGCTCATAATCATCACCGTATTGAACAGCGCCATCAGCGGGTCGATCTTTGCCGTACCGCTCTGCGCTTTGGTGACGATCACCGCGTTGCCGCGCTTCTCGACCTTGGCGTTCCCGACGCAAAACGTCATGATCCGCTGCCCGCAATGAACGAAAGACCGGTTTTTCAGCTTCACCGGAACGGCCTTGATCGCCGCATTCAACCGGTAGCCCTGCGACACCGCCTCGATATCGTCGATCTCGAACCCCGCATCGATCAGCGCATCGATGATGCTGGCAACGCCCTCCGGGTCCATACCGATCCCGCGCTGTTCCGGGAGCTTACCCGCATCGCGAAGCTGGACGCAGAGATCGACGATTTCGGTGTTTGCCTCTTCCTCGAGATTGTCGACGAGCGTCAGTTCGCCCGCATCGACCAGCTTTTGCAGTTCCGGCGCAATACTCTTGCGCAGCTTCAGGACATCCTTGTCAGCCCAGGCCTTGCCCCAGTGCTGCCAGACTTTCGTCTCGGCATGGCGACCGAGAACCGCGAAGCCGAGAAGATCGTCAAGTCCGCCGCCATCGACGCCGACAACGCAGACGTCTGAGGTTTCGACGATCGTTTCGAACGTGATGTCACGCGCGGCCTTCAGCCAGTAATCGGCGCCGGCCCATGCCCCGGTCCCGAGACCCACGCCGACCTGAACGTTAAGATGCTGAGAGGCGAACAACGCCATCGCATCGGACCCCTCGCGCTCGGCCTTGCGCATCTCGTCGCGCAGATATTCAAGCGAAACGGATCGGTCGAGGTTCGGATTGACCAGCGGCCAGACGCTTTCGTCCTTCCACGTCTCGTCTTCCTGCAGTTTCTTCGGCATCTCGTAAAGCACCGCGAGCAGCGGCAGGTCGAGCTTGCCGTCGCGAACGTCCCGCGCCTGCTGCAGCTCACGCTCAAACTGCCCGGTCGGCGGCTTCTTCGACTGCGTCGTGATCTGAAGGAAAAACCCTTCAGGCCGCGACGCCAGGCCGCCGCGCAACTCGACGAAGATTTCATCGGCCTTGGACTTGCTGCCGAGAACATGGGTTTCATCAACGAGGATGAATGTTCCCTTCGAACCCGTGACGACATCGCCGTCGGCCGACAGGATCATGATCACGGCCAGTGTATCGTGATGCGTGATCTGCTTGAGATGCTGCTGGGCCTTGAACAGTTTCGACAGTGTCTGATCAAGGCGAATGATGCCGAGGGCCGTCTTGAAGGCGATACTCGCGATCTTCTGCGTCGGTGCGATCAGGATCAGCTCCGCCTCGGGCCGCTCGTTCAGGATCGCCGCTGTCACGATGATGCCGGCGGCAATGGCCGATTTTCCGTTCTTCTTCGGGATCAGGACGAAGAATTCGCGGATCATCCGGCGCTGCGTCTCCGGGTCATATGACCCGAAGATCACACGCACCAGATCGAAAACCCATTGCTCGCAGACCTCGCCGAATGTCGGTGTACCGACAAGATCGGGAACCTTCAGCCGCTTGAATATCCGAAGCGCCTTCTCGGCCGGGGCATCGAACAGCGGAAGATCCGGGATCAGGGATCGCTGCGACAGAAGCCGCTCCTCCCAATCCGGAACTGCCGTCGACCATGTCTTGGCCCGAGATTTGTTGAGCATTTTTGACATCAGTGCTTGTACCCCGGACGGATAAGATCATCCCAGCCGTCGCCGGCATCATCGCTGTTCACCAGCGCGGCAGCCTCACGGCGGGCCTTTTCCTTCTTGCCGATCTTTTCGGCCGGGACGTGATCCTCTTCACCATCACTCTGAACGTCGCGCATGGCTTTCGCCGCACGCATGCGATCGTTCTTCTCAATCTGCTTGTCCAGTTCCTTCAGCGCGCCGACATTCCCTTTCCCGGCCTCGGCGAAAAGCCTTTCGAACTTCCAGGCTTCCATTCTCACCCGCTCGGCATCCCGTTCTCGAAGCTCTGAAAAATAATGCTTCTTCAGCGTCGGCAGCGACAGGCAAAGTGCCTGAGCGATGATGTCATTCGACCATCCAAGCGCCAGTAACATCTTGACTTTATTGCGACTTTCCCGCGTCGGCTTATGCGCAGGGCGACCCCGCCGCCCGGACGGCAACGTGTCCGGGTTGCCGAAGAGGTCGAAATAATCAGTCATCGCGAAAAAAAATCTCCGAATGAGAGAGCCGCCGGTTCAGGCCGGGCCGCCCCTCTGAACTTTTTGCCCCCCCTGCCCGGCTGGCGCGGTCAGCCGTCGGCGCGTTCCTGCCGCTGCTTCAGGCTGTCATGGCAAGGCTTACAGAGGGTCTGCAGGTTGTCTTCGTCCCAGAACATCCGCTCGTTGCCACGATGCGGTTTCTTGTGGTCGCAAACGAGCTTCGACAGGTTGCCCTCGACATGACCGCAGCCCGGCATCTGACACTGGAACAGGTCACGTTCGAATATCTTGAGCCGCAGCCGCGACCAGCGCGCTGTCCGGTACCACTTGCGCCACGGCGCGCGGGCCTCGCGATTGCGATCATGCGAACGGCTGTCGCCAACGGACGAGCCGATGCGCGGCGCCGACGAGGTGATGCGCGGTGCGAGCTTTTGAAGTCTGCCCATGATGTCCGATTGATCGGGCGATCCGCCCACAAATACGAAACCCGCCGAGCGCTTCCGCTGGCGGGTGATCCTGAACCTTTTTCAGTGTCATCAAGATATGTCAACTTGCTGCCGCAGATCAAGGAAAAAGTGAAGGCGATTTAATTAAGCAATATCAGACACATAACAGTCACGAAGCGGCGAGAACTTCCCTCTTCCACGGTGCCATATCGAAACGCATTGGGGTGATTTGTTTGCAAATCAGCTGTCCGGCAAGCTCCCGCTCAAGCATCTGCAGAGCTGCCTGCCAGACGATCCAGTCAATGCGGGACAGCACCTCGGCACGCAGCCCATGGGACAGCGCGTACTTCCGATAAGCTCCGCGCTTCGGTCGCTGCGCCTTGCGATCGTATCCATCCACCTCGATCTCATGCCACCTGCCCAGGCAATCCTTCTGTCGCTTGATCATGAACCAGACGGGCTTACCCTGCCGTTCCACCATCCGCACCTTTGGCCGCTCGGCCTGCCAGTCCGGCCCGCGCTTCAGCACGGCGCATGTCAGGATAAGGTTATAGGCGTGTCGGCCCGTCCGCCGTGTGCCATGCGCCCGCTCTTCACAAAGCACCCGATCCACCTCGGCAGCGATCAACCCATGCTCGTCATTGGCCCATTCCGGGAAAGGCCGCCACCCTTCGGGAATATCGAAACCCGTATCGGTCAGCGCCCGCACAGCCCGCCCCACTGTCAGCGCATCCTCATCCGGCAGCCCGTCCATTTCCCATGTCGGGATCACGCCCCAGGCATTGGGCGAACGGTCTATCAATGTGCCAAGCGCGCCAACCTCGCCGACAATGGCATTCGGGTTGCTCATGATCGGCACCAGCCGCCCGCCCTGCGCTTCCGCCTTGCACAGCTCTTCGGTGAAAGCCCAGGTCAGAAGCTGCTGAATGGTCATAGTCTTCGTCATATCGCTCTACCTTCCCTGATTTGCCGGTTTGCTTCCCTCATTCGGGCCTTACCTTCCCTGAGGCATTTTCGTCATTCATTGTTTTTACTGCGTTTTTCCAAACGTCAGGGAAGATAGGGAAAGTAGGGAAGATAAATATAACCCTACACATGTGCGCGCGACCTACATGTTTATTCATGCGGCATGCGCCGCATGTGTCGTCTCTATCTCGCGCGCGCCACGCGTAGCCTCGCAGCTACCTTCCCTACCTTCCCTACCTTCCAAACCCGTTGATTTTCCGAACCTTTTGACAGGGAAGGAAACCGCGCCACCGCTGATCCATCCTCCCTAACCTCCCACTTTCTGTCCCTGCCGGAAGCGACAACGGGAAGCGCATGCGGGAAGATGCGCGCCCTGCTTCGTCAAAGGGTCCGGGCTCGCGCGTCATGGCAGGTCTCCCGGCCATTCATCATCGCTATAGGGCGGTGGCGGCTGATCGCCGTTCTCCCGGAATTCCTCACGCACGCGGATGCCGAAATAGATCGTCACGCTGCGCTTGCCCTTGCGGAACATATGCATCGCGCCATCCTCGCCCATCCAGCTCTTGCGCGCCTGGTCGGGAAACCGCTTCGTGAAGGTCGGTTGCCGGAAGTCCGACAACCCCTCGCGCCTGGCAAACCGCTGATAAGCATTGAAGAGATCCAGCGGCGTCTCCGTATCCTCATCCCGGCCGGTCACGATACATGCCCCGCGCACGAACGCTCCCAATGGGTCGTTTTCCTCGCGATACTCCCGCGTCGCGGCCGATATGCCCTCAGGCTCCATCAGCCCGCGCTTCAGATAGTCGAGCGCGCCGCGCACCATCCACGCGAAGATGCCCGCCTTTTCCGCCCTCAGCTTGCGCGGCAGGTCACGGTCAACCTCGCCCTCGGGTATCTGCACGTCCCATGGCACCAGCTTTACACGCCGCCATATGCCGTCGCTGTCGTCGCGGATCACCGGCTTGTGGTTGCCGGAGAGAATGATCTTGAACTGAGGGTCGAGTTCGAAGAAGTCCTGATTGAGCCGTCTGACGGCAATCGTCTCGCCGCCCGTCAGGCTCTTGATCAGGGCATCCTTCAGCTGCACGCCCATTTCCGGCTCGGATGCCGCCACAAGCCGCGCGCCAGGCAGACGGGCAAGGTCGGGCGTCGCCTCGGCGCCAGACCGGCGCTTGTCACCCGCAAAGCTGTCGATCGACATCGAAACGGCATAGTCGCCCATGACCTCGACCATGAGATCGACAAAGGTCGATTTGCCGTTGCGCCCGGCGCCATAGAAGAACAAAAGGCACTGCTCGCCGGTCTGGCCGAGAAGGCAATAGCCCATGAAGCGCTGAATATAGGCGCGAAGGTCCGCGTTCGGCATGACCTGCTGAAAGAACCGCTCGAAAACCGGCGCGTTCGCATCGCGCTCCAGCTTCACCTCGGCAAGCTTGGTAATCAGGTCATGGGCGGCATGCCGGTCAAGCCGCGCCTTCCATGCCCTTTTCCCGTCGATTTCCTCGCAGATGAAACGCAGCGTGCCGGACTGGCAGTTGACGGCATAGAGATCGCGGTTGAACTCGCCGACCTCTTTGGAGAGATAGGGGGTCGCCTCGCTCAGCATGCAGTTCAGCTTGTTGGTCGAACATGAGCTTTTCGCATGGTTATGCCGGGATGACATCCTGCCGACACGGTCATCCTCGACAGCCTGCATCCGCGCCACATGCTTTTCCAGCGCGCCATATTCCTCATAGTCCTTTTCGGTCCATGAGGCCGTCGCGTCGATCATCTTGTTCTTTTCGCGCTCGGCATCCCTGCCCTTCTTGATCCGTGCCTTGATCGCGGCCAGCATCTCGTGCTGTTCATCCGGCCAGTCGGCCTTTGCCGGCCCCAGCCGCACCCGTTCCTTTTCGGCTTCCGCCGCATCGGCAATCAGCGCGTCCAGATGCCTCAGACGTTCCTCGCTGGCATTGTCATTGGTCGAAGGCGGCTTGCCCATCGCCCGCATGCGTTCGCGCGCCAGCCGCCCGGCATCGATTGCGGCCCGCTCGTCCTCGGAGCAATCGAGCAATATCGCCTCGTCATCGATGAATTCGGCCGTGCGATGCGCCCATGCACGCACGATCGAGCCGGAAGGGTCTTCTTTCCAGCGCTTGCCGTCATAGCCGTGCCAGCCGACATTGATCACCGAAAGCGCCCTGTCGCCGTAGCGGCAGACAAAGCGCCGGCCATTGCCGATATCGGTTTCCGGTTCGTTCGCGCATTCCTCCAGAATTTCATCCGGCGAGAGCTTGAGGGAAGGTTCGTCTTCCTCCGCCTCTTCCACGGGCAAAGGGTCCGGGTTTTTGGCCCATGCCGCGCGCGCGGCCGCCCGTTTGGCAATCGCCTCTTCCGCCTCGGGTGAAAGCCCGCCCTTCTTCTTTTTCTCAGCCACAGGCAGCCTCCATTGCAAGTTCGGAAAAATCGCCGGCGCATTCGGGCGGCCACACGGTTGTCACCGTCCGCCCTGCCCGCGCATTGCGCGCTTCGGCCCGCGCCATGGCAAAGGCGGTCTCCACCGGCTCGCTGTCGCCATCGGCAACATAAATCAGGTCGTCCACATGCCCCGGCACCACCAGGCATTCGCCCGCAGGCAGGTCAGCTTTAGGAATCGGCCCGGCCACGGTCACGGCGCGGGTGCGCCCGCGCTTGTCGGTCTTCGTCAGGGTCGGGTGCCGCTCCCGCCCCTCGGCCGGGCCGCAAAGATTGCCGATGTCGCCGGCCGCGCCATAAAACGTGTCGGCGCGAAAACCCTCAAGCGCCGCCACAGCGCCGACATTCTCGATACCCTCGGCCAGCACCCAACGCCTGGCGGCAATATCCCCGCAAACCGGGATCACGGATCCCTTCTTCGTCCCCTGCATCTTCTTGGCGGAAAGCCGCTTGCCCTCCTTCGGGCAGATCAGCACGGGCCGGAATTTCGGGCCGCTTGAAAGGTCGATCCACGTCTCATGGCAGCCGGTCACCTTGCCGCTCATGTCGACATAAGGCGCAATCATCGCCGGCCCGACATGGAGCGACATCGGCCACCCAAAACTCGGATCCTCGCCATGCCAGAAGGTATGACGGTCATCGAAGCGGATATTGTCGAACACGGCATCGGCCATCTCTGCCCCACAGCGCAGCCTGAGATAGTCCCGCACCACCTGCCCGGCCGTACCGGCCACGCTGCCCGCATTGAAAAAGATGCCGCGCGCACGGGTGATGGCGCGCTGCTTGAAGCTGTTCTGCGCGGCCTCGCGCTCTTGCGCGCGCTGTTCAGCCTCGGCCCGTGCCGCTGCCATACGCGCCTGTCGCGCCGCCCGCTCTTCATCTGTCTCGCGTTGATCGGCATCGGGAATGTCCCGGTCCAGCACGGCCGCGCAGGCCTCCAGAAACCCCGTGCGCGTCTTCAGGTCGTGGCCCAGCTCATGCGCCGCTAGAGAAATCGCGTCATGCCCGCCAAGCCCGCATTTGCGGCAAACCCACACCTGCTTGAAAGCATTGATCGCATAGCCGTCCTTACCGCCCATATGCGGGCACGGCCCGGTCCACTCCGCCGTCCGCGTCCCGGCCTTGCCGATCCGCCCCGCATAGCCGGAAAGCGCGATCGCGCGCGCTTCCTCGATAAAGGCGTCGATGACGTCAATCACTCCGCAGCCTCCCGTGCATGCCGCATCAGCGGTGCCAGGTCGCGCTCGTTTGCCGGCCGCAATTCGCACCGCCGCGTGCGCGCCGAAAGCACGTCATCCAGCGCCCGTGTCTCGGCCGTTGCACCCCAGTTTTCCCGAAATGCGGCGATGAAAGGCGTGCCGGTCGACCATCCGCGAAGGTGATACGCCTTCGTGACGATCCGGATATTTTCCATGCAGGCAAAGTCGAGCCCCTGCTGTTCCATCGCGTGCGCCGCCTCGTGCCGGCTTGCGGCAATCACCAACAGGATCGGGATCCTTTCACCACGCGTCCTCAACCGCCGCATCAGCCCGCCTCCCCGCGCCGCGCATTGGCCTGATGCCCGACTGCCGCCCGATATTCCTCGAGCTTTTCCCGCCGCAGCGCTTCGGCCTCTTTCCGCTCGGCCACGCTCAGCCCACCGAAAATCGCACAAGGCAGGCTGAACACGCCGAATTCCCGCTTGGTCCAGTCCGCATTCAGTTCGATCAGTGCCATTTGCTCGCCCTCTTCTGTGGAATGTCCTCTTGTGGCGCGGCTTCGCGTGCGGCGTTCGCCGCCTCGGCCGCGCCGCGCGCCAGCGCCAGCTCCCGCGCATCCCGCTCGGCAATCATCGTCTCGATTTTTCCCATGAATTCTTCGCTGGCCGCGATCAGTTCGCGCGCCGCCCAGCGCTCGGTCACAAGCCGCTGCATGTATCGGCTGGCCGATGTCTCGAAGCGCCAGCAGGCGCGATATCGGCTGCCGCCAGGAATGGCATCGATATCCTCCGGCCGATCAACGATATCGGCCCATTCCGGCAGGCCATAAAGGCCGATGCCGAACACGGCGAGGCAGGCCCACGGCACATCGTCCGTTATGATGAAAAGGTGTTTGCCACTCATGACGCAGCCCCCGCAACCATTTTGCTTGAAGGCGCTCGACAAAACGTGCCAAGAAACACAGTAAAAGTATGGAAGAGTACTGCATGACAGAGGTTGAGAAGCCAAAAGATGCAGCATTGGAGCGTTCGCGCAATGCTTGGCTTTGGCTGGCAGTTAGCTCGGTGCTGTTCAGCATCATTATTGTCGTAGGGGCAGGAATTTGGATTTTTAGCGCAGACACGCTGTATGAGACCAAAGCAAGAGCAGGCATTATCGCTCCCTTCACCACATTGCTCATTGGCCTTCCGACGTTTTTTACAATTATATGGCGCGGCTCCATGACCGACCGCCAAACCAAACAACAGCAAGAACAAATTGATCTTCAAGGAAGACAAATAGAGGCCAATGACAAAGCTGCTTACGCTAGGCTTTTGACTGATGGCGCGGAGTTGCTGGGTGATGAAAACCGTCACCGTCGAATTGCCGGCGCGGCAATACTTCAAAACGTAGTGGAAGACCCGAAGTCGAGATTTTCTCAGCAGGCAATGGACATTCTCGCTGCCGAATGGCGCGAACACCATGAGTACTATAAGCACGGCTCGTATCTCGAGCAGGTTCGCATAGCGCTGCGCAACGGTTCGCTTCGAGAAATTTACTCTAGCTATACATTGGAGGTGACTAACAAAGTAGACCCGGACAACGAGCCGCAAAAACCATTGTTCGTTGCTGTCTCCGGCTTCAGACGAGTGTCTTTTGAGCGCGGCACCTTTTCTGGTGAATTCGACCCTAATCCAATCAGATCTCTGCGAGCGAGCGAACACGTCAGACTTAAAAATATCAGTTTCAAGTCGTGCACAATTGAGACAACCGCCTTGGTATCGGCAGCATCGATAGATCGGTGCACATTTGAACGGTGCAAGATAGACACTTTGCACGCATCTCTCTTGGGCGACAGCACCTTTAGGAGCTGTAACTTCTCGGGCGCCAAAATTGAGCGGCAACCGAATTCCGATATGGCCACAATGTTTGCCAGGATGTCCTATGCAAACAATCCCGAACGCTGCAAGTATGCATTCGACGTCGATAATCTGAACTTCTATGACATCGACGATCCACCATACTCGGAGGGTAACTTTTGCGATTGGCACAAGTACCTGCTCCCTGTCATGACTGATGTGGACGGAAAGATGACGCCGTTCCGAAAGCTTGACGACGGCACTTGGCAAAGGATTGCGTGGATGCCGAACGGCAATGACGCCAACTTCGACGGAAAATGGGTAGACGTTACCGAGCCCGACTAATGTCATGCCGCAGCCCTCTGCGCAGGCATGGCGCTTGAAGGCAGCGATGCAGCCATGCCATGCTTTCTCAAGCTGCGAACGAAATGGGGAACGTCATGGCGAGCAATCAGAACGGGACAGACGAAGAGAACGATCGCAGTGGGTGGCCAATGCGCGACCCACGCTTCTGGCTGTCCGCCTCGCTCACTCTCCTGTGCCTCCTGCTCGCTTTCCTGCTGTTTTCCGGATGGTACGTCTTTGAGGGGGACGACTTTCCAGCCGAAGCCGAAAAGCGCGTCGAGATATTCTGGCGCGTCGGAGCTGGATTTATCGCCTTGATCACGTTCACCACAGTTGTCTGGCGCGGCATGATGACAGATCAACAAACAAGGGAGCAGAAGCGACAGAACGACGCTAACGACGATGCCGCCTATGCCAGTTTGCTGGTCGAAGGCACCAAGCTTCTCGGCGAAGAGCATGATCATCACAAACGCGCAGGCATAGCGATCTTGGCACGAGTTGTCAGCGATACATCTGTCGACAAGGACGGGAAACCAAACCGACTGCAGCAACAAGCGTTGGACATTCTTGCCAGCGAATGGCAGCGGCATTACCTCAGTTATTCTGAGTCCAATTACACTGGATTTCTTATTAGTATCCTTTTTGATTTTGGAAAAATCGGGATAAAATCTAGTATTAATCTTACGTGTACAAATAAATATGAAATGGAAGACGATGATGGATATAAAGAAATTATTTACAAAAAAGATCTCCGATGGGAAATAACCGGAGTATTTGAGGTTCAAACATATTACGGTGGAATAGTTCGTCTTAATGATTTCAGGTTTAAAAACGTCCTTAGCAATAAAATAGCGCTCAATTACACGAGAGTTGTAAATGGAACTATAGACTGCAAAAGATACCCGGACTTTAAGTACTTTATGTGTGAATTTCACTACTGCAATATGAAGTCGATCGATTGGGCTGCCGTCTTTCGATCGAAGTTTTTTGCCTGTGACTTCAGTGGCTGCAATTTCGCTGTCGACGTTCCGGTTGAACTTAGCGAAGCTAAGTTCCTCGCAGACGAGGACGGCCTCGACGAAATCCCAGAATCTTGCTGGTATGATGTCGACAACCCACCCACCACGGAGTCCGGGTTTACTGATTGGAGCAAGTTCCTCGAACCCCGCAAAAGGATCGATGGGATATTGAACCGTCGGGATCCGACCACACAGGACTGGCAACCTATAACTCGGCCCTTCTAATTGCATCATCGCGCCCTCTCGATGAACACCACCTCGCAATGCGCCGCACACCAGCGCTTGCCCTTTTCGGCCGGCGCACCGCAGCACGGCATGTCCGGCCCGTCCTGTTCGTCGAACGTCGTCAGCGGAAAAGCGCACTGAGCGCTTGCAAGGTCGGCAAAGCGCACGGTCGCAACACCCGGTAGTTTGTGAACGGAAAGATCGCGCCTCGTGCCGACAACGCCTTCCTTGCGCACGGTCACGCCCAGCGCCGAAAGCCGGGCCGAGCCCTTGCCACTCTTCGCGCGCACCTTGCCGGTTGGCTTTGCAGCAAGCTTGGCAGTCTTCGGAGCAGCGGCTGCCGTTTTGGCCCGCGCACCGACAGTCCTTCCGCCCACCGCCCTTTTCGACTTTGCAAAGAGATGGCGGTTGCGGTTGCCGACGCCGATCATCGCGCTCCGGCTCACGCCGAAATAGACGGCAATCTGCCCGTAGCTCTTGCCGTCCCGCTTCATCTGCGCCGCAGCCTCAAGCTTTTCGTCCGTCCACTCCGTGCCCATCACTGCACCTCCCCGCAGGTAAAGGGCGTGTCCAGATAGTCATTGCCGCTGCATGCAAAGCAGAAGCGATAGCCCATCACATCGGTGACAGTGCAGAATGGGCCGGGCGCCGGAATGGCGGGCGGCACGGCAGGCTTGCCCCGGCGCGGCGCCGGCGAAGCGACCGTCAGTTGCTCCGGCCCGCGCCAGTCCCGGCCGCTCTCGATCGCGCGCCGGGCAAGACGGTCAATCGTGCCTGCATCCTGCTCAAAAAGGCGAGAGGTTAAGCTCACGATCTAGACCCTCCCCATCACCTGAAACAGCGAGCGCATCAGCTTATCGAAGTCCCGCAGGATCGCGCGCCGTTCGGCTTCGTCCACCTTCCCGTCATCGGAAAGCGCCTCATGCATGCGGCTCTGAAAATTGGAAAACGCCACGCCCACGGTCGTCACGTCGCGGTAGTCGAGGCCATGCTCGCTATCGGCGGCATCCGCCGGCACCAGCCGAAACCCTTGCGCGGCGGCCAGCGCCGAGGCGATGATCGGCGAACCGGCCTCGCGGTCGGCCTCAAGCGCCACATCCAGCGGAATGAACGTCTCGGCATGCTCTTCCGAGGCCAGCCCATATTTCGAAAGCTGCCCCTCGGAAACCCGCGTCGTCACCGCAAGCGCATCCCCGCCGCCGGCGGCCTTCACCGCACGCCGCGTTGCTGCCTTCAGCTTGCGCCCGTCATCATCGTTCAGCGCGCGCATGCCCGGCCCTCCCGTTCATTCAAGGAAGTTTTTCGGAAAAAATCTTCGGTGATTGCCCACGCGCACGGGGCTAGCGTGCCCCTATTGAAGCAATGGAGAACCCGGCATGAGAAGCCTGAACACATCATTCCTGCCCCCCGCGTGAATTCGTCGATCCCCATGCGAAAGCCAGTCAGGAATTCGCGCACCGACCAGACAAGCCAAAGCGCGCTTCCAGCCATGGCCGCATAGGGCCAGTGCATCGGCAGGATGAAGGCCCAGACGATCAGAAAAAGCGTTGCCTGGATCATCATTCGGCAGGCTCCTGGGGCTCATCGAGAACCGTGAGAATTCGGTTGTACGTTGCCAGGCCGATGCTTCTGCCGGCCTTCAGGCGAGCCACCAGCTTCCCGTCATTGACGGCTCGTTTGCCGAAGGTCGTCTCTGCGATCCCTCGACTACGGCAATAGGCCTCGATCCGAGACAGTATTTCGTCAGTGGTAATCATCCAATCACGATAATGGGCATTTGCCCATTTTGCAATGGGCAATAACCCCCGTGACTATCTTTTATGGATTGGGCAATCTCCCAACAATGACAGATGACTGGAAAACCCGCATTGAAGACGCGATCAAGGCTCGTGGAACGAGCATGAAGGCCGTCTCCCTTGCAGCCGGCAAAGGCGAAACGTTTGTGCGCGACATGCTCAGACGAAATCGCACGCCGTCCTTCGAAAACCTTCAGGCTGTAGCCCAGGTTCTCGGGATCGACAGCGCCGACTTCAGCGCCGCGGCACGATCAATCCTTGATGTCCCTCTTATGGGTTTTGTAGGCGCAGGCGCGGAGATCGACCCAGATTTCGAGCAAGTCCCTCCCGATGGACTGGACCAGATCCATATCCCCTTCAGTCTGCCAAGCAAGATGGTCGCCTTTCAGGTGAGGGGATCTTCAATGCTGCCGGTTTACCGAGACGGCATGGTTCTCATTGTCTATAAGGACCAGAAACGTCCGACCGAGTGGTTTTTCGGGCGGGAAGCTGTAGTGCGAACCGAGGATGGCCGTCGTTTCGTCAAGACCATCATGCGCGGGAACCCGACGACGCTCTATTCGACCAACGCGCCGCCGATCGAGAACGTCGTGCCGGTGTGGCTTGGCGAAATTTTCGCGATCCTTCCGCGCGAGAGCTTGGGGAATGGGGGATGAGATGAGCAACGAGACGAGAAGTGATATAGAACGAGACAAGTCCTCGTTATCCCCATTACACATCAAACACATAATGCGCTTCTTTTGGTCCAAGAGGCCAGCGGGGACATGCGTTGTTTGCGGCTCTGACGATGTCGGTACACCTGCTGATCGTGACAACATAGCGACAACACTCGTCATTCACACAGTTTCCGGAGAGACAGCATATCCTGCTTATATGATCGGTTGCGGAAACTGTGGTCACATGCATTTGTTTGCAGAGCGTGTAATTAGTGATTGGGCTTCAGAAAATGGTGAAGACTAGCGATAGCAATGTGGTGATCGCAAATTGGGCGCGTCCGTCGAAACCATTGAAAGCTGGAAGCTCTGACGCTACATTTGATGGTGGCGGAGGGCCGCCCGGAGGTGACGACATGAATGAGCGCATAGCTAGGCTCGAAGCGCGCGCCGACTTCACAGAGCGCCAGCTCGACAAGATGGACAACAAGCTGGACACCATTATAGGGAAGCTTGGCGGAATGCCGACAACCAACGGCATCTGGGGAATGATCGCGACGGTCATTGCCGTAGGGATCGCCATCGCTGGATTGACCTTCGCGATAGCCTCCTACGTTTCTTCATCGCCAACCCCGCCGGTCTAGTCGCGCCAAAATCAAGAACCCACAAGCCCGCCCTGTGCGGGCTTTTTTTGTGGTCGATTGCATAGGCCAAGATAGACATTTTATATTTAGTGGGCAATAGCCCATTTACATATGGGCTTTTGCCCATTATCTTCCTCCCGTCGGGTCAAACCTCCACCCGATATCCCCGCCGCCGCGCAGGCCTTTCTCCTTCCTGCGCGGTGGCATCACCCCCACGGGAAGGAAGAAACGATGGATGATAGCTCGGTTGCGGTGACAATTATCTTTATTCAGGCGTTCGTGATCTGCTTTCTCGCAGGCGGGTCGCTTCTGATCGCGATGTATCGGGGGCGCGCCATAGACGCTCTGCTTGCGAGGGTGAAGCGGCTCGAAGGTCAGACAGTTTACGACGATCTTAACTTCGATGCCGAAAAGCATGGCCACTTCTAACCCCGTCCCGCTCCGGTGTCCGGTTCCCCACAGAACCGGCATCCCGAACGGAACGGAGGTTCATGATGACTTGCGAATGCATCGAGATTTTTGACGCCGGCCTTGCCGAACGAAACACCCGCATCACTGCGATGCTGCTGTTTCAGTCCATTGATGGCGTCCGCCCTTCCATCCGCACCGAGCAGATCGAGACCGGGCGCGGCAAGAAAAAGCCATGCAGTGTCCTGCCGACGTACTGCCCGTTTTGCGGCATGAAGTATCGCGACAGTGACGCGCCGACGGAGCCGAATTGGCAATGGTGGTACGGCAAGTGCAGCGAGCGCATGAAAGACCACGCGCCGACACGCGAAGACGCCATCACTGCAGGACGCGGCGAATACGACGGCGAAGCATTCGTCATCCTCGAAGCGACCAAGGCCGCTCCCAGTTTGCCGGATGCCGATGACATCATCGAACTGTTCTGTGAACGGAACGAGGATCTTGGCGATCAGGAAGGCGCCGGCTTTGGCTACGACATCGGCGGAACGCAGGAACAGCGCTACGAGCTGACCGTGCGCCTGCAGGATACGCTTTCCGACTGGCTGACCCGCCACAAGGCATGGCCGCATGTCTGGACCTTTGCAGCCACGCGCAACGAAGAGGTCATCCCGGCCTTGGAGGACGCCGATCAGGAAGGCGGCGCATCATGACCGCCCGCCACCCGCTCACCCCGGAAGACTGCGCCGCCACGCGCCGCCTGGCGCTGCCCGCCATCATCATCGGCGCGGCCATGCTCGCCGCCCTCACCATCTGCCAGCTTCTCGCCCTTGAGACGGCGATGGCGGCAGCGGCGGGAGTGTGACGCCATGCAGGATATCGTCCTTTCGCTCGCCGCCGCGCTCTCCGCCTTCGCCCACTCCACCGATGCCATGGCGGCAGGCTTTACCCTCGGCGCGCTCTACATCGCGGCCATCATCGCCGTCACGCTTCTGGTCGTCCGGCCCTTCAGCCGCAACGCCCGAAAAGCGCGCCGCCGCCCCACAACCGCAAAAGCCGTCCACCGCGACGTAAAGGAAAAGGTTCAATGACAACCCGCCTCACCACAAACCCGGCCGTCGCCTTCCGCACGGATGGCACGCTGATGGACCTTGCCGCGCCGAGCGTCCACGAGATCGATTTCGAGGCCATGGCAGCCGGCCTTTCCAAGATCGCCCGCTACAATGGCACCCCGCCCGGCCCGGCCTTTTCCGTCGCGCAGCATTCCGTCATGGGCGCCGAGGCGCTGTTGAACGAAGGCGCGGACGAACTGACCGCCGCCCTCTATCTCCTGCATGACGGCCACGAATACCTGTTCGGCGACTGGACACGACCGGCCCAGCAGACGATCGCCGCCGTCATGCGCGAGGATAGCCAGGAAGCCGCAAACCTCTTCATGGCATCGCTTTCCCGCATCAAGGCCGCATGGGATCACGTCATCTATCTGGAAGCCGGCCTGCCCGCGCCCGAGACATGGACCAACGCCCAGCGCAAGGCCGTCCACACCATGGATGAACGGATGCTCACGGCCGAGGTCGCGGCCCTTTTCGGCCCGGACGCGGCAAAGAGCCTCGCCAGACCCTGCTATCCGAAACCGAAAACGCGCGGCGCTATCACAGCCTGGCCGGCGATGAAGGCCGAGGAGCGCTTTCGCAAGATGCTGGAACACTTCGACATCATTTACCGCCCCGTCATCGCGTGAGGAGAAGGTTATGGCAGGTTCCGTCAACAAGGTCATCCTGATCGGCCATCTCGGCCGCGATCCGGAAATCCGGGAAACGCGCGACGGCCGCAAGATCGCCACGCTCTCACTCGCCACATCGGAAAGCTGGCGCGACCGGTCTTCCGGCGAGCGCAAGGAACGCACCGAATGGCACCGCGTCGTCATCTTCGCCGAGGCGCTGGCCAAGATCGCCGAGCAATACCTGAAGAAGGGCAGCAAGATCTATCTCGAAGGCCAGCTTTCCACCCGCAAATACCAGGGCAATGACGGCCAGGACCGCTACACGACCGAGGTCGTGCTGAACGGCTACGCCGCCGTCCTCACGATGCTCGACAGCACCGGCAGCAACCGCCCGCCGCCGGCCGACGACCCCGACGATTACGGCCGAGAAACGAGCCGCGACGCCGGCCGCGCCGACCCGCCGCCGCTCGACGATGACATTCCGTTTTGATTGGAGCCGACTATGACAAAACACAGTCACCGTAAATTCTGGATGGTCTTCACGCCAGATGGGGGAGCCGCTCCAAAATTCATGCATTCGAGCCGGATGCGCGCCGAAGCTGAGGCAAGACGCTTGGCGCAGGTGCGCCCAGGCTGTTCTTTCTTTGTCTTGAAGGCGGTAGGCGGCTTCATCGCTGAGGCGCCTAAGGTCTCTCCGGTGAAGGTTCTGCCAGTTGCAGATGACGAAATTCCATTTTGATCAACAACTCCGGAAAAGGGAACAACACCATGGCAGATGATGCACACGGCATTGCCCGCGATCAGCTCCGTTCGATCATCGAACGCATCGAGCGGCTCGAGGAAGAGAAGAAGACCATCGCCGACGACATCAAGGATGTCTACGCCGAGGCCAAGGGCGCGGGCTTCGACACCCAGGCGCTGCGCAAGATCATCGCGCTCCGCAAGAAGGACGAGCAGGAGCGCATGGAAGAGGAAGCCGTCCTCGACACCTACATGATCGCCCTCGGCATGATCCGCGCGCCGGAGGATGAGTGATGGATAACCCTCTCGAAAAATTCGACACGGGCCAGCTGGTGGCCGAACTTAAACGACGCGGTCACGATCTGGTTGAAGAACTGGAGCAGTGCCCCATTGATCCGGACTTTGTGATCGATGGCCGATCGGTTCAGCGCCTCGCCGAAATGATCGCCGACGGCGACACGCGCGAGGCACTGGAAAAGCTCAGGGAAATCTGCCCGGTCGCAGGCCTGCCCCCCCCCGGACAACATCATCCGCCTGCGCCGCCGCCTCACCTCTAGAACCCCGGAGCCCGCCCATGTTCAAGGCTGAAAAATCCGCACTGCAGGCCGCGCTGAAGACAGCGCGCGCCGCCGTCGAAAACCGCAACACAATCCCGATCCTCGCCAATGTTCTGATCGAAGACGGCGCTGGCGACGGTCATCTGCGCGTGCGCGCCACCGATCTCGATATCGAAATCACCGTCACCTTCGCGGCCGATGCGGACAAGGATTTTGTGCCGTTCACGGTCCCGGCAAAGCTGATGGGCGAGATCGTCGACAACATGCCGGGTTCGGAAATCGCCGTCGCGGCCGAGAAGGGGAGAGGGAAGAAGCTGGAGGAAATCACCGTCCGTTCCGGCCGTTCGCGTTTCCGCCTGCCCGTCCTGCCCGCCGAAGACTTTCCGTCTCTGCCGGAGATCGGGAGCGATCCGTTCGAGCTTGACGCGGCAACCTTCCGACAGGCGCTGATCGAGACGGCCTTCGCCATGGCGCCGGCGAACGATCCGCGCGAGATGCTGAAGGGCGTCTTCCTCGATCGGCGCGAAAACGACATCGCGCTTGTGGCAACGCACGGCCATTACATGGCGTTGCGCGTCATCGATGCGGGCGGCAGCCCGGCCGATATGCCGGCAGCGATCGTTCCCGACAAGATGGTCAAGATATTGACGAAGGCGCTGCCTGAGGCCGGCAAGCTCGAAATCGCGATTGACGACAGTCGCTTTCGGGTCGGCATGGGCAGCAGGACGATCAGCTCGAAACTCATCGATGCGAGTTATCACGACTATACCCGCATGATCGCCGGCGACATGAACCTGACCGCAAAGGCCGACAGGAAGACGCTGGCCGAATCGGTCAAGCGCGTCGGCCTTGTGGCAACAGGCATGAGCCGCGCGGCGGTGCTGAACTTCTCGGAAAATGCACTGTCGATAGAGATGCGAGACCCGGACGCCGGCAATGCCTGCGACGATCTCGAGATTGAGTGCGATTTCACCGAGCGCGTGGGCGTCAACAACAGCTATCTCGCCGCCACCCTCGACCACATTACGGGCAGCCGCATCGTTATCCGGCGCACGAAGGGCGGCGACCGCATCGCGATCACAGATCCAGACGGTCACGACGACGATATAATCGTCCTGATGATCATGCGGGCCTGAGGGAGGAAACACGGCAATGACAGAGGTCTACACCCCTTCGACCCTTGCCGAGCGCTGGCAGTGCTCCGAGCGCCAGGTGCGCAAGATGATTTCGGAAGGTGAGTTGCGCGCTTTTCGCCTCGGTGGCAAGCTGCTGCGCATAAGGCGGGAAGATGTAGAGGCGATCGAATGCCAGACTGGCGACTTACAAGACTGCGAGGCGAATTCTGCCTCACATGGGACGAGCAGGACGGAACACGGCGCCGATACCGGCTCGGAACAACAGACCCGCAAGAGGCGGCTCGACGGGCACCTTCGCTCTTTGCCGAACTGACGCGGCCGAAAGGCACGACGATCGCCGACCTTTGGGCCGGTTACCTAGTGGATATGGAAGGCCGCGCCGTCACCGGCACCATGGCCCACACATGGAAGGCCCTGAAAGATCGCTTCGGTGCAAAAGAAGCGGAAACGATCTCGATTGCCGACTGCCGCGCCCATGTAGCAGAGCGCCGCGCCCAGGTCTCGAAACGTCACCCGGAAGGCATCTCGGACGGCACGATCCACACCGAGCTCGGCCATCTGCGCATGGTCCTGCTTTGGGCCGAAAAACACGGCCTCATCGCAAAGGCCCCCGCCATTGAGCGGCCGGCAAAGCCCGAGCCGAAAACCGATTTTCTCACAAGACAGGAAGTCGCAGCGCTCCGGGACGCGGCCAAGGCCCCGCATGTCCGCCTGGCCATCATCCTGATGATCGCGACAGGCGCGCGCAACGAGGCGGCCCTGCAATTGACCTGGGATCGCGTCGATTTCGAGCGCCGCATGATCATGCTGCGCAATCCCTTCGACCGTGGCCGCCGCAAGGGCCGCGCGACGATCCCGATCAATGACACGCTGATGGCAGCACTAGCGGAAGCCAGAACCGGCGCGCTGACGCCCTTCGTCGTCGAATGGGCAGGTAAGCCCGTCAAATCGATCAAGCGCGGCCTCAAGGCCGCTGGCGCCGCCATCGGCCGCCCGGACGTCTCCCCGCACATGCTGCGCCACTCTGCAGCCGTCTGGCTGGCCGAAGATGGCCATTCCATGAACGAGATCGCTCAATACCTCGGCCACGACGACGTGAAGACGACAACAAAAATCTACGCCCGCTTCTCACCCACGCACCTGCGCAAGCTGGCAGATTCTTTGAATGTTTGAGAAAGGCTCTGGTGCATCCAAGGCTGGAACACACTAAATCATATCGACAGAGGCTCAAGTGACCGCAAGTTTTGAAGAACTCGTACTAAAGTGCGACGAAGCTAGTCGACCGCATATTCGTGAAGCAATAAGGTGCTATGAAAGTGGTGTATATCGCGCCTCGATTGTCGCGGCCTATACAGCCCTCTGCTTTGATCTTATCCGAAAACTCAGAGAACTCTCGGAAAGCGGGGACAAGGAGGCGAGAAGACAGGTTTCAGACCTAGAAAAAAACCAAAAAAGTCAGAGGCAAAACGACCCTCTGGCAACCAAGAAGCTATTGGAATTTGAGCGAGACCTGATTTCGTTATTCCGTGACAAGTTTGAGTTTTTCGGGATACATGAGTACGAAGCTCTGTCTCGCTTGGTGCATGACCGCAACCAATGCGCTCACCCAACATTTCTGAATGAGGGGGAACCATATAATCCTCCGGCTGAGCTTGCACGACTGCACCTCCGAAACGTTATTGATTACGCACTTTCACAGCCTCCAAGTGTGGGTAAGTCCGCCCTCGTAACGCTGCGATCCATTGTTACATCTAATTACTTCTCAACCAAATCAGACCGCGCGAAAGAGCGTCTCGCTGCGGCGGGACTGAAAAACCCCAGACAGAATCTTGTTCCACATTTTGTCGACGAACTTTGCTTTGGGTATGCGACTAAAGGCGACAGTTATTATCGACTTCCGGAAGCCATAACTGCCCTTGAAGCCACAATTGAACTTCAGCGCGCCTTGGCTTTCCCGCGTGCCTTGAAGGATATCAATAAAATCTTCGTGGATGCGACACCGGGCGCTGCAGATGCCGCGTCCGAAATATCAGTTATGATCCCGGAAATTGGCGAGCAGCTGGATTCAGCTGCTAGAACGGTGCTGAGGTCATGGGTGGAGAGATACACAGACGCAGACAAAGCTGGGATGCTCAACGAAGCGCTGAAAATAGATTGGCTGAAAGATACGGCTGCTCAAGCCGTGTCGAGCCTCAACGCTGACGATATCGAGCAGATGGATATTTCGATGGCGAGTGCTGAAATCGTATCTCAAACCGCAAAGCTATATGCGAAGGCTGGCAGTTGGTCCCAAGCCAACAAGATTGCAGAGGATTTCATACTTCCACTAGCAAGTCGCTTTTCAGAAGACGACGTTCATCTATTTATTAAAGCGGCCCAGGACGGAACCGCAGATATTCGAGGCAGTCGCAAGTTCCCAGATGTATTGGAAGCTCTTTCCTCTGAAGAAAACCCTCTGCACAAACAGCATCGCAAGACAATCTCCGATTTCAAACTTGCCACCTAGACGGCCCATCATGACAATGTGGTTGCGGTGCAGATCCTACGATTTACGTAGTGCCCGGTAGGTTCACCAAACCTAGAAATGAGAACGAAACGTGCACATAGTGCCGGGAAAGCCCTTTTGCGAAGTGCCCGTTTCCCGTATTTAAAGGGGATGCAGGCAAGGCCAAAAAGTTGACATCGTAGGGGTCACAAGTTCGATCCTTGTCACGCCCACCATCCGTTCCCCTTTTAACGCAAGGGATTTGGCGTTCAGCGCTCATTGTGCTGCTTCCTTCATTTTCTCATTGCCCAATCTATGCCCACGAAACCGCCTTTTTGCGGTCTGTAAGTGGTTGGGCGAGTGATGCCCATAAGTGTCTCGAATGACCTTCTCAGACGTGCCGAGAAAGCCCGCGACTTCCCACGTTGAAATGCCGCGCTGAAGCATCCATGTCGCACATGTATGCCGCAGCACATGAGGGGTTACGCTTTCATCCAGTCCGGCGAGTGTACGGGCGCGGAAGAAGCCCTTCTTCTCTTTGGCGATCAGTTGCCCGTGATATTCGACTGGCCCGTGGATTGTGATTCGCTTCCAGCGCTCGACATGCGCGATCAGGTTCTCATGGATCGGCACTGGCGGGCGGCGTTTGTTGGTCTCGGTCTGCCCCTGCCCTCGCCGGTACATGATGCAGTGATCCAGATCGAACCATCCGCCTCTGGAATTCTGCTTCCAGCGCATGTTCAAAATCGCATCGTGGCGCGTGCCGGAATAGAGGCCGATCAGGATGAACCGTGCGACATGATAGGATGGCCGAAACATCCTGCCCCATTTGACCGGCTTGCGGCTTTCAATGTCATAGGCAACCGGCATGATGCCAAGCGCACCGGCAATCAAGGCTGCCGCTTCGGAACGGGTCAGCCAGCGTTCACGGGGTGCGGCCTTCTCAGGCAAGGTCACCGGCACGGGAAAAGCAAGCTTGTTGCTCTGATACGCAAAACGCAGCGCCGCTTGAAGTGTCTCAAGCTCGCGCCGCGCTGTCCCCTGTTTGACTGCTCTGCGGCCAATCTTACCTTCCATACGGCCGCGCCAGTATGTGCGACATGAACCAGCGTCGATAAAAGCACAAAGCTTGTCACCGAAGAAATCAAGCAGCGGCATCAGGTGATAGCCTACAAGCTCGGGATGCGTGAGTTCCGGCGCACGATGCTCGCCGTAAAAGGCAAGCACGTCTGCGACTGCTACTTCATCCGGGCTTCCACGATGCCAGTCCGGACGGTGCTTTTCGGTAAGGTATCGTTCGAGGGCCTTTTCAGCCTCTCCGCGATCATGCTCGCCGCATCCCGTGCTGACTTCAGCGGGGCCGTCGAGGATGACCCAGACTGACGGACGGCCTTTGCGGCTTCTGAGATAGAGCCTCGGTCCTTTCGCTCTTCGCGGCATAGCGCCCTCATTTCCTTAATTGCATTCAACGTCACGTACTGGCGGCCTGCGATCCTCTCGACGGCCAAGCGCCCTTTTGCGATCTCGCTGCGAAGGCCGCTGTCCGTCATGCTTCCATCTGGAAAGGCGATCTTGGCGGCGACCTTCAGGCGTAAAGGTGTGTCAGGTTCGATTTCTGAACGGTCGATTTTCACCATCAGCCCTTCCTTTCGTCGTTTCGGCCCACCCGGCTAAGATCGGCCCTCTTCATGCGAATGGCGGAGGTTGCCCCGCCCAGCTTGTAGGCCCCCGGCAAGCGCCCTTGCTTGAACAGCCGGGAAACCGTCTTCTCGGAAACATCAAGCTCATGCGCGATCTGCTTGCGCGTCATGATGTTCTCAGTCTTCATTCTCCATCCTCACCAAACCTGAAAGCCGGGCCGCCAGCCGACCTTCGAAACCACCTGAACCGATCCCCTTTGATCGGCCTGTTATGCGTTCGTGTCGGCCCCGTAAGCGGCTTCCAGAACCTCTTCGGGGTGGTGATTGAGAGAAACCATCACGCGGTCAAAAACCTCGTTGATGAAAACCATGGCGAAGCCTTCGGGTTGCCCGAGGGCTTGACGGATATCGGCCAACGCATCAGCGCCGGATTGCCAGAAGGCCACGTAGCTCCTGTCTTCGGCGACGGCGAGAAGGGTGTGGCCCAGAAGCTTGCCCCGATTGCTGAAAGGCAGGCCGGGTTCGCGTTCGGGGTGCCAACCGGTCTGGTCTGTTCCCGTGTATGCAAAGCCCCTTGCCGCTTTGAAGGCATTCGGAAGGTCTTTCACGCCTGCATCGACAACCGCCTTGGCCACCGCGATCTCGATCAGGGTATGAAAGCCGAAGCTGCGATAACGACCCGGAGAACCGCCGCCCTCGATCTTGTCTTCACGCTCACCTGAAATGACATCGCGCTTCATCCAGCTTTGCAGCGTGGCGTTGCTGATGCCTGCGGCTTTGATGACCTGTCCGGTCGAGTACTTTTCCTGAAAAATCGTCACTGCTTGCTCCATAAGTTGGCGTTTGACCACTTATGGCAGATTCATCTTAAGTTGGCAAGTGTACACATTGAGCAGTTCAGGCCGAGGTTTTCGCCACGTCACACGCCCCAAAGCCCCTACCGCTCAAATCCCAAGCCGTCACGCGTAGCCTGCGAAGCGTAGCATTTGACAGTCCCGCGCTTGGCCACCGACCGGACAAGTCTGTGCACAGGGACGATATTGCTACGCTCAAAGCGAAGGCTCTGCCCATCCGGCACGGTTGCATCAAGCTCACCATCGGTCATGGCTCTATCCCCAAAGCGGTGAACGTTGGTTTGGTCGCCTCCGGCTATCCAGCCCAGCCAAGGTTCGTTATTGCCTTCATCCGCCTCGTCATGCGGTGCATCGGCCACGTCAGCCTCGCACTCGTTGTCGGCTGCGCTCAGTTCTTCGGCGCTATATTCGCGATCCTGAAGCGGGGTGGAAGACCAGCCAAGCGTAGGTTCACGGTCACCGCCATCCTCATAATCGGCGTTATTGACTTCCCGGTCATCGTCGCAGGACATGGCATTTACGGGCCGCTGGCCTTCGTTCGGCCAGCCATTCACCGGCTCGTCGGTGCCATCATCTTCCGCGTTCTCGTCGCCATCATAGACATCCAGAATGTCCAGAAGCCGCTCAACCGCTGTTTCGATCTTATTGCGCAGCTCCGGCGTTAGCTCGACAAGCCGGGTGAAATCATCCTGCGTTGAAAACGAACTGCTCATAACCCCGCCCCTTCCGATACCGTGTGAACAACAGCGGTGACGCGACCGCACAGTTTCGATGCCAGATCGTCTTTCGTCATCGGACCTTGAAACATGTCCTGCCCGATGCACTGAAGCCACCAGCGGCCGTAGGCATCGCATCGCGCTCTTGAGAGATACGGCCGGGCTTCAACGCTGTCCTGCGTCAGGTAGGTGTTGCCGTGCCGGATATGGCGCTCTGCTGTGTCGTAAATCACGACATCACCGGCACATGCCTTCGGCGCGATAGCGTCATCTGGTAGCGTGAACCGGGCCAGCGTTGAAGCGTCGTCATCGGGCTGACTGCCTTCAGCCGTTTCGGTTTTGCCGATCAAGGCGGCGCTGCCGCCTAAAAGCCCCGTCAGCGCCTGCCGCCTCGAAACCCTGGCAAAGCTTCGCCGTTCGCGAAAATGAGTGTTCATTCGCGTTGCTCCATTTAGGTCACTATGGTAGTCAATATTTTATGTTGATAGCCCATGACGGATTCTCCGTCAACATAAAATGTTGATTGATGACCCCAGCACAGTGCAGAGCCGCTAGAGCTATGATTAACTGGACCCAGCCGCGTCTTGCTGAAGCGGCTTCTATGGGTCTTTCGACTGTCGTTGATTTTGAAAAAGAGAGGCGAAGGGTTTCGGAGGAAGCCGTTGATGCTATGAAAAGAGCTTTGCAATCTGCCGGTGTTATATTTGTACCCGAAAATGGTGAAGGTCCCGGTGTAAGAATAAAAAAAAGCTGGCCGCCATCGACGGTGGTGTGATGAAATACATCAGTTCTGAATGGTTTGAGCTATAGGGCAGCTCCTGCTTTCATTTGAACTCAAAATGCACGGCGTCAAAAATGCACCCAACTCAAAATTGATCCGCGAACAGGAATAGACCATAGGCTTAAGCATCAAAGAAAAATTCTTTTTTGAGAAAGCGGGAGTAAACTGGTGATCGATCAAAACAACGATATTCTTGAATTAAATCCAGAGAATCTCGAAAAAAGCCTTTTGCAATTCAATTACTTCCCTTTCACACATGAACAAAGAGAGGAAATGCCTCCGATCTTCGGCAGCGAAATGCTAACAAAAGAGGTTTCAAGAGAAATACAAAAAGTCGGATTAAGCAAATTCAGAAAAGAAAATGGGTTCGATGTAGTTTCATTCAAGAGAACAAGGCACCCAGGAATCCCACGTATTCTTGGGATACCTCACCCCAAGGCCTATGTAGATTTAGTTAGCATTATTACTGAAAACTGGAACGAGAATATATCAACGAAGTGTCAAAGTGAAAACTCAATATTGGATTTTGAAATCCAAAGTGATTTTCGAATAATCGTTCACAATTACAACTCAAGAGCGATAGACAATAGTGTTGAAAGTACAAAAGCGGATGTTGATTTTGGTTCCGCGTATCGGATCAAGACAGATATCGCAAACTTTTATAGAAGCATCTATTCCCATTCCTTACCTTGGGCGCTGATTGGAATCGATAAAGCAAAAAAAAATAGAGACTCTTCTTGTTGGTTTAATAAAATTGACAAACATACTCGAATTTGTCAGCGCAATGAAACAAAAGGCATCACAATAGGACCCGCTACATCCAGCATAATTAGCGAGATGATCCTATTTCCGGTTGACGAACATTTACGTGAATGCGGATATAGATTTTATAGATACATTGATGACTATACAGCTTTCACCGATGATAGAAACGAAGCCGACAAATTCTTATTTGATCTAGCGAAAAAGCTAGAGGAATACGCTTTGCACTTAAATCCCAAGAAAACTAGCATTTCCGAAATGCCTATTCAGAATGCTGAGAAATGGGTGGTCGAAATGAACCAAGTTTTGGCGCTCGCTACGTCTCACGAGACCTTAGAAGAAGAGCCTAGACATGGTAAGCTAAATTATCGACAAGCTAGATTGATTATAGACAAAGCAATTTTGCTGGGACATGAAAACCCAGATGGAAGCGTTGCGAAATATGCTTTCTCTGCAATTATAGACACTGGTGTAATTGATGATGAAACTGAAAAATATGTAGAAGACTACCTTTTGAAATACTCTTTTTATTATCCATCATTAATTCCATTAATACACAGATGGCTCCAGAAGTATCCTTACCGAATACATATTGGCGATAGGATTTTTTCGATATTGAAGAAGTCAGTTAGGTCTGGAAATAGCGACAATATCGTCTGGTGCATTTTTTATCTTATCAAAAACGATGCCTATTATAGAGATGAGGTTATCGATTTAGCTATTGATGAACAATCCTCAATCGTTTTGCTTATGGCATATGTTTACGCTGTAAGTTTTCGTCAAAATACAGAAAAAATAGAAAATTGGGCAAAAGATTTAGTTGAACGATTCTATAATGGTGACGTTATAGAATACGATTTGGATAAACACTGGATAGTTCTATATCAATTATTTCTAGATGGCAAAATTGAACAGCCATACAAAAGCCAAGAAGATCAAAAGGTATTTTCTATATTAAAGAAAAATAATATATCTTTCGTTGATTACGATAGTAAGCAGCTTAAAACTTTTGCGAGGAGCGTCTTTGAACGCGTGCCTTTTACTCGCTAAACTGAACGGCGGCTCTCCCTTCAAAAATACGCCATCTCCTCTGACCACTCCTCGCTGTCATAGACAGACAGACTGCTTTCCCCTGCAGCGGCACGGCTGATGGCCATAGCGGCAGCGACTGCACCGTCAATGCGATCCTTGCTCTTGCCCTTGTGGAAGGCCTTGTTGCCCGCTGCATCGGTATGAATGGCGATGTTCTCGAAGTTCCAGCGTAGCACCGGATGCCCGCCATGGATCAGGCGACGGCCGAGAATGGCGCGTTCGAGTTCCTTGATCGCCGGGGCCATCGTCACCCAGCCTTGCCGCATTTCCACGGCCGGGAAGCCGTCTTCCTGAAGGTTGTTCAGCATATTGCGGGCCATGTGCGGGTCAAAGGCGATTTCGTGCACATCGAAGCGGGCGCAAAGCTCGCGAATGTGATCCTCGACAATGCGATAATCAATCACCTCGCCGGGCGTCGGGATAATGTGGCCCTGCTCTGCCCATTCAGGATAGGGCACGCCGTCACGGTCGGCACGGCCGCGCAGATTGTCTTCCGGGCAGAAGAACCATGGATGGACGATATAGCCGTCGCCATTGCGCCATGCGGCCACGACGGCGGTCAGGTCGCTGACGGCTGAGAGATCAACACCGATCCAGCACGGTTGATCTTCCATCTCGTCGGGATCGACGGGGAAGCTGCCTTCATCATAGATCAGCATATCGACAAACGGGTCGGCGGAATGATCCAGCCAGACATTGAGATGAAGCTGGCGGAAGGCCTCGCGTTCGCCGGGGCGTTCCTGCGCCTCGCGGGCAAGCTGGCGCAGGCCGTCGATATCCGGGAAGCCATCGGCAAGGCCGGGATTGGCCCGGTACCAGTGCGCTTCGTCGCGCCAGTCGGCATCACGCGGGGTTTCAAACAGGATGGGAAGCGTGCCGGGATCATCGATCTCGCCACGGGCCACCTTGCGGGCATAGTCGTAAAAGTCGGCGGCAACATTCTCGCTGCCCCGTCCGGCCGTGGATATGACCATCAAAAGCGATCCTGGCACTTTCGTCAGGCCCGTGCGTACCACGTCCCATAGTTCCCGTTTCTTCCAAGCATGCAGCTCGTCCACGAGGGCAAACATCGGGGTGCGGCCGTGTTGTGTACCGGCATCGGCCGAGATCGCTTCCAGAAAGGCATTGCTGCGCGGGGCTGTCAGCCGGTTCTTGCTGTCGGTGAGTTTGAGGCGGCTTTCCGCCTTCGGAATGGCCCGGACAATGCCGATGGCTTCATCATAGGCAATACGCGCCTGCTTGCGGTCAGACGCGGCAAAGATCGCCTCGCCGCCGGGCACGGCTTCCGGGCCGATGGTATGGAGAAGGCCAAGGGCAGCGCCCAGCGAGGTCTTGCGGTTGCCGCGCGGCAGAAGCATCGCGACATTGCGCACCGTCCGGCGGCCGTTGGCATCGCAGGGGCCATAGATGCGCCGGACAATCCTTTCCTGCCATTCGGTGAGGTCAAAGGCATGGCCCGGCAGGCGTGACTTCGGGTGGCGGAGCATGCGCAGGAATTGAACGGCGCGCTCGCCATAGCCGAACGGATCGGGGATCTCGGAGCCGTCATAGATCCAGTTAGGATAACCAGAGCGCCGCGCGTCATCTTCATCGCGCGAAGACGCTCTGTCACTTTGAAGTAGCGCATCGTTCCGGTCGAACGCCATATCTGTTGTTCTGGACGATGCGCGATCAGAAACTGAAGAGGCCGAACTGGTCACTGTCTTCATCCTTGTCTTGTTTCATGCCGGAGCGGGCGCGTGAGGCCGGTGTCAGGCCAAGTTCGGCCGATAACCGCACAATCACGGCCTGAGACTTGCCGAGAAGGCTGCTGGCGGGGTTTTGCTTCAAACTACCGTCGGATGCCCGCACCACCGCCCCATGCTCGTCTATGGCCTTCTGTGCCTGCCGTTCGTTCCACTTGGCGCGGATATAGGTTTCAACCGTGCCCAGCATGGCTTCGTTCAGGATTTCCCGTTCGGTGAGGTCGCTCACCACCGTATCCCATTCACCGGTCATCGCATCCGGCAGGCTGTCGGGCATGGGCGGGGCTTCGGTAAAGGCATCTTCCAGCGCATGGGGTGCCGCCTTCGGGCCGCGTGTCGTCCCCATGGTCAGAAGCTCCAGTTTCGGTATTCGTTGACGATCTCCCACACGCCAAGCGGCACATAGCGCGGGCTGGCATCAATCAGCACGGCATCGCGGTTGGCGTACCAATGGCCGGTCAGCATCAGCACGGCCTGCTGCAGGGATGCCGGGATCGGGTCTTGTCCCTCGCCCTCACTCCCAAAGGTCTTTTCAATGCGAAAGCCCAGAAGCCGTTCAATATGGTTCTGGGCCGCAATGAGCTGGTTTTCGATCAGCGCGTCGTCATCGTCAAAATCGACACGCAGGTGAAGCTTTGCCTGTTCAAGGCTTACAATGGCCATCGCCGTTCCTTCTGTCTGTTCGAGATCATGCGCCGCTCTTCCGCCTGCTTGGCGCTGTTGTGGCAGGGCGTGCAAAGCGGCTGCCAGTTGGCCTTATCCCAGAAGAGATCGTGATTGCCCTTGTGCGGGCGGATATGATCGACAAGGGCAGCCGGTGCGCCGCAGCGAATGCAGACGGGGTGTACTGCCAGATAGACCTTGCTTTCCCGCTGCCATTCGGCGGTATAGCCGCGCTGTCTGGCTGACGGCCGCTTGGCATCGAACCGGGCCTTACGGTCCCGGTTCTGCTTTGCAACGCGCTCGCAGCGCATGCCGCTGTCATGAAGCTTTCCGCAATAGCCGCAAACGCGCGCACCTTTCTTCGGCATGTCTGTCTCTCCAGGTGGGGATTGAATGAAGTGCAGCCGTGTCACCTTGAACCGTGCGTAAACGCCAGGAAACGAGCGCCGGGGGTGGCAGGTGACTTTTCGTTGTTCGGCGGGCCGCGTCGCCGTCAAAGAACCCCCCGTTAGTGAACCGGCCGCGTGTTCGCGCTGCCGAGAAGCAGAATGGCGGCAACGGCAATCGAAGTGCCGCTGTTCTTCGCCAAATGAAGCCGCAGAAAGCGCTTGTAGCCGCGATAGCCGATGCTGGTGATGCTATCGGCGGCAAGGCTCTTCGGAGCGCGGTTGTCGAGCTGGTCAGCGTCAACAGCGCTGAAGGCCTCGCCGTCGTCGCTTTCTTCCAGCGTGGCGGTAAAATCGCCGTCACCGGCAATGCCGCCGGTGCCAATGATAACGGCCGCACTGTCAAAGCCCTGCAGGTCAATGACCGGGCCGTCTTTCGTGGCGGTGGCCGTGCCGGGTGTCAGGGCCGTGCGAACGGCGATGTTGTTTGCTAGATCGCGCATGGGAATGTTCCTTTCGGTGTTTGGTGCCTGGCTTACTTCGTGGCCATCTTCAGCTTGCGGAAGCGGGCTGCCTGCAGCACCTTGCCGCCAACGCGACGGGTCGCATGAATGCGGGTCAGGCCGGAGGTTGCCAGCAGGTAGGGATTGACGAGGACGGACAAGCCGATGCGGTCCACGATGCGATAGGCCGAGAAGTCGCCATAGATGATCGGAAAGGCGTTTTCCGCGATGCCGGGCATGTCGGTCATTTCGACAACGGGACGGCCCAGCAGCGTTTCCGGCTGGCCTTCCTGATAGCTGGGCTGCCAGAGGAAACGGCCGTCACCATCCTTCAGCGTGCGCAGACGGCCAAGCGTGGTGCCGTTCATCGCCCATGCGCCCCGGTTGCGATAGGTCGCGGGCAGCGAATAGAGAAGCGCGATCAGCGCGGCCGGGTCGATATTGGCGGCATGGCCATTGGCAAGCGGTTTGATATCGGCATTGGTCATGAAGCCTTCTGGCTGCAACACGCCATTGCCGTTGACGAAGGCAGCACCCTCTTTGACGCCAAAGTCTTCAGACAAGGCCAGATTGACTTCCGCCTCAGCCTGTCCGGCGCTGTCGGCCAGAAGCTGGTTGGAGACATCGACATAGGTCTTCAGCTCTTTGACCGGGATTTCCGCCTGTCCGAAGCCCGGCTGCGATTCCTGCTGCTCCTGCGTCTCGCCGCCCCATGTGGCGTTGGTGATGCCGGTGCGCTTCGGATAGATCACCGACGCCCCGCCGGTCGAAGACACGGTTGCCACAGAGCGCACCGGCGAGAACTCGTAAAGATCGCGGATGAACTCATTGGCCATTTGGGCCGGAGCCAGATAGCCGCCACCGGGATCGGAGGAAACCGTGAGCGCCTTGCGTTCTTCCGAGGGCATGGCATCGCCACGGGTGAGGTAAGCGGCAAAGGCCTTGCGCTCTTCGGTGATATCGTCATGACCGGAGCCGCCAAAGCCGCCATCGGGGCGGTTGGCTTTGGTCTCAAGCGCTTTCAGGCGCTCTTCCAGCTTGTCGGAACCGGCCTTTTCCTCGACGGCCTTCAGGCGTTCGTCCACCGTGCGGGTGAGGTCTTCCAGCGCCTTGTTGACGATACCGGCCGGGTCGTCCTCGCCGCCGGTCTTGGTGATGATCTGCGCCGATCCTGCCAGCGCCTGCTTTTGAAGGTGTTTCATTTGCTTACCTTTGAGAGTTGCGCCGTGGCGCGGTTGAGGGCTTCAGCCAGAGACAAAGCCCGGATGGCGTGTTTGGCGCTTGCGACATGCGCGCCGGGATGCATGGGAACCGTCACAAGGCTGACTTCGATCAGCTCAAGCGCGGTGATGGTGCGACCGCCGCCTTTGCGGGGTGCTGCCTTGCGGGTGACAAAACCAACCGAAAGCCCGCGCACCGCACCGGCCTTCACCAGTGCATGGACCTCGCGGGCGCGGGTGAGATCGTTCACCAGAAGCGAACCTTTGACCTTCAGGCCGTCAGCCTCTTCGAAGGCATCCGTCCATGTGCCGACCGGGTCGCCGTGGTCATGGGCAAAGAGCATCGGCAGCGGCAGGGAGAGGCTCCCAAATGCGCCTTTCTCGATCACGTCGCCCACGCGATCAGGCGCACCGAAGGGCCATGCCAGCCCCTCGATTGCGCCGCTGTCGTCGGGAACAGCCAGTTTGGTTTCGATGAAGAAGCGTTCCATGTTTCAAACCTCTCCCTTGCCGGTGGCTTCAGGCTTGGCAGCGTCGGCATCGGTGTTGATATGCGGGTTGGAAAAGGCTTCGCCGCCCTCGTAAGGCGGCAGGTCCAGCCAGTGGCGGCCTTCATTGGCGTTGAGAACGCGCGAAGCAATCAGCGAGGAAATCGCCGTGGCCCGGTGTGTCAGGTCAGCGCGGGTCAGGTCGTCACGGTCGAAGACAAGGCGATAGTCGGCGCGTTCGTCCGGGGTGAACAGCGCCACGCGGAAAGCGCCCTCAAGGGCGCGCAGCCAAGGCTCCAGCGTATAGGACAGAAACTCTTTGCCCATCTGCTCGGAGTTGGACCATGTGGCCCGCTCAAGGTCGTAGATCATCGACGGCGGCACGCGGAAGCCACGGGCGATTTCGAGGATCTGGAATTTCCGATTTTCCAGAAACTGCGCGTCGGTCGAATTGAAGGTGATCGGGCGGAAGGTCGCGCCATCCCAGAGAATGGCCGTGCGGCCGGAATTATCCGTTCCCTCATGTGCCTTGCGCCATGCGACGGACATCTTCTTGAGGCCTTCGTCACCCAGCCCCTTGGCCATCTCGATCACACCGGACGGGCGTGCACCATTCCTGAACAGCTTGCGGGCATGGGTTTCCATGTCCTTGGCCGTGCCGATGGCATCGGCGGCCAGAGACAGGCACGACCGGCCGAACGGGCCGCGCAGGTAAATCACGTTGCCAGCATCTTCGGGGCGGTTGTTGATGCGAAAGCGTGGCTCGCTCCGGCCATCGGTGGAAAAGTCCACCGTCACATGCGACGGCTCATAACGGATGATTTCCCGGACTTCGCCGCCGACACGATTGATCCAGGCCACCGCACCCCGGTCATGGGTCAGTGCCGTGGCGACAAGATCGCGGATCAGCTCGAAGGTTGAGGTCCAGTCATTCGGCCGGTCGGCCAGAAGTTTCGAGACCGGGTGCGCTGCATCCGGTGTCCATGTCGTGCCGTTACGCCGTTCCACCCGGATATCGAGGGTTGCGCAGGCTTCGGAAATCAGGCGGATGGCGCTTTGAACGGCTGGAACCGTCAACGCCACCGCAAGCGAAACGCCGGAACCAGTGCCCGTGCTGCCGGTAAACAGCGCAAGCTCTGCCTCAGTCGGTTCGGAAAGGGATTTCTGTTCGGTTTTGGGAAATGGCCATATCTTCATAGACCATTTTATGCGCCCTCACCCCCGCATCACGGGAGGCGACAATTAGGGACATCTGGGGACAGGGCAGAATTGCCAATACGGCCACTCCGGCCAAATAAATAGTAGAAACGTTTCGAAAATTTATCGGACCTACATAAGATTTAAACTGATAAACCCGCGAACAACGGCAAAACATCTAGCGAAAATCATTTTAGTGGACGAGCATATCAAAATCTCGATGCGATTCTCTTTTGGGGGAAGTGGTGAAGCTAGTTTCCGATTTCAAAGCGTTTTTGTCCGATACGGTCAATCTCAATCAAACACGCCTAGATCGCTTGGACGA
The DNA here is from genome assembly GCA_963676545.2 of uncultured Martelella sp. GTDB lineage: Bacteria > Pseudomonadota > Alphaproteobacteria > Rhizobiales > Rhizobiaceae > Martelella. Next base: position 121,244 of record CAXXRG010000002.1, on the reverse strand, counting down.
GCGGGTAGACGCAATCAAGAAGTTCATAAAAGAATCCGATTGGGAACCACGGATATCTACATTCATTGAACAAGGATCATGGGCGCACGACACGATCATTCGACCCGTCGACGGTGGCGAGTTTGATGCGGATTTACTGGTTAAGGTATATCCTGTAGATGGGTGGAGCGCAGCACAGTATATAAAGGAACTAGGCCGCGTATTCCGAGAGAGCGCACGCTATTCGGATAAGGTAACAGTTTATGAATACTGCATTACAGTCACTTATGCTGATGAGTGTAAAATTGACATAGCACCATTGATAACGGACCGTGAGCACCAAGGCACCCTTGAAGTATGCAACAAGAGGGATGATAAATTCGAGGAATCCCAACCCATCGAGTACACACGATGGATGAGACAAAAAAACGGATATTCCGGAAACAATTCTTTCAGGAAAGCAACTAGATTAATAAAATATATAAGAGACATAAAAAAGAGATTTAGTTGTCAGTCTGTTCTTTTAACTACCTTGATTGGTTATCGAATTGATTGGTACGATAAAGATTCTGGCGATTTCTCAGACACACCGACTTCGCTACAAACGATAATGCAGCGCTTGGACGATTGGTTACAGGAGAATCCTCAAAAGCCGGAAGTCCCAAATCCTGCTTTAGCCGAACAAGATTTCGCCGACCTCTGGAATGATATCCAGTATGCCAATTTTCGAAACTTCGTTAATAAGTACCGAACATGGATCGATGAGGCGATCAACGCGGAAACTCGTGCCTCAAGCATTGAAAAATGGCGCAAAGTCTTTGGAGACGAATTCGCCAAAGGTGAGAATGTGCAAAAGGCAGAGGATTCTGAGAGGCGACAAACGCGTGCTCTGCTACTAGAGAGCGCTGCTCACCCCGATAGCCTGGTCGACAAAGTTATCGATTTTGGCGTTTCCGTGCTTCCTTCAATTTTTCGCTCTCCACCTCACCTTCAAAGACCACGCTGGCAATCTATTGAGAACGTTTCGCGAAACGTTCAGGTGATAGCCGAGTACGCAAGTCAGAAAGTTGGGCGAACGCATCGGATCAATTCTGGCGAAGCTCTCCCACGAACCGGTGGCATTTGGTTTGATGTGCGGGTGAACAAATTTGAGCTGGTTCCGGCCGATTGCTATGTACGGTGGCGCATTACAAATACCGGCGCGATTGCAATGGCCATCGGGTGCGGCCGAGGTGGCTTTTATAACCCAACCGAAGGCGACCGGCGGTGGGAAGCCCTGCAATATCGCGGCGTTCACATGGCTGAGGCGTTTATTATTCGTAAGGCTAACGACCGCCTTGTCGGTTACAGCGAGCCTTTTTTTGTTGTGATCAAGTAGGTGGTCGAGGAAGCCGATGGCAAAGGTCGATACAGTCGGAGACAACTTTTACAAACCTGCACAGCGAGGTGAAAGTGTAGGTGAGATATTGTTCTGGTTTTTCTCTGTATTGTCGATATTGGCGTTTTTTGTCGACCGGAATCAATTTCCTATCCTCGCCGACATAATACAGATTGCACTTATCATTCTAGTCTTGCTGTTCTTTGGCCAAGGGCAAATTCAGAAACTCTATCTTTTCCCTCGGGCTGAGGACAAGAGGCGGCAGGAATTGTTGACTGACAGTTTCGGTGTGTTGCTTACGGACGAGCAAACTGAGGGATACTATAACAACGACCAAACAGATCCCCTCAAGCGGTTAGCCGCCAACATCATGGAGAGTGCGTTTTTTACCAAAAAACTCGTCAAAAGAACACTCAAGGAAATTCGATTAAAAACAGCGATTTATATCGTTCTGTATTTCATCCTCGCATTGCATCGCTCTACAGATTTGGAGATTCTGGCAATTGCCGCGCAAGCATTGTTCGGAGGAGAGATTGTCGCTCGGTGGATGCGTATGGAATGGCTACATGCTCGGAGCGAGAAAGTATTCGATCACTCTCACAAACTGTTTGGTAGGGCGGCTGACTTCACAGGGAAAGAAGCGAAGTCAGAGGCGATTGAGATATTTGCTTTTTACGAGACAACCAAAGCCACAGCATCACTAATGATTCCCAAGAGAATTTTCGACAAGATGAACCCGAAGCTCAGTGAAGATTGGGAGAGCGTCAGAAATAAGTTGGGTATATAAAAATATATACAAGACAATGATATTGAATTTTATAGCTAATTAGAAAATTTCTCGCGCAAACCTACCCGCGCCGGTCCCGCAAAACGGCCGAAAGTTTAAGACCACCCCCCGGCCCTCAGCGGTCGGGTGCTGTCCGGTCTCGCCAGCGTCCAGCATCCTCAAAAGCCTACCCGCCAATTCGCCCGGTCGAGCCATCCGTGGCAGCGTTCCGCAAGACGTCGCTGATCGCTGCCGCCTGTCATCGTGACGCGATCCTCAGCACGTTTCCTGCCTCGCTGATGGCCTGATCGGACAAAGCGGCCTCTAGGCGCTTGAGGAAGCCGTCAAAGCCCTTCGGGCCGCAATCAGGGAAATGGACGAGCTGACCATGCGCAGGCGGCAACGGCCAGCCTCTATCCCGATAGACCGCTGCCCATTCACGCCACAGGCGGTTTTCCTTCGAAGCCGCAACAGGCTCCATCTCATAAGCCAGATCATCGAAAACGTCTGCCCAGCGTTCGGGGTTGCCGAGATTGTCGTAGACGTTCGGCCAGCCATGCTTTGCCTGATGATCCATCAACCATTCCGGTCGTGGATCTCTTCGGACGATAGGCGGTGGCGGTGGTAACGGTCCCGGTCCCTTGATCAGGGCTGACAGCACAGCAACGGCCGCTGCCGCCGGTGTGATGCGCTGAACGTCCAGCTCGCTCTCTTCCTCCCGAGCCTTCTGCCGGTCGGCTGGGTGCAGCGTTTGCGGTGTCGGTTCGTTTTCCGTCCGTGCGCCGATATCAGAGATTTCATTCAAAGATTTATTCAAAGTGTTTGTAGGACATGGGTGTCCACCTTTTGCGCCGTCCAATGTCCACGTTTCGGGCGCGGAATGTCCACCTTTTGACGTTGCAGAAACCTCGTTTTCATCCAAACGTGGACATGTGTGTCTACCTTTTTGAATGGTCATTTCGGGGTCTTCGGAGGCTTCAGCTTCGGCCGGACGCTTCAGGATGGCGAAGTAGGTCAACGTGCAGTTCCGGCCGCCCTTGCCTTTGGTCTTCAGGTGGCCACGTGCCTTCAGCAGGCCGACGGCACGCTGAACGGTCCTTTCCGTGCAGCCGACCTTTTCAGCCAGCGTGGAATAGCTGGGCCATGCGCTGAAGATGCCGCTGTCCTTGAACCGCTGCCGGTTGAAGTGCTTGGAGATGAAGAACGCAATATTGGTGGCAACGCCCTTGCTCAGGGCTTCATCGTCATAGACCTGATCAAGCCAGGTCATGCGCAGGCGGGTGTAGTCGTCAGCGCTCATGCCTGCCTCCCGCGTTCGATCTCACGGGCCAGCTTGGCCGCTTCGATGGCTTCAAGGGCGCTCAGGTGGAAGCGTTCACGCAAAGCCGGGATGATCGCACTGCCGACCTCTGAGCGGTGCTCATGAAGCCACTGAGCGGCTTCAAGGATCGGCGTTTTTTCCGCGCCCAAGATATGCCCACCATTCGGTAGAACATCAGCAGAACATGAAACCTTTTCTATCAGGTCGGCACCCGACGCGAAAAGGGGTTTCAGGCGCAAAGCTGTGTTGACATCGTAGGGGTCACAAGTTCGATCCTTGTCACGCCCACCATCCAGATTTTGCAAAAAGGCTTTCGACCCTGTCGGAAGCCTTTTTGCTTGTTTGCTTGGGGGGCTGGCTGGCCGGGAAAAGGCTTTCGAGCCGCCCGTCCTTTTCGTCCCAAGCGGCGGTCACGTCGCCTCAGACGCTACCGGCGATAGCGAAAACAACTTGAGGATGGTTGAACCTTTTTGCGTGGCAGCGTTTTAGTGCATCCGGGACGAAAGCCGCGCGTCCCTTGGCCGATCCCTGATCGAACTGAGGGAAAGAGTGTCGGAGCGACCATCACTGTTCCGTCGCCCCTGCCAGCATCCATGAACACATGATGAGGCCGCAGCGCGGCGAGCAGGAAGGGCTGCGGCGGCAACGCATTTTCCGGGCGGCCCGGGCGGTCGCGTCCGTCCCGACATGATGCACTGAACAAAGAAGGCAGGAGACAATTCAGATGGACGAGCAGATCAAGGCCGGCTCCGTGAGGCTATGGTTCCAGAGCCTCTCGCTCAGGGCGTGGCTCGTCTTTGGTTTTCTCCTGGCCCTGCTGCCGGTCCTTCTCTTCTCGGTCGTCTGGTACACACAGTATCGCCAGCAGGTCGCCGAGCCCTTCCGCCATGTGCTTAACACGCAGCACCGCGTCCTCGTCTCGCTTGAGCGGATCCAGGCAAATCTCTGGGACATCGCCGCCTCCGTCAACGATTACGCCAATAGCGGCGACGAGCATTACCGCAGCGCCTTCGAGGCGGCGGAGCGCGACATCGCGACCCATTTGCGCGACCTTGAGCAGACGACCGGCGCGTATCCGGCCTTTGTCCCGATCCTCCAGGGCGTGGAACAGCAATGGGCGGGGCTGCTTGAGGTTGCCGCAAGCATCGAACCTTCGGGCGACAATGCCGATCCGACGCTGATCCGCTTCGAAAGCGTGATCGCCGAGACCGGCAAGCGGGTCGAGGACATTGCCGAGACCATGCGGCTGATGAACGAGGAAAGCCACGCGCGCGCCCTCGAGGTGATGCGAAGGCTGGAGATCTTCGCCATCATCGCGGGACTTCTCGCCGTTCTCTTCGCAGCCGCCGGCATCTTCATCATCGATCAGGCGCTGATCCGCAGCACCGACAAGCTGGTCGAGGGCGCGATGCGCGTCGCCGACGGCAAGCGCGACCGCGAGATCGATGTGCGCGTGCCCCCGGAGCTTGCTTCCGTCGCCAAGGCCTTCAACGCCATGGTGAAGCAGATCATCCTGCAGGAAGACAAGCTAGCCGCCGCCGCCCGCGCCGACGGATTGACCGGGCTCGACAACCGCCGTGAATTCGACCGCGCGCTCGATGAACGCATCCAGGCCGCGCGCGAGACCAACCAGCCCTTTGCCCTGCTTCTGATCGACGTCGATCACTTCAAGACCTTCAACGATACCCATGGCCATCTTGCGGGCGACGACGTATTGCGCCAGGTCGCCGATCTCCTGGCAAGAAACGCCCGCATGGAGGACCGCGCCTACCGCTATGGCGGCGAGGAGTTCGTGATGGTCATGCCGGGTTTGCGCGCCTATGAGGCAGCGACATTGGCGGAGCGCATCCGAAAGGCGATCGCCGAGCATGTGATGATCCTGCCGAACGGCAGCGAAAACCGCGTGACGGTCAGCATCGGCATCTCGGTCTTCAATCCCCAGGCGAGCCAGCCGGATATCGTTGATCTGGCGGACAAGGCGCTCTACACCGCGAAGACCGAGGGGCGCAACCGGGTGAAGGTCACCGCATAAGCCCTGTCGCTGAGAGGAGCATGCGATGGCTGACACGATCCTGTGTTTCGATATCGGGGGGACCGCGATCCGCGCGGCAACCGCAACAGACGGCGCGCAGCCGGGCAAGGTCACCCGTTTCGACACCCCCACCGGCGACCGCGCCGCCTTCCTCGCCCTCATCTCCTCCGTCATCGATGACTTGCCCGAGCCTCCGGCGGCGCTTGCCATCTCTCTTGCGGGCATCGTCAATCCGGAAACGGGCAGGCTGGTCGTCGCAAATATTCCGGCGATCCACGGCACCGATCTCAGGGCCAATCTTGAGAAAAGGACGGGGCTTCCCGTCATCATCGCCAATGACGCCGACTGCTTTGCCGTCGCCGAGGCCGTTTTCGGCGCCGGGCGGGGGCACGACATCGTCTTCGGGGTGATCTTCGGGACCGGCGTCGGCGGCGGTCTCGTTTCGGGCAAGCGGCTGATCAACCGGTCCGGCGGCTTTGCCGGCGAATGGGGCCACGGACCCGTTGTGCCGCTCGTTGTCAACGGAAAGCCGATCCCGCATTTTTCCTGCGGCTGCGGTCTTTCGGGCTGCGTCGACACCATTGCCGGGGGGCCCGGCCTTCAGCGCCTCCATGCCTTCCTGCACAACGAGGCAATGCCGGCCCCCGCCATTCTTTCGGGCTGGCACGCCGGCGATGCGCGCGCCGCGCAAACAGTCGGAACCTGTCTTCAGCTCATTGCGGGTCCACTGGCCATGGCAATCAACCTCACCGGCGCGACGATCGTGCCGGCCGGCGGCGGCCTGGCCCGCGATCACGCCTTTGTCGCCGCCATTGACGAGGCGGCGCGGCCGCTGACGCTGGCGAAACCGCGGCAGAGGCTGGTCGTTCCGGCGACAAGCGGCGCGGAGCCCGGCCTTGCCGGAGCGGCGGCAATCGGCTTTCAGACGCTCGGGATCGCTGCGGGCCCGGCCTGAGAGGCCGTTGGCGCATCGTCCTTTGCGCGTCCGAATGGACGCAAGGCGCTCTATTCGTCGTAGCGGCCGAAGCGGGTCATCATCTGCTTGGTCGCAATGCCGAGCAGAACGGTTCCGATCACCAGCGCCAGCGAGAAGGACATGGTGTTGGTCGAGAACCAGTTGGTCAGCACCAGCCGGATATTGCTGATCGAAAACGGCGTATCGAAGATGAACACCGTTGCGCCGATGCCGATATTGTCGATCACGCCGGTATTGCGGTTATAGGTGGTGATCCGGCCCTGAACGGCATCCCAGTGCTGACGCTTGGTCAGCGCCATCATGCCATTTTCCAGATTCTCGTGCGTCGGCGCGGCGATCATCGTCCACGCCCCGTCATCATCGGGGCTCGGCTCCTGGGCAATGATCATCGAAATCGAATTCGGCGGCAGATAGTCGCTATCCGGCCGCGGCAGGAAGCGCAGCGTCTCGAAGGAGAGGTCGTAGTTGCGCTTCAGGTATTTCTCCACCTCGAAGATCCAGTTGTACCAGCCGGCCGTCACCGCCTCGTCCCATTCCTCGATCGTCGTCTCGGGCACATCGTTGTAATTGGCCTCGCCGCCGACCTGCTGGGTCCACACGCTTCGGCTTGTCTGCGACACCTTGGTTTCGCGCAGCGCCTGCGCCGGCAATGTGCCGATCGCGCCGACAAAAATCGCGTCGCCATCGCCCACATCATCGACGGAGTGCACCACGTCAACCGGGATCTGGTGGCGGGCGGCATTGGTGAGCTTGGCGACGAAATCGGAGGCCGCGCTCATCGTGTCGCCGTTCAGGCTGTCCATATAGAGGGGAATGCGGTTCTCATGACGCGAATAGGGGAAACCGGTTCCGCTCGTGCCCCAGAGATTGGGCACCTGGGCCACCCGGCCGAAATTCGGCATCTCGAACTCGCTGGTATCGAACACGGCAAAGCGCGGCGTGTCGTCAGCCGTCTGCCCCGGAAGGCAGGCGGCGTCTTCCTTGGTCAGGAGCGCTGCCTCGAGAACGATCTTGTTCACGCCGGGACGCATGTGGCGCATGGTGAACCGGACCGGCGTACGCCGCAGCACGGCACCATTGACCGTGCTGATCGGCCATGTCGCGGCGAGCTGATCGTTGACGAAAACGTGCAGGCGGCTGCCGGGCAGCACGATCGGGCCATAGGCGGCATCGAGCAGAAGCCGCGCCTCGCCATAGGCGTCGGCATAGAAATCGGCGGGCAGACCGATGGCGAATTCGGCGCGGAAGACGCGACCGGAAAACTCCTGCGTCGGAATACCGAGCTGTTCGAAGGTCAGCGTGCGGTGGCCGGTCAGAAGCTGGGTGTCCTGCTTGCGCCAGGAATGGGTCGAATAGGCCTCGTCCTTCTGCGCGGCGGAGCGGGCGGCGGGCGCGGTAATCCCGTCGATCAGCGGGCCGATGCGCTGCCAGGACGGCGCCACCAGCACCAGCACGCTCTGGCCGAGCGCGTTGGTGGAGACAAAGCGCGCCGACTGGGTCGTGCCGATATCGGGCAGCGCATCGCCGAGCAGCGGCCGCAATTCGGCGGGCGTTCCGACATAGACCGGCAGGACGCCGGAGGCGAACTTCACCGGCTCGGTCTTCGAATAGGTGAAGAAGGTGTTCGGCATGTCGGCGAGAAGCGCCAGCCCCTGCGCCAGTTCCAGAAGCGGATCGGCAGCGATCGTGTCGGAAAGGCCCGGAGCGACGACATGAAACTGCGTGCGGCCCAGCGAATCGACGCCGACGGCACGGATATCGTCCGTGGTTGACATCAGCCCGGCATCAGGATTGTCGAACATCAGGAAGGTGCGCTCCGGATCGATATCGGTCCAGAGATCGTAAGTGGATTCAAGGTCGCAGTCGGTGCGGTGGCGCTGCTTGATCTTGAACGACACGATGTTGTAGCCGGGCTTGAGCACGCCGTCGGGCACATCGAAACGCATATCGGACTTGCGCTCCGAGGACGACAGCGGCGGGGTGGCAACCTCGACATTATTGAAGAAAACCGTCAGCTGCGAATATTCCGGCGCGACGAAAATCGAGTTCTGATAGCCGATATTGAACCTGGCCGCCGAGCGCGCCTGTTCCTCGGTCAGATACATCGACCAGGACCGCTCGACATTCTCTCCCTCGATGCGCATCTCGTCGGCGGGAATGACATAGCGGAAGAAGGGCAGCCGCTCTGTGGTCTGCGGCGCCGCTGGCGTCGGTTGCGGGGTTGCGGGATCAACCGCCTGCGGCGGCGGACCGGAACCGTCGGAGCCCATGTCGAAGGGCACCGCTGCGCCGGGCGCCGTCTGGGCCGCGGCGACCGCCGGGCCTGCAAGCAGGAAAACGATGAAAAGCAGGATCCGTCTCATCAGCTCTTGCCCTTCCCCCTGACCACGACACCGCCGGTATTTGGCTGGTACTTGCCGATGAAGTAGCTGAGGCCGCGCCCCATCTGCCTGATCGACATCTTGATGAACCAGAACGTGCCGCCCAGTGTGCCCGGGTCATTCTTGCGCGACTGCAGAAGCTGCTGCCAGCGCTCCGAATTGGCGAACATCAGGTCCGACACCACGGAATGGTGCAGGCTGCAGACCGGCGCATAACGACAGCCGACCATGGCAAGCTCGCCGAGGGAACGCGCGTGGCGGATCATCACCGGAACCTCGCCCGGATCTCCGCCCTTATGCGGCTCGACACGCAGAAGCGCGTGTGTGCCGGGACGCAGCCTGTCGAGGTCGCGCACCTGCACCTGCAGGCCGGCGCCGTCGGTCGACACATCCTCGATGGTGCCGCGATAGACGCTGTCGCCGATCACCAGCTCGCAGCGCCGCGACATCTTCACCCGGCGCGCCTTCTGCCGTTCGCCAACCTCGGAGACGACGCCGAGAGCAGCTGCTGTCAGAAACAGGTTCAGGAAGTTCCAGCCGCCCACAACCCAGGTAACGCCGGCCAGATAGGGCTCCGCATAGAGCCTGTAGGCCATCATCACCATGGCGGCGACAAAGATGAAGAAGATTACAAAGAACGGCCGGCTGATTTCCGAAAGTCGGCTGTGCTCAATGGATTCGTCCTTGGCCGTCACCTTGAAGGACGGTTTTTTCGGGTTGATGATCGCGGAGACCACGGCGGGCATCAGGTGAATGGTCTGGATGTATTCGTAGAGCTCGGAAATCCAGGGCCACCGGAACTGGCCGAACAGGTAGTTCTGGATCAGCATGTTCACGATCAGGTAGGAGAGCGTATAGGCGAGAAACTCACCGCCGGAGGCGTCAAAGATCTGAAGCCCGAAGAACAAATAGCACAGGGGCGCGATCATGAAGGATGCGCGCGCGAAGGGAAACAGCCAGAACAGGTTGGAGGACATGTAGCAAAGACGCTGCGGCAGGGAGAGCCCGCGCAGCAGGATCGGGAATTTGAAGCGCAGGATCTGCATCATGCCCTGGGCCCAGCGGCTGCGCTGACCGATGAAGCTCGAGAAGGTCGCTGGCTGCAGGCCGGCAATCAGCGGCCGGTCGACATAGACGCTGTTCCAGCCATTGGAGTGCAGTTCCACGGCGGTTTCGCAGTCTTCGGTGATCGAGACGCCGGAGAAGCCATTCACGGAATTGAGCGCCTCGCGCCTGAGCACGGCGGCGGAGCCGCAGAAGAACGAGGCGTTCCACTTGTCGAGGCCGCGCTGGATGATGCCGTAGAACATCTCGTTCTCGCTCGGCATCAGTTCGTAGGTTCTCAGATTGCGTTCCAGCGGATCCGGGTTGATGAAGAAGTGCGGGGTCTGGACGAGGAAGAGCTTTGGATCTTCCATGAAGTATCCAACCGTCTCGTGCAGGAAGTCATTGGCCGGCGCGTGGTCGGCGTCGAAAACCACGATCAGGTCGCCCGTCGTGTATTGCAGCGCGTGGTTCATGTTGCCGGCCTTGGCGTGCTCGTTGCGCGGCCGGGTGATGTAGCCGACGCCGAGCTCGGCGCAGATCTGCCGGAGCTCGCGATAACGCGTCTGGGCGAGGCTTGCCTCCACAAGGTTCTTGGAATTGCGCTTCTGCTCCGTGCCGCCGTCGTCCAGAAGATAGACCTTCAGCTTTTCCGCCGGATAATCCATTGCCTTGGCGGCGGCCAGCGTGTTCGACAGAAGGGTTGTGTCCTCGTTGTAGGAGGGGACGTAGACATCCACATAGGGCAGATCGCCCTCAAGCTTGCCCCAGCGCGGGCGCACCGGCAGCGGAAAGGAGACCACGAACAGGCTGAGCGCCAGCATGCCGACCGAGAACATTTCCGCGCAGTAAAGCAGAACGCCCGGAATGAAGTTCTGCAGCTCGGTGATCGGCGGCAGGGTGCTGGTCGTGCGCCAGAAAACATAGCGCAACACGATCGAGGTGCCGAAGGCGAGCGCGATCAGCCGCCAGTTGCCTTCCGCATGCATCTGCTTCAGCACCATCATCACCGCAACGGCAACCACGCTGACGACGATCTGCGTGCGCAGGTCGATCGGCAGGGTGACGAGACCCAAGACAAAGATCGACGTGATCACCCAGGCAATGACGATTGCGGCCCTACGCATCAGGCGACACCCTTCCTAAAGGCTGGCATGGACTTCTTCCCACCCTAGGTGAAAGAACCCTAAGAATTGTTTTCCTTCGCGCCACTTTCCGGGAAAATGACGGTATGCGGTCCAGCCGGAAGGCTCCGTACCTCAATAAAAGCTGTCTGCGCAAGTTATCCCCTGAAGGCACCCGTTTTAAATCCCAGGCACCACTATGCACGGAACGCGTCCCCCCTCCAACCCGCACGGAGATTTGATCGCCCGTACGGCAGGCCCTGACCCGCATCCTATTCGCAGATCACCGTCGTCGACCCCGGCAGAAGACGGCACGGCGGCGTTGGAATGGAGCGCGTTGCGGCGGCAGGCGCGCGGGTGGCGGGCGCGGCAGCGGCAGCGGCCGGAGCCGCCGGCACGGGAATGGAACGCGCGGCGGCGGGCGCTGCCGAAGACGTTGCCCCGGCAGCGGGCGTTGTCGTGGCCGGCGTTGCCAAAGCGGCGGGCGTCTGGCGACCGGGGGTCGGCAGGGACGAGCCCGTTGCCGGCAGGGCTCCGGGCCTTGCCGTGACCGATGAGGGCGAAAGTCCCGGCGCCGGCGGAATATTGACATAGCCGCCGGACGGCAGGCTTCCGGGAGGAAGGCGCACGACATCGACGCTGATCTCGTCTCCGGTCGTGGCCGGCGCGGCCGATCGGGTCACGGTGGTGGTCGTGCGGGTTCCCGTGGTCGTTGAACGGACGGTCGAACCGGGCAGGACCTTTTCGGTATCCGCGACGCGTTCAGGACGGTCGTCATAGGCGCGACGCGGATAGACCGGCGCGCCGGTCTGGCCCAGAAGCGGCGGCGGCGCGGCCTGCTCGCCATAGGGGTTCCATCCGTAGGCCTCGACGGCCGCGTTGACGGTATAACCGTACATGATGCCCAGCAGATCGTCCTCGCTGGCGCCGCTTTCGCAGAAGCGAAGCCGGATCTGGATCGTGCCGGCCTGGCCGAAGGCGGACCGCGTGTCGCGTCCGGGCCTGATCTGCTGCCAGCCGTAAATGCAGAGGTCGTCGCCGCGCCCGAAGCCGAAGGCATAGCCGAACGGTCCGTAATTGTTCTGCACGTAATAGGGCGACTGCACCATCTGCACGCCGGGCAGTTCCTCGCGCATCTCCTCATCGACGCGAAGGTCGGTTACCGAGCGGTAGTCGAGCGCCCGGCCGTTCATCGGAGAATAGTTGCGGGTGCCGAAGAAGACGGCATTGATGTAGTTCTGGCCGGGCGTGTGCGCATCGGTGCGCAGCAGGATGCGCTGGTCGATGGCGTTCGAATACTGCGTTTCCAGAACGGAGATCATCGCCGGCCCGCCGGGCGGCGGCATGACGACAGCCTCCTCAGGCATGAGATTGCGCACATTGGACGTATAGGGCATGAGGTTGCCGGCGCAGCCCGCAAGCAAGCCTACCCCAAAGAGGGCCAGCGCCGTGCGGCATCCGGTCCTGATCTGATAGGCTATTGCGTTCATCATGATACGGCACACCTCGGCTTCGGCGAGACAGGCAGTCCTTGAGCCCGGCCACGCAGGATTTGCGGACCATGTTTTTCAGATTTAGGTAAACAAACGACTAACAAACCGATGAGCTTTCGTGAACGCCGGCGCAGGAAAAACCACATTCTGCCGGCCAAATGCGGCAAGCTGGCTCGATTTTTAATATTTCTTAACGACAATATGGATTTGTAGTGTCCAAAGCTGTGCTCTCTGGCGGGAACGCTTCATTCTGCGGGCGACTTTCAGGCGCGACCGGCAAAAACGGTCTTGGCGAAAGGGGTGGAGAGCAGCGGGTAATGATGAACGGGCGTGGTTGCGGGTCTTTGCGACCGTGTGCTTGGCCGGAGTAAGGATGTTATGAAACTGACTTATATTGCACTGACCGCCGGCGCGATCGCCATGATCGGTGCAATCGGCATGAGCGGCCCCGGCCATGAATTGCCCCTGACAAGGGCAAAGGCCCAGTCCACGGACGGGTTCCAGCAGGCTTATGACCAGATCCTCGAGAACGACACGCCCGCCGCCGCCCCTGCACCCGAACCGCGCTTTGCCCCGGTGACCGAAGCGCAGGCCCAGGAGCCCTCCGAAAACCTCAGAAACCTTTCCAGCAGCGCGCAGGCTCCGCAGAGCGATACCGTCACCGAGATCACCCGCGGCCAGACAGAAACCGCCCCGCCCCAGGAGCCGGCAACGCCGACGGTGGACGAGAGCGCGCTTCGCTACTTTGCCCAGCAGGGCGACCTCCAGCGCCTGCAGGCCGAAATCTCCCGCCTGCGCTCGCTCTACCCGAACTGGACGCCGCCGGCCAATCCGCTGGCCGTCGAGGACGGCGAGGACGAGCAGCTGAATGCCATGTGGGCCGCCTATGCCAAAGGCGACTATGCCGAGGTTCACCAGCTGATCCAGGACCGCAAGACCGAGGAGCCAGACTGGACGCCGCCGGCAGACCTCATCAACCGCCTGCACATTGCCGAGACCCGGACCAGGCTGCTCAAAGCAGCCGAGGACGGGAACTGGGAAGACGTGATCGACTATGCCTCGCAGGCGCCGAGCCTTCTGACCTGCGCGGAAATCAACGTTCTCTGGCAGGTCGGCGAGGCCTTCGCGAAAACCGACAAGCTTTCGCGCGCCATGGACGCCTACACCTACATCCTGAAGAACTGCGACAAACCGGAAGAGCGCCTGGCCACCATGCAGAAGGCCATGGCCTTCATGCCCTATGACGACATGAAGACCCTTCTGAGCTACGAGCGTCAAGACGATGATGGCAAGGGCGAGTTCCAGGAAATCCGCGACGCCCTGCTGCGCGACCGGTTCGCCCAGGCCGGCGAGGACAAGACAATCGTGATCTCGCCCGACGATCTCGCCCATATGGAAAAACTCGCCAATGACAGCCAGGACGCCAAGGATTCAGAGTTACTGGCCTGGTACTTCCTCGTGCGCGGCAGTGAATCGGCAGCGGAGGAATGGTTCCGCAAGGCGCGCAGCGAAGGCGATTCCGCAGAAATCTCGCAGGGTCTCGCCCTGATCCTGATCGAGCAGGACAATGCCGAGGAAGCCGAATCCGTCATGTACCCCTGGCGCAATGATTCCGCCGAGGCGATGGACACCTATCTGAACGCCGTCGTCAACATGCTCGGCCGCATTCCGCGCAAGGACTACAGCCAGGAAGTGCTCTCGCGCATCGCCGATGTGGTCACCGAGGCCAAGAGCATGACTGCCGCCCAGCAGTTCGGCTGGTATTCGAACGACTACGGCGATCCGCTGGCGGCCCTGCAATGGTTCGAGGCGGCCCTTTCCTGGGAGCCCGACTACGAGCCGGCCGCCTATGGCGTGACGCTGATGCTCAATACGCTGAACTACCGGCCCGGCGTCTATCTGATGCAGAAGATCTGGGCGCCCTATTCGGAACGCATCGCCTGGCTCAACGACCCGAACGCGCCGGTCACCACGATCGAAAGCGTGATGGCGACCGTGTTCGAACTGACCGCGCTCGAGCAGGCAAACGGAACGACGCGCACCGTCGCCGTGCCGATTGCCGAGATCGACCTGTCCACCGGCCAGCAGACCCCGCTTGACGGCGGAGCGCCTGCAACCGGCACGCCCGGCCAGACAGGCACCGGCGTCTCGCTGACGGCGCCGCTTTACGCGCCGGGCACCCAGCCGCTTACGGGCGATGCCGCAGGGACGGCGCCGGTCAACTACGTGCCGGAATACTACGAATACTACTACGGCAATGCGGCAACCGGTACGCTGCCGACCGCGGCCGATTCGACCGTGGCCTCGCGCATGCGCGCGATCGAGCGGCTGACCATCCCGCGCTCCATGATCCAGACGGATCCGATCACCGGCGTCCAGACCGTCACGGTCCTCAATTCCGCGCTTGAGCCGGAACAGAACCGTTACAACGTCTCGGCCGCCCAGGTTCAGGCCGCCTTCTACACCACCGGCCAACCGTCCGACAAAACCGTGATCTACCGCTTCGACGAGCAGGCCTATATCAATCGCGACTATCTGAGGCAGTTCGAGATCACCTATTATCTCAACCAGGCGAACGCCACCGGCGACAATGTCACCATCTCGACGCTGCCGGCAGGAACGCCGCTGCCCGCCGGAACGCCGGTCGTGACCACCGCACCCGCAACGACAACGACCCGCGCGTCGTCGACAACGGCGCGGCGCACGACCACATCGTCATCCTCGTCCGGGGGAAGCTGCTGGAGCGGCCGCTCCGCCGTCGGTCTTTCGCCCGATGCGGCGCTGAGACAGGGCTGGTGCCTGATGGATATGGAACGACCGATGGAGGCCGCGCGCGCCTTCGAGACGGCGCTTGGCTCAAGCTCGGCGAAGAACCGCGAAGAGGCCGCCTATGGCCAGTCGCTTGCCTATCTGCGCATGGGCCTGACCAGCAAGGCCGCCGTCGCCGCCGCCGAGGAGCCGATCAGTCAGGAACGCCAGCTCAATCTTCAGGTCCAGATCCTGACGAAGCGCGCGATCGCCGCCTATCAGGCCGGGCATTACGAGGATGCGCTGCTCATCCTCAACCAACGCAGTCAGCTTGCCCCCGATGAGACCGGCTTGATGGTCATCAGGGGCTACGCCTATTACAATCTCGGGCGCTATTTCGACGCGCAGAAAGTCTTTGAGGCACTGTCCGAAATGGGCAACCGCAAGGGCATGGAAGGCCTCGCCCTCGTCCGCGGCCAGCTCGGCCTGCCGGGAGCGCAGTAACACGAAGAGGCCGCCCCGGGAGGCGGCCTCTTGCTTGTTGTCACATGCCCTGGTGATCAGGCGACGTCCTGCAGACGTCCGCCCAGCGTGAACAGCAACCGGTCGGAACCGGCATCGACCTTGACGTGAGCGCCGTCGGCAATCTCGCCGGCGAGGATCTTCTCGGCCAGCGGATCCTGAACCGCAGTCTGGATCACGCGCTTCAGGGGGCGCGCACCATAGGCCGGATCGTACCCCTTCTCCGCAAGCCAATCGCGGGCAGCCGGCGTCAGGTCGAGCACGATCTTGCGATCCGACAGCAGATTTTCGAGCCTGCCGAGCTGGATATCGACGATGGCGCCCATATCCTCGCGGTGCAGCCTGTGGAACAGGATGATGTCGTCGACACGGTTCAGGAATTCCGGCCGGAACGATGCCCGGACGACCTCCATCACCTGCTCGCGCGCCGCCGAACTATCCTCATTCTCGCCAAGCTGGGTGAGGAATTCCGAGCCCAGATTGGAAGTCATGATGATGATCGTGTTGCGGAAGTCGACCGTGCGGCCCTGGCCATCGGTCAACCGCCCGTCATCGAGCACCTGCAGCAGCACGTTGAAGACATCCGGATGCGCCTTTTCGATCTCGTCGAACAGGACCACCTGATAGGGTCTCCGCCGCACGGCTTCTGTCAGAAGACCACCCTCGTCGTAACCGACATAGCCGGGAGGGGCGCCGATCAGCCGGGCCACGGAGTGCTTCTCCATGTATTCCGACATATCCATGCGCACCATCGCCGTCTCGTCGTCGAAGAGGAAGCGGGCGAGCGATTTCGTCAGCTCGGTCTTGCCGACGCCGGTAGGCCCTAAGAACATGAACGAGCCGATCGGCCGGTTCGGGTCCTGCAGGCCGGCGCGGGCACGGCGAACCGAGCGGGAAACCGCCTGCACGGCATCGCCCTGACCGACGACCCAGCGGGCCAGTTCATCTTCCATTCTGAGCAGCTTTTCGCGCTCGCCTTCCAGCATCTTGTCGACCGGGATACCGGTCCAGCGGGATACGACCTGCGCGATGTTGTCGGGCGTGACAACTTCCTGCAGGATGGAATCGGTCACCGTATTGTCCTCGGCTTCCGCCTCGGCCAGTTCCTTTTCCAGCTTCGGGATCGTGCCATAGGCCAGTTCGCCGGCCTTTTGGTACTCGCCGCCGCGCTGGGCGATCGCAAGCTCGTTGCGGGCTGCATCAAGCTGCTTCTTCAGATCGGCCGCCCGGTTGAGCTTGTTCTTTTCCGACTGCCAGCGCGCCGTCAGCGTATCGGCCTCTTCTTCCAGAGAGGCGAGTTCGCCTTCCAGCCTGGAGAGCCGGTCCTTCGACGCCGTGTCCGTTTCCTTCTTCAGCGCCTCGCGCTCGATTTTCAGCTGGATGATGCGGCGGTCGAGCTCATCGAGCTCTTCCGGCTTCGAGTCCACCTGCATGCGCACGCGGCTTGCCGCCTCGTCCATCAAATCGATGGCCTTGTCCGGCAGGAAGCGGTCGGTAATGTAGCGGTTCGAAAGCGTCGCGGCGGCCACCAGCGCGCTGTCGGAGATGCGCACCTGGTGGTGCTGCTCGTATTTCTCCTTCAGCCCACGCAGGATCGAGATCGTGTCCTCGACCGTCGGCTCGGAAACCATCACCGGTTGGAACCGTCGGGCAAGCGCCGCGTCCTTTTCCACATGCTTGCGGTATTCATCGAGCGTGGTCGCGCCGACGCAATGAAGCTCGCCGCGCGCCAGCGCCGGTTTCAGCAGGTTCGACGCATCCATCGCGCCATCCGCCTTGCCCGCGCCAACCAGCGTGTGCATCTCGTCGATGAACAGGATGATGTTGCCGGCTTCGGACTGCACCTCGTTCAAGACCGCCTTCAGCCGCTCCTCGAACTCACCGCGATATTTCGCCCCGGCAATCAGCGCGCCCATATCGAGCGCCATCAGCTTCTTGTCCTTCAGGCTTTCCGGTACGTCACCGTCAACGATGCGCAGCGCAAGGCCTTCGGTGATCGCCGTCTTGCCGACGCCGGGCTCACCGATCAGAACCGGATTGTTCTTGGTCCGGCGCGACAGAACCTGGATCGTGCGGCGGATTTCGTCGTCACGGCCAATCACGGGGTCAAGCTTGCCATCACGGGCATCCGCCGTCAGATCGCGCGCATATTTCTTCAGAGCGTCATAGCCTTCCTCGGCGCTGGCGCTGTCGGCGGTTCGCCCCTTGCGGATTTCGTTAATGGCCTCGTTCAGCCCGTTCGGCGTCACGCCGGCGCCCTCGAGCGTCTTCGCGGTCGAGGCGGATTTTTCAATCGCCAACGCCAGCAGCAGACGCTCGACGGTGACGAAACTGTCGCCCGCTTTCTTCGCGGCCTCTTCCGCCGTGTTGAAAACCTTCGCCAGCGGCTGGGACAGATAAATCTGGCCGTTGGAGCCGGAGACCTTCGGGATCTTGGCAAGCGCTGCATCATTGGCGAGCCGAGCCTTCTTGGCGTCGCCCCCTGCCCGCTCGATCAGCGAAGCCGCCATGCCCTGCTCGTCATCGAGCAGAACCTTCAGCATGTGCTCGGCGCCGAATTGCTGGTGGCCCTCGCCGAGGGCATAAGTCTGCGCGGATTGCAGGAAGCCGCGCACGCGTTCGGAATATTTTTCGATGTTCATGTCTTCGCCTCCATTCCTCGTTCTGACCTTTTGAAGCGACAGAACGATGACCTAGATAAACCCCCTCTTCGAGGCGGGTCCTGGTAGCGCGGCGTTGCCGCCGCTCAAGGTCAGATATGGGTGCGGACAGGAGGGCTTTAAAGAGGACCGCCGGAGAATTTGTTGCTGATATGCAACACCGGCTAACCCCTTCAGCTATGGGCAAAAATGTCGGTTTCCTCCCAGCCGAGAAGGTCGAGCTTGGCCCTGGTCGGCAGGAAATCGAAGCAGGCGCCGGCCAGCGCCATCCGGTCCTCGCGCATCAGCCGTTCCATCAGCTTGTCGCGCAGGCGATGGAGGTAGAGGACATCCGATGCCGCATAGGCAAGCTGCGCCTCGGTGAGCGTTTCGGCCGCCCAGTCGGAGGACTGCTGCGCCTTGGACACATCGACCTCGAGCATTTCGCGCAGATTGTCTTTCAGCCCGTGGCGATCGGTATAGGTGCGCGTCAGGCGCGAGGCGATCTTGGTGCAGAACACGTTTTCGGTGGTGACGCCGAATGTATAATAGAGGACGGCGATATCGAACCGGCCGAAGTGAAAGATCTTCTGGCGCGAGGCATCGGCAAGCATGGCGCACAGGTTCGGCGCTTCCTTCTGTCCTGCAGCGATCTGGATGACATCCGCCGTGCCGTCGCCCGGCGAGATCTGCACCACGCAGAGACGGTCACGGCGCGGAATCAAGCCAAGCGTTTCGGTGTCGATGGCAATCGCGCCGGTATAGCGGGCGGCATCCTCGGCCGGAATGTCGTGTTTGTGGACGCGGATCTCGTCGTTCATCCGTTCTGCTCCGTATGCTTTCCTGCTTCGTTCTCCCCGGGTCATAGCGGATCATGACGGAAGACGATAGAAGAAAAGCCCGCGTCCGGCGTGATTGGCCGGCGCTGACAGCCGTTGTGCATGCAACGCAGAATGGCTATCTGGAAACATGATTTGAGGAAGGCGAAAGGCGAGGCGATGAGAGGCAAAAGAATGATTGCGCCGGTCTGTGCGCTCTGGAAACGTCACCGGGGCCTTTGCATCGCTTTTGTCGTCACCGCCTTCATCACCCTTGTCTTCGCCCTGCAATTCATCCTGTCCGTCTTCTACTGGCGCAATCCGGAAAACCGGAACCTCGAGCTGAAGGGCTGGATGACGCTCGGCCATGTCGCCATCGTCCATGACATCCCGGCAGAGGAGCTTGCCGAGGAACTCGACCTTCAGCCCGACAGCCGCAGCCGGCGCATGATGCTCCGGCAGATCGCCCGCATCAAGGGCATCTCGCTCGACGAGCTGGAGGACGAGATCGCCGACGCCCTGGACGACTATGAGGACGAAAAGGCCGAGCGCGATGAGTGAGCAGCTACTGGCGCTCCTGCCGGTCTACGGCGTGCCCGTGATCGGTTTTGCCGTTTTTCTGGCCTGTTGCGGCATTCCGCTGCCCACCGCCGTGATCATGCTGTTCGGCGGCTCGCTGGTGGCAACCGGAGACCTTTCCTTCTGGGCGCTCTATCCGGCCTGCGTCGGGGCGGCCTGCAGCGGCGACCAGGTTGGCTACTGGGCCGGTCGGGTCGGCGGCACCGGCTATGTCGAGCGTTTCGCCGCGCGCGGCCCGAAACGTCAGCGTCTCGTCGACCGCGCCCGCGACTATCTGGAACGAAGGGGCGTCATCGCGATCTTCATAACCCGCTGGCTGCTGGCGATGATCGGACCTTACATGAACCCGGTCGCAGGCGCTGCCGGCATGCGCTGGAAACTCTTCGTCGCTGCCGCAATTCCCGGCCAGATGCTCTATGTGCTGATCTACACGCTGCTCGGCCTGATCTTCTCCCACAACATCATCGCCGTGGCCCAGATCGTCGGCAATGCCAGCGGCTTCCTGGCTGCGGGCGTGGTGACGCTGGCGCTCGTCTGGTACATGAACCGGATCCTGCATTTCTCCTGGAAAAAGCGCCGCCGGCGCTATCTGAAGCCGCGCGGCCGGCGCAACCGGCACTGAAGCGGAAAGCGCCGCCCAAGCGCGCCACAGCGTCATCAAAACGCAGTCAAACCGTCACGCAGCTGTAATGCGGCGGGACTATCGCGAATGCGCAGCTATTTTCACACACTCTTTTACCAAGAGGTTTTCATGCGCGCACGTCTCGCACTACTCGCCGCCGCGACCTGCCTTGCCGGCACGGCCCAGGCCGCCACGATCTACCCCCTCGACCGCGCCACCATCCTGGTCGGCTCGCCCTTCGACTTCAAGGTCGAACTTGATTCGGTCTATGCCGCCGGTGACGTCGAAGTCACGGTCAATGGCGAAGCCTATTCGGATGTCTTCGGCAATGAAGCCGAATTCGTTTCCGACGAAAAGGGCAAGGACGACGCAAGCCTCGGCTCCGCGCTGATCCTGCGTGATCTCGCCCTCGGCGAGGCCGGCGACTACACCGTCGCCGTCAAGGCAGGTGACGAGACGAAGGAAGTCACCTGGACCGTTTACGACACCCCCGAGACGCCCAAGGCCAAGAACATCATCTTCTTCGTCGCCGACGGCATGTCCATGGGCCATCGCTCGGCTGCCCGCATCATGTCCAAGGGCATGACCGAGGGCAAGGCCAACGGTCGTCTCAGCATGGACGACCTCGACCATATGGCAACGATTGGCACATCCTCGACCCATTCGGTCGCGACCGATTCGGCCAACACGATGTCGGCCTACATGACCGGCCACAAGACCCGCGTCAACGCGCTCGGCGTCTATGCCGACCGCACGCCGGACAGCCTGGACGACCCGAAGGTCGAAACCATGGCCGAGGCGCTGCGCCGCCAGACCGGCAAGTCGATCGGCGTTGTCTCCACCGCCGAAATCGAAGACGCGACGCCGGCCGCCGTCGTCGCCCACACCCGCCTGCGCGGTGACAAGGCCGATATCGTCGGCATGTTCTACGACGTGAAGCCGGAAGTCGTCCTCGGCGGCGGCTCCGCCTACTTCCTGAAATCCGACATACCCGGCTCCAAGCGCAAGGACGACAACGACTACGTCGCCATGTTCAAGGATGCCGGCTACACGGTCGTTACCTCCGCCGACGAACTGGCTTCCGCCGAAAAGACGGAAGGCGGCAAGCTGCTCGGCCTGTTCCACACCGGCAACATGGATTCGACGCTCGACCGCAAGTTCCTTAAGACCGGCAGCGTCGACAAGTTCCCGAACCAGCCCGGCCTCGTGGACATGACCAAGGCGGCGATCGACCAGCTTTCGAAGAACCCGGAAGGCTTCTTCCTGATGGTCGAGGCCGCCAATGTCGACAAGATGTCGCATCCGCTCGACTGGGACCGCGCCGTCATCGACATGATCGAATTCGACCAGGCCATTGGCGCCGCCATGGAGTGGATGAATTCCAATCCGGATACGCTGATCGTCGTTACCGGCGACCACACGCACGGCTTCTCCGTCATCGGCACGATCGATGATGACGTCGATGCCGAAGAGATGCGCGACAAGGTCATGACCTATGACGACGCCGGCTTCCCGAACTACACGGATGAAAACGGCGACGGCTATCCGGACAAGATCGATGTTTCGCGTCGCCTGGCCATGTTCGCCAACAACTTCCCCGACTATTACGAGACCTTCCGTCCGAAGATGGACGGTCCGTTCGAGCCGGCGGTGAAGGACGAGAACGGCCGCTACGTCGCCAATGAGGCCTATAAGGACATTCCCGGCGCGGTTCTGCGCACCGGCAACCTGCCTTACAACGCCTCGACCGGCGTTCACGCCGTCGATGATGTTGTCCTGCAGGCAACCGGCCCCGGCGCCGAAGGCTTCAAGGGCTATATGGAACAGTCCGACGTCTACGAAGTGCTGGCCGACACCTTTGCCCTCGGCAACAGCCAGAAGCAGTAATCCTGCATTTTCGATACGGGATCGGGCGGGTTTCGCCCGGTCCTCAGACGACCGATGAACCTATTCTTTCTACGGACGTCATCCTCGGGCTTGTCCCGAGGATCTAACCACGGTTCCGCACGAGCGGAGTA
Organism: uncultured Martelella sp.; assembly: GCA_963676545.2. Lineage (GTDB taxonomy): Bacteria > Pseudomonadota > Alphaproteobacteria > Rhizobiales > Rhizobiaceae > Martelella. The sequence goes on along the minus strand of CAXXRG010000002.1, from coordinate 98,804 downwards.
GCGTTTTGGAGGAAGTTGTATTCCAAAAGACTTCTCGTCCGAGACGCCTGTCGAGCAGAGACGTGCTTAGATGCTCGGGACAAGCCCGAGCATGACGGCGGAGTTTGGAACAGGCTTTGTCAACCAGCTGGGGTCCGGGCGGCTTACGCCCGGCTCTCTTCCGTCAGGAGAACTGATCCGATGACCACGATACCCCTTTCCCGCCGCAACCTGCTTGCAGCCGCGAGCGCGCTCGGCCTCGGCCTTGCCTTCCGCCCCGCGCTTGCCGCCACGGCCGATCTGAATTTCGACGAGCTCTACGGCGCCTTCAGCCCGCTCGGTCTCGAGTTCTCCGACAAGGTGAAGAACCTCACCGGCGAGAAAGTATCGATCCGGGGTTTCATGGCGCCGCCGCTGAAGGCCGAAGCGCAGTTCTTCGTGCTTTCCGAAATTCCGATGGCACTCTGCCCGTTCTGCTCCTCGGATGCCGACTGGCCGGAGAACATCGTGGTCGTCTATCTCGACAGGAAACAGACCTTCGTCCAGCCGAACAAGATGATCGAGGTGACCGGCACGCTCGATCGCGGCTCCTGGGTGGACCCCGAAACCGGTTTCGTCAGCCAACTGCGCCTCAGGGACGCGCGCTACAAGACCGCCTGATCCGCCGCCCGCAAATCCGAAAGCCGCCGCCCATGCTGCCCCTTCGTCTTGAAGATGTCGCCGTCACCTTTCCCGGTCTTTCCGCGCCGGTGCTGAACATTCCCGTCCTCGAAATCGCGCCCGGCGAGCGCGTCGCCGTCACCGGCCCCTCGGGTTCCGGCAAGAGCACGTTCGTCAACATCATCACCGGGCTGGAAAGGCTGAAGTGCGGCCATGCACGCTGGGGAGACATCGATCTCGCGTCGCTTCCAGAAGGCCGGCGCGACCGCTGGCGCGGCGAAAATATCGGCCTCGTGATGCAGGATTTTCATCTTTTTCCTGGCCTTTCCGCCTTTGACAACGTGCTTTTGCCCGCCCGTCTCGCTCATGCCGCCGACCGGCAACGCCTTGATCGGGCAAGGGCGCTGCTTGAGACCGTCGGCATCGCCCGTCACGACCAGAAGGTCGAGACCATGTCGCGCGGCGAGATGCAGCGAGTCGCCGTTGCCCGCGCATTGCTGCGCGAACCCGCCATCATCGTCGCCGACGAGCCGACCGCGAGCCTCGACAGCGATGCAGGGGCAATCGTCGGCGAACTGCTTCTGCAGCTCGCGAAGAGCCTCGGCAGCACGCTGATCGTCGTCTCCCATGACGAGCGGCTGGTAGCGCCCATGGCCCGCAGGATCTCGCTTCTTTCCGGCGCGATCGCCGCTGACGAACGGAAGGACTGAGCCATGTTCCGCTTCATCTTCTCCGATCTGAAAAGACTGTGGGCAGGATCAGCCGTCATCGTGCTGCTGATCGCCCTTGCCACCGCGCTCGGCGTCACCATCACCCTGCAGGAGCGTGCGCTCCGGCTCGGCTCGGCCCGCGCCTCGGAGAAATTCGACCTCGTCATCGGCGCGCCCGGCAGCGAAACGCAGCTGGTGCTCTCCTCCGTCTTCCTGCAGCCTTCCGACCTGCCGCTGATGGATGGCGACCTTCTGCCCGAACTCAATGCCGATCCGCGCGTTGCCTGGGCGGCGCCGATCGGTTTTGGCGATTCCTATGCCGGATATCCGATCGTCGGCACCACAACGGCCCTCATCAATGCGACCGTGCCGGGCTTTGCCGAGGGCGAAATCTTTGTGCATGAAGGCGACGCGGTGATTGGCTCCGCCGTTGATCTGGCCGTCGGGTCGGAAATCAAGCCAATGCACGGCGCGGCGGAGACCGGCGGCCATACCCATACCGAGCTTGCCTACCACGTTACCGGCAGGGCCGAACCCACCGGAACGCCCTGGGATCGCGCGATCCTCGTTCCGATCCAGGCGGTCTGGCATATCCACGGTCTCGGCGCTGGTGACCACCACGATGAGGAAGGCGCGGATCACGATGATGAGGCCGATCATGATCACGGCCCAGATAACCACGCCAGCGAAGAACACGACGAACATGACGGGCATCACCACGAAGGCGCTGCGGCCTCAGCCCCGATCGACGAACACTGGCACCATGGCGAAACGCCCGGTCTGCCCGCCATTCTGGTGAAGCCGAAATCGATTTCCGACGCCTACCGGCTGCGACAGGATTACCGCGAGGCCGACGGCACCGTCGCGGTGTTCCCGGCAGAGGTTCTGACGCGCCTTTACGCCACGCTTGGCGATGCGCGGCAGGTTCTGACGGCGATCGCCATCGGCGCGCAGGTGCTGATCGCGGCGGCCCTGATGCTGGTGACCGTCATCCACGTCTCCCAGCGTCGGCGCGAGATCGGGGCGCTGAGAGCCTTCGGCGCGCCGCGCAGCGCGGTCTTCGCCATCGTCTGGCTCGAACTGTTCTCGCTCGTCGGTCTCGGCATTGCCATCGGCTATGGCGCCGGCTTCATCGCGGCACGGATGATCTCGCAATCGATCATGGCCGAGCGCGGCGTCAACATGCCGGTCGGCTTTGCCGGCTCCGATATCGCCAGCGCTCTTGTGCTGCTGGCCGTCGCCGCCCTCCTCGCCGCGCTCCCGGCCTTCCTCGCCTATCGCCAGCCGCCGGCCGCCGCGCTCAAGGGGTGAGACGGCGGGCGGGCGCAGGCGATCCGCGCCCCTCAGGCTTGACACCCCCGGCAATGCGGAACATTTTCGCCAGAGCGGTATTCCTGCCCCTCCCGCCCGGCCGCTGCCTCGCGAAAGCCCGCTATGAATGAAATCTTCAACAATGTCGTCCCGATCTTTTCCCTGATCCTGATCGGCTGGGCGGCGGTGCGTCTGCGCTATATGAGCGCAGACAATGCCGGCGTGCTGACGGGCTTCGTCTTCAAGATTGGCCTGCCGCTTCTGCTCCTGCGCACCATTGCCAGCGCCGATTTTCACAATACCGGGCCGGTAAAAATCTGGATCGCCTATTTCGGCGGCGTCGCCGTCGCCTGGACGGCGGCGGCCCTGGTCTCCCGCATTGTCTTTCACCGCGATCATGCATCCGCCGTGATCATCGGCCTTTCAGGCACCTTCTCCAACATCGCGCTTCTGGGAATACCGCTCGTCAGCCATGTCGCGGGCGATGCGGCGCTTGTGGCGCTGTCGCTCGTGCTTGCCATCCACATGCCGGTGATGATGGTGACCGCGACCGTGCTGGTGGAACGGGCGAAAGCCCATGAGGGCGGCGCGATCAGCAATCCGACGAAGGTGTTTGCCACGGTCGGCTACAACCTCGTCACCAGCCCGATTGTGATCGGCCTTGCGGCGGGTGCGCTGATGCACCTCTTTGCCATACCTGTCGAGGGCCCCGTGGGCACGGTAATCAACATGCTCGCCAGCATCGCGGCTCCGGTTGCGCTGGTCGCCATCGGCATGACGCTGACGCAGTACAAGGTGGCCGGCAATGTCGGCCTGTTCTCGACGATCACCTTCATCAAGCTGGTGCTGATGCCGGGCACGGTCTTCCTCATAGCAACCGCGCTCGGCCTGTCGCACGCGACGATCGCCGGCATCGTCCTGACCGCCGCCGCCCCCTCCGGCGTCAACGCCTTCGTGCTCGCCAACCAGTTCGGCACCGGAAAGAACATCGCCGCCTCAACGATCACGCTGACGACAGCGCTCGGCGTTCTGACGGTCAGTTTCTGGGTTCTGCTGCTCGGCTATTGAGCAAGGAAAAGGCGGGACCGAAGCCCCGCCTGTGATATTTCGCTTACTCGCTTTTTGCCGGCTCTTCGCTGTCAGCGGAACCGGGTGGCGTGGCCTCGGCTCCCGGAGCGGGCTCGGCCGTCGCGTTGTCGGCGTTCGCGGGGCCGGCATCGGCATTGCCGGCAGCATCGTCCGTTGCCGCCGGCGCAGCCTCGCCGGCTTCGGCGGGCGCAGCCGCTTCACCTGCGCCATCGCCCGCTGCCGAACCGGCATCCGCCGTTTCATCCGACGGCGGCTCCGGGAAAGGCACGGGGTCGTTGGACATGGTGCTGAGATAGGCGATCAGGTCGGCGCGATCCTGGTCGTCGGACAGGCCCGCAAAGCCCATCGCCGTTCCAGGCACGTCCTTCTTCGGCGCCTTGATGAAGACGTCAAGATTCTCGTAGGTCCAGTGCTTCTCGCCGCCATTGGAGAAGTCCTTCATCGCGGCGGAATAGGAGAAGCCCTCATGGGTCGCGATCGGTCGGTCAACGATGTCCCAGAGATTGGGGCCAACCTTGTTGGGGCCGCCCTCTGTATCGGTATGACAGGCCTGACAGCGCTTGAACACGCGCTCGCCGGCATCCGGGCTGGCGCTGGCCAGAAGCACGGAAATCGGCGTCTCCTCAACCTTGGCCGGAGCGCCGCTCGCATCCGTCTCGGGCACTGCAATGACATAGCCCTCTTTTTCAGGCGGCCGCGGGTCGAAAATCGCCTCGGACACGAAAGACACAGTCATCAGGACGAAGATCGTCCCCAACAGGGCCGCCAGGACCATATTGAGATTGAATTTCATTGCGTTGCAGCTCCCCTTCACCCGGCCTCTCTACCGGATCACCTTGCAATCTTGAAGAACCTATGTCTTTTGGTGCCGCGATGCAACGCCGCATCGGCACATGAACCCGCTCCTCCAATTCGTGAGTGGCAAATAAACGAAGAGCTTGCAAGTGGCGATGAACAAAACCGACGAAACGATCGTCCTTATCCCGGCTCGCATGGCTTCAACCCGCCTGCCCGGCAAACCGCTGGCCGAAATCGACGGCAAGCCGATGATCATCCACGTCGCCGACCGCGCCCGCGAATCGGGCATGGGACGTGTTGTCATCGCCGTCGATGACAGTGCCGTCTACGAGGCCGTGGAAAAGGCCGGATATGAGGTCGTCATGACCGGGCGCCAGCACCAGTCGGGTTCCGACCGGATTTTCGAAGCGCTGAAGAAGGTCGATCCGGACAAAACGGCAAAGACCGTGATCAATGTCCAGGGCGACCTGCCGACGCTCGATCCGGCGACGATCCAGGCCTCGCTCCGGCCGCTCGAAAACCCCGATGTCGATATCGCGACGCTCGCGGTGGAAATCACCGATGACTACGAAAAGACCGCCCCGCAGGTGGTCAAGGTCGTCGGCGCGCCGATCGGCGCCTACCGGCTGCGCGCGCTCTATTTCACCCGCGCCACCGCCCCCTGGGGCGAAGGGCCGCTCTATCACCATATCGGGCTCTACACCTATCGCCGCTCGGCGCTCGAACGCTTCGTCTCGCTGCCGCGCTCCTTTCTGGAAGAGCGCGAAAAGCTCGAACAGTTGCGCGCCCTCGAGCACGGCATGCGCATCGATGTCGAAATCGTGAAGACCGTGCCGCTTGGCGTCGACACGCCCGAAGACCTTGAGAAAGCGCGCAGGATCCTCGAAGGCAAGGGAGGCGCATCATGATCATGAAAACCAACCGCATCTCGTTCCAGGGCGAGTTCGGCGCCAATTCAGACATGGCCTGCCGGGACATGTATCCGGAGATGGAACCGCTGCCCTGCAAGACCTTCGAGGACGCCTTCCTCGCGGTTGAAAACGGCGATGCCGATCTGGCGATGATCCCGATCGAGAACACGCTCGCCGGCCGCGTCGCCGACATCCATTACCAGTTGCCCGATTCAAGGCTGTCGATCGTCGGCGAGTATTTCATGCCGATACGGTTTCAGCTGATGGCGCTTCCGGGCGTCTCGCTGGAAGAGATCAGAACCGTCCACAGCCATATCCACGCGCTTGGCCAGTGCCGCAAGATCATCCGCCGCAACAAGTGGAACCCGGTGATTGCCGGCGACACGGCGGGTGCTGCCATGCTGGTGAAGGAAAAGGGCGACCGCACCATGGCCGCGCTCGCACCCCGCCTTGCCGCGACGCTCTACGGCCTTGATATCCTCGCAGAGAATGTCGAGGATTCAGACAGCAACGTCACCCGCTTCGTCATTCTCTCCGACAAGGAAAAGCGCGCCGAACGCGACGGAACCGACAAGACCATCGTCACCACCTTCGTCTTCAACGTCCGCAACATTCCGGCAGCGCTCTACAAGGCCATGGGCGGCTTCGCCACCAATGGCGTCAACATGACCAAGCTCGAGAGCTACCAGATCGGCGGCAAGTTCGTTGCGACCCAGTTTTACGCCGATATCGAGGGGCACCCCGATGATCCGGCCGTTGCGCGGGCGCTGGAAGAACTCGATTTCTTCTCCGAGAAGGTCCGCATTCTCGGCGTCTATGAGGGCCACCCCATGCGCCGGCACTTGCAGGCCATGCTGGAGGAATAAAGGCGCTTGCTTTCCTCCGGTCTTTTTCCGGAAAGTGAAGCCTTATCTTTCAAAACGCATTGATGCCCCCTTCGGCGAGGCATAAACGCTTGGCAAGCGCGCCGCGTTTGCGCCTTTTAAGGCCTTTCGCGCTGTACCCTGGCATGCCCTCCTCCCATCGCGTGCCCTGCCTGAAAGAGTGAGAATGCAATGAACAAGAACAAGCTTGTGGTCGTCGGCGTCGGCCATGTCGGCTCCTATGTGCTGGCCGACGCGATGAAGACGGGCCTCTTCGCCGAGATCGGCCTGATCGACATCCGCGAGAACGTCGCCTTCGGCGAAGCGCTCGACCAGGCGCAGGCGACCGCGCTGACCTATATGAACAATGTCGATGTGACGTCCGGCGGCTATGAGCAATGCGCGGATGCCGACGTGATCGTCATTGCCGCAGGGCCGAGCGTCATACCAGATCCGGACAACCCGAAGGGCGAACCGGACCGCACGCTGCTGACGAAGACAAATTGCGCGGTGATCCGCGAGGTCATGGCCGGCATCGTCCGCCACACGACCGAAGCCATCGTCATCCTGATTACCAATCCGCTCGACACCATGGTCTACATCGCCGAAAACGAATTCGGCTACCCGAAGGGCCGCGTCTTCGGCACCGGCACCATGCTCGATTCCGCTCGCCTCAGAAAGCTGATCGCCGATACGTATGACATCGATCCGAAATCGGTTTCCGGCTATATGATGGGCGAGCACGGCAGCACCGCCTTTCCTGTGCTGAGCCACATGACCGTCGGCGGCATCCCCTTCGACGCGATCGACCGCTATCTCGTTGCGAAAGAGGGCATCCAGAACCCGGATACGGTGAAGGCCCGCATCATCTCCGCGGCCTACGAGGTTTTGAACGGCAAGGGCTGGACCAATGCCGGCGTGGCCCAATCGGCAATCACCATGGCGAAGGCCGTGCTGCTCGACGAGCGCAGCATCTACCCGGCTTCGACAACGCTTCACGGCGAATACGGCTTTGACGGCGACGTGGCGCTTTCCATGCCCTGCATCATCGGTCGCGAGGGCATCATGGCCAAGCTGCCGGTCAGCCTGAATGCCTGGGAGCAACAAAAGCTCACCGAATCCGCCGCTTTCATCAAGGCGGCCATGCGGGACGCCGGAACCGGTCCGGAGGCGCCCGATAAGGCAGCTTAAGGCGCCGTGCGTCCATGCGGACGCACAAAGGTCGCTCCAACATTCTGAATCTAGGCATCAGCCGCCGGCAGTTCAGCGCTGTCGGCGGCTTCCGCATCTGGCAGACGCGCTTACTTGTCCGGCTCGCACACACGGATGCGGTGGCCATCGGGATCGGCGATCACAAAGGTCGGGCCGAAATCGGCGGTGACGAGGTCCTGCAGGATCGTGTGGCCCTCGGCTTTCGCCCGCTCGAAAAAGGCCGTCACGCCGCCCGGCTCGGATGTCATGATCCCAACTTCCATGGCGCCCGGCCCGCCCTCGGCCTCCGGCTTTGCCGTTGACTTGCGCCACAGCCCGAGCATCAGGCCGCCAGGCATATGAAAGGCGGTGAAACCAGGCGACAGGGCGCTCGCTTCCAATCCCAGCAGCTTTTCATAAAACGCGCCGCTTACCCCGGTATCCTCGACATAGAGCACGACAAGATTGATGGCTGACATATTTCTTCTCCGATTGGTGTTTCGATGCGGAGAAGTACTAGACAGACAGGCTGACAGTTTCTGTCAGCATCATGCACCCGGCAATTGCCGTCGCCATTCGTCAAGAAGCGCCGGCCGTCGCCGTGGATATCGTCGTCCGGCAAGCGCTACGCCCTCGATCCGGTCTGTCCTGAAATGGCGGAAATCCTTGCGCATCTCGCACCAGGCGACGACGATCCGCACCCTTTCGAAATAGGCAAGGCCGATGGGCCAGATCACGCGGTTCGTCACCTGGCCCCGCTCGTCGCGATAGTCGATTGTCAACACCTGTTCGTCTCGGATGGCGCTTCTGAGGGCGGCAATATCGGTCGTCTCTTCCGCCACGGCGCGTGGACCGACGATCAGCGCCGACTGGTCGATACTGTCGGAGAGGGCCTGTGGCAGCACGGCGGCAATCTTGGCAAGCGCCTGGCTTGCGGCGGAAGAGAGCTTCGGGTCGCTGACCTTTTCGACCCAGCGACTGCCGAGCACCAGCGCCTCGATTTCCTCCGGCGAGAACATCATCGGCGGCAGCAGAAAGCCGGGCCGCAGAACATAGCCGACGCCGGCCTCCCCTTCGATCGCTGCGCCCTGGGCCCTGAGACTGGCGATATCGCGGTAAAGCGTCCTCAGACTGATGCCGAGTTCGCGCGCCAGTTCATCGCCTGACACCGGGTAGCGTCTGGATCTGAGCGCCTGCAAAAGCGCCAGCAGACGCTCGGAGCGCGAGCCTGCCACGGCTCAAGGCCAATCGAGGAAATCACGCATCAGCCGGAAGGCGATCGCGCCTTCGGGCGGCGCGTTGATGCCGCCTTCATGTCGCCCCTCGACGATCGCTTCGAGTTCATCGCGGGAGAACCAGCGGCAATCCTCAAGCTCCTCGTCATCCCGGCGGATCTCAAAGCTTTCCGCCTTCGCATAACAGGCCAGCATCAGCGAATAGGGCATCGGCCAGGGCTGGGAGGCGTGGTAGCGCACGGCCCCCACGCGCACGGAGGATTCCTCGAGCGTTTCCCGTCGCACGGCATCCTCCACCGTTTCGCCCGGCTCGAGAAAGCCGGCGAGACAGGAATAGCGGCCTTGGGGAAAATTCGGATTGCGCCCGAGAAGCACCCGGTCGCGCTCCTCGTCAACGATCAGCATGATCACCACCGGGTCGGTGCGCGGAAACATCATGTGGCCACAGGCCGTGCACTGACGGCGGAAGCCCCCGGCGGCCCCTTCCGCCTTCGCGCCGCAACACCCGCAGAAGCGGTGGTTGCGGGCCCAGACATTGAGGCTCGTGGCAAGAGCGAATGCGCCTTGCGTCTCCTCGTCGAAGAGCCCCTCGGAATAGACCGCCCGGGCGCTAGTCGCCTTCAGATGCGCCGGCAGCGCGTCGGGATCCAGCCCGACTTCGATCGACAGCAGCGGTACGCCATGGGCGTCATGGCCGAGAAGCACGGCGCTTTCCCGGTCCGGCGAAAGCTCGAGGATCTCGTAGCGGGCAAAATAGGGGTCGAGCACCTGGCGCTCGTGCTTGACGATCGGCCTGCCGCCGGCAAAGGCGATGAAGCGGGCGCCCGGCGTGCGGGCAGCGGTGATGAGGCTGTCATCCGCCCGATGCTCGGAATCGCGGATGATCCGGCAACCGGCAAAGGCCGTCAGCGCGCTCGGGTCGTCATGCGGCCCTGCCTTTTCGAAAATGGACCTCATGTTCGGGCCATCGCCTCCGTGATCCTGTGTGCCAATGCCGCCATCTCATCCTCGCTGATGGGTTCCGCCGTTCCATGGCCCCAGACCGGGCCGGGCCAGTTCGCATCGCCCTCGAAACGGGCGATAACATGAACATGGAGCTGGCGCACCATATTGCCGATGGCCGCGATGTTGATCTTGTCTGCGTCGGTCGCCTCCTTCAGGGCCCTGGCAACCTCGTTGATCTCGAAGGTCAGCATGGTCTGGTCGAGCGGCGCCAGCTCGAAGACTTCGCTGACATCAGGCCGCTGCGGCACCAGCAGAAGCCAGGGCCAGCGCCTGTCGCGCATCAGGCGGAGCTCGGACAGCCCCAGAGTGGCAATCAGCGCGCTGTCCCGCTGCAAACGTTCATCGAGCGTGAATCCCTGCATCTCGTCCCTGTTCATTCCTGCCCCGGTCCGCGACCGGTTCTCATTTCGTCCTATCCAGACATGTCTATCAAACGGGCGCAAGGCAACAATCGCAAAAGCGCGCTCCAACACCAAGCCCGGCAAAAGTTTTTTCCGCGCCATGCTTGCATTCAACCGGCAAATTGACGATATCTGCGGCCGGGAGGCTGGTGGTGGACGTGCCACTCGCCAACCGGGTCAGGTCCGGAAGGAAGCAGCCCCAACGAGTTGTGTACGGGTCATCGTGCCGGTCTCCCACCCTCCCCTTTTCCCGAGCGGAGACGTTTCCATGAGTATCGACAGCGTTCGCGCCCACCTTGCCGCCGCCGCCCCCGACCTCGCCATCATCGAGACGGAGGCCAGCAGCGCCACGGTGGAAGAGGCCGCCGCCGCCCATGACGTGGCTCCCGCGCAGATCGCCAAGACGCTTTCCTTCTCGGTCAGGGACGAACGTTTCCTGCTGGTTGCCCGCGGCGATGCCCGCATCGACAACAAGAAGGCCAAGGCGACCTTCGGCGGCAAGGTGCGCATGCTGTCGCTCGAAGACGTCGAGGCGATTACCGGCCATCCTGTCGGCGGCGTATGCCCCTTCGGTCTGGCCGAGCCGATTGCCGTCTATTGCGATGTCAGCCTCAAGACCTTCGATGTGGTTTATCCCGCTGCCGGCGCCCGCAACGCCGCCGTGCGCATCGCGCCCGAGCGGATCGCCGAGATTACCGGCGCCGCGTGGGTCGATGTGTGCCAGGAGCCCGCCCATTGAGGCGAACCTGCCGCTTTTATCCAAAATTCCTGTGCATTTTCCTGCCGGCTCTGCCAAACTGCCGCGGCTTTCGTGACTCCTGCGCCGGGTCTCGACTATGCTTGCCGCCTGCCGGCCGTTGAAGCCGGCCGGACAACAACCAATATGAGTGGCAATGGCCGACGACGCATCCGACATTGAACCGAACAAACCCGCTTCCGACGGCAGCGGCTACCGCGTTCTGGCACGCAAATATCGCCCGAAGGACTTCTCCGACCTGATGGTTGGCCAGGAGCCGATGGTGCGTACGCTGACAAATGCGTTCGAGACCGGACGGATCGCGCAGGCCTATATGCTGACCGGCGTGCGCGGCGTGGGCAAGACCACGACGGCGCGCATTCTGGCGCGCGGCCTCAATTACAAGACCGATACGGTCGACAAGCCGACGATCGACCTGAAGGAGATCGGAGAGCATTGCCAGGCGATCATGGACGGCCGCCATGTCGACGTGATCGAGATGGACGCCGCCTCCCATACCGGCATCGACGACATTCGTGAGATCATCGACCAGGTGCGCTACCGGCCCTCGACCGCGCGCTACAAGGTCTACATCATCGACGAAGTGCACATGCTCTCCACCCAGGCCTTCAACGGGCTGTTGAAGACGTTGGAAGAGCCGCCCGAACATGTGAAATTCATCTTCGCCACCACAGAAATCCGTAAAGTCCCGATCACGGTTCTGTCGCGCTGCCAGCGCTTCGACCTGCGCCGCATTCCCGCTGCCGACCTGGTGCGGCTCTATTCAACGATTGCCGCCAAGGAAGGCGTGACGATCGAGGATGAGGCGCTGTCGATGATCGCGCGCGCGGCCGAAGGCTCGGCGCGTGACGGCATGTCGCTGCTCGACCAGGCCATCTCCCACGGCAATGGCCATGTCGAGGCCGCCGCCGTGCGCGGCATGCTTGGCCTCGCCGACCGCGCCCGCATCGTTGACCTCTTCGGCCATGTGGTGCGCGGCGACGTCAAGGCGGCGCTACAGGAATTTCTGGCGCAGTACGAGTCCGGCGCCAATCCGGTGGTCGTCCTCAATGATCTGGCCGACTTTACTCATCTGGTAACGCGGCTCAAATATGTGCCGGAAGGCGCAGACGACGTTTCGCTGAGCGAGATCGAACGGACCAAGGGCCGGGAATTTGCCGAAAGCGTTGCCGTTTCCGCCCTGTCGCGCATCTGGCAGATGCTGCTGAAGGGCATTCCCGAGACGGAGAACGCCGCCCGCCCCTATGGCGCGGCCGAGATGGTGCTGATCCGCCTGACGCATGCAGCGCACCTGCCCTCGCCCGAGGATGCCGCGCGCCGACTGCTGGCGCTCGAGAACGGCGAGGCGCAAAGCGCGCCGTCGCGCCCGTCCGCGCCGTCGCCCCAGACCGGAGGAAACGGCGGAGGAACGAGCGCCCGCGCGGTCTCCGCTTCTGCGACCGGCGAACAGCCGCCCCGCCCGTCAGCGACCGTAACCATGCTGCGACCCCAGACGTCCGAGACGCCGCAACCGGAGCCCCAGCAGGCAGCACCGGTGGAGGAAGAGCCGCAGGCCGAGCCGGTAGCGGCCAGCGCGCCGGAACCGCCGAAGACCTCCGCCATCAAGTCGCTGCAGGACATTACCGACCTTTGCTCGAAACACCGCGCGCCGCTGATCCGCGCGCAGATCCGCAATTTCGTCCGCCTTGTACGCCTTGAGCCCGGTCGGCTCGAGGTCAATCTGGATGACGGCGCTTCGCAGACCTTCCTCAACGAACTCGGCACGAAGCTGCGCGAATGGACCGGCGAAAGCTGGTTCGTCAGCCTCAGCCGCGAGAAGGGCGAGGCAACGCTGGTCGAGGCGGAAACGGCGGCACGGGACAAGCTGTTCCGCGATGCCCGCGAGGATCCGGAAGTGGCCTCGATCCTGAAATTCTTCCCCGGCGCCAGGATCATCGATGTGCGCGTGCGAGCGGAAGAGACGGAGACTGCGGAAGGCGACGCTGACGGCATGCCCGATGCCGCCGTCAACGAGGATGGCGATGTGCTTCCCGAAGACGATCTCGACGACTGACACCAAACTTTTTGAATTTGAACAGAAAATGAGGAGAATTCCATGCGCGACCTGATGGGCATGATGGGCAAGATGAAGGAAATGCAGGCCAAGATGGAGCAGCTGCAGCAGGACATCGCTGCGGTCGAAGTCGACGGCGTTTCCGGCGGCGGCATGGTCAATGTGAAGATGACCGGCAAGGGCGAGATGATCTCCATCAAGATCGACCCGACGCTGCTCTCCGAAGACGACGCCGAGATGCTCGAGGACCTGATCGTCGCCGCCCATCGCGATGCCAAGGACCGCGCCGAGCAGAAGGCCGAGGAAATGACCAAGGAACTGACCGCCGGCCTGCCGATCCCGCCCGGCATGAAGCTGCCTTTCTAGGATCATAGCCATGACGCTCGGCGCGCTCGCTCTTTTCGCCATCACGCTTTTTGTTGCCGCAGGCTCCCCGGGGCCGAGCGTGGCAGCCCTTGTCGCCCGTGTGCTGTCGCGCGGGCACCGCGATGTGCTGCCCTTCATGGCGGCCATGTGGCTGGGCGAGGCGCTGTGGCTGACGCTGGCCGTCTTCGGGCTGGTCGCCGTGGCGTCGGCCTTCCACGACGTCTTCATCGCCATCAAATGGGCGGGCGTCGCCTATCTCGCCTGGCTGGCGTGGAAGATGTGGACCGCCGATCCGGCGGCGGATGGCGATGATCTGCCGAGTGCTTCATCCGGCTGGAAGATGTTCCTGACCGGCATGAGCGTCACGCTCGGCAACCCGAAGATCATGATGTTCTACGTGGCGCTCCTGCCGACCATCATCGATCTCGGCAGCGTCACGCTTCTCGGCTGGGTCGAACTGACGGCAACGCTGCTGATCGTGCTCGCGATTGTCGATCTCTCCTGGGTGTTCATGGCCGCCAAGGCGCGGCATTTTCTGAAAAGCCCGCGCGCCATGAAGATCGCCAACCGCATCTCCGCCGGCATGATCGGCGGCGCGGCTGCGGCGATTGCGACGCGATAGTCATTCCAATCCGGCATGCGATAGGCTAAAGCGCCCACATGGCAAAACGAGTCACCGGTCCCGAAATCGAGAAACTGATCCAGCTTCTGGCCAAGGTGCCGGGGCTTGGGCCGCGTTCGGCGCGGCGGGCGGCGCTGCATCTGATCAAGAAACGCGACCAGTTGATGGGGCCGCTGTCGGGCGCGATGCAGGATGCCTATGACAAGGTGAAGATCTGCTCGACCTGCGGCAATGTCGATACCGCCGATCCCTGCACCATCTGCACCGATCCCACCCGCGACCAGAGCGTCGTCATCGTCGTGGAAGACGTCGGTGACCTGTGGGCGCTGGAGCGCGCGGCGGCGCTGAATGCCGCCTATCACGTGCTTGGCGGCACGCTTTCGCCGCTCGATGGCATCGGGCCGGACGACCTGACGATCGCAGCCCTTGTCGACCGGGTGAAGACGGGCGAAGTCAAGGAACTGATCATCGCCGTCAATGCGACCGTCGAAGGGCAGGCAACCGCGCATTATATCACCGATCAGCTCGAGGGCATGGATATCAAGGTGACGCGACTGGCCCACGGCGTGCCGGTCGGCGGCGAACTCGACTATCTCGATGAGGGCACGCTGGTGGCGGCGCTCAGGTCGCGCACAAGCCTCTGACCCCCCTGGACCTTTGCGGCGGCATCAAAGAAAGCCCGCAGCATCAGAAAAGATATAGCAGAGCTTGCTTTTTTTCAATATATCCATTATTCTGGATATATGGATAACACAGAAACAATCGCGGTTCTCGCCGCCCTCGCCCAGCCGACCCGGCTCCAGGCCTTCCGCCTGCTCGTTGAAGCAGAGCCGGAGGGCATTGCCGCAGGCGAGCTCGCGCGCAGGCTGGAGATACCGCAGAACACCATGTCGGCCCATCTCAACACGCTGACCCAGGCGGGCATTGTCACGGGGCTGAGACAGGGACGGTTCATCATCTACCGCGCCAACCTCGAACAGTTACGCGCAGCCATGCTTTTTCTGCTGCGCGATTGCTGCGGCGGCAATCCGGATCTCTGCACGCCGCTGATTGAGGATCTTGCGCCCTGCTGCGAAACACACCCCACGGAGACGTGATGCCATGACCGAGAAGACCCTGAACGTGCTTTTTCTGTGCACCGGCAATTCCGCCCGGTCCATCCTATCCGAGTCGATCCTCAATGGCGAAGGCAATGGTCGGTTCCGCGCCTTCTCCGCCGGAAGCCACCCAAAAGACGCGCCGAACCCGCTGGCTCTGGAAACCCTGAAGGCGCTGGGCTACCGCTCCGAGGGCTTCCGTTCGAAGAGCTGGGATGAGTTCACCCAACCCGGCGCGCCGGAAATCGATTTCATCATCACCGTATGCGACAGTGCGGCCGGCGAGGCCTGCCCGATCATGCGCGGCCCCGGCCGGCGCGCCCATTGGGGCGTCGAGGACCCGAGCCATGTGGACGGCACACGCGAGGAGAAGCTGCGGGCTTTTGCCCAGACCGCGACCTATCTGAAGAGCAGGATCAAGGCCTTCATCAACCTTCATAAGGATGGAGACGACACAGCGGTCTCCGACAGCAAACTGAAGGAAATCGGCGCCATGGAAGGCGCCACCGAGAAAGCCCGAAAGGCTGACTGACATGTCCACATTCGAACGTTACCTGACCCTCTGGGTCGCGCTGTGCATCGTCGTCGGCATCGCGCTCGGGCACGTCTTCCCCTCGGTCTTCGTGGCAATCGGCGCGCTGGAAGTGGCCCGCGTCAACCTGCCCGTCGCGGTGCTGATCTGGCTGATGATCATCCCGATGCTGCTGAAGATCGATTTCTCGGCGCTTGCGGAAGTGGGCCGCCACTGGCGCGGCATCTCCGTCACGCTCTTCGTCAACTGGGCGGTGAAGCCGTTTTCCATGGCGCTGCTCGGATGGCTGTTCATCGGCTGGCTGTTCCGCCCGCTGCTGCCGGCCGGCCAGATCGACAGCTATATCGCCGGGTTGATCATTCTGGCCGCAGCCCCCTGCACCGCCATGGTGTTCGTCTGGTCGAACCTGACGAAGGGCGAGCCGCATTTCACCCTGTCGCAGGTGGCGCTGAATGACGCGATCATGATCGTCGCCTTCGCCCCGATCGTCGCGCTGCTCCTTGGCCTTTCGGCGATTACAGTTCCGTGGTCGACGCTGGTGCTGTCGGTGGCGCTCTATATCGTCATCCCGGTGATCATCTCGCAGATCATCCGCAAGAGCCTGATCCGGAACGGCTCGACGGCAAGGCTCGATGCCCTGCTGGCAAAGATCCAGCCGGTCTCGCTGGTCGCGTTGCTGGCGACGCTCGTCCTGCTGTTCGCTTTCCAGGGCGAGCAGATCCTGGCCCAGCCGATGATCATCGCGCTTCTGGCGGTTCCGATCCTGATCCAGGTCTATTTCAACTCCGGCCTTGCCTATTTCCTCAACCGCGCATCCGGCGAGGAGCATTGCGTGGCCGGTCCCTCGGCCCTCATCGGCGCCTCGAATTTCTTCGAGCTTGCCGTTGCCGCCGCCATATCGCTCTTCGGCTTCAATTCCGGCGCGGCGCTGGCAACGGTCGTCGGCGTCCTGATCGAGGTGCCGGTCATGCTCTCGGTCGTCGCCATCGTCAACCGGACGAAGGGCTGGTACGAGGCAGGACCGGCCGTTTCCCGCAATGCCGCTCAGCGGCCGAGGAGCGAATCCAGCGCCTCGTAGCTCGTCGGGTTGTCCGGGCAGAGCCCCACGCCGCATTCGGCAAGCGTGGACACGCCATTGCCGAGCGCCATCACCGCGAACAGGGCAACGGCGACAAGGCCGAGCCCGCCGCGCCGCACCCGCTCGGAAACCCGCGCCGGGCCGAGCGCCAGCATGACGCCAGTGCCGAGAACGACGACGGCAAACAGCACGAAGGCCCAGCTGTAGAAATGCATGCCGAGGAAGGGCGCGCCGTAACCGCCCGTTCCCGGCACGACATGCAGCGCCACCTGCCGCAGCGCCGCTGCGCCGCCGGCAACGGCCCCCAGAAGCATCAGCCCGTAATGGCGGGCATCGACGCCCAACAACACGTTGAGCGCCAGCCCCGTGCCGACGATGACGAAGCCGGCGCGCTGCAAAAGGCAGAGCGGGCAAGGCAGGTCGCCATTTGCGAACTGATCATAAAAAGCGAACAGAAGAACGAAGGAAATGGCGAGAAGCGCCAGGACATTCAGAAGATGGGCAATACGGACAGGCATGGATCACCTCAAAGATCGATGTCGAGCACGTCTGTCGCGTGCAGTCTGAAAAGAACGAAAAGCACCAGAAGGGCGATAACCGTCAAAAGCGCGGCAATGCTGCGGTGCCCGCGCCAGGCGCTGAACAGCGCGCCGGCACAAATGAAAAAGGGCAGTGTCATCATGAGAAGCTTCCTCCGCCTCATTGAAAACAAACGCGGCGGCATTGCGCCGCCGCGTTCTGAAGATCGGGCTTTGCCCGTTGCTATTTTGCGTCCGGCCAGGCTGTCTCGTCGGTATCGAGATCCGGGAACTTCTTCGGGTCGAAGATCGGACGCTTGATCCCGGCCGCAAGCTGCGAACGGAAATCGTTGATCAGCCTCAGCGCGATCGGGAACAGCATCATCATCGCCAGCAGGTTGACCACCGCCAGGATGCCCATCATCGGGTCTGAGAAGTTGAACACCGCCGTCGCGCCGGGCGCCACCGCGCCGATAAACACGATTGCGATGATCGCGATCCTGAGAATGTGCACCGCGCTCGGCTTCTCCGTCATGAAGGCAAGCGCGTTCTCGCCGAGATAGTAGTTGTAGATGATCGAGGAGAAGGAGAACAGGAAGATCGCCACGGTGAGGTAATACTGCGCCCAGCTCCCGACATGGTCGACCATGCTCTGCTGGGTCAGGATAACGCCGTCGACATCGGCCTGGCCCGGCTGATAGACATCGCCGAGCAGGATGACGAAAGCCGTGCACGAGCAGATGATCATCGTATCGATGAACACCGAAAAGCTCTGCGTGATGCCCTGGCTGACCGGATGGCGCACATAGGCCGTGGCGGCCACGTTCGGCGCCGAGCCAAGACCGGCTTCGTTCGAAAACAGGCCGCGGCGAAGGCCGTTGGCAACCGCGGCCCCGACGCCGCCGGCCACCGCCTCGCGGAAGCCGAGCGCGTTGGCGACGATATCCCAGATGACGGCCGGAAGCGCGGTGATGTTCATCAGGATGATCACCACGGCCATGGCGATATAACCGAAAGCCATGATCGGAACGATGACATCGGACGCCTTGGCGATGCGATGGATACCGCCATAGACGATGAAGCCGGTGGCCGCCGCCAGCAGGATGCCCGTCGCGTAACGCGGAACGCCGAGACTGTCAGCGGCAGCGCCGGCCACCGTATTGCCCTGGAAGGCGTTGAAGCCGATGGCAAAGGAGGCGATCAGGCAGACGGCGTAGATGACCGCCAGCCAGCGATAGTTTTCGCCAAGCCCGTGAATGATGGCGCGCGCAGGACCGCCGCGATAGTCGCCTTCACCGGTTGTGCGCTTGAACGCCTGCGCAAGCGTGGCCTCGATAAGGCCGGAGCACATGCCGACAAGCGCGATGGCCCACATCCAGAACACCGCGCCCGGTCCGCCGGCCGTGATCGCAACCGCCACGCCGGCGATATTGCCGCCACCGACGCGGCCGCCGACGGAAACGAAAAGCGCCTCGCGGGCGCTGATCTTCGACGGATCGCCATCCTCATCGCCCCACAACACGCCGAACATGCGCTTGAAGAAGCGGAACTGCACAAAACCGCTGGCGATGGTGAAAAACACGCCGAGCACGACGAGGAAGGGCACGAGTGCCCAGCCCCAGGTCAAGTCATTGATGTAATTGAAGAGCGAATCAAAGAACTGCAAATCATGTCCCCTTGTTTTCCGACATCCACGAAGCGACGTCCGCGCAGGGCACCGCACGGTCCGCTATCCCTCGAGTCCCCACCCGGAAACAGGCAAAAATTCATTTTCTCGCCTTATTTGGCTGAAGCGTAGTTACGAACCGGCATTTCAGCAAGCATTGAAATGTCAGGCTTTGGGATTTCTCCTGCAAGACAAGACAAAGACGCACCGCGTTTTCACACGCGATGCGCCTTCATCATCTTGCCTTCGTCTTCGCAGATCTGCTCAGCGCCAGCCAAGTCCCGGAGCGACATATTTCAGGATCGCCTCGATGACATGGGCGTTATAGGCAACGCCCAGCTGGTTCGGCACGGTCAGAAGCAGCGTGTCGGCCTCGGCAATCGCCTCGTCGCCCTTCAGCTGCTCGATCAGCCGGTCAGGTTCGGCCGCATAGGAGCGGCCGAAGACGGCGCGCGTCTTCTCGTCGAGATAGCCGATCGTGTCCTGCTCGTTGCCGCCCCGTCCGAAATAGGCGCGGTCCATGTCGCTGACGAGTGCGAAAATCGAGCGGCTGACGGAGACGCGCGGCTCGAAATCATGGCCGGCTTCCTTCCAGGCAGCCCGGAAGGCGCGGATCTGGTCGGCCTGCTGTTTGTGCAGCGGCTCGCCGGTCTCGTCGAATTTCAGCGTCGAACTTTGCAGGTTCATGCCGAGCCGCGCCGCCCATTCTGCCGTCGCATTGGTGGCCGATCCCCACCAGATGCGCTTGCTGAGGCCCTCCGAATGGGGCTCGATGCGCAGAAGGCCGGGAGGATTGGGAAACATCGGGCGCGGATTGGGCTCAGCAAATCCCTTGCCCTTGAGCCTGTCGAGAAAAACCTCCGTGTGGCGGCGCGCCATCGCCGCGTCATCCTCGCCCTCTTGCGGGATATGCCCGAAATGCCGCCAACCGTCGATCACCTGTTCGGGCGAGCCGCGCGAGATGCCAAGCTGCAGACGTCCGCCCGCAATCAGGTCTGCGGCGCCGGCATCCTCGACCATATAGGCCGGGTTCTCATAGCGCATGTCGATCACGCCCGTGCCAATCTCGATCCGGCTGGTCCTGGCGCCGATCGCGGCGAGCAGCGGAAAGGGCGAGGCAAGCTGGCGGGCGAAATGATGGACGCGGAAATAGGCGCCGTCCGCGCCCAGTTCCTCGGCTGCCACGGCAAGGTCGATCGACTGGAGAAGCGCATCTTCCGCCGAACGCGTGCCGGACTGCGGCGATGGCGTCCAGTGACCGAAGGACAGAAATCCTATTTTCTTCATGATAGGCGAACCTTTCATAGGCCGGCGAACCCGGCGATTGAGAGCGCACCTGTTGCGGTGCCTGTTGTCGCACTATGTGCATCCGGCCAGGCTCGCGTTCAATTCGTCAGGCGATGAACACTGTGTCTTCCCGGCGAAAGCAGGCCTCAAACGCAAAACGGCCCGCCAGGAGCGGGCCATTTGAAAGGGACATTAACGACCGCATCAAGCGGAGCGCTTTGTCTTTTTCGTCTTCGGCGCGGGCTCGGTCACTTCACGCTCAAGACGCAGGCGCCTGAGACGCTCGGTCTTGGACTGCAATTGCGTCGCCTCTTCCGCGATGATCGC
Organism: uncultured Martelella sp.; assembly: GCA_963676545.2. Classification (GTDB taxonomy): domain Bacteria; phylum Pseudomonadota; class Alphaproteobacteria; order Rhizobiales; family Rhizobiaceae; genus Martelella. Next base: position 78,348 of record CAXXRG010000002.1, on the reverse strand, counting down.
TTTCGCCGTCCGATCGGTGATCGAGGCCTTGTCGGAAGCCGACATCCGGCCAGGCTTGAAAAACTCATCTTTGGTTGCGGTCATGCACGGGTCTCCTTCACATGGAGAAATAGCGGGCCGGCAGCCTGAGCGGCTGCCCGTTTCAAGCCCTTACCGCTTTTTGCGCGACGGGATGAGACCTTCGCGCTGAAGCTGCTTGCGCTTCAACTTGCGCAGGCGGCGTACGGCCTCGCCTGCTTCACGGTTACGCTTTTCCGAAGGCTTCTCGTAAGAACGACGCGCACGCATCTCGCGAAAGATGCCTTCGCGCTGCATTTTCTTCTTCAGGACGCGAAGCGCCTGATCGACATTGTTATCTCTTACCAGTACCTGCAAGAAAACCTCCTTGATCCTGTTTCGTTTTATCCGCCCGTCCCCGCGCATGCCCGAAACCGGGCGCGCGGAGGCATAGCGAAAACAAAAAGGCCGGGAAATGACCCGACCTCCTCTGTTGTCACTGCCAGTACATCCGTGGTCAGCGACAGCGATGACAAATTACGTCGGGCTTGAAACGACGAAGAATTTCCGTCTTGCACGATCCGGCTGCCAGTACATCCGTGGTCAACCGGGAAAGCAAATCATCAAGCCGCCTGAAGGTTGTCGGCCGCGCTCTTTCCAGAGCGATTGTCGCGGACGATGTCGTAACGAAGCTTCTGTCCGTCATTCAGCGACTGCATACCAGCGCGCTCCACGGCAGAAATGTGCACAAACACGTCCGTGCTGCCATCATCAGGCTGGATAAAGCCAAAACCCTTGGTGGCATTGAACCATTTAACGGTGCCATTATTCATGAACGATTTCCTTTCAATCGTCGTGACTTCCGCAATACCTCGCGGAATTAGATCGATTTTGAGAGGAAATCAGACGGAGCCATGAGGCTCTCGGACAACGTCGCAAGCAATGGTCGATGACAGTGATATAGGCGCTTACCCGGCAGATTGCAATGGCAGGGCCGGAATTAAGCCCGAAAGCCGCCGGGGACGGGCGATAGAAGAGCCTTTTGGCAGACGCGCGAGCCGCCGAAACATCTTTTAATTGTCTCCAGATACCGATACACGCTACCCTCTTCCTGCAATTGACATCTGTGCGGATCGGGGCGGCGCCTTGAGGCCGAAAAGGCTTTGGTGATTGTGTCGCCCCCGATTTTCCGCTATCGCCCCTCAATGATCTCAGCAAACGAAGACGCGCCTCGATGAAAAACCCCAGGAAATTCAAGCGTTCGGACAGGCGGATGGGGCGTCCGCTGCGTATCCTGCTGGCGGTCATGCTTCTTGCCGGCGTGGCAGTCTACTATCTGGTTCCCTTCATCATTACGCCACAAGCCATGGCCGACAGCCTGGAAGACGAACTTTCCGGCTGGCTCGGCGCACCGGCGACGATCAGCGGCGATCTCAATATCAGCTACTGGCCGCGCCCGAGAATCACGGCAACAGCCGTTTCCGTTGCCAGGCCCGACGGCACCGGTCCGCTGATCTACGGCAACAGCGCGTGGCTCGTCGCCAATTTCGGCTTCATCGGCGCTCTTTCGGGCAATCCGTCGTTCTCCGACCTGAAGCTCGACGGAGCGGTGATCATTCTCGAACAGCCCGACGAGACGACAGGGCCGGCGGCAAACGCGCTGGCCCGGACCATTGCCGAACTGCGCGACGGGACGCATGCGTCTGGCGGCAGCGAAGGTCCCGGCGCGCTTTCGGTGACCAACGGTACGCTCGGCTTCACCGACAAAGGCGAGACACGCATTGTGAAGGGCGTGAACGCCGAGCTCGACTGGCCGACCCTTTCGGGCAGAGCCCGGCTTTCCGGTTCGGCGATCCTTGCAGAGCACGAAACCACATTTTCGCTTGAGGCCGGCAAAGCGGCGGCGCTGATTGCCGGAGATGCCTCGCCGGTCAGTCTCGCCATCACCAGCCAGACGGCCAATATCCGGTTTGACGGCACGACCAGCAGCGCACGCCCCTACCTGCTGGACGGCACATTCTCGCTTTCCACCAGCGCGCTGCAGGAACTGATGGCGAAGATGGGCGTCGAATCGAGCCTGTTGCGCAATGTCGAAAACGCATCCCTGAACGGCAAGGTCTCGCGCAGCGGCGGGTCGCTGCGCTTTTCCCCGGTGGACCTGACGATTGGCGCCGCAAAGGGGAACGGCGTTCTCGACATCGTCCCCTCCTCACCGGAAGGACCGGTCGGGATTTCCGCGACAATGGCCTTTCAGGAGATATCGCTGCGCGACGCGCAATCCTCGCTTGCGGGCTGGATCGATGCGGTTGCCCCCGCCAGGGACAGGGCAGATGACGATGGCCTGCCGCTGCCGGGGCTTGACCTGCGCGTCTCTGTCGGAAGCGTCCGGCTGTCGGACGTGACGCTTCGCGATGTCGCCGCCAGCATCATCCGCACGGACATGCAGACGAGTTTCGACATCGCCGACAGCCAGCTTGATGACGGTTCCCTGTTTGCCCACCTTGCCGTGCGCAATGACGGCACGGCCGCGGTTCGCATGAACGCAGAAAACGTGCGCTCGGCCCCGCTTTTCAAGCAGTTGGGCTTCAGCGTGCCGCTTGAGAGCGATCAGTTCAACCTGGAAATGTCCTACGAGGCCCGGCTGCCATTGAACCAGGGCGTCTCGGACGGGCTGACCGGCCGGTTCAGGTTTTCCGGACGCGACGGCAGCCTCACCTGGCTCGATCTCGGCGATATTCTGCAATCCGCCGCGACAAGCAACAATTTCGCGTTCTCGCCGCTGAAACGCGAACCCTTCGCCTTTAACTCCGTCTCGGGCAAGGGCAGCCTATCCGGGACCACGGTCCATCTGGACGGCATGGTCATGGAAACCGCAAACGGCCAGGTGCGGCTTGAGGGCGATGTCGATATCGGCACCGGACAGATCGAGGCGATGCTGACGCGCTGGAACAGCAACGCCGACGCGGAACCGATCTCCGTCAGGATCAGCGGAAACGCGCTGGCCGCGCTGGCGCGCCGGATCGAGACGCCAGCGGAACTGCTTGAGTAGCCAGACCCGGCCGCATGGACACAAGAACGGCGCAGTCGGGCCGCGCCTTAAAGACTGATAGACAGACGCGTCAGAAACGATAGCGAAGGCCGATCTGGGCAACCGGATAGAACTTGTAGTCCTTGGCGGCTTCACGGAAATCATTGATGCTGTCCTGCAGCGGCTGGTAGACCGTGCCCGACCAGCTTTCCTGGACGTTGGGGGTACCCATGTAATACGCGCCCAGCGAGAAATCCAGCGAGATCCGTTCATTGAGGTCGGCGTCATAACCGATGCCGAAATAGGGCTGGAAGTCATATTCAGGCGTCACCTTGACCTGGGCCGTTTCCTCGGTGCCGAGATAGGGATTGTACATCGAGAAGGTGCCCTTGGCATTGTCATCCGTATAGCGCGCACCGACCGAGATACGGAAGTCCGACTGGTTGACATAATAGTCGACGGTGGCGCCGACCGTCAGCACCTTGAACGTGCCCTCATAATGAGCGCCTTCATAGGTACCCGAGGGTTCGTAACTGAATCCGGCGACCGTTCCGCTGAAGCCGAAGCTCTCGTCCAGCTTGTAGATACCCGAGAGGCCGGCGCCGAGCGTGCCGACCGACGGTTCAATGGCCAGTTCCTGGGCATTGGCTGAAGCGGCGACAGCGGATAGCGCTGCGGTCGAGACAATGACGGAGAGAAGATTTCTGCGCACGCCGTTTCTGTTATGAAGCATTCTCATTTCCCTGCTTTGACCCGTTTATTGCCGGAACCTAGGGCGATTTTGTTAAGTATTTCTAAGTTATAATTTTTAGTCTCTCAGGTTTGTCGCGCTCAACCCCGTGACAACGCTGCCATTGCCGATAAGTCGAAGAATACCGGGCTTCCCTGTCGCTGTGACACTTTAACAACGCGGATGATCGACTTCTGTTCTTGCTCTTTCAGCCGTCCGTCTCCGCCCTTTTGCCCGCATAAAGCGCCGCCCGCGCCTTCATGAACTTCGCCAGCCGGTCGGCCACGCGCCGCACCTCGCGCCGATGCCGGTCGTCATCGTGGAGCACAAGCCACTGAGGATGCTCCAGTTCATCGATGATCGGCCCCGCCCGCACGAGCCGCTGATTGGTATCGCCGATGAAGCAGGGCAGGACGGCGGTGCCTGCGCCCGCCTCGACGAGGTCGAGCATCGTCCGCGGACGGCTTGCCGACAGGGCGATGGCACCCGGCCGGGTCTGGTGTGGCCATCTGAGATAGTCCGAGATCGCTTCCTCCCGGGTAACGGCGATCCAGCGTTCTCGCGCCAAGGGCGGCGCATTCCTGGACCTGAAGGGTGCATAGGCAACGGATCCGAGCCTCTGGGCCGCCAGGTTGCTCTCTTCGGGTTCGAAGGAGCGGATGCCGATGTCGTTTTCCCTATGCGCGAGGCTCGCACGGGCTTCACCGACAAGCAATTGCAGGCGGAACGGGTCATCCGCGCGGCAGATCTCGCCAATATGCGCGGAAACCAGAAAGGCGTTCCAGGTGCCGAGCGCCAGGCGGACCAGTTGTGGCGCCGCCGCTTCGCCGCGCCAGTCATCAATCCTGCGAAAGCTGCCGTCCGCGCCCGTCAGCAACGCGTTCAGGGTCTCGCCCTCCGCAGTCAGGCTGTAGCCACGCTGGCTGCGCACGAAGAGCGAACGCCCGAGGCGGTGTTCGAGATCAAGCATGTGCCGGCCGGCAGTGGCGGGACTGATCGCCTGTTCCGCCGCCGCGCCGCTGAGCCCCCCATGGCGGATGACGGCGAGGAAAAGTTGATAGTAAGACCATGGAATGTTTTTCATTCACGAAAAATAGCTTGCATTCCGGCGTATATCAAAGGGCAATTTTGATTGGTATTTTTGCGGCATTGGAAAGCGCGATGCCGAGCCGAAGGACCTGTTTTCCGGCATCACCGCAAAGAGCGCGCGATCACCGACCGGTGTTGAACGGTCGTCATGCGATCGCCGGGAGTGAAGGCCATGACACGCAAACCCGTACCCATGAGACTGCTCAGCCTCTACTATCCGCTGGAAACAGGGCCGCTCTCGGAAGATGAGTATTACGCACGGTTCTCCGAACCGTTGCCCGTTTTCTGGAGGAAATCGAGCCGCCTGATCGAGCATTTCGCCGGACGCGTTGCCGGGCTGATCAGATCGCGTCACCGGCCGCAACGCCCGAGGCCCAGGCCCACTGAAAATTGTAGCCGCCCAGCCATCCGGTGACATCGACGCATTCGCCGATGAAGTAGAGGCCCGGCACCGCCCGGGCCTCCATCGTCCTTGACGACAGCGCCTTGGTATCGATGCCGCCGAGCGTCACCTCTGCCGTGCGGTAGCCTTCGGTTCCGGCAGGTTTGAAGCGCCAGTCCTGGATCGATGCCGCCAGACGTCCAAGCGCCTTGTCGGAAAGGTCGGCAAGGTGACCCGTCATGCCGGCGCGATCGGCGAAATACTGCGCCAGCCGTTTCGGCAGTTGGGCGGCAAGGGCGCTTGCGGCGCCCTGCCTTCCGTTTTCGCGTTTTGCCGCGGTGAGCACATCGGCGAGCGCGATATCGGGACGGATTTTCACCGTCACCGTATCGCCGGGAGACCAGTATGAAGAGACCTGCAGCACGGCGGGGCCGGAAAGGCCGCGATGGGTAAACAGCATCGCCTCGTTGAAACGCCCCTTGCCGCAGGCGATCTCCACCGGAACGCCGATGCCAGCAAGCGGTTGCAACTCGCTTTGGAGGCCGGGATCGAGCGTGAACGGCACAAGCCCCGGCTGCGGCTCGACCACACGGATGCCGAAGCGCTCGGCAACCTCGTAGGCGAAGCCGGTCGCTCCCATTTTCGGAATGGACTTGCCGCCGGTGGCCATCACCAGCGCGCGCGCCGAGACCGGTTTTCCATCCAGAGAGAGCCGGAAACGGTCGCCCGCATGTTCGAGGGCGGTGACGGCGGTCTCAAGCCTGATCTCGGCGTTGCCGGCCTCGCACTCGGCCAGCAGCATGGCGATGATCTCCCTGGCCGAGCCATCGCAAAAAAGCTGCCCGAGCGTCTTTTCGTGCCAGGCGATGCCGTAGCGATCCACCATGGCGATGAAATCGGCCGGGGTGAAACGCGCCAGCGCCGATTTGGCGAAATGCCGGTTTTCACTCAGGAAGTTCTGCGGACCGGCGCCGATATTGGTAAAATTGCAGCGGCCGCCGCCGGAAATGCGGATCTTTTCACCAGGCTTTTTCGCATGATCGACGAGAAGCACCTTGCGGCCGCGCCGCCCCGCGCGCGCAGCGCACATCAGGCCAGCAGCCCCGGCGCCGACAATGATCACATCGAATTCACCCATGATTTTCTGCCCGTTTCTGTGTGAATCTGTTCGCAAGAGCGAAGAGAAAGTCAACAAGCCCCCTCGCCAAGACGCGCGCCGTGGTTATGATACGCCTACGCGCAATGACAAACCGGCCAGAGAAATGCCAGCAAAAAAAACCACCATCAAAGCCACAAGCAGAACGCCGACCAGCAAGGCCAAACGGGCCAAGAAGCCGGCAACGCCATCCACCCCCTCGCCGCTGCGCGGCGTGGAGGACTGGAAGGCTGCCACCCGCTGGCTGAAGCTGCGCGGCATCGAGGATATCGAATGCATTACCCCCGATCTTGCCGGTGTGCCGCGCGGCAAGATGATGCCATCGTCGAAATTCACCTCGAACACCTCGCTCGCCCTGCCTTCGGCGCTCTACCGCCACACGATCTCGGGCGAATATCCCGACGAGAGCGGCAGTTTCCGCTATGAGCCGCGCGACAGCGATCTCAAGCTTGTGCCCGATCTCTCGACACTGACGGCGGTTCCGTGGGAAGCCGACCCCACCGCTCAGGTGATCTGCGATGTCGTCGGCGCTGATGGCCAGGAAGTGCCCTATACGCCGCGCAACGTGCTCAAGCGCGTGGTTGAGCTTTATGAGAAGCGCGGCTGGCGACCTGTGGTGGCGCCGGAAATCGAGTTCTATCTCGTCGCCAAGAATGACGACCCGGATCTGCCGCTGACACCGCCCGTTGGCCGCTCCGGCCGTCCCATCGGCGCCGGGCAGGCCTATTCGATCGCCGGCATCAACGAATTCGACGAGCTGATCGACGACATCTACCACTTCAGCGAGGCGCAGGGGCTTGAGATTGACACGCTGATCCACGAGGAAGGACCGGCGCAGCTCGAGATCAACCTCAGACACGGCGATCCGCTGGAGCTTGCCGACCAGGTATTCTACTTCAAGCGCACCATTCGCGAGGCGGCGACCAAGCATGGCACCTTCGCCACCTTCATGGCAAAGCCCATGCAGGGGCAACCGGGCTCGGCCATGCATATCCACCAGTCGGTGGTCGATATCGAGACCGGCCGCAACGTGTTCTCGCTTGAGAATGGCGACCCCTCGCCCGAATTCTTCCACTTCATAGGCGGCATGCAGAAATATGTCCCGGCGACGCTGGTCATGATGGCGCCCTATGTGAATTCCTATCGGCGCCTGACGCCGGACATGGCCTGCCCGGTCAATACGGCCTGGGGCTATGACAATCGCACAACGGCCTTCCGCATTCCCGTTTCCGATTCTGCCGCAAGACGCGTGGAGAACCGCCTGCCGAGCTCGGACGCCAATCCCTATCTCGCCCTTGCCGCCTCGCTTGCCTGTGGCTATCTCGGCATAGAGAACATGGTCGACCCCTCCGCCCCGACCGGCGACACTGCCAATGAAGGCGCAATCGACCTGCCGCGTGGCCTGCTGGAAGCGCTGGCGCTGATGGAAGGAGAACTGGCGCTCGGACCGGTCCTGTCACGCGAGTTCATCGATCTCTACGCCGGGATCAAGCGCGGCGAGTTCGAGACCTTCATGCAGGTAATCAGCCCGTGGGAGCGGGAATTCCTGCTGCTTCACGTGTGATCGCGTGACAGCCAAGGACGTATCAAGAGAATGGAGCGATTGAGATAATGGTTTGGCAAAGCCCGATTGCACCGGGGATTTCGTGGTATCAGGCGACGCTTCCCGAGCGCCCGACCTACCCGGCGCTTGACGGTTCGACAACGGCGGACGTCGCCATCATCGGCGGCGGCTTCACCGGCCTGCAGGCAGCCTGCCAGCTGGCGGAAGACGGCGTCGACGTGGTGCTGATCGATACCGCCCGCTTCGGCGACGGCGCCTCCGGCCGCAATGGCGGGCAGCTCGGCACCGGCCAGCACTGGTGGCCGGAAGAGCTTGAGACAAAGCTCGGGGCCGAACGTTCCCAGGCCTTCTTCCGCGTTGCCGAAGATGCCAAGACCCACCTCCTCGATTTCGCCCGCAGGCACAAGATCAATATCGATTTCAAGCCGGGCCAGCTTAGCGTCGCCCACAAGCGCGGCATGGAATACGCCTACCGGCGCCATGTCGATGCGCTGGCCGAGCGTTACGACTATCCACACCTGTCCTTCATGAGCGATGCCGAGACGGCGGAGCGGCTCGGGTCGGACCGCTTCTACTGCGGCATCCGCGATATCGGCACCGGCCATATCCACCCGCTGAAGCTGCTGGTCGGCATTGCCAAGGCCGCCTCTGCCGCCGGCGCGCGCCTGCATGAGATGACCAAGGCGGAGAATATCGATCACGTCGACGGCAAGAATGTCATCGAAACGCCGCGCGGCAAGATCACGGCGGAGCGCGTGCTGATTGCCTGCAACGGTTATATCGAGGACCATCTGGAACCGAAGACCGCGGCGAAGATCATGCCGATCCGCTCCTTCATCGCCGCGACGACGCCCGTCAAAAAGGACAGCAAGATCCTGCCCGGCGGCGAATCCGTCGACGACAGCCGCTTTGTCGTGCGCTATTTCCGCAAGGCGCCGACGGGGGAAATGCTGTTCGGCGGCCGCGAGGTCTATTCCGCCGACAACCCGAAAAATATATCCCGGCATCTGAGGCGGCAGATCGCAGAAATCTATCCACAGCTGAAGGATGTCGAGATCACCCATGCCTGGGGCGGCTCCGTCGGCATCACCATGCCGCGCCGCCCGCTGGTCCACGACATCATGCCCGGCGTCACCTCGATCGGCGGTTATTCCGGCCATGGCGTGATGTTGTCAAACTATTGCGGCAAACTGTACGCAGATGAGATTGCAGGGCGCTCGCTTGATCTGGAACTTTACCGGGATTTGGATATACCATCCTTTCCGGGCGGCGGACCGCTCAGAAAGCCCCTGCTGTTTCTGGCCCTGACATGGTTTGCGCTGCGCGACCGTTTCTAGCGCATCGGCGTGAAAATCGGGGCCGATCTTCGCAAGGCGCGATGCGGCTGGAGCGCAGCAAAGGGGCCAAAGGCAAAAGATCCGATTTTTCGGAATGGGACTGGCATTTTTAAATCGATTTGATAAAACGACATCAACCCTGTTGACGATTGAGAGGACTGACCATGAGCAGTCAAATGATCCCCGTTGAACCCTTTGACTATGTCGTCTTCGGCGCCACCGGCGACCTGACGGAGCGCAAGCTTCTGCCCGCGCTCTATCACCGGCAGATTGCCGGCCAGTTCACCGAGCCGACGCGCATCATCGGGGCATCCCGTTCTGAACTGACCTCGGACGACTTCCGCAAACATGCGCAGAAGGCTCTGAAGGAGCATCTGAAGCGCGGCGAATATGACGACGAACAGGTCAACAAGTTCCTGGCCCGCATCGAATATGTGCCCGTCGATGCCACCACCAACAAGGGCTGGGACGCGCTGAAGAAGATGCTGGAAGACGGCAAGGACCGGGTCCGCGCCTTCTACATGGCGGTGGCGCCAAGCATTTTCGGCCCGATCTGCGACGGCATCCGCGACCATAAGCTGATCACCAAACAGACCCGTATCGTCGTTGAAAAGCCGCTGGGACGCGATCTCGATTCGGCGCTCAAGCTCAACGACATGATCGGCAAGGTGTTCAAGGAAGAACAGGTTTTCCGCATCGACCACTATCTCGGCAAGGAAACCGTGCAGAACCTGATGGCGCTGCGCTTTGCCAACGCGCTCTACGAGCCGCTGTGGAACGCCAACCACATCGACCACGTGCAGATCACGGTTGCCGAGGAAGTCGGTCTGGAAGGCCGCGCCGGTTACTATGACAAGTCCGGCGCGCTGCGCGACATGGTGCAGAACCACATTCTCAATGTGCTCTGCATGGTGGCGATGGAAACGCCGTATTCCATGGAAGCCGAAGCGGTGCGCGACGAGAAGCTGAAAGTGCTGCGCTCGCTGAAGCCGATCACCGAAGAGAATGCCGGCTATCTGACCGTGCGCGGCCAGTACCGCGCCGGCGCGTCGAAGGGCGGCCCGGTCAAGGGCTATCTGGAAGAACTCGAAGGCGAATCGAATACCGAGACCTTCGTCGCCATCAAGGCCGAGATCGACAACTGGCGCTGGGCGGGCGTGCCCTTTTACCTGCGCACCGGCAAGCGCCTTGCCAGCCGGCTTTCGGAAATCGTCATCACCTTCAAACAGATCCCGCACTCGATCTTCGGACCGAATGCCGGCCGGATCAATTCCAACCAGCTGGTGCTGCGCCTGCAGCCCGATGAGGGCGTGAAGCAGTGGCTGATGATCAAGGATCCCGGCCCGGGCGGTATGCGCCTGCGACAGGTGGCGCTCGACATGAGCTTCGCCCAGGCGTTCGACGTCCGTAACCCTGACGCCTATGAACGGCTGCTGCTCGACGTGATCCGCGCCAACCAGACGCTGTTCATGCGCCGCGACGAGGTCGAGGTCGCCTGGCGCTGGGTCGACCCGATCCTGAAGGCCTGGGAAGAGACCAGCCAGCCGGTTCAGGGCTATACCGCCGGCACCTGGGGTCCGTCGAAGTCGATCGCGTTGATCGAACGTGACGGCCGGACCTGGCACGAACCTCTCTGAGGCAAAATCAAACCGGAAGAGAGCATCATGACTCAGAATATGAAAAAGTTTGAGGATGGCGCCAAGTTGGCGGCAGCTCTCGCCGCCGATGTCGCCGAGGCGCTGGCCGCCGCTATTACCGAGAAGGGAACGGCTTCCATCGCCGTTTCCGGCGGCTCGACGCCGAAGGCGTTCTTTCGCACGCTGTCAAAGGCGGATATCGACTGGGAGAAAGTGACGATCACGCTTGTCGACGAGCGGTTCGTCCCGGAAGACAACCCCCGTTCCAACCACAAGCTGGTGAAGGAAAACCTGCTGCAGGGCCTGGCCGCCGCCGCGCGCTTCATTCCGCTGTACCAGAATGTCGAGACTGCCGAGGAAGCCGCCGCGATCGTCACCAACAAGGTTTCGGCGACGAGCCTGCCCTTTGATGTCGTCGTCCTTGGCATGGGAACGGATGGCCACACGGCCTCGTTCTTCCCCGGAGGCGATACGCTTGGCCGCGCGCTCGACATGAAGACGCCGGCCGGCGTGATGTCCATGCATGCCGAAGGCGCCGGCGAGGCCCGCCTCACCTTCACCTTCTCGAGTCTCGAAAATGCCGGCCTTCTGGTGTTGCACATCGAAGGCCAGGAAAAGATGGATGTTCTGGAAAAGGCCCTTGCCGGCAACGACGAAACGGAAATGCCCATCCGCGCCGTTCTTTCAAGAGCCACCTCCCCCGTGAATATCTACTGGGCGCCCTGACAATTCTGCCGGGCGCCTTCCGCGTTTCTTCTGAAAACAGGAAAAGCCCATGACCGCCGATCCCCGCATTGCAGAGATCACCGCCCGCATCGTCGAGCGATCCAAACCCACGCGCGAAGCCTATCTCGATCGTGTTAGCCAGGCCATTTCCAAGGGCGTGCATCGCTCTGTCCTGTCCTGCGGCAATCTTGCCCATGGCTTTGCCGTCTGTTCCCCCGCCGAAAAGGAGGCGCTGTCCGGCGACAGCGTACCCAATCTCGGCATCATCACCGCCTATAACGACATGCTCTCGGCACACCAGCCGTTCGAGACCTTCCCGCAGACCATCCGCGAGGCCGCGCGCGAAGCCGGCGGCGTTGCCCAGGTCGCCGGCGGCGTGCCGGCCATGTGCGACGGCGTGACCCAGGGCCAGCCCGGCATGGAACTGTCGCTTTTTTCCCGCGACCTGATCGCCATGGCGGCTGCCGTGGGCCTCTCCCACAACATGTTCGACGCGGCCGTCTATCTCGGCGTCTGCGACAAGATCGTGCCCGGCCTTGCCATGGCGGCGCTGACCTTCGGCCACCTGCCAACGATCTTCATTCCTGCAGGGCCGATGACCACCGGACAGGGCAATGACGAGAAGTCGCAGATCCGCCAGCTCTATGCGGAGGGCAAGGTTGGCCGCAAGGAACTGCTGGAATCGGAATCGAAATCCTATCACGGTCCCGGCACCTGCACCTTCTACGGCACGGCAAACTCCAACCAGATGCTGATGGAGATGATGGGCCTGCACATGCCGGGCTCCTCCTTCATCAATCCGAACACGCCGCTGCGCGAAGCGCTGACCAAGGAAGCGGTGAAGCGCGCCTTCGCCATCACCGTCAACGGCAACGAGTTCACGCCCGTCGGCCAGATGATCGACGAGCGCTCGATCGTCAACGGCGTTGTCGGCCTGCATGCCACGGGCGGTTCGACCAACCACACCATGCATCTGATCGCCATGGCGCGCGCCGGCGGCATTCAGCTGACATGGCAGGATATTTCCGACCTTTCCGACATCGTACCGCTTCTGGCGCGCGTTTACCCGAACGGCCTTGCCGATGTGAACCACTTCCACGCCGCCGGCGGCATGGGCTATCTGATCCGCCAGTTGCTCAATGCCGGCTTCCTGCATGACGATGTCCGCACCGTCTTCGGCGAGGGCATGGAGGCCTATGCGATCGACGTGAAGCTCGGCGAAAACGGCACGGTCAGCCGCGAGTCGATCGGCAGCGGCCCGAGCGCCGATCCGAAGGTTCTGACCACACACGACAAGCCGTTCCAGCCCAATGGCGGCCTGAAGATGCTGAAGGGCAATATCGGCAAGGGCGTCATCAAGATCTCCGCCGTCAAGCCGGAACGCCGCGTCATCGAGGCGCCGGCAATCGTCTTCCACGACCAGCAGGAACTGCAGACGGCCTTCAAGGCCGGCGAACTCAACCGCGATTTCATTGCTGTTGTGCGCTTCCAGGGGCCGAAATCGAACGGCATGCCAGAGTTGCACCGGTTGACCCCGCCGCTCGGCGTGCTGCAGGACCGCGGCTACAAGGTGGCGCTCGTCACCGATGGCCGCATGTCGGGCGCCTCCGGCAAGGTTCCGGCTGCTATCCACGTCACCCCCGAAGCCAAGGATGGCGGACCGATCGCCAGGATCCGCGACGGCGACATGCTGCGGCTCGATGCCGAGAACGGCACGCTTGAGGCGCTCGTTCCGGCTGAGGAATTCGATGCCCGCGAGGCCGTGACCGCCGATCTCTCCGGCAATGAATTCGGCATGGGCCGTGAACTCTTCGCCCCCTTCCGCCACCATGTCGGCACCGCCGACGAAGGCGCAAGCGTTGTCTTCGGTTGATAGGGACGATCTCGCAATCTGGACTTTTGATGCATGCGGCGCGAACCTGGTTCGCGCCGTTTTGCCGTGCCGACTGTCATCGTCGCATCATTGACCGACCGTATAGACAAGTCAGATTTCGACTTCCGGAGATTTTTCAAAAATGACCTTTCTTTCCATTCACCGCCGTGCGGCTCTCAAGCTGCTGGCTTCCGCCGCCATCGCTCCCCTCGCGGGCCTTGCAGCGCCCGTCCGCGCGGACGATGCCGCTGGCGTGAATTTCATCATCATGGCCGATCTGCATTCGGCCTATGATCGCACGGGGCAATTGCTGGCCGCCGTTGAGGAGCAGGTCGCGGCAAGCGCCCAGCCCTCTGTCATCATCATCAATGGCGACCTGTTTGAAAGCGGCAACGTCGTCGCCATGCGCTCGGGCGGCGAAATCGACTGGGCTTTTCTCAAGGCGCTTTCGGAGACGGCGCCGGTCGTCTTCAACATCGGCAATCACGAGCCGGATATCGACAACGATCTCGCCCATTTTGTCGAGAAGGCCCAGGGCCTCGGCGTGACCGTGATCTCCAACATCACCGACACCCGCACGGGCGCACTCTACGCACCGGCGGCCGCCACGCTTGATGTCGGCTCGGAGAAAGTCACCTTCGCCGCCATCGGCGTCGACAATCTTTTCACCTATCCCAAGGCGTCCCGCGAACAGCTTGCGATCCCGGAACCCGTCAAGTGGGCCGAGGACAATCTCGGCGGCCTGCTCAAGAACGGACAGATCAACGTGGTCTTGAGCCATGCGGGTGTCGTTCCAGACAGGGCAATCCTGCCGATGCTGCCGGACGGCACGCTGATGATCGGCGGCCACGACCACCTCGACATCGAATACGCCGAGGACAACACCCGCTATCTCCACACCGGCTGCTGGTCAACGGCCTGCACCGTCGCGCGCGTCGCCGGTCCCGGCCAGGCCGCCGTGTTCAACCGCATCGATATCGATCCGGAAGCTCCCGCTTCGGCGAAGCTTGCCGAACTCATTCCCGCCGTGATGTCCGCCCATCTGACGGACGAGGATACCGCAGTCGTGGCGGAGACGGCGCAGGCGCGCACCAACGACGAAGCCGGCCTTTTCGTGGCTACCGCCATGGCCGCGGCGGCGGGTGCGGATGTCGGCTTCATCGGCCACACGACCTTTGGCGCGGGCCTGCCAAAGGGCCCGGTCAGCCGCTACGATTTCAACTCTTCGATCCGCTTTGACGGCACCCTGAAACAGGCAGAGGTGGATGCGGCGACGCTTGCGGCCATCCTTGAACGCTGCAACCAGTTCGGCGAATTCCCGTTTGTCCGGCGCACCGGCGACTATCTTTATGCCGCCCCGGAGGCCGGCAGGAAGGAAAGCTTCGTTCTGGTCTGCAACGACTGGGCCGCGACAAATGCCAAAAGCTATTTCGGCCGCGACGATCTGGTGTTTTCCGATGTTCCCGATCTGCAGGTGAAGGCCCTGGCGCTTGCCGCGATGAAGTGAACACAACGTCCTCACCAATAAACAGCGGATCATTCATGCGTTGGGCCCGGACACATGTCCGGGCCTTTCCCGTCTGCTCCCGCGATCGTTAATACGCTGATTCAATCTGTGATCGACTGCCTCAATCCCCGCGCTTTGCTGCCACGAAATCACCACACGCAATCTCTAATCGGGGGCCACGGGAAACAATTCCCGGCCCATTTCGTTTGGGGGATATGGATGCAATCGTACAAACCGAGAGTGTCGCAATCCGGCAACAGTTGTAGCCGATGTGATGCTGTTGCGGGAATTTTAATTGAACGATTGATCATGTGAACCATTTCTCTCTCATCGAAAGACAAGATGGAGACTGTTATGAAGAAAATTCTTCTCGCTTCCGCCGCGATTGTCGCAATGGCCGCCTCCGCAGAAGCTGCTGATGTTGTTGCCACGCCGGCACCGGCCGAGCCCTATATCGCCCCGCAGGTCGTCCCGCAGACGTTCAACTGGTCGGGCTTCTACCTCGGTGGCACCGCCGGTTACGACTGGGCAACCGCCAACATGCACTACAATGGTGCGCAGGTCGGCAGCGACGACTTTGACGGCGGAAAGCTCGGCGGCTTCGCCGGCTATAACTATCAGTTCGACAACAACATCGTTGTCGGTGTTGAAGGTGAACTTGACTACAACTGGAACGAACAGTCCTACAATGTCGGCCTGCCCTACAGCCTGAAGGCCGGCTCCGACTGGGAAGGCTCTGTTCGCGGTCGTGTCGGTTACGCCTTTGACAACGCCCTGCTTTACGCAACGGGTGGCTGGGCGATCGCCAACGGCTATGTTGACGGCAATGGCCTCGACCAGAACCAGGCCTTCAACGGCTGGACCGTCGGTGCCGGTCTCGACTACGCGCTGAGCCAGAACATCTTTGCCGGTCTCGAATATCGCTACACGGACTTCGGCAAGAAGGACTTCGACGGCGCGCTCTCCGGCTTTGAGGCCAAGGACTACACGTCCAACCGCGTCATGGCCCGCGTCGGTTACAAGTTCTGATAGGACTGGCAGGGCGTTTTCCGCCCTGCCCCGCTTTTCCGGCGTCCTCCCCTCCCGCGCCGGAAAGAAGAAGCCCCGCCGGTTTTCACCGGCGGGGCTTTTTATTGTCAGGGTCTTGCTGCGTGCCGATCAGCGATAGAGGTAGCTGTGGCCCTTCTCGTCGAAGAGGTGGCGCTTTTCCGAGTCGGCGGCAAACCGCATCGTATCGCCGGGCTTGCCCTCGTGAATGCCGGGAAGCTTGACGATGATCGGATCCTCATCGATGAGCTCGCCCTCGATATAGATCAGCGTAACCTCGCCGAGCGCCTCGATGATCGAGACCTTGCCTTCGAACAGGAAGTCCTCGCCCTCTTCGGCCGCGCGCACGTCCTCCGGGCGGACGCCGAAGCTGGCGCTCTTGCCCAGATCCCCTTCGGGCGTCTTGACCGGAACCTCGAGGCGCTTGCCGTCCTTGAGCTCGATCTCGGTGACTTCGCCCGTACGGGTGATCTTGGCAGGCATGATGTTCATTGCCGGCGAGCCGATGAACTGGGCGACGAAAAGGTTCGCCGGACGCTCGTAGAGTTCCAGCGGCGGGCCGACCTGTTCGATATAACCGCCGGACAGCACCACGATCCGGTCGGCAAGCGTCATAGCCTCCACCTGGTCGTGGGTCACGTAGATCATCGTCGTATCGGGCATCTTGTCGTTGAGCTTTGCGATCTCGATACGGGTCGCGACGCGCAGCGCCGCATCGAGGTTCGAGAGCGGCTCGTCGAACAGGAACACCTTCGGGTCGCGGCAGATTGCCCGGCCGATCGCCACACGCTGGCGCTGGCCGCCGGAAAGCGCCTTGGGCAGGCGATCGAGATAGGGCGTGATCTGCAGCATTTCGGCCGCAGCCCTGACGCGCCGGTCGATCTCTTCCTTGCTTTCCTTGGCGATCCGCATGCCGAAGGCCATGTTGTCATAGACGGACATATGCGGGTAAAGCGCGTAGGTCTGGAACACCATGGCGATGCCGCGCTTGGACGGCGGGATCTGGTTGACGACCTGCCCGTCGATCGAGATTTCGCCGCCGGAGATTTCCTCCAGACCCGCGATCATGCGCAACAGCGTGGACTTGCCGCAGCCGGACGGACCGACAAAGACGACGAACTCGCCGGGATTGATGTCGAGGTCGACGCCATGAAGCACCTCGACATTGCCGTAGGATTTCTTGACCTTATTAAGGGTAACACCAGTCATCTTTCGCCCCTTTGTCCCTTATGCTCCTTGGCGGGCGAAATAACCGCCCCAGGCAGGAAGTTGTACCATAGTCCCGTCCTCCTCAGCGGAGAAACCGTGGTCGCCGGTTGAAAACGCGGCCCATTCGCCTTCTGGCAGGCGGACCGTTGCCGGCGCAGCCGACATGTTGAAGATGCAAAGGACCGTCTCCTCCGCCCCTTCACGGGTGAAAACCAGCACGGCATCATCACCGGAAGCGAGGAAACGGATCGCACCCTTGGCAAGCGCCGGATGGGCCTTGCGGAAAGCGAGGAAGCGGCGATAGTGCTCGAGAACGGAAGCCGGATTGCCGGTCTGCACGTCGACCGCCTTCATGACGTGATCGGCAGAGACCGGAAGCCAGGTCTTTTCCGCCGTCGAGAAGCCGGCATTGGCCGCGCCCGCCTGCCATACCATGGGCGTGCGGCAGCCGTCGCGCCCCTTGAACTCCGGCCAGAACTCAATGCCGTAGGGGTCTTGCAGGTCCTCAAAGGCGATATCGGCTTCGGTGAGGCCCAGTTCCTCGCCTTCATAGAGGCAGATCGACCCCTTCAGCGTCATCAGCAGCGCGCCGAGCATCTTTGCGTAAGCCGTCTGGTCGGCAACATCGGCACCCCAGCGGCTCAGATGGCGCACAACATCGTGGTTGGAGAATGCCCAGCAGGCCCAGCCTTCCGGCGCAGCGGCATCGAAGGCGTTGATCGAGTCAATCACCCGCTTCGGCGTGACCTGCTGCGGGGCCAGGAATTCGAAGGCATAGCACATCTGCATCTTATCGTCGCCGGAGGTGTATTCGCCGACGATCTCCAGCCCGCGCTGGCTGTCGCCAACCTCGCCGACGGCGGCAATCGCCGGATACTCCTCCATCAGCGCGCGCAGGCGTTTCAGGAATGCGAGGTTTTCCGGACGGCTCTTGTCGTAGAGATGTTCCTGGTAGTTGTAGGGATTGACGGCGGGCGCCGTGCTGTCATTCCTGCGTTCGGGCGCCAGCGCCGGATTGTCGCGCAGTTCCTTGTCGCAGAAATAGAAGTTGATCGTATCGAGCCGGAAGCCGTCAACGCCGCGCTCCAGCCAGAAACGGGCTGCATCGAGCACCGCGTCCTGGACGTCCGGATTGTGGAAATTGAGGTCCGGCTGCGAAACCAGGAAGTTGTGCATGTAGTATTGCAGGCGGCGGGAATCCCACTGCCAGGCCGAGCCGCCGAAGATCGACAGCCAATTGTTGGGCGCGGAACCATCCGGCTTCGCATCCGCCCAGACATACCAGTCAGCCTTGGGATTGTCTCGGCTTGCCCGACTTTCCATGAACCAGGGGTGCTGGTCTGACGTGTGGGAGAGCACGAGGTCGATCATGATCTTGAGTCCAAGATCATGAGCCTTCGCGATCATTGCGTCGAAATCCGCCAGCGTGCCGAACATCGGATCGATGTCCTTGTAGTTCGACACGTCATAGCCGAAATCCTTCATCGGCGAGGTGAAGAAGGGCGAAATCCAGATGGCATCCGCGCCAAGCCCGGCGATATAGTCGAGCCGGTCGGCAATGCCGCGGATATCACCGACGCCGTCGCCGTCGGAATCCTGGAATGAACGCGGATAGACCTGATAGATGACGGCGCCGCGCCACCAGTCCTTGTCCACTTGGTTGATATTGGGTTCGGTCATTGTTTTTCTTTTCTGTATTCTGAAGTCACGGTTTTCGCTCAAGGGCAGCGATCAGCCGCCCTTGACCGAACCGGCCAGAAGGCCGCGCACGAGATAGCGCTGCAGGGCAAAGAACACGATCAGGGGCACGATGATCGAGACGAAGGCCGAGGCCGTCAGGATCTCCCAGTTGCCGCCGCGCGAGCCGAGCAGTTCCCGCAAGCGCGCTGTCAGCACGATCGTCTGCTCGGAATTGCCGAGGAACACGGTTGCCACCAGAAGGTCGTTCCAGGTCCACAGGAACTGGAAGATCGCAAAGGAGGCGAGCGCCGGATAGGACAGCGGCAGGATGATCTTGTTGAAGATGGTGAAGTCATTCGCTCCGTCGACGCGGGCCGATTCCATCAGCTCGCGCGGAAGCCCCGCGATATAGTTGCGCAACAGATAGATCGCCAGCGGCAGGCCGAAGCCCATATGCGCCAGCCATATGCCGACATAGGTCTTGGCCGGCACGCCGAAGGTCTGGCCGATGGCGTTGTACATCTTCAAGAGCGGGATCAGCGACATCTGCAGCGGCACGACGAGCAGGCCGACGACGATGGCCAGAAGCAGGTTGCGGAACGGAAACTTCATCCACGATAGCGCATAGGCTGCATAGGCCGCCACCAGAACCGGGATGATGGTCGATGGAATGGCGACCGTCAGCGAGTTCAGGAAGGACTGGCCGATGCCTTCGGCCGTCAGCACGT
Source organism: uncultured Martelella sp. (assembly GCA_963676545.2). Classification (GTDB taxonomy): domain Bacteria; phylum Pseudomonadota; class Alphaproteobacteria; order Rhizobiales; family Rhizobiaceae; genus Martelella. Next base: position 58,658 of record CAXXRG010000002.1, on the reverse strand, counting down.
TGCGGTAATTTTCCAGCGTGAAGCGCGGCGGAATTTCGGCGGTGACGAAAATCCGCTCGCCGCGCCGGCCGAAGGGCTCCGGCGAGGTCAGGCGATAGTCGCCGTTTGCCTCGACTGTCAGCTGCATGCCGTCATCAAGGTCGACGGTCTGACCGACCTCGTATTCATCAGGACGCAGCGAGGACGTGCCGAAACGCGCGACTTCGCCGGCGCCGCCTTCCAGCGCATTGCCGGTGTTGACGTAAAGGCCGTCCTCTTCGGTCTGTCCGGCCTCGCCGGGCGTGCGGTAGATGACGTTCTGTGTCGAGGTGGACAGCGATGTCCACCAGCCGGAGGCGACGATCTGGTCCTTGTCGCGCAGCGACGTGACCAGAAGCCCGAAGGTCGGGATGGTCCACAGCACCACGAGAACAAGAACGGTGATGTGCGAGAACCAGACAAGCGGTGATTTCTTGTGCGAATACATTTACCGGCCCTCCATCTCTTTGCGCGCGTTGCGGATGTTCCAGACCATGATCGGAATAACCAGAACCATGATGACGATGGCGATGGTGGCGCCTCGGCCAAAATCGCCGCCGCCGCGGAACATCCAGTCGAACATGAGATTGGCGAGCACTTGCGTATCCCATTGCCCGTTGGTCATCGCGAGAACGATATCGAAAATCTTCAGGACAATGATGGTGATCGTGGTCCAGACGACCGCGATGGTGTTGTAGATCTGCGGGATCATGATCTTGAAGAAGATCTGGACCCCGTTGGCGCCGTCGATGACGGCGGCTTCGATGGTTTCCTCCGGAATACCGCGCAGCGCTGCCGACAGCAGCACCATGGCAAAACCGGTCTGGATCCACAAAAGGATGACCATCAGGAAGAAATTGTTCCAGAACGGCATGGCGATCCACACATGCGGCTCGCCCCCCATCGCAACAACGATGGCGTTCAGAATACCGATCTGCTCGCTGCCTTCACCGCGATAGTCATAAACGAATTTCCAGATGACCGAAGCGCCGACGAAAGAGATCGCCATCGGCATGAAGATCATCATCTTGGCAAAGGAGCCCCACCAGATGCGGTCGGTCAGCCAGGCGATGATCAGGCCAAAAAAGGTTGACAACGCCGGAACGAAGATCAGCCAGAGCATGTTGTTGAACATCGACTGGCGGAACTCGGAATCCCCGAACATCCAGCGGTAGTTGGAAAAGCCGACATAGGTATCGCCGGAGGGGCCGTGCAGCGAATACCAGACCGAGGCGACTACCGGATAGCAGAGGTAGACGCCCAGCGCCAGCAATGCCGGGCCAAGAAACAGCCAGGGCCGGATCATGCCGGAAATGCGCAGATTGCGCGCGCCGTCGGCTGGATCCTTCGTCTGTGAAGGGAAAATCAGGTCGAGTATCTTGTTGGAACCGTAGAAATAAAGCACCGCTGCCGCGACGCCGATAACCACAGCCAACAAGGCTTTCAGAATCTGTTCCACGCCGTTTAACTCCCTAGAACGGATATGAAACTGAGTTCGCCGGACCGTTCTGTTCTTAGTTTCTCAGCTCTTCGACGTTCATACGCAGATGAACCGAACCCAGCCGAAAGACACACATGAATTGCCCATGCGCATCTTCGGAACAGTGCGCTACCGCGCTATCTCATTTTCGAGGAGTAGCGCACCGGGCCTCAAAGGCCCGGTGCATTATGACAAAACACAGTCGACTTGACGACCGTTACTTGAGCGCGTCCCAAGAGTTCTGGATTTCGGTCGCGGCCTCTTCCGCCGACTGGCCGCCGACATAGTCGATCATGCCGGTCCAGAACGCGCCTGCGCCGATCTTACCGGGCATCAGGTCCGAACCGTCGAAACGGAAGGTCGTTGCTTCGGTCAGGATTGCGCCTTCGCCGCGCAGCGTGTCGTTGGCGTAGGCTTCCGGATTGACATCCTTGAACGGGGTCAGGAAGCCGGACTGCGCCATCCACACTTCGTGCGCGATCGGCGTTTCCAGGAACTCGATGAAGGCCTGGGCGGCAGGGCTGTCATTGGTGATGCCGAACAGGGTGCCGGCGCCGAGAACAGGCTTGCCCAGATCTTCACCTTCATAGGCGGGGAAGTAGAAGAAGTCGGCATCAAGACCGAGTTCCGTGCCTTCCGGGAAGAAGGAGGGGATGAACGACGCCATCTTGTGCATGTAGCACTTGGGCGGGCTGTCGAAGAGACCCTTCGGGCTATCGCGGAAGTCGGTGGAGGCAACAGCGGCGGCGCCGCCATCTACGAACTTGTCGTTCTTGGCGAACCAGCCGAATTCGTCGATAGCATTGACGATGCGCGGATCATTGAAGGGAATTTCGTTGGAAACCCACTGGTCATAGACTTCCGGCGGCTGCGTGCGCAGAACCATGTCCTCAACCCAGTCGGTGGCCGGCCAGCCGGTCGCGCCGCCAGACCCCAGACCGATGCACCAGGGCGTACCGCCATCGGCGACGATCTGCTCGGTCAGCGCCTTCAGATCTTCCATGGTTTCGGGAACGTCATAACCGGCATCATCGAAATTGTCCGGAACATACCAGACAAGCGACTTGAGGTCGGCCTTGTAGGGGAAGACGTAAAGGCCGGGCTCACCGTCAGGACCTTCATAGGTCGACAGATCGACCCAGGACTGGCCGGCGGCGTATTTTTCCGACAGGAATTCACCGGCTGCAGCGGGCAGTTCCGTCAGGAAGCCCTTGGCCGCGAGGTCGGCGGCAAGGCCGGGCTGCGGGAAGACGGCGATATTTGCCGGGCTGCCGGCCTGGGTGTCGATGACGATCTGCTGCTCGAAGGAGTCCGAACCGGAATATTCGACATTGGCGCCGGTTGCTTCTTCGAAATAGGCCAAAACGCTCTCGATCAGATCCTTGTCGGGGCCGAGCCAGGGGCCGAAGATCGTCAGCGTCTGACCGCTCAGATCATGGGAATCGGAAAACTGGGTAAAGCTGTCCCAGTTGAAGCGCGAATCCTCGCCGGGGGCGAATTTGAGATCGGCCGCCTGGGCCGCACCGGCAAAGAGGGCGAGCGAGGCTACGCCCGTCAACAGAACTTTATGCATGTGATTTACCTCCCATCACATTCAACCCTCTCGAGGGCCTTGGTTGTCAGACAGCACTTTATCCAAAGCGCTTTGACATCTCCAGAGAATTCTCGTGTGACGGGTCTGAGTCAACCCCTTTCCGCAAAACGTGACCATTTTTTGCCGTTTTTTCGCATTTAATGGAGGTTTTTGGCTGAGTTGGATCGAAAAGGGCTTTCCATACCGGGGCAAGGCTTGATAAAAAAAGCCAAACCGCTTTGGAAACGGATAGAGGAGCCCGTTGCACGCTCAGACCAGGGCGTCCAGAGCTTGCCGAACGGATTTCTTCGGAACCATCCTTGTCGGTTAACGAATTGGAGCGCAGTAGGTTTCATAAAAGTTTTTTTGTGGTACGTACCTCCAGGGAGGAACTAGGCGTGAACCTGAAACAATTGTCGGCGCGGCTCGGCCTTTCGCCGACGACTGTCAGCCGGGCCCTGAACGGATATCCCGAGGTCAATGCCGCGACCCGCGAGCGTGTGCTGAAGGCAGCGCGCGAGACCGGCTACCGGCCGAACCGCACCGCCCAGCGTCTGGCCACCGGCAAGGCCGGTTCCATCGGCCTGTTGATGCCGATCGGCGACCAGGTGATCTCCGACCTGCATTTCGGCGAATTTCTGAGCGGGCTGGGCGAAAAGGCGCAAGCCGAGGACTTCCACCTCGTGGTGATGCCGTCCGACCCCGCCGACGAGGTCTCCGCGCTTCGGAGCCTTGCGACGAGCGGCTATGTCGACGGGCTGTGCCTTGCCTACATCCGCGAGAACGACAGTAAGATCGACCTGATGGAATCCTTCGGCCTGCCCTTCATCGTTCACGGCCGTTTTTTCGATTCGCCGCACCCCTACCCCTCGCTGGACGTTGACAATGAGGCGGCCTTCTACGACGCTACCCGGCTTCTGCTGCAGCTCGGCCATCGCCGCATCGGCCTTATCAATGGTGACGAGAAATTCGGCTTTGCCATCCGCCGGCGCGACGGCGTCATCAAGGCGCTGGCAGAGGCGGGCCTAAACCTGGATGAACGTTTCCACGTTTCCGCCCAGATGACCGAGGCCGACGGACAGCGCGCGGCCGAAGCCTTTCTCTCCGGCGACGAGACGCCGACGGCGATGCTCTGCTCCAGCATGGTTCAGGCGCTCGGCATTGTCCGCGCCGTCTCGCAGGCGGGTCTTCAACTCGGCAAGGACGTCTCGCTGATTTCCTATGACGACGTGCTGCCGCTGTTGCGTCCCGAACTCTTCTCCGTTCCGCTGACCACCACGCGCTCGTCGCTGCGCACGGCGGGAAAACGCGTCGCCGAGCGACTGATCCACCGGGTCAACGGCCTGGAGAAGGACGATATACAGGAATTGTGGCACCCGGAACTGGTCGTCCGCGCTTCCACAGGTCGCGCGCCGGGATGAAGAAGCCGCCGCAGCGCAGGCAACTGACAGGCGCTCACGCAGACGACATCCGCGAAGCCGAACGGTTGCTGGCGCTATCTATGCCCCGTTTGCCGGAAGCGCCGCCAGTATGCGCGCCGCCGCCTTTTCCGCTATAAGTTCGCCCGTCTCCAGATGGAGCGCCGCCTCGGGCCAGGGCAAATAGTCGCGCTCAACCACGGCCTGCCAGTCGGGTTCGACATGACCCGTGCCGATATCGATCACCCGACCTTCAAGCCGGGCGCGATGAATGGCCTTGTTCCGGCAGACGATCTCGACGCAGAGGAGACCGGCGCCGCCGTCCAGAGCCGCCTTTTCGAACATGGCTCGGGTCAACGGCCAGGGATTGACGCAGTCGACGATGACGTCCTGCCCGGTCTTCAGGTTCGAGGTTGCCAGCGCAGCGGCAATTTCATAGCCCAACGGGCCGATCTCGCGCGCCGGATCGCCCGTCCTCAGCGCAGCCTCGATCTCGTCGACGCGCAGGAAAACCGCCGGACGCTGCCGCGCCAGAAGCCGGGCGATCGTGGTCTTGCCAACGCCCGGCAGCCCGGCAAGAGAGATCAGCGTCGGCATTCGAGGGCCCCTTTCGGCAACTACCGCACCTTGTCGGTCGGCAGCGCTCCGGCCTTTTTCTCCGCCTCGAAGGCGGCGGGCGCGTCGATATAGGCCTCCTGCCGGGCAACGCTCCAGTAATGCAGTTCGTCCAGCGGGATCCGCTTTCCGGTAACCGCGCAGATCACATGCGTTCCGGGAACGATCACTTCAAAATCGGCGTCCAGATACCTGATCTTCGCCTCGCCGCGGCCATTGCCTTCAAGGATATTCAACACGTCATCTCCTGAAATTCGCCCGTCGAAATCAGCGCCCGAACAGGCGTTCGATATCGGAAAGCTTCAACTCAATATAGGTCGGGCGTCCGTGATTGCACTGGCCGGAACCCGGTGTTTCTTCCATCTGCCGGAGAAGAGCATTCATTTCCTCCACGCGCAAGCGCCGGCCGGAGCGCACCGAGCCATGACAGGCCATGGTGGCGGCAACGCTTTCAAGCCTTGCCCGCAGGCCTTCGGCGGTTTCCCATTCGCCCGCCTCATCGGCGAGCTGGCGGATCAGCGCCGGAGCGTTGACCTCGCCCAGCATGGCCGGCGTCTCGCGCACCGCAATCGCGCCCGGGCCGAAACGTTCGTAGACGAGGCCGAGACGGCTCATCTCCTCGGCAAAGGGCATCAGCCGGTCGCAATCTTCCTCGGGCATGTCGACGATCTCCGGGATCAGCAGACCCTGCGAGGGCAGCCGGCGATCGACAAGCGCCTTGCGCATCGCCTCATAGACGAGACGTTCATGGGCGGCGTGCTGATCGACAATCACCAGCCCGCTCTCCGACTGCGCGACGATATAGTTCTCATGCACCTGCGCCCTTGCGGCGCCAAGCGGATGGCTGAAAGCCTCGTCTTCGCCGCGTGGCGGCTCGAACGCTTCCGAACGGGCCGAGGGCGCGTCGAAGCCGGCGAGCATGCGACCGGCCTCTTGCGGTCTTGCGGTCTCCGCTGATCGGGCAAAATGAGGCGCAGCCCCTTCGGCAAAACCTTCCGGCCGATAAGGCGAGCGCTCGGGCGACCAGTTGACATTCGACGGGCGAACATCACGGTCGCCGAAACCGCCGCCAAAACCGCCTGCCTGCCCGGCCTGCGGCGAGACGCCCGGCCTGAAGGCCCTCAGCATCGCATCCGCCCCGGTGGACGACGCCCGGTCGCCATTTTTCGTCAGCGCTTCGCGGATGGCGCCGACGATCAGCCCGCGTACCAGTCCCGGATCGCGAAAGCGGACGTCAGCCTTGGCCGGATGAACATTGACGTCGACCAGCGCCGGATCAAGCGAGAACCAGAGGACGGCCATGGGATAGCGCCCCTTCGGCACCGTCTCGGCGTATGCCGCGCGGATGGCCCCCATCAAAAGCTTGTCCTGCACCGGTCGGCCGTTGACGAAGGCGTAGAGATGGCCGGAATTGCCGCGATTGAAGGTCGGCACGCCGACAAAGCCGGAAAGGCCGACATCTTCCCGCGCAGCATCGATCTCGATCGCGTTCGGCCGGAAATCCTTGCCCAGCACCTGGGCGATGCGGGCAAGCCGGTCATCGCCGGTTGCGGGCAGTTCCAGCGTCGAGCGGTCGGAGCCGGACAGGACGAAGCGGACAGCCGGGAAGGCGAGCGCCATACGCTTGACCACCTCGGTGATCGCGCCGGATTCCGCCCGTTCGCTCTTGAGAAACTTCAGCCGGGCGGGCGTGGCAAAGAACAGATCGCGCACCTCGACAATCGTACCGGGATTGACGGGCGCGGGCTGCGGCTCGGCAAGCTTTCCGCCGTGAAGCTCGATCCGGTAGCCCTCCGCAGCACCCTTCGTCCGGCTTGCGACGGAAAGCCGCGCCACCGAACCGATCGATGGCAGCGCCTCACCGCGAAAGCCGAGCGTGCGGATATCGGTGAGATCGGCGGAAATCTTCGAGGTGCAATGTCGTTTGACGGCAAGCGACAGATCGTCCGGGCTCATGCCGGAGCCGTTATCGGTGACGCGCAGCAGTGCCTTGCCGCCGCCGGCCGTCGCGATCTCGATGCGGGTTGCCCCGGCGTCAAGCGCGTTCTCCACCAGTTCCTTGGCAGCGCTTGCCGGCCGCTCGATGACCTCGCCGGCGGCAATCTGGTTGATGACGGTTTCCGAAAGCTGTCTGATGCTCATGGCGCATCATTAAAGGGATTCGCGTCATTTTGGAACGCTGGCGGAGTGCGCCATCCCCCGCTTTTGGCGCATGCGGAACAGCGCCCGGCGCGTTCGTGGAAGCATGAACGCGATTTCGGTGTAGCATGGGCAGACCAAACGCCGGAGACCGCCATGCAGAATGACCCCTTGCTCCAGCCCTTCCAACTGAAACATCTCAGGCTTAAGAACCGGCTGATGTCCACCGCCCACGAGCCGGCCTATGGCGAGGACGGCCTGCCGACGGAACGCTACCGGCTCTATCACCGGGAAAAGGCAAAGGGCGGCATCGCGCTGACCATGACGGCCGGATCGGCCGTCGTCGCGCCGGATTCACCGGCCGCCTTCGGCAATCTCCATGCCTGGCGCGATGAGATCGTGCCGCTGATGGCCCGCCTTGCCGAGGACTGTCACGAGCACGATTGCGCGGTTATGATCCAGCTCACCCATCTCGGCCGGCGCACCAGCGGCTGGAACATGGGCGACTGGCTGCCGGTTCTGTCCGCTTCTCCAACGCGCGAGCCCGCCCATCGCACCTTCCCCAAGGCAATGGAGGATTTCGACTTCGCGCGCATCATCGAGGACTACGCCACCGCCGCCGAACGAATGATGGCGGCCGGCCTCGACGGCATCGAGATCGAGGCCTATGGCCATCTTCTCGACAGTTTCTGGTCGCCCGTCACCAACCAGCGCGACGATGACCATAACGGGCCGCTTGAAAACCGGCTGCGCTTCACCTTTGACGTGCTTGAGGCCATCCGCAGACGCTGCGGTCCGGGTTTCATCGTCGGCCTGCGCCTCGTTGCCGATGAGGACCGCGAAGGCGGCATTTCCCGCGCCGAAGGGCTTTCGATCTGTCAGATGCTCGTCGACAGCGGCACGGTCGATTTTCTCAACATCATTCGCGGCCATATCGACCACGACGCGCCGTTGACGGAGGTCATCCCGATCCAGGGCATGGCATCGGCGCCGCATCTCGATTTTGCCGGCGACGTCCGGCAGAAAACGCGCTTTCCCGTCTTCCACGCCGCCCGCATCGCCGATGTTGCCACCGCGCGCCATGCGGTTGCCGAGGGCCGTCTCGACATGGTCGGGATGACACGCGCCCATATCGCCGATCCGCATATCGTCGCGAAGATCGAAGCCGGGGCGGAGGACCGGATCCGCCCCTGCGTCGGCGCCACCTATTGTCTCGACCGGATCTATGAGGGCGGCGAGGCGCTGTGCATCCACAATGCCGCGACGGGGCGCGAGGCGACCATGCCGCATGTGATCGCGAAGGCCGAAACGCCGCGCAAGGCCGTCGTCGTCGGCGCCGGGCCGGCTGGGCTTGAAGCCGCCCGCGTGCTGGCCGAACGCGGCCACGATGTCACAGTGTTCGAGGCCACCGATGAAGCGGGCGGGCAGATCAGACTTCTCACCCGCAACCCGCGCCGGCTGGAACTCATAGGCATCATCGACTGGCGTCTCGCTGAACTGGAACGCCTGAACGTCCCGATCCGCTACAATGTGTTTGCCGAGGAAGAAGACGTTCTTGCCGAAGAACCGGATCTGGTGGTGATCGCCACCGGCGGCATCGCCCAATCGCCGCCGCTTGAGCAAGGCGAAGCGCTTGCGGTCTCAAGCTGGGATATTCTCGCCGGCACGATAAAGCCGGCAGACCGGGTGCTGCTTTATGACGACCATGGCGGCCATCCGGGCCTGACGGCGGCAGAGGTGATTGCCAGAAGCGGCGCTGCACTCCGGATCGTCACACCCGAGCGTTTCTTTGCGCCCGATGTCGGCGGCATGAACCATGTTCCCTATGCCAGAAGCTTTGCCGAAAACGGCGTCGAAATCACCATCAGCAAACGCCTTTCGGCGATCAGGCGCGCGGGCAACGGGCTGACAGCGGTGCTGACCTCGGACTATGCGCCGGGCATCACCGAGGAAATCGAGACCGCGCAGGTGGTGGTCGAATACGGCACGATGGCCATGGACGATCTCTACGTCGCGCTGAAGCCCTTTTCGCGCAATCACGGCGCGGTCGACTACAAGGCGCTGATTGCCCGCCAGCCACCGCTGCCGCAAACCAACCGCGCTGGCCGGTTCGACCTTTTCCGCATCGGCGACGCGATCCATGCCCGCAACATCCACGCCGCCATCTATGATGCGTTACGCTACTGCTCGCTGATGTGAAGGCTCAAAATGCCCTGTAGGCCGGGTCGAAGCGCGGCCTTGCGCCTGTCACCAGCGCAAAGGTGAAGCCGGCATTCGGCTCCTCGATGATATCCGCATCGCGGGAAGCGGAGGTCACCATCATCCAGCCGCCGTCACGGCCGATGAAGGCCGGGCAGGTCGGCTGGCGGGCGGGAAGCTGGAAGCGGGCGACGAGCCTTCCGGAGGCATCGTAGCGGTCGAGAACCCCGGCGCCGAAGCGGGCGTTCCAGATGTGTCCGTCACCGTCGCAGATCGCCCCGTCCATGGCGCCGGGCTTTTTCGAGGTATCGATGAACACCTCTTCCGGGCCGTCTGGCAGTCCGGTCTCGGGATCGACGGGCACGCGCATCAGCTTGTTGATGCGGCTGTCGACATAGTAGCCGGTGGCGCCATCGGGCGAAAAGCAGATCGCGTTCGGGATCGTCACCTTGTCGAAAATCTTCGTCACCTTGCCGGCAAGCACATGGTAGATCGCCCCTGCCCCGTCTTCGGCCTCCTTGCCCATGGTGCCGACCCAGAAGGCGCCGGACTGGTGCACACGCGCATCATTGGAGCGGGTGACGGCATTGTCCGGCTCGATGGCCGCGTGGAGGCTGAGCGCGCCAGTCGAGGCATCGTGAAAATAAAGCCCGGTCTCCATGGCGATGACGTGACGCCGTTCATCGACCACGGCCATGGCGCTCGCCATTTCCGGCAGCGATACAATCCGGCGGTCGCGTGAAGAGGCATTGAGCAAATGAAGCTTGCTGTTGAGAATGTCGAACCACCAGATCTGGTCGGAGTTCGGGTCATAGCCCGGCCCCTCGCCGAGCGTCGTCCGGTCATTCACCAGAATACGGCCTTCGAATATGGTCTCTGCAGTCATTGCTACCGGTGCTCCTCTTGTCATGTGGTGGCAGTCTTTTGCGTTCGCGAGAGCCTCCCGCTCGAGAATCGCAGACTTTCCCGGTCGTGAAAATGAGGAAAGCCAACGATTGTCGATAAATCAAGCAGTCTTGCCGCTCATGCGACGACAGGCCTCAAAAAGGCGCGAAAAACGTCGTCCCGGCAGCGCCGTGAAGAAAAAATCTCGCGGCTTCGGGCCCGCGATGTCGCAACCGGCCAGGGCCCAAAAAATAAGCGGAGTCAATAATTTGTGCACTGCAGCACAGGCCGCCGACCCCTTCATTGACTGTCGATCAAGTCTAAATCACTGTTCTTCCCGCAAAAAAGCCGCTTGCATTGATTCATGTAATCGTTCATCTTCTCCCCAGTTCCAGAGGGGATGAAAACAAACACGCGCCCAAGAGCGCGGCTTGAAAACGATAGAAACGCCGGCGCGACGGACTTCAAAAGTCCTGATCTTCGCCCCGGCGTTTCTATTTTTTTCTTCTGCCCTCTCCGTCTCCTTGAAAGACATGCTTGTCGATCGATCGCCTTCGAAAAGGGGCGTTGCCTCGCCACAATCTGGCCATTGGCGTTTCGGGCAATTCTCACTATCTAGGCAGTCAGTCAGAACTGGAAGGGCGCCATGACCGATATCAGCAAGGAACAGGTTCTAAAGAGCCTCGAAACCGTAACGCTTGCCGACGGAAAGCCGCTGGCCTTCAGCGGCCTCGTCTCCGACATCTTCATCGCTGACGGCAAGATCTATTTCTCGCTGAGCGTCCCCGCCGACAAGGTTGAAGCCTTCGAGCCGGTGCGCCTTGCCGCGCAGAAGGCGGTCGAGGCCCTGCCGGGCGCGCGCCAGGCGCTGGTGACGCTGACGGCCGACAAGCCTGCCGGGCCATCACGCGAACGCCCCGAGGCCAAACCCGAGGCGCCGACAGGCGCTCCCGGCGGAAAAGGCCCGGCCAAGCCGGATATCCCCGGCATCGGCTCCATCATCGCGGTTGCCTCCGGCAAGGGCGGCGTCGGCAAGTCCACCACCTCCGTCAACCTGGCGCTCGGACTGGCCGCCGAGGGCCTGAAGGTCGGGCTTCTCGATGCCGACATTTACGGCCCCTCCATTCCCCGGCTAATGGGCCTTTCCGGACGGCCGATGCAGGGGCCCGGCCGCACCATCATGCCGATGGAAAAATACGGCCTCAAGGTGATGTCGATCGGCTTTCTGGTTGACGAGGGCACGGCCGTGATCTGGCGCGGCCCGATGGTGCAGTCGGCGCTGATGCAGATGCTGCGGGAGGTCGCCTGGGGCGAGCTCGACGTGCTGGTGGTCGACATGCCGCCCGGCACGGGCGATGCGCAACTGACCATGGCCCAGCAAGTGCCGCTTGCCGGCAGCGTGGTGGTATCGACGCCGCAGGATCTGGCGCTGATCGATGCGCGCAAGGCGATCGCCATGTTCAACAAGGTTTCCGTGCCGGTGCTCGGCATCGTCGAGAACATGAGCGCCTTCGTCTGCCCCAGCTGCGGCGAGACGCATCATATCTTCGGCCATGGCGGCGCGAAGGCGGAGGCCGAAAAGATCGGCGTTCCCTTCCTCGGCGAGGTGCCGCTTGCCATGGACATCCGCACCACCTCGGATGCCGGAACGCCCGTGGTTGCCGGCGAACCTGACGGCGAGCACGCAAAAGCCTACCGCGCCATTGCTGCAGCGACCAGAAAAGGCCTTGCCGCCAGGACCAGCAAGGGTCCGTCGATCGTGTTCGACTGAACCGGCCCTACCCGGCGGCGTAGACGCAGGCGCCGCCCACATAGGTCGCCTTCAGCGAGAGGTCTTCGCCCAGAAGGGCGAAATCGGCATCGGCCCCTTCGGCAAGCCGGCCCTTGTGGCGCGCGCCCACAGCATCGGCCGGGTAAAGCGAGGCCATGCGCAGGGCTTCCTCCAGCGACACGCCGAGCAGCCGGTGGCAGTTTTGCACACAGGTCAGCATGTCGGTATCCGCCCCGGCCAGCGTGCCGTCCTCAAGGGTCAGCTTGCCCCCCCGACGGTAGATCGTGCGGCCGTTGAGCTCAAAGCATTCCAGATCCGTCCCTGTGACAGACATGGCGTCAGTCACCAGGAAGATACGCCCCGGCCCTTTCTTCGCCCTGATCGCGATGCCCATGGCGACGGGATCGACGTGGAAGCCATCGGCAATCAGCCCGCAGGAGAATGCGCCATCGGAAAGAACGGCGCCGACCAGGCCCGGCTCCCGGTGGCCGAGCGGGCTCATAGCGTTGAACAGATGGGTGGCCATGGAGGCACCCGCCATGCGGTATTCCCGCGCCGTGGCGCAGTTTGTCGCGGTGTGGCCGAGACTGACGGTGAAGCCGGCTTCGGCAAGACGGGCAACCTGCTGACGCCTGACGCTTTCCGGCGCGACCGTCGTCAGGGCCACGCCGAAACTCCCCGCGCTTTCGGCAAGAAATGCGCAGTCGTCATCGCCCATCGCCCGGATCAGCGCCGGGTCATGCGTGCCCTTTTTGGCGAGCGCCAGATGCGGCCCCTCCAGATGGAGGCCGAGAAAGCCCGGCACGCCCGCAGCCTTTGCCGCCTGCCCTGCGTCGACGGCCTTCGCCACGATCTCCGGCCTGTCGGTGATCAGCGTCGGCAGAAGCGATGTCGTGCCAAACTGCTGATGGGCCCTGCAAATGGTCTCGATGCCGGAAAGGCTCGGGTCATTGTTGAAAAGCACCCCGCCGCCGCCATTGACCTGCAGGTCGACGAAACCCGGCGCAAGCACCAGTCCGTCGGCGCGGATGATCTCGGCCTCGGCGGGCACGCGCCGCTCGGTTGAAAGACCTTCGACGCCATCCTGCGAGAACACCAGCGCCAGTCCATCGTGAAAACGCTCGCCGTCGAAAATCCTCGCCCCGCAAACCGCCTTTTTCATCTCACTCGGTCTCCGTCACCTTGTTGAGCGCCACCGGCTGATCGGGATTGAAGCCGCGGACGCGCGAAAGCTGCTCGATGAAGCTGTAATAGGGCACGATGAGAGCGAGCGCATCGGTCAGCGGATGGCCGGTTGCCACAAAGGGCAGCCGGACGGCTCTGCCTGCGTCCATATCTGAGGAGAGGAACACATCCGCCCCCTTTTGCGCCATGCCGTATGCGGTCTTGGCGATTGCCGCCTCCGCCTTGTCGCGCGCGGCAAAGGCAATCACCGGAAAACGCGCCTCAACCAGAGAGACGGGGCCGTGCAGCACTTCGGCGGAAGAATAGGCCTCGGCGTGAAGCTCCGAGGTCTCCTTGCATTTGAGCGCCGCCTCGCTGGCGATGGCGAAGCTTGGGCCACGACCCAGCACATAAAGCGACTGCGCATCCTTCAGCGATCCCATCAACGGCGACCAGTCGCAAGCAAGCGCCCTTTCGAAATCTTCGGGCAAGCGCGCAAGCGCCTTCTTCAGCGCCGCGTCACCGGCCCATTCGGCCAGAACGGCGAGCCCGGCGATGATCGAACTGACATAGGACTTGGTGGCGGCCACCGCCTTTTCCGGCCCGGCGGCGATATCGATCGGCTGATCGGCCGCTTCCGCCAGCGGCGAGGCGATGGTGTTGACCAGCGCCAGCGTCAGCGCGCCGCCGGCCCGCGCGGCCCTGGCGAGCGCGACGATATCCGGGCTTTTGCCCGACTGGGAGATGGAGATCGCCGCCGCCGACCGCATCTTCAGCGGCGCGTCGTAGATCGAGGCGAGCGACGGACCGAGCGAGGCGACGGGAACACCGACCGTGAGTTCGATCGCGTATTTGAGGAACAGCGCCGCATGATCGGAGGAGCCGCGCGCGACCGTGACGATCACGCCCGGATCTTTTGCCGAAAGCGCTTTGCCCGCCTCGGCGAAGGCCTTGCTGCTGCCATCGAGCAGCCGCGCGGCGGCAGCCGGAATTTCGTTGATCTCACGGCGCATATGCGTTTCGTCGGTCATCACATGGTCTCTTTGTTGCATCGCCTCACCCCTCTTCGGAATAGGTCAGTTCGGCGACAAGGTCGTAGATATCGCTTCGGTAGAAGGATCGGGTGAATTCTATGGCGCGGCCCGCGGCATCAAATCCCGTGCGCTCGATTGCCAGGGCCGGCGCGCCGGCGGGAACCTCCAGAAGCTCCGCCTGTTCATCCGTCAGGATTGTCGCGGTGATGCGCTCGTGCGCCCGCTGAAGACGGACACCGCATTCGGCGAGCGCGGCATAGAGCGATGAGCCGATCGATGCCGGCGCATCCATGATGTCGCCAGGGAGCGCAGTGTGTTCAAGCGCCATCGGCCGGTTATTGGCAAAGCGGATGCGGCTGAGGCGGGCGACGTGACTGCCCGGCGCAATGGCGAGCACCGCCGCCTCCTCCGCCGAGGCCTGCTGCAGCCCGCGTTCCAGCCAGTGCGAATGCGGCGTCAGGCCGCGCGCTTTCATGTCCTCGGTAAAGGATGTCAGGCGCTTCAGCTTCTGTTCGATGCGCCCGGCGGGAGCGGCGACAAAGGTTCCCGCCCCCCGGCGGCGCGTGAGAACGCCCTCGCTCGTCAGTTCGGCAATCGCGCGGCGGACCGTGACCCGGCTGACGCCGATGCGCTCGGCAAGATCGCGCTCCGGCGGCAGCGCCGTGCCGTCCGCAAGCGCGCCCCGGGCGATTGCCGCCTGGATGCCGGCCTTCAGCCGCCGGTAAAGCGGACCGTCGCCCGTAAGGTCGATATTGTCGAACACGGTCTGCATGTCCCGTTCCTGCTGCAGCATTGGCTAAACTAATACCAATCAAATACCAAATTGCAAGCCATGCCGGAACGGAATGCGCGGGATCAGCGTACACCGGGACTTGCGGCCCGGCGTCCCTGTGGCTCATATGGGAAAACCGAACCGGGAAGGACGCATGCAGCTACAGGCCATCATCTATTTCAACGAACTTGTGCGCTCGCGCTCCATTCGCCAGGCCGCCGAGGCGCTCGGCGTCTCGCCCATGGCCGTCAGCCGTCAGCTGGAAAATCTCGAGGCCTATTTCGATGCGCCGCTGGTGGAGCGCGGGGCGCGCGGGATCGTGCTGACGGCGGCAGGCAATCTGCTTGCCGAACGCACGCTCGGCGTGATCCGCGACCTGGAAAGCGCCAGGCAGGTGATCGACGACCTGCGCGACCTGAAGGCCGGCCATGTTTCGCTCCATGTCAACGGCGCGGTCATCAGCGCGATCCTCGCTCCGGCGCTCGCCGAATTCTACGCGCTCTACCCGGCAATCTCGATCGCAGTGACCGTCTCGTCCGCCGAAGCCGCGATCCGCGCCGTTGCCGCGGACGAGACCGATCTGGCGGTGACGATGTTTTCGCCGAAGGACAGCGACACGGAAACGCTGTTTGAACTGCCGGTTCTGCACCAGCCCGTGATGGCGCCCGATCATCCGCTCGCCGCTCACGGGACGGTGACGCTGGAGGCCATTCGCGACCACGCCGTGGCCATGCCGGATCGTTCGTTCAGCATCCGCCGCGACTTCGACGCCCGCCAACGCGACGCCGGGTTCGAGCCTATGGCGGCAACCTTCGAAACATCGTCGCTTGAACTGCAGAAGGAACTGGCGCGCAGCGGCGCCGCCATTCTCATCCTGCCGGCGATGACCGTGGTTCGCGAACTCCGCGAGAAGGCGCTGACCGTCCGCCCCTTCGAAAAACGCGCCGAGATCGCCACAGACATCAGGCTGCTGCGCACCGACGGGCCGACGCCGACCTTTGCGGCGAAACGCCTGGCCGACTTTCTGATGACATTCCTCTCTGCCCACGAGGAACTCGTTGAGCCGAACAGCTGAAGGCCCCAGTGAAACGGTTATAGTTACACTGATTGAAGTTTTTGCGTTACTCGTTTACACGCCAACCGCAATCGCGCTATAGACCCTCCCAGTTCGATCCACGGGAGAGGATTTCCAACCATGAACAGACGTTTCGGCGCCCGCGCCCTTTTTGCAGCTTCCGTCTTCACCGGCCTGATTGCCGCCGCTCCGGCTTTCGCCGCGACGAAGACGGACCTGGTTCTTGCCATGAGCACCGAACCGACCGGTCTCGACCCGACGGCTGCGGCTCCGGTCGCCATCGGCCAGGTTGTGTGGCAGAACGTCTTCGAGGGTCTGGTCGCCATCAACGAGGACGGCGCGATCGTGCCGCAGCTCGCAAGCGCCTGGACAGTCTCCGATGACGGCCTGACCTATACGTTTACTCTTCAGGACGGCGTCACCTTCCACAACGGCAAACCCTTCGACGCCGAGACGGCCAAATTCACGATCGACCGCATCATCGCCGAGCGCTCCGTCAATCCGCAAAAGGCGCTCTACAGCGCGATTGAAAACGTTGAAGCGCCCGACGCCAGGACGCTTGTGCTGCATCTCTCCCGCCCCGCTTTCGACCTGCTCTACTGGCTCGGTTTTCCCGCCGCCGTGATGGTGGAACCGTCCAGTGCC
The DNA here is from genome assembly GCA_963676545.2 of uncultured Martelella sp. Taxonomy (GTDB): domain Bacteria; phylum Pseudomonadota; class Alphaproteobacteria; order Rhizobiales; family Rhizobiaceae; genus Martelella. Next base: position 41,870 of record CAXXRG010000002.1, on the reverse strand, counting down.
GAGACCAACGCCACCGATCCGGTCGGCACCGGACCCTTCAAGCTCTCCGAATGGCGCAAGGGCAATGAGGTGAGCCTCGCCGCCTGGCCCGATTACTGGGGCGACAAGCCAGCGCTCGAGAACGTCACCTTCCGCTTCATCGCCGATCCGCAGGCCCAGGCGGCGGCGCTCAATTCCGGCGGCGTCGATGCCATTCCGGAATTCACCGCGCCCGAACTCGTCAGCCAGTTCGAGACCAAGGACGCCTTCGACGTCGTGCTCGGCACCACCGGCATGGAGGTCGTCGCCGGCATGAACAATGCCGAACCGCCCTTCGACGATGCCCGCGTGCGCCGCGCCCTGATGATGATGCTCGACCGGCAGGCAATCGTGGATGCCACCAATTCCGGCTTCGGCACGCCGATCGGCAGCCATTTCTCGCCATCCGATGCCGGCTATGAGGACCTGACCGGCGTTCTGCCCTATGCCCCGGAGGCGGCAAAGGCGCTTCTGGCCGAGGCAGGCTATGGCGACGGACTGTCCTTCACCATGAAGGCGCCGAACCGGACCTATGCCGAGCGTGCGGCGGAAATCATGCAGGCCTATTTTGCGCAAGCCGGCGTGACGATGACAATCGAAACCTCGGAATTCCCGGCGACCTGGATCAAGGACGTGTTCAAGGATACGAATTACGACATGACCATTATCGGCCATGCCGAGCCGCTCGATATCGGCATCTATGCCCGCCACCCCTATTACTTCAATTATGACAATCCCGACTTCGCCGCGACCATGACGGACATCGCAAACGCGACGGATGAAAGCGAACGCATTGAAGGCTATCAGAAGGCCCAGGAAATCCTGGCCGAGGACGTGCCCGCGCTCTTCCTTTATGCATGGCCCAAGATCGGCATCTGGAAATCCGGGCTTGAAGGCATGTGGACGAATGAGCCGGTGCCTTCCAATGATGTGACGGACGCCCGCTGGAGCGAATAGATTTGGCGCAAGCCGCAGGAATTTCACAACACGGCAAGGGCGCGCCGGCACGGCTGGCGCGCCGTTTCGTCTTTTTGCTCGCAAGCCTTCTGGCCGTCTCCTTCGTCATCTTTGCCGTAATGGCGGCAGTGCCGGGCGATCCGGCTGAGATCATGCTGGGCACATCCGCCGCGCCCGATACGCTTGCCGCCCTTCGCCACCAGCTCGGCCTCGACCAGCCGTTTCTGCTGCGCTACCTCGATTGGCTTTTCGGTGTGCTGACGGGCGATCTCGGCAATTCCTATACCTATTCCACGCCCGTTGCTGTGCTGATCGGCGAGCGGCTTGCCGTAACGCTGCCGCTTGCGGGGCTTGCCATTCTCCTGTCGCTCGCCATCTCCGTACCGCTCGGCGTGCTGGCGGCAGCGCGGCCCAATGGCCCGATCGATCTCCTTGCCGCGCTCTTCGCCCAGATCGGCATTGCCGTGCCGAATTTCTGGATCGGGCTGCTGCTGATCCTCGGCGTGGCACTGACCTTCGGGTGGTTTCCGGCAGGCGGTTTTCCCGGCTGGGAGGCGGGCTTTCTGCCGGCCCTCAATGCGCTCGTCTTGCCGGCGATCGCACTCGCCATTCCGCAGGCCGCGGTGCTGACGCGCGTCACCCGGACCGCCGTGATCGAACTCATCGGTGAGGATTTCGTCCGCACCGCCCGCGCCAAGGGCGCAACGCCCGCCTACGCGCTCTGGCGCCATGTGGTGCCGAATGCGCTGATCCCGGTCGTTACCATGCTCGGCCTGCAGATCTCGGTGCTGATTGCCGGCACGGTGCTGGTGGAAAACGTCTTCGCCCTGCCGGGCATGGGCACGCTTGCCTATTCTGCGCTGGCCCAGCGCGACCTGATCGTGGTGCAGAATGTGGCTCTCTTCTTTGCCGCCCTGGTCATGGGGCTGAATTTTGCCGTCGACGCGCTTTACGCCGTCATCGATCCGAGGCTGAGGCGATGAGGCGGCTTCCCCTTTCCCTTCTGGTCGGCGGCGCGATTACCGCGCTGTTCGTGGCGGCGGCAATTCTCAGCCGCTTCTGGACGCCCGTGGACCCGACAGCGATCAACATCCCATCCCGGCTGAAACCGCCCGGCCCCGGCGGGCTTCTGGGCGCCGATCATTTCGGCCGGGACGAGGCCTCGATGATCATGGCAGGGGCCTGGACCTCGCTCAGCATCGCCTTTTCCGGCGTCTTCATCGGCGGCATTTGCGGCACCGCGCTCGGCACGGCCGCAGCGGCCCTGCGCGGCCGTTTCGAAGCCGTGGTCATGCGGGTGAACGACGTGATCTTCGCCTTCCCGCCGGTGCTTTCAGCACTTCTGCTGGCCGCTGTTCTCGGCGGCGGACCGATAACTACGATCACCGCCATCGCGCTTTTCATGGTGCCGGTCTTCGCCCGGGTGACACGCGGGGCCGCCCTGCAGATTGCCGCGCGCGACTATATCCTCGCCGCCCGCATGGCCGGCAAATCCGGCATCCGCATCACGGTCGAACATGTGATTCCGAACATTGCGGCGCAGATCATCGTGCAATTCGCCATCCAGACGGGCCTGGCGATCCTGACGGAAGCCGGGCTTTCCTTCCTCGGCCTTGGCGTATCACCGCCAACGCCGTCCTGGGGGCGGATGCTGGCGGAGGCCCAGACCTATCTCTCCGCCGCTCCGCATATGGCGCTGGCGCCGGGCCTTGCCATTTCGCTTGCCGTTCTCGGCCTCAACCTTCTGGGTGACGGGCTCGGCGAAATGACCGATCCGCGCCGAAGGAGCAGCCGATGATGCTGGAAATCGAAGGGCTGACGGTCGGCTTCAAGACACGCAAGGGGCGTGAAGAGGTGCTCCACGGCATCGACCTCTCGCTCTCTCAGGGTGAGACGCTGGGGGTGATCGGGGAGAGCGGCTCCGGCAAATCCATGCTGGCGCTGGCGACGATCGGGCTTCTGCCGCGCGGCGCTTCGCCCAGCGGATCGATCCGTCTTTTCGGCGATGACCTGCTTTTGCTCTCCGAACGGCAAATGAGCGCGATCCGGGGCGCGAAGATCGGCATGATCTTCCAGGAGCCGATGACCGCGCTCAACCCGGCCATGACCGTCGGCAGCCAGATCGCCGAAGCCTTGCATCTTCATCGTGAGATTTCCCGCAGCCAAGCCCGAGGCGAAGCGCTCCGCCTGATGGAGATGGTGCGGATCGCCAGAGCACCGGACAGACTGAATTCCTATCCGCACGAGCTTTCCGGCGGCGAGCGACAGCGCGTCGGCATCGCCATCGCCCTTGCGCTGAAACCGGCGCTGCTGATCGCCGATGAGCCGACCACGGCGCTCGACGTCACCGTCCAGGCGGAAATCCTCGACATTCTCGATCAGCTGGTCCGCCAGCTCGGCATCGGCCTGATGCTGATCTCCCATGATTTCGGCGTCATCGCCCGGATGGCGGACCGGGTCACGGTGATGCAGGCCGGGCGCGTGATGGAGACCGGGACGACGGAAGGCGTTATTCGCCGGCCGCAGCACGCTTATACGAGGAAGCTCCTGTCATCTTTGCCGCGCCGCGTGCGCGCCGGACTGGGAGACCCTTCTTGACCCCGCTTCTGCGCACTGAAAACCTCTGCCGCCGCTATGGCGACGATGGCGTTGCAGTCCTTGATGATGTCTCGATCAGCCTAGAGGCCGGCGAGATTCTGGGCATTGTCGGGGAAAGCGGGTCCGGCAAGTCCACCCTTGCCCGGCTCGTCATGGCGCTCGACCGACCGACATTGGGCACGGTATTCTTCGAGGACCGGCAGATCACCGCGCTGTCCGAACGCAAGATCCGTCCCCTGCGCCGCAATTTCCAGATGGTGTTTCAGGATCCATATGGATCGCTCGATCCGCGCCACACGATCGGACGGATCATCGGCGAGCCGCTCGGCCTTGCGGAAAACGCCCCGCGCGGAGCAGAGAGGCGGCAGAGGATTGCCGCTCTTCTGGAAGAGGTCGGGTTGAGCGCGAGCGACATGGACCGCTACCCCCATCAGTTTTCCGGCGGCCAGCGCCAGCGCATCGCCATTGCGAGGGCGCTGATCACGCGGCCGAAGCTGTTGGTGGCCGACGAGCCGACCTCTGCGCTCGACGTTACGGTTCAGGCGCAGATCCTCAACCTGCTCTTGAGGATGCGGGCAGACCACGGCATCTCGATCCTGCTGATCACCCACGATATCGGCGTTGTCGACGAGATCTGCGACCGGGTGGCGGTGATGAGAGCCGGGCGGGTCGTGGAGGCCGGTCCCTTGCGCGCGGTGCTGGACAGTCCGCGCGAGGCCTATACCCGCCGCCTGCTTGCCGCCGAACCGACGCTTTCCCGGATCAGAAGGCCGAAATGAGAAGGCCCGACCTGTTGGTCCAGGCCGGGCCTTGATCACGACAGGAATGTCGCGGGAGAGAACTCTTTATCAGTCGGCAGTCATGCCGCCATCGACGGGCAGGCGCACGCCGGTGACGAATTTCGCCTGATCGCTGGCAAGGTAAACCACCGCATCGGCGATCTCGTCGGGTTCGGCATAGCGCTGCAGCGGAATGCTGGCGGCAAACCCCTTCTTGGCCTCGCCGCCATGGCCGGGCGCGAAACCTTCTTCCAGCGAACGCATCATCCGCGTTTCGACCGGCGAAGGATGGATCGAATTGACCCTGATGCCATCGCGCGCGCCCTCAAGCGCTGCGGTGCGCATCAGTCCCACCAGCGCATGTTTGGAGGTGATGTAGGCCGAGACATCGGGCGTACCGCCAAGGCCTGCCACCGATGACATGATCACCACATTGCCCTTCGTCTTCTTCAACTCGGGCATCGCATATTTCAGACCAAGGAAGATGCCCCGGACATTGACCGCCAGCACCTTGTCGAACATCTCGAGCGGATAATCGGTTATCGGCTTGACCACGCCTTCGATGCCGGCATTGGCGACGAGGATATCGAGCTTGCCGAACTTTTCGACCGCGGCCGCGACATAGGCCTGCGTCTGATCAGGATCGGTGACGTCGGCCACCGCATAGGCCGCTTTGTCATGGCCGAGTTCAGCGACCGCATCCTTCAGCGCATCCTCATCAAGGTCGACCAGCAGCACCTTTGCGCCCTCGGCGGTCATGCGCTTGGCCGTGGCAATTCCGATCCCGCCGGAGCCGCCCGTGATGATGGCCACCTTGTCTTTCAATTGAGCCATTTCAGCCTCCCATCATTGTCTTACCTGGATGTGGGGAGCCAATGGTTCGCAGACAAGAACCGTGACGGATTTGTAATGCTGAAACAACTGGCTCTCAGACCGTTGATCAGCCTGCACGATCAGGCTTTCGGGGCGAACGCAGCTTCCAGGCTTTCGATAAAGCGCAGCACGCGCGCCGCCGGCTTTCGGCCGGCCAGATAGAGTGCTTGGACGGGACGTTTCGGCGTCTCGTAGTCTTCAAACAACCGGACCAGCCGGCCCGCCTTCAGTTCCTCTCTGAGGATCGCCTCCGCCCCGAAGGCGATCGCCCTTCCTTCAAGCGCGGCATGCATCAGCACACGCCAGTCATTGCTGAAAAGGCGACCATCGACGCGCACCTCGTGGCTCCGGCCATCGCGCGCGAATATCCAGTGGCAGAGCGTATTGCCAGCCCGTTGCCCAAAGATGAGACACTGATGCTCGCTAAGTTTTTCCGGCGTTTCCGGGTGCCCGTGACGAGCCAGATACGCCGGAGCCGCACAAGCGACCAGATGGTAAACACCGAGCGGCACGCTGCTGAGCCCCACATTGGCGGGTGCACCGATGCGGATCGTTACATCATAGCCTTCCTCGACTGGGTCCACAAAACGGTCATCAAGCGTCAGTTCCACCTGAACGTCAGGATAGCGGTCCAGAAACGCGCTGATCAAAGGCGGCAACGCCAACCCGCCAAACGTCCTCGGCGCATTGACCCTCAACAAGCCACTGGGATGGCGATGCATGTCCACGGCCAGGTTTTCCGCAGCCTCCGCTTCCGCCAGAATAACCTTACACCGCTCATAGAAGGCTCGCCCGGTATCCGTCAGATCCTGCCTTCGTGTCGTGCGATGAATGAGGGTGGTGCCCACGCGATCTTCCAGAAAACGGACATGCTTGGAAACCATTTGTGGCGAGATGCCCATGGCCTCGGCGGCGGCGGCGAAGGAGCCAAGGTCGGCCGCTCGAACATAGACCGCCATGCTGGTCAGCCGGTCCATGATTACCCCCTCCTGGTTGCGACTGTATGTCAATGAACAAGATTTAAAAACAACAGGTAGCGTATTACACAGCGTTATCGCCAATTCAAATGGAGAAAATCATGAAGATCGGAATTATCGGCGCGGGCTATGTCGGACGCACGATCGCCGCCAAGGCTGTGGCAACCGGACATGCCGTAATGATCAGCAATTCCCGGGGACCGCAGACCCTGTTCAGCATGCAGGGCGCCATCGGATGTGAGGCCGGCACGGTCGATGAGGCCGCCGTATTCGGTGACGTAGTCGTCATCGCCGTTCCGCTTTTGGCGATAGACACCCTGCCCGCCGAAAGGCTCGCCGGCAAGATCGTGATCGACGCCGTTAACTACTATTTCGAGCGTGACGGCCATATTGACGCACTCGACAAAGGCGAGACCACGACAAGTGAACTTCTGGCAGCCAGTCTTCCCGGCGCGCGCGTGGTCAAGGCCTTCAACGCCATACGCATGATCGATGTTGAACCCGCCTCACGCCCGGAAGGCGCGCCAGATCGCCTCGCCCTGCCGCTTGCAGGTAATGACGAAGCAGCAAAAGCGGAAGTGGCAGCGCTCTACAACGCGTTCGGATTTGACCCGCTCGACGCCGGAACGCTTTCGGAAAGCTGGCGCTTCGAGCGCGACCGCCCAGCCTATTGCAATCTGAAGCCAAGGGAAGAACTGGCGCGCACCTTGGCGGAAACCGTTCGCTGAACGTTTAAGTGAAAGCGCGCCCGAACGCCATCAGAAATAGAGTACGATGGCGTTCGGGCCAATCTCAGCCTCAGTCCTTGTGGCGACGGGCCGGGAATAGGATGACGTCACGGATCGAGGGGCCGTCGGTCAGAAGCATGATCAGGCGGTCGATGCCGATGCCCAGCCCCCCTGCCGGCGGCATGCCGTGGTCCATGGCATTGAGGAAATCGTCGTCCAGCTTCTTTTCCAGTTCTCCGCGGGCATGAGCCTGCTCAAGCTGCTCGACCATGCGGCGACGCTGCTCGACCGGATCGTTGAGCTCGGAGAACGCATTGCCGAGTTCCCAACCGTTCACATAGGTCTCGAAACGTTCGACCAGACGCGGCTCGCCGGGCACTTCCTTGGCGAAGGGCGAAATGTCCTTCGGGAAATGGGTGACGTGCGAGGGCTGGATCAGCGATGCCTCGACCTTTTCCTCGAAGATGAAGGCAAGGCATTCGCCCCAGGTCCAGTCGCTCTCGATCTCGAAGCCGGCGGCCTCGGCCGCCTCGCGGGCTTCCTCATCCGTTTCAATGGCGAGGAAGTCGATGCCGGTCGCTTCCTTCACCGCGTCGGGCATGGGCACCCGCTTGAACGGGCCGCTGAAATCCAGTTCGATCTCGCCGAACTTCACCGTCGTGCTGTCATGGAGCGCTATGGCGAGCGTTTCGAACATGCGTTCGACAATGCCCATCATGTCCTCGTAATCGGCATAGGCCCAGTAGCACTCCATCATGGTGAATTCGGGATTGTGCCGGGTGGAAACGCCCTCATTGCGGAAGTTGCGGTTGACCTCGAACACCTTGTCGGTGAGACCCGAAACCAGAATACGCTTGAGGTAAAGCTCCGGCGCAATGCGGAGATACATGTCCATGTCGAGCGCGTTATGGTGCGTCTTGAACGGATCGGCCGACGCGCCGCCATAGATCGACTGCAGCATCGGCGTCTCGACTTCCATGAAGCCCTCGCCTTCGAGAAAGCGACGCACGCCCGACAGGATCTTCGAGCGCTGGATGAAGCGCAGCTTCGAATCCTCATTGCTCATGATGTCGAGATAGCGCTGGCGATAGCGCGTCTCGATATCGGCGAGACCGTGATACTTCTCGGGCATCGGCTTCAATGCCTTGGTGAGCATTGTGATCTCTTGCGCATTGATCGTCAGCTCGCCGCGCTTGGTGCGGCGGACGACCCCGGTCACGCCGACGATATCGGCGAGATCGACCAGCGACCACATGTCCCGCACCTCTTCCGGCGTCGTGTCCTTGTGGGAAAAGATCTGGATCTTGCCCGAGGCATCGCGCAGGTCGACGAACATGCCGGAATTGCGCATGGAATAGACGCGGCCGGCAACGGTGACGACATCTTCCGTCATCGTATCATCGGGGAGATCGGCGTATTTTTCGGCCAGTTCGGCGTTGGTGATGGTGCGGTGAAAATGGGCGGGGTAAACGTCGCCGATCTTCTCGCGCAGGATGTCAAGCTTCTGGGCGCGCACTTCCGTGGCGTCGGAGGACAGGGCCTGTTCTTCGGTCTTCTTGTTCATCTTACTTGCCTGCCTCTTCTTCTACCATCTTTGCCACCACGGCCTCGGCATTCTTCAGCCGCTGGCGCACCACGGCGCGGCCGAGGATCGCCATACTGTCGAACAGCGGCAGCGAGCGCGAGGAACCGGACATGGCGACAAACAGCGGCGCGACAACGGTGCGCAACTTCTTGTCCATATCGTCGGCCAGCTGGCGCAGCGCCTCCTCGACGGTCGTCGCATTCCACTCGGCAAGCTTTTCCAGAACGGGCTGGACGGCTTTCAGAATTTCCAGGATCTCTTCCGGGTTGGTCTTCTTGATCTTCGCAAACGCTTCCGGCGCCGGCACCATGTCGGATTGCAGCAGGAAGCCCATCAGCGCCGGCAGTTCGCCGAGCTTGGTGATGCGGCTCTGGGAGAGCTTCAGCCCGTCCTTCAGCCGCGCGTTTTCCGATGCCCATGCGGCGACGCGGAGAATGAAATCCTCTTCCGTGAGCGTTTCGCGCAGGAAACGGCCATTCAGCCATTCAAGCTTCTGCGTATCGAAAACAGCGCCCGACTTGTTGAGATTGTCCTGATCGAATTTCTCGACCAGTTCATCCATCGACATCAGTTCCTCGCCCTCGGCGATCTGGATGAAGAACAGGCCGAGGAAATTCATCAGCGCTTCCGGCAGATAGCCAAGCGCCGAATAATAGGAGATCGAGGTCGGGTTCTTGCGCTTCGACAGCTTCGATTTGTCGGGATTGCGCATCAGCGGCAGGTGGAAGAATTTCGGCGGTTCAAGTCCCAGATAGGTATAAAGCAGAATGTGCTTCGGCACCGAGGCCAGCCATTCCTCGCCGCGCGCCACATGGGTGATCTTCATCAGGTGATCGTCGACGACATTGGCCATGTGATAGGTCGGCATGCCGTCGGCCTTCAGCAGAACCTGCATGTCGACCGCATCCCAAGGGATTTCGACATCGCCATAAACGCCATCGGTGAACTTGCAGGCGCCCTCTTCCGGGATTTTCATGCGCACGACATTGGGCTCGCCCGCCTCGATGCGGCTTTTGACCTCCTCGGCCTTCAGATGCATGCAAAGCCCGTCATATTTCGGGGCGCGGCCCTCGGCCCGCTGGCCGGCGCGCATGCGTTCCAGCCGCTCGGGGGTGCAGAAGCAATGGAAGGCGTGGCCTTCTTCCACAAGCCTGTCAACGAAGGGCTTGTAGATTTCCTTGCGGTCCGATTGCCGGTAGGGGCCGTATTCGCCGCCGACATCGGGACCCTCATCCCATTCGAGCCCGCACCATTTCAGCGCATCGAGCACGTTCTTCTCATATTCGGGCGTCGAGCGCGAAGCGTCGGTATCCTCGATACGCAGAATGAAGGTGCCACCCATCTTCTTGGCGTAGAGATAGTTGAAAAGCGCGGTATAGGCTGTGCCGACATGCGGCTCGCCGGTGGGAGAAGGCGCAATGCGCAGGCGGGGGCCGGTTGTGCTCATCGTGTTCGTCCATGCTGCCGGCCGGAGACGGACACATCCGGCCGAGAGAGTTTTCCAGTGCTGAATAGGCGAAGCCGCAAGGCGTGAAACGGCCCGTCAGTCAGGGCGGCTTTTACTGGCCCTGCTTAGGCCATATTCAACCCTTTCCGTCAAGCCGTCAGGCTCAATGGCCGGTCGTTGAGCCTTCCGTGGCGGGCGTTTCGCCGTTTGCGGCGCGATCAAGCCTGCGCTTGCGCCGTGCGGCCATGTTGAGCAGCTCCACCAGACCGGAAAAGGCCATCGCCGCATAGACATAGCCCTTCGGCACATGGAAGCCGAGTCCGTCGGCGATCAGCGTCGTGCCGATCATCAGCAGGAAGGCGAGCGCCAGCATGACGATGGTCGGATTGGCCTCGATGAAACGGGCGAGCGGGCCGGAGGCGACCAGCATCAGCGTCACCGCGACGATCACGGCGATCACCATGATCGGCAGGTGCTCCGTCATGCCGACGGCGGTGATGATGCTGTCGATGGAGAAGACGAGGTCGAGCAGCAGGATCTGGAAGATGGCGGCGGCAAATCCGGTCTTGACCGCACCGCCGACCAGTTCGCCCGGCTCTTCCTCGGGATCGACATTATGATGGATTTCCTTGGTCGCCTTCCACACCAGGAACAGACCGCCGGCAACCAGGATGATATCCTTCCACGAGAAACCGTGACCGAAGGCGGAGAAAACGGGTGTCGTCAGTTGCACGATCCAGGCGACGGTTCCGAGCAGCACCAGCCGCAGCACCAGCGCCAGACCAAGCCCGATGCGGCGCGCGGCCTGCCGGTTCTTTTCCGGCAGCTTGTTGGTGAGGATGGAAATGAACACCAGATTGTCGATGCCAAGCACGACTTCCATGACGATGAGCGTCACGAGCGCCGCCCAGGCTTCGGGCCGGGCCGCCAGGGCAATCAGATCGGTCAATGCAGTCTCCTCGGACGGGGTGAAACGCGGGTCGATGCGGTCGCTGATCTATAGCCGCAAAGCGACGGATGCACCATCAACGTCTTGGCCTTGATGAGGTTCCCTTTCAGGCCTTGCGGGTTGACAGCGCGCGATGCGAGGCGCATTAGCAACGCAACAATCGAACTCATCAGTTCGAAGTAACAATTGCCAGTTCATTTGCCGGTCCGCCTCCCGGGGTCGGCACAGAAAGGCCTTTCAGAATGAGCAACGAAAACGAGGGCAGCCACGCCGCCGAGGAACAGACCCCGGCGGAAAAGTCCGGCGGCGCGCGCAAGATCGTCTTCGCCGTTATCGGCCTCGCCATCATCGCCGGCGCCGGCTGGTTCGGTTATGAATGGTGGACGGAGGGTCGTTTCATCGTTTCCACCGACGATGCCTATATCGAAGGCGATATCGCTACGATTTCGCCGAAGGTTTCCGGCTATGTCGAAAGCGTCGCGGTCACGAACAACCAGAAGGTCAACAAGGGAGACCTGCTGGTCAGGATCGATGACGGCGACTACCAGAACGCACTCGCCCAGGCCGAGGCGCAGCTCAACGCCCAGAACGTGGCGCTGAAGGCGACCGAGGCGCAGATCGCCGGAGCCAAGGCCCAGCTCAATCAGGCTCAGGCCAATCGCGACGCGCTTGACCCGCAGATCGAAAATGCAAAGAGCGCATTTCAGCGCGCCAACACGCTGCAGGAAAAGGGCGCGGCCACCGTCGCCGCCTTCGATGACGCCAGGTCCAAGGTCGACCAGCTGAAGGCGCAGGTCGAGGCCGCCAATGCCGCAATCGAGGTGGCGAAGTCGAACATCAACACTGCCAAGGCCCAGCTTGCCCAGCAGCAGGCGGCGCTAAAGGAGCGCCAGCTTGCCGTAGACCTGGCCAAGCGCAATCTCTCCTTCACCGAGATCAGGGCTCCGTTTGACGGGGTCTTCGGCAACCGCAACGTACAGGTCGGCGATCTCGTCTCTTCCGGGGCCCGGCTCGGCGCGCTGGTGCCGACACAGGACCTCTATATCGTCGCCAATTTCAAGGAGACGGATCTTGATCGCCTGGGCATCGGCGAAGAGGTCCATGTCAGCGTCGACGCCTTCAAGGAGGATGACTTCACCGGCAAGGTCGTTTCCTTCTCGCCGGCCTCCGGCGCGGTCTTCGCGCTGCTGCCGCCACAGAACGCGACCGGCAATTTCACCAAGGTTGTCCAGCGTATTCCGGTGCATATCTCCATTCCGCAGGACATGCTCGACCGGGGCTATCTGAAAGCCGGCCTTTCGGTGACCGCCGAAGCCGACAGCCGCACCGCGCCCGACGGTACGCTCGGCAAGGTCGTCGCCGGCAACCGCTGACGGCAGCCGCCGATCTTAAGCGCCCTCTCTCCGGTCAAGGTGAAGCATGACAGAGACTGCCGAACACGCCGATAATGCCCCTGCCGTGCCTGACGACCACGTCAGCGCCCGCACCTGGGCGGCTTTCGTCGTCATGGCCTTCGGCATGTTCATGGCGATCCTCGACATCCAGATCGTCGCCTCTGCGCTGACCGACATCCAGGCCGGCATTTCCGCCAGCGCCGACGAAATCGCCTGGGTGCAGACCTCCTACCTGATCGCCGAAGTGATCATGATCCCGCTGTCGGGCATTCTGGCGCGGATCTTTTCCACGCGTGTGGTCTTTGCTGTGTCGGCGGCTGCCTTTACCGCCTGCAGCGCGCTCTGCGCGACCGCAACCTCGATCGACCAGATGATCATCTACCGGGCGCTGCAGGGCTTCATGTCGGGCGGCATGGTGCCGGCCGTGTTTGCCGTTGCCTTCACCGCCTTTCCGCCGTCCAAGCGCTCGACCGTCATTCCGGTTGTCGGCCTCGTGGCAACGATGGCCCCGACCATCGGCCCGACGGTGGGCGGCTATCTCGTCGACGCCTTTTCCTGGCACTGGCTGTTCCTGATCAATGTCGTGCCTGGCATTCTTGTCGCGATCGGCGCCTGGCTGCTGATCGATTTCGACCGGCCCGACTATTCGATCATGAAGCATTTCGACTGGGTCGGTCTCATCGCCATGGCGCTGTTTCTGGGATCGCTCGAGTATTTCCTCGAAGAAGGCAATATCGAGGGCTGGTTCCAGGCCGATGTCATCCGCTACGCCTTCGTGGTGATGATTGTCTCCGGCATTGCCTTTTTCTACCGTTCGTTTACCAGTCGCTATCCGGTGGTGGAGCTTCGCGCCTTCGGCAATTTCAACTTCGCCGTCGGCTCGATCTTTTCTTTCTCGCTCGGCATCGGCCTTTACGGCCTCGTCTATCTCTTCCCGCTCTACATGGCCCGGATTCGCGGCTATGATGCGCTGATGATCGGCGAAACCATGTTTGTCAGCGGCGCCTTCATGATGGCAACCGCTCCCTTCGCCGGCATGCTGCAGAACAAGCTCGATCCGCGCGTGATGATGGGCGCGGGACTTGGCCTTTTCGCCCTCTGCACATGGCAGATGACGCATATCACCGCCGAATGGGACTATTGGGAACTGTTCTGGCCGCAGGCCGGACGCGGCGTGGCGCTGATGATCTCGATGATCCCGGTCTCCAACATCGCGCTTGGCACATTGCCGCCCCAGGACGTCAAGAATGCCTCCGGCCTGTTCAACCTGACCCGCAATCTGGGCGGCGCGGTCGGCCTGGCCATTATCAACACGCTGTTGAGCCGTCGCGACGATTTCCACTATGACCGGCTGGCCTCAAGCGTGGATGCAGCGAGCCGGACGACGCAGGAATGGGTGGGAACGCTTCAGGGGCTCTATTCCAGCCACGGCCTCGACGGAGAGAAGGCGGCGCTGCTGCAGCTAGGCCAGATCGTTTCGCAGCAGGCCTGGCTCCTGGCCTTCATCGATGTCTTCGTGCTGCTGACGGCGCTGTTTGCCTTTCTCACCCTCTGCAGCTTTCTTGTGCGCAAGCCGAAGGAGGGCGCCGGCGGCGGAGCCGGCCACTGACCGCTTCCCGCACAACTCAGGCCCGGGCGGAATAGCGGCTCAGGAACAGGGCGACGGCATTCTCCGCCATCTCCGAAATTTCCGCCTCGCCCGGCGGGGCATCCATCAGGCCAAACAGGCGCTTTTTCCAGAGATGTCCGGTGGAAAGCTCGAGAAGCTGGATGGCGGCAAGGCGCGGCTTCTCCGCCTGAAGCTCGCCGGCTTCGATGCGCGCGACGATAAAGTCGCGCACCGTATCGACCAGGTTCTCGGGATGATCGCCGAAAAAGGAGCGCACAAGCTCTGGAAACCGCTCGGCAACGCCGATGGCGATCCGCATCGCCTTCACCGTCTCCTCGCAGGTCATGCCCGTGGCAAGGCGCGCCGAAAAGCGCTTCAGAATATCCTCGGCCGGACCTTCAGCATTTAGCGTTGCTCTCAGATCCTCGAAAATCCGCTGCTTGGTCTCAAGGATGATGGTCTGGAACAATTCACCCTTGTTCTCGAAGTAGACGTAGATCGTTCCCTTGGACACGCCGGCGGCGCGGGTGATGTCGTTCATGCTGGCGGCATCGAAACCGACGTTCATGAACACCTGCCGCGCCCCCTCGAGGATCTGGCTGCGCTTGGCCGGATCCTCGCCCGCGGCATGGCGTCCCATGCGCCGCAAAGCGCACCGCGCCGGCTCGTCGCGCCGGCAGAACCTGCTTTTTGATTTCCCGAAACCCATTTCATCTCACTCGCCGGCGCAGTTCCCGACATCAGAAAATGCGCCGTCAGCCTTTCGCGTTTTTTTTAGGGATACGCTGCGGCCCGGCGCATTTCAATGATTTAGTGAACTGGTCGGTTCGATCTGCCAACAGAAAGGGATTTCAGTTTTCCCTGACTTCTTCCGGCGTATAGACATAAGGTGTCGAACAGAACTCGCAGGTCACGGTAATCTTGCCGTCCTCGACGCTGCGGCCACGGCGCCGCCGCACCAAGTCCCCCGTTCGATACATCCGCCGGCCCGGGAGACCGAACGGGTCGGCCACGAATCGTCCTGCGGTCAACGCATACTTCCGGTGATATCCACGTGCGAGCGCGTCTCCCGAGATGTACAGCTCTCCCACAACACCGTCGGGGACGGGGTGCAATCGCTGATCGAGCACGATCTCGTCGAAACCGCGGAGCGGACCGCCCACGGTGATGTACTCCGACGACACCATAGGCTCGCCTATGTTCGACATGACGGTGGTCTCGGTCGGCCCGTAGGCATTGCACAGCCGTCGGCCGGGAGCCCACCGCTGCACAAGATCCGGCGGACAGGCCTCACCACCGACCACCACGTCGCCGAAGTCCGAAAGGCCCTCGGGAGAAACTGTTCCGAGCGCCGCAGTAGTGACAAAACCATGCGTGACACGCTGGGATTCGAGGAAGTGAGACAGCTCGTCACCGCCGTAGATCGTGCTCGGTGCAATCACCATGGTCGCTCCGGCACCGAAAGCCAGCAGGTATTCGAAAATCGAGGCGTCGAAACTCGGGGTCGAGAAGTGCAATGTTCGCGCATCCTGGGTCGCACCGAACCGCGAACGCTGTTCGGCAGCAAGCGCTTCCAGTCCACGATGCGAGACCGTCACCCCCTTGGGGAGTCCGGTGGAACCCGAAGTGTAGATCACGTATGCAGGATTGTCGGGCCGGATCGGGTGCACCCGATCGACATCGGAGATGGAGCGCACGGACAACCGTGCAAGTCGGCCACGGAACTCAGCGTCGTCGATTGCTATCCAGGAAATCGAATCCGGCAAACGATGAAGTTCGGAAACGACCGTGAGCCCCAGTACGGCGCCGGAATCGGTCAGCATGAAGCGAACACGTTCACCCGGATAGGTCGGATCCACCGGCACGAATGCCGCGCCGGCTTTGGTCACCGCCAACATCGCGACAACCGATTCGATCGAACGCGTCAAACCCAGCGCCACACTGTTTTCCGGACCGATGCCGCGGTCGATCAAGACTCGGGCCAACTTCGACGAACGCTCGTCGAGTTCTCGATACGTCAACTCGGCATCGAGATACGACAGGGCCACGCCGTCGGGGTGTGTGCGCGCCGCACCGTCGAACAGTTCGGCCAGGGTGCGGTGCGAAGCGCGAGGGTCACTGCGTACAGGCTGCATCGCGGATCGCTCGTCGTCGGACAAGATGTCGATGTCGCCGACCATCATTGTCGGATCTGTGGTGACGGATTCCAGGACGCGCGCGAACCGCAAACCGAGGCCACGTACCGTCTCGGCGTCGAACAGGTCGGTGGCAAACGCGAGCGTCACCGTGATTCCGGACGGCGTACCCACCTCGTCGAAAGTCTCGACTGCAGACACTCCGAGATCGAAGCGGCCGAGGTCGGGAGGGTGCTCGTCAGCGCCGGCGACGGACTCGAACGTCACCTGTATCACGGCGCATACGCAGGTACATCCTCCACCTCGAGCGACTCCGCCACCTGCTCGAGCCGTATCCCACTGTGCGGCAGCGCATTACTTCGGACCTCGACGACACTGCCCAAGAGTGCCGTGAACGGCGTCTCCAGATCGATGCGACTCCGGATGGCGACGATGTTCGCGTCGGATCCCGCGGGCGTACCGATCACAACATCCGAAGCACCGGACAACCGGCTCACCAGGAGTGCAAAGCTTGCATGTAAGACCGCACGAGTGTCCGTCCCGAGATCACTCGCCATCGCCGTGATCCGCGCGTGGGTGTCGGCGGCGATCAGGACCTCAACCCGTCCGTTCTCCAGCGATTGCGTTGCAGGTCTGGGCCGATCGAACGGAAGTTGCAATAGTTCGGGCGCCCCGGTGAGCTCATGTCTCCAATACTCGAGGTGCCGCACTTCGCGTTGTCGTCGCTCGCACTCCCGGGCCGTCGGGCTGTGAATGTCTGCGAGTTCGGCACCGGAATCAGACGCGATCAACTCTTCCAGCAAGCCGACAAAATTCCGGTGGTGCTCGCGTAAACCCGCCTCCTCGTATCGGATCGGGTTTGCCCGGAAGTCGACACGCAGCCTGTCGCCGCTCGGATACACGTTGACCAGAAGGTCGTCCACCGGCCCGGAGGTGACGATGTGATACTCCCCAACCACCTCGCCCAACTGCACCTCCTGGCGAAACAGCATGACGTTGACCATGGGCCCGGCATATGAGTCTTCGCCTTCCAGACCGCTCGTCACGCCTGCGTCCCGACGGATGTCGTCGAGGCTGCAGCGCTGGTGCCGCAATGCACCCATGAGCTCATGCTGGACCTGGGCGAAGAGTTCACCGACGGTGTCGACCGCTGCGACACGGATGAGCAGTGGCGTGACGTTCACCATCATGCCGCCCGAGTCTCGCAGCACCGCCGTAGTACGCCCGGACATCGGAACATGAATCTGGACAGTCTCTTTCGCCGTCATCCGCGCGACGTACAACGCGAGCGCAGCGATGACCGGTGCAGCGTGGTTCTCGGATTCGTAGAGAAGGGCACAACTTCGGTCCGACATCAGTGTGCTTTCGAGTCGGCTCTCGGTTTGCGCGGGCCCAGAAGCCTCCGCCAGGCTGGATCCGGCGAGGGTGGTATTGCGCTCAGCCCAGTACTCCCGGTCGGCGGCGAATCGATCCGACATTCTGTACCGCTCGTCGATGTCGTACAGCGTGCGCAGTGTCGCGGCACGACTCGGCTGCGAGTCCTTTCTCGCCGCCGAGGCCGAGTACCGATGCGCAATGCGGTTCATCATGGTCATGGCACCGAAACCGTCGAGCGCAACATGATGGATGCGGCTGTACCACAGATAGTGCGCGTCACCCACGCGCAGCACAGCGGTCGCGACGATTCCGTCGACTGCCAGGTCGAGCTGTGTCCGGCAATCTCGGCGCATCCACCCGAGGGCATCCTCGATCGGATCGGGGGACCCACGGAGGTCGACCAAACCGACCGAGATTTCGGCCTTCTCATCCACGTACTGCATCGGTTGACCGTCGATCTCGATCACTTTGAGCAAAGGAGATTGAAACTCGTATGCCACCGCTCGCGTTTCGCGATCCAGCAGTTCGACGTCGAGTTCGCCGCGCAGCTCCACGTAGTGCGCTATCAGAATCGGGACTTCGGGATCGAATTGCTGAGCGAACCAGGTTGCCCGTTGGGCGGCCGAGAGCGGAAAGAGCGTCTCATCAGAAGGGTCGGTCCGACTTACCTCGAAGGGTTTCACAGCGCCCCGCCCCGCATGATCTCCGCGGCCGCCGAGTGCGTAGCCGCGTCCGAATCAACAGCGCGAAAGCAAGAGGCTGATCGCGCCTCTCAAGCAGTCGTACCCAGAATCGGCAAGCGCATGCACCGCCCCACCAGTCGATGTCACGTACGTATCGCTCATGTTTCGCGTGCCCGATATGTACTAAAAGTGTGAATGTGTCTCGTCACCTCGGTAATGTCCCACTCCGAGAAGACACATCCCCCGAGGGGAGCAGGCGCATGGACATCACCACCATTACCGACGTGATACGCCGACCACCGGATCGCCCAGGGGACGTGTGGCGTCCCGGCGACGCCTGGCTCGCGGGAGGAACGTGGCTGTTCTCAGCGGAACAGCCCGACACCCGTCGACTCGTCGACCTCAACGCGCTCGGCTGGACATCACTGGAGGTCGGCGCGACTCATTTCGGTGTCGGGGCCACGTGCACCGTTGCCGAACTGTATGCGTTTGTCCCGCCGGACAATTGGCGTGCGAGCCACTTAATTCGCGTCAGCTGCGAGTACTTCCTCTCTTCCTTCAAGGTGTGGAATTCGGCAACCGTAGGCGGCAACATCTGTATGTCACTTCCAGCCGGACCGATGATCACCCTGGCAGTTGCACTCGAGGCTTCGTTCACACTATGGGCTACCGACGGAACAGTGAGGACCGTCGACGCGTGCGACTTCGTGACCGGTGACCACCAGAATGTCCTGGAGCCGGGCGAAGTCCTTCGGAGCATCGAGTTCCCGGTGCACTCACTCACCAAACGGCATGCCCACCGCCGCTTCAGTCTCACGCACCTCGGCCGTTCGACGATCTTCATGATCGCGACGCAGACTCCTGGCGCCGACGACTTTCACCTCCACCATCACCGCCGGCACCACCCATCCGATCCGGCTGACGTTCGACACGATGCCGGACGAGCACTCTCTGCGACGAGCCGTCGACTCCATTTCGGCCGACAGTTGGTTCGACGATCCCAACGGAACCCCCGACCACCGCCTCCACCTCGCCCGCCACTACGCCGACGAGCTCCGAAACGAACTCACGGGGAGCCAGTCATGAGCTACACGGTGAACGACCGGCAGTTCCACGAGGAGCCGTTCCCGGGACAGTGTCTCCGGACGTTTCTTCGGCACCTCGGACACCACGGAGTGAAGAAGGGATGCGACGGCGGGGACTGCGGGGCGTGCACAGTGTGGCTCGACGGAACACCGATACACAGCTGCATCACGCCCGCCTTTCGCGCCGACGGTCGCGCGGTAACCACGATCGAGGGACTCGGCACGCCCGAAGATCTCCATCCGATTCAGCAGCAGTTCCGGGATGCACCCGGCTTTCAGTGTGGGTTCTGCACCGCCGGGATGATCATGACCTCGGCGGCGCTCACCGACGCGCAGATA
Organism: uncultured Martelella sp.; assembly: GCA_963676545.2. Classification (GTDB taxonomy): domain Bacteria; phylum Pseudomonadota; class Alphaproteobacteria; order Rhizobiales; family Rhizobiaceae; genus Martelella. Next base: position 22,337 of record CAXXRG010000002.1, on the reverse strand, counting down.
GAAGACTTGCCGCGAGCGCTCAAGGGAAACCTGTGCCGCTGCACCGGTTACCGATCCATCGAAGACGCGGTCAACGGTGTCGGTGCTGTCGAAGTTGCCCTCCCGGACAGGCCGTCGGAACCAGCGTCGGGGCGCCGGCGGCCACCGACGTGGTGACCGGCCGAGCCGAATACACTATGGACACCGCCATCGACGGCATGCTGCACCTGAAAGTGCTGCACTCGCCGCACGCACATGCACGCATCACTTCCATCGACACCACCGAGGCGCTCGCCGTCCCCGGTGTCCATCGCGTCTACACCTGGAAAGACGTGCCGCGCAAGCTCTTCACCACGGCAATTCATACCGACCACCTTGTTGATCCGGACGACACCTACATTCTCGACAACGTCGTGCGGTTCGTGGGTCAGCGTGTAGTGGCCGTCCTCGCCGACTCCGTCGTCGCTGCGGAAGAAGGCCGTCGGAAGGTGAAGGTCGATTACGAGATCCTGCCTTCCGTGTTCGATCCGGAAGAGGCCATGGCCGACGGCGCTCAGCCCTGCACGGATCCGACGATCCCTTTGTTCGAGATCCTGAGCACAACATCCTGCTCGAACTTCACGGTCATGTGGGCGACGTCGAGGCCGGGTTCGCCGAGGCCGACGTCATCCACGAAGGCACCTACTTCTCGCCGCGGGTTCAGCACGCGCACCTCGAGACGCACGGTTCGATCTCCTGGATGGAAGACGGACGCCTTCACGTTCGCACAAGTTCGCAGTCCCCCTCCATCGCCAAGGTCAAACTCGCCCATCTCTTCGACCTCCGCCCGGATCAGCTACGCGTGTTCTGCAAACGCGTGGGCGGCGGGTTCGGAGGAAAACAGGAAGTGATCAGCGAGGATCTGGTGGCGCTCGCCACCCTCGACACCGGTCGTCCCGTCTGCCTCGAGTTCACCCGAGAAGAAGAGTTCACCACCGCGTCGCCGCGTCATCCGATGAAGCTCACGATCAAGCTCGGTGCCAAGTCGGACGGAACCCTCACAGCCTTTCAGTACCGAAACATCTCGAACACCGGTGCGTACGGAAACCACGGTGGAGAGACACTCTTTGCCGGCGGCGCGGCGGTCTCGCTCTACCGCTGCGCCAACAAGAAGTTCGATGCGTATTCCGTGTACACCAACAATGTTCCGAGCGGCGCTCTACGTGGGTACGGGATGACGCAACCGGCCTTTGCCGTGGAATCGGCCATGACCGAATTGGCCATCGCGCTGAACATGGATCCGCTCGAACTGCGTCGACGCAATATCGTACGACCAGGCGACTCGCTGATCGCACTCGAAGACGGCCCAGACGACGTGATCTTCACCGAAGACGGACTGGGGCAATGCATCGATCTGATCGACACCGCGTTGAAGCGCCAACCGGTTCCCTCGCTCGGAGACGATTGGCTGATCGGCACCGGTACCGCCAGTTCACTACATGAGACCGCGCCACCCACCGAGCACATTTCCGAGGCTTGGCTCACCCTCGGCGAAGACTGTGTATACGAACTTGCCATCGGCACAGTCGAATTCGGTGAGGGTACTTCTACCGCCCACGTGCAGATCGCCGCGAATCAGCTGGGCACAACACCGTCACGTGTACGAATCATTCAGTCGGACACCGACCGAACCGGTTTCGACACAGGCGCTTTCGCCAGCGCCGGCCTGTTTGTCGCTGGGAACGCGGTACTTCGCGCGTCGAATGCGCTCCGCGATCGCCTACTTGCCTTCGCCGCGCACCACACCGGCGTGTCGATTGACCAGTGCTCGATGGACGACGACAAGATCGTCTGCGGTAGTACTCGATTAACACTGCAAGAGATACTCGAGGCCGCACGCCCGCGCGGGATCCGATTCACCGAGGCGCGGAAGGCATACGGATCTCCGCGCAGCGTGGTGTCCAACACTCATGGCTTCCGGATTGCCGTCCATCGCATCACCGGCGAGATCCGCATTCTCTACAGCGTCCAAGCCACCGACGCTGGGGTGATCATCAATCCGGCGCAGGTGCGGGGACAGATCGAAGGTGGCGTCGCCCAGGGCATCGGCTTCGCACTCACCGAGAACTTCCACGTAGACGCAAACGGCGCGATGATGAACCCGAATCTACGTAACTACCGGATCCCGACATATGCAGATATCCCACGCACGGAGGTGATCCTCGTCGAGTCATCAGACTCCGTCGGCCCACTCCGCTCCAAGGGCATGACGGAGTGCTGCATCAATCCGGTTGCCCCTGCATTGGCGAACGCACTGCAGGATGCAACCGGGTCACGATTCCGGTCACTACCGCTCACCCCGGAACGCATCTACTCAGGCCTGAACCGATGACCGCGAACACGTCGGCGGACAGCGCCGCGACGGTCATCATCGGCCAGCGAGTGCGTGCCGGACTGGAGAAAGAATTCGAGGTCTGGCAGAAAGATCTCAACCGGGCGGCCGCAGATTATGCAGGCTTCCTCGGGGCAGAAATCGCGGCTCCGACGCCCACCCAACCTGATTGGGTGATCGTGTACCGATTCGACTCCATCGCTCATGTTCAGGCGTGGATCAACAGCGCGACGAGGCAGGACTACCTCGACAGCGGTCGTCAGTTCTTCGACGGCCCGGCCACGCAGCAGGTAGTGAGCGGCGGGATCAGGCCTCCGGACCCATTGCTGACCGTCGTAGTGACGCACCGAGTCGGTGACGACAGCATCGACGAGTTCCTTGCCTGGCAGGACCGCCTTCGCGAGGTGGAGAGTGCTTTCGACGGATTCCGCGGCACCGAACTGTTTCGCCCCGTCGACGGTGTGCAGGATGAGTGGACCCTGCTGTACCGCTTCGACAATGCTGCCCATCTCGACACGTGGCTGACTTCCCCTGAGCGACAACAACTTCTCGCCGAGGGTCGCAAGTTCCACGACTTCGAACTGCGAACCGTGGACAATTCGTTCGGCAGTTGGTTTGCCTTCGACGAGAACGGAAACGAGGCCCCTCCACCTTCGGAGACAAAAACCTCGATCGCGGTCTGGGTCGGTCTCTACCCGACTGTCGTCTTGCTCACTTTGGCCCTGTCGCCGCTGAAGCTGCCACTGTGGCTGGGATTGTTGATCGGCAATCTGCTGTCGAGCTTCATCATGAGTTTCTTCACGATGCCGTACTACGTGAATCGGCTCCTGCACCGTTGGCTGCGTCCACCTCCGGGGATTCCTGTCGCAAAAACCAACGCGCAAGGGGTGGCAATCGTCGCCGCTGTGACGTTGTTCTGGGTTGTCGTCTTCTACCTCGTGACTACTCAGTTCTGGTCGCTGCCTTGAACTCTCCGGAACACGAAATGCCAGCGTATGTACCGGGGCATGATTCTTCCCCGGTGCACACGCTGGCCTTTTCAGTTATGCCCGTTCAGGCGGCTGTCGGTGGGCTGTTCCCGCCGATCGGCTGTTGATACGGGTCGATCGACATCGGTGGATAGAACACCGTTTTCCGATCCGGGCCGATCTCCACCCGCCATTCGGTGTGGTGCATCGTCCGGTGGTGATGACCGCACAACAAGATCAGATTGTCGAGATCCGTTGGGCCACCATCGTTCCAGTGAACAATATGATGAGCATCGCACCACCCCGACGGAGTCCCGCACCCTGGGAACGCGCACCCACCATCACGAACCGCCAACGCCCTCCGCTGCGGAACCGTCGCCGTTCTCGCTTCCTTACCGCAGTCGAGCGGAACACCATTCTCATCCAACAAAATCCGCGTGATCGTGCAGTCGCACGCCAACATCCGCGCGGTATCGATACTGATCGGGCCCACCCAATCCGTCCACGCAAACCCGAGCTCTTCTGTCGACGGCAACAAATCCTTCAACGCTTTCAGGTCGGTCACGTCTTTCGCACTGGCGGTGACCGTGATGTGTGGTTTCACCCCGCCCTCGATCGGACCCAACCCCGCCCGCTCGTACCGCCGCAGTAGTTCGCAGAACCCGTCCGCGCGCCGCAGCGCCGGCGTACGGGTGTCCTTGACGCCGTCTTTCTCCGGCGTCGGAGCCGACAGACTCGACAACAACGTGATCAACCGGGCCCCGTTCACCGAATCCAGATCACCCTTCACCGACACCCGCCCGTACAAACCTTTCGAGGCATAGAACTCGTTACGCTCCGAATCCTCACCCACCGGAACGCCGTCCTCACGCTTGCCGTACTGCTTCTCGATCCGCCGGATCGCCGCCCGCACCGCATCACAATCCGCAATGTTCTTCGACGCCAACCCCAACAGAATCCCGCGAGCCTTGTCCACATCCGCCAGGGTCATGTTCTTGGGCGGATGCTGACAAAACGACGCCACCTGACGGGCTTTCAACGCATCAACGTCACCACGATGAAACGCATCGCCCACCACGGGTTCGAGCATCAACAACCGCGCCAACCCGACCAGCAGACTGCACTCACCGATCTCCAGATTCGTCGAACCATGCAACCACTGCGCGATCGCCCGAAAACCCTTCCCGACCAAAGTCTCCGGGAAAACATCTCCACGATCAGCAACACCATCCGCGACTGCAACTCGTGCCGGACACGCACCAGATCCAGAACCTCACCCTTGAGGTCCTCGCCATCCAGCTGCCACGCATCCCGACTGTCCATACCGAAAGTTTAATCGAACACACTTTCTATAACCAGAGACAAAACGGACAACTTCGAGAACAGGAAGGCTCGAGAACCGTTGATATGAAACTACTTTCAGTAACTCTCAAAACCGGATCATCGGCCGCCGAGCGGCATAACTCCCCCGCCGACAGGATAGGGAGGGAGCGTTCCCACAAGCGTCGGTGTCAAAGTGGTCGCAGACGGATCGGCGCGGCCCAGCGTGAGTTTCCGAACTTCGGCACCCGTTCCGTTGCTGCCACTTACGAGGAGGTCCGCGCCGGTGGTCGTGCTCGTCGTGGCCACTCCGACACCCGAACCGGGACCGGTGAACGGGTCGAAAGCTGCAACCTCCCGAAACGCCACGTCCGTCGAATGGTGATCTGGACTCTCGAGGTACATCTCGGGTGCACCGTCGAGCCTGGATCCACTCGAGAAGACGCGGATTGATCCTTCTCCTCCGAGCATGCCTGCCACTATCGACTTTGCTCCGCCCTCGGCGCCGGCCACCCAACCCGTCGACAGAGACACCCCGTCGCGGTAGTCCTGATCGAATGCCAAGAACTGTGATGTCGTTGCCGGACCAGCCGTATGACCTGCGTGTTCATCGGAGTCGCCCTGCGCAGCCGCCGTCGGTTCGTACAGGTCGTAGCGGAACGTCTTGATCAACGGCTCCTCGCCCGCACCGGGTGCTGTCACGATGCTCGCTCGACCGGAGTGACTGTCAACCATTCCGGTTGCGAACGTGACTCCGCTACTCGATCCCGGGTACGGCGAGAACGAACCGAATTCTGTGGGTGCGGACCTCTTGTCCGCCGGAAGGTCGGTGGAGTAGATCTTGACCTGCGACTCTATCCCTGGGCCTGATGCAACGATGATGTTGTCTGCCAGTGCATTTCCGTCGATGTCGACACCGCCGACGTTCACTCCACCGCGGAAACCCACATCGAAGGGGGCGAATCTTGCCAACTCGTCGGTGAACGGCACGCCGCCGACTGCGTTGTACGCCACCACTTCCGGAGCCGAGCCTGCACCTGTTCCAGCGACCAGATCAAGCACCATGTCTCCGTTCACGTCCGCCATCGCAACACTCGGGGTGCCTTCGAACGACGGGAAGGGCGTCACAGCAGTGATCAGTTTGTCGCCGTTGGCATCGAATATCTGCACCTTGGCGGGCACGCCGGCCGAACCAGGTATCGCGACGGCATATGTCGATACCTCGGGAATCACGTTGACAGTCGCCATCAAACCGTTGTCCTCGTGATTGAGTCGGTGGCAGTGAATCACAAAGGTTCCGGTGTACTCGGTGAACTTCGTTCGCAACGTCACTGACGCAGGCTCGAGAGCATTCTCATTCTCGTCAGTCACCGGAGCGGGCACGTTCACGTTGTCGATTCCCCAGGGCTGAACGCCCGTCGTGGTACCTGCGACGGGATCCACAACTTCCGTTACCTGGAAGTCGTTGACGTGAATATGCATCGGGTGTTCGTCGTTGTTGAGGTTCGTGATCTTCCATTCCTCAACGGAATTCAGTCGCGGTTGAATCAGCGGAATGTTGGGGAACGTGTTGTCGGCGAATTCGTAGGTGAAGGCCTTCGGATCGCTGTTGCTGGCCTTCTCGTTTCCGAACCCACCGGACACTGTGAGATTGCGGGTCACGTCGGGCGTCATCGCTGCGGTATCCACGAACGAGGTGTAGGTATCGAGCTTCTGTCCGAACTCGAAGGGAGTCGTCTTTCCTTCACCCTCGTCTGGCGTCGCACGGATCAACTGCTGAGTCGGGAACGTGAAGAATCCGTCCGCGTAACTGATCACCGACGGGTCGACGGTGACGGTTCCGAGTTCGGCGGGCGGATTGTCGGTACCGTTGTTGGTGTAGAGAATGCCCGGATTGCTCACCGGTTTCGCACCTTCGAGCGGTGGCATCTCCAGCACCAGATCGCCGGACTCCGGCATCGTCACGGCGATTGCATAGCGCGAGGCCGGCGGAATCACCAGCCTGGTTCCGTCCCCGTCCACGGGTGGCCTGACCTCGTCGAACGGGTTTCCGTCCTGGCCCACGATCGCGAACTTCGGATGAGCGCCGGTTGCGGTTTCCGTCAACGTGACCGGCATGTAGGCAAAGTCGCTGATGTTGGCAAGCACCCAGATCTCGGTCTGCCCCGGCTTCAGTTTCATCGACGGCTGGAACTGACCGTTCACGGTGTACTGCACGTCGCGTTGGTTGTCCGGCAAGGAGAGATCGGCCGGAACACTCGTCGATTCACCCACGAAGCTCTGCAGATTGCCTGGAACGAATTGATTCTGTCCACGATGGTTGGCCGGGGACAACGGTCCGGTATACCAGTTGGTGAAATACTGCGCGCCCTCGGTGGTGTCCGAGAAATTCACCGGAGCAAGGCTCGGACGGTACGTCCCGTCGGCTAATTCCGTACCGGCGGGTGGCATCAACGTACTGACGAATTGGGGCCAGTTCGCGTCGTTGAGCTGCCGGCCCTTTCCTTTGCGGTCGAATACGAAGTTGTACTGCAGTGCCATATCGCGAATCGGAACGTCGTTTGCCGTCACGACAGGCAAATTCCCGTCCGGCCGGCCGATTTCAAGTAGCCCGGCCAAGCCCATGTACGTCTGCTGGGCGGTGAGGGTGTGCCGGTGACTGTGGTACCAGTAGAGACCGTTCGGCATCGTCCCCGGAATCGCGTAGTCGTACACGTTTCCCTGGCCGGCGGGAATGTTGAGCAACACGTTGTCCGCATTGCCGTCCGGACTCACGTGCACTCCGTGCGTGTGCAGATTCAGCGGAGCCGACGTCAGCGCCGGCGGATAGATCGGCACGTCCCCGCCCGCCGGTGTGAATGCCGGATCGTAGAAGTCCTCGATCGTGAGATCCTGCAAATCGTTGTCGTAATGAATGATCAATCGCTCTCCGGGATTGACGCGGAGAGTCGGCGCCGGATAGACGTCACTCGCCGAGGTCGATCCGTCCGACGCCGTACCGCGGATAACCTCGTACCCGAAGAGCAGAAAATTCGACACGGGCGCCGAAGCGGTATCGAGCGGAATCACTCCCTGATGAGCGGACAAGCGCACCTCGAGAACACCATCTCGGCTACTCAGTTTCACCGGCTCCCGGTAGTCGACGGCGGTTCCGTCCGAGCCGTAGTTCGCGCCCACCTCGGGCGCCGATTCAGCGGACGTACACGCGGCCAACGCCATCGTCATGGACACCACTACTGCTGCGGCTAACGACTTTCCTCGCAGTGCGATCACTGGTTTCCCCGTTCCATGGTGGCCTGAGATACGTCCGATCAGCGCTCATCAGCCTATCGAGAAAACATCGGCTGAACAGTACATTCACGACAAATTGCCCACCTAGTGCCCGCTCGAGCGCTTCACCTTGCAAGCAGTCTCAGCAAACCGATCAGAAATCGAGAAGCACAGCCAAGGGACCCGCAATTACGTTGAAACACATGAACACACCACAGAAGTCCACTTCCGACCACACGTCGTCAATCCACGCATCAGCACGGAGCGCCCAGATGACCACCGCGCAATCCGTGATCCTCGACGTACCCGACCTCGTCGCAGCCGAAGCCTTCTACAACGCTCTCGGCGTCGGAGATCGAATCCAGCTACGCGAATCGAACGAACCGACAACCGGGTTTCGTGGGTACACCATTTCGCTCGTCGTCTCCCAACCGAACATCGTCGACGCCTTCGTCGGCGCCGCACTCGCAGCCGGTGCCGCCGTCTTGAAGCCGGTGAAGAAATCCCTCTGGGGATACGGCGGAGTCCTTCAGGCTCTGGACGGTTCGATCTGGAAGATCGCCACGTCGTCGAAGAAGAACAATGGACCCGCCACCCGCACAATCGACAGCCTCGTGCTGCTGCTCGGCGCCGAAGACGTCAAGGCCAGCAAGCAGTTCTACCTCGACCGCGGACTCGAGGTGTCCAAGAGCTTCGGTCGCAAGTACGTCGAATTCACCAGTGCAGCAAACAATGTGACACTCGCACTGTATGGTCGCCGCGCTTTGGCAAAGGATGCCGGGGTTGCTCCGGAAGGCACCGGATCGCACCGAATCACCATCACCGGTGCGTCCGAACCCTTCGCGGATCCTGACGGTTTCGCCTGGGAAAGCACCCATTCCTGACGCAGGTGGTGTCTCGAGAACACGCCCGCCCGACTCAGGACATCCGTCGAATCCTCTCCAAGTTGTGCGCCATCAACGGACCAACGGTCTCGAGAGCGGCGGGCGAGGTGATGTCCCAGTGCGTGCACTCGACCGGGTGATTCACGATATCCCCGCTCACGTGCGCACGCCATGAATCGATTCCCCGGTTCAGCCATGGATCATCCAGCGCTGCAGTGAAATACAGCACGTCGCCATCGAAGATCCCCGGCTGGTGAGTCTGCATCAACGTGTCGTTGTGCCGGGCCGCGAAGACAAGCCTGCCGACATCTTCCGAAGTCAACTCGCCCATGGCTCGCGCGAACTCGAGTCCCATGTCCGCGTCGTCGTCAGCGTCCGTACCTTCGCCGTCTTCAGCGGCATGGGCGAAGCTGTCCAGCATCACCAACGAATCGACCGACTCGCCCGCTGCCTGCAATAGCACCGCCATCGAGTGTGCGATCACGCCACCGAGCGACCAACCGGCAAGGTGATACGGACCTTCAGGCTGGATTTTTCGAACTTCCTCGAGGTACCTGGCGGCGGTGAACTCGATGGACTCCGGCAGCGGATCCGCGGACGAGACTGCTGGAGTTTGGATCCCGTACATCGGAGTCGCCGAATCGATGTACTGCGCCAAGCCGGCATAGCTCCAGGCCAGGCCGACGATCGGATGGACGAAGAACACAGGCGGCCGATCACCGGTCGTCCGAATCGGGAACACGACGTCCAGCGCCCCGGAAGATTCTTGTCCGGAGTCGACACGAATCGCAATCGACGCCGGAGTCGGCTCGGTCATCAACCACTGCAGTGGGATCTCGCGAGCAAGCGACATCCGCAGTTTGGTCACTACTCGCATCGCCGACAGTGAGTTGCCACCGAGTTCGAAGAAGTTGTCGTCGGCGCCGACGTCAGCAATCTCGAGGACCTCCGAGAAGGCAGTGGCCACAGCGATTTCCGTAGGCGTGCTCGGCTCCCGATACACGATCTTCGACGCAAAATCAGGAGTCGGCAATGCCTTCTCGTCGACCTTCCCTGTCGGTGTCATCGGCACCTTGTCGATGAAGACGACGGCACTCGGGATCATGTGACGTGGCAAGAACTCTGATACGAATGCGATGACGTGGCCCGCCTCCGGCGCAGTTCCCGGCTCCGGCACGACGTACGCCACCAGCGCCGTGTCTCCGGACGGTGTCCGCTTGCCGAGGGTCATGGCCACATCGACGTCCGGGTGGGCGTGCAGTGCCGCATCTATCTCGCCGAGTTCGATGCGATGACCACGAATCTTGACCTGACTGTCGGTCCTGCCCCGATACTCGATGGTGAGTTCGGGTGTCCACGCGGCGATGTCACCGGTTCGATACATACGATCCCCCGGCTGCCCGTGCGGGTTGGGAACAAATCGGGTTGCCGTGAGCACTAGCTGATCGTGGTACCCCCGGGCTAGAGCCGGCCCCGACACGTACAGCTCACCCGGTGTCCCGATCGGCACCGGCAGCAGTCGAGCGTCAAGGATCACCGTGCCGAAACCGCGTACGGGCGATCCGATCGTGACCGGCTTCCCCGCGACAAGATCACCGACGGTGGAGATGTCGGTGGCCTCGGTTGGTCCGTACCCGTTGAGCATGGTTCGACCGGGCTGCCAACGATTGACCAGTTCGGCGGAAACCGCTTCACCGCCGACACCGAGGACTCGAAGCTCCTCGAGCCCTTCCGGTTCCATCGACGTCAACATCGCCGGAGTGATCAGTGCGTGGGTGACCTCGCGGTCGATCATGAACCGCGACAACTCGTCGCCGCCGATAATGGAGGGTGGTGTGACGACCAGAGTCGCCGCCGCGGAAAGCGCCGACATCATTTCACCCACCGACATGTCGAAGCTCGGCGAGGTGTTGTGCAGGAATCGTGAGCGCGAGTCGACGCGATAGTGCTCACGACGCTCGGCGGCAAGGTTCGCGAGACCACCATGCGTGACCACGACGCCCTTCGGTTTGCCCGTGGATCCGGACGTGTAGATCATGTAGGCGGGATTGTCGATGCGAGCCGCTCCCGCGATACTCGAGTCGGGTAGCTCTTGGATCGCGGTTTCGAGTGCGTCCAGATCGAGCCAGCGCACCGAATCGGGAAGTTGATTCCCACCTCGGCTGATGCCGATGACAGCGTCGGAGTCTGTGATCATGTGCTCGATCCGCTCAACCGGATAGTCAGGATCGACGGGCAAGTAGGCGGCGCCGGTCTTCGTCACTGCCCACACCGACATCACGGACGCTGCCGATCGCCGGAGTGCCACGGCTACAAAGGTTTCCGGACCGACTCCGTGATCGAGCAGAATGGAAGCAAGGCGGTTCGACCAGGCGTCCGCTTCACGGTATGTCCACGCACGCCCGTCGGCCCAGATCGCGATTCCGTCGGGGTTCTGTGCGACAGCGGAAGCGATGAGATCAGCCAGGGTTGCGCTGGGCGCAGTCGGCAGGCCCGATACCGGGACAAGCAGGCGACGCTCGTCGGGCCCCAGAACATCCAGGTTTCCGGCAGCGGTGTCCGGCAACTCCACGAATGCACGCAGGATCCGAAGCATCCTCTCGCGCAGAACCTCGATCGTAGGAGCATCGAAGACATCCTGCTGATACTTGAGCGTGAATGAAATGCCGTCATCGGCAACAACGGTAAGTGTCAACGGATAGTGGGTCGCATCGTCACCGGTGATCGCTGTGACCGTCATCCCGTCGATCGAGCTCGTTGCAGCGATACCTTCCGTATCGACGGGGTACGACTCGAAGACGGTCAACGTGTCGAAGTCAGCGGCATTTCCGACGCTCTTGACGATCTCCGTCAGTCCGAGTTGGTGGTGCTCGAGAAGCGCCGCCTGTTCTGCCTGCAGCCGTGAGAGCAAGGAACGCAAAGACTCCGCGGGGTCGATCGTGACCCGGACGGGCAGAGTGTTGATGAACAGGCCGACCATCGACTCGACATGATCGAGCTCGGGAGGACGACCCGACACGGTTGCACCGAACACGACATCCGTTCGACCCAGCTGGCGCGCCAGCAGGATTCCCCAACCTGCCTGCATCATGGTGTTCAATGTGACGCCGTTGTCGGCGCTGAAGGCACCGAGATGCTCGGCGAGTTCGGTCTCCAGCTGGGTAACGACCGACTCGACGGTGCCGGTACTCGAACCAGCAGACCCTTCCCCGGCGAGCAGGGTCGGCTGCTCGAGCCCGGACAGCGCCTCGGCCCACGCCAACTCGGATTCCGCAGCGTCCCGAGAATTCAACCAGGACAGGTAATTACGATAGGACGCTGCGCGGGGAAGCACCGATTCGTCGCCGTGCGTTGCGTACAGAACCATCAGGTCCTTCATCAGAAGCGGCATCGACCACCCGTCGAGAAGAATGTGGTGCAGTGTCACCGCAAGCGCGTGTCGACCGGGATCTCGAGTGATGAGCGTGAACCGAAGCAATGGCGGTGTTGCCAAATCGAAACGCTCGGATCGATCGCGCTCGAGGGTTCGCTCGTAGACAGCTTCGCGCTCACTCGCAGGCTCGGCACCGAGGTCGACCACACGCCACGGGACATCGACCTCACCGAGAACGATTTGCGCGAGTTCGCCGGACAGATCGGCGACATAGGCCGTCCGTAGGTTGTCGTGACGGTTCAGCAGAGCAGTCACGGCCCGGTTCATTCGTATCGGATCGACAGTTCCTGTCAGCTCCAGAACCATCTGGGTCTGATAAACGTCGGCAGTGTTGCCGGCGAGCAACGAGTGGAAGGCAAGTCCGTGCTGCAACGGCGACAGTGGCCAAATGTCGCTGACCAGCGGATACCGGTCTTCCCAGACATCGATGTCCTCCTGAGAGACCGTCACCAACGGAAACGTCGGAAGGCGTCAGGCCTCCCCCAGCGCCGCTGCCGACGTGGGAAACCAGGCTCCGAAGCGCGCTCGCCCAGTACTCCGCCAAGTCTCGGACGTCCGCATCGGTCAGGAGGCGTCCGGCGTAGGAGAACGTCGCGGACAACTCGGCATCACCCGAAATGTCGGTGACTATCGCGTTGATGTCGAGAACTGCGGCGGCAGGCATGTCGGGGTTTCCGGGGCCTTCGATGTCACCGACATCCACGGACGGAGTCCACCCCAAATCGGCGAACTCCTCCGGGACGCTGCCGGCAGACACGCGACCGAGGTAGTTGAAACTGATTTGCGGCATGCTGTCCGGCAGTGGTGTACCCGGGTCGCTGCCGGTCATGTCACTGCCGGACATGTCACTGCCGGTCAGATATCGGAGGACCCCGTAGCCGATGCCACGACCGGGCACGGCGAGCAGTTGTTCCTTGACCGACTTCAGGGCCCGACCCGCCGCGACGCCGCCGCGCATGGCGTCGTCGATGTCGAGCGCACCGAGTTCGAGGCGCACGGGATAGACGCTGGTGAACCAACCGACGGTACGCGAGAGGTCAGCACCGGGTGCAGTCTGCTCTTCTCGCCCGTGACCTTCCATCTGGATGAGCGTCGATGTGGTGTGCACGCCTCGTTCGCGACGCCACCGAGTGACTGCAAGCGCCAGAGCTGTCAGCAAACCGTCGTTCACGCCGCCACGGAACGCGGCCGGAAGCTCGGTCAGCAGTGCTTGAGTCGTCGACGCGTCGACGCGCACCTCGATGTCGCGGACAGTTGCGACCAGATCGAGCGAGGGGTCGAAGCGCGCCGATCCCAGATCCGGGTCCTCGCCGTCGACGATTGCCCGCCACGCCGGCAGTTCTGCCGTCGCCCCAACTGCACTGTCCTGCAGTGCATGTGCCCAGCGACGCATCGACGTGCCGACAGGTGCCAGCTGCGCCGGCGCACCATTGGAGATCTGTGCCCACGCGGTCATGAAGTCCGGCACCAGGATTCGCCACGACACTCCGTCGACGACCAGATGGTGCATCACGACGAGCAGTCGCCCGGTCGCCTTTTCCGCGTCACCCACCGGCGCGAGCCATACGCACGCGAACATCACACCGCCGCGCGGATCAAGTTCTCGTCGAGCCAGTTCCACTTGGGATCGTGCCAATTCGGTCAAGCTTTCCGCGCTGTCGACGGCAGCGGGATCGAAGTCGACCTTCCGCACACGTGCGGCCACGTCCACGCTTCCGGGCTCGGCCACGTGCAAAGTTTTGCTGTGCAAGGTCGACCGAAGCATGTCGTGGTGATCGACGACGGCGGCCAACGTGGCGACGATCCCCGCCTGATCGACGCCGACTGGCAGATCCAGTGCGATCGACTGTGAGTAGCGATCGAAGTGATCGGTGCTGCCGAGCACCATGCGCATCACCGGCGTCAGCGGCAACTCTCCGACACCGTTGCCCGGCAGTTCGGCAAGTACCATCTGCGCCGGCGCGTCAGATCGCGAAACGACCTGTGCCAGCGCGGCAACAGTCTTCTGTTCGAAGACGTCTCGTGGGGTCATCACGAGACCACGAGCCTTCGCTCGGGAGACCAGTTGGATGGATGCGATGCTGTCGCCGCCGAGCCCGAAGAACGAATCGTCGACGCTCACCGCCTCGACACCGAGCAGGTCTGCGAACAGCGAAGCGAGGATCTCTTCCGTCTCGGACGCGGGTGCTCGATAGCGCACCTTCGACGCGGAGAACGTCGGAGCGGGAAGAGCCTTGCGGTCAAGCTTTCCGTTCACGGTCACCGGTAGAGCGTCCAGCACGACATACGCGTCGGGCACCATCGGTCGTGGCAGCGCGGACTCCAGATAGCGCCTTACGGACTCGGTATCGATCACGCGCCCAGCTTGCGGCACCAGGTATGCCGCCAGCCGCTTGCCCAGTGCAGTCTCGACGACAAGCACCACGGATTGCGCGATCTCGTCGCATTGTGTTGCCACCGCCTTCGATTTCACCGAGTTCGATGCGTTGACCTCGGATCTTGACCTGACTGTCGATCCGTCCGCGGTACTCGATGGTGAGATCGGCCGTCCAGGCAGCGATGTCACCGGTCCGGTACATGCGCTGTCCAGGATCACCGTGGGGATCGGCGATGAATCGTGTTGCGGTGAGAATGTGTTGGTTGTGGTAACCGCGAGCCAAAGCGGGCCCCGCCACGTACAGTTCACCAGGCGTACCGATCGGCACCGGTCGCAGTCGAGTGTCCAGGATCAGGGTCCGGAATCCGCGCACAGGTTTACCGACCGTGACAGGTTGTCCCGCTTCGAGGTCTGCAACTGTGGAGATGTCGGTCGCCTCGGTCGGTCCGTAGCCGTTGAGCATCGTTCGCCCTGGCTGCCAACGATCGACCAGTTCAGCGGATACCGCTTCACCGCCCACACCGAGAACGCGAAGATGTTCGTGGTCGTGGGGGGCGATCGTGCTCAGAACGGCCGGGGTGATCAGAGCGTGGGTGACCCGTTGCGAGTCCAACAACTCGGCCAAGTCGTCACCACCGATCGTGGTCACCGGAACGATCACCAATGTTGCTGCAGCAGAGAGCGCGGAGATCATTTCGCCGACAGCCATGTCGAAGCTGGGTGACGCGGTGTGCAGGAACCGGGCGTCGGACGTGATCTGGTAGTGCTCACGCCGTTCGGCCGCCAAGTTGGCGAGACCGGAATGAGTGACAACCACGCCCTTGGGCTTGCCCGTCGAACCTGACGTGTAGATCATGTACGCCGGATTGTCGATCCGCACCGGCGGCCAGCTCACGCTCACCGGGGCTGCCGCCAGTTCTTCGGCGATGTCCTCGAGAACCAACCATTCAACGTCGTCGGGCAGGAACTGACGCTGCTCGGCGATCGTCACACCCAACCTCGCTCGAGAATCTTCGAGAATGTGGTCGATGCGATCGGCCGGATAACTCGGGTCGACCGGCAAATATGCGGCACCCGTCTTGGCAACCGCCCAGACTGCGAGGGCGGATTCGAGCGATCGTGGAAGAGCCAGCGCAACAAATGTTTCCGGTGTGATGTCGCGTCGCAGCAGGACGTGAGCGAGGCGGGTCGAGAGTTCGTCGGCCTCGGTATAGGTGACGGCGCGGCCATTCCACAGGAAGGCGATCCCCGTTGGATTCGACGAGACCGCAGCAAAAATCAGCTCGGACAGAGTCGCGGGATGCGCCGCCGTAAGTCCTCGCACCGGCACCAGTAGGTTCTGCTCGTCCCGATTCAGAACGTCGATATCCCCGATTACTCTCGCGGGATCCCGCGTCAGCTGCTCGAGCATCATGACGAATCGGTCGGCGAACGACGCAGCCGTGGAACGGTCGAACAAATCCGTCGCGTAGGTCAGCGAGCCACTCACCGCTACCGACTCGGTGTCTGCGCCGCTGGTATATTCCGTGGTCTCGAACAACGTCAAGGCAAGATCGAATTGAGCTGGAGTGACGTCGAATTCGACGGCGGACACCCGCAGATCAGGAAGCTCGAACGTGGCGTCTTCGATATATTCGTAGGCAAACGTGACTTGGAACAGCGGTGTGTGAGCCTGTGAGCGAACAGGTTGCAGAGCGTCCACCAGTCTCTCGAAAGGCACATCGACGTTGCCGAACGCACTCAGATCTCGGTCACGCACCTGGTCGACCAACTGCGCGAACGTCAGTGCGGGGTCGGCATCCGTTCGCAGGACGACCGTGCCGACGAACATTCCGATGAGATCCTCGAGAGCCGCTTCGCCTCGTCCGGACACGGGCGTGCCGACGACGATGTCGGTGCTCGCCGACACTCTCGCCAACAGTGCCGCATACGCAGCGTGAATCACCATGAACACACTTGCGTTGTGGTGATCGGCGACCTCACGAACGCGATCCATGATCTCGGACGCGATGTCGAAGCGAACCATCGCACCGTTCTGGGTGGCCACCGCCGGTCGCAGTCGATCGGCCGGAAGCTCGAGCAGTTCCGGAATCCCGTTCAATGTTGATTTCCAGTAATCGATCTGAGTCGATGCGATGCTCTTCGGGTCAGCCTCGCCACCGAGGAGCACCCGCTGCCACAGCGCAAAGTCGGCATACTGGATCTCCAGCGGCGCCCAGAAGGGGGCCTGGCCGGTCAACCGTGCCGCGTAGGCGATCATGACGTCGCGAGCCAACGGCGTCATGGACACGCCGTCCGCACTGATGTGATGCACCGACATCACCAGTACATGCTCGAATTCCTCGACGCGGTACAACTTCACGCGAATCGGCACGGAAGCAGTGACGTCGAAACCTTCGGACATGACCTCGAGTATGCGAGTGTCGAGGTCACCGCGGTCGACGTCGATCGGGCTCAGATCGAACTCGACGTCCTCGGGTGTCAGGATCACCTGGACGGGGCCGTCACCGTTGTCGGGGAACACTGTTCGCAGCGACTCATGAGACGCGTCAGAACATCACCGAAGGCACCGCGAAGCGCCGTAACGTCGACGATGCCGGAGAGTCGGATGGCCAACGGGATGTTGTAGGCCGCAGATGCGACGTCGTACTGATTGAGGAACCACATCCGATTCTGTGCAAGTGAAAGCGGGATCTGCTCCGGACGAGTCTGCATCTCGAGGGCAGGCCTGTCGGCACGCTCTGCATTGTCCAGTGCAACAGCAAGTTCCGCCACAGAGGGGTGATCGAACAACGTCCGAAGCGGCAACGCGGTACCAGCGTGTTGGTTGATGCGGCTGACAAGTCTGGTCGCATTGAGCGAATTACCACCCAACTCGAAGAAATCATCATCCACACCAACCCGCGACTCACACCCCAAAACCACCGCAAAAGCAGCAGCCACCACCAACTCCGAAGCAGAACCAGGCGCCCGAAACACCCGCACACCGAAAACAGGCTCCGGCAACGCTTTCCGATCCAACTTCCCCGCACTCGACAACGGGAACTCGTCAACAACAACCACCACATCCGGAACCATGTACGACGGAAGCACCAACCCCACCGCAGCCCGCGCCCCCACCGAATCCACCGAAACTTCCGCATCGACCGAGGACCCAGCCGTCACATACCCGACCAGACGACTCCCCCCATGCACCACCACCACAGCACCCGAAACACCCGGCAACGCACCCAACGCCGACTCGATCTCACCGAGCTCGATCCGCACCCCACGAATCTTCACCTGAAAATCCGACCGACCCAAATACACCAAAGACCCAGCAGCACTCCACAACACACGATCACCCGTGCGATACATCCGAGCACCCACCACAAACGGATTCGCCACAAACCGATCCGACGTCAAATCCGGACGCCGATGATAACCACGAGCCAACTGCGCACCATCGAGATACAACTCACCCGCAACACCCACCGGCACCGGACGCAACCGCGAATCCAACACATACCCACGCGTATTCCACACCGGCGTCCCGATCGGCACCACCCCCGACACCGAACCCACAATCCGATGCGCCGTCGTCGTAATCGCCGCCTCCGTCGGACCATACGTGTTATGCACCGCAGCCGACGTCAACGAACCCAACGCCACCGCAAGCTCCGGCGACAACTCCTCACCACCGGCAAACAAATGCCGCAACGAACCCAACGCACCACCAAAACCATCAGCCACCAACGCCGCAAGCACCGACGGAACGAACTCCGCCACCGAAATCGCATGCTCGACCATCACACCCGCAAGATAATCCAACTCACGATGCCCACCCGGCCGCGTCACCACCAACCTCGCACCCACCGTCAACGGCAAAAACGACTCCCACACCGACACATCGAACGTGAACGGCGCACGCGCCATCACCCGATCATCAGCACCCACCCCGTACTCCCCAGCCAACCACGCCAACTGATTGACAATCGCCCCATGACTGACCGACACCCCCTTCGGCCGACCCGTCGAACCCGACGTGAACATCACATACGCCGCATTACCCGACCGCAACGGCGCAACCCGATCACCATCAGAAACCCGACCACCCGAAAACCCACCCACATCAAGACCATCGAGAACAACAACATCCACACCCACAGGCAACACACCCACAAACGCAGAAACAGTCAACACAAGCTGCGGCGCAGCCGAATCAACCACAAACCCGATCCGCTCCACCGGCAACTCCGGATCAATCGGCACATACGCACCACCGGCAGCAACAACCGCATGCATCGCCACGATCATCTCCACCGAACGCTCCACCGCAAGACCCACCAAAACATCCGGCCCCACACCACGCCCGATCAACCACCGCGCCAACCGATTCACCCGCACACCGAACTCGGCATACGACAACACCAGATCACCGAACACCACAGCCACACGACCCGACGACACCTCAACCGAAGCCGCCACCAAATCCGCCAACGTCACATCCTCAACACAACGATCCGTCTCATTCACACCCCCCAACACCAACCCACGCTCCACCACAGACTCCACCTCGAACATCTCGACGATGGTGGACGTGTCCGCCACTGCAGCGCTCACCACTGCGACGTATGCATCGACCAATCGCGCTGCGGTTGCCTCGTCGAAGAGATCGGTGGCATAGGTCAGATGTAGGTCCAGACCCCCGCGAGACCCGTCGGCGGTGAGTGCTTCGTGGAACACGAAGTCCAGGTCGAACTGTGTAGTGGTCACGACGTTGTCGACTTCGGCGATACGTATGCCGTCGAACTCGAGTTCGGTCAATGCGATGTTCTGCAGGGTCAAACTGACCTGGAAAATGGGCGAGTACGACTGCGAACGAACCGGATCGAGTACCTCGACCAGGCGCTCGAACGGAACGTCGGCGTTCGCGAACGCCTGGAGGTCGAATTCTCGAACCGATTCGAGCAATTCCGCGAACCGAGCGCCGGGCGACACCACGGAACGTAGTGCGAGGGTGTTGACGAACATGCCGACCAGATCGTCGAGTGCACGTTCTCCTCGGCCCGCAACAGGAGTTCCCACAACTACGTCGTATTCACCGCTGTAGCGCGAAAGCACAACAGCGAGCGCGGCATGCAACACCATGAACGACGTAGCGCCGTTGTCACGCGCGACCTTCTCCAGTTGCGCGTTCACCTCGGGGCTCAGATGGGCCGAGAACATGGCTCCACGGCCGGAGGCTTCCACGGGACGAGGTCGGTCCAGCGGCAGATCGATCACCGACGGTATTGCGTCGAGAGCGTTCCGCCAGAAGTCCAACTGTCGTGTGACGAGTGAGGTCGACGATTCTTCCGAACCCAACGTCTCGAGCTGCCACAGCGCGTAATCCGCGTACTGCACCTCGAGCGGCGCCCACAACGGCTCCATACCTCGGGACCGCGCCTCATACGCCACCATCACATCACGCGTCAACGGACCCATCGAGAAACCGTCACCCGCAATGTGATGCACCGTCATCGCCAGGACGTACTCGAACTCGTCGAGCTGGAACAGATGAGCTCGCATGGGAATTTCGGACGTGACGTCGAAAGTTGCGCCGAGGACTTCGGAAACTCGTACGAGGAGAGCACTTTCGGACACATACTCGATCGTCAGGTCCACGGCCGCGTCATCCGGCGAGAGAATTCTCTGGAAACCGATGCCGTCCACTTCAGGGTAGACCGTCCGGAGAACTTCGTGGCGCAGCACCAGATCACCCACTGCCGCAGCAAGCGCCGATTCGTCGAGGGCGCCGGAGAGGCGAAGGACCACTGGCATGTTGTATGCCGACGACTCAGGTTCGAAGCGGTTGAGGAACCACATCCGGGACTGAGCCGGTGACAACGGGATCGCCGACGGGCGTACCCGGGCTGTCAGGGCCGGCCTACTCGAGGATGATGAGGCGTCGAGAACCGCAGCGAGTTCGGCTACCGTCGGCGAGTCGAAGATGGCCCGCAGCGGTATGTCAGTGCCTCGGTCTGCGTTGATGCGGCTGACGAGTCTGGTCGCATTGAGCGAATTACCACCCAACTCGAAGAAATCATCATCCACACCAACCCGCGACTCACACCCCAAAACCACCGCAAAAGCAGCAGCCACCATCAACTCCGAAGCAGAACCAGGCGCCCGAAACACCCGCACACCGAAAACAGGCTCCGGCAACGCTTTCCGATCCAACTTCCCCGCACTCGACAACGGGAACTCGTCAACAACAACCACCACATCCGGAACCATGTACGACGGAAGCACCAACCCCACCGCAGCCCGCGCCCCCACCGAATCCACCGAAACTTCCGCATCGACCGAGGACCCAGCCGTCACATACCCGACCAGACGACTCCCCCCATGCACCACCACCACAGCACCCGAAACACCCGGCAACGCACCCAACGCCGACTCGATCTCACCGAGCTCGATCCGCACCCCACGAATCTTCACCTGAAAATCCGACCGACCCAAATACACCAAAGACCCAGCAGCACTCCACAACACACGATCACCCGTGCGATACATCCGAGCACCCACCACAAACGGATTCGCCACAAACCGATCCGACGTCAAATCCGGACGCCGATGATAACCACGAGCCAACTGCGCACCATCGAGATACAACTCACCCGCAACACCCACCGGCACCGGACGCAACCGCGAATCCAACACATACCCACGCGTATTCCACACCGGCGTCCCGATCGGCACCACCCCCGACACCGAACCCACAATCCGATGCGCCGTCGTCGTAATCGCCGCCTCCGTCGGACCATACGTGTTATGCACCGCAGCCGACGTCAACGAACCCAACGCCACCGCAAGCTCCGGCGACAACTCCTCACCACCGGCAAACAAATGCCGCAACGAACCCAACGCACCACCAAAACCATCAGCCACCAACGCCGCAAGCACCGACGGAACGAACTCCGCCACCGAAATCGCATGCTCGACCATCACACCCGCAAGATAATCCAACTCACGATGCCCACCCGGCCGCGTCACCACCAACCTCGCACCCACCGTCAACGGCAAAAACGACTCCCACACCGACACATCGAACGTGAACGGCGCACGCGCCATCACCCGATCATCAGCACCCACCCCGTACTCCCCAGCCAACCACGCCAACTGATTGACAATCGCCCCATGACTGACCGACACCCCCTTCGGCCGACCCGTCGAACCCGACGTGAACATCACATACGCGCATTACCCGACCGCAACGGCGCAACCCGATCACCATCAGAAACCCGACCACCCGAAAACCCACCCACATCAAGACCATCGAGAACAACAACATCCACACCCACAGGCAACACACCACAAACGCAGAAACAGTCAACACAAGCTGCGGCGCAGCCGAATCAACCACAAACCGATCCGCTCCACCGGCAACTCCGGATCAATAGGCACATACGCACCACCCGCAGCAACAACCGCATGCATCGCCACGATCATCTCCACCGAACGCTCCACCGCAAGACCCACCAAAACATCCGGCCCCACACCACGCCCGATCAACCACCGCGCCAACCGATTCACCCGCACACCGAACTCGGCATACGACAACACCACATCACCGAACACCACAGCCACACGACCCGACGACACCTCAACCGAAGCCGCCACCAAATCCGCCAACGTCACATCCTCAACACAACGATCCGTCTCATTCACACCCCCCAACACCAACCCACGCTCCACCACAGACTCCACCTCG
>CAXXRG010000001.1:0-789471 GCA_963676545.2 uncultured Martelella sp. | reverse complement strand
ACGCGGCATGCGAACAGGTGGAAAGCCTGAGCAGTACATGAGGCTTGGTCTGGCAAAAGTCAAGCTGCAAGTTGGGCTGGCTGGAAATCAGGGCGCATCCGGCCGGCTGCCGCAAAGCATCTCCCGTTTGTCCGCGAAACCGGGCGCGCGGGTAACCGTAAAACCCGCCGCCTGAAGGTTGCGGCGCACGAAACCGGCTGCCGTATAAGTGCCGAATGTGCCACGCGGCCGGGTATGGTCGAAGACGGCCTGCATCAGCGCGGCCGACCACATGTCGGGATTGCGCGATGGCGCGAAACCGTCGAGATACCAGGCGTCGAAGCGCCCGGCACAGGCGGCGAGCGACGTCAGCGCGTCGCCGCAATGGACGACGAGCCGCGTCTGCGGGTCGATTTCGATCTCGACCGCAGCGGAGGGGGCGTCCGGCCAGCGCGAGAGAAGCGCATGCCGTTCGTCCGCGATCTCCGGCCAGTGCGAAAGCGCGCGGTCAATCTCGGCTGACGTCATCGGGTAGAGTTCGAACGAGGTAAAGGAGAGCCGCGCACCAGCCGGGCGGCGGCGCTTCCACTGGCGAAAGGTTTCGCAGAAATTGAGACCCGTGCCGAAGCCGAGCTCGCCGATGGCGAAGGTTCCGCCCGCCTGCCACCGCTCCGGCAGACGGTTCGCGGCGATGAAGACGTGACCGCACTCGGCCCGTCCGTCGGCCCTCGAATAGAAATGGTCCTGGAAGGCATTCGAAAACGGCATGTCGTTTTCGTGCCAGGAAAGCCCGTCCGCGCCGGTTTTGCTTGCATCAGGTCCGTGTTTGTGGTCCGCATCGCCCATGATGAATGGCGATAATACGAATATGACCGCGCGTCAAAAAACATCCGCCGATCTTGTGATCATCGGCGGCGGGATCATGGGGCTCTGGGCCGTCTATCATGCTGAGAAGGCGGGCATCGAGACGATCCTGGTTGACCGCGACGCTCCCGGCAGCGGCGCCAGCAACGGGCTTCTCGGCGCGCTGATGGCCTATATGCCGGACCAGTGGGACCAGAAGAAACAGTTCCAGTTCGAGGCGCTCGCGGCACTGGAAGGTCAGCTCCGGCTGCTGGAGGAGGAGACGGGGCTTGAGACGGGTTATCGCCGCTCGGGCCGGGTCATGCCGCTCTATCACGAGCAGCAGGTCAAGACGGCCCGCCTTCGCGCCGACGAGGCGGCGAGGAACTGGCGGATCGGCGATCATCGCTTCGAGTGGACAGTGGTCCCGGATCCGCCGGATGCGGGCTGGCCGTCAAGGAACGATGCAGCGCTTGCCTATGTCCATGAAACGCTCGCCGCCCATGTCGCCCCGCGCGGCGTCGTTGCCGCTCTCAAGGCCTTTATCGCCACGGCCCGCCATGTCCGGATCATCCGCGAAGATGTCGCCGCAATCGATGCCGAAGCGCGTGGCATCGTGCTTTCGGACGGGAAACGCATCGGTTTCGGCAAGGCCATCGTCGCAGCCGGCGTCGAGGGCTTCTCGCTGCTGCAGCCTTTGTGGGCGCCTGAGGGCCAGCCGCTCGGCCGCCCGGTCAAGGGGCAGGCGGCGCTGCTCGCCGCAGATTGCGACCCGACCTTGCCGATCTACTTCGACAACGGCCTTTATGTCATCGCCCATACGGGCGGTCGGGTCGCGATCGGCTCCACCTCGGAAGATGAATTCGACGCGGCTTTCGAGACGGATGACAGGCTTGAAGCGCTGATCGCCGCCGCCCGCCTTGCCGTTCCCGCGCTTCGCGATGCACCTGTCATCGAGCGCTGGGCAGGGCTTCGCCCGCGCGGCGTCCATCGCGAACCGATGATCGGGGCGCTGCACTCCGTGCCGGACGTGATTGCGCTTGGCGGCGGCTTCAAGACGAGTTTCGGCGTGTCGAACCGGCTCGCCGGCCATGCGGTCGGTCTTGCCAGCGGTAACACCCCTTCCGCGCAGGACTTGCCGGATATTTATAACCTCGAAATCTACTTGCGGCGCGCCAATAAAAATATCGGATAGTTCAGTAAAGGCCGGGTTTTCGTCGTATCAGTGTCATCGGAATCACGTATCGCAGGACATGTTCATCTGTATTTTCGCGTGATCCCGATGCCCTCCGACCAGCCACGTTATGCCATCAGCTTCACCCCGGCGCCGCATGAGGCGCTCGGCATTGTCGGGGCCAACTGGATCGGTCGCAATGCCTATTCCGGGCAGGCGATCGAGCCGCCGATGATCGGCGGCATGTCGCTGTCGGAAATTGCCTTTCACACCGCCCTTCCGCGACGCTACGGCTTCCAGGGTGTCTTGAAATCTCCGTTTCATCTTGCCGAGGGCGCGAGCGAGGCGCTGCTGCTGAATGCGCTGATGCGGTTCGCCACGGGCTGGAAGCCGTTCTTTCTGCCGCCCCTGAAGGTCGTGCGGCGGCGCGACAGCCTGGCATTCGCCCCGGCCGTTGCCGTGCCGGCGCTTGATGACCTCGCCGCTGCCGTGGTTTGCGAGTTCGATCCGTTCCGCGCGCCTTTGAGCGAGGCGGAGCTGGAGCGGCGCGACGCCGGCACCCTGTCGCCGGTGCAGTTTGCCAATCTTCATCGCTGGGGAGAGCCGGACGTGATGTCGGCCTTCACCTTCCATATGCCGCTCACCGGCCCGCTTCGGCCGCGCGACATGGAGCGGATGGAACGCGCGGCGCTGGAGTTTTTCGGCCCGATCCTGGCCGAGCCCGTGGAATTCGAGAATATCGCGCTTTTCGTCGAGGAGGAGCCGGGCGCGCCGTTCTGCGTCCATTCGCTGCATCCCATGGGCGCGCTTCCGGCCCGGCGGATCGCCTGAGAGACTTGATTTCTGTGACTTCTATGCCTTTCCTCTTTCTGTATCCGGGGCGGTGGAGTACCGTCGGGCGATACTGGAAATGAGGCTTGCATGAGTGCTGAAACGAGCGGGTATCCGCGCGAACTGATTGGCTATGGGCGCAATGCGCCAGACCCGAAATGGCCTGGAGATGCCCGCATCGCGGTGCAGTTCGTCATCAATTACGAAGAGGGCGGCGAGAGCTGCATTCTGGACGGCGATCCGGCGTCGGAGAGCCTCTTGTCGGAGATCGTCGGCGCGGCCCCCTGGCCCGGACAACGCAATCTCAACATGGAATCGCTTTACGAATACGGGTCTCGCGCCGGCTTCTGGCGGCTGTGGCGGCTGTTCACGGGGTTGAAGATCCCGGTCACGGTCTATGGCGTCACACGCGCCATGGAGCGCAATCCGGAAGCCGTCGCCGCGATGAAGGAGGCGGGCTGGGAGATCGCCAGCCACGGCCTGCGCTGGCTGGAGTACAAGGATTTCGAAATCGAGACCGAGCGCGCCCATATTCGCGAGGCGGTCAGGCTGCATACGGAACTGACGGGGGAACGCCCCTACGGGCTTTACCAGGGCAAGCCATCGATCAACACGCTCGACCTGATGATGGAGGAGGGGGGCTTCCTCTATTCCTCCGACACCTATGCCGATGATCTGCCCTATTGGGTGAAGACGCCCGACGGCAAGCCCTTCCTGCTTATTCCCTATACGCTCGACAATAACGACATGCGCTTTGCCACGCCGCAGGGCTTCAATTCCGGCGAGCAGTTCTACGCCTATCTGAAGGATGCCTTCGACACACTTTACGAAGAGGGCCGGCAGGGCGCGCCGAAGATGATGTCGGTCGGCCTTCATTGCCGGCTTGTCGGCAAGCCGGGCCGGGCGGCGGCGCTGAAGCGTTTCCTCGAATATGTCGAGACCCATGACAAGGTGTGGTTGCCCCGTCGCATCGACATTGCCCGCCACTGGTACGACCATCACTTGCCCAAGGAAGACGCCCCATGATCGCCCGCGAAGAGTTTGTCAGCCGGTTCGGCGGCGTTTTCGAATATTCCCCCTTCATCGCCGAACGCGCCTATGATCAGGGCCTAGTCGAAGAGCCGCTGACGGCCGATGGCGTGCATCAGGCGCTGTGCGCGGTGTTTCGCGCGGCAAGCGAGGAGGAGCGTCTCGGCGTGTTGCGCGAGCATCCGGATCTTGCAGGAAAGCTTGCCGTTTCCGGCGAGCTGACGGAGGAAAGCAGACGCGAGCAGGCCGGGGCCGGGCTGGACCGGCTCAGCCCTGAAGAGCATGCAGAGTTTACGAGACTCAATTCCGCCTATATAGAGAAATTCCAATTTCCTTTCATTATTGCAGTCAGCGGACTCAATAAGGACGATATTCTCGCCGCCTTCAAACGCCGGATCGACAACTCCGCCGAGGAGGAGCTGGCGACCGCCTGTCGCCAGGTCGAGAAGATCGCCGGGTTCCGCCTGCAATCCCTTCTCGCGGAGTAATTGATGTCCGAACAAGAAACGAGTGTGGCCCTGCCCGATTTTGCCGTGGGCGCGATCAACCTCGCCTCGGCGCGGCTTGGCGCGCGCGCCATTTACGCAACCGACCAGTTCTTCGCGCCGCTGGCGCGCATGCTGAAGGATGATTCCCCCGTCTTCCTGCCCGGCGAATATGACGAGCACGGCAAGTGGATGGACGGCTGGGAAAGCCGGAGGAAACGTGTGCCCGGCCATGACTGGGCGATCATTCGCCTTGCGATGCCGGGGCGTATTCGCGGCTTCGATGTCGATACTTCGCATTTTACCGGCAATTACCCGCCGCAGTGTTCCATCGAGGGCTGCTACATGGAAAGCGGCGATCCCGACGAGAATGCCGACTGGCAGGAGGTTCTGACGCGGTCCGATCTCGGACCGGACAGCCATCATTATTTCGAGATGGACCAGGATACCCGACGGAGGGTCTTTACCCATTTGAGGGTTCATATCTATCCCGATGGCGGCATTGCCCGGCTTCGCGCCTATGGCTCGGCCTATTTCAACTGGGACAAGGTCGGTGACGGCGAGGAGGTCGATCTCGCCTATATCTTTGGCGGCACCCACGCGCTGCACTGGTCGGATGCCCATTACGGCCATCCCGACCGCACGCTTGCGCCCGGTCGCGGCGTCAACATGGGCGACGGCTGGGAAACCGCCCGCCGGCGCGGCCCCGGCCATGACTGGATGATCCTCAAACTCGGCCATCCGGGCATCGTCCGCCGCATCGTCGTCGATACCGCGCATTTCAAGGGCAATTTCCCGGACACCTGCATGCTGCTGGGCGCCAACCTGCCGGAGCAGAACGACGTGTTCTCCGAGGAAGAGCTTGCCGCTTCGGAAAACTGGGCGCCGATCCTGGACCAGACCAAGCTTCAGGCCGACAATATCCATGAGTTCTCCGGCGCTTCGGTGAACAATATCGGCCCGGTAACGCATGTGCGGCTGGCGATCTTCCCCGATGGCGGGATCAGCCGCCTGCGACTTTACGGAGTAAAGGCATAAGATGAGCATCAGGCTGCCCGTCGAGAAACTGACCCCGGAAGCCTTCGCGCCCTTCGGCACGGTGATCGCGCCCGATCCGGCAACGGCGAAACCGATCAACGGCGGAACGACCACGCGTTTCCATGCGCTGGCGACCTGCGAGGCGCTCGGCACGGATGCCGAGGTGATCATCAATATCTTCCGGGGGAGCCCGCGCCGCTTTCCCTATCAGGTCGACATGATGGAGCGGCACCCGCTCGGCAGCCAGAGCTTTTCGCCGCTTTCGCCCCGGCCTTTCCTCGTCATCGTTGCCGAGGATCACGGCGGCACGCCGGCCAAGCCGCGCGTTTTTCTCGCCGAGAACGGACAGGGGGTGAATTACCGCGCCAATGTCTGGCACCATCCGTTGATGGCGCTTGGCGAAACGAGCGATTTTCTGGTTGTCGACCGGGGCGGCCCCGGCGACAATCTGGAAGAATATATCTATCCCGCTTTGTTCACCATCGAGGAGACTGACCTTTGACCGGCCTCACCACCCATGTTCTCGACACTGCTCTCGGCCAGCCCGCTTCGGAAATGAAGATCGATCTTTATCGTCTGCGTGGCGAGAAACGAGACTTCATCAAGACCGTCTATACCAATGATGACGGCCGCGTCGACGGCGGGCCGATCATTGCCGGGGATGACCTGGAGGTCGGGCAGTATGAGCTGGTCTTCCATGCCGGCGAATACCTGCGGCGCACCGGTGCCACGCTGACGGAGCCGGCCTTTCTGGAGGATATTCCCCTGCGTTTCGCGATTGCCGACGTGACGGCGCATTATCACGTGCCGTTGCTGCTTTCCGCCCACGCCTTTTCGACCTACCGCGGAAGCTGATCCCATGAAGATCGCAGCACTCGCCGATATCCATGGCAATATCGATGCGCTGGAGGCGGTGCTGGCCGATCTTGAGCGCCACAAGCCTGATACGATCGTCAATCTCGGCGACAGCCTGTCATCGCCGCTTGCCGCCGGTGAGACGGCTGAACGGCTTCTGCCAATGTCGCTGCCGACGGTGCGGGGCAATCATGACCGTTGTCTGGTCGATCGCCCGGAAAGCGAGATGGGCGACTGGGAAGCCCCGGCCTTCCGCCAGCTATCCGCCGCACATCTGCAGTGGATCCGCGACATGCCGAGCGCGCTGGTGGTCGAGGGCGAAGTCTATCTTTGCCACGCCACGCCGCAAAAGGACGACGTGATGTGGACCGAGGAACTGCTGCCATCGGGCCATTTCGCGCTGAAGGAACAGGCAGAGATCGAGGCGCTGGCGGACGGCATTTCCTATCCGTTGATCCTGTGCGGTCACTCCCATATCGCTCGCTCGGTGCTGCTTTCCGGCGACCGGATTCTCGTCAATCCCGGCTCCGTCGGCTGCCCCGGTTTTACCTACCACGTTCCTGTCGACCACAAGCTGGAAACGGCGCACCCCTTTGCCTGCTACGCCATCATCGAAAAGACCGAAGCCGGCTGGCAGCCGACCTTCCATCAGGTGCGCTACGACACCACGCGGATGGCTGCTCTGGCGCGCGAGGCGGGCTATGAGGACTGGGCGCGTGTGATCGGAACAGGACGGGTGGAATAGGCGCTGTTGCACCGCGGTTGTTGACTAAACCTGTCGCGGGCACCCGGAGCTTGCCTATCCTCTGTCCGTCACCCCGGCCTTGAGCCGGGGTCCAGGGCCGTACGACCGACCCTCCGGTATGACGTGCACGGCACCCTCTTTCGAAAATCGCCCTGGATGCCGGATCAAGTCCGGCATGACGGGAGTGCCTGTGGGGGCTTTTGGCGATAAACGACGGCGGAACAGCGCCTAGAAGCCGATCTTCGCGATAATCTCCCGATCGATCTCCTCAATGTCACGCTTGCCGCAGAGCGCCATGGTCACGTCGAGTTCCTTGCGGATGATGTCGAGGGCGCGGGTGACGCCTTTCTTGCCCATGGCGCCGAGGCCGTAAAGGTAAGGGCGGCCGATATAGGTGCCCTTTGCGCCAAGTGCGCGGGCCTTTAGCACGTCCTGGCCGGAGCGGATGCCGCCATCCATATGGATTTCGATATCGCCCTGAACCGCATCGACGATTTCCGGCAGGACCGAGATCGAGGAGCGCGCGCCGTCCAGCTGGCGGCCGCCGTGATTGGAGACGATGATCGCATCCGCGCCGGTCTTTGCCGCCATCTTCGCGTCTTCGGCGTCGAGCACGCCCTTCAGGATCAGCGGTCCGCCCCAGCGTTCCTTGATCCACTCGACATCGGTCCAGGAGAGTTTGGGGTCGAACTGTTCGGCGGTCCAGGACGCGAGCGAGGAGAGATCGGAGGAGGCCGGCGCATGACCGACGATGTTGCGGAAGGTGCGGCGCTTGGTCTGAAGCATTTCCAGCGCCCAGAAGGGCCGCGTGCCGACCTGCCAGACATGTTTGGGCGTGAATTTCGGCGGGGTCGAAAGCCCGTTGACGAGGTCCTTGTGGCGCTGGCCGAGGATCTGCAGGTCAAGCGTCAGCACCAGCGCGCCGCAATTGGCGGCCTTTGCCCGGTCGATCAGATCACCCACGAAGCCGCGATCCTTCATCACGTAAAGCTGGAACCAGAAGGGCGCCTTGGTGTGTTCGGCCACATCCTCGATCGAGCA
Organism: uncultured Martelella sp.; assembly: GCA_963676545.2. Classification (GTDB taxonomy): domain Bacteria; phylum Pseudomonadota; class Alphaproteobacteria; order Rhizobiales; family Rhizobiaceae; genus Martelella. Next base: position 781,451 of record CAXXRG010000001.1, on the reverse strand, counting down.
GACGCTCATGGTGGAAAGCGTGAAGGGAACGCCGGCCTCTTCCGCCGCCTGCGCCGCCAGGATCTCGCCATCGGCATGCTGCATGCCGCAAAGCCCGGTCGGCGCGAGGGCCACGGGCATCGAGACCTTGCGGCCGATCATCGTGGTCTCAAGCGAGCGGTTGGTCATGTCGACCAGCACGCGCTGGCGCAGGTTGATCCTGGCAAAATCCGTCTCGTTGGCGCGGTAGGTGCTTTCCGTCCATGCGCCGCTGTCGGCATAGTCGAAAAACATCTTCGGAACGCGCCATTTCGCACGCTTCTTCAGGTCGGCAATGGTCAACGGCTCTGAAAACATGCGCTCCTCCAGCATCAAATATGAATACTCTTATTACATATGAGTTGATTTCTGCCAACCGGCTTTTAGGCGACGCGCCTACAAACCGGATTTGACCGGGTTGCCGGCCACATAGGTCTCCACGATCGCCCTGTCATCGCCCATTGTCTGCAACAGGAAGAGCTCCTCCGCAAGGGTGGTGACGGCATCCATTTTGAGCGCCATGGCAGGCGTGGCGCGGGCATCGAGCACCACGAGGTCGGCATCGCTGTCAGGGTCAAGCGTGCCGATCCGGTCGGAAAGCGAAAGCGCTTCGGCATTGCCCAGCGTCATCGCGAAAAAACTCTCCAGCGGGTTCAGCCGTTCGCCGCGCAATTGCTGGATCTTGTAGGCTTCGTCCATGGTCTTCAGCATGGAATAGCTGGTGCCGCCGCCGATATCGGTGGCAACGGCAATGCGCACGGGCTTGTCGCGGCTCTCGTAATCCTTGAACGGAAACAGGCCCGAACCGAGGAAGAGGTTGGAGGTCGGGCAGTGCACGGCAACCGCGCCGGTCTCGCTGAGCACATCGCGTTCCCGTTCGGACAGGTGGATCGCGTGGCCGAGCAGGGTTTTTGCGCCCAGAAGGTCGTAGCGGGCGTAGATATCCGTATAGTCCTGCGCTTCCGGATAGAGTTCCAGCGCGCGCTCGATTTCCGCCGTGTTCTCAGAGAGATGCGTCTGGATATGAAGGTCGGGAAATTCCCGCGCCAGCGCTCCGGTCACTTCCATCTGTTGATGCGAGGAGGTGAGCGCGAAGCGCGGCGAGATGACCACCTGGTTGCGCGCCTTGCCGTGCCAGGCGGCAATCACCGCCTTGGTGTCGTCATAGGCCGATTGCGGCGTGTCGGTCAGCGCGTCCGGCGCGTTGCAATCCATCAGCACCTTGCCGCCGAGCATCAGCATGTTGCGCTTTGTAGCTTCGGCGAAATAGGCGTCTGCGGAGGCCTTGTGCACCGAGCAATAGGCAACCGCCGTGGTCGTGCCCTGGCGGATCATTTCGTCGAAGAAGGAGACCGCGATGCGCGCGCCATGGGCGGGATCGACGAAGCGCTGCTCCTCGACGAAAGTATAGGTGTTGAGCCATTCCAGAAGATTGGCGGCATAGGAGCCGACAACCTGCATCTGCGGAAAATGAAGATGCGTGTCGATCAGGCCGGGCAGGATCAGGTTCGGACGGTGGTCGACGACGTCCGCGCCCTCCGGCGCATCGAGAAGAACGGTTTCGAACGGTCCGAACGCTAAAATGCGGCCCTCTGAAATCAGCAGGCCGCCATCGTCCTCATAGACATAGCTTTCGGTGTCCGAGAGGGACCGGGGCCGGCGGTTGAAGCTCAGGAGCCGGCCCCTGAGGATGCGTGGTGGTGTCATTCAGCCTTCTTTCCGCTGGTGCTGGACCTGTACCAGGCCACCAGTTTTGCCCGTTCGTCATCCGTCATGCTGGTGACGTTGCCGGGCGGCATAGCATGGCTGCGGGCAGCCTGCAGGTAAATCTGTCCGGCGCGCGAGGCAATCTCCGCATCGGTTTCGAAGCGGACATTGAGCGGCGGACGGTGAATGCCTTCCCATACGGGTTCCGCCGCATGGCACATGGAACAGCGCGAAGAGACGATTTCCTTCGCCGAGGCGAAATGGGGGTCCTGCGCGAACTTCTCGAAGGCGGGCGCGACGGCCATGTCAGGGTCTTCTGCCTTGAACAGTTTCGGCGATGTCGAAAGCCACATCATCAGGATGAAGATGATCGCCGTCAGCAGCCATGTCCAGTTCGGCTGGCCCTTTCTCGCATGCATCGTGTTGAAATAATGCCGGATCGTGACGCCCATGAGGAAAACGAGGGCCGCGATCATCCAGTTGAAGGTGGTGGCAAAGGCCAGCGGGTAGTGGTTCGACAGCATGAAGAAGATGACGGGCAGCGTCAGGTAGTTGTTATGCGTCGAGCGCTGCTTGGCTTCCTTGCCGAGCTTCGGGTCCGGCACTCTGCCGGCCTTCAGGTCGGCGACCACGATCTTCTGGTTCGGGATGATCACGAAGAACACGTTTGCCGTCATGATCGTGGCGGTGAAAGCGCCCATATGCAGGAAGGCGGCGCGGCCGGTAAACAGATGCGTATAGCCCCAGGCCATCAGGATCAGCAGCACGTAGAGCAGCAGCATCAGCCCGACCGTGTGCTTGCCGAGCGGTGACTTGCACAGATAGTGGTAGAACAGCCAGCCGATCGACAGCGAGGCCAGCGAGATCAGGATGGCAACCCAGGCAGGGACGTCGAGAACGGAGCGGTTGACCAGGAACAGGTCCGCGCCGCCGTAATAGACCAGAACCAGCATCAGGAAGCCGGAAACCCACGTCATGTAGGATTCCCATTTGAACCACACCAGATGTTCCGGCATGCGCTCGGGCGCGACCATGTATTTCTGGATATTGTAGAAGCCGCCGCCATGGACCTGCCACTCCTCGCCGCTCACGCCCTCCGGCATGCCGGGACGCGCGAGCAGCCCCAGGTCCAGCGCGATGAAATAGAAGGACGAGCCGATCCAGGCGATCGCCGTGACGACATGCAGCCAGCGCACGGCAAATTGTGCCCATTCCCAGAAAATGGCCAGTTCAAACATAAATTGTGCCCCCGATAGTCAGATGCAGGAATGATGCGAAATTTTGACGCGAAAAAAAAGTGCCGCAGCACAAAGAAGATAAATTAGTTGAGCCTTTTCAGTTCTTTGCTCGTTCTGCGGGCAGCCTGCCTGCTTTTGCGGCAGAAATGACGTGGATAAGTTCACTTGCAACCAGGGCGGCAATCACGGCCGGACGCTTGTCGGCAACGCCGGCGCCGATCGGCATGGTCAGCCGACAAAGCGCGCGGTCGCCGAGGCCCTGTCTGCGGGCATAGTTCAGGAAGGTCGCCCGCTTGGTTTTCGACCCGATCATGCCGCAATAGGCAAGGTCATCGCGTTTGAGCGCCTCCGTCGCGATCAGAAAATCAAGCGCGTGGTCATGAGTGAGGATGACGACGGCGCTGCCTGCCGGCATGCGCGCGACCTCGGCCTCGGGCATCGGCGACAGGCGAAACGCGACGGTCTCCGGCAGCGGGCCTTCCATTTCCGGACGGGTCTCGATCACGGTCGTGTTGAAGGGCAGGGGAGCAAGCGCGAGCACCAGCGCCGCGCCGACATGTCCGCCCCCGAAAATATAGACCGAAGGGTATGACGCTGCCTTTTCCGCAAGCGCATTCAGCAGGCGCCCGACCGTTCCTTCATCCGCGACCGCAAAGCCGAGAAGGGCGCGCCCGCCACAGCATTGGCCGATCTCGGGGCCGAGGGGAATATCGAGCCGCAGCGGTGCGTCGTGCCCTCGCAGAAGACGCCGGGCATGATCGATGGCGATATATTCGAGCTGGCCGCCGCCGATGGTTCCGCAGGTCCGGCTGGCGGAAACGGCCATCACCGCGCCCGCCTCGCGCGGGGTGGAGCCGCTGATCTCGGCCACCGTGACAATGACGGCGGCCGGATGGTCCTCGAAAAAGCGGCGGAATGCCGCGACCTCGCTCATGGCCTCACGCCTTTTTCATCCGCTCCACCGCCATCAGCACGCGTTCGGGCGTTGCCGGCGCGTCGAGCCTCGGGCAGACGCGGTAATCGGCGACGCTGGCAACGGCCATGGAGATTGCCTCCAGCGCCGAGATCGCCAGCATGAAGGGCGGTTCGCCGACAGCCTTGGAGCGGCCGATGGTCGGCTCGAGATTTTCGGAGAAATCGGCAAGCTTGACGTTGAAGATCTTCGGCCGGTCGGAGGCGAGCGGGATCTTGTAGGTCGACGGCGCATGAGTGCGCAGCCGCCCCTTGCCGTCCCACCACAATTCCTCCGTCGTCAGCCAGCCGAGACCCTGCACGAAACCGCCCTCGATCTGGCCGATATCGATGGCCGGGTTCAGCGAACGGCCGACATCGTGGAGAATATCGGTGCGGTCGAACAGATACTCCCCCGTCAGCGTGTCGATCGACACTTCCGTGCAGGCCGCGCCATAGGCGAAATAGTAGAAGGGCCGGCCCTTGCCCGCGGCGCGATCCCAGTGGATCTTCGGCGTCTTGTAGAAGCCTGCGGCGGAAAGCTGGATACGGGCGAAATAGGCGGCCTTGATCAGGTCGGCGAAAGGAATTTCTTGCCGACCGACACGGACGCGATTTGGCAGGAATGCGATCTCCTCCGGCGACACCTTCCAGTGTTCTGCGGCAAAGGCGACGAGCCGGTCGCGGATCTGCATTGCGCCATTATAGGCGGCCATGCCGTTGAGATCGGAGCCGGAGGAGGCGGCGGTTGCCGAGGTGTTCGGCACCTTGCCGGTGGTCGTCGCTGTGATCTTCACCCGTTCGAGATCGATCTGGAAGACGTCGGCCACCACCTGGGCAACCTTGATGTAGAGCCCCTGACCCATCTCCGTGCCGCCGTGATTGAGCTGCACCGAACCGTCCTGGTAGACATGGACGAGCGCGCCCGCCTGATTGAAGGCGGTCATGGTGAAGGAGATGCCGAATTTCACCGGCGTCAGCGCGATACCTTTCCTGATCACCGGACTCGTCTTGTTGAACTCGATGATCGCCTGACGGCGCGCGCGGTAGTCGGCGCCCTTTTCCAGTTCCTCGACAATCGGCAGAATGATGTTGTCCTCCACCGTCTGGTGGTAGGGCGTTACATCCCTGCCGGAGCCGATTGGTCCGTAGAAATTGGCCTTGCGGATATCGAGCGGGTCTTTCTGCAGCGCATAGGCGATCTCCTCGATGAAGCGCTCGCCGGCCAGCATGCCCTGCGGCCCGCCGAAGCCGCGATAGGCGGTGTTCGAGCAGGTATGCGTCTTCAGCGGACGCGAGACCATGTGCACGTCCGGGTAATAATAGGAACTGTCGGCGTGAAACAGCGTGCGGTCGGTCACGGGACCTGAAAGATCGGAGGAAAAGCCGCAGCGCGCGGCAAAGGTCGCGTCCACGGCTTCGATCACGCCATTGTCGTCGAAACCGATATCGTAATAGGCAACGAAATCGTGGCGCTTGCCGGTGATCGCCATGTCCTCGTCGCGGTCGGGACGGACCTTGATGGCGCGGTTCAGCTTCTTGGCCGCCAGCGCCGCAATTGCGGCAAAGCCGTTGCCCTGGGTCTCCTTGCCGCCGAAACCGCCGCCCATGCGCCGCTGATAGACGGTGACGGCGTTGGACGGAATGGCGAGCACATGGCCGACAATGTGCTGGACCTCGCTCGGGTGCTGGGTGGACGACCAGACAGCCACCTCGTCATCCTCGCCGGGAATGGCGAGGGCGATCTGGCTTTCCAGATAAAAATGCTCCTGTCCGCCGATCTCGAATTCACCGGTGATCCTGCGCGGCGCCTTGCCGAGCGCGGCTTTCGCATCGCCGCGTTTGAGCGTCATCGGGGTGATGACATTCGGCGCGTCATTGGCAATCGCGTCGCGCACACTGGTCCAGAAGGGAAGATCCTCATAGGTGATCTTCACAAGCCTTGCCGCCGCGCGGGCCTGATGCCGGGTTTCGGCAATCACCGCGAACATGATCTGGCCGTGATACGCGACCTCCTCATTGGCAAAGAGCGGCTCGTCGTGATTGCCGCCCGAGGAAATGTCATTGCTGCCGGGCACATCTTTTGCCGAAAGCACGGCAACAACGCCGGGGGCCTCCTCCACGGCCGAAAGATCCATCGCGGCAATGCGGGCATGCGGTCGCTCGGAAAGGCCGAGGCCGACATGCAGGAGGCCTGCGGGCTCCGGAATATCATCGATATATTCCGCTGTGCCGGCAACATGCTTGTGGGCGGAATCATGGACACGGGACTTGTGCATACCGCCGGAAATTTCGGTCTTCAGCGGCAGCGTATCCTTGGTCTGCTTGTCCATCTTACGCCTCCTCGCGTTCGAAGCGGGAAAGCTCCTGCGGGCTGCCGCCGGTTTCCAGCAGTAGGCGGGAGAGCAGGTTCCTGGCCGCGAGCATGCGATATTCGGCTGTCGCGCGCATATCGGTCATCGGCTGGTAGTCGCTTTCAAAGGCGGGCCGCGCCGCTTCCACGGTCTCGGTCGTCCACGGCTTGCCGGCAAGGGCGGCCTCCACATGGGTCGCGCGTTTCGGAATGCCGGCCATGCCGCCATAGGCGATGCGGATTTTTTCCACCGTGCCGTCGGCTGCCAGTTGCAGATGGAACGCACCGCACAGCGCGGAAATATCCTCATCGCGGCGTTTTGAAACCTTGTAGACCGCGTAATGCGCGTCCTTGGCCGGCTTCGGAACGGTGAGCGACAGCACGAATTCGCCCGGTCGCCGGTCCTGCTTGCCGTAATCGCGGAAATAATCCTCCAGCGCGATGGTCCGCGTACCGTCCTTCGATTGCAGCGTCAGCGTCGCTCCCAGCGCGATCAGGGCCGGCGGCGTATCGCCGATCGGCGAGCCATTGGCGATATTGCCGCCGATCGTGCCCGTATTGCGCACCTGCTCGCCGCCGATGCGGTCGATCAGCCGGGATAGCGCCGGGATCTTGCCGGCCAGTTCCGGGAAAGCTTCCGTATAGGTGACGCCCGCGCCGATGACGAAGCTCTTCTCCGTCTCGGTGATCGTCTGCAGCTCCTCCAGATGGTTGATGAACACCATCGGGTTCAGGTCCTGCATCTGCTTGGTGACCCAGAGACCGACATCGGTGGAGCCTGCCACGATGGTCGCGTCGCGATATTCGGAAAGCACCTCGCCAAGGTCTGAAACCGAGCCCGGAATGATGCCGCGCTTGGTTTCATTGCCGATGGTGATGGTCTCGGAGGTCTTCATCGCCGCAAGCCTTGCCATGATGCTCTCGCGTTCGCGCGCCAGCGCATCGAAGGCGGCATCGGGGCGAATGGCGGACGCCTTTTCCGCCGCCTTGATGATCGGTTCATAACCGGTGCAGCGACAGAGATTGCCCTGCAATGCCTTTTCGATTGCCTGCCTGGACGGCTTTTCGTTCTCCATCCACAGCGCGTAAAGCGACATGACGAAACCCGGCGTGCAGAAGCCGCATTGCAAGCCGTTCATGTCGACCATGGCCTGCTGGACGGGATGCAGCGTGCCGTCCTTCGCCGCCAGATGCTCGACGGTGACGACATGGGTGGCATTGAGCGATGCGGTGAAGCGGATGCAGGAATTGACCGTCTCGTAGACCAGCTTTCCGCGCGTCAGCCTGCCGACCAGCACGGTGCAGGCGCCGCAATCGCCCTCGGCGCAACCTTCCTTGGAGCCGGTCAGGCGCCGTTCGATGCGCAGGTAGTCAAGCAGGGTTTCCGACGGCGAAAACCTGTCGCGCGTCACGTCCCTGTCGTTCAGGATGAACCGTATCGTCATCAAAATTCCTTCAGAAATCCCCGGAGGCCGGCGCTATTGCGCGGTCCAGCCGCCGTCAATCGAAATATGCGTACCGGTGACCTGGCAGGCGGCGTCGCTCGCAAGATAAAGCGCTGCTGCGGCGATCTGCTCGACGGTCACGAATTGCTTTGTCGGCTGGGCGGCGAGAAGAACGTCGGTCTTGACCTGTTCTTCCGTCAGGCCGCGCGCTTTCGCCGTATCCGGGATCTGCCTTTCCACCAGCGGGGTCAGCACATAGCCGGGGCAAATGGCGTTGACCGTGATGTTATGGCGGGCAAGCTCGAGCGCGACCGTCTTCGTCAGTCCCATCATGCCGTGCTTCGCCGCCACATAGGCGGATTTGAACGGCGAGGCGACCAGCCCGTGGGCGGAGACCAGATTGATGATCCGGCCATGGCCCGCCTTCTTCATCAGCGGAACCGCATGATGGATCGTATGGAAGGAACTCGTCAGATTGATGGCAATGATCTGGTCCCATTTCTCCGGCGGAAACTCCTCGATCGGGCTGACATGCTGCACGCCGGCATTGTTGACGAGAACGTCGAGGCTGCCGAACGTCCGCTCCGCGGTCGCGATCAGATCCGCGATCTCGTCGGGCTTCGTCATGTCGGCGGGATGATAGATCACCGACCCCTCGCCAAGACTGCCGACGCTTTCGACCGCCTGGTTGATCGCCTCTTCCGATCCGAACCCGTTGATGACGAGATTGTCTCCGGCCTTCGCGAAGCCTTCGGCAATGCCGAGGCCGATACCGCTGGTCGAACCGGTCACCACTACTGTGCGCGCCATGATGTGTATGCCATTCCCGTTCTTGTTGTTGTTTGTGATTTGCCAGAAAGGTTATGCGCAAACCCGAAGCCATGCAATTGCTTGCATGCCGGCAGATGGCAAGAAATGCGAACGCCGGGTTCGGCCTGTCGGTGATGTGAACACAGCGTTTCGCAAGCGATGACGCCCCAAGCCGTGACTTGCGGCGGGCCATGCTCCATATCAGGGGCAACGCAATTCAGCTTCTGGCTTGAAAGGACGAACTGATGGAACTGGGTGTCTTCACATTTGCCGATGTCGATCCGTCCGACGGCATCGACCGCGGTCGCGAGGCCGAACGCCGCATGAAGGACCTGATGGAGGAGATCAGGCTGGCCGATGATGTCGGTCTCGACGTCTTCGGCGTCGGCGAGCATCACCGCGTCGATTATCTCGTCTCCTCTCCCGCGACAGTGCTGGCCGGCGCTGCCACGGTGACGAAGAATATCCGCCTGACCAGCGCGGTCTCGATCCTGTCCTCCGATGATCCGGTCCGCGTGTTCCAGCAGTTTTCCTCCGTCGACCTTCTCTCCTCCGGTCGCGCCGAGATCATGGCCGGGCGCGGCTCCTTCATCGAGAGCTTTCCGCTGTTCGGCTATCCGCTGGAGGCCTATGACGAGCTCTTCTCCGAGAAGCTCGATCTCCTGTTGAAGATCCGCGACAACGAAAGGGTCACCTGGAAAGGCAATACGCGCGCGCCGCTTCAGGATCAGCCGGTCTATCCGCGTCCGGTGCAGAACCCGCTGCCGGTCTGGATCGCCGCCGGCGGCACGCCGCAGTCGATGGCGCGGGCCGGCTTTCTCGGTCTGCCGCTGATCATCGCCATTCTCGGTGGCCAGCCGCGCCGGTTCGCGCCGCTCTTCGATATCCACCGCCAGGCGGGACTTCAGGCCGGCCATGATCCGGCAAAGCTGAAGCGCGGCATTTCCGTCCACGGTTTTCTCGCCGATACGGCGGAAGAAGCCGCTGACGTCTTCTTCGAGCCGCAAAAGGCGGTCATGGACAGGCTCGGCCGCGAGCGCGGCTGGGGGCCGCAAAGCCGGGCGCAATTCGATGCCTCGATGGGGCCGGAAGGCGCGCTCTTTGTTGGCGGGCCGGAGGATCTGGCGAAGAAGATCGTCGCGCATCAGCGTATTTTCGGTCTCGACCGCTTCATGATTCAGTTTGCCGTCGGGCTGGTTCCGCAAGACCGGGTCTTGCATGCCATCGAGCTGTTCGGCAAAAGGGTCGCGCCGATGGTGCGCGAAATGCTCGCCGACGGCGAACCGGTTTAGAATTCGAGCGTTGAAAAGAGGGCCTGGATGATCGTCACGACAGAAGAAGAGCTTCAGGCCCTGAAGGAGATCGGCCGCATCTGCGCGAGCGCGGTCGATATCATGTCGAAGGCGCTGGAGCCCGGCATCACCACGCTTGAACTGGACAATATCGGCCGCAAGTTCCTGGAGGATAATGGCGCGCAGTCGGCGCCCGAAGTGACCTATCGGTTTCCCGGAGCCACCTGCATTTCCGTCAACGAGGAGGTCGCCCACGGCATTCCGGGAGACCGGGTGATTGCCGCCGGCGACCTCGTCAATATCGATGTTTCGGCCGAAAAGAACGGCTTTTTCTCAGATACCGGCGCGTCCTTTGCCGTGCCGCCGGTGACATCGAAGATCAAGCGCCTTTGCCGCGACGGCAAGCGGGCAATGTGGACCGGGATCAATCAGGTGAAGCCCGGCGGCGATTTCGCCGATATCGGCAACGCCATCGGCGATTTTGCCCGCAAGAACCGCTACACGCTGATCCGCAATCTCGCCAGCCACGGCATCGGCCGTTCGCTGCATGAGGAACCGTCGGAGCTCTCCACCTGGCCCGACAGGAGCGAGCGCCGGCGCATCTCCGAGGGACATGTCTTCACGGTCGAGCCGTTCCTCTCGCTCGGCGGCGAATTTGCCGAGGAGGAAGAAGACCAGGACTGGGTGCTCTACGCCATCCCGCAGGCGCTCACGGTGCAATTCGAGCACACGCTGGTCGCAACGCGCAACGGGCCGCTGATTTTGACGCTTGCCGAGGGCGAATAGGCCCGTTGCCAGGTTCCGGCGCGCCATCTCATTGCCGACCTGAACAATGTTTAATTTCTCTTTCGGCCGTTTTTTGCCATAGATGGGCGAAGAACCATTTCATTCATGGATTTTCCGGAAGGCCAACCCATTGTTTCAGTCGTTCTTTCCGAAACCGAAACTGTTTTTCGCCTCCGCGCTGATCTGGGCGCTGGTTGCGATCGCCGGCTGGTACGGCATCGTCCGCGAGCTTGGCGTAGCCGTAGGCTTCGCCCCGTATCCGGAAGGCGAGCAGCCGATCGGGCTTGCCCATTTCGTAACCCCCGACTTCCTGTGGTTCTACCTCTACTATGCCGTGTTCTCGGTGGTCTTCGGCGTGTTCTGGTGGATCGTCGGCGACAATCGCAAATGGCAGCCCTGGTCGGTGTGGGGGTCGCAGCTGATCATCTTCGTCACCTATTTCTCGGTGCAGATTTCGGTTGCCATCAATAACTGGCGTCGCCCGTTCGGCGATACGCTGCAGGCGGCACTTCAGGGCGAAGGCGGCATCACGGTCGGCGATTTCTATACGCTGATGCTGATCTTCCTGCAGATCGCCTTTCTGAGTGTCACTCTTTTCATCGTTTCGCGCTTCTTCATCAGCCACTACATCTTCCGCTGGCGTACGGCGATGAATGACTATTACACCGGCATGTGGGAGCGCGTGCGTCATATCGAAGGCGCATCCCAGCGCGTTCAGGAAGACACGATGCGCTTCGCCTCGATCATGGAGGGACTCGGCGTTTCGATGATCGATTCGGTGATGACCCTGATCGCCTTCCTGCCGGTGCTGTTCTCTCTGTCGCAATATGTCACCGAACTGCCGATCGTCGGCGCGATTCCCGCTCCGCTTTTCACCGCGGCGATCTTCTGGTCTCTGTTCGGCACGATTTTGCTGGTTGTCGTCGGCATCAAGCTGCCGGGGCTGGAGTTCCGCAATCAGCGCGTCGAGGCTGCCTACCGTAAGGAACTCGTCTATGGCGAGGACCATGAGGACCGGGCCGACCCAGTCACCCTGCAGGAACTCTTCACCAATGTGCGCCGCAATTATTTCCGGCTCTATCTGCATTACACCTATTTCAATCTCGCCCGCAGTCTCTACCTCCAGGCCGACAATATCTTCGGCTATTTCATTCTGGTCCCGGCAATTGTCGCTGGCGCGGTGACCTATGGTCTCGTGCAGCAGATCGTGACGGCTTTCGGCCAGGTCGCCTCCTCGTTCCAGTATCTCGTGATGTCCTGGTCGACGATCATCGAGTTGATCTCGATCTACAAACGTCTGAAAGCTTTCGAGGCCGCGATCTTCGGTCAGAAACTGCCGGAAATCGACCGCGAGGACTATCAGGAACCGGGCGGTATGGTGTCCGATCCCCAGCCCGATTGAGCGGCTTCAAAAGGTTGCGGTTCGGGGTTATCGTGAGTGTGTCTTCGCGCCTTCAGGGGGAATAGCGTCATGGTCATGCTCATCATTGCCGTTCTGGTCTTCACCGGCATTCATCTCATTCAGACGTTTGCGCCGGGCTTTCGTCAGGCGATGATCGATCGCCTTGGGGAAAATGCCTGGAAGGGCGTGTTCTCGATCGCGTCCCTTGCAGCGCTTGTGTTCATGATCTGGTCCTTCGGACAGGCCCGCCAGCAGGGCGTGGTGCTCTACACGCCGCCCTTCTGGATGGCGCATATCACCATTCTTCTGATGCTGATCGCGATGATCTGTCTTGCCGCAAGCTTCTTCCCGCCGGGGCGGATCACGATGGTGACCAAGCACCCGATGGTGCTGTCGGTGAAGATCTGGGCATTTGCCCATCTTCTGGCCAATGGCGAGGCGGCTTCCGTTATCCTGTTTGCAGGCCTTCTGGTCTGGGCGGTTATTCTCAGGATTTCGCTGGCCAGGCGTGAACGGGCGGGCACTTACAGCCGCAAGCCCTTCGTCTCCGCGCGCTACGATGCCTATGCCTTTGTCGTCGGGATCGCGCTATGGGGGCTGTTCATCTGGAAGCTTCACGTCTGGCTGATCGGGGTTCCGGTTTCCTTTGCCATGTGAAAATAGACGTTCCGGTGCAATATCCCCTCTCGGGAGCGGCTTTTTCCCTTACAACGGGATGAAAAAACAGCTAGAAGGCCCGGCACTGGAGAAAGAAATTCGTGCCGGAGTGACGGAATGGCAAATCAGGACGACAGTTTTATCCGCGAGGTCAATGAGGAGCTGCGTTCCGACAGGATGAAGGACGCATGGCGGCGCTTCGGGCGCTATCTCATTGCGGCTGCCGTGCTGCTCGTTATCGGAACCGCCGGCTGGCGTGGCTACGAGTACTGGCAGGCGCGGGAAGCGGCCCAGTCGGGCGACGTTTTCCTGACCGCGCTGAACCAGATCGAGGCCGGCGATCTGGATGCCGCGGAGAAGACGCTGGCGGAGCTTGAATCCGAAGGCCACGGGTCCTATCCGGTGCTTGCGGAACTGCGCTCGGCAACGCTTCTGTCTGAAGCGGGCGATACGGCAGCCGCCGTCTCCGCCTTCTCCTCGATCGGCAAGGACCGCAGCGTGCCGGATGCGATCCGCGATGCCGCCAAGCTGCGCGCCGGCTGGCTGCTGGTCGACACCGGGACCTACGAACAGGTTTCGGCGGAAGTGGAGGAACTCGCCAATGACGGCAATCCGTTCCGTTTCTCCGCCCGCGAGATCCTCGGTCTTTCCGCCTATGCCCATCAGGATTATCCCCGCGCCCAGGAATGGTTCGAGGAAGTTGCCAATGATCCGGAAGCGCCGCGTAATGTGCTGAACCGTGTGCAGATCCTGCTCGAGGTGATGACCGCCAACGGCGAAATCCAGGATGCCGGCTGAGCCGGCCCGAGAGGAATAGATGAGTTTCAAGGTCGCAATCGTCGGAAGGCCCAATGTCGGCAAGTCCACGCTGTTCAACCGTCTGGTCGGGCAGAAGCTGGCGCTCGTCGACGACACGCCGGGGGTGACCCGCGACCGCCGGCCGGGCGATGCGCGGTTGTTTGACCTGCGTTTCACCATCATCGATACGGCAGGCCTGGAAGAGGCTGCCGCCGACACGCTGCCGGGACGCATGCGCGCGCAGACGGAAGCGGCGATCGACGAGGCCGATCTTTCGCTCTTCCTGGTCGACGCAAAGGCCGGGCTGACGCCTGCCGATACGACCCTTGCCGAATTGCTGCGCCGGCGCGGCAAGCCCGTAGTGCTGGTTGCCAACAAGGCGGAAGCGCGCGGCTCCGATGCCGGTTTTTACGACGCCTTCACACTTGGCCTTGGCGAACCCTGCCCGATTTCCGCCGAACATGGCCAGGGCATGAATGATCTGCGCGAGGCGATCATCGAGGCGATCGGCGAGGACCGCGCCTTCGGCAAGGACGATGACGGCACGGAAGCCGAGACCGACGTGATGCTGACGCGCGAGGAAGCCGAGAACCCGGAAGAGGTGGCGCCCTATGACGACAGCAAGCCGCTCAGGGTCGCAATCGTCGGGCGGCCGAACGCCGGCAAGTCGACGCTGATCAACCGCTATCTCGGCGAAGAACGGCTGCTGACCGGACCCGAAGCCGGGATTACGCGCGATTCGATCTCGGTGGAATGGGAATGGCGCGGCCGCGCCATCAAGCTTTTCGACACGGCCGGCATGCGCCGCAAGGCGCGCGTGGTGGAAAAGCTTGAAAAGCTTTCCGTCTCCGATGCGCTGCGCGCCATCCGCTTTGCCGAATGCGTGGTCATTGTCTTCGACGCCACGATCCCGTTTGAAAAGCAGGATCTGCAGATCGTCGATCTGGTGCTGCGCGAGGGGCGGGCGGCGGTGATCGCCTTCAACAAATGGGACATGATCGAGGACCGCCAGCAGGTGCTTGCGGATCTGCGCGAAAAGACCGAGCGGCTGTTGCCGCAGGCGCGCGGCATTCGCGCCGTGCCGATTTCCGGCGAGCGGGGAACCGGTCTCGACAAGCTGATGCAGGCGGTCGCCGATACCGACAAGGTATGGAACCGTCGCATCTCGACGGCAAGGCTCAACCGCTGGCTCGACGGCCAGACCGTCAGCCATCCGCCGCCCGCCGTTTCCGGTCGACGTCTCAGGATGAAATATATGACGCAGGTGAAGACCCGACCGCCGGGTTTCATGATCTCCTGCACCAGACCGGATGCGGTTCCCGAAAGCTATATCCGCTACCTGACCAACGGCCTGCGCAATGATTTCGACATGCCGGGTGTGCCGATCCGCATCCATTTCCGCGCCGGCGATAACCCGTTCGAGCACAAGCGCAAGAAGAAGCGCTGATCAGTCTCCGTGGGCTGTGGCCATATTTTCGCGGAACTGCCGGGCGGCGGCTTCCCAGGTGTAGGTCAACGCCAGTTCCCGGGCTTTTTCCGGCGAGCAGTCAAGCGCCCTCAGACAGGCGGCCTTGAGGTCGTGATCAAGCGCGCCCGCCTCGTCATGACCGCCGAGGATATCGCTCGGGCCGGTCACGGGGAAGGCCGCGACGGGGACGCCGCTTGAGAGCGCCTCGATAATCGTATTGCCGAAAGTATCGGTCTTGGAGGTGAAGACGAAGACGTCCGCCTCGGCATAGGCTTCCGCCAGAGCCTTGTCTCGCAGCATGCCGGTAAAATGCGCGTTGGGAAATTTTTCCTCGAGCGCCTTGCGCGCGGGCCCGTCGCCGACGACGACGATGCTGCCCGGCAGGTCGAGTTCGAGCAGGGCCGGCAGGTTTTTCTCAACAGCAACACGGGCGACGGTGAGGAAGATCGGACGCTTCAGGCCGCCGAACGGCGGGTCCGACTTCTCCCGGGGATGAAACAGCCTATTGTCGATGCCCCGGCTCCAGCGCATCAGCTTGTGGATGCCGCGTTCTTCGAGTTCGCGCGCCAGGCTGTCGGTGGCGACCATGCAGCCATTGCCGGAATTGTGAAATCGCCGGACAATGCCATACAGCATGGCTTTCGGGATCGGCAGGCGGGCCGCGACATATTCGGGAAAGCGGGTGTGGTAGCTGGTGGTAAAGCGCATGCCGTGCTTCAGGCAATAGCGGCGGGCCTTGAAGCCGAGCGGGCCTTCCGTGGCGATGTGGATATAGTCCGGCGCGCTGTCGGCGATCCTGCGGGCAACCTGGCCGTAAGTGGCAAGCGCCAGCCGGATTTCCGGATAGGTCGGCATCGGCATCGAGCGGAAAAGGTCGGGCGTGATCATGGTGACCGTAATGCCCATTTTCTCCAACTCGTGATTGGTGTTTTCGATCGAGCGGACGACGCCGTTGACCTGCGGATGCCAGGCATCGGATATCAGGGTCAGTCTCTTCGGCGCGTTGCTGTCCACTTCCGTCTCTCCCGCGGGCGCATGCTGGTCGTCCGGCCCTGTTATCCAAGTGATGTTACACCCTTATTACACCAAGAACTCCGCGCAGAAGCCGCCTGCGGATAAAGAGATCTCCATTTACCTGAAGGAGACGCAGCGATAGGCTTGGCAAACAATATTCAGTCGATTTCAGACAAGGAATTTCAAATGACCGGCGGAAAAAGCGAAAATGGCGCGTGGTGGCGCGGCGGCGTCATCTACCAGATCTATCCGCGTTCGTTCCAGGATACGACCGGCGACGGGATCGGCGATCTGCCGGGCATCACCCGCCGGCTGGCCTATGTCGCCGAACTCGGCGTCGATGCGATCTGGCTGTCGCCCTTCTTCAAGTCGCCGATGGCCGATATGGGCTATGATGTTTCCGATTATCTCGATGTCGACCCGATGTTCGGCACGCTCGATGATTTCCGCGCGCTTGTGGCTGAGGCCCATCGGTTGGGGCTCAAGGTCATCATCGACCAGGTGCTTTCCCACACCTCCGACCAGCATGCCTGGTTCAGGGAGAGCCGCAAGAGCAAGGAAAATGACAAGGCCGACTGGTTCGTCTGGGCCGACGCCAAGCCGGACGGGACCGCGCCCAACAACTGGCTGTCGATCTTCGGCGGGCCAGCCTGGGAATGGGACGGCGCTCGCAAGCAATATTACATGCACAATTTTCTGGCGAGCCAGCCGGATCTTAATTTCCACTGCAAGGCCGTCCAGGACGCGCTTCTGGAGACCGTGCGCTTCTGGCTGGATCTCGGCGTCGACGGTTTCCGCCTCGACACGGTGAACTACTATTTCTGCGATGCGAAACTGCGCGACAATCCGGCGGTCGACGGCGAGCTTGGGCCGGGCGGCCTCGATGCGCCCGATGTGAACCCCTATGGCTTCCAGCAGCATATCTACGACAAGACACGGCCCGAGAATATCGCCTTTCTCCGGCGCTTCCGGGCGCTGCTCGATGAGTATGACGAGCGCACATCTGTGGGAGAAGTGGGCGACGGAGCGCGTTCCCTGAAGACTGTTGCCGCCTATACGTCCGGCAATGACAAGCTGCATATGTGCTACACGTTCGATTTCCTCGGGCCGAAATTCTCACCCGCGCATATCCGTGATTGCGTGGAGAAGTTCTTCGCCACGGTCAAGGATGGCTGGGTGTGCTGGGCCTTTTCCAATCACGATGTCGACCGCCATGTTTCGCGCTTTGCCAAAACGGAAGCGGAGCGGGAGCCGGTGGCGAAACTCGCCATTTCGCTGCTCGCGAGTTTGCGCGGTTCCATCTGCCTCTATCAGGGTGAGGAACTGGGGCTGCCCCAGGCCGAAATTGCCTTCGAGGACCTGCAGGACCCCTATGGCATTCGTTTCTGGCCGTCCTTCAAGGGGCGCGACGGCTGCCGTACGCCGATGCCGTGGAGCAATGTCGCCCCGCATGCGGGCTTCACCACGGCCGACAGGCCCTGGCTGCCGGTGCCGGCGGAGCATTTGCCGCTTTCGGTATTCGAACAGGCGCCGGAGCCGGACACGGTCTATAATCATTATCGCGCCGTTCTGTCCTTCCGCGCCGAGCATGCCGCGCTTTTCGACGGCGATATCGCCTTCATGGACAGCGATGATGACGACGTGCTGATGTTTACTCGTGAGAAGAACGGAAAAACGCTGCTGTTCGTCTATAATTTCGCCGACACGCCGAAATCCGTGCCGTTGCAGATTGCGCTGGAACATGTCGACAGTCTGGACCTGCCGGGCATGACCGGAGTCCTGAACGGCGCCCATGTCGACCTCGGCGCCTTTGACGGATTTTGCGCCAGCATCTGAGAGGGCCTCGCCGGACGCCGCTTTGGGTGACGTCCGGCCTTTCAATCAGTCTTCAAGCAGCTTGAAGCGGAAGAAGAAAGCGCCGATGAGGCCGCCCGCCAGAGGGGCGACTATGAAAAGCCAGAGCTGGGAGAGGGCCTGGCCTCCGGCGAGCAGCGCGGGACCGAAGCTTCGGGCGGGATTGACCGAAACGCCGGTAACCTGGATGCCGACGAGGTGGATCGCCGTCAGGGTCAGGCCGATGGCGAGCCCGGCAAAACCGGCGGCTGCCGCCTTGCCCGTTGAGCCGAGGATGACGACGACGAAGATCGCGGTGAAAACCACCTCGAAGACGAGAGCGGCAGGCAGGGCATATTCGCCGAGATAGCCCGGTCCCCAGCCATTCTGTCCGAGATTCTCGGTCGAACCGGCGATGACGGCGAGGATGGCTGCGCCTGCGAGGGCGCCTGCAAACTGGGCGACCCAGTAGCGAAGCATTTCGCCCGCCGACATGCGACCGCTGATGAATACGCCGAAGCTGACGGCCGGATTGACATGGCAGCCGGAGACCGGGCCGATGCCGTAGGCCATGGCGACGATTGCGAGACCGAAGGCAAACGCAATTCCCGTTTGGCCGATAGAATCGCCGCCGAGCACCGCAGCGCCGCAGCCGAAAAGAACCAGAACTGCCGTGCCGACAAATTCCGCTACCATTTTTTTCATCTGGAAATCCCTGAAAACGGCGGCGCGCACAGGGTGTTCGGCGGGCCGACCGAATATTGCTACATATGGTTGAGCGACCCGCTTTTTCTCCACCTATGCAGCATTGTCAGGGTTTCGGCAATGGGAATCTTTTGTCTTCGCTGTTTCCTCGAAGCGGCTGTGGATAATGTCGCTATCCGTGACCGGTTCCGCTACGCCTCTATCTCGACAGACCACGAGAAACGCGTGCTTTCTCCCGCTTCAAGGACCTTGGTGAAGGGGCGTGCCTCGAGCGCTGCGCCCTTGCCGTTGGCCGCGGCCATACCGTGCCAGGGCTCGACGCAGATATAGGGCGCGCCGGGCTTGGTCCAGAGCGCCAGATTGGGAAGACCCTCGAAGGTGAAATGAAGTGCGGGGCCGTCTTCAGCGCTGTAGGTCAGACGATCGCCGGCGCCTTCTGGAAAGATCATCGCGTCCTCCTCGAAATAATCATGGTCGAGCGCAAGGATGCCATCGGAAAAGGGCGAGGGCAGAGAGGCCAGGTCCAAAAGCCCGTCGCGCAGCCGGATCATTGCCGGTTCATTGCGGTTTGCCAGGGAGATGTGGTGGACATGGCCCTTGTCCATGCCGGGCATTGGCCAGCAGAAGGCGGGATGGAAGCCGAAGCCGAAGGGCATCGGGCGCTCCCCCTGGTTTACGACCGTCGCCGACACGGTGAGCGTTTTTCCTTTCAGCGCATGTTCGATCGCGAGGCGGAAGGCGAAAGGATAGGATGCTCGCGTCTCATGCGTGTCCGTCAGCACGAACCGGCAGAGCGTCTCCGTCTGCTCTTCGAGCGTGAACATGCTCTTGCGGGCGAAACCGTGCTGCTTCATGGCGAAGGTCTTGCCATCGATTTCCACCTGATCGTCAGGCGCCTTGCCGACGATCGGAAACAGGATCGGCGCGCGTCCGGTCCAGAATGCCGGGTCGCCGTTCCACAGCCAGTCCCGTCCATCGGCGGTCCTGATCGATTGCGTTTCGGCGCCGAGCGGCGACACGGTGACGGCAAGGGCTTCGTTGGCGATGCGGATGGCGTCGGTCATGATCGGGGTTCCATGGATCTGCGTCTCGGGTCAGGTGGGGCGGCCCGGCGGAAGCGAAGCGACCGCCGGGTCTCTTGCGCTCAGATATTGTTCATCAGCACCTTGCGCAGCTTGTCGAACAATTCGTCGATTTCGGCCCTGGAGATGATCAGCGGCGGCGACAGGGCGATGATGTCGCCGGTGGTGCGGATCAGAAGACCGTCCTCATAAGCCTTGAGGAAGGCGGAGAAGGCGCGCTTGGTCGGCTCGCCCGCGATCGGTTCTAGCTCGATTGCGCCGATCAGTCCGATATTGCGGATGTCGATCACATGCGGGCAATCCCGCAGGCTGTGAAGCTGCTCTTCCCAATAGGGCGAAAGCTCCTTGGCCCGGGTCAGCAGACCCTCGTCCCGATAGGTCTCGAGCGTGGCAAGGCCGGCGGCGGATGCGATCGGATTGCCCGAATAGGTGTAGCCGTGCATGAACTCGATCATGTGCTCCGGACCATTCATGAAGGCGTCGTGGATCTCGTCCTTGACGAAAACCGCGCCCATCGGGATGACGCCGTTGGTCAGGCCCTTGGCCGTGGTCATGATGTCCGGCGTCACGCCGAAATATTCGGCGGCAAACGGCGCGCCGATGCGCCCGAAACCGGTGATCACCTCATCGAAGATCAGCAGGATGCCGTGCTTGTCGCAGATTTCCCGCAGCCGCTGGAGATAGCCCTTCGGCGGAATGAGGACGCCGGTGGAGCCGGCCACGGGCTCGACGATCACGGCGGCCACCGTGGAAGGATCATGCAGCGCGACGATCCGCTCCAGCGTGTCGGCAAGGTCGGCGCCGTGTTCCGGCTGCCCCCTGGTGAAGGCATTCTTTTCCGGCAGGTGCGTATGGGGAATGTGGTCGACGCCGGTCAGAAGCGTGCCGAACATCTTGCGGTTCGAGACAATGCCGCCGACGGACGTGCCGCCGAAATTGATGCCGTGATAGGCGCGCTCGCGACCGATCAGGCGGAAGCGCTCTCCCTGGCCTTTCACGCGGTGGTAGGCCAGCGCGATCTTCAACGCGGTGTCGACGGATTCGGAGCCGGAATTGGTGTAGAAGACGTGGCCCATGCCTTCAGGCGCAAGGTCGACGAGGCGGTTGGCCAGTTCGAAGGCTTTCGGATGGCCAAGTTGGAAGGCGGGCGCGTAGTCGAGCTCGCCGGCCTGGGCGCGGATCGCCTCGGTGATCTTCGGGCGGCAGTGGCCGGCATTGACGCACCACAGCCCGGCCGTGCCATCCAGCACCGTGCGGCCATCGACGGTCTTGTAATACATGTCCTTGGCCGAGGCGAACATGCGTGGCGCCTTCTTGAACTGCCGGTTTGCGGTAAACGGCATCCAGAAGGCTTCGAGGTCGTTGGGGGCGACGCGGTCGGACATAAGCTGCTCCACAGAAGTAAGCGACCCGTTTGCCGGGTCATGCTTTTTGGAATTATACGGAGGAGCACGTTATCAGCGGATAGAGCGCCGTCAAGCTGGAAGGCGCGCGCGCCGTGTGCTGGAAATACCGGCTGCCGGCGCGAGGCTATTCCCTTGAGGCGGGACTGGCTCGCAGTCGCCAGACGCCCCGGCGCATCCAGCCCAGGACGAGTGCGACAGGGCCGGCGCCGTGGTCGACGTCCGCCGCCAGTCCCGACGGAATGCCTCTCTCAGTTGACGAGTGTATCCCGCCAGCCCGACCGGTCATAAATGTCGTCGAGCGTATTGAGCAGCTTCTTCACCGGCTCCGCACGGGTGCTGTAATAGATCGTCTGTGCCTCGCGTCTGGTCTCCACCAGATTCTGCGCCCGCAACTTAGACAGGTGTTGCGAGAGCGCCGACTGACTCAACCCCACCCTGTGGGCAAGCGCGCCGACGGGCATCTCGTTTTCGATCAGAACGCATAATATCTGGAGCCGTTTCGGGTTAGCCATGGCGGCGAGAAGACAGGCTGCGATAGCGGTTTTGTCCGTTTGTGTGTTTGTTCTCACGGTCGTGATTCCTCTGCTGGGCACCCACGTTGGACAAGTTTTTTTATTTATCACAAAACTTACACAATCCTTTATAAAAAAGTAATCTTAAATTTTGGGTATTTATCCGAAAATTTTGTGAGTAATAGAAATAATCTCATCGTAATTAGTTGCTACTTTATCGAATTCATACCAATTAATATTTTGGGATTCTCTGAGATATATACCTTCCGGGTCTATATCCACGAATGTAAAGTCGCGTTTTTCGACTTCCTGACGCAGGGTTCTCAAAAGCTTGTCTGTATCGCCCGAATTGAACCATCCGTAGGCCGACAAGGCTCCGGGGCGGGCGATATCCATTCCGTCGATCGCATAGGCCTTGCCAAAACCGCCATTGAGGTTTGCCGAGACGGGCTCCAGCCGGAACAGGTTGAAATCGGGAAAGTCAATGTAAGTTTTTGCTTTCGGGTGCCGGTTGAGAAAGCGCTGGCGCAACCGCACATGGTGTTCACTATCCCGCTCGACGAGGTGCGCATTGCAGCGCGTGGTCAGTCGCGGATGGGCCAGCGGATCGCCCTTGGCCGGTTCTCCGGTGAGAATGGAAACGCGGTTGTCCGTCTGGAGCGCCCGCGTGTGGACGGAAAGCCCGGAAACCAGGATTGCGGGCGCGCCGTCAATGTCGGTCGCCAGCAGTACGCGGCTGGCGAGCGGAAAGCCGGTCTCCTGTTCATTGACGGCGAGTGCGGCATAGGGCGCCTCGCGGATCAGCCGGCGGGCGAGCGCCTTTGCGGTATCATCCGTTTCGCGCAGGACATTTTTCTTCATCGGGTCGCTTCTTCTCCGGTCTCGTTGGGGCGGGCGGCGGCAAGATGGATCATCAGGTCCTGCTCGGTGATGGTTCCGGCAATCCGGCCCCGATCAATCACGCCGATCGTGCCGGGGCGCTCGCACAGCGCGCGCAGCAATGCGGATGCGGATGTGCCTGGTTTCACGGTTGCCGAAATCCGGACATCAAGGTTTGCCCGATCTGTCACCGGCTGCATGATGTCTTCGGCCGTGAGAAAGGCAAAACGGTTGGCATGGGCGACGAAGTCGGCGACATAGCCGCTTGCCGGCCTTCTGACGATTTCGCGCGCCGTGCCGGTCTGGATGATCCTGCCAGCATGCATGATCGCGATCCGGTTTCCCAGCTTGATGGCCTCGTCGAGGTCGTGGCTGACGAACAGGATGGTTTTCTTCAGCCGCGCCTGCAGCGAGAGCAACTCATCCTGCAGGTGGGCGCGGATCAGCGGGTCAAGCGCCGAGAACGGCTCGTCCATCAGCAATATCGGAGCGCCGGTGGCAAGGGCGCGCGCCAGCCCCACGCGCTGCTGCATGCCGCCGGAGAGTGCATGAACCGGCTGGTCGGCCCAATCCGAAAGGCCGACAAGCGCCAGCTGTTCCTCGATCCGCTCGCGTTTTTCCTTCCTCGCCACGCCTGCAAGCTCCAGTCCGAAGCCGACATTCTCGGCCACGCTGCACCATGGCAAGAGGGCGAATTGCTGGAATACCATGGCGACCGAACGGTTCCTGAGTGACCGCAATGCGCGCCCGCCGTCCCGGTATGGGTTGACCGGTCCTCGCTCCGTCTGGACGACCACATCGCCGCGGGTTACCGGCGCCAGCCCGTTGACAGCGCGCAGAAGCGTCGATTTGCCGGAGCCTGACAGGCCCATCAGCACGACGATCTCACCCTCGCCGACCACAAGCGATGCGTCGCTGACGCCGACGAGATTTCCGGTTTTCTTCAGGATCTCGTCGCGGGAGAGGCCGGCGTCGATCAGCGGCAGCGCGCGTCCGGGCCGCTTGCCGTAAACAATGTCAATATTTTTCAGTTCGAGGGCCTTGTTCATCAAAAGGACTTTCGAAGCAGATGATGGAGGACAGGGCGACGAGGCGCCCGCGCGATCTCTTCCACAAACCGGTCGTTGCGACAAGGGTGCGCGTGCTGACGCCGCCGGGGGCCGGCTTCGCCTCTTTTCTGTGACTTGCGGAATTTTGCCCTTTGTCGATGCCGGTCGTTTTCGGCAAAAGGAAACCGGAAGGATCGGGGACATGGCCAAGCTTCACTTTTACTACGCGACGATGAATGCGGGGAAATCGACGCTGCTTCTGCAGGCAGCCTATAATTACCGCGAGCGCGGCATGCATGCCGTGATCCTGCTGGCCGAGCTTGATGACCGGGCCGGAAAAGGCATTGTCTCGTCGCGTATAGGGCTGAAATCCGATGCCGTGACCTTCGGGCCGGAAACCGATCTGTTCGAGCTGGCCGCGCGGTTAAACGGCGAGAAGGTCATCGATTGCCTGTTTATCGATGAATCGCATTTCGCCACCGCCGATCATGCCTGGCAGCTTGCGCGGATCGTGGACGAACTGGGGCTTCCGGTCATGGCCTATGGCCTTCGCTCCGATTTTCTCGGCGAGCTGTTTCCGTCCACACGCGAGTTGTTTGTTCTGGCGGATGAGATTCGCGAGGTGCGTACGATCTGTCATTGCGGTCGCAAGGCAACCATGGTTGTCCGGCTTGATGGCGCGGGCAATGTTGCTCTTGCCGGGCCGCAGATCGAGGTC
Source organism: uncultured Martelella sp. (assembly GCA_963676545.2). Taxonomy (GTDB): domain Bacteria; phylum Pseudomonadota; class Alphaproteobacteria; order Rhizobiales; family Rhizobiaceae; genus Martelella. The sequence goes on along the minus strand of CAXXRG010000001.1, from coordinate 757,328 downwards.
GGCGGCAATGAGCGCTATGTTTCCTATTGCCGCAAGCACTGGAAGGAAAAGACCGGACGCCGGTAGCGGGCTCTGCTGGCCTCGAGAGCGGAGCCGGGGGCGGCGATTTGCATCCGGGCGCGATAGCTCAGTCGATGATGTTGAACCGGATCGCCTTGGCGACGAGCTGCGCCCGGTTGACGCAATCCATCTTGCGGATGGCGTTGGCGAGATAGGCGTTCACCGTATGGTCCGAAAGTCCCAGAATGCCGCCGATTTCGTGTGAGGTCTTGCCCTCCGCCGTCCATCGGATCACCTCCTTCTCGCGCGCCGAGAGGCTTCCGCCCTGCTGACCGCGATGATCGCGCAATTCACCGTGGCGCTGGAGCGCGCGCCGGGCGATGCGGGTGAGGGCGAATTCCTCCTTGCTGCCCAGCGGATCGCGATTGCCGAAGAACAGGAGCCCGGTCTGATGATTGGCGTCGGCAGCGAGGGTGAACACAATCCCCATCGTGATCCTCAGGGCGCGCATGCGCTGGGCGAAGTCCGTCCGGCTCACGTCATCGGGGTTGTCGATGTCGGCGAGCGACCATTGCATTGGCGCTCCGGTGCGCCTGTGAGTGGGCGAAAAGGGAATGAAGCGCAACAGGCCGACGTGATCATGGGTCTCGACAAACTGACGCGGAAGTGTGGTGTAGTGCACAAGCTCCGGAACGATTGCCGCTCTCGGTTTCGGCACATCCATCAGGGTGAAATGGATCAGGCCGAAGTGGGACGCAATCTCTGCGATAAGCCTGGCAAGGGCTTGAATCTCGGCACTTGCGTCAAGTTCTCGTATAAATTGAGAAATTTTATCTTCCGCAGGTGACCCCATATCCGCGTCCTATTCGCCTTCATTCTTGTTTTCTTTTATCTAATAAGCGTTGCTTGGCTTGCCGTGCACCTATCAGACAAGAAAATTGGGTGTGCCGAAGTGCAACCTTATATGGCAATATACATATACCAATAGTGATGTCGAGTTGTGCGAAATCAAAAATATTCACCCTATGCGGGTGTTGGGTCGCGCAGCGTCGCTTGGCGCAGTGCCCGGTTTGTTCGGAAAGTTCCGGCGACTTCAGGGCCGGCAGGGCGGGGCGTGACGTCATCTATCGAAACACCGCCCGGCATGGCCGAGGCGGCGTTATGCGCAGTTTTTCATGCGGATGCCGAAACAGAAAAGCGTCTGGTCGCCCGCGAAGGGCACAGCGTCTCCGGCATGGCGCGGTTTCGCGCGGTCATGCCGGTTGAAGCGCTGCCGCCCGCCAGAGCAGTTCAGCCCGCGTTGCGGCGCTCTTCCTGCGCGAGATCGGCCTCGACCACGGCCAGCGTTGCCATGTTGACGATTCCGCGCGAGGTGACCGACGGCGAGAGAATATGGGCGGGGAGGGCGCTGCCGAGCAGGATCGGCCCCACATGCAGAGCATCCAGCATGCCCTGAACCACCGTCATGGTGATGTGGGCGGCATCGAGCGAGGGGAAAATCAACAGATTGGCCTCGCCGGCGAGCGTGCTGTTGGGCATGACGCGCTTGCGCAGCACATCGGAAATAGCGGTGTCGCCGTGCATTTCGCCGTCAACCTCCAGATCCGGCATGCGTTCGCGGATGATGGCGAGCGCTTCGCGCATGCGTGAAGCACTTTCGGAATCGCGCGAGCCAAAGTTGGAGTGAGACACGAGCGCCGCCTTGGCGGCCATGCCGAACCGCGAGACCGCGCGCGCCGACTGGATCGTCGTTTCGGCGATCTCCTCGGGCGTCGGGCAATAGGTCACGTGCGTATCGGCGAAGAAGGTCGCGCCGCGATTGGAGATCAGCAGTCCCAGGCTGGAGAAATCGCGCACGTCCTTGTGCTTGCCGATGATATTGCCGATATCGCGAAGATGCCGGTCGAAACGCCCCTCCACACCGCACAGAAGCGCATCGGCATCGCCGCGTTTGACCGCGAGTGCGCCGATCACCGTGGTATTGGTGCGCACGATGGTGCGAGCCCTGTCCGGCGTCACGCCTTTGCGGGCAACGAAGCTCAGATATTCATCGACATATTCCCGGAACCGCGAATCGCTTTCCGGGTTGATGATGTCGTAATCCTCATGCGGCTTCATTCTGAGCCCGTAGCGCTTCATGCGGATATCGAGCACGTTGGGGCGACCGATCAGGATGGGGCGGGAAATGCCTTCCTCGACCAGCACCTGCGCTGCCCGCATTACCCGCTCGTCCTCGCCGTCGGAGAAGATCACGCGTTTCGGCTCGGCGGCCTTGGCGGCGGCGAATACCGGCTTCATCACGAGGCCCGAGCGGAAGGCGAAGCGGTTCAGGTGGTCGTAATAGGCCTCGTAATCCTCGATCGGCCGTTCGGCGACGCCGCTTTCGGCGGCCGCCTTCGCGACAGCCGGTGCGATGCGCAGGATGAGGCGCGGATCGAACGGGGAGGGGATCAGATAGTCCGGGCCGAAGACCAGCGGCTCTCCGGAGGAGGAATGCGGCACCTCCCAGACTTCTTCCTTGGCAAGCCCGGCGATGGCTCGGACGGCGGCCATCTTCATCTCTTCATTGATGGTGCGCGCGCCGCAGTCGAGCGCACCGCGGAAGATGTAGGGGAAACAGAGAACGTTATTGACCTGATTGGGGAAATCCGACCGGCCTGTGCAGATCATCGCGTCTTCGCGCTCGGCGCGCGCGAGATCCGGCATGATCTCCGGCACGGGGTTGGCCAGCGCCATGATCATCGGCTTTTCGGCCATCTGTTTCAACAGCGCCGGCTTCAGCGCGCCAGCAACTGAAAGGCCGAGGAAGACGTCGGCGCCCTTGATATGATCGGCAAGCGCGTGGCCGTCGCTCTCCTGGGCATAAACCGCCTTCCACTGGTCCATATTGGTGGTGCGGCCGGGATAGACGAGGCCGTCGATATCGAAGACCCAGATGTTTTCCCGCTTCGCGCCGAGGGAGACCAGAAGGTTGAGGCAGGCAAGCGCCGCCGCGCCCGCGCCCGAGGCGACGATCTTGACGTTCTCGATCGACTTGCCGGCAAGCTCCAGCCCGTTCAGGATCGCGGCGGCGACGATGATGGCGGTGCCGTGCTGGTCGTCGTGGAAGACCGGGATCTGCATCTTCTCGCGCAGGATGCGCTCGACCTCGAAACACTCCGGCGCCTTGATATCCTCAAGGTTGACGCCGCCAAATGTGGGCTCCAGCGCGGAAATCGTCGAGACCATCTCGTCAATGGTCGGCGCGTCGATCTCGATGTCGAAGACATCGACGCCGGCGAACTTCTTGAACAGGACAGCCTTGCCCTCCATCACCGGTTTGGAGGCGAGCGGACCGATATTGCCGAGGCCGAGCACGGCAGTGCCATTGGAGATCACGGCCACGAGATTGCTGCGCGATGTGTATTTGGCCGCATCGGAGGGATTTTCATGGATGGCGATGCAGGGCGCGCCGACCCCTGGCGAATAGGCAAGCGCCAGGTCGCGCTGATTGCCGAGCGGCTTGATCGCCTGAATCTCGAGTTTACCGGCTCGCGGATAGCGGTGGTAGAAAAGCGCCTGCTGCTGCAGGTCTTCTCCGGCGCCCTTGGTTTCTTTGGGTTCGCTCATCGTCATGTCTCCTTGTCCGGCGCCGGTGCCCCGGTCTCCTCGTATGCGGAGCGACTATATTTGCGGAATTGGCGAACCGCAATCCATCCCTCTTGTGCCGGAAACGGTTTTGGTCGGCCTTAAAAGTCCCGGCGACTGCCCGCCATGCATGCTGTTTTGGCGACTGTCTGTCTACGCCGCCGGCAGTTTCACTTCGGTAATTTTCAGCTATTCTGGTAGAAAGGCGAAACGGCTAGAAGAATTACTCGCCCGACAAGACCCATGGAGAGAAAGAATGAACAAAATGCTGCAACCGATGGCGCCCTATTTCCTGGCCCTGCTCAGGGTGGTTTCTGGCCTGCTTTTCCTGGAACACGGTACCCAGAAGATCCTGCATTTTCCGGTGTCCGATTTTCATCCGCCGATGTTTTCGCTGCTCTGGTTCGGCGGAATCCTGGAAATCGTCGGCGGTGCGTTGATCATCGTCGGGCTTTACACCCGCATTTCGGCCTTCGTGCTTTCGGGCATGATGGCCGTCGCCTATTTCATGTTTCACGCGCCCAACAGTTTCTTTCCGGCACTGAATGGCGGCGACGCGGCAGTCCTGTTCTGCTTCATCTTTCTCTACATGGTCTTTGCCGGTCCCGGCGCCTTCAGCCTCGATGGCAAGAGGGGGCGTTAAGCGGCTTTGGATGCTGGGGCTTGATGCCGGCGTGTTTGAAACGCGCGAGGGCTGATCACCCCGCAGTGCTGCAGGAAAGTGAGAAGAGGGCGTGCGTCGCCCTCTTTGCCATTAATGAATGAGGTTCATGGCCGCGAGGAATGGACCGGCCCTTTTCCGCCATGAACAGCACTTTATATCAGCTCCCAGGGAGATCGACATGGACATCGCCTTCCCGGATCCGGCCTGATGGGGCGATCGGCGGCATGCTCCGGGCGGACCCTTCGCCATGGTTGCCGCCGAACGTGCCTATGCCGGCCCGGCGCTGGCGCGCTGACCTGTCGATCTGAAAAAAAGCTCGTTTGACGTTCCGAAAGGAGTTTTGTGATGAAGATCATTCGTTCCGGTTCCGCCCCTTCCGCAAAGGGTCCCGAAGACTGGTTCACCGGCACGGTGCGCCTTGACCCGCTGTTTGCGGCGGAAGAACCCGGCCGCGCCAGCGGCGCGCATGTCACCTTCGAGCCCGGCGCGCGCACGGCATGGCACACCCACCCGGCGGGCCAGACGCTGATCGTCACCTTCGGCAGGGGGCGGGTCCAGCGTGAAGGCGGCCCGGTCGAGGAGATCTCGCAGGGTGATGTCGTCTGGTTTCCTGCCGGCGAAACGCACTGGCACGGCGCTTCGCCGGAAACGGCCATGAGCCATATCGCCATTCAGGAGAGCATTGACGGTTCGCCGGTCACCTGGATGGAGAAGGTTTCCGACGAAGATTATAACGGCTGACCGGCAAGGCCCGGCCGGGTTTTGCCCGGCCGCCCGGAGCCGTCGGCGCCTGGGTGGAAGAAGGCGAAATTATCATCTGCGTTAGTGTGGGGTTTCGCTCTCTCCTGTCGCGCGCTATGGATTCGGGCATGGTTCAATGGCCTCTGGCGATGCAGCCTGCCGACGATCTTGGGAGGGACGGGAATGGATGAGGATACCGGGTTTGACGACGATGCGCGCCTTCACGAGGCGCGGCTGCAATTCCTGACCTGGGAACGCAGACCGGATGATATCGACGCGCCCGCCCACCGGGCGCGCTGTGCGGCGCTTGCGAAAAATGCCGGCGCGGTGATCGACGGGACGGCCTATGTCGCCGAAAAAGCTGCTATCTTCACCGACAGGCTTGCTCTCGGCGCGAGCTCCTACATTGCCGGTTATGCCGTGGTGCGCGGCGATATCGAGATCGGCGCCGATTGCACGGTCAATGCCTATGCCTGCCTTGCCGGCAAGGTAAGCTGCGGCGATCATGTGCGCATTGCCTCGCATGCCCAGATCATGGGCTTCAATCATGGCTATGAGGATCCCGATATTCCGATCTCGCGCCAGCCGCATGAAAGTCGGGGCATTATCATCGAGGACGATGTCTGGATCGGGGCGAATGTCGTGGTGCTGGACGGCGTGCGCATCGGTCGCGGCGCGGTGATCGCTGCGGGGGCTACCGTCACCCGTGATATTCCGCCCTATATGATCGCCGGCGGTGTGCCGGCCAAGCCGATCCGAAGGCGCGGGGAGAAGCGCCCGAAGGCCGGCGGCGGCGTCGAGGGCGCGCTTCGGGATATCAGCGAGAAGGTCACGACGGAATGGCGCGCTGTCCTTTCGACAAACCTGCGCGACGGCGTCTATGTCTCGCGCGAGGCCGATGGGGCCGCGCGCCCAAGCATGCGTCACCTGTGCGATGCGATCGAGATTGCCGCCGGGCTCGATGAAAGGCCGGAGGGGCTGGACGTCGATGCCGCGATTGCCCGGCTGAAGACCGTGCAGGACCCGCAGACCGGCCTTTTTCCCGATCCCAGCCAGCCGCCGAAACCGGGGCTTCCCTTACGCGAGGACGGGATTGCGCTCTATAATGTGCTTTCTGTCGGTTATGCGCTGGAGCTGCTCGGCAGCCGGCCAGACCACAGGATTTCAGCCGTCGAGCTTGATGCGCCCGAACTTTGCACCTGGCTGGAAAGCCTGCCCTGGCGGAAAAATGCCTGGGGCGCGGGCGCTGCCGTGGACGCGATCGGCACGGCGCTTTATTTCAACGCGCGCTATTTCAACACCGGCCGGGCGCGCGAAACGCTGTTTGGCTGGCTGGCGCTGAATGTCGACCGGGCAACCGGTCTCTGGGGCGCGCCGACAGCGGCGGAAGGCCTGCTTCAGCCGGTCAACGGCTTCTACAGGCTGACGCGGGGGACGTATGCGCAGTTCGGCGTGCCGGTGCCGCGCCCCGAGGCTGCGATCAATTCCGTGCTCGCCAATTACCGCAATCATGACGGCTTTTTCGGGCCGGCCTATACCGCATGCAACCTGCTCGACACGATCCATCCGCTGCTGACCTGTCTTGCCCAGACGGATCACCGCCGCGCGGAGGCCGAGGCGGTGGCCCGTGCGATCATCGCCCACGCGCCGGAACGCTGGCAGAAGAATGCGGGCTTTGCCTTTGCCGACGGTCAGGAGGCCGGACTGCAGGGCACGGAAATGTGGCTATCGGTCATCCATCTGGCGGCAAAGCTGCTGAAGAGTGAAGCTGCTCTGTCCTATGTGCCGAAGGGCGTCCATCGCACGGTGGCCGTCGGCCTCGGTCTTTAGCGCACCGGTTGAAGGGAAGGAGACAGCCGTGACAAGGCGAAAGGCGCTTGTGGTCTATGGCGGCATGGCGTTGCACACGCCGAAAGAGGGCGCGGAAACGGTCCGCGACATTCTTGAGGCCCATGATTTCGCGGTCGATGTCACCGATGACTATGACGCGCTCGGCGCCGAGGATGTCGGGACCAACGCCCTTGTCGTGCCGGTGATCACCGATGGCGAACTGCCGCCGGAGAAGATGGCGACGCTGATTGCCGCCGTTCAGGCGGGCACCGGGCTTGCCGGCTACCACATGGGGCTTGCGACAAGCTTTCGCGCCAGCGTGCCGTTTCGCTATGCGGCCAGCTGCTACTGGGTGTGCCATCCCGGTAACATCATCACCTATCAGGTCGATGTGACCCGCCCCGATCATCCGATCATGGACGGTATCGAGAGTTTCGAGCACACCTCCGAGCAATATTACCTGAATTACGATCCGGCAGTGGAGGTGCTGGCGACCACGACCTTTTCCGGCGCGTTCCATCCCTGGCGCAAGAATGTGGTCATGCCTGTGGCGTTTACCACAATGCATGGCGAGGGCAGGGTGTTCTATTCCTCGCTCGGTCACACGGCCGATGAGCTCGAAATCCCCAATGTGCGCGCCATATTGACCCGAGGCCTGCTCTGGGCCGCCCGGGCGCTTTGATCAGGGTGCTTCTGGGTCGTACGTTTTCAAACTGGAAGGAAATACTGATGAAGCTTTATGTTTATGACCATTGCCCCTTCTGCGTGAGAGCACGGATGCCCTTCGGGCTGAAGAACATCCCCTTCGAGCTCGCCTTCATGGCCAATGATGACGAGGAAACGCCGATCCGCATGATCGGCAAGAAGATGGCCCCGATCCTGGAGGATGGTGACGGGCATATGGCCGAAAGCCTCGATATCGTCCACAAGGTCGACGGCCTTTCAGGCGAGCGCCTGTTTGCCGGCGCGCCGCGCAAGGAAATCACCGACTGGCTGAAGAGCTGGGGCAGCACCGTCAACGCGCTGGTGATCCCGCGCACCCCGGATCCGGTGTTTCCCGAGTTCAGGACCGCCTCGGCCCGCGCCTATTTCACTGAGAAGAAGGAGGCCACGTTCGGCGCCTTCGACGGGCTTCTGGCCAAGACTGAAACCCACAAGGCCGAGATCCTGAAGGGTCTCGGCGCGCTGGCCTCGTTCCTGCCGGACGCCGAATCCACGACGATCGACGATATCATGCTGTTTCCGACGCTGCGTTCGCTGTCGATCCTGCCGGATCTCGCCGTGCCGGAACCGGTGGAAGCCTATCGCACCCGCATGGCCGAGCGCTGCGGCGTGCCGCTGGTGAGCGAACTGCGCAAGGCGGTCTGAGGCCGATCAGGCCATGTCCTTGCCCGTCACCTTGACGGTCGGGTCGAGCCGGTTGCGCTTCGGCCGCATCAGCGGTTCGGGACTGACGGGCTGGGTGTGAAGCATATCGGAGCCGGCCATGATGCCCTCGACGGCCTGGATCTCCAGCCGCTTTGCGTCGCGGCGGCGGATATCGTCGGTGATCGCGGTCGCCTCTTCCTCGCCGGTGCCGAGCGCGATCAGCGTTTCCCTGCCGAAGACGAGGCCGGACTCCAGCGTCTCTCGCAACTCGTATTCCACGCCGCGCTGGCGCAGCGCCAGCGTGTGGCCCCGGTCGTAGGAACGGGCATAGATATGGGCGCGGGGGAAATTTTCCTGCACCACATCGATCACACGGTCGGTGATTTCGCGCTTCTGGGTGCAGACGGCGACGATCTTTGCCTTTTCAATTCCGGCGGCAATCAGCACCTCCTTGCGGGTGCCGTCGCCGAAATAGATGTGAAAGCCGAAGGCAGAGGCCTGGCGGATGCGCTCCGCCGAATAATCGATGATGGTGACATCGCGGCCACTTGCCAGAAGGATCTGCGCTGCGATCTGGCCGAAGCGGGAGAACCCGACCATCAGCACATCGGCGTCGGCGCCGTCGAAATCCTCTTCCATCTCTTCGGGGCCGTCGGGGCGACTGGTCATCCGTTCGGCCAGCCGTACACAAAGCGGCGTCGCGACCATGGAGAGCGTCACGACCGCGATCAGAACCGAGGCAATGGCATTCGACAGGACTCCGGCAGCAGCCGCCGTCGAGAACATGACGAAGCCGAACTCGCCGCCCTGCGGCAGGAGAGCCGCAATGCGGATCGCCTCGTCATGGACGGACCCCGAGACGCGACAGAGGCCGTAGATCACAGCGGCCTTGACGGCAAGCAGCACCGGCACGGCGATGACGATGAGCAGCAGATTGTCGTAGACGACGTTAAGTTCGAGCGAGAGCCCGACGGCGATGAAGAAGATCGAGAGAAACACGCCCCGGAAGGGTTCGATATCGGCCTCGAGCTCATGGCGGTAAGATGATTCGGCAAGCATCACCCCGGCGAGGAAGGCGCCCATGGCCATGGAGAGGCCAACCATCTGCATGGCCATGGCAGAGCCGATAACCAGGAACAGCGCGGCGACGATCATCACCTCGCGCGCGCCGGTGGCGGCGATGATCTGGAAAACCGGCGTCAGCACATAGCGGCCGGCGGCGACCATCAGCGCAACCACCAGAAGCGCAAGAGCGGCACTCGTCAGCATGTCGGAGGTCGTCGCCTCCTCGACGCCGCCGCCGAGAATGCTGACAAGCGCCAGAAGCGGGACGATGGCGATGTCCTGGAACAGCAGCATGGAGAAGGATCGCTGGCCATAGCGCGTGTTGACGTCGCCGCTGTCGTCGAGGATCTGCATGGCGAAGGCCGTCGATGACAGGGCAAGGCCGAAGCCGGCGATCACGGCCGCGCTCCAGTTGCCGACGCCGCCGAGATAGGCGAGCGGGACCAGAATGGCGCCGGTGACCGTGACCTGGGCAAGGCCGAGGCCGAAAATATCCTTGCGCATGGTCCACAGACGCGCCGGTTTCAGTTCCAGCCCGATCATGAACAGCAGGAAGACGATGCCGAGTTCTGCGACGTGCAGAACCTCCTCGCCATTCGTGATGCGCTGCAGAACCGGGCCGATGATGACGCCCCCCGCAAGGTAGCCGAGAACGGTGCCGAGCCCCAGCCGCTTGAAGATCGGCGCGGCAATCGCAGCCGCCCCCAGCATCCATACGGTTTCGGTGAAGAGGCTCTGCGACGTCGCCATATACTGGTTCCTGAAAGTGAAGAAATCGAACGACCGGAGTGAACGATACTTGATGCGATGGAAAGTGAACAATAAATGGAAGCCCAAGGAAAGGCCAATGCCCATGACATCGAAACTATCGCACAAAGATTCCGGTCAACTGATCGAGAGCGCGGCGCGGATCCTCGCAGTTGCGAAACGAAAAGGCGCCGACGCTGCCGATGTCGTCGTCTCCGAAGGGGCCTCCAACAGCGTCTCGGTGCGCGAGGGAAAGCGCGAAAATGCGCAGGCCTCCGAAAACCGGGGCTTTTCTCTGCGCGTGTTCTCCGGCACGAGGGTCGCCAGCGTCTCGACCAACACGGATGACGATGTGGAGACGCTCGTGGACCGCGCTTTGGCGATGGCGCGGGTTTCGCCGGAAGACCCCTTCGCAAGCCTCGCTGACCCGGACCGGCTGGCGCGCGACGTGCCGGATCTCGATCTTTATGATCCAACCGAGGTTTCGACCGAGATGCTCGTCGCTCGCGCGCTTGCCGCCGAGGAAGCGGCGCTTTCGGTCAAAGGCGTGACGAAGAGTTCGGGCGCCGGGGCAGCACACGGCGAAGTCGCCTTCGCGCTGGTAACCTCGGACGGGTTTGCCGGCGGCTATCGCCGGTCCTATTCATCGACCTCGGTCTCGGTCGTCGCGGGCGAGGGCGCCGGCATGCAGCGCGACCATGACAGCGATGCGCGCTCCCATGACGGCGACCTGCGTCCGGCCGCGGAGATCGGCCGGGAGGCTGGCGAACGCGCGGTCGCGCGGCTTTCCCCGCGCCAGCTTGAGACGCGCAAGGGCGCGGCCGTGTTGTTCGAGGCCAAGCAGGCGCGCAGCCTTCTCGGCCATCTGGCCGGCGCGATCTCGGGCTCTTCCGTTGCCCGCAAGACCAGTTTCCTGCGCGACAGGCTCGGCAAGCAGGTGTTGAAGGTCGGCGTGAATGTGATCGACGACCCGTCGATCCTGCGCGGCGCGGGCTCCCAGCCTTTTGATGGCGAGGGCGTGGAAAGCCGCAGGCTGGCAATGGTCGAGGACGGCGTGCTGCAGCAGTGGTTCCTGTCCACCGCTCTGGGCCGCGAGCTGGGTTTTGAGACAAACGGGCGCGGCACGCGTTCGGGCAATTCGCTTTCCGCGTCTCCGACCAATCTTTCCCTCGAGCCGGGCGAAAAGAGCCCGGAGGAGCTGATGCGGGAGATCGGAACCGGGCTCTACGTGACGGAACTGATCGGCCATGGCGTCAATATGGTGACCGGCGAATATTCGCGCGGCGCCAGCGGCTTCTGGATCGAGAACGGCGAGATCGCCTATCCGGTCTCCCAGGTCACGATCGCAGGCAATCTCAAGGACATGTTCATGGCAATGACGCCGGCAAATGACCTTGATCGTCTGTATTCGATTGCCGCACCCAGCATCCTTGTCGAGGGGCTGACGCTTGCCGGGCGCTAGATACGCTCGCATAATTTCCGAAACGCTCTATATCTTGCTCTCGTTTCCAACCGGCCGAAGCGGTCGAATGCCGGGCCCGCCCGGAAAGGCAGATACGATTGACTGACTATGAAACCACCGGCGAGGACTGGTCGTCCGATCTGGCGCTCATCGAGGATGCAGCGCGGGAGGCGGGTGCCGTCGCCTTGTCTCATTTCGGGAACGACCCTGAAGTCTGGTGGAAGAATGGCGGCCAGTCGCCGGTGAGCGCTGCCGACTATGCCGCAAACGAATGCCTCGAGGCGATCCTGATGAAGGCGCGGCCGGATTATGGCTGGCTTTCGGAAGAAAGCCAGGATGATCTGCGGCGGCTCGATACCGAGCGCGCTTTCGTCGTCGACCCGATCGACGGAACGCGCGGCTTCCTCGGCGGGCAGACGAACTGGGTGGTCAGCGTCGCCGTGGTCAGCCGCAAGCGACCGGTGGCCGGCGTGCTGGTGGCCCCGGCGCTTGGCGACGTCTACACCGCGATGGAAGGCGGTCCGGCCATGCTGAACGGTGCGGAAATCCAGGCGTCCGAAAGCCGGGGCGAGGCGGACGAGGCGCAACTCGAACTCTGCCTTCCCGCGAGCCTGGCGGACCGGTTTCCTCCGCGCTTTCGCGAAAGGCTGAGACGGGCGGCCTATATTCCCTCGCTTGCCTATCGTCTTGCGCTCGTGGCGGAAGGTCGGCTCGACGGTACGCTGGTCAGGCCGAACTCCCATGACTGGGACCTGGCCGCCGCTGACATCATCCTTTCGCGCGCCGGCGCCGCACTCGTTGATGACGAGGGCAGGCCGCTCAGCTACAATCGCTCGGGCGTGCGCCACGGTACGCTTTTTGCCGGCAACCGGGCACTCCTCGGCACGCTGTTGCGGCAATTCGGCTCGCCCGGACAATCTTGACAAGAACACACAAACCTTCGACACACAGGCCGGAGGAATTGAGACAAACGAACAAGTGAGGCTCGACATGGCTGATACGGTTGAAAACAAGCAGTTGCTGCATCTGGTTTTCGGCGGCGAACTGGAAAACCTGAAAAGCACGAAATTCACTGATCTCGACGCGCTCGACATCGTCGGCATCTATCCCAATTACGCCAGCGCCCACGCGGCCTGGAAATCAAAGGCCCAGCAGACGGTCGACAACGCCCATATGCGCTATTTCATCGTTCACCTGCACCGCCTTCTCGACCCGGAAAACTGACCCCAGGCGGGCCGGTCTCCTTCTTTTTGCCGCACAGCTATGTTTTGTCGTTTCTGTAGTTTAGCGCATGCTATGTAAGTAGCGTTCTGCGTTATTCTGCGTTTTTTGTTGAACGCGGCGGCAAAACGGCATTTTTCGAAAATGTTGGCTTGGTCCGGATTCCCTCTTGATGGTATTTCTAGGAACAGGTGATTCGCGTATTGGTAGCGGTGCGGCTGCCTGTCCTTAGGTTTCAGAACGGGGATGCGGACGAAAATATGAAAACTGGCTTTTCTGTTTGGCTCGCCAAAAACGGGTACCGGCTCGGCGGTGTCCTGGGCTATCCGTTGTTGTGGGCGATACTTCAGTATCGCAAGCACAAGGGGAAGGAAGAGCGCGGTCGTCTCGGCGAACGTTTCGGTCGGTCCGGCATCACCCGACCCGATGGGCCGTTGGTCTGGGTTCATGCGGCAAGCGTCGGCGAAACGCTAGCCGTGACGCAACTGATTGAAGAGATCAAGGGCTGCGGTCTCTCCATCCTGCTGACGACGGGGACCGTCACCTCCGCGAGGCTGGCGGTCGAACGTTTTGGCGATGCCGTGATCCACCAATATGTACCGATCGACACAATACCGACCGTCTCCCGGTTTCTCGATCACTGGCGGCCCGACCTTGCCGTCAATGTGGAAACGGAGGTCTGGCCGGTTACAATCGGCGAGCTTTCTCGTCGCAAGATCGCGCAGATCATTGTCAATGGCCGGATTTCCGACCGTTCCTTCGAACGGTGGATGCACCGCCGGGAACTGGCGCGCAGCCTGTTCTCCCGCTTTTCCCTGGTCCTGGTCCAGACCGATCTCGACGCCGAGCGTTTTTCCGACCTCGGCGCAATGCACGTTACGGTGGCCGGAAATCTGAAGGTTGATCGCGATGCGCCGCCGGCCGACGACCAGCTTGTCCGGAGCTTGCGCGAGGCGATCGGCGATCGGCCCGTCTGGGCTGCAATCTCGACCTTTGACGGCGAGGAAAAGATTGCCGCCGACGTGCATGTGGCGCTGCGGGGCAAGCATCGTGGCCTTCTGACCGTCATTGTGCCGCGCCACCCCGATCGCGGCGATGTGCTCGCGGGTTTGTTTGCCGCGAAGGGGCTGAATGTCTGCCGGCGTTCGCTCGGTGAAATGCCTGTGGAGGAGACAGACATTCTTCTGGGCGACACGATGGGCGATATGGGGCTATATCTGCGCCTGACGGAGATCGCTTTCGTTGGTCGCTCCCTGAACGCCAAGGGCGGACAGAACCCGCTTGAACCGGCCATGCTCGGAGCGGCGGTGATCACCGGTCCCTATGCCGACAATTTCCGCGACACCTACAGCCAGCTTCGTCAACGCGGCGCCGTCAGGACCGTCGAAGGCGCCGAAGCGCTGATGCAGTCGGTCGATTTTCTCCTGAGCGACCGGGATGCGCGCGGACAGATGATTTCGGCCGGCTATGCAGCCGTGCGCGACATGCGCGGCGCGCTGATCAAGACGATGAAGGGGATGGAGCGTTTTCTCGCGCCCTTGCGGCTGGAGGCGCGTTTCTTCGCGCGGCCGAGGCCGGTTGCGGACACGAAGCGCACCGTCAAAATCAAGGACAAGATCGCAAGCCAGGACCTGCGCAAGGCCCTTCGCTGAAGGCGCGCGCCCTGCCGTCTTGTCGTCAAACGGGGGCGGCCTTTTCTCATGCGGACGACAATCCCTGCATTCTGGTGGCGGAAGGACCATGTGCTGAGCCGCATCCTCTGGCCGTTCGCGCGCCTTTACGGGGCGATTGCCGGGCGTCGCATGCGGCTGGCGAAAGGGGCGACAGTTTCCGTTCCGGTGTTGTGCGTTGGCAACTTCACCGTTGGCGGGACCGGCAAGACGCCGGTTGCCGAAGCGCTGGCAAAAGCGGCTATTGCCGCCGGGCGAAGACCCGGCTTCGTGCTGCGCGGCTATGGCGCGAAGGTCGCCTCGGCGCGCCTGGTCGACCCTGAAGAGCACACCCATGCCGATGTCGGCGATGAGGCGCTGATGCTGTCGCGGACAGCCCCCGTGGCGGTCTCTCCGCTGCGGGTTGATGCGGCCGAACTTCTTGTCGGCGCGGGCGTCGACTTCATCATCATGGATGACGGGCTGCAGAGCGGCAGGCTGAGGCCCGATTTCGCGGTCGCGGTGGTGGATGCCAAGCGCGGCATCGGCAACGGGCTGTGTCTGCCGGCAGGGCCGTTGAGGGCGCCGCTTGCCGACCAGTTTCCCAAGACGGACGTCATTCTTTTGAACGGCGAGGGGGGACGCGCGGCCGATGTGACAACTCTTGCCCGACAGGCGCATGTGCCGGTGGAGCGCTTCCGCCAGCAACCTGATGCCGTTGGGGCGGCAAAGCTCGCCGGACGGCGGGTGCTTGCCTATGCCGGGATCGGCGATCCCGACAAGTTCTTCGATACGCTTGAAGGGCTCGGCGCTATCGTTGCCGAACGCGTTCGGCTTGCCGACCATGAAGCGATTACGCCGTCGCTTGCCCGAAAACTCCTGGCACAGACGGGCGACGGCGGGCTACTGCCGGTGACGACCGCCAAGGATATGGCGCGGCTTTCCGGCGCGACCGACAGCGATCTTGCGGCCCTGCGCGCGCTGAGCGCGGTTCTGGAGATCGCCGCCGTTTTCGAGGACCCGATGATGGCCGACTGCCTGGTTTCCGCCGCAGCCGATGCTTTCAAGCGGCGGGTCAAAACGCCACGCTGATCGGGCGGAACCGATGCCGCCGGATCTGCTGTTCGATTTGGTGTGGGCAAATGCGGCCGATTGTCGTATTCTCGACCTGTGCCGAAAGACCAAAAATATCGGTAGGGTGCCATGAGGATATTGTCTGGCGATGTGCGCCCCGCGAAAGCGGACGATGCGGAAAAGATCGCAAACGTGCACTGGCGCGCCTGGCAGCATACCTATGCGGGCATCATTCCCCATGCCGCTCTGCAGACGATGATCACCGAGCGTAATCTGGCCTGGTGGCGGCGGGCGATCGCCAGCGAGGAAACGCTTCTGGTGCTTGAGGTCGAGGGCAAGCCGGTCGGCTATGCCAGCGTCGGCCTCAACCGGGTTAAGACTTTGCCGCAGGAAGGCGAGATCTATGAAATCTACCTGCTGCCCGAATATCAGGGCCTCGGCTTCGGCCGCGAACTGTTCGAGGAAGCGCGCCGCCTGCTGAACTCGCTCGGCTGCAAGGGCACGATCTGCTGGGCGATCGATACGCTCGACCAGGCGGCCTTGTTCTTCAGCGGGCTTGGCGGCAAGCCTCTCGCCTTCGCCGAGGAGTACTATGGCGACCGGCTGATCGGCAGAATCTCCTACGTCTGGGACTGAGAGCCACCCGCCGCCATGCGGCGTGGACGAGGAAATTAACGGAAGTCATTTCGCGTTATTGCTTTGTCGGGCCATTTTGATTATCCAAGTCGCGATATTTTCCCTGTTTGGAGGCACCAATGCGTATTGAAGCGATTTCCATCGGCAAGAACCCGCCGGACGACATCAACGTTATCGTCGAAGTGCCGATGGGCGGGCAGCCGATCAAGTACGAGATGGACAAGGACGCCGGCGTGCTGGTCGTGGACCGCTTTCTCTATACGCCGATGATGTATCCCGGCAATTACGGCTTTGTGCCCCACACGCTTTCCGATGACGGCGACCCGATCGACGTGCTGATCTGCAATTTCCGTCCGCTGATGCCCGGCTGCGTGATCAATGTCCGCCCGATCGGGGTGATGATGATGGAAGACAATTCCGGCAAGGATGAAAAGATCATCGCCGTTCCTTCGCAGGATGTCAGCGCCCGTTTCGACAAGGTGCAGAACTTCACCGATATTCCGGAGATCCAGCTGAAGCAGGTCGAGCACTTCTTCGAGCACTACAAGGATCTGGAACCCGGCAAGTGGGTCAAGATCTTCGGCTGGCACGATGTCAACGAAGCCAAGAAGCTGATCGTCGAGGCGATCGAGCGCGCCAAGGTCAAGAGCTGAGGCTTCCGGAAGTTCGATCTGCGGATTTGTCCGCCAAAACAAGACGCCGGGTCACGAGAGGCCCGGCGTTTTGTTTTGCGAAGACAGAATATCAGACGGCGCTGCAACCCGTGACGTCTGAAGGCCTTCAGTCTTCTCAGTAAAACTGGGGGATGAGGCCGGTCACGATCAGGCGCTGCAGGAAGAAGACGATCAGCAGAACGATCACCGGGGAAATGTCGATCCCGCCGAGATTCGGCAGGAAATTGCGGATCGGGCGGTAGACCGGCTCGGTGATGGCATAGAGCGCGCGGCCGATCGAATTGATGAATTCGCTGCGCGCATTGATGATGTTGAACGCATAGAGCCAGGAGAATATGGCGCTGGCGATGATCACCCACTTATAAATCTCAAGTGCGTAATAAATCGTCTCGAATAGCGCGATCATAGAGAACTCCCGTTTTTTCCTTGCAAACATTTAGACATTCAAATCTAAACGGGCAAGGGGGCTCGGGTTTTCATCGGGAGGGATCGTTGGAAAACCGGAGACAGTCCCGTCATACGTATTCCGGAAAGCCTCACCCAGATGATGAATTCTGAGACCGGCGCGCGCTTCGACGCTTTCAAACACCGAAGCTACGCCCTTTATTTCTTCTCGCGCTTTCTAGGGACATTTGCCGTCCAGATCGTCTCCGTTGCCGTCGGCTGGCAGATGTATGACGAGACCGGCAATGCCTTCTATCTTGGTCTGATCGGGCTGTTCCAATTCCTGCCCTCGCTGCTGCTGACGCTGGTGACCGGCACGGTCGCCGACCGCTACAACCGCCGCATGATCGCGGCGATCTGCTTTGCTGTGGCGACCGCCTGCGCCGCCGCGCTGTTGACGATCACGGTGTTCGGTCTGTTCTCGCCCTGGCCGGTGTTTGCGCTTCTCGCCCTCTTCGGCACGGAGCGGGCCTTTTCCGGGCCGGCGCTGCAGTCTCTGGCGCCGAACCTGGTGCCGGAGAAGGATCTTGCAAACGCGATTGCCTGGAACTCATCCTCCTGGCAGATCGCCTCCATCGTCGGGCCGGTTGCCGGCGGCCTGCTTTATGGCGGCGGCGCGGTGCTGGCCTATTCATCGGCCCTGGCCCTCTTCGCCGGCGCCACCATGCTGATGCTGATGGTGCCGAAGCCCGCGAGCCGGAGGCCGCACAGCGCCGTCTCGCTGGAAAGCATCCTCGCCGGCTTTCGCTTCATCAGCACGGAAAAGGTGGTTCTGGGTGCAATCTCGCTCGATCTCTTCGTCGTGCTTCTCGGCGGCGCGGTGGCGCTCATGCCGATCTTCGCTCGCGATATTCTCGATCTCGGGCCCTGGGGGCTCGGCCTTCTGCGCGCAGCACCCGGCGTCGGCGGCGTGCTTGTCGCGCTGGTCCTCGCAAGCGTGCCGATCCGTCACCATGCCGGATATTACATGTTCGCGGGCGTTGCCGTGTTCGGCCTGTCGACGATCGTCTTCGGGCTTTCCGCCAGCCCGTGGATCTCGATTGCGGCGCTTGCGGTGATGGGCGGAGCGGACATGATTTCGGTCTATGTGCGCGAAACGCTGATCGCGCTGTGGACGCCGGACGAACTGCGCGGCCGGGTCAACGCCGTCAACATGGTCTTTGTCGGCGCATCGAACGAACTTGGCGAATTCCGCGCCGGCACCATGGCCCATGTCATCGGCGCCGTCCCCGCCGTCATTTTCGGTGGCGTCGGGTCGCTGGCTGTTGCCGGCATCTGGGCGGTGAAATTCACCAGGCTGCGCAATGTCGACAGTCTGGAAACACCCGATCATCTCGTCGGGCGGTAAGCGATCCGGTCAGCCGGCCTCGTCGAAGACGATGTCGAGAAAATTGTCGAGCCAGGCTCTCAGCGCGCGGTCATGCAGCATGCGGCCTTCCAGATGCGCGCTGCCCGGTTGGGCCTTCGGCAGGGTGAACCGGCTTGCGCCGCGCACCACCCAGCTTTGCATCATCATCCGCGTCAGTTCGGCGTGGAACTGCACGCCGTAGGCCTTCTTGCCGTAGCGATAGGCCTGGTTGGGGTAAAGGTCGCCGCGCGCCAGAAGCTCGGCCCCGTGCGGCAGCTCGAAACCCTCGCGATGGAACTGATAGACCATCGAGGGCCACTTCATCAGCATGCGGCCATTATTCGTGGCCTCGATCGGATACCAGCCGATCTCCACCGAGCCGTCATGATTGCCGTAGACCTTCGCGCCGAGCTGACGGGCCAGCATCTGCGCCCCCAGGCAGATGCCAAGAAAGGGCCGGTTCTCCTTCAGCGGCACATCGAGCCAGTTGATCTCGCGGCGGACATAGTCCTCGTTGTCGTTGGCGCTCATGGGGCCGCCGAAGACGACGGCGCCGGAATGGCCTTCAAGCGTTTCCGGAAGGGCATCGCCGAGGGCCGGGCGGCGAATATCGAGGGGAAAGTGCTTCTGCATGAGAATCTGGCCGACCCGGCCGGGCGTCGAACGCTCCTGATGCAGGATGATCAGGACCGGTTTCTTTCTGTCACTCATCGTTTTCGGTGTCTTTCTCGTCCGCGATCTCGGCGCGCTTCAGCGCCGCCTGCCGTTCCAGAACGCGGTCACGACCGGAAACGCCGACCAGTTCGGCAATCCGCCAGACCACATTGTCTTCCATCTCGCTGCGGCTGCCATCGGCATAGGCGATGTCCCAGAGCAGACCGATCAGGCGGATGCGCTGGTCCTCGTCAAGATGGCGCTTCACATCGGAGGTGAAGCGGTAGAAGTCGACGGCTTCGCTGCCGGCCTCTTCTCCGGCCGCAATCAGGTCTTCCAGACCCGCGCCGTGCAGGCCGTACTGGCTTTCCATCAATTCGCGCAGACGCTTCTGTTCGCTCTCGCTGATTACCCCGTCGGCTTCCATCACCTGATAGCAGAGGGCGACCACGGCAATGCGGGCGTCATTCGGCCGGGTGTCGTCATCCGCGCCGTCATTGGTGATGTCCTGCAGGAACCGGCTGATTTTTTCGAACATACGGGATTATGCCTTGCTGGTGGGTCGTAATGCATCATTGCGCGCGCACGTGTCTTCGCCAATAGGTCAATTGCCCCCGCGCGGTCAAATTACAGTTATGACAATTGTCTATTTTGGGCGGGCGCGAGATTGCTCAGAAAAACCGGCGTTTCTTCTTCGGCGTCGTGTCATCCTCATCGCTGTCGTCGATGCCCGGGTCGTCCGGCGTGCGTCCACCGAAGGGTGAATAACCGGACTTGCCTTCGACGTCGTCCTCATCCGTTCCGCTCTCGACCGGCCGGGGCGGCTCTTGCGCGTCATGGTTTGCGGGTGCGTCTTCGGCGGCGGTGGTTTCGCCCTTGCGCGCAAGCTCCTCTTCCGCCCGCTTTTCATCGACTGCCGCGCCGACTGGTTCTGCCGTTTCATCCGATGCCTGCGGATGCGCGTGTTCGGCCTCTTCCTCGGTCCGGGCGTGTTCGGCGTCCGCAGTCTCAACGACATGCGCCGCCTCGGCGACGGCCGTTGGCGCTGCTGCTGCAGCATCGATCACCGTCGGCGCTTCGGGCCGGTCGCCCGTCGGGCCCTTCGGCTTCTCGCTGGCCATGGCCTCGGCTTCCGCCTCTGCCGCATCATCGAAGATCGGAGCGTCGTTGGCCGGCTTTTCTTCATCGGCCTTCATGCCGCCGACCGGCGGAAGGCTTCTCAGCGCCTCGTCCAGACGGGTTGCCGAGCCTTCCTCGACCGGGCCTTCGATCGCGCCATAGGGCACCTTCCATTCGAATGCGTCAATCTTGCCGGTTGCCGGCGAGAAGGGGCGCCAGTATTCCGAAACAAGGCCGTCGGCCACCCATGTCGGGTCGCGTTCGGCGCGCAGCGCCTGCGCCATCCAGTGGCGCACACGGCCCTGGTCGCCGGTTTCCGCTTCCTCGATATCGGCCAGCAGCAGGAAGGCGCTTTCGCGCGATTGCATGCGGGCGGCGGCCTCTGCCTTGGTGCGCGCCTTCTCAAACTCGCGCGCGTCGAGTGCGGCACGGGCAACCACCATCAGCGAGACCGGGTTGTTCGGCTTCATCCCTTCAAGTTTCTCTGCCCGCTTCAGCCGGTCAACGGCGGTGTCACCGCCGCGCGCGCGGACATAGAGCGCGCCGGTCTGCGGGTGCGGTTCTTTCTTCCACACCATTTCCAGGACGCCAGCCGATTTCCGCACATTGCCCTGTGCCAGATAGGCCTTGGCGGCAATGATCGCGGCCGGGTGGAAGTCATCGCGCAGCTTCAGCGCCTGCAGCGCGTCGGCGGCAGCGCCCTTGGCGTCGGTGTCGAGCTTGCTTTCGGCGCGCGCTGTCAGAAGTACGGCCTTCAGACGGGCGGAATCCTGCTTGTCCGTCACCTTGGCGGAACGCTGCTGGTCGAGCAGACGAATGGCATCGTCCCAGCGGCCCTGGCGAGTGCGGGCCTCGAGCGTTGCCTTGGC
Organism: uncultured Martelella sp.; assembly: GCA_963676545.2. Lineage (GTDB taxonomy): Bacteria > Pseudomonadota > Alphaproteobacteria > Rhizobiales > Rhizobiaceae > Martelella. Next base: position 736,136 of record CAXXRG010000001.1, on the reverse strand, counting down.
GGCCCAGGCAAGATAGGGCGCCTTGTCTGCGGCGCGCTCGGCATATTGCTGCGCGGCCTCATCCGCGCCAACGCGCTTGGCCTCAAGATAGAGCCCGCGCAGGCCGAGTTCCTGCGTTTCAGGATCCTCGGCCATGGTCTCGAACAGCCGGCGGGCCTTGTCGTGATTGCCCTCGATCAGCGCCACCTGCGCATCCAGAACATGGATGAGCGGTTCCTGATCGACGCTGAGCAGCGCATGGGCGCGGGTGCTCATCTTGCGCGCCATGACCAGATTGCCGGAGCCGGCCGCAATCAGCCCGGTGGAGATTGCCTGATAGCCGCGATCCCGCTTGCGGGCGCGGAAATAGCGGCGAACGCTGTTGGGCGAGGTCCAAAGGGCGCTTACCAGCCACCAGACGACCATGACCACGACAATCAGCGCGATCAGCAGCGCGAGCGCCGTGGTGAGCGGCGTCTGGAACAATTGTCCCTGCCATGTCAGAGTCAGTTCGCCGGGGCGGTCGGCGAACCAGGAGAAGCCGAGGGCAAAGGCGAGAACGACGAGTGCGAAGATGAGCAGCCTGATCATGTCGTTCCTCCCTTAATTTGCCGGTGTCGCCGCAGCGCCCGCAGCCGGTGCACCGGCGGTGCTGGAAAGCGCGCCGGAGAGCGTTTCCGAGACCAGTTCGTCAGCCTTGATGCGGGCGGAAAGCGCGCTCTGGAATTTCGCCGAGACCGTCTTTGCTTCCGCGGGAAGCGACTGCCATTCCTTCTCCGCCTGGCTGAGCTTGCCCAGCTTCAGGTCGTTTTCGATGCGCGCGACGATCGCCGGCACGCTGTCGCCCTCGACATCGCCGACGGGCCGCACATTGACGAGACCCTTGGCGCTGTCGACAAGGCGGTTGAAAATGCCGGTGTCGGGCGGCGGCTGGTCGGCGGCCGCGATGATGTCATCGGCGAGCGCGGAGAACTGTTCGCTCAAGGCTTCGCGCGTCGGCACGCCTTCTTGCGCCAGCGACTGTAGCGCCGAAAGGTCAGTGCCCTGCGGCGCAACCTCGGCATAGGTGGAAAGCTCGCTCGCGAAATCGTCGCCCCTGTCGATGGCCGATTTCAGACCGGCTGCGGCAATGGCGCGGGCAACGGCAAGGTCCTTGCCAGGCGTGTTCACCTTCTGCTCGAGGGCGGCGAGTTTCTGCTGCAAGGCCTGCTGGTCGGAGCTGATCGCGCTCTTCAGGCTGTCGTTTTCCTGAGACAGCGATTGCAGCTGGCTGGCATCCGCCTGAACCGTCTTCTGCAGCTCTTGAACCTGGCTCTGGAGCGCGGAAAGGCTGTCGCCGCCGCTGCCGGAAAGGCTTTCGACGCGGTTCTTCAGAGCCGACAGATCGGATTGGAGCGTGGTGACGGCGCCCGACTGGTCGCCTGATTTCAGCGCGGCAATGTCCTGTTTGAGCGTCGCAATTTCGTCCTGCAGCTTTGCCGAAGGGCCGGTCTGGGCCAGAACGCCGGAATAGAAAAGCGCGGCGGCGCCGGCAAGAGCGATCACGCCGCCGGCGAACCCGGCGGCAAGAAGAGGCCCTGCGCCGGGGCCGCGCCTGCTGTCTTCCGGCGGTTCGTCGTTTTTCGGCGCCGGCGGCGTGCTTCCGCCATCCGAAGCGGTTTCGGCATTCTCTTCACCGGTTGCCGTCTCGTCCGTCTCGTCTTCCGTTTCGGCGGACGGCTCTTCGGCGCCGTGTTCCTCATGGCGCTTGATCGCGGCGGCGACATCGGCCATCGCCGTCTTCACGGCGTCGTCGTTTTCCTCCGGCGCAACCGGCGGGTTTGCGGATTCGCGGCGGGCTTCCTCTGCCGGCGTCACGGCGTTCTCGTCGCGTTTGTCGTTCTTCGGGGGCTGTGACGGCGTGTCCGAAACCATGGGTACCTCTTTTGCGCTTCCTGCCGCTAAGTTAGAGGGCGCGCGCTGTTTAGAAAAGGTCTTTGTGGGGTTGTTGTTCCCGGCAAAAGGTCGAACGCGGCAAAAACGCCGTCAATCGAGCAGCGCAAGCAGGCTGTCCTCATCGGGCGCCTTGGCAATTCTGGCGGAGGCGGAAACGGAGCGTGGGACGGCTGCCGCCACCATGGCGCTGAGGCAAAGGTAATGCGGGTTCAGTCCACGGTCTGTCAGCAATTGCGGGGATGCCGCTGCGAAGAAGCGGGTTGCCGCCGCAGCCGAATAAAACAGCACCGCTTCAGGCTTCGCCTCGTCCAGAACGGTTTCGACCGGCAGGTCGGCGACGGGCCGCATCGCATAGGCCGTCACGGTGTCGAAAGCCACATCGAGCCGCCGAAGCGTCTCCTCGAAGACAGGCGCGCGCGGGTCCCCGGCAAGGTAAAGCAGCGGCCCATCGCCTGTGGCTGGGGCGGCCGCGATGGTCTCGGCCAGACGTTCCCCGTCGCCGCCGCCATCGATGACCTGGGTAAAGCCCGCGGCGCGGGCGGCTTCGGCGGTTTTTCTGCCAACGGCGAAAACCGGCAGGTCCCTGAAGCCGGGCGCATCGCGGCTCGCCTCGATGTTCTCAAGCGCCTCGGCGCTGGTGACCGCCAGCGCCCGCCAGTGTCTCGCCCCAAGGGCCGTGATCACGATGTCGTCAAAATGCACCGGTCGGAAGAGCGGCAGTGAAAAGGCCTGGTGCCCCATGGCTGCGAGGCGGGCGCAGGTGCGTTCCGCCTTCGCCTGAGGTCGGGTCACCAGAACGCGCATGGGTCAGGTCCAGTCTTCGAAGAAGCCCGGCCCCGCGCGTTTCTTCAGCTGTTCGCCGGCCCATTGTCCGATTTTTCGCGCCTCCCCGCGCATGCCGTCAGTGACGATGTCGTGGGCTGTCACACCGTCCGGGGTCAGGATCATGCCGGAAAACGAGATGCGCTCGTTGAAACAGCGGGCATAGGCCGCGATCGGCGTGCGGCAGGAGCCGTCGAGGGCGGTGAGAAAGGCGCGCTCGCAGGTGACCGCAATTGCCGTATCCGCGTCGTTGACCGGTGCGAGCAGGTCGCCGATGCGCCGGTCGCCCGAGCGTTGCTCGATGCAGATGGCGCCCTGGGCGGGGGCGGGCAGGAAATCGCGCACGCTCAAAACCTCGGTCGCCACATCGTCCATGCCAAGGCGCTTGAGGCCGGCATTGGCGAGAAAGGTGCCGTCGACTACGCCGTCGGCAAGCTTCTGCAGCCGCGTTTGCACGGAGCCGCGAAACAGAACCACCTCGATATCCGGCCTCAGACGGCGAATCAGCGCCTGGCGACGCAGCGAGGAGGAGCCGACGACCGCGCCCTGCGGCAGGTCGGCCAGTTTTTTCACATCCCGGCCGATGAAGGCGTCGCGCGGGTCGGCGCGCGGCAGGAAGGTGGACAGTTCGAGGCCGTCGGGCAGGGTGGTGGGCATGTCCTTCGATGAATGGACGGCGAAATCGAGTTCGCCCGACAGAAGCTGTGCCTCAAGCTCTTCGGTGAAAAGCCCCTTGCCGCCGATCGCCGAAAGCGGTCGGTCGGTGATCCGGTCGCCCTTGGTCGAAAGCACCACGATCTCGAACATGTCTTCGGAAAGGCCATGGGCTGCCATCAGTCTGTCGCGCGCTTCATGGGCCTGGGCGAGCGCCAGCGGGCTGCCGCGCGTGCCGATCCTCAAAGGTTTCGTTTGCATCCTGCGTCCACCGTTGTTACCGGGTGTTTCGTAAACCGGATTGCGCGCCGCCGCAAATGTTCGTCTGAGCCCATGAACAAGAAGACTGTCTTTCTCGGTATTGAATCGAGCTGTGATGAAACCGCCGCCGCCATTGTCGCGCGCGATGCGGACGGGCGCGGCGAGATCCTCGCCGATGTGGTGCTGAGCCAGATGGAAGAGCATGCCGCCTTTGGCGGCGTGGTGCCGGAAATTGCCGCGCGCGCCCATGTGGAGGCGACGGACCGGCTGATTGCCGAGGCGCTGGAGCGTTCCGGCGTTGCGCTTGGCGAACTGGATGGCATTGCCGCGACCATCGGGCCGGGCCTTATCGGCGGTCTCATCGTCGGCGCCATGAGCGGCAAGGCGATGGCCTATGCGGCGAACAAGCCTTTCTACGGCGTCAATCACCTCGAAGGCCATGCGCTGACGGCGCGGCTGACAAACGGCGTTCAGTTTCCTTTCCTGATGCTGCTGGTCTCCGGCGGCCACACGCAGATCGTGCTGGTGAAGGGCGTCGGGCAATATGAGCGCTGGGGAACGACCATCGACGATGCGCTGGGCGAGGCCTTCGACAAGACGGCAAAGCTTCTGGGGCTCGGTTACCCCGGCGGCCCGCAGGTGGAAGAGACGGCGAAGACGGGCGATGCCAAACGCATTCCCCTGCCGCGCCCGCTGAAGGGCGAGGCGCGGCTCGATTTCTCGTTTTCCGGCCTGAAAACCGCCGTCCGACAGGCAGCGCAGAACCTTGCGCCGCTCAGCGAGCAGGATGTCGCCGATCTCTGCGCGGCCTTCCAGTTGGCCGTTGCCGAAACATTGCGCGATCGCGTCGGTCGGTCGCTTGCCCGCTTCAGGGCGGAGGGACTTGCGGCAGAAGATCGCCCGGCGCTGGTTGTCGCCGGCGGCGTCGCCGCCAACAGCGCCATCAGGGCGGTGCTGACATCATTGTGCGACGCCCAGGGCTTTGCCTTCGTGGCGCCGCCTTTCAGGCTATGCACGGACAATGCGGTAATGATCGCCTGGGCCGGGCTCGAGCGGGTGGCCGCCGGCTTTCCTGCCGACGGGTTTGACGTGCCCGTGCGCTCGCGCTGGCCGCTCGATGCCAAGGCCACAGCCCTGATCGGCAGCGGAAAGAAAGGTGCGAAAGCATGAGTGAGAAGAAAAAGACTGTGGTCATCGGTTCCGGTGCATTCGGAACGGCGCTTGCCGCCGTCTTTGCCCATGAGGGCGAGGACGCGGTAACGCTGCTTGGCCGCAATGCCGGGCTGATCGAGGCGATGCGCGAGAGCCGCCGCCATGAGGCCGTGCTGCCGGGCATTACCCTGCCGGAGGCGCTCAGTTACACGATCGATCCGTCCATCCTCGGCGTGGCCGATACGGTGGTACTTGCTGTTCCCGCACAGGCCCAGCGGGCCGCTGCCCTCTATTACGAACCCTATCTGAACAAGGACGCCGTCATCATCTCGGCCGCCAAGGGGATCGAGCGGGCAAGCGGCAGGCTGATTACCGATGTGCTCAACGAGGCTCTGCCGCATCACCATGCCGGCGCGCTGTCCGGTCCGGGATTCGCCATCGATCTGGCTGGCGGCAAGCCGATTGCCATGGCGCTGGCCTTTCGCGACCGTGAACTGGCACGCGAGACGGCGGCGATCCTGTCGGGCCGGACCTTCCGGATTTATGCCTCCGGCGATCCCGTCGGGGTGCAGATTGGCGGCGCGCTGAAGAATGTGCTGGCGATTGCCTGCGGTATTGTCGAGGGCGCCGAGCTTGGCGAATCGGCCCGTGCGGCGCTGATTTCGCGCGGTCTTGCGGAAATGTCGCGTCTGGCCGTCGCCATGGGCGGCGAGGCGGAGACGGTGCGCGGCCTCTCAGGGCTCGGCGACCTCGTGCTGACCGGCTCCTCGCGCCAGTCGCGTAATTTCCGCTATGGCGTGGCGCTGGCGGAAGGCAATTTCGACAACATTAATGCAGCGCTTGTCGAAGGGGTCTATTCTGCATCGGTCGCCAGCGAGCTTGCCGGCAGCTACGGCGTGCAGATGCCGATCTCGAATGCGGTCGCCCGCGTGCTCGACGGTAAGCTCGGCATCCCGCAGGCGCTGGAAGAACTGATGACCCGGCCGATCACGACCGAATGAATGAGAAACGAGAGGAGATAGGAAGATGCTTTTCGCCGTTTTGTGCAAGGACAAGCCCGACCACATCCATATCCGTATGGAAAACCGGCCCCGCCATCTGGAATGGCTCGACGGGCTGAATGAACAGGGCACGCTGAAGATTGCCGGTCCGTTTCTCGATGAACAGGATAAGCCCTGCGGCTCGATGCTGCTGATCGAGGCGAAGGACCAGGCCTCGGCGGAAGCGATCGTGGCTCAGGACCCTTATGGCCAGGCCGGACTTTTCGAGAAGGTCGAGGTCAAACCCTACAAGTGGCTCTATAACAATCCGGGGGTCTGAACTTCATGGCCTATTGGCTTTTCAAATCCGAACCGTTCAAGTTTTCCTGGGACATGCTCAAGGCCAAGGGCGATGCCGGGGAAGAATGGGACGGGGTGCGCAACTATCAGGCCCGCAACAACATGCGGGCCATGGAAATCGGTGACAAGGGCTTCTTCTACCATTCGAATGAGGGGCTGGAAGTCGTCGGCATCTGCGAAGTCTGCGCGCTCGCCCATCATGACAGCACCACCGACGACCCGCGCTGGGAATGCGTCGACATCCGCGCGGTGGCCGATATGCCGAAGCCGGTGACGCTGAAGGATGTGAAGGCCAACCCGAAGCTTGCCGACATGGCGCTCGTCACCTCGATGCGTCTTTCGGTGCAGCCGGTGAAGGAAGACGAATGGCTGGAAGTCTGCCGCATGGGCGGGCTTGATGATCCGCCGCGCTCGGAATAGATTCAAACCTTATGGTTGCATCCTGGGGAGGCTTGGCGATGAACGGGCACGACTATATGGGCGAATTTTGGGTTTCCTCGCATTGGGGCCTCTGGCCGATTGTCATCGGCACTTTGGTCTGGTGGTTGGCCTTTGGCTGGCCGGTCGCCAGAATTCTGCACCGGATGGGGTTTTCGCGCATCTGGGTGCTGCTGTGCTTTGTGCCGCTGGGCAACATCATCGGCCTTTGGGTTCTGTCTTCAACCCGTTGGCCTCGTATCGAACGGGACTGAGCTGTTCCGCCGGACAATGGATCGCAAACACTTCATCCTCGAGAACACCGGCATTCTGACGCCGCCGCATGTGCCGGAAGTCCGGCTGCGGCTGGCAAGCGAGGTGCATGATCTGTGGATGAAGACAGAGGCCGAGCTGGAGGAGATCGGTCTGCCGCCGCCGTTCTGGGCCTTTGCCTGGGCCGGCGGGCAGGGGCTGGCGCGCTATGTGCTGGATCATCCCGGATGCGTGGCGCAAAAGCGGGTCGTGGATTTCGCCACGGGGTCCGGTCTTGTGGCGATCGCGGCGGCGAGATCGGGGGCGGCTTCCGTTGTGGCGGCCGACATCGACCACTGGTCCGGCACGGCCGTTTCCCTCAACGCGGATTTGAACGATGTTTCGATCGCCTATCATGGCGAAGACCTGATGGGCGAAATGCTTGACTGCGATGTGCTTCTTGCCGGCGACGTGTTTTACGATGCCGAGTGGGCGGATCGATTGATCCCGTGGTTTGAGGCGCTGACCGATGCCGGCATCACCGTTCTCGTCGGCGACCCCGGCCGCGCCTATTGCCCGCATTCGCGGCTGGACCGACTGGCCGAATATCAGGTGCCGGTGACGCGCGTTCTTGAAGACAGCGAAGTGAAGAAGACCACGGTCTGGCGGTTCAGGTAACCGCCGATTTGCGATCCGCGCAAATTTAACATGAGTTTTCTGATCATGTTAACTTATTGATATAAAACGAATCAAGTGGACTCAAAGCCAATGCCGTGCGACTTTGCCCCAACACGGATGGTTGAGGCCGTGAAGTTTGCCGGGTCCTTGTTTCGTCAAACCGATTAAATCGGTCGGACGGTTGTGAATCGGCTTGTCGCGATGCCTTGTCATGAGTAAACCACCATGGAACAACGGCATAATCCGGCGCCTCGGCGGCGGGCTGCCCGCATTTTGCTATGCGCCTTTTGAACACCCGCGAGGTTTTGATGGCCACACCGACCAGCAACCGGCCCCTGTCGCCGCATCTTCAAGTCTACAAGTTCATTCCGACCATGGCGATGTCGATCGTTCATCGCATCACCGGCGTCGCCTTGTATTTCGGCACCGTTCTCCTGGCCGCCTGGCTGGTTTCCGCCGCCATGGGCGAGGGCGCGTTCAACTGCGTGAGCTGGTTCCTCAGTTCCTGGCTCGGCCTTTTGATCATGTTCGGCTACACTTGGGCGCTGGTGCATCACCTTCTCGGCGGGCTTCGTCACTTCGCCTGGGATTTCGGCCATGGCCTTGGCAAGGCGTTCACCACCAAGGTGGCGATTGCCCTTCCCGTCGTTTCCGTCGGCATCACCGTGGTGCTGTGGATCATCGGCCTGATTGCCTGGTAGGAGGATAAGCACATGGATATGCGTACACCGCTGAAGAAGGTTCGCGGCCTCGGCTCCTCCAAGGAGGGAACCCATCATTTCTGGATGCAGCGCATGACGGCTGTTGCCCTCGTGCCGCTCTTCATCTTCTTTATCCTGTTCGTCATTGCCCATCTGGGCGCGTCCTACGCGACGGTTGTCGGCTCGCTCGCCAATCCCTTCGTCGCCGTGCTGATGGGCATGATGGTGATCGCCGGGCTGATCCACATGCGCATCGGCATGCAGGAGGTCATCGACGACTATGTTCACAATGAGCTCCTGAAGCTCTCCGCCTTGATGGCGAACAATTTTTTCACAGTCCTGGTGGGCGGCTTCTGTCTCTTCGCCCTCCTGAAGATCGCATTTGTGGGGTAACGAGCAGATGGCAACTTCCTCTCCCGAAAAGAACGGTAAAGCCTACGAGTATGTAGACCACGCCTATGACGTGGTCGTCGTCGGCGCCGGCGGCGCGGGACTGCGCGCAACGCTCGGCATGGCCGAGCAGGGCTTCAAGACCGCCTGCATCACCAAGGTCTTTCCCACCCGCTCGCACACGGTTGCCGCCCAGGGCGGCATTGCCGCCTCGCTGCAGAACATGACGCCGGACAGCTGGCAGTGGCATCTCTATGACACCGTCAAGGGGTCCGACTGGCTCGGCGATGTCGACGCCATGCAGTACATGGTCATGGAAGCGCCTAAGGCTGTCTATGAGCTTGAGCATTACGGCGTGCCGTTTTCGCGGAATGAAGAGGGCAAGATCTACCAGCGCCCCTTTGGCGGCCACATGCAGAATTTCGGCGAAGGCCCGCCGGTTCAGCGCACCTGTGCGGCTGCCGACCGGACCGGCCACGCGATCCTGCATACGCTTTATGGCCAGTCGCTCAAGAACAATGCCGAGTTCTTCATCGAATTCTTCGCCCTTGACCTGATCATGAGCGATGATGGTGTGTGCACCGGCGTCGTTGCCTGGAACCTCGATGACGGCACGATCCATCGCTTCTCCGCCAAGATGGTGGTGCTGGCGACGGGCGGTTACGGCCGCACCTATTTCTCGGCAACCTCCGCCCACACCTGCACGGGTGATGGCGCCGGCATGATCGCCCGCGCCGGCCTGCCGCTGCAGGACATGGAATTCGTGCAGTTCCACCCGACCGGCATTTACGGCGCCGGCTGCCTGATTACCGAGGGCGCACGCGGCGAGGGCGGCTACCTGACCAACTCCGAGGGCGAGCGCTTCATGGAGCGTTACGCGCCGTCGGCCAAGGACCTTGCCTCGCGCGATGTGGTGTCGCGCTGCATGACGATGGAAATCCGTGAAGGCCGCGGCGTTGGCAAGAACAAGGATCACATCTTCCTGCATCTTGACCACCTCGATCCGGCGATCCTCGCGGAGCGCCTTCCGGGCATTTCGGAAAGCGCGCGCATCTTTGCCGGCGTTGACGTTACCCGCGAGCCGATCCCGGTCCTGCCGACGGTTCACTACAATATGGGCGGCATCCCGACCAACTACTGGGGTGAGGTTCTGAACGCTGACAGCGAGAACCCCGAACGCGTCGCGCCGGGCCTGATGGCCGTTGGCGAGGCCGGTTGCGCCTCCGTTCACGGCGCCAACCGTCTCGGCTCCAACTCGCTGATCGACCTTGTGGTCTTCGGCCGCGCCGCAGCCATCCGCGCCGGTCAGGTGATCGACCGCGAGAGCCCGATTCCGGCGCTCAATACCGCCGCCTGCGACAAGATCATGGAACGCTTCGACCGCATCCGCCATGCCGACGGCACCAAGCCGACGGCGGTTCTGCGTGACAAGATGCAGCGCGCCATGCAGGAAGATGCCGCTGTCTTCCGCACCCAGGAAACGCTCGAGCAGGGCTGCCAGCGCATTTCGGCAATCTGGGGTGAACTGCCGGACGTCAAGGTCACCGACCGTTCGATGATCTGGAATTCGGACCTCGTCGAAACGCTGGAACTCCACAACCTCATGGCCTGCGCCATCACCACGGTCTACGGCGCGGAAGCGCGCAAGGAAAGCCGAGGCGCGCATGCCCGCGAGGACTATGCGGATGGTCCGTTTGCCGGGCGTGATGACGAGAACTGGCGCAAGCATACGCTCTCGTGGGTCAGCGAAGCTGGCGAGGTCAAGCTCGACTATCGCCCGGTTCACCAGGACCTGATCGCAGACGGCATCGACATCAAGAAGATCGCGCCCAAGGCTCGCGTCTACTGATCGAGAGGAAATAGGAAATGGTTGAATTTACGCTTCCCAAGAACTCGAAGATCAAGAAGGGCAAGACCTGGCCGAAGCCGGAGGGTGCCTCCAACCTGCGCGAGTTCAAGATCTATCGCTGGAACCCGGATACCGGTGAGAACCCATCGATCGACACCTATTTCATCGATCTCGATGATTGCGGTCCGATGGTTCTCGATGCGCTGTTGTACATCAAGAACAATATCGACCCGACGCTGACGCTCCGCCGTTCCTGTCGCGAGGGCATTTGTGGCTCCTGCGCGATGAATATCGACGGAACCAACACGCTTGCCTGCACCAAGGGCATGGACGAGATCAAGGGCGAGGTGAAGATCTACCCGCTGCCGCATATGCCGGTGGTGAAGGATCTCGTGCCGGACCTCAACAATTTCTACGCCCAGCATCGTTCCATCGAACCCTGGCTGCAGACGGTCTCCCCGCCGCCGGCGAAGGAATGGAAGCAGAGCCATGAGGACCGCGTGAAGCTTGACGGGCTCTACGAGTGCATCCTCTGCGCCTGCTGCTCCACCTCCTGCCCGTCCTACTGGTGGAACGGCGACCGTTATCTCGGCCCGGCGGTTCTGCTGCAGGCCTATCGCTGGCTGATCGACAGCCGCGATGAAGCCACAGGCGAGCGTCTCGACAATCTGGAAGATCCCTTCCGGCTCTATCGCTGCCACACCATCATGAACTGCACGCAGGCCTGTCCGAAGGGGCTGAACCCGGCCAAGGCCATTGCCGGCATCAAGAAGATGCTGGTCGAGCGGGCGGTTTAAACCGGCAAACCACAGGCAATGAGGCCGGTCTTTTCCGACCGGCCTCTTGCAGGCGCGGGAATGTGCACGATATGATTGCGGTCAGTCATGATCGGCCGAGGATGAGTGGGAGTTTACACGAGATGGTTCAAAAGGTTCTGATCGTAACCGCGATTGCCTCGGTTCTGGCGCTGAGCGCCTGCCAGAGGACCAGCTATGATTATTCCCAGCCGGTGGCTCCGCAGCCGCAGCCTTTGACGCCGGCGCCCGCGGGACAGGTTCAGAGCAGCAACCTTCCGCCGCCGGGTGGTGCGCAGCAGGGCACCTATGGCGGCACCTATAATTCGGGGTCGATGCCGGTTGATACCGCGACCGCCGGTAACACAGGCCAGTTCCCGGCAGCGCCCGGCGCACCCACAGGCAATGGCGGTATGGGCAATGTTGCAGCGCCCGCAGGCGCCATGGCCCTTTCCAATGCCGGACTTGTGGGTAGCTGGAAGGCCAATGAGGGCGGCGTCCAGTGCGACATGTTCCTGACGCTGACCAATCTCGGCGAAGGCCTGCGCGGGGGCACACGCGGCTGCACCGGCGGCCTGTCGACGATGAAGTCCTGGGGCATCAACGGTGATCAACTGGTGCTGAATGATGCCAATGGCTACGCGATCGCAAGGCTCTACAAAACCGCGGAAAACCGCATTGAGGGCACGAGCAGCTCCGGCCAGCAGGTCGTTTTGAGCCGCTAGATCCGGCAATATGACAAGGGCTCGCTCAGGCGGGCCCTTTTTTGTTGGGCATTTCTCAGATAGAGCCGTGTCAGGCTTTCTCGCCGCGCTGCCTGCGGCATGTTCATCTTTGCTCCGGAATTTTTCATGGCCGCTATGACGACCGTCACCCGACGACTTGAGACAATGACCGAAAAGGGCCAGCTCAAGGCCGACCCTGCGCAGCTGGCCGTCGCCGGTGAACTTGACCGTGTTCTGGAAGGGCTTTCGGCCGTCAAGCCGGCGGAGAAGGGCGGACGGCTGATCTCGCGCCTTTTCGGCCTGTCGCGCCAGAAGGGCGGGCCGCTGGTGGAGGGGCTCTACATTTACGGCAGCGTCGGGCGCGGCAAGACCATGCTGATGGACATGTTTTTCGAGGCCGCTCCGATCGCCGACAAGCGGCGTGCCCATTTCCATGCCTTCATGGCCGATGTCCAGGAGCGCATCAACGCGCATCGGCGCAAACTGAAGGCGGGTGAGGTGAAGGAGGCGGATCCGATCGGTCCCGTTGCCGAACAGATCATCGGCGAGAACCGGCTTCTCTGCTTCGATGAGTTCACCGTCACCGATATCGCCGATGCGATGATCCTGTCGCGGCTTTTCTCCGCCCTGTTCGAGCGCGGCTGCATCCTCGTCGCGACCTCGAATGTCGCGCCGGATGATCTCTACAAGGACGGCCTCAATCGCGGGCTTTTCGTACCCTTCATCAAGGTGCTGAAGAAAAACGTCACGGTAACGACACTCGATTCCGATACCGATTACCGCATGGAGAAATTCGAGGGACGCCCGGTCTATCTCACCCCGCTTGACGATGAGACCCGGCAAAAGATGGACGAGACCTGGGCGGTGGCGACGCGCGAGGTCGAAACGGGGCCTGAAGAGATCGCATTGCGCGGGCGCGTGCTGCATGTGCCAAACGCGGGTGGCGGCTTTGCGCGCTTTACGTTCGACGACCTGTGCAGGAAGCCGCTGGGCGCTGCGGACTATATGGCGATCACCGACCGCTTCTCGACCGTCTTCATCGATGACGTGCCGAAGCTCACCGCCGATCAGCGTAATGAAATCAAGCGCTTCATCATTCTGGTCGATACGCTCTATGACCGAACGATCCGTACGGTGATCTCGGCGGACGCGATGCCCGAAGAACTTCTGGTTGATCGCAAGGGGCGCGAAGGGTTCGAATTCGAGCGCACCGCCTCGCGGCTTTTCGAGATGCGCAGCACGGATTATCTCGCAGCGCACAAGGAGAAATGGGCGAAATAAGGGCGGTATCCCGTATTTATTTGACGTGAACGTAAATTAAAACACATATAACCGATTGAAAATATTGGCCTCGTAAAAACCGGTTGAAAAATTCCCCGTTTGCCGATATCCCAACCTCGTCATGGGCACGGCTTTGACCATCGTCCAGAAATGAGTTTTCAGAGGATACATTCATGGCGCGCAATAAAATCGCATTGATCGGTTCGGGCATGATCGGGGGAACGCTCGCACATCTGGCGGGGCTGAAGGAGCTGGGCGATGTCGTTCTGTTCGATATCGCTGATGGCCTGCCGCAGGGCAAGGCGCTTGATATCGCGGAATCCTCGCCGGTCGATGGGTTTGACGCGAAGCTTTCCGGCGCTTCCGACTATTCGGCAATCGAAGGCGCGGACGTCTGCATCGTCACCGCCGGCGTGCCGCGCAAGCCCGGCATGAGCCGCGACGACCTTCTCGGCATCAACCTCAAGGTCATGGAAGCCGTTGGCGCGGGCATCAAGCAGTACGCCCCGAACGCCTTCGTCATCTGCATCACCAACCCGCTGGACGCCATGGTCTGGGCGCTGCAGAAATTCTCCGGCCTTCCGGCTGAAAAGGTCGTCGGCATGGCCGGCGTTCTCGACAGCGCCCGTTTCCGCTACTTCCTCGCCGAAGAATTCAACGTTTCCGTTGAAGACGTTACCGCCTTCGTTCTCGGCGGCCACGGCGACACCATGGTTCCGGTCGCGCAATATTCGACGGTTGCCGGCATTCCGCTGCCCGACCTCATCAAGATGGGCTGGACCACCCAGGAAAAGCTCGACGCCATCATTGCCCGCACGCGCAGCGGCGGCGGCGAGATCGTTGCGCTGCTGAAGAACGGCTCGGCCTATTACGCGCCGGCAGCTTCCGCCATTGCCATGGCCGAAAGCTACCTGAAAGACAAGAAGCGCGTCATGCCGGCAGCTGCCCATCTCACCGGTCAGTACGGCGTTGACGGCATGTATGTCGGCGTTCCGATCGTCATCGGTGAAGGCGGCGTCGAGCGCATCGTCGAAATTCCGCTGGAAGGCGAGGATAAGGCCGGCTTCGACAAGTCGGTGGACGCCGTCAAGGGTCTCTGCGACGCCTGCAAGGAAATCGCACCCGCTCTGAAATAAGCCGCTTTCTTCAAAAAGGACGGATATCCGCATGAATATTCATGAATACCAGGCCAAGGCTCTGTTGAAGGGCTATGGCGCGCCGGTTGCCGATGGCGTTGCCATCCTGAGCGCCGATGAGGTCGAAGCCGCAATCGGCAAGCTTCCCGGTCCGCTTTATGTGGTCAAGAGCCAGATCCATGCCGGCGGCCGCGGCAAGGGCAAGTTCAAGGAACTGCCGGCCGATGCCAAGGGCGGCGTTCGCCTCGCCAAGTCGGCTGACGAGGTCAAGGCCTTCGTCAACGAAATGCTCGGCAACACGCTGGTGACCAAGCAGACCGGCCCTGCCGGCAAGCAGGTCAACCGCCTTTACATCGAAGACGGCGCCGATATCGACCGCGAACTCTACTGCTCGCTGCTCGTCGACCGCACCGTTGGTCAGGTGGCTTTCGTGGTTTCCACCGAAGGCGGCATGGATATCGAAACCGTTGCCGAGGAAACGCCGGACAAGATCGTCACCGTGGCGATCGACCCCGATACCGGCGTGACCGCTTCCAACGTCAAGACGCTCAGCGAAGCGCTGAAGCTTGAGGGCGAGGCCGCCAAGGACGCCGAGCGTCTGTTCCCGATCCTCTATAAGGCCTTTGTCGAAAAGGACATGAGCCTGCTCGAGATCAACCCGCTGATCGTCATGGAAAACGGCCATCTGCGCGTTCTCGACGCCAAGGTCTCCTTCGATGGCAATGCCCTGTTCCGCCACGACGACGTTCGCGCGCTCCGCGACACGACGGAAGAAGACGCCAAGGAAATCGAGGCTTCGAAGTACGACCTCGCCTATGTGGCGCTCGACGGCAATATCGGCTGCATGGTCAATGGCGCCGGTCTCGCCATGGCGACGATGGACATCATCAAGCTCTATGGCGCAGAGCCCGCCAACTTCCTCGACGTCGGCGGCGGTGCTTCGAAGGAAAAGGTCACGGCGGCCTTCAAGATCATCACCGCCGATCCGGCCGTGAAGGGCATTCTGGTCAACATCTTCGGCGGCATCATGCGCTGCGACGTCATCGCCGAAGGCGTGATTGCGGCCGTCAAGGAAGTCGGCCTGAAGGTTCCGCTGGTTGTCCGCCTGGAAGGCACCAATGTCGAACTCGGCAAGAAGATCATCAACGAGAGTGGCCTCAACGTCATCTCCGCCGACGATCTCGACGACGCGGCGCAGAAGATTGTTTCGGCCGTGAAGGAGGCCTGAGTATCCATGTCAATTCTGGTCAATAAAGACACCAAGGTTCTGGTTCAGGGCCTCACCGGCAAGACCGGCACCTTCCATACCGAGCAGGCGCTGGCCTATTACGGCACCAAAATGGTTGGCGGTATCCACCCGAAGAAGGGCGGAGAGCAGTGGAGTTCGGGCGTTGACGGCACATCGCTGCCGATCTTCTCCTCCGTTGCCGAGGGCAAGGAAAAGACCGGCGCCGACGCGTCCGTGATCTACGTTCCGCCGGCAGGCGCGGGCGCAGCGATCCTTGAGGCGATCGAAGCTGAAATCCCGCTGATCGTCTGCATCACGGAAGGCATTCCGGTTGCCGACATGGTCAAGGTCAAGGCGAAGCTCGACAAGTCGAAGTCGCGCCTGATCGGCCCGAACTGCCCGGGCGTCCTGACCCCTGAAGAGTGCAAGATCGGCATCATGCCGGGCTCGATCTTCAAGAAGGGTTCCGTCGGCGTTCTGTCGCGTTCGGGCACGCTCACCTATGAAGCCGTGTTCCAGACCACCAATGAAGGCCTCGGCCAGACCACGGCTGTCGGCATTGGCGGCGACCCGGTCAAGGGCACCGAGTTCATCGATATGCTGGAAATGTTCCTGGCGGACGATGCGACCGAATCCATCATCATGATCGGCGAAATCGGCGGTTCGGCTGAAGAAGAGGCTGCCCAGTTCCTCAAGGACGAGGCCAAGAAGGGCCGCAAGAAGCCGATGGTTGGCTTCATTGCAGGCCGTACGGCCCCTCCCGGCCGCACCATGGGCCATGCCGGCGCCGTGATTTCCGGCGGCAAGGGCGGTGCTGAAGACAAGATCGAGGCGATGGAATCGGCCGGCATCAAGGTGTCGCCGTCTCCGGCGCGTCTCGGCAAGACGCTGGTTGAAGTCCTGAAGGGCTGATCCACCTAAGAACAGATGCGTGACGGCCTTTTTTCGGATGGGCCGTCACGATTTTACCGTTTTTGTGGCCATCTGACGGTCGTCTTAATCGGTGTTTCATCGGATGGTCCGGCCAAGAGCCGGTTTCGTCGTTTCAAGCGGGAGGCGGACTTCGGTCCGCGCGGTGCATATGTCAAGGCAAGAAGCCAACGAACAATTTCTTCTGACCTCGTTCCTCGATGGCGCCAACGCCACCTATATCGAGCATCTGTACGCGGCCTATGAAGATGATCCGAACTCGGTTTCGGAAGAGTGGCGAGACTTCTTCAAGGCGCTCGGCGACGACCCGGATGCCGTGCGCAAGGCGGCCGAAGGCGCGTCCTGGAAGAAGGACAACTGGCCGGTCAAGCCCAATGACGATCTGACGGCAGCGCTCGACGGCAACTGGGCCGATGTCGAGCAGGTGGTCGAAAAGAAGCTGCGCGGCAAGGCCGCCGCAGAAGGCGCCGCGGTCTCCAATGAGGACGTTCTGCGCTCCACGCGCGATTCCGTTCGTGCGCTGATGATGATCCGCGCCTTCCGCATGCGCGGCCATCTGCATGCCCATCTCGACCCGCTCGGCCTCGCCGGCATGGCGGATGATGATTACAACGAGCTGTCGCCGAAGGCTTACGGTTTCACCGAGGCCGATTACGACCGCCGCATCTTCCTCGACAATGTTCTGGGGCTGGAATACGCCACCATCCCGGAAATGCTCGATATTCTGACGCGCACCTATTGCACCACGCTCGGCGTCGAGTTCATGCACATCTCCAATCCGGAGGAAAAGTCCTGGATCCAGGAGCGCATCGAGGGACCGGAAAAGAGCATCACCTTCACCGAAAACGGCAAGAAGGCGATCCTGCAGAAGCTGATCGAGGCCGAAGGCTTCGAGAAGTTCCTCGACACCAAGTACAAGGGCACCAAGCGGTTCGGCCTCGACGGCGCGGAATCGCTGATCCCGGCGCTGGAACAGATCATCAAGCGCGGCGGTTCGCTGGGCCTGAAGGAGATCGTGCTCGGCATGCCGCATCGCGGACGCCTCAATGTTCTCTCGCAGGTAATGGCCAAGACCCACCGCGCCATCTTCCACGAATTCAAGGGCGGTTCGTTCAAGCCCGATGATGTCGAAGGCTCGGGAGACGTGAAGTATCATCTCGGCGCTTCCTCCGACCGCGAGTTCGACGGCAACAGTGTTCACCTGTCGCTGACGGCGAACCCCTCGCATCTGGAAATCGTCGACCCCGTCGTCATGGGCAAGGCGCGCGCCAAGCAGGATATCATCGCCACCCGTCGCGAGGGCGAGATCGTGCCGCTGTCCGAGCGCTCCAAGGTCATGCCGCTTCTGCTGCACGGCGATGCCGCCTTTGCCGGCCAGGGCGTGGTTGCTGAAATTCTCGGCCTGTCCGGTCTGCGCGGTCACCGCGTTGCCGGTACGGTCCACTTCATCGTCAACAACCAGATCGGCTTCACGACGAATCCGGCCTTCTCGCGTTCCTCGCCCTATCCGTCGGATGTGGCGAAGATGATCGAGGCGCCGATCTTCCATGTGAACGGCGACGATCCGGAAGCCGTGGTCTATGCGGCCAAGGTTGCGACCGAATTCCGCATGAAGTTCCACAAGCCCGTCGTCATCGACATGTTCTGCTACCGTCGCTTCGGTCACAATGAGGGCGATGAGCCCGCATTCACCCAGCCGAAGATGTACAAGGTCATTCGCGGCCACGAGACGGTTACCAAGCTTTATGCCGACCGTCTGATCAAGGAAGGCCTGATCACCGAGGACGAGTTCGAGGGCATGCTTGCCGACTGGAAGGCCTTCCTCGAGCAGGAATTCGAAGCCGGCTCTTCCTACAAGCCGAACAAGGCCGACTGGCTGGATGGCGAATGGTCGGGGCTTCGCGCCGCCGACAATGCCGACGAGCTGCGTCGCGGCAAGACCTCCATGCCGATGAAGACGCTGAAGGAAATCGGCAAGAAGCTGACCGAAGTGCCGGAGGGGTTCAATGTCCACCGCACCGTCCAGCGTTTCCTCGACAACCGCGCCAAGATGATCGAGACCGGCGAGGGGATCGACTGGGCCATGGCCGAGGCACTGGCTTTCGGTTCGCTCTGCTACGAGGGCTTCAAGGTTCGTCTCTCCGGTCAGGACGTCGAGCGCGGCACCTTCTCGCAGCGCCATTCGGTGCTCTACGACCAGGAGACCGAGGAACGCTACCTGCCGCTGCAGAATATCCGCTCAGGCCAGGGCCGCTACGAGGTCATCAACTCGATGCTGTCGGAAGAAGCCGTGCTCGGCTTCGAATACGGCTATTCGCTGGCGCGTCCGAATGCGCTGACGCTGTGGGAAGCCCAGTTCGGCGATTTTGCCAACGGCGCGCAGGTGATCTTCGACCAGTTCATCTCGTCGGGCGAACGCAAATGGCTGCGCATGTCCGGTCTCGTCTGCCTCCTGCCGCACGGCTATGAGGGGCAGGGGCCGGAGCACTCGTCCGCCCGTCTGGAGCGCTGGCTGCAGATGTGCGCGGAAGACAACATGCAGGTCGCCAACTGCACCACGCCGGCGAACTATTTCCATATTCTGCGCCGCCAGCTGAAGCGTGATTTCCGCAAGCCGCTGATCCTGATGACGCCGAAGTCGCTGCTGCGCCACAAGCGCGCAACCTCGACGCTTTCGGAAATGGCCGGCGAAACCGCCTTCCATCGCCTGTTGTGGGATGACGCGGTCGAGCAGGATACGCCGATCAAGCTGGTCAAGGATTCCAAGATCCGCCGCGTGGTTCTGTGCTCGGGCAAGGTCTATTACGACCTGTTCGAGGAGCGCGAGAAGCGCGGCATCGACGATATCTACCTGCTGCGCGTCGAACAGCTCTACCCGTTCCCGGCCAAGGCGCTGATCAACATGCTTTCGCGCTTCAAGAACGCGGAAATGGTCTGGTGCCAGGAAGAGCCGAAGAATATGGGCGCCTGGTCGTTCATCGAGCCCTATCTGGAATGGGTTCTGACCCATATCGACGCCAAGCACAGCCGTGTTCGCTATGCCGGACGCGCGGCCGCCGCCTCGACGGCGACGGGCCTGATGTCGCGCCACCTGGCCCAGCTCGCGGCCTTCCTCGACGACGCGCTCGGCGAGTAACACGAATGACGGCGTGCCGGACCTTCAAAGCCCGGCACGTGAACAACCGCTTCAAGGCGATCCGGACACCACATTTATCAATATCGGGACTTTTGACATGGCCACTGAAATCCGCGTTCCCACTTTGGGTGAATCCGTTACCGAAGCCACGGTCGGCACCTGGTACAAGAAGGTCGGCGACGCCATCGCCGCCGATGAGCCGATTGTCGAACTGGAAACCGACAAGGTGACCATCGAGGTTCCCGCGCCGGCGTCCGGCACGCTCTCCGAGATCGTTGCCGGCGAAGGCGAAACCGTCGAACTCAACGCCCTTCTCGGCCAGATCGCCGAGGGCGATGCGTCTGCTGCAGGCGGCGCAAAGCAGGAGACGAAGGCTGAAACGCCGACGGAAGAGCCCAAGAAGGAAGAAGCCAAGGCCGAGGACAAGCCGAAGTCCGGTGGTTCCGACATGCCGGCATCGCCGTCTGCTGCCAAGATGATGGAAGAAAAGAACATCTCTGCCGATCAGGTGGAAGGTTCGGGCAAGCGCGGACAGGTGCTGAAGGGCGACGTGATCGCCGCTGCCGCCAAGGGCACCTCCGCCCCTGCCGCGGAACCGGCCAAGGCCCCGCAGCGCGCGCCTTCCAAGGTCGAGGATGCCGACCGCGAAGAGCGTGTGAAGATGACTCGCCTGCGCCAGACCATCGCCAAGCGCCTGAAGGATGCGCAGAACACCGCGGCCATGCTGACCACCTATAACGAGGTGGACATGACGGCCGTGATGGAAATGCGCTCCAAATACAAGGACCTGTTCCTGAAGAAGCATGACGTCAAGCTCGGCTTCATGGGCTTCTTCACCAAGGCTGTCTGTCATGCGCTGAAGGAAATCCCGGCGGTCAACGCCGAGATCGACGGCACGGACATCATCTACAAGAATTTCTGCCACATCGGCATGGCCGTCGGAACGGACAAGGGCCTCGTGGTTCCGGTCGTCCGCGACGCTGACCAGATGTCGATCGCCGAGATCGAAGCCGAGATCGCGCGTCTGGCGAAGGCGGCCCGCAGCGGTCAGCTCTCCATGGCCGATATGCAGGGCGGCACGTTCACCATCACCAATGGCGGCGTTTACGGTTCTCTGATGTCTTCGCCGATCCTGAATGCACCGCAGTCGGGCATTCTCGGCATGCACAAGATCCAGGAGCGCCCGATGGCCATCGGCGGCCAGGTCGTCATCCGCCCGATGATGTATCTTGCGCTTTCCTACGACCATCGTATGGTCGACGGTCAGGAAGCGGTGACCTTCCTCGTTCGCGTCAAGGAAACGCTGGAAGATCCGGAACGTCTGGTTCTCGATCTCTGATCATCCGCTAAAGGGGGCAGGACCATGAGCATCGCGTTTTTCATAACTGCATTGATTGTGGTCCTCGTTCCCGGCACGGGCGTTGTCTATACGCTGGCGACCGGCCTGTCTTCGGGCCGGCGCGCATCCGTCGCGGCAGCCATTGGCTGCACATTCGGCATCGTTCCGGCCATTCTGGCGTCGGTTTTCGGGCTTGCCGCGCTGTTTCACACCAGTGCGGTGCTGTTCCAGACGGTCAAGTTCGCCGGTGTCGCCTATCTGCTCTATCTGGCCTGGCAGGCGCTGAAGGATCACGGCACGCTGTCGATCTCCGCCGAGCCGCGGGCGAAACGGTCGATGCCCGCGATTGTGCGGGACGGTTTTCTGCTGAACATCCTCAATCCCAAGCTGTCCGTGTTCTTTCTGGCTTTCCTGCCGCAATTCGTCGATCCCGCCGCCGGCAATGCCGTCTTGCAGATGCTGATGTTGTCGGGTGTCTTCATGCTGATGACGCTGGCGGTTTTCATCATCTACGGGCAATTCGCGGCACTGATGCGTGATCGGGTGTTTTCCAGCGAACGGGCGATGACCTGGATGCGCCGCTCGGTGGCCATGGCCTTTGCCGGCTTCGGCCTGAAGCTGGCACTCAGCAGACAATAAAACCTGGGCAGGCGGAGCAGCATATCGTGAACCATCAATATCTCGTCGAACTGGCCTCCCTCATGGCGATTTTCTCCTTCGCCATCGTTGCCCCCGGGGCTGATACCGCCATGGTTATCCGGCAGGCGCTTGTGCACGGGCGGCGTTCGGCGATCCTGAGCAGCTTCGGCATCGGTACCTCGCTGATGTTTCACGTCAGCTATACGATTCTGGGCCTCGGCCTGGTCATCTCCCAGTCGATCATGCTGTTCAACGTGATCAAATGGCTTGGCGCCGCCTATCTGATCTATCTCGGCATCCAGTCATTTCGTGCGGGCAAGACGGCTGTCTCGCCTGTCGCGGAGGCTGCGACGACAGCGAGGCAGGGGGCGGCAAAGGCATTCTCTCTCGGCTTTCTCGCCAATGCGCTGAACCCGAAGCCGGTTCTGTTCTTCCTGTCGATCTTCTCGACCGTGGTCAGCCATGAGACCCCGGCGGGCGTGAAGCTCGGCTACGGCCTCGTCATGGCCACCTGCCTGATTGCCTGGTTCGTTGGCGTCTCGCTGTTTCTGACCACACCGGGCATGCGCGCAGCGTTTGAGAAGGCAAGTGTCTGGATCAATCGCGCGAGCGGCGCTGTCTTCATCGCTTTCGGCCTGAAACTGGCAACCGAAAAGGCGGGCTGAGCGGCGATTTGAAATCCGGCCTTTGGCCAATACAAACACGGTCATCAAGCGCCCATCCTTCGCATCGGCGATGACCTCAATAAAGAGAAGGAAATCATGATGTCCTATGATCTTATCGTAATCGGCTCCGGCCCCGGCGGCTATGTCTGCGCGGTCAAGGCCTCGCAGCTTGGCATGAAGGTCGCCGTGGTTGAAAAGCGCGCGACCTATGGCGGCACCTGCCTCAATGTCGGCTGCATTCCTTCAAAGGCGCTGCTGCATGCCTCGGAGCAATTTGCGCACGCCGCCCACGGCATGGAAAGCCTCGGCGTCAAGCTCTCCGGCGTCGAACTCGACCACGAGAAGCTGATGGGCCACAAGGACGCGGTGGTGAAGTCGAATGTCGAGGGCGTCGCCTTCCTGTTCAAGAAGAACAAGATCGACGGCTTCCAGGGCACCGGCAAGATCGTTTCCGCCGGCAAGGTTCAGGTCACCAAGGAAGACGGCTCCACCGAAGAGATTGAGGGCAAGAACATCGTGATTGCCACCGGTTCCGATGTTGCCGGCATTCCGGGCATCGATGTGGCGATCGACGAGGAGACTATCGTCTCCTCCACCGGCGCGATCGCGCTGAAGAAGGTTCCCGAGCATATGGTCGTGGTCGGCGGCGGCGTTATCGGTCTGGAGCTCGGCTCGGTCTGGTCGCGTCTCGGCGCCAAGGTTACGGTTGTCGAGTTCCTCGACAAGATCCTGGGCCCGATGGATGGCGAGGTGTCCAAGCAGTTCCAGAAGATGCTGGCAAAGCAGGGCCTCGATTTCAAGCTGTCGGCCAAGGTTACGGCGGTCGAGAAGACTGACAAGGGCGCCAAGGTCACCTTCGAACCGGTCAAGGGCGGCGATGCCGAGACCGTCGAGGCCGATATCGTTCTGATCTCCACGGGCCGCAAGCCCTACACCGATGGCCTCGGCCTGGAAGAGGCCGGCGTCAAACTCGACGATCGCGGTCGGGTGGAGATCGACGGCCATTTCAAGACCAATGTCGACGGCATCTATGCGCTTGGCGACGTGGTCAAGGGCCCGATGCTGGCCCACAAGGCCGAAGATGAGGGCGTGGCGCTTGCCGAAATCCTCGCCGGTCAGGCAGGCCATGTGAATTATGACGTGATCCCGAGCGTCGTCTATACGCAGCCGGAAGTTGCCTCCGTCGGCAAGACCGAGGAAGAGCTGAAGAAGGAAGGCGCCGCCTATAATGTCGGCAAGTTCCCGTTCATGGCCAATGGCCGGGCGCGGGCCATGGAAACCACGGATGGCTTTGTCAAGGTGCTCGCCGACAAGGAAACCGACCGCGTGCTCGGCGTTCACATCGTTGGCTTCGGCGCTGGCGAGATGATCCACGAGGCGGCCGTTCTGATGGAATTCGGCGGCTCTTCGGAGGATCTCGGCCGCACCTGCCACGCGCACCCGACCATGTCGGAAGCGGTGAAGGAAGCAGCGCTCGGCGCCTTCTTCAAGCCGATCCATATGTAGGGCGGGGGCCGTTTTACGACCCTTTTCATGAAAACGTGGTCACCCATGAAAGTGCGGCTTGCTATTCAGGCCGCATTTTCGTTTTATAGGCATCTGGTTAACCCGCTGAATAGTGAGGGAATTCCTGTGTCCGAGACTCCTGTTTCCTTTTCGCTGAGCCAGCGTATCCTCCACTGGGTCATCGCCCTCCTGGTGTTTTTCAATCTTCTTTTCGCTGACGGAATGGAGCACTGGGCGCGGCTCTCCTTCGGCGGCCAAACCGTGCCGGCGGATGCCGTCGCTTCCGCCAATATCCATGCTTATGTCGGTATCGCCGTTCTGGTTCTGGCGTTGATCCGGCTGGGGCTGCGCCTGTTCCAGGGCGTGCCGCCCGAGCCCGAGGCCGAGCCGCCGCTCTTCCGGATGTTGTCGAAAGTCGGGCACTGGACATTCTACCTGCTGTTCATCGCCATGCCGCTTTCCGGCATGGCCGGGTACTATCTCGGCATCGGCGGGGCGGCTGAGGTGCATGGCAGCGTTCTGAAACTGCTGATGTGGGTTTTGATCGTCACCCATGTGGCGGCCGTTGGTCTGCACCAGTTCTATTGGAAGACCGGTATTCTGAAGCGGATGACGACGGGCTGAGCCGGGTTGCGCCGGGTTGGCTTGTCCTGAAAAGGCGAAGCCGACGCAGGACGAAGCGCTGAATTTCGTTTTCGAAAAATATCATATTTACAGTAATTTAATTGAATTGTGGCGGCGAACTCCCAATCGCGAACACAATCATCGGCTGTAGTGTGGTCAGGAAAAGGATGGTCCTTTCCGGTTAACGAGAACACTGAAAACGCCCAAGGACAGACACAATGCAGAAGATCATCGCGCTTTCTCTTGCAACGCTGATCGTCGGCGCAGGCGCCGCCTTCGCCGCCCAGCCGCTCAACCCGGCCTTCTTTGGCCCCAAGATCACCGCAGCCGACCGGGATATTGCCCGCATCGCAGCGCCCGGCGATAGCTTTTCGACCTCGGTGACGAATGAAGGCAACTGGCATGCGGTCAAAACCTACAAGGTCCAGCCTGACGGCACGCCGAAGCTGATTGATTTCAGCTACAGCAATCTGAACCACTGAGCATGGCTGCGTGGCCCCGCTTTGACGGCGGGGCCATTTCCATGGCTCAGGCGCGCGGGTGCGCCTTGTCGTAGATTTCGAGAAGCCGCCCCGTTTCGACGCCGGTATAGATCTGCGTCGTCGAAAGCGAGGCATGGCCGAGAAGCTCCTGAATGGTTCTGAGGTCGCCGCCGGCTGCCAGAAGATGAGTCGCGAAAGAATGTCTGAGCGCATGCGGCGTGGCCTTGTCGGACAGGCCAAGCGCGCCGCGCAGCGCCTGCATCTCCCGCTGGATGATCGCCGGCTGCAGCGCCTTGCCCCGCAGGCCCCGGAAAAGCGGCTTCTCACCGGCCAGATGATGCGGGCAGAGCGCGCTATAATGCCGCACCGCCGCAAGCGCTGCCGGCAGAAGCGGCACGATGCGGGTCTTGTTGCCCTTGCCGGTGATCCTGAGGCTTGTCGGGTTGCCGGCGAAATCATGCGGCGTCAGCCCCAGCGCTTCGGAGATGCGCAGCCCGCAGCCATAAAGCAGGCAGAAGACGGCGGCGTTGCGCGCCGCGATCCATGGTTCTTCCGCCAACTGTCCTTGCTCCGTCGAAACCGCGAGCGCTTCCTCCGCGCTCAAGGGCTTGGGCAGGGATTTTGGCTGCTTCGGCGCCCGCATGGCGCGTATGCCGGCTGCATTGGCGAGGCCGCGTTTTTCCAGCCAGCGGAGAAATGAACGGATGCCCGCCAGATCGCGCCCAAGCGTACGTGCGCCGGCGCCCTCGCGGCGACGGAAGGCGAGGTAGGCGCGCACATCCGCTGGCCGCAGCGAATCAATGTCGGAGAGCCGCACGGGCCGTGCGATATGGCCGCACAGAAAGGCGAGAAACTGCCGGGTGTCGCGCTCGTAGGCCTCGGTCGTCTTTGCCGAAAGCCGCCGTTCGCCGGCAAGCGTTCGTAGCCACTCTTGACGCAGGCCAAGCAATGAATCATCAGCAGGCACTAATATTTCGCCCATGGGTCACCGTCTCAGGAACAACTTGCCGCGGCGCGATTTTGCAGTAAATTGGGTTACAAAAACGCTAAGGGTTCCGGGAGGTGTCATTGTCTTTTCACACGGAATTGCGATATAGGCCCCTCAGCAAAAGCAGGAAGTTTTATGGCGCGTCGTGATTCATCATCCGCTCTGGCGCAGTTCGCTGAGACTGTGGCGCTTGTATCGCAAGGGCAACCGGGACATATCGTCGACACGCTGATCGCCGAACGCGGCCAGAAGATTGTCCACAATCCGTTGTGGCCGGTCATGCGGCCCTTTCTCCACTTGCTGCTGGGCTATGGCAAGGCGATCGATTTTGCCAATGATATCGAGTCCATGGACGGATATCAGGTCTTCGACTACATCTCCAACCGGTTGACCCTCGACATCAGTTGCGTCGGCAAGGAGCGCATCCCCGAAAAGGGCGGCTTCGTGATGGTTTCCAACCATCCGACCGGCATCGCCGACGGGGTGGCCGTTTTTGATCTCCTCAAAGAGCGCCGCCCGGACATGACGTTCTTCGCCAACCGGGACGCCGTGCGCGTCAATCCGCGTCTGGTGGAGATGATCATCCCGGTCGAATGGCGCGAGGAATTCAAGAGCAAGCTGAAAGCGCGCGAGACGCTGCAGGTCACCAACAACGCCATCAAGCAGGAGAAGGCGATGGTGCTGTTTCCCTCCGGCCGCATTGCCTATTGGGCCGATGGCAAGCTCAACGAGCGCCCGTGGAAAACCTCGGCAATCGGCTTTGCCCGCAAATACGATCTGCCGATCCTGCCGGTGCATCTGAAGGCGCGCAACTCCGGCCTGTTCTACTGGTTTGCCAAATGGTCGACCGAGCTTCGCGACATGACGGTTTTCCACGAGCTTCTGAACAAAAAAGGCGATCGCTTCGACTTCACCGTCGGCAACATGATCATGCCGCATCAGCTTCAGGGCGATCCTGCCGATGTGACCGCCGCGCTGGAGCACCACACCGTGCATGCGCTTGCCGCCAACCCGGATGCGACCTTCGTTCTGGAGAAAAGCAAGCCCGCCACGGTCGTCTCGGACGCATCTTGAATTCTCCGCTTCACTTTGAGGGATGCGGCGGGCAAGCTTGCCAGCCATGACTTCAGATTCGCTCGATCTTTTCGGAAAACGCATCGACCCCGCCGTCGTGCGCAGCGTGCCCGTGATGGTGCCGCTGCCGGTCGCCGGTCCCTATTCCTATGCCGTGCCCGAGGGCATGGCGGTGATGCCCGGTTCCGTCGTTCAGGTTCCGGTCGGTCCGCGCAAGGTGATCGGCATTGTCTGGGACGAGGCGGGTGATGCGGTTGACCCCAGGAAGCTGCGGCCGATCGCGCATGTGTTCGATTGTCCGCCCGTGGCTGAGGAGATGCGTCGTTTCATTGCCTGGGTATCCGCCTATACGCTGACCCCGCCGGGGCTTGTCGCGCGCATGGCCGTTCGGGCGCCCGCTGCCCTCGAGCCGGAGCCGATGGTCGAGGGGTTGACGCTGACGGGCACGGTTCCCGAGCGGATGACGCCTGCGCGCAAGCGCGTGCTGGAACTGGCGGAAGACGGCGCCGGCTGGACGCGGCTCGGCCTCGCGCGCGCTGCCGGAGTCAGCGCCAGCGTCGTCGAGACAATGATGAAGCAGGGGGTGTTCGACACCGTCTTCCTGCCGCCGCCGCCTGCATTCGGCATGCCCGATCCCGACTATGCGCCCCCCGCGCTTTCGCCCGATCAGGACGCGGCAGCCGAAGAGCTGCGCGTCGCCGTCGCGGCAGACAGTTTCAATGTAACGCTGATCGACGGCGTCACCGGTTCCGGCAAGACGGAGGTCTATTTCGAGGCCGTTGCGGAGACACTGCGCAAAGGCAAACAGGTGCTGATTCTCCTGCCGGAAATCGCGCTGACGGCCAGTTTCCTCGATCGCTTCGAAAGCCGTTTCGGTGCGCGCCCCGGCGAATGGCATTCGGATCTCGCACCGCGCATGCGTGAAAAGGTCTGGCGACAGACGGCGGATGGGTCGATCCGCGTTGTTGCCGGCGCCCGTTCGGCGCTGTTCCTTCCGTTCGAGGAACTTGGCCTGATCGTGGTCGATGAGGAACACGATACGGCCTACAAACAGGAAGACCGCGTCTTCTACAATGCCCGCGACATGGCGGTGGTGCGCGCGCGAATCGGCGGTTTTCCGGCAGTGCTGGCTTCCGCCACGCCCTCGGTTGAAAGCCAGGTCAATGCGCTTGCCGGGCGCTACCGGCGCATTCATTTGCCGGGCCGCTTCGCTGAGGCGGCGCTGCCGAGCCTGAAGACCGTCGACCTCCGGCGCGATCCGCCGAAGCGCGGCGGCTTCCTGTCGCCCACGCTGTTGTCGGAGATCGACACGACGGTCGGGCGTGGCGAACAGGCATTGCTGTTCCTCAACCGCCGCGGCTACGCGCCGCTCACGCTCTGCCGTGTCTGCGGCCATCGCTTCCAGTGCCCCAATTGCTCGAGCTGGCTGGTCGAGCACCGGTTTCGCGGCCGGCTGATGTGCCATCACTGCGGCCACAGCGAGCCGGTGCCCGAAGCCTGCCCGGAGTGCGGCACGCTCGATCATCTGGTCGCTTGCGGGCCGGGGGTGGAGCGTATCGCCGAGGAGGTCGAGCAGCATTTTCCGGAAAAGCGCACGATCATCCTCTCTTCCGACATGGCCGGCGGGGTGAAGCGACTGCGGCTGGAGCTCGAGGCCGTCGCCAATGGCCAGGCCGACATCATCATCGGCACACAACTGGTGGCAAAGGGGCATAATTTCCCGCTGATGACGCTCGTTGGCGTGGTGGATGCCGATATCGGCCTTGCCAATGGCGATCCGCGTGCGGCCGAGCGCACCTTCCAGCTTCTCGCCCAGGTGACTGGACGGGCAGGGCGCACGGGGCTTGCGAGCAAGGGTCTGATCCAGACCTATCAGCCGACCCATCCGGTGATGCAGGCGATCGTTTCCGGCGATGCCGAGGCGTTTTATGACCGCGAAATCGGCGAGCGGGAAAAGAGCGGGCTGCCGCCCTTCGGCCGACTAGCGTCCGTTATCATCTCGGCCGACAACCGCGCCGATGCCGAAGCGCATGCGCGGGGCCTGAGAGCGGCAGCGCCCGCCGGGCGCTCGATCTCGGTTCTTGGTCCGGCGGAAGCGCCGCTTGCGCTTGTGCGCGGACGCTACCGCTTCCGCCTGCTGGTGCATGGCAGCCGGTCCGATGACATCCAGACTTTTTTGAGGGAAATGCTCGAAAATGGACCGCGACAACGTGGCAGCGTCCGGGTGCAGCTTGACATTGACCCACAGAGCTTTCTCTAGATAGATTGATTTTCAAAGAGCGCGAGGAACTCGCGCCGCAAATGGCAAGGGAGCGTTCGGATGAGTTTTTATTGGCCGGAGAGTTTTATCGGGCAGGTTGCCCTGTTCATGGCGGTCGTGATTCTGATCTGGGGGCTCGTCGTGGCGCTGGCGCCGCTGAAACTTCTGGGTCTCGCCGGGTTTTCCGGCCTGAAGGAGGAGAGCGGCGCGAGCATTCATATCCGCTCGATGATCGGCGGCACCTATGCGGCGATGTCGCTGATGGCGCTTCTGTTCGACCAGCCGATGATCTACCGCACCTTCGGCCTGGCGCTGATCTTCGGCTTCCTGACCAGGCTGTTGTGGATGGGCACGACCGGGAGTCGGTCGGTCAAGGGAGGGATATTCCTCGTCTGCCAGGCGGTGGCGGGCGTATTCATGCTGCTTTACGGCCTTGGCTGGGCGTGAACGAAAAAGGCAGTCAAAAGCACTGCGTTTCAGGGTTTTGCGACTTTGTGACGAGAAACGCATGCCAATGCTCCAAACGGGCTTGGAGCGTGTTGCGGAGAGCTTTTACCTGTGCTAGACGAACCCCGACTATTGGGAGGGCCAGCATGTTTTTCCTGCTGTTTCCCGGGGATATTGTGAGGTTTTGAAGGCTTCGGGCAGTGCCGGCAACGACACGGCCCACGCCGATTTTTTAAGGGGAATTTGTGCCTGTGGCAGACCTATCCCAATCTGTGTCGAACGTGGCGCAGCGCTATGCTGTATCCTTGTTCGAACTTGCCAAGGAAGACGACAGCATCGACGCCGTGGGCGCCGACATCGACCGTGTCGAGAAGCTGTTGAATGAAAGCGACGATTTCCGGCGTTTGGTGATGAGCCCGGTCTTCAGCGCCGACGAGCAGCTGAAGGCGGTGGCCGCCATTCTCGCCAAGGTGGAAATCGGCGGCTATGTCGCCAATTTCGTCAAGCTGGTTGCGAAAAACCGCCGTCTCTTCGTCCTGCCCGGCATGATCTTGGCCTATCGCGGCGAGGTTGCTGCCTATCGCGGTCAGGCGACGGCTGAAGTGACAGTGGCCCATGCCCTGTCGGATGAACAACAACAGGAATTGAAGACTGCGCTGAAGGATGTGACGGGCAAGGATGTGTCCCTTCAGATCACCGAAGATGCGTCGCTTCTCGGCGGAATGATCATCAAGGTCGGTTCGCGTCAGATCGATACGTCGCTGCGCACGAAACTCTCCAAACTTAAGCTTTCACTGAAAGAGGTTGGCTGATGGATATCCGGGCCGCGGAAATTTCCGCAATTCTGAAAGAGCAGATCAAAAATTTCGGCGACGAGGCTGAGGTCTCTGAAGTCGGTCAGGTGCTTTCGGTCGGCGACGGCATTGCCCGCGTCTATGGTCTCGACAATGTCCAGGCCGGCGAAATGGTCGAGTTCAACGGCGGCGTGCGCGGCATGGCGCTCAACCTCGAAAGCGACAATGTCGGTGTGGTTATCTTCGGTTCTGACCGTGAAATCGGTGAGGGCGACGTCGTCAAGCGCACCGGCGCCATCGTTGACGTGCCGGTCGGTCCCGGCCTGCTCGGCCGCGTTGTCGACGCGCTCGGAAATCCGATCGACGGCAAGGGTCCGATTGCTTCGGATCACCGCGCCGTTGTTGACGTCAAGGCCCCCGGCATTATCCCGCGCAAGTCGGTTCATGAGCCGATGTCGACTGGCCTGAAGGCCATTGACGCCCTGATCCCGATCGGCCGCGGCCAGCGCGAACTCGTCATCGGCGACCGCCAGACCGGCAAGACCGCTATCATTCTTGACACGTTCCTGAACCAGAAGCCGATCCACGACAACGGCCCGGACAACGACAAGCTTTACTGCGTCTATGTCGCCGTCGGCCAGAAGCGCTCGACCGTTGCCCAGTTCGTGAAGACGCTGGAAGAGCGCGGCGCGCTTGAATATTCCGTCGTTATCGCCGCTACCGCCTCCGATCCGGCTCCGATGCAGTACATCGCGCCGTTCGCCGGCTGCGCCATCGGCGAATATTTCCGCGATAACGGCATGCACGCGCTCATCGCTTATGATGACCTTTCCAAGCAGGCCGTCGCCTATCGTCAGATGTCGCTGCTGCTGCGCCGTCCGCCGGGCCGCGAAGCCTATCCGGGCGATGTTTTCTACCTGCATTCGCGCCTTCTCGAGCGCGCCGCCAAGCTTTCGGAAGATCGCGGCGCCGGTTCGTTGACGGCGCTCCCGGTCATCGAGACCCAGGGCAACGACGTTTCGGCGTTTATCCCGACCAATGTGATCTCGATCACCGACGGCCAGATATTCCTTGAGACCGACCTGTTCTACCAGGGTATCCGTCCGGCCGTGAACGTCGGCCTTTCGGTGTCGCGCGTTGGCTCGTCGGCTCAGATCAAGGCGATGAAGCAGGTTGCCGGCTCGATCAAGGGCGAGCTTGCCCAGTATCGCGAAATGGCCGCCTTCGCCCAGTTCGGTTCCGACCTTGATGCTGCGACCCAGCGTCTGCTGAACCGTGGCGCGCGTCTGACCGAGCTTCTGAAGCAGCAGCAGTTCTCGCCGCTGAAGACCGAAGAGCAGGTCGTCGTGATCTTTGCCGGTGTGAACGGCTATCTGGACAAGCTGCCGGTCAACGATGTCAGCAAGTTCGAGCAGGGACTGCTCTCCTACATGCGCGGCGAGGCCAGCGATGTTCTGGATGGCATCCGTACGGAGAAGGCGCTGAGTGACGATCTGAAGGGCAAGCTGAAGGCGGCAATCGACGCCTTTGCGAAGAACTTCTCCAAGTAACCAGGTAATCTTAGCGGGGATTTATAACCCATGGCTTCATTGAAAGATCTGAAGCTTCGCATTGCCTCGGTGAAGGCGACGCAGAAGATCACCAAGGCGATGCAGATGGTCGCCGCGGCGAAGCTGCGTCGCGCACAGGAGGCCGCCGAGAATGCGCGGCCTTACTCCGAACGCATGGCAACCGTGATGGCTGACCTGACGTCGGCTGTCGGCGAGGGCGAGGAAGTGCCGAAGCTGATGAGCGGAACCGGCAAGGATGACGTTCATCTTCTGGTGGTCTGCACGGCCGAACGCGGCCTTTGCGGCGGTTTCAACGCGCAGATCGCGCGCCACGCCCGCCTTGCCGCTCGCGACCTGATCGCTAAGGGCAAGACGGTCAAGATCTTCTGTGTCGGCCGCAAGGGCTATGACGCGCTGCGTCGCGAATTCGCCGACCTGATCGTCGAGCGGACCGAACTGCGCGATGTGCGCAAGATCGGCTTCGACAACGCCGAGGATATCGCCAACCGCGTGATGGAGATGTTCGAGGAAGGCGCATTCGATGTTTGCACCTTGTTCTACTCCGAGTTCAAGTCGGTGATCTCGCAGGTTCCGACCGGTCTGCAGCTTATTCCGGCAGCCGCGCCGGAAGGCGCGGAAGAGCGGTCCGAATCGGCGCTTTACGATTACGAGCCGAACGCGGAGACCATTCTGTCTGAAATCGTTCCGCTTAACATTCGTGTGCAGGTTTTCCGCGCGCTGCTGGAGAATGCCGCCGGTGAAATGGGCGCGAAGATGACCGCGATGGACAATGCAACGCGCAACGCCGGTGAGATGATCGACAAGCTGACGCTTTCCTACAACCGTCAGCGTCAGGAAAAGATCACCACGGAACTGATCGAAATTATTTCCGGCGCGGAAGCGCTGTAAGAGCTTGAGAAGAGGGTTTTATCATGGCTGAGGCCTCTACCGGTAGAGTGACGCAGATTATCGGCGCCGTTGTGGATGTCGCCTTTGATGGCGAACTCCCCCCCATCATGAACGCGCTTGAAACCGACAACCACGGCAACCGGCTTGTTCTCGAGGTTGCCCAGCACCTCGGGGAGAACGAAGTTCGCACCATCGCCATGGACGCGACCGAAGGTCTCGTTCGTGGTCAGGAAGTCAGGAATACGGGTTCGCCGATCCTGGTTCCGGTCGGTGTCGAAACGCTCGGTCGCATCATGAACGTCATCGGCGAGCCGGTGGACGAAGTCGGCCCGATCACCACCAAGGAAAAGCGCGCCATCCACCAGGAAGCCCCGCCCTATGTCGATCAGTCGACCGAAGCGGAAATCCTGGTCACCGGCATCAAGGTCGTTGACCTTCTTGCGCCCTACGCCAAGGGCGGCAAGATCGGCCTGTTCGGCGGCGCCGGCGTTGGCAAGACCGTTCTCATTCAGGAACTGATCAACAACATCGCCAAGGCGCATGGCGGCTATTCCGTGTTCGCCGGCGTTGGTGAGCGCACGCGTGAAGGCAACGACCTTTACCACGAGATGATCGAGTCCAATGTGAACGTCGATCCCGCCGAAAACAACGGTTCGGCAGAAGGCTCGAAGTGCGCCCTGGTCTACGGCCAGATGAACGAGCCGCCCGGCGCGCGTGCCCGCGTTGCGCTTTCCGGTCTGACGATCGCGGAATCCTTCCGCGACCAGGGGCAGGACGTTCTGTTCTTCGTCGACAACATCTTCCGCTTCACCCAGGCCGGTTCGGAAATCTCGGCTCTTCTCGGCCGTATTCCGTCCGCTGTGGGCTATCAGCCGACGCTGGCGACCGACATGGGCGCCCTGCAGGAGCGCATCACCACCACGACCAAGGGTTCGATCACCTCGGTTCAGGCCATTTACGTTCCCGCCGACGACCTGACCGACCCGGCGCCGGCCACCTCGTTCGCCCATCTGGACGCAACGACCACGCTGTCGCGCTCGATCGCCGAAAAGGGTATCTACCCGGCCGTTGACCCGCTCGACTCCACCTCGCGCATGCTCGACCCGATGATCGTCGGTGAGGAGCACTATGCGGTGGCCCGTTCGGTCCAGTCGACGCTGCAGCGCTACAAGTCGCTTCAGGACATCATCGCCATTCTCGGCATGGACGAGCTTTCCGAAGAGGACAAGCTCACGGTTGCCCGCGCCCGCAAGATCGAACGCTTCCTGTCGCAGCCCTTCCATGTTGCCGAAGTCTTTACCGGCTCGCCGGGCATTCTGGTTTCGCTGGAAGACACGATCCGCTCGTTCAAGGGTCTGGTCGAAGGCGAATACGATCATCTGCCGGAAGCAGCCTTCTACATGGTCGGCACGATCGATGACGCCGTTGCCAAGGCCAAGAAACTCGCCGAAGCGGCCTGATCAATTCGGGCGGGCGGCCTGGCGCCGCCCATCGGTTCTCGGTGATTTTGCAAGACAAGAGATTGGAACGTCATGGCTGACACGATGATTTTCGAGCTGGTGACCCCTGAAAAGCTTCTGGCCTCTGCCGAAACGGATGCTGTTGTCATCCCGGCAGCGGAAGGCGAAATGACGGTGATGCCGAATCATGCGCCGACTATGACGACGGTCCGCCCCGGCATGGTGAAGTTCAAGAATCACGACGGCAAGGAGTTCCAGTTCCTGGTCTTCCATGGCTTCGCTGATATTCAGGGCAATGCCTGCACGCTGCTGGCCGAAACGGCGGTTCCGATCGGCGAGGCTTCGGATGCCATCGAACATCGCATCAAGTCGCTGCGCAAGGAACTCGACGATGCAAGCCATCGCGAGCACAGGAGCGCGATCGAGCAGATGATGAACGAGCTGACACATCTGAACGAGACGGTGTTCCCGGGCTGACCGGCTCCGAATTCTTATGAAATTTTAGAGGCCGCAGCTTTTTTGCTGCGGCTTTTTGCGTTTTCTGTCTATTGTCTTGATCCGGATCGTTCACGAGGCCCCTGTTTCGGCTGATGGTGGCGGCCCGGCGATGCCCTCAGATCAAAAGAAACTCGCAAAGTGCGACCCCAGAGTGCGTGTTGTGGATGTCAAAGCTAAGGGAAAAGCTGAGCAGCGATATAGCGGTCATTGTGTTGATCTCAGTGCCCGTTCTGGTCTTTCTGGTCTATATTGAGTCCTTCGAACGGCTGAGCGATTTTTCCCGCGCGCACGAGAGTTGGGAACTCGACGAGCTCTTTACCGCATTCATGGTTGCCAGCCTCGGGCTTCTGTTTCTGCTTGTCCGCCGCACACGTTCATTGCGCAAGGAGATTGCGAGCCGCCACGAGGCGGAGCGGCTGGCGCAGGCGCTTGCCCGTCAGGATGCCCTCACGGGCCTTGCAAACCGCCGCTACTTCGAGGAGGAATGCGAGCGGAGGCTGACGCGGGCGCGTCGCCAGTCAGACAGGTTTGCGCTTCTGTTTATCGATTTAGACAGGTTCAAGCAGATCAATGACAATCTCGGTCACGAGGCGGGCGACCGGTTGCTGCAGGTTGTCTCCGACCGGCTCAAGAAGGGCGTTCGCCCTGAAGATTTTGTCGGTCGGCTCGGTGGCGACGAATTCGCGGTTCTCATGCATGATGGAGGGGGCGAGGATACCGCCGAGCATGTGGCGGCGAGGCTTCTTGCTGATGTGTCGCGGCCGGTAATGCTGCTCGGGCGCGAGATTACGCCTTCAGTCAGCATTGGCATTGCTTACTATCCCAAGGACGGCGCAAGCCGCGACGCCTTGCTGAGACGGGCCGATACGGCAATGTACAGGGCCAAGGAGGAGGGACGCCGGCGCATCGTATCCTTCAGCGATGATATGGATGGCGGATCGGAGGCCGAGCATATGCTCAAGCTCGATCTTGCGGATGCGCTTTCGTCTGGTCAGGTCGTGCCCTATTACCAGCTTATCAGCAGCTGCCATGCCGGCGATGTGGTTCTCATCGAGGTGCTGGCGCGCTGGAAGCATCCGAAGCTCGGCGTGCTGAGCGCCGGCGATTTCATTCCCCATGCCGAGGCGGCGGGGCTGATCCCGCAACTGTTCGAAACGGTGTTGAAGCAGGCCTGCAAGGATGCGCACCAGTGGCCGGCTTCAACGGCGATCGCGGTCAATGTGACGCCGCATCAGCTGTGCGATCCCCGTTTTGCCAAAGACGTGCTCGACATCCTGCGTCAGGCTCATTTTCCGCCCTCCCGTCTGGAGCTGGAGGTGACCGAGGACGCGCTGGTGGTCGATCTCGACACCACGCGCAACAATATTCTTCGCCTCAAGGCCGAGGGCATCCGCGTGGCGCTTGATGATTTCGGCACGGGCTATTCCAGCCTGCGTCAGCTTCGCGAGCTGCCCTTTGACCGGATCAAGATCGACCGCAGCTTCATCTCAGGCGTCGGAACCGATCCGCAAAGTGACGAGATCGTTGCCTCGACCATCAAGCTGTGCCGGGCGCTCGGCCTGAAGACGGTCGCCGAAGGGATTGAGGACAAGGCCCAGATGGACTGGATCTGCCACCTCGGCGCGGATGCCGTGCAGGGGTATTTCAATGCCATGCCGGTTTCGGCCGAGGAACTGCCGGCGGTCCTCAAGACCTATCCGGACGGCCGGCCGCGATGTTAGGCGCCTCAGTTCGAGGCGCTCCCGAAAGCGTTGGCGGCCGGCCGCTCTATCTCTTTGTTTTGACGCATTTTCGCGGACGTCAGATATTTTCATCTGACTGCGAAATGCCCTAGCCCGAAATCGTGACGATCCCGCAATCCCCGGCTTCCGAGGCGAAAGCCAGACGCTGGCCCGCTTCGTCCCAGGAGAGCGCCGTGATCGCCCCCTTGCCCTGTCGGCGCAGGAGCGCTTCCTTCTGGTCGGAAAGGCGCACGGCCAGGATCATGCCGTCGATGAAGCCAATGGCGAGCATTTCCTCGGACGGGTGGAAGGCGACCTGAGTGACCAGGATATTGGCGCGGGTGCCGAGCTCGAGCGGCGCCTTGCCCATCGGCCCGTCCTTGCCGGAAAACGGCCAGACGATGGCCGCCGGCGCGCCGGATGTGGCGAGCCACTTGCCCTTGGGCGACCAGGACCAGGACTTCACCTTGGTCGGGTAGCCGCTCATGCGCATGTGCCGCGCTTCCGCCGAGAGTTTTCCGTCGAGCTTCCAGCCATGCAGTGCGTTTTCCTGCATGGAGGTGACGAGGAAGCGCCCGTCTGGCGAGAAGGTGATGCCGATATGGGCGCCCTTCCACTCCAGATCGAGCGGCGGTGCGGAGCCCGCGACCCAGTGCAGCGAGGCGCCGTTATAGCGCGCGGCGGCGATCCTGAGCCCCTTGGGGGCGAATGTGACCGCCTCGACGCTGCGCTCCTCGGTGAAGAGATGCGAGGCGCCGCTGGCAATCACCCGCGTTTCCCTGCCGACAGCGTAGGCAACGGCTCCGTGCGGGCCGCCGGCAACGACGGAAATCCACTTGCGCGGCACGCTCGCCAGCTCTTCGAAAGAGCCGTCTCTGGCAATGCGAAGCACGCGACCGTCCTCGCCGCCTGTCAAAAGGCTTTGGCTGAAGGGATCGCGTATGCAGGTCAGAAGGCCGTCATGGGCCTCCGTCACCTTCTCGCCGTCATCCAGCCGGTGGATCCGCCCTCCGGCTGTGGCAAAGAAGGGGGTCCCGCCGAGAAAGGCGGCGGCGATGACATGATCGTCAATGTCGACGGGCGCAACGCTCGGCATCAGCTGCGGACCTCGCAGGCCCGGAAGCTTTTTTCCAGCTTCTCGCGGTCAAGATCGCGGCCGATGAAGACGAGCCGGCTTTCGCGCGCCTCGCCGTCCTTCCAGGCGCGCTGGTGATCGCCCTCGATGATCATGTGGACGCCCTGGACAACATAGCGCTCGTCGTCATTGTTGAAGGCGATGATCCCCTTCAGGCGGAGAATGTTCGGGCCCTGGTTCTGGGTGACCGACTGGATCCACGGAAAGAAGCGGTTGGGGTCAAGTTCGCCGCCGCGCAGCGAGACCGACTGCACCGTCACGTCATGGTGATCGGAGAGGCCATGATGGTGGTGGTGATCATGATCGTGGTGGTCATGGTGGTCGTGGTCGCAATCAGGCCCGCACACATGGTCGTCATGATCGTGGTCGAGGAAGTGCGGGTCGTCCTCCAGGACGTGCTTCAGGTCGAAGGCGTTCTGGTTGAGGATCCGCTCCAGTTCGATGCCCGAGCGCTCGGTGCGGTAGATCCGGGCTGCCGGGTTGATGGCCCGCACCAGACCCTCGACATCGGCCAGTTCCTCGGCGCTGACCAGATCGGTCTTGTTGAGCAGCACGATATCGGCGAAGGCGATCTGGTCTTCCGCCTCGCGGCTGTCCTTGAGACGCAGCGGCAGATGCTTGGCGTCGACCAGCGCAATCACCGCGTCCAGCGCCGTCTTGGCCCTCACATCGTCGTCCATGAAGAAGGTCTGGGCGACAGGAACCGGATCGGCAAGGCCGGTGGTCTCGACGATGATGCCGTCAAAACGCGGGCGCCGCATCAGGCCCTCGACAACCCGGATCAGGTCGCCACGCACCGTGCAGCACACGCAGCCATTGTTCATCTCGTAGATTTCCTCGTCGGATTCCACGATCAGGTCGTTGTCAATGCCGATCTCGCCAAATTCATTGACGATGACCGCATATTGCTTGCCGTGGTTTTCGGAGAGGATGCGGTTGAGCAGGGTGGTTTTTCCCGATCCCAGATAGCCCGTCAGCACGGTCACCGGAATGGGCTTTGCAGCTTGCGTGTCAGTCATGATCGTTCCTTTGAAGGATTTTCCGACTATATAAGGGTGATGGCAGCGGGCAGCAAGGCGCGGCATTGTCCGTCCTGCCTGCGAAAAACCAGGCGCCGTGGCGGTTTCCCCGGAAAATTAAACCGATTTTTGCTTTTATGTTGAAATCTTCGCGGTTTTTGAATTAAAATTTTAAATCAAGATGTTCAGCGCGAGGCGTCCAATCACCGGGAGAAATGCCGTGGCCCAGAAAGTCAAACTTTCCACTATTGCCGAATCTCTGGGGATTTCGACGGCCACCGTATCGCTGGCGCTGCGCGACAGTCCGCTTGTGGCCAGCACCACGCGCGAACGGATCAAGGAGCAGGCTCGCGCGCTCGGTTATATCTACAATCGTCGCGCCGCCAGTCTGAGAACCTCGCGTTCGGGCATTATCGGCGTCGTCGTTCACGACATCATGAACCCTTTCTACGGCGAGATTCTCAAGGCCATCGAGAGCGAACTCGATCGCAACCAGCACACCTTCATTCTCTCCAACCACTACGACTCGGTCGAAAAACAGCGCAACTTCATCGAGACGCTGCTGCAGCTTGGCGGTGACGGGGTGATCATGTCACCGGCGATCGGCACGCCGCCGGCCGATGTGCAGCTGGCGGAAGACAATGGCATGCCGGCGATCTTCATCGCCCGCACCATGGAGGAACTGGACCTGCCGACCTATCGCGGCGACGACAGCTACGGCATTGCGCTGGCCACCAACCACCTGATCGGGCTCGGCCACCGCTGCATCGCCATGATCGGCGGTACGGACCAGACCTCGACCGGGCGCGACCGCTATGCGGGCTATGTCAATGCCCTGAAGAAGGCCAATATCCCGGTCGATCCGGGCCTTCGCATTCCGGGACCGCGCACCAAGCAGGGCGGGTTCGAAGCGGCGGTGCACTTTCTGTCGCTGCCGCAAAAGCCGACGGCGGCGGTCTGCTGGAACGATCTGGTGGCGATCGGCCTGATGAACGGCATTTCGCGCGCGGGGCTGACGCCGGGCGCGGATATTTCCGTCACAGGCTATGACGATCTGGAGGAAGCCTCGATTTCCACGCCGTCGCTGACCACCGTCTGGAACGGCCAGGCCGAGGTCGGGCGGCTGGCCGCCCGCGCGCTGCTCGACAGGCTGGCGGGCTCCAACGCGCCGAACGGCATGCACCTGATCAAGCCGGAAATGCGCATTCGCCAGTCGACAGGTCCTTACCGCGAGACCGCCGAGAGCTATCTTGCGCTGTAGCGCTCTGCTACAGCTTCCACGTCTTTTTCAGAACCAGACCATTTTCGGGAGGCCCCATGCCCAAAGAAACCGTCATGCTTTCGCAGAACCTCAACCCCTTTATCCAGAACCTGCTGAAGGACGATTATGAACTGGTGACCATGCCCGAGGGCGGCCCCGGCGCGCTTGGCGCGAAGGCTGTCGATATTCGCGCTGTCGTGGCCTTTGGCGGCTTTTCTGCCGAAGAGATCGATGCCCTGCCCAATCTCGAGATTATCGCCTGTCCGGGCGTCGGCTATGACGGGATCGACACGGAAAGGGCTGCGGCGCGCGGCATTGTCGTTACCCATACGCCGAATGTTCTGAATGACGAGGTCGCCGATACGACTGTCGCGCTTCTTTTGAACGCGGTGCGTCGTCTCTACGCAGCCGAGCGCTTTCTGCGCGAAGGGCGCTGGGAGACGGAAGGCAATTTCCCGCTTTCGCCGTTCACCCTGAAAGGGCGCAAGATCGGGCTTTACGGACTCGGGCGGATCGGGCTTGAGATCGCAAGCCGGCTGGAGTCGTTCAAGGTCGAGATCTCCTATCACACCCGCAACCCGAAGAAGGGCGTCGACTATGCCTACCACCCGACGCTGGCTTCTCTCGCGGAAACCGTCGACACGCTGATCTGCATCGTTCCGAAGACGCCGGAGACCCACAAGGCCATCAATGCCGAGATCCTTTCCAAGCTCGGGCCGAGCGGTATTCTGGTCAATGTCGGCCGCGGCTGGAGCGTCGACGAGGATGCGCTGATCGTTGCGCTTGAAACCGGCACGATCGGCGGGGCGGGCCTTGATGTCTTCTATGACGAGCCGCATGTGCCGGAAAAGCTGCGCGGCTTTGACAATGTCAGCCTGCTGCCCCACGTGGCGTCCGCGTCTATTCCGACCAGAAAGGCAATGGGCCAGCTGGTTGCAGACAATCTCAAGGGCTGGTTCGCCGAAGGCCGTCCGGTGACGCCCGTTCCGGAAACGCCGTTCGTGCCGAAAGCCTGACCTCAGGGACGCTGCCTTCGGGCCGCGATGATCTTCTGCATGAGACGAAGAAATTGCGCGCTCTCTTCTGCCGAAAGGCCGGAGAGGGCGTCCTCGTTTTCGGCCGTGGCAGCTTCAATGGCCGGATCATGGAGGGCGCGGGCGCGCTCGGTCAGTTTGATACGCTGGACCCGGCCGTCTTCTGGATCCCTTTCCCGCTTAATCAACCCGTCGCGCTCCATGCGCGACAGCGTGTTGGCCATGGTCGCCTGCTCGATGTCGAGCCGCTCCACCAGTTGCTTTTGCGTCAACCCGTCATTTTCCCACAATTCCAGAAGCGCCGGAAAGGTGCCGGTTGTCAGCCCGAGAGGCCTGATGCGGCCCGCAAGCCCGCGTTCAAACAGACGCGCCATGTGATTGGCGAGATAGCCGGCCGATTGGTCTTTCAAAAATGTCATGCCCTTCGATAGCATTTGCATAGCTTGCTATGCAATGATATATAGCATGCTATATAAATGATGGAGCATAGCCATGCTGAAGACACTGCATCCCGTTTCCGGCGCTCTGGCGCTGGCAATCATCTCCACCTTCTTCCTGTCGACCGTTCTTTCGGAACTCCTTGCCGGCCCCGCCCTTGTGGCGCAGGTCAAGACGTGGATCCCGTGGGGCTTCCTGCTGCTGGTGCCATTGCTGGCGCTTGCGGGCTTCTCCGGCTTTCGTCTTGCCCGGCCTATGCGCGGTCGGCTGGTCGCCGCAAAGCGCAGACGCATGCCGCTGATCGCCCTCAACGGCATCGTCGTGCTGGTCCCGTCGGCGCTTTTTCTTTCGGCAAAGGCCGGGGCGGGCGCATTTGATGGGTGGTTCTATGCCGTGCAGACTGTCGAACTCGTCTTCGGCGCGGTCAATATCGCTCTCATGGGGCTGAATATGCGCGACGGCCTGCGGATGACGGCAAAGCGCCGATGACCCGAGTGCCGGCCGGCCGGAGCGGGAAAGGGGCTCTCAACCCCGGCGAACGCCCGTCGCATAGGTCCGCACGGCATCGCCAAAGGCCGCAAACAGTCTGCGCGAGGTCTCGTCGGTCTTCGCCCAGTATTCCGGATGCCACTGCACGCCGACGGCGAAATTCTTCGCGCCGATGACGGAAACCGCTTCCACCGTGCCGTCGGGCGCGACGGCCTCGACGGCAAGACCGGGGGCCACGTCGCCGATCGCCTGGCGGTGCAGCGAATTCACCTGAACATCGCCGGGCCCGAGAATATCGGCGAGGCAGGTGCCTTCCTTCACATGCACCGGCTGGCGTATGACGAAGAGGGCATCGCGGTCGCCTTCGGGCGGCTGGCGGTGGTCGATGCGTCCTTCAAGTTCATGCACCTCGCTCACCAGCGTGCCGCCAAGCGCCACGTTGAGTTCCTGTATGCCGCGGCAGATGGCCAGAAGCGGCATGCCGCGTTCGATGGCGCGGCGGATCATTGGCAGCGTCGTGGCGTCGCGGCCCGGATCGAAGGGGCCGTCGCGCTCTTCTTCCTGCTTGCCATAAAGTGCGGGCGCAACATTGGAGCGCGAGCCGGTGATCATCACGCCGTCGACACGGTCGAGCATGGCGTCGATATCCTGCGCCTCGCCCAGCGCGGGAATGATGAAGCTCATCGCGCCTGCGACATCCAGCGCCGCGCCGACATATTGCTGTTGTGCGGCGTGCCAGGTGGTTTCGCGGAAAAAACAGGTATCGGCGGGAACGGCGACGATAGGTTTTGACATGAAGGCTCCGGCGTTTGTTTTTCGAAGTGATGTCGCCTCGCAGGATGTCTGTCAAACATTTCCGCCGAGCCGCTCATGGTAAATTGTGATCGTCCGATAAGTGCCGGTGATCACGCTGCATTAGACATTGGTCGTAACGTCTGCGTTTCAGACTGTAAAAAAGCTCCATGGGTTGCAGGCGGGAGTTGAAAGACGTCAAGCAAAGTGCTTTTGTCAATGGGACGTCCGCCGGAGGAGAG
The DNA here is from genome assembly GCA_963676545.2 of uncultured Martelella sp. Lineage (GTDB taxonomy): Bacteria > Pseudomonadota > Alphaproteobacteria > Rhizobiales > Rhizobiaceae > Martelella. Next base: position 693,110 of record CAXXRG010000001.1, on the reverse strand, counting down.
GCGCGGACGCACGACATTTTGGGAGGTATCTATGGACCGTCGTTCATTTATCAAGAAGGTCGGCGCCGGTGGCGTTGGCGCCGCTGCGGCAACTGCGCTTGCCGCCCCTGCGATCGCGCAGGAAAATCCGAAAGTGACCTGGCGTCTGACGTCGTCCTTTCCGAAGTCGCTCGACACGATCTATGGCGGCGCCGAAGACATCGCCAATCACGTTTCGGCTGCCACTGGCGGCAATTTCGAAATTCAGTGCTATGCCGCCGGCGAAATCGTCCCCGGCCTGCAGGCCTTTGACGCGGTGCAGAGCGGCACGGTCGAAGCGGCCCATACCTGCTCCTATTATTTCTGGGGCAAGGATCCGACCTTTGCCATCGGCACGTCCATTCCCTTCGGCCTGAACCAGCGGCTGTCCAATGCCTGGTTCTACGAAGGCAACGGCAACAAGCTGATGAACGAGTTCTACGACACCTATGGCGTCTACGGCCTGCCGGCGGGCAATACCGGTGCGCAGATGGGCGGCTGGTTCCGCAAGGAAGTGAACTCGGTGGAAGACCTCAAGGGTCTCAAGATGCGCATTGCCGGTCTTGCCGGCCGGGTGATGGAAAAGGTCGGCGTCGTGCCGCAGCAGATCGCCGGCGGCGATATCTATCCGGCCCTCGAGAAGGGCACGATTGATGCCGCCGAATTCGTCGGTCCCTATGACGACCAGAAGCTCGGCTTCTACAAGGTCGCCAAGTACTACTACTATCCCGGCTGGTGGGAAGGCGGCCCGGTCATTCACGGCTTCTTCAACAAGGCGAAATATCAGGAACTGCCGAAGCACTATCAGGCCGCGCTTGATGATGCCTGCGCCTTTGCCAACACCAACATGATGGCAAAATACGATGTGAAGAACCCGGTTGCGATCCGCGAACTGATCGGCGATGGCGCGATCATGAAGGGCTACAGCACCGAGATCATGCAGGCCTGCTACAACGCTGCCATGGAAGTCTATGCCGAACTCGGCGCCGAGAATGCCACCTTCAAGAAGATCTACAACGATCAGACCGAATACAAGAACGCCGCCTATGGCTGGCTGAAGACCTGCGAGTTCCGTTATGACCAGTTCATGATGGCGCTGCAGAACGCCGGCCAGATCAAGCCGCTGAGCTGATATCGGCAAGGGCCTTTTTTGAGAGTTGCAAACCCCGGAGGCAGCTGCCGCCGGGGTTTTTGCTGATTAAGTCAAAGGCGCGTAGCGTATTGGTTCCATCAGCCTCCCCCAAGGCGTCATGCTCGGACTTGATCCGAGCATCCAGGCGGCTTGAACCACTGCGCGTGTGATCACTTGTCCTGCCTCTTGCCGAACGGCCTGGATCCTCGTGTCAAGCACGAGGATGACGCAGAGTAAGGGGCGTTGAAGGCGTGGCGACTGCAAGGCAGAATGGCGGGAGAAAACAGAAAGACCCCGGAAGCGACTGCTTCCGGGGTTTTGGCTGTTCTGCCTGCGTAGATACCTCAGTTGAAGTTGAGGCTTGGTGGGGCGTCGAGATTGAGGCTGTCGCCGTTCGAACCGCCGTCCGGATTGCTGCCAAAGTCGGGGATCGCGAACGGATCGCTCGCGCCGCCGTCTCCGCCGCCGAAGTCGAGGTTGAACGGATCGTCGACGCTACCGCCGAAGGAGGGCATTTCGATCGTCACCGAATCGGGATCGACCGTCACCACCTCGTCCTTGTAGTGGGTGACGAGTTTCGGGAAGAAGATCACCGCCAGGATGGCGAGGAACTGGATCACGATATAGGGGATGATGCCCTTGTAGATCTGCAGCGTCCGCACGCCCTGCATGATGCGCCCCGTGCCCTTGTCGGTCCATTCGCCTGCCGGCGTTACCGAGCGCAGGTAGAACAGCGAGAAGCCGAAGGGCGGCGTCAGGAAAGAGGTCTGCAGGTTGAGGCCGAGGATGATGCCGAACCAGATCAGGTCGATCCCCAGCGCCTGCGCCGGCGCCACCAGAAGCGGCACCATGATGAAAGCGATCTCGAAGAAATCGAGGAAGCAGCCGAGAATGAAGACGATGATGGTGACGACGATCAGGAAGCCGTATTCTCCGCCAGGAAGTCCGGTCAGCAATTCCTCGATCCAGACATTGCCGTTGATGCCGTAGAAGGTGAGGCTGAAGACGCGCGCACCCATCAGGATCATCATCACGAAGGCGGAAAGCTTGGTCGTGCTGTCGAGGGCGTTCTTGAGCGACTTCAGATCGAGCCGGCCCTTGGCCAGCGCCAGCACGAGCGCGCCGGTCGCGCCCATGGCGCCGCCTTCCGTCGGCGTGGCGATGCCGAGGAAGATCGTGCCGAGCACGAGAAAGATCAGCGCCAGCGGCGGAACCAGGACGATGATTACCTGCTGGCTGAGCCGCGACAGGAGGTTGAGCTTCATCCGGTCGTTGGCGATCGCCACCAGATAGACGATGACCACGCCGAACACCATGGCCGCGACAAGCCGCCAGGCATCGCCGAGCCCTGTGAACAGGAAATGGTAGCCGAGGAAATAGAGAGCGACGGCGACCGCGATCATGACGAAGAGCGAGATGACGCCGTTGCCGAGCGTGCGTGCGGCAGCCGGCATGGCGGGCGCTGCCTTGGGCCGGATCATGGTGACGATGAAGACGTAGAGGCAGTAGGCGGCAATCACCATCAGCGAGGGATAGAGCGCGCCGACATACATGTCTCCGACGGAACGGCCGAGCTGGTCGGCCATGACGATCAGCACGAGAGAGGGCGGGACGATCTGCGCCAGCGTGCCCGACGCAGCGATCGTGCCGGTGGCAAACGAGCGGTCATAATTGTAGCGCAGCATCACCGGCAGCGAGATCAGGCCCATGGCCATGACCGAGGCGGCGACCACGCCGGTGGTTGCGCCAAGTAGCGCGCCGACAAGCACCACGGCATAGGCAACGCCGCCGCGCACGGGGCCGAACAGCTGGCCGATCGTGTCCAGCAGGTCCTCGGCCATGCGCGAGCGCTCGAGGATGATCCCCATGAAGGTGAAGAATGGCACCGCCAGCAGTGTTTCATTCGACATGATGCCGCCAAAGAAGCGATCCGGGTGGGATTGCAACAGCGGCCAGAACAGTGTGATTTCCGGCGAGATCGAGGAAAACTCGACGCCGAGCACGAAGAAGGCGAGCCCGCCGGCGGCAAGCGTGAAGGCGACAGGGTAGCCCAGCAGCAGCATCGCCATCACGGTGATGAACATGATGGGGGCGAGATTATGCGCGATCAGGTTAATCATTCGGCATATCCTCGGTCATCATGTGGGCGGCATTGCCGGCGTCCGTATAAAGCGCGTCGTTCTCCCTGAGATGCCCGGAGAGAACCGCCGCGCGTTTGATGATTTCCGAAAAGGCCTGCAGCAGAAGCAGGATGAAACCGATCAGAATGAAGGATTTGGCCGGCCAGAGGATCAGCCCGCCGGCATTGGTCGAGTGCTCGCCGCTTGCAAAGGAGCGCCAGAACCAGGGCCATGCCAGATAGATCATCATGCTCGCAAAGGGCACCAGGAAGATGATGTGCAGCACGAGATCGATCCAGTCGCGGGTGCGCTTGCTCCATGACGACGAGAGAATGTCGATGCGGATATGCTCGTTTTTCAAGAGTGCATAAGCGGCCGCCAGCATGAAGACGGCGCCGTAGAGATACCATTGCAGTTCCAGCATGGCGTTGGACGAAAGCGAGAAGAGCTTTCGGCTCACCGCGTTGCCGGCGCTGACGAGGACTGCCACGAGGAGCAGCCAGGACACCGAATGTCCGATGAATTCATTCAGCCTGTCGATTATACGGCTTATTGTTATCAGTGGTTTCATTGGGGCCTCCAAACCGTCCGACCTCCATAGTGGAAGTTGTCAAGGTCACGCAACATGCCTTTGGTACAATATGGGATGAAAACGACCCTCATTTTGTATTTTTCCGTCCGTTTCGGCCGGTCACGCGGAAATGAATTTCACTTCACCGGTTTCCGGGGGTGCCGCGATGCCGCCACAATGTTGCCCGGGGTGCGACAGATGTGGTAATCGGAGAAAGGATCGGGACATATGTCCGGAAAATGGCTGGTGCCGGGAGGCCGGCAGCGCCGGACTGACAGGAGGGATTGATGCAGAATGTTGATACGGGCGCCACGCAGCCCGCAGACGAGATGGACTTTGCGGAACACGCAAACACCTACAGGCATTTCCTGAGCGGCGCCAAATACGGCACGGTCATCATCGGGGCGCTTCTGGTGGCCATGGCCGCAGGGCTTGTCGGTCCGTTCGGATTTATCAGCAGCTTGATCATTTTCATTCTCATCAGCGCGATCGGTCTTTATATTCTCCGCTGAGCGTCCGTCCGGGCGTATCTTTTCCTTGAAACGCGGCATGGCAGACGCATTGCTGCGCGGTTCCGTTGCGCGTTTCGATCTGTCTTTGGGAGACAAGCTTGAGCAAGACACTCTTTGTGCCGAAAGAGACGGCCTTCGCGGAAACGCGTGTGGCGGCCTCGCCGGACACAGTGAAAAAACTGAAGGCGCTCGGCCTCGACATCGTGATCGAGAGCGGCGCAGGCTTCGCCTCGGGGATCGATGACGATGCCTTCAGGGATGCCGGCGCCGAAATCGCCGGTCCTGATGCCGCCGCCAATGCCGATGTGGTTTTCAAGGTCCGCCGGCCCGAACCTCGCGAGTATGAAGCCTACAAGAGCGGCGCGATCGTCATCGCGATGATGGATCCCTACGGCAATGAAGAGGCGCTCGCCGCCATGGCCGGGAAGGGGATTTCGACCATCGCCATGGAGCTGATGCCGCGCATCACCCGCGCCCAGTCCATGGATGTTCTGTCCTCGCAGGCGAACCTTGCCGGATACCAGGCGGTCATCGAGGCGGCGGCCGTGTTCGACCGCGCCATGCCGATGATGATGACGGCGGCGGGCACGGTGCCGGCCGCGCGCGTCTTCGTCATGGGCGCAGGCGTCGCCGGTCTTCAGGCAATCGCGACCGCGCGCCGGCTTGGCGCCGTGGTCTCGGCGACGGACGTGCGTCCCGCAGCCAAGGAACAGGTCGCCTCGCTCGGCGCGAAGTTCATAGCCGTGGAAGACGATGAGTTCAGGGCGGCCGAGACCGCCGGCGGCTATGCCAAGGAAATGTCGGACGCCTACAAGGCGAAACAGGCTGAACTGGTCGCCGCCCACATCGCCAAGCAGGATATCGTCATCACCACCGCGCTGATCCCGGGTCGTCCGGCGCCCCGGCTCATCACACGGCAGATGCTTTCGGCGATGAAGCTCGGCTCGGTTGCCGTTGACCTCGCGGTCGAGCGCGGCGGCAATATCGAAAGCGCCGAGGCTGGCAATATCGTCAACGTCGAGGGCGTATCGGTTGTCGGCTACGAAAACCTGCCCGGACGCATCGCAGCCTCCGCTTCGCTGCTTTATGCCAAGAACCTGCTCACCTTCTTCCAGACCCTGGTCGACAAGGAGAGCGGCGCAATCAACATCAACCGGGAGGACGAGCTCGTCGCCGCCACGCTTCTGACGCATGAGGGCGCGGTCGTTCATCCGAAATTCGGCGGCGCCGCTGCCGGGGGAGAGGCCTGATGGCTTTTGAAGATGTCAATACATCCATCGATCAGGCGATCAATTCGCTGAACCAGGCCAAGGCCGCGCTCGGCAATTTCGAGGACGGCTCGCTGGCAGCCCTTGCCCACGGGGCAACAGGCGGTGCGATTGATCCCTTTGTCTTCCAGCTGGCCATCTTCGTGCTCGCCGTCTTTGTCGGCTATTACGTCGTCTGGTCGGTCACGCCTGCGCTGCATACGCCGCTGATGGCGGTCACCAACGCCATTTCCTCGGTCATCGTCGTCGGCGCGCTTCTGGCCGTCGGCCTTTCGGCGAGCGGTCTTGCAACCGGCTTCGGCTTCGTGGCGCTCATTCTCGTCGCCATCAATATTTTCGGCGGATTTCTTGTCACCCAGCGCATGCTGGCGATGTACAAGAAAAAGGAAAAGTAAGGCAGTCCGAACATGTCAGTCAATTTCGCAGCCTTGCTGTTCCTTGTATCAGCGGTTCTCTTCATTCTCGCGCTGCGCGGCCTGTCGCATCCCTCGACCAGCCGCAAGGGCAATGTCTACGGCATGGTCGGTATGGCGATCGCCATCGGCACGACCCTGCTTCTGGCAAAGCCCGGCTTCTCGGCGCTGGTCTTCATCGTGCTGGCTCTGGCGATTGGCGGCGGCATCGGCGCCTATATCGCCCGCACCATCCCGATGACGGCAATGCCGCAGCTGGTGGCGGGTTTCCACTCGCTCGTCGGTCTGGCCGCCGTTCTGGTGGCGGCTGCCGCGCTCTATTCGCCGGAAAGCTTCAATATCGGCGTGCCGGATGACATTCACCTGCGCGCCCTGATTGAGCTTGCCATCGGCGCGGCGATCGGCGCGATCACGTTCACCGGTTCGATCATCGCCTTCCTCAAGCTCGATGGCCGCATGTCCGGCAAGCCGATCATGCTGCCGGGCCGTCATGCCATCAATCTTGCGCTTCTGGTGGCGCTCGTGGTCTTCGTGGTGTCGCTTTCGGCGACGGCGAGCCCGATCCATTTCTGGCTCATCGTCATCATTGCCCTGGTGCTTGGCGTTCTCATCATCGTCCCCATCGGCGGTGCAGACATGCCGGTCGTGGTTTCGATGCTGAACTCCTATTCGGGTTGGGCGGCGGCCGGCATCGGCTTCACGCTCGGCAATATGGCGCTGATCGTTACCGGCGCGCTTGTGGGGTCTTCGGGTGCGATCCTGTCCTACATCATGTGCAAGGGCATGAACCGCTCGTTCATCTCGGTCATTCTCGGCGGCTTTGGCGGAGAGACGGCGTCTGCGGGCGGCGGCGATCAGGTCGAGCGCAATGTGAAGACCGGTTCCGCCGATGATGCCGCGTTCCTGATGGAAAATGCCTCCAAGGTGATCATCGTGCCCGGTTACGGCATGGCGGTTGCCCAGGCCCAGCACGCGCTGCGTGAACTCGCCGACCTGCTGAAGGAAAAGGGCGTCGAGGTGAAATATGCCATTCATCCGGTTGCCGGCCGCATGCCGGGCCACATGAATGTGCTGCTCGCCGAGGCCAATGTGCCCTATGACGAGGTGTTCGAGCTGGAAGACATCAATTCCGAATTCGCCCAGGCCGATGTCGCCTATGTGATCGGCGCGAACGATGTCACCAATCCGGCCGCCCGCGACGACAAGACCTCGCCGATCTACGGCATGCCGATCCTTGATGTCGACAAGGCCAAGACCTGCCTCTTCGTCAAGCGCTCGCTTGGCTCGGGTTATGCCGGCATCGACAACGAACTGTTCTACAAGGACGGCACGATGATGCTCTTGGGCGATGCCAAGAAGATGACCGAGGACATCGTCAAGGCGATCGACTGATCGGCCCCAAATGCGTTCCGACGCCCCGGTCTTGCAGAAGTCCGGGGCGTTTTCGTTCTCGCGGGCGCTTCCGAAGCCCACGGAACCTCCACAGGCGCTCCGGCGTTCAACTCAGACGATTGATCATGAGGAAACTGCCGCGATGCTTGTCCGTCCGCTCTTTGTATATCCGTTTCTCATTGTCGCGGGCCTTGCGACGATGAGCATGGATATGCCCGACAATCCGCCCGTGCCGGAACAGCGTCCGGATGATCTTGCGAGCGAAGCGCAGGGTGCGGCAGCGGAGCCGGCGGCGACCACATCGCAAGAGGCGGCAACCGAGGATGCGGCTGCGGAAGAGGCCGCGCCGGAAGATCCGGCGCCGCCGATGGAGGATGAGGGCGAATTCACCCGCTGCACGGCGGCCTTGACGGCGCTCGGCGTCGAATATGAGGTTTTGGAGACGATTGATGATCCCGGCCAGTGCGGCATAGGACGGCCGCTGAAAATCACACAGGCGTTGGAAGGTGTGCCGCTTGAGCCGGCGGGCACGATGCGCTGCAAGACGGCGCTCTCGCTCGCCAAATGGCTGTCATCCTATGTTGGGCCGACTGCCGAGATTGCGTTCGGTGCGGGAACGAAGCTGACGGAAGTGCGCCAGGCCTCCACCTATATCTGCCGCAACCGCAACAGCCGGTCGGGCGGCAAGATTTCCGAACATGCCAAGGGCAATGCCGTCGATATCCGTTCGCTGGCCTTTTCGAACGGCAAGACCATCGACATGGTGCCGCGCAAGAAGGACGGCAGCTTCACCGGCGCCTTTCAGCGCACGGCAAGCGCATCTGCCTGCCTGTTCTTCTCGACGGTTCTTTCCCCCGGCAGCGATGCGACCCACCAGGACCACATGCATCTCGACGTGATCGAGCGCAGCCGGGGCTATCGCTACTGCCGTTGAGCCTTACGCTTGAAGCCAGGTGACGGCGGCCTCTTCCTGCTCCGGCTCGAAGACCTTGACGTCGGCATGGAACAGCATGCCGAACATCTGCACGGCCTGGGTGAAGCCGCGATTGTCGCTGACGATGGCGATGCTCTTGAAGTTCAGTGGTTCCGACCGGCGGAAGGGCTGACCGCCGCCTACAGAGCCGATATCGGAGCCGGCGAAGTCCGTTGCGGTCACCAGCAGCAGCCGCAGGCCGTCTTCGGTAGAAGCGTGTTCTTCGAGCGCGGGCAGCAGCACATTCTGGTAGTCATGGGCGCTCAGCGCATTGTGAACGGTGAAGCCGATGATGGTTTCCGGCAGGTCTTCGATCTTTTCGAGCATATAAGGCCTCCATTTTGCGTTTGTTTTAGCGCGCGCAGCGCGACAAGGCCAGTGCAAGAAGTTTGATCAATGTCTGCGGAAGGCATCGGCCTGCCAGACGCCGCGCGATAAAACATGAGTAAGATAGTCATATTTATACTTTACCTTTTTTGTCATGTTTTATAATGTCCTCTCGTCATCATCAAAACGGCAAGTGCCGGGAGGACGAAAGTGGCGAAGAAAAACAAGCGGAAGGCTGGCAATAGCCAGTCGAATGCAACGGGCGGCGACGTGACCCTGGTCGCCGATGCACCGGACGGGCTCAATGGCCGCAGCTTTCTTTACGTGGGCGGACGCGATTGTCAGGTCGCGCATTTGCGGGCCGTTGCCGACGATTACGGCGCCGAGCTGATCCATCACGACGGCGGGCTGCGCGAGGCGGTCTCGCGCATCGACAGGGTTCTGCCTTCGGTCGACTGCGTCTTCTGTCCGATTGACTGTATCAGCCATGATGCCTGCGTGCGCGTCAAAAGCGGCTGCAAGAAGTTCAAGAAGGCCTTCATTCCGCTGCGCAACGGCTCCAAATCGTCCCTTGAACGGGCGCTGCAAACCATGAGCGAGCGCAATTCGTGATCTACGGCGTTCATGATGGCGGATCGGTCGGCCTGATCGGGCTGCACCGGTGGCTTGGCTGCGGTTGCGTGACGATCGAGGGCGCGAGCCGCACGAACCCAGGCCCCGCCGCTATCCTTCCGTTTGCTCCGCGAAATGCCGGAAGGCCGCCCTCCGGCGGCAAAAGCCCGGCCGAGGTGATTGACCTCGCCAGCCGGCGCAACCACATGCTTTCTGAAAGACAAACCGCCTGAGGTACCCCATGTATGTCGCGATGAACCGGTTCAAGATTGCCATTGGATCCGAGGATGAATTCGAAGCCGTTTGGAAAGGGCGCGATTCGCGGCTCTCCGAGCTTCCGGGTTTCATCTCCTTCCATCTCCTCAAGGGCAAGACCTTTGAGGATGACGGCTACACGCTTTATGCTTCCCACACGCTTTGGGAGAATGAGGAGGCGTTTGTGGCCTGGACGAAGTCCGAGCAGTTCCGCGATGCCCACAAGAATGCGGGCGAACGCAAGGTGAACTATCTGGGACACCCGGAATTCGAGGGCTTCAACAGCGTCGAGGGAGCCTGAATGGCCGATCCTGCCGACATTGCCGTATTGCCGGTCCTGCCGTCGCTCGATCTTGTCGAGAGCAAGGCGTTCTACACGGAAAAGCTCGGCCTCTCGGAAGTGGTGCACGAGGACGGGACCTATCTCATCCTCAGACGACCGGGCATCGAGCTGCATTTCTGGCTAACGGACGACCGCGGGCTTTGCGAAAACACCTCGATCTATATCCGCGGCGGCGGGATCGATGCGCTTTACGCCGAGTTCTCGATGCGCGGCATCGTTCATGAGCGCGGCTTCGAGCTGCGCGAATGGAACATGAAGGAATTCTACGTTTACGACCCGCACGGCAACCTGCTGCGCTTCGGGGGCATTCCGGGCGAGGTGGAATAGCCTTCGGGCTTCAGCCCTTGCGCGCGGGCATCAGGGCGGCAAGGGCGACCAGCAGCCAGCTTGCAATCACCGAGGTGCCGCCGATGGGGGCGGCCATGGGGAAGAAGCCGAAACCCAGATAGGCGCGCGCCACAAGGTCTCCGGCAAACATTACCGTTCCGAAAATCATCAGAATACCGGCGGCTAGCGCGGCTGGCGTGCGCATGCAAAGCAGCGCGAGGCCGATCAGCGCCGGCCCGTTGGCAAGGCAGACGAGCGCTGCGGAAAGCAGAACCGCGCTGTCGCCATGATAGGAGGCGGCCGCCAGCATGATGCCGGCAGCCCCCGTGAGGCCGGCGAAGAACAGCAATATCCGGGCGGGGAGCGTCAGTGCGGTCATCGGGTCAGGCCTTGTTCTGCATGTGGTGGGCGAGCTTTTCCACCGGCGGCAGGATGATCGCTCGCAGCTTCATGTCGGGCACGGTCTCTTCCAGCGCGCGGCGGAAACACAACAGCCACTCGTCGCGCTCCTCCGGTCCGATCGGTGCTGGCATGTGGCGCATACGAAGCCGGGGATGGCCGTGCTTTTCGACGTAGACCGGCGGTCCGCCGAGATAGCCGGTCAGATAGTCGCGGAACTTTGCTTCAGAGCCGGAAAGGTCGGCAGGGTGGATGGCACGGCAACGGGCGGCTTCCGGGAGCGTGTCCATCAGTTCGTAGAAACGGCGCGTCAGACGCCCGACCGTGTCTGCCCCGCCAATGGCCTCGTAGAGGCTGATCGTTTCTTTCGCGTCCATCTTTCGTCCGGCCGGCTCATTGCGTTTAAGCTCTGATGTAACCATTTCAGGCGGCGATGCAATGCAGCGAGACGCCTTTTTCGGTCAGCACGGCCCGTTGCGCCGCGTCCAGTTCATCGCCCGTCAGCACGGCGGAGAAGGTCTCAAGCCCGGTGAGGAAGTGCAGGCCGGGGCGACCGAATTTGGTGTGGTCGGCCAGAAGCACACGGCGTTCCGCGCCCTTGACGATCAGCCGCTTGGTCTGGACCACTTCCGGATCCTGGTGAAAGGCCTCGCCCTCATAAATCGCCGAGGCCGAGATGAAGCTGATGTCGGCGCGAAGTCCGCGCAGCGCATCCTCCGTCAAAAGCCCGAAAAAGCCATTGAATTTGCGGCTGTACTGGCCGCCGAGCGCCATCAGTTCGATGCCCGCCACGCCGGCCAGTTCCGATATAACACTCAGGTTGTTAGATATCACAGTCAGCGGCAGACGCTGGGGCAGGTGGGTAGCCAGATTGGCGGCGGTCGAGGAATCATCGATCATCAGCGTCATGCCCGGCTCGATGAAGGCTGCTGCCGCTGCTGCGATCCGCGCCTTCTCGCCGGCGGCGATCTTCTGGCGATAGCGGAAATCGGCCTGAAACATCGCCGAGGTTTGCACTGAAGCGCCGCCGCGCACCTTGCGCAGTTGCCCCGAGGCCTCCAGTTCATCGAGATCGCGATGCACCGTCATCTTCGAGACGCGGAAGCGCTGGCTCAACTCCTCCACGCTGGCTGTACCGCGTTCCATCAGCAACACCATCATCGCCGCGCGTCTTTCGTCCGCTCTCAAAGCCCTCTCCCCAGCCGGATGTTTGCGGGATTTTGATATAACACCACAATACACGGTATATATCACATATAGAAACGATTAAAATAACATATAATATGATAATTATAAAATAATCTTGTGATTTCGTATTCCCGCATTATCATTACCGCACAATAAAGCCTTGCGCTCCTCAAGCGGTTTGACGCTTGGCAATCACATTCGAACCTGCGTCGGCTATGGCGTTGGTCAGGCAACAGGAGAATTTGTTATGGCCCGGGTTACCTTGAGACAATTGCTCGATCACGCAGCCGAATACGGTTATGGCGTGCCCGCCTACAACATCAACAACATGGAACAGGGGCTGGCCATCATGGCCGCCGCCCAGAAAACGTCCTCGCCGGTGATCATCCAGGCAAGCCGCGGCGCGCGCGCCTACGCCAACGACCTGATCCTGGCGAAGCTGATTGACGGGCTGGCCGAGCTCTATCCCGACATTCCGCTTGTCATGCATCTCGACCACGGCAATTCCGAACCGACCTGCATGACCGCGATCCAGTACGGCTTCACCTCTGTGATGATGGACGGATCGCTGAAGGCCGATGGCAAGACCCCGGCGGACTATGAATACAATGCCGGCGTGACCAAGCGCGTTTGCGATTTCTCGCATTGGGCCGGTGTTTCCGTCGAAGGCGAGATCGGCGTTCTCGGTTCGCTGGAAACGGGCGAGGGCGAGAAGGAAGACGGTCACGGTTTTGAGGGCAAGCTCGACCACGACCAGCTCCTGACCGATCCCGACCAGGCGGTTCAGTTCGTCAAGGATACGCAGGTCGATGCGCTGGCCGTTGCCATGGGCACCAGCCACGGCGCCTACAAGTTCACCCGCAAGCCCGATGGCGAGGTGCTGGCTATGAATGTGATCGAGGAAATCCACCGCCGTCTGCCGGATACGCATCTGGTCATGCATGGCTCGTCTTCCGTGCCGGAGGAGCTGCAGGAGATCATCAATAAATATGGCGGCGAGATGAAGCCGACCTGGGGCGTGCCGGTCGAGGAAATCCAGCGCGGCATCAAGCATGGCGTGCGCAAGGTCAATATCGACACGGACAACCGCATGGCCATGACCGGCGCGATCCGCAAGGTGTTTGCCGAAAACCCGTCTGAATTCGACCCGCGCAAATATCTCAAACCCGCCATGGAAGCGATGACCAAGCTCTGCATCGAGCGCTTCGAGGCCTTCGGCACGGCGGGGCACGCCGAAAAAATCAAGCCGATCCCGCTGTCGGATATGGCCAGGCGTTATGCCGACGGTTCGCTGGCGCCGAAGATCGGTTGATCAGAGATCAGAGACTGCCCACAAGCCGCCGCCCATCGCGGCGGCTTTCGTTTGTTGGCCAACGACGCTTCACCCTCATCCGTCATGCCGGCCTTGAGCCGGCATCCAGGGCCTAACAATGAGGGCCATCGCGCTTGAGGTACTCTCACGAAGGTTGTTTTTGTGGCCCTGGACCCCGGCTCAAGGCCGGGGTGACGGGAACGGGAGCAGGCTCTCGCGTCTGCAACAGCCTTTGCCGCTTCCAAGTCCTCACCATCGATAGACCCGCCTCAGTGGATCCCCTTGGTCAGCCCCTGCACGAAATAGCGGTTCAGGAACAGGATCACGACCACGATCGGGATGGTGGAGAAATGCGCCAGTGCGCCGAGCGTGCCCCAGGTGATGTCCTTGGTGCCGTAGGCGGACAGAAGGGCGACCGAGAGCGGTTTTGATTCCAGCCGCGTCAGGAACATCGGGTAGAGGAAGTCGTTCCACGAAAACATCAGGCAGAACAGAACGCAGGCAATGATGCCGGCGCGCACGGCGGGCAGCGCCACCTTGAAGAAGGCGCCGAACTGGCTGCAGCCATCGGTCAGCGCTGCCTCTTCCAGTTCCGGCGGAAGCCCGCGGAAATAGGAAAACATCAGCCAGGTGACGAAGGCCGAGTTCAGCATGGAATTGATCAGCACCACCGACATCCAGCTTCCCAGAAGGCCGATATCGCGCATCATCAGATAGAACGGAATGAGGGCTGCAACCGAGGGGATCATCCGGATCGCCATCAGGAAATAGGCAATGCCCATGGCATAGCGGCTTTTGGAGCGCGCCAGCGCATAGCCCGCCGGAACGCCGAGCGCCAGCGACAGAATGACCGAACCCGTGGCGATCAGCACGCTTGAACGCAATAGGCTCCAGACATCGAACAGCCGGAAGATCGTGCGGAACTGATCGAGCGTCGGCGAGAAGGCGAAGGTTGGCGGGATGGAGAAGATCGCGCTGGAGGGCTTATAGGCGGTCGTCGCCAGCCACAGGAAGGGGGCGAGGAAGAAGACCAGCATGGTGAGAAGGAAGGCGCGGCGACCGGCCTGAAACCAGTATTTTGCGGTCATTTTCCGTTCGCCTTCCGGTCTGCATGGCGGATCATCATGACGAAGCCGGCGGCAATCAGGGCAATGATGATCAAGGTGAGGTTGGCGATTGCCGAGGCGCGGCCGATATTGAAGAACTCCAGCCCCTGTTTGACAGCGTGCAGCATCAGCGTGTTGGTGGCATTGCCCGGCCCGCCGCCGGTGGCGACATAAACCGTATCGAACACGCGGAAGGCATCGACGGTGCGCAGGATCAGCGCCAGAAGCACCGCCGGCAGCATCAGCGGGATGACGATGATCCTCAGCTTCTGCAGGCCCGTCGCGCCATCGACGGAGGCGGCTTCGAGAATATCGGCGGGCAGCGCTTTCAGGCCTGCGAGCAGGATGAGGGCGACGAGCGGCGTCCATTCCCAAACATCGATGAAGATGAGGGTCGCAAGGGCGGCATGCTGGTCGGCGAGCAGCCCGCGCGGGTCCGTCAGCCCCCATTCGGCAAGGAAATAGCCGATCATGCCGTAATCGGCGGCGAGCAGCCCCTTGAAGATGAGGCCGACGACCAGCGGCGTGATGGTGACCGGGATCAGGATCAACGCCAGCGCCAGCCGGTTGAACCGGTCATCGCGCCACAGCGAAAGCGCCAGCAGAAAACCGAGTGCAAGTTCAAAGAACACTGCGCCGATGGTGAAGATCGCGGTGTTGATCAGCGCCTGGCGGCTTACCGGATCGGTGATGATCTCGACATAATTGTCGAGGCCGGCAAATTTCGTCCGCTGCGGGCGGATCAGATTGTAGTCGTAAAGGCTGTACCAAATGCCTTGCGCCAGCGGCCAGATGCCAACAACCAGCACATAGGCGACCACGGGAACGGCCATGACGACAAGAAACAGCTTTCGCCGGGTGGCGAAGGGCATGCCCCTGGGTTCGACAAGATCGATGCCCGGATGATCTGCGATCGCACTCACGGCGCGTCTCTCCGATTTTACTATGCATGCGAGAGCCGGGCCGCCGGCAAATGTGCGGGCGGTCCGGGAAATACGCTATCCGATCAGAACAGGTCTTCGGCCTGCGCCTGCGCGGCGTCGAGCGCTTCCTTCGGATCGGCATCGCCGACGAGCACGGAGTTCACCGCCGTGCCGAGGAAATCCTGGATCTGCGGATATTCCGGGATGCGCGGACGATAGTCATAATCGCCGTTCTCGAAGGTTTCGGCAAGGACGGGCAGGAAGGGGAATTTCGCCAGCAGATCGGCGTCCGTCATCTCGCTCTTGCGCAGGAAGCTTCCCGCACCCATGAGGTTGAATTCCTTGTGGATCTCGGGGCTGGTCAGCCACTTGATGAAGGCCCAGGCGGCTTCCTGTTCTTCCGGCGAGACATCGGCATTGATCGCCATGCCCCAGCCGCCAATGCCGTAGCTCGGCGCCATGTCGCCCGAATGCGGCGCGGTGGTGATGGCGACATCGTCGACGACCTTGGAGATTTCCGGATTGTAATAGCCCGGCGCGCCAACCGACCAGGTCTGCATCAGCGCAGCGACGCCCTGGCGGAAGCTTTCCTCGCGTCCGCCCCAGTCATAACCGGCTGCACCGGGAGGGGCTGCCTTGCGGAACAGGTCGCGATAGACCTTGAGGCTTTCCACATTGGCATCGGAATTGAGCGTCGGCATGCCGTCCTCGCCCATGATCGCGCCGCCCATTTCGCTGTTATACTGCATCCAGTCCTGGGCGCTGGCCGGGCCCTTCTGGCCGTTGGCGACGAAGCCGTAGAGGCCGGCATCGGGATCCGTCAGCTTCTCGGCGGCGGCGACGAATTCTTCCATGGTCGTCGGCGCTTCGAGGCCGGCGGCGTCAAGGCGGGTCTTGTTATAGGCCAGCACATTGGCATAGCCGGCAAAGGGGAAGGCAACCTGCTTGCCTTCAAAATTGCCGAGACCCATCATCAGATTGGGGTAGATGTCGTCGACGTCGATTTCCTCGGCATCGCGCTCGATCAGCTCGGAAAGCTCGACCGAATAGCCGTTTTCGGCATATTCGCCGGCCCAGACGATGTCCATGGTGACGAGATCGTAGCCCTCGGTGTCGCCGATATAGTCGGCGGTCGTCTTGGTCAGGAGCGAGCCATAGTCGAGAATGTCGACCTTCACGGTCGCGCCCGTTTCTTCCTCGAATTTCGGCGCCAGTTCGGCGATCACCGGCGCGAACTGATCATTCTGCGCGGCGATGGTAAGCGTGATGCCCGAAAAGGGCTTGTCCTGGCCAAGGGCGGTGGAGCCCATCAGGCAGGCGAGAAGTCCTGCCGTCGCAAGTTTTGCGGCGTCTGCGTTTTTCATATGGTTCCCCTTTATATCATGCATCTGTTGTTCTCATGTATGTCATGATCGATAAACACTATACATCAAACAAAAACGCACTCAAGCGCACTTGACAAAAAAAGAATTCAGAGAAAAAATCACAAAAAAGAACATAATCGCCCAAAAATCAGACAATTCCGGCCGGTTTTGCCTTGATTTTGAGCAAACGCCTGATCGGGAACCAGAATGCAGTGCCTATCCGACCTATCGTCGTCTTTCTCCGGCGGTCTTGAACAGCGACTCGAACAGCTTGCCGGGCGTGCCGCCTGGGAGATGGCCTGTATTGAGGCCGAGGCGCCGGTATGGCTGAAAAAACCAGCGGAAGAGGCTCATTATAATGTCGTGATCGTCGGCGCGGGGTTGAATGGCCTTTCCGCAGCCTTCGCGCTGCGGCGGCGCGGGATTGAGGGCGTTCTGGTCATTGATCAGGCCGAAGCCGGGCGCGAGGGGCCGTGGGTCACCTCTGCGCGCATGAAGACGCTGCGCTCGCCGAAGACGCTGGCCGGTCCCGATTTCGGTATCCCGAGTCTGAGCCCGCGCGCCTGGTATGAAACGGTCTATGGCGCGGACAGTTTTGCCGGACTGGAAAAGATCGGCCGCGAGGACTGGATGCGCTATATGCTCTGGTTCCGTAAGGCGAGCGGCGTTACGGTTCATAACCGCACAAGGCTTGAGGCCGTTGCCGAGGCCGAGGACGGCGTGCGGTTGATGCTTTCCGGAAATGACTCGCTGCCCGGCGAAATCACCTGCCGCCGCCTGATCATGGCCAATGGCATGGATGGCTGCGGCGGACCTTATGTGCCGGACGATGTCGCCGCCCTGCCGAAGGCATTCTGGACCCACAGCGCCGAAGTGGCTGATGACAGCCATCTTGAAGGCAAGGATGTGATCGTGCTCGGCTCGGCGACCTCCAGTTTTGACTGGGCGGTCACTGCGCTGGAGGCCGGCGCGCGCCGCGTCACCATGGTGGCCCGCGCAAAGGAGCTTGCCTGCACAGAGGTGTTGGCCTGGACCAATTTCCCCGGCTATCTCGGCACATTCGCCGAATTGCCGGATGAGGAGAAATGGCGCTTCTCGCAGCATTATTACGATCTGAAAGTGCCGCCGACGCAGGACCAGTATGACCGCGCCACATCCTATGCGCATTTTGCGATGGAATTTGGCAGCGGTATAAAATCGCTCGCCGTCGAGAATGGCCGTATCCGCGCCGAGACGCAGAACGGCACGCTGATGGCCGATCACATTCTGCTGGGCACCGGTTACAGCGTCGATTTTTCCATGCGGCCGGAGCTTTCCGCGCTCAACGGGCGTTTTGCCCATTGGCGCGACCGGTTCACGCCGCCTGAGGGCGAGACATGCCCGCCGGTCTTGCAGGCGCCCTATCTTGGGCGCACATTCGAACTGACGCCGATGGATGCGACGCGCGACCAGTGGGTCTCGCGCATCCACATGTTCAATGGCGGCGCAGTGCCGAGCTTGGGGCCCGTTTCTAACGGTATTACCGGGGTCAAATACGGCATTGCCCGCATCGCCGACGGCATGACCCGGGCCTTCTTTCTGGAAGATGCCGCGCGTTTCCGGCAGGCGCTTGCGGGCTACCGCGAACAACATTTCAATCCGCGCGGAAAGGTCTCGGCCTGACAGCCGGGGAGGACAAGATGACAACACCGCTGACACTCGATAGCGTACTGGCCAAGGCCCAGACGCGCAGCGTCGAATTTCCCTATATGCTTGCCAATCACGTACCGATGGTGCTGATCGCGCTTGACCGCCTCGGTGCCACGCCCGAGCGGCTCGACGAATGGTACGAGACCTATCGCGAGGCCCATGCCGTGCCGGCGATCGCCGCTCCCGTCGCGCCGATCAACCCCGGCAACTGGCAGGAAGCGCTCGGCGAACGCACGCGCGAGGCAGATTATCGCGGGTTCTTCGTTGGCGAGGTGCAGCGGCTTGGCATCGACAGGGCGATCCGCGCCTATCTGCCGGCCATGACGCAGGGGATTGCCGGCAGCGCCACGCACCCCTTGATGCGCCTTGCCTATGGCGTGTTGAAGAATGATGCCCGCGAAGTCGGCCACGCGCTCGGCTATTGGGCGGCGACCTATCTGCCCTTGCCCGGCCCCGGCAGGTTCGAGGCTGATACCGATGATCCGGCGGAAGTGCTCGCCGGCATCGCCGATATCGAAGGTATCCGCGATTACGAGACGGAAACCGATCTCTTGTGGTACAATATCCGCGCTGTCGGCGCGCTGCCGGGCTTTGCCCCGGTGATCGACCGACTGCGTTTCCACGACAATACGGTGCGGCGCATGACCGAGGTTTCGCTCGTCGCCTTTGCCTTCACGCTCGATTTTTCGGCCCTTCATGCGCTGACCGGCATGCACTGGATGCGTCTCGTTACGCCGCATGTGAATGAGGACAAGGTCGAGCCGCTTTACCGCGCCTTCTGGCAGGTGATTGCCGCGCTCATTCCCAAGATCGGCTTTCCGGTGTTTCCGACGGCGGAACAGGTGCAGGAGATGCGCGAGCGTGACGCGCCGGAATGGCCGGAGATCAAGGCCGCTGCCATCGCCTCCTATGACGAACACGATGTCAGCTTGACCTTTTCCGCTTCGGAAGAGCAGAAAGCATGGGGTGGTGACAGGCTCTACCGCGTCGCCGCTGCCCGCCGCCTTCGCCTTATCGACTGAGGCCTGATCGACTGAGGAAAGCCCTTGCCTGCACAGATCGCCGTTGAAAATATCCGCAATGCCAAAGGTGAGCGCGCCACGCTCCTGATCGAAAACGGGCTTGTTGCCGGTTTCGCGCCGGAAGGCGCGGTTGAAATTCCCGATACGGCCGAGCGCATCGATGGCGCGGGCCGGATGATCCTGCCGGCGCTTGTCGACGGGCATATCCATCTCGACAAGACGCTGATCGGCCTTCCCTTCATTCCGCATATTCCCGGCGAGACGGTCGCCAAGCGGATTGCCGCCGAGCGCGAACTGCGCCGTACGGTGGCGCTTCCGGTGACGGCGCGCGGCGGGGCGCTGATCGAGAAGATCGCAGCACTGGGAACGGTCGCCGTCAGAAGCCATGTCGATATCGACACCGAGATCGGGCTGAAAGGTCTCGAGCAGGTGCTGTCGCTAAGACAAAGCCACGGCCATCTGATCGACATCGAGATCGTCGCCTTTCCGCAGTCCGGCATCATGCGCGATCCGGGCACGGCAGACCTTTTGCACGAGGCGGTGGCGAACGGTGCTGACCTTGTCGGCGGGCTGGATCCTGCGGGGATCGATGATGACATCAATGGCCACCTCGACGCGGTCTTTGCCGTTGCCGAAAAACACAATGCCGGCGTTGATCTGCACCTGCATGATGGCGGGGCGCTGGGTGCCTTCGAACTGCGACAGATCGCCGGGCGCGCGATTGCCGCCTCGCTTCAGGGCAGGGTGTCGGTCAGCCATGCCTTCTGCCTCGGCGAGCTGGATGACGCGGATTTTGGCAGGACGACAGAGCTTCTGGCGCGTGCCGAAATCTCGATCATGACCAATGGTCCCGGTCCGGTGCCGATGCCGCCGGTCAAGCGCTTGGCAGAGGCCGGTGTGCGCGTTTTTGTCGGTTCCGACAATATCCGCGATGCCTGGTCGCCCTTCGGCAATGGCGATCTGATCGAGCGCGCCGGCATTATCTGCGACCGGCAGGATTTTCGTGCCGATGATGATCTGGAACTGGCCTTTGCGCTGGTAACGCAAGCCTCCGGCGCGGTGCTTGGTCGCGCGGAACCGCTTGCCCCCGGCGCGCCCGCCGATTTCATTCTGGTCGAGTGCGGCAGCATTGCCGAGACGCTGGCCGACCGTCCCGTAAATCGGACGGTGTTCAAGTCAGGCCGCAAGGTCGCCGACGCCGGGCGGCTGGTGTGAACCATGGCTGAGATCGATTTCCTGATCCGCAATGCCCGCCTTGCCGGCCAAGAAGAGCCGGTGGATATCGCCTTTGCAGGCAGCCGCATCGCATCCGTTGCAAGCGGCATCACCTGCGATGTGCCTTCTTTTGACGCGGGCGGCAAGCTTGCCACGCCGGGGCTCACCGAAACTCATATCCACCTCGACAAGGCCGGCATCATCGGCCGTTGTGCGCTGTGCGAGGGCACGCTTGCGGAAGCCGTGCGCGAAACCGCGAAGGCCAAGGCGGCTTTCACCGAAGAGGATGTCTATGCCCGCGCGGCAAAGGTGGTCGAACAGGCAATTGCCCATGGCACCACGGTGATGCGCACCTTCGTGGAGATCGATCCGCGCGCGGGCTTTCGCTCCTTCGAGGCGATCAAGGCGATCCGCCGCGATTATGCCGATGCCATCGAAATCATCATCTGCGCCTTTGCCCAGGAAGGGCTGACGAATGATCCGGGCACGGAGGAGATGCTGGGCGAGGCGTTGGCCGCGGGCGCCGATCAGCTTGGCGGCTGCCCCTATACCGATTCCGATCCGGCCACCCATGTTACGAAGATTTTCGATCTGGCGGAGCGTTTTGGCGTCAATGTCGACTTTCACGTGGATTTCGATCTGAAGCCGGAGGGGTCCAATCTCGGTGTCATCATCGCCGAGACGAAACGGCATGGCTATCAGGGACGCGTCTCCATCGGCCATGTCACCAAGCTTTCAGCGCTCGCGCCGGACGCCTTTGCCGGTGCACTTGCGGGGCTTGCCGAGGCGGGCATTGCGCTCACCGTGCTGCCGGCAACCGATCTTTATCTGAACGGTCGCGAATTCACCCATCTGGTGCCGCGCGGGGTGACGCCGGGCCACAGGCTGATCGCGGCAGGCGGCATTGCCACGCTTTCCACCAATAATGTGCTGAACCCGTTCACCCCCTTCGGTGATGCCTCGCTGATGCGCATGGCCAATCTCTACGCCAATATCGCCCAACTCGGCACGCCGGACGATCTTGCGACCGTCTACGACATGATGAGCGGGCAGGCCGAGCGCCTGCTGGGGCGTCAGCCGGCGGCGATCATGGAAGGCGGGCCGGCGACAGTGGTGCTGTTTGATGCCGAAAGCCCGGCGGAGGCCGTGGCGACGGTGGCCCCGGCGCTTGCCGGCTGGCGTAACGGGAAGAAGACTTTCGAGCGGCCATGCGCCCGGCTTTTCTGCACGCCCGGCGCGTGAATGGCTGCACGCGGCACGGAAATTGCATTTCATCATCTCGGGAGACCGTTTTGTGCATGTGAAAGGCGATTTGCATGATCACGGATCAGAACGGCACGATTGATGTCCGGTTTTTACGCACGACCTTCCTTCTGTTGAGGGAGCAGAATGTCTCGCGCGTTGCCGCGCGGCTTGGCCAGAGCCAGCCTTCGGTCAGCGCCGTGCTGAAGCGAGCGCGGCAGGTTTTTGATGATCCGCTTCTGGTCAGAAGCGGGCAGGGCATGGCTGTTACCGAGCGCGGCGAGACAGTCAGGGCTTCGCTCAGCCGTATCCTTGCCGAACTCAGCGAGACCATCAGCCCTGAGGAGGCTTTCGACCCGGCGACAACTGTCTTTGCCATGCGGGTTTCGGCGATGAGCTGTTTCAACGGCTTTCTCATTCCGCCGATTGCCGAGCGGCTGCGCAAGGAAGCGCCGGCGGCGTCGATAGACTTTTTCGCTCCGTCCGAAAATGATGATCTCACCGAACAGCTGAGTTCCGGCGCGTCCGATCTCCTGGTCGCCAACTGGCCGGCGCCGCATGAAAGCCTGCGCTCCAGCACGATCTTCGATTGCGAGACCGCCTGTATCATGCGGGCAGACCATCCCTTTGCCAGAGGTAGCGGCATGTCGCTGGAGGATTATCTCGATCTGCCGCATCTCTCGCTCGGCTCTGTCGTCAGGCCTTCCTTCAGTCCCATTGGCGGGCGGCTGAAGCAGCTTGGCGTCAACCGCCGCGTGGCGCTTTCCGTGCCGGAATATGCGCTGGTGCCGCCGGTGATTGCACGCACCGACCTGATCTTCACCACGGCGCGGCCCTATGCCGAATTCGTTGTGGATCGCTATCCCGATTACGGCCTCAAGGTTGTCCCCGCGCCGCGCGATTTCGGCAATATGCGGCTTTATCTGCTCTGGCACGAACGCGCGCATAAAAGCCCGGCCAATCGCTGGGTGCGCAATCTTATCCGTGATGTTTCAAGGCGTTACGGAGCGGATCTGGAAGCGCGGCCAACGCCCGCCGCCATGGCCGGGCTTGCCGAGCTCGCAGCGGTATAAGCCTCAGCCTATACCGCATATAAGCCCGGGCGGAATTGCCGAACGTCAAATCCCATGGTCATATTGTAGGCACAAATCGAAATTGCATAAAACTTAGTCCGGTTGGTCGACCGTGCCCGAGCCTTGTCGCTCGTGCCGCCGGCGAAGCTTTGCCCGGACGATGGATGGAAGGAAGACCAAATGCCGCTGAAATCGCACTGGTGGTGGGATCATACGACCAAGGACTTTACCGACATGGACATGTCGGAATTCGTCGCGATCCTGCCGGTGGCCGCCGTCGAGCAGCATGGCCCGCATCTTCCCGTGCGCGTCGATTCCGCCATCAATGCCGGTATCATCAACCGTGCCGTCGAGATCATGCCGGACGACATGAAGGTTCTGGTTCTGCCGATGCAGGCGGTGGGCAAGTCGGTCGAGCATCTGGAATATCCGGGCACGCTGACGCTGTCCTACGAGACGCTCGCCCGCCTCTGGTTCGAGATCGGCGAGAGCGTGGCGCGGGCCGGCTGCAAGAAGATCATCTTTGCCAATTCCCATGGCGGCCAGCCGCAGGTGATGGAGATCGTCTGCCGCGAGCTGCGCATCAAATGCGGCATGTTCGCCGTTTCCTCATGGGTCTCCGCCGGCGCAAGCCAGGCCGATCTTTACAGCGAGCACGAACTGAAACACGGCATTCACGGCGGCGAATCCGAAACCTCGACCATGCTGCACCTCCATCCCGAGCTGATCGACATGCAATATGCCGAGGATTTCCAGCCCATGTCGGTGGAGATGGAACGCGGCAACCAGGTGCTGACGGCGGAAGGGCGGATCGGCTTTGGCTGGCAGACCCAGGACCTGCACCCCTCCGGCGCCTGCGGCAATGCCGCTGCAGCCGACGCCGAGCGCGGCAGGATCCATGTCGAGCGCTCGGCAGAAAGCCTTGTTGCGCTCGCCGAAGAGGTTCTCGCCTTCCCGATGGAACGGCTCACCCAGAAGACCATGTTCAAGGGCTGATCCTTTGCTGGCACGAAACCCGACATCCGCCATCAGAAGAAGCGTCGATCGCCTTACCCTGAAAGACGGTGTGGCGCTGGCGGCGGATGTCTATCGTCCGGCGGGCGAGGGGCCATGGCCCGTCCTTCTGATGCGCCAGCCCTATGGCAAGCAGATCGCCTCCACCGTCGTTCTCGCCCACCCCTCCTGGTATGCCCGCCACGGCTATGTCGTGGTGGTGCAGGATGTGCGCGGCATGGGCGAGTCGGAAGGCGATTTCGATTGCCTGCGTCAGGAATTGAGCGACGGCGCGGCGACGGTGGAATGGGCGAAGACGCTCGATGGCTCCAATGGCAAGATCGGACTTTACGGCTTTTCCTATCAGGCGATCACGCAATATCTGGCGCTTGCCGGCGGCGTGACGGTGGATGCCATGGCGCCGGCCATGGGCTCTTTCGCGCCTGACAGGGACTGGGCCTATGAGGGCGGCGCGTTGCGCTATGCCGGCATGGTCGGCTGGGCGCAACAGATGGCCTTGCTGAAGGCTCTCCATGATGGCGATCGCGAAACCCATGCCGAACTGTCGGCGCTGAAGGGGCTTCGGGAGATAGCGGATTATCTTTGCGCGCGACCGGGCCTCTCTCATCTTAAACGCTGGATGGAAAACGGGACAGGTGACTGGGAACAGGTCTCGCCGGCACATCTGCTGCAGGATATCCCGCTCGATATTCCGGTGCTCCACACTGGCGGCTGGTTCGATTTCATGCTGGAGGGCACGCTTGCCGCCGACCGGGCGTTTCGCGATGCCGCGCCGGAGACCGCCCATCTTGCCATCGGCCCCTGGGCGCATATGCCGTGGAACGGCGCAAGCGGGTCGGTTCGTATCCCCGAGGCGGAGGCGTATTCGGTCGACCGTGCCAATGTCGGCTTCTTTAACTTCTATCTGAAGGGCATTGGCGAGCCGCCGCCGGCAGTGACGCTTTTCGATATGGGATCCTGCTGCTGGACGCGGTTCGATCGATGGCCGGAAACCTTCGAGAAATCGTTTCGGCTCGCCTCCGGCGGGCTTGCCGCGACGCTTGCGAATGACGGCCGGCTTGCGGATGAGGTGGGCGACGGGGAAGATATTCTCGTCAGCGATCCCTTCCGCCCAGCGCCGCTTGTCGGCGGCCATGTCGGCGAACCTACGGGTTTTGTTGATCGCGCTGCCGCCGATGATCGGTCCGACGTTGCCGTTTATACAACAGCGCCCTTTGCGCGAGCCTTCACCCTTTGCGGGCCCGTCAGGGCCGACATCACCATCAATACTGAAGCGCCGGTCTTCGATCTCGTTGCAACCCTTTCCCTGGTCACCCCGGCAGGAAGCGCAAACGTGATCCAGACCGGCATAACCCGGACAGAAAACACGGGTGCGCCGGTGAGCGTCGGTCTCAGAGCAGGCTTTGTCACAGTGCCGGCGGGTTTCAGCCTCCGCCTGTCGCTGCAGGCCGCCGCCTGGCCCGCCTTTTCTCTCCATGCACAAGACCCGGCATCTGCCGAAGGGGTGGAGCCGCTGACGCTGGCGATCTGCCACGCGAGCAGCCGTCTTGTGCTTTCCGTTCTGAAAGAGGACACCGAAAATGGCGCCTAAGCCCTATCTCACCCTCGACAATGTGTCGGCGACCTATGGCGATACCACCGCCGTCTCGGGCCTGACGATCGAAGTGCCCAAGGGCGAGCTTCTGTCGCTGCTCGGCCCTTCCGGCTGCGGCAAGACAACGACATTGCGCATGATCGCCGGCTTCGTTGAGCCGTCGGGCGGGCGCATCATCCTCAATGACAAGGACATCAGCCACAAGCCGGTGCACAGACGCAATATCGGCGTGGTGTTCCAGTCTTACGCGCTGTTTCCGCATCTGACGGTGATCGACAATGTCGGCTTCGGCCTTCGCATGCGTAATGTTTCGCGGGCCGAGTGGCGGGAACGGGCGGCGAAGACGCTGGAGACTGTCGGCCTCGGCCCCTATGCCGATCGCTATCCCAGCCAGCTTTCCGGCGGTCAGCAGCAGCGCGTCGCCCTTGCCCGCGCGCTGGTGATCGAGCCGGATGTGCTGCTTCTGGATGAGCCGCTGTCGAACCTCGACGCCAATCTGCGCGCGGACATGCGCAACGAAATCCGCTCTCTGCAGCAGCGCCTCGGCATCACCACCATTTTTGTGACCCACGACCAGTCTGAAGCGCTTTCCATGTCGGATCGCGTGGCGGTGATGAGCAAGGGGGTGATGAGCGAGATCGGCACGCCGCTTGCCCTTTGCGATCAGCCGAAGAGCCCGTTCACCGCAACCTTCCTCGGCCACCGCACGGTGATCGACGGCAAGGTGGAAAACGGCGTCTTCTCCGCCCCCGGCATCACCTGCGCCGGCGCCCCGGCAAAGGCCACCAAGCTGGTGCTGCGCGCCTCGCGCCTGCGCTTCGGCGAAGGAAATTCCCCGCTTTCGGTTTCGGGCACGCTCGTCAATGCAGCCTATCTTGGCGAGACCTATGAGGCCGATATCCAGGCCGCCTGCGGCAAGATCCGGCTCGTCGTCCCCTCCGACACGCCGCCGCCGCCGGTGGGAACAGCATGCCAGGTTACCGCCGAACCGGGCGGGACCACCTTTATCTGACAAAAACATAAAACCAGGAGAACAGCTGTCATGAACATCAAGAGACGTTCCTTCAACAAACTCATTCTGGGCGGGGCCGCCACGCTGGCCGCGCCCTATTCCTTCGTCCGTGCGCAGACGCCGGACCCCAAGCCCGGCGATGAACTCGTCGTCGGCATCTGGGGCGGCACCCAGGAAAAGATCGTCAAGCAGTATATCGAGCCGGTGCTGGTCGACAAATATGGCTGCAAGATCTCCTATGTTCTGGGCGGTACCGTCGAGCGCCGCGCCCGCGCCTATGCCGAACGCGGCCGTCCGAGCTTCGACGTGCTCTACCTCAACATCTTCGAAAGCCGTCAGGCCGTGAAGGATGGCGTCACCCAGCCGGCGAGCGATGCCGTTGAAAACGCCCAGTATCTCTATCCGATCGCAAAGAAGGGCGGTTACGGCGTTGCCATCAATCCCTGCACCATCGTCTACAACAAGACCAAGGCATCCGCGCCGATCACGTCCTGGAAGGATATGTGGAAGCCGGAATGGCAGGGCCGCATCGCCTGGCCGAACGGTCTCGGCGCCGAAGGCATTTCCGCGCTGATGATGTCGACGCTTTCCTGGTTCGGCGACCAGACCAAGATGGCGCCGGAAGGCTTCGACAAGGTCAAGGAACTGAAGCCCTTCGCCGCCATCCAGGGCAGCCAGGCGCAGCTTTTCGACATGTTCGACCAGGACATTGCCGATCTCTCTGTCGAATTCGGCAGCTTCTGCGAGAAGTATATCGAGGAGCGGAACCCCGATTTCGCGCTCGCCGATCCGGAAGAAGGCAAGGCGCTTGCCATGAACGTCGCCTGCATCACTGAAGGTACGCGGAACCAGAAGCTTGCCGAAGAGTGGGTCAACCTGCACCTCTCGCCGGAAGTCATGCTCGCCTATGCCAAGGAGATCTACTACTCGCCGACTGTCGACAATGTCGATATCCCGGCAGACCTCCAGAGCAAGCTGATCATGCCCGACCAGATCGACACGCTCGTCGACTTCGACTGGGATTACATCAATGCCAACCGCAACAAATGGCAGTCCATCTACGACCGGGAGATCGCCGGATGAGGAAATGGCTTGGACCGGCGCTTTCAGCGCCGGTCACCATCTGGCTCCTGATCGCTTTTGCCGCGCCGCTTGTCGCGGTGGTATTCCTGTCGCTGCATGAATATTCCGATCCGTTCGGACCGCTGATCCAGTCGCCCTCGCTGCAGCAGTTCATCGATATCGCCTCCGACGGTTTCTACTATCGGGTCGTGTTCGAGACGATCTGGCTTTCGCTCGCGGTCACCTTCGTCTCCGCGCTGCTCGGCTATCCCGTGGCCTACTGGCTGTCGCGTATGCCCGGCAAATACCGCGCCTTTGCCTTTGCCATCGTTCTCATTCCGCTTTTGACCAATGTGGTCGTGCGCTCGCTCGGCATCATTCTTCTGCTTTCGCCGGAAGGGCTCATCAATATCGTCACTGGCTGGTTCGGCATACCGCCGGTCAAGACCATGCTGTTCAATCATGGCGCGGTGATCGTGGCGCTCACCCAGGTCTACATGCCCTTCATGGTGCTGGCGCTCTACGACAATCTGCAGAACACTTCGCCGCGCGTGCATGAGGCGGCTGAAAGCCTGGGGGCCTCGCCCGCGATCCGCTTTCTCACGGTTGACCTTCCGCTGTCCCTGCCGGGACTAAAATCCGGTACGATCGTGGTCTTCCTGCTGTCGTCGACATCCTATGTCTCGGCTACGATGCTCGGCGGCAAGAAGGTCTGGACCACCGGCATGCTGGTGCTGCAGGAGGCCATGCACAATCTCAACACCTCGCTTGCCGCAGCCCTTGCGCTGGTGATGACGGCGACGGGACTGCTCTTTGCCGTGCTGGCAACGCTCGCGCTTAACCGGCTGATGACCTGGCGTTATGGCGGCAAGAGCCGCCCGATTGCGCTGCCGCGCTTTGTCGAACCGGTCGTCAATTTCGCCGGGCCTATCCTCTCCTGGCTGCTGTTTGCCGCTGCCGTGATCCTGCTTCTGCTGCCGCTCGGCCTCGTCTTCGTGCAGAGCTTCAACGATGTGGAGCTGGCCACCGCCGCCGGTTTCCGCGGCTTCACGCTGCGCTGGTATCATGAGGTGTTTGTTTCCGGCTATTACACGGATTCCTTCATCGTCTCGGTCAAGGTGGCGCTTGCGGCACTTGTCGTATCGCTGATCATCGCCGTACCGGCAGCCTTTGCGCTGGCGCGCTTCCCCTTCCGGGGCCGTTCGGCGCTGCTCGCCTTCTGGCTCCTGCCGCTGACGCTGCCGCATGTGGCGCTCGGTGTCGGCATGCTGAAGCTGCTGCAGATCTATGTGGCCGTGCCGCCCTTTATCGGCCTGGTGGCGATCCATGTCGTGGTCATCCTGCCCTTTGCCATCACGCTGCTGACGGCATCGGTGATCGGGCTGGACGAGGCGCAGGAAGAGGCCGCCGCAAGCCTCGGAGCGAACGCCTGGAAACGCTTCCTGCTGGTGATCGTGCCGGGGCTGATGCCCGGCCTGTTTGCCACCTCGATCGTCGGTTTCCTGCTGAGCTTCGACGAGGTGACGGTGACGAGCTTCCTCACCACGGCCCGGCTGACAACGCTGCCGGTGCGCCTCTACGCCGAAGCCTCGTTCGAACTGAGGCCGACCGCGCATGCGCTCTCCTCCGTGCTGATCCTGCTCACCGTCGCGCTGCTCGCCGTTGTCGGCCGTTTCGTGCGGCTGGACAGGCTTTATGCGCGGTAGCGGGGTGGTTGGTTTTGCTGGCGATGACGTGACCACCTCGCGTCTTGCGTCACCCTCGGGCTTGACCCGAGGGTCCATTGGGATTTTCGGACTTTTTAAGAGCTTGCGATGGCTCCGCACGACCTTTGACGCTTATCGTGTGCAAGGATGCCTGGATCCTCGGGTCAAGCCCGAGGATGACGCCTTGTAGGGAGGAGGGAGCTGTGAGAACTCTTTGCAAACGGAGTGCTCAATCCGCCATCTCCCGCATCACCGTGCGGACATTTTCCACGAACACGCTGGCGATGGCGGAGATGTTGCGGCGGCCGCCGATCAGCATCAATTGCTGGGTGTCGGACTGGAACTCGCGCACCGGCACATAGACCAGCCGGCCCATGCGGCTTTCAAACGCGATATCGAAGGGGGTAAGGAAGGTGAGGTAGCCCTCGCTCATCGCCAGATGCCGCATCATCTCGATCGAATTGGCTTCCACCGCGAAGGATATCTGCAGGTTGGCGCGGGAAAACACTTGTTCCATATGCGGGCGAATGGCCGTGGTCTGGTCGGCGCCGGCAACCGGATAGCCGACGCATTCGGAAAGGCGCACGCTGGTGGAGCGCGCCAGCGGGTGATCGGGCGCCACCGCGATGCCCAGCCGGCCGATCGCGATCTCCAGAACGCTGATATCGGCATCCGAGGGAAAGTCGAAGCCGAGGCCCATATCGGCCTCACCGGCGCGCACCGCATTGCGGATATCGTCCCCAGTTGTCATCAGCATCATGCGAACGCTGACGCCGGGGTTGGCGCGCTGGAAGCGGCCGACGGCGCGCGGCAGAAGGTTTGCCGCAAGCCCGCTCATCAGCGCGATCGTCACCACGCCGCGCCTGAGGCCCTTCAGGTCTTCCATCATCGCTTCGGCGCGGTTCATGCCTTTCAGCGTGTCGCGCACATGGCCGATCAGGATTTCGCCGGCCGCCGTCAGCGTCAGCCGCCGCCGGCTGCGGTCGAAAAGCTGGGTATCAAGCGCTTCCTCGAGAGCCGCGATCTGGCGGGAGATGGCGGATGCCGAGACATTCAGTCGCTCCGCAGTCTTGCGCACGGAACCGGTGCGGGCGACCTCGTCCAGATAATTGAGCAGACGACCATGCAGCATGGCTTTTCCTTTGTTGCCTTTCAGGCAACATTATATGCGAAAATAAATGCTTTTATAGCGACAAAAACTGCATCACCATGGCGCCAGTGCTGAAGGCGTTCTTGGCCACCGCAAAGCGTTTTTTCCCCAGCAATGCGTTGGTTTCAGCCTTCGGTTCCGGCATGAGCGGTCCTATAAGGTCTCCCACCACCTTGAAATGCTCCGCGCCGCTCATGCCGGCCCCTATTTTCAAAACTGATTTCCAGAGGGTCCCATGCTCACCTATGCATTCGAACAGGTCGAAAAGGCCGAGGTTTTCAAGATCGCGCCGACAGACACCAATTATTTCGCGATCCTCTTCGACCCGAAGAAGGACGAGATCGACAACATCTTCGTCATCGAGATCTTCACCGTTGGCGGCGCGACCCCGCCCAACGAGCACAGCCACGCGCATGAGTTCTTCTACGTGATCGAAGGCGAAGGCATTGCCTCCAGCGATGGCGAGGAAATGCCGATCAGGAAGGGCGATGCGCTGATGCTGCGGCCGGGCTCTGAACATGTGGTCAAGAACACCGGCTCCTCCAAGCTCTATACGCTGACGGTGATGACGCCGAACCAGGACTTTGCCGAACTGATCCGTTCCGGCGAACGCGTTTCGCTGGATGCGGAAGACCTGAAGGTGCTTACCGGAAAGGCGGCCTGATGCGGAAAGACACCGATGCCCTGCCGCTCGGCCCCTCGCGGGCGAACCGGTGGCAGGTCTCAAAAGGCCGGGTCGACATGATCCGGCCCCGGCCAGAACCGCGCCCGCTCGGCGTGACGGATCAGGGCCGCGAGATCGTTTTCGACCTGAACCGCACCGCCATTATCGTCGTCGATATGCAGAATGATTTCTGCCACCCCGACGGCTGGCTTGCCAGCATCGGCGTAGACGTTTCTCCGGCCCGCGCGCCGATCGAACCGTTGCAGCGCCTGCTGCCCGGCCTGCGGGAAGCCGAAGTGCCGGTCATCTGGCTCAACTGGGGCAACCGCGTCGACAAGGCCAACCTGCCGCCCTCCACGCTCCACGTTTACAAGCCCACGGGGCGCGAAACCGGCATTGGCGATCCCTTGCTCAATGGTGCAAACGTGCTGGAAAAAGGAAGCTGGGCGGCGGCCGTCGTTGATGAGTTGGAGATCGCCGGGACCGACATTTCCGTCGACAAGTTCCGCATGTCGGGCTTTCAGGATACCGAGCTTGACAGCGTCTTGCGCAATCTCGGCGTCAGCACCGTGCTCTTTGCCGGCGTCAATGCCGACCAGTGTGTGCTCTGCACCCTGCAGGATGCCAATTTCCTCGGCTATGACTGCATTCTGGTCGAGGACTGTTCGGCAACCACCTCGCCGCAATTCTGCATGGAAGCCACCCTTTACAATACCCGCCAGTGCTTCGGCTTCGTCTGTTCTTCCGACGAAATCCTTGCCGGCCTTTCACGAGTAGATGCATGACACAGCAAGACAAGGATGCGGCAGTTCAGCCCGTCAATCTTCCCGACGTTCTGGAAGAGGTCACCAAACTCTGCGACCTTTACGAAAAGGCGCTGATGGATAACGATCTCGATACGCTCGACGCGCTGTTCTGGGACAGCGAGAACACGCTGCGTTACGGCGTCGGCGAAAACCTCTACGGCATTTCGGAGATCCGCGAATTCCGCAAGGGCCGCTCGGGCGGTTCACCGCAGCGCGAGGTCATCCGCCGCCAGATCACCACCTTCGGGCGGGATTGCGCGGTCTGCGATCTCGAATTCCAGCGCCCGGGTGCTGCCGTTCGCGGCCGCCAGAGCCAGACATGGATCCGCACGGCCAACGGCTGGAAAGTGGCCGCCGCCCATGTCTCGCTGATGGGCAATTCACATTAAAATCGATTAGCCGGTCCGTGTTCCGTCGCATCCACGTTACGCTTTGCGTTGCGTTTTCAGCGACTTGCGTGCATGCTCCACCTATCGATCCTCAAATTTCGGGCAGACTTCATGACGCAATCCATCGGTCCCTTTGTCGAACGTTTCGAACCGCCGATCACCGCGGAGAATACGGTTTCGGATTTGCTTTCCGGTCTCACCGTGGCGGTGAAGGACAATTTCGACATTGAAGGCACCGTCACCGGTGGCGGCAATCCGGAATGGGCCGAGGATCAGGCGCCGGCGGCCCGCAATGCGGCGGCGGTCCAGATGCTCCTCGACAATGGCGCGGCCCTCGCCGGCAAAGTGCATATGGATGAGCTTGCCTACAGCCTGATGGGGATGAATGCCCGTTTCGGCACGCCGGAAAACCCGGCTGCGCCATCGCGGGTTCCCGGCGGATCGTCTTCCGGCTCGGCCTCTGCCGTCGCTTCGGGCCTCGCCGATATCGGGCTTGGGTCGGATACGGGCGGCTCGGTTCGGCTTCCGGCCTCCTTCTGCGGCCTCTTCGGTTGGCGGCCGACCCATGGTCTGGTGCCGAGTGACGGCCTGTTGCCGCTTGCCGAAAGCTATGACGTGCCGGGCTTCCTCACGCGCGATCTCGAGACGCTTGGAATGCTTGGCGAAATCTTTGCGGGAGAGCAGACGGTCGATGCGGTTGTCCGGCTGGTCTACCCCAACGATGTCTGGCGGTTGTGCGAGGACGAGGCGGCTGCGGCTCTGAAGGCGGCGCTTCCGAGGGGCGACCGCAATGACAGCGCGCTTTTGCCGGGCGGGAACCTCAAGGATCTGCTGCCCGTGTTTCGCACCCATCAGGGCTATGAGATCTGGCAGCATTTCGGGGGCTGGATCGAAAAGCGGGAGCCGGATTTCGGTCCCGGCATCCGCGAGCGTTTCGCCATGGCGGCGAAGATCACGCCCGCGGAATTCAAGGAGGCGAAAGCCAGGCGCGAGGCCTTCCGGACGCATCTGGCGCGCGTGCTGCAGCCGGGCACCATCATGGTTTATCCGACCTCGCCGGGGCCTGCGCCGCTTCTGACCGCCGGCAGCGACATCGTCGAAACCTTCCGCAACCGTGCGCTTGCCATGCTGGCCATCGCCGGTCATGGCGGGCTGCCGCAATTGTCGATTCCGCTTGCCGCAAGCC
The DNA here is from genome assembly GCA_963676545.2 of uncultured Martelella sp. Lineage (GTDB taxonomy): Bacteria > Pseudomonadota > Alphaproteobacteria > Rhizobiales > Rhizobiaceae > Martelella. Next base: position 659,731 of record CAXXRG010000001.1, on the reverse strand, counting down.
AGGGCTCGCCGCTCGGGTTGTCGCTTGTTGGCGCACCCGGCAGCGACCGACTGCTGATCGAAACGGCGAAACGTTTTATCTGAGGGTACCATGCTTCATTCCGCGACAGGCTTCGACGGAGCCTTTACCGCGCCGCACCATGCTGCGGCGCTTGCAGGCCGTGATATTTTGCGTGCCGGCGGTACGGCGATGGAGGCGATGGTCGCCGCCGCCGCAACAATTGCCGTCACCTATCCGCATATGAACGGGATTGGCGGCGATGGCTTCTGGCTGGTGCACCGGCCCGGCCAGAAGGTGACCGGCATTTCCGCCTGCGGACAGGCAGCCGGCCTTGCCACGCCGGAGTGGTATGCGCGCCAGGGATTTGCCGAGGCAATGCCGACGCGCGGCAGCCTTGCAGCCCTCACCGTGCCAGGCACGATCGGAGGCTGGGAAAAGGCGCTTTCACTGGTGCCGGCGGAAAAACGCCTGCCGCTGGAAACCCTTCTGTCGTCTGCCATTCACTACGCCGAAAACGGCATCGCGGTGACCGGTAATCAGGCGCAGTGCACGGCGGACAAGCTCGACGGGTTGCGCGATGTTCCGGGCTTTGCCGAGACATTCCTGATCGATGGCGCGGCCCCGGAAGCCGGTGCGAGGCTTTACCAGAAGAAGCTGGCGGAGACCCTGAAAACGTTCGCGGCGGAAGGACTATCATCCTATTATTCCGGTGACCTTGCCCGCACCCATGCGGCTTTCCTTGAGGAAACCGGCTCGCCGCTGCGCTTTGAGGATTTTGCCGCCTATGAAGCCCGTATCGTCGAGCCGCTCCATGTCGAGACATCGCATGGCACTTTGATGAATATGGTCCCGCCGACTCAAGGCATAGCCTCCTTGATGATCCTGGCGCTGTTTGACCGGCTGGGCATTGCCGAAGGCGAGGGGTTCGAGCATCTGCACGGCCTGATCGAAGCCACCAAGCAGGCCTTCATCAAGCGCAATGACGGGCTTGGCGATCCGGCCTTCATGGCCGAGCCGGCGCAGACCTGGCTTGCCAATGACCGGCTCGATGCGCTTGCCGCAAAAATCGACATGCAGAAAGCGCTGCCCTGGCCTTATGAACCGGAGGAAGGCGACACGATCTGGATGGGCGCTGCGGACCGCTACGGCAATGTCGTCTCCTTCATCCAGAGCGTTTACTGGGAATTCGGCTCCGGCCTGACATGCCCCGAGACAGGCGTGTTCTTCCAGAACCGGGGCGCGGGCTTCTCGCTGTCGCCCGGTCCCAACCAGCTCGCTCCGGGAAAACGCCCGTTCCACACGCTGAACCCGGCACTTGCCCATCTGAAGGATGGCCGCGTGATGGCCTATGGCACGATGGGCGGCGAAGGCCAGCCGCAAACGCAGGCCGCCGTGTTCTCGCGCCATGTGCAGTTCGGCGAGGACCTGCAGGCCGCCGTTACCGCGCCGCGCTGGCTGCTTGGCCGCACCTGGGGCGAGGAAACCACGACGCTGAAGCTCGAGGACCGGTTTGACCCCGCCCTTGTCGCTGCCCTGAAAGCGGCCGGACACGATGTCGAGATGCTGCCGGAATTTTCCGATGCCGCCGGGCACGCCGGCGCCGTGGTGCTGCACGAAAACGGGCTGATGGAAGCGGCAAGCGATCCGCGCGCGGATGGTCTGGCGCTGGTCGATTAAGGCCAGTCAGGCCGGAAAGCGCGATCTCAAAAAGCCGTCGATGAAATCCACGGCCTTTTCCTCCAGCAGCGGAAAGCCGAGTTTTCTGGCCGTTTCGGCCGCAAAACAGGCCGGGAAGTCCTGCGGGCCGTAGACCGGCGGATCTGTACGGTCGATCAGCGACAGCATGTCGTCACCCGCCCGTTCGGCAAGGGCTGAAAGCAGCACCTCAACCGTCAGCGAGACGCCGGGCATCACCAGAGCCCGTGCCTCGGCCGGGACCGGGCCTTCAAGGTTTGCCGCGTGGATGAGTTGGGCGACTGCCGTCTCCGGCGAGGCAAGCCAGTGGCGCACGTCGTCTGAAGCCGGCAAAAGCGCACGGCGACCTTCCAGCGGTTCGCGGATGATATTGGAAAAGAAACCGGAATTGCCATGGGTGGCCTTGCCGGGCCGGACTGCAATTGTCGGCAGGCGCAGGCAGATGCCATCGACAAAGCCCATGCGCGCATAATCGGCGATAATCGCCTCGCTCATCAGCTTTTGCGTGCCGTAGGAACTGTCCGGCCGGGGTGTCGTCGCATCATCGATGAGTGCCGGGAAGGGGCCGCCGTAAACTCCGATGGACGAGGCATGGACAAGGCGCGGGCAATAATCATCGCCCGCAAGCCGGATGGCTTCCACCGTGGCGCGCACGGTATCGAAGTTGATGTGATAGCCGATGGCGAAATTGCTGTCGGCCTGGCCCATGGCGGTGGCGGCCACGTGAAAGATCACATCCGGCCGGGACGTCACCAACCGGTTTATCGTTTCGAAATCCGCCGCATCCCCCGTCACCCAATGCGTGGCGTCTCCGCCGATATCGCTCTTGCGGATATCGGAAAGAATGAGCGCATCGAGGTTTTCATTGCCAAGCCTGCCGCGCTCAATCAGCGTGCGGGCAAGCCTGGCGCCGATCATGCCGGAGGCGCCGATAATGGCGACGGAGGCCATGGGCGATCTCCTTCCTTACACTTTCACACGCGGATAAAGGCCGATTTCGCGCCTTGTCGCCTTGTCATACATCTGGTCCAGATAGGGCCGGACTTCGGCCGCACCCTTGCTCATTTCCGGGCAATGGTCACGCTCGAATTTCGCGGCCGCCTCGGCAATTTCGCCGCGCAGATCATTCTCGTTGACGGTGGTGAGCTTGCGGTCTTCCATCACCAGCCTGCCGCCGACAATCGCGTGGGTGACGACATCGGAATTGACCGAGAAACCGATTTTCCTGATCGGGTCATGCAGCGGCATGAAGCCCCAGTCGGTCTTGTCCATCAGGATGACGTCGGCGAGCATGCCTTCTTCCAGCGTGCCGACTTCCTTTTCCATCAGGCTGGAACGGGCGGCAGACGTGGTTGCCATGTCATAGACCTCATGCGCCGAGATCCAGTCATTATAGTCGAACGTGCCGATCTTGTGCAGGCCGGCGGCCGCCTTGAAGGCGACGAAGATATCGGCCGTATCGGCTGATGCCACGCCGTCGCAGCCGAGCGCGACATTGACGCCCGCATTCATCATCCGCCGTACCGGCGAAACGCCGGATCCGAGCTTCAGGTTTGCCAGCGGATTATGCGTCGTCGAGCAGCGGGCCGCACCCATGGTCGCGATGTCGTCATCGGTCAGCCAGATGGCGTGGTTCATGGTCAGGCGATGGGTCATCAGGCCCATGTCCTTCAAAAACTGCACCAGCGTGCGGCCGTATTTCTCCTCGCCGGTCACGGCCTGGGTCTTGGTTTCCAGCACATGGCAGTGGACCGGCAGGTCACGCGCCTCGGAGAGGCTCGCCACTTCCTGCAGCAGCTTTTCCGAGCAGCGCTGCGGGCCGCAGGGGCCGAGAATGATGCGCATATTGTCCTTGCCGTGCCATTTGCCGGAAAGTTCCTCGAACAGCGCGATCTGCGCCTTCCAGTCGGGCGCGGGCATGGCATCGAGCCGGGCTTTCATCTCCGCCGGCATGAGATCGCCGACGAAGGGCAGGCTGTTGCAATAGCTCTCATCCCACATCGAGGCGGTGATCCAGCCGCGAAGCCCCACATCGCGGAAGGCGCTTGCGGTGGCGTCAACGGCTTCCGGCGTGCCGGTGATGTTGATCACATCATCCTGCAGCGTGGTGACGCCCGAGCGCAGCGAGATGATGGCGACCAGCATGGCGCGCAGATAATGCTCGCGCCAGCTCATCGCCGGCGAACCGAAGGGCGGATAGACCTCCGAAAGCCAGATTTCGAGCGGCAGGTTGTCATAGCGGCCCATCTCGAAACCTTCATTGGAATGCATATGGGCATCGATGAAGCCGGGCATGACCAGTTTGTCGGAGGCATTGATGACCTGAAGATCCTGAAAGGCGGCGGCGCGTGCCGAAAGATTTCCGCCTTTGCCTATTATCCGGTCACCATCGATCAGCACGTCGCCGGTCGCGAAGCTGTGCGCGCCGGTCTTCTGGTTGATGACGAGGCCGTTCTTGATCAGGATTGCCATGCTTTACTCCGTTTGGCCGCCGCCTTTGAGCAGGCGGCATGAAAATTGCTTAACTTTTTACCGGGGATGAAATTGCATCGGACGGACCGCTTGTGGTGGGAGCGTTCCGGCCAGCCATGTGAAAGGAACCCATGTTTTGGCCACACCAGCCGGAGACCACGGACTTGACCTGCGCCTGATGCGTATTCTCGACGTGCTGCTTGACGAGTGCAGTGTTTCGAAAACCGCCACGATCCTTGGACAGAGCCAGCCTTCCGTTTCGCTTGCGCTGAAGCGGCTTCGCGAAATCCTCGGCGATCCGCTTCTGGTGCGCTCCGGCGTGAAGCTGATCCCGACGGAAAAGGGCATTGCGATCCGCGCCCAGGTCGCAAACATCCTGCACGAGATCGATGCGCTGGCCGTCTCCGAGGATACGTTTGATCCGGCGAGCTATAATCGCCGCTTTCGCGTTTACGCCGCCAATTGCCTCGGCACCTTCTTCATGCCGCGCATCGGCGAACTGGTGCGTCGCGAAGCGCCCAATATGCCGCTCGATTTTTGCACGATACCCGAGGAATCCCGGATATTTACCGAACTCGAGGAGGGGAAGCTCGATCTGGTGATCGGCAACTGGCCGCTGCCGCGCGACTACCTGCGTTTTGCGCCGCTGCTGGAAACTGACATCGTTCTGGTGATGCGCAACGAGCATCCGCTTGCAGGCCGCTCGCGCATCGACCTTGAGGAATATCTGCGTCTCGACCATCTCTCGCCGACGCCGCATACCAGCCCGGCCATCAGCCCCATCGACGGCCAGCTTGCCCAGCTCGATGCCAAGCGCGAGATTGCCATGTCGGTTGCCGAGTTCACGCTGGTGCCGCACATGCTGGCGCGCACCGATCTGGTGTTCACCAGCAGCCGCCCCTTTGCCGAGCAGATGGCGCAGTCGGGCGCCTTCTCGGTTGTCGGCGCGCCGGAGGAACTGGCCCGGATGAGCTTTTATACGCTGTGGCATGAACGGTCGCATCTCTCCCCCGGCAATCAGTGGTTCAGGAAATTGTTGCGCCGGGTTGCCAAAGAGATAAGCGAATTCACACCCCATCCATCAAGTGAAACTTCGCCCGAAGCCATTCGTGGGAACTAATAGAGTCTATTGGGGCAAGGGGTCTTATGAAACGTCAATTCCTGCCGTTTAATTGGTTGCGAGAGAGCCGGTCTTCCGCGGACCTCTTCTTGATACACGGCAAGCGGCGCTCATGTCCGCGACCCGCGTTGCGACCAATCAGACAAACAAGGGGAATTGCAACATCATGCTGAAGAAACTGACCACAGCCCTTCTCGCCGGCGCCATCGGCCTGCCCGCCGCCGGCGCCTTTGCTGCTGACGACTATGCCGGCCACACGCTCGTCGTCGGCGTCTGGGGCGGCGATATCGAACGCCTGTTGCGCGAAAACGTTGCCGGGCCGATCGAAGAGGAAACCGGCGCGTCCGTCGAATTCGTTCTCGGCGGCACGGGCGACCGTATGGCCCGCATCTATGCGGAAAAGGACAATCCGACCATGGATGTCGCTTTCCTCAACATGTACGAGGCGCCGCAGGCGCTTGCCGATGGCGTCGTGCTGCCGCCGGACCCGGAAACCGACATGTACAAGGCCATCTGGGACGGCATGAACGATGGTTGCTACGCCATGTCGCTGGTCGGTCTCGGCATTGCCTACAACAAGAACATCGTTTCCGAACCGCCGGAATGGGAAGACATGTGGAACCCGGAATATAACGGCTTGATCGCCGTTGCCCAGTATCCGGGTTCGGAAGGCGATGGCCTGATCGGCGTTGCCGCACGCCTTGCCGGCGCCGACGAGCATGACCCCGACGCGGCTTTCGAAAAGCTTCAGGGCCTGAAGCCGATTGCTATGACCTACACCAATCTCGACGAAATCTTCGCCATGATGGATGCCGGCGAAGTGGCGATGGCTCCGATGATTTCCGGTTACGTGCTTTCCGCGCTGAAGGAACATCCCGACATCGGTTTCTCCTTCCCGACCGAGCCCGGCCCGGTTCTGGTGCGTGACATGCTGTGCCTGGTCAAGGACAGCCCCGAGCCGGAGCTTGCCGCGATGTTCGCCGAAAAGGCGCTCGGCGTTGCCAACCAGACGGATTATGCCGAACAGATTTTCTTTGGCCCGACCAACTCCATGGTTGAACTGTCGGAAGAAGCCTCCGCCGACGTGATCGACACGCCGGAAGAAGTCGAGAGCCTCGTGCAGCTCGACTGGCCTTATGTGATCAGTGAGCGCAGCGACTGGACCCAGCGCTGGAACAAGGAACTGCTCGAACAGTAAGCGCCGTGACCCTTGCCGCCGTGCCAAAACCGGCGCGGCGGCGTTCACCGTTTCTGGTGATGCTGCAATCCGGTAGATGTGATCTCATGAACAAACGCGCGCTGATGCTGCTGATGCCGGCACTCATCCTGTCAGGCATTGTCTTTCTGCTTCCCTTCCTGTGGCTGTTCGTCACCAGTTTCAGGGTGCAGGGGGAAGGCTCGCTGTTGATGGCGGAAGGTTTTTCTGCGGCCAATTACGCCAGGCTGGTGTCCGATACATACTTCGCCGAGGTGTTCTTCCGCACAATCTGGATGAGCGCAGCGGCAACCGCGATTTCTCTTGTCATCGCGCTGCCGATGGCGCGCCAGATCGCCGTCAGTGCCGGCCGCGCCAAGGGCCTGCTGCTGGCGCTCATTCTGGTGCCGCTCGTCTCCGGCGCGCTGCTCCCCACGCTCGGCATGCTGCATCTTCTGGGGCCGCTCGGCGTCATCAATTCCATCCTGAAGGATTTCGGGCTGATCACCCGCAGCGTCAAATTCCTCGGCACGGTGCCGGGCGTCATCATCGGGCTTGTACAGGCCTTCCTGCCGCTGATGCTGTTGCCGCTGGTGAACGCGCTCTCCCGCCTGCCGAAGGATGTGGAGGCGGCGGCAGAAACGCTCGGCGCGCCGACATTCATCGTCTGGCGCCGCGTCATCCTGCCGCTCATTGCGCCGGGCATTATTGCCGGCTCCGTGCTGGTGTTCTGCGCCTCGCTGACCTCTTTCGTTACGCCACAGATCCTCGGCCAGGGCAAGATCGCCACTTTCGGCACCATGGCCTATCAGCAGGCGTCGCTGGTGCTTGACTGGCCGTTTGCCTCGGCCATTGCCGTGGTCATGCTGGCCATTCTCGCCCTTGGTCTAGCCGTCGGTTCCTTCGCCTCGAAACTGCTTGCCCGGAGGCCCGCATGAAAACCTATGGGTTTGCCGTTTCCGCCCGCTTTGTCTGGACGATCCTCGCCTTCGTTTTCCTGCTGGCGCCGATTGCCGTGCTGATTTTCGCCTCCTTCGATGATGCCAGCTTCTTCCGCTTTCCGCCGAATGCCTATTCGCTGCGCTGGTATGAGGCAGCCCTTGAAAGCCGGGAATACAGGAGCGCGCTGTCGGTCTCGCTTCTGGTGGCGGTGCTTGCCGGCTTCATCGCCGTTCTCTTCGGCGCCATGGCGGCCTTTGCGCTGGTGCGCTACAGGCCCGCCGGCGGCCGGATCGTCGAGGCGATCCTGATGACCCCGCTGGTGCTGCCGCTGATCGTCTGGGCGATTGCGCTTTTGCAGATCTATTCGCGCCTTGGCATGTCCGGCACGCTGCCGGCGCTGGTGCTTGCCCATGCGGTGATCACCATGCCGTTTTCCGTGCGCATCATGGTCTCGACCTTTGCCGATCTCGACCCGCTGCTGGAGCAGGCCGCCGCCACGCTTGGCGCGTCACCCGGCCGCGTCGTCCGGCGCATCACGTTGCCGCTTGCCATGCCGGGCCTTGTGTCCTCGGCCGCCTTCTCGGTGCTGATCTCGTTCAATGACGTGATCGTCTCCTCGCTGATTGCGGGCGCGCGCTGGATCACCTTTCCGGTCAGGCTCTATGCCCAGCTCCGCAGCCAGGGCGTCGATCCGATCACGCTTGCCATCGGCTCGGCGATTGTCGCCTTCATCCTTGTCGCCGCGCTGATCGGCGAATTCGTGTTCAAATGGTCACGCCGTCTTTGAGAAAGAAACAACAATGTCCGAAGAATACCGCTATCTCAAAACCATGCCGCATTTCGTCCGCGACGGCCTGCCGCTGCTGACAGGCTTCAAGCGCGACCGCATCGCCCCTTATGTGGTGCTGGCCGTAAAGGATCCGCTGGTCGTCGGTGACGGCGCGGAAGAGGATTCCCTTGCCGCAGCGCTGGACAATGCCGAAATCTCGGCCAAAACCGGCCTCTTCACCACGGTGACCGGCACCTATGAAGGCGCGCCGGTCTCCATCGTCTCCGGCGGCTCCGGCTCTCCCGAGGCAGAGCTTGCGTTGATGGACCTCTTCAACTTCACCGATTGCACCACTGTCATCCGCATTGGCGGCTGTGGCGCGTGGAGCCCGAAGGTCGGCGTCGGTGATATTGTCATTTCCTCCGGCGCTGTGCGCGACGAGGGCATGACCAAAGCCCATGTGCGCGCCGAATATCCGGCGATTGCCGACTGGCAGGTCGTGGGTGCGATGAAGGCGGCGGCCGATCAAGTCGGCCATCCCTATCACATCGGCATCACCCGTTCGGGCGACAGTGAGTATTGCGGCTGGGGCAAGCCGGGGCCGGGCGGCTATCTGCAGGAAGATCACAAGCAAATCATTGATTACTGGAGCCGCGCAGGCGTGCTGAATACAGACCGCGAGGCTGCCGCGATCCTGACGCTTTGCAGCCTTTACGGTCGTCGTGGCGGCGCGGTCTGCTCGGTCGGTGACAATGTCGTGACCGGCGAATTGCACAAGTCCGGCTCCGGCCAGACGGCTGCGATCACGGTCGGCCTTTCGGCTCTCGCACGGCTCTTCCGGGAGGATAATAATGGCTGAGAAGCGCGCACCTGACCATCTGGTGATCCAGAAGGTGATGAAGCATTATGGCGGCGGCGGTGAGCCGGCGCTCAAAAGCGTGTCCCTCAATGTGCGCAAGGGCGAGTTCCTGGCGCTGCTCGGCCCATCCGGTTGCGGCAAGACCACGCTGCTGAAGATCATCGCAGGCCTGGAAAAGGCAACGGAAGGCCAGATGGCGCTGGCAGGCGAGGGGCTGGATGCCATCCCGACCTACAGGCGCGATATCGGTATCGTCTTCCAGTCTTACGCACTGTTTCCGCATATGACGGTCGATGCCAATATCCGCTTTGGCCTCGATATGCGCGGCATCAAGGGCAAGGAGGCCGATGACCGCGTTGAAGAGGCGCTCGATCTGGTCAAGCTCGACGGGCTTTCGGGCCGCATGCCGAATGCGCTTTCCGGCGGCCAGCAGCAGCGCGTGGCGCTGGCGCGCGCGCTGGTGATCCGCCCGAAACTGCTCCTGCTTGACGAGCCGCTTTCCAATCTCGATGCAGTGCTCAGAAAAAGCGTGCGCGTCGATATCCGCGAGCTGCATGAACGCATCGGTCTGACGACGGTGATGGTGACCCATGATCAGGAGGAGGCAATGAGCATGGCCGATCGCGTGGCGGTGATGGCCAATGGCTATGTGTTGCAGCATGATACGCCGGAGACGATCTACGAGCATCCGGCCTCAGCCTTCGTGGCGGCCTTCGTCGGCAGCCCGCCGGCGATCCTGTTGCCGGTGGAAAAGACGGGCGACGCCTTCGGCATTGGCGGCACGGCCTTTACGCCTTCAAAATCGCTTTCCATTGCGCTCGATCTTCAGAACGGCAGGCCGGTGCTGCTGGGGCTCCGCTCCGATCGGTTGTCCTTTGCCGATGAACCGGGTCCGCTGACAATCACCGGCGAGGTGCATTCCAGCGAATATATCGGCGGCTCCTGGCTGGTGCATGTGGCGCTTGGCGAGCATCGCATCGCCGTGCCGACCCGCGAACGCCCGCCGCAATTCGGCGCGGTGGCGCACATCCGCATCGATGAGGCAGCGCCATTGCTGTTCGATCCTGAGACCGGCGCAAAGGTCGCTCACTCATGAGTGGCGCGATCTATTGTCTCGGGCCGCTCGTGCTCGACCGGGTGCTGATCGTTGACGACCTGCCCGGTCATGACGAAAAGGCCTTCATCAAGACGAAGGAAGAACGCGCCGGCGGCCCGCCGCTCAACTGCGCCTGGGCCCTGAGCCGGCTTGGCGAGGATGCGCGTCTTGTTTCCACCATTGGCGATGACGGCGAAGGCGCGCTCTTGATGCAGTGGCTTGCCGAACGCGACATGAGCACCGAGGCCGTCGATGTGAAGGCCGGCAGCGCAACAGCATCGGCCACGATCATCGTTGATCGCACCGGCGAAAAGGCAATCCTGATCGACCCCGTTCCGGTGGAAACGCTGGCGGTTATCGGCGACACGATTTCGCTGCAGGAAGACGATACGGTCATCTCCAACTTCTTCCATCCGGAAGCCGTGGCGCGCATGTTCGACCGTGCTGCGAAAAAGAACATCGAACGGATGATCGATCTGGAACTGCCGGAGATCGAACGCTGGGGCTGGCAGGCGATGGAGAATATTCTGCCCTTCGCCTCGTTCGTGGTCACCAACCGACAGGTGCTTGAGGCATGGATGGCGCGCACCGGCAATGACCGGCCGATTGCCGAAGCCGCCGAAACGCTTGCCCGTTTCCTCTCCGGTAATGGCAGCCGCAAGGCGGTCGTCACGCTCGGCTCCGATGGGCTGGTCGCAATCGATGGCGATCAGGTCCATCGTTTCACTGCGCACAAGGTTACGCCGCGCAATACCACCGGCGCCGGCGATGTGTTTCTGGCTGGCCTTGCCACGGCCATGCGGCGCGGTCGCCGGTTTGAAAAAGCGCTCGCTTTTGGCACGGCGGCCGCCGCGCATTTCCTGGAAACGGGACGGTGTGATGGCCAGGGCGCCGAAGCGCTGATGAAAGAAAATATCAAGGAAAGACTGTAGAATATGGCCACCAAATCCAAAGCCATCGAGGCCGTTTTGTCGGCTGCCTGCGTCGCCGATGCGCTGGGCGCTGCCACCGAATGCATGCACCCGGACGAGATCATCCGCGTTTTCGGAGGGCCGGTGACGACCTTTCGCACGCCGCCGGAAAAATCGCCCTTCGCCAAGGGTCTCGCGCCGGGCCGGCTGACGGATGACGCGACGCAGATGCTGGCCATGGCAAGGCGGATCATCGGCCTTGAGCGCGCGCCGGTTTCCGCCGATGCGATTGCCGGTTTCATCGACTGGTCGCATGACGAGGAAATGTTCCAGCGCTTTGCCGGACCAACCACCCGCATTGCCGTGGAAGCGATGCGTGCCGGTGCCCCCGCAGAAGCCGTTGCCACGCCCGAGACCTATTCCTGCATGTTCGGCACCTCGAATGGCGGGGCCATGCGCGCGCCGACGGCAGGCTGTGCCGCAGCTGGCAATCTTTTCGAAGCCGTCCGCATTGCCTGCCTGATGTCGGCCCCGACCCACAACACCCAGATTGCCTATGCCGGCGCCTCCGCTGTTGCCGGTGCGATTGCCATTGGCCTTTCCGTTGACCGCTCGATGAGCATTTCAGAAGCGGCTTTGGAAGGCGCGCGTCTCGGCGAGGCGGAAGCTTACCGGAGCGGCCGCATTGTCGGCGGGGCCGGCGTTGCCCGCCGCATCGAGATCGCCGTCGAGATCGGCATTCGCTACAAGGCGGACATCGAGGCCGCGCGCGCCGAACTGATTGAGGTGATCGGCAATGGCGTTGCCATGTCGGAAGCCGTGCCGCATGCTTTCGGCCTTGTCGCCGCTGCCGATGGCGACCCGTGGACGGCAATCGTCGCTGCCGTCAATGGCGGCAATGACAGTGACACGATCGCGATGATTGCAGGCGCTGTTGCGGCTGCCTGGCAGGGGGCGGCCAGCATTCCGGCAAGCCTGATCGCGGACGTCTCGGTCGTCAACGGTCTCGATCTTGCAGGCGTTGCCGAGGGGCTTGCAAGGTTCAACGAAAAGGTGATTGCGGGAGAACACGCATGAAGCGCTACTGGCTGGAAATGACATCGCCGGACCATGCGGCGCTGCCGGAAAATACGGTGGCGGTTCTGCCCGTGGGAGCGACCGAGCAGCACGGCCCCCACCTGCCGGTTGGCACCGATTGCCTGATCAATAACGGCATTGTCGCTGCGGCGCTCACAAAGCTTGGTGATGAAATTCCGGCCGTGGTTTTGCCGCTGCAGCCGGTCGGCGCGTCGCAGGAACATCTCGATTATGCCGGTTCGCTCGCCCATCCCGCACCCGATCTGATGCAATCCTGGACGCGAGTGCTAGATTGCGCCGTGCGCTCCACCGGGCTGAAACGAATCCTGATCTTTAACAGCCACGGCGGCCAGTCGGGGCTTCTCGCCCCCGTCGCGCTCGACCAGCGCGTGCGCCACAACATTCTCGGCGCCTATGCCACATGGTTCGATGCCGGCTATCCGGAGGGGCTTTTTACCGCTGATGAAATCCGCACCGGTTTTCACGGCGGCGATATCGAAACCTCGCTGATGCTGGCGCTGCATCCCGAACTGGTGGTGATGGAAAATCTCGGCGATTTCCGCTCGTCGGTGGACGCAATCGAGGCAGGCACGCAACAGCTTTCCGCCAATCCCGGCGGCGGCCGCGTCGGCGGTCTTGGCTGGAAGGCGCAGGACCTCAATGTTGACGGCGTGACCGGTGATGCCGGCCGGGCAACGGCGGACAAGGGCAGGGCGCTGCTGGAGCATACGGCGGCCAGCCTTGCGGCGCTGATTACCGATCTGGCAAATGCCCCGATGCCGTCGGACAACTGGCCGCCGGAGAAGTATCGGGCCTGAGGGGCAGGGCCTACCATTGGAAGTGTTGCCGCGGTCTCTGCTGTTCGTTGATCGCCACACTCTCCACACGCGTCCCCCTCGGGCTTGACCCGAGGGTCCAATCACCTTAGTCGCGAGAGGCGTCTGCAGATGCCGTTGTCGGGCCCCATAGGCCATAAGGCCCTGCTGTCATGCGGAAAGCGGCCTGGATCCTCGGGTCAAGCCCGAGGGTGACGCGGAGGGTGAGGAGGGGTGACTGGACTAGCGCCTTCCCCATGCCCTTTGATCCCTCACCCCGCGAGAAGGCTCGCATTGCCGCCCGATGCCGTGGTGTCGACGCAGAGGTGGCGTTCGTAGGCCACATGCGCCTTGTCCGGCATCGCCGTGATCAGGGGCAGGACAGGGCCTGAGCGTTTGGCCAGGGCTGCGGCAAGGGGCCGGGCGATGGCTTCGTCACCCCACCACAAGGCGCCGGAAAAGCCTTCGAGCGTGGTCAGCGTCTCCGGGTCCACATGGCCATCGACGGCGACGGCGCGACCGCCAAGGGCTTCGACGGCGGCCTTCTGGGCTGCGGCGATTTCCTTGCCGGGGCCGAGGCAGAGAAGCGGCGGACGGGTGTAGAAGGCAAGCCGGTTGAGCTCGCCGGTAACGCCCGGCATCAGTTCCTCGCCGAGCTTCACCTCGGCAAGCGCCGACAGCATGGCCGCAACCGATTTCATGTCGGCATTGCCTGCCCAGTCCGCGCCGCCGCTCTGGCCGGATTCCGGGGTGAGGAAGCGCGGCAGATAGTCGGGGCCGCCGGCCTTGGGGCCGGTGCCCGACAGGCCTTCGCCGCCGAAGGGCTGCGAGCCGACGACGGCGCCGATCTGGTTGCGGTTCACATAGATATTGCCGACATGGATGCTCTCCGACACGTCCTGCACCCGGTCGTCGATGCGGGTGTGGAGGCCGAAGGTGAGACCATAGCCGCGGGCATTCACCTTCTCGACGACCTTTTCCAGGTCGCGCGCCTTGAAGGTCGCGACATGCAGCACCGGCCCGAAGATCTCGCGCTCCAGATCGTCAATGCTGTTCACCTTCAGCAGGGTCGGGGCGATGAAGGTGCCGGTTCCCGGGGCTTTCAACTGATGGAGAATGCTGCCGGATTTTTCCTTCAGATAGGCGGCAATGCCATCGCGCGCCTCGGCATCGATCACCGGGCCGACATCGGTTGCGAACGACCACGGGTCGCCCACGGCAAGCTCGTCCATCGCGCCCTTGATCATCTTGATGATATGATCGGCAGTGTCCTCCTGAATATAGAGGCAGCGCAATGCCGAACAGCGCTGGCCGGCCGACTGGAAGGCGGAGGCGACGATATCGCGCACGGCCTGTTCGGGAAGTGCGGTGCTGTCGACGATCATGGCGTTGAGCCCGCCGGTTTCGGCGATCAGCGGCGTTCCGGGCTTGAGATGTTCGGCAATCGATCTTTCGATCAGCTTGGCGGTGTCGATCGAGCCGGTGAAGACCGCGCCGGAGACGCGGGCGTCGGTCGTCAGCGCTGCGCCCACCGTCGGCCCGTCGCCGGTCAGAAGCTGGAGCGCTGAACGCGGCACGCCGGCCTCATGCAGAAGTTCAACCGCCTTGTGGGCGATCATCTGCGTCTGTTCCGCCGGTTTGCACAGCACGCCATTGCCGGCCATCAGCGCTGCGGAAATCTGGCCGGTGAAGATTGCCAGCGGAAAGTTCCACGGGCTGATGGCGGCGATGATGCCGCGTGGCCCCCGCACGGTGTTCTCGCCCTCGCGGGCATAATAGCGCAGGAAGTCGACCGCCTCTCGCACCTCGCCAATGGCATCGGCAAGGGTCTTGCCCGCTTCGCGGGCGAGAAGCGCGAACAACACGCCGAAATTCTCCTCGTAAAGATCGGCGGCCTTGCGCAGCACGGCGGCGCGTTCGGATGCCGGCGCATCCCAGGTTGCCGCATCATCGAAGGCGCGGGCAACGGTGGCCCTGTCCGCCTCCAGAACGGTGCCGATGGCTTCGCCCGTTGCCGGGTTGGTGACGGTCACGGATGTGCCGGTCGGTGCAGAAACGGTCAGCGGCTTGCCATCGGGAAGCGGAACGTCGCGGGCCTTTTCGATGGCTGCCAGCACATCGTCGGCTGTCGTGTCCCAGCCTTTCGCGGCAATACGGCCCTCGCCGAAGATATCGGCCGGCTTCTTCAGCGCTGCCGGCGGTGTGGCGGTCTTGGCGGCTTCGAAGGGATCGCTGGCGACGGTTTCAGGGGGAATGCTGGTGTCGACGATCTGATGGACGAAGGAGGAATTCGCGCCGTTTTCCAGCAGGCGGCGCACCAGATAGGCGAGCAGATCGCGATGGGCGCCGACCGGGGCGTAGATGCGGCAATGACCGCCGGTTTCCTTCTTGACGATGTCGTGCAGCCGCTCGCCCATGCCATGGAGGCGCTGCAACTCGAAAGGCCGGCCATCGGCCAGTTCCAGTACGGCGGCGATCGTGTGGGCGTTGTGCGAGGCGAATTGCGGGAAGATTCGGTCGCCCATCGCAAACAGTTTGCGCGCCAGGCAGAGATAGGCGACATCGGTGGCCGCCTTGGTGGAAAAAAGCGGGAAATCCGGCATGCCGTTGACCTGGGCAAGCTTCATTTCCGTATCCCAATAGGCGCCCTTCACCAGCCGCACATTGATCTTGCGGTCATAGCGCGTCGCCATGTCGTAAAGCGCGTCGAGCGCGGCATCGGCCCGCTTTCCATAGGCCTGCACCACGACGCTGAAACCGTCCCAGCCATCAAGCGCGGGATCGGCCATGACGGCGTCGATCACCTTGAAGGAAAGGGCAAGCCGGGCCTGTTCCTCGGCATCGATATGAAGCGCGATGCCGGCCTCTCTGGCCTGCACGGAAAGGCGCCTGACGATCGGCACCAGCTCTTCCATCACGCGCTTCTCCTTGGCCACTTCGTAGCGCGGATGAAGGGCGGAAAGCTTGATCGAAATGCCGGGATTGTCGACGATCTTGTCGTGAATGGCGGCCTTGCCGATTGCCTTGATGGCGTTTGTATAGTGCTGGTCGTAGCGCGCGGCATCGTCGGCGGTCATGGCGGCTTCGCCGAGCATGTCGAAGGAATAGGTGAAGCCCTGCTTCATGCGGCTGTCGCCGCGCTTCAGCGCATCCTCAATGGTTTCGCCGAGCACGAACTGGCGGCCCATTTCCTTCATTGCGCGCAGAACGGCGGTGCGGATCACCGGCTCGCCCATGCGCTTGACGAGGCCGTGCAGCGTGGTGGCGATGCCGGGGTCGGTGCGGTCGTCCAGCACCTTGCCGGTCAGCATCAGCGCCCAGGTGGAGGCATTGACGAGCGAGGAGGCGGCGGTGCCCAGGTGGTTGTTCCATTCCGAGGGCGCGATCTTGTCCTCGATCAGCGCATCGATGGTGAACTTGTCCGGTACGCGCAGCATGGCTTCGGCCAGGCACATCAGCGCCACGCCTTCGCGCGTCGAAAGCCCGTATTCGGCCAGGAAATGCTCCATCAGCGTCGGCTTGCTTTCCGAGCGGATGCGCCGGACCAGATCGGCGGCCCGCTTGCTGATTGCCTTGCGTTCGTCCGGCGTGATGTCCGCGCGTTCGCTCAGGGCTTTCAGAAGCGGGGCGTCGGGGGCAAATTTCTGCTCGAAACCGAGCGCTGGGAAGGTGTTCTTGGCCAAAGTCTGCTCCTCGTTTTTTGCCAGACTAACGTCAATTGCGTGGACGATGCGACCAGTTTTCGCTATTTATTTAGCCATTCGTAGCAAAAAACAATGAAAACCAGGGTCAGGCGTTGGAAATCGATCCCATCAACCGCAAAATCCTCGAGGAGTTGGTCGTTGACGCGCGCATCTCGATGACCGATCTGGCGCGCAAGGTCGGGCTCTCCAAAACTCCGGTGGCGCTCCGGGTCCGGCAGATGGAGGAAATGGGCCTGATCAAGGGCTATCGTGCCATGCTGTCGCCGATCAAGCTCGGGCTTACCCATGTCACCTATGTCACGGTCAAGGTCAGCGACACCCGGCAGAAGGCGTTGCAGCAGTTCAACGAGGCGGTGCGTCAGATCCCGGAAATCGAGGAGTGCTACCTGATCGCCGGCGGCTTCGATTACCAGATCAAGGTCCGCTCGCGTGATATGACGCATTTCCGCCGGATCATGGCGGAGAAGATTTCCGAACTGCCCTATGTCAGCTGGACGACGAGCTATGTGGCGATGGAAGCTGTTGTGGACCAAAGCTGGGTGGCCGTCTGAACGCGCGCCGGGGCGCCCGTCAGAGTGATGTGAGGACGCTGGTGACGGCCCAGATGACAACACCCACGGGCGCAAGCGCCAGCAGCGCGAAAAGGCCGTCGCGGGTCAGCATCGAGAAGGCGATCAGCGTCACGGCGACGCCGATCAGTGACGACGAGAACGGAACGATCTCCATCAGCGGCATCACCGCGCCGAAGAGCGTGCAGGCAAGCGGCAGCACCATGATCAGCGGCGGCTTGAACAGGAACGTCAGCCGCTTGCGGCTGATCCGGTCGACGAAGCGGGTAAACGGCAGGATCTTTTCCAGCCCGGCATGAAGTCTGGCGGTCTTCATCGTTCTGCGACGAATCCAGCCGGGCAACCATATCTGCCTGTGGCCGACAAGGCGCTGGCCCGCGATCAGCATGATGATCAGGCCGCAGACGGTGGAAAGCCCCGGCACGCCGCTCAAGGGCGTGATCAGGATCAGCGCCGGCAGAATAAGGAGCGGAATGAAGGAAGCGTGGCCGAAAGAGCGCATCAGATGTTCGACGGAGACGGTTCCGCCTCCGGTCTCTTCGACTGTGCGTTCGACGATTTCCGTCAGGGAGCGGAATTCGTGCTCGGCCGTATCGGCTTGTTCCAAGAAAAACTCCTGCCGCTATTGAGGGTGCATTTCGGTTCAACGCCACGGACAGCGATCCGGTTCCTCCAATCCGCGTCGCCGCCCACACCATTGATTTATCACGCCGGCTGTGCCCTGTTTATGAAAAGGACAAGCTTGAGAGGACAACATGTCGGAAGAACGTCTTGAAAGGCTCGAAGCGCAGATTGCGGCGCATCAGGAGATATTGATCGCGCTCGCCGCCGCCCTGCCCGAAGGGGAGAACCGGGCGGTGTTCCGCACCGCGCTGGATGGTCTGCTGACCGTCAAGGGGCAGGAGGAAGACCCGGGCTTCGATCCCGACAGTTCGTTTGCCTTTGAGTACCGGGTTGCCGATACCATCCGCGCCATCGTCGAAGGCGCCGAGGCACGCTCGAAACGTTAAAGGCGAATGCGCTCATGCGCCTGATTTTCGGGAACCTTCCGGTCGCCTGCGGCGTTTGGAAAACGGCTCGAACGGAGGATCAGGACAATGCCCAGGACATCGCAAGACCAGCGCTCATCGATCAAGGATGAGGAAACCTATCAGGCCCTGCGCGATGACGGAGCGTCGAAGGAGAAGGCCGCGCGCATTGCAAACGCCCAGGCCAACAGCCGCATGAAGCCGTCGAAAAAGGGCGGCAGGTCGGAGCCTTACGAAGAGTGGACGCGCGACGACCTTTATGACCGCGCGCAGGAGATCGGCATCGAAGGCCGCTCGAAGATGGACAAGGGCGCGTTGATCGACGCTCTTCGAAGCCACTGAGACGTTTCGTCAGCGCTCGGCGGAGAACCCGCTTGCGGGCTTTGGTCTCTCTTCCAGATCGAGAAGATCGGCGACGCGTGTGAACGAGGTGACGATGGAAGACTGCTCGTTCCGGTCAAAGGCGGAAAACGCCACGGCGAAGCCGTCGGCAAAGAGCGAGGGCGTGCCCGCAAGCGTCTTCGAGCCCGCATCTGTCAGCACCGCCTGCACCTTGCGCCGGTCTGACGAAGAGCGCTTGCGCTCGATCAGCCCCTTCGCCTCCAGCTTGTCGAGAATGGTCACCGTCGTTGCCGGGCTGAGGTCGGCCTGCTTCGAGATTGCCGCCGTGGTGAGCGCGCCCTGGTCGGCGACGGCCTGCAGCACGACGATCTGCGGAATCGTCAGCCCCGTCTCGCGTCCGATGCGTTTCGAGCGGATGTCAATCGCGTGCGCGATGCGGCGGATGGCCTTCATCACGGCTTCGGCGTTTTTCGATGTCAGATCCTCGTCCTTCATGCGTTCAGTCATTTACAACAGAAATGATTTGAACTCAAATGATTTTTGTTGTAACTAAATATCAACCCAGAAGCGCGGGCTTCCGCCCGCAACGCAATTTCGCCGCGCGGCCTGTCCGCAGACGGCGACGAGACAATCGAATATGCGCCTGTTCTGTGGAGACCTCCCTTGCTTCTCAGGCCCGGCGCCAAGGACAGGAGCGATCGACCAGACCATGTGTGGTATTGCCGGAGAAATCAGATTTGACGGAACGCTTGCGGACGCCGAGGCTGTCGCCCGCATCACCGAGGCTCTTGCCCCGCGCGGGCCGGATGGCAGCGGCATTCTCGGCCGCGGCAATTATGCCTTCGGCCATCGTCGCCTGAAGATCATCGATCTCTCCGAGAAGGCCGCGCAACCGATGACCGACCCCGAACTCGGTCTGACAATCGTGTTCAACGGCTGCATCTACAATTATCCAGAGCTGCGCAAGATGCTCGAGCAGGAGGGCTACCGTTTCTTCTCCACCGGCGATACGGAAGTCATCCTCAAGGCCTATCACGCCTGGGGCCGGGATTGCGTCAAGCATTTCCACGGCATGTTCGCCTTCGCCGTCATCGAGCGTGACAGCGGCAGGGCGATGATCGCGCGCGACCGCTTCGGCATCAAGCCGCTCTATTACACCACGAGCGGCAAGAATATCCGTTTTGCCTCCACGCTTCCCGCGCTTCTGCGCGGCGGCGGTGTCGATAAGTCCGTCGATCCCGTGGCGCTGCATCATTACATGAGTTTCCATGCCGTTGTGCCGCCGCCGCACACGATCCTGAAGGGCGTGCGCAAGCTGCCGCCGGCAACGACGCGCTGCTATGAGCCGGATGGCTCGTTCGAGGATGTCCGCTACTGGGCCCCACCGCATGAGCGCGACCCGGCAACGTCGGGACTTTCGCGCGAGGAGTGGCGCGACCGGGTGCTGGACGCGCTGCGCACCGCCGTTCGCCGCCGCATGGTGGCCGACGTTCCGGTCGGCGTGCTGCTTTCGGGCGGCGTTGACTCTTCGATCATCACCGGGCTCCTGGCCGAGGAAGGTCAGAAGGACCTGATGACGTTTTCCATCGGCTTTGAGGAGGCCAACGGCGAGAAGGGCGACGAATTCTCCTATTCGGACCTGATCGCCGAACGCTTCGGCACGGATCACCACAAGATCTTCGTGCCGTCCTCGGAGCTGATGAGCGCGCTGCCCGACACGATCAACGCCATGTCGGAACCGATGGTCTCCTATGACAATATCGGCTTCTTCCTGCTGTCGCGCGAAGTGTCAAAGCATATCAAGGTGGTTCAGTCAGGGCAGGGCGCGGATGAGATCTTCGCCGGCTATCACTGGTATCCGCCGCTTGAAAATTCCAACGATGTCGTCGGCGACTATGCCAAGGGCTTTTTCGACCGCGACCATGCAAAGCTCTCGCGTCACCTCTCGCCGGAATGGCTGGCGGAGGAAGATGTCAGCCGCGCCTTTGTCGAGAGCCATCTGATGGCGCCGGGCGCGGAAGGTCCGGTTGACCGCGCATTGAGGCTCGACAGCCAGGTCATGCTGGTCGACGATCCGGTCAAGCGCGTCGACAATATGACCATGGCCTGGGGGCTTGAGGCGCGGGTGCCCTTCCTCGACCACGAGCTTGCCGAACTGGCGGCCACCATCCCGCCGGAATTCAAGCTCAATGACGGCGGCAAGGGCGTGCTGAAGGACGCCGCGCGGCTCGTTGTGCCGCATGAGGTGATCGACCGCAAGAAGGGCTATTTCCCGGTACCGCAGCTCAAATACATCTCGGGCGAATATCTCGACATGGTGCGCGACACGCTGACGAGCCAGGTCTCCAGCGAGCGCGGCCTGTTCAACAAATCCTACCTCGATGACCTGTTCATCGATCCGATCGGCCACATCACGCCGCTGCGCGGTTCGGAACTGTGGCAGGTGGCGCTTCTGGAAATGTGGTTGCAGTCCCACGAGATTTGAGGAAAAGCCGATGAGCTCGGAAAAGGGTCCGAAGGATCACCCGGAGCACCGCAACCGCGATGCCTATTCCCATCGCCTCAAGAAGATGCGGACCCAGGGCATGAAGCCGCCGATCAACAGTGGCGATGACAGCGGCGTCATGAAATCGGATGTCTCGATCGATTGCGGCTGGGGAAGGATCGTCTTCGGCCAGACCTTTTCCGACGCCAAGCTGCTGATTGAGACGCTGCGCGCCGAGGTGCCGGACCACCGTGATATCGCGATTTATGTGCGCGATCCGCATGTGGTTCTGGCCAATGCGCCGCAGGAGGTGTTCCTCGACCCCTCGCACACCTACCGGCTCGATCTTTCGACCTATCGCGCCGCGCCGTCGAAACCGCCGCAGGGCTTCTTCATCCGCCGGCTGACATCGGAGATCGATGCCCAGGCGATCAACCGCATCTATGCCGCGCGCGGCATGGTGGTGGTGCGGCCGGATTTCTTCTGGCGTCAGCGCGATGCCCGTTCGATCGTCTATTTCGTCGCCGAGGACGAGCATACCGGCAATATTCTGGGCACGGTGACCGGCATCGACCACGGCCGGGTGTTCAACGATCCGGAAAAGGGCGCGTCGCTCTGGTGTCTGGCAAGCGATCCCCAGGCCCGCCACCGCGGCATTGGCGAGGCGCTGGTGCGCCGGCTGGCAGAACATTACCTCGCTCGCGGCGCCTCGCATCTCGATCTTTCCGTGCTGCATGACAATGTGCCCGCCATCAAGCTTTACGAAAAGCTTGGCTTCAGGCGCGTGCCGTTCTTCACCGTCAAGCGCAAGAACCAGATCAACGAGAAACTGTTTACCGGGCCGGAGGAGAAAGACTACGAAGCGCTGAACCCCTATGCGCGGCTGATCGTCGCCGAGGCGCGCCGGCGCGGCATTTCCGCCGAGGTGACGGATGCCGAGGGCGGCTTCTTCCGCCTGTCTTACGGTGGCCGGTCGATACACTGCCGGGAAAGCCTTTCGGAACTGACGACTTCCGTGGCCATGTCCATCTGCGACGACAAGTCTGTCACCCGCCGCTTTGTCGAGGAGGCGGGCGTTCGGGTGCCGCGGCAGATGACCTCCGATGCCGGTGACGACGCGATTGCCGGGCTTCTGGAAGAATACGGCCAGCTTGTGGTCAAGCCGGCAAGGGGAGAGCAGGGCAAGGGCATTTCGGTCGGCCTCACCACGCTGGAGGACGTGAAGACAGCGATCGATGCGGCCAAGGCCTATTGCGATACGGTGCTGATCGAAGAAATGGTGGAGGGCGAGGACCTGCGCCTGATCGTCATCAATTATCGGCTGGTTGCCGCCGCCGTGCGCCGTCCGGCTCATATCATCGGCGATGGCCGGTCCACCATCGAGCAGCTGATCAAGAGCCAGAGCGCCCGCAGAAGTGCCGCGACCGGCGGCGAGTCGTCGATCCCCCTCGACGCCGAGACGGCGCGGACGGTGAAAAATGCGGGCTACAGTTTTGCGGATGTGCCCAGGGAGGGAGAGGAGATCCGCGTCCGCCGCACCGCCAATCTGCATACCGGCGGCACCATCCATGACGTGACCGATATCGTGCATCCGAAGCTGGTGGATGCTGCCATTTCCGCAGCCCGCGCGATCAATATTCCGGTGGTGGGGATTGATTTGATGATCAAGTCGCCCCAAAACCCTGATTACGCATTTATTGAGGCCAACGAGCGCCCGGGGCTTGCCAACCACGAGCCGCAACCGACGGCCGAACGGTTCGTCGATCTGCTGTTCCCGCTGTCCATGCCGGCAGGGGCGAGGGCTTTTTCCCGAGAGGCGCAGAAAACGAGTGAGTGATGCAAAGACTGACGATTGATGCCGAGTACCTGTCCGACATTTTGAAATCGCTGCTCGCGATACCCTCGCCGACAGGTTACACCGACCCGATCGTCCGCTTCGTCACCGGAGAACTGGAAAAGCTCGGGCTTTCGGCGGAGCTGACGCGGCGCGGCGCCATTCGAGCGGTGCGTCGCGGGGTGGACAGTCGCGGGGCCCGCGCCGTTGTTTCCCACGTCGATACGCTTGGCGCGCAGGTGAAGTTCCTGAAGAAAAACGGACGACTTGAACTGGTGCCGATCGGCACCTGGTCGGCGCGCTTTGCCGAGGGCGCGCGGGCGACGATCTTCACCGAAAAGGGCGCCTATCGCGGCACCATCCTGCCGCTGAAGGCGTCAGGCCACACCTACAACAACGAGATCGACGAGATGCCGGTTGGCTGGGACTATGTCGAGCTGCGCGTTGATGCCTTGAGCCGCGACGAGGAGGATCTCGACAAGCTGGGCATCGAAATCGGCGATATCGTCGCCATCGATCCG
The DNA here is from genome assembly GCA_963676545.2 of uncultured Martelella sp. Taxonomy (GTDB): domain Bacteria; phylum Pseudomonadota; class Alphaproteobacteria; order Rhizobiales; family Rhizobiaceae; genus Martelella. Next base: position 636,297 of record CAXXRG010000001.1, on the reverse strand, counting down.
CAGCCGGAATTCCTCGACAACGGCTTCATCATCTCCCGCCATCTCGATAACAAGGCGGGCGTGGCGCTGATGCTGGCCGCGTTGAAGGCGATGCAGGACGCCAATGTCGAGACGCCGGTTGCCAGCCACTGGCTGTTTACCATCGCCGAGGAAGTCGGCGTCGGCGCTTCCTCTATCGTCGCCCCCGAAGTTGCCTCCATGGTTTCGGTCGATAACGGCACCTCGGCGCCCGGCCAGAACTCCTCCGAGTTCGGCGTCACGGTCGCCATGGCCGACCAGACCGGGCCGTTCGACTGGCATTTGACGAAGAAGCTTGTCGACCTCTGCAAGTTCAACGACATCCGCTACCAGAAAGATGTGTTCCGCTATTACCGGTCTGATTCGGCGAGCGCGGTGGAGGCGGGCGCCGATGTGCGCACGGCGCTCATTGCCTTCGGCGTCGATGCTTCCCACGGTTACGAGCGTATCCATATGCATGCGCTGCGCTCGATTGCTGAGCTCATCACCGCCTATCTGACCTCCGATGTCGAGATCAAGCGCGACTTCCAGCAGTCCGGACCGATGACCGGCTTTACCCGTCAGCCGACCGGCAAGGCGCGGCAGGAGCTTTCGGCCGATGTCCAGACCGAGAAGATCGACGATCCCGACCATCCCCATCACGCTGGCCACGCGTGAGGTCATGTTGCAGGGCACGCGCTTGCCAAGCGGTGCAATCTTGCTATGAATGTTGAGTGCTCTGGACCGTATCAGAGTTGCCTCAAGGGGAAAGAATGCAACGTGTGACCACCTATATTCCGGCAGGCGAGGGCAAAAGCCCCGTTGCCGGTCGTGTCGAACTGACCCATGACGGACGCCATTTACGGCGCAGGGCCCTCAAGCTTGCCGATGGCGGCGCGGTGATGCTTGACCTGAAAGAGGCTGTCCTGTTTGCCAACGGCGACCGCCTGGTGCTGGAAGACGGGTCTCAGATCGAAATCGTCGCCGCACCGGAAGAGCTTTACGAAATTCGTCCGCGGGATGGCCTCCATATCATCGAACTTGCCTGGCATCTCGGCAACCGTCACCTGCCGGCACAGATCGAGACTGATCGCATCCTGATCCTGCGCGACCATGTTATCCGCCAGATGCTCAATGGACTGGGCGCTGTGGTGAGCGAAGTCGTCGAACCGTTCCAGCCTGTGCGCGGCGCCTATCACAGCCATGGCGGTCATGATCACCATCACGGCGATCACGACCATCACCATGATCACGGAGATCACGACCATCACGGCCATCACCACCACCACGATTGAAGCGGCCAACGTATCGGGCACATCGCTGCTCAGACTGATGTCCTGGCTGTCGCCGGCCTTTCCGCTTGGCGGCTTCGCCTATTCCGGCGGGCTGGAACGCGCCGCCCATGATGGGTTGCTGCAGGATGCGGAGGGCCTGAAGGCCTGGCTTTCCTCAGGGCTCGCGCAGGGCTTTCTCTGGAATGATGCCGTGCTCCTGTGCGAAAGCCACCGTGCGGAGGGTGACAGCGCCCGCATTGGCGAGACGGCCGCGCTTGCCGCAGCCCTTGCCGGTTCGCGCGAACGCCATCAGGAGACGCTGGCGCTCGGTTCGGCCTTTGTCACGGCCGCTGCCGCCTGGCCCGCGCCCGTGCTCGCCGAACTGCCGCACGAGATCGCGTTGCCGGTTGCTTTCGGCGCGGTTGCAGGGGCGCATGGCATCGGTCTGGAAGCGGCCTGTCAGGGCTATCTTCATGCCCAGATCGCCCAGCAGGTCTCCGCCGCCATCAGGCTGTCGCTCTGCGGCCAGGTCTCTGGGGTTGAAGTGCTGGCGGGGCTGGAAGAGACGATCCTTGAAACGGCGGCGCGCGCGGCCAACTCCGGCCTTGACGGTCTCGGCGGCTGTACGTTCCGGGCCGATGTTTCGGCGCTGCGGCATGAAACCCAGCATTCGCGACTTTTTCGCAGCTAGAGCGGTTTGGCGTTTCCATGAAAGGCGGAACCGCTCTATCTCTTTGTTTCGACGCATTTTCGCGGACGTCAGATGTTTCCCTCTGACTGCGAGATGCTTTAACGTTTGGATTTGACGAGGTTCGACATGAAGTCTGAAAACGGTCCCCTGCGCGTGGGCATCGGCGGTCCGGTCGGCTCCGGCAAGACGGCGCTGACGGAGAAACTGTGCAAGGCGATGGGCGGTGAATACTCCGTCGCCGTGGTCACCAACGACATCTATACGCGTGAGGATGCCGAGGCGCTGGTGCGCATGCAGGCGCTTTCGTCGGACCGGATCGTCGGCGTGGAAACCGGCGGCTGCCCGCATACGGCCATCCGCGAGGACGCCACGATCAACCTGCAGGCGATTGCCGAGCTCAATAGCCGCATCCCCGATCTCGACATCATCTTCATTGAATCGGGTGGCGACAATCTGGCCGCCACCTTCTCGCCGGACCTTGCAGACATCACCATCTATGTGATCTCGGTCGCCCAGGGCGAGGAGATCCCGCGAAAGGGCGGTCCGGGCATCACCCGCTCCGATATCCTGATCATCAACAAGAAGGATCTGGCCCCTTACGTCGAGGTCAATCTGGAGGTGATGGCGGCTGACGCCGAACGCATGCGCTCCGGTGCCCCCACCGTCTTCACCGACCTGAAGCGCGGCGACGGGGTGGAGGCGATTGTCGCTTTCCTCAAGGAAAATGGCGGTCTTTGAGACTGCCATTGAACGCCGACCTTGTCCGCGTGCCCAAATCGTATGAGCCTGGATCCTCGGGTCAAACCCGGGGATCACGCAGTATGTGAGGACAGTTTTGTCAATTTTTCTGGCCGCGTGCGAGAAGACCGGGGTTTGAAATACTGTCTGGCCCTTGGATGCGGATCTGAGGCGCCAATAGCGTTGCCGCAGGTGTCATCCTCGGGCTTGTCCCGAGGATCCAGGCGAGCCGACGTGGGCCTGCCACGCGTTTTTTGTTCGGACTTATGCCGTCTTTGACGACAAATCGGACGAACGAAAAACCGGCGGGAATGACCCCGCCGGTTTTCAGGTCGGTCGCATGACCGGTGCGCAGATCAGAGAGCCCGCAGCGCGTCCATATCCTCAATTTCGATGATGCGACCGTGTACGTGGACGCCGAGACCTTTCAGCGTCGCGAAGGCGCGGGAAAGCGCTTCGGGGGCAAGCCCCAGCTTTCCGGCAAGAAGGCTCTTCTGGAAGGAGAGGCGGAAGGAGGCAGGGGATTCCTGGCCCTCGGCCTGTTCCAGAAGGTAAAGGGCAACGCGCTGAACGGCGGTGTTGAGCCGGTCATTGGCGATGCAGTCCATGGTTTCCTGAAGCTGTCCGGCAAGCGAGCCGGCGATGGCGCGCGCCAGCATGCCGTCATCGGCAAGGCTCGCATTGCGCACCCGGTTGATGTCGTAGCGCGCCAGCATCGCCTTGTCGGCGGCCTGGGCATGATATTCATAGGTGTCGCCGCCGAAGATCAGGTCGTCGGCAAAGCTGTCGCCCGGTCCGCAGACGCGGATATCGGCCTCGCGCCCTTCGCTGTTCTGCCGGTAAAGACGCACATAGCCGGAGAGCACGCTGTAGAAGTGGGTTGCCGGATCGCCCTGACGGAAAACCACGTCACGGGGGTAGCAATTGGCGAAGGTTGCGCATTCCATCAGCTTGTTCATGGTCGCCATATCCATGTTGGCCGTCAGCTTGGTTTCGACAAAAAGCGTCTTTTTTCGCTCGTTCAGCAAGAGGGTCCTGTTCACTGTCCGTCTCCTGTCCCGGCCCCGCGGCGACCGGGCTTTTTGCCTGTCCAGATCTGCAACACGACCGGTGCACGCCGCAATGTCGCCGGTTGCTGCGCCGGAGCCCGTTTCCTTGTCGGAGGGAAACCCGGTTCCTCACGCATAATGTCTGACTATCGCAGGCCATACGGACCATCCGTATCGCCCGTCCTGCGGCCAGGGCCGTCTCATCGGTTGGGAGGGAGGAGACCGGCCTTCTGCCTGGATGAAACCTAGGAGCAGAAGCCGCGCGGGGTATTGATTTCAATCAACTGAAGGCCGGAAATTTTGACGTTTGCGGCGCGCGCGCAAGCCGCGTGTGGCAAAAAGCAAAAGGGCCGGTTTCGAGCCGGCCCTTGAGCGAAACGATTTAAAGAAATTCGCGTTTTCTGCTAGCGGAATGTTTCCGCTCGCCAATTGGAAACGCTCACGCCATGCCGTGCCCGCCGTAACCGTCGCGGTTGTTCTCGATCTCGTCGATCCGCTCTTCGAGTTTGGCAATTTTGGCGCGGTTGGCCTCGCTCAGTCGCCCCGTTTCCTCGGTGGTGTAGACGTGATCGTCGGGATCGCGCTGGCCGATGAAGCGGCTGAACGCCCATCTGAGCAGCTTTGCGATGTCGTCCATGATCATGAAGAAGGCCGGCACCACCAAAAGGCTCAGCACGGTGGAGACGATGATGCCGCCGATCACTGCCGTTGCCATGGGCGCGCGGAAGGCGGAGCCTTCGCCGACGCCAAGGGCTGCCGGCAGCATGCCCGCCGACATGGCAATCGAGGTCATGATGATCGGACGTGCGCGCTTGCGACCGGCCTCCACCAGGGCGGCGCGCCGTTCCATGCCGTGCCAGATCGCCTCCTTGGCGAAGTCGACAAGCAGGATGGCGTTCTTGGTGACGATGCCCATCAGCATCAGCAGGCCGATCATCACCGGCATCGAAACCGGCTCGTCCGTCAGGATCAGCGCGATCGCCACCCCGCCAAGCGCCAACGGCAGCGAGAAGAGGATGGTAAACGGCTGGATCACGTCTTTGAACAACAGGATCAGCACCGCCAGCACCAGGAACAGGCCGAGCAGCATGGCATTGATGAAGCTCTGCTGCATTTCGGCGAGGATCTTGGCGTCGCCGCTTTCAGCCAGCGTCACAGTGGACGGGATTTCGGTGTTCTCGACGATTTCGCGGAAGCGCGCCGTTGCCGGATCAAGCGCGACGCCCGGCGGCAGGTTGGCGCCGATGGTGACCACGCGGTGACGGTCATAGCGGTCCACGGTCGCGACGCCTTCCGTATAGTTGACATCCGCCACCACCGACAGCGGCACCATCTCGCCGGTTGCCGTCTGGATCTTCAGGTTTCGGATCGCCGAGAGATCGCGGCGCAGTTCGAGATCGGTGCGGACACGGATCGGGATCAACCGGTTATCGAGCGAGATCTTCGGCAGGTTGGCGTCGATATCGCCGACGGTCGAGACGCGCACGGTGTTGGCGATCTGAGCCGGCGTCACGCCGAGGCGGGCGGCGATTTCCTTCTTCGGATGGATCTGCAGTTCCGGCCGGGGCAGCGCGCCTTCCGACGAGACCTTGTCCAGCATCGGATCGGCGCGCAGCTTCGATTCCAGGATCGCGACCGCCTGTTGCAGGTCCTCCTCATTGTCGGAGAGGAAATTGAACTGGATGTCGCGCTGGCCGCGGTCGTTCAGTTTTGTAACGCGCAGGTCGGGGATATCGGAAAGGGCAGCCAGAACCTCCTGCTCGATCTGCCATTGCGGGATGGTGCGGCCCTGCGGCTCGAGCTTCGGAAGATACTGCCCGATCAGCGGAAGGCCGCCGATCATGTCGTTGACGATCGCCTCGGGCAGGGAGTGGGCGAGGTTTTCCAGCGTCACCGTCACGGTCGCGCGGCGATATTCGAGATCGCCGAGCGGCGAGGAGCCGCCAAGAACAGTGACGCTTTCAACACCCTCGAAACCTTCGATCCGCTTGGCGACAAGCTCAGTCATCGCCTCGGTATCGGAAAGCTGGGCATTGGGCGGCAGTTCGACGGAAAGCACGATGCGCGAGGCATCTTCCGGGGGCATGAAGCTGCCGGGGATTTTCGACATGAAATAGCCGGAGACAATGAGCACCATGATCGCCAGACCCAGGGTCGGGTAGCGCCATGCTGTCGTCCAGCGCACGGCGGCCGTATAGGCCCGCATCGCCCGGCCGTCATTGCTCTCGTTGTCTGCCTTGGCCTTGTGCTTTGCCGGTTTCAGCATATAGGCGGCCATCACCGGGGTAATCAGGCGGGCAACCACCAGCGAGAAGAACACGGCAAAGGCGACCGTCAGGCCGAACTGGATGAAGTACTGGCCCGGAATGCCCGGCATGAAGGAGACGGGTGCGAACACGGCAATGATGGTGAAGCTCGTCGCGATCACCGCAAGGCCGATCTCGTCGGCGGCATCAAGCGCGGCGCGATAGGGCGTCTTGCCCATGCCGATATGCCGCTCGATATTCTCCACTTCGACGATTGCGTCATCGACCAGGATACCGGTCGCCAGCGTCAGCGAGATCAGGCTCACAAGATTGAGCGAGAAGCCGAGCATGTCCATGATCCAGAAGGTCGGGATCACCGAAAAGGGCAGGGCCACGGCGGCAATCAGCGTCGCCCGCCAGTTGTGCAGAAACAGGAAGACGACGATGATGGCGAGGATCGCGCCTTCATAAAGCGTGTCGAGGGCTGCGGTATAATTGCCCTTGGTGAAATAGACCGCATCGTCAATCAGGTTGATGGAGACGTCCGGGTGTTCGGCGCGGACCTCGTCCAGGGCTTCAGCCACCGCGTCGGCCACCGTCACTTCGCTGGCGCCCTTCGAACGGAACACGCCGAAGGAGACGACCGGATTGCCGTCATGGCGGGCAAAGGTGCGCGGCTCCTCATAGGTGTCCGTCACCGTGCCGAGATCGGAAAGGCGGGCAAAGCGGCCATTGCCGAGCGCAATCATCGTGTTGGCGAGGTCGGAAACGCTGCGGGCGTCGCCGAGCGTGCGGATCGCCTGTTCGGCGCCCGCCACCTGGCCGCGACCCGAGCCGGTGTCGGCATTGGTCTGGCGCAGCTGCGCGTTCACATCGGATGCGGTGATGCCATAGCTCGCGAGCTTGTTTTCATCCAGCGAGACCTGGATTTCGCGATCCGCGCCGCCATAGCGGTCGACGCGCCCGACGCCGCGAATACCTTGCAGCGCCCGCTCGATCGTGTCGTCGACGAACCAGGACAGTTCCTCCAGCGACATGTTGGGCGAGGAGACGGCGAAGGTCTGGATCGCCTGTCCCTCGACATCGATCTTGCGCACCACCGGCTCGTCGGCATTGGCCGGCAGGTCGGAGCGGATATTGTCGATCGCGTCCTTGACGTCGCGTAGCGCCTCGTCAGGCTTCACTTCCATGCGGAACAGAACCGAGGTGGTGGAAACGCCGTCGGTGACCGTGGAGTTCAGCTCGTCGACGCCGGAGACGCTGGCGATGGCGTCCTCGATCTTCTTCGTCACCTGCATTTCAAGTTCAGCAGGCGCCGCGCCGCTCTGGGTCACGGTTACAGCGATGACGGGCACGTCGATATTCGGGAAACGGGTAATGGGCATGTCGCGGAACGACTGAAGGCCCATGAACAGGAGCAGGCCCAGAAGCAGAAGCGGTGCGACCGGATTTCGAATGGCCCAGGCTGAGAAATTCATGTGTCTGACCTCAGTTGAGCGGCGCTTCGGCGGCCGGCACGGGGGTGATCCGGTCACCGGCGCGCACATAGGCGCCGGCCTTGGCCACCACCTGATCGCCCTCGGCCAATCCGTTGACGATTTCGATCGCGTCGCCGTCCTGAATGCCGGTTTCGACCGTCACGATTTCGACCATACCGTCCTTCACCCGGCGCACAGTCGATCCCTGGCGGTCGATATTGACGGCGGTCATCGGCAGGGCCAGGTTCTCGGCCTCCTCGACAATGATCTCGGCGCTCGCATACATGCCGGGTCGCGCGCGACCGGGTTCATCGATGGAGATGAAGACATCGCCGAGACGGGTGATGTTATCGACCACGGGCGAGACCAGGCGGACGGTGCCGCTGATGGTCGGGGCGTCGCCGACCAGCGAAATCCTCGCCGGCTGGCCCTCGGACACCTTCATCATGTTTTCCTCGGGGACCTCGGCAACCAGTTCGATGGCGCCGTCGCGGATCATGGTGAACATCGGCGTCGATGCGCCGGTGGCAATCGCGCCGATGCGGGCATTCTTGCCGGAAACGATGCCGGAGACCGGTGCCTTGATCTTGGTGCGCTCCAGGCGAAGATCAATATCATCGATCTGAGCCTGCTGGACGTTGATATCGGCTTCCGCAACGCTGACGGCCTCGCGCGCGGCGGCCGTCGAGGCATCGGCCCTCAGTGCGGCCGTTTCCGCCTGTTCAAGCGCGGAAGTGGAGACCGAGCCGTTGTCGGCGAGGCGTTTGGTGCGGTCGAACTGGCGGCGTGCATCCGTCTGCGCGGCTTCGCTGGCGGTCAGCTGGGCGTTGAGCTGGGCCAGACTGGCCTCGGCCTTGGCCTTGCTTGCCTGGAGGCTGCTCTTCTGCAGCAGCAGCGAATCGGTTCTGAGCGTCGCCAGCACATCGCCTTCCTCAACCCTGTCGCCGATCTCCGCGTTGATCGTCTCGACCGACAGGCCTTCGACCAGCGGCTGGACATAGACCTCCTCGACCGGTTCGATCGTGCCGGTTGCCCGAACGATCGCGGTGAGCGGCATTACCTTCACATCGGTGACGATGATCGAGGGCAGGCTCGTTCCTGTTTCGGCGGGCGCGCTCGCTTCCGCGCCGAGTGCCGGCGAGAAGACCATCGCGAGAAGCATCGGAGACAATATGGCGAGACGGACATGTTTCTGCATGACGGTTTTCCTCTATCGGCCGGGAGGGGGCCACAACTCTACTGCGGATCGTCTTGCGCAAAACTGAGCGCGCGGTGATCGACCGGTCTTGCACCGGGCACCTGCAGCCTGTTCTACGCGCAAGGGCGAGTGCCGGATGATGTCGCTGGGCAGTTCGTCACAGCCGGCGTCTATTTCAAGTCGGTGTGGTGCAAAAACATTCGAAATTGAACCAAGTGGTTCGATTAATACCGACACTGGTGCAAAAATGCAATACGCGCGGCTCCGACCGGAACCGCGCGCATCAGGGCTTAATCAGCTGTTTGAAATTAGTTGGGAAGCGCCGCGTCGGTGATTTCCAGCGTATAGGCGCCTTCCGGCTTCTTGGTGATGACCGGGTCGGAACCGCCGCCGAGCAGAACCTCGACAGTGCGCTCATAATCGGCCGGATCAAGCGCGCCGTTGGAGCCGGCGGTCAACTTGGCCACTTCGCCCATCATCCGCTTCTGGTGCTTTTCGGTCTGGGCGCCGGTGTCGTCATATTCGAGCACGATCTCGGCGGCCTCGTCCGGGTTTTCCTCGGCCCACTTCCAGCCCTTCATCGAAGCACGGACGAATTTGACCATGTCTTCCTTGAACTTCGGATCGGCCAGATCGTCTTCCAGAACATAAAGGCCATCTTCCAGCGTCGCCACGCCTTCATCCTCATACTTGAAGGTGTTGAGCTGGTCCTCGGAGATGCCGGCATCAATCACCTGCCAGTATTCATTATAGGTCATGGTTGAGATACAGGCCGCCTGCTTCTGCAACAGCGGGTCGACGTTGAATCCCTGCTTCAAGACGGTCACGCCGTTCTCGCCGCCATCGGTCGGGATGCCGAGATGGGCCATCCACGACAGGAAGGGATATTCATTGCCGTAGAACCAGACGCCGAGCGTCTTGCCGGGGAAATCCTCGGGGCTCATGACATTGTTTTCCTTCAGGCAGGTCAGCATCATGCCGGAGGACTTGTAGGGCTGGGCGATGTTGACGAGCGGCACGCCCTTTTCGCGGGTGGCGAGCGCCGACGGCATCCAGTCGACGATCACATCGGCGCCGCCGCCGGCCAGAACCTGAGCGGGCGCGATGTCCGGGCCGCCGGGCTTGATGGTGACGTCAAGGCCTTCTTCTTCGTAGAAGCCCTTTTCGAGCGCCACATAATAGCCCGCGAACTGGGCCTGCGTGACCCATTTGAGCTGCAGCGTAATTTCATCGGCGGAAAAGGCCTGACCTGCGCCAAGCGCCAGTCCACCGGCGGCGAGCGCCGCGAGAAGTGTCGATTTCATGTTTTCGTTCCCCTTGGTTTCGGTATTTGGTTCATCACGACCGCCCGGACCGGACGGAGGGATGCCAGAACGTGACGACGCGCTGGATGAGCGCCACCACGCCATAAAAGGCGGAGCCGGCAACAGCCGCCACCGCTATTTCGGCCCAGACCATGTCGATATTGGCCCGGCCCACTTCCGTGGAAATCCGGAACCCCATACCGACCGTGGGTGTGCCGAAAAACTCTGCCACAATGGCGCCGATCAGCGCCAGCGTGGAGTTGATCTTCAACGCATTGAAAATGAACGGCCACGCGGCCGGAAGGCGAAGCTTCACCATGGTCTGGCTCCAGCTCGCCGCATAGGTGCGCATCAGGTCGCGCTCCATGCTGGAGGAGGCCGACAGGCCCTGAATGGTGTTGACCAGCATGGGAAAGAAGGTCGCGACCACGACAACGGCGGCCTTTGACGGCCAGTCGAAGCCGAACCACATCACCATGATCGGCGCGATGCCGACGATCGGCAGCGCCGAGACGAAATTGCCGAACGGCAGCAAGCCGTTCTTCAGGAAGGGCGAGCGATCGATCAGGATGGCAACGATGAAACCCGATCCACAGCCGATCGCATAGCCGATCAGCACCGCCTTCAAGAATGTCTGGCGGAAATCGGCCCAGAGAATCGGCAGCGAGTGGGTCAGGCGCACCCAGACATCGCTTGGTGCGGGCAGCAGGATCGGCGGAATGTCGAAGGCGACGACAACGCCTTCCCAGATCATCAGGATCGCGGCGCCGAAGATGACGGGCACGGCAAACCAGGCAAGGCGATTGAGTACGGGGTTTGAGAATTTCTGCCGCACCAGCCACTCGTTGAAGGCCCAGCCTCCGAGCCAGAAGGCCATGGCGAACCAGACGAAACCGTCATTCATGGCTTGACCCCCATGCGCTTGAGGACCGCCGTTTGCGCGAGGCCCACCAGTGCCACCAGAATGGAGGCGAGGATGGCCGCCATGAACAGCGCCGACCAGATCTGCACCGTCTGCCCGTAATAGGAGCCGGAAAGAAGCCGCGCACCAAGGCCGGCGACAGCTCCCGTCGGCAGTTCGGCAATGATCGCGCCGACCAGCGAAATCGCGATCGCGATCTTCAGCGAGGTGAAGAGATAGGGCATGGCCGATGGCAGTCTGAGCTTCCACAGGATCTGCCGGTCATTGGCATTATAGGTGCGCATCAGATCAAGCTGCAGCGCATCGGGCGAGCGCAGCCCCGAGACCATGCCGACGGCGACAGGGAAGAAGGACAGATAGGTCGAGATCAGCGCCTTCGGCAGAAGCCCGGTAATGCCGATGGCGTTCAGCACCACGATCAGCATCGGCGCAATGGCGATGATCGGTATCGTCTGGCTGGCGATGATCCACGGCATCATCGAGCGTTCCATCGTTCGGTTGTGGACGATGGCGATCGCCAGGATAATGCCGAAGCCCGAGCCGATGGCAAAGCCGAGCAGGGTGGAGGACAGCGTGATCCAGGCGTGATAGACGAGGCTGCGTTTCGAGGTGATCTTCTTGTCGATCGTGGTGTTCCAGAGTTCGGCCGCCACCTGATGCGGTGAGGGCAGCACCGGCCGCTCCAGCGTATAGGACTGCGACACGATCTCGCCGAATGTAATTTCCTGCCCCGCGCGCCGCGCCTGATCGGTGACGAACTGCTTGTTCATGACCACCACGAAGACGCACCAGATGGCCAGGATGGCGAAGACGACTGTGGCAACGGGAAGGACGCGCTCACGCAGCATGGCGGTGTCCTTTCCAACGGCTGGATGCCGATCGGGATGCCGCAGCGCCGGCCAAACCCACCCCCCGATCTCCCCCCTTGAGGGGGAGATGTCGCGAAAGCGACAGAGGGGGGGAAACCCTCCCCAATCGGCACGGTGTTTCGGACTTGCGGTTCACCCCTCTCTGCCCCTGTCGGGGCATCTCCCCCTCAAGGGGGGAGATTGATTGGAGGTTGCGGCCGCGTTCAGCCTCTCCCCATCCGCTCCCGTCATCCCGGCCTTGAGCCGGGATCCAGGGCCACACAACGGGAGGCAGCGATTGATGTCCGGCAGCAGAACCGGTTCGCGCGGTCAGGCCGTGCCGCCCTGGACCCCGGCTCAAGGCCGGGGTGACGGCATACGAATGGGGCAGGCGGCGGGTGTCACTCATAACTATGCCCCGCCCTCAGTCCCTCGCGCACACGATGGGCGATCTTCAAAAACTCCGGGCTCTCGCGGATATCGAGCGGGCGTTCCTTTGGCAGCGGGCTTTCGATCACATCCGTCACCCGGCCGGGGCGCGGGCTCATGACCACGATCTTGGTGGAGAGATAGACGGCCTCGGGAATGGAGTGGGTGACGAAACAGATGGTCTTGTCGGTCCGGGCCCAGAGCTTCAGGAGCTGTTCGTTGAGGTGGTCGCGGACGATTTCGTCCAGCGCGCCGAAGGGCTCGTCCATCAACAGAAGATCAGCGTCGAAGGCCAGCGCGCGGGCAATCGAGGCGCGCTGCTGCATGCCGCCGGAAAGCTGCCATGGGAACTTCTTCCCAAAACCTGCAAGATCCACCAGGTCCAGCACCCGTTCAATGCGGCGGTCCTGATCGGCTTTGGTATAGCCCATGATCTCCAGCGGCAGGGCGATGTTCTTTTCGATCGTGCGCCAGGGATAAAGCGCGGCGGCCTGAAACACATAGCCATAGGCGCGGTCCAGCCGGGCGTTTTCCGGCGTCGTGCCGTTGACGGTGATCTCGCCGGCGGTCTTCTTCTCCAGATCGGCAATCACGCGCAGAAAAGTGGTCTTGCCGCAGCCGGACGGGCCGATGAAGGAGACGAAATCGCCCTTACTGACGTCCAGATTGACATCTTTCAGGGCATGGACCGGGCCATCATTGGTCTCGAAGGTGAGACAGAGATCCTTCGCCGAGACGACGGAAAGGGGCGCCTTGTCATTCATTCTGCGCTCTCCAGTTCTGAAAATCGTTTGCGCGCGATTGGAAACAGGTGGTGTTCGCTCAACCCCGCGCGCTTGACGTCGACCGGCCCGAAGAGCGGAAGCCAGCGGCATTCGGCGATCTCGGCTTGCGGGGCGACCTCCGGAGCGGCAAAGGTTGAAAAGGCTGCCGCCTCGACGATCATGCCGGGTTCGTTTGCGGCGATTTCGCAGTGGATACCCTCCGGGCGGAAATCCTGCGGCGCAAGCTTAAGCGCCAGTTCCTCGTCGAGTTCGCGAATAAGCGCGTCAATCGGGGTTTCGCCCACATCGATCTTGCCGCCGGGCTGCATGAAGGCCACCGTGCCGCGCTTGCGCACGGTCAGCATCTCGCCTCTGTCATTGATGATGAGGGCGACGGCGATGCGGATGGTGTTGTCGTCGCTCATTGGCTCACGCCCTCTTCTGCAGGGCAAGGGCCGCACCCAGCATCACCAATATGCCGCCGGCGGATGCCTCGAGCCATGCCACCACGCGCTCGGTCACCAGACGGGCAAGGGCGGAGAAGGCGAGCGCATAGATGATCAGGATCGGCAGTTCAAGCAGAACGGAAATGCCGCCGAACACCAGCATCTGCATGGCGACATCGCCCGCCGGATCAACGAATTGCGGCAGAATGGCAACGAAGAAGGCGAGGTTCTTCGGGTTTGCCGCCTGCACGCTGAAACCGCGGAAGAACAGCTTGAACGGGGCCTCCGGCGCTGCGCGCCTGAGATTTGCAGCGCCCGTCAGAGCCGAGCCGGTTTCGTCTTTCCGTCGGGCAAACAGCGGAGCGATCATCTTGATGCCGAGATAGCCGAGATAGACCGCGCCGATGATCTTCACCACGTTGAACAACGTGGCGCTCATCAGGATCAGCGAGGCCACACCGGCGGCCGAAAGCGCGAAATAAAGCGCATTGGTCGCCAGAATGCCGCCGGCCGCCGCCTGCGAACGCCAGAACCCCTGACGCATGGAAAGCCCAACAACCAGCAGCACGGCAGGCCCCGGCGACAGGCACAGGAGAAACTCGGTCGCGGCAAAGGCCGCCACACTTGACCAATCCATGCGTCAGACCCCTGACGGCGGAATGCCGGCTCGTTCGATCTTGCGCGGCGCAACAAGGTCCTTCCAGGTGGAGAGCGCCTTGTTGACGGCCGGGTAGGGCTCGCGCTTGACGTATTTGCCGTGTCCTTCCTCGGTCTTCAGCGTCGATTCCTCGACCACGACCTTGCCGCGCGACAGCGTGAAGCGCGGCAGGCCTTTCACATGCTTGCCCTCGAACACGTTGTAATCAATGGCGGAAACCTGGGTTTCGGCGGTGATGGTCTTTTCCAGCGTCGGATCCCAGACGATGAGATCGGCATCGGCGCCCACCAGAACGGCCCCCTTTTTCGGATACATGTTGAGGATCTTGGCAATATTGGTGGATGTGACGGCGACGAATTCGTTCATCGTCAGCCGACCGGTTGAAACGCCATAGGTCCACAGAAGCGGCAGCCGGTCTTCAAGGCCGCCCGTGCCATTCGGGATCTTGGTGAAATCGTTGACGCCGTAGCGCTTCTGTTCGGTGGTGAAGGCGCAGTGGTCCGTCGCCACGCAGGACAGCGTGCCCGATTGCAGGCCGGCCCACAGCGAATCCTGGTGGCTCTTGTTGCGGAAGGGCGGCGACATGACGCGACGGGCAGAATGGTCCCAGTCCTTGTCGAAATACTCGCTTTCATCGAGCATGAGGTGCTGGATCAGCGGCTCGCCATAGACCCGCATGCCCTTCTGCTTGGCGCGGCGGATGGCTTCGTGGCTCTGCTCGCAGGAGGTGTGCACTACGTAAAGCGGTACGCCGGCCATATCGGCAATCATGATGGCGCGGTTGGTGGCCTCGCCTTCCACTTCCGGCGGGCGCGAATAGGCGTGGCCTTCCGGGCCGTTATTGCCTTCCGCCATCAGCTTTGCCTGCATGCTGGCCACCACATCGCCGTTTTCGGCGTGGACCAGCGGCATGGCGCCAAGCGCGGCGCAGCGCTGGAAGGAGGCGAACATCTCGTCGTCATTCACCATCAGCGCGCCCTTGTAGGCCATGAAATGCTTGAAGGTGTTGATGCCGTGGTCCCTGACGACCGCTTCCATCTCGTCGAACACCTGTTTGTCCCACCAGGTGATCGCCATGTGGAAGGAATAGTCGCAGGTCGCACTGGTCGATTTGTTGTCCCAGCGCTTGATCGCGTCGAACAGCGACTGACCGGGATCGGGCAGGCAGAAATCGACGACCATGGTGGTGCCGCCGGCAACGGCCGCGCGCGTGCCGCTGGCAAAGTCATCGGAAGAATAGGTGCCCATGAACGGCATCTGCAGATGCACATGCGGATCGATGCCGCCGGGCATGACAAAGCAGCCGGTTGCATCCAGCGTCTCGTCGCCGGAAAGGTTCGGGCCGATCTCGACGATCCTGCCGTCCTTGATTTTCACATCGGATTTATAGGTGAGGTCGGCGGTGACAATGGTGCCGCCCTTGATAATTGTGCTCATTATGCTGTTCCCTTGATTTTCAAACGGGCGGTTTTCCGCTTCTCGTTTTCATAATGTTCATTTCAGCCGGTATTTTCCCCGCGGGTAGGTGTTTTCGTTCATCTCCGAAGGTGCGGAGCCGGTATTGGGGCTGATCGCACCCCGGCTTCTGGCCGCGCCCGTCGCCGGCGCGACCGCTGTCCCGCCGCTCACCGTCGAAGCCGGTTTCGCGCCGATGAAACCGCGCGAGCGAAGAGCCGGTTCTGCGTCCTTCGGTTTGCTTTTCATGCTGCTTTGCCGATAGTGGAAAAGGGGCCAAGTTTATCCATCGACCAGATCGAGCCGTTTCTCGACGCGATCAAGGCGTTCATCGATGCGGTCGATGCGCCGCGAGATACTGGCATATTGCTGCTCGATAAAGCCGAGGCGCTCTTTGGTCTCAAGGTGATATTGCGTGTGCAGTGCAAGAGTTTCCTGCATACGCTTGAGCGTTTCAAAAATAAGCTCGTTTGTAACCTTGTCGGACATTGGCTTATCCCTTCGTCCCCGGAATATAGAGCGAAAAACACTACTCCACAATCTCCGCCGTCTTCAGCACGGCGCGCAGCAGCACATCCGCGCCTGCCGTTGCCCATTCCTTGGAAATCTCCTCCGCCTCATTGTGCGACAACCCGTCGACGCAGGGGCACATGACCATGGTGGCGGGGGCGACCTTGGCGGCCCAGCAGGCGTCGTGGCCGGCGCCGGAGACGATGTCCATGTGGCTGTAGCCGAGTTCCACCGCGGCATCGCGGACATTCTTCACCAGTTCCGGATCGAAGGTGACCGGATCGAAATGGCCGACCGGCTCAACCGCACAGCCGACGCCCAGTTCATCACAGATTTCGGCCGCTTCCTTCTCGATCCGCGCGCGCATGCCGTCGAGCTTGTGCTGGTCCACGGTGCGGATATCGACGGTGAAGGTGACGGTGCCGGGCAGCACGTTGCGGGAATTGGGCTTGAAGAACATCTGGCCGACGCCGCCGACGGCGTTCGGCTGGGCGTCCATCGCCACCTTCTGCACCATTTCCAGAATGCGGGCCATGGCGAGGCCGGCATTGACGCGCATCGCCATCGGCGTGGAGCCGGTATGGGCTTCCTTGCCGGTGAGGGTGAATTCCAGCCACCACAGACCCTGACAGTGGGTGACGACGCCGATTTCCTTCTTCTCGGCTTCGAGGATCGGGCCTTGCTCGATGTGGTATTCGTAATAGGCGTGCATCTTGCGTGCGCCCACCTCCTCCTCGCCGAGCCAGCCGATGCGCTTCAACTCGTCGCCATAGGCCTTGCCCTCTGGATCCTTGCGGTCATAGGCATAGTCGAGCGTGTGGATGCCGGCGAAGACGCCCGAGGCGAGCATGGCAGGGGCGAAACGCGCGCCTTCCTCATTGGCCCAGTTGGTGACCACGATCGGATGCTTCGTCTTGATGTTGAGATCGTTCAGCGTGCGCACCAGTTCGAGCGCGGACAAGACGCCGAGCACGCCGTCATACTTGCCGCCCGTCGGCTGGGTGTCGAGATGGCTGCCGACATAGACGGGCAGGGCATCTGGATCGGTGCCGGGCCGGGTCATGAACATCGTGCCCATCTTGTCGACGCCCATCGAAAGGCCTGCTTCGTCACACCATTTCCGGAAGAGCGCGCGGCCTTCCGCGTCCTCGTCCGTCAAGGTCTGGCGGTTGTTGCCGCCGGCGATGCCGGGTCCGATCCTGGCCATGTCCATGATCGCGTCCCAGAGGCGGTCGCCGTTAATACGCATGTTCTCGCCTGCAAAGGCTGCCATGACTGTTCCCCGTTTCTGTTTCCGAGGCTTGCCCAGACCGGTCTTGCTGCCGTTCAAAAAGGGCATTGCCTTTCTTGTTTGGATCGGTCACGTTTTTGACCGCTTGGTAAACTTTACAACTTCCGCGCCAAGGCTCAAGTGATCAACATCAAAATCAGGCGTCATTTTTCAAAAAAATAGCCTAAAGTTTAGGCGAGATTCGAATTTGTGCAAAAGTGACTGCGGTGAGCGGCACGAAATGAGGGCGATGGAAGTGGAAATGACACCACGAGCGGGGCGAACACAGCGGCGGACGCGGATACAGGAGGCGAAGGAAGAGCTGATCCTTGAGGCCGCGCTGGATGTGTTCTCGGCAAACGGTTTCAGGGGGGCGACCGTCGATCAGATTGCCGAGGCCGCGGGCATGTCAAAACCCAACGTGCTCTATTATTTCCGCTCGAAAGAGGCCGTGTTCGCGGCCCTTGTCGCCCGCGTGATGGACATCTGGCTCGATCCGCTCAGGGTCTTCGACGTCGAGAAGGACCCGGCCTCGGAAATACGCTCCTACATTCGCCGCAAGCTTGAGATGGCGCGGGATTTCCCCCGCGAAAGCCGGCTCTTCGCCAACGAGGTGCTGCAGGGTGCGCCCAATACGGAGGCCTTCCTCAAGGGCGAGCTGAAGGACCTCGTGGACGAAAAGGCCAAGGTAATCCGCGCCTGGCAGGCTGCGGGAAAGCTGCGCAAGGTTGATCCCTACCACCTGATCTTTTCGATCTGGGCGACGACACAGCATTATGCGGATTTCGACGTGCAGGTGCGCGCGGTGCTGGGCGAGGGGCTTTCGGGCGAGGGACGGTTCGAGGATGCCGCGCGCTACCTTGAGGCCTTGTTCATCAACGGGCTTATTCCCGGCAGGGACGGCGCCTGAGGTCTTACGAAATGCGCGCGAGCCAGCTCCTTTCGCGCGCAAACTGCGCCAGGGCATCCGCCGAAAGGGGCGGCGCGAACAAATAGCCCTGAAAGGCATCGACGCCCAGGTCGCGTAGAATACGCGCATGCTCGGCCGTTTCGACGCCTTCCGCGATCACTTCGATGCCGAGCGCCTTGCCGATCTCGACGATAGAGGCGACCAGGCGACGCTGGCTCTGGCCGGTGGTGATCGGCAGCACAAGTTGCCGGTCGATCTTAAGCCGTTTCGGCGACAAGGAGAGCAGGCTGAGGATCGAGGCGTAGCCGGTGCCGAAATCGTCAATCTCGACATCGACCCCGAGCGCCTTGATGGCGGCGACGGCGCTTTCCAGGCTGGTATCCTGATCGTCGAAGGAAATCGATTCCAGCAGTTCTATGCAGAGCTGGCCGGGCGAAAGAAGGCTTTCTTCTATTCCTTTCAGCAGCGCCGGGTCGATCAGCCGCTGGGCCGAGATATTGACCGAGATATGCGGAATGCCGAGACCATCCCGGTGCCAGGCCTGAAACTGCCGGCTCGCCTTGTTGAGCACCACGGCGTCGATGCGGGCGATCGATCCGGTCGTCTCGGCGGTGCCGATGAAATGGCTCGGGGCGAGCGTGCCGCGCGTCGGATGATGCCAGCGCACCAGCGCCTCGACCCCCTGGATCTCCGCGGTGCGCGCGGAAATCTGCGGCTGGTAGAACACTTCGAACTGGTCTTCCTCGAGCGCCGCCAGCAATTCGTCGGCCACCTTCTTGTTGGTGATCGCGACATTGCGCAGGGTGGCGTCGAAGATCACGAACTGGTTGCGGCCCATGCGCTTGGCCTCATAAAGCGCGATGCCGGCGTTGACGAGCGCATCGCGCATCGTGGTGGTTTCGCTGTCGATCCAGGCGATGCCGACACTGGCGCTGACGCGCACATGGTGCTCGCCATATTGGAGCGGCCGGCCCAGCGCCCGGATGATCTCCTGCGCCAGACGCGTCAGCCGCTCGACATTGCCGTCCCAGCCGGTCACGAGCGTGAACTCGTCGCCGCCGACGCGCGCGATAAAGTCGGTGGAGCCGGCAATGCTGCGCAGCATGTTGGCGCTGTGGCGCAGCATCGCATCGCCTGCGGCATGGCCGAGCGTGTCGTTGATCTCCTTGAAGCGGTCGAGATCGACATGCAGGACGGCATAGGGCGGGCCGGCAGGTCTGATCGCCTCGCAGGCCTTGCCGCCGGCAAAGGCCTCCCTGAGATAGCGCCGGTTGGCAAGTCCCGTCAGCGCGTCGTGCAGCGCGTTGTGGCGCAGCACCTTCTGCGCTTTCTCGAGCGCCGCATTTTTCTGACGCGCTTCGACATTGGCTGTCTTGAGCTTCTCGTGAAGCTCCACATCCTGGGTGATGTCCCAGTTGAGACCGATCATCCGCGCCTTGCCGTCCGGGTCCGTGAGGAACGTGCCGAAGGCCTGCATATGGTGGATTTTTCCGTCATCCAGCACGATGCGGAATGTGTTGCGGAAATCCGCTTCCTCGGCGATCGTGATTTCCAGCCTTGTCTTTTCCTTTTGCCGATCGTCGGGATGAAGGCTTTCGAACCAGATCTGCATGGGGCTTTTTCCGCAGTCCGGCGACTTGCCGTAAAGCGCATACATCCGCCCGTCCCAGACGGCCTCGCCGCTCTCCACGTCCATCTCCCAGACGCCGATCTTCGAGGCGTCGAGGGCAAGCTGCATGCGTCGGGAAAGCCGGTCGAGCTTCGCCAGGTTCCGCTGGCGCAGGCGCATCAGCCTGGCGATGCCGATCACGGCAGCGATGATGACAAGGCCGATCGTGCCGATCAATATCTGCCGGGGCAGCGCCGCGGAAAACGGCTCCTTCCAGCCAGATCTGGGCACGGCGGCCAGCGTCCATCGCGTATTGGCAAGATCGATCGCTTGCGTCACCGGATCGGCCTCGAAGATGGCCGCGCGCCCGAAAAGAATTTCGGCCGGCGATCCGTCGGGGCCGTTCTTTGCGAGCGCGAGGTCAAGGTCGGGATGGCGCGCTGTGATCGTGCGGTCGGCGAGCAGGTCATCGAGTGAAACGACTGCCGAGAGCAGGCCCCAGGCTTCGCTGTATTCGCCGTCATAGAGCGGATAGTAGGCAAGAAGCGCCGATCCGCCCTGAACCAGCGCGATCGGACCGTCGACGACCGGGCCGCGCTCAAGCAATGCCTTGTTGATCGCGGCAAGCTGTTCCGGCCGGTCACGATAGTCCAGCCCGATCGCCTCCCGGTTTTCGTCGAGCGGGTAGGCCATTGTGATCTTGAGGTCGCGGGCGAGCGCAATGCTTGCGATGGGGTTGTGGCCCTCGACCAGCTTGTCGGCGATCCGCGCGAAACGGTCGGCCTCGATTTCCGGATCGATCGAGACCGCAGCGCCCATCCCTTCCACCAGTTTGAGGTTTTCTTCCAGGTCAGCCTCGAGGCGCGCCGTGGAAACCGCCATGCGCTCCGATGTCTTCAGTCGCAGGTTCTCGGTGAAATTGCGTCCGGCCTGGTCATTGGCGAGGATCATTGAGCCGAGGACCAGCGCAACGACGGCCAGAGCGAGAAGGTCGCTCGGCGCCAACCGGCAAATTTTTTTCCGTTGCCGTGCTGCCGGCTTCAGCATTCTTCCGTCTGCTCCCGTCTCCCGTCGCGTAGCGCATGCTGCAGGAAATCGTGAGACGAAATCAATTTAAAAAAGGTATTTATCCCATATATATACTTAAAAAGTCGCGGTTTTGTAAGTATATTAGAGTTTTCTTCTTAAAGGAATTTAAAATATATCCGATTGGTAGATACAAAAAAGTCATAGGGCCGGTTCGACCCTATGACCGTTGCATGTGCTTTTTTTCGGGCCTGTCTATTCGGCGGCCTTCGTCGCCATGGGGTTGTTCGGGTGCGACGTCCAGTTGGCATAGTCGGGGGAAACCGTCTCGCCGGTGCGCTGGTCCTTCTCGCCGGGGGCGAGCGTCACCATGTCGATGCAGTTCTCGACCGGACAGACATTGACGCAGAGATTGCAGCCGACGCAGTCCTCCTCCTTCACCATGAAATGGCGCTCGCCATCGACCATCGCCGTGATTGCCTGGTGCGAGGTGTCCTCGCAGGCGATGTGACAGCGGCCGCACTTGATGCAGGCATCCTGGTCGATGCGGGCCTTGGTGATGGAATTCAGGTTCAGATACTGCCAGTCGGTGACATTCGGCACGGCCCGGCCGGAGAGTTCGTCCAGCGTCCGGAAGCCCTTGGCGTCCATATAGGCTGAAAGCCCGGAAATCATCTCCTTGACGATCTTGAAGCCATAGGTCATCGCCGCCGTGCAGACCTGCACATTGCCGGCGCCGAGCACCATGAATTCGGCCGCATCCCGCCAGGTGGTGATGCCGCCAATGCCGGAAATCGGCAGGCCGGCGGTTTCCGGATCGCGGGCGATCTCGGCCACCATGTTGAGCGCAATCGGCTTCACCGCCGGGCCGCAATAGCCGCCATGGGTGCCCTTGCCGCCGACGGTCGGGATTGGCGCAAAATTGTCAAGATCGACGGAAACGATGGAATTGATGGTGTTGATCAGCGATACCGCATCCGTGCCGCCGCGGTGCGCCGCGCGGGCGGACTGGCGGATATCGGTGATGTTCGGCGTCAGCTTGGTGATCACCGGCATGCGGGTATATTGCTTGCACCAGCGCACCACCATCTCGACATAGTCCGGCACCTGGCCGACGGCAGCCCCCATGCCGCGCTCGGACATGCCGTGGGGACAGCCGAAATTGAGTTCGATCCCGTCCGCGCCTGTCTCCTCCACCAGCGGCAGGATCGCCTTCCAGCTTTCCTCCTCGCACGGCACCATGATCGAGACCACGATGGCGCGATCCGGCCAGCGCATCTTCACTTCCTTGATCTCGCGCAGATTGAGGTAGAGATCGCGGTCGGTGATCAGCTCGATATTGTTGAGGCCGAGAAGCCGGCGGTCGGCGCCCCAGATCGCGCCATAGCGCGGGCCGTTGACGTTGACGACCGGCGGGCCTTCCTCGCCGAGCGTCTTCCACACCACGCCGCCCCAGCCCTCGCGGAAGGCGCGCTCGACGTTGTAGGCCTTGTCCGTCGGCGGCGCGGAAGCGAGCCAGAACGGGTTGGGCGACTTGATGCCGACGAAATTGTTTGTGAGATCAGCCATTGTCGTCTCTCCTCAGGCCACGGCCGTCGCCAGCGGCGCTTCGCCCGCCAGAACGTGATTGATGGAAATCGCGGCATCGCGGCCCTGTGCCACGGAGGTGACCGTCAGGTCCTCGCCCTTCTTGACGCAGTCGCCGCCGGCCCAGACATCGGGTAGCGAGGTCCGGCCCTCGGCATCGATGGCGATGCGGCCGTGTTCCAGTTTCAGGCCTTCCAGATGCTCGGAAACGAAGGTCTGGCCGATTGCCTTCAGCACGTGGTCGGCGGCAATCACACCGGTCTCGCCGGTGCCGACGAGCTTCCCGTCGCGGATTTCCGTATGCTCGAACAGTACGCCGGAGACGCGTCCGTCCTCGCCAAGAATTTCCTTCGGCGCGAGGTAATGGCGGATGAAGACGCCGCGCGAGGCGGCAAGATCTTGCTCGAACTGAGAGGCGCCCATGGCGTCCGCCCCGCGGCGGTAGCAGAGCGTCACTTCGTCTGCGCCGAGAAGCCTGGACTGTACGGCGGCGTCGATGGCCGTCATGCCGCCGCCGAGCACCACGACATGGCTGCCGACGGCGATATCGGAAAGATCGCCGGCCTGGCGGATCGCCGCGATGAAATCGACGGCGTTCTCGCAAGCCTCTAGATTTTCGCCCGGAATGCCGAGTTTGTTGACGCCGCCAAGGCCGATGCCGAGGAAGACCGCATCATAGTCGCGGCGCAGCTCATCGAGAGTGAAGTCACGGCCGAGCATCTGGCCGCCGCGGATCTCGATGCCGCCGATTTCCAGAAGATAGGCGATTTCCGTCTGGGCGAAATCATCGACCGTCTTGTAGGCGGCAAGGCCGTATTCGTTGAGCCCGCCGGCCTTGTCCTTCGCCTCCAGCACGATCACGTCATGGCCGGCCATGGCGAGGCGATGGGCGCAGGCAAGACCCGCAGGACCGGCGCCAACGACGGCGACGCGCTTGCCGGTCTCCGCGGCGCGGGTGTAGAACTGCCGGTTCTCGGCCATCGCCGTATCGGTGGCGTAGCGCTGCAGCAGGCCGATCTCGACGGGCTTTTCCTCCGCCGTGTTGCGCACGCAGGCTTCCTCGCACAGCGTCTCGGTGGGACAGACGCGCGCGCACATGCCGCCGAGGATGTTCTGGTCGAAGATGGTCCTGGCCGCGCCCAGCGGATTGTCCGTAGAGATCTGGCGAATGAACAGCGGGATATCGATGGCTGTCGGACAGGCCGTCATACACGGCGCGTCATAACAGAAATAGCAGCGGTCCGCCTCCACCGCCGCCTCGTGCCGGTCCAGTGGCGGGTGCAGGTCGGCAAAATTCTTGTGATAGTCGTCAGGCGCCAGGCGCCCGCCCTTCAAGGCAGGTTCCGGATTTCGCATCGCAATGTTCCCCATTTTTTAGGTTATTGAGGGGAATGCTAGCGCGAAATAAAATATTTATCAAACGGTAAAAGTTTCAGAGGCTGGAAGAGGCTTCGCCAGCGCAAAAAGGCACTGGCATGCGGAACGACAGCCGGCTTCCGGCATGGCGCTGACGGGGGCTGCCGGAAGTCGTCGTGCTCAGAAAAGGTCGAATGTGCCGCGTTTCTTGCGATCGGCATCTTCCTGGAGGTGATTGACGTTTTCCCGCCACAGGAAGGATGCGCCCGCGACCATGGCGACCGCGATCGCCAGCATCACGCCGATCAGCAGATCGCGGGCAAGCGCATGGCTGAGAACGTCGTGATAGGTAGCGCCGGAAGAGCCCGCGAAGGGCAGGTATTCGGAAAAGAATGACGACGCCGGATCGGCGGCGGCAAGGGGCGCGCTATCGAAACCGGTGCGGGCCGCCGCCGGGAAGGGCGTCATGGCCATCAGCGCAGGCGTGCCAAGCAGAGCGAGGGCCGAAAGACGGCGTTTCCACTTTGCCGGTCTGGCCGCCTTCAGCATGTCCGTTATCGTCCACATCGCCTTCTCCTTCATTCCAGTCGTTCCGTGCCTGCCAAAAGGCCATGAAATTGCGACAGCTTCTGGATCAAAATCGGTGGAAGGGGACCCATTTTGAGGCGGAATCGTGGCATGGTTAACCGTTGCCGGCTGTGAGGCGCGGCGCTCGGGACATGGCATCGGCCTGCCACGCTGCGTTTCCGGAAGGGCACAGCGGGCCCGGAATTGGGCAAGAACCGAGGATAGCGCTTGAAACGGCGGGCAAATTGCGCTTAGACCAGCTACTTGGAAAACATGCCGCGATCCGGCGGCTTTCCAAGGTTCAATCTAGACATCAGGACATTGAAAATGGCCCTTCTTGCTGACGCTCTTTCTCGTGTGAAGCCCTCTGCCACCATTGCCGTGGCGCAGAAAGCACGCGACCTCAAAGCGAAAGGGCGCGATGTCATCAGCCTCGGCGCCGGCGAACCGGACTTCGACACGCCGGACAATATCAAGCAGGCCGCCATCGAGGCGATCAATCGCGGCGAGACGAAGTACACGCCCGTGCCCGGCATCCAGCCGCTGCGCGAGGCAATCGTCGCCAAGTTCAAGCGCGAGAACAATCTTGACTACAAGCCCTCGCAGACGATTGTCGGCACGGGCGGCAAGCAGATCCTGTTCAACGCTTTCATGGCAACCCTGAACCCCGGCGATGAAGTCGTCATTCCGGCGCCCTACTGGGTGTCCTATCCGGAAATGGTGGCGCTTTGCGGCGGCACGCCGGTCTTCGTTTCCGCGACGAAGGAAAATAATTACAAGCTGCAGGCCGAAGACCTGGAAAAGGCGATCACGCCCAAAACCAAGTGGTTCATCTTCAACTCGCCGTCGAACCCGTCGGGCGCGGCCTATACCCATGACGAACTGAAGGCGCTGACCGACGTGCTGATGCGTCACGAAAACGTCTGGGTGCTGACCGACGACATGTATGAGCACCTGACCTATGGCGATTTCGAATTCGTCACGCCGGCTCAGGTCGAGCCCGGCCTCTACGACCGCACGCTCACCATGAACGGCGTTTCGAAAGCCTATGCCATGACCGGCTGGCGCATCGGCTACGCGGCGGGTCCGGAAGTGCTGATCAAGGCGATGACGACGATCCAGAGCCAGCAGACCTCCGGCGCCTGCTCGATTGCGCAATGGGCTTCGGTCGAGGCGCTGAACGGCACGCAGGACTTCATCCCCGAGCGCAAGGCCGCCTTCGAGAAGCGCCGTGACCTGGTGGTTTCCATGCTCAACCAGGCAACCGGTATCGAATGCCCGGTTCCCGAAGGCGCGTTCTACGTCTACCCCTCCTGCGCCGGGCTGATGGGCAAGACCGCGCCGACCGGCAAGGTGATGGAGACGGACGAGGATTTCGTCACCGAGCTTCTGGAATCCGAAGGCGTCGCCGTGGTTCACGGCTCGGCTTTCGGCCTCGGCCCGAACTTCCGCATTTCGTATGCAACCTCGGAAGCCGAGCTGGAAGATGCCTGCAATCGCATCCAGCGCTTCTGCGCCGCCTGCCGCTAGGCGCCATGCGCGTTTGGGACATCAAGGGGCGTGCCAGCGGCGCGCCCCTCAGCTTTTTGACAAACCACCCATCGTGGCTGGGTCATCCTCGTGCTTGACACGAGGATCCAGGCTGCCCGAGAAGTGGTTGCAGAAATGTTTCTGAATTCAAAGCGTTACGTCGCCTGGATGCTCGGAGCAAGTCCGAGCATGACCCCTCTTGGGGAGGTCTCGCGGGGACGCGGCGCATACGTCTATGCTTTGTCAGCAGTTTGAGGGGCGTGCCGGCAGCGCGCCCCTTTTTCGTGCCAGTCGCGCTTAACAGGCGCAGGCTTAGCCGCTATAGCCTTGGTTGTTCACCATTGAGCCGGGATGCCATGAAACTGAGATTTTTCTCCGTACCCAGCCTGTCCGCTGCCAAAGCGCTCTTTCGCCTCCTGGTCGTGCTCAGCCTTGGCTTTTTTGCCGGCCCCGTCTGGGCACAACAGCCGGCGGTCCAGACGGGCACAGCCGCCGCGCAGTCTCCCGTAGCGGTCGGCGTACATGCCGTTCCGCCCTTCGTGATTCAGGACCGGGATGGATCCTGGTACGGGCTCGGCGTTGACCTGCTGAATGCGCTCAGCCACACACTCGGCACCGAATTCCGGCTCGTCGAGACCGATCCGGCGGACATGGTCGCAAGGGTTGAAGACGGAACGCTTGGCGCGGCGATCGGCCCGGTTCCGATCAATGCGCGCGACGAAGCCGTGATCGATTTCTCCCAGCCCTATTACAGCGGCAGCGTTGGCGTTGCGGTCAGGCTCGTCGATCGGCTCGGCCCGCGTTTCATGCTGGAACTGCTGGCCTCGCCGGCTTTTCTCTACATGCTCGGCCTGCTGACCGGCCCCGTCTTCATCATCGGCGCGCTGATCTGGCTTCTGGAGCGGCGGGCCAATCCCGAACAGTTCGAGCCGCGGCCGGCGCGCGGCGTGTTTTCCGGTTTCTGGTGGGCAACGGTGACGATGACCACGGTCGGTTACGGTGACAAGGCGCCGGTGACCTTCCTCGGCCGGTTGCTGGCGATGTTCTGGATGTTTGCGGCCCTCATCCTGGCGGCGATCACCACGGCGCAGCTTGCCGCCGGATTGACTTCCTCGATCAGCACCAGCGCGATGGAGAGCGTCGGCGACCTCAGCGGCCTGAAAGTCGGTACGGTCCCCGGATCCTCTGCGTCTTCCGAACTCGGCGTCCTCCACATCACGCCCGAGAACTATCCGGATCTGGACACCGGCCTCAAGGCGCTGTCCCATGGCGAGATCGATGCCTTTGTCTATGACCGGGCGGCGCTACAGTGGGGACTTCGCAATTTCTCCGGGCTTTATCTCGCCGGACTGTCCTTCTCGCAGCAGAATTACGGCCTGATCCTGCCTAGGAATGATCCGGCGCGCGAAGCGATCAATATCGCCATCCTCTCGACGCTCGAAAGCGAGCAATGGCATCTGATCGTCGAGCGCTACGTGTCCTCGAACTGATCGTCAGGCGATATAGGCCTTGAGCCCCTTCACCAGCGCATCAAAGGCAACCCGGCAGCGCGGCGAGTGGCGCAGGTCCTCATGCATCACCACCCAAATTGGCAGGCTGAGCGGAACCCGTCCCTGAAGCACCTCCTCAAGGCGTGGATCGCGCCGACCGATCGGCGTCTGGCAGAAGCCGAAGCCGCAACCGGCGCGGATCGCTCCAAGCTGGGCAAGGTTGCTGTCGGAGCGGAAGTCGAACGCCGGCAGCTGCATGTCCCCGAAGGCGCGGACCGCCTCGCGGATATAGACCAGTTCGTTGTCAAAGCCGATGGTCGGAACCTTCGCGATATCCTCCAGCCGTTCCGGCGCGCCGTAACGGGCAATCACCTCCTTGCGGGCGAAGCAGCCGATCGGGACCACGCCGATATTGCGCACCAGCAGCGCCTCCTGCTTCGGCGCCACCATGCGCACCGCGATATCGGCCTTGCGCGCCAGAATATCCTCCACCGCGTCGGAGACCGAGACCTCGATATCGAGCGCGGGATGCGCGGCCATCAGCGGCGCCAGGATCTCGGGCAGGACCTCAATCGCGATGACATCGGAAGCGCTGATCCTGACGGTTCCTGCGACGCTGTTCCGGCTCTCCGAAGCCGTGCGGCGGATCGCGTCGGCGGACGCCGCCATGCCCTCGGCAAGATGGCGCATGGCGCGCGCCGTATCGGTCGGCTCCAGTCCGCGCTGGGAGCGGGTGAACAATTGCTGCCCGGCCTCCGCCTCCAGCGCCTCGATGTGACGGCCCACCGTCGGCTGGGTCAGCCCCAGACGGCGCGCAGCGCCTGAAAGCGTGCCCGTCTCGAGCACCGCCAGCAAGGTGCGGTAGTGGTCCCAACTCGTCTTATCCATACATTAATGTATAGCAGGGGCACGATTTTATACAATTCCGTTTCGGGCGGGTGAAGCCGATAGTTCTCCCAGTTCACCAAACGGCAAAGGACAGAGCCGATGACTGAGATCTATCCCCGCAACGCGCTTGTGACGCGCCCGCTCGCCCTTGTGCTCGGTGCCAGTGGCGGCGTCGGCGGCGCTGTTGCCAGATCGCTGCTCCGGCGCGGCTATCGCATCCGCGCGATGAACCGCAACCCGCAGGCGCAGGCCCGCAAACACCCCGCCTATGAGTGGGTCGCCGGAGATGCGATGTCGCTTGCCGACATGATGGCGGCGGCTGAAGGCGCCACCCTCATCTTCCACGGCGTCAATCCGCCCGGCTATCGCAACTGGCAGAAGCTTGTCCTGCCGATGCTGGACAACACCATTGCCGCGGCCAAGGCCAATCGCGCCCGCATCCTGTTTCCGGGCACGATCTACAATTTCGGGCCGGAGGCCCTGCCTGAGCCGACGGAAGACCGCGCGCAGAACGCGACGACGCGCAAGGGCCGCATCCGCATCGAGATGGAGGCGCGGCTGCGCGAGGCGGCCTGGAACGGCACGCAGGTCATTCTGGTGAGGGCAGGCGACTTTTTCGGCGGGACCAGCGGCGCCAACAGCTGGTTCGGTCAGATGGTGAAGACCGGCAAGCCGCTCGGCTCCGTGACGCGGCTGAGTGCGCCCGGCATCGGCCACCAATGGGCCTATCTGCCCGACCTTGGCGAGACATTTGCAGCCCTTGATGCCCGCGCAGGCGAACTGCCGTCCTACGCCAGGTTTCACTTCGAGGGGCACTGGGACGAGGACGGGTCCGCCATGATCGAGGCCATCCGGCGCGCCTCGGGAAGGCCGGATCTGCCCGTGCGGCCGTTTCCGTGGTTCCTGGTGCCGTTGCTCGCACCCTTCATCGCTTTGATGCGGGAAATCCTCGAGATCCGCTATCTGTGGCGCACGCCGATGCACATGAAGAACGACAGGCTGGCGGCCTTTCTGGGGCATGAGCCGCACACGCCGCTCGATGACGCGATCGCGACGGCGCTCAATGATCTCGGTGTGATGCCGCCGGCGGAAGACCGCGCGGGGCAACCGAGCGTCGCCCGATAATGTGTAGATTCGATATGTTAGGACATCACGTGCGCGCCCTAATCGGCGTGCGGCGTTCTAGAGCCCCAGAAACGAGAGCATGATGAAGGTGGCGAACAGCACAAAATGCGTCATGCCCTCGATCGCGTTGGTCTCGCCGTCACTGACATTGATGGCGGCGGCGACCAGCGTGATGGCGACCATGGTGATCTGAACCGGGGTCATGGCCATGGTGAAGGGCTGGCCGGTGAAAAGCGCGATCGCCTCGACCACCGGCACGGTCAGGATCACCGTCGACAGCGAGGCGCCGAGCGCGATGTTGACGACCGCCTGCATTCGGTTCTTGAGCGCCGCGCGGAGCGCGGTAAGGATCTCCGGTCCGGCGGCAATGGCCGCGACCAGAATGGCCGTCAGCGCCAGCGGCGCGCCGGTGCCTTCAAGACCTTCGGTCAGAAAGGCGGACATGAATTCCGCCAGAAGGCCGATCAGCGCCACGCCGGCCAGAATCACGCCGACCGAAAGCGCCGTCGGTCCGTGCTCCTCAGCGTCCGCCGCGCTCTGCTCCGCGCCCGCCCGCATCTTCGGGTAACGGTAGGAGAAGAAATAGCTGTGCTGGCCGACCTGCATTTTCAGGAACACGGCGTAGAGCGCCAGCATGGCGACGATGGTGAAGGCGGAGTAGTAATGCCAGCTTTCCTTTGGCACGAAGTCGGGCACGATCATCGAAATACCCATGGCCGTCAGGATCATCACCGAATAGGTGCGGCCGGAATCATCATTATAGGGCTGTTCGCCGTGCTTCAATCCGCCGAGCAGCGCGGCAAGGCCGAGAATGCCGTTGATGTCGAGCATGACGGCCGAATAAATCGTGTCGCGCACCAGCGTCGGCTGCTGGGTCTGCTGCATCATGATCACCAGGATCAGCACCTCGACCAGCACGGCCGACAGCGTCAGGATCATCGTGCCGTAGGGCTCGCCCGCCTTGGCGGCGAGGATTTCGGCATGGTGAGCGACGCGCATGGAGGCCGAGGCGATGGAAACGATCAGCACGGCAGCGGCCACAAGGGCGAAGATCTGGCCCGCCTCCGTAACGGCATGCTCAAAAAGATAGGCGACAAGGGCGACAGGAACGGCCTGCAAGAGCAGAATTTCACCGCGCAGGAATTTCATCATCTCGAAGCAACCCCGTTCTCTCGCCCGTCAGGGCGCACGATCCTCAGCCGCCGAGCACGGGATAGTCGGTGTAGCCCTTCTCATCACCGCCGAACAGCGTCCTCTGATCCAACGCATTAAGCTGCGCATTGATCCGAAGCCGGCGCACAAGGTCAGGATTTGCGATGAATGGACGACCGAAGCAGATGAGGTCGGCGCGCTCCTTTTCCAGCGCGTCGATGGCAAGCTGCCGGTCGTAACCGTTGTTGACCATCCATGCGCCGGAGCCGTCGGTGCGGTAGTAGGTCTCGCGCATTTCTTCGTAGTTGAACGGTTCCGGCCCCTGCTGGTAGGCGCGGTCGCCGCCGGTCGCGCCCTCGACGATATGGATATAGGCGAGATCGTAGGCGCTCAGCTGGCTTGCCAGATAGTTGAACAGCGGCTGCGGTCTCTCGTCGAACATGTCGTTGGAAGGCGCGACCGGCGACAGCCGGATTGCGGTGCGCCCGGGGCCGATCTCGCGCGAGATGGCGCCGACGACATCGAACATGAAGCGCGCGCGGTTTTCCAGCGGGCCGCCGTAGAGATCGGTGCGCTGGTTGCTGCCGGAGCGCAGGAACTGGTCGACGAGATAGCCATTGGCGCCATGGATTTCCACGCCGTCGAAACCGGCCTCCATGGCCCGGGCGGCAGCACGGCGGTAATCCTCGATGATGCCGGATATCTCGTAGGGCTTGAGCTGGCGCGGCATCGAGGTTTCGATGAAGTCGCTGGTGCCATCGGAATAGACGACAAACGACTTGGCGCGGGCCTGGATGGGCGAGGGGGCAACGGGCGGATCGCCGAAGGGCTGCAGCGACTTGTGCGAAACGCGGCCGACATGCACCAGCTGGCAGAATATCTTGCCGCCGGATTCATGGACCGCCTTGGTCACATTCTGCCAGCCCGCGACGGAGGCGTCACTGTAGATGCCCGGCGCGTGGGAATAACCCTGGCCCTGTTCGGTGATCGCCGTTGCCTCGGAGATGATCAGGCCGGCGGTGGCGCGCTGGCGGTAATATTCGACATTGCGTTCGTTCGGAACGGCATCGGGGGAGCGGTTGCGCATCAACGGGCCCATGATGATGCGGTTTTCGAGAGTGACATCGCCGATCGTGATGGGATCAAAAAGATTGGCCATTCAATTCCTTTCCGTCTCGGGCTCTCGAAGCTCTGTCATGTGTAGCCTACGCCAGACATATGCGCAATTTTACAGTCGACTCGAAACTGCCTGCAAAAGCCATTCCGCGTTCATCACTCCGGAAGGTCCTGTTGTTCTAGAACACAAAAGACAAGAAAGCGTATACACGAAGAAGCGTCGAATTTCGCTTTCGGTTCCCCGGCCTGACGCAGGGCAAAAAAAAGGGCCTCCAAACGGGGCCCTTGTTAGGTGTGAAGGTAAAACCTCCAGAGGGGAACAGCTGCTGCAGCAAGACTCAATGAGTCGTCGCCGTATGCATCAGCTAACTCAGGATATGGTTCTTTTTTGTGCGCGTTGCAACAGTTTTCATCGCGAAATGCGAAAAAAAGGGACAGGGAATCGCGGGCAAAAAAAGAGGGCCACCGCAAAACGGGGCCCTTTGAGTTAGAAGGTCTCTCAAAACCTCCAGAGGGGAACAGCTGCTGCGGTGCACCAGGGAGAAATTGGGCACCAACTGCATCAGCTGTGTGCGATATGCTCCCAAATTAGGCATTCTTCAATATGATTTTCTGCATGGCAGCCATGCAGGAAACGAAATTTGCATCCAAATTTGACTAATATGAAGCAATTTCTGAATATGCCTAAAAAATGATCTGAAATCGGCCGCGAATGGCCTTCCGTCGCTCTGTCTTTACGACCAGACAAGGCACGATCAGAGTCGCCCGCGCAATGCGCGTGTCGGGAAGCCGGTTTGCTACAGAGATATCAGGGCTGCGGCGCTTCTTCAGAAGCTCCAGTTGCGCGACTTGGCGACGATGAAATCGCGGAACACCTTCAGCTTGGCCGAATTCTTCATCTCGTCCGGATAGCAGAAATAGGTGTCGAAGCTCGGCACATCCGCATGGGTGACAAGCTGCAGCAGGCCGGGATCGCGCCCGACAATATAATCCGGCAGCATGACAATGCCGATGCCGAGCAGCGCCGCGCGCTTGATCGAGGTCAGCGAATTGATCTGCAGATGCGCCGGGCGCGGATTGTCGGGCGAGCGCCCGGCGATTTCCAGCCAGTTCACATCGAGCAGATAGGCAGGCGCCGGTTCGCCGAAGGTGATGATCCGGTGATTGTCGAGATCCTCGATCGACTGCGGCTCGCCGTGACGATTGATGTAGGAGGGCGAGGCATAGACATGCATGTGAACGGTAAACAGCTTGCGCTGGATCAGATCCGGCTGCTGTGGCTGGCGCAGGCGGATCGCGCAATCGGCATGGCGCATGTTCACGTCCAGCTCCTCATTGTCGAGGATGAGCTGGATCTGCATGTCGGGGTAGAGCTGCAGGAATTCCTGAACCTTGTCGGTAAGCCACCCCTGACCGAGGCCAACCGTCGTTGTCACCCTCAGCTTGCCGGAAGGCTTTTCCTTGGTTTCCGTCAGCCTTGAGCGAACGCCCTCGAGTTTCAGCAGCACATCATGGGCGGTGCGGTAGAGGAGCTCTCCCTGCTCGGTGAGAATCAGACCGCGCGCATGGCGATGGAACAGCTTGACGCCGACATCCTGTTCGAGTGCCGAGACCTGACGGCTGATGGCCGATTGGGAAAGGTGCAGCTTGTCAGCCGCATGGGTGAACGAGCCCGCCTCCGCCGCCGCATGGAAGATGCGCAGCTTGTCCCAATCCAGAGGCATGCTCGTACTTTTCATAAATTCTACTCCGCCGCGGCCAATGTACCGGTTTTTTGTCCGGTCAGGAAGCGCTCCGCCTCAAGTGCGGCCATACATCCCATGCCGGCCGCCGTCACGGCCTGACGGTAATTGTCGTCGGTGACGTCGCCGGCGCCGAAGACGCCTTCGATGCTGGTCTTCGTCGTGCCCGGCTCGGTCCAGAGGTAACCGTTCGGCTTCAGCCTGAGCTGATCGTGGATGAGGTCGACCTGCGGCGCGTGGCCGATGGCAATGAACACGCCGTCGGCGTCAACCGTGGTCTTCTCGCCGCTTTTCACGTCCTTCAGCCTGACGCCGGTGACCGACGGCGGCAGCGGCGGCACCGCAGACGTGCCGACGATCTCCTCGACCGCGTGGTTCCAGATCACCTTGACGTTTTCGAGGGCGAAGAGGCGCTGCTGCAGGATCTTTTCCGCGCGGAATTCGTCACGCCGATGCACCACCGTCACGGTCTTTGCGATATTCGCCAGATAAAGCGCTTCCTCGACGGCCGAATTGCCGCCGCCGACAACCACGACATCCTTGCCACGGTAGAAAAAGCCGTCGCAGGTCGCGCAGGCGGAAACGCCGCCGCCGTTGAAAGCTTCTTCGCTTTCAAGCCCCAGCCATTTGGCTTTGGCGCCGGTGGCCAGAATCACGGTCTCTGCGGTGAAGACCTCGCCGCTGTCGGTCGTGGCGGTGAAAGGGCGTTTCGAAAGGTCGAGACTGGAGACCACGTCGTTGACGATCTCGGTGCCGACATTCTCGGCCTGTGCCAGCATCTGCTCCATCAGCCAGGGGCCCTGGATGGGATCGGCGAAACCCGGATAGTTCTCGACATCAGTGGTAATGGTCAACTGGCCGCCCTGTTCGAGGCCGGCGATCAGGATCGGCTTCATCATCGCGCGCGCGGCGTAGATCGCGGCGGTATAGCCGGCGGGGCCGGAGCCGATGATCAGAACCTTTGTATGATGGTCGGGCATGTCTCATCCTTTCAGCGCGGCCCTGGAGCGGGCGCGCCGGGTCATTTCTGCGTCTCGGTTCATTTATGGCTGGACGGGCGTCAGTTTCAAGGCCATGGAAGTCCTACCAACAGGCCATTTCGGTCAGTTGAAAGAATCCTGCGGAGTGTTGTAACATTATTGCGCACTCCAAGCCAAACGCGTCCCCGATCCGCTCCAGGAGAAACTCATGCGCGCCGACCTCGATTCCGTCGATCTGAAGATCCTGCGCGAGTTGCAGCGCGACGGGCGGATGACCAATGTCGAGCTCGCCGAAAGGGTCGGTATCTCGGCGCCGCCCTGTCTGAGAAGGGTGCGCAGGCTCGAGGAGGCGGGCATTATCGAGGGATATAACGCCATGCTCAACGCGCCGCGGCTCGGCTATGACCTCGTCGCCTTCTGCATGGTGGGCCTGAAGCGCCAGTCGGAGGCGGAACTCAAGGCATTCTCCAGGGCGACCGACGACTGGCCGATTGTCCGCCAAGCATGGATGACCTCGGGCGAGACCGACTTTCTGCTTCATTGTGTCGCGGAGAACCTGATGCAATTTCAGGATTTCGTGATCGAGGTCCTGACCACCAACATCCATGTCGACACGGTGCGCACCATGCTGACCATCCGCCAGGTGAAGAAGGAAGGTCTGGTAGCGCTCTGACCCGGTGAAGCTGCGCATCGTGCCCTGCGGAAAACGATTGCGGTTTTCGGGCCGATGCGCCAGGGCGTTTCAGCTTTCCGCCATCAGCCGCTCGTAGGCGGAGAATTCCTTTTCCAGCATCGTTTCGACGGTGAAATTCGCAAGCACGTGGGCGCGGGCGGCGCGGCCCATTGCCCTCAGCGCCTCCGGATCGGAGAGCGCGGCGTCGATGGCGTCGGCAAAGGCTTTCGGATTGGCCGGCGGCACCAGATATCCGGTTTTTCCGTCGATCACTGTCTCAAGGCTGCCGCCGTGATTGGTGGCGATCACCGGCGTTCCCATCACTTCGGCCTCGATCGCCACCCGGCCAAAAGCCTCGGGACGGATGGAAGCGGAGACGGCAATGTCCGCAGCCGCCATGACGGCGGGAATGTCGCGCCGGCTTCCGGCAATCGTGACACGGTCGCCAAGGTCCAGTTCGGCGATGAGCGTTTCCAGTTCGCCGATCACGCTGGCGCTGCCCGAGCCGACGATCGCAAGGTGGAAATCCTGGTTCTCCGCAAAGGCCAGCGATTCGATCAGGTAGCGGTGGCCCTTCCAGTCCGTAATGCGGCCGACGATCGCGATCAGGGCCTGGCCGTCGCCAGCGCCAAGTGCCGCGCGCGTCTCGGTGATTGCATCGGCGCTCACCGTGCCGGGATCGAAGACTCTCGTGTCGACCCCTCGAGGGGCAAGCACGATCCGTTCGGCCGGATAGCCGTAAACCGAGATGATGTGGTCGCGGATAAAGGATGAGTTGGCGACAACCAGCGGTCCCTTCAGCATCACGCCGGCATAGGCGCGCTTGAACCGGTTGCCATGGCTGTAGACGCCGTGAAACGTGGTCATGAAGCGGGGCTGGCGTTTGGCGCGCGCGGTTGCCAGCCAGCCGACCCAGGCGGGCGCGCGGCTACGGGCGTGGACGATATCGATTTCGTGTTCATCGATCAGCCGCGCGAGACGACGCGCATTGGCGTCGATCGCGAAGGGCGATTTACGCCCGACCTTCAGGTCGATGTGATGGGTTCCGGTTGCCTCAAGCGAGGCCAGAAGCGGTCCGCCATCGCAGGCCGCCCAGTTCTCGATGCCCTTTTCGGCGAGGAATGCCGCCATCTCGACAGTGCCGCGTTCGACGCCGCCATCGCCAAGGGCGGGCAGAAGCTGAAGGATGCGGGGTTTTCGGTCCATCATCGAAGGTCTTTCGGGTTCGCCCGTGTCTGAGAAAGAACGATCCGTCTTCCTCTGGACGTCGAGCGGATTGTCGGTATAGTTTTGGCTTGAGCGGCGCATGTCTGTCGCACGGGGTGCGGCGGCCGGCTCATTCGCGAAGTTGCTTTTGTAACCGAAAAAGTCGTTTTTTCATAACAGGATATTTGTCAGGCGGACCGGTCAGCGTTCGTTTTTCCACATTGTGAGCAGCGGGGCGGTTGCCTTTGCTCCGGCTTTGTTCAAATACAGAAACCTGAAATGACGTGACAATTCCCGGCGTGTTCGGATCCATGCAGGCCTGCCTGCCGATTGGATTGCATGCCCCCGATATTGACAGGATGATGCCCGTTGCAGACCGTTGTATGCATGAAATGGGGAACGCGATATCCCGCGCTTTACGTCAACCGGCTCTGGTCGATGATCAAGCGGCATACCGAACGGCCGACGCGGCTCGTCTGCTTCACCGATGATGCCAGCGGCGTCGACGCTGAGGTGGTGACGTTTCCGTTGCCGGATATCCGCATTGCCGATGACATTGCCTATACGCCGTGGCGGAAACTCTCGCTCTGGCAGGCGCCGCTCGCGGACCTTTCCGGCGACGTTCTGTTTCTTGACCTCGATATTGTCATTACCGGCGGTCTCGACGCCATGTTCGATTTCAAGCCCGGGGCTTTCTGCGCCTGCGAGAACTGGACGCAGATGGGCCAGGGCATCGGCAACACCTCCGTGTTTCGCTGGCATGTCGGCAGAAACACCCACATTTTCGAGGATTTCGAGAAGAACGGCGGCGAGATCCGCAGGAAATACCGGATCGAGCAGGTCTATATTTCCGACGTCGTCGACAAGATGGAGTTCTGGCCGCACGAATGGTGCGTGAGTTTCAAGCACACGCTCGTGCCGACCTGGCCGCTGAATTTCTTTCGCACGCCGCCATTGCCGGAGGGCACGAAGATCGTGGCCTTTACCGGCAAGCCGGATCCCGATGAGGCGGCGATCGGCAAATGGCCGCTCGAGGAGCCGTGGAAGCGCATTTACAAATATGTGCGCCCCACAGCATGGATCGACGAGCACTGGCGCTGATGCGCCGGTCCCGTCTCTGAACCTGGCGGTTCAAGCCCGGCCTCTCGCTCCTGTTCAGCGGCGCCAGCCGGAGAAAACGGAACCGCGACCGTTATAGAGCGGCTTGCCGGGCCGCCGTTTCGACCTGAAGAGGCGTTTGCGCGGAACCGAGGCCTCGCTGCCGGCGCTGCCGGCGAGAAAGCCGAGTCCGAAGGCGACAAGCCCGACCAGAGCCAGCGCGGAGCCGCTCGCGGCAGGGTGTTCGCGCGCCGTGCGGCCGAGCGCGTCCACTTCACCGCGCACCATCGAACCGGCACGTTCCACCGGCGTCTTCTGTGAAAACCGCAGGCGATCAAGCAGGTCGCTCGAGGACGTCTTATGTTCAAACATGGTGTTCTCCGTGCCAGTAGGTCCTTAACCGTCGCCAGAAGGCAGACGGCACAATAAGTCGGATGCGCAAACCGGTTTCCGTCATGGAGACCGATCGCGCGCATACCGTATATAGGACCATATCAACGCAAAACTATGGCGGCCGGTTCCGACCGGCGCGACCTTGGCAGGGGCGGCGCCCGAGCGCCTGATCCTTCCTAGATGAAGAGCATCGCCGTTACGAAAACGAACGCGGCTCCAATCAGGATCGTATGCAGGGACCGTGATAAACTCATTTTGTCTCCTCCATTTATGGTTACGAATATATGACTGTTTTCGCGGCTGGGAAAGCAAATTCGTTGCTGCGCTGCGAGAGCGTCCTTCCTTACCACCCGGTCCAACGCCCGGTTTCCCCAGACTGACAGCGATTTTCGGTTGTTGAAATGCGCAACGTCAAGCGCCGGAATTTTCTTCCGATGCTGCGTTTCCGGCCTTCCCGAGCCTTTGCGGGTAGGGAATGCTTGAGCATTTTGTGCAATCTTTCCTATTCTGTGGATAAGAGCACGGCTGAAGGGCCCAGGGCAGAGGTTGGAGATGGAGCAAGTCGTACACGAGGCGGTAACCCACGGCGCGTCCCATGGCGGCAGTTTCGCCGCCGTTGCCCTTGTCATCGCGGTTGCGGCGCTTGCCGGTCTCGGCTTCCTGTGGCTGCGCCAGCCGCCGCTCGTCGGCTTCATTCTCGCCGGTATCCTGCTTGGCCCCACGGGAATGGGGTTGATCGCCAACAGCGACAGCGTCGCCTTTCTTGGCGAGATGGGCGTGGTCGTCCTGCTGTTCTTCATCGGCATGGAACTGTCGATCAAGGCCTTCGTCGTCTCGCTCCGGCAGGCGCTGCTGGTGGTGGCCGGGCAATTGGCGAGCGCCGCGGTCCTGGCCCTCGTCATCGGCTTCCTGCTCGATGCCAGCACACGGGAAATCGTGATTCTCAGCTTCGTCATCGCCATGTCGTCGACCGTGGTGGCGATGAAGATGCTGGACGAGATGGGGGTTCTGCGCGGCGATGCCGGCCGGATCGCCGTCGGCGTGCTGATCGCCCAGGACATCGCCGTCGTGCCGATGCTGATCTTCGTCTCGAGCTTCGGCGGCGAGGGTTTAGACGTGACGTCGACGGCGGTCCGCGTCGTGGTCGCGGTCGGCATCATGGCGGGCCTGCTCTGGTATTTCGGCCGGTACGGCAAGCTGAAGATACCCTATGCCGAAAAGGTGGAGGACAAGGTCGAGCTTCTGGCGCTCGGCGCGCTGGCGTTGTGTTTTTCGGCTGCGGCCATCTCTGGTGTTGCCGGCCTCTCGCCGGCTTATGGCGCGTTTCTCGCCGGCATCTGCGTCGGCAATTCCACGCTTCGAAGCCGCGTCATTCCGGTGGTCGAGCCGATCCAGAGCGTGCTTCTGGTGATCTTCTTCCTCTCCATCGGCCTTCTGATCGATCTCGGCTTCATCTGGAACAATCTTCTGACGGTGCTTCTGGCCGCCGTCGGCGTGATTGCCGCCAAATCCGTGCTCAACGTGATGTTCCTGCGCTGGACCGGCTCCTCCGCCCAGACGGCATTGGTTGCCGGGCTTTCCATGGCCCAGGTCGGCGAATTCTCCTTCGTGCTGGCGGCAGCCGGTCTCGCCGCCGGCGCGCTTGGCGAGGACCTCTACCGCCTCGTCATCGCCATGACGGCGATTTCGCTTCTGGTTTCGCCCGTCTGGGTTTCGGTGATGCGCCGGCTGGAGGCGAGCTTCAGCGAGGGGCTGCAAAGCTATCGCAACGCGCTGTCTGTCGCCTATGCCCAGGAACTGCGCGAGGTCGATCGCGGTCGTATCTTTGTCGGGCGGTTGGCCGCAGGCGCGCGGGCAAGGCTTGTCGCCCTCAACCATGCCCGGCGGGAACGTCGGCGCAGGAAAGCCGAACGCAAGGCGGAGGCAGCGCGGGAAAAGCAGGCGCCCGCGAAAGAACATGGCTCTGCCAGCGGAAAACAATCCGCGCCGCATCCGCCCGGGGACGACGGTTCGCAGTGACAACCGCTTTACCGCGGAACTGCGCCCCGTTTACCTGATGCCCGCCGTTCCGGCGTCTTCTGCCCTGGCCCTGGCTATCCTGATGGCAGGCCTGCGTCGCCGTCTTTGGAAACGGGCGGGCGCATAGAAAAAGCCCGGTCCAGAGGGGCCGGGCTTTCAGAAATCCAGAAAACAGGGATCTTACTTGATCTTGGCTTCCTTGAATTCGACGTGCTTGCGCGCGATCGGGTCATATTTGGTCTTGACCATCTTTTCCGTCATCGTGCGGCTGTTCTTTTTGGTGACGTAGAAAAAGCCGGTGTCTGCCGTCGACAGCAGCTTGATCTTGATCGTTGTTGCTTTTGCCATGTTCTTCTGCCTTCAAGAGCAATCCGCCCTCCATCGTGGAGAAAGCGGAACCGGTACGCCCGGACTGTTACCTAAAAAATCAAGAAGCGCCCGCACCGGACGCTTCGCTGGGCTCGCCGGGCCTTCGCCACGGCAAAATCTGGCGGGACACTACGAATCTTCGCGCAAAAGTCAAGGCTGGGTCGCCGCAAAACCGTTTGCCTTGCCCTTCCGGCCAAACTTTTGTTGCCGCAGGGGCGATTCTACCCTTAAACACGCCGGGCGCAACCACCGCATTCTGGGCAGGAGCCGGCAATGATTCCATGGGTCGAACTCGATGAAGCCGAAATTCCGGGCGAGGCAGGCACGCTGCGGCTGAAGCGGCGTGGCGGAGAGTTTTCCATCATGCTCGGCGCTAACGAATTGATGAACAGCCGGCTTTCCGGCTCGGAGGAGGCGCTTGCCGAATTCGCGGCGGAAAGGATCGCTGGACGGGACCGGCCGTCCGTCCTGATCGGCGGCCTCGGCATGGGCTTCACGCTGCGCGCGGCGCTTGCCGTTCTGCCCGAGGATGCGCGTATCGTGGTCGCCGAACTGGTGCCGGCGGTGATCGCCTGGGCGCGCGGGCCGATGGCCGAGGTGTTCGCGGGCTCTGTGGATGATCCCCGCGTGGAAATCTACGAGGGCGACGTAACGCAGTTGATCGCCGCCTCGCAGAATAGCTTCGACGCGATCCTGCTGGATGTGGACAACGGGCCGGACGGGCTGACGCGGGAAGACAATGACCGGCTCTACAGCCTTTCCGGTCTTGCCGCCTCGAAACGGGCCTTGAGGAAAGGCGGCGTGCTCGCCGTCTGGTCCGCGCACCCCGATGAACGCTTCACCGCGCGCATGAAGAAAAGCGGTTTCGAGACGGAGGCGAAGACGGTGCGCGCCCACCGCAAGAAACGCGGGCTCAAGCATGTGGTCTGGCTCGGTCTTTCGCGCTGAGTCGAGAATTTTTCGGGGGAGGCAACGGGTGTGTCTATCGGTTGACCCGTTCGGCGAAGTTAACCATACAGGGTTAAGACGTGCCCTTGTCCATGCGGCGCGCTGAGACCAGAGGGGGCGTTGCTTTTTCATGGAAAGCAAACTGAAATGCTTTCTTCGTTTCATGGATCTGACCGATGTGTTTTTCGCGGTGTTCGATGAAGAGGACCGGTTGATCTTCGCCAACCGGAAATACCGGGAAACCTTCTTTCTCGGGGCGGAAGAATATCCGCTCTGGGCGGAGTTGATGCGTCGCAATTTTCACGCCCGGCGCGGCACGGTCATCTCCAATCCGGACTTCGAAATGTGGCTGAAGGGAACGCTGTCGCGTCGCGGCAAGTTGCCGTTCCGTGCCTTCGAGACCGATGTGCATGACGGGACCTGGCTGTGGATGACCGAGACGGTGGACGAGGACGGCTGGATGCTGTGTCTTGCAAGCGACATCACGCCGCTTCGTGCCCAGGGACGCACGCTGAGGCAGGAACGCGACATCGCGCTGCGCTCGTCGCTGACGGACGAGTTGACGGGCATCGCCAACCGCCGTTTCCTGATGGAGCGGCTTTCCGACATGGTCGAGCGCGAGCCGGATGCGACAAGAAATCCGCCGGGCTGTTTCGCGATCTTCGACGTCGACAATTTCAAGCAGGTCAATGACCGTTTCGGCCACGCTTTCGGTGACCGTCTTCTGATCGGTTTTGCCCAGAAGATCTCGACGCTGGTCCGGCGGGTCGACTGTTTCGGCCGGCTCGGCGGTGAGGAATTCGGCCTCGTCCTGCCGCGCATGACGCCGGCAGAGGCTGCGGACGCCGTCGAGGCGATGCTTGAGGAAGTGGGCGCGTTGAGGCCCTTTGCCGAGTATCCGGAATTTGCCTATTCCTTTTCCGCCGGCATCGCCTCCGCCGCGCTCTATGAGGATCAGGCCGATCTCTACGCCCGCGCCGATGCCGCGCTCTACAAGGCCAAGCGCACCGGCAAGAACAGGGTCTGTCTGGCTGATTGACCGCGAGGCATCCGCAGGCTAGAACGCGGCCGCGCGGGACGGCCCGCACCTATCGACACCCATCCGGGACGGCCCGGCCACTCT
Source organism: uncultured Martelella sp. (assembly GCA_963676545.2). Lineage (GTDB taxonomy): Bacteria > Pseudomonadota > Alphaproteobacteria > Rhizobiales > Rhizobiaceae > Martelella. The sequence continues at coordinate 594,113 of CAXXRG010000001.1, read as the reverse complement.
TGAGCAAAAGGAGGGCCGCGTCATGGCCTGGTTCATTCTCGCAATTGCCGGTGTTCTCGAAGTCGTCTGGGCCTTTTCCATGAAAAAGTCGACAGGCTTCACCCTTTTGACGCCCACGCTCGTCACCATCATCGCCGCTGCCGCCAGCTTCGTGCTGCTGTCGATCTCCATGCGCACCCTGCCGCTCGGCACGGCCTACACGATCTGGACCGGCATCGGCGCCATCGGCGCTTTCGCCGTCGGCGTAGCAGTCCTCGGCGAGGCAGCAACGCCCGGCAGGTTGGTTGCGGCGACGCTGATTATTTCGGGGATTGTGCTGATGAAGCTTTCGGGCGGGGAGTTACTAGAGTAGTTTATTCTCTGCAGTGTACCCTTTCTCAATTAGCGCTACAAAAAAGCTTTCCCGATTGGCAAAAGGTTGAGACCAAAGAATCAATCGAATTGTGCGGAGTCTGCAAATGCTCGGTATCCCTATCACCATAATCATTGCTTTTCTTGGTGTTATCTTAACGGCCTACTTTCAAAAACAACATTGGCTGAGGGCTACCCGCGAGGAGATACGTGTGCGGGAAACGAATGGTGCTAGTGAATTGGCTCAGGATATCGCCAAGATTTTTGACAGAAGAATAGCTGCTCAAAGATCTCTTCTAAGGAATATTGATTCAAAATCTCATAAGAATTATTATTTCAGTGCTATAAGAGAGTATGGGTTGAATTATAATGATATCAGATATAGACTTTATTACTATATTGGTATGAGAAATGTTGTTTATATGGAATCTAATTTAAACGACAGAGTTGTTTACAATGCAAGAGAAATAGATTTTTTTCTTAAAAATGGACGATTTATTAATAAGGATTGCGATGAGTTAATCAACGACTTAAATATCATTTCAGCTCATGTATATAGATTTTGCTCTAAATTTTCTGAGGCCGTGGCAAAGGGGGAGGTTGGAGCGATAAAAAAAGTTTCAGATTGGAAGGATCCGAATAACGAGTACGTTAGTAATTGGTTTCTCTTAAAAAGGCTTCTGAATATTTAATTCTAAGTTTTTCTAGGTATCTTGTCCTATTTCTTATCTTCGATGTCCACCATGGATTTGTTGCTGAAAACTCTGAGATGATTTCGCTGGATGATACCTTAGGGCCTGAGTCTCGAAGAGACTTTGCAACGTTGCTCGGCAAAGGGTAAGGGAGCAGGCTGGCGATAAATCCGCTTTGGTCAAGGTTGAGCGTGTCTGCTTGCTTTCCAAATACGGTTAGTGAAGCAGAGTTTACGCCATTTATTTGCGGTCCTAAGTATGCTGTATTTAAGAAAGATAGAAATATATCGTCTTTTGATTTATGAAAGTTTATTATTACTGACAGAGTTATTTCATTTATTTTCCTTTTTATTGTTCTTTCTGTTCTTGATCGTGTCCCATGACGTGGTGTAGCTTAGACGACCACGGCTCATCCCAGAGGGGCGGATGAGTGTCAGCTTGCGGCTGGCAGGCTGATGAGCGGATCATCGCTCATTGTGGCGATGGTTTCCAGTGTCATGTAGCGGGATCGTTGGACGGCCCATTCATCGTTCTGTTCGAGCAGGAGCGCGCCGACGAGACGAACGATGGCGTCATCGTTGGGGAAGATGCCGACAACCTCGGTGCGCCGCTTGATCTCGCCGTTCAGACGTTCGATCGGGTTTGTGCTGTGAAGCTTTGCCCAGTGCTGCCTTGGAAAGGTCATGTATGCGAGCACATCCTGTTCGGCACTATCCATCAGCGTGGCGAGTTTCGGCACCTTCGGCCTGATCTGGTCGGCGACATTGCGCCACTGGGTGCTCGCTGCCTCCGGCGTGTCCTGGGCAAAAGCCGTGGCGATGAAGGCGGAGACGACGCGCCGCCCGCTCTTTCCTGCATGGGCAAGCGCATTGCGCATGAAGTGGACCCTGCAGCGCTGCCAGGTGGCGCAAAGCACCTTCGACACAGCGGCCTTGATCCCCTCATGGGCATCGGAGACGACGAGCTTGACGCCCCGCAGCCCACGCCTGGTCAGCTTGCGCAGGAACTCCGTCCAGATCGCCTCTGCCTCGGATGTGCCGATTTCCATGCCGAGCACTTCGCGTCGGCCGTCGGTGTTCACGCCCACTGCGATGATGACGGCGACAGAGACGATGCGCCCGCCGCGTCGGACCTTCAGATAGGTGGCATCGATCCAGAGGTATGGCCATTCGCCTTCGATGGGCCTGTCGAGGAAGGCCTTCACCTTGTCGTCTATTTCCTCGCAAAGTCGCGAGACCTGGCTCTTGGAGATGCCCGACATGCCCATGGCTTTGACGAGATCATCGACGGACCGGGTCGAAACGCCCTGGATATAGGCTTCCTGGATGACCGCCGTCAGAGCCTTCTCCGCCATCCGGCGTGGTTCGAGAAAGCTCGGAAAATAGCTGCCGGTGCGAAGCTTGGGGATGCGCAGTTCAACGGTGCCCGCTCGCGTTTCCCAGTCTCGATCGCGGTAGCCGTTGCGCTGGGCAAGCCGGAACGTGGTCTTCTCGCCGTATCCAGCGCCTGTCTTCGCGCTCACCTCCAGCGCCATCAGTTTCTCGGCTGCAAAGCCGATCATCTCACGCAGCAAATCGGCATCAGCGCTCTTCTCAACAGCCAAGCGCAGGTTCATCATGTCGTCGGTCATCGGTGGTGTCCTTAAGGTTGGTTCTAAGCAACCCGACCCTACCGGAAATCACCGATGGCTATGAAATCCAGCTACACCACGCGCTGGGACACGATCCTGTTCTTTTTGATTTGGTTCTTACTAGAAGTTGATCTATTGTGCTCATTCCTCCGAATTTTTTATAAATAAATCGTCTTTTTATTATCCGTGGAATTGATCTCATCTCAAAACCAATATGCCGATAAAAATTTCTGTCTTCTAACAGTAAGACATCAACAGATATGTTGTTTACGTGATTTCCGTATTTATAGATACTACCCATTATGGAATTGTTATTTGGCTCTGTGCTGCTATCGATCCATAATTGCATATCGTCAAGTGCAGTATTTAGGTCGATCAGAAAGCGGCGTAAACTGAGATTTAGTTTTGGTCTCCTTAGATTCATTTTATTTTTTCCGTCTAAGCGTGCGCCAAGAAAATACTACTAAATCCGGAGTATCCTATGTCTCGTTGCCGTCGAACCCATGCATCCTCAGCGCCCATTGCAGGCCGATGACGGCGCCTTTCATCGGTTGGATGAGGGCGAAGGCGGCGAGTGCGGTGAGGGGCACCCAGACGGCGAGATGCACCCAGTCGGGCACGTCGAAGAGTTCCGCGCCCGTCATGTAGCCGCCGACCATGAAATGGCCGAGCACGAGGATAACGAGATAGGCGGGCAGGTCGTCGGCGCGGTGGTGGTGGATCTCCGTGCCGCATTCCGGGCACTCATCCACGGTCTTCAGGTATTTGTAGAACAGCTTTCCCTTGCCGCAGGCGGGGCAACGGCCCTTGAGGCCCGTCAGCATGGCGGGCGCGAGCCGGCGCTCGTCGTCCGGCGTGCCGCCATAGCGGTGGTGATTGTCGTCGACCTGTTCGGGCATGGCGTCCTCCGTGAGGATCGATTTATGCTGAAACGCGGGCAAAACGCAATGGTGCGGCGAGCAGGGCGGATCTATCGCCGCCCGCGTCCGCTGCGCCGTCCCGCACCGCCGCCGCGCATCGGGCGACCGGTCTTCGACTTGTGGAAGGACCGGGTGGGGGCGGGAAGCTTGCGGCCGGACGACAGCATCTCGAAGCGCAATGCGCCCGCAAGCGGGATTGCCTCGACAAGCTGCACCTCGACATTGTCGCCCAGCTGATAGCCGAGATTGGTCCGCTCGCCGACAAGCGCCTGACGCACCTCGTCATGCACATAATAATCGCCGCCCAGCGTGGAGACCGGCACGAAACCGTCAGCGCCATATTCCGGCAGGGCGATGAACAGGCCCGAACGGGTGACGCCGGCAACGCGGCCGTCGAAGCTTTCGCCGATGCGGCCGGCCAGATGGTGGGCGATCAACCGGTCGACGGTCTCGCGTTCAGCCGCCATGGCGCGCCGCTCGAAGGTGGAGATTTCGGCGGCGATATCGTCGAGCTGCTCTTCCTCCTCGCGCTCCAGCCCGCCTTCGCCAAGGTGAAGGGCGGCGACCAGCGCGCGGTGGACGATCAGGTCGGCATAGCGGCGGATCGGCGAGGTGAAATGGGCGTATTTCATCAGGTTCAGGCCGAAATGCCCGCCATTTTCCGGCGAATAGACCGCCTGGCTCTGCGAGCGCAGCACCATTTCGTTGATCAGATCCTTCTGCGGCGATTGCTCGGCCTTTGCAAGAATGCCGTTGAAGGAATTCGCGCGCAGATTACCGCCCTTGGCCAGCGGAATGGACAGCGTTGCCAGGAATTCGCGCAGGCTCTCCTGCTTGGAAAGCGACGGCGCGTCATGGGTTCGGTAGATCAGCGCCTGCCGCTTTTTCTCCAGCGTCTCGGCAGCCGCGACGTTCGCCTGGATCATCATTTCCTCGATGAGCTTGTGCGCATCGAGACGCGGCGGCACCACCACCTTGTCCACCGTGCCGTCTTCCTTCAGCAGGATGCGGCGCTCGGGCATGTCGAGTTCCAGCGGCTGGCGGCGGTCGCGCCCGCGCTTCATCGTCTCGTAGGCGGCCCAGAGCGGCTTCAGCACGGGCTCCAGCAGCGGACCGGTCTTGTCGTCGGTCTTGCCGTCGATCGCGGCCTGCGCCTGTTGGTAGGAAAGCTTCGCCGCACTCTTCATCATGATGCGGTGGAAGGTGTGGGAGGCCTTGCGGCCATCCTTCGAGAAAACCATGCGCACGGCCATGGCGGGCCGATCCTCGCCCTCGCGCAGCGAGCAGAGGTCGTTCGAGATCCGCTCGGGCAGCATCGGCACCACGCGGTCGGGAAAATAGACCGAATTGCCGCGCTTCAGCGCCTCGCGATCGAGCGCGGATTTGTGGCGGACATAATAGGAGACATCGGCAATGGCGACGGTGACGATGACGCCGCCCTCGTTTTCGGGCCGCTCATCCGGCTCGGCATAGACCGCGTCGTCATGGTCCTTGGCGTCTGCCGGATCGATGGTGACGAGCGGAACGTCGCGCCAGTCCTCGCGGTGCGCCATTGTCGCGGGCTTTGCCGCATCCGCCTCGTCCGTCACCTCTTTCGGGAAGATGTGCGGAATGCCATGCGAATGGATGGCGATCATCGACACGGCCTTTTCCGACGCCAGCGAGCCGACGATCGTCAGCACCTCGCCGCGCGGCAGGCCGTAGCGGCCCGAACGCTTGACGTCGACCTCGACAAGGTCTCCGTCCTTCGCGCCATTCAGCGCCGTCTCCTCAATGGCGATTTCGTTGTCGCGCCGGTCGATCGGCATCAGTCGCGCCGATCCGTCGTCGAACATGCGGATGACGCCGAGCGCTGCGGCGCGGCGCTTGTCGATCACCTTGATGATGCGGGCGGTATAGGCCGGTCCGGTTTCCGATTTCGACGGGAAAATCTTGGCGACGACGCGGTCATTCAGCCCGGCTGTCGGGGCCTTGCGCTTGCCGTTCTTGCCGCCGCCGGACTGGCGGATGAGGACGGCGGGTGCTGCCCCTTCCTCCTCCGGCCATTCGGCAGGCCTTCCGATCAGCTCGCCATCCTTATCGCGGGTGGTGATGTCGAGCACAGTAACGGGCGGCAGCGCGCCGGGACGGACCAGGCTCTTGCGCTTCTTCTGCAGCATGCCTTCGTCCTCAAGATCGCGCAGAGCATCCTTCAGCTCGACACGGGCCACGCCCTTGATGCCGAAGGCCTTGGCGATCTCGCGCTTGGACGCGCGATCGGGATTGTCGGCGATGAACTTCAACAGCACGTCGCGCGGCGGCACCTCGCCGTGAATGATCTCGTCGGGTTTTTGGGAACCCGGACCGGTCTTTGGTTTTGCGCTCAACTGTCGCTCTTTTCGGCCTCGGCCTCATCGGTCTTCTTCTTTTTGGAAGCCGATGCCTTCTTGGTTGCCGAAGCGGTTTTGGATGTTGTCTTCTTGGCTGCGGGTCTCTTGGCCGGGGCCTTCTTCTTGGCAGGCTTTTTCGCGCCGGTCTTTTCCATGCGCGCAGCCAAAAGCGGAATGGCCTCTTCCATGGTCACCGATTGCGGATCCTTGCCCTTGGGAAGTGTGGCGTTGATCTTGCCCCACTTCACATAAGGCCCGTAGCGGCCGTCATTGACGGTCACTTCGCCGCCGTCCGGATGCTCGCCGAGCGATTTCAGCGCCGCCGGCGCGGAGCGGCGGCGTCCGCCATTGGCGCGCTTGTCGGCAATGATCGAGACCGCGCGGTTGACGCCGACGGAGAACACATCCTCGATGCTTTCGACATTGGCATAGGTGCCGTCATGCAGCACGAAGGGGCCGTAGCGGCCAAGGCCGGCGGTGATCATCTTGCCGTCTTCCGGGTGCGGGCCGACATCGCGTGGCAGCGAGAGCAGCTGCAGCGCCTTTTCCAGGTCGATATCTTCCGGCTTCCAGCCCTTTGGCAGCGAGGAGCGCTTGGCTTCCTTGCCTTCGCCGCGCTGGACATAAGGGCCGAAACGACCGGTTCGCAGCGTCACGGTCTCGCCGGTTTCCGGGTCTTCGCCCAGAACATTCGGCTCATTCGGGTTGATGCCGTTGGCATCGGCATCGGCGTCCGCGCCAAGCTGGCGGGTGAAATTGCATTCCGGATAGTTGGAGCAGCCGACGAAGGCGCCGTATTTGCCGAGCTTCAGCGAAAGCTTGCCCGTGCCGCAAACCTGGCAGATGCGCGGATCGGAACCGTCCTCCCTCTTGGGGAAAACGAGCGGCGCCAGCGCCTCGTTGAGCGCATCGAGCACATTGGTGACGCGCAGTTCCTTGGTGTCTTCGATCTGGGCGAAAAAGTCCTTCCAGAAATCGCGGAGAACCTGTTTCCACTCGAGCGATCCATCGGAAATCTTGTCGAGCTTTTCTTCAAGGTCGGCGGTGAAATCATATTCCACATAGCGGTTGAAGAAACTCTCGAGGAAGGCCGTCACCAGCCGGCCCTTCGCCTCGGGCGTTAGCTTGCGGTTTTCGATGGTGATGTATTCGCGGTCGCGCAGCGTCGCCAGCGTCGAGGCATAGGTCGACGGACGGCCGATGCCGAGCTCTTCCAGCTTCTTGATCAGCGAGGCTTCCGAATAGCGCGGCGGCGGCTCGGTGAAGTGCTGGGTGGCGCGGATCTTTTCCTTGGCGGCGCTTTCGCCCTGATTGATCTCCGGCAGGCGACCATCATCGTCATCCTCGTCGGAAGGCTGCTTCTCCTCGCGATTGTCGGCATAGGCTTTCAGGAAGCCGTCGAACTTGACGACCGTACCGACGGCGCGGAGACCTGCGCTGTCGCCGCCCTTGGCTGCGGTGATCTCGGCCGTGGTGCGTTCCATCTCGGCGGACGCCATCTGGCTGGCAATGCCGCGCTTCCAGATCAGGTCGTAAAGGCGGAACTGGTCGGCATCGAGGAATTTCTTCACCGATTGCGGTGTGCGGGTAAAGTCGGTCGGGCGGATGGCCTCGTGCGCTTCCTGTGCATTCTTGGCTTTCACCGAGTAGTGCCGGGGGCTTTCCGGCAGGTAGCGCTGGCCGAACTGGTCGCCGATGGCATCGCGGGCGCCGGTGATAGCCTCCGGGGCCATGGAGACGCCGTCCGTACGCATATAGGTGATCAGACCGGCGGTTTCGCCGCCGATATCCACGCCTTCGTAAAGCCGCTGGGCCACCTGCATGGTGCGCGACGCGGAAAAGCTGAGGCGCGAGGAAGCGGCCTGCTGCAGGGTCGAGGTGGTGAAGGGCGGGCCGGGATTGCGCCGCACGGGCTTCGCCTCGACGCTTGCGACCGAATAGGTCGCGCCTTCGAGCAATTCCTTGATGCGGCCGGCATGCTCGCCGTCCTTGATCGAGTTCTTCTGGACGCGCTTGCCGTCGGCCTGCACCAGCCGTGCTTCAAACGCATCGCCGCGCTCGGTCTTCAGGTCGGCGACGATGTTCCAGTATTCTTCGGGGATGAAGCGTTCGATCTCGTTTTCCCGCTCGCAGACGAGACGCAGCGCAACCGACTGAACGCGGCCTGCCGAGCGGGCGCCCGGCAGTTTGCGCCAGAGCACAGGCGACAGGTTGAAGCCGACGAGATAGTCAAGCGCGCGTCGGGCGAGATAGGCATTGACCAGCGCCTCGTCGATATCGCGCGGGTTGGCCATGGCATCGAGCACGGCCTTCTTGGTAATGGCGTTGAAAACGACGCGCTTGACCGGCTTGTCCTTCAGCACCTTCTTCTTTTTCAAAAGGTCGAGCACATGCCAGGAGATCGCTTCGCCCTCCCTGTCCGGGTCGGTTGCGAGAATGAGGCCATCGGCGTCCTTCACCGCGTCGGCGATATCCTTCACCCTCTTGGCGGAGGCCGTGTCGACCTTCCAGGACATGGCGAAGTCCTCGTCGGGCAGCACGGACCCGTCCTTTGGCGGCAGATCGCGCACATGGCCGAAAGACGCCAGAACCTTGTAGTCCTTGCCCAGATATTTGTTGATGGTCTTCGCCTTGGCGGGGGACTCTACAACGACTACGTCCATGTCTTCCGTCTCAATTCTGTCTGTGCCTTCACGCGCGCATTTTCGGCTGCCTCCACGGCGCGGTCAACCGACCGGGGAAGCCTGCCGGCCTCTGCCGATCGTTCCAGCGCAGTTTGGAAGGCCGTAAGCGGGAGCGCGCTCGGCATTTTCCGTCAGCGTGTGCCGGGATGGCGCTGATGCGGGAAGGCGTGTTCAAAGTCCACGGCCTGTCGTCGCACGCGTTCTCGCAGGCTCGATCGGCTCAGCCTTTACCCTGAAACCGGGGGGCAGTGCAAACCCGACCTTTGTGTCGGCTGCTTTTGTCTGTCGAAATGGACAGGGTTTGTGCTTCGGTCAAGGCCCATCAAGGAATTTTGGACAATTACAACCGAGAACAACCAAAAGAGAATACCTTTAGCAATTGCAATCCGCTTCCGGAAAGGTATTGTTCGAGAGGAGACGAAGTCACGGCGAAGCACGACACTGCAAGGCCCATAGGTGTATAAATGCCAGCGAATATATCCGGAAACGATAATGCAAGAAGGCTGACGGAGGACGAGATTATCTATATCAGGCAGATACTTGGTCAGCTTCGCCGGCTTTCGGACAAGGAGGGCACGGAAATCCTCTGCTACCTGATCGACATGGCCTATCTCGAGGCGGGCGAAGTGCAGTCGAAGCTGATCACGCAGTTTCAGAATTAGTGGAATCCATGGCTTTAGTTTCAATGCAGGGTAGATAGGAAGATACCTATTCGATCGAAGGCCAACAGTTGCTCAGGTGAGCGATATCCGGCCGCCGGGATGCCGCACAAGGCGGCCGGCGAGATCAAGTTCCAGAAGGATCAGCTGGACGGTTGCCGCGCTCACCCCGGTAAACCGGATCAGATCATCGATCTCGCAAGGACTCGGCCCCAGCGCCTCGGCAACGCGCAGGCGATCATCCTCGGCGGGTTCGGCCGCTGCTTCGCCCTCCGGCTCGGCTTCCTCTCCGGCATCGCCTGAAAACGGCAGCTCAAGATTCGACAGTGGTGCCAGGGCCTCCAGCACATCCTCCGGCGAACAGACGATCATTGCCCCTTGCTTGATCAGGCCGTTGCTGCCCTGGGCGCGCGGGTCGAGCGGCGAGCCGGGCACGGCGAGCACCAGCCGTCCGGCTTCGTTGGCCAGCCGCGCTGTGATCAGCGAACCGGAACGCATCGCCGCTTCGACAACGACGACGGCAAGCGAAGCGCCTGCGATCAGCCTGTTGCGCCGGGGAAAATCCCGCGCGCGCGGCTCCCAGCCATAGGGCATCTCGGAAATTGCAACGCCGCCTTCCGTACAGATCCTGCGGTAGAGTTCGGCGTTTTCCGGCGGATAGATCCGGTCAAGGCCGCCGGCCAGCGCGGCTAGCGTGCCATGCTTCAAACTCGCATGATGGGCGGCTGCGTCAATGCCGCGGGCAAGGCCGGAGGCCACCGTGTAGCCGGCGCCGGCAGCGGCGGCTGCGACCATGGCTGCGAATTTCGCGCCGGCGACCGAGGCGTTGCGCGCGCCGACAATACCAAGCGTCGGCCGCGTCGCGGTCTCGCCGCTGCCGCACATGGCCAGAAGCGGCGGCGCGCCGTCGATCGCCCGCAGGGCTGGCGGATAGTCGGGTTCGCCGATGGCGACGAACCGACCGTCATGGCGGGCCGCCATCTCCATCTCGCGTTCGGCATCGGCAATGCTGGCAACGCGGATCCGCTTCATCGCGCCGCCGCGTTTTGCCAGTTCGGGCAGCATGTCGAGCGCCTTTTCGGCGCTGCCGCAATGATTGATGAGTTCGCGAAAGGTCGCGGGGCCGACATTGTCGCTTCTGATCAGCCTGAGCCAGGCGATGCGCTGGCTCTGCGAAAGCGAAATGCCGGAGCGGCTCAACGGGCGGCTTCCCTTTTGTGGCGCAGCGCCGAAGCGCCGCCTTGAGAAGCCAGACTGTCCGTCACCCCTTGTCTCCGATCCTGCTTTCCTTGCCCGAGATCAGCCGTTCGATATTGGCCTTGTGCCGCCACCAGGAAATAATGGTGAGGACGGCCATGACCAATGAAGCCTTCGGTTGATCCATTATCCATAAAGCAACCGGCATGACAAGCGTGGCAACCAGCGCCGAGAGCGAGGAATAGCGCGAAAGCTTGGCAACCAGCAGCCAGACGAAGGCGAAGATCAGCACGGCGGCAGGAGCGATTCCGAGCAGAACGCCGATATAGGTGGCCACGCCCTTGCCGCCCTTGAAGCCGAGCCAGACCGGAAAGAGGTGACCGATAAAGGCCGCCGCTCCGGCAATCAGGCCCGCATCCGCGCCGTAAAGCCTGGCGCAGATGATGACGGCGAAGGTTGCCTTCAGCGCGTCGAGCAGCAGGGTGAGGGCGGCCAGATGCCGCTTGCCGGTGCGCAGAACATTGGTCGCGCCAATATTGCCGGAACCCATCTTGCGGATGTCGCCGAGGCCTGCCATGCGGGTGATCATATAGCCGAAGGGCAGGGACCCCAGAAGATAGCCGATCGCGATAACGATCAGCGCATCAACGGGCGTCAGGTCGAAAGCGAAGAATTCCCCCACGATGCTCATCCTCTCCTAGCTTGCCTGGTAAACGCATTTGCCGGCGACATAGGTGCGTACGGCGCGGCCGGAGAAGCGGGCATTCTCGAAAGTCGTGTTCTTCGAAAGGGAGACGAGCCGGTCCGGCGTGACGACCCATGGTTCTTCCAGGTCGATCAGCGTGATATCGGCCCGCGCGCCGGGCTGAAGCGTGCCGGCATCGAGGTCGAAGATCTTTGCCGGCCGCGTCGACATCGCATCGATCAGCCGCATCAGCGGAACTTCACCGGAATGGTGCAGGCGGAGCGCGGCAGACAGCATGGTCTCAAGCCCGATCGCGCCGTCCTCGGCATCGGAAAACGGCAGGCGCTTGGTGTCGACGTCCTGCGGATCATGCGAGGAGACGATGATGTCGATCAGCCCGTTCTTCAGCGCCTCGACCATCTGCAGCCGGTCTTCCTCGTGGCGCAGCGGCGGCGTCAGCTTGAAGAAGGTGCGGTATTCGCCGATGTCGTTTTCGTTCAGCGTCAGATTGTTGATCGAGATGCCGCTGGAGACGAAAGCCCCGCGTTCTCGGGCAACGCGGATCGCACCGACCGATTCGGGCACCGAGATCAGGGCTGCGTGATAGCGCGCGCCGGTGAGCGCGGCGAGCCGCAGGTCGCGTTCCAGCGGAATGATCTCGGCCTCGCGCGGAATGCCGGAAAGGCCGAGCCAGCTGGCGAAAAGCCCCTCGTTCATCACGCCCGTCTCGCTCAGATAACGGTCGCGCGGCTCCAGCGAGACCACGGCGTCAAAGGCGCGGGCATAGGTCATCGCCCGGCGCAGAACCCGGTTGTCGGAGAGCGAATAGCGGCCATTGGTGAAGGCCACTGCGCCTTCGCCCTTCAGCAGGCCGACTTCGGTCATCTCTAGGCCGGCCAGCCCCTTGGTCAGCGCCGCAGCGGGGAAGACGTTGACCACGGCATTGTCGCGCGCGGTCTTCAGCACGAACTCCAGCAGCGCGACATCGTCGATCGGCGGATGGGTATCAGGCATCATCACGAAGGAGGTGATGCCGCCGGCGGCCGCCGCCAGACTTGCCGAATGAATGGTCTCTGTGTGCTCGGCGCCGGGTTCGCCGACGAACACATGGGCATCGACAAGGCCGGGGGTGGCGACCAGCCCGCCGCAATCGACAATCTCCGCGCCGTCCGGCGCGCCCTGATTGGCGGCGTCGCTGCCGGCGGCGACTATGCGCCCATCCTCAACGATGATTGTGCCGGTCTCGTCGAGGTCGCGGGAAGGGTCGATGATGCGGGCGTTGTTCAAAACGAGCGGCTTCATACCCGTGCTCCTCCATTGTCCGAGAGCATCAGCGTTTCCATCACGGCCATGCGCACGGCGACGCCCATTTCCACCTGTTTCTCGATCACGCTTTGCGGCCCGTCGGCAACGTCGGTGGCGATTTCGACGCCCCGGTTCATCGGGCCGGGATGCATCACCAGCGCGTCTTCCTTGGCGGCCTTCAGCTTTTCGGCATCGAGGCCCCAGAAGCGGAAATATTCGCGGATCGAGGGCACGAAGGCGCCGGACATGCGCTCGCGCTGAAGCCTGAGCATCATCACCACGTCGGCATCCCTCAGCCCATCTTCCATATTGTCGAAGACCTCGACGCTCATGTCACGGATACCGGCGGGCAGAAGCGTTGCCGGGCCGACAACCCGGACCCTGGCGCCCATCGTGTTCAGCAGGATGATGTTGGAGCGGGCGACGCGCGAATGCAGGATGTCGCCGCAGATGGCGACGACGATATTGTCGAGCCGTCCCTTGGCCTGGCGGATGGTGAGCGCGTCGAGCAGCGCCTGGGTCGGATGCTCATGCGCGCCGTCGCCGGCGTTGATCACCGAGCAGGCGACCTTTTGCGAAAGTAGCGCTGCCGCGCCCGCCGAGGCATGGCGGATCACCAGCACATCCGGGTGCATGGCATTCAGCGTCATCGCCGTGTCGATCAGCGTTTCGCCTTTTTTCACCGATGAATTGCCGACCGACATGTTCATCACATCGGCGCCCAGACGCTTGCCGGCCAGCTCGAAGGAGGCCTGCGTGCGGGTGGATGCCTCGAAGAACAGGTTGATCTGGGTAAGCCCGCGCAGAACGCTGTTTTTCTTTTCGCGGGAGCGATTGAATGCTATGGCCTCTTCGGCCTTGTCGAGAAGTGTCCCGATATCAATGGGCGAAAGGCCCTTGATGCCGATCAGGTGGCGGTGGGGAAAGAAGACCATGAAGCTTTCCTCCATATGAGGCCGTGCGGTCTGTCGCTTGAAGTCCTGGCGTCTATAATGGCTCGCCGGCTCGGCTGCAAGCTTTGACAGATTATATCGAAGCATGCCAACTCTGTGATCTGTCTTCAAAGAGAAGTGCGTAAACGGCGATGCCCGATAATGATGTATTCAAGACGTTGAACCAACCCAGGCCATGGAGCGGGTACAACGCCTTTCATTCCGATCCGCTTCTGGGCGATCTGACGCGCAATCTGGCGCGTCCGCTGCGCGATGAGTTCGACATGATCGGGCGCTATGTGACCTCGGCGGAAGCGCAGGAACTGGCGCAGATGGCCAATACCAGCCTGCCGCAGCTAAAGACCCACGGGCCTGCCGGCGAGCGGCTGGACACGGTGGCCTTCCATCCGGCCTGGCATGCGCTTCTGCGCCGCTCGATGTCCTCTGGTCTGCATTCCTCCCTCTGGGAGCCGCCGCGCGACGCAGATTCGAAATCGAAGGCGCACAAGCTGAGAGCCGTTCGTCTGTTTCTCTCGGCACAGCTCGAATGCGGGCATCTGGAGCCCTTGTCTTCCACCTCCGCCTCGCTTGCGGTTCTGGCGGCAGCGCCGCAATTGCGCTCGGAATGGGCGCCGAAAATCCTGTCGCGCAAATATGATTCGACCAACCGTCCCCAGGCGCAGAAGACGGCGACGACCATCGGGCTCGCGATTACCGAAAAGCAGGCTGGCAGTGACACGCGCGGGCTGACCACCAGGGCCGTGCGCGTCAGCGAGGGCGTCTACCGGCTCACGGGCCACAAATGGTTCGTCTCCGCGCCGATGAGCGATGCTTTCGTCATGCTCGCCGATGTCGATGGCAAGCCAGGATGCTTTCTGGTGCCGCGTCTTCTCGACGAAGGACGGACCAATGCGCTTCGTTATCAGCGGCTGAAAGACAAGCTCGGGCTGCGCTCGAATGCGGCCGTCGAAATCGAGTTTTCCGACGCCTTCGGCTTTCTGCTCGGCGCGCCGGATGGCGGCCTCAGAACGATTCTCGACATGCTGACCCTGATGCGGCTCGACAGTTCGGTGATGGCCTCGGGCCTGATGCGTGCAGCGCTTGCCGAAGCGACCCACGCCGCGCGCGGGCGCAATGTGCAGGGCCAGTCGCTCCTCAGCCGGCCGCTGATGATGCGTGTTCTGGCCGATCTGGCGCTCGATGTGGCCGCCGCCGGGGCGCTCTCCTTCCGCCTTGCCGAAAGCTTCGATCGCGCCCGCGACAGCGCCGAGGAAGCAGCCTATGCTCGGGTGATGACCCCGGTGACGAAATACTGGACGACCAAGATCGCGCCCGCCGTGGTGGCCGAGGCCATGGAGGTGATGGGCGGCAACGGCTTCATCGAGGACCGGCCGATCACCCGTCATTATCGCGATGCGCCGGGCCTTGCGATGAACGACGGAGCCGGCAACATGATGGCGCTTGATCTGAGGCGCGTCGTCGAGCACGGCAGCGACCTGTTCGAGGCCGTTTTCCAGGTGATCGCGCGGGATCTCGGGGCCTCCGGCGCCAAGATCGTCGAATTGCTGCGCGCCGCTATGGCGCTGTGCAAGAATCATGAAAGCGCGGCCCGCATCTTCATCGAGCAGCTGGCGCTTGCGGCAGGGGCCGCCGAACTCTACCGGCTGGGTGCCGGCCGCATAGCCGACGCCTTCCTTGAAACCCGGCTGGCGGCCGGCTGGCGATCGACCTACGGCATGCTCGATACGCGGTTTGACGCGAGCTATGTCGTGGAGCTCCTGTTTCCGGAAATGGATTGAGGCCGGGTGTGAAGAAAGGGCCGCATCTTGCCGTGCGGCCCTGACCAGCCCAGATTGCTGACAAACCTATCCCTATTACGGACGTCATCCTCGGCCTTGTGCCGAGGATCTAACCACGCCACTGCACGAGCGGCGTTGGTGTTTTACAATGAATCGTATTCCGACGCATTTCTATTCGAGATATTTGTCGCGTCGATAGGTGCTTAGATGCTCGGGTCAGGCCCGAGCATGACGAATGAGGGCGATGCGAGTTATTTTAACAAAAAGGGCCATGCCTTGCGGCACGGCCCTTGTTTTGCTGACCTGCGGCGCTCCGCGAGCGGGGAGGACGCTCAAGCAGATTGCGGGGTCTGCACGACGCAACGTTTGCGCCGGAAACTTGCTCGATTAAAACAGCATCGAGCCGTTGGAGTTGCGGCGCAGCTCGGCGCGCGACTTGCCCATCTTCTTCAGGGATTCGTCGTCAAGCTTCAGCAGTTCGGCGTTGACGAAACGGTTGGCCTGGCTCTGGCGGGCATTGGCGATGTTCTTGTAAGCGCTACGGAAGAAACCCATTTTAGTTCTCCTTTTCTTGCGGATCGTTTCGAACGGCCCATCCGTCGTTCGATCCAGTCTGCTTCGCGGCTATCAGTGTTGATCCCTGTGATCACCGCCGGCGCGAAGCCTTCATCAATCAACTGTCTGGAATATAGACCGTCGCTTCCGGGTCTGGCAGGTGGGAAGCCGAATGGGAGCCATGCAGAAAACGCATGCACTTTTCGGGAACTGGCAAATCGCCTGTCATGTTGCATTAATATTGTGCACGATTGCCTGAGCCGTATGCAGTCCCCGCCGAAGGCACGGCGAACCATCGCAAAGCGGATTGTTGTGATGCCGCCGCAAAGGCTCTATCGTCGCGCCGATCGAATTGATTGGTGATTTTTATGTTTCAGTCCTTTGACGTTTCCGCCCGCCCGGAGCAGGCCGCTCCGCGCATCAAGGCCCTGCGCGCCCTGTTTCCCGCCCTCGGCATCAGCGCCTTTCTCGTGCTGCGCACGGATGAATACCAGGGCGAGTACGTGCCGCCGTCGGCCGAGCGACTCGCCTTCCTCACAGGCTTTACCGGGTCCGCCGGCGTGGCGCTGGTGATGGCGGAGACAGCGATTGTCTTCGTCGATGGCCGCTATACCTCGCAGCTGAAGATCCAGACCGATCCGGCGCTGATTGCCGGCGGTGATCTGGTCGGCTGCCCGCCTGCTGCATGGCTCACCGAAAACAGACCGGAAGGGATGCGCCTCGGCATCGATCCCTGGCTGCATACGCCGAGTGAGGTCGAGCGACTGAAATCCGCGCTTGCCGAGATCGGCGGCGAGCTTGTTCTGCTTTCCGAAAACCCGATCGACAGAATCTGGGAGGACCGTCCGCCGTCGCCTCAAGCGCCGGTCACGGTTCAGCCGCAGCAATATGCCGGAGTGCCGGCGAAGGAAAAGCTGGCCGAGATCGCGAAGGCGGCGCGCGGCAAGCGGGCGGGTGCGGTGCTGATTGCCGATTCGACCTCGGTCGCCTGGTTGTTCAACATTCGCGGCAATGATATCGCCCATACGCCTGCGCCGCTCTCGCGCGCGATCGTGAAGGCGGATGGCAGCGCCGTGCTGTTTCTCTCTCCCGAGAAAGTTTCCGGCGAGGCGAGGGCCCATATCGATGATCTCGCCGAGCTCGAAGCGCCGGAGGCCGTCTCGGCCCGTCTCGAGGCGCTTGCGGGCGAGGCGATCATGCTCGACCGTTCCGCCGTGCCTTATGCCTGCGTGCAGATCATCGAGAATGCCGGAGGCAAGGTGATTGACGCCGCCGATCCGGTTGTCGCGGCGCGAGCGATCAAGAATGAGGGCGAACAGGCCGGCACACGTGAGGCGCATCTGCAGGACGGCGCGGCGATGGTGGCCTTCCTGAGCTGGCTGGACGGAGAGGCGCCTGGAACCGTCAGCGAAATTGCGGCCGCGACGAAACTTGAGGCCGCGCGGGCCGCCGTCGGCGAGCGCATGCAGAACCCGCTGCGCGATATTTCCTTCGACACGATTTCCGGCGCCGGTCCCAATGCGGCGATCATTCATTACAGGGTGACGACCGAAACTGATCGGATGCTTCAGGACGGGGAGATGTATCTGGTTGATTCCGGCGCGCAATACCAGAATGGCACGACCGATATCACACGGACGCTCGCCATCGGTGCGGTGGACGAGGAGAAGCGGCGGTTCTTCACGCTGGTGCTGAAGGGCGTGATCGCGCTCTCGACCACCCGCTTTCCAGCCGGAACGCGCGGCATGGACCTCGATCCGCTTGCCCGCATCGCGCTGTGGAAGGCCGGCGTCGATTATGCCCATGGCACGGGCCACGGCGTCGGTTCCTATCTCTCCGTTCACGAGGGGCCGCAGCGGTTCTCGCGGCTTGGAAGCCCGGAACTGAAGCCCGGCATGATTCTCTCCAACGAACCCGGCTATTATCGTCCCGGCGCATTCGGCATCCGCATCGAGAACCTGCTTCTGGTGAAGGAGGCGGCGCCGGTGGACGGCGGCGAAATCCCGATGCTTTCCTTCGAAACGCTGACCTGGTGCCCGATCGACCTGCGCCTCGTCATGGCGGAGCTTTTGACGCAGGAGGAACGCGACTGGCTGGATGCCTACCACGCCGAAACGCGCGGGAAGCTGATGCCGCTCGTCGCCGACGATGAAGAGCGGGCCTGGCTTGAAGCGGCGACCCAGCCGCTTTGAGCGCCGTGCGTCCATTCGGACGCACAAAGGACGCTCTAACCTATTTTATCTACGCATCGTGCTTTCCGAAAATCGATTCCGATTTTCGGGCCGATGCGCTAGCCGATGATGAAATAGCGGCAGACCATGACCACCGACCAGCCGACGGCGATCATCGGCAGTGGCGATTTGAAGCGCAGCCCCGTCAGAAGGGCTGCCGCAATCGCCAGCTTGCTTTCCCAGCCGCCGGCATAAAAGGCAGGCGCCACCAGCGTGGTCAGCACCGCTGCCGGGATGGCGTTGAGCGCCGCTTCGGCGCGCGGGGGAATGTCGGAGACCACCGAGAGCAGGACATATCCGGCAATGCGCGTCATATAGGTGGCGACCGCAGCGCCGAGAATGACGAGGAGCATGTGGTCGTTGGTGAAATCGCTCATTGCGCCGCCTCCTTGCCCTTGGCGGGCGGCAGGAGGGCGGCCAGGAGGATGCCGGCGAGGGCGCCGATGCTGACATGCCAGGGAGACCCGACCGTGGCATATGCGAGGATCGAACCGAGCGCGCTTGCGGCGACGATCGGCAGGTAGTTCGGCCGTTTCCTGAAGCCCATGACAAGGCTGAGAAAATAGATCGGCAGCAGGATGTCGAGGCCGAGCGCTTCCGGGTTCTTGATGAAGCCGCCAAGCGTTGCGCCCAGCAGCGTCATGATGTTCCAGAGGACATAGAGGACGAGACCCGCGCCGAGATACCAGGAGAACGTGACCCGCTCCTCCTCCTCGTGTCGCTTGAGGGCTTCGGCGAATTGCGGGTCGGTCATCAGGAAGAAGGCGACCAGCTTTTTCGGCAGCGAAAAATGCGCGATGACCGGCGTCAGCGCAGCGGAATAGAGCACGTGGCGGAAGTTCACGGCCACGACCGAGGCGATGATCAGCCACGGCGCGACGCGCTGACCGAAAAGCTCGACGCCGACCAGTTGGCTTGCGCCGGCAAAGATCGTCAGGCTCATCATCGCCGTTTCGAACACGCTCTGGCCTTGCGTGACGGACACCGCGCCGAACAGCATGCCGAAGGGCGCGGCCGAAAGAGCCGGCACGATGCCGGAGCGAACACCGCTTGAAAATTCTGAACTCTCTGGCAAAGGACGGCTACTCCTGATCAATTCGGGCTGGTTCCCCATGGGAAGCGGTGGACAGGCTGCAGGAAGGGACGGGAGGTTGTCCACCCGTTTACTGTCTTTGCCTTCCGTGCACAAATGAGAAGAATTGATAATGCGATCAAACCGGAGGAACGTGTCATGATCAAACTCAGCGTCCGCGAAAAGGCGGCCCTTGCGGAACGGCTCAGGGATTATTGCGCCGAGGAACTCGACTGCGAGATTGGCACGCTTCAGGCAGAGCTGCTCGTCGAAGTGATAACGCGCGAATTCGCGCCGGTCTTCTACAACAGCGGCCTGCGCGACGCCGAAGCCCTGCTGATGAAGCGCATGGAGAGTTTCGGCGACGAGATCGCGGCATTGGAAATGCCAGAGGCGAACGGGTAAAGCAAAAGCGCAACTTCAAGGCATCATGAAGCGCCGCCCTGTGGCCGCGGGGTGAGGGCGGGGCTGTCAGCGGCGCTGGCGCGCCGATGCTTCAGCCTTGCGGTTAGTCTTCCAGCGCCGTCTGCAGATCAATGAGTTCGACCCCGGCCTTGCGCATCTCCGCAAGCGCTTCTTCAACGCCATCCTCGCTGATGCCGCGGCAGCCTTCGAGGATCACGCGGACGGTCACGCCGGGCAGCATCTCGCGGGCATCGACCGCTGTAAACCGGACGCAGAAGTCGAGGGCGAGCCCGGCGATGTCGAGCGTGGTGACGCCCTTCCGCTTCAGGTATTCGGCAAGGCCGGTGACGGCATGATGCTCGTTGTCGCGAAAGGCGGAATAGGAATCGATCAGCGGATTCTCACCCTTGCGCTGGATGTAATCGATGGCGGCAATGTCGAGATCGGGGTGAAACGCGGCGTCTGCGGTGTTCTGCACGCAGTGATCCGGCCACATCACCTGCGGTCTTCCGTCGAGTTCGCCCATGTCGAACGGCTTCTTGCCGGGATGGGCCGAGGCAAAGGAACCGTGGCCTTCAGGATGCCAGTCCTGCGAGGCGGCGATGAGGTCGCAGCCGCCATCCCGGATCAGGCGGTTGGCGACCGGCACCACGGCATCGCCCTCGGCGACGGGGAGATTGCCGCCGGGGCAGAAACCGTTCTGGATATCGACAAGCAAAAGCGCTTTCATGTTGTTGCTCCGGACAGACGATCCGCGGTGCGGGAACGGACCAGGACCGCCTCAGGGCTTCAGGTAATAGGAGGCCGGCTGGGGCGGACTGAAGAGAAAGCCCTGGAGGCCTTCGCAGCCCTGGTCGCGCAGCCATTTTTCCTGTTCCCGCGTCTCAACGCCTTCGGCAATGACCGAAATGCCGAGATGGTGTGCCATGGTGATGATCAGTTCCACCAGTGAGGTGTCGCTGCTGTCATGCGGGACGCCGGCAATGAAGGTCTTGTCGATCTTCAGTTCATTCAACGGGAATTGCTTGAGATAGACAAGAGCCGAATAGCCGGTGCCGAAATCATCGATCGACAACCTGATGTTCAGTGCCCTGATCTTTCTGAGTTGCGCCAGGGCCAGGTCGAAATTGGCGATCATCAGGCTTTCCGTCATCTCCAGCGTCAGCCGCTCGGGAACAAACTGGTGATGATCGAGAAGCGACGCAAGGTCGTCGACGAATTTCTCCCGCAGGAACTGTCGGACCGAAACATTGACGGCGAGGTGCAGGTCGGGGTTTTCGGCCAGCATCCTGCAGGCTTCTTGCAGAACCCAGGTTCCGATGGGAACGATCAGACCTGTCGCCTCCGCCACGTTGATGAAGCTGCCCGGGCCGACGATGCCGCGTTCTGGGTGATCGAGCCGCAGCAGCACCTCGAAATGCCGGCCGGGCGCATCGGCAATGATCTTCGGCTGCAGGAACAGCCTGAACCCATCATTCTGCAGGGCATTTTCCAGCGCGGTTTCGAGGTCGAAACGGGCGACGAGATCTTCGACCATGTCGCTGTGGAACCAGTTGATGCTGCCACGCCCGCGCGACTTGGCGTTGTGCATCGCAAGGTCGGCGCGCCGCAGCTCCTCGTCCGCGCCGTCCGATGATGGCCCGACCAGAACCGCGCCGGCGCTCGTGCTCGGGGTGATCTGGTTGCCGTTGATGAACGCCTGACGCGAGAGGCAGGCATGCAATTCCTCGATTTTCGCATGTGCCGTCGCGCGGGCCTTTTCCGGCTCGCCACCGAGCGCGGTCAGGAACACGACGAATTCATCGCTGGAAAGACGCGCTGTGAAGGAACCCGCGTCGATATTGTCGGAAAGGCGCTGGCCGGTGATCCTCAGCAGTGCATCGCCGATATTGTGGCCGAAAATCGAGTTCAGGGCGGCGAAGCTGTCGAGATCGAAAATCGCGATCGCCATATATTGACGATTGACCTTGTGGGTGGCGAGGAAACCCAGCAGCACTTCCTGCGCCTTGGCGCGGTTGGCAAGCCGGGTCAACGGATCGTAATAGGCGAGCGCTTCGATTTTCGCTTCCGTGCGTCGCCTTTCGGTGACGTCGCGCCAGACGCTGACCGAGCCGAGGCGTTCGCCGCCCGCGTCGATCACCGGCGCCTTGATCATTTCCAGCGTGTATTTGCGGCCGGCAGGATTGGTGACCTCGCCCTGGTTGATCAGCTTGCCCTGGTTGTTCACGTCGGAGAAGACCTGCTGCATCAACAGCGCGTCGGTGCTGTGCCCGAAAATTTCCCGGTCGGTCTTGCCGATGATCATCTCGGCGGGCATGCCGACAAACTCGGCGGCGGCCTGGTTGCAGGCCTCCAGCGTGCCATTCGGCCGCTTGAAATAGATCTGGTCGGGGATGGCGTCGATCACCACGCGCAAGAGCAGGTGCTGGCGGCCGAGGGCGCGTACCAGCCGGCGGCCGCGAATGAGGACGATGGCGAGAACAATGACAATGGCGGAAAGCACGGCGATCGCGGAAATCAGCGTGAGGTTCAAGAGGCCGTCGGTTGCCCGCAGTTCCGCCGACGTCTGTCGCACGGCATCCTCGAGATTCGACGAATAGGACGCCAGAGGCTCTCCGCCCGAGCGCACGTCGTGAGCTTCCGCGATCACCGAGAAAAGTCGCGTCTTCTGCTGGATGGTCACCGGCCAGGAGAAAACCCGCACCGTATGGATCGAACCGTCCTTGAAACGGTGGGGAAAGAGAAAATAGTGCTGCTGTCCAGCGATCGCATTGTCCAACTGAAGCTGGATCTTGTCCTTGGACATCTGGTTCAGGTCGGAGACGACCAGTTTCCTGAACTCGTCGGCGGTCCAGCCGTAAAGCGATTGCGCGGCATGATTGGCGGCCAGGATCCTGCCATTCGTCGGCTCGATCATCAGCATTGCGACGGGACTGTCCTCGAAGAAGTCGGGAAGACGGATGACGGGGGTCTGCGCCCTTGGCGCCGTCGTCAGCACTGCCACCAACATGAAAGCCGCAAGTGCAACGCCGGCAAAATTCCGTTCAAATCGTCGCACCTTTCTCATTGCCAGCTGCATGTTATGGGGAGGCCTCTTGCGTCGGGATGAAACGAGAATCCAAAAAAAAACTATGCGCGAATAAACGGA
The DNA here is from genome assembly GCA_963676545.2 of uncultured Martelella sp. Lineage (GTDB taxonomy): Bacteria > Pseudomonadota > Alphaproteobacteria > Rhizobiales > Rhizobiaceae > Martelella. The sequence goes on along the minus strand of CAXXRG010000001.1, from coordinate 571,479 downwards.
ATACGATCAGTGTGTAAGCTTACACTAATCAATGACATGTTAAAAATGACAGGTTAAATAAGTAAGAATACATATTCCGAGCTTGCATCGTGCTGTGCAAAAGGCCCGAGGGGCAGGATTGGGGCGCCGCCGGATTGATCGAGGCGATCAGGCCGGCGTGACGAAGCCGTCCAGAACCCTCTTCTGCCCGGCCTTGTCGAAATCGATGGTCAGTTTGTTGCCCTCGATCGCGGCGATGTTGCCATTGCCGAATTTCAGGTGGAAAACCCGGTCGCCGACGGAGAACCTGGAAGGCGTCTCTTCACTGCTGCGGGCAACGAGCTCACCCTCAATCGTGCGTCCGCGCGGTCCGCTTTCCCCATAGCCGATCCGTTCGACGGCATGGCCCGAACGCGTGCCCCAGTTGTCGCGCGTCGCGTCGGTGCGGTTTTCCTGCGCCCGTTTCCAGCCGGGCGTTGCATAGGTGTTTGAAAACGGCGCCGCCCGGTCGAAGCGCGACTGGCCGTAACCGCCATAGGAGACCTCGGTCTCGCCGACCTCGACATGGTCTTCCGGCAATTCATCCAGAAAGCGCGACGGCATGGTCGATTGCCACAATCCGTGAATGCGCCGGTTGGAAACGAACCAGATGTGGCAATTGCGTTTGGCCCGGGTCAGCCCGACATAGGCGAGGCGGCGCTCCTCTTCGAGGCCCGCGCGACCGCTTTCATCCAGGGCGCGCTGGTGAGGGAAAAGACCTTCCTCCCAGCCGGGCAGGAACACGGTCTTGAATTCCAGCCCCTTGGCCGAGTGCAGCGTCATGATCGAGACGGCGTCCATCTCCTCGTTCTGGTCGGCGTCCATCACCAGCGAAACGTGCTCGAGAAAGCCGCGCATGCTTTCAAACCCGTCCATGGAGCGGATCAGCTCCTTCAGGTTTTCAAGCCTGCCGGGCGCTTCCGCCGAGCGGTCGTTCTGCCACATCTCGGTATAGCCGCTTTCCTCCAGAATGATTTCTGCAAGCTCGGTATGCGGCGTGGTTTCCAGAAGCTCCTGCCAGCGGGTGAACTGGGTAACAACGTCAAACAGCGCCTTGCGCGGCTTCGGCTTCAGTTCGTCCGTGTCGATCATCTCACGGGCGGCGGCCAGCATCGGAATATCGCGGGCGCGGGCATAGTCATGGATCTTGCGCACGCTGGCGTCGCCGAGGCCACGCTTCGGCGTATTGATGATCCGCTCCAGCGCCAGGTCGTCGGCCGGCTGGCAGGTGAGGCGGAAGAAGGCCATGGCATCGCGGATCTCCAGCCGCTCGTAAAAGCGCGGGCCGCCGATGACGCGGTAGTTGAGCCCGAGAGTGACGAACCGGTCCTCGAATTCGCGCATCTGGAAGGAGGCGCGCACAAGAATGGCCATGTCGTTCAAAAGCTCGCCGCGGCGCTGCAGCTGTTCGATCTCCTCGCCGATCGCGCGGGCTTCCTCTTCGGAATCCCAGGCGGCGTGAACCTTAACCTTGTCATCGTCCGGTTCGGCGCGTTCGGTGAACAGCGTTTTGCCGAGCCGCCCGTCATTGTGCTCGATGAGTTTGCCGGCGGCGCCGAGAATATGGGCCGTGGAGCGGTAATTGCGCTCCAGCCGGACGACCTTTGCGCCTCGGAAATCCTTCTCGAAGCGCAGGATATTGTCGACCTCCGCGCCGCGCCAGCCATAGATCGACTGGTCGTCGTCGCCGACGCAGCAGATATTGACCGGCCCGTCGCCCTCGCCAGGGCGCTGGGCCAGAAGCCTCAGCCACATATATTGCGCAGTATTGGTGTCCTGGTATTCGTCGACCAGAATGTAGCGGAAACGGCGGTGATATTCCTTCAGAATGTCCGGGTTTTCGCGGAAGAGCCGGATCGGGTGCAGCAGGAGATCGCCGAAATCGCAGGCGTTCAGCGTCTTCAACCGGTCCTGATAGGCCTTGTAGAGCTCGCGTCCCTTGCCGTTGGCGAAGGCGCGGGCATCGCCCTCCGGGATCAGTTCCGGCGTCAGGCCCTTGTTCTTCCAGCCGTCGATCATCGCGGAAAACTGCCGTGCCGGCCAGCGCTTGTCGTCAAGGCCTTCGGCCTGGATCAGCTGCTTGATCAGGCGGATGACGTCGTCGGTGTCGAGAATGGTGAAATCGGACCTGAGCCCCACGAGCTCGGCATGGCGGCGCAGAAGCTTGACGCCGATCGAGTGGAACGTGCCGAGCCAGGGCATGCCCTCGACCGCGCCGCCGACGAGAAGACCGATACGCTCCTTCATCTCGCGCGCGGCCTTGTTGGTAAAGGTCACCGCGAGGATCTGGCTCGGATAGGCGCGTCCGGAGGCGAGGATATGGGCGATGCGGGTCGTCAGCACCCGCGTCTTGCCGGTGCCCGCGCCGGCCAGCACCAGAAGCGGTCCTTCTATGGTCTCGACCGCGTCGCGCTGTTCGGGATTGAGCCCGGTCAGGTAATCAGGCGCATCGGGCGCGCGCCGCGCCGCCATGGCGCGCGCGGCAAGGCCGCCCGCCTGTCCGGAAGGTCCTCCGGGCGGCGGGGCTGGTTTGCGCGGTTCATCGTCGTCATCAAAGAACGGTATATCGTCGTGGCCGTGAATCATGGGGCCAATCTAGTGGCTTGAAGGGCAAAGGTGAAGGCGTGCATCGAAATGAGAACAAAATATGCACAGACGACGGTCCTTCTCGGCCGAAAACGCGCCGCAATCAAGGCGATGAACGGGCCGCAACATTACAATTTTGTGAGGTTCAATTCCTTGGCTTGCAGTGCGACGGGTGATCTGGATAATTCCACTCATATTCATTTTCTTTCCGCGCGCCGCTATTTTCGGCATCTTCTTGAAAACCGGGGTTATTGATGCGTTTATACCAACAGGTTGCCGCCAGCGTTTGTCTTCTGGCGATCGGGTCTGCGGCCTGGCTTTTTCTGGCGCCCGGCGGGCGCGATGTGCTGACCTCCTACGGCATACTCGAGGCGAAACCGGCTGCCGGCAGCGGCGGGCGTCCCCCCGGCGGGTTCTCGGGCGGGGGCATCCAGGTCGTGACCGCGCCGGTGACGACGGGCACCGTCAACGACGAACTGACGGCGATCGGCAGCGGCGAGGCGATCCGTTCTGTCACCGTGCTGCCCGAAGAGGCAGGAACCATCACCGAGCTCAATCTTTCCTCCGGCGACATGGTCGAGAAGGGCGAGGTCATCGCCATGCTTGATGACCGCGAACAGGTGCTGGCCCGCAACCTTGCCCAGGTCGCGCTCGAAAGCGCCGCCCGCCAGGCCGACGTCAATCGCCGGATAAAATCCGCGATCTCCGATCTCGAGGTCTACAATGCCGAGATCGCCGAGCGATCGGCCGAACTCGACCTCGAGGCCGCCGAGCTCAGTCTCTCGCGTCGCCGCATCGTCGCGCCGATCGACGGTGTTGCCGGCATCGTCGGCGTCAATGTCGGTGATTACGTCACGACCGCCTCCGAAATCGTCACCATCGACGATCGCTCCTCGATCCTCGTCGATTTTTCCGTGCCCGAGCGTTTCGCGACCGCGATCCGCTCCGGCGCGCCGGTGGAGGCGAGCCTTGTTTCAGCGCCCCAGCAGGTCTTCGAAGGCGAGGTGCAGGCCGTCGATAACCGCATCGACGCGGCGAGCCGCACCTTCATGGTGCGCGCGCGGCTTGACAACGAGGACGATGCGTTGCGCGCCGGCATGTCCTTCGACGTGTCCATGCGCTTTCCGGGCGATGTCTATCCGGCCGTCGATCCGCTCTCGATCCAGTGGGATTCCGAAGGCGCCTATGTCTGGCAGCTCGTTGACGGCAAATCGACCAAGATGCGCGTCCGCATCATCCAGCGCGATCCCGACGTAGTGCTGGTCGATTCCGAACTGGGCGACGGGGACAGCGTCATCATCGAGGGCATCCAGCGCCTGCGCGAGGGGGCTTCCGTCAGCGACGTGACCCCCGGCGTCCCGAAACCCGCGAGCGCGGGGTCCGCATCATGAGCGACCACGAAAACGACAAGACGCCCGGTGAAGAGACAGCAATCGAGCACCAGCCGACCGATGCCCGCAGCGAGGCTGAGAAGGCGATTGCCGAACATGAGAGCGAGCATGGCTTTACCGCGCTCTTCGTGCGCCGGCCAATCCTCGCGGCCGTCTTCAACGCCCTGATCGTGGTAGCCGGTCTTGCCGCCTTTTTCGGCGTCGAGGTGCGCGAACTGCCTGATGTCGACCAGCCGGTCATCACCGTGCGCACCACATTCTCGGGCGCCGCGCCCGAGACGGTCGACCGCGAGGTGACCAATGTCATCGAGGGCGCGGTCGCGCGCGTTCCGGGCCTGCAATCGATGTCTTCCCAGTCGTCCACAGGCTCAAGCCGGGTGACGCTCGAGTTCAGCAAGGACACGGATATCAATGTCGCCTCGATGGATGTGCGCGACGCCGTCGGCCGGGTCGAGGGGCAATTGCCGGATGACGCCGACGAGCCGCGCATCGTCAAGGCTGATTCCGACGCCCAGCCGGTCATCCGGCTCGCAATTACCTCCTCCACGCTCGATATCGACGACCTGACCGAACTCGTCCAGGACGAGATCGAGGACCGCTTTGCCGCCGTGCCCGGCGTTGCCGATGTCGATGTTTATGGCGAGCGCGAGAAGATCTTTCGCATCGATATCAATCAGGCGGCGCTTGCAAGCCGGGGCCTGTCCGTGGCCGACCTGACATCGGCGCTTTCCGATATTTCCTGGGACGTGCCGGCCGGTTCGCTGACCAGCACCACCCAGGCGCTCGGCGTGCGCGCCACGGCCGATATCACCACGCCGGAGGAATTCGCCGATATCCGCGTGGCCGAGAATGTCCGTCTCGGCGATGTCGCGACCGTCGTCTTCGGTCCGGATACGGCAGCAACGGCGCTGCGCTACAACGGCCAGCCCGGCATCGGTCTCGGCATCGTCCGCCAGGCAAAGTCGAATACGCTGGAAATCTCCGAGGGCGTCCACCGGGTCGTCAACGAGATTGCGCCGAACCTGCCCGAAGGCACGACGATCCATATTTCGAGCGACGACGCCGTGTTCATTTCCGGCTCGATCGAAGAGGTCGTGCGCTCGCTCATCCTCGCCGCCATGATCGTGGTTGCCATCATCTATGTCTTCCTGCGCGATTGGCGGGCGACGATTATTCCGGCGATCACCCTGCCCGTGGCGCTGGTCGGTACGCTGGCCGCCATCTACGTCGCGGGCTTTTCCGTCAATATCCTGACGCTTCTGGCGATCGTGCTGGCGACCGGCATGGTCGTCGATGACGCGATCGTGGTTCTGGAGAATATCGTTCGCCTGCGCGCGTATGGCATGGGTCCGCGCGCGGCGGCCGTGCTCGGCACGCGCCAAGTGTTCTTCGCCGTCATCACCACGACGGCGACGCTTGCCGCCGTTTTCGTGCCCCTGTCTTTCCTTCCGGGGCAGGCGGGCGGGCTGTTCCGCGAATTCGGCTTCGTGCTGGCCTTCGCCGTGATGCTGTCGTCCTTCGTGGCGCTGACGCTCTGCCCGATGCTCGCCTCACGCATCCTGGTCAGCCACAAGGATCAGAAGTCGGGGCCGGTCGCGCGCTTCGGCGCGGCTCTGGCGCGCATCTATGCGGTGACGCTCGGTTGGGTGCTTGCCGCGCCGCTGGTGCTCTTGTCGCTGGCCGGCCTGCTGATCTTCGGGGCCTATCTCGCCTATGCCAACCTCACCACCGAGCTTCTGCCGCGCGAGGACCGGTCAATGTTGATGATGCGGGTTTCGGCGCCGCAGGGCGTCAGCCTCGACTATACCCGCGACCGCATCCAGCAGGTGGAGGAAAAGCTCCAGCCGCTGATCGACAGCGGCGAGATCGAAAGCGTGTTTTCGATTTCCGGCTTCGGCAGCAACACAAACAGCGGTTTTGTCGTGATGTCGCTTGCGCCCTGGGCGGATCGCGAACGCACGCAGGACCAGATCGCCCGCGACGTGAATGCCGCTTCCGGCAGCATTCCGGCCGTGCGCGCCTTTGCCTTCCAGCCGAACTCGCTCAATATCCGCGGCGCCGGCAACGGGCTTTCCGTCGCCCTCGTCGGTTCCAACCACGCGCGGCTGACGGAAGCGGCGAGCGCGCTGGTCGAAGCGATGGAGACCGATCCGATGTTCTCCGCGCCGCGCCTTTCGGTGGAGGCGACGCAGGCGCAGCTCGCGCTCACGCTCGATCGCCGCCGTGCGGCCGATCTCGGCATCGATATTGGCGGGCTCTCCCAGGCGTTGATGGCATTGCTCGACGGCCGTTCGGTCGGCGAAGTCTTCATCGACGGGGATTCCTACGACGTGCAACTGCGCGCTGACACGCGCAAGGTCGATGATCCGAGCGACCTGCGGAATATTTTCCTGCGCACCGGCGACGGCCGCATTGTGCCGCTGTCGACGATTGCCACGCTTGAGGAGAAATCCATCGCACCGACGCTCGAGCGCGAGCAGCAACAGGCTGCCGTCTCGCTTTCCTCAAGCCTCGGTGCGGGCGTTGCGCTCGGCGATGCCTATCAGCGGCTGCTGGAGCTTGCCGAACCGCTTCTGCCGCCCGGTTCCCATGTCGAAGCCCAGGCGGAAGCGGCAGCGCTTGATGAAAATGCATCTGGCATGGGCATGGTGTTCGGCTTTGCCATCATCATCGTTTTTCTCGTGCTTGCCGCCCAGTTCGAGAGCGTGTGGAGCGCGCTGATCATTCTGGCGACCGTGCCCTTCGGCATCGGCTGTGCCTTCATCGCCATGCTTCTGACCGGGACCAGCCTCAACATCTATTCGCAGATCGGCCTCGTGCTCCTGATCGGCGTGATGGCGAAGAACGGCATCCTGATCGTCGAATTCGCCAACCAGCTCCGAGACCGTGGCGAAAGCGTGCGCGACGCGATCGAACACGCGACCATGCTCCGGCTCCGGCCGGTGATGATGACGATGATCTCCACCGTGCTCGGCGGCATTCCGCTGGTTGCCGCCTCCGGCGCGGGCGCCGAGGCGCGTATCGCGCTCGGCTGGGTCATCGTCGGCGGGCTCGGCCTTGCCACCATCGTCACGCTTTATGTGACGCCGGTGGCCTATTACCTTCTTGCGGGCTTTTCCAAACCCAAGGCGGATGAGGAGCGGCGCCTCAACGCGGAAATGCACGAGGCGGCGTCGATCTCTCACTGACCGTGAGAGCGTGGTTATCGGCTTCGGCTTTCGTGGAAAACCTTGCTAAAGAGGGCGCTATACTGTTGTTATAGGCCCTCAACACAATGATCGGCGCGACCGATTCCGAAAGTCCTGAAGGGGGAAACATGAAAGCCAAATTGATTACGGCCATCTTCGCGACCGCGCTGCTTGCCGGCTGCGCGGCCAACACGCAGAACAGCGTGAACCAGGCGCCCGAGGAAGTATCGGTCACCAATATCTCCGTCAGCGATCCGACGGCCTATATGGACCGCCAGGAAACCGAGATGCGCCAGCAGCTTGAAGGCAGCGGCGTCACCATCGTGCGCACGCCGAAATATATCGCGCTGGTCTTCGATTCGAGCATCACCTTTGCCACCGACAGTTCCGAGATCGTGCCGTCCTTCGGCCCCTCGCTCTCCGTCGTTGCCGGTCTCCTGCAGAAGTATAACGCCACCGATATCGACGTGAACGGCTATACCGATTCCACCGGTTCGGATGCCTATAACCTGAAGCTCTCGCAGCAGCGCGCCAACGCCGTTGCCGGCGCGCTGATCCAGCGCGGTGTCAGCCCGCAGCGCATCATGCCGGTGGGCTACGGCAAGGCCGATCCGGTGGCATCCAACGACACGGCCGACGGCCGCGCCCAGAACCGCCGCGTCGAAATCCGCATCGCGCCGCCGCCGGCAGCCGGTGAAATGGCGGCAGCGACCAACTGAGCATCATTGCTCAAGGGATAGAGGCGATGGCCCCGGGCGATGTCTTCGGGCCATTGCCGTCTGCGCGGCGACTTTGCCATATCAATGCCGCAATGAGGCGGCTTGAGATTGATTAAGGCTTTTCTTATTCGAGGGACATCATGCTGAAGAAAATGACCATTGCCGCGGTAAGCGTTGCGTTTCTTGCCGGCTGCACGACGACCGACCCCTATTCGGGCCAGACCGTCAACAACAATACCGGAACAGGCGCGCTCGCGGGCGGCGCGCTCGGCGCGCTGGCGGGCCTTGCCGTTGGCGGTGACGCCAAGGGGGCCGCGATCGGCGGCGCGATCGGCGCGATCGCCGGCGGCGGCATCGGCGCCTATATGGACAGCCAGGAGCGCGAATTCCGCCAGGCTCTGGCTGGCACCGGCGTTTCCGTCGTCCGCAATGGCGACATGCTGACGCTGATCATGCCGGGCAACGTCACCTTCCCGACGGATCAGTACACGATCCTGCCGAACTTCTATTCGACTTTGAATGCAGTTTCGACGGTGCTGCGCAAATATGACCGCACCGCGGTCAATGTGAACGGCTATACGGATTCGACCGGCTCGGTCGAGTATAACCAGAGGCTGTCGCAGGACCGCGCCAACAGCGTCGGCAATTATCTGGTTCAGTCGGGCGTGAGTGCCAATCGCATTTCCGCCGTTGGTTTCGGGCCGTCCAACCCGATCGCATCCAACGCAACGCCGGAAGGCCGGGCGCAGAATCGGCGCGTCGAGATCCAGATCTCCGCCGTCAAGATGTGACGCAGGCCCTGAAAGGCTTTCCGAAAAGACAAAAGGCGCCGCGTGGCGCCTTTTTTCATGCTTGCCCCCGAAAGAAGCCGTCAGCGCAGCCTGAGGTTCACCGGCGCGCGTCCTTCACGGTCGGCGCGGATATAGAGGTGAATGCGGGCTGAGGGCTGGACGGCGCGCGCGGCGCGCTCTCCCTGGCTTGTCAGGAGGCCGACAAGCTCCCTTGCCTTGTAGCGGCCCTGAAACCGGGCATATTCCGCCAGTTTCTGGGCAGCCTCGTGGAGCGGGTTGAAACCGCTGCGGCGGGCGGTTGCGGGTTCGATATTGCCTGACATCATGCCGGAACGCTGTTTCCTGTTCACTTCAATCCCCATCGCTACGCAGGACAGATAATGGGCTTTTCCATGGCGCCGAAAGCTTTTGCGTTTCTTGCTTTCCGAAACCTTACCGGTGAGGCTAGCGGATAAATCTTTCGAAACCCTTTACGCAAAAACGCCGGCCCGCGATGCGGACCGGCGTTTTTATTCAGATATTCTGGTCCGGTGCCTCAAAGCGCCGGATTTTAACTTGGACGTTACTGCAGGCTTGCCCAGCAGCTTACGCCGTTGCGCTTCAGCGCCCGGCAGGCCTTGACCGCCTCTTCCTGGTCGGGGAAGCCGCCGAAGCGGGCGCGGTAGATTTCCTGGCCGCCGTTATTATAGGCAAGCGCGAAGGGTTCAGACTTGTCCAGCGCGCCACCGGCCTTGTCCTGTGTGCGGGTCAGAAGCGCGCGGGCGCCTTCGGCGGTTGCGGCCGTGCCGACCTGGACGACCCAGCCGCGCGGCTGGCTGATCGAAGCCGTCTTGATCGAGGTATCGGGTGCGCTTTCCGAGGCCTGGGCCGCGGGAATGATCGCATCGCCGACGGCATCGGCGACATTGTCGGCCGTTTGCAGCACATCCTCGACGCTCAACCCGTCGTCATTGTCGGCCGGACGGCGTTCGCTCGGCAGCGGGACATTGGCGATGAGCTCGGCCTGGACGCCGGTGAGGCCATTCGAAGCGGCCGTTGCGGCATTGTCGTTTGCCGCATAGGCGAGCGCGACGCCGCCCTCAGCCGTCGGACGCGGGTAGGGGATCGGGCCTGTTTCCGGGAACGACATGGTATCGGAACGGGCGATGACGAAATTGCCGCCGCGACCGTTGGAAGCCTTGGGCAGATAGGTCGTCACCAGACGCGTTGCCCACTGATTGCGGCTCGCGCCGGTCGCGCCGCCCATGACCACGGCCACGATCGAGCGATTGCCCGAGACGGCGGAGGTGGCGAGGTTGTAGCCGGAGGCATTGGTATAGCCGGTCTTGATGCCGTCAACGCCCTTCACCTGGCCGAGGAGGCGGTTGTGGTTGCCAATGTTGTATTTGCCGTATTTGAAATTGCGCGTGCCGAAATAGTGGTAATATTGCGGAAAATGCTGACGCAGCGCGATGCCGAGACGGGCCTGGTCGCGCGCTGTGGTTTTCTGCGCGCTGTTGGGCAGGCCGTGGGCATTGCGATAGGTGGTGCGCGTCATGCCGAGCGCATGCGCCTTGTTGGTCATCATCGAAGCGAAATTGGTTTCCGAGCCGCCGAGATATTCGCCCACCGCGGTGGCGACGTCGTTGGCCGAGCGGGTGACGAGCGCATAGATCGCGGTTTCGACCGTTACGCTGCCGCCGGCGGGAATGCCGAGCTTGGTCGGCGGTTCCGCTGCCGCGTTCTTGGAAAACGGAATTTTGGTGTTGAGCGTGACCCGGCCATCATCAAGCGCTTCGAACAACATGTAAAGCGTCATCATCTTGGTCAGCGATGCCGGATAGCGGGGCGCGTCCGGCGCCTCGCTGTAAAGAACTTTTCCGGTATTGGCGTCAATCACGATGGCCGCGTCGTTGGAATCGGCGTGGGCCTCGTTAACGGGAAGGCCGGTGAGGAGGGTTACGAGTGCCGCGAAAACCATCACGGCATTGAGGAACCGGCTCAAGCGGAAGCGGCGGTTTGCCTGTCTCTGCATTCGAAAAACTCTTGCGAAATCTGGCGGTTGTTGTTTCCTGGCGAAGCCGTGCCGGCATGATACCGGGCGCGTTCATCCAATACTAGGCTGTGGCGAAATCTGATCAAATCGCGGTTAATATTCGTTTAAGTAACCGCGGCGGCGTCGTTTTTTCCTGATTTGCCGGCCTTCGCCCCGCCGCCTTTCCGCTGGCCCTTCTGCCATGCCCGGCGGCGCTTTTCAAACATGTTTCGATCGGATAATCAGAAGCCGAACAGGAGCAAGACCCATGCGCACACCGCGAACCGGCGGCGACCCCTTCCAGCCTCAGAGGCGCGAGCCGCCGATCAATCTTCCGCCGGTCGTGCTGGCGGCACTGGCGGTGCTGTTTGCGGTCTTTCTGTTGCAGGAATTTGTTCTCGCCTATGCGACCAACATGTGGGTGTGGCAGGAATTCGGCTTCATTCCGGCGCGTTATGTCCACGCGCTCGGATCCCGGGACCTCGCCTGGTTGTGGTCGCCGCTCACCTATTCGCTTCTCCACGGCGGCTGGAGCCATATCATCTTCAACGCGATCTGGCTGGCGATCTTCGGCGCGCCCGTCGCAAAAAGGCTCGGGCCAGTGCGGTTTCTTCTCCTGTGGGTGACAAGCGCGGCCGCCTCCGCCTTTTTCTTTGCGGTTACGGACTGGGGTGCGGCAACCGTGCTGATCGGCGCGTCCGGCGTGGTGTCGGCCTATATGGGTGCGGCCTGCCGTTTCGTCTTTGCCGGCGGAAGGTTTCTGCCGCAGGCGCATCTCGGCCCCAGGCTTTCGATCGGCGCAGTCTTCGCGGATCCGACGGCGCGCGCCTTCGTTCTGGTCTGGCTCGTCGGTAATCTTCTGGTCGCCGTCGGCGTCAGCTTCATCGGCGTCAGCGCGGCCGATATTGCCTGGCAGGCCCATGTGGGCGGTTTCCTCTTCGGCTTCCTGGCCTTTCCGCTGTTCGACGTGAAGACGCCGCGCACGCTGATTTTCTAGTGGTTCGGGCAAGAAGCGGACCGCACGGGTTTTCTTGCAATCGCCCAAATCCTCATGCACCATGATCGTCCGCGCAGCGCCCTGGAGGAGGGATGCGCAGAAGGTGCCGGAAACGAGGAGGTTTTGATGGCGATCACGGTCAGGATGATACTGGACGAGAAGGGCAGGGCGGTCGTAACCGCGCAGGCGACGATGTCGATCTCAGAGGTGGCGGTGGTTCTTCACCAGAACCGCATCGGCGCCGTGGTGATCGTCGACGGTGAAGACCGGATCGCCGGCATCTTCACCGAGCGCGATCTTGCCGCTTCGGTCGGCAAACATGGCGTGCGCGCTTTGTCCGAACCCGTCTCCCGGGAGATGACCGACAATGTCTACCGCTGCGACGAGGGCACCACCGTCAATGAACTGATGGAGGTGATGACCAAGCGGCATTTCCGCCATGTTCCGGTCGAGGTCGATGGCAGGCTTGCCGGCATCGTCTCGATTGGCGACGTGGTCAAGTCGCGCATCCGCGAGGTTGAGCAGGAGGCCGAGCACATCAAGTCCTATATCGCCGGCTGAGCCTTATTCGCCGTAGACCGCCTTCGGATCAAAGGCCCTGCGGTCATCGATGCTGTCGAGAACGGCCTTGTCGCCGGCGAGCGTCACCTGCCGGTAGAAGCAGGAGCGTCGGCCGGTGTGGCAGGCGGCGTCGTGGCCCGTCATCGTGACCTTCAGCAGAACCGCGTCCTGGTCGCAATCGGTCACGACCTGTTCCACTTTCTGCAGATTGCCGGAGGTCTCGCCCTTCTTCCAGATCTTGTCGCGCGAGCGGCTGTAATAATGGGCAAAGCCGGTCTCGAGCGTCAATGACAGGGCCTCGGCGTTCATGTGGGCCAGCATCAGCACGGCATTGTCGCGGGCATCGGTGACGATGGCGGTAACGAGCCCCTTGTCGTCGAAACGCGGGGTGAATTCGGTGGCCTCGTCGAGCAGGACCTTGTCCTGCGGCGGCTTTTCGAATTGCGGCATGGTCTTTCCTGTCGTTGCCGGGCCTGTTTCTGCCGGTGTTGATAGACCGGGCGCACCCGCTTGGCAATCCGCCGGGGCTTGCCGCCACCTTGCCGAAATCCCATGTTTTCCTGTAACCAGTCAATTCGGGCCCGCATTCCCAGCGCAGGGGCCCACGGAAAGCGAAGATGGACGATATCTATTCCGCACGCATCCTGAGCCATGCCGGCAATGTCACCCGACTGGGTGTCCTTGGTGATGCAGATGCCAGCGCTGCCGCTCATTCGAAACTGTGCGGCTCGCGGCTGACGGTCTATGTGAAACTTACGGATGGGGCGGTCAGCGATTTTTCCCATGAGGTGAAGGCCTGCGCGCTCGGTCAGGCCTCTTCGGCGATCATGGCCGCCTCGGTCATCGGCGCAACGCCCGACGAAATCCGCGCGGCGCGCGGCGCGATGCTGGCGATGCTGAAGGAGGGCGGCGAGGGTCCCGGCGGACGGTTTTCGGAAATGCGCTGTCTTCTGCCGGTCAGGGACTATCCCGCGCGACACGGCTCGGTGATGCTGACCTTCGATGCTCTGGTGAAGGCGCTGGATGAACTGGAACCGGCCGCGCCGGAAAAGCGGGAGGCCGTGCGAACCGATGTGTGAGAGCCATGGCGGAACCAGGCCGTCGTCACGCAACTGGCAGGGGCCTTTCCGCAAGACGCCCGGTCGCCTGTTCGGACTTGGCTTCATCCGCTTCTACCAGCTGACACTCTCCAGCCTGATCGGCCAGTCCTGCCGGCATCTGCCGACCTGTTCGGAATATGGCTATGAGGCAATCGCCCGCCACGGGCTCTGGGCGGGCGGCTTTCTGACGCTCTTTCGCGTCGGGCGCTGCGGGCCGGGCGGCACCCACGGCTTCGATCCCGTGCCGGAGACGCTGGACCCCGACTGGCGCTGGTACACGCCATGGCGCTATTTTTACGCCGGTCGGCGATCTCACGATTCGCAATAGCGGGCAATCACCAGATAGCCCGGCGTCGGCTTTCCGTTTTCGAAGCGGACATTGATGTCGGTGACGTCGACCGTTTGGAACCCGGCCTGCTCCAGACTTTCGGTCAGATAGGCGAGGCCGTGGGCGAAACGGTGATGCGGCGCGACCATGTAGTCGCGTCCGGCCAGTACGTCATCGGCAAGGGTTTCGGCGGAAAAGGCGAGGATGCCGCCGTCGTCCATGCTTTTCGCCGCGCCCGAGAAAAAAGCGTCGAGCGTGCCGAGATAGGGCAGCACGTCGGCGGCGATGATCAGGTCGAACGCCTCCTCGCCGTCGTCGTTGAGAAATTCCTCCACCTCCGCGACAAACAGCGTGTCGTAGAGCTCCTTCTCATAGGCGATCTCGACCATTTTCTCCGAAATGTCGAGGCCGGTGACATCGCCAGCCATATCGCCAAGCGCGCTGGCGCCAAGCCCGGTGCCGCAGCCAAGATCGAGCATGCGCTCGAACGGCCCGAGTTCCAGCGCCTGGAAGCGCTGGCGCATGATCATCGGTACGCAATAGCCGAGCTGGTCGACGAGAATGTCCTCGAAATCCTCGGCATGCTGGTCGAACAGGGTCTCGACATAGGCGTCCGGCGCCTTTTTTGGCGCTTCGCCGAAGCCCATCGCGGCAAGGCGCACGGCAGCGCCGCCGTGATCGTCCGGGTCGATCGCCAGCACGTCGCGGTAGGCTTCGGCTGCCTCGGCGAACTTGCCCGCCTTTTCGAGCGCAAGCGCCCGGTTATAGGCCTCTGCCAGTCTTTCCTCGTCAATCATGCGTGCCATCGCGGTCATCCCGTTGAATATCCGCCATGCTCTATGCCGGGATCGGCTGCGGCGCAACAGCGTTTCACCGCTGCGCGATCCGTTTTGCGATGTGGCGGGCGATGGCGAGATCATCCGGCGTATTGATGTTGAAGAACGGATCGACAGTGCCGCCTTCGGCCGTGAGCCGCGGAAAATCGACGATCCGGCTTTGATGTTCCCCGACAAAATCCATCAGTCGCCGGTTGGCGCCGGAGGCCAGCCAGTTTTCCAGCGGGTCGTGCAGGGCCAGAGGCCAAAGGGCGAAGACCGGATGGACGCGGCCGTCCGAGCGGGCAAGCACGATCGCGTCGGGCGGGGGGGCTTCGGCGCAAAGGTGTTCAACGAGATCGGTCGGGAAAAACGGCGTGTCAACGGCGAGCGAAACCATATGGGTGGCTTCAGAGCCCAGAGCGGCGAGGTGACGGAGGCCCGAAAGGATACCGGCGAGCGGACCTTCGTGTCCGGTCCCGGCATCGCGGATGACCGTCGCTTCCGGCAGGTCGGCCCGCTCATCGCCCTGCCGGCTGACAAGAACCGGGTGCGCCTGCGTCTTGATCCGGCGATG
Source organism: uncultured Martelella sp. (assembly GCA_963676545.2). Lineage (GTDB taxonomy): Bacteria > Pseudomonadota > Alphaproteobacteria > Rhizobiales > Rhizobiaceae > Martelella. The sequence continues at coordinate 556,394 of CAXXRG010000001.1, read as the reverse complement.
CGCCCGCGCGAGGAGCGCTTCGCCCTCAAGCGTCAGCATCGCCTTGTCCGTGCCCATGCGCCGCGAGGCGCCGCCGGCGAGGATGACGGCGGGAACCGACGTCACTTTCTTTTCTCCAGCATGTCCTTTTCGGCTTTCACGATCGGCCCGCCGCCTTCGGAGGCGACCGGCTGGCCGGTTTCGACAAGCGGTTCCAGCCCTTTCTTGCGTTCACGGTAGAAGGAGTAGAGCCCTGCCAGCACGACGATTGCGCCGCCAAGGAGAACATTGGCATCCGGATAGGTCTGGAACAGGAGGATACCCAGAAGCGTCGCCCATAGCAGCCCGGCATAGCGGAACGGCGCGATATAGGAAATATCGGCAAGTCGCACGGCGAAGACGACGAACTGGTAGCCAGACAAGAGGAAAATGGCGGCGAGCACGAGCTTCAGCATGATCGGCCAGCTCATCATGCTCCAGTCCTGCTCGAGTGTGCCCAGAACCGCCCCGCCGATCGTCAAGAGCACGGCGGTGGCCAGCGTGATGATGATGGCCGGAATGTCGGATCGGATCGTCTTGGTCAGAAGGTCCCTGGCTGAAGCGGCGAGCATGGCGATCACGGCATAGCCCGCGCCCTGCTCGAAGCCGTCAGGCCCCGGCTGAATGATGATCATTACGCCGATGAAGCCGACGATGATGGCGCTCCAGCGCCGCCAGCCGACCGGTTCTTTCATGAAAAGCGCCGCGCCCAGAGTCACGGCCAGCGGCAGGCATTGTATGATCGAGGCGGCATTGGCGAGCGGCATCTGTTTCAGCGCCTGAAGAAAGGCGACGGCGGCAACGAGTTCGCACAGGCTGCGCACGATCACCCGCCGGTCGGAGATCGCGCCAAGGCGGGAAAGCGCGCGGCTGCGCCAGGCGATCAGCAGTGTGAACACGGTGAGGATGATACCCCGGACGAACATGATCTGGCCGAGGCCGATTTCCTCGGTCAGCAGTTTTGCCGTCGCGTCGGTCAGGGAAAAGCCGGCCATCGCCGCGATCATAAAGGCGGCGCCGGTAACATTGGAGGAGGTGCGCATCATTGGTCTCGTTGTCTCGTGTCTTGTTCATATAGGCGATCAACGAGACTGAGAAGTGATCTGTGTCACTTGGCTCTGCGCTATCCGGCGGAAGCGGTCAGCCGCCGGTCATGCTCATGTGGCGGGCGACGGCGACGCGCGCATGCGTCTCGTCAAGCTCGAAATGATGCTCTTCGGGCTTTCTGGCGATCGCAGCGTCGATGGCGCGGTGGATAACGGCATCGTCCTGCGGGTTGTCGCGCAACACCTTGCGGAAATCGGCATTGTCGTCATGGCCGAGACAGAGATAGAGCATGCCGGTGCAGGTCAGCCGCACGCGGTTGCAGGCCGCGCAAAAATTATGCGACAGCGGCGTGATGAAGCCGAGCTTGCCGCCGGTCTCTTCAACGGTCACGAAACGGGCCGGACCGCCTGTGGTCATCGCAAGATCGGTGAGGGTGAAATTCTCCTCAAGATCACGACGAACCTTGCTCAGCGGCAGGTATTGGGCGGAACGGTCCGTATCAACCTCGCCCAGCGGCATGGCTTCGATTAGCGTCAGGTCCATGTCATTTACATGGGCGAAGCGCAGCAGTTCCGGAATTTCATGCTCGTTGAAGCCTGAAAGGGCAACGGCATTGAGCTTGACCTTCAGGCCGGCCTTGCGGGCGGCCTCGATGCCGGCCATCACCTTGTCGAGGTCGCCCCAACGCGTTATCTCACGGAACTTTTGCGGATCGAGCGTATCGAGCGAAACATTGATGCGGCGCACACCGGCGGCGAAGAGGCCCTCGGCGAATCGCGAAAGCTGGGAGCCGTTGGTCGTCAGCGTCAGCTCGTCGAGTGCGCCTTCGCCAATGCGCCGGCCGAGATTTTCGATCAGATGCATGACGTTCTTGCGCATCAGCGGCTCGCCGCCGGTCAGCCGGAGTTTGCGCACACCCTTGTCGATGAAGGCATTGCACAGCCGTTCCAGCTCTTCCAGTGTGAGGAGGTCGCGCTTGGGCAGAAAGGTCATGTTTTCCGCCATGCAATAGGTGCAGCGGAAATCGCAGCGATCCGTCACCGAAACGCGCAGATAGGTGATCTTCCGGCCGAAGGGGTCGATCATCGGTGCGGGCTGGCCTGCTGCGGGGTCTTTCTCTAGGATGGGCTGGTTCACAAAAACGTCTCCTTGACCGGAACATGGAGCCGGCCTTGGCAAGCGTCAAGTGAAGTGCGAAACACAGCCGCGTGATTCACTGAACCTGCGGACGGAACATGACTGTGACACCCAACGAAATCCGCGTCTCGCGTGACCGCAGGACGCTGACGGTTTCCTTTGACGACGGGGCACGGTTTTTGCTTCCCGCCGAAATGCTGCGTGTGCTCTCGCCATCGGCCGAGGTCAAGGGGCACGGGCCCGGCCAGGCGGTGACTGTGCCGGGAAAGCGCAATGTGGAGATCGTGACGGTCGAGCAGGCCGGAAATTACGCCATCCGCATCGGCTTTGACGACATGCATGACAGCGGCATCTTCACCTGGACCTATCTGCGGGAACTGGGCGAGGACGGTGTGCGCCTGTTTGCCGATTATGAGCGACAGCTCGCTGAGAAGGGTATGACCCGCGACAAGGCGGAGCGCCCACGCTAGCGCATCGGCCCGAAAATCAGATCTGATTTTCGGAACGCACGATGCGTAGATTCAATGGGGCAGAGCGTCCTTTGTGTATCCTGAAAGGACGCACAAAGGGCGCCCTAAACGAATGAGGACGACATGAAGACCGTCAACACGATCGCGGAATTGAAGGCGCTCTACGGGGAGCCGGGGGAGGCCGCACGCGCCAAGGTGGCGCCGGCGCTGACGCGGGCCTACCGTCGCTGGATCGAAGCATCGCCCTTTCTGGCGCTGGCGACAGCCGGGCCGGAAGGTCTTGACTGCTCGCCGCGCGGCGACGAGGGGGCGGTGGTGCGCATCGCGGACGACAAGACGGTGCTTCTGCCCGACTGGCGCGGTAACAACCGGACAGACTCGCTCGCCAACATCGTGCGCGACCCGCGCGTCGCCCTGCTGTTCATGGTGCCCGGATCGAACAATACGCTGCGGATCAATGGTCATGCGGTGGTGGCGATCGAGCCGGCGCTTCTTGAGAGCTTCGAAACCGATGGCAAACATCCCCGCAGCGTGATCGTGGTGACCATCGCGGAAGTCTATTTCCAGTGCGCCCGCGCGCTGATCCGTTCGGCATTTTGGGATGCCGGGCGTTTCATTGATCCCAAGACATTGCCGAGCGCCGGGGAGATGACGAAGGAAGCCAGTGAAGCGGCCTTTGACGCCGAGACCTATGACCGGGAATGGCCCGAACGCGCCGCCAAGACCATGTGGTGATCAGGCCTTGGCGGTGGCTGCGACCCGCCGCCTCGGCCGGCCGCCCAGGATGTCCGCCACCCAGGTCAGCGACGGGACATGCTCGCAGACCGTCAAAAGCGCGATCGTGATCGGCACCCCGAGGAAGGTGCCGAAAAGGCCCCACATGAAGGTCCAGAAGAAGATCGAGAACACCACGACGAAGGGCGAGATCGACAGCGTCGAACCGGACACCATCGGCTCCACGTAATTGCCGATGATGAACTGGATGAGGTTGAGGCAGACGAACAGCGCCAGCGCCGTCTCCCAGTGCTCGAACTGGATGACGCCGTAAAGCGATGGGAAGACGGTGGCGATTACCGAGCCGATGAAGGGAATGTAGTTGAGCGCAAAGGCGATGACGCCCCATTCCACCGGGAAGTCGAGACCCGTCAGCGTCGCCGCGCTCCAGAACAGAACGCCGGTCATCGCGCTCATCTGCGTGCGCACCAGCATGTAGCGGCCGAACTTCTTCGCCGTCGCATCGGCGATGCGGATGGCGGCGGAGGCGAATTCAGGCTTGCTGAAGGCGGAAAGCCTGTGGCGGAGATTGTCCACTTCGGTAAGGCCGAGAACGACATAGGCAAGCACCACAAGCCAGAAGCTCAGCGTCGTGCTCGCCTGTCCCGTCACCTGCCGCGCGGTGCGGGCGATCAGGCCGACATTGAAGATGTCATTGAGCGAACTGGCGACGGAAAACCCTTGCTCCCCAAGCCAGGCAACAGCGTTTTGGTAGGCGGCCTGCAGCTGCCAGGCGGCATCGACGAAGGAGGTCGCCATGCGCGAGAAGCCCCAGATCACCAGCGTTGCGAAAATAACGAAGACGACAATGGTGCTGATAACGGTGACCGCAAGAGCCAGAAGCGGCGGCATCACCTTCTGCAGCGCGTTCTTGATCGGCCAGGTGACGGCGATGATGAAGAGCGCAAGCGCGACCGGTTTCAGGAACGCACCCGCTCCGCGGATCGCGATCAGGAGCACGATGACGAATATCAGGGATGTGACGACGGTGACGCCGCGCCGCGAGCCCGTTGGCCCAGTTTCAGACATTCGTGTCTCTTAACATGACTAGCTTGAGCGGATGTGACTGAAAATGTATCGTTCCCGCCAGTCATACGCAAGCGCCCCCATGGGCTGCCACACGCGATTGTGCGCGGGAAGGAAAGTCATGAGTGAGTTCATCGAAACCATCGCCAGCCCCGATCAGGTGCTTTCCTTCTGGTTTGACGAACTGACGCCGAAGGACTGGTTCCAGCCGGAGGATGTGGCAGCCCTCGACAACGCCATTCTCTACCGTTTCTTTGCAACGCACAGGGCGCTCGCGCGCGATGTCGGCGCCCCCTGGCGGGCAACGCCGGAGGCCCAGCTTGCCGCCGTGATCGTTCTCGACCAGTTTCCCCGCAACATCTATCGCGCCACGCCCATGGCCTTTGCCACCGACATGCTGGCGCTCCGGGAGGCAAAGCTCGCGATTGCCAGCGGGGCCCATGAGAAGATCGCCGAAAACCGCCGGGCATTCTTCTTCATGCCGTTCGAACATTCCGAAAACCTTGCCGATCAGGACCGTTCGGTGGCGCTCTTTGCCGCGCTTGGCAATGACGAATTCTCCTCCTACGCGCAGAGCCATCGGGAGGTGATTGCCCGCTTCGGTCGTTTTCCCCATCGAAACCCGATCCTGAAGCGCCGATCAACCCGCGCGGAGCTGGCCTATCTGGCAGGCAATGAAAATACCGGCTGGGGTCAGAAATAGGCGTGCCTCTGCCATCAAAACGGCGCGATTGGTCGGTGGAAGGCGCATCTGCCGGAGTTTGCAAACAGGGAAGGGAACTGATGAAGCGGGTTGAGGCGAGGGACGTTTTCCTGTTTTTCCTGGCATTCGCGGGGCTCTTTTGCGTTCTGTCCGGGGCGCCTGCTTTTGCCCAGCAAGCTGAACCCGCAGGCCAGTCCGCGCCAACCGGTACGGGGCAGCGTCCGAATGACGCGGTGACGTCGACAAGCGATCCCTTCATCGCCGAGACGGCGACCGCGCTCGATGATTATGCCAAGGCCCTCTCCGCCGTCTCCGACGCTGTCGGCAGGGGGAGCAATGACGACAGCGCGCTTTCCAGGCTGCAGGTCCAGATAGACCAGATGCAAACCGAGCTTTCCAAAACCGAAAGCGCCATACAGGCACGGCTGTCAGACGTTCGCGCGAAGCTCTCCGAACTCGGCAGTGCGCCGGGGCCGGGCGAAGCGCCGGAGCCGGGCGTGACGACGCAGGAACGCAACGCGCTTCTGGCCGAGCGTTCCGAACTCAACGCGCTTGCCGACCGGGTGAGCAAGCTCGCGACTTCGGCGGGCGACACCTCGGATCAGATCTCCAGCATCCGTCGGGAGCAGTTTGCACGGGCGCTGTTCAAGCACACCGATCTGCAGGATCTGTTCTCGACTGATTTCGCATCGCTCTGGCGCCAGCAGATTGCCTCCTTCAACGCCTCCTATGGCGGCTGGCTCAGCTATATATGGCAGTCGAAACGCATACAGTTCCTCATCGCCAACCTGTTGTCGATCCTTGCCGCCGCCTTCGCCTACCGTCTCTCCACGCGCTTCGTCGAGCGCACGAAACTGGACCTGCAGATGGAGGAGCCGGATTATGTGATCCGTCTGCTTGCCGCCTTCTGGACAACGGTGATCCCCTGTCTCGCGCTCTTTGCCTTCCTTACTGTTTCCTACGTGCTGTTCGTCGGCATGGGGATCTTCCTGCCCGATGTCGAGCGCTTTGTGCTGCAGGCCTATGTGTCGGGGGCGATCATCTTCTTCGTGTTCCTTCTTTCGCGCAATGTGCTGACACCCGGCCGGCCGCAATGGCGGCTGATGCCGATCGGTAATTCGACCTCGCGCAATCTCATGTTCGCCTTCACCGCGATGGCCTTCATCAACTGGGTCGACATCCTGATCGGGGTACTGAACGAAACGCTTGATGCCGGCGTCCAGATTGATGTCCTGCGAAGCCTGATCTCCTCTGTGCTGATCGGGGCAATACTGGTGGCCGTCTCCTTCATCCGACTGAGGGCGCCTGCTGGGCAGGAAAGTACGCGCGCTCGCACGATCAGCCTGCTGTTTCCCTCCGCCATTGCCTTTTCCGCCCGCATCGTCGGCCTGTTCGTGATTCTTTGTGCGCTGGTTGGCTATGTGGCGCTTGCCCGGTTTGCGGCCAAGCAGGTGGTGCTGACCGGCGCGGTGCTGATCACCATGTATATCGGCATTCTCGTCGGCCAGGCGGTCTCGCAGGCCGGCAGCATTGCCCGCACCAGTTTCGGCAAGCGCTTCGTCGAGCGCTTCCAGCTATCAGCCGTGCGGGCCGATCAGCTTTCGCTTCTGGGCGGGCTGTTGATCTATGCGATGACCCTGATGATCGGCATTCCTCTGGTGCTTCTGTCCTGGGGCGTGCGCTATGAGGAAATGCGGCTTTGGGCGGCCAACAACCTCACGTCCGTCAGCATCGGCTCGATCACCATCTCGCTCGGCGGCATTCTGGTCGGCGTTCTTCTGTTTGTCGGCGGTTTCCTGGCGACGCGCTGGTTCCAGGGCTGGTTCGACAACAATGTGCTGCTGCGCTCGCGCGCCGATGCCGGCGTCCGCAACTCGGTCAAGACCGGGATCAGCTATCTCGGCATCGTGCTGGCCGGCCTGCTGGCGATCTCGGCGGCCGGCGTCAATCTCTCCAGCCTGGCGCTGGTGGCCTCCGCCCTTTCCATCGGCATCGGCTTCGGTCTGCAGACCATTGTGTCGAATTTCGTCTCGGGTCTCATTCTGCTGGTGGAGCGTCCTTTCAAGGTGGGGGACTGGATCGTGTCTGGAACGACGGAGGGTTTCGTCAAGCGCATCTCGGTGCGGGCCACCGAGATCGAGACCTTTCAGCGCCAGTCGATCATCGTGCCGAATTCCGAGCTGATCAACGCTTCGGTCGGCAACTGGATGCACCACAACCAGATGGGCCGTTCCGAGGTTGCCGTCGGCGTTTCCTATGACAGCGATCCGCGCAGGGTGATGGAAATCCTGATGGAGATCGGAACCTCGCATCCGCTGGTGCTGCAGAATCCCGAGCCCATGGTGATCTTCATGGGCTTCGGCGAATCGACGCTTGATTTCGAGGTGCGCGTTTATCTGGCCGATGTGTTCAACGGCATTGCCGTGCGCAATGATATCCGCGTGGCCATATTCGAGCGCTTCAAGGACGAGGGCATCACCATTCCCTATCCGCAGCGCGACCTGCATATCATTCCGCAAAAGGAGCGCCGCGACGAGCTGGCGGATGCCATCCGCAAGCACACCCGGAAGGCGGCCCCGGTCGAGCCTGCCGAGCCGCAGGCGGAGGTGCGGCCGATGTTCGACCACCCCGATGCCGGCAATGACGACAGCGGCGAGCGCTAGATGTGAGCTTTCAGGAGGTTGTCCATTCGGACGCAAAAGGACGCTCTAACCTATTTTATCTACGCATCGTGCTTTCCGGAAATCGATTCCGATTTTCGGGCCGATGCGCTAGGCAAATCGAGCCGCGTCGCGCCCGCAGGACTGCATGTCGCAAACGGGCTGTTTCCGTTTCGGCACGCGTTGCATAGTCATCTGAAGCGATGCCCGGCGGGCGGGCGGTCAATCACGGCGGCAAGAGGCGGAACGGATGACGACGAAGACAAGGGCACTGGTGATCGGCGGCGGTGTCGTCGGCGTATCGACGCTTTATCATCTGGCGAAAAAGGGTTGGGACGATGCCGTCCTGATCGAGCGCAAGGAACTGACCTCTGGCTCGACCTGGCACGCCGCCGGTCTCTTGCCGCTGTTCAACATGAGCTATTCGGTTGGCCAGCTGCACAAATATTCGGTCAACCTCTATTCCGCGCTCGAAGAAGAGACCGGGCTCAATGTCGGCTTCTCGAAGGTCTCGAATATTCGCCTCGCGATGACCAAGGACCGGATGGATGAGTATCTCTATTATTCCGGCATCGCCGAGACCATCGGCGTCGATTTCCGCTTCCTGACGCCGGAACAGGTCAAGGAAGTCTGGCCGCTGTGCGAGACCGACGGCATTCTGGGGGCGATCCAGCATCCCGACGATGGCTATATCCAGCCCGCCGACCTGACCCAGGCGCTCGCCAAGGGCGCGCGCGACAATGGCGCGCGGATCATGCGCAACACCACGGTCACCGAAATCCGCCAGAATCCGGACGACACCTGGCATGTGGAAACTGATAAAGAGGCCTTTACCGCCGATCACGTCATTTCCTGTACCGGCAATTTTGCCCGGAAGACCGGCGCGATGGTCGGGCTCAACGTACCGGTCATTCCTGTCGAGCACCAATATATCGTCACCGAGCCGCATCCCGCGATCCTGGAACGCAAGAAGCAGGGCCTGCCGGAGATGGGGGTCTTACGCGAATCCGACAGCGCCTGGTATATGCGCGAGGAGGCGGGCGGCCTGATCCTCGGGCCTTATGAAGTGGGCGCGCCGGTCTGTTATGTCGACGGGCCTTCGGACGACAGCGAATACGAGCTGTTCCAGGAGGAACTCGACCGGTTGATGCCGCATATCGAAACGGCCTTTACCCGTGTTCCGGCCTTCGCCGAGGTCGGCATCAAGAAGGTTTATAATGGCGCGATCGCCTATACGCCCGACGGCAACCCGATTGTGGGACCTGCGCCGGGGCTGAAGAATTTCTGGCTCAATGAGGGCCATTCCTTCGGCATCACGGCGGCCGGCGGCGCGGGCTGGCAGCTCGCCGAGTGGATCGTCAACGGCGAGCCGACCGTGGATCTTGCCGGCGTCGATCCGCGCCGCTTCGGCCCTTACGCGACCGAAGGCTACCTCATCGCCAAGAATGAGGAGGCCTATGCCAATGTGTTCACCATGCACTACCCCGATGAGGAGCGCGCCGCTGCCCGTCCGCTGAAGGTCTCGCCGGTCTATGAACGACTGAAGGCGCTCGGCGGCGTGTTTGGCTCCGTCTATGGTTGGGAACGCGCCAACTGGTATGCGCCGGAGGGCTATGCGCTGGATGAGAGCGAACTCGGCGTCGGCGCCGATGTGCTCACCTCGCACAACTACGCCCCGGCGCTGGACGATGGCCGAATCGTGGAAAAATGGTCGTTCCGCCGCTCGAACTATTTCGAGCATGTCGGCAACGAGGTGAAGCATGTTCACGAGAAGGTCGGTATTCTCGACATGACACCCTTTGCCAAGATGGAGGTTTCCGGCCCCGGCGCGCGTGATTTCCTCGACAGTATCTTCGCCAATGCCGTGCCGAAGAAGCAGGGCCGTATCGCGCTTTGCCATCTGCTTGGCAGCCAGGGCGGCGTGCGCGCGGAATTCACGCTTTATGAATGGGCGCCGGGTCGCTTCTATCTGGTCTCCGGCGCGGGGCTTGAAAGTCATGACCATGATCTTCTGATGAAGCTTGCACCGACCGACGGCTCCGTGACGCTCCGCCCGCTGACCATGGAAATGGGCGTGCTGGTGATTGCCGGACCGAAATCGCGGGATCTGTTGAAGAAGCTGACGCGCACCTCGCTGGAAAACGCCGATTTCGGCTGGCTGACGGGACAGCCGATCTCGATCGGGGCTGCAAGCTGCCATGCGCTGCGTGTCAATTTCGTCGGCGAACTTGGCTGGGAGCTGCATCACCCGATCGCGATGCAGACCTATATCTTTGACAGGCTGATGGAAGCCGGCGCCGAATTCGACATCAAGCCCTTCGGCATCCGCGCCATGGGGTCGATGGCGCTGGAAAAATCCTACCGCGCCATGCAGCGGGAAATGACCATCGAGTATACCGCTTACGAATCGGGCCTCGATCGCTTCATCAAGCCGAAGAAGGATTTCCTCGGCAAGGAAGCGTTGCTGTCCAAGAAAGAAGAGGGGCTTTCCGCCGTTTTCTCGACGCTGATCGTCGACGGCGTCACCGATTGCGATGCGCGCGGGTCCGAAGCGATTTACGACCTCGATGGCAATCTGGCCGGTCGCGCCACCCAGGGCGGTTTCGGCTGGAGGATTAGCGAGTCGATCGCGTTGGCGATGCTGAAGCCGGACTATGCCGCGCCGGGCACGAAGCTGAAGATTCGTATCCTGGGCGATCTTTTTGACGCCACCGTTGTGGAGGAAAGCCCGTTCGATCCGGAGAATGAGGCGCTCAGGGCTTGAGGCAGGGCATCGCTTTTCTCTCCTTCCGTCATGCCGGCCCTGAGCGGGTATCCAGGGCGGAGCGGAGCAGCGTTGGTTTTTTGCCTTGTGTTCGTCAAACTGGACGCAGCTTCGCCCGATATCGCGTTCATGTGTCGTGGCCCTGGACGCCGGCTCAAGGCCGGGGTGACGGAGCGGCGAGGTTGCGCACGAAAACGGGTCCTCATGACTGACCCTTGGCTAAGGTGCTTTTCACGGGTGTTTCCCGAAGGTTGTCAAAAAACACTCTTGCCAAGCGCGCCTCATCCCCGTAAATGGGGCGCCAGATCGGATGAGGCGGCGCGGAAACGCCGGCGGCCTGATTTGATGAAGGGGTATAGCTCAGTTGGTAGAGCGGCGGTCTCCAAAACCGCAGGTCGGGGGTTCGAGCCCCTCTGCCCCTGCCAGTTTGACGGTTCTGCCAGCGCGGTGCGCGGCGGCTCGCGTGGACGTGATACAAGAAAAATTTCGTTTTTCTCTTGTCTGAGCGAAAAACGATGATATGTAATGCAAAACAGACTCGCGGTGCGTGGAGCTGGTTACTTCCGCTTTACGTGCCGTAAAGGTGTGGGCAGTTTATGGCATCGAAAACCAATCCATTCACGTTTCTGCAGCAAGTGCGCGCTGAGACGGCCAAAGTCGTTTGGCCTTCCCGGCGCGAAACTGTGATCTCGACTCTCATGGTCATGGTGATGGTTGTCGTGGCGGCGTTCTTTTTCTTCGCGGCTGATCAACTGATGAGCCTGGCGATGAATTTCATCCTCAATCTCGGCGCCTGATCGGGAAGAAGGGGAGAAACACTATGGCGATGCGCTGGTATATTGTTCATGCCTATTCCAACTTCGAGAAGAAGGTGGCTGAGGCAATCGAGGAGAAGGCCAAGCAGAAGGGCCTCGATCATTTCTTTGATCGTATTCTCGTTCCGACCGAAAAGGTCGTTGAAGTTCGTCGCGGCCGCAAGGTCGATTCGGAACGCAAGTTCTTTCCCGGCTATGTTCTGGTGCGGGCAGATCTCAATGACGAGGTCTTCCACCTGATCAAGAACACGCCGCGGGTGACCGGTTTTCTCGGTAGCGAGCAGAAACCTGTTCCGATCCCGGATTCCGAGGCCGAGCGCATTCTCGGTCAGGTTCAGGAGGGCGTCGAGCGCCCGAAGGCGACCGTATCCTTCGAAATCGGCGAGAATGTCCGCGTTTCCGACGGCCCGTTCGCCTCGTTCAACGGCGTCGTTCAGGATGTCGACGAGGAGCGTGCCCGCCTGAAGGTCGAAGTCTCGATCTTCGGTCGCGCGACCCCGGTCGAGCTGGAATACGCCCAGGTCGAAAAAGTTTGAGCTTTTGCCCTTCGGGGCAATTTCGCGTGGAAGGGCGGGGCGCTTAGCCAGTGTCCATCAAGCCCGCACCACGCAACCGCAGCCGCCGGCAGAAGCCGGCATGATGGGCCGGCAAGCCGGTCCGAGATGAGAAAGGCAGAGTAATGGCTAAGAAAGTTGCAGGCCAGCTCAAGTTGCAGGTCCCGGCAGGTTCGGCAAATCCGTCCCCGCCGATCGGTCCCGCTCTTGGTCAGCGCGGCATCAACATCATGGAATTCTGCAAGGCGTTCAATGCCGCCTCGCAGGAAATGGAAAAGGGCATGCCCATCCCGGTAATCATTACCTATTACCAGGACAAGTCCTTTACCTTCGTCATGAAGCAGCCCCCGGTCGCTTACTTCCTGAAGAAGGAAGCGAAGATCAAGTCGGGTTCCAAGACCCCGGGCAAGGCGAGCGCCGGTTCGATCTCCTCCGAGCAGGTCCGCAAGATCGCGGAAGCCAAGATGAGCGACCTGAATGCCGCCGATATCGAAGGCGCAATGCGCATGGTTGAGGGCTCCGCCCGCGCCATGGGCCTGGAAGTGACGGGTTGATTGCCATGACGAAGATTGCAAAGCGTATTCAGAAGACCCGCGAGGGCATCGACGTCAACAAGCTTTACCCGCTTGCCGAGGCCGTTCAGATGGTCAAGGAACGGGCTGTTGCGAAGTTCGACGAATCCATCGAGATCGCGATGAACCTGGGCGTTGACCCGCGTCACGCCGACCAGATGGTTCGCGGCGTTGTCAACCTGCCGAACGGCACGGGCAAGAGCGTTCGCGTTGCCGTGTTCGCCCGTGGCCCGAAGGCTGATGAAGCCAAGGAAGCCGGTGCGGATGTCGTTGGCGCGGAAGATCTCGTCGAGCAGGTTCAGGCCGGCAATATCGACTTCGACCGTTGCATCGCGACCCCGGACATGATGCCGCTCGTCGGCCGTCTCGGTAAGGTTCTCGGTCCGCGCGGCATGATGCCGAACCCGAAGGTTGGCACCGTCACCATGGACGTGAAGGCCGCCATCGAAGCCTCCAAGGGCGGCGCTGTCGAGTTCCGCGTCGAGAAGGCCGGTATCGTTCATGCAGGCGTTGGCAAGGCCTCGTTTGACGCAAGCGCGCTGGAAGAAAACATCCGCGCCTTCGCCGATGCCGTCGTCAAGGCAAAGCCGGCTGGCGCCAAGGGCAACTACGTCAAGCGCGTCGCGCTGTCGTCGACGATGGGCCCCGGCATCAAGATCGACTTCTCGTCGGTCAACGCCTGAGTTTTGAATTTCCGGAAGCGATCGTCTTCCGGTGAAAAGTTTCCGGGCTCCAGGGCCCGGAAAATAGCCGGGATTAACCTCCCGGTTTCCTGTCCGAGATTGCAGGTGGGCAACCTTAATTCAATGCCTGCATGAGACGGGTGAGACCCAATTTTACCGCTGTTGGTCTAGCCTGCCGCGGTCAAGTTCGGTTCGAACCTGGTGTGCCTAGGCGCTTGAGAAATCGCGCGCCGAAGGGGGCAGGATCCTCGAGCGTCGCTTGGGATCTTGGGTCAAAGCAAGTCCCTTGCGGCAAAGGCAACCGACAGGTCCGTTTGGGCCTGTCAACTGGAGATAGGCAGTGGAAAGAGCGGAAAAACGCGAATTCGTCACGGAACTGAACGAAGTCTTTAAGGCTTCCGGCTCGGTTGTCGTGGCCCACTATGCCGGTGTCACCGTAGCGCAGATGAACGATTTCCGTTCGAAGATGCGTGCAGCGGGCGGCACTGTCAAAGTCGCGAAGAACCGCCTGGCCAAGATTGCCCTTCAGGGTACGGAGTCCGAGGGAATGGCTGATCTGTTTACAGGTCAGACGCTCATCGCTTATTGCGATGACCCGGTGACGGCTCCGAAGGTCTGCATGGATTTCGCCAAGGGCAACGACAAGCTCGTTGTCATCGGCGGCGCCATGGGGGCAACCGTGCTCGATGCTGATGGCGTCAAGTCGCTTGCGACGATGCCTTCGCTGGACGAGCTGCGTGCGAAGCTGGTTGGTATGATCCAGACCCCGGCAACCCGTATCGCGACGATTGCTTCTGCACCGGCAAGCCAGCTTGCCCGCGTGCTCAACGCCTACGCCACGAAGGACGAAGCCGCTTGAGGCGGTTTTTCGCTGTTTATGAAATTTCGACCCAGTTCGAACCAAACACACTGAAGGAAGACTAACATGGCTGATCTCGCCAAAATCGTAGACGAACTTTCTGAACTGACGGTTCTCGAAGCCGCTGAACTGTCCAAGATGCTCGAAGAAAAGTGGGGCGTTTCCGCCGCTGCTCCGGTTGCAGTTGCTGCTGCCGGCGGTGCTGGCGAAGCTGCTGCCGCTGCTGAAGAGAAGACCGAATTCGACGTTGTTCTGGCTGATGCTGGCTCCAACAAGATCGGCGTCATCAAGGAAGTTCGCGCCATCACCGGTCTCGGCCTCAAGGAAGCCAAGGAACTCGTCGAGAGCGCTCCGAAGGCTATCAAGGAAGCCGTTTCCAAGGGCGAAGCCGAAGAACTCAAGGGCAAGCTGGAAGCAGCTGGCGCCAAGGTTGAGCTCAAGTAAGCTTTACTTTCAGTTCCGCGGGCGGGCCATTGGCCTGCCCGTGGGGCGACAATTGATCTGAAACCATTACCCAAAGTCCCATTTCGGGCCTTTGGGTAATGGGTTCTCTTCAGGACCCTTTCGACGGGCAGCGCGACCGGCAACGGCCTGACGCTCGGATAGTCGAGAAATTATGGAGATCGAGCCGTTCCTGATGGAAATGGCTCTCGGTGATGACGGAGCCGACTGGCCATCGGTACCCGTCTGTTGCAGGCCCGGATGCAGATTGACAAGGAGCGACGATGGCTCAGACCCTTTCCTATAATGGTCGCAGGCGCGTGCGCAAGTTTTTCGGTAAGATCCCGGAAGTGGCGGAGATGCCGAACCTCATCGAGGTTCAGAAGGCATCCTACGACCAGTTCCTCATGGTTGATGAGCCCAAGGGCGGTCGTCCCGACGAAGGATTGCAGGCGGTCTTCAAGTCCGTTTTCCCCATGACCGACTTTTCGGGCGCTTCGATGCTCGAATTCGTTTCCTACGAGTTCGAACAGCCGAAGTTCGATGTCGAGGAATGCCGCCAGCGCGACCTCACCTATGCAGCGCCGCTGAAGGTGAAGCTGCGCCTGATCGTGTTCGATATCGATGAGGACACGGGCGCAAAGTCGATCAAGGACATCAAGGAGCAGTCGGTCTACATGGGCGACATGCCGCTGATGACCAACAATGCGACCTTCATCGTCAACGGTACCGAACGTGTCATCGTTTCGCAGATGCACCGTTCGCCGGGCGTCTTCTTCGACCATGACAAGGGTAAGAGCCACTCCTCCGGCAAGCTGCTTTTCGCCGCCCGCGTGATCCCCTATCGCGGTTCGTGGCTCGATATCGAGTTCGACGCCAAGGACATTGTCCACGCCCGTATCGACCGTCGCCGCAAGATCCCGGCAACGTCGCTTCTGATGGCGCTCGGCATGGATACCGAGGAAATCCTGGAAACCTTCTACGAGAAGGCGACCTATGAGCGTGACGGCGACGGCTGGAAGGTTCCCTTCTCGCCGGAGCGCCTGCGTGGCCAGAAGGCCGTGACCGATCTCATCGACGCTGACAGCGGCGAAGTCGTGATCGAGGCCGGCAAGAAGCTGACCCCGCGCATGCTGAAGAAGCTTGCCGAGGGCGGCCTGAAGGCGCTCAAGGTCACCGATGAGGAGCTTTACGGCACGTTCCTGGCCGAGGACATCGTCAACATGGAAACCGGCGAGATCTATCTCGAAGCCGGCGAAGAGCTTGACGAGAAGAACCTGGTCGGCATCATCGAGCAGGGCATTGACGAACTGGCGATCCTCAACATCGACCACGTCAATGTCGGCGCCTATATCCGCAACACGCTGGTGGCCGACAAGAACGAAAACCGTCAGGACGCGCTGTTCGACATCTATCGCGTGATGCGTCCGGGCGAGCCGCCGACCATGGAATCGGCCGAGGCGATGTTCAATTCGCTGTTCTTCGATGCCGAGCGTTACGACCTGTCTGCCGTTGGCCGCGTCAAGATGAACATGCGTCTTGATCTCGATGCCCCGGACACGATGCGCGTTCTGCGCAAGGAAGACATCCTTGCCGTGGTCAAGCAGCTTGTGGACCTGCGCGATGGCAAGGGCGAGATCGACGATATCGACAATCTCGGCAACCGCCGCGTCCGTTCTGTCGGTGAGTTGATGGAGAACCAGTATCGCCTGGGTCTTCTGCGCATGGAGCGCGCGATCAAGGAACGCATGTCCTCGATCGAGATCGACACCGTGATGCCGCAGGATCTGATCAACGCCAAGCCGGCGGCTGCCGCCGTGCGCGAGTTCTTCGGTTCCTCGCAGCTGTCGCAGTTCATGGACCAGATCAACCCGCTGTCGGAAATCACCCATAAGCGTCGCCTTTCGGCGCTTGGACCGGGCGGCCTGACGCGCGAACGCGCCGGCTTCGAAGTCCGCGACGTGCATCCGACCCATTACGGCCGTATCTGCCCGATCGAGACGCCGGAAGGCCCGAACATCGGTCTGATCAACTCGCTCGCGACCTTCGCCCGCGTCAACAAGTACGGCTTCATCGAGAGCCCGTATCGCAAGATCTCCGAGGACGGCAAGCTGACCGACGAGGTCATCTACCTGTCGGCCATGGAAGAGGCGAAGTACTATATCGCCCAGGCCAACTCGGTGATGAACGATGACGGCACCTTCGTTGAAGAATTCGTCGTCTGCCGTCATGCCGGTGAAGTGATGCTGGCGCCGCGCGAAAACATCAACCTGATGGACGTTTCGCCGAAGCAGCTGGTTTCCGTTGCCGCGGCCCTGATCCCGTTCCTGGAAAACGACGACGCCAACCGCGCCCTGATGGGCTCGAACATGCAGCGTCAGGCCGTGCCGCTTCTGCGCGCCGAAGCCCCGTTCGTCGGAACCGGCATGGAGCCGATCGTTGCCCGTGACAGTGGCGCCGCCATCGGCGCCAAGCGCGGCGGCGTGGTCGACCAGGTGGACGCAACGCGTATCGTCATCCGCGCGACGGAAGATCTCGATGCCTCCAAGTCGGGCGTTGATATCTACCGGCTGATGAAGTTCCAGCGTTCGAACCAGAACACCTGCGTCAACCAGCGTCCGCTGGTGCGCGTCGGCGACGTGGTCAACCGCGGCGATATCATCGCCGATGGCCCGTCCACGGACCTTGGCGACCTGGCGCTTGGCCGCAACGCGCTCGTCGCGTTCATGCCGTGGAACGGTTACAACTATGAGGACTCGATCCTGCTTTCCGAGCGGATCGTTTCGGATGACGTCTTCACCTCGATCCATCTGGAAGAATTCGAGGTCATGGCCCGTGACACCAAGCTTGGCCCGGAAGAAATCACCCGCGACATTCCGAACGTTTCGGAAGAAGCGCTGAAGAACCTTGATGAAGCCGGTATCGTCTACATCGGCGCCGAAGTGCATCCTGGCGACATTCTGGTCGGCAAGATCACGCCGAAGGGCGAAAGCCCGATGACGCCGGAAGAAAAGCTTCTGCGCGCCATCTTCGGCGAGAAGGCCTCCGACGTTCGCGACACCTCGATGCGCATGCCGCCCGGCACTTTCGGTACCGTGGTTGAAGTTCGCGTCTTCAACCGTCACGGCGTCGAGAAGGACGAGCGTGCCATGGCGATCGAGCGTGAGGAAATCGAACGCCTCGCCAAGGACCGTGACGACGAGCAGGCCATTCTGGACCGCAACGTCTATGCGCGTCTCGCCGACATGCTGCGCGGCCATACCTCGATTGCAGGCCCCAAGGGCTTCAAGAAGGGGGCGCAGCTTTCCGACGAGGTCATCAGCGCCTATCCGCGTTCGCAGTGGTGGATGTTCGCCGTCGAGGACGAGGAAGCCCAGGCCGAGCTCGAGGCGCTTCGCGGTCAGTATGACGAATCCAAGAACCGTCTTGAACAGCGGTTCATGGACAAGGTCGAGAAGGTCCAGCGCGGCGATGAAATGCCTCCGGGCGTGATGAAGATGGTCAAGGTCTTCGTTGCTGTGAAGCGCAAGATCCAGCCCGGCGACAAGATGGCCGGCCGTCACGGCAACAAGGGCGTGGTCTCCCGCATCCTGCCGGCCGAAGACATGCCGTTCCTGGAAGACGGAACCCATGTCGATGTGGTGCTGAACCCGCTTGGCGTGCCGAGCCGCATGAATGTCGGTCAGATCCTCGAGACGCATCTCGCCTGGGGTTGTGCCGGCATGGGCAAGCGCATTGGCCAGATGCTCGAAGAGTATCAGGAAAACAATGACATCAAGCCGCTGAAGGAGACGCTGACCAAGGTCTATGCCTCCGAAGCCAAGGACGAGGTCTCGCAGTTCGACGACGAAAGCCTGTTGCGTCTGGCCGACGAAGCCAAGCGCGGCGTTTCGATCGCCACGCCGGTCTTCGACGGTGCGCATGAGGGCGACGTCTCCGAGATGCTGTCCTGGGCGGGCTATAATCCGTCGGGCCAGTCGACGCTTTACGATGGCCGTACGGGCGAGCCCTTCGACCGTCAGGTCACCGTGGGCTACATGTACATGATCAAGCTCAACCACCTGGTTGACGACAAGATCCATGCCCGCTCGATCGGTCCGTACTCGCTCGTCACCCAGCAGCCGCTCGGTGGTAAGGCGCAGTTCGGCGGCCAGCGCTTCGGCGAAATGGAGGTCTGGGCTCTGGAAGCTTACGGCGCCGCCTACACGCTGCAGGAAATGCTGACCGTGAAGTCGGATGACGTTGCCGGCCGTACCAAGGTCTATGAGGCGATTGTCCGCGGCGATGATACGTTTGAGGCGGGTATTCCGGAAAGCTTCAACGTTCTCGTCAAGGAAATGCGTTCGCTGGGGCTTTCTGTCGAGCTCGAAAACCGTGCCGAGGAGCCTGTTGAAGAGGGCGAACTGCCCGACGCAGCGGAATAACGAACAGAAAACGGTGCGCCCGCTGCCAAAAGCCGGGCGCACCTTTGATGCTCCTTGCTGGTTGGTAAGCGTGGAGTGTCATTTTTGCCGCATTTCGCGGCTATCACCGTTTTAAGAGACAAGAGTTCCGGCATCGGGGTTTGGCCGGAATGATCTGTCAGCAAGGGCGATGCCGCCCAGTCAAGGAGACAGGCATGAACCAAGAGGTCATGAATCTTTTCAATCCGCAGGCGCCGGCGCAGGTCTTCGATTCGATCCGGATCTCGATCGCCAGCCCGGAAAAGATCCTTTCCTGGTCTTATGGCGAAATCAAGAAGCCGGAAACCATCAACTACCGTACGTTCAAGCCTGAACGCGACGGCCTGTTCTGCTCGCGCATCTTTGGTCCGATGAAGGACTATGAGTGCCTGTGCGGCAAGTACAAGCGCATGAAATACAAGGGCATCATCTGCGAAAAGTGCGGCGTCGAAGTCACGCTGTCGCGCGTTCGCCGCGAGCGCATGGGCCATATCGAGCTCGCCGCTCCGGTTGCCCATATCTGGTTCCTGAAGTCGCTGCCGAGCCGCATCTCGACCCTTCTCGACATGACGCTGAAGGATGTCGAGCGGGTTCTCTATTTTGAGAACTACATCGTCACCGAACCGGGCCTGACGGATCTGAAGGAAAATCAGCTTCTGTCGGAAGAGGAATACATGCTGGCCGTCGACGAGTTCGGCGAAGACCAGTTCTCGGCCAATATCGGTGCTGAGGCGATCTATGAAATGCTGGCAGGCATGGATCTGGAAAAGATCGCCGGCGATCTGCGCGCAGAGCTTGCCGACACCACGTCGGACCTGAAGCAGAAGAAGCTGATGAAGCGTCTCAAGATCGTCGAGAACTTTCTTGAGTCCGGCAACCGTCCGGAATGGATGATCATGAAGGTCGTTCCGGTGATCCCGCCGGACCTGCGTCCGCTGGTTCCGCTTGACGGCGGTCGTTTCGCGACGTCCGACCTCAACGATCTCTATCGTCGCGTCATCAACCGTAACAACCGTCTGAAGCGCCTCATCGAGCTGCGCGCGCCGGGCATCATCATCCGCAACGAGAAGCGCATGCTTCAGGAATCGGTTGATGCGCTGTTCGACAACGGTCGTCGCGGCCGCGTCATCACCGGCGCCAACAAGCGTCCGCTGAAGTCGATCTCGGATATGCTCAAGGGCAAGCAGGGCCGCTTCCGTCAGAACCTGCTCGGCAAGCGCGTCGACTATTCCGGCCGTTCGGTCATCGTGACCGGCCCGGAACTGAAGCTGCACCAGTGCGGCCTGCCGAAGAAGATGGCGCTCGAACTGTTCAAGCCGTTCATCTACGCCCGTCTTGATGCCAAGGGTTACTCCTCGACCGTCAAGCAGGCCAAGAAGCTGGTTGAAAAGGAACGTCCGGAAGTCTGGGACATCCTCGACGAGGTGATCCGCGAGCATCCGGTTCTTCTGAACCGCGCGCCGACGCTGCACCGTCTGGGCATCCAGGCGTTCGAGCCGACGCTGGTCGAAGGCAAGGCGATCCAGCTGCATCCGCTCGTCTGCACGGCCTTCAACGCCGACTTCGATGGTGACCAGATGGCCGTCCACGTGCCGCTGTCGCTCGAAGCCCAGCTTGAAGCCCGCGTGCTGATGATGTCGACCAACAACATCCTGCATCCGGCCAATGGTCAGCCGATCATCGTGCCGTCGCAGGACATGGTTCTCGGCCTCTACTACCTCTCGATCATGAACGAGAACGAGCCGGGCGAAGGCATGGCCTTTGCCGATATGGGCGAACTGCATCATGCGCTTGAGAACAAGGTCGTCACGCTGCATGCCAAGATCAAGGGCCGTTTCAAGACGGTCGACGAGGACGGCAACGAAGTCTCGAAGATCTACGAGACCACGCCCGGCCGCATGATTATCGGCGAGCTGCTGCCGAAGAACTCGAACGTGCCGTTCGAGACCTGCAACCAGGAAATGACCAAGAAGAACATCTCCAAGATGATCGACACGGTCTACC
This sequence comes from uncultured Martelella sp., assembly GCA_963676545.2. Classification (GTDB taxonomy): domain Bacteria; phylum Pseudomonadota; class Alphaproteobacteria; order Rhizobiales; family Rhizobiaceae; genus Martelella. The sequence goes on along the minus strand of CAXXRG010000001.1, from coordinate 535,425 downwards.
GCCATTGCGGCCAGAAGGACACGGTGATCTTCTGCGACCGGATCATGTCGCTCGGCTTCGGCCAGGCGTGCAAGGCCGGCATTTCCTTCGGCAAGGACGACATGGTCATTCCGGATGCCAAGCACGAAATCGTCGCGGAGACGGAAGCGCTGGTGAAGGAATACGAGCAGCAGTACAATGACGGTCTGATCACCCAGGGCGAGAAGTACAACAAGGTTGTCGACGCCTGGGGCAAGGCGACCGAGAAGGTCACCGAAGAGATGATGGCCCGCATCAAGGCCGTCGAATTCGACCCGGAGACCGGCCGTCAGAAGCAGATGAACTCGATCTACATGATGAGCCATTCCGGCGCGCGTGGTTCGGTGAACCAGATGCGTCAGCTGGGCGGCATGCGCGGCCTGATGGCCAAGCCCTCGGGCGAGATCATCGAGACGCCGATCATCTCGAACTTCAAGGAAGGCCTGACCGTGAACGAGTACTTCAACTCGTCGCACGGCGCCCGTAAGGGTCTGGCCGATACCGCCCTGAAGACCGCGAACTCGGGTTACCTGACCCGTCGTCTCGTCGACGTGGCGCAGGACTGCATCGTCAACACGCCGGACTGCGGAACCGACAAGGGCCTGACCATGACGGCCATCGTCGATGCCGGTCAGGTGGTGGCTTCGATCGGCCAGCGCGTGCTTGGCCGTGCGGCGCTTGTCGATATCGAGGATCCGGTCACCGGCGAACTGATCGTCGAGGCCGGTCGTCAGATCAACGAAGCCGACGTCATCAAGATCGAGGCTTCGGGCATCCAGTCGGTCCAGATTCGCTCGGCGCTGACCTGCGAAGTCCAGACGGGCGTCTGCCAGGTTTGCTACGGTCGCGACCTCGCCCGCGGTACCCCGGTCAATATCGGTGAAGCTGTCGGCGTTATCGCCGCCCAGTCGATCGGTGAGCCCGGCACGCAGCTGACCATGCGTACCTTCCACCTTGGCGGTACGGCAAACGTGGTTGACCAGTCGTTCCTGGAATCTTCCTATGAGGGCACGGTGCGGATCAAGAACCGCAACGTCCTGCGGAACTCCGACGGCGTTCTGGTGGCAATGGGCCGCAACATGGCGATCCAGATCCTCGACCAGCGCGATCAGGAGCGGTCTTCGCAGAAGGTTGCCTACGGTTCGAAGCTCTATGTCGATGATGGCGACACGGTCCGTCGCGGCCAGCGTCTCGCCGAGTGGGACCCCTATACCCGCCCGATGATGACGGAAGTGTCCGGTACGGTCGACTTCGAAGACCTCGTTGAAGGTCTGTCGGTCATCGAAACGACGGATGAGGCCACCGGCTTCACCAAGCGTTCGGTTATCGACTGGCGCTCGACGCCGCGCGGTTCCGATCTGAAGCCGTCCATCGTTATCAAGGACGAGAACGGAGAGATCATGAAACTGCCGCGTGGTACCGAAGCCCGTATGCCGCTGTCCGTTGATGCGATCCTCTCGGTCGAGCCCGGCCAGAAGGTCTCTCAGGGTGACGTGCTTGCACGTTCGCCGCTGGAAAGCGCCAAGACCAAGGACATTACCGGTGGTCTGCCGCGCGTTGCGGAACTGTTCGAAGCCCGCCGTCCGAAGGACCATGCCGTGATCGCCGAGATCGACGGTACGATCCGCTTCGGCCGCGACTACAAGAACAAGCGCCGCATCCAGATCGAGCCTGCGGAAGACGGCGTCGAGCCGGTGGAATACCTCATTCCGAAGTCGAAGCCGTTCCATCTGCAGGACGGCGACTACATCGAGAAGGGCGACTACATCCTCGACGGCAATCCGGCTCCGCATGACATCCTTGCCATCAAGGGCGTTGAAGCGCTGGCTTCCTACCTCGTCAACGAGATCCAGGAAGTCTATCGTCTGCAGGGCGTCGTCATCAACGACAAGCACATCGAGGTGATCGTTCGCCAGATGCTGCAGAAGATCGAGATCACCGCTTCGGGCGACAGTGGCCAGATCACCGGCGATATCATCGAGGCGATCGCCTTTGACAACATGAATGAGGAACTGGTGGCACAGGGCAAGCGGCCTGCCGAAGGCGAGCCGGTGCTGCTCGGCATCACCAAGGCCTCGCTGCAGACGCCGTCCTTCTTCTCGGCCGCGTCCTTCCAGGAGACCACCAAGGTGCTCACGGAAGCGGCGATTGCCGGCAAGGTCGACACGCTGCAGGGCCTGAAGGAAAACATCATCGTCGGCCGTCTGATCCCGGCCGGTACGGGCCGCGCGATGGGCCAGGTGCGCCGCATCGCGACCCAGCGCGACGACCTCATCATCGACGCACGCCGCAAGGCTTCGGGCGCCGAGGATGCAACGCCGATGCTGTCCTCCATGAACCAGGAGCCGCAGCCGGGCGAATAAGGCTCGGCTTCGGGCTTGTGCCCGACCGCTGTCATGCTTTTCGTCTCCAAAGGCCGCCGATTTCGGCGGCCTTTTTCATTTTCTGCTAAAGTGTTAACGTTAGCATCTTCTGTCTGCGCGCGGTTTGTCGTCGCCCATTCGATGGAAGAGTGATTGTCGGAGCGATTTGCGTTTCTGCGGGCGCGCTCGGGAGGCTGCCGCAACGACGCGCCTGCGGGGAGGAAGCGTTGTGGAGTCGGGCAAGCGCAGCATCTGGATAATCGGTCTTGTCTGGGCGATTGTCGGCGGGATTTGTTCGCTGTTGGTCGCCGAATTCTTTCAGAACCATACCGCTGACGAGTATGTCGATTACTATGGCGCCGACGTTTTTCGGAATTCCGTTTCTGTCGCAACAACCGGATTGTCAGTGCTCGGCACGCTTGACCGGTCTGACGAAGAACCGTGTTCTGCAAACGACATCGCGGCAATGCGCAATATCGTCTTCGAGATTCCTTTCCTCGCGGATGTAGGGCGTTTGCAGGACGGGAAGCTGGTTTGCACCGGCATATGGGGCGCACTGGCGACGCCTGTGGCGATGCCGCCCAGTTCGCGGGTCGATGACCTCAGTTCAGCTATTCTCTGGAAAGACACAAACGGCGTTCTTCCGGCCGGCCTGAGAGCCGATATGGCGTCCATTGGAAACAGTGTCGTGATGACCGAACCTTCGGCATTCGCGCGCTATGAATATCCCGAGACGCGGCTTGCAGCACTCGTCCTGACGCATGATGCCAGCTATGTTTTTCAGGCTTTCGGCGAAACCGATGGTCTGTCTCCACTGCTTGGTCAAACGAGCAACTGGTATCAACTTTCACGACGACGGGTCTATTCCCGATGCAGTGACACTGTCGATATCTGCGTTGTTGCCACTTATGACGCGCCGCCCATGTTTCGGGCGGCGCCGCTTGCCTTTCTGCTTGTCCTGTTCGGCGGTATAGCTGCCGGTGGAAGCGTCGGTGTCTGGCATGCGCGGCTTTATCGCGAAAGCCGGTCCTGGCGCTACAAGCTGAAACGTGCGCTTGATGAGGACCGGTTGATCGTCCACTATCAACCGATTGTCAGACTGACGGATAACAGGCTGTGTGGGGCAGAGGCGCTTGTGCGGCTGGTTGACTTTGACGGTGCGATCATACCGCCTGACGTTTTCATTCGTACCGCCGAGGCGTGCGGTTTCATCAGGCAGATTACGCGGACCGTCACAAGGCAGGCGTTGGGCGATATGGCAGCCCATCTGTCGGCGGACCCGGACTTCTATGTGAGCATCAATGTTTCCGCCGACGATATCGTGGCCCCGGACTTTCTCGTGTTCTTAAGATGCGAGACGGAAACCCGAGGGATTGCCTCCACGCAGGTCGCGCTGGAGCTGACCGAGCGTTCGACCGCCAGCCATGACAGGTTGACAGAGGCTATGACAGCTTTGAGCAAACGGGGATACAAGATCCTGATCGATGATTTCGGGACCGGTTATTCGAACCTTGCCTATATCGCGCGCATGCCGATCGCGGGCATCAAGATCGACCGGATGTTTACCCAGGCGCTGGACCAGCAGGCGATTGGCTCTGTGATCGTCAGCAAGGTTTGCGAACTGGCCGCAGCGCTTGAGGTGACCCTGATTTGCGAGGGCGTGGAGACCAAAGGACAGGCCGACAGTCTTCTTGCCATCTATCCCGAAGCCCGTGCCCAAGGGTTCCTGATCAGCCGGCCGATGCCGGCAGGTGACTTTTCGCGTGCCTTTCCCCCTGCCGGCCATACCGACGTGTCGGGGACGGTCAGTCGAGCGTCTTGTTGAACCGGGAAACGGCAATCGTGATGGCGACGAGTGCGATTACCGCCAGCATGGCGCTGTCGAAGCCGAGCACGGTGATATTCGCCCCCTTCAGCATGATGGCCCGCACGATCCTGAGATAATGCGTCAGCGGCAGGATTTCTCCGAGATACTGCGCCCAGCGCGGCATGCCGTCGAAGGGGAACATGAAGCCGGAAAGCAGGATACTCGGCAGGAAGAACATCATCGACATCTGCACGGCCTGAAGCTGGTTCCTGGCAACCGTCGAGAATGTGTAGCCGATCGACAGGTTGGTGACGACGAAGAGCAGCGTCAGAAGCGCCAGCGACCACGGATCGCCGAGGATCGGCACACCGAAGATGAACAGGCCCGAGGTGATGATCAGGGCTGCCTGAAACGCCCCGACGAAGACATAGGGCATGATCTTGCCCATCATGATTTCGATAGGACGGATCGGCATGGCGAGCAGGTTCTCCATCGTGCCGCGCTCGATTTCGCGGGTGACGGCAAGCGCCGTGAAGATCAGCAGCGTCATGGTCAGGATGGTGCCGAGCAGGCCGGGCACGATGTTGAGCGTCGATTTGCCCGCCGGATTGTAGCGGCGGTGCTGGATGATGTTGAAGGCCGGCTTTTGGGGTTCAGCGATCGCGATGCCATGCAGGCCGGTAAGTGCGGTGGAGACCACGCCCGAAAGCGCGCCGAGCGCGGAGGAGGAGGCGACCGGGTCCGTCGCATCGGCCGCCACCAGCAGGGAAGGGGACTGACCGCGTCTGAGATCGCGTTCGAAACCCGGCGGGATCTCGACGACGAACAGAACCTCTCCCGACTTGAGCAACCGCTCCATTTCCGCATCGCTCTCGACAATGCCGGTAATATCGAAGAAATCGGTGTTTTCCAGCGCGGCCAGGATGGCGCGCGAGGCATCCGTGCTGTCCGAGAGCATGACGGCGGTCGGCAGGTGGTGCGGCGTGGTGTTGATGGCAAAGCCGAACAGCAGCAATTGCATGATCGGCAGCATGATCATCATGCCCATGGTCAGCCGGTCGCGGGTCATCTGGATGAATTCCTTGACGGTCATCGCCCAGAAACGGCGGAAGGCAGGAAACCGTTGGGACCGTTCATCCGTCATCGAAATTGTCCTTCGAGGCGTTCATCATGTAGATGAAGGCATCTTCCAGCGTCGCTTCGCTCGGTTTGCATTCGGTATCGGGCCGGTCGCGATAGGGCTGAACGGCGCGCTCGAGCGCTGCCCTGTCATGGCCGCAGACGTGCAGTGACGAGCCGAAGGGAGCGACGAGATCGACGCCGTCGGCCTTTTCCAGTTCGGCCTGAAGGCCATGAACATGGGCGCCGGTGATCAGGTAGCTTTCGAGCTTCGAGGCGGCCACCACCTCCTTCACAGTGCCGGTCACCATCAGCTTGCCATAGGCCATATAGGCAATCTCGTGGCAGCGCTCGGCCTCGTCCATATAATGGGTGGAGACGAGAACGGAGAGGCCGTCTGCGGCGAGCGCATGGATCTCGGCCCAGAATTCGCGCCGCGCCTTGGGATCGACGCCGGCCGTCGGCTCGTCGAGCAGCAGGAGATCCGGATCGGGAAGCGTGCAGGCCCCGAGCGCCAGGCGCTGTTTCCAGCCGCCGGAAAGATTGCCGGCCAGCTGCTTTTCGCGCCTGCCGAGGCCGAGCCGCTCGATCGCCTCGGAGACCTTTTTCCGCGGGTTCCTCAATCCGTGGATGCGCGCGACGAAATCGAGGTTCTCGCGGATCGTCAGGTCTTCATAGAGCGAAAACCGCTGGGTCATGTAGCCGACATGGCGGCGAAGGCGCTCCCCGTCGCGGGTGATATCGTAGCCAAGGCAGGTGCCGGAGCCGCTGTCTGGCGTCAGGAGGCCACAGAGCATGCGGATCGTGGTGGTCTTGCCGGAGCCGTTCGGCCCGAGAAAGCCGTGGATCGTGCCCTTGCGCACATTCATTGTCAGGTGATCGACCACGGTGCGCCCGCCGAAGCTTTTTGTCAGTCCCTCGACGGATATGACGTTGGTCACCGCAGCCATCAGTGCGCCTCCGCCTCGACATTGACGGGAAGGCCGACGGCAAGCGCCTCGGGGGCTGCGGGCCGCGCCTCCAGCCGGTAGACCATCTTGGCGCGCTCCTCGCGCGAGAAGATCTCCGGCGGCGTATATTCGGCGTCTTTGGCAATGAAGAAGACCGTTGCGTCTTGCGGCTGGCAGCCGTCGCAGGTGACGCGGACCCGGTCTCCGACGGCAAAAGCCGTGCGCTCGCCTTCCGGCACGAAAAATTCGATCTTGATGTTTTCCGCCGGCAGCAGCGAGACGACCGGGCGCCCTGCCGGCACGACTTCGCCGGTGCGGTAATAAACCTGCTCGATGCTGCCGCTCGCCGGCGCCATGACCGTCTTCAGCGCCAGCGCCGCCTCGGCGGAGGAAAGCTCCGCGCGTGCGGCGGCAACACTCTGTTCCGCCTGTTCGACCTGCTGGTCGCGCTGGGGCAGTTGTCCAAGGGCAATCTGGGCATTGATCTTGTCGAGCGAGGCTTTCGCCTGTGCATAGGAACTGACGGCGCTGTCGAGATTGGCCTTGGTGCCGCTTTCCTGCTGGAACAGGGATCGCGCCCGCGTCAGCGACTTCTCCGCATAGTCAAGCGCCGCCTCGGCCTCCGTGCGCGAGGCTTCAAGCGCCTCGAGCTGTTCCTGCCGGTCCTGCGGGGCCCGGGCGAGTGAAAGGGCGGCCCGTGCCTTTTCGAGGTTGGCGCGGGCGGTTTCGACGGCAGCCCTGTCTGTGTCCGCTTCAAGCGAGAACAGCAATTGTCCGGTTTCCGCTTCATCGCCTTCGCTGACGGTGAGTTCGGTCAGCCGCGCGGTGTTGGGCGCGCCGATATAGAGCGCGTCCGCCTCGACCCAGCCGAGGAAGCCATGGTCCTGCGCAGGACGAAAGAGCGCGAAGCCCGCGCCGGCGGCAGCGGCGAGCAGAACGGCGATGATGATAATGCGCTTCATGGGGCCTCCCCCTCGGCTGGCTTGAACAGCGTGTCCAGATAGAAGTCGAATGCGGCATCAAGGTCGAGATCGCCGTAGCGGGCGAAATTCGCGTTCCAGATGACCGACAGCAGCGCCGGCGCGAAGATGATTTGCGGAACCTTGAGCACCTCGGTCGAGCGCAATTCTCCACGCGCCTCGGCCCGTTCGAGAACGCGCAGGATCAGCGCCAGCCCGGAGCGGATGATGTTCTCATGGTAGAATTCGGCAATCTCGGGAAAATTGCGCATCTCCATCGCCATCAACTGCACCAGATCGCGCTTCTCCGTGCCGAGAATCTCGGTCTTGACCAGGTCGAAGAAGATGCCAAGCGTTTCGCGCGGGGTCAGCCGGGCGTCCTCGAGCCTTGCATGCGCTGTCTTCAGCAGAGGGCCGAGCGCTTCGCTGATCAGCGATTTGAACAGGCTCTCCTTGTCCGGGAAATAGAGATAGACCGTGCCCTTGCCGATGCCGGCATGCCGGGCGATATCCTCGATGCGCGCATTGGCAAAACCCTTTTGCGTGAAGACGGCAAGGGCTGCGTCCATGATGGATTTGCGGCGCGCCTCGGGGGTAAGGGACCTGCGTTTCGGGGCATTGTTCATACCAGAGCCTATCCTTTCCGGATTATGACTGACCAGTCAGTCATATCAGATGATGATATCCTTCGCAAGACGCCGCCGGCTGAAGGCATGCAGCGGGGCCGCTCTCTCGCCGCTTTGCGAACTGCCGGGCGCAACGCAAAAGCCCGCAGGCAGCGCGCATGTAGGAGGGCCTGCTGCGGCCCTCCTATTGTCGCAAGGGTCACGGTTTCGTTCGGGCGGCCCTGCGCTCTGGCTGCATCGTCTCGTATCGTCCTTCGGACATTTATCGGCGTTTGCGTCAGGTCATTGTCGGCGCCCGCCGCTTTGTCTTCAACATGACGGTCATGTCCGATGATGCGCCGCAACAAGAGCGCGGGTTTCGGCTTGCGCGCAAAGAAGAAAACGTATAGTACCCACCGGTACGGATCGCCCGGACATGGTTCGCCCCCGTCCGCATTGGGATGATCCTTGGATAAAGAAGCAGGAAACACCAATGGACCGCCGCACATTCTTCAAAAAGGCAGGCGTTGCTTCGGCCGGCGCACTTGCTCCGGCAGCACTCGCCGCTCCCGCCATCGCCCAGGAAAGCCCCAAGCTCAACTGGCGTCTTTCGTCTGCTTTCCCGCAGTCGCTTGATATTCTCTTTTCCGCCTCGACCGGCATTGCCGATCGCGTGCGCGTGGCGACGGACGGCAAATTCGACATTCAGGTCTTTGCCGGCGGAGAGCTGGTTCCGCCGCTGCAGGTGCTCGATGCCGTGCGCGACGGCACGATCGAAATGTGCCACACGCCGTCCTACTACTATATCGGTCAGGACATGACCTATGGTCTGGGCACGGCCGTTCCCTTCGGCATGAATGCCCGCCTGAAGAATTCCTGGCTCTATCAGGGTGGTGGCAACGAACTGTTTGATGAGTTCTTCGCCGAAAAGGGCGTCTGGGGCCGCCCTGCCGGCAACACCGGTGCACAGATGGGCGGCTGGTTTTCCAAGGAAATCAATTCGCTCGAAGACCTCAAGGGCCTGAAGATGCGCATTGCCGGTCTGGCCGGCCAGGTCATGGCCAAGCTCGGCGTCACGCCGCAGCAGATTGCCGCCGGCGACGTCTACTCGGCGCTTGAGCGTGGCACGATCGATGCCACCGAATTCGTCGGCCCCTATGACGATCTCAGCCTCGGCCTCGTCAAGGTCGCCAAGTATTACTACTACCCGGCCTGGTGGGAAGGCGGCCCGGTCATCCACGCCTTCACCAACCTCGAAAAGTTCAACGAACTGCCGGCAAGCTATCAGCAGATCCTGAAGGATGCCTGCGACGCCGTGAACATCGACATGCTGGCCCGCTATGATGCCGGAAATCCGAAGGCGCTGCGACAGCTGGTGGCCGAAGGCGCTGTGCTGAAGCCCTTCAGCGACGAGATTCTGGACGCCTGCTACAAGGTTTCCCAGGAAACCTTTGCCGAGATCTCGGCTGAAAATGCCTGGTTCAAGCGTATTTACGACAGCCAGCAGGAGTTCAAGAAGGACGCCTATCTGTGGATGCAGCTTGCCGAATTCTCCTTCGACAAGTTCATGATGGTCCAGCAGCGCAAGGGCAACCTCTGAAGACTGCGCCGTCATCGGCCGGATCACAGAACAGCAAGCGAGGAGGCCCGGCGCAAAACCGGGCCTTTTTTTGTCGCGCACCTGTGCCTAATCGGTGCTGCCCAGATGATTGACGGGGCCGTGAACACGACGTAAGCCATTGGTCTGCATAGAAAACAAACGAAAAGAGGGGCACCGGTGTCTGATCGGATTGTTATTGTCGGAGCAGGCCAGGGCGGCTTTGCCGTCGCGGCTAAACTGAGGGCGCTGAAAGACCGTCGGCCGATCACGCTGATCGGCGCGGAAGCCGTGCCGCCCTATCAACGGCCGCCGCTTTCAAAGAAATACCTTCTCGGCGAGATGTCCTTCGACCGCCTGCTGTTTCGGCCCGAGGCCTGGTATGGCGAAAATGACGTGGACCTTCTGCTGGAGCGCTTCGTCGAGCGCATCGACCGGGACGCCAGGCAAGTGGTGATGCAGGACGGCTCGAGGCTCGACTATGGCACGCTGGTGCTGGCCACGGGCGCGACACCGCGACGGCTGCCGGAAGATATCGGCGGCGATCTCAACGGCGTATTCGTCATGCGCGACAAGCACGATGCCGACCGGCTTGCTGAGGCGATGAAGCCGGGCGCAAGGCTTCTGGTCGTCGGCGGCGGCTATGTCGGCCTTGAGGCGGCTGCGGTCGCGCGGAAGTTCGGCGTCGAAGTCACCGTGATCGAGATGGCCGACCGCATCCTCAAACGCGTTGCAGCGCCGCAGACGGCCGAGATCATGCGCGCCATTCACCGCGCGCACGGCGTCGATATCCGCGAGAACACAGGTCTGGTCCATTTCGAGGGTGAAGGCGGGCATGTCCGCCGCGCCGTGCTTTCCGGCGGCGAAACGCTCGAGATCGACATGGTGGTCGTCGGCATCGGCGTCACGCCGAACGACCATCTGGCAAAGGAGGCAGGCCTTGCCGTCGGAAACGGCATCGTCGTCGATCCGTTCGGGCGGACCTCCGATCCCGACATCTTCGCCGTCGGCGATTGCGTTGAACAACCCTATCGCGGCGAGCGGATCCGCCTCGAATCGGTGCCCAACGCCGTCGACCAGGGAGAGGCGATTGCACAGGTGATCGCAGGCTCGGACAAAGCCTATCAGCCCGAACCGTGGTTCTGGTCGGATCAATATGACGTAAAACTTCAGATCGCGGGCTATAATGGCGGCTATGATCGTGTCGTGGTAAGAGAGGGGGGCCGCGAAGGCAGCAAATCTGTCTGGTATTTCAAGGATGATACGCTTCTGGCCGTTGATGCGATCAATGACGCGCGCGCCTATGTCTGTGCCAAGAAGATGCTGTCAGCCGGGATCAATCCTTCAGTGGAGGCGATTGCCAACCCGGCAACGGATATCAAGGCGCTTGCCAATCCTTGAGGCGCAATGGCCCGCCAGGTTGACAAGAGTCGTTTTGCCGTAGATTTGAATTCCGTGCTAAAATACCCATCGGCACATACGACGCAGATGGTTGGAACGAAAAGCGCCGGTGGGCGGGACAGGGGATTGAAGAATTGTCTTTTCGGCTGAGGGGCGGTTCGAAATCGCGAACAACATTGAGCGATGTCGCGCGGCTGGCAGGTGTAAGCCCGATCACGGTCTCACGTGCGCTGCGCGAGCCACACAAGGTGAGCGAGAAGCTGCGCGAAACCATTCTGGACGTTGTCGAGGAGATCGGCTACGTGCCCAATTTTGCCGCGCGGGCGCTTGCCAGCCGGCATAGCGGCATCGTTGCGGTCCTGGCGCCGATCATGGAAATGAGCGGCTTCTTTCACGCCGCGCGCGGCGTGGAGGACCGGTTCCAGACCAGCGACGTCAGCACGCAATTCGCCAATATCGGCCTCAACGCGGCGGAGGAAGCCAAGCTGCTCCGGCTGTTCGTGGCGCAGAACCCCGCCGGCATCATCCTCGAAAGCGTTGCCGAGTTTCCGGTCAACAAGCCGCTGATCGCCGAGCTCGGCTGTCCGGTGGTGCAGATGATGGATACCAGCATCAAGCCGCTGGACATGGGCGTTGGCATCCGCAACCGTGCAGCGGCAACGGCTGCCGTCGAGCATCTCCTGGCGCGGGGCTATGAGCGGATCGCGCTTCTGGGCGGCGGCAAGGACATCCGTTCCCGCCGCCGTTTCGAGGGCTACCGCGATGCGCTTCTGAAAGCCGGATGCTACGATCCGGCCTATGTTTTCGAGGCTGAAAGCGGCAATCCGATGGAGCAGGGCGTCAATCTGATCCGCAACCTCCGCCGACGCATGCCGGAAGTGGATGCCGTCTTCTGCCACAATGACAGGCTCGCCATGGGGGTGTATTTCGGCGCCCAGCAGCTTGGCCTTCGCGTTCCGGAGGACCTTGGCATCTGCGGCTATAACGGCGTGGATTTCGCCGAGATGGAGGAATCGCCGCTGACCTCGGTCTATGTTCCGCTTTACGAGATCGGCTTCAAGGCCGCCGAACTGATCATGCGGTACCTGACGGATGGCGAACGGCCGGAGGCGGCCGTCGAGCTGCCGTTCGGGATCATCGAGGGCAATTCGACCCGGCGATAAATCGGAAAACCTTCAGCGGGCTGCGCCCGCGACATGCAGGCCGCATTCACGCTTTGCGTCATTTTCCCACCACCAGCGCCCGGCGCGCTCCGGCTCGCCCGGCTTGATCGCGCGTGTGCAGGGTGCGCAGCCGATGGAGGGGTAACCGCGCTCGTGCAGCGGGTTGAGGGGAACGCCATGCCTCTCGGCGAAGGCGCGGATGTCCTCGATGCTCCAGTCGGCGAGCGGATTGATCTTCGTGAGATGACGGGTCTTGTCTTCCTCGGAAAAGGGCGTTGCTGCCCGATTGCCGGACTGGCCGCGTCTCAGACCCGTGATCCAGTAGGCCGCGCCTTCGAGCGCCTGCGCGAGCGGCTCGAGCTTGCGGATGTGACAGCAGGCATGGCGCGCCTCGACACTCTCGTAGAAACCGTTGCGACCATGTTCGGCGACATAGGCCTCCACGGCCTCCTGGCGGGGACGGTAGCGCTCGATCGCGATGCCGAAGCGCGCCTCGGTGTCTTCGATCAGCTGCAGCGTCTCGTCAAACAGTCGGCCGGTGTCGAGCGTGATGATCCTGATCGGCAGACGGGCCATGGCGATCACGCCGGTCAGGACCTGGTCCTCAATGCCGAGGCTTGTGGTGAAGACGGTGGGTCGGCCGGTTTCGGCGATGAGCCGCAGTCTTCCTTCAAGGTCCAGCGCGGCCAGGGTGTCTTCAAGGTCGATCTTCGAGGAAAGCGTCATCATCAAACTCGCATCATGTCAGTTTGGTGCAGTATCGCGTTCGGGCCGGCATCGCGCGAGGAACCGGCTTGTCGAAATTCAGGCGGTGGTGACAAAAGCTTGGCGTAAAACCCTCGATTGCTAGAACGCGCTGCCCGGACCGGTTCTATATGGCGCCCTTGTCATTATAACGACGCGTTTCCTCGCGCATCTCGTCGGCGGTGCTTCGGTCCTCGGCTGTTGTCTCCCGGTTGCGGGCGCGCTGGAACTTGATGCTGTCGGCGATGAAGGCGCGTGACAGGCCGTGATAGAGCGGCTCGCGTGAGATCATGCGCGATGCGATATAACCGAGCATGGAGGTCGCCATCAGCGTGATGATGCCATCGTGATTGTCCGTCATTTCCAGAATGATGACGAAGGCGGTCATCGGCGACTGCACGACGCCGGCGAAATAACCCGCCATGCCGAGGATCGCGCCGAGGCCGACGCTGATGCCGAGCAGATGGGCAACCGTGGAGCCGAGCGTCGCGCCGACGGAAAGCGAGGGCGCGAAGATACCGCCGGGAATGCCCGAGGCCATGGAGAGGAAGGTCGCCCCGAGCTTGCCGAGGAAGAAGAAGGGGCTGATCGAGCCGCCTTCAATAACCGTTCGGGCCTGCGCATAGCCGGTGCCAAAGGTGGCGCCGCCGAAAACCAGGCCGATCAGGGCCACGGCCAGGCCGCAGCTTCCGGCGATGATGGCCATGCGCTTGACCGGGGCCGGCTGCGCCCAGCGCTTGATCCGTCGCGCCGCCTTCAGCGAGTAGAGCGAGAACATCGCCCCCAGCAGACCTCCGCCGATGCCGCAGACGAAAACCGCGACCCATTCCTCCGGGCGAACGGCAATCGCGGAAGCCTGGCCGAAATAGGTATAATTGCCGGCAAGGCCGATTGCGGCGAGACCGGACAGGATGATTGCCGACACAACGAGGCCGTTCGCGCGCGATTCGTAGGCGCGGCTCATTTCCTCGATCGCAAAAACGATCCCGGCAAGCGGCGTGTTGAATGCCGCCGAGATGCCGGCTGCCGAGCCGGCGACGATCAGTCCCTTGGTCTGGATCATCTTTCCCCAGCGCGCGGTCTGGATCATGATCGAGGCGCCAACCTGGACAGTCGGTCCCTCGCGCCCGATCGAGGCGCCGCAGAAAAGGCCGACAATCGTCATCAGGATCTTGCCGGCGGCCACCCTGAGATTGAGCAGGCGGTGCTGGCTTTCGGTATTGTGAAGATGCCGCGCGGCGATTGCCTGCGGAATGCCCGAGCCTTGTGAATTGGGAAACCAGCGGGTGCTCATATACGAACAGAGCATGAAGCCGAGTGGCGTCAGGATCAGCGGCAGATAGGGCGAATAGGCCGTCGATTGCCGCATGTGCTCGAACAGTTCATAGGCGAAATCGGCAGCGCGCGCGAAAAACACGCTGATTACGCCGATCATCAGGGCGCCGACCCAGAACACCAGCCTTGGCTGCCATATGCGCCATGATCCCCACATCACCCGTGTGCGACGGACCATTTTGACGTTTTTGTAATAGGGGCGCATGACCTGGCTTTCGCGGCAATCTCTTTGGTGTTTTAAATAAAATTTCCCGGTCCGGGGCCCGGTAACAAAGTACAGGAAGCGGGGCGGTTGGACCCGTTATCCTCTCGCCTTTGGCTGATTTCAAGGCCGGGCCGCGGAATTTCCGTTCACCGAAAGCGATTTCCGGACAACCGTCGCCTCACGGACGCAGGCTCTCATAAGAGACCATGACATGCGTGCGGAAGGCCGGACGCTCGGTCATTGCCGCATAGTAAGCCTCGACTGCCGGTCGCGACGGACGGTCGATTTCTATCGTGTAGTAGCGATAGAGCAGATGACCGAACATGATGTCGGCAAGCGTGAGATGGTCTCCCGCGAGAAAGGCGTGTTGCTGAAGTTCGGCATCGGCGATGCCAAGGATCCGATCGAAGGCGAGGAGCGCGCGCTCGATTGCCGCCGGGTCCCGGTCCTTTTCCGGCGTGCGTACGACGCGCCAGAAGATCGGCGCGGTGAAGGCGGCGGAGGCGGTGACCTTGCCCCATTCCGCCCATTTGTCGACATGCGCGCGCTCTGCCGGATCTTTCGGCCAGAAACTGTCGCTTCCATAACGGGCGGCAAGGTAGCGGCAGATGGCGCCTGTCTCGAACAGAGGCTCGCCATCGTCGCCGTCCTTTACGACGGGGATCAGCCCGTTCGGGTTCATTGCCAGGAATTCCGGCGTATCCGTGCCACCGAACTTGAAGCCGACATCATACCGCTCGTGTTCAAGTTCAAGCTCGCCGACAGTCCACATCACCGCCTGCACATTGGATGATGTTGCACGGCCCCAGATTTTCAGCATGTCACGGTCCTTACGGTATGATTCGATAGCGATTGCCATTATGCAGATGTCGCGCCTGTCGATCAGCCCCCAAAAACGGCCGTCCTCGCCAGACTGATCAAGATCAACGCGCCGGCGGTCGGGACTGTTAGGTATCGGCCACACGCCTCCCAAGCGTCCACCGACGGAGTATTCTGACCATGCAGCATTTCAATTTCGATGCCTTCCCGCCCCATGTCATGGCCGAAAAGGCCGAAGCCGCAGGTATTGCAAAGGTCAAGAAGGACCCCGTTTCGCTTCTCTTTTCCGCCATGATGGCCGGCGCCTTCATCGGCATAGCCTTCATATTCTACACGGTCGTGACAACCGGCAATGGCGATATCGGCTGGGGCGCGAACAAGTTCATCGGCGGGCTTGCCTTCAGCCTCGGGCTGGTTCTCGTCGTGCTCACCGGCGCCGACCTGTTCACCAGCACCGTTTTGACCATCGTCGGAAAGGCGACCGGTCAGATCAGCTGGGGGGCGCTCGCCCGCAACTGGGCGATGGTCTATGTCGGCAATTTCATCGGCGCGATCACGCTTGTCGGGATCATGCAGCTTGCGCGCCACTACGAGGGCGATGGCGGGCTTCTGGGCATCAACTACATGCATATTGCCCAGCACAAGCTGCATCACACCTTCCTGCAGGCGGTGGCGCTGGCCATCATGTGCAACGTCCTCGTCTGCCTCGGCGTGTGGATGACCTATGCCGGCCGCACGGCGACCGACAAGATCCTGGCCATCATCCTGCCTGTCGCCATGTTCGTGGCCTCGGGCTTCGAACACGTCGTCGCCAACATGTTCCAGATCCCGATGGCGATCCTCACAAGGATGCTTGCCGGGCCGGAGTTCTGGGCGGTCTCGGGCGCCGATCCGGCAGACTTCGCCGACCTGACCTGGAGCAATTTCGTTTTCGCCAATCTGATCCCGGTCACCATCGGCAATATCATCGGCGGCGCGCTGTTCGTCGGGATCGCCTACTGGGTCATTTATCTGAGGCCGGCGGTGCGCCATCAGGCGCATTGAGTCTCCTTTCGGAAAACGCGGCTTCGCGCGAAGAATAGTTGCTAATATTCAGCTTCATCACTATCGTCGCAGCGATTTTAAGCGGTGATGAAGGGGATATTCCACCATGACGACTTTCGGAGAACAGGGCCCGGATATTGACAAGATCAGGGGCCGCTGGGGCTGGGTCATGGCCTTTGGCCTGCTGCTGGTGCTGCTGAGCCTCATTCTTCTGGGCAATCTTGTGGCGACGACCGTTGCCTCGGTGGTCTTCTTCGGCGCGATGCTGATCGTCGCCGGCGTCGTCCATCTTCTGCAGCTTTTCTATAACCGCTCCAAGGGCCACGTCGCCTTCTGGGTGATCTCGGGTCTGCTTTACGTGCTGGCCGGCATCGTTCTGATGCGCAACCCGGTCCTGGCTTCCAGCCTTTTCACCATTATCGTCGGCGTCTCGCTGGCCGTTGCCGGCGGCTTCAGGCTCTACCTCGGCATGACCATGCGCCCGGTCAAAGGCTGGGGCTTCATGATCTTTTCCGGTCTGGTGCTGATCCTCGCCGCCGTTCTGATCGCCTCCAACTTTCCGCAGAACAGTCTGTGGCTGCTCGGCCTGTTCGTCGCAGCCGACTTCCTGGTCTACGGCGTTTCCATGGTCGTTTTCGCGCTTGCGCTGCGTCCCGGCAGCAACGGCTGAGTTGAAGAAGGGCCCGTTCGACGTTCTGGACAGGACGCAGCCGGGCCTTTTGTTTTTTTGAATTCGGGTAACCGAGGGAAGAGGGCAATGTCTTCAGACGGTTCGATGCGATACATCGCGATCAGCGGCTTTGGCGGTCCGGATGTCATGTCGGTGGCAACGGGTCCGCGCCCCACGCCGGGCGCGAACGATGTTCTGGTCAAGGTTGCCGCCGCCGGCGTCAACCGACCGGATGTGGCCCAGCGGCAGGGCAGCTACCCACCGCCGCCCGGCGCAAGTCCCGTTCTCGGTCTTGAAGTGGCCGGCACCATTGTCGCCATGGGCGAAAAGGTGGACGGCTTTGCCATTGGCGATCGCGTTTGCGGTCTGGCCAATGGCGGCGGCTACGCGGAATATTGCGTGCTGCCGGCGGGCCAGGTTCTTCCAATTCCCGATACTGTTGACGACGTCACGGCCGCTGCAATCCCGGAAACCTTCTTTACCGTCTGGGCCAATCTCTTCCAGATGGCGGGGCTGAGGCAAGGGCAGGATGTCCTCATCCACGGCGGCTCGAGCGGTATCGGCACAACGGCGATCCAGCTTGCAAATGTCTTTGGCGCTCGGGTTTTCACGACCGCGGGCACAGCGGCAAAATGCGATGCCTGCGTTGCGCTCGGCGCGACGGCGGCGATCAACTACCGCGATCAAGATTTCGTCGAAGCCGTGAAGGCGGCAACGCAGGGGCGCGGGGTCGACATCATTCTCGACATGGTCGGAGCCGCCTATTTCCAGCGCAATCTTTCTGCCCTTGCCAAAGATGGATGCCTGTCGATGATCGCCTTCTTGAGCGGGCCGAAGGCCGAGAGCGTCAACCTGACGCCGATCATGGTCAAACGGCTGAAAATCACCGGCTCCACCATGCGACCGCGCACGGATGCGGAAAAAGAGTCCATACGGGACGAACTCCTGGAGAAGGTCTGGCCGCTGATTGCCGAGGGGCGTGTGAAGCCGCTGATTGACCGTGTCTTCGCCTTTGGCGATGCCGCCGATGCGCATCGGCACATGGAAGCTGGCGATCACATTGGCAAGATCGTCCTGACACTCGACTGACATAATGGGTTGCGGAGGAGATGAGGGTTCATGGTCAATCCTGTTCTGGTTGAGGTGACGCGCGGCGCGCTCGTCGAAAGCCGCCATCGCGGCATGGTCGCGGTCACCGATGCGGCGGGCGGCGTGGTCTATGCCGCCGGCGATATTGATGCGGCGGTGTTTCCGCGTTCGGCCTGCAAGGCGATCCAGGCGCTGCCGCTCGTTGAAAGCGGCGCGGCGGATGCCTATGGCTTCGGCAATCGCGAAATCGCGCTGTCGGCCTCCTCCCATTCCGGCGAGGATGCCCATGCAGCACTTGCGGCGGAGATGCTTGGCAGGGCCGGGCGCGGCGTCGAGGATCTCGAATGCGGCGCGCACTGGTCGTTCCAGCAACCGGTCCTCATCCACCAGGCCCGCACGCGGGAGATGCCGGATGCGCTCTGCAACAATTGCTCGGGCAAGCATGCCGGCTTCATCTGCGCCTGCTGCCATCAGGGCATCGATCCGAAGGGCTATACCGGCTACGACCACCCGCTTCAGGCGCAAATCCGCGAGGCGATGGCGGATGTGACCGGCGCCTTTGTCGGAGCCGATGTCTGCGGTGTCGATGGCTGCAATATTCCGACCTATGCGGTGCCGCTGAAGGCGCTGGCCCGCGGATTTGCCCGCATGGCGACGGGCGAGGGGCTTT
This sequence comes from uncultured Martelella sp., assembly GCA_963676545.2. Classification (GTDB taxonomy): domain Bacteria; phylum Pseudomonadota; class Alphaproteobacteria; order Rhizobiales; family Rhizobiaceae; genus Martelella. The sequence continues at coordinate 516,867 of CAXXRG010000001.1, read as the reverse complement.
CTCCGACGCGCGCCAGCGCCGCGCGCCGCATCCTTAATGCGGCGATGGCCGAACCCTATTACGTCGCCGGCACGGGCCGTGCCTGCACGGCGCTGATGGAGATGGCGCCCGGCCGGATCTTTGCCAAGACCGGCGCGGAGGGCGTGTTTTGCGCGGCCCTGCCGGAAAAAGGGCTGGGCATCGCGCTCAAATGCGAGGACGGGACGACGCGTGCGGCCGAAGCCATGGTGGCGGCCGTTCTCGCAAGGCTTCTCGCCGATGATGCGGACCTCTCGGAGCGCCTGCGCCTCATGGCCGATTCCGGGCTGAAAAACTGGAACGGCACGGAAGTCGGCAGGGTGCGCGCTGTTCTGCCCTGAAGCGAACGGCTCGTTATTCCTCGGTTTCGAGGAGGTGCTGCCTCAGCGCGTTCAGCCGGGCGTGAAGCGCGCGGGCCTCTTCCGCCGTGCATCCCGTTTTCGCGGCAATCGACCGGCCGACGGTTTCCGCATCCCCGCGCAAATCCGCGCCTTTCTGCGTCAGCGTGATTTCCACGCGGCGCTCGTCATCTTCTGCCCGGCGCTTCAAGACAAGGCCCGCCGCTTCCAGCCGCTTAAGAAGCGGCGACAGCGTACCGCTGTCGAGCCCCAGACGCGCGCCGATGGCATTGACCGACAGCGTGCGATGTTCCCACAGCACCATCATCACCAGATATTGCGGGTAGGTCAGGCCGAGCTTTGACAGGAGCGGCTTGTAGGCGCGCGCAAACGCGTGCTCGGTCGCGTAGACGGCAAAGCAGAGCTGGTTGTCAAGGCGGAGCTGCAGGTCGGGTTCATCTGTCATGGGGGCAATATAATGCTCCCGATAAAATTCGCAAAATAATATTGCAAACAATTAAATTGTGCACTATTTAAATTGCAGCGACAGGGCGTGGAACCAATCCGGTTCCGTCCGCGTCGTGAAAGAGATGGGAAATTTCTCGAAGACGGCGGTTTCGCCGCGCAAAGGAGCAATGCCATGATCAAGACACTCTACACCACCAAGGCGATTTCATCCGGCGGCCGCGAAGGCACGGCCCGCACCGAAGACGGTTCGTTCGAAGTCAAACTCGCTCTTCCGAAGGAAATGGGCGGCTCGGGCGGCGGCGCCAATCCCGAACAGCTCTTTGCCGCCGGCTATGCTGCCTGCTTCAACTCCGCGCTTCACAATGTCGCCGCCAAGAAGAAGGTCGATCTGCCGAAGGAGACCACCGTATCGGCGACGGTTGGCGTCGGCCCGCGTGACGACGGCGAGGGCTTCGGCATCACCGCCGAACTGACCGTCTCAATCCCCGGCCTCGATCGCGAAACGGCGGAAAATCTTGTTCATCAGGCCCATATCGTGTGCCCCTACAGCCATGCGCTGCGGGTCAATTACGAGGTTGCTGTTTCCCTGGCCGAATAAGACGCCGAGAAATGCTGAAGCGAGGCCGGCGGATTTTTCGCCGGCCTTTCTGTTTGTCCGTGAGCGGGTCAGCGAAACCGTGTTGCGTGGCATTTTCCGCTTGACCTTCTGGCGGGCGAAGTCTTGATTGGCGGCATTGAATTTCCGCCGCCCGCCTTCCGGCGCAAGCTGCCGCTCCGGCCCCTTTTCCAGTGACCGATCTTGCGAGGCGCCTTGCGAAGACAGGCGGCGTTGCAAGGAGAATGAAATGGCAGTCGATACTTCCCCGTCATCGGAAACCTGGACCCATGTGGATGGCGAATGGCTTCCCGGCAATCCGCCGCTGATCGGCCCGACCTCGCATGCGATGTGGCTTGCCTCGACCGTTTTTGACGGCGCGCGCTTTTTCGAGGGCATGGCGCCCGATCTCGACGAGCACTGCAAGCGCATCAACCGCTCGGCGCGCGCGCTGGGGCTGGAACCGACCCATACGCCGGAGGAAATCGAGGCGCTGGTCTGGGAAGGTCTGAAGCGCTTCAAGGGCGCGGAAGCCGTCTATATCAAGCCGATGTACTGGGCCGAGCATGGCCTCGCCGGCCTCGTGCCGCCCGATCCGGCCTCCACGCGGTTCGCGCTCTGCCTGTTCGAGACGCCGATGACCTCCACCGTGCCGGTTCGTCTCACGCTTTCGCCCTTCCGCCGCCCTTCGCCGGAAGTCGCGATGACCCATGCCAAGGCTGGCAGTCTTTATCCGAATTCCGGCCGGATGATGCTGGAAGCGCGGGCCCGCGGCTTCGACAACGCGCTCGCCTGCGACATGAACGGCAATGTCGCCGAAACGGCGTCCGCCAACATTTTCCTGGTCAAGGACGGCATTCCGATGACGCCCGCCGACAATGGCTGCTTCCTTGCCGGCATCACCCGCCGCCGCATCCTCAAGCTTTTCCGCGAGAACGGCATTGCAGCGGAGGAGCGCACGCTGACGGTGAAGGAGTTCATGGAAGCCGACGAGTTGTTCATGACCGGCAACTACAACAAGGTGGTTCCCGTCACCAAGCTGGACGACCGCGACTATGATCTCGGCCCGATGGCGAAGAAGGCGATGGCGCTTTACATGGACTGGGCGCGGGCCAACTGCAAATAGGTCCGCCTGCCAGATTGTCAGAAAGCCCGGACCGTCATGTCCGGGCTTTTTCGTTTCCTGCAGGCCCGCTTCCGCTGTCGCCCTGGCTGTCGCAGCAGGCCTTTTCGCAGCATGCGTCTTCGGCGGGCGCGGCAGCCGCCGCTTCGCCCGCCCGGAACTCCCGCCAGGACTGGGTCAGGATCTGGAAGGCCGAAGTGAGGAACAGGCCCGCCATGACAAGGGCGACGGCAAGGTCCGGCCAGGCCGTGTTCGAGCCCCAGACCCCGAGGGCTGCGATCATCACCGCAACATTGCCGATCGCATCATTGCGCGAGCAGAGCCAGACGGAGCGGACATTGGCGTCGCCATCCTTGTAGCTGACGAGCAGCAGCACCGTGGCGAGGTTGGCGGCGAGCGCCATCAGGCCGATCACGCCCATCACCGGCGCTTCCGGCACGCCGGCGGCGAAAATGCGCCACACGGTTGATCCGAACACCCAGAGGCCCATCAGCAACAGGCTCGCGCCCTTGACGGCGGCGGCCATCGACCGGGTTCTGAGCGACGCGCCGATCACCGCCATGGAAATGCCATAGGTCAGAGCGTCGGCGAGGAAGTCGAGCGCGTCTGCCTGGAGCGCCTGCGAGCGCGCCGCCTGGCCCGCCGCCATCTCGACAATAAACATCGCCGCATTGAGAAGGATGACGATCTTCAGCCTTTTCCTGTAGGCATCCGACATACCGTCGAAAGTGGCTTGTCCGCAGCACGCGCTCATTGTCCGCAACCTGTTGAAATCGTCGATGCCGGTCACCATAATTGCTCCAGCGACTATAGGTTCAAGAGGTTTTCTGAAGCATGTTTTCCATTGGCGAGCTTTCCCGGCGCACCGGCGTCAAGGTGCCGACCATCCGCTATTACGAGCAGAGCGGGCTGATTTCGCCGGCGGAACGGTCCGAGGGCAACCAGCGCCGCTACGGGCGAGACGAGGAAGGCCGCCTTGCCTTTATCCGCCACGCCCGCGACCTTGGCATCTCGCTTGATGCCATCCGGGAATTGCTCGAGCTTTCCGCGCATCCCGAAAGACCCTGCGACCGCGCCGATGCGATCGCGCGTGAGCATCTTGCCGCTGTGCGCGACAAGATTGCCCGGCTGAAACGGCTGGAGGCGGAACTGGCGCGGATCTCGACCTGCTGCGAGAGCGAGGCCGTCGGCGAGTGCTATGTCATTCGTTCGCTTGCCGACCACGGCCTCTGCGCCAACGAGCATGGTTGATTTTTCAATTGACAAGTCCGTCGTTTCGGCGCATCTGAAATTCCATGATCAAGACCGTGACCCACAACCGCGCGTATTTTTGGCTGTTCCAATAGGAGCGGCCGCGATTGATCATGTTCATCACCGGCCGCCAGGGGCGGCACGGTGTTGAAAGCGAAACGTCCCCGGCGGTACTCAAAACGAAGGCCAGGGACAATGACTGAAGATCACGACGAAATTTCGCTGGAACGACCCGCTCTGATGACCATCAGGAAAGCGGTCGAAACCGATATTCCCCAATTGCTCGAAATGATCGGCCTTCTGGCCGCCTTTCACGGCGACGCCGTGGAGGCGAGCGCGGAAGGACTGAAGCGCGACCTTTTCGGACCCGCGCCCTGGGTGACGGCGCTTGTCGCCGATAGCGGAGCACAGCTTTTGGGTTATGCGCTTTTGACCCCGCTCTACCGCGCCCAACAGGGCAAGCGCGGCATGGACCTGCATCATCTCTTCGTGCGCGACGGTCATCGCAGCCATGGCGTCGGCCAGCACCTGATCGCCCGCGCGCGCGATTTCGCCAGGGCTGCCGGCTGCGCCTATCTCTCCGTCAGCGCCGCCACGGGCAATACCAAGGCGCACCAGTTCTACCAGCAGATGGAGTTTGTCGCCCGACCGGTGACGGGCATGCGCTATCTGCAGTCGCTCGCTTAGGGCGGTTCCGTCTTTCATGGAAACGCGCAACCGCTCTATCTCTTTGTTTTGACGCATTTTCGCGGACGTCAGATGTTTCCATCTGACTGGGAAATGCTCTCGGCAGGCCGGTTCTTCATTGTGCCGGAATGGCTTTCAGATACGCGCCGATCGCCTCCAGATCGGCGCGTGACAGATGCGAGATATTCTTCTGCACTTCGACCATGTCGCCGCCGACCGTGTCGTAGTCAGGCGTGAAACCGGTCTCCAGATAGTCGGCGATTTCGCTAGCCGTCCAGTCTCCGATAGCGCTGGAGCCCGGTGTGATATCAGGCACGATGCCGCCGCCTTCCGGGTTGGGCCCGCCTGCCAGCCAGTGGTCATATTTCAGCCCGCCAAAGAAGTTGCGCGGCGTGTGGCACTCCCCACAATGGCCCGGGCCTTCGACGAGATACTGCCCGCGCAGCACATCCGGCGCGGCGTTCGTCAACTGCATCGGTGATCCATCGTCAAAATAGAGCAACTTCCAGAAGGAAACCGACTGCCGGAGATTGAAGGGGAAGGTGATGTCGTGCGGTTTGCTTGGCGTACTGCTTTCGGGCAGCGTCATGATGAAAGCGTGAAGATCCTTGATGTCCTGGTTTTTCATGCGGACATAGGACGTGTAGGGCAGGGACGGATAGAGGTTTTCACCATGTCGCCCGATGCCCTTCTTCAAGGCGTTGGCGAAGTCGTAGAATGTCCAGTCACCGATTCCGTGGTCCTTGTCGGGAGAGATGTTGGGCGCATGAAAGATGCCGTAATGGCTGTCGAGCCCGAGACCGCCGGACAGAACGAGTCTCTCGTCGCCGGTGGCGTCCGGCGCCGCATGGCAGCCGGCACAACCGCCTGACCAGAATACCTTCTCGCCATTCTGCAGGTTGGCGTCGGCAATGTTGTGAAGGTCGTCCGGGTCAAGTTTCGGTGGCGTAAACGCAACGATAAACGCTGCCCCCATGAACAGGGCGGCAACGATCAGAACCCCGATGGTAATGCGCTTCACGCTCTGGCTCCTTCAGAAATCGCAGTTCCAGCCGGTGAAGCCGGCCCGGCTGCGTCTGTCAGTTCTTGACGCGATAGATTTCGTGACACGCGCCGCAATTGGCGCCGAGCGTCTGCATCGCCTTGCCAACGGCGGCCTGATCGGCAGGAAGGTCGGCAAGGAGCGCGGTCGCGTCGGCGGCAAGCTTGTCGGCGCGGCCGGTGAAATCGTCCATGTTCTCCCAGATCGCCGGGCTTGCTTCCGTGCCGTTTCCGGATTTGGAATCGGGCGGGAAATGCGTCGGGAAGTCCCTGGCGTGGTCGGCGATCGATGACAGCGCGCCTTCCACGACGACCGGATCGTAATCCTTCTGGCCCTTGGCGATGGCGCCCAACTGGCCCATGGCCTGGCCGATGGCCTTCATGTCATCCTGGCGGAGCATTTGCGGGGCGTCCTGCGCCAGAACCGAACCTGCGGCCAGACAGAGCGCCAGCGCGCCGGCGATCAGATAGCTATTCTTCATCGAGACCTCCTTCTCTTCTCGCCAGCAGTATATCCAGCCGCCGGCAGGAAGCCAGTAGGGTAAGCAAGCCACGAAAGATCAAATCGGCGGCTCCGCAGATGCCAACCATCACGATTTGTTGAAATCACGGCCAAAGGGCGTGGAAATGATGGGTCGGGCCATGGCCGGAGCCGACCGACAGAGCGTTCGATGCGGCGATCGCGCCGGCGACATAGTCCTTGGCAAGGCTGACGGCTTCGGCAAGCCCGGCTCCCTTGCCGATCTCGGCGGCAATGGCGCTCGACAGGGTGCAGCCGGTTCCGTGGGTGTTTTCCGTGTCGATCCGCGCGCCTTCCAGCCATTGATGGCCTTCGGCGGTCACCAACAGGTCAGGGCAATCCTCGCCCTCCAGGTGGCCGCCCTTCATCAGCACCGCCTGGGCGCCGAACCCGCGCAGCGCCGTGCCCTGGGCGATCATCGTCTCGCGGTCGGTCGCGACATCTTCATCCAGCAGGGCCGCCGCTTCCGGCAAATTCGGCGTCAGGAGCGCGGCCATCGGCAGGAGGTGGTCCTTCAGCGCCTCCACCGCGTCTTCCGGCAGGAGCCGGTGTCCGCCCTTCGCAACCATCACCGGATCGAGCACGACCGGCACCTCGACGTGGTGGCGCAGGCTGTCGGCAATGGCGAGGGCGATGTTGGCATTGGCAATCATGCCGATCTTGATCGCGCTGACCGAGACATCATCGAAGATGGCGGCGATCTGCTCGGCAACGAAGGCGGAAGGCACCTCATGCACGCTGGTGACGCCCTGCGTGTTCTGCGCCGTCAGCGCCGTCAGAACGGCCATGCCGTAGGCGCCGCGGGCCGAAAACGTCTTGAGGTCGGCCTGAATGCCGGCGCCGCCCGAGGGATCGGATCCGGCGATCGAAAGAATATTCGCAATCATGTCTTAGCCTTCCCGATGGCCGGGAGCCATCGCTGCCTGTTTGTGCTTCGGGCGGCCGGGCCGCCTTGGGGGAATGTGGAACGAGGCTGTCCGCGTTTCAATCGACCGTGGCCTGAGCGCGGCGCGCCGGCAATATCGCGGATGGCCGGCCTCACAGATGTGTAACCCCGGCCTCGGCCTTCAGTTCCGCCGGGGTGGTTGCCGCGAGCAAATCGAGAAAATGCACGGCAAAGGAGCCGGGACCTTTCGCCAGGTGATGCGCCTTGCCGCCGGCGACGGCGTAAAGCGCGAAGGCGGCAAGCGTCGCGGAAAAGGGATCGGTCGGGCGCGCGCCGACAAAGGCGCCGACTAGGCAGGTGAGCGCACAGCCGAGCGCGGTGACCCTCGGCATCAGCGGCGAGCCGCCGGCAACCCGCGCTGCGCGGCGGCCGTCGGTAACGAAATCGGTCTTCCCGGTCACCGCAACCACCATGCTGCCCTCTGCGGCAAGCCGGCGCGCCGTCTCTTCCGCGGCCTCCACGCCGTCGCCGGCATCCACGCCCTTGCCGCTTGTCGGGCCATCGGAGAAGGCGAGGATCTCGGAGGCGTTGCCGCGCAGCACGGTTGGGCCGAGATCCAGGATGTCGCGCGCGGCCTTTCTGCGAAAGCCGGTGGCGAAATGGGCAACAGGATCGAACACCCAAGGCTTGCCGGCGTCTCGTGCGCCGGCAATGGCCGCCTTCATGCTTGCAAGTCTCTCGGATGTGAGCGTGCCGATATTGATCGTCAGCGCATCGGCGAGGCCGGCAAATTCGCCAGCCTCTTCCTCTGCCAGAACCATTGCGGGGGAGGCGCCGGCGGCGAGCAGGACGTTGGCGGCGACGTTCATCGCCACATGATTGGTGATGCAGTGGACCAGCGGCGCTTTCCCGCGCATTTCGGTCAGCAGAATGTCGGCGTCCGCCATGCCGGTTTCCCTTTTCGTGTTTCAGCGGGAAAGCCGGACGGGCCAGAGAGGAAAGGCCCGAGTGACTCCCTCCGCCGGTATCATCCGGATCAGGTTCCAAGGGTGCTTCTCAGCCCGCACAAGCGGGCGCCCCTGTCGCTCTTCTTCGCGCCGGTATAACAGAAAAAATCCGCCCGGTAAGGGGCGGATTTTCAATTGCGTCGGATAGCGCGTTTCCGATTACTTCATTGTCGGCATGGAGAATTCCGCGCCTGAGCGGATGCCCTTGGGCCAGCGGCTGGTGACGGTCTTCATGCGGGTGTAGAAGCGCACGCCTTCCGGACCGTGCATGTGGTGGTCGCCGAACAGCGAGGCCTTCCAGCCGCCGAAGGAATGGAATGCCATCGGTACCGGGATCGGAACATTGATGCCGACCATGCCAACCTTGATCTTGTGCGCGAATTCGCGGGCGGCGTCGCCGTCGCGGGTGAAAATCGCCGTGCCATTGCCGAATTCATGGTCGTTGATCCACTGGGCCGCCTCGCCATAGCTTGAGGCGCGGGCAACCGAGAGGACTGGCCCGAAGATTTCTTCCTTGTAGATCTTCATATCGGTCGTGACGTGATCGAACAGCGTCGCGCCGACGAAATAGCCGTTCTCATAGCCCTGCAGCTTCAGTCCGCGACCGTCGACAACGAGGTCTGCGCCTTCCTCGACGCCCGAATCGATCAGGCCGAGGATCTTGTCGCGCGCCGCTGCCGTCACCACCGGTCCCATATCGGCTTCCGGGTCGGTGCCAGGGCCAACCTTCAGGGCGGCAATACGGGGCTTCAGCTTTTCAATCAGCCGGTCTGCGGTCTCGTCGCCGACGGGAACGGCGACGGAGATCGCCATGCAGCGCTCGCCGGCGGAGCCATAGGCCGCGCCCATCAGGGCGTCGGCGGCCTGGTCCATATCGGCGTCGGGCATGACGATCATGTGGTTCTTGGCGCCGCCAAGCGCCTGGCAGCGTTTGCCGTTGGCCGTTGCGGTCGTGTAGATATAGCGCGCGATCGGCGTCGAGCCGACGAAGCTCACGGCCTGAATATCCGGGTCGGCGAGGATCGCATCGACGGCTTCCTTGTCGCCCTGGACAACGTTGAACACGCCGTCGGGAAGGCCGGCTTCCTTCAGCCATTCGGCAATCAAGAGGGCAGCGGAGGGGTCGCGTTCGGACGGCTTGAGGACGAAGCAGTTGCCGCAGGCAAGCGCCACCGGGAACATCCACATCGGCACCATGGCCGGAAAGTTGAAGGGCGTGATGCCGGCGACGACGCCAAGCGGCTGGCGCATCGACCAGCTGTCGACGGCGGTGCCGACATTTTCGGTAAACTCGCCTTTCAGAAGCTGCGGGGCGGCGGTGGCGAACTCGACCACTTCCATGCCGCGCTGAATTTCGCCGAGCGCATCGGAGTGGACCTTGCCGTGTTCGGCGGTGATCACCTTCGCCAGTTCATCGATCCGGTCTTCCAGAATGCCGAGGAACTTGTTGAGGATGCGGGCGCGGCGCAGCGGCGTCGTTTCCGCCCAGGCCGGGAAGGCGGATGAAGCGGCTTCGACGGCGGCGCGCACATCGGCGCCGTTGGCAAGCGACAGTTCGCCGCTCTGCTCTCCGGTTGCCGGATTATAGGTCGGGACCGTGCGGTTGCCGGAGCCTGCGACAATGCTGCCCCCAATGAAGTGCTGGATGGATTTCATGATGTTTCCTCCGGTTTTTGAGGTGACAGGATCCGCCGCCCCCTTCAGCGTCATCCTCGGGCGCGCCCGAGGATCCATTGTCGCGGAACGGTTCCGCCTGGACCCTCGGGTCAAGCCTGAGGGTGACGCAAGCAGGACAGCACCCTGTCGCGTCTCGGTTTGACTGTCATCTGCACTCTTGCTTATTAATTTCTGCAAATAAACAGGATAGTATACAAATCCGTTGTGCAAAAATTGTAGGGCAGCCATGGACTGGGATCATTTGCGCGTTTTTCTGGCGGTCGCCCGCCATGGCCAGTTGCTTGCGGCTGCACGGACGCTGGCGCTCAACCATGCCACGGTTTCACGGCGCATCAATGCGCTTGAGGAGGCCCTCGGCGAGCCTTTGTTCGAGCGCACGCCCGTCGGCTCGGCGCTGACGGAAGCGGGCGAGCGACTGCTTGCCGTCGCCGAGCGGGTCGAAACGGAAATTCTCGGGATCGCGGAGGATACGCGGGCGAGCGGCGCAAGCCTCGCCGGCACTGTCCGCGTCGGCGCGCCGGATGGTCTCGGCACCTATTTCCTCGCAGGCGAACTCGGCCGCCTGCAGGAGGAACACCCGGCCCTTGTCGTCGAACTCGTGCCGCTGCCGCGCACATTCTCGCTGTCGAAGCGCGAGGCGGACCTTGCGATCACACTCGATCCGCCGGGGGAGGGCAGGCTGGTGGTCTCCAAGCTGACTGACTATACGCTCGGCGTCTATGCCGCGCGGGCCTATCTGCAGCAGTTCGGGACGCCGGATGAAGAGCACGCGCTTTCCGGCCATGTCGCGGTGACGGGGGTGGAGGACTATGCCTATGCCTCCTCGCTGAACTACGCCAATCATCTCGGCAGGTCCGCAGGCCGGCTGTTTCGCTGCGCCGGCGTCGCCGGGCAGGTCGAGGCCGTGCGCGCGGGCATCGGCATCGGCATCCTGCATGATTTCGTCGTGCGAGACAGTCCCGAACTTGTCAGCATTTTGCCGGAGATCAGTTTCCGGCGCTCCTATTATCTGCTGTCGCATCCGGATACCGGCAATCTGGCGCGCATCGCGCTGGTGCGCGCGTTTCTCACCCGGCGGTTCCGGGAGGAGAGGGGCCGCTTCATTGCCAATGGCGTATAGCCGCCTCAGCTTGGCAGGCCGAAATCCTTTTCCAGTCTTTCCCAGGTCTGGTCCATGGCCCAGGGGCCGGTCATCGGAATATTGAGGTGGCCGTAGATCGGGGAAAGCTGCCATTCGGCCCTTTCCTCGTCCACGCCGGCCAGTTGCTGCAGATACATCACCGAGGCGAGCCCGGTGCGATCAGCGCCCGCCTTGCAATGGATCAGAAGCGGCTTTTCCGCGTTACGCATCAGGGCCAGAAGCTCCAGGCTGCGGTCGAGCGGCAGTTCCCGGCTGTCGGACATGCCGAAATCGATATGGGTGATCCCGAGCGCCTCGCTTGCCGCGATCTCCTGATCGTACCAGTCCCGGCCCGGATGCGCGCCGCGCAGATTGATCACCGTCTTGATGCCGTGGCGCTTGGCATAACCGGCCAGATCATCGGCGCTTGGCTGCGCCGAACGAAAGAGCGTGCCCGCGTGGACCTCATGGAAGTTGCCGGTGAGCTGCAGACCGCCGAGATAAATGCCCCCACAGAGAAGAACTGCGCCGGCTGTCCAGGCACAGCGCTTCAAAACGACCTTTACGCCCATCCACCTTCACTCCTGTTTTTCGATCGGACCAGTAACGCCCGCATTCCGGCGGAATTTAGCCCAAGCTGGGGTTGGATATCCACCGACATGCTGTCGCAGTGCAGAAAATATGACGGAAATCGGGCAATTTATGTTGACAATAAAACTCATGTTTTATAGCTCCTAGGCACGAAAAGCCGGCGCCCTGCCGGACCGGACTACCCAGCCAGCCAGTTCGTTTCGGGATTTTCCCGGCGTCAGCCAGCCAGGTTCTGAAGAGAACAAGAGGATTGGGTGATGCGTATGGGACTTTCCCGCACCTTTCTGCTGGCATCGTGCACCGCACTGGCGTCGGCTGTTTTGACACATTCCGCACTGGCGCAGGATGCACCGGGCGATGATGCGACGACGCTGCTTCCGGCGGTCAACGTAACGACCAGCGGCGGCAAGGACGGCATTGCCGACACGCCGCTTGCCACGGAAACGACGCGCGACGCGCTCGACGCCAACATTGTTTCCGATTTCGCCGATTTCACCCGCGTGCTTGAGCCGGGCGTCACCTTTGTCGGCGATGATTCGGGCTCGGTCAATATTCGCGGCATGCAGGGGCCGCGCGTCTCGACCGTCATTGACGGGATTCAGCTTCCCTATCTCGATGACGCCGCGCGCGGCGATGCTGTCGGCAATATGGACAGTTTCAGCTTCGATTCGATTGCGACGATCGACATCGTTCGCGGCTCGGACTCATCGCGCTCCGGCAGCGGATCGCTGGGCGGCACGGTGGTGTTGCGCACACTGGAGCCGGAAGACCTGATCGACCCGGAAAAGGGCTGGGGCGGACGCACAGGGCTGATGTATGACAGCACGAACCAGAGCATCAACGCCCAGGGCGCCTTCGCCATTCGCTCCGGCAACACCTCCATGCTGTTCCAGGGCGACCTCGGTTCCGGCAGCGAGACAGAAAACCAGGGCACCGTCGGCGGCTATGGCGCGACCCGCAGCGAGCCCAACCCGGCAAGCTTTGACGAGAACAACCTTCTGTTCAAGCTGCGCCAGCAGTTCATGGGCGCCCACACGCTGGGTCTCACGCTCGAGCGCTATGACCGCGACAAGGATGTCGAACTCCTGACCGAACAGGGCGACACCTATGCGCAAGACGACTGGAACGGCAGCGAGATCAAGCATCGCGACCGCGTCTCGATCGACTATAATTACGAGGCGATCGCCACCGACGGCCTGTTCGACAGCGCCTTCAGCACCTTCTACTGGCTGAAGAGCGAGCGCGAGAGCGGCACCAGCGGCACCCGTCTGCCGGGCGCGCGTCCGACCCCGCCCTATGGCCCCTATTCGCGCACCTCGAAGACCGATGACGAGCGTTACGGCTGGTCGGGCTGGGCCGCCAAGGGCATCGAAACCGGTTCGCTCTACCACAATTTCACCATCGGCGGCGACTTCTACTATTCGCAGACGAGCCAGCATGCGAGCGGTGAGGACAATTGCGGTCCCGGACCCTTTTCGCCCTTCAGCTCCTGCAACTTTCTCCACACCAACCAGGCGGATACGCCCGATGTGGACGGCTATGTCCTCGGTCTCTATGCCCATGACGAGATCATCTTCGGCGACAGCGGCTTCGCGCTGACCCCCGGCGTGCGCTTCGACTGGTACCAGTATGACCCGAAGGAAACGGAAGCCTATACCAACAACCCGAACTACAACGGCTTGCCGGACGGGCAGAGCGACTGGCGCATTTCGCCGAAGATCCTCGCCACCTACGACCTGACCGACTTCACCCAGCTCTACGGCCAGTTCTCGACGGCCTTCCGCGCCCCGACGCCGGGTGAACTTTATGTCGATTACGGCGGTCCCGGCACCTATCTCAGGATCGGCAATCCCGACCTCAAGCCGGAAACGAGCTGGGGCTTCGAGCTTGGCGCCAATTTCGGTGACGATGACAATGGCGGACGGCTCTCGGCCTTCTACAGCCGCTACAAGGACTTCATCGACACCCAGTCGGTCGAGCCCGGCGATGTCGGCATCGCGCCCGGCCTCTATCCCTTTGGCATCACCCAAACCGTGAATATCGACAATGTCGAGATTGCCGGCGTCGAGGCGAGCGTCCAGAAGTCGTTCATAAACAATTGGGACGTCCATGCTTCGCTCGCCTTTGCCCGCGGCTTCAACATGGATACCAACAAGATCCTTGGCTCTGTCGCGCCGCTCAAGGCCGTCATCGGCGGCGGCTATAATGACGAGACCTGGGGTGTGAACTCGAACTGGATCCTGTCCGCCAAGGTGCCGGATGGCTCGCTGGCCGATTTCAAGGCGCCAGGCTACGGCATTGTCGACGTCACCGCCTGGTGGGCGCCGGAGCGCTTCGAGGGCATGACGCTGCAGGCCGGTGTCTACAACCTGTTCGACCAGACCTATTACGATGCGCTGGAACTGCAGGACGCGACCATGGACCAGCCGCAGACCTTCTATTCGGAGCCCGGCCGGACCTTCAAGATTTCGCTGACACAGACGTTCTGAGGTTCAATAACCGCAAGAATCACGAGAGGCCGGGCGCGAATGTGCCCGGCCTCTGGTTTTTCGTGGAACCCGCTGAAGAAGCAAAGAGCCTGCTCCCATTCTCCATCACCCCGGCCATGAGCCATTGGTGTCCGGTTTAGAGCGCCGTGCGTCCATTCGGACGCACAAAGGACGCTCTAACCTATTGAATCTACGCATCGTGCTTTCCGAAAATCGATTCCGATTTTCGGGCCGATACGCTAGCCATCAGTCGGGTTTTCTTTTTGGTATCCATCCTTCCACCTGCGTCATGCTCCGGCTTGACCCGAGCATCCAGGACAGTTTTTGCAGCTGTTTGTCGTGCGGCCTGGATCCTCGGATCAAGCCCGAGGATGACCCGGTATGAATAGGGAGGGGTTTGTTCAACCCCGACGCCTGGGTGAGAAAAGCGTTGTCCTGAAATCCGCTCTCTATCGCCGCGCAAACGCCGTCTGCAGGAGGTCGATCTGGGCGATGACCTGGTTGTTGGCGGGTTCGGGCGTTGCGTTTTCGCGCAACAGGCTTTCGTCCAGCTTGCGGATGCGGGTCTCCAGCCGGGTCGCGTGGTCGGCAAGGTCGCGGAAGCCCGGCGGCAGTTCGCTCCAGGCGGAGATTTCGTTCTCGTTTCCGCCACCGCCGAGCCTCAGCTTGCGGCGCTCCTGGACCACCTGTTCGCGCGTCATTTCGCCGGAATTGAGCGAGCGCTGCAGCAAAAGCCAGGAGGCAAGCTGCATCAGCCGCGTGGTCAGGCGGATTGATTCAGCGGAATAGAGTGAGGCGGCCTTCGCGTTCAGATGTTTCGAGGCGGCCCGGCCGGGGCCGTCCAGATAGGCGGCTGTTTCCTCGACCAGCGTCATGCCTTCGGCATAAAGGGCCTCGAACTGGGGTGAGTTGGCGGCCCGTCCCGCGAAATTGATCGGATTTGCCCCGGTACTGGTCATCTACATACTCTGGCTACGCCGACCGCCGCGATACGCCTGTGCGGCAGGTCTTCAACAACGTCGACAACACTTATACCTGTAGCGCATTTCCGCAACCCGTTTCTTAATGAAGGGTTAATACCCACCGCCGATTGCGGGCAACGCAAAAAAAAGAGCCGCGATGGGCGGCTCGTAAGTCAAAGGGTGATGATCGGAATAAAGACAGAAATCCCGACTCCGCATGGCGGATGCCCTATAACACCTTGGAAAGGTTAATATCTGTTTAACGGCCTCTTCCGGGCGCGTTATTTCTTCTTGAAGAAGCTTTCGGCGGTCTCGCGGCCGCTGCCCTTCTTGGTGATGGCGGCCTCCAGGCGTTCGATCTCGCGGCGCAGATCCGCGACGAAGCCGTTGAGCGTCTCGACGGAATGTTCTTCGAGGTCCGCGCCGATGACATACTGTCCTTTCGGCGGTTTGCGTTCCTCGTTGTCGTCGTCAAGCGGCATGGTCTTCTCTCCTTTCCTGGTCTTCGGGGGCGGGAGCATCGCGGTTCGGGTTCTTCATTGCAACGCCTTCCGGTGTTGAAACCGGCGTTGCGGCATCCGGCATCGCGGTGAAGGCATCGCGCTCGTCGACCGGAATGGCGGCGCGGATGCGCGAGCGGATGATGGCATAGACAAGGATCAGAAGATGGGCGCTCGCGGTTACGAAGAACAGGGCGTAAGGGCCAAATGTCGACATCACCGGGCCGCCGACGGTCGGGCCGATGATCGTGCCGACGCCGAACAGGAACAGCAGACCGCTGGCGATCTTCACATAGTCTTCCGGTCGGGCGAAGTCGTTGGCGTGGGAGGCGGTGATCGGATAGAGCACGTTGGCCGTGGCGCCGTAGATGGCGATCAGCACGATCAGCGTTGTGCTGCCGGGCTTCAGAACAAGCGCGACGATGGCGGCGGCTGCGGCTATGCCGGCCAGCCCCGCAATCACGTGGCGGCGGTCCATCCGGTCCGACAGCCTGCCGACGGGCACCTGGGCCAGCGCACCGGCGAGAATGGCGCCGGTCACCAGAAAGGCGACCTGATTGTCCGGCAGGCCCGCGCGGGCGGCGAAGACGGCCACCAGCGTGCCGAAGGCGCCATTGGCGATGCCCGTCAGCAATACGCCGACGAATGCGACCGGAGAGTTGCGGTAGAGCAGTTTCAGGTCGATCCGCACGGCCTGCAGCGGGCGTGGCGAGGCGGCGTTCGACACCGTGGTCGGCAGCATGGCGATGCAGTAGACGATGCCGGCGACCATGAACAGGATCGGCGTGTTGGGATTGCCGAAGCCGACGGCAAGCTGGCCGCCGACGACGCCGAACAGCGTGATGCCGGTGTAGAAGGTGAAGACCGTGCCGCGGCTCTTGTTGTCGACCCGCTCGTTCAGCCAGCTCTCGATGATCATCTGCGTGCCCGCCATGGCAAAGCCTGTCGCGGCCCTGAGCGCGATCCAGGCAAACTGGTTGACGAACACGCCGGTGATCAGCGCGACCATGCAGATCAGCGCGATGAAGCCGGAAAAGGCGCGCACATGGCCGATGCGCATAATCAGTTTCGGCGCGAACAGACAGCCGAGCACGAAACCGGACGCCCACGACGTGCCGATAAAGCCCAGCGCCGTATCGCTGTACCCCTCCGCAGTGCCGCGCAGCGGCAGCAGAAGACTGTGGAGGCCATTGCCGAAAAACAGGAAGAGCGTGCCGAGAAGCAGCGCGAAAACAGGGAAGAGATTACGTTTCATCAAGTCGCCTGAGTGAATGAAAGTCATAAAGGGAGTTTAGGTGCAACGCAG
This sequence comes from uncultured Martelella sp., assembly GCA_963676545.2. Lineage (GTDB taxonomy): Bacteria > Pseudomonadota > Alphaproteobacteria > Rhizobiales > Rhizobiaceae > Martelella. Next base: position 500,288 of record CAXXRG010000001.1, on the reverse strand, counting down.
CACGGCCTGCGCTTGTTCCCGCAATATTACCACCGCGTAGCGGGAATGCACTGAAGAAATCAAGCCGTTACGGGTGACGCACCGTTTCGGGCGCGCTAAGAGGGGGGAGGCTCACGACAAACCGCCCCCGACCGGGCGGACAGGGACGTTGATGGCAAAGCTGATATCGCTGCTTCTCATCGCCGCCATGGCGGTTCAGATCATCAAGCCGCTCGGGCTTCCCGGCCTGAAAAAGCGCATGGATTTCTGGAAGATCGCGCCCTTCGCCCTGGCGATGATGGTGGTCGTGCTGATGATCCGTCCGTCGTGAACCTCAAAAAAAGGCGGCCGCGCGGGCCGCCCCCTAAAAAGGTCGTTTGACAAAGTCTTCACCTCCCACGTCCGTCATGCCGGCCTTGAGCCGGTATCCAGGGCCCAATACTGAAGACCATCGATCTGAAAGACCTGTTGGCAAAGAGTTCTGGTAGCCCTGGAGCCCGGATCAAGTCCGGGTGACGGATAGTGGGCAGGCAAGCTTCTTCTTTCTGCAGCAGACCTTGTCCGCAATCCGGAGGCGGCCGCGCGGGCCGCCCCATTCGTCATGCCATCGTCTGGCGTGACGCTCACTTCTTCAGAATGTCGACGCCCGGCAGGACCTTGCCTTCCATCCATTCCAGGAAGGCGCCGCCGGCGGTCGAGACATAGCTGAATTCATCCTTGACGCCGGCATGGTTGAGCGCCGAGACCGTATCGCCGCCGCCGGCGACCGAGGTGAGCTTGCCGGCCTTGGTCTGTTCCGCGGCGAATTTCGCGGCCGAGACCGTGGCGGCGTCGAAGGGCTCGATCTCGAAGGCGCCGAGCGGGCCGTTCCAGACCAGCGTCTCTGCCTTGCCGATCCATTCATTGACGACCTTGACCGATTCGGGACCGACATCAAGCATCATCGCATCAGCCGGAATGGCATCGATGGCGACCGTCTCGTTTGCCGCATGCGCCTTGAATTCGCGGGCGACGACGCCGTCGACCGGCAGCACGATGGCGCAGTCGGTCTTCTCGGCCTTCGCCATGATCGCGCGCGCCGTGTCGGCAAGATCATGCTCGCACAGCGATTTGCCGACATCGATGCCCTTGGCGGCGATGAAGGTGTTGGCCATGCCGCCGCCAATGACCAGCGCATCGACCTTCTCGATCAGGTTTTCCAGAAGATCGATCTTGGTGGAAACCTTCGCGCCGCCGACAATTGCAACGACCGGGCGCTTGGGAGCGCCGAGACCCTTTTCCAGCGCCTCGAGCTCGGCCTGCATGGTGCGGCCGGCATAGGCGGGCATGTGGTGGCCGAGACCCTCGGTGGAGGCGTGGGCGCGATGGGCGGCGGAGAAGGCATCGTTGACGTAGATGTCGCCGTTCTTTGCCAGGTCGGCGACGAATTCGGGATCGTTCTTTTCCTCGCCCTTGTGGAAACGGGTGTTTTCCAGAAGCAGGATATCGCTGTTCTGCATGGATGCGACGGCCTTTTCGGCATCCGGGCCGACGCAGTCGTCTGCGAATTTCACGGCGTGATCGAGCACTTCCTCGACGGCAGGGACGATCAGTTTCAGCGACATGTCGGCAACGACCTCACCCTTCGGACGGCCGAAATGGGCCATCAGGATGACCTTGGCGCCCTTGCCGGAGAGTTCCAGGATCGTGGGGGCAACCCGTTCGATGCGCGTCGTGTCGGTGACCCGGCCCTCGCTGACAGGCACGTTCAGGTCGACGCGGACCAGAACGCGTTTGCCGGTCAGGTCCGAAAGGTCATCGAGAGTTTTGAAGGCAGGCATGGATGTCTTCCTCTTTTGCGGTTGGAAGGGCCGGCAGGCCGGCGCTTCGGGATTTTGCGGGCCGGCGGAGGCTTTTTCCGAAGCCTCGGCATGCCGGTCCTTGACGTCGGGTGCAAGGCGCACCGCCATAAATCATCTTGGGCGCATCGATTCCTAGTCAAAAACGCTGCGGGCGGCAATGACAGAGGTCAGAAAAGCGTTGCGGAAAAGCCGAGCCGTCAGGAGCGTCGCTTTCATCAAAGCCCCTTGCGCAGAAGGCGTCGCAGGGCCCGCTGCCAGAAGGGCGGGAGAAGCTGCTCCGGGGCATCCTCGTCCGGCTCCCGCCAGACGCCGACGGAGACCACATTGTGCGCGTCATCAGTCTCGCGCACGATCAGCGACAGGGGGCCGAGATGCAGCCGGTCTGCAACCTCCGGCTTGCCGCCGAGCCTGTCCTTCATGAACTCGGCGAGCGGCCTTTCGCCTTGGCCCGGCGGAACCGCAACCTCGGGATCGATGGCGGCAAGCTCGCGGAGCGGGCGGTCGGGCATCAGCACTTCCGTGCCGAGCATCGGCTCCTCGCCCTTTTCGCCCACATTCTTCGGGTCGGCAAATATCTGGTCCAGAAGATAGGACATGCCCGGCACCACGAAGAGATAGAGATAGTCGCCAGCCTTAAGGTCACCGGCGTAGAAATAGCGCATGGAAAGCCCGTCGCGCACGACGAGCGAGGGGATCGCCCAGCGCGGAATGAGTGCGCCCTCAAGCACCGGCGCGCCTTCGGCAAGGCGATAGACGAGAAGCTCGTGCTTGGCATTGCCCGGCAGATCGATTTCGACGGTTTCCAGCGCGCCGCTCGCTTTCGGCCGCACCAGCTTCAGGAGCCGGGCGACGGGGCCAAGCAGCCAGCCCTGCAGGATGAGCGAGACCAGCACCATGATGAACACGATGTTGAAATAGAGCCCGGCATTTTCCAGCCCGTAGATCGCCGGCAGGATGGCAAGCAGGATCGAGGCGGCACCCCGCAGGCCGATCCAGGCGATGAAATTGGTCTCGCGCGGGCGATAGTCGAAGAAGGAAAGGCAGATCCAGACCGCGAGCGGGCGGGCGATGAAGACGAGAAACAGCGCCAGCCCCAGCGCCGGAACAAGAATTTCCGGAAAATTGCGCGGCGTGGCGAGAAGGCCGAGCAGCAGGAACATGATGATCTGGGCAAGCCAGGTCATGCCTTCCTGGAAACGCCGAATGGAGCCGGAATAGCGCACCCGCTGATTGCCCGCGACGAGGCCGGCGATATAGACCGCCATAAAGCCGCTGCCGCCGGCAGCCCCCGTTGCCGAGAAAACCAGCAGCGCGACGGTGAGCACCAGGATCGGTGCAAGGCCGCGGTTGAGGCCGAAGGAATTGGCGATCAGGATGGTCAGCACGCCGCCGGCCAGCCCGAAGACAAGGCCGAAACCGATTTCGCGGAAGAAGTGAAGCACCATGGCGAGCGTCTCTTCCGCGCCGGAGCCCTGCACCGAAAGCATGGAGACTAGCGTCATCGTGAGAAAGATCGCCATCGGGTCGTTGATGCCGGATTCCACCTCAAGCGTGGAACTCACCTTGTCGACCACGTGAATGCCGCCGATGCGCATCAGGAAAAACACCGCCGCCGCATCCGTGGAGGCAACGATGGCGCCGAGCAGGAAGCCCTCGAGCAGAGTGAAGCCGAGAATAAAGCTTGCCGCGACCGCAACCAGCCCGGCGGTGAGCAGAACCCCGACGGTTGCGAGCAGGACCGCCGGCGCTGCCGTGGCGCGAAAGGTCTTGAACGAGGTGCCGAAGCCAGAGTCGAACAGGATCACGGCAAGGGCGAGGGAGCCGACATAGAAGGTCAGCGCGTCATTGTTGAACTCAATGCCGAAGCCGTCGGTGCCGCCGAGAAGGCCGACGCCGAGGAAGAGCAGCAGCAGCGGCGCGCCGAAGCGAAAGGCGAGCGCACTGGAAAGCGCGGCAAGCAGAACAAGCGCGGAAAAGATCATCACCGCGAGATAGAATGTCGTCAATCGTCTTCCCTTCCGGCCGGCGGCCGGCACGCATTTCCAGACCCAGATGTGAAGGGCCAGATAGTGCAGGGCGGTCCGCTTTTAAAGTCCGTGCAGCCGGCGGCCTTTGTGGATGTTTTTGTTTTGTTCACTTTTCTCTGGAAGGCTTGGACCAACATCGATAGGGTGAAGCGCATGGAAAAGACGATTCGTATTCTCGGTATCGACCCGGGCCTCCGGCGCACCGGCTGGGGCGTGATCGAGACGCTTGGCAATTCGCTGAAATTCATCGCCTCCGGCACGGTGACGACGGATGGCGAGATGGATCTCGCCTCGCGTCTCAGGCAGTTGCATGACGGGCTTTCGGATGTCGTGCACAGCCAGCGGCCGGACGAGGCGGCGGTGGAGCAGACCTTCGTCAACAAGGATGCGGTGGCGACGCTGAAGCTTGGCCAGGCGCGCGGCATCGCGCTTCTGGTGCCTTCGCTTGCCGGCCTGCATGTTTCCGAATATGCGCCGAATGCAGTGAAGAAGGCGGTGATCGGCGTCGGTCACGGCGGCAAGGAGCAGATCCACATGATGCTGAAGGTGCTGATGCCGAAGGTTCAGTTCAAGGGCAGCGACGCGGCGGATGCGCTGGCGATCGCCATCTGTCACGCGCATAATCGCGGCGCGAACCGGATGATGAAGGCGGCATTGGCCGGATAGGAACAGGCGAGCATGATCGGCAAGTTGAAGGGCGTGATTGACGAGATCGGCGACGACCATGTGCTCGTCGATGTCCATGGCGTCTGCTATGTGGCGTTTTGTTCGGCGCGCACGCTCTCGCGTATCGGTTCGCCCGGCGAGGCGGTGACGCTGGTGATCGAGACCTTCGTGCGCGAGGATCAGCTGAAGCTTTACGGCTTCATCAGCGCCGAGGAGCGCGGCTGGTTCAATCTTCTGCAGAGCGTGCAGGGGGTCGGAACGCGCGTTGCGCTTGCCATTCTCTCAACGCTCTCGGCAGGCGAGGTGGCCAACGCCATCGCGCTTGGCGACAAGACGGCGGTCTCGCGCGCGCCCGGCGTCGGCCCGAAGGTCGCGACCCGCATCGTCAACGAGCTCAAGAACAAGGTGCCTGCCGGCCTTTCCATGGGCGACAGCGAGGGCGTTGCCTTTCGCCAGGAGGTGGGCGAGGGGGCCGCGCCCGCCGCCGTCTCGGATGCGATTTCGGCGCTCTCCAATCTCGGTTATTCGCGCGATCAGGCCGCCGGCGCGGTCTCGGCGGCGCTGAAGAAGGCGGGCGAGGGTGCGGACAGTGCCGTCCTTATCCGTCTGGGCTTGAAAGAATTGGCGAGTTGATCCTTTCGTGCTAATGTTCTCCTTACATCGATGAAAACGTAAGGATAAGTGGCGATGAGCGTCTACTACGGCACCATGACATCGAAGGGGCAGACGACCGTTCCCGCCGAGATCAGGGCGATCCTCAATCTCCATCCCGGCGACCGCATACGTTATGTCGTGCGTGACGGCGAGATCGTCATGAAGGCCAAGAACAAGCGGGCGATCGACCTCAAGGGCAGATTTCATGACCCCGCAAGGGAGACGATTTCGACGGAAGAGATGGAGAATATCGTCGGAGAGGCAATTGCAGCGCACGTGGCCGAGCGTTCATGATCGGGCTTGATACCAATGTCCTCCTGAGGCTGGTATTGCAGGATGATGAGAGGCAGTCGCAGGCCGTGAACGACCTCATCCGGCAATTGCCGGAGAAGGGGCCGGGCTTTGTCAATTGCATCACGCTGATGGAGTTTGCCTGGTTCTTGCGCAAGCGCCTTGGCGTTTCGCGCGGCGATGTCTCGCTTGCGATCGGCGACCTTCTCGAAGCGGGTGACATTGAAATGGAAGATGAGCGTCTGGTCGAGAGCGCCCTTGATCTGATGCGGCAGACGAGTACCGAATTTGCCGATATCCTGATCGCGCTCAGGAACGAGCAGGCGGGATGTCGCGTCACGATGACGCTGGACAAGGCCGCCGCGGCCGCAATTCCGGGAATGGAACTTTTGAAATGAGCGAGACTGAACGCCTGATATCGCCCGACGCCCGCGTGGAGGACCTTGATGCGGCCATGCGGCCGCAGACGCTGGATGATTTTACCGGACAGGCCGAGGCGCGGGCGAACCTGAAGATCTTCATCGAGGCGGCCAAACGGCGCGGCGAGGCGCTGGACCACGTTCTGTTCGTCGGCCCGCCGGGGCTTGGCAAGACCACGCTGGCGCAGATCATGGCGAAGGAACTCGGCGTCAATTTCCGCGCGACATCCGGCCCGGTGATTGCCAAGGCCGGGGATCTGGCCGCGCTTCTGACCAATCTCGAAGAGCGCGACGTATTGTTCATCGACGAGATCCACCGGCTGAACCCGGCAGTGGAGGAAATTCTCTATCCGGCGATGGAGGATTTTCAGCTCGACCTGATCATCGGCGAAGGCCCTGCGGCGCGGTCGGTCAAGATCGACCTGTCGAAATTCACGCTCGTGGCCGCGACTACCCGGCTCGGGCTTCTGACGACGCCGCTCAGGGACCGGTTTGGCATTCCGGTCAGGCTCAATTTCTACTCGGTGGAGGAGCTTGAGAGCATCATCCGCCGGGGCGCGCGGCTGATGGGGCTTGGCATGAGCGATGACGGCGCGCGCGAGATTGCGCGCCGCGCCCGCGGCACGCCGCGTATCGCCGGCCGGCTTTTGCGGCGCGTGCGCGATTTCGCCGAGGTTGCCGATGCGACCGAGGTTTCGCGTACGATCGCCGACGAGGCGCTGACGCGGCTGGACGTCGACCATATGGGCCTCGACCAGCTGGACCGGCGCTATCTCAACATGATTTGCCAGCATTTCGGCGGCGGCCCGGTCGGCATCGAGACCATTGCTGCCGGGCTTTCGGAGCCGCGCGATGCGATCGAGGATATCATCGAGCCCTACATGATCCAGCACGGCTTTATTCAGCGCACCCCGCGCGGGCGGGTGATGACGGCCACCGCATGGAAGCATCTCGGTCTCAATCCGCCAAAGGAAATCGATCAGTTCCGGCTGTTTGACGAGGGCGAGTAGGCGCTTTTTCCGGAAGCCTTTATGTAAAGGCCGGGGCGTATGCCCTCACTTTCGGTGCTGCGTCGTCAGGGCCTGAAAGCGCCCGGGCGTCATGCCGTAAGTCTTGCGGAAATGCCGGGTCATGTGGCTTTGGTCGGCAAAACCCTGGGAAAGCGCAGCATCTGCAAGCGTCTCGCCTGCCGCAATCATTGTCTTTACCCGCGCCAACCGTCTTTGCAGGAGAAACCGGTGCGGCGAAGTGCCGAAGGCCGTGCGAAACTGGCGGGCAAGTGAGAACCGGTCAAGTCCACTGATGGCTTCAAGCGTTTCTGAGCTGACATGCGTGCCGGCACCTTCCGCAAGATAGTCCCGGCAGCGCAGAAGCGCATGTCGCGCGATCGGCTTTCGACCGTTTCCGCTCCCGGGCGCGCCGATGCGCTGAAGATGACCGGCGATCTCCGCCACCAGGCAATCGCGTTTCAGCTCTCCCATCTCGGCGTCGAGTTCGCCAAGGGCCTCGATCAGGCTCTGGCGCAAGGCCGGGTCATCGACCACTGGCGCTTGCACAAACGGCAGGCTGCGAAAGCCGAACATGCTCTCCACGGCAGCGCTGATCCGCTCCGGGCTGATATAGATCATGCGGTAGGTGAGACCGGCTTCATCGCCGGCGCCGCCGTCATGCAGTTCATCCGGGTGCAGGACGATCAGCCGGCCAGGCGTGGAGAAGCGGGCAGCCCCTCGATAGGTAAATGTCTGAACGCCGGAAAGCGTCAAGCCGAGCGCATAGGTGTCATGCCGGTGGGGCGAGAAGCCGTTGCCGGAAAAGCGCGCCTCGATACGCTCCATTCCGTCTTCGCCCGGGGCGGTGACGATAGCATCGTGTTTGCACAAACGTTCAAGATCGCCGTCCGCCTCGTCCCTTAAGGTGCGAGCAGGTTCCTCAAATCCCATTCCGGAGTTTACTTGCATGTTCGACACCAAATTCGTCATCATCGTGCGCGATGACCTCGCAGTCTGGCAGAAGCTCAATGTCACGGCTTTCCTGTCCAGCGGTATTGCCGCGGCCGAGGAAGGGCTCATGGGAGAAGACTACAGTGACCGCGACGGCAATGTCTATTATCCGCTCTGCGCCCAGCCGATTATCGTGCTTGGCGCAGACCAGGCGACGCTGTCAAAGGCGCTGACGCGCACCTTGGATCGGGGCGTACCGGCCTCGGTCTATGTGGAGGAAATGTTCTCCACCGGTCATGACGCCGCCAATCGCGCCGTCTTCGCCCAGTTTTCGCCGGACGACGCGAAGGTTGTCGGCCTTGCCTTTCGGGCGCAAAAGAAGATTGCCGACAAAATTTCGAAAGGGGCCAAAATGCACCCCTGAAATCTTCAGACCGCGATCATCTCCACCTTCTTGTCGACGAAGCGCAGCGCGACCTCGCCGTTGAGCAGCTGCAGCGCAGTCTCGCCGAAAAGCTTGCGACGCCAGCCTTTCATCGCTTCCACGTCGGCTTCCTCGCCTTCCGCCGCAATCCTGTCGAGATCGTCGGAAGAGGCGATGACGCGGGCGGCGACCTGGTTCTGTTCGGCAACGATCTTGAGCAGAACCTTCAGGAGTTCGGCGGCGGCAGCCGCGCCTTCGGGCATCTGCGGCTGGCGCGGGATGCGCGGCAGGTCCGCCTTCGGAATGGCAAGCGCTGACTTGACCGCCTCCATCAGGCTAGCGGCCGGCTGCGAACGTTCCCAGCCCTTGGGGATCATCCGCAGCTTGGCAAGCGCCTGCGGCTCCGTCGGGTGCTGCTGGGCGATCTCGTAGACGGCGTCGTCCTTCAGCACCCGTCGGCGCGGCACATTGCGGTCGCGCGCCTCGCGTTCGCGCCAGGCGGCGACTTCCTGCATCACGGCGAAATCGAGCGGCTTCTTGATCCTGAGCTTCAGCCGCGTCCACGCCTGCTCGGGCGGCAGGTCATAGGTCGCGGGCGATTCCAGGATCGCCATTTCCTCATCGACCCAGTCGGTTCGGCCCTCGCGGGAAAGCTCTTCCTTGAGCTTCAGGTAGACATCGCGCAGATGGGTGACGTCGGCCAGCGCGTAGGACAGCTGCTTTTCGTCGAGCGGGCGCGCGCGCCAGTCGGTGAAGCGCGAGGACTTGTCGATATGGGCGCCCGTCACCCGCGAGACGAGCTGGTCGTAGGAGATCGAATCGCCGAAGCCGCAGACCATCGCCGCAACCTGGGTGTCGAACAGCGGCGCGGGCAGCAGCCCGCCCATGTGGTAGACAATCTCGAGGTCCTGCCGGGCGGCGTGGAATACCTTGACCACGGAAGGGTCCGCCATCAGCGCGAAAAACGGCTTCAGGTCGAGACCCTTCGCCAAGGGATCGACGAGCACTTCCACATCCGGGCTCGCCATCTGTATCAGGCAAAGCTCCGGCCAGAACGTGCTTTCGCGGATGAATTCGGTGTCGACGGTGACGAATTCGGACTTGGCGAGCTTGGCGCAGGCCTCTTCAAGAGCAGCAGTGGTTTCGATCATCAGGATATATCGTCGTTTGGTTTCGCCATCTTTCCTTGGCCTTTAGGGCGGTGATGTCAAGGCGCGACGGAAAAAGCCGGAGGGAAAACGCCGCTTGCGGGCCACTTGCCGGCGGTAAAGCTTGCTGTTGCGCCCCCGATGTGGTTTAGCAGCATCCAAACGGGCTTTGCCTTGACAACAGAGGGCCTGCCATGCGCTTTTCCGCCGGAATTCACCCGCGAAGTCCGGCGCCGAATACCGCCTGCCTGCCTTCCAGAACCTTTTACGGATAAGAATATGCACCGCTACCGCAGCCATTCCTGTGCCGCCCTCAAGAAGTCCGACGTTGGCCAGACCGCCCGCCTTTCCGGCTGGGTGCACCGCGTGCGCGACCATGGCGGCGTGCTCTTTATCGACCTGCGCGACCATTACGGCATGACCCAGGTGGTTGCCGACCCGGATTCCCCGGCCTTTTCCAATGCCGAGAAGGTTCGCGGCGAGTGGGTGATTCGCGTTGACGGCAAGGTGCGCGCGCGCACCGCGGAAACGGTGAACCCCAATATGGCGACCGGCGAGATCGAGCTTTATGCCGAGGAGATCGAGGTTCTGTCGGCGGCCAAGGAACTGCCGCTGCCGGTCTTCGGCGAGCCGGAATATCCGGAAGACCTGCGCCTGAAATACCGCTTCCTCGATCTGCGCCGCGAAACGCTGCACGCCAACATCGTCAAGCGTACGAAGATCATTGCCGAGATGCGCAGGCTGATGGCGGATGCCGGCTTCACCGAATATTCGACCCCGATCCTGACGGCCTCCTCGCCGGAAGGCGCCCGCGACTTCCTCGTGCCGAGCCGCATCCATCAGGGCAAGTTCTACGCCTTGCCGCAGGCGCCGCAGCAGTACAAGCAGCTGCTGATGGCCTCCGGCTTCGATCGCTATTTCCAGATCGCGCCCTGCTTCCGCGATGAAGATCCGCGCGCCGACCGTCTGCCGGGCGAGTTCTACCAGCTCGACCTGGAAATGAGCTTCGTCGAACAGAACGACATTCTGGAAACGATGGAACCGGTGCTGCGTGACGTGTTCAAGGCCTTTGCCAACGGCAAGCCGGTGACCGAAGAGTTCCCGCGCATCCCCTATGACGTCGCCATGCGCAAATACGGTTCCGACAAGCCGGACCTCCGCAACCCGATCGAGATGGAATCCGTCACCGAGCATTTCGACGGCTCGGGCTTCAAGGTCTTCGCCGGCATGATCGCCAAGGACCCGAAGGTCGAGGTCTGGGCCATTCCGGCCAAGACCGGCGGCTCCCGCGCCTTCTGCGACCGGATGAATTCCTGGGCGCAGAGCCAGGGCCAGCCGGGCCTCGGTTACATCTTCTGGCGCAAGGAAGGTGAGGAAATCACCGGCGCCGGGCCGCTTGCCAAGAATATCGGCCCCGAGCGCACCGATGCGATCCGCGCGCAGCTTGGCCTGGAAGACGGCGATGCCTGCTTCTTCGTTGCCGGCCGTCCCGATCAGTTCGTCCGCTTTGCCGGCGAAGCCCGCACGCGCGTTGGCGACGAGCTGGGCCTGACCGACAAGGACCGCTACGCGCTGTGCTGGATCGTCGATTTCCCGTTCTACGAATGGAACGAGGACGAAAAGCGCATCGACTTTGCCCACAACCCCTTCTCCATGCCCCAGGGCGGCATGGAGGCGCTGAAGGCGGCGGACGGCGATGAAGGCCTGCTGGCGCTGAAGGCGTTCCAGTACGACATGGTCTGCAACGGCTTCGAGATCGCCTCGGGCGGCATTCGCAACCACTCGCCGGAGACGATGGTTGCCGCTTTCGGACATGCCGGTCTCGGCGCCGATGTGGTCGAGGAGCGCTTCGGCGGTCTCTACCGGGCCTTCCAGTATGGCGTCCCGCCCCATGGCGGCATGGCCGCCGGTATCGACCGTATCGTGATGCTGCTCGTCGGCGCGAAGAACCTGCGTGAAGTCACGCTCTTCCCGATGAACCAGCAGGCGCAGGACCTGTTGATGTCGGCCCCGGCCGAGGCAAGCCCGGCGCAGCTTCGTGAGCTGGGCCTGCGCATCCTGCCGCAGAAGAAAGACTGATTTTCACGATCAGAGCGAAATCATGCGACGGCGGCCCGAGCGATCAGGCCGCCGTTTTTCGTTGGGCTTCAACGTCGCGGCGCGGCGGCGCGCCGAAGGCGCGGGCATATTCGCGGCTGAACTGGGACGCGCTCTCATAGCCGACGGCAAAGGCGGCCGCCTCTGCGTTGACGCCCTGCGAAAGCATCATCCGGTGTGCTTCCACAAGCCGCGTCTGCTTCTGGTATTGCAGCGGCGTCATGCCGGTGATCGTCTTGAACTGACGGTGAAAGGCCGACGGGCTGAGCCGTGCGATCGTTGCCAGTTCATCAACGCGGACCGGTTCCGCATACCGTTTTCTCAACACATGGATCGCCTCGATGACGCCGCGTGAATGGCCCGGCCCGAGCAGGATGCGGGCAATGTCCGCGCCGTTCGTGCTTTTCAGCAGCCGGTAGCACAGTTCCCGCATGATGCCGGGATAGAGGATGGCAGCCTCTTCCGGCGTCTCGGCCACGTCAAGCGCGCGAGAGACGCTGGCGATCAGCGCTGGGCCGCAATCGATGACATGGGCGGCGCTCGTCGGACCGCCGGCGGGCAGGGGCGGGTCGTCCATATCCTCCAGAATGGCGAGCATCGCCTCGGGGTCGAGCTCGATGACGGCGGCGATATAAGGCGCTTCGTCGCTGGCCGCGACCACCCGGCTGCTGCCGGGCATTGTCACCGATGCGACAAGCGCCTGGCCGGCGCGATAGTCATACCGCCTGTTGCCGAACATCGTCCATTTTGCCCCCTGCAGCACGAAGCAGAGGGCTGGCCTGTGGATCGTGTGCGAGGCCTTGTCCGCTTCTGCGATCCGCAGCAGCCAGAAACCATCGATGCCGGTTTCGTAGACGCCGTCGCGCGTCCTGTCCCGTGTCAGGCGCTCGGCCCGCGCCGCCAGTTGATCAAGCATCGAAGAAACTCCCTTGTTCTCACCCGAGATAGGGATTGAGCAGGAATAGGCAAGAAGCGTGGTCGATCCGACATTCGGATTTGTCCGCATCGACCGTATTTTTCCGGCTCCGACAACAAGGAGCACATCATGACCTTTGAAATAACAGCGGAAGGGCAGCCCCCGGTCGCGATTATCACCGGCGGAAGTCGCGGACTTGGCCGCAACACCGTCCTTAGCCTTGCAAAACAGGGTGTTTCCACGATCTTCACCTATCATTCGAACGGGGAGGAGGCGGAAAAGGTTGTCGCGTTGGCAAAGGCCTCGGGAAGCCAGGCAATCGCCCTGCAGCTCGACGCTTCAGCGCCGGCGAGCTTCGGGTCCTTCAAGATCCGTGTGCAGGAGGCGCTCGCCGGATTGGGCGTCAACCGCTTCGACTATCTCGTGAATAATGCGGGAACCGGATTGCAAAAGTCGATCGAGACCACGACGGAGGATGAGCTCGACACGGTCTACAACATCCATTTCAAGGGCGTCTTCCTGCTGACGCAGGCGCTTTTGCCGCTGATGAATGATGGCGGGCGGATCGTGAACATCTCGTCCGGATTGACCCGGTTCTCCTTCGCCGGCAGTGCTGCCTACGCGGCAATGAAAGGCGCGGTCGAGGTGCTGACCCGCTATCTTGCACGGGAACTCGGCGAGCGCGGTATTGCCGCCAACACCGTGGCGCCCGGCGCGATCGCAACCGACTTCGGCGGAGGCAGGGTGCGAGACAATCCGGAGGTCAACCGCATGATTGCCGGCAATACGGCGCTTGGCCGCGCCGGAGAGGCTGACGATATCGGTCCGATGATCGCGGCCCTGCTGCAGCCGGCCAACCGATGGGTCAACGGTCAGCGGATCGAGGTTTCGGGCGGCATGCTGCTGTAAATGAAAGAAAAGCCCCCGCGAAAGCTCTCCGCCGGGGCTTTTGATGACCCTACTCGTTCGCCGTGACCTGCAGGTTCAACAGCTGCGGGATCGATTGCGGGGCCGCGGCGCCTGCCATGATGACGGCGAGAACCGGCATCTGCATCTGCGGCTTGATGGAGATGGTGAAGGTGCCGGGATCGGCGAAATAGGCGCCGACCGCGCCTGTGACCATCTCCGAAAGGCCCGGAACGTTGAGCGCGGTGAGGCTGTTGCCGAGGTCGACCTCAATCTTGTCGGCCATTTCCTCCGCGGTGATGCCTTCCTGCTCGGCTGCATACTGCAAGGCGCGTGTGGTGATCGAGTCGTCGGTAAAGCGGATCGAAAGGCCCGAAACGCCGATCTTCTGACCGAGCTCGAGCACGTATTTCTGATAGGGGCTTTCCTCTGGCGATGTTTCATCCGTATCGCCGTCTTCGGGCTCCATCGCCTCGTTCTGGGCCAGTTCGGAGAGGTTCTGCAGCGTTTCCATCGTCTCGAGGGTGAGGCCTGTCAGCTCCATGCTGAAATCGAGCGTGCCGACATTTTCCGTCTCGATGCTGTAGCTGGAAACGGCGAAACTGCCTGTTTCCAGGTCCCAGCTGCCATCGATGGTGACATTGGAACTGGTGCGAAGCAGCTGCAGTTGTTCCAGCATGGCGCGGTCATCGGATTCCATATCGTCGATGCCGCCCAGGTCGAGCGTCAGGCCCGTCATGTTGACCAGATAGCCGGCTCTCGTACGCGCTTCGTTGAAATCCTGGGCCATCGACGTGTGGTCGACCGTCAGGAAGGTCGTCCCGTTCGCGGTTGCCGTGATGTTCTCGATTTCACCGGTTTCGCCGTAGCCCCAGCCCGCCAGCATTTCAAAGCCTGCTGTCGCGGGAACATAGACATTGTTCTCGGTCATGCGGCCGATGCTGATCTCAAGCTCATCGGCGACGAAGCTGATGTCGGAGACGGTCGACTTGCCGATGATGTAGCTGCCGTCGTCACTTTCCCGCACATCCTCAAGCAGAAGCGTGATCGGTTCAACCTGCTTGAGCTCCACTTCGGCATCGGGCCCGACAGGTTCGGCGCTGAACACGACGCCCGTTAGAGTCACATCGCCGCCGGAGCCCTGCTCGACGCTGTCATAGGTGAAGGACATGGCCGACTGGACTTCCATGGCCGCCTGCAGCTTCGCGATCAGGTCGTCGCTGTCGAGCGCCAGGGCCGGCGCGGCCGTTGCGGTGAGGACGCTGCCGGCAAGCAGAAGGGGGCGGAAAGACGCTGTTCGCATGGGGTTACTCCCGAGATAGGTTCTGATTCTGACGCATGTTATTCGGGATATAAGCCGGAATTGCAATTCTGCCAGTCGGGATTTGGCTGAAAACGGTTTGGCCGGCCGCAGTTTTTGCATTGCCTGATCCGGCGGAGTGCCCGTGTTTTCAGGGGATTGGGCCGTTGCGCGGCTTGCAGGAGAAGGTTGCATCCTCTAACAAAGCCCCATGGCAAACGAGATTCTTCCGCCGGACGACGGCGACAACCACATTGATGCGGTGGACCTGCGCAAGGCGCTGGAAGAGCGCTATCTCGCCTATGCGCTGTCGACCATCATGCACCGCGCGCTGCCGGATGTGCGCGACGGGCTGAAGCCCGTGCACCGCCGCATCATTCACGGTATGAGCGAGATCGGCGTGCGGCCGGGTTCTGCCTACAAGAAATGCGCCCGTATCGTCGGCGACGTCATGGGTAAGTTCCACCCCCATGGCGACGCCTCGATCTATGATGCGCTGGTGCGCCTGTCGCAGAGCTTTGCCCAGCGCTATCCGATGGTCGACGGCCAGGGCAATTTCGGCAATATCGACGGCGATAGCGCGGCCGCCATGCGCTATACCGAGGCGCGCATGACCGATGTGGCCGCCCTGATGCTGGAAGGCATCGGCGAGGATGCGGTCGACTTCCGCCCGACATATAACGAGGAGGACGAGGAGCCGGTGGTGATGCCCGGCGCCTTTCCGAACCTGCTCGCCAACGGTTCCACCGGCATCGCCGTCGGCATGGCGACCTCCATTCCCTCGCACAACGCCCATGAACTGTGCGAGGCGGCGATCCACCTGATCAAGCACCCTGATGCGACGGTTGAAGACCTGATGACGCTGCCCGGCGCCGACGGGCCGAAGGCGAACATGATCCAGGGGCCGGATTTTCCGACCGGCGGCATCATCGTCGAGGATTTCGACTCGATGGTCGAAACCTACAAGACCGGGCGCGGCGGCTTTCGGGTGCGCGCGCGCTGGGAGAAGGAGGACCTCGGGCGCGGCAATTACCAGATCGTCGTCACCGAAATTCCCTATGGCGTGCAGAAATCGCGGCTGATCGAGAAGATCGCCGAGCTGCTGATCGCCCGCCGCCTGCCGCTGCTGGAGGATATTCAGGATGAATCGGCGGAGGATATCCGCGTGGTTCTGGTGCCGAAATCGCGCGCTGTCGATCCGGCGCTGCTGATGGAATCGCTGTTCAAGCTCACCGATCTGGAGAGCCGCTTTTCCATGAACATGAACGTGCTCTCCCAGGGCAAGGTGCCGAAGGTGATGGGCCTCGTCGATGTTCTGAAGGAGTGGCTTGGCCATCGCCGGGAGGTTCTGCAGCGCCGTTCACGCCATCGTCTGGCAGCAATCGAGCGGCGGCTGGAAATCCTCGGCGGTCTTCTTGTCGCCTATCTGAACCTCGATGAGGTGATCAGGATCATCCGCGAGGAGGACGAGCCGAAACAGGTGATGATCGCCCGGTTCGACATCACCGATGTGCAGGCCGAAGCGATCCTCAACATGCGGCTGCGCGCCCTGCGCAAGCTCGAGGAAATCGAGATCCGCAAGGAGTTTGATGCGCTTTCGGCGGAAAAGGCCGATATCGAGGCGCTGCTCGCCTCCGATGAGAAGCAGTGGCAGACGGTGGCCTGGGAGATCGGCGAGGTGAGGAAGACCTTCGCCAAGGCGACCAAGCTGGGCGAACGTCGCTCCACTTTCGACGATGCGCCGGAGACCGATCTCGAGGCTATCCAGCAGGCGATGATCGAGAAGGAGCCGGTCACGATCGTCATCTCGGAAAAGGGCTGGATCAGGGCGCTGAAAGGGCACGTCGATGCGTCCGGCCTGTCCTTCAAGGATGGCGACAGTCTGAAGCTCTCCTTCCCGGCGCAGACCACCGACAAGCTCGTGATCGTCACCACCGGTGGCAAGGCCTATACGCTTGGGGCCGACAAGCTGCCGGGCGGGCGCGGCCATGGCGAGCCCTTGCGCATCATGGTCGATATCGACGCCGACCAGGACGTGGTTACCGCTTTCGTGCACGAGCCCGGTCGCAAGATGCTGATCGCGTCCACCGCCGGAAACGGCTTCATCGTCGATGAGGATGCCATGGTCGCCAATACCCGCAAGGGCAAGCAGGTGATGAATGTGACCATGCCTGCGGAGGTGAAGCTGCTGACGCCGGTGACCGGCGACCACGTTGCCGTTATCGGCGAAAACCGCAAGCTCCTCGTTTTCCCGCTGTCGCAGATCGCCGAAATGGCGCGCGGCAAGGGCGTGCGCCTGCAGCGCTACAAGGATGGCGGACTGTCGGACGCCAAATGCTTCGCGCTGGAAGACGGCCTCACCTGGACCGACAGCGCCGGGCGCACCCACACCCGCAGCGTCGACGAACTGATGGAATGGCGCGGCGACCGCGCCACCGCCGGAAGGATCGCGCCGAAGGGGTTTCCGCGGAACGGGACGTTTCGGGGTTAGGGCGGGCGCTTCGCCCGCGCACGCCATGTGTGGGCAATGGCATGGTTGATTCATGCCTGCCGCATACACTCCGGCAGGAGATGTTACCCTGCGGCGCTCTGCAGGACGGCGCCGCTTGCCTCGGCATCGCGCTCTTCGCCTGCGCCATCATCCGTATCGGCGAGCAATTCGAGTGCACCGTAGAGACGCACAGCCTCGGAACTCTCGCCGAGCCAGATGGCCATGAGCAGTGCCGATTCAATCCTTGAGCTCAGTTCTCGCGTCGGGATCGTGCACTTCTTTTCGCTGAATTGATTCCTGGTCAGAGACATCGTTTGTTCCTTTCCCTGGATATTGCACGTCGGCCGATAAACCATTGAGACCCGGATGTGACATCGCGGCGGCAATGCTTTGCCACGCGCACCTCCTTGTCGGTGGCCATCCGCTTCGCGCATTTTTCTGATTGCCAGCTGGCATCACCAACCAGGGCTTGCGCCTCGGGTCCAATGGCAGCTTGTTTTTTCCGAACGTCATGATGATCATGGATATGTCGTTGGGGCGAGGTCTGGAGAAACCGGCTGCAGGTTCGGCTCCGGTGTTTCCGACGACAGGCCATGCCGGTCGATTTCTACGGCGTGTTGGCTTTTTCGCTTCCTCAGGATGATGATGTCCGGTCCCGCCCGCCCAGGGAAGAGCATTCGGCACAATGTGCGGTGATCCAAGGCAGGGTTTACCGGCAGCCGGCATCTGAAATCCGCCGCTGACCGCCGAGCCGGCGAAAAGGCGGCCAAGTTGGTACCTATTTTCTGGGCTGGTCAAGAATTGTATTGGTCTTCCGGACGTCCGGGGTCGAACAGTCTGACCCGGAAACGCAGCTTTTCGGTCAAAATTGTGCAATTCTCATCTACAATATGACCCAGAGAGAAAACTCTTGTTTTTTTAAGATGCTATGAAATTGAAACTTTATTGTCTATACACGTTTGAAGTGCGGTGTCTTTCTTTACCAAATTTGATCCCGGCATTCGAGTAAGCTCCGGTTTTCCAGTGAAAAAGTGCAAATACAGCAACGCAAAAATCAACCTGGAAGTGCTTTGGTGTTCGTGTTGTCGTTTCTTCAGGCGTCTTCATTTTCGATGCGGAGAAACTTTGCTGGTCGGTCGGGTCGCGGTTGAACTTCGCAAATGCCGCATATCCAACGCGCCTGAACCTTCCCGGTTTTGGCGATCCGCTTTGGCCGTCACCATAGATTTGCCGGCCCCTTGAGGGGGGCGCATCGGGCTTGCGACGAGCGGCCTCTTATTTTCAAAGCAAATGCTTGACATATTGATGCCCATGAATTTCAAAGGAGGTGCTTGTTAAATGAAGCGGCGCGCTCAGGCGCGCCATCACGGGAGATTGAAAATGGCCTTTGAACTGCCTGCTCTGCCATATGCCCACGCCGCTCTTGCCGACCGCGGCATGGGGCAGGAGACGCTGGAACTGCATCACGGCAAGCATCACCAGACCTATGTGACGACGCTCAATGGCTTCGTTGAGAAGAATGCCGATCTTCAGGGCAAGTCGCTGGAAGAAATCATCGCCTTTTCCAAGGATAAGGCCGATCTCGCGCCTGTCTTCAACAATGCCGGCCAGCACTGGAATCACCTGCATTTCTGGAACGCGCTTTCGCCGAATGGCGGCGGCATGCCCGGCCGTCTGGAAGCCAAGATCGTTGAGGATTTCGGCTCTGTCGATGCCTTCAAGGACGCTTTCAAGGCGGCAGCGGTTGGCCAGTTCGGCTCCGGCTGGGCCTGGCTGGTTCTGGGCGAGGACGGCAAGCTGAAGACGGCAAAGACGCCGAACGGCTCCAATCCGCTGGCAACAGGCGAGGGCAAGGTTCTGCTCGGCCTCGATGTGTGGGAGCATTCCTACTATCTCGATTTCCGCAACCGCCGTCCTGACTATGTCGGCAACTTCCTCGACAAGCTTGCCAATTACGAATTCGCCGAAGCCAATCTCGGCTGATGAAAGGACGGGCGCCGCGCCGTGATGACGTGCACGGCGCCCGCTGATCCCATGACCTATGTCGTTACCGAAGACTGCATTGCCTGCAAGCATATGGATTGCGTGGAAGTCTGCCCCGTCGACTGTTTCTACGAGGGTGAGAATTTTCTCGTTATCCACCCGGATGAATGCATCGACTGCGGCGTTTGCGAACCCGAATGCCCGGTGGAGGCAATCGTGCCGGATGTCGACGGCCCGGATCTCGATTTCTGGATCGCGCTGAACCGGAAATATGCGGAAGTCTGGCCGAACATCATCGCCAAGGGCACGCCGCCTGAAAATGCCAGGGAGATGGAGGGCTTGCCGAACAAATATCGCGAACGCTTCTCCGAAAAACCGGGAGACGGGTCATGACTGTCGATGCCTTTGCCGCAGATGGGGCGCGACCCATGTCGCTTCGGCAGCCTGCCCGCCCGACAATCGAAAAACAGGACTTCCGCGATGCCATGGCCTCGCTTGCCGCAACCGTCTGCATCGTGGCGGCGGCCCTTGAGGGGCAGCGCTCCGGTCGCACCGCGACCGCCGTCTTCTCCCTCAGCGGCTCTCCGCCCTCTGTCCTGGTGTCTATCGATGCAAGCGCGCATCTGGCGGGCATGATCGAGGAAAAGGGCGCGTTCTCGCTTGCCATGCTCTCGGCGACGCAATGGACGGTGGCGGATGCCTTTGCCGGCCGCATCGCCCCCGCCCACCGCTTCAAATGCGGCACATGGATGGCCTGGCCTTCCGGCAATCCGAAGCTCGCGGGCGCGATGACGGCGCTTGATTGTGATGTGATCGGCCGGATCCATACCGGCACGCATGTGCTCTTTGCCGGCGCGATTGCAAAAATCGCGCGGGAGGAGGCGGCATCACCGCTGATCTGGCACGGTCGCGGCTATAAAGGGCTCGGCTGACCTCAGCCCTTGTTGAGCTTGCGGTGCAGTACCTGCATCTGCCGGGCGGCCTGAAGGTCGCCCTTGCGGGTGGCAACCTCCGCGCCCGTCCCGAAGCTGTCGATGGCGCGGGCGGTCTCCCCCTTCCGTTGATAGGCCTTGCCGAGCGCCGAATAGGCGGCGGAATAGTCGGGGTCGAGCTCGAGCGCGCGAACAAGATGGGCGATCGCCTCGTCAAGCCGGTCCTCGCCGGCTAGAATGCGACCGAGCGTCAGCCGGCAGAGCGCGTTGTCCTTGCCTTCGGCAACCTGTCTTTCCAGAGCCTGGCGAATTCCGGCGGGCATGCAGCTTTCCTTTCCCATCTCTATCGCGTCTCGCTCACGACATAGGTGCAGCGCCGGCCGCCCTCGACGATATGCTCGTCGCGGCGAATGTCGACGGAGGGGCCGAGAAGCTGGCGGAAGACCGCGAGTTCCGAGCGGCAGAATCCCTGGCAGGCGGTCGCGGCAGCGCAGATCGGGCAGTGGTGCTCGACAAAGCGCCGCGAGCCGTCTTCCGCCGTATACCAGTCCGCCATATAGCCCTCGGCAGAGCGCAGCCGGGTCAGCATGGCGAGCTTTTCATCCAGGCTGTCGCAGTCCGCCATGGCCGCCTTGTAAAGGCTCCCGGTGCGCCGCTCGCGCGCGGCAATTACCGTCTCGAGCGCGGCTTCGCCCAGCTCCGCGCGTATGCTTTCCAGAAGTTCCACCGTCAGCGTCGCATGGGTATCGGGAAAGCGCGCTTCTCCGGCTGCCGTCAGGCTCCACGCCTGTCGCGGGCGGCCGACGCCGGAACGCTGGCTTTCGGCTGTAACCAGCCCCGTATCCGCCAGGCGCAAGAGCTGCTGGCGCGCGGCTTCGCCGGTGGTGCCCGTGCGTTTGCCGAGCTCGGCGGTTGTCAGGGGGCCGTGCATCTTCAGCAGCATCAGAATGCGGTCGCCGGCGCTGCGGGTGGTATAGCCGGCGCTCAGACTGCTGGTCTGGAGATCGGTGTCGCTTGTCATGCTTCAATGGATGTTTCGTATCACCCGATCCGTATAATGGGCCAGCCTTTTCAAAGCAATGGCTTTGTAAATCGGATCGCCTGTCTGTCGCCGGAAAGACCGAGCTGAAGCGCCGAGGAGCCGGCAGCCTTCAGCCGCGCGGCAGTCCTCCGAAAGCTAACCTCTAGTTGATCAGAGACAGTGCGAATGCGGCAATTGCGACCGCGACGACCATCCCAAGAATGAGCCAGAAGCGCAATCGGTTATAGGCCGGCGCCGGCTGATAGCATTGCGAGCACATGGCTTGCCTGATGCGAAGCTTATGGCCACAATAGGTGCAGTGAAAAAGTCTCATGAAACGGTTCTTGTCTTGCTATGGAAATTGTTTTGTTTGATATTTTCTGTAATGGCTATAGGTAGTCAGGTTCCGAGCGCGCCGGAGCAATAAAACGCACTGTTGAAGATGTTGGCTAAAATGCCAATACCTTCTCACCAATTTGGACGAGAAGCCCGTTCATGAGCGATCGACAATCGGCTGACTGGAACTCCGGCAAAAGCGTGCAGAAAGAAATATTATTATCGAGCGTCGCCCGAGGTTGTTCTCGGTAAGACAGCGCTTTCATAAAATGATTGCGTTGCCAGATCAAGTCGAAACCGGCGAATGATCAAAAAGATCATCGATGTATTCTTGTGTTATGCAACTATAAGAGGTTTTGTCGACGTGACCGCGCTTGACGCGCGAGGTTTTCAGGCAGAGGGCGAAACCGGTAGGGTTACGGTTACCCGCAATCCGCCTTGGGCCCGGTTTTCGAGCGTAATGCCGCCGCCGTGGGCGAGGATGGCGGTACGGGCGATCGACAGGCCGAGGCCGACGCCGCCCGTCTCGCGCGAACGCGACGTTTCGAGCCGCACGAAGGGTTCGAACACCCGGTCCATCTCCTGTTGCGCAATGCCGGGTCCGTCATCCTCGATCAGGATAACTGCGAAACCGTTATGGCGCGTCGCGGAGACCGTGGCACGGTGGCCGTAGCGCACGGCGTTTTCGATCAGGTTGCGCAGCGCGCGGCGCATGGAAAGCGGCCGGAGCCGGAGTTCGCCATCCTCGATCGCGCCGGTCTTCACAGCCATTCCCGTCTCGCCGAGCTCCTGTGCGAGTTCGACAAGAAAGGCCTTGAGGCTGACCGTTGCGACCGGCTCGTTCATGGCCATGCCGCGCGAGAAGGCCAGTGTCGCCTCGACCATTTCCCGCATCTCCTCTATCGTGGCGATCATGCGCTCTCGGGTTTCCTCGTCATCCACCATCTCCGCGCGCACCCTGAGCGCCGTCAGCGGCGAGCGCAGGTCGTGGCCGAGCGCGCCGAGCAGCTGGGTGCGTTCACGCACGAAACGGTCGAGCCGGGCCTGCATGTCGTTGAAGGAGAGGGCGAGCCGGCGCATTTCCTCAGGCCCGGTGAGGGGAATCGTTTCCACGTCCTCGCCCCGGCCCAGCCGGTCGGCCGCGCCGGCAAGCGAGCGCAGCGGCCCGGTCAGCCTTGCGAGCGCGAACCACAGGACAATGGCCAGGAGGCCCGCCGTCAGCGCAAAGGGCAGGGCCTCCGACCAGACCCATTGATAGGGCGGATCGCGGAAGCGGGAGGTGACATTGAGCCAGCTTCCGTCAGCAAGCGCTATCGAAAGGTCGAGCGCCGTCGCGCTCACCGGCGGCTGGCCGGGTGGCGGCCGCATCTGGCCCATGCCATGCATCTGGCCTGCGCCGGGGGCTGGACCGGCGCGCGGCGGCGGTCCGGACTGGTCGGTGTGCAGGTCGACGCGGATGGTGCGCGGATCGTCACTTGCGAGGACCGCGCGGATCCGTCGGGCAATCCAGTTCGGCGCGTTGCCGGCGTCGTTCGCGACCAGCGGCGCAGGCCCAATGGTGAAGCGCACGAGCGAGGAGCTTGCCGCCTGCAGGATTTCTGACCGGAGATCCTGCGGCGCGTCTTCCAGCAGGCGTGCCGTGCTTCCGGCCCGGTCCGCCGCCTCGATGGCAAGCGCCGAGCGCACGGCGAGCGCCCGCTGGTCGACGAAAAGCCAGAGCGTCAGCGCCTGCGCGATCGCCAGCGCTACAACGATGAGCGCGATGATCTGGCCGCGCAGGGTGCGGGGGAGCAGATTTTTCACGACACATGCTCCACGTCGCAGGCCAGCGAGTAGCCGCCGCCGCGCACCGTCACGATGATCTCCGGGTTTGCCGGATCCGGCTCGATCTTGCGGCGCAGGCGGCTGATCTGGTTGTCGATGGTGCGGTCGAACACATGGGCGCTGCGCCCGGAGGTCGCGTCCAGAAGCTGCTCGCGGCTCAAGACGAAGCGCGGGCGCGCAAGAAGCACGGTCAGAAGCCGGAAATCCGCCGTCGTCAGCACCTCCTCGCGTCCGTCACCGGCGGTCAGACGGCGCGTGTCCGTATCGAGCGTCCAGCCGGCAAAGCGCAGTCTTTCGCCGGCGGGGGCGCCGGAAAGCTTCGGCTGCCGCTCCGAGCGGCGCAGGATGGCGCGGATGCGGGCCAGAAGTTCGCGCGGGTTGAAGGGTTTCGGCAGATAGTCGTCCGCGCCGACCTCAAGACCGATGATCCGGTCGGTCTCCTCGCCGAGTGCGGTCAGCATCAGGATCGGCACGCTGCCCTCCGCGCTCAGGCGGCGGCAGACGGAAATTCCGTCCTCGCCCGGCATCATCACGTCCAGCACGATCAGGTCGAAACTGCCGCCGCGCAGCTTCTCGTCCATCTCCTGTGCATCGCGCACGGCGGTTGCCCGGTAGCCGTTCTTCTGCAGATAGCTCTGCACGGCATCGCGGATTTCCCGGTGATCGTCAACGATCAGAATGTGCGGTTCCTTGTTCATGGCCTCACCATAGCCCAGTCACGCGCGCCGTTGCGCAAAACTGTGTCACGTTTTGTATCAGGCAGGAGGCCTTGCGACCATTGGATACAATAAAGCGCGATCGCGGCATCGTGCTGCGACACTCAAGGGGCAGATTGGCGACATCGACAGATCGAAAGGAGCGATGTCATGAAACGCAGAACAATCTTCGCAGCAGGACTGGTTGCAGCACTCATTGGCGGCGCAGCCGTTCCCGCGCTTGCGGCAGGCCCCGACGACAACTGGGGCGGTCGCGGCCAGGGCACCCGTCAGATGATGACCGATTGCGACGGCCCGCAGGGCGCCGCGCGCGGCCCCGGCGGCCGCCAGGGCATGATGCAGCGCGGCTATGACCAGAACGGCTTCGCCCAGGGCGACAGAGGTCCCGGCCGGATGGCGATGCGCGGCAATGATGACGGCGCCTACGGGCGCGGCATGATGCAGGGACAGCGCGGCGGCCCGCAGGGCAACTACGGTTCCGGCGGCATGCGTGGTTCCGGCATGGGGCCCGGCAATGGCACGTTCGGCGCAGGCCAGGGGGGCGGCCCGCAGATGATGGGCGACCTCGGCCAGTACGACAAGAATGGCGACGGCTATCTCTCGCTGGATGAGTTCGAAGCCTTCCAGGCTGAGGTCGGGCGTCCGATGTTCGCGCGCCACTTCCAGTATCTCGACAGCGACGGCGACGGAAAGGTCGCGGTTTCGCAACTGCCGGTCCCCGGCGCTGGCCCGCAGCAGCCCTTCACCCAGGGTCCGGCCGGCAATCAGGGGCAGCAGCAGCCGATGCCGCGCGGTATGGGCAACCCCAATAATTGATTGCTGAAATCGAACGGTGTGCGCCGTGGCTCAGCCGTCGTCCCCAAGGGGGCGGCGGCTGGTTCGCGTCGCCCCTTGCCGCCACCGCCGCCGGCCCGGTGCTCGAGGGGCTGACAAAGCCTGCGAACGATCTTTTGCGCGTCTAATCTTCGCGCTCAGAGTTCCATTTTCTCGTCCGCATCAGGGCGCTCGAGCCGGCCATGTTCGAACAGGCCCGGATAGGCGACGCCGATCTTCGCATGCAGGCCCTGCCACCATTTGCGGTTTGCCGGACAGTTGATCGGGTGCTCGAGGTCCGGCAAGCCGTTGACCCGCTTTTTGCCAGGGTTCTGGCGGGCGAACGTCATCAGCGGACCGAGAAAGAACGACCGCGTTGTCAGGAACGGCCGGTTCGACCAGCTGATGCAGTCGGACCGGGTGAGGAAAAGCTCATCCTCAAGCCTTGTGAGATAGCGGTTGCCGTTCGCGGGGGTCGTCGGCATGGCGAAGGATTCGTGCACCCTGAACCGCGCTGCGCCCGGCCGCAGATAGCCGCGCAGCGTCTTGCGGAGCGGTTCGTCCGGCTGCCAGTAGCGCAGGAAGCGCTTGGAAAGTTCCTCATTGCGGCCGGAAAGCTGGAAGGCCGTCATTTCGTGCGCATCGAACAACGCGAAAGCGCGCATCATCAGATCGCGCGCATTGGCTTTATCGACCAGCGTGTTGTCGCCCTCGACGATGACGATGCGTTCGGTGGACAAAACCTCGCCGCAACGGGCAAGCCCTTCCTGAATGCCGAGATTGCGGTCTGTCGCGACCGGCTCGAACCCAAAAGTCCGGGCGATCGCCATCTCTTCGGGGCTCCCCTCCTGGCAGACGACTTTCCGCTCGGAAAAGAGGTCGCTGACGGGGTTGAGGGAGCGCAGGGTGCGCTCCAGCGTTCTCGGCGATTTCCAGGTGAGAACGGAAAGACCGACTTCCGGAAGCCCGCCTTCGGGTCTGTTCGAAAGAGAAGACATGCTATCGGCGTCCGATGAGGTGCGCCCGGCGCGGGGCGGGCGCAAGGGAAGGGGCGGGCAAGGCGGGCGGCCTTCCCGCCAGACTTATCGCCAGAGGATTTCGAGAACCTCGTAGGCGCGGGAGCCACCCGGCGCGTTGACCTCGATCGAATCGCCGACTTCCTTGCCGATGAGCGCGCGCGAAATCGGCGAGGAAATGGAGATCCGGCCGGACTTCACATCGGCTTCCTGATCGCCGACGATCTGGTAGATCTTTTCTTCTTCCGTGTCCTCGTCGACCAGCTTCACGGTCGCGCCGAAGCGGACCTTGTCGCCGGTCATCTTCGCCGGATCAACGACCTCGGCGCGGGTGGTCACGTCCTCAAGCTCGCTGATGCGGCCCTCATTGTAGCTCTGGGCTTCCTTGGCAGCGTGATATTCAGCGTTTTCGGAAAGGTCGCCATGGGCGCGCGCTTCCGAGATCGCCTGAATGATGCGCGGACGTTCCTCCTGCTGGCGCCAGCGGAGTTCTTCCCTGAGCTTGTCGGCGCCGACCCTGGTCATCGGTACTTTTTCGACCATATTCTTGTCCTTCGGTCATTGGCGAAGCGGCAGACGGGTCCCGCTGGGGGGGCCTTCTCGCGCTGCCGCCTCTTCAAGTTCATGCGTTCTGTCGTGAGACAAACAGCCTTCCACTTAGGAACTCCCGAACCGTTTTGCCACACAAAAAGAAACAGGTTCCGAAGCGTTGACCCCGGAACCAGTTTCAATCCTGACGCAGTTTATAGCAGAAGCGGCAACGCCATTTCCAGACAAATCGGCAATACCCTCCGGAGACAGGGGGGCGGATTGCGCAAGGCCCTGCGTCTTCGTCGATTTGCCGCTCAGCCCTTGTGCTCGACCAGCGAGAAGAAGGCGCCCTGGGGATCAGTGCATTGCGCAATCATGTCGCCGCCGGGAACCGCCATGGGGCCGTTCAACACCTGGCCGCCCCCCGACCGGACCCTTTCGACGGCTGCCTCGATGGCATCGACATTGATATAGAAAGCCCAGGCCGGTTGAGGCATTTGCGGCGGTCTGGTGATCATTCCGCCGACATCCTTATCATCGGAACCAAAAATGTAATAGGTTCCCATGGGGCCGACATCATGGGCGGATCGTTGCTTCCAGCCGAACATTTCGCCGTAGAAGGCCATGGCCCTCGCGCCGTCGCCGGCATAGAGCTCGCGCCAGCCGAATGTGCCGGGCGCGCCGGGCTCGGGGCAGGGCGGCATCGGTCCTTCCGGTATGATCGCGGTCATCAGGCAGATCGCAGCGCCTTCAGGGTCGCGCATCACCGAGAAGCGCCCGATGCCGGGAATATCGTGCGGCGGCATCAGTGTCGTGCCGTCTTTTTTCACGAATTCCTCAGTCTTGGCATCGACGTCATCGACGCTGATGTAGCCGAGCCAGTGCGGCGGGATGTTCTCCTCGCACATCTCGTCCGTCAGCGCCATCATGCCGGCAAGGCCCATCTCGAAACCGGGCACGTTGAACAGCGTGTAATCGATGCCGGGCATGCCGCTGTCCCTGGCCTGCCAGCCGGCGACGCTGCAATAGAAGTCCGAAGCGGCCCCGGTATCCGTCGTCAGAAGTTCATACCAGATGAATTGTCCCTGCATCATATCCTCCTTCGGCACGAAAAGCCTTGTTTCGCTAAATAAGTTGATATCAACCTAATTAGTCAACGTCAAGCCGGAATGTGGATCTTCGATTTGTATCAGGGCAAGGTGACCGTTTGTTTGCAGCCCGAAGGCCGGCCGACCTCCGTCAATCCGACCGGAGAGATCGCGGAATGGACGAGAAGGAGGGGGCTATCGGTTCACGCCAGAACCGCGTTCAGCCGGTCGAAATTCTGCTCGTTGGCCGCTTTCAGCAGGTGCCAGATCGCTTCGGTTTCTTCCGTCTTGTCGAAGAGCATGCGCCAGGAAAGGCGGGCGCCGTTTTGAACATCTTCGAAACGCATCTCCAGCGTGAAGACATGGACCGGCTCAAGGTGACGGGCGCGGATGAAGGCGCCCTCGATGATCTCGTCA
Source organism: uncultured Martelella sp. (assembly GCA_963676545.2). GTDB lineage: Bacteria > Pseudomonadota > Alphaproteobacteria > Rhizobiales > Rhizobiaceae > Martelella. The sequence goes on along the minus strand of CAXXRG010000001.1, from coordinate 472,512 downwards.
AAGCGCCAGCGATTGTGGAAATCCGTTCCGTTGGATGCTGTCATGGTGATCAGCCATTGCCCGCCGGGGGCAAGATCGAAGGCCGTGATCTTGTTGGTAAAACCGTGCGGCCCCCACCAGCGCGCAAGCATTGCGGGGTCGGCAAAGGCTGCGTAAAGGGTCTGCCGGTCGACGGCAAAGTCCCGTTCATTTATGATCTCGATCATGTCGGCCATGCTTGTCATTCCCCGTCTCAAATGACGAAAAGGCGGGTTTGCGGCCCGCCTCTTCATCCTGTGTGACTAGATATCCGAAAATCAGGCGTAGCTTTGCAGCGGCCGGACTTCGAGCTGGCCCTGCTTCAGCGCCTTGATCGCCTGGGCCGCCGCCAGCGCGCCGGCCATGGTGGTGTAGTAGGGCACCTTCTGGGTGAGTGCTGCACGGCGGAGCGATTTCGAGTCCGAGATCGTCTTGTCGTTGCTGGTGGTGTTGAACACCAGCTGGACCTGGCGGTTGCGGATCGCGTCCTCGATATGCGGACGGCCTTCACGAACCTTGTTGATCTTCGTGGCCTCGATGCCGTTTTCAACGAGGAAGTCGCGGGTGCCGCCGGTCGCCATCACCGAAAAGCCCTGCTCGACCAGAAGCCTGACGGCGGGAAGCACGCGTTCCTTGTCTTCCTGCTTGACCGAGACGAAGACGCAGCCATCGCGCGGCAGGTCGACGCTGGCGCCGAGCTGCGACTTGGCAAACGCAATGGCAAAATCCTTGTCGAGGCCGATGACCTCGCCGGTCGAGCGCATTTCGGGCCCGAGCAGCGTATCGACGCCGGGGAACTTGGCGAAGGGGAAGACGGCCTCCTTGACCGCGATATGGTTCAGCTTGCGCGGGTTCGGCCGCTCGCCATAGGAGTCGATGACGTCGAAAAGCTTCTCGCCGGCCATGACGCGCGCGGCGATCTTGGCGATCGGCGCGCCGATGGTCTTGGCGACGAAGGGCACGGTGCGCGAGGCGCGCGGATTAACCTCGAGGATGTAGACCACGCCGTCCTTGATGGCGAACTGCACGTTCATCAGGCCCTTGACGTTGAGCCCCAGCGCCAGAGCGCGGCTCTGTTCCTCAAGCTCGTCCAGGATCGCCGGCGAAAGCGAGTGCGGCGGCAGCGCGCAGGCACTGTCGCCGGAATGGATGCCGGCTTCCTCGATATGCTCCATGATGCCGGCGATGAACACGTCCTGGCCGTCGGACAGGCAATCGACGTCAACCTCGATCGCGTTGGTCAGGTAGCTGTCGAACAGAAGCGGGTTCTTGCCGAGCATGGTGTTGATCTGCCCGGTCTTGTCGTTCGGGTAGCGCTGCTTGATGTCCTCGGTGACGAGTTCCGGCACGACTTCCAGCAGATAATGCGAGAGGCCGGCATCATTGTGGACGATCTCCATGGCGCGGCCGCCGAGAACGTAGGACGGGCGGACCACCAGAGGATAGCCGATCTCGCCGGCAACGAGGCGGGCCTGCTCGACCGAATAGGCGATGCCATTGTTCGGCTGGTTGAGATCGAGCTTGATCAGGAGTTTCTGGAACCGGTCGCGGTCTTCGGCAAGGTCGATCATGTCCGGCGCTGTGCCGAGGATCGGGATGCCGTTCTTCTCCAGCGCTTCGGCAAGCTTCAGCGGCGTTTGGCCGCCGAACTGCACGATGGCGCCGGCAAGCGTGCCCTTTTCCTGTTCGGCGCGCATGATCTCGATCACGTCTTCAGCTGTCAGCGGCTCGAAATAGAGGCGGTCGGAGGTGTCGTAGTCGGTCGAGACCGTTTCCGGGTTGCAGTTGATCATGATCGACTCGTAACCCGCATCCTTCAGCGCGAAGGCGGCATGGCAGCAGCAATAGTCGAACTCGATCCCCTGGCCGATGCGGTTCGGACCGCCGCCGAGGATGACGACCTTCTTTGCATCCGAAACGCCGGCTTCCGAGCGGGCCTGGCCATCAAAGGGCGTTTCGTAGGTCGAATACATATAGGCCGTCGGCGAGGCGAATTCGGCCGCGCAGGTATCGATGCGCTTGTAGACGGGGCGCACGCCAAGCCGGTTCCTGAGCTGCGCCACTTCCTTCGGCCGCGAGCCGGAAAGGCCGGCAAGCCTCTGGTCGGAAAAGCCCATGGCCTTCAGCATGCGCAGGTTTTCGGCATCTTCAGGCAGGCCGTGGGCGCGGATTTTTTCCTCCATATCCACGATTGCCTTCATCTGCTCCAGGAACCACGGGTCGATCTTGGAGTGCTCGTGGATTTCCTCGAGGCTGACGCCAAGCCGCATCGCCTGTGCGACCATGCGCAGCCGGTCCGGCGTACCGGTGCCGATGGCCGCGCGGATGGCATTGCTCGGCTCGCCGTTCTCGATGCCGGGGATTTCGATCTCGTCGAGGCCGGTGAGGCCGCGTTCGAGACCGCGCAGCGCTTTCTGCAGCGATTCCGCGAAGGTGCGGCCGATGGCCATCACTTCGCCGACGGATTTCATCGCGGTCGTCAGCGTGTTTTCGGCGCCCGGGAATTTTTCAAAGGCAAAACGCGGGATCTTGGTGACGACGTAGTCGATCGACGGCTCGAACGAGGCAGGCGTCGCGCCGCCGGTAATGTCATTCTCCAGTTCGTCCAGCGTGTAGCCGATGGCGAGCTTGGCGGCGACCTTGGCGATCGGGAAGCCTGTGGCCTTCGATGCCAGCGCCGAGGAACGCGAAACGCGCGGGTTCATCTCGATGACGACGAGGCGGCCATCGGCCGGGTTGACGGCGAACTGGACGTTCGAACCGCCGGTTTCCACACCGATCTCGCGCAGAACCGCCAGCGAGGCGTTGCGCATGATCTGGTATTCCTTGTCGGTCAGCGTCAGGGCAGGGGCCACGGTGATCGAATCGCCGGTATGCACGCCCATCGGATCGACGTTTTCGATGGAGCAGATGATGATGCAGTTGTCCGCCTTGTCGCGGACCACTTCCATTTCATACTCCTTCCAGCCGAGCACGGATTCCTCGATCAGCACTTCGGTGGTCGGCGAGGCATCGAGGCCGCGCTCGACGATCTCGAAGAATTCGGAGCGGTTATAGGCAATGCCGCCGCCGGTGCCGCCAAGCGTGAAGGACGGGCGGATGATGGTCGGCAGGCCGATGACGTCGAGAGCCTGGGCGGCGATGGCCATGGCATGCGCCATGTAACGCTGCTTGCGGTCGGTGTTGCCGAGGTTCCACTGGTTTTCGAGCTCGTCCAGCGCGGCATCCAGCGCATCGCCCGACAGCGTCTTCTTCAGCTCGGCGCGCTTGGCCTCGTGTTCCTGGCGATGCTGGTCCTTGATCTCGGTGGCGTTGGCGAGCATGGATTTCGGCGTTTCCAGCCCGATCTTGGCCATCGCTTCCCGGAAAAGTGCGCGGTCTTCGGCCTTGTCGATCGCGTCCGGTTTGGCGCCGATCATCTCGACATTGTAACGCTCCAGCACGCCCATGCGGCGCAGCGACAATGCGGTGTTGAGCGCGGTCTGCCCGCCCATCGTCGGCAGCAGCGCGTCGGGGCGTTCCTTGGCGATGATCTTGGCGACGACTTCCGGGGTGATCGGCTCGACGTAAGTCGCGTCGGCCAGCTCCGGGTCGGTCATGATGGTGGCCGGGTTGGAGTTCACGAGAATGACCCGGTATCCCTCTTCCTTCAGCGCTTTGCACGCTTGCGCGCCGGAATAGTCGAACTCGCAGGCCTGGCCGATAACGATCGGCCCCGCGCCGATGATGAGGATGGACTTGAGGTCTTGGCGCTTGGGCATGTGTGCTATCCGTCGTTCTATTTCTGCATCAAAAACCGACACGGAGAACCGGGCCGGGTGCGGGACGTCAGAAGGTTTAGGCTAGGAGGGCCTTATAGGGAAGTTGCGGGGGGAACGGAACCCCGAAAATGAAGCGATCACAAAGCCGTCAACGACAAAGCTTTCTGCGGCAATCGTCAGGTCGCATGTGAACCTTTTCCTCACATGTTGCGTTATGCTCCCAAACGGGGAGTTAACAATGTTTGAATATCTGCCACTGATCGCATTTCAGACCGTGTTCGCCGCCGCCGGGCTGGCCATCCTCTACCGGATGCTCGGCGGTGTCATTCTGAGGCCGGCCACGAGACCGGCGCCTGCAGGAAGACACGGCCATTCGGCCGAGCACGGCCGCAATCGGGCCACCGCCTGACGAAGGCCCCTGTCAGCGTTACCTGACGTGCAAACTCGGAATCTATACTCAACACAAAATGACCCGGCTTGCGGCCGGGTCATTCTGGCTGCTGATAGAGCCGGCTGCAGGTGCAAGAAGCCATCTCCCGCTCTCCGTCACCCCGGCCTTGAGCCGGGGGCCAGGGCCATAAAAATACCCTTCGTCACAGTGCCTGAGTGCGATCGTCCCTGCTCTTTGGCCCTGGATACCGGCTCAAGGCCGGTATGACGGAGGAGGGTGACGCCTGTTTTGACCACCGCGTTAAAAGTGCCTGCTGTAGTTGACGCGCACCACAGACGCGGAATGTGAAGAACTGAACCTCAAGCAGAACAATTCGTGCGTTCGGGCGTTGCCTGAACAACACGGAGAGCAGAATGAATTTTGAAAACCTGTCTCTTGTCTGGCTGGTGGCGATCTTTGCCGGCGCCGGTCTTGTTATCCTCGCATGCGGTGTCAGGATCACGGATGTCGCGGACCGCATAGCCGACCGCACCGGTCTCGGCGAGGCGCTGATCGGCGGCCTGTTGCTGGGGGCGGCCACCTCGCTGTCGGGCACGGTGGTATCGGTCACGACGGCATTCGAGGGCAGGGCGTCGCTCAGCTTTTCCAACGCCGTGGGCGGCATTGCAGCGCAGACGGCGTTTCTGGCGCTGGCCGACATGATCTATCGCCGGGTCAATCTGGAGCATGCGGCAGCCGATCTCTCCAATCTGTTTCAGGGCGCGCTTCTGGTGCTGCTTCTGTCCATTCCGCTGATCGCCTATGTCTCGCCGGATATCTCTTTCTTTGCCATCAGTCCGTTCTCGCTCATCCTGTTCGGCATCTATATCGCCGGGGTCATTGCCTCCAAGCGGGTGCGCGACGACCCCATGTGGCGGCCGGTCGGCACACGCGAGACCCGCACGGACACGCCAGACGAAGAGCAGCAGGATGCGCGCGGCAACCTCACCGTCTTCGCCGTTTTCGGCGCGCTGATGCTGCTGATGGGTCTTGCCGGCTATGCGATCTCGGGCGTCGCCGGCGTGCTGACGGACCGCTACGGGATTTCCGCTTCGGTGGTCGGCGCGTTGATGACGGCGGTGGTCACCTCGTTGCCCGAACTTGTGACGACGCTCGCCGCGGTCCGCCGCGGTGCGCTGCAGCTTGCCGTCGGCGGCATTATCGGCGGAAACACCTTCGACACGCTGTTCCTGACGCTTTCCGATGTCGCATACCGCGAGGGCTCTCTTTACGATGCGATTACCAAGGGAGACCTGATCTGGCTTTCGGTCGGCCTTTCGGCAACGGCAATCCTGCTTCTGGGCCTGATCGTGCGGCAGAAGGCGGGGCCGGGCCGTATCGGCTTCGAGAGCGCCGGCATTCTTGCCCTTTATGCGGGGGCAGTGGCGCTGACGGTCAGCTAGTGGTCCGATTCCAACATTTGATTCCCGTTTCAGCGCCCTCGGTGCCAAATGTTGGAAACAGCAGGACCACTAGCAAGTTTATGTTTCTATTGGAATTTTCGAATTTTACATTTGATGTATGCGCTCGCTGCGACGGGGCTCAAATGTCAAATTCATTCCACTAGGGGGCTTCCGGATTTCGTGGCAGGGCGGCAATCCGCAGGCTTCAGGTCTGCGTAGTCATTCTTGTATCCCGCCTGCCGGAAAGCCATCTAGTTTGTCGTGCCAGACCTCGTTCAGGAGTTTCCCATGCTTTTGGTTCATTACCTCGAAGATTCCCGCGCCCATCGCATTCTTTGGCTGCTGGAGGAGCTCGGGGTCGAATACGAGATCAAGACTTATAAGCGCGGCCAGGACATGAGCGCGCCGGAAAGCCTGAAGAAAATCCATCCGCTCGGCAAATCGCCGGTGATCGAGGATGACGGCACGATCATCGCCGAAAGCGCGGCAATCGTCGAATATCTGATCGACAAATACGGCGCCGAAAGCGGCCTGCGTCCCGCGCCCGGAACCGATGCGGCGCTGCGCTATCGCTACTGGCTGCATTATTCCGAAGGCTCGGCCATGCCGATCCTGGTGATGAAACTGGTTTTCCAGAAAATCCCGGAACAGGGACCGAAGCTCCTTCGCCCGCTGCTGAACGCGATCTCGAAGGGCGTAATGGGCAAACTGACCGACCCACAGCTGAAAACCCATGGCGCATTCTGGGAAGAAGAGCTTCAGCGCGATGGCTGGTTCGCAGGGCCGGATTTCACCGCCGCCGACATCATGATGAGCTTTCCGATAGAAGTCGGCATGGAGCGCATCCCCTTCGACCAGCGCCCGCAGGCGCTTCTCGACTATCTCGTCGCCATCCACGCCCGCCCGGCCTACCGCCATGCCCTGCAACGCGGCGGGGCCTATCGCTATGGCGGCAATCCGTTTTCGTGATTGCTGTCTTTGCCCGCAGAATTGCGCGCTTGTGATCGAACGTGAAGGGCTCAATGGCAGGTCTGTGCCTGTTTGGTCGCCCACCGCACTGGCAATTGCCTAAAAATCAGGCTAGAGAAACTGGCCGCCGGGGCCCCGCTATTGTCTGGCGCCGGCGTGTCAGCCTCTGGTGAAAACATGTCTGTCACAATGCCTCCTGCAGCCGCAGCCGGTCATTCGTGGTTGTCCCATTTCCGGGAAACCTTCGCTCTTGGAATTCCGCTTATCGGCGCCCAGCTTGCCCAGCAGGGCATCAATGCCACCGATATCTTCATTCTTGGCCAATTGAGCGCGTTGGATCTCGCAGCGGCGGTCCTCGCCACCCAGTACTACTTTACGATCTTCATCTTCGGCATGGGACTCGCCATCGCGGTGATGCCCATGGTCGCGCAGGCCTATGGCCGGGGCGATGAAGTCGCCGTGCGCCGTTCCATGCGCATGGGCATGTGGGCTTCGATCATTTACAGCGTCCTGTCCCTGCCGCTGTTTTTCTGGGCCGAACCGATCCTTCTGGCGCTCGGTCAGGAGCCGGATGTGGCGGCCAAGGCGGCGCAGTATCTTTTTGTGGTTGGCTTCGCGCTGTTCCCGGCGCTGCTGTTCCAGGTCCTGCGTTCGCTGGTGAGCGCGACGGGTCACGCGCGGGTGGTTCTGTGGGTTTCGATGCTGACGCTGGTCGTCAACGCCGCGGTCGCCTACGGGCTGGTGCTGGGCGGGCTGGGAATGCCGCAACTGGGCATTCGCGGCGCGGCGATCGCGACCTTTGTCGGCCAGGCGTTTGGCTTCCTGTATCTGGTCGCCTATATCGGCCGCGATCCGATGCTTGCCCGCTATACGCTTTTCGTGCGCTTCTGGAAGCCGGACTGGCAGGCGCTGAAAGAGGTGGTCCTGCTCGGTCTGCCCATCGGGATTGCGGTTCTGGCGGAAGTATCGATGTTCACGGTCTCATCGGTGTTGATGGGCCAGTTGGGCACTGTGCCGCTGGCCGCCCATGGCATTGCCATTCAGTTGTCATCGATCACCTTCATGGTGCCGCTGGGCTTGTCTCAGGCGGCCACGGTGCGCGTCGGTGTTTTCCACGGTGGGGACGACCGGGCCAATGTGACGCGGGCCTCCGCCATGGTCATGGTGGTGGCGATCGGTTTTGCCGTTGCAAGCGGTCTGGCCTTTGCGTTCGCGCCGCGCACGCTGTCGTCGCTCTTCATCGATGTCAACCTGCCGGATGCGGCGGCTGTGATTGCCTATGCCGCGCCTTTGATCGTCGTGGCGGCGCTGTTCCAGCTGCTCGATACGGCCCAGGTGATCATGAACGGGCTTCTGCGCGGTCTGAAAGATACCCGTATCCCCATGGTGCTGGTGCTGATTGCCTACTGGGTCATCGGTCTGCCGGTCGCCTGGCTGCTCGCCTTTCCCGTCGGTCTCGGCGGGATCGGCATCTGGATCGGCTTTCTCTGCGGCCTTGGGGCAGCGGCGGTGATGCTGAGTTTCCGCTACTGGCGCCTGATCAAGCGCACATAGCGACGGTAAGGCCGCTTGTTTCGACTTCCGTTTCAGCCGGAATGGGCGGATAGTGGAGGGCAGCGAAAGCCGGACCCCGCACGACCGGGATGGAGGACGATATGCGCAACGACATCATTTTCGGGGCGGTGCTGCCGTGGCTCGCCTATCTTCTGGCCAAGCACTACGGTTTCTCGACCGTTCACGCGCTGGCGTTCGGCTCGGTCTTTCCGATCGCGGTCATCGTCGTCGCCTATATCCGCAGCAACCGGCTGGCGGCAATCGGCGTCATCACGCTTGCCGCAACGCTGGCCTCGCTGGTCGGCAGTCTCTATTTCGATAGCCCCTATCTCGCGCTGCTGAAGAACTCGCTGATCACCGGTTTTATCGGGCTGGTCTTTGCCGGCTCGCTCCTGATGCCGCGTCCCCTGGTGTTCCATTTCGCCTCGGAAGGCGATGCTGAGGAACGCAAGAGCCTGAACCGGCTCTATGCGGCGTCGCCGGACTACCGCGCGCTGATGCGCTTCATGACGATCGTCTGGGCGGTCGTGCTCCTAGCCGAGGCGTGTCTGCGCGCGCTGATCATCCCGCTGATGCCGGTCAGCGTCTTCCTGGTGATTTCGGAGGCCATGTGGATTTCGGTCTTCGCGCTGATGATGGCGTGGAGCTGGCGCTATGGCGGCAGGAAGGGCGAGGCGATCGCCAAGGCCGAGGCCGAGCGCGAGAAGTATTCCTATTCACGCCACCCACGCAACAAAAAGGGGCCGCGACACGCGACCCCTTGAATGAAGTTCTATCTATGCTTGGCAGAGCCGTCGGCACACTCAAAACCCGTCATGCCGGCCTTGAGCCGGCATCCAGGGCGGCGTGGCAACGCGTCGTTTGCGCGATCGCATCACCGGATCATTTTCATTCGGATATCGGCGATCGTCAGGAGTAATCGCCACGTTTTCCCGCATGGCCCTGGACCCCGGCTCAAGGCCGGGGTGACGAGGGTTTATCCTGGGGCGAGGCGCATCACGTCTGTCGCCCCGGACTTAATAAACCCGATGCCGCTTACGCGCGCTCTTCCAGAAGCGCCTCGCCCTTCTTCTCGCGCACGAGATTGATGAAGCGGCGGAAGAGGTAGTGGCTGTCCTGCGGGCCGGGAGAGGCTTCCGGGTGATGCTGCACGGAAAAGACCGGCTTGCCGGCAAGCGAGATGCCGCAATTGGAGCCGTCGAACAGCGAGACGTGGGTTTCGGTGACGCCGTCCGGCAGCGAGGCCGAATCAACCGCGAAGCCGTGGTTCATCGAAACGATCTCGACCTTGTTCGTGGTATAGTCCTTCACCGGATGGTTGGCGCCGTGATGGCCCTGATGCATCTTCACGGTCTTGCCGCCAAGGGCGAGCGCCAGCATCTGGTGGCCGAGGCAGATGCCGAAGACCGGCAGGCCGCTGTCAATCAGCGCGCGGATCACCGGCACGGCATATTCGCCGGTTGCCGCCGGGTCGCCGGGACCGTTGGAGAGAAATACGCCGTCGGGCGAGAGCGCCAGAATGTCTTCCGCCGAGGTCTTGGCCGGCACCACGGTGACCTTGCACGAGAGGCCGGCGAAGAGGCGCAGGATGTTGCGCTTCACGCCGTAATCGATGCAGACGATGTGGTATTTCGCATCCGCCTCGCTAAGCGTGCCATAGCCCTCGTTCCAGACCCAGGGCGTTTCGTCCCATCTGGAGGACTGGCCGGAGGTGGCGACCACGGCAAGATCAAGACCCTCGAGACCGCCCCAGGCCTTGGCTTCCGCCTTCAGCGCCTCGAGATCGAAATTGCCGTCGGGGTCATGCGCGATCACTGCGTTCGGAGCGCCATGCTCGCGGATCCACGCTGTCAGCGCGCGGGTGTCGATGCCTGAGAGGCCGATAATGCCGCGCGCCTTCAGCCAGGCGTCGAGATGACCGGCAGAACGGTAGTTCGAAGGCTGGGTGATGTCGGCCTTGAAGATCGTGCCCACGGCGCCGCGGCGGGCCGCCGGCGTCAGGTCCTCGATATCCTCGCCATTCGCGCCGATATTGCCGATATGGGGAAAGGTGAAGGTCACGATCTGCCCGAGATAGGACGGATCGGTGAGGATTTCCTGGTAGCCGGTCAGCGCCGTGTTGAAGCAGACTTCCGCCTGCACGTGGCCCGTTGCGCCGATACCCTTGCCGAAAATCGTCGTGCCGTCGGCCAGAACCAGAACGGCTGTCGGTTTTTCAGTCATCCATGCGGAGGAGGTCGTCATCTTAATCCTTGTCGTGTTCCTCGCCGGCCTCACGGCCGATTGAACGAGACCTGCCCAGCGCTTATATATGACCCGCACGAACGGGTTCACTCTTCGGTCCGGCGAGACGCCGATGGTGAGAGAGACGGGCAGACCTTTTTTTGATGCGGTCGCGGGAAAATAGTCAAACGCTGCTTGCGGGTCAATTGCTCTCGGTGCAGACTTGTGGCATCTGCTCAAATTATATGACGGGCCCGTTTTTTAATTTGATCGCAGTCCACGTTTTCGGTAAACGCCGCCGCTTGTCGACATGTGTCGGCAAAGGTTCTCCAAAAAACTGGCGTTGCCAGGAGTAGGTTGATGTTGCGCGACAAACTCGCCCTTGCACTCAAAGATAGCTCGAAAGCCGACGATCCGGTCCGTTTTTGCACACTGCGGCTGGTTCAGGCCGCCATCAAGGATCGTGATCTTGCCCATCGCGCCAGCGGGAAGGACCCGGTCAGCGACGATGATATCGGTCAGATTCTGTTGAAGATGCTGAAGCAGCGCAAGGAATCATCCCGTCTCTACGAAGAGAAGGGCCGGCATGATCTCGCCGCCCAGGAGCGCGAGGAAATGGCCGTGATCCGTGAATTCCTGCCGGCGCAGTTGCCGGAGGAGAAGATTCGCGAAGTCTGCGCCTCCGTGGTCGAGGAGACCGGCGCGCAGGGTCTGCGCGACATGGGCAAGTGTATCGAGACGTTGAAGGACCGCTATTCCGGCCAGATGGATTTCTCCAAGGCCTCCGGCGTGGTCAAGGAAATGCTGAAGTAGCTGCCACGCTCCAGGGCTGTGGAAATCTTCCGTGGATATGTGGGATAACCCGCTTCGGCGGCGATAGACGGAAGCGTCGCGCCGTAAGGTGATCGTCCCGCAGGCTGGCGGCATTGCCGGCGCAAAAGAGGGCCAGATGCGCTTTCCGTCATCATTTCTGGATGAAATCCGAGACCGCGTGCCGATTTCCAATGTGATCGGCCAGCGGGTGACGTGGGACCGCAAGAAGACCAATGCCGGCCGCGGCGATTTCTGGGCCTGCTGCCCTTTCCATGGCGAAAAGACCCCGAGCTTTCACTGCGAGGACCGCAAGGGCCGCTATCATTGTTTCGGCTGCGGCGTCTCCGGCGATCATTTCCGTTTTCTCACCGATCTGGACGGCATGAATTTTCCCGAAGCCGTGCAGCGGATCGCCGACATGGCCGGCGTGCCGATGCCGGAAATCGATCCGCAGGCGCAAAAGCGCGAGGAAAAACGCCGCACGCTGATCGATGTGATGGAGCTTGCGGCAGGCTTCTTTCAGGATCAGCTGCAAGCCAGCGGCGGCGCCAGGGCGCGGGCCTATCTGCGCGAACGCGGGCTCTCCGCCCGTACCATCGACACGTTCCGTCTGGGCTATGCGCCGGAAAGCCGCAATGCGCTGAAGGAGTTTCTGGCGTCCAAGGGCGTGGAACGGCAGGAGATCGAGGCCTGCGGCCTCGTCGTCCACGGGCCGGATATCGCCGTTTCCTATGACCGTTTCCGTGACCGGATCATGTTTCCCATCCTCTCGTCTCGGGAGAAAGTGATCGCCTTCGGCGGTCGCGCCATGCGCCCCGATGCGATGGCGAAATACCTCAATTCCAACGAGACCGAGCTGTTCCACAAGGGCAATGTTCTGTTCAACTTCGCCCGGGCGCGGCGGGCGCTCTCGGGCGCGGACGGCGCCGGCACGGTGATCGCCGTTGAAGGCTATATGGATGTGATTGCGCTGCATCAGGCCGGCATCGAAAACGCTGTCGCGCCGCTGGGAACGGCGCTGACGGAAAACCAGCTTCAGCTTCTCTGGCGTATGACCAGCGAGCCGGTGCTCTGCTTTGACGGCGACAGCGCCGGTCAGCGGGCCGCCGACAGGGCGGCAGGGGTTGCCCTGCCGCTTCTCAAACCCGGCCACTCGCTGAAATTCGCCTATCTGCCGGAGGGCAAGGACCCGGATGACCTGGTGCGCGAGGGCGGCAGGCAGGCCTTCGAACAGATCATGCGTCAGGCGCGCCCGCTTGCCGACACCGTGTTCGAGCGCGAAGCGGGGCAGGATGACAACGCGACGCCCGAACGGCGCGCCGCGATCGAGGCCAGGATCAACCAGCTGGTGCAGACCATCGGCGACGAGAATGTGCGCCGCCATTACCAGCAGGACTTCCGCAACCGGCTGTTTCAGCGTTTTCGCGGCGGTAGTCCGCGCGGCGGCAGTTTCGGTGCGGGCAAGGGAAAGGGCAGGGGCTTCGAGGCGCCGAAAGGCGGCGGCTTCTCGCCGTCCGAACGGCTGTCGCGCTCGCCGCTTGCAAGCATTCGCCCGGCCGGCGCCACGCTCACCTTCCGCGAATGCCAGCTTGTATTCTGCCTTCTGACCCACCCGGAACTGGCGCGTGAGGATTTTGACAGCATCGCCGCGCTATCCTTCGATGCATCGGAGATGCGAGCCTTCTGGCCGGTCTTTCTCGCCGAGGCCTCGCGCCCGGATGCCGGCCGGGAGAAGCTTCACCAGAGGCTGGAGGATCAGGGTTTCGCGCCGCTGATCAACCAGTTGAAGAGCCATGTCAGCCGTAATGTGAGCTGGATCGCCGGGCCCGATGCTGCGCTGGAAGATGTCCGCGAGGTCTATCGCCAGGCGCTTTCGCTGCACAACCGCGCGCGGTCTCTGGCCCGGCAGAAGGCTGAGCTTGAACGCGAACTGGGCGAGGCGACGGAGGAGGGCAATCTGGAGCTTCTGGAAGAATTGATGCCGGCGCTGATTTCGGTACAGAACGAAATCAGCCGGATCGACAACCAGGAGGCGGAGATCGAGGGTTTCGGGTTGATGTCGGGCCGCGGCGGGCGCTCCGGCGCGGCGGGTTAGTCCTGGCGGTTTGTCCGGAAAAGGGAAACTTGGGCGCGCAGAGCCGCGGCACCTTGTATTTCCTTAACTTCGTTCTAAATGTAGTCTCGCGGGCCGTCAGGAAGGCTGCATCGGTCCGGACATCGCAAGAAGCGTCACACGGGTGGCTTTTGGAGCGCATTTACGATATGAAATCGCGCGATCCCTGTTTTGACGCTTGACGGATGGCGAGAATCTGGGAATCACCAGTTTGAATGGCACTACGCAGCGCAATTTCATGATCTGGACAGTGTTCACCCGGGGTGACAGGCTCCGCGATGGTGAATTCTGTCCTGTTCATGGTTGAAGTTATTAGAGCCGGCTCGAACGGTCCTCTAAAAAGGTCCTTAATCATTTGCCGGTAATGCCGCTGTTGAATTACGGCATAAGCGTCAGGGAAACAAAATCTATGGCAACAAAAGTCAAGGAAAACGAAGAAGCCGAAACCGAACGCGAAGGCGGTACCGACGGCCCTCTTCTGGACCTTTCCGATGATGCCGTCAAGAAGATGATCAAGGCCGCCAAGAAGCGCGGCTTCGTGACCATGGACGAGCTGAATTCTGTCCTGCCCTCTTCCGAAGTGACCTCCGAGCAGATCGAGGACACGATGGCGATGCTGTCCGACATGGGCATCAACGTGATCGAGGATGAGGACGAGGTCGACAGCGACAGCGACAACGAAAGCGACAATTCTTCCGACGACGACGGCAATTCCGACAGCGACAGCACGGAAGTGGCGACGACGACGGGGACAGCCGTTGCCCAGACGAAGAAGAAGGAACCGACCGACCGGACCGATGATCCGGTGCGCATGTATCTGCGCGAAATGGGATCGGTCGAGCTTCTGTCGCGCGAGGGCGAGATCGCGATCGCCAAGCGGATCGAGAGCGGTCGCGAGACCATGATCGCCGGCCTTTGCGAAAGCCCGCTGACCTTCCAGGCGCTGATCATCTGGCGCGACGAGCTGAACGAAGGCACGACGCTTCTGCGTGAGATCATCGATCTTGAGACCACCTATTCCGGTCCCGAGGCCAAGGCTGCGCCGCAGTTCCAGAGCCCGGAGAAGATCGAGGCCGACCGCAAGAAGGCCGAAGAAAAGGAACAGGCCCGCAAGAAGCGCTCCGACGACGTCACCGATGTCGGCGGCGAGGGCGTGCAGCCGGAAGAGGACGAGGACGACGAGGACGAATCCAACCTGTCGCTGGCCGCCATGGAGGCGGAATTGCGCCCGCAGGTGATGGAAACGCTCGACCTGATCGCCGAGACCTATACCAAGCTCAGAAAGCTGCAGGATCAGCAGGTGGAGGCCCGACTGGCTGCCACCGGCACGCTGACCAACGCCCAGGAGCGTCGCTACAAGGAGCTGAAGGAAGGGCTGATCGGCGCGGTCAAGTCGCTGTCGCTCAACCAGAACCGTATCGACCTTCTGGTCGAGCAGCTCTACGACATCAACAAGCGTCTCGTTGAAAACGAAGGCAAGCTGTTGCGCATGGCGACCCATCGCGGCGTCAAGCGCGACGACTTCCTCGAGCACTATCACGGCGCGGAACTCGATCCGAACTGGATGAAGTCGATCGGCAATCTTTCCGGCAAGGGCTGGAAGGAATTCGCCAGCCAGGACGGCGCCGATATCAAGGTGCTGAGAAGCGAGATCCAGAGCCTTGCGACCGAAACCGGCATCTCGATCGCCGAATTCCGCCGCATCGTGCACATGGTCAAGAAGGGTGAGCGCGAGGCGCGCATTGCCAAGAAGGAGATGGTGGAAGCCAATCTGCGTCTGGTGATCTCGATCGCGAAGAAATACACCAATCGCGGCCTGCAGTTCCTCGACCTCATTCAGGAAGGCAATATCGGCCTGATGAAGGCGGTGGACAAGTTCGAATATCGTCGCGGCTACAAGTTCTCGACCTATGCGACATGGTGGATCCGGCAGGCGATCACCCGCTCGATCGCCGACCAGGCCCGTACCATCCGTATTCCGGTGCACATGATCGAGACGATCAACAAGATCGTCCGCACATCGCGCCAGATGCTGCACGAGATTGGCCGGGAGCCGACGCCGGAGGAGCTTTCCGAAAAGCTCTCCATGCCGCTCGAAAAGGTTCGCAAGGTGCTGAAGATCGCCAAGGAGCCGATCTCGCTCGAAACCCCTGTGGGTGATGAGGAGGATTCGCATCTCGGCGATTTCATCGAGGACAAGAACGCGCTTCTGCCGATCGATGCGGCCATTCAGGCGAACCTGCGCGAGACCACGACCCGCGTTCTCGCCTCGCTGACCCCGCGCGAGGAACGCGTTCTCCGCATGCGCTTCGGCATCGGCATGAACACCGACCATACGCTGGAAGAAGTGGGCCAGCAGTTCTCGGTCACCCGCGAACGTATCCGCCAGATCGAGGCCAAGGCGCTCAGGAAGTTGAAGCATCCGAGCCGCAGCCGCAAGCTCAGGAGCTTCCTGGATAGCTAGCTGAAGCGGCTAGGTGTCGTTTTGAGAATATTGAGAACCCGGTCGAAAGGCCGGGTTTTTCGCACTTAACGCCTGTTGGCGAGCGATTGCCCGTGCACTATTCCGGGGTCACCGATCAATAAGGTGCTTTCCCGCTCTTTCTGCGTTTTTTGTCAGGGGCAAGCGGAAAAAAGGGCGAAGTCAAAGACCGCAACACGTGACATTCGCATGTCCAGAAAGCGCCGAAAGGCATCCCTCGCCCGGGGCCAAAGACCACCGGATATAACGGCGGCTCCCCTCATGCGTGCGGAGAACCCAAAAGCCCAGGCGCCGCTCCTCGAAGCGCCTGTGCGTATTCTCGCTGGCTGAAGGCGGGGCCTTCAGCGCAGTTTCCGGCGCAACGCCGGAGAGACTTATTCCGTAACCTGCAGGTTGACCGCTTTCGGGCCCTTGCCGCGACGGTCCGGCTCGGTGTCGTAGCTGACTTTCTGATTTTCCGTCAGCCCGGTCAGGCCGGAAGACTGCACTGCGGAGATGTGGACAAAAATGTCCGCGCCGCCATTGTCCGGCTTGATGAAGCCGTAGCCTTTATCGGTATTGAAAAATTTTACGGTGCCAGTTTCGGCCATACTTCAAGGTCCTTTTCTCACCGCCCCGCTTGCACGAAAATGGGCGGATATTCCAATGCTCGTTTTGCCCTTATGGACAGCGCAGGCGTTTCTCGAATTTTGAGGAAAGGTACCTTTATTACCGCGGCTTCGGACGGCCTGAACACGATTACAGGCCAAATCCTTCAAAGGCCGCCCGGAAAGTTAGCGTTTCCGGCGCGCATGAGATTATATGGTCTTCCCGTGCTCGCAAAATGCCCGAACGCAATCAGAATGCGGTGTTTACACGAATTTGGCAAGCGAAACTTTGACGTTTGATGGAGAAGGGCGCACAAAGGACCTCAGAACCTGTATTTGTTTGGACAATTCGAGGCGCTTACAAGAACATCGATCACGGATATACTGAGGCAACCTTCGGGACCGAGCCGTGCAAAGATGACCGGTAACAGGAGGCGCTTCTTGCCCGGCTCTAGCTTTTTGGCATGAAGCTGGTGTAGGGGAGGGAAACGGCGAAGCCCCGACGAGAATGAGCGCGCCGACGGTGCGCGATGCGATTTTGAGAATACCGGGAGATGCCCATGCGTCACAGATTGTCGTTTCGGATTGCCGCCTTCGCCCTTGCTCTCGGCTCCGTTCCGGCCGGCGCGTTCGAATATCGTCAGATCGATGACTGGGCTGTCAGTTGTGACAATGCCTATGTCTGCACGATCTCCCTCAATCCGTCGTCGCCGCAGGCTGGCAATGCCGATCTGGCCGCGATCCAGTGGCACAGAAGCGCCGATCCTTCCGCGCCGCTCACGCTCAGCCTGCCTTTTCCGCCCGGCTTCTTTCAGAAGGGCGACAGCAAGGGCGCATTCCGCATCAGCATCGATGGCGCCGAGGCCTATTCCGTTGGCATCGCGGATCTCGTCAAGGACGAGGCGGTGGGCACGTTCGGCGTCGCCGATCCCGCGGCGCTGGCGGCGCTGTTTGCCAGGATGACGGCGAGCGAAAGTGCGACGATCGCCTATAGCGGCGGGCTGGGCGAGTTTTCCTCGACCATCACGCTTGCCGGCCTTTCCGAGGGCGCCCGTTTCGTTGATGACCTGCAGGGCCGCAAGGGCCGGACCGACGCGCTGGTGGAAAAGGGCGATGCCGCGCCGCCCGAGAACGTCAGCGTCTGGTCGATCGACACTTACAAGCAGTTGCCGCCCTCGGTCCTCAGAAATCTCACTGACGAGAACAGCGTTTGCTACACGGACGAGGCCCATCTCGACCAGGCCGATGCCTTCGGTTTCAATGCCGGCGCCAGCACGATCATGCTTCTGCCCTGCGGGCCGTCCGGGGCCTATAACCAACCCTACCAGCTTTATGTCGGCAAGGACCAGGAGTTCCACCGGGCCGAGTTCCCCAATGTCAGCGAAGCTGGCATCACCGTTCTCGACACGGTCTACAACGTCAATTTCGATCTCGCTCACCGCAAGCTCTCGTCGGTCTATCTGGGGCGCGGGCTTGGCGATTGTGGGCTGGCGCATTACTGGAGCCTCGATGAACAGGCGACTGGCAACCCGCTCGTTCTCACCCATGAGCGCGCCAAGAACGCCTGCGACGGCAAGGATGTCGGCGCGGCCAGCTGGCCGGTCATCTGGCAGTCGACGCTCGGCCTTCACGCCGAAAAGGCTCTAGAAGCCTCCGAGACGAAATAGGGCGTTTGCGGAAAAGCACGACGCACTGAGCATTGCGGATCAGGGTCGATAGACCCTGAGTAGCCGGCCGTTGGCCTCGTCGGTCGTCAGCAGCACAGCGCCGTCGGGCGCGACCTTCACGTCGCGCAGCCGGCCGAATCTGTCGGCGAACAGGCGGTTTTCGTCCGTCGGCACGCCATTGTCGTCAAGCGCGACATGCGAGAGCAGCCGGACCTTCAGCGCGGTGACGAGGAAGTCGCCATCCCATTCGGGGAACATCTCTCCGCGATAGACGGCGATCGCGCCGGGCGCGATCGAGGGGTCCCAGTAATAGAGCGGCTGTTCCATGCCCTCGGCATGAGTGCCCTGTCCGATTTTTGCCCCGGAATAATGAACGCCATAGGAGATTTCCGGCCAGCCGTAATTGGCGCCGGCCTCGGGAATGTTGATCTCGTCACCGCCGCGCGCGCCATGTTCGACCGTGTAGAGGGTGCCGGTCGCGGGGTCGATGGTGATGCCCTGCGGATTGCGGTGGCCGATGGACCAGATTTCAGCCAGAGCGCTCTCTGCGCCGACAAAGGGGTTGCCGTCCGGTATGCTGCCATCCGGGCGGATGCGCAGGATCGAGCCGGCGTGATCGCCGGCGTCCTGGGCGCGGTCGCTCTCGCCCCGGTCGCCGATGCCGAAAAAGAGGTTTCCGTCGTCGTCAATGGCAATGCGCGAGCCGAAATGGCGGTTGGTGCCGGTAAAACGGTTCATGGCGAAGATCTGCTCGACGGCGCTCAGTTCCGCTGCGGCGCGATCAAGCCTCGCGCGGAAGACCGCCGTGCCCTGACCGCCATCGCCGGCGATCGACGCGGTGAAGTAGATCGCATGATTGTCGGAAAAGTCGGGATCGAGCGCCAGATCGAGAAGTCCGCCCTGGCCGGCGGCATGGATATCCGGAAGGCCGGAGACCTGGCGAATGGCGCCATCCGGGTCGATGATATTCAGCCGTCCCGGTCGTTCGCTCACAAGGTAGCCGCCATCTTCGAAAGGCTCGACCGACCAGGGGTTGGCAAGGCCCGCGGCGATTTCCTCAACCGCATGCGGCGGCGTTTCAGCGCTTGTGGAAGGGGCCGGCAATATCAGTCCGGCAAGAGCGGCTGTCATCACAGATCTGGATATGGAAAAGAACAAGTGTGGCCTCCTGCGGCAGAAATGGGTTTCGGGCTTCCTGTTGGAAGAGCTAGAACCCGACATGCCGTCAGCAAGGAGCGGCGGGGACACAAGATCGTGAGGCATCGCGGAGGGAGAGTGCCCAGACAAAACGGCAACCGCCATTGCCTCTCGACCCGGCGGGGTCCGTCCGGCATTGTTGTGGAGGTTCATTCGGCGCCTCCGCTGAAGTGCCGAAGCGTGGTAACTCCGGTCTCCTCGGTTTGCTCCGGATGGATAACCTCCTGAAATCTCACGGCGCGACATCTGTTACGACATGGGCCTCCATCAGTTGCGATAGCTCAGGATACCACATGTCTGAAGGGCGGCTGTTGAACATCATGTCGAGGAACCAGCCGGCAACCCCTGCCTGAAGAAAGAGCGCGCGGTCCCGGTCTTGTTCGCGCAAGGGGTCTGCATTCAGGACGGCATAATCGGCTTCAATCCGGTATTGGTGGAACCCGAGCCTGCCCTCCGGTGACAGCTGTCGTTTGACCCCGCCGATGAAAACAGTCGTACAGGCCGAGCTGCACTCCGATGTGACCAATGTGTTCAGACCATTCTGCCTGATCGTCTGTGACAAGCCTCTGGCCTGGTAGATATTGCCGCCGGTGCTGGCCAGAATGACCTGTTTCACATCCGGATAGGCATTGAGCTGGCGTTTGAGATGGTTGGTAATTCCAAGCTCCAGCGAGCCGGTCAAGGTCAGCGATTGACCGTCAGGCGTCGGTTCGATGCTGTATTTTCCTGCGCGTTCAGCCTCGATCGCATATTGACGTCTCAGGTTGTCGGGCGCCGGACGTGTCATGTGCCAGGCATCAAAGGCGTAGGTCATGACCCAGAAGAAGGCCAGGACCAGGGCTATCTGCGTTCCCCAGACCGGGGCCATGTATCCGGTGGTGCGGCCATAGATCTCTGCGGCGCGAATGACGCCGACGGCCTGCCAGACAAATAGAATTCCATGGAAGAGCAACGCCAAGAGCAGGACAAGGACTTGCATTTCATGGAAATCCTGCCCCTTCTCCGGTCGAAGCCATTCCTGCAACAGCAACAATACCACGCGAATAAGGACAAGGTTGATCCAGAACGACCATGCAAGCCCCTGTTCGCCGCGCCAATGCCCGGTGAGGTATTGCCTGACTTTGCGGATCAGCATGCCTCCCCCTGCCGTATCCCATTTTCTTTAGCCGGAACGGTATACTGCGTTCGTTTCTACCGTTTATCCCGAAGGGGCGCAAATGACAGCCGCCCAACGGCAACACAGCCGAGCGCAACTCCGGCGGAAATATCGGGTCACGAAACCGGGAGGCCGCTTGCAAGGCGATGACGGGCAGGCTTGACGTGGCGAAAATATAATAAGTTGAATTTATTGTATGTTATGGATTGACCGAAGGGCGGATGCGGCGGTTCGCTCTCTTTGAGGCGGAGCGATGAAAGATTGCGGCAGGTGGGGAAAAATGGCGCGCCCGACAGGATTCGAACCTGTGACCTTTGGAATCGGAATCCAACACTCTATCCAGCTGAGCTACGGGCGCCCCGGCGAGGCCGTCTGAGCGGTCCCGCATTGCCGCGTTGTTTAGCGCAGCTTTGGGCGCGCATCAATCTCAAAAAAACACAAAAAGCCTGCGAAAGTGAGGCGGTCGCGCAGCCGGGGCTTTCGGGTACAGCCTGCGGATCCGAAGAGTCTATAGACTAAAGTTTAAGTAAGCTTTCTTTGACTTAGATACCTCGTCCGGAAAAGTGTATATATGCCAATGTGTTAATATTAATTGACGGCAACATATAGCAGAATTGGTATATCTGCTTCGGTCTTCTCAATTTGACACCCCACGCCCCTTGAACGAGGTTCGTGGCGCGATCTGCACCCCGCTCAAGGCTTCGTCTCGGCCCGTGGGAGGGCGGAATACACGGATCATGCATCCGGCGCGGGGGCAGACGAAACGCACGTTTCGTGATTTGGGAGAGAGATATGAGACTCGTAGTATCTGCATTTGCCGTTGCGGCAATGGCGGTGACATCGTTTGCCGTGCCGGCCTTTGCGCAGGACAAGGGCACGATCGGCATCGCCATGCCGACGAAATCGTCCGCCCGCTGGATTTCCGACGGCGAATCGATGGTCCAGCAGTTCCATGAGGCCGGTTATGGCACCGACCTTCAGTATGCTGAGGACAATATTCCCAACCAGCTGTCGCAGATCGAAAACATGATCACCAAGGGCGTCGATGCCCTGGTCATTGCCTCGATTGACGGTACGACGCTGTCCAATGCACTGGCCAACGCCGCCGCCGCCGGCATTCCGGTCGTTGCCTATGACCGCCTGATCCGCGAAAGCGGCGATGTCGACTATTATGCCACCTTCGACAATTTCCAGGTCGGCGTCCAGCAGGGCTCCAGCCTGGTCAAGGGCCTGGAAGAGCGCTTCCCGGAAGAGGACGTCTGGAATGTCGAGCTCTTCGGCGGTTCGCCCGACGACAACAACGCCTATTACTTCTATGACGGCGCCATGTCGGTGCTTCAGCCGCTGATCGACGAAGGCAAGATCGACATCGTATCCGGCCAGATGGGCATGAACCAGGTCGGCACGCTGCGCTGGGATGGCGCGGTTGCCCAGGCGCGCATGGATAACCTCCTGTCGGCCAATTACACCAACGAGACCATCCACGGCGTTCTGTCGCCGTATGACGGCCTTTCCATCGGCATCCTGTCTTCGCTCAAGGGCGTCGGCTACGGCTCCGGCGACCAGAAGATGCCGATCGTAACCGGTCAGGACGCTGAACTGCCCTCGGTCAAGTCGATCGAAATGGGCGAGCAGTATTCCACCGTGTTCAAGGACACCCGCGAACTTGCCCGCGTCACCGTCGGCATGGTCGAGGCGCTGCTTGAGGGCGGCGAACCGGAGATCAACGATACCACGACCTATGACAACGGCGTAAAGGTCGTTCCCTCCTACCTGCTCGCGCCGGTTGCCGTCGACGGTTCGAACTGGGAGGAAATCCTGGTCGACCAGAGCGGCTACTACACGCTGGATCAGGTCAAGCAATAATTCCTGGCGAAGAAGCGAAAGGCGGGGCGCTTGCTCCGCCTTTTCTTGGTTTCGGCCATCGATTTCGAGTTGTTTCCGGTTGATGCGCATGTGAACATAAGCAGCGCGCCGAGAAGAGCCTGAAAAGTACGGTCTAAATTGAAATATAGATACAAATGTCATTCCATGACGTTTGTTATGAATATCAAATTCAGAGGCGCATAAAGTGTTTTCAATCGAGTAAATTGATTTGACTAACGTGCCTCAAGATGTATCGTCAGCCCGTCCGCAATGGCCGATATCGGCGATTGCTGAATGCCTTGCGGAAGAAGCCGGAAGGGCGCTGAAAAGCGTTTCAGCCGGTGGGCATCACGTTTCAAGTCGAGGTCGGGGCAGGGAGCCTGCGGCCTCCAAATGGGAGAGAGACATGAAAAGCGTTATCTCTATGCTTGCAGCCGCAAGCGTGGCCGTTGCGGCGCTCGCCGTACCCGCGATCGCGGCTGACAAGGGCTATGTCGGCATCGCCATGCCGACCAAGGGCCTGGACCGCTGGAACAAGGACGGCGCCTCCATGGTGCAGCAGTTCCAGGAAGCGGGCTACAAGACCGATCTTCAATACGCCGAAAACGAAATTCCCGCGCAGCTCTCGCAGGTCGAGAACATGATCACCAAGGGCGTCGACGTCCTCGTGATTGCCGCGATCGACGGCGGCTCGCTGACCGCGCCGCTGGCCAATGCCGCCGCAGCCGGTATTCCGGTGATCGCCTATGACCGCCTGATCCTCAACACGCCGAATGTCGACTATTACGCCACCTTCGACAACTTCAAGGTCGGCGTCATTCAGGGCAACAGCCTGGTGGAAGGCCTGAAGGCCCGCTTCCCCGACGTTCATCCCTGGAATGTCGAACTGTTCGGCGGTTCGCCGGACGATAACAACGCCTACTTCTTCTATAACGGCGCCATGTCCGTCATCCAGCCGCTGATCGATTCGGGCGACATCGTCATCCCGTCGGGCCAGATGGGCATGGACAAGATCGGCACGCTGAACTGGTCGAACGCCGCCGCCCAGGCGCGCATGGACAACCTGCTTTCGGCCTATTACACGCAGCAGCCGCTGCACGGCGTCTACGCCTCCAATGACGACCTCGCCATGGGCGCGATCTCCTCGCTGAAGAGCCTCGGCTATGGCTCGGGCGACATGAAGATGCCGATCATCACCGGCCAGGACTCGAACCTTCCGAACGTGAAGGCGATCATCGAAGGCCTGCAGTATTCCTCGATCTTCAAGGATACCCGCAAGCTGGCCGAAGTCACCGTCGGCATGGTCGAGGCGATTTCCGAAGGCAAGCAGCCGGAAATCAACGACACCTCCACCTATAACAATGGCGCCAAGGTTGTGCCGTCCTATCTGCTGGAGCCGGTCGCCGTTACCCAGGACAACTGGAAGCAGATCCTGGTCGACGACAGCGGCTATTACACGATGAAGCAGATCGAAGAATAACCCCGAGAGCTTCGCGTGGGGCCTGCCGCCGGCCATTCCGGTCGGCGGCGGTGCCGGACGCCAGCCGGGTGAGGGTGTCATGACAACATTGCTCGAAATGAAAAAAATCACAAAGACCTTTCCGGGCGTGAAAGCGTTGAGTGATGTCGATCTCTCTGTCGAAGAAGGTGAAATTCACGCGCTTGTGGGTGAAAACGGGGCCGGAAAGTCGACCTTGATGAAGGTGCTTTCAGGCGTCTATCCCCATGGCAGCTATGAAGGTGAGATCCATTATGCCGGCGAACTGGCGACGTTCGGCGGTATTTCAGACAGCGAAAAGAAGGGCATTATCATTATCCATCAGGAACTTGCCCTGGTTCCGCAATTGTCGATCGCCGAAAATATCTTTCTCGGCAACGAGGTTGCCAGGTCCGGCGTGATCAGTTGGCCGGATACCTATCAGAAAACCGAAAAATTGTTGCGCAAGGTCGGTCTCAAGGATCCGCCTGCCACGCTCGTCGAAAAGATCGGCGTCGGCAAGCAGCAGCTTGTCGAGATTGCCAAGGCGCTGTCGAAGGACGTGCGGCTTCTCATTCTCGATGAGCCGACGGCCGCCCTTTCGGAAAGCGACAGCGCCAAGCTTCTGAGCCTGCTTCTGGAACTGAAGCAGCAGGGGATCACCTCGATCCTGATTTCGCACAAGCTGAACGAGGTCGAACAGGTCGCCGACAGCATCACCGTCATTCGCGACGGCTCCTCCGTTGCCGATATCGATTGCCGCAAGGAAGAGGTCAGCGAGGCGAGGATCATCCAGGCCATGGTCGGCCGGGCGATGGAAAACCGCTATCCCGACCGCGAGCGCAATATCGGCCAGGAGCTGATGAGCGTGAAGGACTGGACCGTCTGGCATCCAGAGCAGACTGACCGCAAGGTGATCAAGAGCGTTCAGTTCAACGTGCGCGCCGGCGAGATCGTCGGCATTGCCGGTCTGATGGGTTCCGGGCGCACAGAACTTGCCATGAGTATTTTCGGCCAAAGCTATGGTCGAAACATTTCGGGCGAGGTCTGGCTCGGCGGTCAGAAAGTCGATGTCTCGACCGTGCCGAAGGCGATTTTCGCCGGTCTTGCCTATGTCACCGAAGACCGCAAGGCGCTTGGGCTTGTGCTTGACGAGCCGATCACCAAGAACGTCACGCTCGCAAACCTGCCGGGCGTTTCCAAATACGGTGTGCTGAACTCGGCGGAAGAGACCAAGACGTCGGAATATTATCGCAAGGCGATGAATATCCGCACGCCGACGGTGGCCCAGCGCGTGGTTAACCTTTCCGGTGGCAACCAGCAGAAGGTCGTCCTGTCCAAATGGCTGTTCACCCAGCCGGACGTGCTCATCCTGGATGAGCCGACGCGTGGTATCGATGTCGGCGCGAAGTTCGAGATCTACTCTCTGATGAACCAGCTGGCGGCCGAAGGCCGCGGCGTGGTCATGATCTCGTCGGAAATGCCGGAACTGCTCGGCATGTGCGACCGCATCTACGTTATGAACGAGGGGGCATTGGTGGGAGAACTGGACGCCGCAGAGGCGAGCCAGGAACGCATCATGTCCTTCATTGTCAGAAAATAGAAAGAGATGACGATGAATACTCCTGAGGAAAATGCAGGCCAGAGCAAACCCTCGATTCGCTCCTACCTGACGCTTCGCATGCGCGACTACGGCATCTTGCTTGCGCTGATTGTCATTATCGCCTTCTTCCAGATCGTGACCGACGGCGTTCTGATGCGCCCGGTCAACATCACCAACCTGTTCCTGCAGAACTCCTACGTCATCATCATGGCGCTGGGCATGCTGATGATCATCGTGGCAGGGCATATCGACCTGTCCGTCGGCTCCATTGTCGGCTTCATCGGCGCGCTTGCCGCCGTTCTGATCGTGCAATGGAACGTGCCGGTTATCGTCACGATCTTCGCCTGCATCTTCGCCGGCATGCTGATCGGCGCGTGGCAGGGCTATTGGGTCGCCTACTGGAAGATCCCGTCCTTCATTGTGACGCTGGCGGGCATGCTGATCTTCCGCGGCCTGTCGCTGTGGCTCCTGAACGGCCAGTCCGTCGGTCCTTTCCCGAGTTCGTTCCAGCTTCTGTCCACGGGCTTCGTGCCGGACATCTTCGGGGTCGGGAAGCCGAACATGACGGCGCTTGCCGCCGGCATCATTGCCGCCGCCGCGATCGTCTATCTCGCCTGGCGGGGCCGTGCGCGCAATGTCGCCTACGGCATCGAGGATGAACCCTATTCCTTCTTCCTTGGCCGTAACATCATCGTTGCCGCGGTTCTGGTCTTCGTCTCCTGGAAGCTTGCGTCCTTCCGTGGCCTGCCGAATGTGTTGGTGTCGATGGCCATCCTGACGGTGATCTACACCTTCATCACCGAGAGCACGACCTTCGGTCGTCGCGTCTATGCGATCGGCGGCAATGAGAAGGCGGCAGCCCTTTCCGGCATCAACACGAGGCGTTTGAACTTCATCGTCTTCGTCAATATGGGCATGCTCGCAGCCCTGGCCGGTCTGGTCTTCGCAGCCCGCCTCAACATCGCGACCCCGAAAGCCGGTAACGGCTTCGAGCTCGATGTCATCGCGGCCGTCTTCATCGGCGGCGCGTCGATGTCCGGCGGCGTCGGCAAGATCGTCGGCGCGGTTGTCGGCGCCTTCATCATGGGCATCATGAACAACGGCATGTCGATCATGGGCATCGGCATCGATTACCAGCAGGTGATCAAGGGCCTCGTCCTGCTCGCAGCCGTCGTCTTCGACGTCTACAACAAGAACAAGGCCTGACGGCGAAAGCCACGGTTCGAAACATCGAAGGGGCAGGGCGGTTTCCGCTCTGCCCCTTTTTCTGTTCGCAGCCTTTCTCAGCCCGGTCGCCGGCACGACGCGCGCACGATCAGACGGGACGGCAGGCGGAGAAGGCGCGGCGGTTTCTCGCGCCCGGCGGCGCCGGCCTCCAGTCGTCCGATCAACATCTCGGCGGCGGCTTCCGCGATGGCCGGAATGTCCTGGTCGAGCGAGGTGATTTCCGGGTCAAAACCCGCCGAGAAATGCAGTCCGTCGAAGGAAATCAGCGACACATCGTCCGGCGCCTTCAAACCCATCGACTTCAGGCCCTGCAATACGCCGCGCGTCTGGACCGTGTCGATGGTCACGATGGCCGTCGGCGGCTCCCGGCGCGACATCAGATCCTGCGTGGCGCGCAAGGCCTGGTCTTCGCGCGGGTGATCGCGGCAGATGAGAGCTTCCAAAATGGGGCGCTCGGCGTCGGAGAGGGGCGCGCGGAGCCCCTCCAGTCGTTCGTCGGAAACCGAATCTCCGGTGCGTCCCGCAATCACGGCAATGTCGCGGTGGCCGAGCTGCAGCAGGTGGCGGGCGATCAGCCGGGCACCGAGCGCATTGTCGTCCGCGACGCAGTCAAACGGCGCACCCTCGATGACGCGGTCGATGATCACGCTCGGGCATTCGATTGTCTCGGCAAGCCGCACTGCGTAGCGCGCGCCGAGGCCGGCCGGCACCATCACCAATCCCGCTGCCTGGTGGTCGTTCATGCGGGCGATGTCTGCAAGCTCGCGGGCCGGATCCCCGCCGTTCGAGGCGAGGAACATCGCATAGCCCTTGTCGGAGAGCGCCATCTGCATGCTGCGGGCAAGGCCTGCCGCATAGGGCGCCGAAATGTCGGGTACAATCAGGCCGACCTGGCGGGAGCGGCCGAGCCGCAGGTTCCGCGCCACCGGATTGGGGACATAGCCGACAGCCGCTATTGCCGCATTGACGCGAGCGCGCAGGCTGGCGCTGACCGGCGCGCTGTCATTGATCGTGGCCGAAACCGTTGTCACCGAGACGCCGGCGGCCTTCGCTACATCCTTGATTGTCGCCATCGTTCTGCCTGCTCCATCGCCATTCTCGTAGAACAGTCGCGCGGGCATGACCAGTGGTCCGCAGGTGTTCATTTGCCTTTGGTATCACTGTTCCCGAAGCTTTGATGGGTTTGGACGGTCGGCGATGGTGTGTACCATGCACTTATGGAAGGAGCATCCCCGGCACAGAGCCTCTGTGCCGGGGCGGGTCGCACCCTGTCCCAGATCGCTGCTTTATAATGTTACAGCTTATCCGGCGACCAATAAAACGTTCTAATTTACTGTTTGGTTCCTGATACCGCGCAAAAAAAACGGCGCGGTTTACGCCTGTCGTTTGCGCCGGGCAATTTCATCATCGGCAAAAATACGCTAAGGCGGGTCGCAAACACGCGCCCTGGAGGTAACAAGGACAATGGCCAGTCTCACGCTGCGCAACATCGTCAAGAAATATGGCCAGCGCCAGGTCATCCACGGTCTCGATCTCGACATCGCCGACGGCGAGTTCGTGGTTCTCGTCGGCCCGTCCGGTTGCGGCAAGTCGACGCTGCTCAGGATGATTTCAGGCCTTGAGGAGATCACCGGGGGCGAGGTGATGGTCAACGGCCAGGTTGCCAACAAGATGCAGCCGCGCCAGCGCAACATTGCCATGGTATTTCAGGATTTCGCGCTCTATCCGCATATGAGCGTGCGCAAGAACATGGCTTTCGCCCTGCGCATGGCCGGCATCTCCCGCGCCGAGCGCGACGCCGCCGTCGAGCGCGCCGCCGAGATGCTGGGGCTGACCGATGAACTGGAGCGCTACCCGAGCGAGCTCTCGGGCGGGCAGAAACAGCGCGTCGCCATGGGCCGGGCGCTGGTGCGCAATCCGGAGGCCTTCCTGTTCGACGAGCCGCTGTCAAATCTCGATGCCAAGCTCCGCGCCCAGATGCGCGCCGAGATCAAGGCGCTGCACCGCCGGCTCGAGACGACGATGATCTATGTCACCCATGATCAGATGGAAGCCATGACCATGGGCGAGCGCATCGTTCTGATGCGCGCCGGCGTGATCGAGCAGGTCGGCACGCCGCTCGAGCTTTACGACCGGCCGCAGAATGTCTTCGTCGCCGGCTTCATCGGTGCGCCGGGCATGAACCTTATCGAGGGAACGGTCGAGGATGACAACGGCGCTTTGGCGCTGCGCAGCAGGGGCGGGGCGCTCTGGCCACTGCCGGCGGTTGATGGAATGGCGGCCGGCGCTGCGGTCACCATTGGCGTGCGTCCGGAAAACGTGTCCTTTGCCGGCGATGGCACCGAGGCGGTGATCGAGTTCACCGAGACGACCGGCTCCGAGACCCATGCGACGATGACGGCCGGCGGCGACCAGGTTCTGCTGCTCACCCCGGAGCGCGTGCCCTATGAACGTCATCAGCAGGTGAAGATCGCCTTCGATACCGCGCGCATGCATGTCTTTGACACGGAAAGCGGTGCACGGCTCAATTGAGGGCGGGGATGGCAGGCCACGATCTCGATCCGCTCTTTGCCCGGCTGTCGCGCTCGCAATTTCGAAGCCGGTTTGCGCTGTCGGACAAGGACAGGGCTTATGCCGGCTCCAGGGGAAGGGCGGAGATCAACGCCCATGCCGAGGATTTCATCCGCGCGCGCCTGGCGCCAGCCGAACCCGCCAATGACGGCAAGCAGACGCCGATGCGCGGCCATCCGGCCTTTGTCGCCCAGCATGCGACAGCCACATGCTGTCGGGGCTGCCTGATGAAATGGCACGGCATCGAAAAGGGCCGGCCGCTCCGGGAGGGCGAGATCGCCTATGTCGTCGCGGTGCTCGACCGCTGGATCGTCAGTCAGATGGCGTCCGGGCAGCGGTGACATTCCGTCTCAGGCGGAGAGCTGCATGCCTTTCAGCTTTTCCGGCTTCTCGCCGCCATAGGCCCAGTCGATCAGTTCCACGGTGTGCAGGATCGGAATGGCCGTACCCGAAGCGATCTGGGTGATGCAGCCGATATTGCCGGTGGCGATGATGTCGGGCCCGGTTGCCTCGATATTCTTCACCTTGCGCGCCTTCAGCTTTGCCGAAATCTCCGGCTGCATGATGTTGTAGGTGCCGGCCGATCCGCAGCACAGATGCCCTTCGGCCGGTTCCCTCACGGCAAAGCCTGCCGCTTCCAGAAGCAGTTTCGGCCCGGCCTTGATCTGCTGGCCGTGCTGCATGGAACAGGCGGAGTGATAGGCGACGGTGATGCCCTGGCGTTTCTGCTCGGGAAGCTCGAGCGTCGTCAGATATTCGGTGATGTCCTTCGCAAGCTCTGAAACCCTAGCGGCCTTTTCCGCATAGGCCGGATCATGCCGCAGCATGTGGCCGTAATCCTTGATCGTCGTGCCGCAGCCGGACGCGGTGATGATGACGGCGTCGAGCCCGCCATTCTCGATCTCCCGCGTCCAGACGTCGACATTCCTGCGGGCCTCTGAAAGCGCCTGTTCCTCGCGGCCCATATGGTGGACCAGCGAGCCGCAACAGCCTTCGCCCTTCGGCACCACCACCTCGACCCCGAGCCGCGTCAGAAGGCGCACGGTCGCCTCGTTGATCGCGGGGTCGAGCACCGATTGGGCACAGCCGGTCAGAAGCGCCACGCGGCCGCGTCTCTCGGCAGTGGGCGCATGGGTCGCGGGTTTCGAGACGGGGGAGGTCGCGGGCAGGCGCGAAGGCGCGAGTTTCAGCATCGCCTCGAAGGGTTTGAGCGCGGCAACCGAGCCGAAGAGCCCGGCAAAGGGCCGCCCGAGCCGCGCCAGCGACAGGGCCGCGCGAAAACGGGCCGGGTAAGGCAGCACCGCCGCCAGCACCGTGCGGGTGAAGCGGTTCATGAACGGGCGTTTGTAGGTCTTCTCGATATGGACGCGGGCATGGTCGACGAGGTGCATATAGTCGACGCCGGAGGGACAGGTGGTGACGCAGGAGAGACAGGAGAGACAGCGGTCGATATGGGTGACCACCTCCTCATCCGCCGGCCGGTCGTTTTCCAGCATATCCTTGATCAGGTAGATGCGTCCGCGCGGACTGTCGAGCTCGTTGCCCAGCGTCACATAGGTGGGACAGGTCGCTGTGCAGAAACCGCAATGCACGCATTTGCGCAGGATGGATTCGGCTTCGGCGACCTTGGGGTCGGCAAGCTGCTCGGGAGAAAACCGGGTCTGCATGGGGTGCGCCTAAACCAGCCAGCTTTCCGGGCGCTCGATCGGCTCGGAACGATTGACTTTCTGCAGGCCGATGATCACGCGGACGATGACCCAGACAGCCGTTGCGAGAAAGCCGAGCAGGCCGATAAGAACGAATGACAGCACGAAGGAAATCGCCGAGTACAGAAGCGCGATCCAGAAGGTGCGGATGGCCCAGGTGTAATGCGTCTTCAGCCAGTCCTCGGCCTTGTCGCGGTTCATATAGGCCGAGATCAGGCCGATGATGCCGGCGATGAAGATCACGCAACTGACGAGATAGAGAATATAGATGAGGATGACGTTGTTCCTGGTCGGATCCATCCAACCATCGCCAAACCGTTTGGGCGGTGTCGTCTGCGGGTCGCTCATGCTGCCATCTCCTCGGTGTTGATCTTGCCGGGGCTGAAAATCCCCTTCGGGTCGAGTTTCTGTTTGATCCGCGCGGAAAGGGCGGCAATGGCCGGCGGCTGTGGTTCGAAGGCGGGGATCATCGCCCGCGCCGTCGGGTCCGCGCGCATCAGCGTGGCGTGGCCGCCGCCATGGGCCTTGATCAGCGCACGCAACCGGCCCGGTTCCGGCGCGCCGTCCATGCGCATCCAGATCAGTCCGCCCTGCCAGTCGTAAAGCGCGTCAACGGCCGCCTCGAGGCGGATGTCGGCAACAAGCTTCGCGGCTTCCGACGGCGCGATGCTGACGCGCCAGAGCGGGCGCTGCGATTTTTCCGCATAGGGGGCTGCATCGCGGATCTCGCGCCAGAGCGTTGTGGTTTTCGTCGCCTCCAGTTCGGCAACGGAACCGATCGCACTGCCATAGTCTTTCAGTTTCTCGGCGCGGACGGCAACCGATTCCGGCAGGCCCTCAAGCCTGAGACAGGTTGCGGTGTCGCCTTCCAGCGCGCCGGACAGAAAAGCGGGGCGGACGCTGTAGGGCAGGTGGGCCGCGCCCGAAACCTCGAGCGGCAGGGCCATGGCGGCTGCCATCAGCGCAATCGCATCGTCATCAGTCAGATCGGAGACGACGATGGTGGCGGCCGCCTTTGGCGCTGGCAGCACCTTGAAGGTCACTTCCGTCAGAAAGCCAAGCGTGCCGTGGGAACCGGCCATCAGCCGGGCGAGGTCAAGCCCGGTCACATTCTTCATCACCCGGCCGCCGGCCTTGATCGCCTCGCCCCTGCCGTTGACGAAACGCGCGCCGAGCAGATGGTCGCGGGCCGCCCCCGCAAGCGCGAAGCGGCGGGGACCGGAGACATTGGCGGCGAACACGCCGCCGATCGTCGGCGTCCCCTCGGTATTCATGATGCCACGATGGTCCATCGGCTCGAAGGCGAGGAACTGACCGTTCTTGCGCAATGCCGCCTCGACTTCGGCAAGCGGCGTACCGGCCCGCGCCGTCATCACCATTTCCGACGGCTCGTAGGAGACGATGCCGGAAAGCGCCGAGGATGACAGCGTGGTTTCGGCCCTCTGCGGATTGCCGAAGCCGGACCGCGTATTGCCGCCGCAAAGGGCAAGCGGCACGCCTGTCTCGAAATGGCGGGTGATGATGCCGGCGGCTTCCGTCTCGCTTTCAGGTGTCAATATCTCAGTCATCACGGCCCTCGAGCGGGAAAACCTTGGAGGGGTTCAGCACCCAGTCCGCATCGAATGCTGCGCGCACGGCCATCTGCTGGCGCAGGTCGGCGTCGGAATATTGATGTCGCATCAGGTCGCGTTTCTCGATGCCGACGCCGTGCTCGCCGGTCAGGCAGCCGCCGGCATCGACGCACAGCTTGAGGATTTCCGCGCCCGCCTCTTCAGCGCGCGCGGCGTCCTCCGGATCGTTGATATTGTAGAGGATCAGCGGGTGCATATTGCCGTCGCCGGCATGGAACACATTGGCGACGCGCAGGCCGTAACGATCGGTGATCTCGCTGGTCTTCTGCAGCACGTAGGAAAGCTGGCTGAGCGGCACGGTGCCGTCCATGCAGATATAATCGGCGATGCGGCCGGTCGCTCCGAAGGCGGATTTGCGGCCCTTCCAGATGAGGGCTGCTTCGGTTGCCGACTGGCTGCGGCGGATCGCCATGACGCCGTGGCGTTCGGCAATCGCGACGATCTCGGCGAGCATTGCCTCCATCTCGTCTTCCGAGCCCTCGACCTCGATGATCAGCAGCGCGCCGGCATCGAGCGGATAGCCGGCCTTGGCGAAGGCCTCGCAGATCTCGATGGCCGGCTTGTCCATGAATTCGATGGCAACGGGAATGATGCCGGAGGCGATGATATCGGTAACGCAGGCGCCGGCCTGTTCGGACGTTGGAAAGCCGAAGAGAACGGGCCGCGCCCCTTCGGGACTTGCCAGAAGCCGGACGGTTGCCTCGGTGATGATGCCGAGCTGGCCTTCCGAGCCGCAGACGAGCGCCATCAGGTCGTAGCCTGCCGAATCAAGCGCCTTGCCGCCGAGGTCGATCACCGTGCCGTCGATCAGCACCATCTTCACGCCGAGCAGGTTGTTCGTCGTCACGCCGTATTTCAGGCAGTGTGCGCCGCCGGAATTCATGCCGATATTGCCGCCGATGGTGCAGGCTAGCTGCGAACTCGGGTCCGGCGCGTAGAAAAAGCCCTCCGGCCTCACCGCCTCGGAAATGGCAATATTGGTCACGCCCGCCTGGACGGTCGCGGCGCGGTTCGGCAGGTCGATATCGAGAATGCGGTTCATGCGCGAAAGGCCGAGAATGATGGCGTCTTCCTGGCCGATCGCGCCGCCGGACAGCGAAGTGCCCGCGCCGCGCGGGACAACGGGGATGCCGTTCTCGTGGCAATAGGCCAGAACCTTCGCCACCTGCTGCGTCGTTTCCGGCAGGCAGACGGCAAGCGGCACGCGCGTATAGGCGATGAAGCCGTCGGTCTCGAAGGGCACCAGTTCGCGCCCCTCATGGATGAGCGCGTCCTTCGGCAGCATGGCCTGAAGATCGGAAATAATCTCGCTCCGCCGGGCCAGAATATCGGCCTTCGGCGTGCTGAACGCGATAGCGCCGGACAAGGGGTCACCTCCGCATCTTGCGAAACACAATGCGTGTTTCAGTCTCCCCTCGCGTTCTATCATTGGCCTTGGAGCAAGACAAATGCTAACACTTGTTCCGATATGGCAAAAATGGCGGGCACTATGAACCTGACCGATATCGAAATCTTTGCCCGGGTGGCGACGACCGGCAGCATGACGGAGGCGGCGCATGAATTGAGGCTCTCGCCAGCCGTTGTCTCAAAGAGCATCAAGCGGCTGGAGGAGGCGCTCGGCGCGCGCCTCCTGCAGCGCACCACGCGACGGGTGATACTGACGGAAACGGGGCGGGGCTATTACGAGCGCATCCTGCCGGTTCTGGCCGGGGCGGAGGAGGCGCAGGCCTTTGTCGAGGGGCGCACGGCAGCTGTCAGGGGCCGGCTCAGGGTTTCCGCGCCCACATCCTTCGGACGCATGCATATCGCCCCGCATCTTGCCACCTTCATGAGCGCCCATGAGGCGCTTGAGATCGAGCTGCTGCTCAACGACGCCTTCGTCGATATCGTCGCCGAGGGCTTCGATGTCGCCATCCGCATCGGCGAGTTGAGCGACAGTTCCCTTGTGGCGCGCAAGCTTGCGCCGGTGAAGCGCATCCTGTGCGCGGCACCGTCCTATGTGAAGAAAATGGGGATGCCGGAAACGCTGGCCGATCTCGAGCGCCACATCTGCCTGCCGGCGCATAATGGCGATCACTGGCGGCTTTCAGGGCCTGAAGGGGCGGTTGCGCTGCGCCCGCAGGGCCGTCTCGTCACCAATTCCAGCGAGGTGGTGCGCGAGGCTGTTCTGGCGGGGATGGGGATTGCGCTGCGTTCGACCTGGGATATCGGTACAGAGCTTGCGAGCGGCAGGCTGGTGCAGGTGCTGAAACAGTATGAAAGCCCCGGCGATGTCGGGCTGTTTGCTGTTTATCCCAGCCGCAACTTCCTGCCGGAAAAAGTGCGGCTGTTCATCGATTTCCTGGCCAAGCTCTACGCCCCCGCATCCTATTGGGGGGCGTAGGAGAAAACCGCGTCAGGCGACGATCAATATGCCGGTGATCAGCGAAATCAGGATCACGACCAGAACGATGAAGATCAGGATGCGGGCAATGCCGGCCGAAAGACCCGCCACGCCGCGAAAGCCGAGAAGGCTGGCGACTGCCGCGATGATCAGCAATATCAGGATCCACTCAAGCATTGTATTTCCTTTCGGCGCTTTTCTTGTCTCAAGTTGAATTAAAAACGGTGATGTAAGCCGAAAGTTCCCGCGATGCGGGGCGCAATCCGTTCTTCCGCGCGTGGATTGGCCGCACGGCCCGATAATTTCACAAAAGCTTCACGGGAGCGCCGTTTCGCTGGCGACAAGCCATGATAGAAACGGGTTTTATCAATTTCGCGGGGAAAGTACTCGAGTCTGCATCTTCTTGCGGGCGCCCTGCCGGAAGGAAACACGCGGGACATGCCATCAGAAAACAAGCTGGCTAAAGAGACAGGCATGATCGAAGCCCGCCAGCAATATGCCGCCCTTTGCTACCGGCTGACCCGAAGCAAGAAGAAGACCGCGATCGAGGTGCTGTTGATCACCAGCCGCGACACGGGCCGCTGGGTCACGCCCAAGGGCTGGCCGATGGCCAACAAGGCCCCGCACGAGGTTGCCGCCCAGGAGGCCTTCGAGGAAGCCGGCATCAAGGGCAAGGTCGCCGAAAAGCCCCTCGGAAATTATTCCTATCTCAAACGGCTCGATAACGGCACGTCCATCCCCTGCGTCGTCGATCTCTATCCATTGCGCGTGCGCAAGACGAAGTCGAAATACCCCGAGGCAGAAGAGCGGACCCGCAAGTGGACGACGCCGGAGGAAGCGGCCGAGCTCGTGCATGAAAGCGAGTTGAAGACGCTGCTGATCGAGTTCATCAGCCTGATCGAGGGGTAAGGCGACTGCCTGCCATTCTGATTGGTGCTGAAATCCGATAGGCTTCGCAGCGAGAATATGCGAATCGCGGGAGCCATGATGCGCGCCAATTATCGCCTGCAGCGTCTTTATGTCGACGCCGACCTTGCCGCCGGAGAGGCCTTCGAGGCCGACAAAAACCAGTATCATTATCTTGCCCATGTCATCCGCGCCGAAGACGGCGCCGAGCTTCTGCTGTTCAACGGGCGCGATGGCGAATGGCTGGCGCGGATATCCTATCCGACCCGCAAGAAGATCATGCTTCAGCCGGTCGAGCAGACCCGGCCGCAGCCGCCCCTGCCGGATCTGACCTATCTGTTTGCGCCGCTGAAAGTCGGGCGGATGGACTACATGGTGCAAAAGGCCGTCGAGATGGGCGCGGGCCGCATCCAGCCGGTGATGACCCAGCATGTTCAGGGCAAGCCCGGCAAGAGCGACCGGCTGGCGGCCAACATCATCGAGGCAGCCGAGCAATGCGGCGTTCTTGCCGTTCCTGAACTTTTCGAGCCGGTGAAGCTTTTCGATCTTCTGGAAGGGTGGGAGGCTGACCGGCGGCTGATCTTCTGCGACGAGGCGGACGAAGACCAGAACCCGGTGAAAGCGCTTCAGGGCGTTGCCGAGAAGAAACTTGCGCTGCTGATCGGGCCGGAAGGCGGGTTTTCGGATGAGGAGCGGGCGATGCTCAGGTCGCGACCCTTCGTCACGCCCATTCCGCTCGGCCCGCGCATCCTCAGGGCAGACACGGCAGCCGTTGCCGCTCTTTCGGTAATCCAGGCGACAATCGGCGACTGGAAATAAAGCCAGCCGCCTGCGGAGCCTGTCACGTCCGCGTGCATTTATCGCTTATTCAAGGAAATTGACTTGATCGTCCGGAAAAACCGGGCCAATAGCGATGGAAAACCCGGCCCTGACCGGCAGACGATATCGAGGAACTCCCATGGCCCGTGACACTTCCGACGCCACGCCGATCACCGATACGGCGGAACTTGCCGCCTATCTGGAGGCAGGCTGCAAGCCCGAGGCGGATTTCCGCATCGGCACAGAGCATGAGAAGTTTCCCTTTTTCAAGGCGGACAATTCCCCCGTGCCCTACGAGGGCGAGCGCTCGATCTCGGCCATTCTCGAGGGCATGAAGGCCAAGCTCGGCTGGGACGCGATCATGGACGGCGCGAACATCATCGGCCTTGCCGAACCCTCCGGCATGGGCGCGATTTCGCTGGAGCCCGGCGGCCAGTTCGAGCTTTCCGGCGCGCCGCTTGCAACCCTGCACGAGACCTGCCGGGAATCGAACCGGCATCTGGCGGTGTTGCGCTCGGTGGCGGAACCGATGGGCATCGGCTTTCTCGGCGTCGGCGGCAGCCCGAAATGGACGCTTGCCGAAACGCCGCGCATGCCGAAGTCGCGCTACGGAATCATGAGTAACTACATGCCGAAGGTCGGCACGCAGGGCCTCGACATGATGTACCGGACCTGCACGATCCAGGTGAATATCGATTTCTCCTCCGAGGCCGACATGCGCCGGAAGATGGCGCTGTCGCAGAAGCTGCAGCCGCTTGCCACCGCGCTTTTCGCCTCCTCGCCTTTTACCGAGGGCAAGCCGAACGGGCTTCTGTCATGGCGCGGCGATATCTGGCGCGACACCGACAACAACCGCGCCGGCCTTCTCGACTGCGCCTTCTCTGCGGATTTCGGCTTTGAGCGCTATGTCGAATGGGCGCTCGATGTGCCGATGTATTTCATCATTCGCGACGGACGTTACCGCGACTGCACCGACATCACCTTCCGCCAGTTCATGGCCGGCGCGCTGAAGGGCGAGGTGGAGGAATGGCAGCCGACCATGGGCGACTGGACCAACCACCTCTCGACGCTGTTTCCCGATGTGCGGCTGAAGCGTTTCCTGGAAATGCGCGGCGCCGATGGCGGCACCTGGCGGCGCATCTGCGCGTTGCCCTCCTTCTGGGTTGGCCTGCTTTATGATGCCGGCGCGATGGATGCCGCCGAACAGCTGACCGCCGATTGGGCGATCGCCGACATTCACCGCCTGCGCGATGAAGTGCCGCGTCTTGGGCTGAAGGCGGAAATCGGCGGGCGCTCGCTGCTCGACGTCGGTCGCGACGTGATCGAGATCGCAAGGGCAGGGCTGAAGTCCCGCAATAATCTGAATGCCAGCGGTCAGAGCGAGGCGGTCTTCCTGATGACGCTCGATGAGATCATCGCTAAGAAGGCAACCTTCGCCGAGGACCTTCTCGCGCTTTATCACGGTCGCTGGAACGGGTCGGTCGACCCGCTGTTCGCCGAGTTCCAGTACTGAAGCCAGGCGCCCGGAAATTTGCCGGAAGATTTTTCGTCGGTCCGGGGCTATAGTCTGCGCTTCAGGCGGAGGCTTGGCGATGGCTGTTACAGGTATTGGCGGTTTCTTCTTCCGTGCGCGCGACCCGGAGGCGCTGCGTGCATGGTATGTGAAACATCTCGGTGTCGGCTCCGCGCCTTACGGAACCTGGGAGACGGCGGCCGGCCCATCGGTATTCGCGCCCTTTCCGGCCGATACCGACTATTTTCCCGATGATCACAGCTTCATGCTCAACCTGCGCGTCGACGATCTCGACGGCCTGTGCGACGGACTGCGGGCGGCGGGCATTGCGGTGATCACCAATCCCGAATGGGACATGCCGGGCGTCGGCCGCTTTGCCCGCATTCACGATCCCGAAGGCAATCCGCTGGAGCTCTGGCAGCCGGATATGACGGTTGGAAGCGGATAAGGCCGGTACCGGCGAAAAAAGCCCGGAAACAGATGTTTCCGGGCAAAAATGCAGAGTGAAGGCTGAACCACCCTGCGGGGAAAATGACGCTTTTCTCGGGCCGAGGTTGGGAATACGGCCGTCAAACCAACGCCAAACCTGACAAAGGCCAGGATTCTGGAATTCCGGTGCGAAAAACCCGCTGCCGGCGCCACGCAAGGCATCAGGCCCGGGCCGCCCGGCATCAGGGTGCGTCAGATGACCATGCGCTGCGAACGGTTGCAGGCGGCCTGCTTCAGTTCCACCATCGGTTCTTCCTTGACCGGGGCCATATAGGCGCGGTGGACGTCGTGGCGCGAAAGACCGATATCCTTCAGGAGCGCGTCGTCCATGTCGACCATATAGCGGATGGCCGCGCGGTTCTTGGCAAAACGGGCGAACGTGGCCCGCAATGCGGCGAGGCCCGCGAAAATGGAGTGGGACCGGTGCGCCAGTGACCGGCTTGCAGGCGCTCTTTCAATGAAAGACATCGTCGTCTCCTTCGGTCGGGCTTCGTTCGTTCTCATGAAGCCCTTGTGAACTCGTTCCGGAAGCACTTCCTCTGCGCGTCGTGACGCGCGACTGCCGCCGGCTTCTGACGAACAAACCGTAAATTTTGCCCTGCAGCCACCCGAAACATGCGAATGGTGTTTTTGCCGGCAAACGGTATGCCCGTTTCGTTGCTCGACAAAATGGCGATCTCTTATTGATCAGTCCAACGAATGTTTTTAATATCAAACATCAACAGTCTTGATGGGTGGTTTCATGGTTGCGCCTTTGGATATCGATCAGCTTCAGACCTTTGTCGCCATTGTCGACAATGGCTCCTTCACCCGCGCCGCCGAGCAGGTGTTCAAGACCCAGTCGGCGGTCTCCATGCAGATGCGTCGTCTCGAAGACCGGATCGGCAAGCAGCTCTTCACCAAGGACGGTCGCGGCGTGCGGCTGACGGATGAGGGCGACAAGCTTCTGAACTACGCCCGAAGGATCATACGCCTCAATAACGAGGCAATCGCCGCCTTCGACGACAATCGGCTTGAAGGCTCGATCCGCATCGGCACGCCGGATGATTATGCCGACCGCTACATGCCGGATATCATCAACCGTTTCGCCAAATCCCATCCCAATGTCGAGCTCTACATCGTCTGCGAGGATTCCAATGATCTCGTGGAGCGGCTGAAGCAGGGCGAACTCGACATGGCGCTCGTCACCCACAATCCGCGTACGCGCGATTCGGAAGTGGTGCGCACCGAGCCTCTCTGCTGGGTGGCCTCCGCCAACCATGCGCTGCCGGTCGACAGGCCGGTTCCGCTTGCCGTCGGGCGGCGGGATTGTCGCTGGCGGCAGCTTGCCATAGCCGCACTTGAGGGAGTCGACCGTGAATACCGCGTGTTGTTCACCAGCTGGTCGGCAACAGTGGTGGCTTCTGCCGTTCTTGCCGGCATGGCGATCTCGATCCTGCCGGAATCGGCTTTGCGCAACGGCATGCGCGTGCTGACGCAGGCTGACGGCTTTCCGCCGCTGCCGCCGGTGCAGATCGGGCTGATGAAGCGGCCCGGCGCCTCCGCCTCGCTGACGACGGCGCTCTCCAACCACATCATCGCCTCGCTCGACAATATCAGCGCCGTCGAAACCGCCCCCGGCTTCGAACTGGACGTCAAGGCGCTGCCGCGGTCGCAGCGGATGAAGCCCGCTCACGTAGGCGCTAGCTGGTAGGGGCCTTCCCTCTGGAAAACAGCCAAAGGCCGGCGCAGAGATGCGCCGGCCTTTCTGTTCTGATCCGTCCGGTCGTTGCTATTCCGCGGCGTTCGGCGTACCCGGCGTCGAAATGGCGTTGGCCTCGTAGCCATGCGCTTCCTTCAGCGCGGCGCGCACGCCCCGCCTCGTAATCCGGGTGGACCTGCTTGAAAAGCGCCAGCTGACGCTCGATGATCTCGCCCGGCACACCGCCCATGGCGGCGGCGATGTTGTCGAACAGGCGCGATTTCTGGCCGTCGTCGAAGAGCTCGAACAGGGCGCGCGGCTGCGAGAAGTCGTCATTGCCTTCGCGATGGTTGAACCGGCCCATGTCGCCTTCGATCGCGAGCGGCGGCTCCATCGCCGACTTGTCCTCGACAGCGCCACCCATGCTGTTCGGCTCGTAATAGGCGTCCGTTGCCCCGGTCTTCTGGCCGAAGAAGTTCATCTGGCCATCCTTGTGGTAGTGATGGACCGGACACTTCGGTGCGTTGACCGGCAGCGCCTCGTAATGGGTGCCGAGGCGGTAGCGGTGGGCATCGGCATAGGAGAAGATGCGGGCCTGCAGCATCTTGTCCGGCGAATGCGAGATGCCTGGCACGACGTTGGAGGGCGAGAACGCCGCCTGCTCGATCTCGGCGAAGTAATTGTCGGCATTGCGGTTGAGTTCCATCACGCCGATGTCGATCGGCGGATAGTCGCTGTGCGGCCAGACCTTGGTGAGGTCGAAGGGGTTATAGGGCGTCTTTTCGGCGTCCGCCTCCGGCATGATCTGCACCTGAACCTTCCAGCGCGGATAATTGCCGGTTTCGACCTTGTCGAACAGGGCTTCCTGGTAGGTCTCGCGGCTCTTGCCGATCAGCGTTTCAGCCTCGTCATTGGTGTAGTGCCTGTGGCCCTGCTCGGTCTTGAAGTGGAACTTGACCCAGAAGCGCTCGCCGGCGTCGTTCCACAGCGAATAGGTGTGCGAGCCGTAGCCGTTCATGAAGGTCGGATCGACCGGGATGCCGCGGTCCGACATCAGGATCGTCACCTGGTGCAGGCTTTCCGGCGACAGCGACCAGAAATCCCACATTGCCTTCGGCGAGCGCAGATTGGTGCGCGGATGGCGCTTCTGCGTGTGGATGAAATCGGGGAACTTGTAGGGGTCGCGGACGAAGAACACCGGTGTGTTGTTGCCGACGAGATCCCAGTTGCCCTCTTCGGTGTAGAATTTCAGCGCAAAGCCGCGCACATCGCGCTCGGCGTCCGCCGCACCCAGTTCCCCGGCAACAGTGGAGAAGCGGGCGAGCATCGGCGTTTCCGCGCCCGGCTGCAGACATTTGGCCTTGGTGTACTTCGAGATATCGCCGGTGATCTTCAGCGTGCCGAATGCGCCCCAGCCCTTGGCGTGAACCACGCGCTCGGGGATGCGCTCGCGGTTCTGGTGGGCGAGCTTTTCGATCAGCTGGTAGTCCTGAAGCATCACGCCGCCGCGTGGGCCGGCGGTCATCGAATTCTGGTTGTCCGGCAATGCAGCGCCGGCCGTTGTCGTCAGTGTCGGTTTCTTGTCGGTCATGGTTTCCTCCTTCTTTTCGCCTGTTATTCCTGGCTGTTTTCCGGCCATTCGAGGGCCGTTTCCGGTGGCGCGCCGGAAACCTCTGATCCTGGGCAAAATCTTCGCACCAAGATGGGATAATTTCCAATTGTGATTTCTGTCTTTTTCGATAAGTATTTCCTATGGTCACTCTGAGACAACTCCGCTATTTCGAGGCGCTGGCCCGCGAGGGCCATTTCGGCCGGGCCGCTGCCGCCGTTCATGTCAGTCAGCCGGCGCTTTCCGCCCAGATCATGGAGATGGAGGCCGATCTCGGCGCGCGCCTCGTTGAACGCGGCCGGAAGCAGATCCTTCTGACGCCGGAGGGCCGGCGGGTGCTTGCCCATGCCGGCACGGTGCTCTCCGCCATGGCCGAGCTGGAGCGCGCCGCAAGGCCATCGACCGCGCCGCTTTCCGGCCCGATTTCCATCGGGCTTATCCCCACGGTAGCGCCCTATCTCATCCCGAAACTGGTGCCCTATCTGAATGCGCGGTTTCCCGATGCCGAGATTGCGCTCAAGGAAGCGGTCACCGACCGCCTGCTCGAGGATCTGGAAGAGGGGGCGCTGGATGCCGTTGTCGCCGCCCTGCCGCTGGAGCGCGATGGGCTTCTGGCGCAGAAACTGTTCGATGACCGGTTCTTCATGGCGGTGGCGCGCAACAACACCACCATCCTGGCCTCGCCGCTGACGGAGGCGAGCATCGTGCCGGACCGGCTGTTGCTGCTGGAGGAGGGGCATTGCCTGCGCGACCAGGCATTGGCGCTTTGCGCGCGCACGCCGCGCCGGTCGATCGTCAATGTCGGGGCAACCTCGATGACGACGCTTCTGCAGATGGTGGCGAACGATATGGGCATGACGCTGATCCCCGAAATGGCGATCCCGGCGGAGACCGCGCGCACCGCGCTTACGATTCTGCCCTTCGCCGAACCTGTGCCCGCGCGTGCGATTGGTCTTGCCTGGCGGCGCTCGGACAAGCGCACGGATGATTTCTCGGCGCTTGCCGAGGCGGTGATTGCCTGCCGGGAGGGCCGGGACGACTGATTTTTCGACAAACGCCGGTATTTCTGACGTCGCCTCATCGGCGGTCATGGCTATTTTGCTCGGAAGACGGCATGATCGCGGGAACACGCGCCCGGGGGCTGGTGCGAGAGATGACGAGAGGGACATCATGTTTGACAAGACAATTCGGTGGGTCGCGGCCGTCACGCTGGCGCTTCTGCCGGCAACGGCACTGGCTGACGACGATTTCATGGTGTTCGGCGGCGACACCTATGTCAGCGGGCAGACTGCCAATCTGGACGCGGACAGTTCGCGCAGCGCCTTCGTGTCCGGTTTTTCCGCCTCCATCGACGCGGCGGTGACCAAGGACGCCCATATTGCCGGCGGCCATGTCAGCGTCGACGCGCCGGTTTCCGGCGATCTCTACGCGGCCGGTTTCTGGATTGCGATCGACGGGCCGGTTGGCGGCGACCTTTCCGCCTCCGGCTATTCGGTCTCGCTCGAAAGGAAGGCAACGGTCGGCGGCAACAGCCGGATCGCGGCCCGCTCGGTCGATATTGACGCCGATCTCGCCGGCAGCCTGCTGGCGGTCGCGCAGGACGTCACCGTCAACGGCACGATCACCGGCGACGTGATGCTGGCCGTCGACAACCTGACCTTCGGTCCGAACGCAAGGATTGACGGCCTGCTCTCCTATGTCGGGCCGCAGGATATCGAGATTCCCGAAAGCGTGATTTCGGCCGACCGCGTCACCCACCGGCGCATCGCCGGCGCGGCGCTCTCCTCGCTGGCCCGGATGACGGCGGCGGGCGAGGCGCTGCACGACCTCCGCGAAAACGGTGCGGTGCGCACGGCCGCCGAAATCGCGGCCGGAAAGGAAGCGGTCAAGATCGCCGGTGAGATGACCTTCGGTCACGACGAGGACAACGTCTGGGCGCTGCTGGCCGGCTTCCTCGTTACGCT
The DNA here is from genome assembly GCA_963676545.2 of uncultured Martelella sp. GTDB lineage: Bacteria > Pseudomonadota > Alphaproteobacteria > Rhizobiales > Rhizobiaceae > Martelella. Next base: position 428,694 of record CAXXRG010000001.1, on the reverse strand, counting down.
GATTGCCTATGTCATCATCGCCGCGATCTTCTTCAACTTCGCGCCGGCGCGCACCGAGGCGGTGAGGGCACGGCTGATGGCGAAGCCCTTTGCTTCGCTCTGCTACGGCTTCCTGGCGCTGTCCATGCTGGTTGGCGCGGTGCCGGTGGCCGCCATCACCATTGTCGGCGTTGTTCTGATCCCCTTTGTCATTCTGTTGATCGTCGCGGCCTGCATATTGTCCTACCTGGTTGCGGCCTATGCCTTTGCCTGGGGCATCCTGTCGAGGATCAAGCCGATTTCGCCGTCACTGACGAACAAGCTTCTGGCCACGGCTGCAGGCATCGTCCTTCTGTCGATGACGCATTATCTCTGGTTCTTCGGCTGGATCATCAATCTTGCCGTGGTGTTGACGGGACTGGGCGCGATTGCCGCCTTCTGCGGCAAGCGTGCGATGGCGCGGCGCGCGGAAAGCGGGCCTGGATCCACCGCAACTACGGATGAGGCTGAAAATCCAAAGGTGGCCGGTTCGGCGGAAGGCGAAGAAAGCCCAGACCGGCCGTAATATCAGAAGTGGAAACTGACACCGAGATTGACGGCGTTGGTCAGGATGTTGCTTTTCATTCTGTCGCCGCCGTCAAGGTCGACATCGATCCAGGAATAATTGGCCTTGTATTCCACGAATGCGTCCCAGTTTTTGGCGAAGGAATAGCTCAAACCCGCCTGAGCCTGAAGCGTCGGCCCTCCGAACTGATAGCCATAGGTGGTGCCGCTTGGACGGGTCACCTCGACATGGGGCACATTGATGCCGGCGCCAATGCCGACATAAGGCGTGAGCTTTGCTTCCGGCATTGGAAAACGGTAAAGCGCGTTGACCGTCAGCAGATTGAGGCCGTCTGAAAACTCGAAATGGCTCCAGCCCGTCTTTTGCAGCGTCTCGTCGTCCGCATAGACCTTGCTGTGGCTGAAATCGAGCGAAACGCCCAGGTTGGGCGTATCGAATGAGTCGAGCCACCAGGTGCCGCGTGCGCCCCAATAGATCGGCCAGGAGAAGGATTTGCCTTCCCAGCCGGCGGCAAAATCGGTCATGCCATCGACCTCGACATCGGAATGGGGCGCGCTCTGGTAGCCGCCATAGAGCGAGAACGCCATTTCCGCAGCCGCACTTGCCGGAAGGACTGTCACTCCCGAAAGAATCAGGGCAATCGGAAAGGCGATGTGAAGGCGTTTCTGGTGCATGGCTGAGGCTTCAGACAGGAGGGTTTTCCGCGGCGCGAAGAATCATTTAGGTTTGACTAAATGATATCTTGGTTAATGCGCGCTTAATGCGATTGATTTTTGTATGCCGGTGATGCCGACAACGCGACAAGGAGCAGGGAATGACCGAGATACCCGGTCTCATCGAGGGCGAGGATGGGCGCGTACGCTGTGCCTGGCACGCCAATCTGCCGGACTATCTTGCCTATCACGACGCTGAGTGGGGCAGGCCCGTCACCGACGATGTCCGGCTGTTCGAGAAGATCTGTCTGGAGGGCTTCCAGTCGGGACTCTCCTGGCTGACGATCCTGCGCAAGCGGGGAAATTTTCGCGCCGCCTTCGATGGCTTCGACTATCACAAGGTTGCGCAATACACGGAAACCGATATCGCGCGTCTGCTTGGCGATGCCGGGATCATTCGCCATCGCGGCAAGATCGAGGCGACGATCAACAATGCCGCCCGCGCCATCGAGATGGAGCGCGAGTTCGGTTCGCTTGCGGCCTGGTTCTGGGCGCGTGAACCGGGCGCGGAGGAACGGCCTGCCATCGTCGATCTCAAGACGTTGCAGGCCAATCCGACCACGCCGGTTTCCGTCAGGATATCGAAGGAACTGAAGAAGCGCGGCTGGAAATTCGTCGGCCCGACCACGGTCTATGCCTTCATGCAGGCCATGGGGCTGGTCAACGACCATATCGAGGGCTGCTGCTGCCGTGGCGAAGTGGAAGAGCTGAGGGCGGAACTGGTCCGTCCTCAGCTCCAGTCAGATTAGCCGATCTGCAGCACGAAGATCAGGCCGAGCGCGATGGCCGTCAGCACGCCGATCGACAGGATCGCTGTGGCGATTACCCGGCCGCCGGCGCGGCCGAGCGAGCGGATGTCGACCGAAAGGCCGAGCGCTGCCATGGCAAGCACGGTGAGCGCGTTGGAGGTGTGGGCGAGCGGCTGGACGACCCCTTCGGGGATGGCGCCCGCCGAGCGCAGCGCCATCATCAGGGCAAAGCCGATGATGAACCACGGCGCGATATGCTTCAGCTTCACTTTCGCGCCCGTCCCGCTTGATGCGGCGCGCGCGGTCATGCCGAGCGCGAAGAGCACGGGGCCGAGCATCATCACCCGGATGAGCTTGACCAGCGTGCCGGTCTGCACCGCGATCACGCCGCCCGGCTGGGCGGCCGCGAGCACCTGCGGCACGGCATAGACGGTGAGGCCCGACAGTACGCCATATTGCGGCGCGGTGAGCCCGAGACCGACCAGAGCAAGCGGCAGCGCCAGCACCATGACAACGCCAAGAACGGCAGTGAAGGCGATGGCCGAGGCGATGTCGTCCGGCTCCGCGTCGATGACGGGGGCGGCGGCTGCGATCGCGGAATTGCCGCAGATGGAATTGCCGCAGGCGACCAGCGTGGCAAGCTTGTGCTTCAGCCCGAGACCGCGACCGATGCCGTAGGAGATGGCGATGGCGGCAATGACGGTGAAGACGATGCCGAGAACCAGCGCCGGGCCGGCGGCTTTCAGCGCCTGGACGCTGATTGACGCCCCGAGAAGCACGATCGCCACTTCCAGCACGAATTTCTCGCAGAAGCGAATACCGGCATTGAACGCCGCCGGCAGATAGACGAGCGAGCGGATGGCCGTGCCGATGAGGATGGCGAGCACAAGGTTCTCGATGAAACGATGTTCGGTCAGGCGCACCTCGACCGCTTCCAGCCCGAAGGCCGCCAGCGCGACAAGGCAGGAGAGGAGGATGCCGGGCGCGAGCGAGATGAAGCGTCCGGTCCAGGGATGGGTTTGTTCGGTTTCGACGGCAATGCGCATGGGGGAAATCCTGTGATGCGCAAAGCATGTCATGCTCAAATGTCGTCTTCCATCGAATAATAATTGACGTTTCGTTCGATGAAAGAGAATGTTCATCCCATGATGACCCTTGAACAACTGGTCGTGTTTGTCGCGGTGGCCGAGCGCGAGCACCTGACGCGGGCGGCCGAAGCGCTGCATCTGACCCCGTCCGCCGTTTCCAGCGCCCTCCGCAAGCTGGAGGATTTCTATTCCGTCACGCTGTTTGATCGCGTCGGACGCGGCATCGTGCTGACGGCGGAGGGGCGCGCCTTTCTGGAAGAGGCGCGGGCAACGCTTGCGCGGGTGCGTTCGGCCGAGCGGGTGCTGGGCGAGCTTGGCGGGCTGGAACGCGGCGCGCTCTCGGTCTTCGCCAGCCAGACGATTGCCAGCTACTGGCTGCCGCAGGTGCTGATGCGCTTTCACGCGCGCTACCCCGGCATCGAACTCAAGCTTTCGATCGGCAACACCATGGCGGTGGCCGAGGCTGTCGCCGGCGGCGAGGCGGAGCTTGGCTATATCGAGGGCACGCTCGACAATCCGCTGCTGGCCAAGCGCCATTTGACCGACGATGCCCTGATGGTGGTGGTCGCGCCCAGCCATCCGCTGGCGGACGGGCGGCCGGTGACGCCGGGCGAGCTTGCCCGGCAGGTGGCCTTCGTGCTGCGCGAGGAGGGCTCAGGCACACGCTTTGAATTCGAGCATGCCATGGCCGATTTCGGCATTGCATCCGCCGATCTCAACGTGGTGATGGTGCTGCCGTCGAACGAGGCGGTGCTGTCTGCCGTGCGCTCCGGCCATGCCGCAACCGCGATTTCCGGCGCGGTCGCCGCCCCCTGGTTGGCGTCGGGCGGGCTCAAGCGCGTCAATTTCGACCTGCCGTCCCGCGCCTTTCAGCTTCTGCGCCACAAGGAACGGCATCTCAGCAAGGCCGCGACCGAGCTTGTGGCCTTTTCGCTCGAAGGCCGCAGCGGGGCCGAGCCGCGCGCCGAAGGCTTGCCGCAGCGTCTATGATCACTTAAGACAGCGGACAAAATTTCCCTCCTGTCTATGATGAAAAGCACCATGAGCGAGAAGAAGAAAAAGAAGCCGCAGAAACTGAGGGCCCGCCTGCCGCGCGGCTTTGTCGACCGCTCGGCTGCCGATATCCGCGCGACCGAGGAGATGGTGGCGAAGATCAAGGCGGTCTACGAGAATTACGGCTTCGATCCGGTGGAAACGCCGCTGTTCGAATATACCGATGCGCTGGGAAAATTCCTGCCCGACCAGGACCGGCCGAACGAGGGCGTGTTCTCGCTCACCGATGATGACGACCAGTGGATGTCGCTGCGCTACGACCTGACGGCCCCGCTTGCCCGCCATGTCGCCGAAAACTTCAACGACATCCAGCTTCCCTACCGCACCTATCGCGCGGGCTACGTGTTCCGCAACGAAAAGCCGGGACCGGGCCGTTTCCGCCAGTTCATGCAGTTCGACGCCGACGTCGTCGGCGCCCCCGGCGTCCAGACCGATGCCGAAATGTGCATGATGATGGCCGACACCATGGAAGCGCTCGGCATTCCGCGCGGCGACTATGTGATCCGGGTCAATAACCGCAAGGTGCTGGATGGCGTGCTGGAGGCGATCGGGCTTGGCGGCGAGGAGAATGCCGGGCAGCGGCTGACGGTGCTCAGGGCGATGGACAAGTTCGACAAGTTTGGTCTTGAAGGTGTCTTCAAGCTGCTCACTGTCGGAAGAGAAGATGAGAGCGGAGATTTTACCAAAGGCGCTGCATTGTCTAGCGAAGACGCTGCGGCAGTCTGCGACGTTCTTGAAGCAGGCAGCGACGGGGTTCCTGTTGCGGAGCTGGGCGAACGGCTCTCGAATAAGTTTGCAGAAAGCACTTCTTTCGTAGACGGACTTGCTGAGTTGGAAATGATCGAAAAGATCGTGCAGGCGAGCGGCTATATGTCTGACCGCATCAAGATCGACCCCTCTGTCGTCCGAGGCCTCGAATACTACACTGGCCCAGTCTACGAAGCCGAACTCACCTTCGACGTGACCAATGAAAAAGGCGAAAAGGTCGTGTTCGGCTCGGTCGGCGGCGGCGGGCGGTATGATGGGCTGGTGTCGCGCTTTATGGGCCAGCCGGTGCCGGCAACGGGCTTTTCCATCGGCGTGTCGCGGCTGATGACGGCGCTGAAGAACCTCGGCAAGCTCGGCGCGTCCGACGTCATCGAGCCGGTGCTCGTCACCGTCATGGACGGCGATGCCGAGGCCATGGGCCGCTACCAGAAGATGACGCAGGAATTGCGCAAAGCCGGCATCCGCGCCGAGATGTATCAGGGCAACTGGAAGAAATTCGGCAACCAGCTCAAATATGCCGACCGCCGCGGCTGCCCGATCGCCATCATCCAGGGCGGCGATGAGCGCGCCGAGGGCGTCGTCCAGATCAAGGACCTGATCGAGGGCAAGCGCTTGTCCGGCGAGATCGAGGACAATGCCGAATGGCGCGAGGCGCGCGTGGCGCAGGAAACCGTGCCGGAAGGCGATCTGGTGGCAAAGGTGCGCCAGATGCTGGAAGCGCAGGCGGAGGACCGGCGGCGGGCCGGGTAACGGAGCGGGGATGCCATGAAGAGGCCATTCAGAGGTGGGGATGTACCGGTCGCGGTCGCCAACGAACTGAAGAAACTTCAGGCATCCTGGCTTGATCGCCTCTCGACATCCTGCGTGACCATCGGCATTCTGGGGCCGGTGGTTGCCAGTATTTTCGTGGAGGATGTCAGCCACTCGTTTTCGGTGCTGGGTCTGCTGATCTGGATTTTTCTGGCAATCGTGCTACATATAGCAGCGAGGATGACAATCCTCTCGATGAGGTGAGCCATGAGCTTTGAACAGGTCTACATAACGATCCCGCTGATCCTGCTGGTTCCGGCATTGGGAATGCTTGGCTTCCAGCTTTGGCGCGCCCGCCATAATCATTGAGCATCCGGTAACCGGCGGTCCTGTCCGGTTCCGGCCATTTTGCTTATGTCTCTCAAATCCTCCACCATATCCAGCTTGCCATGCCCGAGGGCCGGGAAGACGGGGCGCGGGCGTTCTATGCCGGCGTGCTTGGCGTTCCGGAGGTTGAAAAGCCCGACAATCTGAGAGCGCGGGGCGGGTGCTGTTTGTCAGGGAACGGTTACCCCAGGACCGTCATCCCGGCCTTGAGCCGGGATCCAGGGCTGCAGATCGAAGTCGCCCTTGATTTGCCAACTCTCTTTCCGCTGCCGCCTTGCCGTGCCGCCCTAGATGCCGGGTCAAGCCCGGCATGACGGAGAGAAAGCACGGGAGTTCCGGCGGCGACGGCAGGCGCGGATTTCCCCTCTGGCGCAGCAAGCAGAACCGGCCGTACCGATCCTTGCCCCCAAAACCCCATTCATCACCGCCCATGCGTTGACTTTTGCCGCAAAGGATGGTCATCGGATGCACCAACTTGAATGATGATGGGACAATGATGCCGTCCACCAGCCTGCCGGATTGCGCCGGCGCCATCCTTTCCGTCTTTGCTGCGCGCGAAACGGTGCTTACCGATACGCCGTTGATCCAGCCCGCCGCGCCGTTTCTGGATATGACCGGCGAGGCGCTGCGCCGCCGCATCTTCATGACCGAGAGCGAGACGGGCGAGAGCCTGTGCCTGCGGCCGGAATTCACCATTCCCGTCTGCCGCCGTCACATTGCGGAGAATGCCGGAACGCCGATGCGCTATGCCTATTGCGGCATGGTGTTCCGTCAGGCGCGCGAGGACGGGGCGGACGAGTTCTTCCAGGCGGGCATCGAGGATCTCGGCACGGGCGATGTCGCCGCCGCCGATGCCCGCGCCATCGCCGATGCGTGGGAAGCGCTTGGCGCCTGCCTGCCGGGCGAGCGCCTTGCCGTCACACTCGGCGATCAGGCGATCTTCGAGGCCGTGGTGCGCGCGCTCGGGCTTCCGGGCGGCTGGCAAAAGCGGCTGATCCAGGCCTTCGGCAACCATGCCCGGCTTGAAGCGCTTCTGGAGACGCTTGCCCGCCCGCAGCCCGTCTCCGGCCTCGACCGTCGCGTTGCCGCTTATCTCGCCGATGGCGACGAAGCGGGGCTGATTGCCCATATCGACGAGACAATGCAGGCGACCGGCTATTCCACCAATGCCAGCCGCAGCCCGGAGGAGATCGCACGGCGGCTGAAGGAGAAGCTCGCGCTTTCCGTCACCAGCCTCGATGCCGATGCGCTTGCGGCGCTGACGAGTTTTCTGTCGCTCGAGGTCGGTCTTGACGCGGCATCGTCGGCGCTTGCGGGCTTTTCGGAAAAATTCGATCTCGACATCGGCGCGGCGATCGGTGCGTTCGAGGCCCGCATCGCGGCGCTTGAGGCGGCGGACGTCGATGTGGCCGCGATCACCTATCGCGCCGCCTTCGGCCGTCCTCTCGATTACTATACGGGTCTTGTGTTCGAAATCGCGGAAGCAAGCGAACGCGGCGCGCTTCTGGCCGGTGGCGGACGCTATGACCGTCTGCTGACGCTGCTTGGCGCCAGCGACCATATTCCCGCCGTCGGCTTTTCGCTGTGGCTCGACCGGATCGAACGCGCCGGAGGAAAAACATGACCGTCACCATTGCGCTGCCCTCCAAGGGCCGGATCAAGGAAGGCGCGGAACAGGCGCTCGAAAGGGCGGGCTTTCCGGTGGAGACCAACGGCAATGACCGCTCCTATCGCGGCCAGGTGCGCGGTCGCCCGGATATCGAGATCGCCTTTCTTTCCGCGTCCGAGATTTCGCGTGAGGTCGGCAATGGCGCGGTCGATTTCGGCGTGACCGGCGAGGATGTGGTGCGCGAAAACGTGGCGGACGCCGATGCCCGCGTCGAGTTCGTCTCCCGCCTCGGTTTCGGCCAGGCCGATGTGGTTGTTGCTGTGCCGGAGATCTGGCTCGATGTCGACACCATGGCCGATCTCAATGACGTGGCCTCGGAATTCCGCAGCCGTCACGGCCGCCGTCTGGCGATCGCGACGAAATTCTGGCGGCTGACGCAGCAGTTCTTCACGTCAAAGCACGGCATCCAGCTCTATCGCATCGTCGAAAGTCTCGGAGCGACGGAAGGCGCCCCCATGGCGGGCCAGGCCGATATCATCGTCGACATCACCTCCACCGGCTCGACGCTCAGAGCCAACCACCTGAAGATCCTCGCCGATGGCGTGATCCTCAAATCGGAGGCCTGCTTTGTTCGCGCGAAAAAGCCGGCGCATGAAGGCGATCCGGTGATCGGAGAAATTCTCGCGGCGATGCGCGGATAAAAGCCGACACAACCCTTGTTGTCAGGGTGCTGCTGACCCACCGAAATTTGGTGACGAATGAGTAAAATCGTCATTTTTGGTCTGGACGACACTTTTTTGCCATTTTAATGACAAGCATGGCCTTGCGAAATCCCCCCGCACTGCACATCTGGCCTCTATCTTCAAAACATTTTCAGGAACGTCCATGTCACGCTTGTCCGATTTCCCGATTACCCAGAAATGGCCGCCCAACGACCCGGACGTCATTCAGCTCTATTCGCTTCCAACCCCCAATGGCGTCAAGATCTCGATCGCGCTTGAGGAGCTTGAACTGCCCTATGAGGCGCATCGCGTGTCCTTCGGCACGGACGACCAGATGTCGCCGGAGTTCCTGTCGCTGAACCCCAACAACAAGATTCCCGCGATCATCGACCCGCACGGCCCGGAAGATACACCGGTCGGCCTGTTCGAATCCGGCGCGATCCTGCTTTACCTCGCGGAGAAGACCGGCAAGCTGATGCCCAACGATCCGATCGGCCGCTATGAGACGATCCAGTGGGTGATGTTCCAGATGGGCGGCGTCGGGCCGATGTTTGGCCAGTTTGGCCATTTTTACAAATATGCCGCCGACAAGGTTGCCAACAATCCCTATCCGGTCGAGCGCTACAAGAAGGAAGTTCGTCGGCTGCTCGGCGTTCTGGAAGGGCGCCTGCGCGATCGCAAGTTCATCATGGGCGAGGACTATTCGGCCTATTCCATTGCCGATATCGCGCTGTTCCCCTGGGTGCGCGGTCTGTCGGTGGGCTATGATGCTGCGGATGTTCTGCAGCTTGGCGATTTCAAGGCCGTTTCCGCCTGGGTGGAGCGCTGCTCGGACCGCCCGGCCAGCGTCAAGGGCTTCACGGTTCCCGCCGAAGCCTGAGGCAAGACGCAGCATCCCCATGCTTGAGACGAAGCGCGGTCCCGGTGGCCGCGCTTTTTTGTTGCTTGCGCTGCGGTTTTGTCAGGAACCGTTCCGTCAAGGACTGCGTTCCTTCGTCACAAAAGCAAACACGCTTTCAACACGAGGAGATCCGAACATGACCAAGACACTGGACGACCTGTTTCTCGACACGCTGAAAGACATCTATTTCGCCGAACGCCAGATCGTGAAGGCGCTGCCGAAGATGGCGCGCGCGGCGCAGTCCGAAGACCTTGCCGAGGCCTTCCGCAACCACAGGGACGAGACCGAAGGCCAGATCGAGCGCCTGCAGCAGGTGTTCGATCTGCTCGGCAAGCCGGCCCGCGGCAAGACCTGCGAGGCGATCCAGGGCATCATCGAGGAAGGCGAGGAGATCATTGAGGATTTCAAGGATACGCCTGCTCTCGATGCCGGCCTCATTTCTGCAGCCCAGGCCGTCGAACACTATGAGATGGCCCGCTACGGCACGCTGATCGCCTGGGCAAAGCAGCTCGGCAAGAAGGACGTCGCCAAGCTTCTGGAAGAGACTTTCGAGCAGGAATCGACGGCCGACCTCGAGCTGTCCAAGCTTGCGGAAAAATCTCTGAACGCGGAAGCGGCCTGAGGCTTCCGACGGTCAGTCTATCGGAAAGGGCGGCCTGGCCGCCCTTTGTCGCGTCTGAACGCGTTGCAGAAAGCCGTAAGGTCAGAACTTGAAGCCGATGCCGGCCATCAGGCTTGCCTGGCTCAGTTTGCTGTCGGGCAGGCCCGGAATGCCGGTCGCCTGGGTGATGATGTCGGTGGAGCCGTAGTCGCTGTAGCTTGCCTTCAGGCGGGCGAAGACATTGTCGGTGAGCGCATAGTCGATGCCTGCGCCGAGCGTCCAGCCGTTCATGACCTCGTCATAGCTTTTGCCGGTCAGCGAGAACGAGCCTTCAAGCCGCGTTGCCGCCCAACCGCCGGAGGCAAAGACCAGAAGACGGTTGAAGGCATAGCCGACGCGGCCCTCGACGCTTGCCCGCCATTCCGTGCCAAAGGTCACGCTCTGGCCGTTCAGCATGGGGTAGGGCGAAACGATGGTGTAGGAATTGTCGTTCCAGTTATAGCCGAACGCCCCATCGATACCGACCACGATATCGTTGTCGAGCTGATGGGAAAAACCGGCGAAGACCGCTGCAGCGCCGCCGTCGGCGCTCTCCGTCTTGGTGCCGGTGAAGAGGTCGTTCGGCACTTCGCCGGCGAGCCAGCCATAGCCGCCCTCCGCGCCGAAATAGGCGCCTGACCAGTCGTAGGTCGCGGCGGCTGCCGGAACCGGAGCAACCATGGGATCGGCGGCCTGAGCCGATGTTGCGACCGCTGCGGCGACGAGCGCCGGAATATATGTTTTCATCTGAAGAGTTCACCCTGCATGTTTTATTGTCGCGGCGTGCGGCAGCGCCCCGTGGTCACATGCGGTCTGTTCTCGAAACGCAAAGTGAAACACAACGCCTGGCTTGCCTTGATGCCCGTCAATTTCAGCAGGCATCGGCCTTTTCTGCAATCCATATATTAACGAATGTTCATGTTTTTGGCCTTTGCGCCATCCCCGACGCGGTGGGGCGTGAGGTGTTCATGACGGAAACAAAAAAGGCGCCCCTGAAGGCGCCTTTTCAAGTTCTTACGGTGTCGAGCTGGGCGCTCGGCAATCAGGCTATCGCCTGATTACATCATGCCGCCAGTTTGGCGCGCTTGCCGCGCCAAACCACCTGGGATCATGGGCGTGCTATTCTGTAATCCAAATCCACCTGGCACCAAACCACCTGGGATCATGGGCGTGCTATTCTGTAATCAGGCTGTCGCCTGATTACATCATGCCGCCCATGCCGCCCATTCCACCCATGCCGCCCATGTCGGGCATGCCGCCGGCCGAGTCCTTCTTCGGCGCTTCGGCGATCATGGCTTCGGTGGTGATCAGCAGCGAGGCAACCGAGGCTGCGTCCTGCAGGGCCGTGCGGACAACCTTGACCGGGTCGACGATACCCATGGCGATCATGTCGCCATATTCGCCGGTCTGGGCGTTCCAGCCATAGTTGAAGTCGTTGTTCTCGAGGATCTTGCCGACAACGATCGAGGCTTCATCACCGGTGTTCGTGACGATCTGGCGGGCCGGAGCCTGCAGAGCGCGACGGACGATGGCGATACCGGCATCCTGATCGGCATTTTCACCCTTGGCGGTGACTGCGGCGGAAGCGCGCAGCAGGGCAACGCCGCCACCGGGCACGATGCCTTCCTGAACAGCGGCGCGGGTCGCGTTCAGGGCGTCATCGACGCGGTCCTTCTTTTCCTTCACTTCGACTTCCGTGGCACCGCCAACGCGGATCACGGCAACGCCGCCGGCGAGCTTGGCAAGACGTTCCTGCAGCTTTTCGCGGTCGTAGTCGGAAGTGGTTTCCTCGATCTGGGCCTTGATCTGGGCAACGCGTGCCTCGATGTCGGCCTTCTGGCCGGCGCCGTCGACGATCGTGGTGTTTTCCTTGGTGATCGAGACCTTCTTGGCCGTGCCGAGCATGTCGAGGGTAACATTCTCGAGCTTGATGCCGAGGTCTTCGGAGATGACCGTACCGCCCGTCAGGATGGCGATGTCTTCCAGCATGGCCTTGCGGCGATCGCCGAAGCCAGGCGCCTTGACGGCAGCAATCTTCAGGCCGCCGCGCAGCTTGTTGACGACGAGCGTAGCAAGGGCTTCGCCTTCAACGTCTTCAGCAATGATGAGGAGCGGCTTGTTGGACTGTACGACCGATTCCAGAACCGGCAGCATGGCCTGCAGGTTGGAGAGCTTCTTTTCGTGCAGCAGGATGTAGGCGTCTTCCAGCTCGGCAACCATCTTCTCGGAGTTGGTGACGAAGTAGGGCGACAGGTAACCGCGGTCGAACTGCATGCCTTCAACGACTTCCAGTTCGGTTTCGGCGGTCTTGGCTTCTTCAACCGTGATCACGCCTTCATTGCCGACCTTCTGCATGGCGGCGGCAATGTCTTCACCGATCTGCTTTTCGCCGTTGGCGGAGATGGTGCCGACCTGGGCAACTTCGGCCGAAGTGTTGATCTTCTTGGCCTTGGCAACGAGTTCCTTGGCAACTTCGGCAACAGCGAGGTCGATACCGCGCTTGACGTCCATCGGGTTCATGCCGGCAGCAACGGCCTTCGAACCTTCCTTGACGATGGCCTGGGCCAGAACGGTCGCCGTGGTGGTGCCGTCACCGGCATTGTCGTTGGTCTTCGAAGCAACTTCGCGGACCATCTGGGCGCCCATGTTTTCGAACTTGTCTTCAAGTTCGATTTCCTTGGCGACCGAAACGCCGTCCTTGGTGATGCGCGGAGCGCCGAAGGACTTTTCGATAACAACGTTACGACCCTTGGGGCCGAGCGTGACCTTTACAGCGTTTGCGAGAATGTCGACGCCGTCGAGCATCTTTTCGCGGGCCGTACGGCCGAATTTGACTTCTTTGGCAGCCATTTGAAAACTCCTGGTTTATCAAACCTTGATGGGCTCAAAAGCCCGGCTGAATGGAATGGTAAGCGTCAGGGATGGTCGCCGATCAGGCGACAACACCCATGATGTCGGCTTCCTTCATGATCAGAAGGTCTTCGCCGTCGAGCTTGACCTCGGTGCCCGACCACTTGCCGAACAGAACGCGGTCGCCGACCTTGACGTCGAGCGCGACAACCTTGCCGCTTTCGTCACGTGCGCCGGAACCGACGGCGACGATTTCGCCTTCCTGCGGCTTTTCCTTGGCGCTGTCGGGGATGATGATGCCACCCTTGGTCTTTTCCTCGGACTCAACGCGACGTACGACGACGCGGTCGTGCAGGGGGCGGAAAGAAATGCTTGCCATTGTCTGTACCCTCGATCAAATGACATTCGCAGCCGCTTGGCGCGGCCACCTGGATAAGTGTTAGCACTCTCACTGGGTGAGTGCTAATAGCGGAGATTTAGGAGGTGGGGTGCGGCGTGTCAAGAAATCGGCAAAAGATTTTTTATCTGCCCGAGAGGCGTCGATTGCCTGGATCGGAGCCGTCATACAGGTTTTATCGCGTGGCGATAACCCTTGACCGGTGATTTCAGCCCGGAATGCGAGGAGATTGTGACGGAGAACGCCGTTCAGGATAAAAAACCGTCCTTTGACGAACTGGTTGCGGTTTTTGCCCGCATCGGCTTCCTGTCGTTTGGCGGTCCTGCCGGCCAGATCGCGCTGATGCACCGGATCGTGGTGGAGGAAAAGCGCTGGCTGAAGGAAGACCGTTATCTCCATGCGCTGAACTATTGCATGCTGCTGCCGGGACCCGAGGCCCAGCAGCTTGCCACCTATATCGGCTGGCTGCTTTACGGCGTCCGCGGCGGCGTTGCGGCGGGTCTGCTGTTCGTCCTGCCGGGCCTTTTCGTCATCATCGGGCTTGCCGCTTTCTACGCCGCCCTTGCCGATACCGCCTGGCTCGAGGCTGTGTTCACCGGGCTGAAGGCGGCGGTTCTTGCCATCGTCGTCCAGGCGCTCTGGCGCATGGCGAAGAAGTCGCTGAAGGGGCCGGTCTCGGCGGCTTTCGCCGTCATCGCCTTCGTGGCGCTGTTCGTTTTCGGCATTGCCTTTCCGCTCGTCGTGCTTGCCGCCGGCATCGCCGGCTATTTTCTCATTCGCGGCACTCCCGATCCGGGCGCGGAAGACGAGGAGCCCGCGCCAGCGCGGCAGAAAAAGGGCCTGCGGGCGATCGCCACGATCGCCGTGTGGACGGTCATCTGGCTCCTGCCTCTCGGTATTCTGACCCTCCTCGGCGGAGCCGGGACGCTCACCGATATCTTCGGCTTTTTCGTCAAGGTGGCGCTGTTTTCCTTCGGCGGGGCCTATGCCGTGCTCTCCTATGTGGCGCAGGAGGCGGTGACCACCTACCACTGGCTGACGCCCGCCGAAATGCTGGACGGGCTGGCGCTGGCGGAAACCACGCCGGGGCCGCTGGTTCTTGTTCTCTGCTTTGTCGGCTTTCTCGGCGCCTATGCCGCGCCGGGCTTCGCCGCGCCGGTTGTTTCCGGCATCATCGGCGCGTTCCTCACTGCTTGGGCAATCTTCGTGCCGAGCTTCGTCTTTATCTTCGCCGGCGCGCCCTTCATCGAGGATCTGCGCAAGAACCCGGCGCTTTCCGGCGCCATGGCCGGCATCGGCGCGGCGATCGTCGGGGTCATCGCCAATCTGTCGCTCTGGTTTGCGCTGCATGTGATGTTCGACCATGTCGGTCGCGTCGAATTCTTTGCCCTGCCGCCTCTGATCGACGCCGGACCGGTCTGGCCGGCGTGGTCGAGCCTGCATGTCTGGTCGCTGCTGTTGAGCCTTGTTGCCGGCATTGCCCTCTTCGTCTTCCGCATCGGCGTTGTGCCGCTTCTTCTGGGCGCAGGGCTTGCGGGGCTTGCCATTGCCACCTGGTTATGACCATTAGGGCTTCAAAACCCGCCCGTAGCACCCTCCCGACACCAAAAGGACACGCCATGCCCCGTTCGATCCCCGCCCTCAGCGCGCTCTATGCCGATTACGACATCGTGCTCTGCGACGTCTGGGGCGTGCTCCACAACGGGGTTGCGGCCTTTCCAGCGGCCCGGCAGGCGCTGAAAGAGGCGCGCGCGGCCGGCCGGACGGTGATCCTGCTCACCAATTCGCCCCGGCTTTCGTCCGCCGTGGTGAAGCAGCTGGCGGCCCTCGAGATCTATGATGAAAGCTTTGACGCGATCGTCACCTCCGGCGATGTGACCAGGACGCTCGTCGCCAAGGGCCCGCGCAAACTTTTTCATCTCGGCCCGAAGCGCGATACCGGCCTGACCGAAGGAACCGGCGCGGAACTGGTTGGCGAGGCGGAGGCCGAGGGCATTCTGTGCACCGGCTTTTTCGACGACGAGACCGAGACGCCGGAAGATTACCGGGACATGCTCGTCGGCTTTCAGAAGCGCGGCGCGCCGCTGATCTGCGCCAATCCGGACCTTGTCGTCACCCGCGGCGACCGGCTGATCCCCTGCGCCGGTGCACTTGCCGCCCTTTATGAAGAACTCGGCGGCGAGACCCGCATCGCCGGCAAGCCGCACACGCCGATCTACGAGGCGGCGCTGGCGACGGCCCGCACGCTCGTCGGCGAGGTTGACACGACCCGCGTCCTGGCCATCGGCGACGGCATGCCGACGGACGTCAAGGGCGCGCTCGACTACGGTCTCGATCTCCTGTTCATCGCCGAGGGCATCCACGCCGGCGACTACACGGTCGATGGAAAGGTTGACGAAGCGTCGCTCGATCGGTTCTTGACGGAAAAGAACGCAGAGCCGAAATACTGGATGCCCGATCTCGTCTGAGATCGGCCGCATTCATCTGGAAGCTGAACCATGACCGTATTTCACCGCAACGAATTTCGTGAACCCCTGCCGTCCGACCTGAAGGGCGGGGTGGTGGCTATCGGCAATTTCGACGGCGTGCATCGCGGTCATCAAAGCGTTCTGGGGCGCGCGCTCTCGCTTGCCGAAGAGCGCGGCGTGCCGGCGCTGGTGCTGACCTTCGAGCCGCATCCGCGCACGGTGTTCAATCCCAAGACGCCGGTTTTCCGGCTGACGCCGGCGCCGATGAAGGCGCGCCTGCTTGAGGCGATGGGCTATCACGCCGTCATCGAATATCCCTTCGACCGGACCTTCTCGCAGCGCTCTCCGGAGGAATTCGTCTCGACCGTGCTGATCGACTGGCTCGGCGCCAGCGAAGTCGTCACCGGGTTCGATTTCCATTTCGGCCGCAACCGCGAGGGCGGCCCGGCCTATCTGATGCAGGCGGGCAAGCGCCACGGTTTCGGCGTGACGCTGATGGACGCCTTCCGCGACGAGAATGCCGAGGTCGTCTCCTCCAGCCGCATCCGCGATCTTCTCACCCGCGGCGAGGTGGTGGAGGCATCCGGCCTTCTCGGCTATCGTTACACGGTCTCCGGCGAAGTGATCCATGGCGAGAAACTTGGTCGCACGCTTGGCTTTCCGACGGCCAACATGGCCTTCGATCCCGACGCCAAGCTTCGTCCCGGCATCTACGCGGTGCGCTATCGCAGACCCTGCGGCACGCTGCATGACGGGGTGGCGAGCTTTGGCCGCCGCCCGACCGTGGTGGAGGACGGAAGGCCGCTGCTGGAGACCTATATCTTCGATTTCAAGGGCGATCTCTATGGCGAGACCGGCTCCGTCTCGCTCTTCGGCCGTCTGCGCGACGAACTGAAATTCGACGGGCTGGAGGCCCTTGTTGCGCAGATGCACCGCGACGCCGATCAGGCGCGGGCGCTATTGTCGGCCGTTCAGCCGTTCTCCCCGCTTGACGCAAAAATCGCCTTTTGAATTTGACGCCAAGCGACTGATGCCGGTCAAAGTCGGGCCGGGGCCGGGGCGCTAAACGGCAAAAGCATGGCGCTACTTCGCCGGCCTCACGCCCGCCTGCATCCGGGCTGCCTTTTTCCGCGCGCGTTTGCGCTCCATCAGCTTCGGGCGGATGAGGCGATAGCCGAGGAGGAGCACGCAGACCGCGATATAGAACATGATCTCCGGGCCGATGACCTTGCGGCCCATGGCAAAGTGCAGCGTGCCAAGCGCGGCGATGACATAGACCAGCTTGTGCAGGCGGATCCAGTTCTGCTTCAGCGTGCGGATCGCCCAGTTGTTGGAGGTCAGCGCCAGCGGGATCAGCAGCACGAGCGCGATCATGCCGAAGGTGATGAAGGGCCGCTTGATGACGTCTTCCACCACAACGGAGAGGTTCATCTGCTGGTCGAGCACCAGATAGACCAAAAAGTGAAAGCTGACATAATAGAAGCCGAGCAGGCCGAGCGCGCGCCGGTAGCGCAGAAGGTTGATGCCAGCGAGATCGCGCAGCGGCGTGACGCACAGCGTCAGCAGGATGAAGCGCAGCGCCCAGATGCCGAGCAGATGCTCGAAGGTCTTGACCGGATCGACGCCGAGATTGTTGGTCGCGCCGAGCCAGAAATACCAGAGCGCCGGGAGAAGCCCGACCATATAGAGCACCCACACGGAGGCGGGCCGCCACCAGGCGGCGCCCGGTTTCCTGGCAGGATTTTGAGCCATGTTCTGTGCCGCCGGATCAGTAATATTTCGCAAGGTCCATGCCGGCGTAAAGGCTTGCCACCTCGTCGCCATAACCGTTGAACATCTGCGTGTCGATGCGCTTGCCGCCGCCGAAGAGGCCGCTGCCTTCGCCGATGACGCGTTCGGTCGCCTGGCTCCAGCGCGGATGCGGGACATTCGGGTTCACATTGGCGTAAAAGCCGTATTCGCTTGGCTGCAGCAGGTTCCAGCTGTTGGGCGGTTGCTTGTCGGTGAGTGTGATTTTCGTGATCGACTTGATGCCCTTGAAGCCGTATTTCCACGGCACCACAAGCCGCATCGGCGCGCCGGACTGGTTTAAAAGCGTCTTGCCGTAGAGCCCGACGGCGATGATGGTGAGCGGGTGGTTGGCCTCATCCAGCCTCAGCCCCTCGACATAGGGCCAGGGCATGGGCTGGCCGAAGCCGCTCTGGCCGGGCATTTCCTTCGGCCGCACCACGCCCTCGAAGGCGACATATTTGGCCGATCCCGTCGGCTCCGCCATATCGATGATCGATTTCAGCGGAATGCCGACCCAGGGAATGACCATCGACCAGGCCTCCACGCAGCGCATGCGGTAGACGCGGTCTTCGAGCGGGAACCTGGTCAGCAGCGTTTCGATATCGACGGTCTGCGGTTTCTGCACCATGCCGCCGATCTCGAAGGTCCAGGGATAGGGCTTGAAATTTTCCGAGTTCCTGAAGGGATCGGCCTTGCCGGTGCCGAACTCGTAGAAATTATTGTAGTGGGTGATGTCCTCGAAACTGGTTTCCGCGCGCTGCGGCTTGGGAAAGGGGCCGGGCACCGTGTTCAGCGTCTCGCCTTGCGCCAGCGTTGCCGCGTGCGCTTCGCCGCTGCCCGCGCCCGTGACGAAAGTGGCGCCGGCGGCAAGGCCTGCGGCCAGAAGCGTGCGGCGCTTCAGATAGACGTGCTCCGGCGTGATTTCAGAGGCCGGAATGTGCGGCGGTCTGTATGCTGGCATGATCTCTGCCTCCTGATCTGGCATTCATGACGCTATACGTACGAAGATCGCCGATAGTTTCCGCACACACAACAAACATTTGAACCACGTTTTTGTGTACGGGGTGTGAGAGGCCTGAGAGAGGGATTTATCCGAGCTGATCAATTCCCGCCGCTGCGGTCAAAAGGCTTTGGGCAAACCTGCTTGCTTCAGGGTTTCGTTGGCAGTGTGCCGGGATTTTGTGCCGCTATCGACGGTGAAGTGCCGGTTGGTGATCGGGCTTCGCCAGATTTCGTGATCGTCTTTGCCGGGCCGGACGTATTCGCATCCGGCCTCTGTCAAGAGCTTTTTTTAGTTCGCGTAAGTAGCCCGCCATTGCCGATTAGAAGCAGGGATTGGGTACCTTTGCCAAGCGTTCGGCCATGATATGCACCGGAATTTCACGGTCGTCAGATATAACACCGTTCAGCTCGATCAGATCTGCGATGGCGTCAACCACTTTCTGTCGAAGGTTTTCCATGGTGTCTGCTTCAACGGCAAGGCCGTCAATATCGCTGCTCGTTGCCACCCAAACACACGCCTCATCATCCCACATTGCGCGAACAACGATGGATACGTGTCTCATTCCTGAACTCCTACTGCTTATCGAAATAAGCGTTTGTACAAGTTTCTTTGACACGAAATATGGAGTTTTAAAAGCAGATTGTCAGGCGAGGGTATGCGTTTGATGATCGATAAAATCGCATAAGCTATTGAAAGTTATAATAAAAAAAGTGTTTAAAAAATCACACTTTAATATGAAAATCACTTCAAAAGGTGAAATCCAAATCAAGGGATTTGCAGAGTGCCGATATCCTCACTCAATTGGTCAAAATGAAGACTAACAGACCGATGACATCTGGTATATTGAGGCGTACCGGAGAGTACCATTTTCGCACCAAGCGATAGTGACAGGCCCCGTGATTTGCGTTACGACACACGCAATACGGCGGATTTTCGCCCGAAAAGGGCTGTACGGAGAAGAGGAGCTTCCGTACCGACGCCCGAAATTTTTGGAAAGGAAGACCCATGCCAGCCTATCGTTCCAGAACGACGACCCACGGACGCAACATGGCCGGCGCGCGCGGTCTGTGGCGCGCAACCGGTATGAAGGAAGGCGATTTCGGCAAGCCGATCATCGCCGTCGTCAATTCCTTTACGCAGTTCGTGCCGGGGCACGTGCATCTGAAGGACCTCGGCCAGCTTGTCGCGCGCGAGATCGAGGCGGCTGGCGGCGTTGCAAAGGAATTCAACACGATCGCCGTCGATGACGGCATCGCCATGGGCCATGACGGCATGCTTTATTCGCTGCCGTCCCGCGAGATCATTGCCGACAGTGTCGAGTACATGGTCAACGCCCATTGCGCCGATGCCATGGTCTGCATCTCCAATTGCGACAAGATCACCCCCGGCATGCTGATGGCCTCGCTCAGGCTCAACATTCCCGTCATCTTCGTCTCCGGCGGCCCGATGGAAGCCGGCAAGGTTGTGCTGAACGGCAAGGAACAGGCGCTCGATCTGGTCGATGCCATGGTTGCAGCCGCCGACGACAAATATTCCGATGCCGATGTTCAGGCGATCGAACGCTCGGCCTGCCCGACCTGCGGCTCCTGCTCCGGCATGTTCACCGCCAATTCGATGAACTGTCTGACGGAAGCGCTGGGGCTTTCGCTGCCAGGCAACGGCTCGACGCTGGCCACCCATGCCGACCGCCGCCGCCTGTTTGTCGAGGCCGGTCACCAGATCGTCGATCTGGCGCGGCGCTACTACGAGCAAGACGACGAAACCGTCCTGCCGCGCAACATCGCCAGCAAGGCGGCGTTTGAAAACGCCATGACGCTCGACATTGCCATGGGCGGCTCCACCAATACCGTGCTGCACATTCTGGCGGCAGCGCACGAGGCGGAACTCGATTTCACCATGGATGATATCGACCGGCTTTCGCGCTATGTGCCGTGCCTGTGCAAGGTTGCGCCGGCAAAGAACGACGTGCATATGGAAGATGTCCACCGCGCCGGCGGCATCATGGCGATCCTCGGCGAACTGGACCGGGCGGGTCTCATCAAGCGTGAGAGCCCGACGGTGCATTCCGCCACCATCGGTGATGCGATCGACCAGTGGGATATCGTCCGCACCAATTCGGAAAGCGTGCGCAATTTCTACCTGGCAGCCCCCGGCGGCGTGCCTTCGCAGGAGGCGTTCTCCCAGAACCGCCGCTGGGCCGAGCTCGATCTCGACCGCGTATCCGGCGCGATCCGCAACGCAGAGCATCCGTTCTCCAAGGATGGCGGGCTGGCTGTCCTAAAGGGCAATATCGCGCTCAATGGCTGCATCGTGAAGACGGCCGGCGTTGACGAGAGCATCCTGAAATTCTCGGGCCCCGCCGTCGTCTTCGAAAGCCAGGACGCGGCGGTCAAGGGCATTCTCTCCAACGAGGTGAAGGCCGGCGACGTCGTCGTCATCCGCTATGAAGGTCCGAAGGGCGGGCCGGGCATGCAGGAAATGCTCTACCCGACCAGCTATCTGAAGTCGAAGGGTCTCGGCAAAGAATGCGCGCTGATCACCGATGGCCGCTTCTCCGGCGGCACGTCCGGCCTGTCCATCGGCCACGCTTCGCCGGAAGCCGCCCAGGGCGGCGCGATCGGCCTAGTGCGCGACGGCGACATGATTGACATCGACATTCCCGGCCGCACCATCAACCTGCGCATTTCTCCTTCGGAGCTTGAAGCCCGCCGCAGCGCGCAGGACGAAAAGGGCTGGAAGCCGGAACAACCGCGCCGCCGGCAGGTCACCACCGCGCTCAAGGCCTATGCCGCGTTTGCCGCCAGCGCCGACAAGGGCGCGGTGCGGATCCTGCCGGAATAGTCGCGACTTAGCTGCATTGTGTGTGGGGCCAGAAAACGGTTCGGGTCGCCCTGCGAAGGGCGGCCCGAAACTTTGAGTGGCGGAGGTGAAAATGCTGCGATTGTTCTTTGGTCTCGTGCTTTCCCTGTTGCCGATCCTGGCGGGTTCAGCCGAGGCGGCCACCGTCTGCACCCTTGTCATGGACGCAAGAACCGGGGCGGCTCTGGTGGAGGAAGGGGATTGCCGGTCCGAGGTCACGCCGGCTTCCACCTTCAAGGTGGCGCTGGCGGTCATGGCCTTTGATGCGGGTATCCTTCAGGACGCCCATCGCCCGGTCATGGCCTATCGCGCCGGCGATCCCGATTGGGGCGGCGCGGCCTGGAAACAGAACACCGATCCCGAACGCTGGATTCGCTATTCCGTCGTCTGGTATTCGCAGCGACTGACCCATATTCTCGGCGCGGCGACCCTTGCCCGCTATGGCGCGGCGTTCGGCTACGGCAATGCCGATTTTTCCGGCGATCCGGGGTACGACAACGGGCTCGACCGCGCCTGGATTTCGTCATCGCTGAGGATTTCTCCGTATCAGCAGGCTGTGTTCCTGCGCGCGCTGGTGCTTGGGAACCTGCCGGCCAGCCAGGACGCCATGGCGAAGACGCGCGGCCTCCTTGAGCAGAACATGGTGGACGGCTGGCTCATGCGCGGCAAGACCGGCGCGGCCTATCCCCGGCGCGCCGATCGCAGTTTCGACTACGACCACGGCTGGGGCTGGTATGTCGGCTGGGCCGAACGCGGGGATGACACGCTGGTGTTTGCGACGCTGACGCAGACGGAGCAGCGCGGTAAGCAGTCGCCGGGAATCCGTACCCGTGCGGTACTCCTGGAGCAATGGCCGGCCCTGGCCGAACGGGCACTGGACGCAGTTCGCTGATCCGTCAGGCAAGGGAAACGCCGGGAAGCGTTTCCCCATGGGGCCGCCTCAAATCGGCTTGTCGATCCCGTCGTAAAGCTTCTGCAGCTGGTCGATCCGGGTGTCATAGGCCTTTTCGATGCAGGAGACGTCGGTGCCGCAGGCTTCGCGGGTTTTGAGCCAGGCCTTCTGGTCGTCGGCCATGTTGCCGGAGACGCCCATCGCGAACAGACCCTTCAGCATGGTGTACATGGTCGCCATCTTCACGTCGTCATCGTTGAGCGTAAGGTTGGAGCAGATGGTCTTTTCATTGGGCGTCAGGCCGGAGGCCGAGCAGTCGAAGCTGGCGGCCTTGGCCTCGTTGCCGCCGAAGGGGGCGGAAAGCGATAGCGTCAGGGCAAGGGCCATGGCGGCGGGCAGGCCGCCGAATGCGAGATAGGACTTACTATTCATTCTGATCTCCTCATCACGGGTTTCCGCCGGCAACAAAATGCGACAGCAATTGCGGCGAAATCATGCTTTGGCCAAAGAGGCTTTCTAGCCTTGATTCTCCGCCCGGCGTACCATCTCTATAGCGCCGGGAAGGCTATGTCGTGACACATGAAGGAATTCTGAATGCCAATGGATGTGATGAACGAGCCGATGATCTCGAACACCGGAAATTGCGCCGGGCCGCAGCGGGGGCGGATCAGGTCAAGGCGCTTGGCCGTGGCCGGCGCGCTTTCGATTGCGCTGGCGTTTTCCGGCAATCAGGCGTTCGCGCTGGAACGTCAGGTGCCTGCGGCGCAAACCGACGTGATGCTCTCCTACGCGCCGCTGGTGAAGGAGACTGCGCCGGCCGTCGTCAATGTCTATGCCGAGCGCATGGTGCAGCGGCGCATGTCGCCGCTCTTCTCCGACCCGTTCTTCGGCCGCTTCTTCGGGGAGCAGATGCCGGGCCGCTCCGAGCGGCAGACCTCGCTCGGCTCCGGTGTGATCGTCACCGGCAATGGCATGGTGATCACCAACAATCATGTGATCGCAGGGGCCGATGATGTGCGCGTCGCCCTTGCCGACGGCCGTGAATTTCCCTGTACGGTGCTGCTGAAGGACGATCGCTACGATCTCGCGGTGCTGAAGATCGAGGCGGACGAGGATTTTCCGACCGTGGCGATCGGCAATTCGGACAATGTCGAGGTCGGCGATATATCGCTTGCTATCGGCAACCCCTTCGCCGTTGGCCAGACGGTGACCAGCGGCATCATTTCCGGTCGCGCGCGCAATGCCGTCAATGACGGCGAGTTCGGCTTCTTCCTGCAGACGGATGCGGCGATCAATCCCGGCAATTCCGGCGGCGCGCTGCTTAACATGAAGGGCGAACTGATCGGCATCAATACCGCGATCTTCTCCTCCGGCGGCGGCTCCAACGGCGTCGGCTTCGCCATTCCCGCCAACATGGTAAAGGTGTTTCTGAAGGCGGCGGAGGACGGCGAAACGCGCTTCCAGCGTCCCTATGTCGGCGCGACCTTCGGTCCCGTGACCTCCGATATTGCCGAGGCGCTGGGGCTGAAGGCGGCGCGCGGCGCGATCATCTCCGCCACCCGACCGGGCAGTCCGGCGGAAAAGGCTGGCCTTGAAACCGGCTCCGTCATCATCGCGGTCAATGACATACCGGTCGAGCATCCCGACGCGCTGCTCTATCGGCTGACGGTCGCCGGCATTGGCAACACCGCGGACCTGACGGTGGAGCGGGACGGGCAGATGACCCACGTCGCCCTTCCGCTTGATCTCGCCCCGGAAGACCCGCCGCGCGATACCCGCGTGATCGACGGTTCCTCGCCGTTTTCAGGGCTTACGGTGGAAAACGTCTCGCCGCGCGTGGCAGAGGAGTTGCGCCTTTCGGGGATCGATGATGGAGTGGTGGTGAGCGATATCGAACCGGGCTCCACGGCCCAGCGGATCGGCTTTGCCAAGGGCGACGTCATCGTTGCCGTCAATGACGCGCCGATCGATACCACCGCGACGCTGGAGGATGTGGCGGGCGAGACGCCCGGCTACTGGCGCCTTTCCATCAATCGCGGCGGCAGGATGATAAACCAGATATTCAGATGAACGACCTTTTTGCCCCACACGTCCCCGAGGACATCGAAAACAAGCGACCGCTTGCCGACCGGCTTCGTCCGAAGTCGCTCGGCGAGGTCACCGGCCAGTCGCACCTGACCGGGCCGGACGGCGCGCTGACGCGCATGATCGCTTCCGGCTCGCTCGGCTCGATGATCTTCTGGGGGCCGCCGGGCACGGGTAAGACCACGGTGGCGCGGCTTCTGTCTGGCGAGGCCGATCTCGCCTTCGAGCAGATATCGGCGATTTTTTCCGGCGTGGCGGACCTGAAGAAAGTGTTCGAATCGGCTCGCGCCAGGCGCATGAACGGGCGGCAGACGCTGTTGTTCGTCGACGAGATCCATCGCTTCAACCGCGCCCAGCAGGACAGTTTCCTGCCCGTTATGGAAGATGGCACCATCATCCTCGTCGGCGCGACCACCGAAAACCCGTCCTTCGAGCTGAACGCCGCTCTGTTGTCACGCGCCCGCGTGTTGACCTTCCGATCCCATGATGCCGAAAGCCTTGCGGAGCTGATGCGGCGGGCGGAAGAGGCCGAGGGCAGGGCGCTGCCGCTCGACGATGCGGCGCGCGAGACGCTGGTGATGATGGCCGACGGGGACGGCCGCGCGATCCTGACGCTGGCGGAAGAGGTCTGGCGTTCGGCGCGCGCGGACGAGCGGCTTGATCCGCAAAGCCTGATGAATATCGTCCAGCGCCGCGCGCCCATCTATGACAAGGGCCAGGACGGGCACTACAATCTGATTTCGGCCCTGCACAAATCCGTGCGCGGATCGGATCCCGATGCGGCCCTTTATTATCTCGCCCGCATGTTCGATGCCGGTGAGGATCCGCTGTTTCTCGGGCGCAGGCTGGTGCGCATGGCATCGGAGGATATCGGCCTCGCCGATCCGCAGGCGCTCGTCGTCGCCAATGCCGCAAAGGATGCCTATGAGTATCTGGGTTCGCCGGAAGGCGAGCTGGCGCTGGCGGAGGCCTGCGTCTATCTCGCCACCGCGCCGAAATCCAACGGCGTCTATACCGCCTTCAAGGCGGCCATGCGCGCGGCCAGGGAGCACGGCTCACTGCTGCCGCCGAAGCACATTCTCAACGCGCCGACCAAGCTGATGAAATCCGAAGGCTACGGTGACGGCTACCGTTATGACCACGACCAGCCGGATGCCTTTTCCGGTCAGGATTATTTTCCCACCGAAATGGGGCGGATGAAATTCTACCAGCCGCCCGAGCGCGGCTTCGAGCGCGAGATCAACAAGCGTCTGCAGTGGTGGGACAAGCTTCGGCGCGAGCGCAACGGCGACTGAGCCCATCTCAGCGGTTCCGGCGGGAACTCTTCTCTTCATGCGGCGTTTATTCAGCAACACGAAGGGAGAACTGCAATGGATAACCTGCCTGCCCGCGTTCTTGCTTACATCGTTATTGCCATCGGCTGTGCCGCGATCGTCGCGGTGATCCTCACCGTGCCGCCGCTCTATGACGCACGCGTTTTCCTGCTGCCCGCGATGCTGCTGATCGCCTGGGTCGCCGGGCCCGTGCTCACCCACTATCTCGCGCCTGCAGCCCGCGCCCGTCTCCGCAAGCGGTAACCCCCTGCCGCGCGACGCAAACGCCCGACCGGAAGGGAAGCCGGTCGGGCGTTTGTTGTATCGGCGTTGTGAAATGGCCGGGCCTACTGCGCCGGGCCCTTCTTGATCGGTTCCTGATAGGTAAAGCCCATGTCCCAGGGGAAGTAGATCCAGGTGTCCTGGCTGACCTCGGTGACGAAGGTGTCGACGGTCGGCACGCCCTTGGGCTTGGCGTAGACACAGGCAAAATGGGCCTTGGGCAGCATGTCGCGCACTTCCCGCGCTGTGTTGCCGGTATCCGTCAGGTCGTCGACGATCAGGACGCCTTCGCCGCCCGTCTTCATCAATTCCTCGGAAATCCCCTTCAGAAGCTTGGTCGCGCCCTGGCTGGTATAGTCGTGATAGCTGGCGATGCAGACCGTCTCGATCAGCCGGATCTCCAGCTCGCGCGAGATTACCGCCGCCGGCACGAGGCCGCCGCGCGTGACGCAGACGATCGCGTGGAAGGTCTGGTCAAGGCCGGACAGACGCCAGGCAAGCGCGCGCGCATCGCGGTGAAACTGATCCCAGGATACGGGAAAGGCTTTTTCGGGAAGGGACATAAAAGGCTCCGGGACACAGGTGACGCAAAGGGTTTGACGGCCGACAACTCCGTCCGGCCCAGTGGCATCCGGTCGGCCCCGGGAGCATGCAAACGCTTCTGCGATGCCCGGGGCAGACGACGGCCTGCCGTTGGGCATCGCTATTAGCCGCATTCATCGCCAAAAGGCAAGACATGCGGTCTTTCTGCTGCCGTAAAGATCGTTGACCGCCGGATCAGCGCGACATCAGCGTCGCCGCGGTCATCGATTCCAGCAAGGTGCGGGTGACGCCGCCAAACAGCAATTCCCACAGTCTGGAATGCGTGTAGGCGCCCATGACCAGAAGGTCGACCGAGCTGTCCGACAGGCGGTTCTCGATGATCGTCGCCGCCTTGGCCTTGTCCGCGTGTGCGCTGGTGGCTGTCACATTGACGCCGTGGCGGGAGAGCGTCGAGGCGATTTCCGCGCCCGTCAGGCCGCTTTCCTGGTCCTTGCTGTCATGCGGATTGACCGAGAAGATTTCGACCTCGCTCGCCTTCTTCAGGAAGGGCAGGGCGTCGAAGGTGGCGCGCGCGGCCTCGCGCGAGCCGTTCCAGGCGACCATCACGCGGTTGAAGGGCTTTGCCACCTTGTCCACATGCGGCACCAGCAGCACGGGTCTTCCGCTCTCGAAGAGGAAGCTCTCGAAATCCGCGCGCGCGTCTCCAGCGGCGTCGGGGCTGACCTGCGGGGCGATGATCAGGTCGCAGGACCGCGCGCTGTCGATGACCGAGGATCCGGAAAATCCGGAGGCGGAAACGATCTTGCGCCATTCGTAGGAAATGCCCTCGCGCGCCGCGCGGTTGTTGAAAATATCGCCGAGTTCGGCGCTGCGCTTTTCCGCCATGTCCTGAAGCGACTGGATGGACACCGGATCGGGGATTTCCATCGGCGCGATGATCGGAGTCGGGTTCACGATCTCTGCATGGAGACCGATCAGATGTGCGTCGAAGGAGCGAACGATTTCAATGGCGTAATCGAGGAAGCCGCCGGCCTGCGTCGGTGATTCCATAACGGCGAGTATGGTCTTGTATGTCATCTCAAACACTCCTCTCGGGCTTGGCTCCCACCCGTATGAAACGCCGGCGGTGGCGCCGGCCGTTGCTGCTCTTCCAGTTTATGCCTATTGCCAGAAAAAGCGAAGGGCGGAAACGCGCCTTTCGGGTAAGGCGGCGCTGCGATCAGGCGTCCGCCATCGCTTCGAGCATGGCGCGGATTTCCGCCGCCGCCGCCTCGGCGTCGGCCTCCGCTCTTGCCCTGATGACGAGCTGCGTGCGGAAACCTTCGGAGGAGAAGCGGGGATAGGAGCCGATCGAGGTTTTCGGGTGGGCCTTCTGGATCTCGCCGAGACGGGCTGCGATATCGCCCTCGCCGAAGGGGCATTCCACGGTTTTCGAGATGAGCGGCGCGCCGCCCTTCAGCGTCGGGATCACATTGTCGAGCATCGCCTCGAAAATGCTCGGCACGCCCGCCATCACATGGACATTGCCGATGACGAAGCCGGGCGCGGTGGAGACCGGATTGTCGATCAGGCTCGCGCCTTCCGGCATGCGCGCCATCCGCTGGCGCGAGGCGTTGAAATCGATCCCGCGCCGCTCGTAATGGGCCGCAAGCCGTCTCATCGCCTCGTCGTTGTAGATGCAGGGCAGGCCGAAGGCGGCGGAAACCGAATCAGCGGTGATATCGTCATGGGTGCCGCCGATGCCGCCGGAGGTGAAGACATAGGTGTAGCGCTCTCTCAGAGCATTGACCGCCTCGACGATCGCGGCCTCGTCGTCGGCGACGATCCGCACTTCCTTCAGGCCGATCCCGATGAGCGTCATCGCCTCGGCCAGATGGGCGATATTCTTGTCCTTAGTGCGCCCGGACAGAAGTTCGTCGCCGATGGCGAGCATCGCCGCGGTCGGATTGTCGTCTTCGCTCATTTTGGTCAGGTCCGTCATTGTGTTGAAAGCATGTTTGTCGCTATGTTGTGGACCCAGACCTGCCTTTCTTCAAGCCTGTCGGTGACCGTAAGCGCAGCGTCGTGCGCGTCCGATAGGTGAACAGTGCGTCTATGGCCCGGCATCTGGACTTTGCCGTATCCGAGCGCCTATCTCCCGGAAACAGATTTCCAGCCCATTCAATTGGAGTTTTACAAATGGCTAAAGTCCTCGTTCTCTATTATTCTTCCTACGGCCATATCGAAACCATGGCCAAGGCCGTTGCCGAAGGCGCTGCCGCCGAAGGCGCCGAGGTAACGATCAAGCGCGTTCCCGAACTGGTGCCGGAAGAGGTTGCCAAGGCATCGCACTTCAAGCTTGACCAGGAAGCGCCGATCGCCGATCCGAACGAGCTTGACCAGTACGACGCCATCATCTTCGGCTCAGGCACGCGTTTCGGTTCCGTTGCCTCGCAGATGCGCAACTTCATCGACCAGACGGGCGGTCTGTGGGCCGCTGGCAAGCTCGTCGGCAAGGTGGGCTCGGTGTTCACCTCTTCGGCAACGCAGCATGGCGGCCAGGAATCCACCACGCTCGGCTTTATCCCGACGCTCATGCACCATGGCATGGTCGTTGTCGGCCTGCCTTACAGCTTTGCCGGCCAGATGGGCCTGGACGAAGTCAAGGGCGGCTCGCCCTACGGCGCAACCACGATTACCGATGGCGACGGTTCGCGCGCGCCTTCGGCTGTTGAACTCGAAGCGGCCCGCTTCCAGGGCGCCCATGTGGCCAAGGTTGCGGCCAAGCTCGCCGCCTGAGCCTCACGGTTTCGGTTTCTGACGACGCGCGGGCCTTGCGGTCCGCGCGTTTTTCATGCCCGGTTTTCCCCGCCGGCTCCCGCTCCCTGCGTGACGCTTAGGATTCCTGCAGTTTCAATCAGGCAGGAAGGAGCCGCGCGATGCGGATCGAAAACCATAAAATTCCGGGGATCTGGTACGGACAATCCGCCAATCTCGGCGCCAGGCGGCAGAACCCACCCGTCGTCATCGTGCTGCATTACACCGCCGGCTGGAACGGCAAGGCGAGCCGCGACTGGCTGATGGGCGCGGCGGCAGGCTCCTCCAATCGCGGTTCCAGCGCCCATGTGGTGATCGACCGCGACGGCGCGGCCTGGCAGATTGCGCCTTTCGACCGCACCGCATGGCATGCCGGGCCGTCGCGTTATGGCACGCTTGAAGGGTTGAACGCCCATTCCGTCGGCATCGAATTCGTCAACCCCGGCTGGCTGAAGCCGAACGGTCTTGGCGATTTTACCGATGCCTATGGCAAGCGCCTTTCCGAGCGCGCGCTGAAAAAGGCTGGCGGTTATCACATGGCGCCGCAGCCCCGGGTCGGGTCGGGCCGTTTTGCCTGGCCGCTTTATCCGGAAGCGCAGATCGAAACGGGGATCGACGTCGTTCAGGCGCTCGTTGGCCAGTACCCGATCCGGGCGATTGTCAGCCACGAGGAAATCGATACGCGCGGCTGGAAGACCGATCCGGGGCCTGCCTTTCCGATGGAGCGCTTCCGCGCGCTTCTGGGCGAGGCGGAAGACCGCGAGCCGGCGGCCGTGGTGACGGCGGGTCGTCTTAACCTGCGCGGCGGGCCGGGCGCGACCTTCGAGAAGGTTGTGCCGCCCGGGACGCTTCTGAAGGGCACGCGGGTGAAGATCATGCAGCGTGCGGGCGATTGGGCCTTCGTTGCGCCGGAAAATCCCGATGGCCGGGAGGGCGCTGTCACCGGTTGGGTGCATGCGGCCTATATCGCGCCTGAGTTTGCCGCCTGAGCATCAAGGCTCTGCTTGCGTCCCGCCGGCAGGGCCTCTATATCAGCGCCAACATAAGCGGTTTGACATCCAACCTTGAACTGGACTGGCGGATCATGAATTCACTTGGTTTTGACAAGAAGCCGGAGGACACGCGCGTTGTCGTCGCCATGTCCGGCGGCGTCGACAGCTCGGTCGTGGCCGGGCTGTTGAAGCGCGAGGGCTATGACGTCCTCGGCATCACCCTTCAGCTCTACGATCACGGCGCGGCCGTGCACCGCGCTGGCTCATGCTGCGCCGGGCAGGACATTGACGATGCGCGTCGCGTGTCCGAACGTCTCGGCATTCCCCATTATGTGCTCGACTACGAAGCGCGGTTCCGCGAAACGGTGATTAACCCGTTCGCCGAGAGCTATATTGCCGGCGAGACGCCGATCCCTTGCGTTGCCTGCAACCAGACGGTCAAGTTCGCCGATCTTCTGACGACGGCAAAAGAACTTGGCGCCGATGCGCTGGCGACCGGCCATTACATCCGCTCCAGGGCGAACCCGACGCCGGAGAACCCGATGCGCCGCGCGCTCTACCGGCCGGTGGATGCCGAGCGCGACCAGAGCTATTTCCTGTTCGCGACCACGCAGGAGCAGATCGACTTCCTGCGCTTTCCGCTCGGTGGCCTGCCGAAAGCCGATACGAGGAAGCTGGCTGAAGAAATGGGGCTGATCGTTGCCGACAAGCCGGACAGCCAGGACATCTGTTTCGTGCCGCAGGGCAAATATTCCGACGTGATCGCCAAGCTGAGGCCGAATGCCGAGCTTTCCGGCGAGATCGTGCATCTCGACGGCCGTGTGCTTGGCCGGCATGAAGGAATCGTGCGCTACACGATCGGCCAGCGTAAGGGGCTTGGCGTTGCCACCGGCGAGCCGCTCTACGTGGTCTATCTCGACGCCCGCTCGCGCCGCGTCATCGTCGGCCCGCGCGAGGCGCTGGAAACGCGTCGCATCTATCTGCGGGACGTCAACTGGCTGGGCGACGGGCCGCTTGCAGAGGCGGCGGCGGACGGGTTTTCCTGTTTCGCCAAGGTCCGCTCCACGCGTCCGCCGCTGCCGGTGATGCTGCATGCGGACGGGAACGGCGTCTATGTCGACCTCCTGGAAGGCGAGGCGGGGATCGCCAGCGGTCAGGCCTGCGTGCTCTACGATGCGCCGGGCAATGACGCCCGCGTCTTCGGCGGTGGTTTCATCGACCGTTCGGAACGCTCCGCCGACGCGGAAGCAGCGCTTAAAACCCTGCTGACGGGTCTTGCCGCCTGAAAAAAAAGGTCGATCGTCAGGTGGCGATCGGTGCTTCGGCCGACATGAAAAGTTTCAGCGATTCCTGATAGCCGAGCCTGACCAGCTGTTCCATATAGGCGATCAGCTGGTCGGCCCAGCCAAAGCCGAGATAGGCAAAGAGCCAGACGATCACGACGGCGAGAATCAGGGCGTAGATGAAATTCCTGAGGATCATCAGCAGCATGGCCAGCAGCACGAAGGCGATCAGCCCGTAAAACAGCGACGGCGTCAGCGCCACGCCGTCGGAATGGGCGAGATAGCCCATATAGATGCCGAAAATGATGCAGATGGCCGCGCTCAGCCGGTCACGGATCATTCTGTGGGTATAGCTCGAACTTGCCATCTGACGGTCTTTCTTCGCTGTGATGCTCTTGCGGTTCGTGATGATGAACGCGCGGCTTCCAAGGCCGGTTCCGCGTGTACTTATAGCACCTTGCAACCCAATCGTCAGGAAAGTTCCGCGACGATCCTGTTCAACAGCAGCATGCCTGCCGGCGTGGCGCGCAGACGGCCATTGCCGATGCGCTCGATCAGGCCGAGTTTCAGAAGAAAATCCTCGCGTTCGGCATCCATCGGCTTGCCCGAGAGCGAAGACCAGCGGGCGAGGTCGACGCCTTCCTTCACCCGAAGCCCCATCAGGAGAAGTTCGTCAGCCTGTTCTTCCTGAGAGAGCAGGGTTTCCTCGATGACGCCGTGTCCATTCAACTCGGCCGCTTGCAGCCAGGTTTCGGGGTGTTTTTCCGTGGCCGTCGCGATCTTGCCAGAAGCGGTTTCCAGACGCCCGTGCGCGCCGGGGCCGATACCGGCATAATCGCCGTAGCGCCAATAGGTGAGGTTGTGGCGACTTTCCGCGCCCGGACGCGCGTGGTTGGAGACCTCGTAGGCCGGAAGTCCGCGCGCGGCAGTCACGGCCTGCGTCACCTCGTAGAGATGGGCTGCCTGCTCCTCGTCCGGCACGACGAGTTTTCCCCTGTTGTAGAGGTCGAAGAAGCGCGTGCCTTCCTCGATGGTCAACTGGTAGAGCGACAGGTGATCGGCGGCCAGGTCGATCGCCTGGTTGAGCTCACGCTCCCAGTCTTCCGCCGTCTGCCCCGGACGGGCATAGATCAGGTCGAAGGACATGCGCGGGAAGATCTCGCGCGCCAGCCGGATTGCGCCGAGCGCCTGCTCGACATCGTGCAGACGTCCGAGAAAGCGCAATTCCTTGTCGTTGAGCGCCTGAACGCCCATGGAAACGCGATTGACGCCGGCGGCGCGGTATCCGCGAAAGCGTTCGGCCTCCACACTTGAGGGGTTGGCCTCCAGCGTTACCTCGATTCCGCCCGGCACATGCCACGCAGCAGCGACGCCATCAAGGATCGCGCCCAGCGTCCGCGGTTCCATCAGCGATGGCGTGCCGCCGCCGATGAAGATACTGGTGGCGGTGCGTGGCCCCGATATCGCCCGCATATGGGCGATTTCCTGCAGGAAGCCTGCGACAAAGCGCTTCTGGTCAACTGGCTGGTGGCGGACGTGGCTGTTGAAGTCGCAATAGGGGCATTTGGCCGCGCAGAATGGCCAGTGCAGATAGACGCCGAAACCCGGTTCGCCGTCATCGCCATTGATGCCTGCCATTGCTGCCGGGGCGTTTGTCAGAGCGCGAGCCCCGTCTCGGTGAACAGCTTGAAGGCGCGGGCGCGGTGGGAAAGCGCGCCGCCATCGGCCGGGCCGCCCTCGGCCTTTTCGGATGCTTCCATCTCGCCGAAGGTTTTGTCATGGCCCTTCGGCTGGAACACCGGATCATAGCCATGGCCCTTGTCGCCGCGCGGCGGCCAGACGAGATTGCCTTCGACCTCGCCGCGGAATGTCTCGGTATGGCCGTCGGGCCAGGCAAGGCAGAGCACGCAGACGAAGCGGGCGGTGCGGGCCTCCGGCGTGGTCGCGCCCTTTTCGGCAAGCGCCTTTTCCACCTTCTCCATCGCCATCGCAAAATCGCGGCTGCCATCAGCCGTTTCGGCCCAGTCGGCGGTGTAGACGCCGGGCGCGCCGTCAAGCGCGTCAACGACGATGCCGCTGTCATCGGCAAGGGAGGGCAGGCCGGATTTTTCCGCCGAGGCCCGCGCCTTGATCGCGGCGTTTTCCTCGAACGTCGTGCCGGTTTCCTCGGGCACGTCGAAGGAGAGTTCCGCCGCCGATTTGGCCGAAAAACCGAGCGGGCCGATCAACTCGGCAATCTCGGCGATCTTGCCGGCATTGTGGCTGGCAACGACGATGGTCTTGGTTTCGAGTTTGCGCATGTCAGATCCTGATGAGCGAAGTAATGTTCGGATGCGTCCTGTTGTCGCCAAAACAATCTCCCCCTTGAGGGGGAGATGTCGCGAGAGCGACAGAGGGGGTATCGGGCGTCAGCCGCATACTCTGTGCACGCGGAGATGGTTCACCCCTCTCTGCCCCTGTCGGGGCATCTCTCCTTCAAGGGGATAGATTGATGGGAGCGAAGAGGCTATCGCCACTCACAAACCCCAGAGTTTCGCCTCCGCGCATTCCAGGCTGTTGCCGGCGGGGTCGCGGAAATAGATCGAGCGGGCGCCGTTTGGCCAGCGGAAATCGCTTTCGATGGTGATGCCCGCGGCGGCAAGCCTGTCGATCATCGCGTCGAAATCATCCTCTTCAAGCCGGAAGCAGGCATGGCCGGGGCCGCGCGCGCCATGGGTTGGCACAGGCAATGAACCGGGAGGCCCCGCTTTTTCCGTCTCAGTCGGGTTGAAGACCAGAAGCACGCCGGGGCCGCAGCGGAAAAACACATGGCGGTTTTCAACGCGGGCGATTTTCTCAAGACCCAGGATGCCGCCGTAAAAGGCTTCGGCGGCATCGAGGTCTGCGGCATAGAGCGCGGTTTCCAGAACGGCTGCGATTGGCATGGCGGACTCCTTCAGGCGCCGGCGATGGTCTTCTTCTGCAGGTCCACCAGTTCGGAAATGCCGTTGCGGGCCAGATCCAGCAGCGTCAGGAACTCGTCCTGCGAAAAGGGCTTGCCCTCGGCGGTGCCCTGGATTTCGACAATGCCGCCGGTGCCGGTCATGACGAAATTGGCGTCGGTCTCGGCCGAGGAGTCTTCCAGATAATCGAGGTCGATGACCGGTTGATCGGCAAAGATGCCGCAGGAGATCGCCGCCACATGGTCCTTCAGCACCTTGTCGGACTTGACCATGCTGCGGGCTTCCATCCATTTCAGGCAGTCATGCAGCGCAATCCAGGCGCCGGTGATCGAGGCGGTACGGGTGCCGCCGTCTGCCTGGATAACGTCGCAGTCGACGCTGATCTGACGCTCGCCGAGGGCTTCGAGATCGACGACGGCGCGCAGCGAGCGGCCAATCAGACGCTGGATCTCCAGCGTGCGGCCGCCCTGCTTGCCGGAGGAGGCTTCGCGGCGCATGCGCTCGCCGGTGGCGCGCGGCAGCATGCCGTATTCGGCCGTCACCCAGCCCTTGCCGCCATTGCGCAGCCACGGCGGAACGCGCTCTTCGAGCGAGGCGGTGCACAGAACATGCGTATCCCCGAATTTGACGAAGCAGGAGCCTTCAGCGTGCTTGGAAAAGCCCCGCTCGAAGGAAACATTGCGCATCTGGTTGAGTTGTCTGCCTGATGGCCGCATGGTGTGGTCCTTCCGGTTTTCGTTGCGGCGGTTCTAGAAGGTAGAGGCGGCTTTTGCAAAGAAAAACGGCAGGCCCCTCATCCGCAAAGACGAATTGCGAAGCGGCGCGCCGGCACTATATTAAGGGCGTAGCAGGCGAACCACCCGGCCATTTGAAGCATGACAGCAGATCGAAGAGCAGACAATTCGGCAATGACACTGGACGACCGCTCGCGCGAGGTGTTCCGCGCGATTGTCGAGAGCTACCTGGAAAGCGGGGAGCCGCTCGGCTCGCGCAACCTGTCGCGGCTCCTGCCGATGTCGCTGTCGCCGGCTTCCGTGCGCAATGTGATGAGCGACCTCGAGGAACTCGGCCTGATCTACGCGCCGCATGTCTCGGCCGGCCGTCTGCCGACGGAAAGCGGCCTGCGCTTCTTTGTCGATGCCTATATGCAGGTCGGCGACCTCGCGGAGAATGAACGGTCCGAGATCGAGCGCCACATGAAGAGCGTCGATCGCGGCCAGCCCGTCGACGGGCTTTTGAACGAGGCGAGCCAGATGCTGTCCGGCATGTCGCGCGGCGCGGGGCTGGTGATGACCTCGAAGAGCAATACCGTGCTCAAGCATGTCGAGTTCATCCGCCTGGAGCCGACCAAGGCGCTTGCCGTGCTGGTCGGCGAGCACAACGAGGTTGAAAACCGGATCATCGACTTGCCCGCCGGCACGACCTCCTCGCAGCTGACGGCGGCGGCGAATTTTCTCAACGCCCATCTGAACGGCCAGACCCTGCCGGAACTGAAATCGGTTCTGGGGCAGCTGAAGGACGAGGTGCGCCACGAACTCGACCAGCTGTCGCAGGATCTCGTCGGACGCGGTCTTGCCGTCTGGTCCGGTGGTTCGGAAGAGGGCAAGCCGGGGCGGTTGATCGTGCGCGGGCGGGCCAATCTGCTTGAGGGCGTCGCCGATGCGGCCGATATCGACCGGCTGAGAATGCTGTTCGATGACCTTGAGAAGAAGGAGAGCCTGATCGAGCTGATCAGCCTGGCCGAAAGCGGTTCGGGCGTGCGTATCTTCATCGGCTCTGAGAACAAGCTGTTCTCGTTGTCAGGCTCCTCGCTCGTCGTCGCGCCCTACCGCGACAGCGACAACCAGGTCGTCGGCGCGGTCGGCGTGATCGGACCGACCCGCCTCAACTATGCCCGCGTGGTGCCGATGGTCGACTATACGGCCCATCTTCTGTCGCGAATGTCGCGTTCTCGCTGAGCAAGCCGTGTGAATACCGGGGGAGGGCCTTGATTTTTCGGGAACGAACCTCGATATCGTGGCCCGAGAGATTCAAGAACAAACTGCAACTTGCGGAGACGTCATGACCGACGAGACCAAGAAAAACGGCACTGACGAGGAAATCAACGAGACGGTGGTCGACCTTGAGGCGGATGCGCCTGTCGAGGAGGCTGCGGATGCCGAAATCGCTGAGCCCGATCCGATCGATCTTCTGCGTGAGGAAAACGATAAGCAGCGCGACCAGTTGCTCAGGCTTGCCGCCGAGATGGAAAACCTGCGCCGGCGCACCGCCCGCGACGTGAAGGACGCCAAGGCCTATTCGGTGACGGCGTTTGCACGCGACATGCTCGGCGTGTCCGACAATCTGCGCCGTGCCCTCGACGCCCTGCCCGAAGACAAGCGCTCCGACGAGATCAAGGGTTTTGTCGAAGGCGTGGAAATGACTGAACGGTCCATGCTCTCGGCGCTGGAACGCCATGGCGTGAAGACGATCGAGGCGGAAGGGCAGAAATTCGACCCGAATTTCCACCAGGCGATGTTCGAGGTTCCGAACCCGGAAATTCCCGCCAACACCGTGGTTCAGGTCGTTCAGACCGGCTACATGATCGGCGATCGCGTCCTGCGCCCGGCCATGGTCGGCGTCTCGAAGGGCGGGCCGAAGGCGGAAGCCGCGCCGCAGGCCGGCGAAGAGAAGTCCGAATAAGCGCAGCACGCGCGCAAAAAGAGCGTTCCGCTTTGCGGAACGCCTCAGACTGCTGACAAAGCATGCGACGTATGGCGCGTCAACTCGCGAGACCTCCCCATGAGGCGTCATGCTCGGACTTGATCCGAGCATCCAGGCGGCGCAACTCTTTGAATTCAGTGATACTTCTGCAACCATTTCTCGGGCAGCCTGGATCCTCGTGTCAAGCACGAGGATGACCCAGAACACGAGGGGGCAGAAGTCCGTGGCGTTTCGCTTTGCGGAACGCCTTTTTTATTGGGAACATGCTTGCCGCAGGTTCAGGCTGCGGATGAATCCGGGTCCGTGTTCAGGAAGGCATAGATCGCGCTTTCGGAATCCGACGCCCTCAGCTTCTTGACCAGATCCTGGTCGCGCAAAAGCCGCGCCACGCGCGACAGCGCTTTAAGATGGTCCGCGCCTGCGCCTTCGGGAGCCAGAAGCAGAAAGGCGAGATCGACCGGCTGGTCGTCGAGCGCCTCGAAATTGACGGGGTGCTGCAGGCGGGCGAATACGCCGCAGATATGGTCAAGCTTCGGCAGTTTTCCGTGGGGTATGGCGATGCCGTTGCCGACACCGGTGGAACCGAGGCGCTCGCGCTGGAGCACCACTTCGAAGATCTCGCGCTCGGGAATTCCCGTCACGGCCTCCGCTCTGGCGGCCAACTCCTGCAATAATTGCTTCTTGGAGTTTGCCTTGAGGGCGGGGATGATCGCCTCCTGTTTCAGCAGGTCGTCAAGGGCCATATCCTGGTATCCTGGGTTGCGGCTTGAGGGCGGGCGCCTGAACGGCGCCCGCCGATGTGGGTTCAGCCCTTGATGCCGGCTGTGTCGATCCAGCCGATATTGCCATCGGGGCGGCGATAGACGATGTTGAGCGTCTTGTTGTCCGGGTTGCGGAACAGCATCAGCGGCTTGTCGGTCATGTCGAGCGCCATGACGGCGGTTGCCACCGCCATGGTGCGGACTTCGGTCTTCGCTTCCGCGACGATGGCCGGCGCGTAGTCTTCCGGTATCTCGCCCTCATCCTCCTGCGGCAGGTCCATCACCGAATAGGCGACTTCAGCGAAATCGGCATGTCCGTTGGCGTTATGGTGATCCTTCAGCTTGCGCTTGTAGCGGCGCAGGCGCTTGGCGATGCGTTCGAACGCTGCTTCAAAGGCGGCCTGGGGGTCATGGGCCTTGCCGGCTGCGTGCAGCACGGCGCCGCTGTCGAGATGAACCTTGCAGTCGGCCTCGAAACCGCCTGCGGACTTCTCGACCGTGACCTGGCCGGAATAGCCGCCGTCAAAATATTTGGTGACCGCTTCCTCGATCTGGTCTTCGATTTTTTCACGGAAAGCCTCACCGACTTCCATTTGTTTTCCCGAGACGCGAACACTCATGGATCTTCCCTTCTTCTATCGTTTGCGGGCACCAGCTTAAGCCAAGCCCCGTTCTCCTCCAAGAACTTCCAGGCATGGCCATCCGGTGACCGGGACGGCACTTCGATGACTGATTGTCATCATAACTCATTTGGGCATTTTTCAGCCGTTTGCCAGCGGGATTTCCGCAATATTCTTCTTGCGATTTTTGCCGCCGGGTGCGGTTGGTTTGCCGCACTTCCCGGTCCCGGAGCATCTGCGTCCCGTCTCCCTTGCTGAGGCGGCGCCCCTCTTGCGGCGGATGCTCTACCGTCCATGCTGGCGGAAGTCAATCACGGCAGCGCTTTTGACGGGGACGTTCTTGCCGCGGCTCAGGCACCGACGGCCTTGGCATAGGCGCGCTTTTCGCGGCGGCGCTGGACGGAGGAGGGGATCGACATGGCCTCGCGGTATTTTGCCACGGTCCGGCGGGCAAGCGTGATGCCCTCATCCTTGAGCGCGGCGACGATGTCGTCATCGGACAGGACGGCCTCGGCCGTTTCCGCCGTGATCATGCGGCGGATCTTGTGGCGGATCGATTCCGCCGAAAGCGCGCTGCCTTCAGCCTGGTCGGAGGCGATCGAAACGGAGAAGAAATAGCGCAGTTCGAACAGGCCGCGCGGGGTGAGGACGAACTTGTTGGAGGTGACGCGGCTGACGGTCGATTCGTGCATCTTGATCGCGTCCGCGACGGTCTTCAGGTTGAGCGGTCGCAAATGGTCGACACCGTGCTTGAGGAAGGCGTCCTGCTGGCGGACGATCTCGCTTGCGACCTTCAAGATTGTGCGGGCGCGCTGGTCGAGGCTGCGCGTCAGCCAGTTCGCCGTCTGCAGGCAGGTGTTGAGAAAGGCATCATCGGCTTCCGACATGCCGCGCGAGGCCTTGATCTCGGTAAGATAGGAACGATTGACCAGGACGCGCGGCAGCGTGTCGGGATTGAGCTCCACCTGCCATTCGCCCTCCTTGCGAGCCGAGACGATGACGTCGGGCAGGACCGTTTCGGGCGGCTGGCTGGAAAAGGCGCCGGCCGGCTTGGGGTTCAGCCGGCGAAGCGTCTGCATCATCGCCAGAAGATCCTGCTCTTCCACGCCGCAAAGCTTCTTCAGCCTGGTGAAATCGCGGCGGGCGACCAGTTCAAGATTGTCGACCAGAACAGCCAATGCCGGTGTGAGGCTGTCGGTCTGCAGCAATTGCTGGCGCATGCAGTCGGAAAGGGACTGCGCGAAAATGCCGGGCGGATCGAGGGTTTTCAGCCGCTCCAGCACGGCATCCAGCCTGTCGACGGTCAGTCCGGAGCGTTCGGCGATTTCGGCGGTCTCGGCCCGGAAATAGCCGGCCTCGTCGAGATAGTCGACGAGATGGCGCGCGATCGCCTGTTCGTCCGGATGCTTGAAGGTAAGTGCGATCTGGGCGGTCAGGTGATCGCGCAGGCAGGGCCTGCCGGCGACGAATTCGTCAAGGTCGACATGGTCGTCGCCGCCGAATGTACCCGGCATCGATTTCCACTGGCTCATCAGCTCCGGCGCATCCGGCCTGACGGGCGGGCTGTCTTCGCCGTAAGCGCTGTCAAAATTGCTGTCGAGGCTGTCTCCGAGCCGGGCGGTGCCTTCGGCCTGCCGATCGTCGGAGTACCAGTCGCTGGCAAGGTCGGCGCCGGCGGTTTCGTGCGGTTCGAGCGCCTCCGGCCGGTCCTCCGGTCCGCCGTCTTCGCCGGCAACCTCCAGAAGCGGGTTCTTCTCCACTTCCTGGGCGATGAACTGGCTCAGCTCGGCATGCGGCATCTGCAGCAGTTGAATGGACTGCATCAGTTGCGGCGTCATCACGAGCGACTGGTTCTGTCGGAGGAAGAGATTGGCGCTTAGTGCCATGACGCGAGCAAAATCCCTGGGTCGCAATCGCCGCCCCGAACGGACGACCATATGCGTACTGGACAAATCAAAGTGTACAGGCTGGAGACTGGCACAAAAATTGCTTTTTGATCAAGTCGGAATCCGCGGCGCGGACGTTCACACCTAAAGGCTGAAATTGTCGCCGAGATAGAAGCGGCGCACATCGGTGTTGGCGACGATCTCGTCGGCCTTGCCGTGGGTCAGCACCTCGCCGGCGTGAATGATATAGGCGCGGTCGATCATGCCGAGCGTTTCGCGGACATTGTGGTCGGTAATCAACACCCCGATGCCGCGCCGTGTCAGATGGCGGATCAGGTTCTGGATATCGGCGACCGAGATCGGATCAACGCCGGCAAACGGCTCGTCCAGCAGCATGAAGGCCGGATCCGTCGCAAGCGCGCGGGCGATCTCGAGGCGCCTGCGTTCGCCGCCGGAGAGCGCCACGGCCGAGGTCTTGCGCAGCTTGGCGATGCCGAATTCTTCCATCAGTTGCTCGAGCTTTTCTTCCCGTTCCTTCTTCTTCAACGGGGTGAGTTCGAGCACCGCGCGAATGTTGTTTTCGACCGAGAGGCCGCGAAAGATCGAGGCTTCCTGGGGCAGGTAGCCGACGCCGAGACGGGCGCGGCGATACATCGGCAGGCCGGTGACGTCGCGACCGTGCAAAGCGATGGAGCCCTCATCGACAGGCACCAGCCCGGTGATCATGTAAAAACAGGTGGTCTTGCCGGCGCCGTTGGGGCCGAGGAGGCCGACGGCCTCGCCGCGGCGCACCACCAGCGACACGCCGTTGACGACGCGCCGGCTGCGATAGGTCTTGGTCAGCCCCTGCGCGATCAGCGTGCCGTCATAACGGCCGTCGTCGCGGTCGCCGTTCTGGGACGCCGTTGCGGTAGCGGAAGGGCGCTCTGCCATGGAAAGCGTTTTTCTTGTCGGTGTTTTCGGCATGCGGGATCAGTTGCCTGGCCGTGACTGCGGGTTGAGCCTGATCTGCACCCGCTTGCCGCAGGCGTCAAGCTTGGCCTGACTGGTGTTCATGTTGACGGTGAGCTTGCAGCCGACGAAGACATTGCCGTTTTCCTTCAACACCACTTCATTGCCCTCAAGCACGAAGTGCTGTGTGACCATGTCGAAATAGCCGGTGTCGCCGGTGGCCGTTTGCGTGTCGGTCAGAAGCTGGACCG
This sequence comes from uncultured Martelella sp., assembly GCA_963676545.2. Lineage (GTDB taxonomy): Bacteria > Pseudomonadota > Alphaproteobacteria > Rhizobiales > Rhizobiaceae > Martelella. The sequence goes on along the minus strand of CAXXRG010000001.1, from coordinate 387,102 downwards.
ACTGGCTGAGGTCGATCCGTTCGATATCGCCCTGGCCGGAGGCGATCCCGGTCGAGCCGCCGGCATAGCGGACGGTCATCTTGCCGGCCTTGACCTGGTTCTTGCCCTGGATAGCGACGACATTACCGGAAAAGGTGATCAGCTTGGTGGCGTCATCCACCTCGAATTCGTCGGCGTCGATGTCGATCGGCTGGTCGCCGGAAATCGCAAAGCCGCTGGTCTGGGTCGACTGGGCAAGGCTTTGGCCCGCCGGCAGCGCCAGCGCGCATAAAAGCGCCAGCGTTGCCGCAGTTGCGCGGCGCAGGGCGCAAATTTTCAAATTGCTCAGTTCCATCCGAAACCTCATTGTCCGGTGCGGGCCAGTGCCGACGGCGACAGCGTGACGTGAACGCCGCCGCCAAAGCGTATTTTCTGACCGTTATCGATGATATTCACGTTCTCGGCAACCACTGATGCCTGCGGCGCGGTCACAGAGACCGGCGTGTCGCTAGAAAGCGTTCCGGCCTTGATGTCGATCTCCGCCGAAGTGAAATCCGCATGCATGCCGTTGGACATTTCGATGGTGAAGGGATCGTTGATCGTCAGCTTCTCGGTGGCGCGATCGTAAAGCGTCCGCGCCGCATCGACCACGGCGGTCACATTATCCTCAACGGGAACGGTGGCGATGACGTTTTCAAGCAGAACCGTGCTGTCGTCGGGATTGGCGGCCGGCAACAGCGCGCGGTCTGCCTTCAGCGAGTAGCGGATGCCGTCGGAGTTGCGTCCCGACATGCCGGGATTGGTCATGACGATCATGCCGTTCTCGATCGACGCGGCATCCAGCGTGATATTGTCGGGCACGATCGAGCGCAGAAAGGTCGCGGCAATCAGCCCGATCGTGATCAGAACGGCGGCGAGCGGCAGCAGGATTTTGAGGCGGCGCACATGGCCGGAATGCCGCCGCGCCTTGCGGAAGCTTTCCTCGATTGACGGTGCAGACAGACCGTTGCCGTCATGCGCTGTGGTTGCAATGCTCATCGTGTGTCGTCTCGTGGTCTCAGGGCGGCCCGTCATTTAAGGCCGCGACGGGCCTTGCGACAGCGTGAGCCGTTGCCTCTCGGTGTCCATGGGTATTATGTTTTGCCGGCCATAACAAGTTGGCGACCGAAAAACCGGCTACTTGCGATTGACATCAGATGAGTGTCGCCCGCACATTCGCCAAGCGCGGCGGACCTGCGCGCCGTTCAAAACACTGTGAGGGCGTTGATGAACCTATCGGATATTCTTGAGCGCAGGCGCCTCAGACGGCGCGTCGGCTGGTGGCGCGCGGCCGCTCTCGTGGTCGCCGTCCTGCTCGTGGTCGCGCTCTACAAGGCCTATGGTGGGGGCGAGCCCGGAACCATGCTCGCGCGCCCGCACATCGCGCAATTGTCGGTCTCGGGCGTGGTCGGCGACGATCCGGTGATGCTCGACACGATCCGCGAGATCGGCGAGGATCCGGCGGCCAGGGCGCTGGTCGTGTCTCTTTCGACCGGCGGCGGCACCACATTCGGCGGCGAGGCGCTCTATAAAGCCTTGCGCAAGGTGGCCGAAACCAAGCCCGTCGTCAGCGAAATCCGCACCCAGGCCGCTTCTGCAGGCTACATGATCGCGCTGGCCGGTGACCGCATCTTTGCCGGCGATACCTCGATCACCGGCTCGATCGGCGTCATCTTCCTTTATCCGCAGGCAAAGGAACTGCTCGACAAGATCGGCGTCTCCGTCGATGCGATCAAGTCCGCGCCGATGAAGGCGGAGCCGTCTCCCTTCAACGATGCAAGCGAGGAAGCCCAGGCCATGGTCCGCGCTCTGGTGATGGACAGCTATGACTGGTTCGTCGATCTTGTTGCCGAGCGACGGGATATGCCCCGGGCGAAGGCTCTGGGCCTTGCCGACGGTCGGATCCTGACCGGAAGGCAGGCGGTCGAGGCCGGGCTGGTCGACGAAATCGGCGGTCGCGACGAAATTATCGCCTACCTTGCCGCAAACGGCGTTTCGGACTCCCTTGAAATCCGGACTTGGGATAACGTAAACAGAGACGGCTTCGGGGTCGGTTTAGCAAAAATGGGGGCCAGACTGCTCGAATCGCTCGGACTGGGCTGGTTTGTCAGCGAGGATATCCTTCGCCAGACCGGCCTTGTTGACGGGCTTGTGTCTGTCGGGCAGACTGATTGGCAATGAAAATCAGAGAGTTGAGGGGCTAGGTGTGATCAAGTCGGAATTGGTACAGATTGTTGCGGCGCGTAACCCGCACCTCTATCACCGCGATGTCGAAAATATCGTGAATGCTATTCTGGACGAGATCGCGGATGCGCTGGCGGCGGGCAACCGCGTCGAGTTGCGCGGCTTCGGCGCGTTTTCGGTCAAGAACCGTCCTTCGCGTTCGGGACGGAACCCGCGCACCGGCGACACCGTTTTCGTGGAAGAGAAATGGGTGCCGTTTTTCAAGACCGGCAAGGAGCTGCGCGAGCGTCTCAACCCCGACCAGAAAGACGACGACTGATCGGCATGGGGCCTGACCGCCAGGAAATGAAACGCGTTCGAGGCGCATGATGTCAAAGCTTGTCAATCTCATCATTCTGCTGCCCATCGGGGTGGTGCTGGTTCTGTTGTCGGTTGCCAACCGGCAATCGGTCACCATGGCGCTGAACCCGTTCAATGCCGGAGACAAGGTGCTGTCCGTCTCCGCGCCCTTCTTCGTCTACATCTTCATCGCCTTCATTCTCGGCATTCTGCTGGGCGCGCTGTTCACCTGGATTTCCCAGCGCAAGCACCGCAAGACCGCCAGAACCAGCAAGCGGGAGGCCGCTCTCTGGCGTGCGGAGGCCGACAAGCAGAAGGCGCGGAGCACCGAAGTTTCGTCTGCCCGCCCGCTCGATCAGCTGCCGTCTTCCTGAGACGATGCGAGAAGACTTGCCATTTTCGCAACAGGGCTGATAAACCGCAGCTTTCCAACACTCGCGGGATAATCGCCTTTCATGACGCCTTCCAGAGCCGACAAGACCCGCCGCAACAAGGCTGGCGGCAAGCCGCAGTCCAAGCCCGACCGGCAGCGCAACGGCGCGCGGTCCGAAGGCCGCGACGAGCGGCGCAAGGCCGCGGCGCCGGCGGACAAGCAGACCGAGCGCCGCAGCCGGCAGCCCGAGCCGCAGTGGATCGCGCTTCGGGACGGCGAACGCCCGCAAGAACGCGTGCCGACCATTCTCCAGTCGGTTTCCGCCGACGGCTTTCACCTGATAGACAGCGGCCATGGGCTGAAGCTCGAGCAGTATGGCGACTACCGCATCGTCCGTCCCGAGGCGCAGGCGTTGTGGCCGCCGCTGCTCGATGAGAAGATCTGGGCCAATGCCGATGCGATCTTCACCGGCGACACGGACGAGGACGGCATGGGCCGGTGGCGCTTCCCCAAGGCTGCCCTTGGCGAAACATGGCCGCTGCGGATCATGGATGTCGATTTCCTCGGCCGTTTCACCGCCTTCCGCCATGTCGGCGTGTTTCCCGAGCAGGTCGCCCACTGGCAATGGATGCGCGACGTGCTGGAGACGGCTCGCGGCGGCAAGAACCCGCCCAAGGTGCTCAATCTCTTCGGCTATACCGGCGTCGCCTCGCTTGTCGCCGCTGCCGCAGGCGCGGAAGTCACCCATGTGGATGCCTCGAAGAAGGCGATCGGCTGGGCGCGCGAGAACCAGGCGCTTTCCGGCCTCAATGATCGCCCCATCCGCTGGATCTGCGACGATGCAATGAAATTCATCGAGCGTGAGGAGCGGCGCGGCAACCACTACGACATCATTCTCACCGATCCGCCGAAATTCGGCCGCGGGCCGAATGGCGAGGTCTGGCAGCTTTTCGAGCATCTGCCGAAAATGCTCGACCTTTGCCGCGCGATCCTGAAGCCGGATGCCCTCGGCTTCGTGCTGACGGCCTATTCGATCCGCGCCAGCTTCTACTCGGTTCATGAACTGATGATGGAGACGATGCGCGGTTTCGGCGGCGTGGTCGAATCGGGCGAGCTTGTCATTCGCGAGGCGGGCCTTTCCGGCGATCAGCCCGGCCGCGCCCTTTCAACATCCCTTTATGCGCGGTGGTTGCCCCAATGAGCTTCGAGCGAGACGACAGGCGCGCGCCGCGCGTCGGCACGGTGAAGGAAGTCACCTCCCTTTCCAATCCGATCATCAAGGATATCCGCGCGCTGTCGCAGAAGAAGCACCGCGAGGAGACCGGAACCTTCATGGCCGAGGGGTTGAAGCTGGTCATCGACGCGCTGGAGCTCAACTGGTCGATCCGCACGCTGATCTACGCCAAGGCGGCCAGGGGCAAGGCGCAGGTGGAAAAGGTCGCCGCAAAGACGGTCGCCTCCGGCGGACTGGTGCTGGAGGTTTCCGAAAAGGTGCTTTCGGCAATCACGCGGCGCGACAATCCGCAGATGGTCGTCGGCGTTTTCGAAAGTCATTACCGCCCGCTTGCCGATATCCGGCCGGCGAAGAGCGAGACCTATGTGGCGCTCGACCGGGTGCGCGATCCCGGCAATCTCGGCACCATTATCCGCACCGCCGACGCGGCGGGGGCGGCGGGCGTCATCCTCGTCGGCGAGACCACTGATCCGTTTTCGCTGGAAACCGTGCGCGCCACCATGGGCTCGGTCTTTGCCCTTCCGGTCTCGCGCGCCGAGCCGCGCGATTTTCTCAACTGGGCGCAGAAGGCAGATGTCGAGATCGTCGCCACGCATCTTGCCGGCTCGGTCGACTACCGGACCATCGATTATACGAAAAAGCCGGTCGTGCTTCTGATGGGCAATGAGCAGCAGGGGCTGCCGCCGGAACTTGCCGAAGGCGCGGGGCGACTTGCCCGCATACCGCAGCAGGGCAGGGCTGATTCGCTCAATCTCGCGGTTGCCACTGGCGTGATGCTCTATGAGGCGCGCCGCCATCTTCTTTCGCTCGAACCGCCGGAGGCAAGCCGATGAGATCGCCGCTTTCGCGCCCTGGCCCGGCCTTCGCCTTCGTCGTCATCGCGCTCCTCATCGATGCGGCGATCAAATATGCGGTCGAGCTCTATCTGCCGTATCACCGCACAATCGACGTCCTGCCCTTCCTGGGTCTGTTCAAGACCTATAATCCCGGCATCGCCTTTTCGCTACTGTCCGATACGAACGGCTGGGCGCTGGTCGGCATGCGGCTCGTCATCGTTGCGGTCGTCATCTATCTCTGGCGCAAGACCGCGCCGGGCCAAAGCTGGGCGCTGCTGGGCTTTGCGCTCGTCGTTGCCGGCGCGCTCGGCAATATTCTCGACCACTTCATCTATGGCCACGTGGTCGATTACATCCGCTTCCATGTCGGCGGCTGGACCTTCCCGATCTTCAATCTCGCCGACAGCTATATCACCGTCGGCGCGGTGCTGATCTTTGTCCAGGAATTCCTGTTCAAAAGCCCCGGACGCGAGGACGCGTGAACCGGAGAGACCGGCGGCAAATTTAGAAAGTGCTGGAACATCAAGGAATTGATGGGACGCCGCTTCTGCCCTGAATTGTCCCCGGATGTTGACGAAGCGTCAAAACCTTCTGGACCTCGCATCGTCCATGTACTAGTCTTTTGGTATAGGGACGGTGCCCGGAAGGCCCGTGAGAGGCGGCGGGAAATTGACGCGTGAGGACCTCTTTTTAGCAAGGTAACCTCCTAAACGGCGGGATGCGACTGTCACGAACGTGTCGCAGTTAGATGGTTTATGACATCCAAGATGAACGATCCGGAACACGCGATGACCATGGAAGCGCTCGATCTTCTTCAGGCTGCTGAACGCTCCGGCGCGGCCCCGGCCGTAAGCAAGGCGCTTCTGCAGGAAGGCATTCTGGGCCGTATAGGCTCCCTTGAGACCCGCATTGCCCGCACGCCCGGCGAAATCGAGGCCGCGCAGGCGGTGCGTTATCGCGTTTTCGTCGACGAGATGCAGGCCCGCCTGCCGGCAGAGGCCATGCGCGCCAAGCGCGATTTCGACCGGTGGGATGATATCTGCGATCATCTCCTCGTGCTCGACACCAAGCTTGACGGCGATGTCGAGGACCAGATCGTGGCAACCTACCGGCTTCTGCGCCATGAGGTTGCGATGGAACATGGCGGCTTCTATTCCGATGCGGAGTACCAGACCGACAAGCTTGTCGCTCGCCATCCCGATACCCGCTTCATGGAACTCGGTCGCTCCTGCGTGCTGCCGGACTACCGCAGCAAGCGCACCGTCGAGCTCTTGTGGCAGGGGAACTGGGCCTATGCGCTGAAGCACAATATCGGCGTCATGTTCGGGTGTGCCTCCTTCCACGGCACGGACCCGGCAGAGCACGCCATGGCGCTCTCCTTCCTCTATCACAATGCCCGCGCCACCGGTGAATGGGCGGTCAATGCGCGGCCCGAACTTGCCGTCGACATGAACCTGATGAGCGCCGAGGAAGCCTCCGGACGCCGGGCGCTGACCGGCCTGCCGCCACTGATCAAGGGCTATCTGCGTCTCGGCGCGATGGTGGGCGATGGCGCGGTGATCGACCATGCCTTCAACACGACCGATGTGCTGGTGGTTCTGCCGATCTCTTCGATCTCCGACCGCTACCTTAATTATTACGGCGCCGACGCCGGCCGTTTCGCCAGCTGAATTTTCGGTCCGTCGTCCGCCTTGAGGTGGCTTGGTTTGTTGACAAAGCTCACCTCGCCCTCATTCGTCATGCTCGGGCTTGACCCGAGCATCTAAGCACGCATCCCCTAACAAGCGTCTCGGGCGAAAAATTTATTTTAATTCAATATTTTACGAAACGCGAACGCCGTTCGTGCCGAACGGTGGTTAGATCCTCGGGTCAAGCCCGAGGATGACGTCGGCAAAAAGGATGGCTTTGTTGGCAGCCTGGGCCGCCTTGGAGGCGGCTCTCCGGTGACTGCGGTTCCGCGTTGAACCTCAGGCGACCGCTCGTCGTCGTGCTGAAGGTTTTGCCCAGCTTTCTCTTTTCCCGCTCTTCCGACGCTTCCGATTTCATGACACATGAAAGGGAGGCTAGGATGCGGTCGTTTGGACCCGTCCGGCGCAATCATCAATCCATGCAAGCAAGTGACCGTGGCAGACGATAATCGTATTCCGACCGAAGAACTGATCTCCGAGGAAAGCCGGGCATCGGCGACGCCGATGATGGAGCAGTATATCGAGATCAAGGCCGCCAATCCTGATCTCATGCTGTTCTATCGCATGGGCGATTTCTACGAGCTGTTCTTCGACGACGCCGTCGAGGCGGCCCGCGCCCTGTCGATCACGCTGACCAAGCGCGGCCAGCATCTCGGCCGCGATATCCCGATGTGCGGCGTGCCGGTCCATACGGCTGACGATTACCTTCAAAAGCTGATTGCGCTGGGCTTTCGGGTTGCCGTCTGCGAGCAGACGGAAGACCCCGCCGAGGCAAAGAAGCGCGGTGGAAAGTCCGTTGTCCGCCGCGATGTCACCCGTCTCGTCACCGCCGGTACGCTGACGGAGGAGAAGCTGCTGGCGCCCGGCGAGAGCAACTTTCTCATGGCGCTGTCGCGGGTCAAGGGCGAGGTTGAGGAGGCCTACGGGCTTGCCTGGATCGATATTTCCACCGGCGTCTTTCGCCTGTGCGCCACCTCGGAAAGCCGTCTGGCCGCCGATATCATGCGGGTGGAACCGCGTGAGCTGATCGTTTCCGACACGCTCTTTGCCGAGGAAAAGCTGCGGCCGGTCTTCGATCTTCTCGGCCGTGCGGTCGCGCCGCAGCCGGCCGTGCTGTTCGACAGCGCCACGGCGAAGGACCGGCTGTCGCGCTTCTTCGGCGTGGCGACGCTCGATGGCTTCGGCCGGTTTTCTCGACCTGAGCTTTCGGCTGCCGCCGCCGCTGTTGCCTATGTCGAAAAGACCCAGATCAACGAGCGTCCGGCGCTCGGCATTCCCGAGCAGGACGGCGCTTCAGCGTCGATGTTCATCGATCCGGCGACCCGCACCAATCTGGAACTCGTCCGCACCATGAATGGCGGCCGCGAAGGTTCGCTCCTCAAAGCAGTTGACCGGACGGTCACCAGCGGCGGCGCGCGGCTTTTGTGCGAAAGGCTGATGTCGCCGCTGACCGACCCTGACCATGTGCACCGGCGGCTCGATTCGGTCGGTTTCTTCCTCGATGAAGTCAGCCTGTCGTCGTCGCTTCGTGATGAACTGAAGCGATTGCCTGACATGCCGCGCGCGCTGTCGCGGCTGGCGCTCGATCGCGGCGGCCCGCGCGATCTCGGGGCGATCCTGAAAGGCCTGGACGCTGCCCGCGCCATTGCGGAGATGCTGAAGCCGGCCACGCTGCCGGCGGAGCTTTCCGGCGCGCTGGAAGCGCTTGATGCCATGCCCGGCGATCTGGAGGCGGCCCTTGCGGCCACGCTTGCCGAAGAACTGCCGCTGTTGAAGCGTGACGGCGGTTTCGTTCGCGAAGGCGCCGATGAACGGCTCGACGAGGCGCGCGGCCTGCGCGACACATCGCGACGGGTGATCGCGGGCCTTCAGGCGCAATACGCCGAGGAAACCGGCGTCAAGGCGCTGAAGATCAAGCACAACAACATGCTTGGCTATTTCATCGAGGTCACCAGCGGCAATTCGAGGGCGCTGACGGAGGGCGACGCGGCCAAGGCCAAGTTCATCCACCGCCAGACCATGGCGAATGCGATGCGGTTCACCACCGCCGAGCTTGCCGATCTGGAAAGCCGCATCGCCAATGCGGCCGGAGAGGCGCTGGCCATCGAGCTTGAAACCTTCGAGCAGCTGCGGCAGGTCGTCGTCGAGAATGCCGAACGGCTGAAACAGGGCGCGCATGCCTTGTCCGTGCTCGATGTTTCGGCGGGTTTCGCGGTTCTGGCCGAGGCGGAGGCCTATTGCCGGCCGATGGTTGACGACACCACGGCTTTCGAAATCAAGGGCGGACGCCATCCTGTGGTCGAGCAGGCGCTTCAGCGCCAGTCGGCCGGCCCATTTGTCGCCAATGACTGCACGCTGTCACCCGAAAGCGGAGACAAGGGCCGGCTCTGGCTCCTGACAGGGCCCAATATGGGCGGTAAATCGACCTTCCTGCGTCAGAACGCGCTGATCGCGATCCTCGCGCAGACAGGCGCCTATGTGCCGGCGGAAAGCGCCCATATCGGCATTGTCGACCGGCTGTTTTCCCGCGTCGGCGCATCCGATGATCTGGCGCGCGGGCGCTCGACCTTCATGGTCGAGATGGTGGAGACGGCGGCGATCCTCAACCAGGCGGGGCCGCGTTCCTTGGTGATCCTGGACGAGATCGGACGCGGCACGGCGACCTTTGACGGGCTGTCGATTGCCTGGGCGACCGTGGAGCATCTGCATGACGTGAACAGCTGCCGCGGCCTGTTCGCCACACATTTTCACGAGTTGACCGCGCTTTCGGAAAAGCTGCCGCGCCTCGTCAACGCCACCATGCGGGTGAAGGAGTGGAAGGGCGAGGTCGTGTTCCTGCACGAGGTCGGACCGGGGGCGGCGGATCGCTCCTACGGCATTCAGGTCGCGCGCCTCGCCGGCCTTCCCTCAGCCGTTGTCAAGCGGGCAAAGAACGTGCTGGCGCGGCTCGAAGATGCCGACCGCAAGAACCCGGCGGCAAGCCTGATCGATGACCTGCCGCTGTTCCAGGCGGCAATCCGTGCGCCCGAGCCCGAGGCGAAACCTTCCGAAGTCGAGGCGATGCTGAACGGTCTGAGACCCGACGACATGACCCCGCGCGAGGCGCTGGAGGCGCTCTATGCGCTGAAGCGGAAAATTGAGGATGATGTTTCCCTTGAGGGGTGATTTGCTTTAAGACGACACCGGCGACAGATAAGCCGCAGGTGTAAGGGCAAGTCCATGCAGAATTCCGCAAGCGAACAGCGCGAACGCGCGTCAGATCAGACCGCCAGGAACAGTGCCCGCAAGGCGCAATCTGATGCTTTTGCGATGCCGGAGGCCCTCGATCCCGCGAAGCTGAAGGCGGAACTGCGTTCGATCGCGAAGAAGAACAGCGGAAGCCCCGACAAGCTGCGCCAGGCCGTGCTTGCCCATCTGAAAGAGGTCAATGCCGCCGGTCGGAAACGCGCTTACGAGATCCTGAAGGAAAACGGCGGCGGGCTGGAATGCGCCCGGCGGATTTCCTGGCTGCAGGACCAGATCCTGATCGCGCTGCATGCGCTCGTTGTTCAGTCGATCTATCCCGATACCAACAATGAGTTCACGATCACCGCCGTCGGCGGCTATGGGCGCGGCACGCTTGCGCCCGGTTCCGATATCGACCTGTTGTTCCTGATCAACGGGGCCGATCGCGCCGAGACGCTGAAATCGATCGAATATGTGCTCTACATGCTGTGGGACATGGGGCTGAAGGTCGGCCACGCCACCCGCAGCGTTGCCGAGTGCATCAAGCTTTCCAAGTCCGACATGACGATCCGCACCTCGATTCTGGAGATGCGCTACATCGCCGGCCGCAAGTCGCTCGCCGATACGCTCGAGCGCCGTTTCGACGATGAGGTGGTTGCCAATACCGCCCCGGAATTCATTGCCGCCAAGCTCGCCGAGCGCGACCAGCGCCACCAGAAATCCTTCGATACGCGTTATCTCGTCGTGCCCAATGTCAAGGAGGGCAAGGGCGGGCTTCGCGACCTCAACACGCTGTTCTGGATCGCCAAATATTTCTACCGTGTGCCCGAGCCCTCGGAGCTTGTCGATCTCGGCGTGTTGTCGCGCCAGGAAATGAAGCTTTTCCTGCGGGCGGAGGATTTTCTCTGGGCCGTGCGCTGCCACATGCATTTCCTCACCGGCAAGGCGGAGGAACGGCTCTCCTTCGATATCCAGCGCGAGATCGCCGAAGCGCTCGACTATCAGGACCGCCCCGGCCTTTCCGCCGTCGAACGCTTCATGAAGCACTATTTCCTGGTGGCCAAGGATGTCGGCGATCTGACCCGCATCTTCTGCTCCGACCTTGAGGAGCAACAGGCCAAGGCCGCGCCGACGCTTCCCCGCGCGGTCTGGTCGAAATTCGCCAAGCGCCAGCGCAAGATTCCCGGTTCGATCGAGTTCGTCTCAGACAGCGGCCGCATCGCCCTTGCCGAACCGGATGTGTTCAGGAAGGACCCGGTGGCGATCATCCGGTTCTTCTATGTCGCCGTCATCAATGATCTCGAATTTCACCCTGACGCGCTGAAGGTCGTTACCCGCTCGCTGTCGCTGATCAACGCGGAGCTGCGCGAAAACGAGGAGGCAAACCGGCTGTTCCTGTCGATCCTGACCTCGCGCAACAAGCCGGCGCTCTATCTGAGGCGCATGAACGAGGCCGGCGTACTCGGCCGCTTCCTGCCGGAATTCGGCCGCATCGTGTCGATGATGCAGTTCAACATGTATCACCACTTCACCGTGGACGAGCACCTGATCCGAGCCGTGGACATCTTGTCCGAAATCGACAATGCCGGGGGTGAGAGCGAGATGCATCCGCTCGCTGCCCGCCTGATCGCCTCCGTGGAAGATCGGACGGCGCTCTATGTGGCGGTGCTGCTGCACGATGTCGCCAAGGGCCGCAAGGAGGACCACTCGATTGCCGGCGCCCGGCTTGCACGCAAGATCTGCCCGCGCCTCGGCCTTACCGTCAAGCAGACGGAACTTGTCGCCTGGCTGATCGAGTTTCACCTGCTGATGTCGATGACCTCGCAGACCCGCGACCTCAACGACCGCAAGACGGTGGTCGATTTCGCCGACAAGGTCCAGTCGCTCGACCGCCTGAATATGCTGCTGATCCTGACGGTCTGCGATATCCGCGCCGTGGGACCGGATGTGTGGAACGGCTGGAAGGGCCAGCTTCTGCGCACGCTCTATTATGAAACCGAGATCCTGCTGTCCGGCGGCTTCTCCGCCGTTTCCCGCAAGGCCCGTACGGAGCACGCGATCGAAGAGCTCGACAATGCGCTTGAGGGCTGGGGCGACAATGAGCGGCATAAATACGCCAATCTGCACTACCAGAACTACATGCTTTCCGTGCCGCTGGAAGACCAGCTGCGCCACGCCCGCTTCATCCGCGATGCCGACAAGGAGCGCAAGCTCTTTGCCACCATGGTGCGCACCCATGCCTTCCACGACATCACCGAGATCACGCTTCTCGCGCCCGACCATCCGCGTCTCCTGTCGATCATTGCCGGCGCATGCGCGGCAACCGGCGCAAACATTGCCGATGCGCAGATCTTCACCACCACGGATGGCCGCGCGCTGGATACGATCCTTCTCAACCGCGCCTTCGACGACGATGCGGATGAACTGCGCCGGGCCAAGACGATCGGCCGTCTGATTGAGGATGTGCTGACCGGCCGCAAGCATCTGAACGAACTGATCGCCGCGCGCACGCGCGAGCGTCGCACGGTGCACGCTTTCTCGGTGCCGACGCATGTCTCGGTCACCAACAAGCTGTCCAACATCTTCACCGTGATCGAGATCGAGTGTCTGGACCGCACCGGCCTCCTGGCCGACGTCACCCAAACGCTTTCCGAATTGTCGCTTGATATCCAGACCGCGCGGATCACGACCTTTGGCGAGAAGGTGATCGACAGTTTCTATGTGACCGATCTTGTAGGCGCCAAGATCACCAATGAAAACCGTCAGGCGGCGATCGTGGAACGGATGAAGGCGGTGCTGGAAGACAAGGGCGATGCCTATCGCAAGGGCATGCCGCCCGGCATGTTGCTGCCGGCCGAGAACGGCCAGGAGGCCATCCCGGCAAAAGACGACGGAAGCCGTCAATGAGCCTCGCAGGCAAGTTCGCCACCGTCGGTGGCGCCACATTCGCAAGCAGGTTGCTCGGTTTCGCCCGTGAAACGATGATGGCGGCGGCGCTTGGCAATGGCGCCATGGCCGACGTGTTTTACGCCGCCTTCCGCTTTCCGAATCTGTTCCGCCGGCTTTTCGCCGAAGGCGCGTTCAACGCCGCCTTCGTGCCGCTGTTCTCCAAGGAGATCGAGGAAAACGGCGTTGACGGCGCCAAGCGTTTTTCCGAGCAGGTGTTCGGCGTCCTGTTTTCCTTTCTCCTCGTCATCACCGTGGTGATGGAGCTGGCGATGCCCTTGCTTGTGCGCTTCATCATCGCGCCGGGGTTCGCCGACGATGCGGAAAAGTTCGAGATGACCGTGCGGCTCGCCTCGGTCATGTTTCCCTATCTGATCTGCATGTCGCTGATGGCGATGATGAGCGGCATGCTGAACTCGCTGCATCGATATTTCGCCGCCGCCATTGCGCCGGTTTTCCTGAATGTCGTACTGATCGGGGTGCTGGCCTATGGCGTCTATTCGGGCGCTGACCCGGAGCGAATGGCGCGTAATCTCTCCTGGGGCGTGCTCGGCGCGGGTATCATCCAGCTTGGCGTCGTCTATATCGACATTCGCCGCGCCGGCATGCGGCTGACCTTCCGTTTGCCGAAGATCACGCCGAAAATCCGCCGTCTTGTCGCGCTTGCCGTGCCGGCGGCGGTGACCGGCGGCGTCATCCAGATCAACCAGATCATCGGCCAGGCGGTCGCCTCCGGCAAGGATGGCGCGATCTCGGCGCTGCAATATGCCGACCGGCTTTATCAGTTGCCGCTCGGCGTCGTTGGCGTTGCCGGTGGCGTGGTGCTGCTGCCGGAGCTTTCGCGGGCGCTGAAAGCGGGCAACGGTTCCGAAGCCTCGCATATCCAGAACCGGACGATTGAATTCGTGCTGTTCCTCACCGTTCCCGCCGCTTTCGGGCTGATGGTGATCTCGCCGGAGATCACCCGCGTGCTTTACGAGCGCGGCGCCTTCGGCCCGGAAACGACGGCGCTGGTGGCGGCGATCATGACGGTCTACGCCTTCGGGCTTCCGGCCTTTGCGCTGACAAAGGCGCTGCAGCCGGCCTTCTACGCGCGCGAGAACACCAGGCTGCCGATGCGCTTCACGCTGGTGGCCGTGGTTATCAACTCGATCCTGGCGATCTCGCTGTTTCCGGTCCTTGCCGAACGCGGCATCGCGCTGGCGGAAGTCGTCTCGGGCTGGACCAATGTTCTGCTTCTGGCAACGACCCTTGTCATCACCGGTCATCTGCGCTTCGACAAGCTGCTGATGCGGCGCGGGCCGCTGATCATCGCAAGCGCCATTGCCATGGCGGTGTCCGTGCGGCTGGCGGCGGGGCGCATGTCCCACTGGTTCGCGCCGGAAGCGGCCTTCCTGCAACAGCTTGGCGGGCTTTTGATCCTGCTCGGCCTTGCGGCGATCGTCTATTTCGGCTTGGTTCTGGCGACCGGCGGCGTCAACCGCGCGCTGCTCGGGCGTATGTTGAAGCGTGGCCGCAAGGGGTAGGGCGTTTCGCCGTTTGACCTGCCGCCGCCTGCGGTGCATAAGCGCAATCGAAATTCAACCGACCGGGCCTTCCACCCGTCCGAAAGAGACCAAGACATGAGCGAATTCAAGCCGCAAATCTTCTCCGGCGTGCAACCGACCGGCAATCTTCATCTCGGCAATTATCTCGGCGCTTTGCGCAAATTCGTGGCGCTTCAGGACCAGATGGACTGCATCTACTGCGTCGTTGACCTGCATTCGATCACCGCGCAGCTTGTTCACGATGACCTCAAGAGCCAGACGCGCTCGATCACGGCGGCTTATCTTGCCTCCGGCATCGATCCGGTGAAGCATATCGTCTTCAATCAGTCCGCCGTGCCGCAGCATGCCGAGCTTGCCTGGATCTTCAACTGCGTCGCCCGCATCGGCTGGATGAACCGGATGACCCAGTTCAAGGACAAGGCCGGCAAGGACCGCGAGAACGCCTCGCTCGGTCTGCTCGCCTATCCGAGCCTGATGGCGGCCGACATTCTGGTTTACCGCGCCACCCATGTTCCGGTCGGCGACGACCAGAAGCAGCATCTGGAGCTGACCCGCGATATCGCCATGAAGTTCAACCTTGATTTCGCCAAGAAGATCAAGGAGATCGGAAAGGGCGTTGACATCACCGTCGGTGATCAGCCGGTGCATGCCTATTTCCCCATGGTCGAACCGCTGATCGAGGGGCCTGCGCCGCGCGTCATGAGCCTGAAGGACGGTTCGAAGAAGATGTCGAAGTCGGATCCCTCCGACCTTTCGCGCATCAACCTCACCGATGACGCCGAAACCGTCGCGCGCAAGATCCGCAAGGCCAAGACCGATCCGGATGCGCTGCCGAGCGAGGTCGACGGGCTGAAGGGCCGTCCCGAGGCCGACAATCTCGTCGGCATTTTCGCCGCCCTTTCCGATCGCACCAAGGCCGATGTTCTGGCCGAATATGGCGGTCAGCAGTTCTCGCAGTTCAAGCCGGCGCTGGCCGAACTCGCGGTCAACGTCCTGTCTCCGGTCAATGCCGAGATGCGTCGTCTGATCGACGATCCGGCCCATATCGATGCCGTCCTGAAGGACGGTTCGGAACGGGCAGGGGCCATTGCCGAGAAGACGATGAAGGACGTTCACGAGATCGTCGGCCTGCTCTGACGCTTGCTTTTGCGTCATCTATGCTATGATGCGGCGTTCGGACCGCCTGCATGGCGTTGCCTGAAACGGCGTTCTTCTTGAAAGGCCCGGTCCTCTGTGCCGGGCCTCACAGCGGTTCGTCGCCGGAAAACACGGAGTTTCGCAAACATGGTTTCCAAACGACTTTCCGGCGAGGCCGGACATCGCCGTAAATTCATGGCCATTGTCGACGATACGCCGGAATGCAGCCGCGCCGTGCGTTATGCCGGGCGGCGCGCCAAGAATTCCAATGGCGGGCTGGTGCTCTGCTATGTGATCCCCGAACACGACGTGCAGCAGTGGATCGGCGTGCAGGAATTCATGCGGGCCGAGGCGCGCGAAGAGGCGGAAGCCATCGTCAACAAGGCGGCGGAAGCCGCCCGCGAGGCCATCGGCGTGGAACCGGAAATCGTCATCCGCGAGGGTGATCGTTCCGTCGAGATCAACGCCGTGGTCGAGGAAGACCGCGACATTGCCATTCTCGTGCTGGCCGCAGGTTCGGCCAAGGACGGGCCGGGCCCGTTGGTCTCTTTGCTGGCAGGTCGCGGCAAGGCCTTCACCATTCCCGTCACTGTTCTGCCGGACGGGCTTGAGGATGCCGATATCGACGCGCTCTGCTGATGCCCTTGCGGTTGAGGGCCAAAGCGCCGATATAGGGGCAAAGCCTTGCCTGACGACAAGATTTGGAGATGAAGATGTTCATCCAGACCGAAACGACGCCGAACCCGGCGACTCTGAAATTCCTTCCCGGCAAGATCGTGATGGAAAGCGGCAATGCGGATTTCCGCTCCGCCGATGACGCGATTGTCTCGCCGCTGGCGACCCGGCTCTTTGCCGTTCCCGGCGTGGAGGGCGTGATGTTCGGCTATGATTTCGTGGCCGTGACCAAGGGTGAGCCGGAATGGCAGCATCTGAAACCCGCCATTCTCGGTGCGATCATGGAGCATTTCATGTCCGGCGCGCCGGTCATGGCCGGAGAGGCGCCGCAGGTGGAGGCCGACACCGGCGAGGAATTCTTCGACGCCGGCGACGAGACCATTGTCGCGACGATCAAGGAGTTGCTCGATACCCGCGTTCGTCCTGCCGTCGCCCAGGATGGCGGCGACATCACCTTCCGCGGCTATCGCGAGGGCACGGTGTTTCTCAACATGCGCGGCGCCTGCTCGGGCTGCCCCTCCTCGACGGCGACGCTGAAACACGGCGTCCAGAACCTCCTGCATCACTTCGTTCCCGAAGTGGAGCATGTCGAGGCCGTCTGACAACCGTGACGATACGGTTCTGAAAGGTCCGCAATGCTGATATTGGCGATCGATACGGCGCAGGCCGATTGCGCGGCCTGCCTTTTCGATTCGACAGGCGATGTCGTGCTTGGCCGCACGGTCGAGACGATCGGCAAGGGGCATGCCGAACGGCTGATGGCGGTGATCGACGAGACCCTGCTTCAGGCAGGAAGGGCGCCTTCGGGTTTTGACAGGATCGCAGTCAATGTCGGGCCGGGTTCGTTCACGGGCGTGAGGGTCGGCGTCTCGACCGCCCGCGCGCTGGCGCTTGCGACAAGGACGGAATGCGTCGGCGTTTCATCGCTTTCCGCGTTCGGCTTTCAGGCGCGGGAACTGGCGAAGGACCACACCGTCATGGCGACCATTGATGCCCGGCGCGGCGAGGCCTATGCCCAGGTCTTTGACGCTTTCGGCGAAGCGCTCACCGAACCCTCTGCCTATGCCTATGATGCGCTGGAAGGCCTGATGCATCGCCACGACGCCCTTGCCTTTGGCACCGGGGCAAGCGTTGCCGGGCTTGAGATCGCTGGCGACGTGACCCACATCGAGATCGAGACCATTGCACGGCTTGGCGCCGATGCCCGTCCGCACGGGCCGGTGAGCCCGCTTTATCTGCGCGCGCCCGACGCCAGGCCACAGGCGGGATATGCCGTCGCCCGCCGCTGACTGTTCCGGACCTGCCATGCTTCCCTTTTTCAGACGATCGCCGGACATAGACCTGTTTCCCCTGGGGGATGAACATCTAGGGCTGGCCGCCGATCTTCACCGCAAGCGCTTCTCCCATGCCTGGAGTGCGGGGGAACTGCGCAAGCTCCTGGCCCAGGCGCCAGTTTTCGGCCATATCGCCCGGCATGTGAACCGCGTCGTCAGCCCGCCTGCCGCCGGTTTCGTGCTGGCTCGCAGCGTTGAGGAGGAAGCGGAGATCCTGACGATCTGCGTCGGCCCCGATTATGCCCGCAACGGCGTCGGCTGGCGGCTGATGGTGGCCGCCATGCAGGAGGCGCGCATGCGCGGCGCGGCCCATATGCTGCTCGAGGTGGATGCGCGGAATCAGGCGGCCATTGGGCTTTACAATAAGCTCGGCTTCTTCGAGGTCGGACGCCGCAAGGCCTATTACGCGCACGACGACGGAACCCGCTCGACCGCGCTTGTCATGCGCCTCGATCTCGGTTAACCCCGGTCGTCACGACGTTTTTCGGGGAGGTTAGGGCGATGATCTGGCTGCGCTATGCCTATGTGGCGCTCGCCCTGTTTCTCGCAACCGTCATCCTCTCGCCGTTGCAGATGATTGCGCTCTGGCGCGGCTGGACGCTTGCGCGGAAAATGCCGCGCTACTGGCATATGGTCGCCTGTTTCGTGCTCGGCATCCGTATTCATGTCCATGGCGAAATCGAGAGGCGACGGCCGCTGTTGCTCTCGGCCAATCATACGAGCTGGCTCGATATCATCGTGCTCGGCCGCGTCGCCGATGTCGCCTTCATCGCCAAATCCGAGGTGCGCTCATGGCCGATTTTCGGCCTGTTCGCCCGGCTGCAGAACTCGGTCTTCATCGAGCGGGCCGACAAGCGCGGAACCGGGCGGCAGGTCAATTCGATCGCCGAGCGCATGGCGGCGGGCGAGATCATCATCCTGTTTCCCGAGGGCACGACCTCTGACGGCAACCGGCTGCTGCCGCTCAAATATTCGCTCTTCGGCGCGGCTTCGAGCGCCGTTCCCTATTCGCCGGACGGCACGGTTCACGTCCAGCCGGTGGCCGTCGCCTATACCGGCATCCAGGGCATGCCCATGGGCCGGTTCATGCGGCCTGTCGTTGCCTGGCCGGGCGATGTCGCCATGCTGCCGTCGCTTGCCGCCGTCATCAAGGCGCGGGCGCTGGATGTCGATGTCTGTTTCGGCGAGAGCGTGACCTTTGACGCGGGCACGAAGCGCAAGGAAGCGGCGTCGGAAGTCGAGAGCCGCATGCGCACGCTTCTGGCCGAGCGCCTGAGCGGGCGCTGAAACCCGCCGGCGACAGCCCGATCGGGTCACGTATTTTTTCATTTTCTCGGAAGCCAAACCGCGTTAAAAGGCCCGCCATGACACAGGAAACGACGACATTGAGCCTTAAGGACGCGCCCGCAACCAACCAGCGCAAGGTCTTTATCAAGACCTATGGCTGTCAGATGAATGTCTATGACAGCGAACGCATGGGCGAGGCGCTGGCCGCCGACGGCTACCAGCCGACCGAGGTCATCGAGGATGCCGACCTGATCCTGCTCAATACCTGTCACATCCGTGAAAAGGCGGCGGAAAAGGTCTATTCCGCGCTGGGGCGTTACCGCGACCTGAAGACCGCCCGCGCCAGGGAAGGCCGTGAAACGCTGATCGGCGTTGCCGGCTGCGTCGCCCAGGCGGAAGGCGAGGAAATCCTGCGCCGCGCGCCCGACGTCAGCGTCGTCATCGGCCCGCAGACCTATCACCGTCTGCCGGAGGCGCTTCGCCGCGCCAAGACCGGCGAGCGGGTGGTCGATACCGAATATGCGGTCGAGGACAAGTTCGACTATCTGCCGAAGAAGGAACGCGGCTCCCGCCCGAAGAATGTTTCGGCATTCCTGACAGTTCAGGAAGGCTGCGACAAGTTCTGCACCTTTTGCGTCGTGCCCTATACGCGCGGCTCGGAGATCTCCCGCTCGCGCAAGCAGATCGTTGACGAGGCGAAGCGCCTTGCCGAAAACGGCGTGCGCGAAATCACGCTTCTCGGCCAGAACGTCAATGCCTGGCACGGCGAGGGGCCGGACGGCGCCGAATGGGGGCTCGGCGAATTGCTGTTCGACCTGGCGAGCGTCGATGGCATCGACCGGTTGCGCTATACGACCAGCCATCCGCGCGACATGGACGACAGACTGATGGCCGCTCACCGGGAACTGCCGGAGCTGATGCCCTATCTGCACCTGCCCGTTCAGGCCGGCTCCGACCGGATTCTGAAGGCGATGAACCGCCGCCACACGGCTGCCGAATATCTGGCGCTGATCGAGCGCATTCGCGCAGCGCGGCCCGATATCGCCATGTCGGGCGATTTCATCGTCGGTTTTCCCGGCGAAACCGAAGAGGACTTTCAGGCGACGCTCGATCTTGTCGAAAAGGTGCGTTACGCGCAGGCCTTCTCGTTCAAATACTCGCCGCGTCCGGGCACGCCCGGCGCCGAGCTTGGCGACCAGGTGCCGGAAGCCGAAAAGGCCGACCGTCTGCAGCGGCTGCAGGCAATGCTCTTGCGTCACCAGCTCGAATTCGCCCAGTCGCGGATCGGCATGGAAATGGACATCCTGCTGGAAAAACCCGGTCGCAATCCCGGCCAGCTTGTCGGCCGTTCGCCTTGGCTGCAATCGGTCGTCATCGATGCCGGCGATGCGGTGGTCGGCGACATGGTGCGGGTCCGGATAACGGACGCCTCCGCCAACAGCCTGGCGGCGGTTCGCCTCGATTGAGGCGCGTCCGGCGGCCTGTGACGTGTACGTGAAATCTTGGAGCGTGCCTGAAATTTGCTTCACAAACAGCAGAATCGCGTTTAGCCTTTCTTCATGAAGAGAGATTGGCGAACAAAGACTCACATTTCTGCCGCTTTACCTCTGTCGTTGACTGAACGATTTCTTATGTATCGCACCAGAGACGCTGCGCATGCCGGACCTGACACCGGCAGGCGATGTCATTTTCTTTTTTCAAGGAGCCGGACCGCTTGAACGCTACTGAAATGGTTGCAAAGCACGAAATCCAGGCGGGGCCGTCTGCGGACGCCAGCCATTTTGTCCTGACATTCGAGAACAACCGCCACGCCAGCGAATTGTTCGGCCAGTTCGACGAGCACCTGAAATTGCTGGAAAAGCAGCTTACCGTCACGGCGGTGGCGCGCGGAAACTCGGTTGCGCTTTCCGGCTCGACGCTCGCCACGCATCAGGCACGCCGCGCGCTCGACTATCTCTACGCCCAGCTTCAGAAAGGGTCTTCCTTGGAAAAATCCGATGTCGAGGGGGCGATCCGCATGGCCCAGGCCGCCGATGACCAGCTGACGCTTCCGACGCTGGAGAGGAAGGCACGGCTTTCCATGTCACAGATCTCGACGCGCAAGAAGTCGATTGCCGCCCGCACGCCGGCGCAGGATGCCTATATCCGCGCCATGGAGCGAAACGAACTGGTGTTCGGCGTCGGCCCGGCGGGCACTGGCAAGACCTATCTGGCGGTTGCCCATGCCGCTCAGCTTCTGGAACGCGGCGCAATCGAGAAGATCATCCTGTCGCGCCCGGCCGTGGAAGCGGGCGAACGGCTCGGCTTTCTGCCGGGCGACATGAAGGAGAAGGTCGATCCCTATCTGAGGCCGCTCTACGATGCGCTTTACGACATGATCCCCGGCGAGCGGGTGGAACGGGCGATGACGGCAGGCGTGATCGAGATCGCGCCACTCGCCTTCATGCGCGGTCGCACGCTCACCAATGCCGCGGTCATTCTGGATGAGGCGCAGAACACGACGTCGATGCAGATGAAGATGTTCCTGACGCGGCTTGGCGAGAATTCGCGCATGGTGGTCACCGGCGATCCGAGCCAGGTCGACCTGCCGCGCGGCGTCAAGTCCGGCCTCGTCGAGGCGCTTTCGGTGCTTGAAGGGGTGGAAGGCGTGTCGACCAACAGGTTTACCGATAAGGATGTCGTCCGCCATCCGCTCGTTGCCCGCATCGTCGCGGCCTATGAGGGGCGGCACGTGCCGTCCTCGGGCGGCGCGAAAGACGACGACTGACCATGCCGGACTTCGACTATCAGGTCAGCCGCGAAGCCGACGGCTGGCCCGTGGAAGAGGCGCTCGAGGCCTTCGTCGCCCGCGTGATCGGCGCGGCTTCCGGCTATCTGGCGGAGGCGGAAGGCCAGCCTTTCCCCGAAACTCCGCCGGAATTGTCGCTGGTCTTTGCCGATGACGCGACGATCCGGGAGATCAACGCGGAGTGGCGGAACAAGGACAGCGCCACGAATGTGCTGTCCTTTCCGGCCTTTCCGGTGACCCCCGGCGCGATGCCGGGACCGATGCTCGGCGACATCGTGATTGCCTATGAAACGGTCGCGCGCGAGGCCGAAACGCTTGAAAAAGACTTCGACGATCATCTCACCCATCTTCTGGTGCATGGATTTCTGCATCTTTTGGGGTATGATCACATCGAAAACGAAGAGGCGGAGGTCATGGAAGGGCTGGAGACTCGCATTCTTGCCACACTTGACCTATCTGATCCCTATCAGGGCAGCGACCCTCTCTAACGCCTAAGGAACGATGAACCAGCAACAGATCGCACCGCTTGCAGAAAGCGGTCAGGATACCGAAGACGGATCCTCGCTCGACGAACCTAACAGTCCGGTTTCGGACAGGAATTCCAACAAGCATACCGGCTCGCCGCTCAGAGGCCTTCTGCTGCGCTTCCGCCGCAACGGAAACGCCGTGTCGCGCCTTCGCGAGGACCTTGAGGACGCGCTTTCGACGGATAGCGCCGGCGACAGCGACTTCTCGCCCGAAGAACGGGCCATGCTCAACAATATCCTCAGCTTCCGCGAGGTGCGGGTCGAGGATGTGATGGTGCCGCGCGCCGATATCGACGCGGTGGAGCAGGGCACGACGATTGGCGAGCTCCTGCTGATCTTCGAGAATTGCGGCCATTCGCGCATGCCGGTCTTCTGCGAGACGCTGGATGACCCACGCGGCATGGTGCATATCCGCGACCTTCTCGCCTATCTTTCCAAGCAGGCCCGTGGTCGCCGCCGCGCGCGTCCCGCCAATGCGCGCGACGCCTCGAAATCGAGCGCGACGAAGGGCGGCGAGGTCAAGCCGTCCGAGCGCCAGTCGCGGGCGCAGCAGAACCCGCTCGACCTCGGCAAGGTCAATCTCGACAAGACGGTGGCCGAGGCCGGCATCATTCGCCCTGTGCTGTTCGTGCCGCCCTCCATGCTCGCTTCCGACCTGTTGCAGCGGATGCAGGCCGGTCGCACGCAGATGGCGCTGGTCATCGACGAATATGGCGGTACTGACGGTCTCGTTTCCCACGAAGATATCGTGGAGATGGTGATCGGCGAGATCGACGACGAGCACGACAGCGAAGAGGCGATGTTCACGCGCGTCTCCGAGGACGTATTTCTGGCTGATGCCCGCGTCGAGCTTGAGGATATCGCCGAGGCCATCGGCCCGGATTTCGAGATTGGCGAGCATGCCGAGGATGTCGATACACTCGGCGGCCTGATCTTCTCCGCCATCGGCCGGATTCCGGCGCGCGGCGAGGTGATCCAGGCCTTGCCCGGTTTCGAGGTGCATATTCTCGATGCTGATCCGCGTCGCATCCGCCGTGTCCGGATCCTGCGCAAGCGCGGGCCGGCGCGTCGGCGTTCGGCCGCTCAGGCGCGCACCGGCGTTTCTGCTGCTGAAGAGCTGCGCGGGGCAGGGCAGGGCGAGGAGGCGGTCTCCGGGCTTGCCGACGAGCATACCGAGACCGCGGACCGGGACTAGCGCCGTCAGGCGCGAACAGGGTGGAAGCGTAATTTGAAGCCGTCGCTTTTTTTTCGAGGACTCGGTTCCTGGCGGCGGCGGCTTGCGCTCTTTGCCTGCGGCGCGCTTTCGACATTCGCGTTGGCGCCCTTCGGGGTGATGCCGGTC
The DNA here is from genome assembly GCA_963676545.2 of uncultured Martelella sp. Lineage (GTDB taxonomy): Bacteria > Pseudomonadota > Alphaproteobacteria > Rhizobiales > Rhizobiaceae > Martelella. The sequence continues at coordinate 363,622 of CAXXRG010000001.1, read as the reverse complement.
ATGTTCATCGCCATGCCCGCTCTGGTGTGGCTGATGGACGGGGCTCTGGCCGGAAAGGCCGGTCGTGAGCGCATGATTGCCGGCTTTGCCGCGCTCTGGTGGTTCGGCTTCGGCTATTTTGTTTTCGGCCTCTGGTGGCTCGGCAATGCCCTGTTGAAGGACGCCGGGCTCTATGCCTGGGCGCTCCCTCTGGCCGTTCTCGGCTTTCCGGCAATGCTCGCACTTTTTTACGGCCTTGCCGGCGCGCTTGCGGCGCTCTTCTGGCGGCCGGGGCCTCTGCGCCTTGTGGCGCTCGCGGTTGCCACGGTTGTGGCCGAATGGTTGCGCGGCCATGTGGCAAGCGGTTTCCCCTGGAACGCGATCGCCTACACCGCCATGCCGACGCCGCTCTTCATGCAGTCGATCCGCGTTCTGGGGCTTTATGCGATGGGCGGATTTGCCGTTTTCGTCTTCGCGAGCCCGGCGCTTCTTTCCGATCCCAGAGGGCGACGCGCCGGACTGGCAGCGGCGCTCGCACTTCTGGCTGCCGATATCGGATATGGCTTTTACCGGCTCAACGCAGAGGCGCCGGTCGCCGAGCGGGTGGTCAATTTCCGTCTCGTGCAGCCGGCGATCGGCGATGCCGCATGGCGCTCGCCCGAGGGGCGCGCCGAGATATTCGCCAAACTGATCGCGCTTTCGGGGGCACCGGGCGAACCGGGCGCGGCGAAGCCGGACGTGATCGTCTGGCCGGAAAGCACCTTGCCCTTCCTGCTCGAGGAGCGACCCGACGCGCGCACGGTCATCGGCGAAATGCTGAAGCCCGGACAGGTTTTGATCCTTGGCGCGGCGCGTTTTGCCGGGCGCAAGCCCGATGGCTGGCCGAAATTCTACAACGCCGTCTATGTGCTCGATGATGACGGCCGGACGGTGTCCGTCGCCGGGAAGACGCATCTGGTGCCCTTCGGCGAATATCTGCCTTTCGAGGATTTTTTCCGTGCAATCGGGCTGCAAGCGCTGACGACGCTGCCCGGAAGCTATGTGCCGGTCGAAAACCGGCAGATGCTGCTTCTGCCCGATGGCCTGACGCTCTTTCCGCTGGTCTGCTACGAGGCGATCTTTCCGCGTCTGGTCGATGGCAAGACCGGCGATGCAGCCGCCCTTTTAAACCTGACCTATGATGCCTGGTTCGGGCGCACGCCGGGGCCGTACCAGCATTTCGCGCAGGTCCGCGCCCGCGCGGTCGAGACCGGAAAGACGCTGATTCGTGCCGGCGAAAACGGAGTTACCGCTGTCATTGATTCGCGTGGACGCGTTGTCAGCCGCTTGCCTTTTGATGAACCCGGAATTCTCGACGCATCGGTTTCGCTTCCATAGGTTGTTGTAAGTATGATAAGGTGAAAAATTAAATCATAGCGTGTGACAACAAATGCTTCATTAGGAGCCGATTATTCATCCCATGGTTTTATATTTGCCGTAGAATTGACCGCAATACCCCAAAATTGCATAGTGAAACCGCTTGGTTTTCAACTAGGGCTTTTTGTCGCCCAACTCTGATGGTTGTAGTAGGGCTGTCAGGCTTTGGCCTCGGGGTCAGTTATCAAGCTGGTTAAAGTAGGATGGAAAATGACAGAAAACAAAAAAAAGCCGAACCCCATCGACGTTCACGTCGGGAGTCGGATCAGGTTGCGCCGTACAATGTTGGGCATGAGCCAGGAAAAGCTTGGTGAAAGCCTTGGAATTACATTCCAGCAGATCCAGAAATACGAAAAGGGCACCAATCGCGTCGGTGCCAGCCGTCTCCAGAACATTTCGACGATCCTGAACGTTCCTGTATCCTTTTTCTTCGAGGATGCACCCGGCGATCAGGGGGCGAATGCGCCGGGGATGGCCGAAGCGTCGAGCTCCAGCTATGTGGTCGACTTTCTGTCTTCCTCGGAGGGACTTCAGCTCAACCGCGCTTTTGTCAAGATCGGGGACGCAAAAGTACGCCGCAAACTGGTGGACCTCGTCAAGTCGCTGGCCGAGGAAGCCGAATAGGGCTTTCAGCGCAGACAAACCGTCCGGAAGGCCGCCCCAAACCGCCTTCCGGGCCCTTTTTGCGCGTTTTTTTCGGACTTCCGGGAGATATAAAGATATAGTTATATGGTTGTGCGCTTGTCATTTTGTGGCGAAGCGTCTAACAAATTCGGGCCAGTTTCTATGTGGGGAATCCCGATGCGCACCAATTACTTCTTCACCAGCGAGTCCGTGTCCGAAGGACATCCCGACAAGGTCTGTGACCGGATTTCCGATGAAATCGTTGACCTGATCTACCGCGAGGCCGTGAAGACCGGGGTTGACCCATGGTCGGTGCGGGTTGCCTGCGAGACGCTTGCGACGACCAACCGGGTTGTCATTGCCGGCGAGGTGCGGTTGCCGCCAAGCCTGATGAAGAAGGACAAGAACAGCAACGAGATCGTCAATCCTTCGCGCTTCAAGTCCGCCGCGCGCCGGGCTATCCGCAGCATCGGCTACGAGCAGGACGGTTTCCACTGGAAGACCGTGCGCATCGACGTATTGCTGCACGCGCAATCGGCCCACATCGCGCAGGGCGTCGACAATGCCTCCGACAGGCAGGGTGACGAGGGCGCTGGCGACCAGGGCATCATGTTCGGCTTCGCCTGCCGCGAGACGCCGGAACTGATGCCGGCGCCGATCTACTATGCCCACCGCATTCTCCAGACGCTCTCGGAAGCCCGCAAGGCCGGCGAGGGCGATGTGGCGCTTCTCGGGCCGGACGCCAAGAGCCAGGTGACGGTGCGCTACCACCACGGCAAGGCCACCGAGGTGACCTCGATCGTGCTTTCAACCCAGCATCTCGACGAAAGCTGGGATTCCGAAAAGGTTCGCGGCGTTGTTGAACCCTATATCCGCGAGGCGCTGGGCGAACTGCCGATTTCCGACGACTGCGTCTGGTATATCAACCCGACGGGCAAGTTCGTCATCGGCGGTCCGGACGGCGATGCGGGGCTGACCGGACGCAAGATCATCGTTGATACCTATGGCGGGGCCGCGCCCCATGGCGGCGGGGCTTTCTCCGGCAAGGACACGACCAAGGTCGACCGTTCGGCTGCCTATGCCGCGCGTTATCTGGCAAAGAATGTGGTAGCCGCCAACCTGGCCGAGCGGTGCACGATTCAGCTTGCCTATGCCATCGGCGTCTCCCAGCCGCTGTCGATCTATGTCGACCTGCACGGGACCGGCAAGGTCAACGAGGAAGAGGTGGAAAAAGCGATCCGTGCGACCATGGATCTTTCCCCCTCGGGCATCCGTCGTCACCTCAACCTCAACAAGCCGATCTACGCAAAGACCTCCGCCTACGGCCATTTTGGCCGCAAGGCCGGCCGTGACGGGTCGTTCTCCTGGGAACGGCTGGATCTGGTGCGCCCGCTGAAACAAGCCCTGAAGAGCTGATCCACAGCCGTGAGCGAGAATTCCCAACACGAGGCCGGGAAGGCCTTCTTCGGCCGCCGCAAGGGCAAACCCCTGCGCGACCGGCAGGCGCGCAATCTTGCCGAGGTGCTGCCGTCGCTGGCGATCAATCCTCTTGGTCCGGCGCCCGATGATCTGCGTTCGCTTTTCGCCGCCGATGTGGAAAGACTTCGCCTGGAGATCGGTTTCGGCGGCGGCGAGCATCTGCTGCACCGCGTGCGCGAGCAGCCGGCAACCGGCTTCATCGGTATCGAGCCTTTCGTTAATTCCATGGCGAAGCTTCTGGGGCAGGTTGAAGGCGCCGAACCGGACAATCTGCGGCTCTATGATGATGACGCCGTTGCCGTGCTCGACTGGCTGCCGGCGGCTTCCCTCGACCAGATCGATCTTCTCTATCCCGATCCCTGGCCAAAGCGCCGCCACTGGAAGCGTCGCTTTGTCTCGCAGGTCAATCTCGACCGGTTTCATCGCGTGCTGAAGCCTGGTGGACGTTTCTGCTTTGCCTCGGATATCGATTCCTACATCAACTGGACATTGCTGCACTGCCGCCGGCACGGCGGATTTTCATGGCAGGCAAAAACGTCCGGCGACTGGCTCACGCCCTACGACAACTGGCCCGGAACGCGCTATGAGGCGAAGGCGCGCCGCGAGGGACGCTCAAGCGCCTATCTGACCTTTTTGAAGGTCTGAGAGGAGAGGACGACCTCAGCTCAGAGCATTTTCGCGGACGTCAGATGGAAACATCTGACGTCCGCGAAAATGCGTCAACACAAATAGATAGAGCGCCGTGCGTCCTAAAGGACGCACGGCGCTCTAGTTGTGGAGCCTCAATAGGTTGTCCCGGTTTAGGCCGAGGCGACTGATCGGTGTTTTTGACTTTATGCCGCCATGCGGACGATGCCAATTATACATGTGGGTCCACTCCGGAAGATGTGCCTTGCGATTTTCTGATGTTGGATAGGCCCGCGCATAGGCCCATTCCCGCAATGCCGTCTGGATGAAGCGCTCGGCCTTGCCGTTTGTCTTCGGCGTATAGGGTTTGGTGCGGATATGCTTGAGGCCGAGTGCCTTGCAGGCTTTGGCAAAGTCCTTTGCCTTGTAGCAGGAGCCATTGTCGGTCATGACCCGTTTCACCGTGATGCCGAGGCTTTCGTAATAGGCAACCGCCGCCTTGAGGAACGCGATGGCGCTCTCGGCCTTCTCATTTGCGAAGATGTCGGTGAAGGCAATCCGGGAGGCATCGTCAATTGAGACATGGACATATTCCCAACCGATGCCGCGGGAATTGCTCTGGCCGGTTCGGTTGCCTGTGATGCGGTGACCGACGCGATTGAAACGGCCAAGGCGCTTGATATCGAGATGGATCAGGCCGCCAGGCTCCTTGTATTCATAACGCACAACCGGTTCGGCTGGCGCAATGTCCTTGATCCGCGACAGCCCGGCTCGCCTGAGAACACGGCTGACAGTGGCCGGTGACACGCCGGCTTCCATGGCGATGTGTTTGCCGGTCAGACGCTGGCGGCGAAGTGCGGCGATGCGTTCGCACACATGGGCAGCGGTCTGCCAGGGACTGCTTTTGGGCCGCGACGAACGGTCAGCCATGGCAGCGCGTCCCCCCTCTCTGAAGCGTTCAACCCAGCGCGACACGACCTTGCGGGAAACGGCATAGACGCAGGCCGCTTGCGCCTTCGTGAGCGCGCCGGAGAGAACGGCAACCGCCATCTCCTCTCGACGAAGAGGTGTCAATCGGGCATTCTTGTGGATGTTCATTCGGAGCGCTCCGGGAAAACTGAGGTGTGGTAACTCCAGTCTCCTAAATCCGCTCCGAATGGACAACCTCCTGAAAGCTCACATCTAGTGAAGCGTAACGGTCTTCAGCTCTTCTTCCATGGCCTTGAAGAAGATGCTGGTGCGGTTTTCCGTCAGAAGCAGCAACGTGCCATCGGCGCCGAAAAGGGCCCACAGCTTGTCAGCGGTTTTCACTCCCTGCGCATCGGGAAAATGCTTGAGCGCCTCGTCCCGTTCGAAGACGCGATAATAGCCGAGACGGCCAGCGCCGAAGGCGGCGAGCTGATCGGTTTCGAGGAAGGTTGCCGCGGACGGGAATTTCATGGGATCAGGCTGCCTTTGTCTTGAGCGTGGGCAACACAGGCTTCGAAAGAGACCTGCACCGACGCGCCGAAGTTCGTGTTTTCAAAGGCTATTCTGAGACCGAAATCTTAATTTTTCGTACCTCCTGGGGACGCCGTGCGATGTCTATGGCGAGAAGTCCGCGATCGAGCGTCGCGCCCATGACCTCCATGCCATCGGCAAGGGCGAACTGGCGGCGGAACTGACGACCGGCGATGCCGCGAAACAGGTATTCCCCGGTTTCGCGCTCTTCCCGATTGCCGCTGACGACCAGGATATTATCCTCGGCCACGGCGTCGAGCTCGCTTTCATCGAAACCGGCGACGACCAGCGTGATCCGCAGGAAAACGCCTGCCGGCTCTTCGGGAAACCACTCGACGTCGAAGGGCGGATAGCCGGATGCGCCCTTGAAGGCGGCGTCGTCGGCGCGACTTTGCAGCATTCTCGGATTGATGCGCAGATCGATTCTCGGCATGGGGCAGCTCCATTTCTCCTGTGCGATATGGGGTATGGTCGCACAGCTGGCAAGGCTGCGCCTGCTTGACAAGCGGCGGACCAGTCTCCATTCCGAAGATCCAGGATTTCATGAAGGCAGAGACAAAGAAAATGTGCGCACGAAAAATCATCATCGACACCGATCCCGGTCAGGATGACGCCGCCGCGATCATGCTGGCGCTGGCGAGCCCCGAAGAGATCGATGTCCTCGGGATCACCGCCGTTGCCGGCAATGTGCCGCTGGCGCTGACGGAGCGCAATGCGCGCATCATCTGCGAGCTCTCGGGCCGTCCGGAAATGAAGGTCTTTGCCGGCTGTGACCGGCCGATGCACCGCCCGCTCGTGACCGCCGAACATGTCCACGGCAAGACCGGTCTCGACGGCCCCGAACTCGCCGACCCGAAGATGCCGCTTCAGGCCATGCACGCGGTCGATTTTCTCATCGAGACGCTGAGGCGCGAGCCGGAAAAGACCGTGACGCTTTGCACGCTCGGCCCGCTCACCAATGTTGCGACGGCCTTTGAAAAGGCGCCCGATATCATCGACCGGGTCCAGGAAATCGTGATGATGGGCGGCGGCTACTTTGAGGGCGGCAACATCACCCCGTCGGCCGAGTTCAACATCTATGTCGATCCGGAAGCGGCGAAGGCCGTATTCGCCGCCGGCATTCCGATCGTGATGATGCCGCTTGACGTCACCCATCAGCTGCTCTGCCTGAAGGAGCGCGTTGACCGGATCGACGCGATCGGCCGTCCGGCCGCGCAGGCGATGGCGGCGATGTTGCGGTTTTACGAGCGCTTTGATGTGGAGAAATACGGCTCTGACGGCGGCCCGCTGCATGACCCGTCGGTGACCGCCTATCTGTTGAAGCCGGAGCTCTTTACCGGTCGCGAATGCAATGTCGAGATCGAGACCGGTTCCGAGCTGACGCTGGGCGAAACGGTGATCGACTGGTGGCATGTGACCGACCGCAAGAAGAATGCCCTGGTGATCGGCAAGGCCGACGCGGCGGGTTTCTTCGAGCTGCTGACGGAACGCCTGGCGCGGCTTTGATCGCCAAAATGCCGCCCATCGGGGCGGCCTCAGATTGCCGACAAAGCCTGTTGCAGAAGCAAAGAGCCTGCTCCCCTTCTCCGTCACCCCGGCCTAGAGCCGGGGTCCAGGGCCACAAAAACACATTTTGTAATAGTGACTTAATCGCGAGAGTTCTCGCTATTGGGCCCTGGATGCCGGCTCAAGGCCGGCATGACGGACGAGGGTGGGGCGCGGCCTTTGTCAACAAACAGAATGCCGGCCATCGGGCCGGCATCTTTCGCTTGCTGCCGCGCCGGCGGCGGCTAAAGCCGCGCCTTCACCTCGTCCGATGTCGGGATTGAGGGCTGGGCGCCGGGCTTGAGGCAGGCAAGGGCGCCTGCGACCGAGGCGCGGTGGGCGGCGGCCTCGAAGGAAAGGCCCTGTTCGAGCCCGCTCGCCAGATAGCCGCAGAAGGTGTCGCCCGCGCCGACCGTGTCGACCGGATCGATCTTCAGCGCGTCGATCCTGAAAAACGCGCCGTCATGCATGGCAATCACGCCGTCGCCGCCAAGGGTGATCACCATGGTCTGGCCGGTTTTGTCGTGATGGGTCTTCAGCATCGCGATCCGGCCCTCGCTGCCGAGCTCCTCGGCGCCGACCAGGCGCTCGAACTCGGTCTCGTTGGCGATGACGATGTCGGCGAGCGGACCGAGCTCGGCGGCTTCCGGCGTCAGCGGCGCGGTGTTCAGGACCGAGGTCACGCCCTTCTGGCGCGCGGCATGAAGCGCCGCGCGGATGGCGGGGGCGGGGACCTCGAGCTGCAGCATCAGCAGGTCGCCGGGCGACATCCGCTCGACGGCCGCCAGCGCGTCCTCTTCCGTCAGCGTGCCATTGGCGGCGGCGTTGATGACGATCACGTTCTCGCCGTCGCCGCCGACGAGGATCATCGCCGTGCCGGTCGGCCCGTCCGTGGTCTTGAGAAAGGAGAGGTCAACGCCGGCCTCAGCCAGAAGCGCCGTTGCCGGCGTGGCGAATTCGTCGCTGCCGACTGCGCCGACAATGGCCACCTCAGAGCCGGCGCGGCGGGCGGCGAGCGTCTGGTTTGCGCCCTTGCCGCCCGGTGCGGTGGTAAAGGACGTGCCGGTCACGGTTTCGCCGGGTTCCGGCAGGCGTTCTGTGGTGGCGATGAGATCCATGTTGATGGATCCGAAAACCGTGATCATGACGCTTTCTCCTCTGCCTTGGGCTGCCGCGAACGGGGTGTCCGGTCTTGCTTTCAACGAGGGTTTTATGGCGAAGATCCGGCGATGACAATCAGTCCTCGTCGACGACGCGCAGTTTCATGCGCCCGACGCCGGAAAAGGCCGGGTCATCATCGCCGTGCGGGGCAAGCGGATGTTGCGCGCTTTCGGCCTGCTTTTCGCCGCGCGTCTCGAATTCCAGCGCGCCGATCCGCTCTCCGCGCCGGGCGATCTTGCCGGTGGAAACCCTGATCTGTTCGACATCCTGCCGTGCCTGCGAGAAATGGCTGTTGAGCTTCTCCACGCGCTCGTTCAGCCGGCCAAGATCGCCCATCAGATGGGCGACCTCGCCCTGGATCAGATGCGCCTGTTCGCGCATGCGCTGGTCCTTCATCACCGCCTGCACCACCTGGATGGAGAGCAGGAGAAGCGTTGGCGAGACGATGACCACACGGGCGGCATGGGCGCGCTGGACGCTGGCCTCGAAATGTTCGTGGATATCGGCGAAGATCGATTCGGACGGCACGAACAGGAAGGCCGTGTCCTGGGTTTCGCCCGGCAGAAGATACTTGCCGGCAATGTCGCGGATATGGGTTTCCAGATCGCGGCGGAAGCGCTGGCCGGCGGCGCGCCGTGCGTCATCCTCCTCAGCGTCACGCATCGCGTTCCATGATTCGAGCGGAAATTTCGCATCGATGATCAGCGGCGGCGCGCCGTTCGGCATGTCGACCACGCAGTCCGGCCGCGTGCCGTTGGAAAGCGTTGCCTGAAACCGGAAAGTGCCGGAGGGCAGCGCATCGGCGATGATCGCCTCCATTCGCCCCTGGCCGAATGCGCCGCGCGTCTGCTTGTTGGAGAGGATCGCCTGCAGGCCGACCACGTCCTTGGCGAGCGACTGGATATTGTTTTGCGCGGCGTCGATGACGGCGAGCCGTTCCTGCAGCCGGCGCAGGTTCTCATGCGTCGTCTGGTGCTGCTGGTGGAGCGTGGAGCCGATGCGCTGCGACAGCCCGTCGAGGCGCGAACCGAGCGCGGCGTTGAGTTCCGACTGGCGGTTGCCGAAAAGCTCCGCCATCGTCGCCATCCGTCCCTGCATCTCCGTCTGGGCGCGGACGAGATTGTGCAATTCCCGTTCCAGCGCGACCGAACGCCGGCTTGAGCCGGATCTGAGCGCCAGAATCATCACTGCGCCGGCGAGAAGCAGCAGCGCAGCCCCAGCCAGAACAACGACCGGGTCGGCCATCGCGAGTGCATTCGTCAGTCTGTCCATCAGGCGGCCCTCTCTTGAAACGAGGCTAGCATAAAACCATCTGAAGGAAAGACCAAAACGAGAACATTTGTCGTTTTTGCCGGAAAGCCCGATGGGCTGGCTCTTCCGGAAAACGAAATCGTTTCCTCTTTCGCCAACATGCGCTATCAGAGCCCCATGACAACGATGCCTTTGATAATTCTGCCGGACCCTCTGCTGCGCAAGGTCTCCGAACCGGTCGAGCGGATTGACGACGACCTGAAGAAACTCGCCGGCGACATGCTGGAAACCATGTATGAGGCGCCCGGCATCGGGCTTGCCGCGATACAGGTCGGCGTGCCGCGACGCATGCTGGTGGTCGATGTCGCCAGTCGGGATGAGGAAGAGGGCGAGGCGGAAGGCGAGCGGCAGAAGAACCCGCTCGTGGTCATCAACCCCACCATCCTGGCGTCCTCCGACGAACGTTCCGTCTATGAGGAAGGCTGCCTGTCGATCCCCGAATTCTTTGCCGAGGTAGAGCGTCCGGCGCGTGTGAAAGTGCGCTATACCGATCTCGACGGCAATGAGCAGGAGATTGACGCCGACGGCCTGCTTTCCACCTGCCTGCAGCACGAGATCGATCATCTCGATGGCGCTCTGTTCATCGACTATCTCTCGCGGCTGAAGCGCGACCGTGTGATCAAGCGTTTCACCAAGGCGTCGCGTCAGCAGAAGATGTGAGTGCAGCGGCACCCGCCGGCTTGAAACATCGCGAAAGGACGGATCATGGCGCTTAAGGTCATCTTCATGGGAACGCCCGATTTCTCCGTGCCGACCTTGCGGGCGCTCGTCGAGGCCGGGCACGAGATCGTCGCCGTCTATACCCAGCCGCCGCGCGCGGCGGGCAGGCGCGGGCTTTCCGAGGTCAAGTCGCCGGTGCATCAGGCGGCGGAGCTCCTCGGTCTTGAGGTGCGCACGCCGGTCAATTTCAGAGAGGATGAGGACCGCGCCGCCTTTCGCGCGCTTGATGCAGACGTCGCCGTCGTGGTCGCCTACGGGCTGATCCTGCCGGAGGCCATCTTGAGCGGCACGCGGCTTGGCGCCTATAACGGCCACGCGTCTCTGCTGCCGCGCTGGCGCGGGGCGGCGCCCATCCAGCGCGCCATCATGGCCGGCGATGCCGAGACCGGCATGATGATCATGAAGATGGACAAGGGGCTCGATACCGGGCCGGTGGCGCTCACCGACAAGGTCGCGATCGGCGAGAATATGACGGCCGGCGAACTGCACGACCGGCTGATGCTGAAGGGCGCGAAGCTGATGGCGGACGCCATGGCAAAGCTGGAAGAGGGCGACCTGCCGCTCACCCCGCAGGCGGAAGAGGGCGTGACCTACGCGAAGAAGATCGAGAAGACCGAGACCCGGATCGATTTTTCCAGACCGGCGGTCGAGGTTCACAACCATATTCGCGGGCTTTCGCCCTTTCCCGGCGCCTGGACGGAAATGCCGACGGAGCGCCGCGCGGAGCGGGTGAAGGTGCATGAAAGCCGCATCGGCGCGGGTGCCGGGCCTGCGGGCGCCGTGCTTGAGGGCGAGCCCCTCACCATTGCCTGCGGCGCGGGTGCGGTGCGCCTCAAAAAGCTGCAGAAGGCCGGCGGCAAGGCTCTGGATGCTGAGGATTTTCTGCGCGGCAACGCGCTGCCGCCCGGCACGGTGCTTGCCTGATGCCACGCTATCGCTGCACGGTCGAATATGACGGCACGGCCTATGTCGGCTGGCAGCGCCAGGCGACCGGCCGCTCCGTTCAGGGCGCGCTGGAAGAGGCCGTCAAAGGCTTTTCCGGCGAGGATGTGTCGATCCGCGGCGCGGGGCGGACGGATTCCGGCGTGCACGCGCTTGGCCAGGTCACCCATTTCGACCTCGAGCGGAGATGGAGCGAATTCACCCTGCTGAATGCGGTCAATGCCCATTTGCGCCTGGCGCGCGACGGTATTGCCGTGACCGAGGTGAGCGAGGTTGGCGATGATTTCGACGCGCGCTTTTCCGCCGTCAAGCGTCACTATCTTTATCGCATCATCAATCGCAGGGCGCATCTGGCGGTGGAATTCAAGCGGGCCTGGTGGGTGCCGCGCCCGCTGGATCATGCGGTGATGCATGAGGCGGCGCAGCGCCTTGTCGGCCGGCATGATTTCACCACCTTCCGTTCGGTCCAGTGTCAGGCGAAGTCCCCGGTGCGCACGCTGGACCGGCTCGATGTCACCCGCGATGGCGATGTCATCGAGATCCGCGCCTCGGCGCAGAGTTTTTTGCACAACCAGATCCGCTCCTTTGCCGGCACGCTGAAGCTCGTCGGCGAGGGCAAGATGAGCGTCGGGGACGTTCAGGCGGCGCTCGAGGCGCGCGACCGGCGGGCCTGCGGAACCGTCGCGCCGCCCGAAGGGCTGTTTTTCATGCAGGTCGACTATCCATAGAGCGCAGGATGGTTGCATTCGCCGGCGGTCACATGTATCAATATTTCCAGAATTATGGATATATTGGAGGTCATGATGCCGGTAACCATCTATCACAACCCCAATTGCGGCACCTCGCGCAATGTTCTGGCGATGATCCGCCAGTCCGGCGAGGAGCCGGAGGTCATCGAATATCTGAAGACCCCGCCGACGCGCGAGCGCCTCGTCGCTCTGATTGGCGACATGGGTATTCCGGTGCGTGATCTTCTTCGCCGCAAGGGCACGCCCTATGATGACCTCGGCCTCGATGATCCGGCGCTTTCCGATGCGGCGCTGATTGACGCGATGATGGAGCATCCGATCCTGATCAACCGGCCGATCGTGGTGACGGCGAAGGGGACGAAACTCTGCCGGCCGTCGGAGACCGTGCTGGAACTGCTGGACAATCCGGAAATCGGCGGGTTCTCAAAGGAAGACGGCGAAGTCGTCATTCCGGGCAAGGGCACATCCGAATGAACCTTCCCGACGATGACGACATGCCGGCGCTGGATCAGGAGGCGTTTCGGCCGATAGACCGCGCGCGCCTGTTTGCCGAGGACGATCTTTCGCATCCGCCGCGCATCCTGATGCTTTATGGCTCGCTGCGGGAGCGGTCCTATTCACGGCTTCTGACAGAGGAGGCGGCAAGGCTGCTGAAGGCCTATGGCGCGGATGTCCGCATCTTCGATCCGCACGGTCTGCCGCTGGTCGGCAGCGAAGCGGATGACCATCCCAAGGTGCAGGAACTGAGAAACCTGTCGATCTGGTCTGAGGCGCAGGTCTGGTGCTCGCCGGAGCGCCACGGGGCGATGAGCTCGGTGATGAAGACGCAGATCGACTGGCTGCCGCTGTCATCCGGCGCCGTGAGGCCGACGCAAGGCAGGGTGCTGGCGCTGATGCAGGTCTGCGGCGGTTCGCAGAGCTTCAACACGGTCAACCAGCTGCGCATTCTCGGCCGCTGGATGCGGATGGTCACCATTCCCAACCAGTCCTCGGTCCCGAAGGCCTTCACCGAATTCGACGAGGCCGGCCGAATGAAGCCGTCCGCCTATTACCGTCGCGTGGTCGATGTGATGGAAGAACTGATGAAGTTCACGCTGCTTCTGCGCGGACGCAGCGATTACCTGACCGAGCGCTATTCGGAACGGGTGGAGAGTGCGGCGGAACTGTCAAAGCGGGTCAATCAGCGGGCGATCTGAGGCGACGGCGAAGCCGAGCCGGTCTGTCGTGGTCATTTCGGTAGTCGAACCGGCAGCTTTGTGTGTGCACTTGCCCGACCGCCTTCTCCGCGTCATGCTCGGCTTGACCCGCAGGCATGCGGTTTAGCCACCAGTCGCGTTTCCCTGAGCGCGACTTTCCCTTTCCTACTGTGTCATGCTCGGGCTTGACCCGAGCATCCAGGCGGTTCAGTCATTGGACTCAGAATAGTTTTTGCTACCGTTTGCCGTGCGGCCTGGATCCTCGGGTCAAGCCCGAGGATGACGCCGGACGGGGACGAGTCCGAGCATAGCCGGGCTTTCGCCCGCGTCTTTCTAGTTAGGATCGAAACTCTGGCCGGCCACGCAGGCGATTTGGGCGGCGTTTGGCTGGGTCGGGAGGAGCGAATAGGCGGTGCGTTCGTCGCGGCTCTCGCAGATCGGCCGTTCGATAGTGGAAAAGCCCTTGGCGGCGAGGCAGCGGTTGATGACGCGGTTTCGGAGCTTCTCATTGGTATCGTAGCTGTAGCTGGAAACGGGCGTCGTATAGCCGCCGACTTCGCCGCAGATCGTGTTCTCCCCATCAGTGTTGCAATCGATGACGCCCGGCACGCTGTAGCCGCCGGTCACCTCTGTCACCATGTTCTGCGGCACTTCCTTCAGCGCCTGGATGAAGCACTGGTCATAGGCTTCCTGACGTTCGGCGCGGGTGCTGCCCTCCTTGTAGAGAACGTCGATCGGTCCGCTCTGGCAACCGGCCAGCACGACCAGCATGGCGAAAGACAAAAGCCCCTTTGAGTTCATACCCGTACCCTCCCGAAATGTGTTCCACGCAAGATTGCGGCAGCCGGACACCCTGTCAAGCCGATGGCCTTCTCAGCCGCCGATGATGTAGCGCGTGCCGATGTCGGTGATGAGCAGCGCGGTGATCGCCGAAGCGATGATGGCGGCTGCCGTCGGCAGCGCCTTCTCGTTCATCAGCAGGTAGACGATGCGGATCTCGACGAGGAAGGCGGCGAGCACCACGGCCTGGAACACGAGCAGCAGGACGCTTGCGAGCGGCTGCAGGCCGGTTGCGATCAACATGATGGCCAGTGCGGCAAAGATATTGACCGGCAGGCTCATCCAGTTGGTGGCGACGACGATCTTCAGAAAGGAACGCGGCATGCCGGAGACCATGCAGACGAGCCCCAGAACCACGATCGGCCCCATCCATCCAAGCCCCTGGACAAGCGCGCTCCTGATGATCTCCCGGACGCCGACGGAAATGGTCTGCGGCACGAGCACGGACAGGCTGACGATCTCGCTTCCGACCATGAAGGGGAAGGACAAGGCCAGCGCCCAGAACGAGCGCGCAAGCCCGCGTTCGGTAAAATCCAGATAGCGCGTATGGGCGGGATCGCCCTTGATCAGCAGCCACAGGCCGCGCATGTAAAACAGGATTTCACCGGGCGTCGGCAAGGGCGAACCACCTTTCGATGAAATGGCTGTAGATTTCGGTGAGCTTTTCCAGATCGGCCACCGGCACGTGCTCGTCAACCTTGTGCATGGTCTGGCCGACAAGGCCGAACTCGACCACCGGGCAGTAATCCTTGATGAAGCGTGCATCCGATGTGCCGCCCGTCGTCGAAAGCGCCGGCCGCCGGCCGGTCACGGTCTCGACGGCGGCGGCAAGGCTGCCCGAAAGGCGCTCGTTGCGGGTCAGAAACACAGGGCTGACGCGGCCGAGCCATTCGAGCGAAAACCGTGCCGGATCGCGTCCGGGCCTCAGCTTCTCATCGACGGCTGCGCTGTTCAGCCGGGCCGCAAGCGCGTCCTTCAGCGTTTCCTCGCTCCACAGGTCGTTGAAGCGGATGTTGAAGGTGGCCGAGACGCTTTCGGGAATGACATTGGTTGCCGTGTTGCCGGTGTCGACCGAGGTCACTTCCAGGTTGGACGGCGGAAAGAGGTCCGTGCCTTCGTCCAGCGGCGCGCCCATCAGCGCGTCGAGCATCGCCGTCATGGCGCGCACCGGGTTGTCGGCAAGATGCGGATAGGCGACATGGCCCTGTGTGCCGGTCACCGTCAGCCTGCCCGTCAGCGATCCCCGGCGCCCGACCTTGATCATGTCGCCGAGCGCATCGGGATTGGTCGGCTCGCCGACGAGCGCCGCGTCCCAGCTTTCGCCGCGCGCCTTCGCCCATTGCAGAAGCTTGTCCGTGCCGTTGACGCCGGGGCCTTCCTCATCGCCGGTAATCAGCAGCGAGATGGAGCCGGGCAGCGTAAAACCGTTATCCAGAAGCCGGGAAAGAGCCGCGATGAAGCAGGCGATGCCGCCCTTCATGTCCACGGTTCCGCGCCCGAACAGCAAACCGTCTTCAATTTCCGCGGCAAAGGGCGGGTGGCGCCAGGACGCCTCGCTTCCGGGCGGCACCACGTCCGTATGGCCAGCGAACATCAGATGCGGGCCGGTTGTCCCGAGCCGGGCATAAAGGTTCTCGACATCCGGCGTTCCGTCCGTGTGGCCGGTCATCCGTTCGACCGCAAAGCCGAGCGGCGCGAGCATCGCTTCAAGAGCGGACAAAGCCCCGCCTTCCTCCGGCGTCACGGATGGGCAGCGGACGAGCGTTTGCAGCACGGAAACGGGATCGGTGACGGTCATGAGGAAATATCTAGATGTTTTTTCGGCCGTTGCGAGGGCTTGGGAAGCGCCGCCGGGCAATTTCCGGCCGCGCTTCGTCCTTTTCTGCCGCTATCAGTCGCGCAGAAGTTCGTTGATGCCGGTCTTGGAGCGGGTGCGCTCGTCGACGCGCTTGACGATCACGGCGCAGTAGAGGCCCGGTCCCGGGTTGCCGTTGCCCATGGGCTTGGCGGCGGGCAGCGTGCCGGCGACGACGACCGAATAGGGCGGGATTTCGCCATAGGTGATCTCGCCGGTGGCGCGGTCGACGATCTTGGTCGACTTGCCGATAAAGACGCCCATGCCGAGAACCGAGCCTTCGCGCACGATGCAGCCTTCGACGACTTCCGAGCGCGCGCCGATGAAGCAATTGTCTTCGATGATGGTCGGGCCGGCCTGCATCGGCTCCAGCACGCCGCCAATGCCGACGCCGCCGGAGAGGTGAACATGCTTGCCGATCTGGGCGCAGGAGCCGACGGTTGCCCATGTGTCGACCATCGTGCCTTCATCGACATGGGCGCCGAGATTGACGAAGGAGGGCATCAGCACGACGCCGGGCGCGATATAGGCCGAACGGCGCACAACGGCGTTGGGCACGGCGCGGAAGCCGGCGGCGCGGAACTGGTTGTCGCCCCAGCCTTCAAACTTGGAGGGCACCTTGTCCCACCAGGTGGCTTCGCCCGGGCCGCCCTTGACGACTTCCATATCGTTTAGGCGGAAGGAGAGGAGCACGGCCTTCTTCAGCCACTGGTTGACCTTCCAGGCGCCGTGTTCCTGGCGCTCGGCAACGCGAACCTCGCCGCTGTCCAGCAGGTTGAGCGCATCCTCGACCGCTTCGCGCACTTCGCCCTTGGTCGAAACGGAGATCTCGGCGCGATTTTCAAATGCGGTTTCGATGGTTTTTTCAAGCGATGCGTGGTCGGTCATGTGGTCGTCCTTTGAATATCGCGCCTCATCGGCGCGGAAGAATCCGTCAAGCGTCTAGCTGTCCCAATGCTCTAGGCGAGGCGCGCCAGTGCGTCAATCTTTGCAGAGGGCTTTGAAGGCTCGCGGGCGGGAAACGCAAATGCCCCCGCCGTGAGGCGGGGGCATGCCGATGAAGCGCATCGGGCGCGACCGATGGAGACGGTCTGAAGCGTGTGCGGAATGTCTACCAGCGCATCGGGCGGTCCGGCAGGTCGTCCACGGTGATCACCATGTCGCCGTTGCGGTCCATGCGGGAAAACATCTTCGCGGACAAGGCGGCGAACTCTTCCTGCGAGATCTGGCCGCTGCGGTCGCTGTCGGCGCGGATGAAGAACACGCGCTGCATGGCGCCGCGATGATGGCCGTTCCATTCGCCCCGGCGGCGCTCGCCATCGGGGCCCATCCGCTGGGAACCGCCGTCGCGCATGGCCATGCGCGGTTTTGAGCCCTGTCGGCCGTCGTCATCCCTGTCCTTCGCCATCGCGGCGCGTTTTTCATCGCGCTCGGGGCGGGGATTGGTCTTGCGGAATTCGGCAATTTTCGCCTTGCGGTAGTCGGCAAATTCGCCGGGCGTGATGACGCCGTCGTCATTGACGTCGATCACCGCGAAGCGACCGTCCTGGAAGGCCGCAACCTCTTCCTCGGTGATCTTTCCATCCTTGTTGGCATCGGCATTCTTCAAGAGGAAGATATAGCCGCGTTCGACGGGGGCGGGGCCGCGCATGTCGCGCGCTTCTCCCGGCATGGCGGTCGCGCCGAAGGCCAGGGTGGTCGCGAGAGCGGTCAGGGTCAGATGCTTGACGGGCATGGATCAAATCCTCGTTTTGCCGTGATGACAAGACGAAGGTAAGCGAGCGCCGCCGCCAGGACGACTTAATTATCCGCAAGGTAGCTGAATTATCGGTAATTCATATTCCGTTCACCAAAGACATCCAGCACGGCGCCGACAAAGCCCGCGAGATCCTCGGTGACGTAGTCGATATGCACAGTCTCGTCGCCAAGGCGCTCGAAAGCCTCGGCGAAACCGTATTCGAGGTTGGGCGGCACGATCAGCACCGTCTTCATGCCGAGCGTCTTCGGTTCCCTCAGATTGCGCGGCAGGTCCTCGAACATGGCGGCACGGTCCGTATCCACGCCGGAGCGGCGGAGGAATTTCGCATAGGCGTCGGCCTCGGGCTTGGGCGTGAAGCCGGCGGCCACGATGTCGAAGATATCGTCGAAATGATCGAGAATGCCGAGCGCCTCGGCGGTCTTTTGCGCATGCGGCACGGAGCCGTTGGTGAAGATGAACTTGCGTCCCGGCAGCGCCTTGATCGCCGCGCCCAGAACCGGGTTTGGCTCCAGCACCGAATAGTCGATCTCATGCGCCTTTTCGAGAAAGTCGTTGGGGTCGATGTCGTGATTGATCATCAGGCCCTGAAGCGTCGTGCCGTGGTCGCGGTAATAGCGCTTCTGCAGCACGCGCGCTTCTTCTTCCGGCAACGACAGAAGGTTCGACACATAGGCCGTCATGTTGCGGTCGACCTGGGCGAAGAGGTTGACGTGATGCGGGTAGAGCGTGTTGTCGAGGTCGAAGACCCAGTCACGGATCGTCTCGAAATCGGCGGCTTCGGGATGTGTTCTGGTCATGGGTCTGCTTATGGCAGAGCCGGCGCGGGAAGGAAACTGATTTCCGTCAAGGTCGGGTCGGCCTGCTTCCGGGGCGGGCGGGACTGTGTTAAGCAGAAACCATGAAAACCGGACCGATCAGCTTTTCGCCTTGCGGCGCGATCATCCTGCAGGACAGAAAGCGCCTGCCGGCCCGGTTTTTCGCGAATTTCTGCAAGACCGCCTGCGGCAGGCTCTGGGCGAGCGTGAACTGACCTCCACCCCTTCGGTTTCCCGCCTCGCAAGGTCTTACCCCCCATGGAACTCTGGATCGGCATAACCTTCGCCGCCGCCTTCCTGCAGAACATGCGCTCCACGCTTCAGAAATACCTGAAGGGACGCATGGCAACGCTCGGCTCCACCTTCACCCGTTTCGGCTTCGGCCTGCCCTTTGCCGCGCTCTATTTCGCTTTTCTGACCTATGGTCTTGATCGCCCCGTGCCGGCGGCCAACGCCGATTTCGCCTTCTGGGCGCTGATCGGCGCATTCAGCCAGATCGGCGCCACCTTCCTGCTGGTCTATCTGTTCTCCTTCCGCAATTTCGTGGTCGGAACCGCCTACTCGCGCACCGAGCCGGCGCAGGCGGCCATCCTTGCCTTCATCTTCTTCGGCGCCACCATATCCCTTGCCGCCGTTGCCGCCATTCTCATCTCGATCGCCGGCGTCATGCTGATTTCGCTGTCGCGCAACGACATGGGCTTTGGCGGGCTCATTCGCGGGCTTTTGACCCGCACGGCCCTGGTCGGCATCGCCTCGGGCACGCTGTTCGGGCTTTCGGCGGTCTCCTATCGCGCCGCATCCCTGGCGCTTGCGCCGAGCCTGCCGCAGCCCGACGCGATCATGCAGGCCGCCTTCACGCTGGTCATCGTCATCGCCGTCCAAACGGTCGCCATGCTTGTCTACATGCTGGCCTTCGATCGCGCCGAACTGGTGAAGGTCGCAAGAGCCTGGCGGCCGGCGCTCGCCGTCGGTTTCGTCGGCGCGACTGCCTCCTTCGGCTGGTTCATCGCCATGACCCTGCAGCAGGCGGCGATCGTCAAGGCGGTGGCGCAGGTGGAGATGCTGTTTTCCTTCGCCACCTCGGTCATCGTCTTCAAGGAGAGGATGACCGGCGCCGAGGCGATTGGCTGCGCGCTCGTTGTCCTCGGCGTGCTGACGCTGCTTCTGGCATAGGTCTGATTGACTTGTCCGCCGCGAGCGGCAAAGGATGGGGCAGGGGACAATCAATCCGAACGGGGACATGAATGACGCAAGCGCCTGAGACGGAAGCGCCGGCCTATCCGGGGCGCTGGCTGGCGATGTCGGTGCTGATCGCGGCGGCCTTCATGAACCTTCTCGATGCCACCATCGTCAACGTGGCGCTGCCGGTCATCGGCAAGGATCTGAATGCCCACACTTCGTCGCTGGAATGGGTCATCGCCGGCTATGTGATGGTCTTCGCGCTCGCTCTGATGCCCTGCGGGCGGCTCGGAGACATCATCGGCAAGAAGCGGATGTTCCTGTTCGGCGTCGGGTTCTTCACCCTGGCCTCGGCCTGCTCCGGCGCCGCGCCCAATATCACGACGCTGGTGGTCGCGCGGCTGTGCCAGGGACTGGGCGCGGCGATCATGGCGCCGCAGGTTCTGGCGCTGGCGCAGGACATGTTCGCCTCCAGGGAGCGCTCCAGCGCCTTCTCGCTGTTCGGGATCGCGAGCGGCATCGCCATCGTTTCCGGCCCGCTGATCGGCGGCTGGCTGATCGCGATCGACCTGTTCGGGCTCGAATGGCGCTCGATCTTCTATATCAACGTACCCGTCGGCATCGCCGCCGTCATTGCCGGGCGCATCCTCATTCCCGAGATCGCGGCGAGCGAGCGGTCCTCGCTCGACATCATCGGAGTGCTGATCGTCGCCGCCGCTTTCGTGCTGCTGATCTTTCCCCTGGTTGAGGCGCGACGTTTCGGCTGGCCGCTCTGGTGCTTCGCGATGATCGTCGCGGCCTTTCCGGCCTTCGCCGCCTTTTACCTCTTCGAGCGGCGGCGGGAGCGGCAGGGCTTGTCGCAGCTTCTGCCGGTCTCGCTGATGCGCAATCATGGCTATCGGCTCGGCGGCTTCGTCGCGCTGGTGTTTTATTCGACGCCGGCGGGCCTGTTCATGACCTTCGCGCTCTTCCTGCAGCAGGGTTTTGGCTTCACGCCGCTTGAGGCGGGGCTCTCCACCGTTCCCTTTCCGCTCGGGGCGTTTCTCTCCGCCTTCACCAACAGTCGTCTGTCCGACCGTTTCCTCAAGGGGCGTATCCTCGCGGCATCGGCGACGATGGCGGCCGGCTATGTCATGCTGTTCTTCGTCGTCCTTGGGGCCGACCAGCATCTCGCCATCCTCGATTTCGCGCCGCCGCTGTTCATCTGCGGCTTTTCGCTCGGCATGACGGCCTCGCCACTGTTCCAGACGATCCTCGCCGATGTGCCGGGCCGCGATGCGGGCTCTGCCTCCGGCGCGCTGCAGGCCATCCAGCAGGCGGGCAGCGCGCTCGGCATCGCCATTGCCAGCGCCCTGTTCTTCTCCATCATCGCCGCGCGCCAGCAGGCGGGTGCGACAACGGCGGATGCCTATGTCGCCGGCTTTTCCGCCAGCATTGGCTATATGATCCTTGCCATGGCCACCGTCTTTGTCGTCGCGCTCTTCATGCCCGCGGTGAAGCCCTCCGGGGAAAAGCCGGAAACCGAAGGCATGATGCTGGGCTGACCGGGCGAAAAGCTGCGAATTGACATTTCCGCCGTCCTCGCCCAAGTGGTGACGGCCCTCAACCAAGATCCGGAGATCCCATTGGCTTCCAGTCCGACGGAGACCACGCCGAACGGCGCGACGACCGAGCAGCACCCTGGCCGCTGGACGGCGCTCGCCGTGCTGCTGTCGGCGGTATTCATGAACATGCTCGACGTCACCATCGTCAACGTGGCGCTGCCATCGATCCAGGAGGGATTGAATGCCTCCAACTCCGCAATCGAGTGGATCGTCGCCGGCTATGTGCTGATGTTCGCGCTGGCGCTGCTGCCCTTCGGGCGGCTCGGCGACATTGTCGGCAAGAAGACCATGTTCAT
Organism: uncultured Martelella sp.; assembly: GCA_963676545.2. Taxonomy (GTDB): domain Bacteria; phylum Pseudomonadota; class Alphaproteobacteria; order Rhizobiales; family Rhizobiaceae; genus Martelella. The sequence goes on along the minus strand of CAXXRG010000001.1, from coordinate 342,025 downwards.
CGCCGGCGTTGCCTGTTTCACGGTGGGTTCCGGCCTTTGCGGCCTGTCTCACACCACGCTGATGCTGGTGCTCGCCCGGCTGTTCCAGGGCTTTTCCGCGGCGATGATGACGCCGCAGGTGCTGGCGCTGACGACGGTGATGTTTTCGGCAAACGAGCGGGCCCGCGCCTTCAGCTTCTTCGGCATGATGGCGGGGATCGCCACCGTCAGCGGCCCGATCATCGGCGGCTTTCTCGTCGAGCACAGCCTGTTCGGCCTCGGCTGGCGGGCGATCTTCCTGATCAACCTGCCGATCGGCCTGTTTGCCATCATCGCCGGGCTAAAGCTCGTGCCGTCAACGCCGCGCCGGGCCGACACGCGCAACGATTATCTCGGCATTCTGCTGATCGCGGTCGCCATGTTCATGCTGATCTTTCCGCTGGTGGAAGGCCGCACCTTCGGTTGGCCTTTCTGGTGTTTCGCCATGATGATCGCCGCCCTTCCGGTACTTGCCGGCTTTGTTCTGTGGGAGCGGCGGCAGAACGCCCGCAAGAAGCCGCAGCTTCTCTCTTTCCAGCTGATGAAGAACCGCAACTTCATGGTCGGCGGTTCGATGGCGCTGTTTTTCTTTTCGACGTTGCCGGGCTTCTTCCTTTGCCTCGCGATCTTCCTGCAGGTCGGCTTCGGCTTCTCGGCGCTGAAATCGGGCATGACCACCGTGCCGTTCTCGCTCGGCGTGTTCACCGCCTCGCTGATCAGCGGACGCATCGGCCATGCCTATCTGAAACCGCGCGTGATCTTCGGCATTGCGCTGCTCGGCGTTGGCATGTTCTGGCTCAGGCTCTATGTGCTCGGCGTCGGCGATGAGGTGTCGCGCTGGGCCTTGTTCGCGCCGCTGATCGTTTCCGGGCTTGGGCTGGGCATTGCCATCGCCTCGATCTTCCAGCTCGTGCTGTCGGGCGTGCCGCACGAGGAGGCGGGCTCGGCGTCCGGCGCGTTGCAGGCCGTGCAGCAGCTCGGCGGGGCCTTCGGCATCGCCATTATCAGCGGCATCTTCTTTGCCCGCCTCGGAATGACGCTTCAGTCGGGCGCTGACAATCACCCGGCCTATGTCAGCGCCTTTGCCATGGCGCTGATCTACAATCTCGTCGCCTATGTTGGCGTCATCGCGCTTGCCTTGCTTCTGCCGGCCGACCGCAAACCGAACGCGCCTCAGCCCGCCGCAAAGGAAAACGCCCAGCACATTGCCTGAAGAGGCCTGAACGGGGCGCTGAGAGAAAAGGGCAGGGCTTGGTTACGGCACAATCAGCGTGCCCGCGCCGCCCTTGGTGAGGATTTCGAGCAGCACCGAGTGCTTGACCTTGCCATTGAGGATGACAACGCCCTCGACGCCGGCCTCGATCGCCTCGATGCAGGTCTCGACCTTGGGGATCATGCCGCCGGAAATCGTACCGTCGAGGATCAGCTTGCGGGCCTCGGCCACCGACAGTTCCTTGATCAGCTCGCCGCTCTTGTCGAGCACGCCGGGCACATCCGTCAGGAACAGCAGGCGTGTGGCGCGCAACGCGCCGGCGATCGCGCCGGCGAAGGTGTCGGCGTTAATGTTGTAGGTATGGCCGTCATTGCCGGGAGCGACGGGTGCGATTACCGGGATCATCTCGGATTTGGCGAGAAGGTCGAGCAGCGTGGTGTCGACCGTGTCGACCTCGCCGACGAAGCCGAGATCGAGAATCCGCTCGATATTGGAATCGGGGTCGATGACGGTTTTCTTCGCCTTTTTGGCGAAGACCATATTGCCGTCCTTGCCGCAAAGGCCGATCGCCCATTCGCCGGTCTGGTTGATCAGCGCCACGATTTCCTTGTTGATCGAACCGGCAAGCACCATCTCGACGATCTCGACAGTGGCCTCATCGGTGACGCGAAGGCCGCCCTCGAACTTCGATTCGATTCCCATGCGCTTCAGCATGTTGCCGATCTGCGGGCCGCCGCCATGGACCACGATCGGGTTGACGCCGGACTGTTTCAGAAGCGCGACGTCGCTGGCGAAGGCCTGGCCGAGTTCCGCATCGCCCATGGCATGGCCGCCATATTTCACGACGATGGTCTTGTTCTCGTATTTCTGCATATAGGGCAGCGCCTGCACCAGCAGGCGGGCCTGAACTTCGCTTTCCGACAATGACATGGAATACCCCGGCGTGCTTTGATCCTCGCGGCCTTTTAGCGCATCCGCGCGGCTTAGTGAATATTGTTCGCGCGAACTATTGCGCGGGGTCAGGTCGCCACGGTCTTCTGGATCGCCAGTCGAAGATCATCAAGCCCGGCATTTTTTTCGGACGAGGTGGCGATCAGCTCGGGAAAGGCGGCGGGGCGCTTGCGGATCTTTTCGGCGGTGGCGGCAAGCAGCTTCTCGACCGCCGGCGGCTTGATCTTGTCAGACTTGGTCAGCACGATCTGGTAGGAGACGGCGGCCTTGTCGAGCAGGTCGAGCACCTCCTCGTCATTCTTCTTGATGCCGTGGCGGGCGTCGATCAGCACATAGACGCGCTTCAGCGTGGCGCGGCCGCGCAGATAGTCGAAGACGAGCTTGGTCCACTGGTCAACCTGTTGCTTCGGCGCCTGGGCATAGCCATAGCCGGGCATGTCGACGAGCGCCATCGGCGGCAGGTCCTCGCCTTCGCCCGAATAGCCGTCGGGAACGAAATAGTTGAGTTCCTGTGTGCGGCCCGGTGTGTTGGACGTGCGCGCCAGACCTTTCTGGGTGAGAAGCGCGTTGATCAGCGAGGATTTGCCGACATTGGAGCGCCCGGCAAAGGCGACTTCGGGCGGGCCTTCCGGCGGCAGGAACTTCATCGACGGCACGCCGCGAATGAAGATCCACGGGCGGGCGAAAAGGGCGGCGTCTTTGTCGATCGGCTGGTTCATAACGGTTGTTTACCACGGAAGAAAAAGCCCGGCCAAGCGCCGGGCAGGGGCATTGCCGGGGCTTTCCGGCAATGCGTTGTCTTGATCGTCATCCCCTGATGCGGGACCGGGCAGATGACTATTCCGAGGCGGCCGGTTTCTTGCGGCGGAACACGCCCTTCAGATTGTCGAACAGTTCGATCTTGACGCCGTGGCGCTTCATGATGATCGACTGCTGCAGGATCGAAAGCGAGTTGTTCCATGCGTAGTAGATCACCAGACCGGCCGGGAACTGCGCCAGCATGTAGGTAAAGACCACCGGCATCCAGTTGAAGATCATCGCCTGCGTCTTGTCCGGCGGCGTCGGGTTCATGCGCATCTGCAGCCACATGGTGAAGCCCATGATCAGCGGCCATGCGCCGATCGCCAGGAATGCCGGAGCGCCCCACGGCAGAAGGCCGAACAGGTTGAAGAAGCTGGTCGGATCAGGCGCGGACAAATCCTGGATCCAGCCGAAGAACGGCGCGTGACGCATTTCGATGGTGACGTAGAGCACCTTGTAGAGCGCAAAGAAGATCGGGATCTGCAACAGCACCGGCCAGCAGCCGGCCACCGGATTGATCTTTTCCTTCTTGTAGAGCTCCATCATGGCCTTCTGCAGGCCCATGCGGTCGTCGCCATACTGCTCCTTCAGCTCGGTCATCTTCGGCTGCATGCGCTTCATGTTGGCCATGGAGGCATACTGCTTGGAGGCGAGCGGGAAGAACAGAAGCTTGATGATGACGGTCGTGATCAGGATCGCGACGCCGAAATTGCCGACCTGATGGTAGATGAAGTCCATCAGCTGGAACAGCGGCTTGGTGATGAACCACAGCCAGCCCCAGTCGATCATGCGGTCGAACAGCGGAATGTTGTACTGCTTCTGGTACTGGGTCAGGATGTTGGTGACCTTGGCGCCGGCAAACACCATGGTCTTCAGTTCGGCGGTCTGCCCAGCGGCAACCGTCAGCGGCTGATTGTCGGAATAGTCCGCCTGGTAGCGCGCCCGGCCGTCGTTGAAATGCGAGAAGCGGACGTCGTAATTCATGTCGGACTGGGGAATGATGGCCGTGCCCCAGTATTTGTCGGTCACGCCGAACCAGCCGCCGTTCGAGCCCGTATAGGTCTCGTTTTCCTTGGCGACATTTTTGTAGGTGTCTTCGGTGATGCCCGCATCGGGCGCCATCACGCCGAGAAAGCCCTCATGCAGCACCCAGGCCGACGGCTCGTCGGGCAGGTTGAAACGGGTGATGCGACCGTAGGGATTGACGGTCACCTGCTTGTCGGAGGCGTTGGTCACCGTGTCGTCCATCGTGATCATGTAATTGTCATCGATGGAAATCGTGCGGTGGAAGGTCAGCCCGGAATCATTGGTGTAGGACAGTTCGACGGGGGTTGTCGGCGTCAGCGTGTCGCCCTTTTCCAGCGTCCAGACGGTTTGCGGTCCCGGAACCGGACCCGAATTTTCCCCCTGGACGAAGCCGAGTTCGGCGAAATAGCCGTTTTCGGTGTCGGCGGGGCTGAACAGGGTGACGATCGGGCTCGTCGGGTCCACGGTGACGTGGTAGTCCTTGAGCTTGATGTCGTCGATGCGCGCGCCTGCGAGATTGATCGAGCCGGAGAGCGCCGGCGTGTCGATCTTGACGCGCGGGGCGCTCTGCTGCTGGGTGCCGGCCTGGGAGAACACCGCGTCGCCGCTGGCGCCGGTCGATGCGCCCGAGGCGGAGGAACCGGCCGTAACGGAGTCGGCGGCATTGTTCGTCGTAGCGGTCTGTTCCTGGGTCGCCTGCTGCTGCGCTGCCTGCTCCTGCGCGGCGCGCTGCTCTTCAAGGCGCGGGCCCATATACAGGAATTGCCAGGCCAGAACGACCAGAACCGTGAGCGCGATCGCAATGATAGAATTGCGGTTATTTTCCATCTTATCTTCCTGGTGCGGACGCCTTGCGGCTCCGTCCGGTTCGGGGCGATTTCGAAATCCGTGATTCCAGCTCATCTGCGAGCATCGCGAAAGAGACGTCGAGCACCTCCCGACGGCCCACAACGACATAATCGCAACCGGGTTGCATTGCAAATGCGCCCTTGAGACGCACAGCCTCTTTCAGCCGGCGGCGCATCCTGTTGCGCTCGACGGCGTTTCCCTGCCGTTTGGTCACAGTAAAACCGACGCGGGGCCCCTCAAGGGGTTCGCGCCGGTCAAGTACTTCCAGCAGAAACAGCGGGCCTTTCCGCCGTTCGCCTTTCTGGACGGCCAGAAATTGCGGGCGGGTCTTGAGCCGCCCGACAACCATCTCGGCATTGTCGTCCGGTCCGGCCATCAGGGCTGTGGGCCCTTAAGCCGAAAGACGCTTGCGACCGCGCGCGCGGCGAGCCTGGAGGACCTTGCGGCCGCCCTTGGTGGCCATGCGGGCACGGAAACCGTGACGGCGTTTGCGAACAAGCTTGGAAGGCTGATAGGTACGCTTGGTAGACATTTGTTTAAATACCGCGGTGTGCGGCCCTTCTTGGTGAACTGCCGAGGCAGTTGAAGCGTGTGGATTATGTTGCCGGCATGATCGCCGCCTTGCGGGGCGGGCCAAAGCGTCCGGAAACTGCGCGGCTTATAAGGGAAAGGGTCGCAAATTGTCAATCATGCCGGGGGCGCGACTTCGCAAGTGCCTCAAATATGACGGTTTTGTCATGTTGGGGATTGGGCTATGATCCCTCGATCTATTGAACCGGAGACAAGCGATGCGGTGGGCAAAACCCCGGGAGGCGCAGAAGGTGCCTGATGGCAAGGTTGCCGTGCCCGGTTTCCTTTCGGGTCTGTCGGGGCGCATTCTTGCGCTCACCGTGGCCATCATCATGTCCGCCGAAATCGTCTTCTTCGTGCCCTCGCTTGCCAGCATGCGGCTGAGATGGCTGGATGACCGGCTGAGCACCGCCGCCGCCGCCGCGACCGTGATCGACGGACTGCAGCCCCAGGTTCTGCCGCGCGCGCTGCAGGACGATACGCTGATGGCGACCGGCACCAAGGCGATCGTGCTCAGGAAGGACGGCGCCTCGCAGCTTCTCGCCATCACCGACATGCCGCCCGAAATCGCCAAGACCTATGACCTCACCGATGTCGGCCCGGTCGAGGCCGTGGTCGATGCCTTCGATGAACTGCTGTTCGGCGGCGACCGCGCCATCCGCGTCTTCGGCAGGATCGGCGACAGCGACGCGATCATCGAACTGGTGATTTCCGACAACGAGCTTCGCCATGCGCTCCTCGTCTATGCCCGCAACATCTTTCTTCTGAGCATTCTCCTGTCGACCTTCACGGCCATGCTGATCTTCTTCCGGCTGAACGCCATTCTGGTACGGCCTCTGCGACGTCAGATCGCCAACATGCAGGCCTTTTCCGATCATCCCGATCTGCCGGAAAGCGTCTATCGCCCGGAGGCGACGACCGATGAACTGGGCATTGCCGGTCGCCATCTCGCTTCGATGCAGACCGAGCTGCAGAAAACGCTGCGCCAGCAGAAGCGCCTGGCAGAGCTCGGTCTCGCCGTTTCCAAGATCAATCACGACATGCGCAACATTCTGGCCTCCGCGCAGTTGATGTCCGACCGGATCGCAGGCACCGACGACCCTGTTGTCCGCCGCGTCGCGCCGAAGCTGCTGCGCGCCATCGACAGGGCGGCGGCCTATTCCCGCTCTGTGCTGAGCTATGGTCAGGTTTCGGAGGCCGAGCCGCGGCGTGAAATGGTCAGCCTGTTCGAGCTGATCAACGACGTGCATGACTATCTGGAGCTCTCCGCCGACCGGCCGATCGACTGGATCAACCGGGTGCCGGAAGACCTGCGGGTCGACGCCGATCCCGAGCAGCTGTTCCGTGTGGTCTTCAATCTCTGCCGCAACAGCGTGCAGGCGCTGACGCAGCAGGCCATGGAGAGGCGCGATTCGCTCAATTGCCTGATCGTCTCGGCCCAGCGTCACGGCAGCGTCGTCTCGCTCTCGGTCGACGATACCGGTCCCGGCATGCCGCAAAAGGCGCGCGAGAACCTGTTTGCCGCCTTCCGGGGCGGCGTGCGCAGCGGCGGCACGGGGCTCGGCCTTGCGATCGCCCGCGAACTGGTGCTCGCCCATGGCGGCACCATCGCGCTTGTGGAAAAGGCGGGGCAGGGCACGCTGTTCCGCATCGAGATCCCGGACCGCCCGATAGCGCTCGAAAACTGGCGGTCCGAGACCGGCGCCTGAGCCGCCCGGCCTGCCCAAGGCGGGCTTGATCTGTTTTTCCACTCGGATTGAAGAAGCTTTTACCCTATTGATTTAAATCGGAAAAAGTGGAGCGAGAGCTTGCTTTTCAGATCTCCTCTCATGGCAGATATGGGGTGGAGAAGGACGTGTTTCAGAAAAATGACAGGTTTTTTCCGGAAACCGCTTGCATTCCAAATCTGAAGGCTCTAGAAGCCCTCTCGCACGCCGCAGACAACTGCGGTGCTTCGCAAAAAGGCAAGCGCTCGTAGCTCAGCTGGATAGAGCACCAGACTACGAATCTGGGGGTCGGGAGTTCGAATCTTCCCGAGCGCGCCATTTTATCCTATAAAATTCGTTATTGTTCGCTCACGTTTCCTCGTGAACGCTTCGATCTGTTGTCAGTAGAGCGCGGGGTATGCGGCAGGTTCGGGTTCGAGGCAGCGCCGGGACGCAACTGATCGACTCCGACACTTCAGGATCATCGTCCATCTCAATATCGGCAGGCAAGGGAGCGGTCGCTACTTCCGCTCCCGCAGCACGATCACGCCGCTTGCAACGATGATGGCGCTGCCGATCAGAGAGATGGCATCGGGGCGCTCGCCCAGGATGAGAACGCCGAGAACAAGGGCAAAAAGCAGTCGGGAATAGCGGAAGGGCGAGACCGAGGCGATGCGCCCCGTTCTCATGGCAAGCGTCAGGCCGCAATAACCGAGCATGCCGAACAGCACCGCCGCCGCCAGAAAGCCCCAGGTCCCGGCGCTGGGCATGGCTGCGTTGCCGGAGACGGCGAGCAGCACGGTGCCAGCGAGCGTCAGCATTGAAAAGCCGAGTACGCCGATCTGCGCCGTGGTCATGGAAACCGGTGCTGCCCGTGTCGCCAGATCCCGTCCGGCAAAACCGATCGTGCCGAGGACCGCGAAAATCGCGCTCAGGCGAAACCCTTCCAGTCCGGGGCGCAGAATGAGCAATACGCCGATGAAGCCCGCGAGGATCGAAAGCCACTTCCTGACCGTAACCTGCTCGGAAAAGAACAGGATGGCCCCGAGAGCGACGATCATCGGCGCAGCCTGAAGAATGGCGGAGGCGTTGGAAAGCGGCGTCAGGGCCAGAGCCAGCGCGTAGAACAGGCGGCCGCAGATTTCGCAGACCGATCGCAACAGCATGATTTTCGAGAAGATTGCCGGATGCACGGCGCGCTGCCCTTTGAAACGGGCGTAGAGGGCGAAGCACAGCGTGCCGATAAGCCCGTATATCACGACGGCCTGGCCCACGGGAATGTTTGTCGAAGCCTGCTTTACAGCCAGATCTTCAAGCGCAAACGCGCCCATTCCCAACGTCATGTAAAGCGCTCCCCGCGCGTCAGCGGAGAAATGGTCCGGCACATTCAGACGTCGGAACAGTGTCGGTGCCATCAAGGATCTCGGATCTGCTTTGGAAGGAAGACCGGTAGGTGGTTCAGGCCTCTATCGGCGCGCGCGTCGGAAATGTAAAGCGGATCCTGCTGGCGCGATGGCGCCGCGCGTCCATTCGGGACGCAAGATGCGCTAGTCTGTTTGATGCTCTTTCCGCCACTTCTGACGGCCTCGCATGATCAACCATTCGCTGAGGGCGATGGCGGCTCGGCGGTTCATGCCGTGCTGCGAGAGCTGAAGATAATAGACGGCGGCTCTGTCGATCCGAATCTCGGACAGGCTTACCAGTTCGCCGCTTTCAAGATAGGGCTCGATCAATGCCTCGCGGCAAAGCGCGACCCCCAATCCTCTGAGCGCAGCGTCGCAAATCAGCGCCGAGCCTGAAAAGAAGAGCCGCCTTGCGTCCCCATTGTCGTGCGCCCTGATCCCTGCGGCGGAAAACCATGTGCGCCACATGCGCATGTCCTCGTCATGCAGCAGCGTCGCATCGGCGATATCGGCATTGCTGACGATCGCGTGACGGGCCTGGTAGGACGGCGCGCAAACCGGGATTGCGGCTCCGGGAATGATCGGCTCGGCGCCCTCGGGAATATGCCCGTCCAGTGAAAAGCCGATCATGAGATCAGGCTCCGGGCTTACCGGCTGGTCTGAAATATGTTCCTGGACATAGACAGAAAACTCCGGGTGGGCCGCCATGAAGGCTTCAATTTCGGGCAGCAGCCAGTTGGGAATGACAAATCGAAGCGAGGCAATCGACACCGGCAGCCTTTCGCGCATGGTCAGCCGGTCAATCTCGTGGCGGATCGCGTCAAAACTCTCGTTGATGACCTGCGCCAGACTGTCGCCCGCCTCCGTCAGCGCCGTCTGCCGTCCGTCGCGCCGCATCAGCCTTATGCCGGCCCAGTCTTCGATCTGCTTCAACTGGTGGCTGACGGCCGAATGCGAGACATTCAGCGCCCGCGCCGTCGCCGTCACCGATCCGCTTTGGTGGAAGGCTTCCAGCGTCTTCAGCGCCCTGAGCGGCGGCAAGCGATCCTGGGCCATGCGAATGTCTCCCGAGTCAGCAAAGATATGTTAGATTTATAGACCGGAAGGGGAAATTTTGTACTTTTTTTGTCGATTTTCTCACCGTAGCCTGTCGTTGATGTGTTTTTCAGCTCTGCCGTTTTCGAAGGCATGGCAAACCGGCCGGAGGCACCGAAGATGACCAAAGCGACACCGGGCGAGCGCGCGACACTTCGGCTGGCGATGGCGCAGATGTGTTCGTCCAATACCCATGCGCGCAATATCGAGATCGTCACGGGACTTGCCGCCGAGGCCCATGCGGCGGGCGCGGAACTTCTGGCGCTTCCGGAAGCCTCCGGCATGGTCAACAAGGATGTCGCTTCCGCCCGCCTTTCCGTCACCGACGAGGCGCGCGATCCGTTCATTGCCGCCTGCCGCGAGCTTGCGGCAAAATACGGGCTTTGGATCCACACCGGCTCGACGCCGCTTGCGGGCGCGGATGGCGGCCGGTTTTCCAACACCAGCCACCTGATCGACGGCAGCGGGTCGATCGTCTCGCGCTACGACAAGATCCATCTGTTTGACGTCGACCTGCCGGGCGAGGTCTCGCGCCGCGAATCCGACCGCTATGCGCCGGGCGGCGAGGCTGTGCTTGCCGAAACCCCCTGGGGGCCGTTCGGCATGTCGGTCTGCTATGATGTGCGATTTCCGCATCTCTACCGCGACTACGCTCATGCCGGCGCGACGATCCTGTTCATTCCGTCCGCCTTCGCCATGTCGACGGGAGAGGCGCACTGGCCGACGCTGTTGCGCGCCCGCGCCATCGAAAACGGCTGCTATGTCGTGGCGGCGGCGCAATGCGGTCATCACGACGATGGGCGCGACACCTGGGGACAGTCGATGATTGTCGACCCCTGGGGCACTGTCGTGGAGGACATGGGCAAGCGCATTGGGCTTGCGGTCGTCGATCTCGACCTTTCGAAGGTGGCGGCGACCCGCCAGTCCATTCCATCGCTCGTCAATGAGCGCGACTACCGATTTGAGCCGGCGGCGATGCGCCGGGGGCGGCAGACCGCCTGAAGCATCGCGACAGCATCGTCAGCAAAAAGGCGGGCAATCAGCGCGCCAGAAGAAACGACTTTCAGAGGGATCGTACAACATGTTGAAACGAAGAACGCTTCTGACGACCGCCATGCTTGTTCTCGGCGCGGGCGTCTCGCCGCTGGCCACAGCCCCGGCCTTCGCGCAGGAGGACACGCGCCCGGAATTCGCCTTTGCCGTCGACAATCTCTGGTCCACGCTCGATCCGGTGATCGGCCTGTCGACCACCGGAGGCCGTGTCTACGGCAATGTCTTCGACACGCTGGTGCGGCGGAACTATTTTGAAGACCCGGAAGGCAACACCATCATTCCCGGTCTTGCCACGAGCTGGGAACAGGTAACGCCCACCACCTGGCGGCTGCACCTGCGCGAAGGGGTCACCTTCCAGAACGGCGATCCGATGACCGCCGAGGATGTTGCCTTCTCGCTTTCCGAGGAGCGCCTGTGGGGCGAGAAGCCGCTGGCGCCGCGCGGCAAGAACTACGCCCGCGGGCTCGTTGGCGTAACGGTCGTCGATGACTATACGGTGGACCTCGAGACCGCCTTTCCCGACCCCACCTTCATCAACCGCCTGACCACGCCGATCGGCTACGTCCTGCCGAAGGACTATTATGAAAGCGTCGGCACCGAGGCCTTCGGCCAGAAGCCGATCGGAACCGGCCCTTACATGATCACGGATTTCGATCCCTCCGACCATGCCGTGGCCGTTGCCTATGATGACTACTGGGACGGCGCGCCGCCGCTGAAGAGCGTGACCTGGAAGATCGTTCCCGAGTTTTCGACCCGCTATGCCGGTCTTGTCTCGGGCGATTACGACCTGATCATGAGCGTACCGATCGACCAGATGGACGCGGTTGAAGCCACCGACGGTATTCATCTGGTCGTCGATCAGATCGGCAATTATCCGATGTTCGCCTTCAATACGCTCACCATCGAGGGCATGGACGACAATCCGCTGGTGGATGCCAATCTGCGTAAGGCGATGGTGATGGCGATTGACCGCGACGCCATTACCGAGGCGCTGTGGAACGGCATGACGTTTACGCCGACGCCGTTCAACTTCCCGGAATACGGCCCCTATTTCGACCCCGACCGCAAGGCGACCTACGGCTATGATCCGGACCGCGCGGCCGAGTTCCTCGAAGAAAGCGATTATGACGGCCAGACGCTGACCTGGAATATCGTGCGCGGCTTCTATCCGAACTACGAGGCGGCGGCCGAATACATGGTCGAGATGTGGCGCGACATGGGCATCAATGTCGAGCTCAACATCGTCGACAATTTCTCGCTCGCCTATCAGCGCCCGTTCCACATGCTCAACATGTCGATGTCGTCCGAGTTCACCGGCGACCCCTACCGTCCGCTGTGGCTGGACTGGGGCCCGTCTTCGAGCCGCGTCACCGCCGCCCACCGCACCTGGACGCCGACCGAGGCTTTCCTGGAGGATGGCGAGCGCTTCGAGCGGGCGCAGACCTTCGAGGACAAGGATGCCGCCTATCTCGATCTGGTGAAGGACTGGGAGGACGTCACGCCGGGCATGTATCTGTGGCGCAATGTCCAGACCTTCGCCATGAGCGACAAGTATGAGTGGGATCCGGGCAGCTCGCAGCTGACGATCTTCACCAGCGACTTCCTGACGATCGAACCCTAGGAAACGCCGGTGGGGGACAGTCAGAGCGACCTGCTCGACATTCGCGGCCTGACGATAGCGCTGCCGGAAGGCGCGGACCGCGACCATGCGGTCCGTGGCCTTGATCTTTCGATCCGGCGGGGCGAATGCGTCTGCCTTGTCGGCGAAAGCGGCTCGGGCAAGTCGATCACCGCGCAGGCCCTGCTCGACATGCTGCCGCGCGGGCTGACGAAGACCGAAGGCGCGATCGCGTTCGAGGGTGCGCCGCTGCCGGCGGGCGATCGGGCTGCGATGCGCCGCATCAGGGGAGACCGCATCGGCCTGATCTTCCAGGAGCCGGCGGCCACGCTCGACCCGGTGATGACTGTCGGCAAGCAGATCGAGGAGCTGCTGCAGGTCCATGGCATGGGTTCGGCGCGGGCGCGGCGAGCCCGCGCTCTGGAGATGATCACGGCCGTCCGGCTTGCCGATCCCGAGCGCATCCACAAATCCTATCCGCACCAGCTTTCCGGCGGTCAGGCCCAGCGGATCGCCATCGCCATGGCGCTGGCGCTGAAGCCGGCGCTGTTGATCGCCGACGAGCCGACGACCGCGCTCGACGTAACCACGCAGGCGGAAATCCTGGCGCTGATCCGCGACCTGCAGCACGAGTTCGGGGCCGGCCTGTTGTTCATCACCCACGACCTTTCGGTCGTCGCCGATATCGCCGACCGGGTGATGGTGATGCGTGAGGGCGAGGTCGTGGAGACCGGCACCCGCGACGAAATCTTCGAAAAGCCCAGCCATCCCTACACGATCCGCCTGCTGGAGAGCCTGCCCAAACCGGGCGCCAAAGAGACAGAGCCGGACGAGCCGGTGGTGCTGGAAGCGCGCGATATCGCCATCACCTATCATCAGCGCGACGGCGTTTTCGGCACCCGCGCCATCGAGGCCGTGCGCGGCGTATCGCTCGTCCTGAAGCGCGGCGAGACCCACGGCCTTGTCGGCCAGAGCGGATCGGGCAAGTCCTCGCTGGTGCGCGGCATTCTCCAGCTCGAGCCGCTCTCAGGCGGTACGGTGCTTCTTGATGGTATCGATATCACCGCGAACGGCATGACGCGCGCAATGCGCAAACGCATCCAGCTTGTGCAGCAGGACCCGTTCAGTGCGCTCAATCCGCGCCAGAAGGCCGGGTGGAGCGTTGCCGAGGGCGCGCTGATCCACGGCGCAACCCGGAAGCAGGCCGCCGAACGCGCCCGCGAGATGCTTGCGCTGGTCGGCCTGCCGGAGCAGGCCTTCGACCGGTTTCCGCATGAATTTTCCGGCGGCCAGCGCCAGCGGCTCTGCATTGCCCGTGCGCTGGTGGTCGAGCCGGAAATTCTTGTGGCCGACGAGGCGATTTCGGCGCTCGATGTCTCGATCCAGGCGCAGATCCTGGCGCTGTTCGCCTCGCTCCAGAAGAAACTCGGTTTCGCCATGCTGTTCGTAACCCACGACCTGCGTGTTGCCGCTTCGATCTGCGACGCGGTGACGGTGATGTATCGCGGCGAGGCGGTGGAACAGGGCTCAGCCTCAAAGGTGCTGGTGACGCCGGCCCATGACTACACCCGCACACTGCTTGATGCGGTTCCCGACCGCGCCGGACGCGCGACATCGTCGCTCGCTCGCGTCGGGAGCGCCGTCGCGACGGGAGGTGATCCTTCATGACGCGGGTCATCCTGTTCCGCATTCTGCGTTCGCTGGCGACGCTCCTGATCGCAGTGACCATCGTGTTCTTCTTCATCCGGCTTTCGGGCGACCCGGCGCAGGCGCTTGCCCCGCCGGACGCGCCGCCCGAGGTGGTGGAGGCCTATCGCGTCAAACTGGGGCTCGACAAGCCGCTGCCGGTGCAATACGCGAACTACGTTCTCGGCCTGTTTCAGGGCGATTTCGGCTATTCGATCCACACCGGAAAATCCTCGCTGACGCTGTTTCTCGAACGGCTTCCGGCGACCCTGATGCTGGGCGGAACCGCACTGGCCATCGCGGTGATCTTCGGCATTTCGATCGGCGCGATCGCAGCCCTCAATCGCAACAGTTTCATCGACAGGCTGGTGATGGGCTTTTCCGTCTTTGCCTTCGCGATGCCGAACTTCTTCTTCGGCCTCGTGGTGATCCTGACCGGCGCCCTGGTCTTCGGCATCTTCTTCGGCGCGGCGGCCAATGGCCATATCTCGCTGCTTCTGCTGCTGCCGCCGGCGGCAACGCTGGGCCTTGCCTCGATGGGCGCCTTCGCGCGCTTCACGCGCTCCTCGCTGCTGGAGACGATCAACCAGCCCTTCATGATGGCGCTCGAGGCGCGCGGCGTGCCGGCATCAAGACGGCTGTGGCGGCATGCCGCGCCCAATGCGGCGATCCCGATCGTCACCATGCTCGGCCTCAGCCTCGGCAGCCTGGTCGCCGGCGCGGTGGTGACGGAACAGGTCTTCGCCTGGCCGGGCGTCGGGCAATTGCTGGTGCGCTCGGTCGCCACCCGCGATATCGCCGTGGTGCAGTTCCTGGTGCTGGCCGTCACCTTCTCGATGACCTTCGCCAACCTCGCGGTCGATATCCTCTATTCGTTTCTCGATCCCCGCATCCGGAGGGCCGCGTCATGAGCACCTTCCGCGACATGCCGCTTGCGGTGCGCATCGCCATCGGCTTCGTCATTCTGTTCGTGCTGTTCGCTCTGTTCGGTGGCTTCCTCACGCCCTATGATTTCCGCCAGACCTCGCTGCTCGACCGGTTCGAGCCTCCGGTCTTTCTCGGCGGGACGTGGGACCACGTGCTGGGCACGGATGGGCGCGGGCGCGACCTTCTGGCCCGCCTTGCCATGGGCGCGAAGGTGACGCTGCTGGTCGCCATTTTCGGCACGCTGATCGGCGCGGTGTTCGGCTCGCTTCTGGGGCTGATCGCCGGCGGGCGGCGCGGCAAGGCCGATACGCTGATCATGATGGCCGTTGATGTGCAGGCCTCGGTCCCGATCATCATCATTGCGCTCTTCGTGCTGGCTCTGTTCAAGAGCAGCCTGCTGCTGATCGTGATCATGGTCGGCTTCAGCGGCTGGGAGAATTATGCGCGTCTGGTGCGCGCCTCCACGCTTTCGGTGCGCGAACGCGGCTATGTGACTGCCGAGCGGGTCCTGGGGGCGTCCGCGGCGCGGATCTATCTGCGCTATATCCTGCCCAATATCTTCAACGTCATCCTGGTGCAGTTCACCATCAACCTGCCTCTGACGGTGCTGCTGGAAACGGCGCTGAGCTTCCTCGGCCTCGGCGTCCAGCCGCCGATGACCAGCCTCGGCCAGATCATGAGCGACGGGCGCGACCGGCTCCTGACCTCGTGGTGGCTCACCATGTTTCCCGGCGCGATCATCTTCTTCCTGGCGCTGTCGGTCTCGATCGTCGGCGACTGGCTGCGCGACCAGCTGGATCCGACGCTCCGCAATGCCGGACGCCGGGGTACCTGAACCGCCGCTTACATTCCGACAATAAAGTGAAAGTGACCACCATGCTGATCGACGCTCTCGCCACGGGTCGGGGCCTCCCCGCCATCGAACCGAAGCTCTGGGACAATGCCCGCCTGAGCGGTGTCTACCGTTCCGAGCATCCGCAAAGCTACTGGAGCAACGGCCTGTTTCCGGCCGGCTTCCAGCTGACGCTGACCATGCGCTTTGCGGAGAACTTTCTCGCCTATGAGGGCGTCAACGACACCAATCCCGACAAGCTCTACATCAACAAGTTCGATGCCACGCTCGATGACAGGCCTGCGCCGATCAAGGGCAATGCCCGCTACAACGAAGTGCGAATTCGCCAGTTGAGCGGCCTCGAATTCCAGGTGCTGGAACAGCTCGACGGCGACGTGGTCATCGGCCAGTACTGGTGCTTTTCCGAGGACGCCTCGACCCTGATGCGCTGGGGCGTCGGCAAGGCGCCGGACGGTGCGTCGAAGGCCTTCTTCGAGACATTCAGACGCCTTGAGGAATGAGTGGAGGGCGCGGCAAGGCGGCATAGCAAATAACCAGGCGGGCGCGACCGAGCCGTCAGATGGCTCTGTTGCGTGATGGCTGCCTGCCGATCGCCGGCAATCTGCTGTCTATCCGCTGGCGCCGCTGATCATCGGCGGCGTGATGGATGACAAGCTCGGATGCTCCTTGCTGATCTTGAACATCTATTCGACAGTCAGAACCACATGACAGCCGGCCCTCTGCCGGACCGGCTCTGCTTGACGATCATATCGACGTCTCAGCCATACTCCGCCATGTCGGCGGCGACGGCGGCCTGCATTTCATCGAGAATGTCGGGCAAGGCACTCAAGACGCGGTTCCAGCGCGGCATCAGCGGCGTGGCGTCCGGCTCTTCAAGGAAGGAATTGCCGGCCTCGATCAGGTTCGTGGCGAACAGTTCGACGGCCTGTTCTTCCTTGTGGCGGTCGGTCGAAAGCCCGTTCATGCGGGCATCGTTGTGGTAGATTTCAACGAGATCGAGCGCGGTGCGGAAATAGGAGGCCTTCACCGTTCGCAGCGTTTCCTGCGAGAAGGTTACGCCATCGGTGGCAAGCTTGCGGAACACGGCCTTGCAGATGTCCGTCGACATGCGCGACAGGCCCTTCTTCGCGTCTTCCGGCGACAGCGGCTGGTGCTTGTGGTCATAGGCATCGGCAATGTCCACCTGGCAGATCGCGGCGTTGGAGTAGTTGCGCCACAGTTCAGAGAGAACGCCGATTTCCAGTCCCCAGTCCCAGGGAATGCGGATATCGGGCAGGATATGGGTGCGCATGGCGAATTCGCCGGCCAGCGGATAGCGGAACGCCTTCAGGTAATCGATATAGGGCTGGTGACCGATGGTCTTTTCGAGGCTCAGGAGAAGCGGCGTGACCAGCAGGCGGGTGACGCGACCGTTGAGCGAGCCGTCAGCGATGCGCGGGTAATACCCCTTGGAGAACACATAAGGAAAGGCCGGATTGGTGACCGGATAGACGAGGCGCGCCAGCATTTCGCGCGAATAGGTGACGATGTCGCAGTCATGCAGCGCCACCACCGAGGAATTGCGCGCGCCGAGCACATAGCCCATGCAATACCAGACATTGCGGCCCTTGCCGGGCTCCTGGGGCGCGAGCGCCGCCTCGCCGAGCCGGTTGTGCACCGCCTTCATGCGCGGTCCGTCATTCCAGAGCACGGCGTGGCTCTGCGGCAGGCGGCTGAAATATTTCAGCGCATAGCGGTACTGTTCCTCGTCCGCCTGATCGAGCCCGATGACGATGTTGGAAATATAGGGCACTTCCATCAGGTGGTTGACGATATTGTCGAGCGCCTCGGCCTCGAGCTCGGAAAACAGCGAGGGCAGGATCAGCGTGATCGGCCGCGTCGCCGAGAAGCTGGTCAGTTCGCGCTCGACCCGGTGCAGCGAACGCTCGCGCAGATTGTGCAGCGTTGCGACAACGCCATTTTGATGAAAATCAGCCATTGCGGGCGCTCCTGATGTTTTTGTTGCGGCAGGTTCCGGAAGCGGACGGCCGAAGGGGAGGGGCCTTACCTACCAACTATATTATGCCAATAATTGCAATATCATGTCGTTCCAGCCGGAGGGCCCGGCCTTGCTCGAGCGGGCGATGTGGCCCTCGCGTTCGCGCGCCGTTTCGGCCAGCGGCGCATGGGCGGGGTTGGCGATGATGAACCCCTTGTCGGCGGCTTCCAGCATCGCGGCATCATTCGGCGCATCGCCGAGCGCGATGGTGTACATCGCTTCGCCCATTGTCTTCCGGTAAGCGTCGGCGACCCGACGCATGGCATCGGCCTTCGATGTTTCCGGCATCAGCGTGAAGAACCGTCCGCCCTGGACGGCCTGAAAGCCGCTCTTTGCCAGAAGCGCACGGAATTCCTCCCGTTCCTCCTCGCTGCCGGACCAGAGCCCCGGTTCGGAGAATTGCCGCTGGCGGGCGAGCCGGGCGGCCTCAAGCCGCATGCCGGTCTTTTCGGCCACCTCTTCATCGCTCCAGTCGCCAAAACCCTGAAATTTCTGCCTGAGCGCGGGCGGCATGGCCTCAAGCGCCGCGCGCAGCTGCTGATAGGTCTCCGTCTCGCCGCCTTCCGCACCCGGAAGTCCGACAATCCCGGCGCCGTTTTCCACGATCATCGGGTCTTCGATGCCGATATCCGCGGCGATCGGCCGCATCTCCGCTTCCGTCTTGCTGCTGGCGAGGATGATCGGGATGCCGCGCCGTTTCAGCGCTTCGAGCGCGGGCCGGGCCGGCTCCAGCGAATAGGTCTCATGATCGAGGAGCGTGCCGTCGAGATCGGTGAAGACGATTTTCATGGTCGGACCTCTCTTGATAAGCCGTTCTGCTTCGAAATGCCGGGCGAGGATCCTGCATCGCCCGACACTCTTCAACGTCCGGCGGGGCCGGTTTGTTGCCCGATGAGGCGGATTTTCAGCTCTTTTCGAATTTCGCCAGATGCTGGCGGGCGGCATAGAGCGCGATGGCCGAGGCGTTGGAGACGTTGAGCGACTTGATTTCGCCCGGCATGTCGAGGCGGGCGAGCGCCGTCACCGTTTCGCGGGTCTTCTGGCGAAGGCCCTTGCCTTCCGCACCGAGGACGAGCGCGACCTTGCCGCCGGCAAAGGTCTCCTCCAGGGGGGCGGGCCCTTCCGAATCAAGCCCGAAGGAGGAAAAGCCCATGGCGTGCAGTTCTTCCAGCGCCTTGGCGAGATTGGTGATCTGGATATAGGGAATATGCTCCAGCGCGCCGGAGGCCGATTTGGCGAGCACGCCCGATTCGGCCGGGCTGTGGCGCATGGTGGTGATCACCGCGCCGGCGGAAAAGGCAACCGCCGAACGCAGGATCGCGCCGACATTGTGCGGATCGGTCACCTGATCGAGCACGAGCAGCAGCGGGCTGTCGTTCAGCGCGTCGAGGCGGCGCACCGGAAGCGCCAGCGTCTTCAGCATCACGCCCTGATGAATGGCGTCCTCGCCGAGAATATCGTCGATCTCGCGCGGGCGCACGATCTCCACAGGCAGGCTCTCTGGCAGCGTGAGCCCCTCGGTCAGCCGGGCGAGGGCGTTCTGGGTCACCTTCAGCGAGATCAGCTTGCGCTCGGGGTTTTCGATAGCCGCGCGCACGGTGTGCAGGCCGTAAAGCAGCACCTCGTCGCCATTGACGGGCAACGGTCCGGGCGCCTTTTTCGTCCCGCGTTTGTCGGCCTTTGCCGGCATGCCCTCACGGGCGCGCTTGGCGTCGCGGTGGGCGCGTCTCAGCTTGGCGTAGTGGGCGTCCCTGGGGGAGCCGTTCTGGTCATCTTTTTTGCTCATGCGCCCGTTATAAGGCCGGGCGCGGCCTCATGCTAGGCCATTCCGGCGCAAGAAGGGGGAAAGCGCGCGGTCCGGCATGCGTCTGTGATTTTTCTGTCATTTTTTTCTCGTGCGCCGTGTTGACAGAGGCGGGCGAGCCGGTCATATACGCGGCGCAGATCGACATCGCCAAAGCCAACGGGCAGCGGCGAACGATGCAAGGCATGACTGCCGTCCAGGCTGGTACTGGAGGAGTGCGTGAGTGGTTAAAACGGACGGACTGTAAATCCGTTGACTTAGTCTACGTTGGTTCGAATCCAACCTCCTCCACCACCGGCGCCTGACGTTTGCGCGGGTATAGCTCAATGGTAGAGCAGCAGCCTTCCAAGCTGAATATGCGGGTTCGATTCCCGCTACCCGCTCCAGGTCTCGTCCTCTGCGGCGACCGTTTACTCTATATTGTCAATTTTTCCCCTATGAGTATGATTGCCGCTGATAGAACCGCACGCTGTGCCTTGTTCGATGCGAGCGCGCGCAGGCGCGTTTCCCTTTGGCAGCATCGCGGCGAGGAGGCGGAGATCATGGGCGAGGGGGGCGCATTGGCGCTGGCAATAGCGACGTGACCATTATGCAAGCGCTTCTAGTGCCCGGCGGTCTGATCATTCTGGCCGGGAGCTTTATCGTTGCCTGGCTGACGGGCGTTCGACGTTTCTATCTCCTGTTGCTCGCCATCTGCTACAGCCTGCTTGCCGCCGGCTTCGGCGTGATGATGCTGCGCGGGGTGTTCGCCGACAAAGCCGTTCTTCTGGTCGCCAACGCCCTCTTCGTCGCAACCCAGGTGATCCTGGCCGAGGCGCTCCTGCAGCGTCGCGGCAAGACCTTCACCCTTTGGGGCAACGTCGCCATCTTCCTTTCCCTCACCCTGATCTATGCGGCGTTCCTGTTTTTCGGAACCGTGTTCCAGCGCACGCTGGCGATCAATATCGGCCTGTTGCTCATCATGCTGGCGACGATGCTGCGCTTCTGGATCCGCCGCGACGACAGCATTCACGACAAGCTGATCTTCTGGACCATCGTGTGCCTTGGCATTGCCCATACTGTTCGCTCCGTGGGCATTTTCTTCTCTGACAACATCGTCGATCCGGGCTCGATCTTCTGGCAGTTCATGCAGGTCTACATGCTCCTGCTGGCCATGGTGCTGGCGCTCGAGATCCTGGCGTCGCATTTCGTGGAATCGCTCGACCGGCTCAACACGCTGCGTGACCGCGACCGGTTGACCGGCGTTTTGAACCGGGAAGGGTTCGACCGGGCGCTTGCCGGCTTTTACGCCGAGCGATCGGTGTCATTGGTAGCACTGACTTTGCTCGATCTCGACACCTTCAAGATCACCAATGACACGCTGGGCCATCCCGCCGGCGATGCGGTGCTGAGGGCTTTCGGTGAGATCCTTCTCAGGGAGACGCGGGCGACCGATGTGGTCGGAAGGATCGGCGGCGACGAATTCGCCATTTTCTCTGTCGGGCTTGACCGTCAGGGCGCCTGCGCCATGGCGGAGCGTATCCGCGTCCATCTGGCCCATCGCCGTTTTCCCGACGTAGCCGAGCACCTGGAGGCCACCTGCAGTATCGGCGTGGCGACGGCGCGCTCGGAACGCGGCTATGAGACGCTTTACCGCATGGCTGACAACGCGCTCTACGGGGCAAAGCGGCTGGGTCGCAACCGTGTGGTGGCCGATGGCGCGCCTTCGGCCGTGGAGCCCGGCGGGATTTCGCGCGCCGGCGCGTGAGTGCGTCGCAGGGGTGTAGACGGCCAGGGAATGCCGCAAACAGGCATCGCCGCAAGCGTCTGGTGATGCGTTGCTTTTTCGCAAATGCCGCCTGCTTTTGCCGCGCCGGAGGGCCGGGCGCATCAAACTGGCGAATTTGGTCTTGCTTATTGCTTTCGAAAGCCTTAAACGGCGGCACTAAACCGGTTCGCCGGGTCATCCGTGTTACCAGTTACAGGAAGCATTTTCATGGCAAAGGCAAAGTTTGAGCGGAGCAAACCGCACGTCAACATCGGCACGATCGGTCACGTTGACCACGGCAAGACGACACTGACGGCTGCGATCACGAAGTTCTTCGGTGACTTTCGTGCGTATGACCAGATCGACGCGGCGCCGGAAGAAAAGGCCCGTGGCATCACCATCTCGACGGCGCACGTCGAATACGAGACGGAAACCCGTCACTATGCGCACGTTGACTGCCCCGGCCACGCCGACTACGTCAAGAACATGATCACCGGTGCTGCCCAGATGGACGGCGCGATCCTGGTTTGCTCGGCTGCCGACGGCCCGATGCCGCAGACCCGCGAGCACATCCTGCTTGCCCGTCAGGTTGGCGTTCCGGCAATCGTCGTCTTCCTCAACAAGGTTGACCAGGTTGACGACGAAGAGCTTCTCGAGCTCGTCGAAATGGAAGTTCGCGAGCTGCTCGACTCTTACGAGTTCCCCGGCGACGAAATCCCGATCATCAAGGGTTCGGCTCTTGCTGCTCTGGAAGACAGCAACAAGGAAATCGGCGAAGACGCGATCCGCGCGCTGATGGCTGCTGTTGACGACTACATCCCGACGCCCGAGCGTCCGATCGACCAGCCCTTCCTGATGCCGATCGAAGACGTGTTCTCGATCTCCGGCCGTGGTACGGTTGTGACCGGTCGTGTTGAGCGCGGCATCGTCAAGGTTGGCGAAGAAGTCGAGATCGTCGGCATCAACCCGACGCAGAAGACGACGGTTACCGGCGTTGAAATGTTCCGCAAGCTGCTCGACCAGGGCCAGGCCGGCGACAACATCGGCGCTCTGATCCGCGGCATCAACCGCGACCAGGTTGAGCGTGGCCAGATCCTCTGCAAGCCGGGTTCGGTTACGCCGCACACGAAGTTCAAGGCAGAAGCCTACATCCTGACGAAGGATGAGGGCGGTCGTCACACGCCGTTCTTCACCAACTACCGTCCGCAGTTCTACTTCCGCACGACGGACGTGACCGGTGTCGTCACGCTTCCGGAAGGCACGGAAATGGTTATGCCGGGCGACAACGTCACGGTTGATGTCGAGCTGATCGTTCCGATCGCGATGGAAGAAAAGCTGCGCTTCGCCATCCGCGAAGGCGGCCGTACCGTCGGCGCCGGCATCGTCGCATCGATCGTCGAGTAATCGACGCGCGACAGTGAATTTGAAAGCCCCGTCGGAGCGATCCGGCGGGGCTTTTTTGATTTGGGATACAGAGAGCGGACACTTCATTGTGCCCATGCAAGTTCCCACTGACAGATGCTGAACTCACCCGCCCACCAGCAGCAGCGCCAGCGGCAGGGTAAAGAACGACAGAACGGTCTGCACCGTCACCACCGCTGAATAGAGCCTTGCGTCGCCGCCGAGCTGGCGGGCGAGGATATAGCCGTTCATCGCTGTCGGAACACCGGCGCCGAGCACCATGATGGAAAGCGGCATGCCTGAAATTCCGAAGAGGCTGGCGAGCGTGAAAGTGAGCAGCGGAAAGAGGGCGAGCTTCAGGAGAGATGGCAGCAGAACCATCGGCTTCGGCTTCAGCGCATCGGCTAGCACGAGGCCCGCGCCGACGAGCACAAGGCCCATGCCGAGCGCGGTGCGCGCCACCAGGTTCATCGCGTCATAAACCGGCTGATAGACCGGAATGGCCAACAGGTTGAAGGCAATGCCGATAAGGGCGGATATGATCAGCGGATTGGTGACGATCTTGCGGGCCATGACGCCGATGTTGCGATTTTCCGGTGAAAACCAGACGAGCACAAAAACATTGATGAAATTGAGCGGAATGATCGTCACCGTCATCATCAACGAGATCACCGCCATGCCTTCGAGGCCAGCCAGCTTGTCGGCGATGGCAAGCGCCACGAAACCGTTCCAGCGCGTTGATGTCTGGAACACCGAGGTGAAGGCGGGTGTGCCGAGACCCACCGATTTCAAAAGCGGCCAGAGCGCAATGGTGAGTGTGGAAATGACGAGGACACCGAGGAACGCGACCCAGGCAATGTCGGCGGCGGCGATGGTCGAAAAGTCCGCCCGCGCAAGCGTGGTGAAGAGAAGTGCGGGGAACAGGACATAGTATCCGAGCTGGTTGAGGCCGTTCCAGAAATCGGGGGTGAAGATCGGCAGGCGTTTGAGGCCGACGCCGAGCGCCACGGTCAGAAAGATTGGCAGGACACTCTCGAAAATGATCAGCATGCACGCATTCCGTGATTTCCTTACCGTCCGGTTAACTTTGCCCGGCTTTGGCGCTTGCCAGAGTGACTGAATTGCTGTCAGACAAGACAGGAGGAAAGGCGAAAAGGCAATGCAGGACCGTGTAACGCAGCGTTTTCAGATCGGGTTGATGGGCGCAGTGCTTGCCGCCCTGCCGATAGAGCTTGCCGTCAGCGGCGCAATCCTGCTCGCCTTTGTCTTTGTCGACTATCTTTTCGACCCCAAGCGCATGCTGCGGGACCCGGCAGCCGACTGCCGTCCGGCGGGCGAATAGAAGGCTCAGTCGCTCGAAAGGGCCGCAAGCCTGTCGAGCGCGCCTTGCAGGATGAAGGAGGCCGCGGCCGAATCGATCCGCCCGGCGCGTTTTTGCCGCGATACATCCATTTCCAGAAGCGCCCGTTCGGCGGCAACTGTCGACAGCCGTTCGTCCCAGAAGGTGAAGGGGAGCGCCGTCAGCGCCTCCATATTGCGCACGAAAGCGCGCGTGGCCTGCACACGCGGGCCGGAAGAGCCATCCATGTTCATCGGCAGACCGATGACAAAGCCGGCAATCTTCTCCCTTTCGGCGAAGGCCAGCAGGGTTTCGGCGTCTTTCGTGAATTTGACGCGCTTGATCACCGGGCGCGGCGTGGCGAAGCGACGCGAGAGATCGGAGACCGCGAGGCCGATGGTCTTGGTGCCGAGGTCAAGGCCGGCGATCGCGGCATGTGGCGGCAGGTTCTCGGCCAGTTCCTCGATAGAAAGCACTGTCATCGGTCTTTTCCCATGGTTTTGCCGCTTCCTGATGGAAAATGGCGCGTGATCGCATTACGTTTTAGCCAATCGCGTTCAACTACCGTCTCGAAGGGAGAAATGCAAAATGAAGATCACCTGGCTCGGACATTCCGCCTTCCGCATCGAGATTGCCGATGCAACGATCCTGATCGACCCCTTCCTGTCCGGCAACCCCTCCTTCGAGG
This sequence comes from uncultured Martelella sp., assembly GCA_963676545.2. Taxonomy (GTDB): domain Bacteria; phylum Pseudomonadota; class Alphaproteobacteria; order Rhizobiales; family Rhizobiaceae; genus Martelella. Next base: position 317,239 of record CAXXRG010000001.1, on the reverse strand, counting down.
GGCTCGACAGACAAGCCGTGACCAAGGGCGTCACGCATATTCTCCTGACCCATGGCCACGGCGACCATCTGGGCGACACGATCCAGATTGCCAGGGAGACCGGAGCCACGGTGCTTGCCAACGCGGATCTCGCCGCCTGGCTCGGCTCCAAGGGCCTCGAGAATCTGCAGCCGGGCAATACCGGCGGCACAGTCGATTTCGGCTCCTTCACCGTCACCTTCACCAATGCGCTGCACTCCTCCGCCTTCATTACCGAGGATGGCGTTTCCCACGCGCTTGGCAATCCCAACGGCTTGATGCTGCATATCGATGACGAGCCGACGCTCTATCACATGGGCGACACGGATATCTTCGCCGACATGGCGCTGATCAACGAACTGCATGCGCCGGCGATCGGGCTGGTGCCGGTCGGCGATCGCTTTACCATGGGCGGCGCGGTGGCGGCGCTGGCCTGTAAGCGCTATTTCAACTTCGATACCGTGATCCCGTGCCATTATGGCACTTTCCCGATCATCGACCAGACGCCGGAGGCATTTGTCAGCGGCATGGCCGGCGGGCCGACGGAAGTGCTGACGCCCAAACCGGGCGAAACGGTCGCCTTCTGATGAAATGCCCCGTTGCGAAGGGCGGCGACGCCCTTTATAGCGTGTGGTGAAATCGTGAAACCCGGAGAGCATTCATGTCCGTAGACACCGCGACCGTCAAACGCGTTGCCAAGCTGGCCCGTATCGCCGTCGATGATGCATCGGCGGAACGGATGACCGGTGAACTCAACGCCATTCTCGGCTTTGTCGAGCAGTTGGACGAAGTTGACGTTTCCGGTGTCGAGCCCATGACCTCGGTCATGCCGATGGAGATGAAGAAGCGTCATGATGTTGTGACCGACGGCGACAAGGCCGACGATATTGTTGCCAACGCGCCGGAATCCGAACGGAATTTCTTTCTGGTGCCAAAAGTTGTGGAGTGAGGGATGGTACAGCCAAAAATCGATATCGAGAGCCCGCAGCAGGATGACCTGAAGGCGCTCTTCACCGAACTGAAGACCTCGATGACGCGTATGTCTTCTTCCGATGTGATCGACTACCAGTTGACCGTCGATGTGAGCACGCCGGGCGCCACGAGCTTCGTTGCCCGCGTTGACGGCAAGCCGGTGGCCACCGGCGCTCTGGTGCGCCACGGCAACGGCATCGCCGAGGCCAAGCGCCTGTTCACCGAGCCGGCCTATCGCAAGCACGGGATCGGCCGCGCCATCCTGCGCCACATCGCCTCTCTGGCGAAGAGCGAGGGACTGCGCGAATTGGTCATCGTCACCGATGCCAACCTCAAAGAGTCCATCGCCTTTTGCGAAAAGGCCGGTTTCGAACGCACGGAAAAGGTTCTGAACCACGCGCCGACCAAGCAGTCCGTCTTCTTTCGCAAGGCGCTATAACAACACGACAAAGTGAAGCAGATGACCGAACTGACCGCCCTGACCATCGCCGAGGCCCGAGACAAGCTTCAGGCGAAGGAAATCACCGCGACCGAACTGACCGCGTCCTATCTGAAGGCGATCGACGACTTCAACGGCACCTTCAATGCCTATGTCGCCGTCACGCCGGAAAAGGCGCTGGCAATGGCCAAGGCCTCCGACCTGAAGCTGTCGCAGGGCAAGGGCGGCGCGCTGGAGGGCATTCCGCTCGGCATCAAGGACCTGTTCGGTACGCGCGACGTCCACACCCAGGCGGCCTCGCACATTCTGGACGGGTTCAAGCCGAAATACGAGTCGACCGTCACCCAGAACCTCTGGGATGACGGCGCGGTCATGCTCGGCAAGCTCAATATGGACGAGTTCGCCATGGGCTCGTCCAACGAGACCTCCTATTACGGACCGGTGATCAATCCGTGGAAGGCGAAGGGGTCCAACCAGGAGCGCGTTCCGGGCGGGTCGTCCGGCGGTTCGGCGGCAGCCGTCGCCGCGCATCTGTGCGCCGGCGCCACGGCGACCGATACCGGCGGCTCGATCCGCCAGCCGGCGGCCTTCACCGGCACGGTCGGCATCAAGCCGACCTATGGCCGCTGCTCGCGCTGGGGCGTGGTCGCCTTTGCCTCCTCGCTCGACCAGGCCGGACCGATCGCGCGTGACGTGCGCGACGCGGCGATCCTCCTGAAATCCATGGCAAGCGTCGATGACAAGGACACGACCTCCGTCGACCTGCCCGTGCCGGATTACGAGGCCGCCATCGGCCAGTCGGTCAAGGGCATGAAGATCGGCATTCCGAAGGAATACCGCGTTGAGGGCATGCCGGAGGAGATCGAAAAGCTCTGGCAACAGGGCATCGCCTGGCTGAAGGACGCTGGCGCGGAGATTGTCGACATCTCCCTGCCGCACACCAAATACGCACTGCCGGCCTATTACATCGTGGCACCGGCGGAAGCCTCCTCGAACCTTGCCCGTTATGACGGCGTCAAATACGGCCTGCGCGTGCCCGGCAAGGACATTGCCGACATGTATGAGAAGACCCGCGCGGCAGGGTTTGGCAAGGAAGTTCAGCGCCGCATCATGATCGGCACCTATGTGCTTTCGGCCGGCTATTACGATGCCTATTATCTGAAGGCCCAGAAGGTGCGCACGCTGATCAAGCGCGACTTCGAGAATGTCTTTGCGCAAGGCGTCGATACGATCCTGACGCCGGCAACGCCGTCGGCCGCCTTCGGCATCGCGGACCAGGACCTCGCCAATGATCCGGTGAAAATGTATCTGAACGACATTTTCACGGTGACGGTGAACATGGCCGGGCTTCCGGGCCTTTCCGTGCCCGCCGGCCTTGACGCCAACGGTCTGCCGCTCGGCCTGCAGCTCATCGGCAAGCCGTTCGACGAGGAAACCCTGTTCCGCACCGCCGCCGTGATGGAAAAGGCCGCCGGCCGGTTCACGCCCGAAAAATGGTGGTAAGCCATCCCTTTCAGCCCTGAAATCCGACTTTTCAGGGCTGATGTCAGCGCGCGGTTACGGCAGAGCCCGGATTAAGGCCTACAGCACTGGTCCGAAAATCGGAATCGATTTTCGGAAAGCACGATGCGCAGATTCAATAGGTGAGAGCGTCCTTTTTGCATCCGAATGGATGCACGGCGCTCTTGGCTGCCAAATCGCCTCGTTCCCGTTCAAATTCGGACACACTCTTTGCGTTCAAGCACGCCGTTCAATTGATTTGAAAGGCTGAATGTGAAGACGCTTATCGTAATTTGCCTGGCGGCCAGTGTCGCTCTCACGGGCTGCACTTCCATGCTTGCGGCAAACAGCGAGACTGCCGCCATCGACCATTTCGTCAGTCCGCCCGAAGGGGCGACCGAGGCCTCCTCCGGGCCAGACGACCGGATGAAACTTTCCTATGCGGCGGAAGAGGCGCCGAGCCTTGCCGCAGGCGCCTTTGACATGGTGGTGAAGCTCGGCAACAGCAAGGTCAATGTCTATCGCTACCGCGATCCCGATACGGGAAAGAACGGCTATTTCGATGCCGAAGGCTATCGCCTCGGGCAGTATCTGCTGCGCAATCCCGTGCCTGACGCGCGGCGCACATCGGGTTTTGGCAACCGGCGGCATCCGGTGCTCGGCTATTCGCGCATGCATGCCGCCGTTGACTGGGCAGCGCCCGTCGGCACGCCGATCTATGCGGCGGCAGACGGCGTGGTGACCTTTTCCGGCAAGCGTGGCGGCGAGGGGCGAACGACCGTCATCGACCATGGTCATGGCTACGAGACCTCCTACAGCCACCAGAGCCGCTTTGCCGACGGCATCAAGGCGGGGGTGAAAGTCCGGCAGGGCGAGGTGATCGGCTATGTCGGCCAGAGCGGCCTCGCGACCGGACCGCATCTGCACTACGCGGTCTCCGTCAACGGTCGCAAGGTCGACCCGATGAAGGTGCATTTCGTGCGCGAGGGCAGGCTTTCCGGCACGGCACTGGCAAAGTTCGAGAAGGCCGTGGCGGCAGACGGCGGAAAGCCGGCGGCGGCCGGCGTTTGAGTGGAGCTACCGCCCGCCCTCGTCCTTTTTTTTCTTGCCTTCGGGACGGAAGGTATAGCCGGTTTCCACGGCCGACAGGCCGAACTTGTCGCGCAGCGAATCCATTGCGCTCTCTGCGGCCTTGCGGCGGGCGGCCTTCGGGTCGACGAGATCCGGCGGATCGGCGATCGCGGGGTCGCAGAGCTCGCTGATGCCGATGCCGATCAGACGGAATTTCGTGCCGTCGGCCTCGTTCTTCATCAGCGAAAGACCGGTGGCGAAGATCCGGTCGGCGAGCTGCGTCGGCGCTTCGAGATGGCGGCTGCGGGTGCGGGTCCTGAAATCGGCGGTCTTCAGCTTCAGCGTCACGGCGTGTCCGGCAAAGCCCGCCGCCTTGGCGCGCCGCGCGGTCTTTTCGCTCAGCCGGCGCAGATGTCCGGCCAGCGTCTCGAAATCGCTGATATCGGTGAAAAAGGTGGTTTCGTTGGATATGCTCTTGGTCGCGCGCTCGGGCTTGACGGAACGCGTGTCCTCGCCGCGCGCCAGGTGATAGAGCCGCTGGCCGATCGTGCCGTAGCGGCGCAGAAGCTCGTTCTTCTCCATCTGCTGGAACTGGCCGATGGTCGTCAGCCCGTCGCGCTTCAGCGTTTCCGTGAAGGCCTTGCCCACGCCCCAGATCATGCCGACCGGCTTGTCGGCGAGGAAGGTCATTGCCTCCTTTTCGCCGATCACCGAAAACCCGCGCGGCTTCTGGAAATCCGAGGCGATCTTGGCGAGGAACTTGCAGTAGGACAGGCCGATGGAAATGGTGATGCCGAGCTCCTTTTCCACGCGGATGGCGAAACGGGCGAGCGTTTCGGCCGGCGTCGCCTTGTGCAGGCGCTCGGTTCCGGACAGATCGAGAAAGGCCTCGTCGATCGACAGCGGCTCGACGAGCGGTGTCAGGTCGAACATCATCTGCCGCAATTGCCGGCCGACGGCGGAATATTTTTCCATGTTCGGCGCAATGACTGTGGCCTCCGGGCAGGCCTCCAGCGCCTTGAACATTGGCATTGCCGATTTCACCCCGCGAATACGGGCGATATAGCAGGCGGTGGAGACGACGCCGCGCTTGCCGCCGCCGATGATCACCGGCTTGTCGGCCAGTGCCGGGTCGTCGCGTTTTTCGATGGATGCGTAAAAGGCGTCGCAGTCGATATGGGCGATCGAGAGCGTGAAAAGCTCCTCATGGTGCAGAAGACGCGGGCTGCCACATGTCGCGCAGCGGCGCACTCCGGCTGCCGCCGGGGCGAGACAGTCGCGGCAAAAGCCGTTGGCCTTGGAAGTTATCTCTGCCATAGCGATCGGAACAAAGGTTGAACATGGCGAAAATAATGCCGGCAGCCGGCCAAGGCAAGCAGGGATTGCCGGGTTCAACTCTTCTCCGCGATATACCGGCGGATGATCTGTTCGAGGTGGTCCCAGCCGGTCGCGACCACGGATGGCGGCGTCGTTTCGGGTGCAAGCGCCCGGTAGTCTTCATTGATCAGGAGGTTGATCGTCAACGCCTCCGGCAGGCAGCTCGACACCGAACGGCAATTATAGAGCATGTCATCGACGAAGATCAGCAGCGGCGGCCTGGTTACGCACAAATCCCTCAGCACCTCGCCCTTGGGTTCTTCCGAGGCGATCAGCGGAAAATCGAAACCGTGGCGGGCAAGCAGCCGCCGCCGCTTTTCGCGATGCTCCGGCGGCATGGCGGTCAAAAGCAGGACATCGGCGATGTCCGTCAGCCGGTGCAGGGTTTCGCGCGCGGCAGCAAAGGGTTCCTGCCAGTCCTCCTGGCTGTCGTAGAAGGCGGAGATCAGCGCCTTGACCTCGGCGTTTTCCACCCGCCTGCCGTCCGCAAGCGAAATCACATTGCCGTTGAGGCTGAAGGTCTCCAGCCGCAATTCATGATCATTGGCCAGCAGGAAGGCCTTGAAGGGTGCGACGAACTGCAGCACCACCTCATCCACATCGACGACCAGAAGCGGCCGGTGGCCGATCCGAAGATCCTCCGCCGATGCCTTGGCGAGCCGGGTCATTCCGCGCCGCCATGGCCGTATTCAAGCCTTTGCCAGGCGCGCGAGACGGTTTCCGGGGCAATGGCATTGTCGTGGCAGAAGGCCATCAACGTCGGCTCATGCCCGGCGATGAAGCCGATCATGGCGCGGGGAAACCCCGGATCTTCGGCAAGCGCGCGCAACTGCCCGGCCTCAACGCCGGAAAGCGCGCAGAAACGGTTCAGCATGTCCGGTTCGTTGGAGAGCCAGACCAGAATGGTGATGGCGAGGTCTTCTTCCGACACTGGTTTTTGCGGCTCTTTTTGAAAATGTTGCAAGCGGATTTCCGTTTCTTAACCAAATCGCCCTAAACTCGGCATCTGATGCGTGGATAGGGCAGGCACGCGATTCTAGCGACTTGCCGGCGCGTTGCAAGCCGGTGCATGGCCGGAACAGGGGCCGGTGCAAGGGGATAGCACGAATGGCAAGACAGGTTCTGATCGTCGAAGACAATGATTTGAATATGAAGCTGTTTCGTGATCTCGTCGAGGCGCAGGGCTATGAAGTGGTGGAAAGCCGCACGGGGACGGATGCGGTGGCGCTTGCACGCATGTTCAGGCCAGGGCTGATACTGATGGATATTCAATTACCGGAACAATCCGGTCTCGACATTGCCCGTGAGATGAAAGCCGACCGCGAACTCGCGAAGATCCCGATCGTTGCCGTGACCGCCTTTGCCATGCGCGGCGACGAGGAACGCATTCGCGGCGCGGGTTTCGATGCCTATCTGTCGAAGCCGGTGTCGGTGCCGAATTTCATCAAGACGGTGAAGGCCTATCTCGGTGATGCCTGAGGGAATGATGTTGAGCAGCGCGACGCATGAAAGCATTGTCCTGATCGGCGGCGAGGGCGCCGTGGCGCAGACGCTGTCGGCAATGCTGAGCGGCTGGTCGGTCGGCTTCTTCCAGGCCGATTTTTCCGACAGTGACGCGACCATGGCGGCGGTCAACGCGGCAAGCCTTATACTTGTCGCCGTCGATGACGATGCGCCGGGGCCGGCGCTTGCCTGCTGCGGCATCCTCAAGGAACATGATTCGGGCGTCAGCGCGCCTGTCGCGATTGTGACGCCGGAACGGGCGGACGCGACGCTGCGGCTTGCAGCCCTGCGCGCCGGCGCCGATGACGTGATCGGGCTTGAGCACAATCTGGCGACGGCGGCAGCTCGCATTTCCGCGCTTCTGCGTTTCAGGACCTTGCAGAGCGAGGCGGGCGCACTTGCGGAAGGGTGGACGACGCCGCGGGCGGCAGCCGTGCCAGACGAGACGGTGCGGGTGCTGATCGTGGCCGAGGATCCGGCGATGCGTCGGGATCTTCTGAAGAGCATGCTTTCACTGACCACGACCGTTGCCACCGGCAACCTGCGGGAGGCGCTCTATCTCGCCTCCAGTCAGCGATTCGATCTCGTGCTGGTTCATGGCGGACCGGTGCTCGTCGATGGCCTGAGGATCTGCGGCCAGCTTCGCTGCGTGCCCGGCATGCGCTTTGTGCCGCTGTTTGCGCTCAGCGAGCCGGGCGGGCTCGCCGACATTTCCGGCGATGCGGCGCGCAGCGCCGATGACTGCATGGTATGGCCCGGCGAGACAGGCGAACTGATCCTGCGGGCGCTTCTGCATCTGCGCCGCAAGCGCTTTGTCGAGGCGCTCGGCACGGCGATCGACGACATTGCCGAAGCGCCGGAGACGATCGAGAGCGAAACCGGGCTTCTGGCACCGGAGCGTTTTGCCACGACGCTGAACGCGCTGAAGCGCGAGGCTTCGACCGCAGGTGCGCCGCTTTATATGGGCGTGGTGCGGGTCCCCGAGGATTCGAGCGGGGCGCGGGCGGAAGCCGTCGCCGCGCTGATCCGGTATCATCTGAGCGGAAGGGATGCGGCAAGCCGCGTGGAAGACGGGCTCTTCGCCATTCTCTACCCCGACCGTCGCCGCGACGATGCCGAACAGGCGATTTCGGCGCTGCGTCAGCGTCTTGACGCCAATCTCGCCCGGCTCCTGGGGGAGGGGGTGCAGGATGCCTATCAGCCTGCGACCGATCCCGCCCTTGCCATCCGCACTGCGCTGACGGAATTAAACTGAAGCAGAGCGGTCCTGCCGCAACAACGCCGACTGTTATTTCTGCTGCATTGCTTTTGTGCGTCCGGATGGACGCATGGCGCTACTTTTTCGCGTATCCTGCGCTTGTTCGGGCGTCAGCACTCGGAATTCCGTTTTTGACCGTCTGGTAAAAGCTGGATAAATGCTTGTCGGTTAACCATAAAAACGTCAGATTTGCGCGGAACCACTGAAAATCTGTTGATTATTATTTCAGAGCGTACAAAATTGACGAAACTGCCTTTGGCGGTTGCCCCATGATGTTCAGGTCCGCCGCATCTCCTGGTCTCGTGGGGTCGGTCGGCTGGTTGCTGACGGGATTCCTCGTGCCCGCATCGATCAGCCGGCCGCTCTTCATGTTAGCGCTTGCTTTTTTACCTTTCCGTTCCGTCGAGCTTACCCTGCAAGGGGCGAATGGCGCTCGATGCTCTGCTCCGGGCGGGGCCGCCATCCGCAGGACAAGCCGTTCCGGTATTCAGGCTTCGTCGGCGACAAAATGCATGGCGTGGCCATTCATGCAGTAACGCAGGCCGGTGGGGGCAGGGCCATCCGGGAACACATGGCCAAGATGCCCGCCGCAATTGGCGCAGCGGATTTCCGTGCGAATCATGCCATGGGAGACATCGCGCAGTTCGGTGACGACGCCGGGGGCGACAGGCTCGAAGAAGCTCGGCCAGCCGCATCCGGCATCAAATTTCGTGTCCGAGCGGAACAGCGCGCTTTCGCAGCCGGCGCAATAGTAGGTACCTGATTCGAAACTGTTCCAGTACGGGCCGCTAAAGGGTCTCTCCGTGCCGTGCTCGCGAAGGATATGGTACTGCTCCGGGGTCAGTTCCTCACGCCATTGTGAATCGGATAGCGTTTTTTTCTGTTTATTGCTCTGGGTCAATGTCGCGCTCCGCTGTGTTTTGCCGTTTAATGGGATCGCCCGTGGTCTTACTTGGGTTACAGGGCGCGGAAAAGCAATGGTTTGCGACCGTTCGATGCCGCGTAAGTGACGAAACCTGATATGCGTCATTTCGCGGATGCGAAAAGGCGTCGGACGCTCTTGAGCCGACGCTTTTCTTGTCGTAACACGTTTGTTGTCCGAACTATTTACCCGCTTGGCTTGTATATTGTCAGTTTTTTGGAGACGCCATGACCGCCAGTGAAACGGCCCTTATTCTTTTGGCCTTGTGCTTGCCTTTTCTGGGCGCGGTCTTCTCTCCGATACTCTACCGCATCTTCAAGTCGAATGCGCCTTGGCTTCTTGCTCTTATCCCCCTGTTCTCGCTGATCCAGTTCGTTCGCCTCGTGCCGAGGGTCGCCGAAGGCGCGGTGCTGACCGGCGGTTATGACTGGGTGCCAAGCCTTGGTCTTCGTTTTTCCTTCCTGCTCGACGGTCTGTCGCTGACCTTCGCAATCCTGATCACCGGCATCGGCACGATGATCATTCTCTATTCTGGCGGCTACATGAAGGGTCATGCGCAGCAGGCGCGGTTCGTGTCCTTCATGTTCCTGTTCATGGGGTCGATGCTGGGCGTGGTGATTTCCGACGGCCTGCTGATGCTGTTCGTCTTCTGGGAGCTGACCTCGATCACCTCCTTCCTGCTGATCGGCTTCGACAACGAAAAGGAAGCCTCGCGCCGGGCCGCGATCCAGGCGCTGGTGGTGACCGGCGGCGGCGGGCTGCTGCTGCTGGCGGGCGTGTTGCTGATCCAGCATATCACGGGCGCCTCTTCCCTTTCGGCGCTGTTTGAGACCGGCAATGTGCTGCGCGACAGTCCGCTCTATCTCGCCGCCTTCATTCTGGTGCTCGGTGGCGCCTTCACCAAATCGGCGCAGTTTCCGTTCCATTTCTGGCTTCCGAACGCCATGGAGGCGCCGACGCCGGTTTCGGCCTATCTGCATTCGGCCACCATGGTGAAGGCTGGCGTCTACCTTCTGATGCGGCTGAACCCGGTGATGGGCGACACGGCGCTGTGGACCATCGTGCTGCCGGTCTTCGGTGCGGCGACGCTGATTGTCGGCACGCTGCTTGCCATCCGCCAGACCGACCTGAAGCTGATGCTGGCCTATACGACGGTATCCTCGCTTGGCCTGATGGTCATGATGACGGGCATGGACATCCCCCATGCGGCCGAAGGCGCGGTGCTCTATCTGATCGCCCATTCGCTGTTCAAGGGCGGCTTGTTCATGGTCGCCGGCCTGATCGACCACGAGACCGGAACCCGCGACCTGACGAAGCTTGGCGGTCTGGCCAAGGCCATGCCGATCACCTTTGCCGCCGGTCTTGCCGGCGCGATCTCCATGGGCGGCCTGCCGCCCTTCGTCGGCTTTCTTGCCAAGGAAGGCATCTACGAGGCGCTGGCCGCCGGAAGCTTCTATGCGACGATCTTTCTGGTGATCGCCATCCTCGGCAATGCGCTGATGTTTGCCGTCGGCTTCGGCGTCGGGCTGAAGCCCTTCATCGGCGCGAAGACCGAGACGCCCAAGCACGCGCATGAAGGACCGGCTCTGATGTGGCTCGGCCCGATCGTGCTCGGCGCCGCCGCCTTTCTCGCCGCCTTCTTCGCCCATTTCTTCAACAGCCATTTCTCTGGCCCCATGGCCTCGGCCGTTGCCGGCGAAGAGGTCGAGATCCACCTCTCGCTGATCCCGCATATCGGCGTGCCGCTTGCCCTTTCTGTGCTGACGGTAATCATCGCGCTTGTCGTCTACTGGCGTCTTGCCGAGGCGCGGGCGGCAATGGCCGGCATGTTTGCCCGCCTCGGTCCCGGACCGGATGCCTGGTTCGACAGTTTCATGCGCGGCATTGTTCGCCTGTCCTTCAGGGTCACGCAGACGGTGCAGCCCGGGCGGCTTGAGTTCTATATCACCGCGACCTTCTGCATCATTGCCGCCGTTCTGCTGGTTTCGCTCGTCTCTTTCGGCGAACTGCCGCAATGGCCCGGCCTGCCGGATGGTTTCCTGCTTGGACACTGGGCGATCATCGGCCTTGCCGTCGTCGGTCTCCTGGCGGTGATCAACGCCCACAACCGGCTGACGGCCATTGTGACGCTCGGCATCCAGGGCTTTTCCGTCGCGGTGCTGTTCCTGCTGCTCGGCGCGCCGGACCTCTCCTTCACCCAGTTCATGGTTGAAACGCTTTCGGTCGTGATCCTGACCCTGGTGATGACCCGGCTCAACCTGTCTCCGTCGGATCACCGCGCGCTCGGCCAGAAGGTTTTCGACGGCTCGGTGGCGGTGCTTTGCGGCCTCGGTTTCGCGCTTCTTCTGATGCGCGTCACCCAGGTGCCGTTCAATGACAGCCTGACGGCCTTCTTCAATTCCTATTCGAAGGTGATCGCCCACGGGCACAATGTCGTCAACGTCATCATCGTCGACTTCCGCGGAACGGATACGCTGGGCGAGATCGCCGTGGTGATGATCACCGGGCTCGCCATTCTGGCGCTGATCCGCGTGCGAACCGGCCGGGCCAAGGCTAGCCCCGTCGCCAATGAGGAGAAGGCATAATGAACACGCTGATCTTTCGCACGGCCGCGCCGTTCCTCTCCGCGCTGATGATGCTGTTTTCGATCTTCGTCCTCCTGCGCGGTCACAACGCGCCGGGCGGCGGCTTCATCGGCGGGCTGATCGCGGCTTCCGCGATCGCGATCTTCGGGATCGCTTCCGGGGTTTCGGCGGTGCGCCGGGCCATTCATTTCCACCCGATGTCGATTGCCGGCGCGGGTCTGCTGCTTTCGGCGCTGTCGGGCTTCATCTCGATCTTCGCCCATGTGCCGTTCATGACGGCGCACTGGATCTATCCGGTGATCTTCGGCGTCGAGGTGCCGATCTCGACGGTCACGACCTTCGATATCGGCGTGTATCTGGTCGTCTTCGGCTCGATTTCCTCGATCTTCCTGGCGCTTGAAGAAAAGGACCATGTCTGATGGAATTCGTGCTTTCCTGTCTTGTCGGCCTGTTCTTCGCCGCCGCGATCTACCTGATGTTGTCGCGCCACAGCGTCAGGATCATGCTCGGCATCGCCATTCTCGGCAATGCGGTCAACATCCTGATCTTCACCGCGGGGCGGATCACCGGCTTCGTGCCGCCGATCATTCCGGAGACCATGGAGACCCTGCCGCCGGGCACGGCCAATCCGCTTCCCCAGGCGCTGATCCTGACGGCGATCGTGATCTCGTTTTCGTTCTTCGCCTTCCTGCTGGTCCTGACCTACCGCGCGTATCAGGACCTCAACACCGATGATACCGACGACATGCGGGCCGCCGAACCCAAGGACCAGCCCATGCCTCCGCTCGGCTACTGAACAAGGACTAGAAAAACACGCTCATGGCTGCTTCGTCCTCCGCCCATTCCGTCGATCTTTCGCTGGCGCTGACCATGGAACCGTCAACGCTGACGGACTGGCTCGTCATCCTGCCGGTTGCGATCTGCATCACGGTCGGCGCCTTGCTGATGCTGATCCGCAAACACACACTCTGGCATCCGATCATCGCCATTCCCGCTCTCATGCTTCTGGTCGTCGTTGACGCGCTTCTCGTCTATACCGTCGCAAGCCAGGGGCCGATCACCATGGTCGCCGGCCGCTGGCTGCCGCCCTTCGGCATTGCCTTTTCCGCCGACCTTCTCGGCGCGCTGTTTGCCCTTGCCGCGGGTATCGCCGGGCTGGCCGGCGCGATCTTCGCGATCGGCGATATTCGCGCAGGCGGGCGACGCTACGGCTTCTATCCGTTCCTGATGCTGCTGATGGCCGGCGTCTCCGGCGCGTTCCTGACCGGCGACATCTTCAACCTCTATGTCTGGTTCGAGGTTCTGCTGATCTCCTCCTTCGGCCTGCTGATCCTGGGGTCGACCCATGAGCAGCTTGACGGGGCGATGAAATACGCCGTGTTGAACCTCATTGGCACAACGCTGTTCCTGATTGCCGTTGCCTATCTCTATGCGGTGTTCGGAACGCTGAACATGGCCGATATTGCGCTTCGCGCGCGGGCCGCGCCAATGCTGCCGACGGCAACGCTCGGTGCGCTTTTCGTTCTCGCCTTCGGCATGAAAGCGGCGGCCTTTCCTGTCAATTTCTGGCTGCCGGCCTCCTATCACACGCCGCGCACGGTGGTCTCGGGCCTGTTTGGCGGGCTTTTGACCAAGGTCGGCGTCTACGCGCTTCTGCGCGTGATGGTGATGATCCTTCCGGCCGACCTTGAAAGCCTTGGCGCGCTCGTCTCGATCAGCGCCTTTCTCACCATGGTGCTTGCCGGTCTCGGCGCGATTGCCCAGCATGATATCCGGCGCACGGTCGGCTATGTGGTGATCGTCGGCATCGGCAATATCTTTGCCGGTGTCGCCGTCGGCGGTATTTCGGGCCTTGAGGGCGCGCTTGTCTATGCGCTCCACTCGATGATCCTGATGACGGCGCTCTATTTCATCGTCGGTCTTGCGGGAAAGCTTGCCGACGGGTTTTCGCTCGCCGCGATCGGCGGTCTCTACCGCAGCAACCCGGCCTTTGCCGGCTTGAGCCTTGCCGCCTTTTTCGCCGCTGCCGGCCTGCCGCCGTTCTCGGGCTTCTGGCCGAAGGCGCTCCTGGTCAAGGCAACGCTTGGCGACGGGCAGTGGTGGCTGGCGCTCGCCATTCTGTTCGCCGGCTTCTGCACCACGATCGCGCTCGGACGGGGCTTTCTCCTGGCCTATTGGCGGCCTGCTGCCGAGCCGCCGGCGAAGAGGATCCGCATTCCGCTTTCGGAAAGCCTTCCGGTTGTGGGGCTCATGGCCCTTGTGGTGATCTTCGGCGTCTATCCCGAGCCGCTGCTGGCGATCGCCACGCGCGCCGTCGAGGGGCTTCTTGCGCCCGAGGCCTATTTCATGTCGGTCTTTCCCGGAGGAGCGTCCTAGATGTCGTCCATGCTGCTCTTGAATCTCGTTCTCGCCATCGTCTGGGTTGCCGTGACCGGCAGCGCCTCGCTGCACAATCTGATTTTCGGCTTTGTCATCGGCGCGATCTCGGTCGGTCTCGTGCGCCATCAGGTCGGCGGAACCGGTTATTTCTCCAGGGCGAGGCGCGTGACGGCGTTGTTCCTGGTTTTTCTCTATGACCTGATGAAATCGGCCTGGTCGGTTGCCAAACTGGTCTGCTCGCCGCGCATGGAGGTCAAGCCCGGCATCCTGCGCTTCGAACTCTCGCTTGAAAAGGATTTCGAGATCGTCCTTCTCGCCAACATGATCACGCTGACGCCGGGAACGCTGACCGTCGATGTTTCCGACGACAAGAAATATCTCTTCATCCATGCCATCGACTGTTCCGACCCTGACGGCATTCGCCGCGACATTGCCAACGGGTTCGAAAAGAAGATCAGGGAGGCCTTTGCCTGATGACTCCCGATACGATTGTTTCGACCGCCGCCGATATCTCGATCGCGATCCTTTCGCTGGCGCTGATTCTGACCGCCGTAAGGGTGGTGAAAGGGCCGACACTACCGGACCGGGCGCTTTCGCTCGACATGCTGGTGGCTGTCGCCATGGGCTTTATCGTGGTCATCGCCATTCGCTCCGGCTTCACGCTCTACATCGACATTGCCATCGCGCTCGGCCTTGTGGGCTTTCTGGCGACGGTGGCTTTTGCCCGTTTCATTCGCTCGAGCGCCATGCGCAACGAGACGGAAACCGGATTTCAGGTGAGGCCGCATCCGATGGCCTACGATTCGGGAAGCAGTGGCGAGGACGTGCCGGTCGTCTCTGCCGATGAAGCGAAGAAGGAGTAAAGCGGATGGATTATGTTTTGGCCCTGTTCGTTTCTTTTCTGATGTTGGCCGGCGCGCTGTTCACGCTGACGGCCGCGATCGGCATCCTGCGCCTTCCCGATCTCTACACGCGCATGCATGCGGCCTCGAAGGCCGGTACGGTCGGCTCTGGCCTGATCTTTCTTGCCATCGGCTTTCATTCCGGCGAGATCGCCACATTCGTGCGCGCCTTTGCCGGCATCGCCTTTTTCGTGCTGACAGCGCCGATCTCGGCCCATCTTCTGGCGCGTGCTGCCCACCAGGTGGGTTATCCGCTTCACGAGAATACCGTTCAGGACGAACTCCAGAGTAGTGAAGAGGCTTAGTTGCGCGGTAATCTTGCTGATGGCCTTGGTAAGTAAAAGAAACAAGACCACAGATCTCAGTCACAGTTCCTATAACTTTTGATAATCCGCGTTATTTTTTAATCATTGTAACTTTACTTTTCTGTATGGAGTGGTATTTGCTGGCGTGAGCACGAACAAAAGCTCTTGCCAGAATAGAAAGCAAAACTGTCTCTATATCGATGCCGGGGATGGTGCTGGCCCTGTATTTGGCCACCCATCGAGGTAGAACCCGTCTCATGCTTTAGAGAAAGCGCTGATGGTTCGGAAACTTCGTCCGGCCATTGTCGCAAGATCAGCTTGCGGTGGCGAAGTCGAAGACAGAAAAGAAAAGAATAGGAGTGAAGAATGACGGAAGCTGTGGCCGAACAAGAGACCTCGAACCTCGTTGAGCTGACGGCCGACATCGTTGCCGCTTATGTCAGCAATCATGTGGTTCAGACCACGGATCTGCCCGGTCTGATCCGTGAGGTGCATGCGGCTCTGAGCAACACGGCGCGTCCGCAGGAAAGCGTCCCGGCCGCCGAAAAGCAGAAGCCGGCGGTTTCGGTTCGCAAGTCGATCAGCGGCGACCATCTCGTCTGCCTCGAATGCGGCGGAACCTTCAAGTCGCTGAAGCGCCACCTGATGACCCATCATGACCTGACGCCGGATGCCTATCGTGAAAAGTGGGATCTGCCGGTCGACTATCCGATGGTTGCTCCGTCCTATGCCGAGGCCCGGTCGCGCCTTGCAAAGGAAATGGGGCTCGGTCAGCGCCGCAAGCGCTAGCGACCGGGTTCGGACGCTCACGAGCGCTCCTGAGCGAACAGAAATTGCCTATCTTGATGCCAGCCGTGAAAGCGTGCTGGCATTTTTCTTTTGCTGCAAGCGCTGTCAGCGAATGCGGGAGCCCGCGGTTGGGTCTGGCTGCATATGCGCCTATTAAGAGTATGTTCATTTTCCCGCTCGTAAAAGGACCCGGTTGACCAGAGTAGGAAAAAAATCCTATTTTTAATCAAAATAAGCCAATAAAATCAAACTAAGGACTGCGAGGAGTGCCGCCTTCCGTCCCCGTCTTGCCGCCGAGTGCAAGAATATAGTCCTGTTTCAGCCGGGAGATGACATGAACGAGTACAAAGTAGAATCCTCAGCACCTTTCCAGCAGGCTTTCGTCCACCAGATTGCCGGGACGTGGTCATTCGAGCGCGCCGGCCAAATGGCCGACATTCGCACCGCATGTCGCATCGTCCTTCTGATCACGAGGGAGATGGCGCAGGTCGCGGGCGATCGCGTCACGCTTAAGGAGCGTCGCCGATCAGTCTCTCATTTCCGGCAGATCGCCATGTATGTCTGCCATGTCACGCTGCAACTGTCGTTGAGCGAGATTGGCGCAGCCTTTGGCCGCGACCGCACGACGGTCGCCTATTCCTGCCGCGTGATCGAGGACCGGCGGGATGACCGCGCCTTCGACGAGTTCGTGGCCTCGGTGGAGCGGCTCGCCTATTCCGTTGTCGTGGCGGCGGGAGTGCGGGAAAATGCCTGAACGGAAAGCGATTTTGGCGACGGGCGTGCGGACAGGCGAGAAGACGCCGCTCGAGATGCTGGCCCGCCTGAAGGGGCGGGATGGCGGGCGGTTTATGCCGGAGGATGCGCACGAGGCCGGCGCGCGACTGCATTCGGATTTCACGCGGGCGCAAATGCAGCCAAGGGTCACGGCTTCGCTTCAACCAAGACTCGAGAGCCGGGGGCGGGGAATGCGCGCCGCAGCCGGCGACATTTCCGACAGTGCGCTCGATGCGCGCAGACGCGTGAGCCGGGCGCTGGTGGCCGTTGGTCCGGAGCTTGCCGACGTCCTGCTCGATTTCGTCTGTTTTGAGAAGGGCCTGGAGCAGCTCGAACGGGAACGGCAATGGCCGGTGCGTTCGGCAAAGCTGATGGTTCGAACCGCGCTACTGGCGCTTGCCCGCCACTATGCGCCGCCCCCGCCGCGACGGACGATGCGACACTGGGGCGCGGAGGGCTTTCGGCCCGATATTTCGGCGATGTTTGCCGAGGAGTGAGCCTCAAGCGCCGCCGCCTGCGAAAGACGGCGTCAGGACGAAAGCGCCCTGGCCGCCGTTTCACGGATCTTCGTCACCATGGCGTTGAGTCCGTTGGCGCGCTGGGCGGAGAGGTTTTCGACCAGCCCGATCCGACGGAAGATGTCGATCGCGTCCGTTGCTGCGATCACCGAGGCCTTCTCGCCGGAATAGGCGGCGAGGACGATCGAGACGAGGCCGCGCACGATAAAGGCGTCCGAATCGCCGCGAAAGCGGATGACCGGATCTTCGCCCTCATCCCTTTCGCTGACGAGCCAGACCTGGCTGGCGCAGCCGTGGACGCGGTTCTCCTCGGTCTTTTCATCCTCGGCCAGGTCGGGGAGCTGCTTGCCGAGTTCGATCACATAGCGGTAGCGATCTTCCCAGTCGTCCAGGAAGGAAAAATCGTCGATGATCCGGTCGAGTTTCTCGTTCATGAGGCGCCTCTCGTCTTTTCTCGTGCCTCGTATACGCCGTTCGTCCGGCGAATGAAACGGGGCCGGGGCCGAATGTCAGCGCGGACGGCGCGTGGGAACCGGCACATTCTGCGGCAAACCGGACATGCGCACGGGCTGGTTGGCCGGGGGCGGCGTCTGCGGCGCGGGCGCGATCTCCGGTTCCGGCGTTATCGCCCCGGTGCGGATAAGGTCGGTCGGGGTTTCGGCGGGCTCGACCATGCGCTCGACCACCGTCACATCGGGTGCGGTCTGGTCCGGTCGGGTGGTCTTCTGGGTCTGACCGGGCGCGGGCACCGCTGCGTCCTCGCCGAAATGCTCGCCGAGATAGAGATAGACGATCTCGGCGCCCTGACGCGCGCGCCTGCCGAGAAAGCCGAGAAGCCCCGCGCCATCATCACAGACATCCGGCCGTTCGTCGCATATGCCGCTCATATAATCGATCGTGCCGCGGGCAGCGGAGACGGCGCCGCCGACATCGCGGCCGCTTGGCAACACGGCCTCGTTCCGCCCGGCCTTGTCGCCGAGCAGAAGGGGGGCGAAGAACGGCACGATCAGCAACAGAACGAAGATCATGAACGCCGATTTCAGCAGAAATCTCATCGATATCCTTGCCCGTATCAGGGTTTCGTTGCGCGTGTCCGGGCGGTCACGCGCCTGATTACTATCATAGGACGGTAAATGAGCCGCTAAAAGGGCGGTCGGTTGTCGAGGTTTGTCGCAGCGCGCGCAGCGCATGTTTTGCGCCGGGCTGAAGAATAAAATGAAAACAGTATTATAGCACGTTAGCGGATTGATTGGCTGTTGCCTGCCGTTAACCATATCAGTCATTTTTGCCGTTCCGGTGCAATTTTGCGGACTGGTCGAGGCTCGCCCGATCCATTACCCTTCGTTAAGCCGTGGGGCGTAGTTTGTCGCCAATCCGAAGGGCGACGATCCCTGGTTGAAGAAGACTGACAGAGTGATGATGAATGGCGAAGGCTAGAAAGACCGGACGCAAGAAGAAGAAAACGCCCTCCCTCCTGCAACGGGGCGTTTCGGCTATCGGGACGTTTGTTGCCCGCCACCCTTCGTGGGTCGGCGGACCGCTGGTTTTCGGCATCGTCCTGAGCTTCGTTTCCGCCAATGCGTTGTGGTACCAGCCGGGACCTCACCCCGAACCGCTGATGAAGACGCGCCAGCCCGCAGATCCCTATGCCGTTCCCGGACGCCGGATGGCGAGCGAGGCGGATTTCGAGACCTTTCGGATCGAACTCGAGGGCGAGGGAGACAGCCCGTCTGTCGAGGTTGCTTCGGTTGAAAGCGGCGGCGGTGACGATCTGATGGCGATCCTGCGATCGGTCGAGAATGCGCCGCCGGCGGCAGCGCCCCGGCCTCAAGCCGAACCGCAGGCACAGCCGGCGGTTGTCGATGACCGCGAGATCATCCGCCAGGTTCAGGAACAGCTTGCCGCGGCCGGTTACTACAAGGGCAAGCCCGATGGCGTGACCGGGCCGCTGACAGAGGCTGCTGTGGCGGCCTTTCAGGCTGATCAGGGGCTGGCGGAAACAGGCATTGCCGATGCGGGACTTCTGGCTGCGCTGAAGGGCGGCAGCGGCGGAGTGCCGCCGGTGCCGACGCCGCGCACAGAAACCAGGGCAGACGACCCGGTTGCCGACATACTGGCATCAGGCGATGCCGTTCCGGCGTCCGATGCCCTTGTGGTCGAGATCCAGCGCGGTCTCGTCAACATTGCCTATGACGATGTGACGGTCGATGGCGTGGCCGGCGCCAATACCCGCGCGGCGATCCTGGAATTCCAGAAGCACTATCGCCTGCCGGAAACCGGCGAGCCGAGTCCGGCCGTGCGCGACAAGCTTGTGGAGATCGGGGCGCTCTGATCGCCCGGGGAGAAGGTTCCGCCATGCGTCTCAAATCGGATATCTTCGTCTCGGCGCTGCTGCGCCGGGTCTTTGCCCGCGGCGATTTTGCGGTGGTGGAACGCAAGGGCGCGACCGATGCCGGCGCGATCGCGATCCGTCAGGTGCTGCGCGACGGGCGCGAATGCCTGTATATGCCGGCGCCGCAGTTTTTTGCCGCCGAAAGCGACGCGGACCGCCTGTTCGAAAAGCGTATGGATATGGCCGCGCGCGAAGACGTGGCGGCACGGCTTGAGAAGGAAATCCGTTTTGACGGCGATCTGTGGGTCGTCGTTCTCGAGACCGAGAGCGTCGAGGGCCTGTTTGCCGTGGCCGACGGAGGGGATGGCTTCTGAAAAATCAGGCCGAGCGGCGGCTCTGCCGGCGCGGAGCGTCCTTGGCGGCTTCAGCCTCTTCCTCGGCGCGCTGGTTCTGCCATGCCAGCAGTTCCTCGATGCAGGCGGTCGGCTTCAGCGTGTCGAGCAGTCGCTCCGCCGCCTCGTGGGCGCTCATTTCCGCCGTTGCGAGACCCGCTGCCACGCGCGGCAACACATAGAGCGTGTCGTCCCTTCCCATGCCGAGCGCGACGAGCGCGACAGCGAGACGCCGTCCGCTGGCCTCGGCCAGGATGTCGGCGGCAAGCACCCGGTCGCCGCCAAGCGCGCGGGCGAGCGTTTCGAGAAAAAGCTGGCCTTCGCCGCGGCGGGCAAAGCGCACCAGAAGGGCGTTCTGCAGTTCGGAGAGCGTTGACAGGCCAAGCCGGTCTTCAGCCTCGCTTCCGGCCTTTGCCGCCATGGCCTTCAGCGTCTGCCGCAGCGCTTCGCTCTCGTCGCTATAGCCGGCCCTCACGTCGAAATTGCCGTCCGGCGTCTCGTCTTCCTGCGGACGGTGGCAGCCGATCAGCGCCTGAATGACCTTCTGCGACAGATCGGCGCGGTGGATGATCGCGCGGATGTGCTCTTCGCCCATGGTTTCGATCAGCCTCGTCAGGGTCTCGTCGGAGATGGCCGGCGAGCGGGCGAGGAAGGGCGCCGAGATGGAAATCTCCCGGGTGCCGATATAGTGGCAGATGTCCTGCGGCACATGGGGATGGCTGGAAAGGGCGGCGACGGCCTGGCGGCGCGCCTCGGGCGTGGACGCTTCATAGACCGGGGGAAACAGCTCTACGAAACGGCGGCGTTCGGTGGCGCTCGGTTTATCCAGAGCGCCGAAGCTCGAGACCGTTGCCATCAGCACGACGTCGAGCTTGCGCGTATTCTTCAGCCCTTCAAGTTCCCGGTAACGATCGACCAAGGCCGTACTCCCCGACGAGATCCCCGGCTGCCTGTGCCGGATGATGCCGTTCTTCTTTGCCGCGCCGGGACGTCGAAAAAGCGGCAGTCGCTCTTTCCTCCCGACGCATGGATGTCTTCAATCTGACAAGAGGTTAGGGGGAAATCGTTAGAAAGATGTTAACCATAGAAGAAAGCAGGAATTGACCGGCGGCGGAGGCGATTCCCGCCGCCGGTCGGATAGACGATCAGATCGCCAGATATTCCTCGCGCAGTTCGGCATTGTCGAGCACGTCCTGGGCGCTGCCGGAAAACACCACCTGCCCGGTATCCATGATGACGGCGCGATCAGACAGCCGCAAGGCTGCGACAGCGTTCTGCTCGACGATGATGGTGGTAATGCCGAGATCGCGAATCTGGCCGACGATCTTCTCGATCTCCTGGACGATGACCGGGGCGAGACCTTCATAGGGTTCGTCAAGGAAAAGGATCTTGATCTCGCGGGCAAGGGCGCGGGCAACGGCCAGCATCTGCTGCTCGCCGCCGGAAAGCGTGACGGCTTCCTGGTTGCGGCGTTCGGCCAGCCGCGGAAAGCGATCATAGACCTCCTCGATCGACCAGCCCTTGTTGCCGGCGACCTGGGCCAGGACCAGGTTTTCCTCCACCGTCAGACCGCCGATGATGCGCCGGTCCTCCGGCACGAGCTGGACGCCGGACCGCGCCGCCTGGAAGGCCTTTTTCGTGTGCAGCGGTTCGCCGTCGAGCCAGATCTCGCCCTGGCTGAGGGCGGGGCTGTCGAGGCGGGCGAGCGTTCGAAGCGTCGTTGTCTTGCCCGCGCCGTTGCGGCCGAGAAGGGAAAGCACCTCGCCTTTCCGGATGTCGAAGGACACGCCCTGCACGATATAGCTTTCGCCGTACCAGGCATGGATGTCGCGAACCGACAGGAATGCATCATTGACTGTTTCCGACACTGCGATCTGCTCCCCGGCGAAATTGCGTTTCTCCATGACCATGTTCATTCGTGGGCCTCCCCGAGATAGGCTTCCCTGACCTTCGGATTGCCGCGCACCTGATCGGGGGAACCTTCGGCGATGATGCGCCCCTGGGCAAGCACGGAGATCTTGTCGGCCAGCGAAAAGACGACATGCATGTCATGTTCGATGATCACCTTGGTCATGCCGCGGGCCTTGATCCGCTGCAGGAGCTCGATGGTCATGTTTGTGTCGTGGCGGGCCATTCCGGCCGTCGGTTCATCGAGCAGCAGAAGCTTCGGCTTCTGGATCAGGCACATGGCGAGCTCCAGCCGGCGCTTGTCGCCGCGCGAAAGCGAACCGGCCTCATGGTGGCGGCGGGCTGAGAGGCCGATATCCTCCAGCATGAATTCGGCTTCCTCTCGGATTTCCTTCTCGCCGGAAAGGGCCTTCACCGCGTTCAGCCGGAAGGCGCCGTCGCGGCGGGCAAAGGCCGGGATCATGACGTTTTCGATCAGCGTCAGGTCCGGAAAGATTTCCGGCGTCTGGAACACGCGGGAGACGCCCATCTGGTTGATCTCGTGCGGTTCGTGCTCGTTGAGCGTCTGGCCGTCGAAGACGACCCTGCCGTGGCTCGGCTTCAGGCGGCCGATACAGACATTGAGCAGGGTCGACTTCCCCGCGCCGTTGGGGCCGATAATGGCGTGGACCTTGCCGCTCTCGACCTCGAGATTGACGTCGGAGAGGGCGCGCAGCCCGCCGAAGCTCTTGTGGACGTCGTCTACGTGCAGGACGATGTTCTTGTCTGCCATGGGGCTACTCCGCTGGCTGGATTTTGGCGGCGGATTGCGCCTTGCGGCCGCCGCCGCCGCCCGAGAACCGGGCGCGAAGGCGCTTGACGCCTTCCATGATGCCGCCGGGCAGGAAGATGACGATGGCCATGAAGATGAGGCCGAGCGTCAGGTGCCAGCCATCACCGACGAACAGCGACAGGAGGCCGACGAGCGGCGTTTCGATCGCATCCGGCAGCGCCGACAGGGCGCCGTGCAGAGCGGCGTCGTTGAAGGACGAGAAGATGTTTTCGAAATACTTGATCACGACGGCGCCGATCACCGGACCGAGCAGCGTGCCGACGCCGCCGAGAATGGTCATCAGAACCACTTCGCCGGACGCCGTCCACTGCATGCGTTCAGCCCCTGCCAGCGGATCGGTGACGGCCATCAACGCGCCGGCGAGCCCTGCGAACATGCCGGAGATGATGAAGGCCGAGCGCAGATAGGGGCGCGTGTTGAAGCCGGTATACATCATCCGGTTCTGGTTGGATTTCACCGCCTTCAGCATCATGCCGAAGGGCGAGCGGAAGATCCTGAGCGTGATGAAGAAGCAGATCAGAAGGGCGATGGCGCAGAAATAGAAGCCGGCATAGCCCTGAAGCTCGATGCCGAAGAAATCGGGCGACGGCAGGCCTTCGGTCGGGGTGAGGAACATGCGGTCGATGATGCGCGGGTCGTTTTGCGACAGCTGCAGGCCGGTCTCGCCGTTGGTGATCGGGGTCAGCACCGAATAGGCGAGATTGTAGCTCATCTGCGCGAAGGCGAGTGTCAGGATCGAGAAATAGATGCCCGAGCGGCGCAGGCTGACATAGCCGATGAGGGCCGCGAACAGGCCTGAACAGATGACGGCGAAGATGATCGCCGGAATGGCGTTCATGGTGAAAAGCTTGAACGACCAGACGGCGGCATAGGAGCCGACGCCGAGAAAGGCGGCGTGGCCGAAGGAGAGATAGCCGGTCAGCCCGAACAGGATGTTGAAGCCGATGGCGAAGATCCCGAAGATCGCGAATTTCTGCAGCAGGGCCGGATAGGCGGCGCCCAGCGGCATGAACAGGATGGGCGCCAGAAGCACGATCGCCGAGAAGACGATGTAGAGCAGCCAGTCGTTGCGCGAAAGATTGGCAAACATGTGAACTAGTCCTCCATCACGCCGCGGCGGCCCATGAGCCCGCGCGGCATGGTCAAGAGAATGATGACGGCAACGAGGTAGATGATCACCTGGTCGATACCGGGAATGATGGATTTCACCTCATTCATCGAGGCGAAGGATTGCAGGATGCCGAGCGTGAAGCCGGCAACGATGGCGCCCGGCAGCGAGCCCATGCCGCCGACGACGACCACGACGAAGCTCAGCACCAGGAAATCCATGCCGAGATGATAGTTCGGCGGCAGGATTGGCGTGTACATGACGCCGGCAAGGCCTGCGACCACGGCGGCGATGCCGAAGACGACGGTGAAGCGCTTTTCGATGTCGATGCCGAGCAGGCCGACGGTCTCCCGGTCACGCATGCCGGCGCGCACCACCATGCCATAGGTGGTGAATTGCAGGAAGGCGAAGACCGCGCCGATGACGAGGGCGGCAAACAGAAAGTAGATCAGCCGCCACCAGGGATAGACGATGAAGGCATCGGCCATGCCGAACCAGGCGGCGATATTGGCGGTGCCGGCAAAGACGTCGGGAGCGGCCTGCGGCACGGGATTGGCGCCGTAGATCTTCTTGATGATTTCCTGCAGCACGATGGCGAGACCGAAGGTCACCAGGATCTGGTCGGCATGCGGGCGCTTGTAGAAGAAGCGGATCAGCCCGCGCTCCATGGTCAGGCCGATGATGAGCATGACGGGAATGGCGAGCAGGATTGAAAGCGGCACGGACCAGTTGATCACGGCCGCGCCGAAATCGCCGAAGGCATATTCCATGTAGGGAACCGGACGCGGCGCAAACAGCGCGCCTTCGGCCTTGGGCGGCTGGATCGGCCATGTCAGCAGGGCGTTGAAGGTGACGGCGCAGAAGGCGCCGAGCATGAAGAGGGCGCCATGGGCGAAGTTGACCACGCCGAGCGTGCCGAAAACCAGAGTAAGGCCAAGGGCGATCAGCGAATAGGCTGCGCCTTTGTCGAGGCCGTTCAGAAACTGAATGATGATGGCGTCCATTGACCGCGTTTCCACTGTTGCCGGAAGGGCCGGGCGTTACGACAACGCCCGGCCGGGATGACAGCGCTTGTCTGCTCTCAGCAGGTCTTGGGCGTGTCCGGACCGAGTTCGCCGCCGAAGATCGCGGGGTCGTAATCGACATCGGCGCGCGGCACGATCTTGACGACTTCGAGAAGGTCGAACTCGCTCTGCGGATCGGGATTGCCGCGTACGACGAGCACATCCTTCATGCACTGATGGTCGGCGGCGCGGTAGAGCGTCGGGCCGTTGCCCATGCCGTCGAACTCGAAGCCTTCCAGCGCCTTGATGACCGCGGGCGCGAAGAAGGTGCCGGCGCGCTCCACGGCATCGGCATAAAGCAGGGCCTGGACGTAGCAGGTGTGGGCGGCCTGCGATGGCGGGAAGCCGTATTCCGCGCCGAAGGACTTGACGAAGGCCTGGCTGCCGGCGTCATCCAGCGACCAGTTCCAGTTGGCCGAGCCGAGGATGTTCTTGGCAGCTTCACCCGCACCCTGGGCCATCAGACGGGAGAACAACGGCACGACGATTTCGAAATTCTTGCCGTTGACCTGCTTGTCCTTCAGCCCGAACTGCACAGCCTGGGTCAGCGAATTGACCATGTCGCCACCGTAGTGGTTGAGGATCAGCACATCGGCACCGGAGTTGAGAACCGGGGTGATGTACTGCGAGAAGTCGCCGGCGCCGACCGGCGTCTTGACGGTCTGAACGGTTTCCCAGCCAAGGCCCTCGGTCGCGTTCTTGATCGATTCTTCCTGCGTCCAGCCCCAGGTATAATCGGCCGTCAGGTGATAGGCGCGGCGGTCGGAACCATATTCCTGCTGGAGTACCGGAGCGAGCGCCTCGCCCGACTGATAGGCGTTGAAGAAGTGGCGGAAGCCGTAGCGGCGCTTGTCCTTGCCGGTGGTGTCGTTGGAGTGGGTGAGGCCGGCCATGAAGATGACGCCCATGTCCTGGCAGAGGCTCTGCACGGCAACGGCAACGCCCGAGGACGAGCCGCCGGTGATCATCACAGCGCCTTCCTTCTCGATCATGCGCTTGGCGCTGTCACGGGCGGCGTCGGATTTGGTCTGGGTGTCGCCGGTGACGTAGTTGACCTTCTTGCCGAGGATGCCGTTGCCCTTCAGCGCCTTGGACGAGAAGGTGGCAAGCATGCCGCCGTCGCCTTCACCATTCAGGTGCTTGGCGGCGAGCATCAGCGCCTTCATTTCATCCGCGCCCTCATCGGCGTAAGGGCCGGTCTGCGGCACGTTGAAGCCGAGCGTTACGGTGCTGCCCGTCGGCATGTTGCACGACATGTCGGCGGCATAGGCCCCGCGCACGAAATGCATGGGTGCGGCCAGCGTGACGCCGGCTGCCGCACCTGCGCGCAGCAAGCTGCGGCGGTTCATGATAAACTTTGACATCGGACTCCTCCCAAGTCGTCTGAAATGGCTGCGCGCTCCTCAGGGCGCAGAGGCGCTTTCCTCCAAAGCGCATGGGAGACAGTAACAAGCAGTCAAATTGTCGCAATTGAGCGAAAGTGATAAGACCTTGGTTGAAGGTAGCAAAGGCTTACCTTCTGCAGATGTGTTCCGTTCACGGGTTGAACAGCGGCAGCCGCTGACGCATATAGCCAGCTTCAAGACGAAGGTGATCCGGACATGGCCGACAGGGCAGAAGAGCAGCAACCGTTCTGGAAGACGAAGCGGCTCGAGGAAATGAGCGACCAGGAGTGGGAAAGCCTCTGCGACGGTTGCGGATTGTGCTGTCTGAACAAGCTGGAAGATTGGGATACGGGCGAAGTGGCCTTCACTTCGGTCGCCTGCCGGCTGCTGGACGGCCATTCCTGCCAGTGTTCCGATTATGCCGATCGCTGGAAGACGGTGCCGGAATGCATCCAGCTCAACGTCGAGGGGGTGAAGGAAATTCCCTGGCTGCCGCCGACCTGCGCCTACAGGCTCGTCCACGAGGGGCATGATCTCTATTGGTGGCACTATCTCGTTTCCGGCGACCGGGAGACGGTGCACCAGGCGGGCATTTCCGCCCGCGACCGGACCGTGAGCGAGATGGAAGTGCCGGTCGAGGACTACGAGGACTATATCATCGAATGGCCGGTGCTGACCGGAGAGAAGACCGGGTGATTCGCGTTTCGCGGTTCTGAGGTTGCTTGATCCAGCGCAATGCGGCGTCGGCGAAGGGTTTTATGTATTCATCATCGTAACTATGAATATACAAGGATCCTCCCATGGCGACCGACTATCTCCAGATGATTGCCGACGTTTCGCGGCAGACAGCCGTCCTTCGCAAGGACATTCCCGAAACGATGAGCGGGTTCTCGGCAATGGCGGGAGCCGCTTGCAAGGCGGGCGCGCTGGATGCCAAGACCAAGGAATATATCGCGCTCGGCATTGCCGTGGCGCTGCGCTGCGAGCCCTGCATCGCCTTTCACGCCAAGGCGCTGGTCAAGCTCGGCGTGACCAGGGCCGAATATGAGGAAGTGCTCGGCGTTGCCGTTTACATGGATGGCGGGCCGGGGCTGATGTATGCCGCGCATGCGCTGGAAGCCTTCGACCAGTTTTCGGCAGAATAAGAAAAAGATCACAAAATAGGAAAATAGTCCTTGACGGCGTAACGGTCGTCTGCTAGGTTTTGCCTATAGTCGGAAATCTGCGGCGGTCGTTGGCCTCCCTGGTTTCAGGCTTCCGTCAGATTTTTCAAAGCCCGGTTCTCGCCGGGCTTTTTTTGTGGCCGGACAGCTGAAGCCAGCGGCCAAAGGGAGGGTTTCGTGGTCGACCATGAAACATTCGATATTTCGTTGTTCGGCCTGTGGCCCCGGACACCGCGCTATGAGGGTGAACCGGCCAACCGCCGTGCCCATGCAGGCTATCACGCGATCGAACCGAAGGCACGGCGGGCCAATGCCGATGAGGATCTGCGGCTCCTGCTGAATGACCTGACGGTGGAGATGCGCGCGCAGTTCGCCTTTTTCCGCAAGCTCAGGCTCGCTGCGGTGAAAAAGGGGCGGGAAAGCGACGAGACCGATGTGCGGGGCGAGGTGAAGGCGGCGGCGGACGCCGTCGCGCTGATCATCCGCACGCTGGAAAAGGCTGACGAGCTGCAGCGCAGGCTTGCCGAAACCCGCCGTGAGACCGAGGAGCGCACGCTCGATCTGAGGACATATGAAGATGCCAAAGCCCATTTCCTCGACCTCATTGAAAAACGGGCCGAGGAGCTGGCAGAGCGCAGAATTGCCGGACACGCCGGTGAGCAATGATCCTTACGCGCTCGTCCGCGAACTTGCCCGTGACTGGGCCTTTCTGGGGCGGCGCGAACAATTGCCGCCTGCCAGCGACTGGCGAACATGGCTGCTGATGGGCGGGCGCGGCTCCGGCAAGACACGGGCCGGCGCGGAATGGGTGCACGGACTTGCACTTTCAGGCGGTGCGAAATGCGATCTGCGCATTGCGCTGGTGGCCGAAACGCTCGGAGATGCGCGCGAGGTGATGATCGACGGCGTGTCCGGCATCTGCCGTATCGCGCGGCGGATGGCACCGGTTCTGGAGATCACGCGACGGCGGTTGATCTGGCCGAATGGCGCAGTCGCCTATCTGTTTTCCTCCGAAGATCCGGAAGCGCTGCGCGGGCCGCAATTCCACTTCGCCTGGTGCGATGAGCTGGTAAAATGGCGTTACGGACAGGAATGCTGGGACATGCTGCAGTTTGGCCTGCGGCTTGGCGAGCGGCCAAGGCAGATGGTGACGACGACGCCGCGCGCCGTGCCGCTTTTGAAAAAGCTGATGGCTGAAGGCGACACGGCGCTGACGCGGATTTCGACGGCGGATAACCATGCCAATCTGGCTCCGGGCTTCATCAAGACGCTGTCAAGCCGCTATGGCGGCACACGGCTGGGCCGGCAGGAGCTCGATGGCGAGATGATCGAGGACCGCGAGGACGGGTTGTGGAGGCGGGCAGAGCTTGAAACGGTCGTCTCCCGCAACGCCATGGCGACGGGGCGGATCGTTGTCGCCGTCGACCCGCCGTCCGGTTCCGGTCGTCGCTCGGTTTGCGGCATTGTGGTTGCCGGCGCCATGGAAAATGGCGGTGCGCTGGTGCTCGCCGACTGCTCTGTCGAGGGCGGCACGCCGGCCGAATGGGCGCGTGCCGTGGTCGAGGCCTATCGCCGTTTCGATGCCGACCGGGTGGTTGCCGAGATCAACCAGGGTGGCGACATGGTGACGGCGATGCTGAAGAGCATCGACGAGCGCCTGCCGGTTTCAACGGTCAGGGCGCGGCGCGGCAAGTTTCTGCGCGCCGAGCCGGTGGCCGCGCTCTATGAGCAGGGCAGGGTGCGTCATGCGGGTCATTTCGCCAGGCTTGTCGATCAGATGTGCGATTTCGGGCCGGACGGGCTTTCCGGCGGACGCTCGCCGGACCGGCTCGATGCGCTGGTCTGGGCGCTGACGGCGCTGCTTCTGGAGGGCGACGGCGTGCCGCGCGTGCGCGGCGTATGAGAGGTTATTGGCGCTTGCACCGCACAATGGCCCATGCTAGCCGAATGCCGCAATCGGCCTTCAGGGGCGCAACGAGGTTTTCGCATGATCAGACATATCGTTTTCTTTTCAGTGCCGAAGGGCGGCGATGCGGATGCAGTCGAAGCCGGCCTTTCGATTCTGACGGAAAACCCGCATGCGAGCTTGCTGGAGATTGGCCGCAACACGCGCAGCGATCTTTATGACGAGAAGGTCGATTTTGTCGTCTATGGCGAATTCGAGGATGAGGCGGCGCTGGCGGCCTATCGCGAACACCCGCTTTACAAGAAGTCGACATCGCTTGTCCGCCCAATCCGCGAGATGCGGATCGCAGCCGATTACGACACGGCGGATGCCGTGCGGCATTCGCTCGCCAAGGACTGAGCTCCGGCTGAAAAACTGATTGATCCGGCCCCGGTTTTTCCGGGGCTTTTTTGTTTCTAGCCAAGGAAAAGGGGGGCGGCATGAAAATGCCCTTTCATCTGCCGGGCAGGCGCCCGGCCGAGCCCGTCGGCGTGTCCGACAAAAAGGCGGCGACAATGGTTTCCGCCCTGGCGCTGAGCGGCGAGGCGCGCTGGTCCGGCCGGTCCTATGCCGCCCTTGCGCGCGAGGGGTTCATGAAGAACCCCGTGGCCCACCGCGCCGTCCGCCTGATCGCCGAAGCCGCAGGCGCCATGCCCTGGCAATTGTTCGACAACGGTGCGCTGGTTTCCGATCATCCGCTGCTTTCGCTTCTCAAGCGGCCGAACCGGCGCATGTGCGGCGCGGATTTTCTCGAGGCCTTGTTCGGCGCGCTCATGCTTTCCGGCAATGCCTATATCGAGCCGATCATTCTGGGTGAGGACCTGCGCGAACTC
Source organism: uncultured Martelella sp. (assembly GCA_963676545.2). Taxonomy (GTDB): domain Bacteria; phylum Pseudomonadota; class Alphaproteobacteria; order Rhizobiales; family Rhizobiaceae; genus Martelella. The sequence goes on along the minus strand of CAXXRG010000001.1, from coordinate 286,965 downwards.
CATCTTTTGCGACCTGACCGCATGCGCGTGATCGAGGGGCGGGATGGCTGGCCGGAAGCCTATGAATACCGCACCGGAAACCATGTGACCCGGTTTCCCGCGGAAGGCGAGGGGCTGACGCTCCTGCATATGCGGCTTTTCCATCCGCTCGATGACCAGACGGGTTTTTCACCGCTGGCGGCCGCCCAAATGGCGCTCGACCTGCACAATGCGGCCTCGGTTTGGAACAAGGCGCTGCTCGATAATTCGGCGCGGCCGTCCGGGGCGCTGGTCTATCAACCGAAGGACGGCGGTAATCTGACCGAGGAACAGTATGAGCGGCTGAAACAGGAGCTGGAGGAGGGCTATAGCGGACCGGCGAGGGCCGGGCGACCGTTGCTCCTGGAGGGCGGGCTCGACTGGAAGGCGATGGGACTGACGCCGCGCGACATGGATTTCACAGCGGCGCGCAACGGGGCGGCCCGCGACATCGCGCTCGCCATCGGCGTGCCGCCGATGATGCTCGGCATCCCAGGCGACAATACCTATTCGAACTATCAGGAGGCCAACAGGGCCTTCTATCGGCTGACCGTGTTGCCGCTGATTGCCCGCACCGCTGCCTCGCTCACGAGCTGGCTGGAGCCGGTTTACGGCGCGGGGCTGAGACTTGAGCCCGACCTTGACCAAGTGCCCGCGCTTGCTGCCGAGCGCGATGCGCTGTGGGCGCGGGTCGGCGCCGCGGGCTTTCTCACAGACGAAGAGAAGCGCGAGGCCGTGGGGTATTGAATATGCAAGCGCGAAATCCTGAAGCAGAAGCGAAAATGGGTGGAAAAACCATGCTGGCCGATGAACTGAAATACGCCGATCTGTCGCTGACGGATCTTGCCGGTGACGGCTCTTTTTCCGGCTATGCAAGCCTGTTCGGCGAAATCGACCTCGGCAAGGACGTCATCGAGCGCGGAGCCTTTTCGCGCTCCCTGCAAAAGCGCGGGGCCGAGGGTGTGCGTATGCTGTTTCAGCATGATCCATCCGAACCGATCGGAGCCTGGCGAAAGATCCGCGAAGACGGTCGCGGGCTTTATGTCGAGGGCGTTCTCTCCGCAGAGGTGGCGCGGGCGCGCGAGGTGCACGCGCTGATGAAGTCCGGCGGGCTCGACGGACTTTCGATAGGCTTCCAGACCGTGCGCGCCAAGACGGACGCGAAGACCGGCGTGCGCCGGGTGCTGGAAGCCGATCTATGGGAGATTTCAATTGTCACCTTTCCGATGCTGCCTTCGGCACGCATCGCCAGCGTGAAGCAGGCGGGTGACGCGATTCCCACCATCAGGGAATTCGAGCGATGGCTGACGCGGGATGCCGGCCTGAGCCGAAAGGCGGCGCGCCGGTTTCTGACCGGCGGCTATGACGCGCTTGTTGGCGGGCGGGATGCGGCCGACGGCGATGACCACATGGATGACGACCGTCTGCTTGGTCTCCTGAGCCGGGCGCGGCGGATGATGTCGTCCTGAATGCGTATTTTCACCGAAAGGAATTCATCGTGACCGATGCGAAGATGATAGCGGCGCCCGAGATCAAGAGCGCGCCCGCAAGCATTACCGAGGCCTTCGAGGCCTTCATGTCGAGCTTTGAAAGCTTCAAGGATGCCAATGACCGAAGGCTCGGCGAGCTCGAGAGCAAGATGGGTGAAGATGTGGTGACCCGTGAAAAGGTCGAGCGCATCAACCGCGCCATGGATGCCCAGGCCCGTCAGCTCGAGGAGATGCAGCTGAAGAAGGCGCGCCCGGCGCTTGGCCGCGGATCGAGCCTTGCGGCAAGCGAGCACAAGGCGGCCTTTGAAAACTATATTCGCCGTGGCGACGAGCACGGGCTGCGCGCCCTTGAGGCCAAGGCGATCTCGACGACCGAAAGCGACGGCGGCTACCTGGTGCCGGAGGAGACGGACAGCGAGATCGGCCGCAGGCTTTCCGTCGTCTCGCCGATCCGCCGGCTGGCGACCGTGCGGCAGGTTTCCGGAGCCGTGTTGAAGAAGCCGTTCATTGCCTCGGGCTTCACCGCCGGCTGGGTCGGCGAGATTGCCGACCGCGACCAGACGGCGACGCCGGATATCTCTGAACTCTCCTTCCCGACGATGGAGCTTTACGCCATGCCGGCGGCGAGCGCCTCGCTGCTGGATGACGCGGCCGTCGATGTTGAAAACTGGATTGCCTCGGAGATCGACATCGCCTTCGCCGAGCAGGAAGGGGCGGCCTTTGTCGGCGGTAATACCGCGAATACGCCGAAGGGATTTCTGAGCTACACGACGGTCGCCGACAATGCGTGGGAGTGGGAAAAGATCGGCTATATCGCCACCGGCGTTGACGGCGGCTTCAAGGTGGCCGATCCCTCCGACACGCTGATCGAGACCATCTATGCGCTGAAGGCGGCGCACCGCCAGAATGCCCATTTCGTCATGAACCGGAAAACGCAAGGGGCGATCCGCAAGTTCAAGGATGATGACGGCAACTATCTCTGGCAACCGCCGGCAAGTCTCGGCCAGCCGGCCTCTCTGATGGGCTTTCCGGTGACGGAGGCGGAAGACATGCCGGATATCGGCGTGGACTCCATGTCGATCGCCTTCGGCGATTTTGCTGCCGGCTATCTGGTTGTTGACCGCGCCGGGGTCAGGATCCTGCGCGATCCCTATTCGGCCAAGCCCTATGTGCTGTTCTACACGACCAAGCGCGTCGGCGGCGGGGTTCAGAACTTCGAGGCGATCAAGCTGGTGAAGTTCGGCGACGCGTAATTCGCGACAACGGGAAAACGACCGGCCCCGGCAGCATTTGCCGGGGCTTTTTCATGGCAGAAGGACAGAATCGCGATGAGCTATGCCCTGATTTCACCGGCAGCAGAAGAGCCGGTGACCCTGGCCGAGGCCAAGGCTTTCCTGCGCATCGATGGCAGCGACGAGGATGCGCTTCTCGGCGACCTCATCACCACGGCGCGGGACTATCTGGAAATGGTGACCGGACTTTCGCTTGTGACGCAAGGATGGCGGCTTTGCCGCGATGACTGGCCGGCAAGCGGCATGGTGTCTCTGGCGCATGGACCGGTGCAATCGGTCGACACGGTGACGGTTTATGACAGCGCGGGAACCCCTTCGATTTCACCGCTCGACGCGGCACGCCTCGATGGCCGGGCGCGTCCGGCGCGCTACTACCTGCCGGCCCTTGCCGGCCGTAAACCGGGCGTGAACGGCATCGAAGTCGATTTTACCGCCGGGTTTGGGGCCGCTGCCGATGTGCCGGAGGTCGCGAAACAGGCGATCCTTCGCCATGTCGCTCACATGTTTGCCTTTCGCGGCGTCGTTGCCGCCGATCAGCAGCCCGCCGGCGCGCCGGATGGCTATGACCGGCTGATCGCGCCGCTGAAGGCCTGGAGGCTTTGATGCTGACGCTCGACCCTGGAGCCTTCTCAGCCCGCCTCGACCTGATGACGCCCGTTGCCGCGCCGGACGGGCAGGGCGGGGCAACCATCACCTACACGCTGCTCGCACGGGCCTGGGCGAGAATTGAACCGCTTTCGGTCTCATCCAGCGAGGAGGCCAATGGTGAGACTTTTCGCGTGACCCATGAAATCTGGCTCCGGGCCCGCGACGATCTCGTGCCGGGCATGCGGCTCATCAAGGGGGCGCGGGTGTTTCGCCTTGCCGGCTTTCGCGATCCCGACGAGACCGGCCGCTATACGGTCTGCCGCTGCGAGGAGGAAAGACCATGAGTTCGGCTGAAAACGCGCTGCTGAGCGCGATCCATGCGACGCTCTCCAATGATGTGGCGCTGACCGCGCTGATCGGGCCGGATGCGATCTTCGACCGGCTGCTGAGCCGGCCGAAGCTGCCGGCGATCGTCTTCGGCGAATGCGAGACGCGGGACTATTCGACAGCGACAGAGGCGGGCAGCGAGCATTTCCTCACGCTCGAGATCTGGTCCGAGGGCCATGGACGCAAGGCGTTGCAGGCGATCGAGGCGCGGGTCAGGGCATTGCTTCACGATGCGGAACTTTCGCTCTCCGGCTTTGCCCTTGTCAGCCTGATGCACCGCGCGAGCCGGGTGCGGCGGGTGGCGAGAACCGGCTATTTCCTCGCCGAGATGCGCTTTCGGGCGGTGACAGAGCCCGTTTGAGACAACCTCTTTTCGATTGACGACGGAGATCACGATGACAGCCCAGAAGGCCAAGGACCTGCTGCTGAAACTGCACAATGGAAGCGCCTATGAGACGGTTGCCGGCCTCAGGTCGAAGGCATTGCGCTTCAATGCCGAGACCGTGGATATCACCGATTCGGAAAGCGCCGGGCGCTGGCGCGAACTGCTTGGCGGCGCCGGCATCCAGCGTGCCTCGCTGACGGCAAGCGGCATTTTCAAGGATGCGGCCTCCGATGAGACGGTGCGCGCTGCCTTTTTTGCCGGCGCGCTGGTGAGCGCGGAGATTGTGATACCCGGCTTCGGGACACTGACCGGCCCCTTTCAGTTCACCTCGCTCGAATATTCCGGTCAGCACAGCGGCGAATTGCAGTTCGACGTCGCGCTCGAGTCAGGCGGGGCAATCAGCTTTGGAGCGCTGTCATGACGATTGGCGGAAAGGGCGCCCGCGCCAACCGTCATCGCGGCGAGGTGGAGGCGATGATTGACGGGGAGCGTCGCATTCTCTGCCTGACGCTCGGTGCGCTGGCGGAGCTCGAGACCGCGTTCTCCGCGGACGGCCTTGGCGACCTTGGCAAACGGCTCGCGGCAGGGCGTCTGCGGGCGAAGGATCTGATCGCCATCATCGGCGCGGGGCTTCGCGGCGGCGGCAATGCCATCGACGATGACGAGGTGGCGGCGATGAGCATGGAGGGCGGCGTTGCCGCCTACGCGAAACTGGTCGGCGAATTGCTGACCTTGACCTTTTCGGGAGGCGAGGCCGAGCGCGCGCCAGCGGGCGCGACACGACCGGACCCTTCCTAGCCGCAGCGGCAGGTCCCGAACCTCCCGGCGCCGAGCCTTTCCCCTGGCGCTCGGCGCTGCATACGGGGCTTTGCCTGCTGCGGCTGAAACCTGAGCACTTCTGGTCTTTGACGCCGGTCGAGTTCGCGGCGATGACCGGCGCTTTTGCGCCCGTCGCGCCCTATCCCACGCGCGCAGGGCTGGAAGAGATGATGATGCGCTATCCCGACGAAGCGAGGGCAATGTGATGGAAACAGGCGACGATTATGCCGAGGCGGTGAACGGAGCGAGTGCGCTGCATGACGTGCTTGTTGATCTGGAGGCGCAGTCCGACCGGTTTTCGACGGCGATCACCGGTGCGCTGAAGGATGCGACGCTTTCCGGCAAGGGGCTGCAGAGCGTTCTGGGCGATCTCGGCCGGCGGCTTTCGGAACTGGCGCTCAATTCGGCGCTGAAGCCGCTTGAGAACGCAATCTCCGGCCAGATCGGCAATCTTGCCGATGGACTGATCCAGGTTGTCGCACATGCCTATGGCGGCGTGCCGGGCCGGATCACGCCGTTTGCCGATGGCGGCGTGGTTTCGCGCCCCACATTTTTCCCGATGAGCGGCGGGCTCGGGCTGATGGGCGAGGCGGGCAGTGAGGCGATCCTGCCGCTGAAGCGCGGACCGGACGGTTCGCTCGGCGTATCGGCATCCGGCGGCGGCGGCAATCCGCAGATCGTCTTCAATGTCACCGCCCAGGATGCCGCGAGCTTCCAGAAGAGCCAGGGACAGATTTCTGCGATGCTGGCAAGGGCCGTGCGCACCGGCCAGCGCAATCTTTGAAGGAGACATCATGGCCGCGAGCTTTCACGAAGTGCGCTTTCCGCTGAGGCTGTCGCTTTCCGTCAGCGGCGGCCCTGTGCGGCGCACGGATATCGTCAGCCTCTCCAACGGGCGGGAGAACCGCAACCAGCGCTGGAGGAATTCCAGACGATCCTATGATGCGGGTTCGGCCCTGCGTTCGGTGTCCGACCTTTACGAACTGACGGCGTTTTTCGAGGCGCGCGGCGGCGAGCTTTACGGCTTCCGCTTCCGCGATCCGGTGGACTTCAAGTCCTGCGGGCCGCTGGCCGAACCGGGCCCGACGGACCAGCGGATCGCAAGCGGCGACGGCGTGACGGCCGCCTTTCAGCTGATCAAGACCTATGGCGATGCCGCTGCAGCCTTCGTCCGGACGATCGAGAAACCGGTTGCCGGCTCCGTCAGGGTTTCCGTCGACGGTATCGAGGTTCCGGGCTCTGGCTTTTCGGTCGATACGACGACCGGCATCGTGACCTTCGCCGCAGGCGCGATACCGGCTGCGGGAACGGAGATATTTGCCGGCTTTTCCTTCGATGTGCCGGTTCGTTTCGCGATCGACCGGATCGACATCAACATGAAGGCCTTCAACGCGGGAAGCGTGCCTTCGGTACCGCTTGTGGAGATCTTGCCATGAGAACACTGGATGCTGCACTTGCTGCCCATCTCGGGCAGGACGCAACAACGGTCTGCTACTGCTGGCGGCTGACGCTCAGGAACGGGAGCGTGCTCGGCTTTACCGAGCATGACCACGATCTTGTGTTCGCGGGAACGCCGTTTCAGGCGGCGAGCGGTTTTCTCTCCTCCGGCTTCGAAAACGAGGAAGGGCTTGCCGCGAGCACCAATGAGGTTGTCGGGGGCTTTTCCAGTGACGCCATTTCGCAGGAGGCGTTGGCTCGGGGCGACTATGACGGCGCGCGGGTCGAGGTTTTTCTCGTCAACTGGCAGACGCCCGAGCAGCATCAGCTTCTTCAGGTCCTGGAAATTGGAGAGGTCTCGCGCGAGGGCGGCGGTTTCAATGCTGAACTGCGGTCGCTGACGCATCGACTTTCGCAGCCGCAGGGCCGTAGTTTCACGCGTCGCTGCGATGCCGTCCTTGGCGATGCGGCCTGCGGTTTTGATCCGGGAACGCCCGGCTTCTTCGCTACCGGCATCGTTTCCGCAGTCGAAAGCGAGACCCGGCTTGTGATTGCCGCAACGGGCGACTTCGCCGAAGGTTTTTTCGCCCAGGGCGTGGCGCGGTTTGAGAGCGGCGACCTTGCCGGCCGCAGCTTTGATATCGACGCGAACGTCCCGATTGCCGGCGGCATGCGGATTGAACTCTGGCTGCCGCTCGAGCATTTGCCCGAGGCGGGCGATCAGGTGCGACTGACGGCGGGATGCGACAAGGCCTTTTCCACCTGCCGGACAAGATTCGGCAACCACCTCAACTTCCGTGGCTTTCCGCATGTGCCGGGCGCCGACTTTGCCTACTCTTATGTGAATGGCGAGAGCACCCATGACGGGAGCCCGCTGTTCAAATGACGGGGATGGGGGGAATGGTCGTCGCCGAGGCCGAGAAATGGATCGGCACGCCCTATCGACATCAGGCTGCAGAGATCAGCGTCGGCTGCGACTGCCTCGGGCTTATTCGCGGGGTCTGGGGCGGGCTCTACGGAACGGTGCCGGGCATTGAGACGCCCTATGCGGCCGACTGGGCCGAGCGCAGTGGAACCGAACGCCTGCTTGAGGCGGCGGCACGCTATTGCGGCCCGCAACTTGGGCAACACGAAATGGCGCCTGGCGATATCCTTCTGTTTCGCTGGCGATCGCAGTTTGCGGCAAAGCATGCCGGGATCCTGAGCGGGCCGGATCATTTCATCCACGCCTATGAGCAGGCGGGCGTCATACGCTCGCCGCTTGTGCCGTCATGGCGGCGCAGGATCGCCGGCGTTTATCGGTTTCCGGCACTTTAGCCGAAGGGCACGGCCCTGACTGCGCATGGGCGCAATTCTTGAAAATTCAAAACGCATATCGTGCCGGCGGCAAGCGGGCGCCTAGTTCTTCTCATCGAGGTTCAACTGATGGCAACAATCGTTTTTCAGGCAGCCGGCGCAGCACTTGGCTCTGTTCTCGGACCCTTCGGCGCTGTCGCCGGTCGGGCGCTGGGGGCGCTTGCCGGCGCCGCTGTCGACGGGGCTGTCTTTTCCGAAGGCCGCAGGGGCGCCGGTCGCCATCTGCCGACGGCGCGGGTTGGCGGCGTCGAGGAGGGTGTCGCTATCCCGCGCGTCTACGGCACGGCGCGCATCGGCGGTACGCTGATCTGGGCGACGCGTTTCGAGGAAGAGGTCGTCGAGGAGCGCACCGGCGGCAAGGCGTCAGGTTCGACGCTTGAGAGCTTCGCCTATTTTGGCAATTTTGCCTTCGGGATTTGCGAGGGACCTGTGGCTGCGATCCGGCGTGTCTGGGCGGATGGCCGCGAACTGGATCTTTCCAGTGTCGAAATGCGCTTCTATCCGGGCGATGACAGCCAGTTGCCGGATCCCCTGATCGAGGCCAAGCAGGGGACCGGCAATGCGCCTGCCTATCGCGGGCTCAGCTATGTCGTCTTTGAACGCCTGCCGCTCGACACCTTCGGCAACCGCATACCCGTGATCCAGTTCGAGGTGCTGAAGCCGACCGGAGCGCTCGAAAGTCAGGTGAAGGCCATCGCCCTCATTCCCGGCGCGACCGAGCACGGACTTTGCCCCTATCCGGTCACCGAATCGCTCGGCAGCGGAAGCCAGCGGATCATGAACCGCAACACGCTCATCCGCGCGACCGACTGGGAAGCCTCGATCGATGAACTGACGGCGCTTTGCCCCAATCTGGAGCGCGTGGCGCTGGTTGTCACCTGGTTCGGGTCTGACCTGAGAGCCGGGGAATGCCGCATTCTGCCGGGCGTGGAAACGCCGTTTCGCGCCGATGAAAGCACGCCCTGGTCCGTTTCCGGTCTCACGCGCGATACGGCCCATGTGGTGAGCACCCATGAAGGCGGTCCGGCCTATGGCGGGACGCCCAACGATGCCGGGCTGATAGCCGCGATCGCCGATCTGAAAGCGCGCGGGCTGAAAGTCTTCCTCTACCCCTTCATCATGATGGATGTGCCGGCGGCCAACGGCCTGCCCGACCCCTATGGCGACGCGGAACAGGCGGTCTATCCCTGGCGCGGCCGCATCACCTGCCATCCCGCGCGCGACCTGCCCGGTACGAGCGACAGAACCGCAGCGGCGAGGGCGCAGGTGGAGGCATTTCTGGGCACGGCCGAGCCGCATCACTTCACGCCGGGGGCAACCGGGGTCTCCTTTGCCGGAACGGATGCGGGCTATCGGCGTCTCATTCTGCACTATGCGCATCTTGCGGTCGCCGCCGGCGGGGTTGATGGTTTCATCATCGGTTCGGAACTGAGGGGGCTCACTTCGATCCGCGATCACAATGATGCCTTTCCTTTCGTCGAGGGGCTGATCGAGCTTGCGGGCGATGTGCGCGGCATCCTGGGGCCGGGAACGGCGCTCACCTACGGCGCGGACTGGAGCGAGTATTTCGGCTTTCATCCGGACGATGGCAGCGGCGATGTCTACTTCAACCTCGATCCGCTGTGGGCAAGCCCCGATATCACCGCCGTCGGCATCGACAACTACATGCCGCTGTCGGACTGGCGCGATGACGATCTTTCTTCGGCAAATCCCGACGGCTTCAAAAGCGCGACCGATCCGGACGGCCTTGAGGGGCAGATCACGGCGGGCGAGGGGTATGACTGGTATTATGCCGGGGAGACGGCGCGGGCGGCGCGGGAGCGGACCCCGATCAGCGACGGGCTCTCCGGCAAGCCGTGGGTCTACCGATACAAGGATCTCGAAGGCTGGTGGTCGAACGCGCACTATAACCGGAGCGGCGGCCGCGAGGCGGCGGTACCCTCCGCCTGGGTTCCGACGGGCAAGCCGATCTGGTTCACCGAGCTCGGATGTCCCGCCATCGACAAGGGAAGCTGCCAGCCGAACGTCTTTGCCGATCCGAAATCGGCGGAATCCGCCTATCCCTACTTCTCGAACCGACGACGCTCCGACGACGAGCAGCGCCGTTTTCTGGAGGCCCATCTTGGTCACTGGTCCGGCGCCGGTTCGCCGGCCGGCATGGTCGATCCGGACCATATTTTTCTCTGGTGCTGGGACGTCCGGCCCTATCCGGCCTTTCCGCAGAACGACGCTTTGTGGAGCGACGGAGCCAACTGGACGACGGGGCACTGGCTGAACGGAAGGCTGGGCGGAACGACGCTCGCTGATGCTGTGCGCGCGCTGCTTGCCGATCACGGCTTTCTGGACTGCGACACGCGGCTCTTGAGCGGTGACCTGACCGGTTACCTGCAGGCCGATATCGATGCTGCGCGCGACCTGATCGAGCCTTTGCTTTCGCTTTATTCCGCCGACTGCATCGAGACGGCGCAGGGGCTGGTGTTCCGGTCGCGCCAGCGCGCCAGCATGCCGCCGCGCGTGATCGAAATCATCGCCGAGCGCGAGGAAAATGCCGGACTGTGGCGGGAGACGCGGCTTCACGACAGTGATCTTCCGGGTGAGGCTGCCGTCACCTATCTCGATCCAGGAACCGATTACGAGCAGGCAAGCGCCCGCGCAAGCCGCGCGATCGCGGCAAATGACCGGGTGCTCAGGTTCGGATTGCCAACGGTTCTCTCCGAGGCGACGGCTCTGGAGCGGGCCTCCGCGTTGCTGCGTGAAAGCCGGTCCGGCTTGCGGACCCTGCAGCTTGAGCTGTCGCCACAGGAACGCGCTCTGGAAATCGGCGATGTGTTCCAGCTCGAAGACGGACCGGCAGGACGCTTCCTGGTGACGCGGCTTGAGATCGCGGACACGATCCGGGTGGAGGCGCGCTCCTTCTCTCCCACTGCCGGAAATGCCGTTCGCGCCTCCGAAAACGCGCGGCTTGCCAGCGAGACGGCGTCGGAAGGTTTTTCGCCGCGCGTCATCTTCCTCGATCTTGCGCGTGACGGGCAGGGGCCTGCTGAGAATTTCGCACGTGTTGCCGTGTTCTCGAGGCCCTTCCGCCGTGCGTTTATCGCCTCCTCGTCGACGAATGAAGGTTATCAACCGGGCGCCGTCATCGACAGGCCGGCGGCGACGGCGAGGCTTGCAGCGCCGCTTCTGCCAGGCGCAAGCGGGCGGTTTGATTTTCGCCGGGCGCTGATCATCGATCTGGACTTTGGCGGGCTCTCCTCGGCGAGCAGAACAGCGGTTTTGAATGGCGAGAACCGCATTGCCATCAGGGCTGACAATGGCGTGTTCGAGATTATCGGTTTCCTGCGGGCTGTCGAGATCTCACCGGGCCGCTGGCGACTGGAGGGCCTGTTGCGCGGCCTCCACGGAACCGAGGACGCCATGCTGGCGGGGGCGGAGACGGGGAATGACGCTGTCGTTCTCAATGCCTCCGCTGTCCCCGTCGGGCTTGACAGTCGGCATTTGGGGCTGATGCGCAACTATGTTGTCGAAACCGCTCATGGCCAGCCCGATCCGCGCGCGCCCTATCCGTTTGCCGGAGGCATCCGGGCGGAGACGCCCCTTTCGCCGGTGCATCTGAAGGTGCGGCGGCTCGCCTCCGGCGATCTCTCCTTCCGCTGGGTTCGGCGCTCCCGTCTCGACTCCGATGACTGGGCCGCAGCCGAGATTCCGCATGACGAGGAGACCGAAGCCTACCGGCTGGAGATTTTCGCCGGCGCTACGCTGATGCGCAGCGGTGAGACCCTGGCGCCTGAGTGGCTCTACGCGGCGGCAGACCAGCTTGCCGATTTCGGCGCCCCGGCGAAGCATTTTTCGGTCCGACTTCGTCAACTCGGGCGGAAGGTGCCCCTTGGCACGGCGCTTGACCGGGAATTTTCACTTGCAGTCTGAACAGAAAGGAAACGGCATGGACTATACGAAAAAGTGGTATCTCTCGAAGACGGTATGGGGCGCGCTCCTTGCCATCGCCGCACCCCTCTTCCAGATGGGGGGTGTCTATCTGGACGACGGCACGCAAAGCGAACTGGCCGCTTCCATTGCCACGCTCGTCGGCGCCTCCGGCGGGCTGGTTGCGCTCCTTGGCCGGATCTCGGCCAGAGGCGCGCTGAGCCGCTGACGCGCAGGCTGCCGTGGCCGAAAACGCCGCGGCAGCCGATTATTCTGTTTGTTCCGGCGAGACTATTCATTTGCAGTTCAGCCAACTATTCTTATCAGTCATCGTTAAGTGAATTTCTTTGGGGAACTTTGTGATGTTCAAGACAATGCCTGCATTGCGGATCGTGCTGGCGGCCGGTCTGCTGATCGCGTTTCAAACCGGCGGCGCGATCGCCGCCGACTGTGCTGCTGCGGCTTCGTCAGTCGTCAGGAGCACCGGCGGGGAGCTTTTGTCGGCGGTGCCGGCCCAGGACGGCAGCTGCCAGGTTACTGTGATCATCCCCGCGAAGGATGGCGACATGCCGCGGAAGGTTACCCAGACCGTTCCCGCGGGCTGACTTTTTCACCCGGCCACTGCGCCACGACACGTTTCTGTCCGCAAACAGTGAATTGACCGACATGCGTATCCTGCTCATCGAAGACGACGAAAACCTCAATCGGCAGCTTGCCCAGATGTTGAGGGAGTCCGATTATGTGGTCGATTGTGCCTATGACGGCGTTGAGGGCCATTTCCTCGGCGATACGGAGCCTTACGACGCCGTGATTCTCGATATCGGCTTGCCGACGATGGACGGTGTGACGATCCTGGAAAAATGGCGTGCGGCCGGGCGCAACATGCCGGTTCTGATCCTGACGGCGCGCGACCGCTGGAGCGACAAGGTTGCCGGCATTGACGCCGGCGCCGACGATTACGTGACCAAGCCGTTCCACATCGAGGAAGTGATGGCGCGCATCCGGGCGCTGATCCGCCGGGCCGCCGGCCACGCGGCCAGCATGATCACCTGCGGGCCGATAGCGCTGGACGTTAAGGCCTCCAAGGCCACACTCAATGGCGAATTGCTGCGCCTGACCTCGCATGAATACCGGTTGCTTTCCTATCTGATGCACCACCAGGGCGAGGTCGTTTCCCGCACGGAATTGACCGAACACCTCTATGATCAGGACTTTGACCGGGATTCCAACACGATCGAGGTTTTCGTCGGACGCTTGCGCAAGAAGGTCGGACCGGAATGGATCGAGACGGTTCGCGGCCTCGGCTATCGCATGCAGGTGCCTGAATGAAATGGGCAAATTCACTGACGCTGCGTTCCCTGGCCCTGACGACCGTCTGGTTCGCGATCGCGCTGCTGGTCATTGCAGTGGTGATATCCGCACTTTACCGCAATGCTGCCGAGCGCGGATTCCGCCAGCTCCTGCAGGCGGAGGTGTTCAATGTCGTGAACTCCGTCTCCATCGATCAGAACGGCGACCTTAAGGGAGCGCCGCAGCTCGGGAATCTGAACTACAAGCAACCGCAAACCGGCTGGTACTGGGTCGTCGATCCGCTTTATGATGATTCGAGAAAAGCACTGCGTTCGCCGTCGCTCGGCGATGAGGAACTGCCGGTAAAACCGGTCAGCGAAGTGCCTTATGACGGCGACTTCCGCCGGACCTATGTCGTGCGCGATGATCACGACAACGAACTGGCGGTTATCGAGACCGTGGTCGTGATGGACGATCAGAACCGGGCGACGCGGGTGCGCGTTTCCGGCAATCGCGACGCGGTGGACAATGACGTCCGCTGGTTCTCGCGCAGGCTCTATATCGCCCTGGCGCTGTTTGGTGTCGCCAGCATCCTGCTGAACGGGCTTATACTTCTCTGGGCCCTGCGTCCGCTCGACAGGGCCCGCGCGGCGCTCAGGACGATTTCCGAACAGGGCGAGGGGGAGATGAAAGGCGCGTTTCCCGTCGAGATCCAGCCCCTCGCCGACGAGATCAACGCGCTTCTCGGCAACAACCGGGCGATTGTCGAGCGTGCGCGTATGCAGGTCGGCAACCTCGCCCATTCGCTGAAAACGCCGATTGCCGTGCTTTTGAACGAGGCGCAGAGCATGGGAGGACAGGGCGGCAAGCTGATCGCGTCTCAGGTAATGATAATGCAAGCGCAGGTGCAGGCCTATCTGAACCGGGCCCGGATTGCCGCGCAGACCGAATCGGTGCTGACGCGCTGCGAGGTTGAACCGGTTCTGGAACGCCTCGTTCGCGTGATGCGGCGCCTCAATCCTGAAACGGATTTTGTTCTGTCCTGCGCTCCTGGCCTGGTGCTTGCGGTGGAGCAGCAGGATATCGAAGAAGTGGTCGGAAACCTGCTGGAAAATGCGGCCCGCTTTGCCGAGAGCGGGGTGCAGGTGGGCGCCCGCAGGCTGGAGGGGACGGCAGAGACCGGCGAGTGGGCGGAAATCACCGTTGTTGATGATGGTCCGGGCCTCACGCCTGAGGAAATCCGCAGGGCGATGAAACGCGGCCAAAGACTTGACGAAAGCGGCTCGGGCTCCGGGCTTGGCCTTTCCATCGTCGACGATATCGTGCAGGCTTACGGCGGTCGGTTCGAGTTGACGGGGCTTGACGGTGCCGGGCTCCACGCACGGATCGTGCTGCCGGCGAAACTCAGGAAATAGCCGTTCGGTGTGACCGGGTGGGCGGTTCAGGCGAAATCTGGCCACAATCTGTTTCTAGGTCGAGAGGCGCATCAGCTAATGTTATGCCTTGCCCGCACCCTGGAGCCGCTTCGTTCCGCGCCATGGGGTGGAAACCAGTTCATGACGTTCAGGGGGTTACAACATCGTGCGACGGATCATTCTGCTAGCCGCTGTCGCCATTGCGGTTTCGGGTTGCGCAACAAGGGATACCGGAGTTTCCACAGGCGTGGCGGCCACGCCCGCGTCCGGGCAGCCCGTTTCCGCTGTCGCACTTGAGAGCGGGCTGGTTGAACGGGCGGGCGTCGCGCTCTCGCCCGCCGATCGTGCCAAGGCATTGCAGGCTGAACAATACGCCCTGGCGTCGGTTCCTGCCGGTGAAACAGTCTCCTGGCAGGGGCGGGATGCCGAAGGAAGCGTGACCGCCGCCAGCCCCTATCAGGTGGGGGATCAGAATTGCCGACAATACACACAGCGTGTCTTTGTGAATGGACAGGAATATGTCGGCCGCGGCGCTGCCTGCCGCGGCGATGACGGCCTCTGGACGCTGCTGGACTAGCCCTGCCGCCCGCGCTCTTCCCTGCTGCGACCTTTTGCGGCAGATCGTGCTGATAAAGCTTTAGTGTGTTGGCTAATGTGCGGCGGTAGCGTACGAAGACATCGTTATGATTTTCGCCATTCCAGCCCTTGTCATACTCCTTGTCGCGGCCTTCGCCGTAGCCCTTCCGCTGCTGCGCAAGCCGACAGCTGGGGGGAGTGAAAGGCCGGCCGCAAACCAATCCGCTGTTTATCGCGACCAACTGCACGAGATCGAGCGCGAGAAGCGTGAAGGGCTGCTGAGCGAGAAGGAATACGAAGCGGCGCGCGCCGAGATCGGGCGACGACTTCTTGCCGTTGCCGACAAGGGTGACCTTTCCCAAGGGCGAAGGGCCGGGCGACGCGCGAGCGCCTGGGCAACGGCGGTCGCCATCCTGGCGCTGATGGTCGGGGCGGGTTTTCTCTACCCCCTGCTCGGTATGCCGGGCGCGCCGGACCAACCACTTGCCGCGCGCATGAATGCGGACGAACCTGACCTCGCCGTGCTGGTGGCGCGCGTGGAGCAGCATCTTGCGGAGAACCCCGATGACGGACGCGGGTGGGATGTGATCGCTCCGATCTATCTTCGCGACAGCCGGTTCGAGGCGGCGGAGAATGCCTATGCCAACGCAATCCGCGTGTCCGGCGCCACCGCCGATCGTCTGGCGGGTCAGGGCGAAGCCATCGTCGCCATGAATTCGGGGATCGTGACGGACGAAGCGCTCGATATCTTCCGTCAGGCGAAGGCACTCGACCCGAATGAACTGCGCGCGCTCTATTTCATGGCGCTCGCCGCCGAGCAATCGGGCGAGAGTGCCCTGGCAGTGGAGCGTTTCAGGCAGCTTGAAAGTGCGCTGCCGGAGGGATCTCCGTGGCGCGATATGGTCGACCGCCGGATCGCCGAAAACAGCGGCCTGCGGCCTGCTGACGGGGTGGTGGCGAACGGACCTGACGAGGCGGCGGTGGCGGCCGCGTCCGAGCTTTCGGATGAAGCGCGGGCCGCGATGATCGACGGCATGGTCGCGGGGCTTGAACAAAGGCTCAAAGACGATCCGGATGATATCGACGGCTGGATGCGTCTGATCCGATCCTATAGTGTTCTCGGTAACGAGGAAAAAGCGGCTTTGGCCCTTCGGCAAGCGATCGGCCACTATGGGAGGGACAGCGAACAGGGCGCGCGGCTTGCGGCTTTTGGAAACTCGCTGCAGATATCGGGAGCAGAGCGTTGAATCGCAAACAGAAAAGGCTGACAGTCATAGCGGGTGGCGTCGGCTTCATCGCCGTCGCAGTACTGCTCGTGCTGTTTGCGCTCAGCCGCAGCGTTTCCTATTTCTACATGCCTTCCGACCTTGCCGAGAAACCGGTCGGCGAGGGGACGCGCATTCGGCTCGGCGGACTTGTCGAGGTGGGATCGATCAAGCGCGTAGAAAACTCCAATGTTCTTTTCACTGTGACGGATGGTGCCGGCGCGGTGGAGGTGCGGTATGCCGGTATCCTGCCGGATCTCTTCCGTGAAGGGCAGGGCGTGGTGACCGAAGGCCGATTTGGCCGCGACGGGGCTTTTCATGCCGATACCGTGCTCGCCAAGCATGACGAGAATTACATGCCGAAGGAAGTCGCCGACCGCTTGAAGGAAGACGGCGTATGGGAGGGGGAGACGAGCCAGTGACGGTTGAACTCGGCCTGTTCTCGCTGATCCTTGCACTCGCCGTCGCGTCGGTGACGTTCGTGGTGCCCGCCATCGGAGTCCGGCGGAACAATCCGCAACTGATGTCGGTCGCCGTCAGCGGGACGCTGACGCTGTTCGCGCTGGTGGCGACATCCTTCGGGGTCCTGATCCGCAGTCATCTGGTATCCGATTTCTCCGTGCGCAATGTCTGGGAGAATTCGCATTCGCTGATGCCGCTGATCTACAAGTTCTCCGGCGTCTGGGGCAATCACGAGGGATCGATGATGCTCTGGCTTCTGATCCTGACCTTGTTCAGCGCGCTTGTCGCCGCCTTTAGCCGCAATCTTCCGGATGATCTCAGGGCCAATGTCCTGTCGATTCAGGCCTTGATCGCGACGGCGTTCCTCTTCTTCATCCTGTTCACCTCGAACCCGTTCCTGCGGATATTCCCGGTGCCGGGCGAGGGGCAGGATCTCAATCCGATCCTTCAGGATTTCGGTCTCGCGATCCATCCGCCGCTGCTTTATCTCGGCTATGTCGGTTTCTCTGTCTGCTTTTCCTTTGCTGTTGCGGCGCTGATCAGCGGGCGGATCGATGCGGCCTGGGCGCTGTGGGTTCGGCCCTGGGCACTTCTGGCGTGGTTGTTCCTGACGGCCGGCATCGCGATGGGTTCCTACTGGGCCTATTACGAGCTTGGCTGGGGCGGCTGGTGGTTCTGGGATCCGGTCGAAAATGCGTCTTTCATGCCATGGCTTGCCGGGACGGCGCTGCTGCATTCCGCCCTGGTGATGGAAAAGCGCGAGGCGCTGAAGATCTGGACCGTGCTCCTGTCGATCCTCACCTTCTCGCTGTCGCTGCTGGGAACCTTCCTGGTGCGATCCGGCGTACTGACATCGGTGCATGCTTTCGCCACCGACCCGACGCGCGGTATCTTCATCCTCGCGATTCTTGCCTTCTTTGTCGGCGGTTCGCTGGCACTGTTTGCCTTTCGGGCGCCGCTGCTGCGCGCCGGTGGCCTGTTCTCTCCGATTTCGCGCGAGGGCGCGCTGGTCTTCAATAATCTGATCCTGACGGTGGCAACGGGAACCGTGCTGACCGGCACGCTCTACCCGCTGGTTCTTGAAACACTCACCGGCGACAAGATCTCGGTCGGGCCGCCCTTCTTCAACATGACCTTTGGCGTGTTGATGATACCGCTGCTGCTGGCTGTTCCCTTCGGCCCGATGCTGTCATGGAAACGAGGAGACCTGAAGGCCGCCGGCGAACGCCTGATGGTCGCCGCGGCTCTGGCGCTCGTTCTGGCGGCCGGTTTCATCTATTATCATTCCAGAGGCCCTGTTCTGGCGGGATTGGCCATCGCGCTCGCCTTCTTCCTGATGTTCGGCGCTGCGAGTGACCTCTGGTTTCGCTCTGGTTTCGGCCGGATGCCATTGGCGCGGGCGTGGCCGCGATTTGTTGGCCTGCCGCGCTCCGCTTTCGGTACGGCGCTCGCCCATTTCGGTCTCGGCGTGACGGTCCTCGGCATTGTCGCCGTCTCGCTCTACGAGACCGAGGCGGTTCTGGAGATGGCGCCGGGAATGAGCGTGGATGCGGGCGGCTACACGGTGACCTTCGACGGCATCACGCCCGTCCGGGGCGCCAATTATGTCGATGAACGCGGGACGTTCTTGATCACCCGGGATGGTCGGCCTGTCACGGAGAGCTTCTCGGCAAAACGGGTTTATCTCGCCAGCAACATGCCGACGACCGAAGCCGGGATATCCACATTCGGCCTCAGCCAGCTCTATGTCTCGCTTGGCGATGAACGCGCCGATGGCGCATGGGTCGTCAGGGTCTGGTGGAAACCGTTCATCCTGTGCATCTGGCTCGGCGGCGTGGCCATGGCTCTTGGCGGCGTGGTCTCGCTGACCGACCGTCGTCTGCGCGTCGGCGCCCCGGAGCGCAGCCGTAAGCGCCGGATGGATGCGACCGCGCATGCAGGGGCGGCGGAATGAGGTTCGGCACCCTTCTGGCGATGTTACTCCTGTTGTTGCCACTGGCGACGGCCCAGGCTGTCACGCCTGACGAGGTGTTGGACGATCCGGCGCTTGAAGCGCGGGCCCGCGAGATTTCCGCGGAGTTGCGCTGCATGGTTTGCCAGAACCAGTCTATCGATGATTCGAATGCCGACCTTGCGCGTGATCTCAGGCTTCTCGTGCGGGCCCGCCTTGTGGACGGCGACAGCAATGAGGAAGTCATCGACTATGTTGTGTCGCGCTACGGCGAATTCGTCTTGCTGAAGCCGCGCTTTTCGCCCAAGACATGGCTTTTGTGGGGCGCGCCGGCGCTTCTGATCGTGATCGGCGGCATCGTCTTGTGGCGCTTTTCGGTCGTGCGCCGCGCACCGGATCGCCCGCTTTCCCAGGCGGAGGAGGACCGCCTCGAGCGGCTTCTCTCGGGTGATGGCGACAATTAACAAACCGTCATTTTGTGGACAGATTTCCGTAAGGTCGCACCATTTATAGTGCCTTTATCCGATTTGAAGACAGCTTCAAAAACGTCAATCAAGGAAAAGGTAGACCCGATGCTCGACCAGACTTCCGGATACAACAAGTTCAAGCCGATTTTGAAGGCCTCGGCGCTTGCCGGCGGCGTTGCCGCTGTCCTGTTTTCGGCCGGTGCGCCGCTGACCGTTCCCGAAGCCCTCGCTGACCCGGTCTATGTCGAAGCCCCCAAGGTGCCGGGTTTTGCCGACGTGGTCGAAGCGGTCTCGCCGGCCGTTGTTTCGGTTGTCGTCGAAAGCAATGTCCAGCCGGTTGCCCAGAATGACGGATTCGGTTTCGGCTTTGGCGGGCGCGGCTTCGACAACCTTCCCGACGACCATCCCCTGAAGCGTTTCTTCAAGGATTTCGGTGCGCCGATTGAACCGCAGCAGCCGCCCAAGCCGCGCGACGGCGGTCCGCGTCCGGTCGCGCAGGGCTCCGGCTTCTTCGTTTCCGAAGACGGCTACCTCGTCACCAACAATCACGTGGTGCGCGAGGGCGATGCGTTTTCCGTTCTGATGGATGACGGCACCGAATACGATGCCAAGCTCGTCGGCACCGATCCGCGCACCGATCTGGCCGTGCTGAAGGTCGATGCCGATCGCGACTTCACCTATGTGAATTTCGCCGATGATTCCAAGCTGCGCGTCGGCGACTGGGTTGTGGCTGTCGGTAACCCCTTCGGCCTTGGCGGCACGGTGACCTCGGGCATCGTTTCCGCGCTTGGACGCGATATTGCTTCTGGCCCTTATGACGACTACATCCAGGTCGACGCGGCGGTCAATCACGGCAATTCCGGCGGTCCGACCTTCGATCTCAACGGTGAGGTCGTCGGCATCAACACCGCGATCTTCTCGCCGTCCGGCGGCAATGTCGGCATCGCCTTTGCCATCCCCGCGCATCTGGCGCAGGACGTGGTCAATGATCTGATCGATGACGGCACGGTCGAGCGCGGCTGGCTGGGCGTACGCATCCAGCCCGTTACCGAAGATATCGCCGACGCGATCGGTCTTGCCAAGCCGGAAGGCGCCATGATCTCCGAACCGACCGCCGACAGCCCCGGTGCCAAGGCCGGACTGAGGCAGGGCGACGTGATCACTGCAGTCAATGGCGATGTCATCGAGGATGCGCGTTCGCTCTCGCGGATGATCGGCATGATGGAGCCTGGCGACAATGTCGAGCTTTCCGTCTGGCGTGATGGCAAGTCGCAAACGATCGACGTAACCCTCGGCGAGTTTCCGAGTGAGGATCAACTGGCCGCTGCAGAAGGCATGAATGCTCCTGCCGAAAGCTCGCTGATGACCCGGATGGGTATCGAGGTTCGCCCCGCCGATGACGGCAAGGGCGTGACGGTCACCGCCGTCAATCCCGACTCGGACGCTGCCCAGAAGGGGCTCGCCGAAGGACAGAAGATCCTGAGCGTCAACAACAAGGAAGTCGCATCGGCCCAGGACATCCTGAAACAGGTCGAAGAGGCCGCCAGCAACGGGCGCAAGCAGGCGCTCTTCCAGGTCGAGACTGAAAACGGCAGCATGTTTACTGCCCTGCCGACCGGAAGCGAGAACCAGGATGCCGGTTGATCGGCGCTGAACGAATGGCGGGGGCGCACGGGCAGGATCCGTGCGCCCCTTTTTGTCTTGCTGCCCTGCCGGAGTTGCCAAATGTCTGTCGATGAACCCCTCAAGACTGCTTGTAACGAAGATCGCAATGGCGATACTGTCGCCGCCATGCGCATTCTGGTTATTGAAGACGATCTTGAGGCCGCCGCCTATCTGACCAAGGCCTTCCGCGAGGCCGGCATCACCTGCGAACATGCAGGCGATGGCGAGAGCGGTTTGTTCATGGCGAGCGAGAACGAATATGACGTGCTGGTCGTTGACCGCATGCTGCCGCGCCGTGACGGGTTATCTGTGATTTCCGCGCTGCGCGCGCGCGGTGTGCATACGCCGGTTCTGATCCTCTCCGCACTGGGGCAGGTGGATGACCGTGTGACGGGGTTGCGGGCGGGCGGAGACGACTATCTGCCCAAGCCCTACGCCTTCAGCGAGCTTCTGGCCCGCGTCGAGGTTCTCGGCCGGCGCAAGGGCGCGCCCGACCAGGACGTCGTCTACCGGGTCGGCGATCTGGAACTTGATCGCCTGTCACACGAGGTGCGCAGGGCCGGTCGCGAGATCACGCTGCAGCCGCGCGAATACCGCCTTCTCGAATATCTGATGAAGAATGCCGGGCAGGTGGTCACCCGCACCATGCTTCTTGAGAATGTGTGGGACTATCATTTCGATCCGCAGACCAATGTGATCGACGTGCATGTTTCGCGTCTGCGCTCCAAGATCGAGAAGGATTTCGACAAGCCGCTTCTGAAGACGATCCGCGGTTCCGGCTACATGATCAAGTATGATCCGTGACGTTGATCCCGAGCGATGACGGAACGCCTTCGCCTCCTTTTTAAATCCACCGCCGTCCGCCTGTCGGCCGTCTATATCCTGCTGTTCGGCCTGTGCGCGGCGGTGATGGTCTTCTATGTGACCGCTGTTTCGGAGGATCTGGTCCTGCGCCAGACGAGGACGTCGCTCGAACAGGAGGTAGCGCAGCTCGATCGCGCTTTCGAGAGCGGCGGCATCAGGCGCGTTTTCAACACCATTGAAAGGCGCGCGCGTCAGCCGGGGGCCAATCTTTATGTCATTGCCAGCCCGCAGGGCGAAATCCTTGCCAGCAATGTCGCCTCGCTGCAGCCCGGCGTTTTGAACAGGCTCGGCTGGGTCGAGCCGCCCTTCCGCTATGAGGGGTTTGCCGAAAACAACGGCGGCTTGCACGAAAATCTCGCGGCTGGCTATGTCATTGAGCTCGACAACGGCATCCGTCTTCTGATCGGTCGCGATCTCGGCGATCCTGAACGCCTGCATATCGTCGTCCGGCAGGCATTGCTGCTTGCGCTTATCATCATGGGCGTTGGCGCGTTGGTGATCTGGTTCGCCATCGGGCGTAACGCGCTGAAGCGCATGGACCGCATGTCGAGCGCAAGCGGCAAGATCATGGGCGGCGATCTTTCCCAGCGTCTTCCCGTCACCGGTTCCGGCGATGAATTCGACCGGCTTTCCAACTCCCTCAACCTGATGCTCGACCGTATCGTGCGGCTGAACGAGGGCCTGCGCCAGGTTTCCGACAATATCGCCCATGACCTGAAGACGCCGCTGACCCGCCTGCGCAACAAGGCAGCCGATGCCGCGGCAACGGAGGACCCTGATGACCGCCGCGTCGCTCTCGAGGGCATCATCGCCGAATCGGACCAACTGATCCGGACCTTCAACGCATTGTTGATGATCTCCCGCGTCGAAGCAGGCGCGGTTGCCGCCGAGATGTCGGTCGTGAACCTCTCGGCGATCGTCGAGGACAGCGCCGAGCTTTACGGCCCGGTCGCCGAAGAGGCCGGCCTCGCACTCGACTGTGCCATCGAAAGCGATATCTCCGTCAACGGCAATCGCGAACTGATCGGCCAGGCGATCTTCAATCTTCTCGATAACGCCATCAAATATTCCGAGGGCCGTGGGCAGTCGATCCATCTGTCGCTCAAGCGGGAAGGGGGCTATGCGGTGTTCGTGGTGGCTGATAACGGGCCTGGTATTCCTCCCTCACGCATGGACGACGTCAAGCAGCGCTTCTTCCGGCTGGATGAAAGCCGGTCCAAGCCCGGCACCGGGCTGGGTCTGTCTCTGGTTGAGGCCGTGGCTTCGATGCATGGCGGCGTTTTCTCGCTGGTTGAGGCCGGCAGCATGGTCGAAGGCTATTCCGGTCTTGCGGCGGTGCTGCGCTTCGGGATCGTAGGAGACAAGGGCAACACCGGCTAGCGCACCGGCCCGAAAATCGATTTCGATTTTCGGAAGGCAGGATGCGTAGACGCAATAGGCTGAAGCGCCGCCTCTCTGCCTCCCTCTTTTACTTTGAGCCTGCCCTCGACGATGTTAAGGCAGTGCAAACGGCATTCGGAGGAAAGAGATGAACGACCAGGCAGCCGGAAGATTGCGCAATGTGTCGGGGGAGCCGATCTTCCCGCTCAACGACGAACTGGCGCAGTCTGCCTTCGATGAGATGGCGGCGGCCGTCGAAAGCCACGGGCTTCCTGCATTCCTCGCGGATGGTGACGACCGGCTGACGCGCTTCCTCGCTGCTTCCTTTTCGCTATCGCCTTTTCTGTTCGACAGCTTCCGCGCTCATCCCGAACTTCTTTCCCGCATCGACGATCCCATCCTGCCGCAGATCGAGGTCGAGATCGAGGCGGCGCGCGCCGCCTGGCGGAATGCGGAAGGCAAGGTCAGCGACAGCGACATCATGCTGCGCCTGCGCCGGGCCAAGCGCAGTGTCGCCTTGCTCACCGCTCTTGCCGACCTTGCAGGCATGATCGCGCCGGAGAAGACCACGGCTCTTCTGAGCGATTTCGCCAGCGCCGCGGTCGCCGCGACGGTCGATCATTTGCTGGCATCGGCCGCCGGCGAGGGTAAGCTCGTCCTTGAGAACCCCGAGAGCCCCTCGCATCATTCAGGCATGGTCGTTCTCGGCATGGGCAAGCTCGGCGCCTGCGAGCTGAACTATTCCTCCGATATCGACATTGTCGTTTTCTTCGAGCCGGAAGCGAAGATCTTCACCGACAGGGATGACCCGCGCTCACTCGTGCCCCGACTGATGCGCCGTCTCATCCGCATCCTGCAGGAGCGCACCGGCGACGGTTACGTTTTCCGCACCGATCTTCGTCTCAGGCCGGATCCGGGGTCGACGGCGCTGGCGATCCCGGTCGAGGCGGCGCTTCTCTATTATGAGAGCCGAGGTCAGAACTGGGAGCGCGCCGCTTTCATCAAGGCGCGGCCGATCGCCGGCGATCTCGATGCCGGCGAGGCCTTCCTCGGCGAAATGATCCCCTTCATCTTCCGCAAATATCTCGACTATGCGGCGATCGCCGATATCCATTCGATCAAGCGGCAGATCCACGCCCACAAGGGCTTCGGCCTGGTCGCGGTCAACGGGCACAACGTCAAGCTCGGCCGTGGCGGCATCCGCGAGATCGAGTTCTTCGTCCAGACCCAGCAATTAATCGCCGGCGGGCGCATGCCCGAACTCAGGTGCCGCAGGACGGTCGATGCGCTGGAAGCATTGCGCGCGGCGCGATGGATCGACAAGGCCACCGCCGAGGAACTGGAGCAGGCCTACTGGTTCCTGCGCAATGTCGAGCACCGAATCCAGATGGTGCGCGACGAGCAGAGCCATGTCCTGCCGGAAGATGAAGCCGAACTTCTGAGAATCGCCCGGATGAGCGGCTTTGAAACCACTGAGGCGTTCTCCGGCGCCCTGCTGAAGGCGCTGAGAACCGTCGAGCGGCGTTATGCCCGTCTGTTCGAGCGGGAGGAGACGCTTTCCGGCGAGGCGGGCAATCTCGTCTTTACCGGCGAGGATGATGATCCGGGAACGCTGGAGACCTTGCGCAAGCTCGGCTTTGACCGGCCCGAGGACATCGCCCGCGTCGTGCGCACCTGGCACTATGGCCGCTACCGCGCAACGCAGACCACCAAGGCCCGCCAGCGGCTGACCGAGATCATGCCCGAACTGCTGAAAGCCTTTGGCGCAAGCCGCAGGGGCGACGAGGCGCTTCTGCGCTTCGATCGGTTCCTTTCCGGCCTTCCGGCGGGCGTTCAGCTTTTCTCGCTTCTGAAGAATAACCCGAACCTCATGCTGCTCATTGTCGAGGTGATGTCGGCAGCGCCCAGGCTCGCGGAGATCATCGCCGGGCGCGCCCATATCGTTGACGGCATGCTCGACCCCGCCCTGATGACGGAAATCCCGACGCGCGATTATCTTGCCGGTCGGCTTGAGGATTTCATTGAGGGCGTCGATATCTATGAGGAGCGGCTCGACCGGCTCAGGATTTTCGCAGCCGAACAGCGCTTCCTGATCGGCATCCGGCTGGTGACGGGATCGATCAGCGGCTTTGCCGCCGGGCGCGCTCTGACGACGCTGGCGACGCTGGTCATCGACGAGGCGCTTCAGGGCGTTCTGGCGCAGATGGAAGAGGCCCATGGCACGGTTGACGGCCAGCGCGCCTGTGTTCTCGCCATGGGGAAGCTCGGAAGTTCGGAACTGACGGCGGGCTCCGATGTCGACGTGATCGTGCTTTATGATTGCGACGATCCGCTCTCGATGTCGTCCGGTCCCAAACAGCTTGACGTGCCGCGCTACTTCGCCCGCGTCACCCAGCGCCTGGTCGCGGCCCTGAGCGCGCCAACTGCAGAGGGCGTGCTTTACGAGGTGGACATGCGGCTTCGCCCCTCCGGCAATGCCGGGCCGCTTGCGACACGGCTCGCCGCCTTCGAGAAGTACCAGATGAACGAGGCCTGGACCTGGGAGCATATGGCGCTTTCGCGCGCCCATCCGCTCTGCGGAGACCCGTCGCTGATGGCCGATACCGGGGCCGTGATCGATGCTATTCTGGGACAGGAGCGGGATCACGGGAAACTTGCCCGCGATATCGCCGACATGCGCGCCCGCATTGAACGCGACAAGCCGGCAAAGAGCCCGTGGGACCTGAAGCTCATTCCCGGCGGGCTGATCGATATCGAATTCATCGCCCAGTATTGTCATCTCGCCTGCCATGTGCCGCGCGGCGAAATCGGCGGCGCGGACGCGATGACCACGGACGATGTTCTGGCGCGCTTCGGTCCAGAGGTTATGGCCGCGGGCGATCTCGAGATCTGCCGCAAGGCGCTTGCGCTCTATACCGACATTGCCCAGCTGACCCGCGCCTGCCTTAACGAGGGCTTTGAGCCCGACACCGCGCCATCAGGCCTTCTGGAGCGCCTGTGCAAGCTTGCCGATTGCCCGGATGTGAGCGCACTCGAGACCAGGATCTCCGATCATGCTCGCGACGTGCGGGCGGTCTTCGAAAATCTGCTTCCCTTTGCCGAGAAGGGGAGCGCGTAGACCGGGTCAGCCGATCCTGCGGCGAACGACTGGTCCAGCAAGATCGCCGGGCTGGGCAACGGGCTCATGGGCCTTGCCCTCGAGCCGCTGGACCAGCGCCTGCAGCGCCTCGCCGCCGCTATGGATATGGCGGGCATAGTCATTGAGCTTGCCGCCGTGCGCCTTGTCGGTCTCAGCCATCATCAGTTCGGAAAATCCGAGCACGGCCGTGAGCGCTGTGCGGATTTCGGCCGGGACGGCAGGGTCCGCGAGAGTGGCCTCCTGCCGGCGCGGCGCGGGCGTCTTTCCTTCAAGCGAGCGCTCCAGCGATGCGCATTTCAGTTCCAGCTTGCGGCGATCGATTGCCATGGCGCTGACCTTTTCCCTCAGACGTTCCTGCTCGGCCTGGAGCCGGTTCTGCTCCTGGCGAAAGATCGTGACATCGGTGCCGATCGTCAGCTGCGCGCCATTATCAAGGCAGTGGTCGGCGATCCGCATCCACATTCCGGCTGCGGTCCTGACTTCGGCGGCTGCGCCGAAGCCGCCATGATTGCGCCTGACGACGACGGCCCGTTCCCGGTTCTCCGCAGCAAGCGCATCGCGACGCATGGCGCACTGGCCGTCGTCAAGGTGGTAGGCGGCCCTGAAGGCTGCATTGGCAAGGTCGAGGCTCCCATCCTTGCGCCACAGCGCCAGCGGCTGGGGCAGGGCATCAAAGGCGGCCTCAAGCATGCCCGCGCGTCCTGCGGCGGCCTCGACCGCCTTTTGATGGCACGATGCCTGGCGAATGGCCGCACCGGAAACGGAGAGACGGTCGCCCCTGATCTCTGCGTGGGCGCGAACGGCGAACAGCGCGTAGCGACCATCCCGGCGGCGCAGGCGAAGGTCGGCCTCGATCAGACCGTCATTGGAAGGCTTGAGCTTTCTGGAAAGCCCACGCCTGTCAGCAGGGTGGATGTGGGCCAGCAGATCGCGATAGCTCATCGCGCAGTCAGCTTCACCGAAACCAAGCGCCGCACAGGCTGAACCATCGAGACAGACGCGCCGGCGCGCCGGATCGAACCGCCACAGTCCGGCCTCGCCATTGGCGAGCATGATATCGCGCGCGCCGCGTTCGGCGGACATGAAACCGGTGGTCGCGTCGGCGCGGTTGATCTGGGTATAATAGGCGTAGACCACAACGAGCAGCAGCAGCGCCATGGCGGCAAACAGGGTAACGTTGAGATTGACCTCGGCGCGCCAGACGGCATTCATTCGCTCCATCGCATGCAGCGCGATCACCATGCCGCCGTCATTGCCGACGAGATGCATGGAGACCTGGTAGGGCGCGCCGTCGATCCGTGTCTCGACGACCTTTCCGCTGGTGCGCGGGTGGCGGGCCGAAATCAGCTCGGGAAAGACGGAGGCGAGCGAACGGCCAACAAGATCATTGCGCGCGGGAGTTGCAGACAGCACGGCGCCGCGGGTGTCGATCATCACGAGATCGGTGTCCGCGTCGGCGATCGAGCGCGCGGCAAGCGCCTGCAACCTGTCGTCGGCGGCTGCGGCATTTTCGGGCAAAAACAGGGCCGTCTCGTCTTCCAGGGCCGCAACCGCCATAGCCGAGGTCAGTTCGGTCGTGTGGCGCACGGCGTCTTCCATGCGGGTATGGCTGGAAATCATAGAGAGGCCGCGCGCCAGGGCGACGCAGATGAGAAAGGCGATGATCAGATAGGGGATGGACCTCTTGAGAACCCTTTCAACCGCCGGCCGGTTGGCGGCGGCAAAAGCGCCGAGCCCCTGAAAACCGGCCTGTTCACGGCCTGAAAGTGTCTGGCTTGCAGTGAATCCGGAGCGCAGATTCCCGTTCACTGCGGGCTCGTCCCACAGATCTGATCGTTTCATGTGCTTAAGTTCCCTCGTGCGATCCGCGAAACCGCCTTGCGAATCTACCCTAGTGAATCAAAGGTGATTCGGCTTGTCCAGCACCCTTCGGGAAGCTTTTGTTAACCATATATCAAACAAGGCTTTTTTGTGAATTGACGGCCGCCGCGAAAGCTGTCTGACGCAGCAGCGGCGGCCGGAATGTCCGAGTGGGGGACTCGGATTGCGTGTCTTGGCAAGCGTTAATTCAGCTTTTCAACATTCGATCGACAATATCCCGCAGGTTGCGGGAGAGGTCGTCATGGCCGGCAATGCGCTCAATTGCCTTCCGCGCGCGCGCGCGCCGGCCAGGCTCAAGCGCCTCGAAGGAACGCATCGCGGTCATCAGTCGCGCCGTCAGCGTCGCATTGCGCCTGTCGGAGGTCAGGATGAAATCGGCGAAGAAGTCATAAGCCGCACCGTCAGGCCGGTTGAAGCCGGTTGGGTTGGATGAGGCGAAAGTCCCGACGAGCGCACGCACCCGGTTGGGATTGGTCTCGTCGAAGGCTTTGTCGCCCATCAGCGAAGCAACGCGTTCCAGCGTCTGCGCACCGGGCACCGTTGCCAGGGTCGAGAACCACTTGTCGAGCACCAGCGGTTCGCCGGCAAAGCGACGCCTGAAATCGGCAAGCGCGTATTCCGCCTCGCCGGAGCCTGAAAACTGGTGCGCCAGCACCCGCATGGCGGCCAGCCTGTCCGTCATGTTGTCCGCTGCCTGATAGGCCCGGCTTGCGCGTGCCGGCGTGTCCTCGGCGGCGCAGGCAAGGGCGAGGGCGGCATTGGCAAGCGCGCGGCGTCCGGCGCTTGTCGCATCGGGGCTGAAGGCGCTGGGCGTGTCCATCTCGGTCGCCAGGCGAACGAAGGTGTCGCTGCCTGCTTCGGCTATGGCCCGGAAAACCGTCTTGCGCGCCGTATGAATTGCGTCCGGGTCGACATTGACGCCGATCTCCCGACCGATGTCGAGCTCGCTCGGCAGCGTCAGCGCCAGAGCCCGGAAGGCGGGTTCAAGCGTCTCGTCTTCCGCCGTGGCCACGAGTACCGCGCCGAGACCCGCATCCGTCGTCACCGGTCTTCCGGCCTTGACGTCATCTGCTGCCCTGACCAGCGCCTCGAGCGCCAGCGCATTGACGGTGTCCCAGCGGGCGACGAGATCGGTCTCCGCTCCCGCGATGCGCAGCCGGTCCTCGCGCGACTGGTCGAAGCGGACCCGCACCGGGGCGGAAAAGTCGCGGTTGACCGAGATGGCGGGCCGTGCGCCGATCCCCCCAAAGACGAAGGTCTGCTCGTCCTGCGTGAGCTCCAGCACATCCTTGCGGTGCGCGCCGCCGCTGATCGCCGCCGCTTCCATATCGTCTCCGTTCGGGCCGATGAGGCCGACCCTCAGCGGAATATGCAGCGGCTTCTTGATCCGTTGGCCCGGCGTCGGCGGGGTCTTCTGGCAGAGCGTCAGCCGCAGCTCGGCTTTCTCCTCGTCATAGACGCTGTCAACGGTGATCATCGGCGTTCCGGCCTGGTGGTACCAAAGGGCGAAATGCGCAAGGTCATGACCGGTCGCCTCTTCGAAGCACTTCAGATAGTCCTCGATCGTCACCGCGCCGCCGTCATGGCGTTCGAAGAACAGGTCCAGCCCCTTGCGGAAGCCGTCCGGCCCCAGAAGCGTGGCGATCATGCGCGAGACTTCCGAGCCTTTCTCGTAGACCGTCGTGGTGTAGAAATTGTCGATCTCGAGATATTCCGTCGGGCGCACCGGGTGAGCGAGCGGTCCGCCGTCTTCCGGGAACTGATGGGCGCGCAGGAATTTTACCTCCTCCACCCGCACGACCGGGCGCGAGCGCTCGTCGGCGGAGAATTCATGCTCGCGGTAGACGGTCAGGCCTTCCTTGAGGCTCAGCTGGAACCAGTCGCGGCAGGTGATGCGGTTGCCGGTCCAGTTGTGGAAATATTCATGCGCCACCACCGCCTCGATCCGGGCATAGTCGTCATCGGTCGCCGTTTCCGGGTCCGCCAGGATCAACCGGTCATTGAAGATGTTGAGGCCCTTGTTCTCCATCGCGCCCATGTTGAAATCGGAAACGGCGACGATCATGAAGATGTCGAGGTCGTATTCGCGCCCGAAGCGTTCCTCGTCCCACTTCATCGCACGCTTGAGCGAATCCATGGCATAGCCGGCGCGTCCGGCCTTGCCATGCTCGACATAGATGCGAAGCGTCACGTCGCGGCCCGACATGGTCGTGAACCGGTCCTCGATCATCGCAAGGTCGCCGGCAACCAGCGCGAAGAGGTAGGAAGGCTTGGGGAAGGGGTCGTGCCACCTGGCCATATGCCGGCCGTCGTCAAGCTTCTGTTCCTCGATCAGGTTGCCGTTTGACAGCAGGAGCGGGCAGGTCTTCTCGTCGGCGATGATCGTCACCGTGTAGACCGCCAGCACGTCGGGCCGGTCGTAGAAATAGGTGATGCGGCGGAAGCCCTCCGCCTCGCACTGGGTGGAGTAGATGCCGTTGGTCCGGTAGAGACCCAGAAGCTGGCTGTTTGCGGTCGGATTGATTCGCGTCTTGATCGTCAGCGTGAAAGGGCCGTCCTCGGGCAGGTCGCGGATCGTCAGCCTGTCGGCGTCGCTGTCATAGCGTTCGGGCAGCAGCGGCTTGCCGTCCAGGGCAAGGCCGGAAAGCGCAAGGCCGTCGCCGTCGAAGACGAGCGGCGCCGCCGGGTCGGCGCCGGGCCTGCGGCGCATGCGGATCTGGCTCCCCACCGTCGTCAGCGCCTCGCCGAGATCGAACACCAGATCGACGGTCTCGATGATGAAATCGGTCGGCTGATAATCCTTCAGGTAGACGGTCCTGTTCTTGTCCGCTCGCATGGGCTTCCTCTTGAAATCGTTTTATTCGGCGTGGCCGATCGATGCACAACAAAGCGCCCGAGGGCGAAAAATGCAAATGCTTCGCGGGATTTTCATGAAATCTGTACATGGACGCGGGAACTGGCGTAAGGAGGGCATGATTTCCGCGGCCGTTGGCGCCGCCAAACCGAACACCAGATCGCGTCATCCATGCCCTTCGAAACCAATGCCAACCCGTTGCGCGGCATCACCCTCAAATTGTCCTCGATCCTTGCCTTCCTCGGGATGCAGACCTGCATCAAGCTTGCGGGGGAGGGGATCGCGCCGGGGCAGGTCACCTTCTACCGCTCTCTGTTCGGCATCGTGCCCATCATCGTCTATCTTGCCTGGCGGCACGAGCTGAAGGGCGCCTACAAGACGAAACGCCCGGTCGGGCACTTCCTGCGCTCGCTGATCGGCATCATCTCTATGGGCATGGGGTTTTACGGGCTGATGCACCTGCCATTGCCGGAGGTGATTGCGCTCGGTTATGCGCTGCCGCTGCTTTCGGTTGTCTTTGCCGCCCTGCTTCTGGGCGAGGTGGTGCGCATCTATCGCTGGTCGGCCGTCGGCGTCGGGCTCTTTGGCGTGATGGTCATCTCCTGGCCCAAGCTGACGCTTTTTCGCCAGGGCGGCATTGGCTCGGAGGAGGCGCTCGCCGTCGTGCTCGTTCTTGCGGGCGCGGCGCTTGGCGCGCTGGCCATGATCCAGGTCCGGCGCCTGCTGGTGACCGAAAAGGGGCCGACGATCGTGCTCTATTTCTCCAGCTTCGCCGCGCTGCTGTCGCTTGCGACGCTGCCCTTCGGCTGGGCCTCGCTCGGCTTCTGGCCGCTGGTCCTGCTCATCCTCTCCGGTCTCTTCGGCGGCGTCGGCCAGATCATGATGACCGAGAGCTATCGCTATGCCGATGCGTCGACGATCGCGCCCTTCGACTACAGCTCGATCATTTTCGGCATTCTGATCTCGTTGTTCGTCTTTGGCGAGATCCCGACGCTGAACACGATCGCCGGTTCCGTCTTCGTCGTCGGCGCCGGCATCTTCATCATCTATCGGGAGCACAGGCTGGGTCTGGAACGGCGGAAGATCCGCCGCGTCTCCTCCTCGCAAAATCCGAGCTGAGCGGATTACTGTTCGCTCTGGGCGGGGTCGTATTCGGTCTCGTAATCCACCGCGATGCTGCCGGCCGGGTCCGTACCGCGCATCGGCACGGCGATCGCGTGGAAGTCGGCGCGTTCGTCCGGGGTGACCGTCGGATTGCCCTTCATCACGCGCCAGGCGGCATAGGCCGCGTAGATGGCGAAACCGATGGACAGATAGAGCATCAGTCCGCGCGGACCGGCAAGCTCCATGGCGCCGCCGCCGATCAGGGGGCCGGCGACGGTGCCGAGACCGTACAGCACCATCAGCGAGCTCGAAATCGTCACATATTCGCTCGGGTCGGCGCGGTCATTGGCGTGGGCGACGTTGAGCGCATAGATCGGATAGAGCATCGAGCCGACGATGAAGGCTGTGCCGTAGAGCAGGCGCGGCGTTTCTGGCGACATGAAGAACATGGCGCAGGCGGCAACGACGCCGATTACACCGCAGGCGATCATCACATAACGTCGGTCGGTGAGGTCGGAGATGCGGCCGATCGGGATCTGCCCGAGCGCGCCGCCGGCAAGGACGAAGGCGAGAAGCGTGGCGCCCTGACCGGTGGTGAAGCCGCTCTGCGTGGTGTAGACGCCGCCAAGGCTCGCCCAGGTGCCGGAGAGAATTCCTGCAAGGACCGCGCCGACGGCGGCA
The DNA here is from genome assembly GCA_963676545.2 of uncultured Martelella sp. Classification (GTDB taxonomy): domain Bacteria; phylum Pseudomonadota; class Alphaproteobacteria; order Rhizobiales; family Rhizobiaceae; genus Martelella. Next base: position 254,278 of record CAXXRG010000001.1, on the reverse strand, counting down.
ACCGGCGAGCGCTGGTAGAGCTTGCCGAGCCCGAACTGAACCTGCGCGATCGGCGCGGGCGACTGCGCGGTGGAAAGCGCCGTCGGGAGAATGGCGACGGCAAAGACGATGCCGCAGACGATGAACAGCGTCGTGTTGAGCGGGTCGCCGAGCGGCACGAGATACTGGCCGCCGATCGAGCCGGCCAGCGTCACCATCATGTAGATGGAGAAGACAGAGCCGCGCGTCTCGTTCGTAACCCTTTCGTTGAGCCAGCTTTCGATCACCAGATAGCAGCCGGCGACCGCGAAACCGGAGATCGCGCGAAAAGCGATCCAGGCATGCCAGTCGACGAGCAGCGAACTGGCAAGGATCGAGGCCGTCAGCAGCGTGATCAACGCGCCGAACACGCGGACATGGCCCACGCGCAGCACCAGTTTCGGGGTAACGATGCATGACACGGTGAAGCCAACCGTATAACCGGTCGCGATCACCGAGATCAGAAAGGAAGACCAGCCTTCGGCCACCGAGCGCACCGGGATGAGATAGTTCATCAGCCCGTAGCCGACCATCATCAGCATGGTCGAGAGCATCAGGGAGGTGATGGAGACGAGACTGGCAAACATGGTTTTCGCTCGCTGCGGTGTTTTCTAGGTGTCTCAGATTTCCGCCGGAAGCACGGCCAGCGCGGCGACTTCCGGCGCTATAGGGTTTTCAGGAGCAGCTCGCAACCGCTCAAGAGTGTTTTTGCGGCTGTATTTTCTCGCCGCTATCCAGTACGGTCGCCTCCAACCCAAGGGCCGGAGGCGGCGCAGCTTCCGGCAGAACCGCGCCGACAAGCCTAACCGACAAACCAATAAGAACAATGCCGCTTTCCGCAGAAACGATCGCGCAGCATCCCGCCTTCCTCCCATCACTTTCGCTTTACGGCGAGAGGCTCGCTGGCGTTTACCAGGAAAACCAGCGCTTGGGCGCGAATTTCGGTTCGCAACGCCGCTGGCTGATTTCCCAGGCGGCGCTCGCCCTCTACTGGGGCGGAAACGACGGGCTGACGGTCAACAGCCTGATCGAGACGTTGAAGCCGTTCAAGGTCGCAAGCCCTAACACCATTCGCGACTATGTCGATGAATCGCTCACCTATGGCTTTCTGCGGCCGGATCCTGAGCGCGGCAGCCTCAGGCCGCGCTATTTCGAACCCACGCGCCCGGTCTATGCCGCCATCGGGCAATGGCTTGCCGCCAATCTCATGATGCTGGACGCTGTCGACGGAAAGGACCGGGTGGCAGCATTAGCGGCGCGCGCCGAGCTGATTCCGGTCATCCAGCCGCGGTTCGCCTTCGGTTGTCTGCATGATGCTGCCTGGCGCGAGCCGCCGCCGCGCGTCGCCCTCCTGCAGAAGTCGATCTCCGGCGGATTGGTGATGGACAGCATCATTGTCATGGTCGGACGCGAGCCGCCGCGAGAGGGGCGCTATCTGATCCCGGCCCTGAACGCCCGGGACATGGCAAAACGGATCCTGATCTCACGCACGCATCTTCAGCGCATCCTGCGCAAGGTCGTCGCTGTCGGCGCGATCGGCTGGACCGGACGGCCATTCGAAAGCGCCATGTGGGTCGATGGCGGCTTCATCGCGGAGTATTGCCGCTGGCAGGCGGTCAAATCGCGCCATCTCGATGAGGCGTTTGCATTCGCGACCGGAGACCTGATAGATTAGTCGTTACTTTATCGCGTCAGACCATTTTTGGTAAAATGCGGCTTCAACGTGGAATATGCCAAATATCCGCTGGGTTTGGCGCTTAATATGCGATTTACCTCACGCGCTTATCATGCTTGTCTTGATGCCTGCACGCGACGTGTCAGGCACATCGCTGTGACAAGTGGTTTTGGATTGGACCTGTCCCGGCGCTGAAACGCTCGACTGGACAAACGGATGCAGCTGATGAATTCCGACTTGCCTCAGACGGCTGAAAACAGACCGGTGGTTCAGACACTCAACCGGGCGCCTGAATGTATCTTGCTGGTCGACCCCTATGGCACGATCGAGATCGCCAATGACGCCGCTCTTTCCCTGCTTCGGGCGGAGGAGGCAGAGGTTTGCGGTACGGCTCTGTCCTCATGGTTCTCGCAGGCCGATGGCAGGGAAATCGATCGGGCGATGGCGCGCGTGCTCTCCGATGAGCCGGGAAGCCGGCTTGAGGAAGTCTCGGCCGCGTTTGCCGTCGGGCCGGAAGGGCGCTCGCAGCTTTCTCTGGCCCGGATGCGCCATCGGGATGCCGTTTGCGTGGTGATCTCGCGTCCGGCTGCCCAGCCGGAGCAGCCGCATCGGGCCGTTGCCATGCGGCAGCTGCGCGAGAGCGCGCTGGAACCTCGAAGCGAACCCGCGTCGCCGGTGCGCGTGGCCCAGCCAGAGCCGCAGCCCGCCGAAGCGCTCCCACCCCATACCAAGCCGATCAACGGCCACATGCCCTGGAATCCGGGGCGCAGCCGCCCTGGGAAGACGCCGGCACGGCCGCGCCGCATCATTTCGAATGGGTTCCTCAGCGCTTCCTCGCCCGAGGAAAAGCCCCTTGATGATTTCAAGGAGGCCCGTTTCAGCACGTCTCCGCCGGACAGGCCAGAAGCTTCCTTGGCCGAAGATCGGCAGGCCAGAAGTGCTGACAGCGCTAACAAGCCTGAACGGGCGCCGGCAGCCAATGTCGGCCCGGTCCTGGCGGCATCCCCCCTGAAGCGCGATATTTTCGCGGAGTTCGAATCCGCGCGCGACCGCAATGAACGTGAACAGGACATCCCGCTGATTTCTCCTGCGAAGTGTCTGCGTGAAGCGCTCGCGCGTCATCGCGGCGAAGCCGTGGCGGAAAGCGTCACGGTGACTACGGCGATCGATGACGGCGGTCTCGGTTACCCGCTCGATGAGGAACTTCTGACAAAGCTGTTTTCCCACCTTGTCGAGCGGCTGATCGCAGTCTCTCCGCCCTATTGTGATGCGCGGATCACGCTCGAACCTTCCGCGTCCGACGGGTTCCGGGCCGAATTTTCCGATATCGGCAGGGGACTCAGCGAAAGCGAGCTTGAGGCGGTGTTCAAACAGCCGGAGCTGACGATGGGCATCTCCCACACCTGCCTTGTCGAGGCGCAGGACGCCGCATCCAGGCTCGGCCTCAAATTCTCGATCCGCACCGCCATCGAAAGCGGCACGACAGTCGAAGTCGCCTTCATCGACTAGCGCATAGGTCCGAAAACCGGAATCGGTTTTCTGACCGCACGATCCGTAGATTCAACAGGTTGGGGCGTCCGAATGGACGCGCGGCGCTCTACCGACTTGTTTTGACGCATTTTCGCAGACCTCGGATGTTTCCATCTGACTGCGAAAGGCCCTGGCCGTTTCGGGGTGTCGCACGAAGCAGAACTGGTCCCCGAACGCAGAAAAGCCGGGGCATATGTCCCGGCTTTCCAATCAACCCGCTAATTTTTGTAACGGTCGTCGCCCGATCAGGCGCCGAGCGCCCGCATTGCAGGGCGGCGCGTGCTGGCATCGTGGTGTCCAAGTGCCTTGGCGAAGCCCTTGGCGATCGCGCGGTCGATTCCACGCTGACCATGATAGCCATTGGTCGAGCGTCCGAGTTCGAGAGAAAAGCGCGTGTTCTGCATAAGGGTTGCGTCCATATCCTGTACGTGTCTCATTGCCTTGGTTCCTGTGTCCTCCCAAGACATGTCCCCTTATCTATGAATCGCCCGGAACCAGCAATGGTCCCTGCCGAAGGGCAGCCATGCGCCACATGCATGCCGGCGTTAACCGTTCGGAAACTGAGTATTTTCCAGGCATTGAGAGGTGAGGGCGTTCAACCAAGCCGCGCCTTGAAGGAAAGAAGGTCCTGCCAGGCGGGCTTTTTGTTGGCGGGCGCGGCCAGAAGCTCGGTCGGGGAGAAGGTCACGAGCGCGTCGACGGCATGGCTGTCGACGTGCAGCGCGTGCCATTCGCCGCGCAGGTTGAACACCGTCTTGTCGGCATCGATCAGCATGCGGCTGGCGAAATTTCCGAGCACCAGAAGATGACGCGGTTCGGCAAGCGCGATCTGGCGTCTCAGGAAGGGTCGGCAGATATCCACCTCCGACTGGGTGGGGCTGCGATCGCCCGGCGTGCGCCAGGGAAGGGCGGTGGTGACGGCGACGTCCTCGCGGGAAAGGCCGATCGCGGCAAGCATACGCTCGAAGAGGCTGCCGGCGCGGCCGGCAAGCGGTGCGCCGTTGCGGTCGTCGTCACCGGTCGGGTAGCCGCAGACTGCCAGTATGCCGCTTTCCGGCATGGCGTCGAGCGCGATGGTCGAGCGGGCGTTATGTTTGAGATTGCAGCCCGAAAACCCTTCCAGAACCGTCCTGAGTTCGCCGAGCGACCGGGCGCTTTCGGCTGCGAACTGCGCGTCGGAGACGGCCTTGTCGTCCGGAATGGTCGTCATGCCGACGGCGGGGCGCGCGGCAGCGGCGGGGCGGGCGGCCGGCGCTACCGCCTGCGATTCGCGCTGTGGATCGACCGGGCGCTTCTTTTCGGGCGCAGGCGTCTCGACGCGCGCCGTCAGGTCGATGGCGGCGTCTTCCAGAAGCGTGTCCACCCCGGCATCTGCATAGAAATGCAGAAGAGCGGCTGCCTCGTGTGCTGTCAGGTCCCTTGCGGAGATCATCGGTCGGTTCCATGGGGCGGCCATCCGGCCGCCCGGCCATGCAGTGAAGTCAAATCGCGTGCGTCGCGCCGCCATCGCAGCGGATCAGGCTGCCGGTCAGGTAGCTCGCCTGCCGGGAGCAGAGGAAGGCTGCGACGCTGGCGAATTCCTCGACCCGCCCCAGCCGTCCGGCCGGGATGGTTGAAAGCGTCGCCTTGCGCACCTCGGCAAGGCTCCTGCCCGAGCGCTCGGCATTGGCGTGGTCGAGTTCGTCGATCCGGTCGGTATGGATGCGGCCCGGCAGAAGCATGTTCGCGGTGATGCCGGACGAGGCGACCTCGCTTGACAGCGTCTTGTTCCAGCCGACCAGCGCGGACCGCAGCGTGTTGGAGAGCGCAAGGTTCGGGATCGGCTCGACCACGCCGCCAGAGGCGACGGTGACGATCCTGCCCCAGCCCTTCTCCTTCATCTGCGGCACGAGCGCATTGGTGAGCGTGATGATCGGGGAGACCATGGAGCGGAAGAACTTGTCGAGCCGCTCGGGACTCATCTCGGCGACGGTTCCGGGCGTCGGTCCGCCGGAATTGTTGACGAGGATATCAACGCCGCCAAGCTTTTCCTCAATGGCCGACAGCAGGTCCTCGACGAAATTCTCGGACGCGATATCGGCCACGACGAAATCGGCCTTGCCGGGGGTCGTCTCGTTGATCACCTTGCAGTTGGTCTGAAGACGGTCTTCGGTACGCCCGCACAAAAGCACATGCGCGCCCTCCTTCGCCAACGCCTCGGCGATGCCGGCGCCCAGCCCGCGCGAAGAGGCGAGCACGACGGCCTTCTTGTCGGCAATACCAAAATCCATGAAAAACTCCCTTGGCCGGAACCGGCCGACGCTTTGAAAAATGAACGGCGGAAATTGGCATTCACCATAGACGCCCGCCATGTCGTCAATCAATCATTATCGGACGTTTGCGCGGGCGTGCCGCACGCACGGCCTGTGGAAACTGCTACTGGCTGGCGATTTGCGAGAGCGTGCCAGGGCGCTTTTCATTTCGTCGCAACCTCTCTAGGAATAACGGGTGGAGTTGCTAGATCGCGTGCCTCGCCGAGCCCGGGGCAAGCGGCAATGGAAGGGATAACATGGCTGAAGAACTGCCGGAACGTGAAAGCATGGAATTCGATGTGGTGATTGTCGGTGCCGGTCCATCCGGTCTCGCCGCCGCCATTCGGCTGAAACAGCTCAATGAGGATTTGAGCGTCGTCGTCCTGGAAAAGGGAGCCGAGGTCGGCGCCCACATCCTGTCCGGCGCGGTCGTCGATCCGTCCGGCATAGATGCCCTTCTGCCCGGCTGGCGGGAGGAGGAGGGCCATCCCTTCAGGACCGAGGTCACGCGAGACCGCTTTCTCCTGCTCGGCCCCGCCGGCGCGCTCCCCCTGCCGAACTTCCTCATGCCGCCGCTGATGAACAACCACGGCAATTATGTCGTCTCACTCGGCAATGTCTGTCGCTGGCTGGCCGAAAAGGCCGAGGCGCTGGGCGTCGAGATCTACCCCGGCTTTGCCGCGTCGGAAGTGCTTTATGACGATGCCGGTGCTGTGATCGGTGTCGCCACGGGAGACATGGGCGTCGAACGCGACGGTACGCCCGGCCCGAATTATACCCGCGGCATGGCGCTTCTCGGGAAATATGTGTTGATCGGCGAGGGCGTGCGCGGTTCGCTGGCCAAGCAGCTGATCGCCAGGTTCAGCCTCGACGAAGGCCGTGAGCCGCAGAAATTCGGCATCGGCCTGAAGGAATTGTGGGAAGTCGCCCCGGAGAAAAGCCAGCCCGGCCTTGTCCAGCATTCCTTCGGCTGGCCGCTTGATGCGAAAACCGGCGGCGGCTCTTTCCTCTACCATCTGGAGGATAACCAGGTGGCCGTCGGCTTCGTGCTGCACCTGAATTACAAGAACCCCTATCTTTCGCCCTTTGAAGAATTCCAACGCTTCAAGACCCATCCGGCGATCGCGTCGACCTTTGCGGGAGCAAAACGTATTTCCTACGGTGCGCGGGCGATCTCGGAGGGGGGCTATCAGTCCGTGCCGAAGCTTTCCTTCCCCGGCGGCGCGCTGATCGGCTGTTCGGCCGGCTTCGTCAACGTGCCGCGAATCAAGGGCTCCCACAATGCGGTGCTCTCCGGCATGCTCGCCGCCGAGCGCGTTGCGGAGGCGCTTGCGGCGGGCCGCGAACACGATGAGATCGCCGAGATCGAGACGGACTGGCGCGACGGCGCCATTGGCCGTGACCTGAAGACGGTCCGCAACGTCAAGCCGCTGTGGTCGAAGCTCGGCACCTTCGCCGGCATCGCGCTCGGCGGTCTCGACATGTGGACCAACACGCTGTTCGGCTTCTCCTTTTTCGGCACGATGAAGCACGGCAAGAGCGATGCCGCGTCGCTGGAGCCGGCGGCAAAACACAAGCCGATCGACTATCCGAAACCCGATGGCGTTCTGACTTTCGACCGCCTGTCCTCGGTGTTCCTGTCGAACACCAATCACGAGGAGGACCAGCCCGTCCATCTGAAGGTCAAGAACATGGCGCTGCAGAAAACCTCGGAATACGAGATCTATGCCGGCCCCTCCGGCCGCTACTGTCCTGCCGGGGTCTATGAATGGGTCGAGGAGGACGGCACGGAAAAGTTCGTGATCAACGCGCAGAACTGCGTGCACTGCAAGACCTGCGACATCAAGGACCCGAACCAGAACATCACCTGGGTTCCGCCGCAGGGCGGCGAAGGGCCGGTTTACCCGAATATGTGACAGGTTCACGGGTCAAGGCGGAACCAGCGGCCGCCCTGGCCCGTTTCAGGCCAGTCAACAGGCTCAAGGACAGGCAATGCGTCTGAAAGGTATTTTCAACCGCGATGGCGGTACGTTCAAAACCACCGATATGGACGCATTTTCCGACCTCGCCGCCAATATCTTTCGCGATGCCGGGCATGACTTCGAATGCGCGGTCGTCAGCGGCAACGAAATCGCGGAGGTGATCAACAAGACGGTCGAAGCCGAGGGGTTCGATGGCATGATCGTCGGCGGCGGCGACGGATCGATCTCGCTTGCCGCAGGCTCGATGTATGGCACCGACAAGCTGCTCGGCGTCATCCCGGCCGGAACCATGAACCTTTTTGCCCGCAGTCTTGGCCTTCCGCTTGATATCGAGGAAGCGCTGAAGACGCTGGCCGGCGGCAAGCCCGCCCATGTGGACGTGCCGACGATGAACGGCAGGCCGTTCATTCATCAGTTCTCCGCCGGTCTTCACGCGACGATGATCCGCAACCGCGAACAGCTCGACTATGATTCGCGGCTCGGCAAGATCTCGGCCAGCACGCGTGCCTGGATCGACACGCTGCGCGCGATACCGGAAATCAGTCTCAGCTATGAATGCGCCGAGGCCAGCGGCGAGGGGAAGTTCGCCCTCGTCGGCGTCGCCAACAACCGCATTCACGGCAATGCCAGCCTGTTCACCGACAGACCCCAGGGCGGCAAACTCGCCTTTTACCTCTTGAAGGCCGAGGAGTTTGATTCGGTTCTCGGCTTCGCCCTCGATTATTTTTCCGGGCGGATTGAGGACAGCGAAAACACCACCGTGATCGAAACGGAAAAGCTGACGCTCGATTTTCATTCAAAGGATATCGACCAGTCGTTTGACGGCGACCCGATCGAGGAGGTGCGCCACGCCGTGCTGGAGCAGCACCCGCGCTCGCTGCCGGTAATCGTTCCCGCTGACAGCCGGCTGGAATAACGGCCTTACTGGAAGGCGGTCAGTCTGTCGCCGCGCCTGTTGCAGACAGAAGGAGCATGCTTCCCCACTGTCCGTCACCCCGGACTTGATCCGGGGTCCAGGGCTGCAAAAACACATTTTGCAACAATGCCTTAAGCGTAAAGGCCCTCGCTGTTCGGCCCTGGTTGCCGGCTAAAGGCCGGCATGACGGAAATAAGGGCCAGGACCTTTGCGGGCAGTCTGAAGGCCTTACTGGAAGGCGGTCTCGTAAAAGCTTCTCAATTTGCGTGAATGCAGCCGCTCCGGCGGCATGGCGGCGAGTTTCTGCACAGCCTTGATGCCGATATGCAGATGCTGGCGCACCTGGGTGGTGTAGAAGGCCGTGGCCATGCCGGGCAGCTTCAGTTCGCCGTGAAGCGGCCGGTCGGAAACGCAGAGTAGCGTGCCGTAGGGCACGCGGAAGCGGAAGCCGTTGGCGGCAATCGTCGCCGATTCCATGTCGAGGCCGATGGCGCGCGACTGCGACAGGCGCTTAACCGGCCCGCTCTGGTGCGAAAGCTCCCAGTTGCGGTTGTCGATGGTGGCGACGGTGCCGGTGCGCATCACCCGCTTCAGCTCGTAACCCTCAAGTCCGGTGACCTCGCCGACAGCCTCCTCGAGCGCCTGCTGCACTTCGGCGAGCGCCGGGATAGGCACCCAGACCGGCAGGTCGTCGTCCAGCACATGGTCCTCGCGGACATAGGCATGGGCAAGCACGTAGTCGCCAAGCTTCTGGCTGTTCCGAAGCCCCGCGCAATGGCCGAGCATCAGCCAGGCATGCGGCCGCAGCACGGCGATGTGGTCGGTAATCGTCTTGGCGTTGGAGGGACCGACGCCGATATTGACCATGGAGATGCCGGAATTGTCGGCGCGCTTCAGGTGGTAGGCCGGCATTTGCGGCATGCGCACGCCGGTATGCCCGCCTTCCGGCTCCACTTCACCCGGCAGCGTGATGTTGTTGCCGGGCTCGACGAAGGCGCTGTAACCTTCCCCGCCCTTGGCCATCACCTCCCGCGCGTAGGCGCAGAACTCGTCGATATAGAACTGGTAGTTGGTAAACAGCACGAAGTTCTGGAAATGCGCCGAACTCGTTGCCGTATAGTGGCTGAGGCGGGCCAGCGAATAGTCGATGCGCTGGGCGGTAAACGGCGCGAGCGGCTGCGGCGCGCCGGGCTCCGGCTCGAAGTCGCCATTGGCGATCTGGTCGTCGGTGGTGTTGAGGTCGGGCGTGTCGAAGATATCGCGCAAGGGTACGTCGGCAAGTGCGGCGAGATCCGCCTCCACATGCGTGTTTTCGCCAAAGGCGAAGTGCAGCGGAATGGGCGTGTCGGACTCTTCGACCGTCACCGGAACGCCGTGGTTCTTGATCAGCAGACCGAGCTGCTCGATCAGATAATCTTCGAACAGGATCGGGTGGCTGATCGTCGTTGCGTATTCGCCAGGGGTTGCCACATGGCCAAAGGAAAGTCGCGAATCAGTCAGCCCGTAGCTTCCGGTCTGGATGCTTACCCTCGGATAGCAGGCGCGGTAGCGCCCCTCGATTGGCGCGCCGCCGGCAAGCGCGATGAAGGCATCGATGATGAAACGGGTATTGCGCTTGTAGAGCGCCTGCAGCGCTTTCACGGCCTCGCGCGGATCCATGAAGCTCTGCGGTTCGACCGGATCGGGCGAAATGATATGTGCTGTCAAAGCTTCGTTCTCGTGCATGGCGACCCTCGTGACTGCCTGAAACGGTCTGATCCGGTGGAAGACCGGTTCGTCCCGGTCTTTTTTGTGTTCGAAATCGATCTATATCGAAGGGATCAGTGTTTTGCGACACGCGAGAGGATGATTTTTCATGACCGCACCGATCGAGCTTTTCTACTGGCCGACGCCCAACGGCTACAAGATCACGATTTATCTGGAAGAGGCCGGCGTACCCTACAACGTCAATTACGTGAATATCGGCAAGGGCGATCAGTTCAAGCCGGAATTCCTCAAGATTTCTCCCAATAACCGCATGCCGGCGATTGTCGATCCGGAAGGGCCGGGGGGCGAACCCGTCTCGGTGTTCGAATCCGGCGCGATCCTTCAGTATCTCGGCCGCAAGTACAAAAAATTCTATCCCGAGACCGAGCGCGAACGCATTGCCGTCGAGGAATGGCTGTTCTGGCAGGTTGGCGGGCTGGGGCCGATGGCGGGGCAGGCGCATCACTTCCGCAATTACGCGCCGGAAAAGATCGCCTATGGCATCGATCGTTACACCAACGAGGTCAACCGGCTCTATGGGGTGATGGACAAGCGTCTCGGTGAGGCGGATTATCTCGGCGGCGCCTATTCGATTGCCGACATGGCCTCGATCGGCTGGGTCCGCTCGCACGAGGCGCAGGGACAGAATCTCGATGATTTTCCGAACCTGAAGCGCTGGTATGAGGCTGTGATGGCGCGCCCTGCCGTCAAGGCCGGCATCGCCGTCGGCCAGAAAGAGCGCGAGAAGATGAACCTTGCCTCGGACAAGGACGCCCAGTCTGTGCTTTTCGGCCAGAAGGCGCGCTGAGCTCCGGCCATCCGTTGGACGTTTCAGGCGCAGGCGTTAGCCGAGCGCCTGAAGCACGGCCGGCAGTTCCTGGGCGAAGAGGTCCATGTCCTCGCTCGGCCCGGTCGAAACGCGGATGCAGCGATCAAGCGGCGCGACGCCGGGCATGCGGATGAAGACGCCGCGCGCGCCCAGCGCATCGACGATAGCGCGCGCATAGGCGCCATCCCTGCCGCAATCGATAGCGACGAAGTTTGTCGCCGAGGGTAGCGGCGCGAGGCCGTTGTCGCGCGCGATCCGGGCGATCTCGTCGCGCGATTCGCGAATGCGCCCGATGACGCTCTGCAGATAGGCCTGGTCGGCAAGGGCCGCCTCGGCGGCGACCAGCGTCAGCCGCGACATGCCGAAATGATTGCGGATCTTGTTGAAGGCGGCAATCGTCTCCGCTTCGCCGATGACATAGCCGGCGCGCGCGCCGGCAAGCCCGTAGGCCTTGGAGAAGGTCCGGAAGCGCATGACGTTCGGGCGGTCGAGGAAGCGGTCTATGCCCGGAAAGGCTTCCGCCGGGCCGCATTCGCAATAGGCCTCGTCCAGCACCATCATGCAGGTCTCCGGCAGTTCCTCGACGAACCGCACGACATCGTCCTCGTGCCAGAAACTGCCCATCGGATTATCCGGATTGGCGAAATAGACCATGGTCGCGTCATGGTCCTTCACTGCCGCCATCAGCGCATCGAGGTCTTCCCTGTCGCCAGCATAGGGCACGCTCACCCGTTTTCCGCCGAAGCCGTCGACGTGATAGTTGAAGGTCGGATAGGCGCCGAGCGAGGTGACGACGATCGTGCCCGGCGAGACGACCAGTCTGACGGCCATTCCCAGAAGTCCGTCGACGCCCTCTCCGATCATCAGGTTCTCCGGCTTGCAGCCGTGATGTTCGGCAAGGGCCTGGCGCAGCGACAGATGCTCGGAATCGGAATATTTCCAGATGTCGCCGGCAGCCTCGCGTATCGCCGCAAGCACCGACGGCGCGGGACCGAAGCCGCTCTCATTCGCGCCGATCCGGGCGATGATCGGGTAATTGCGGGTGCGCTCCAGTGCTTCGGGTCCGACAAAGGGGACCGTGGATGGCAGTTCCTTGATCAGGGAGGTAAAGCGCGGAAATGCGGCCATGCTGTGCGTCGTCCGGTTATTTCGAAAAGGGGCTTCAACATAGTCGCTGCGCCCCGGAAGGCAAGCGCCGCGCCGTCCGCCGAAACGCAAAACGGCGCCATGTGGCGCCGTTGACAATGCAGTGCGGAGTGTCGTCTCAGCGGAAAGCGCGGGCCGCGACGCGCTCGATATCGCTCGGCAGCAGGCCGATGTCCTTGAGTTCGTTGGCGGTAAGATTGCGCAGCTGGGAGCGCGTGCGGCGGTAGCTGAACCATTTCATGGTGAAGTCGAAGGGATTCATGGGTGTTTCCTCAAAAATTTCCGGCAGCTTTGTGCTGTGTTGATTTTGGTCGGGAAAATACAAGGAAAACGGCAATTCGTCGTGTGCAGTTATTATGCAACTGCCATGCAATTGTGCGCTAGGTTGCACAATATTGATGCAGGCCTATGGCTCCGCGTAGTTTGGAGGCATTCCGCGCGTGACAGGCGTCAGGTGCGCTCTTCACGGTCGGATTTTGCTCAAAAAAAAGCCCCGCGCCGGGTTGGGCGTGGGGCTTTTGCAAGCTTGGACAAGGCAGCGATTAGAATGCGGCCTTGCGGGCAACGCGGCGAATGTCTTCGCGGTTGATGCCGAGGTCGGACAGTTCGCGGGCATTCATGCGGTCGAGTTCCGAAACGGTCTGACGGTACTTGATCCAGTTGTTGAACGAACGAGCCATGCTCATGTTTCTCTCTCCTGTTTGCTGTGGCGCTTCGATTTTCTGCGCCTCAATCTCTGATGACAGGGATATAGTCCCTGCATTCGGTCTCGGTCAGTGGGTTTGCGGTAAAGCCGCTATGCATTTTCTGCATGGCGCTGCCGGAGAGGGGCTGAAAACGCGACAACAAAGGGCAGGACGGCCTCGGAAAAGCAGATACGCGTGGAGAATTCCGGACGCCGCCGGAAGAAGGGCGAGGCCGGGTTCACGAGGCCGGGAAGGGCATTGGCATTGGATCGGAAGTTTGCATCGCGCAAAAAAATAACGCTCACCGGGGGAGGAGGATCCGGTGAGCGTCATTTGCGTTGGTCGACGACTGGGAGGAGGAGCGTCGTCAACCCATCGAAGCGCGCTGGGAGGAGGAGGAGTGCGCGGCTTCGAATTTCAAACCCGGGGACCGGGCCAAGCGAATAAGCTTCTGTCAAACCGTGTTGATGTCTGCTCGATCACTCTGTTGATCCCTATATACGTGTCCGCGCCGGAAATTTGCAGTGCCATCTCGACATACAAGGTATGCACGACGCGCATGCCGTCCTGAACGCGGCACCTTTTCTGCTGAAGAATTGGGGGCGGCCGGATCAGTCGAGGCCGTTGCGCGTGCGCATGAAGGCGATGAAATGATCCTCATCCATCGGGCGCGAGAAATAGTAGCCCTGCTGCAGGAAGCAGCCGAGCGCTTCCAGTTTCTCGTAGTGGGCCTTCGAGGTCACACCCTCGCAGATGACGCCGATGTTGAAGGTCCGCGCGATCCGAACGATGGTCTCGACAATCTGCAGGCTCTCCTCCGATCCGGTGATCGGGGCAATCAACTGGCCGGCGATCTTCAGACGGTCGGGGCGCACCTGGTTGAGGCCGACGAGCGAGGCATAGCCTGAGCCGAAATCGTCAAGATCGATACCGATGCCGAGTTTCCTGATGGCGTTGACGGTTTTGATCAATGCGGTGTCAGGCCGGTCGAAGGGGATGGACTCCAGAAGTTCGAAATGAACCGTGCCCGGCGGCAGATCGAATGAGGCGAGCTGTTCGAGCAGCAAGGGGTCCCGAAGGCGCTGCGAGGAGATGTTGACCGAGATGCCGGGAAGCGGCACGCCCGCCGCTTTGGCGTGGTTGATGACCGCAACCGCCTTCTTGAAGACGGTGTCATCGATCGAATGCAGCAGGCCGAGTTGCTCCGCCACATCGAGAAAGGCCTTCGGCTCCAGCACGCCCCGGCGCGGATGCTGCCAGCGGACGAGCGCTTCGACGCCGACAATCGCCGACGTTCTGACATCGAAAATCGGCTGGTAGTGGGCGATGATTTCTCCGTTCTCGACGGCCTCCTGCAATTCGTCGGCCAGACGCTTGAGCGAGAAGGTCTTGGCCATCAGGTTGCTGGTGTAGTTCACCGTGCGCCCGCGCCCGCGATTCTTTGCCTCGTAGAGCGCAAGGTCCGCCTTGATCAGAAGGTCGGATGCCGTATCGGCGGAATCCTCGGCCGTTGCGATGCCAAGACTGACGCCCAGGCGGCAGGAGCGTCCGCCAATGCGCAGCGGTTTGGAGAACGCGGCGGTGACCGTTGTCGCGAAGGCCTCGACGTCGCTCGTCGCCGGCATCAGGGCAACGAACTCGTCGCCGCCGGTGCGCGCCAGAAAGTCGTCGGGTCCAAGGTTTTTCATGAATGTTTCGGCCGCGTAGCGCAAAACGTCGTCACCGAAGAAATGCCCCATCGTGTCGTTGATGGTCTTGAAACCGTCAAGGTCGATCAGCACGATTTTCATGCCTTCCGGCATGGCGCCGCCGGCCTGGGCGGCTTCCAGCCGCTTTTCGAAATGACGCCGGTTGGGTATGGTCGTCAGCGTATCCTGCAGGGCGACCTCTTCCATGCGGGCGCGGGCCTCTTCCAGAGCGACATTCTGTTCTTCCGCCCTTGCCTTGGCCTCCGCAAGCGCTTCCTGCAGCGCCTTGTCGGCGGAAACATCCCAGTTGACGCCGACGAATTTGCGCTTGCCGTCGGCATCGCGATAGGCGTTGCCGGCTGAGCGGATGGTCTTCTCCTGCCCCTCGGGCGTGATGATGCGGTATTCGGTCAGAAACCCTTTTTCTTTCTCCGCGTCCTCCCAGCTGAAACGACGGAAGCGTTCCTGATCATCGGGGTGCAGCCTGGCACGCCAGGTTTCGAAGCTCTGCACATGGCTCTCGCCTTCAATGCCGTAGATCCTCAGGATCTGGTCGTCCCATATCTGGATGTCGGTTTCCAGGTCGTGTTCCCACAGGCCGATATTGGAAGCGTTGAGGGCGACATCGAGATGGCGCGACAGGTTTTCGACAGCCATCATGCTGCGGCGGATATTGACATTGTCCCTGAGACGCGCCCGAAACAGAAGAAGCAGGGCAATGAAGGGCGCGACAAACACCAGGACGAGCAAGCCGCCGCCAAGACGGAACGCCTGTCGCCAGTCGAACAGGCCATCCGAAAGGGCGCGCGGCGCGACGCTGATCGTCCATGTCGCGTTGTCGATGCGCACTTCCCGCTGGATTGCGTCCTCGACGGAGAGATGGCTTTCACCGGCGACGGCGCGCGCGTCAAGGCCAGGTGTGGCAACGGTGGTGAAGCTGAGCTGGGTCGTCTGCTCAAGTTCGAGAAGGCCGACAGCCTCGAGGATCGCCTCGAAGCCGACGATGAGTTCCAGGTTTCCCGCGTCGAACATATAGCGAAAGACAAAAATACGTTCGCCGTTGGGCAGTGTGAAAGGTCCGAAGATCTTTCGTTGGCCGGCATCCTGGTCGGGGACCGGGAGCCTGCGCATGGTTGCCGAAAGGTCCTCCGGAGAAACGCGTGTGGCATCGTCGCGGTTGAGGATCACCGCCTTTGTCCACGGCGCCGCGGCCAGATAGGTGTCGACGGACGTGTCATAGCCTTCAAGCCCGCCCTCGTCGAAACTCTCGGCAAGCGCCCGGCCGACATTGTCGGTCAATTTGAGAACAGATTTTAGCGCCTTGGCGAAGCCTTCCGCGCGGGCTTCGGCCTGTTCCTGGCGCTCCTGGCGAATCGCATCGCGAAGGGACAGCCCGCCGAATACCGTCGCGGTCGCCACCGTCGCGAAGAACAGGATCGTCAGGGCCGTGTAAAGCCTGATCGTCGAACGCCTGTCGCGCGGTATGCTGGCGTTCTTCAGCAGTGCCATTCAATGACCCGCAGAAAAGAAACGGCTTTCGATCGCATTGCAAGCTCCCCTGTTGCCTGTCTTCCCCGACGCCTCCTCCAATCACAGAAGTCGGGGTCAAACCGTCGGCGCCGCACCTTGCCCGCGGCTGACTGCCGTTTCCTTTTTATCGCCGCGTAGGCTGCGCGGGAGCCGCGGATTGATTTTCCGCTTGCTCATGAACTGTGATAGGAGCCGTGCCCCCGATAGTCAAACGGCTTGCTGCTTTGTGGAGAGATGGATCGACCGAGATTTTCATGCAAGCCCCTCGGCCATGTCGCGGGCGAGGGCTGTTTGGCCACCGAAAGTCCGCGTCGCGCGGTTGTCTTGCAAGTGGTCTTGATCGGCATCGCGCCGCAAAAAAGTCAGATTTTCCGCTCGAGAGCCTGCCAGGCAGCGCCGCGCCGGAGCCCACGATTTCGCTGTTCGCGCCTGTCATCAAAAGGTTACCCCGAAGCGATTTCATTTCCGTGTGAAACGCTCTAAGAGATGAGCGCGGACGGAACCGCGCGTGAAGGGTCGCGTTGCTGACAGAAAGGTTTCCCAAAATGAGCCATCTGGATGAAGAAGTGCTGAACGAGACCGAAGCGCGCGAACAGACCGACGATATCTACAGCGAGGAGGGGGCGGTCCGCGCCGAATTCCTCGCCGGTGTCCAGCAGGCGATCGCCGAGGGGAATACCGCCTATCTGCGCGAGGAAGTGGCGAGCCTCCACGAATCCGAGCTTGGCGACGTCATCGAGGCGCTGGATTACGAGAGCCGCCCCGAACTGGTGCGCCTTCTCGGCGACGAATTCGACCTGACGGCACTGACCGAGGTCGACGAGGCGATCCGCCTCGACATCATCGAATCGCTGCCCTCCGAACAGCTCGTCAGCGCTCTGAGCGCCCTCGATTCGGACGATGCGGTCTACATCCTAGAGGATCTCGGCGACGAGGAGCGGGAGGATATCCTCGCCAAGCTGCCCTTTACCGAGCGGATCAGGCTGACGCGCTCGCTTGATTATCCCGAGAGTTCGGCCGGCCGGCGCATGCAGACCGAATTCGTGGCGGTGCCGCCGTTCTGGACTGTCGGCCAGACCATCGACTACATGCGCGAGGACGACGATCTGCCCGACTCCTTCTCGCAGATCTTCGTTGTCGATCCGACCTTCCGCCTTCTCGGCGCGGTCGATCTCGACAGTATCCTGCGCGCCAAGCGGCAGGTGAAGATCGAGACGATCATGCGCGAGACCAATCACCCGATCGATGCCGAACTCGATCAGGAAGAGGCCGCACAGGTCTTCGAACAGTACGACCTCCTCTCCGCTGCAGTGGTCGACAATAATGGTCGTCTGGTCGGTGTGCTGACCATCGACGATGTCGTTGACGTCATCCATGAAGAGGCGGACGAGGACATCAAGCGCCTCGGCGGCGTCGGCGACGAGGAACTCTCCGACAATGTCATCCGGGCGGTGCGCTCGCGTTTCGGATGGCTTCTTATAAATATGGGCACGGCCTTCATGTCCGCGAGCGTTATCGGCCTTTTCGACGAGTCGATCGGCAAGATGATCGCCCTTGCCGTGCTGATGCCCGTGGTCGCGTCAATGGGCGGCAATGCCGGCACCCAGACCATGACGGTGACGGTTCGCGCGCTCGCCACCCGCGATCTCGACATCTACAACGCAGCGCGCATTATCCGCAGGGAGGCGGGCGTCGGCCTGTTCAACGGCGTCGTCTTTGCTTTGCTAATCGCGTTAGTTGCGGGTTACTGGTTCGACAACCCGCAACTCGGCGGGGTTGTAGCCGCCGCGATGATCATCAACATGTTCGCTGCCGCCATGGCTGGCATTCTTATACCGCTGCTGCTTGACCGGGCAGGCGCCGATCCCGCCATCTCTTCGTCCGTTTTTGTGACGACAACGACTGACGTTATCGGCTTTTTCTCATTCTTGGGAATTGCGACATGGTGGTTTAACATCTAGTTTCCTAAACGTTTTTCAGACCAACAATAAATAATAGTCGGGGCGCATTGTGCAGAAGAGATTCTATTCCATAACAGAACTTACGCGCGAGTTCGGAGTGTCCACCAGGACCCTCAGATTCTATGAGGACGAGGGGCTGCTGCAGCCCGAGAGGCGCGGGCGCACGCGGCTTTACAGCGAGAAAGAGCGCGTGCTGATCAAGGAAATCCTGCGCAGCCGTCGCATCGGACTAACGCTTGCAGAGATCCGGGACATGCAGAACCTGTTCCATCGCCCACCAACCGAGATCGGCCAGCTGAAGCAGACGATGAACGAAATCAAGTCGCGTCGCGACGATTTGCGTCAGAAGCGCCGCGACATCGATGAGATGATGAGCGAACTCGATATCGCCGAAGAGACTTGCCTGACGCGTCTTGCCGAAATCGGCGTCGGCACCTGATCCCTCCCGGCCGTCCCTCCAGCCTTTCCTCCGACAATCCTACCGAATGCTGCACGACATCGCGATCCGTCCGAGCGCGACCGCGTCCTTGTCCGTGGTCTGGTTGCGCATCAGCGGTGCCAGCAGGCCTTCCTGTTCCAGTGCGTCGAGCGTACAGGCGCAGTAGGAGCGGCAGAAGCCTGCCTCGTCCGTCTGTTCGCACGTCGCCTGACAGCCGGAAAGATAGGCCGGCGCCGGGTTTGGCGGGACCACCAGGCTCGCGACATAAACGAGGCCGTAGAGCACAGGCTGGTGAACGAGATAGAAGATCAGGCTGTGACGGCCGAGAAAGGTCAACGGGTTTTCCGTCGCCGGAAACTGTTTCTGCCGTCTCAGCCATGACAGCGTGAGTTTCGAGACGGCAAAGCCTGCGAGGAAGGGCGCGATCCACGGCAGCAGCGGCACATAATCGCTCGAGGCGTAGGGGTGGGCCGCCATGCCGATCCAGGCAAGATAGCGTGGGTCAAGCGCGGCGAAGCTGACAAGATGCGGCGCGAACAAGGCCATCGCGGCGATGGCAAGGGTGATGCCGGCCGGCACCTTGCGGAACAGAAGGCCGATCACCGAGGCGACGGCGATGATGTGGAGAATGCCGAAATAGATGATCGCGTCCGGCGTGGCGAAGAAGGAGACCGCCGTGATCGCGAGGCTGGCGACCACGAGAATGGCGAGGCGTCTCAGGAAGGATTGCGGCCTTACCGAAGCGCCATGGGCCATCCACAGGCTGTAGCCGGCCAGGAACAGGAAGCTTGCCGCATCCATATGGGCGAAAATCGCCCAGAAGCCGCGTGTTGACAGGCCAGGAGAGACATAGCCGAAAAAATCGAGGTCCCAGACAAAATGATAGATCGCCATGGCGATCAGCGCGATCCCGCGCGCGGCATCAATCACATGGATGCGCCGGCTTTTGGTCGCGGGCGTCGTTTTCTCGTTCATGCGGTTTCTCCGCTTTCGCTTTGGGTGGCTTCCAGGATGGTTCGGCGCGCCTCGGAGAAATACTGGCGTCGGGTCAGAATCAAGAACACGAAGGCCGTCGTCGCCATGAACACATGAGGACCGAGAAACCAGCCGAGATAGCCGATCGACAGGAAAATCGCGCGCAGTCCGG
Source organism: uncultured Martelella sp. (assembly GCA_963676545.2). Taxonomy (GTDB): domain Bacteria; phylum Pseudomonadota; class Alphaproteobacteria; order Rhizobiales; family Rhizobiaceae; genus Martelella. The sequence continues at coordinate 234,694 of CAXXRG010000001.1, read as the reverse complement.
TGTTGAAATGGCGCGCGGCGATGATGTTGACCTCGGCAATCTGCTCGGCCATCCGCTCCATGTCCTTGTCGGTTTCAGGCGTGTCGTCTCGCATCGGCAGGGCGCCGAACAGGATGGTGTTGTAATTGAACAGACGGTAGGACCAGCCGAATTTGAAGAAGGAATAGCCGAAGATCGCCGCTAGGCCGCCGGCCTTCATCTCGAATGCCGCGCGGGTCGAGGGGATGAGGCCGGGCAGGTCCTCGAACAGCATCTGCGCCCGGTCGGCCTCGCCCATCAGCGCGAAACAGCCGCCGATGGCGAAGATCGAGGTCGAGGCGAAGAAGGCGGTTCCGTTCTGCAGACCGGAGAGGATCTGCGTGTCGATCATCCGCAGATCGCGCGAAAGCGCCGTCTTCATCCAGCGCCTGCGATGGATCATCATGGCGGAGGTCAGGCTCATGCGACCGATCAGGTTGAACCGCCCGCTGACAGAACTGTCGAAGACGAACCAGCAGAGGAGAAAAAAACTGAGTGCGATAAAATCGGTGCCCGTCATGAAACCCGGCCTTCGGTCAATGCGTTTTTCCGGCGCGTACAAGGGGTTGGCGAAAGACCCGTCGTCGCGACATTCCTGTTGTGTCGGCAGCGCGGAGCCTTTGCAAGCGGCGATCGTCAAAATTTCTCGGCATCCCCCATTGCAGTTTCTGTGACAGTTTAATAAAGCGATAACCATCGGTGCGCATCCTCCCAATAAGCGCACTGGGGTCAAGACAATCGGAGCTATTATGGAAGACACCGCGCACAAGTCTTGCTGGGGTGTAACCCTGCGGGCTGTTATCGGTTTTGGTGCCGTTCTCGGAATTGCGTATCTCGTCATCGCCGTCTGAACAGCCTATCGAATTTTCCGTAAAAACGACGGCGTACCTCTGAGAGGGCGCCGTCGTTTTCGTTTGGCCCCCGGTTTTTCTCTTCCGCATTGATTTCTGCCGCTTTCAGGTGCGACCATGTCGGTAAGGCGCGCGCCTTTCTGCCGCCCGCGCGGCCAGATGAGAGAATGAACGCAGCAGTTTTGGCAATGGAGAGACCGGCATGTTCCTATCGGTTTTCGAGGTCTTCAAGATCGGTATCGGGCCGTCAAGCTCGCACACGATGGGGCCGATGTCGGCTGCCAACCGCTTTCTGGCGCTGCTGGCCTCCAGCGAATGGCCGCGCCCGACAGGCGCCGTCGTCTCGCGGCTTCGCGTCAGCCTGCACGGATCGCTGGCCTTCACCGGCGTCGGCCATGCGAGCGATCGCGCCGTCGTTCTGGGGCTTGCCGGCGAGCGTCCGGAGACAGTCGATCCAGACGAGATGGATGATATCATCGCCGGCATCCGGCAGAAGGGCGCTGTCGAGCCCCCCGGCCATCCTGCCTATGCGTTCGACTGCGACGCGGATGTGATCTTCAACAGGAAGGAGCCGCTGCCAGGCCACGCCAACGGCATGACCTTCTACGCGCTCAACGCCGATGGCGCGATCCTTCTGCGGCAGATCTATTATTCCGTCGGCGGCGGCTTCGTGCTGACCGACACGGAGCTGACCGCCTGGAAGGACGAGAAGGACTTTCCCGCCGGCGAGAGCGATGAGGACAGTATTCCCTTTCCCTTCCGCTCGGCTGCCGAGATGCTGGATATGGCAAAGCGCTCCGGTCTGACGATAGCCGCGATGAAGCGCGCCAACGAGGAAGCGCGGATGACGCGCGGCGAACTGGATGCCGGTCTCGATGCGATCTGGGATGCCATGGACGGCTGCATCAACCGGGGGCTTTCGGGCGAGGGCGTGTTGCCGGGCGGGCTGAAGGTGCGCCGCCGCGCCGGCCAGCTTTATGACAAGCTGTCCAAGGCCAAGCTTTCCAACCAGTTCGACCCGTTGATGGCCAATGACTGGCTCTCGATGTTCGCCATGGCCGTCAACGAGGAGAATGCCGCAGGGGGCCGCGTCGTCACCGCGCCGACCAATGGCGCGGCCGGTGTCGTGCCGGCGACGCTGCGCTATTTCCGCGAGTTCCAGAACGCCGGCGGAACGGACGCCACGCGTGATTTCCTGCTGACGGCTGCCGCCATCGGCGGCATCATCAAGACCAATGCCTCGATATCGGGCGCCGAGGTCGGCTGCCAGGGCGAGGTGGGCTCGGCCTCGGCCATGGCGGCGGCGGGACTTGCGGCGGCCATGGGTGGCACGCCGGAGCAGGTGGAAAACGCCGCCGAAATCGCGCTCGAGCATCATCTCGGCATGACCTGTGATCCGGTCGCCGGTCTCGTGCAGGTGCCCTGTATCGAGCGCAATGCGCTGGGCGCTGTGAAGGCGGTAACGGCCGCCTCGCTGGCTCTGAAGGGCGACGGTAGCCATTTCGTACCGCTCGACAATTGCATCGAGACCATGCGGCAGACGGGCAACGACATGCACGAGAAATACAAGGAGACCTCCACCGGCGGCCTTGCCGTCAATGTGGTGGATTGCTGATTTTTTCCTGACGCCAAAACCTTGACGATACCCCTCCGCCGCGCTTCATAAGCTCCATGAGCCTTCATATTCTGAAATTATGCGTCGGCGCGACCGGGATTGACGATTTGCGCGGTTGGGTGGCGGAGCGGTCCATGGCGGCGCTCGCCGCCGGCCTGGAGCCGCACACCGTTCATACCACGCGGATGACGCCGAAGCGGCGCGACGAAATTCTCGACGGCGGTTCGCTCTACTGGGTCATCAATGGCCAGATCCGCGCCCGCCAGGCCCTCCTCGACATCACCAACCATACGGACGGGCAGGGGATCCAGCGTTGCGACCTGGTGCTTGCCCCGCAGGTGGTCGATACCGTTCCGGTGCCGCGCAAACCGTTCCAGGGCTGGCGCTACCTGAAGGCGGAAGATGCGCCCCGTGACCTCGATTTCGGCGAGGGCGGCGAGGACATGCCGGAGGAGCTTCGCGCGGAACTGGCCGAACTGGGGCTGCTTTAGGACGGCAATAAAAAGGCGGGCGCATGGTCCGCCTTCAGTTTGTTGGCAAAAGCCCCTTAGAGCGCCGTGCATCCATTCGGATGCACAAAGGACGCTCTAACCTATTGAAACTACGCATCGTGCTTTCCGAAAATCGATTCCGATTTTCGGGCCGATGCTGTAGCTCTCACCTCCGTCATGCCGGCCTTGAGCCGGCATCCAGGGCCAAGTACCAAAGACCATCAAATTCAAGGCGATTTCGAAGCCATGACATACAAGGCATTATTACAGCCCTGGACCCCGGCTCAAGGCCGGGGTGACGGATGTGGGTGAGGCGAGCTTTGTAACCCACAAAAAAGCGGGCCGCAAAGCCCGCCTTTTTATTTGCGACCGGACATCGGCCTCCCGCCTCAGTGCAGGATCTGGCTGAGGAACAGCTTTGTGCGCTCGTGCTGCGGGTTGTCGAAGAATTCGTGCGGCGAGTTCTGTTCGACGATCTGGCCCTGGTCCATGAAGATCACGCGGTTGGCGACCTGACGGGCGAAGCCCATTTCATGGGTCACGCACAGCATGGTCATGCCTTCCTCGGCAAGGCCCACCATGGTGTCGAGCACTTCCTTGATCATTTCCGGGTCGAGCGCCGAGGTCGGTTCGTCGAACAGCATGATCTTGGGGCTCATGCACAGCGAACGGGCAATGGCCACGCGCTGCTGCTGACCGCCGGAAAGCTGGCCGGGATATTTGTCCGCCTGCTCGGGGATCTTCACACGTTCGAGATAGTGCATCGCGACTTCTTCAGCCTGTTTTTTTGGCATCTTGCGCACCCAGATCGGCGCCAGCGTGCAGTTTTCCAGGATCGTCAGATGCGGGAACAGATTGAAGTGCTGGAACACCATGCCGACCTCGCGACGGATCTCGTCGATCTTCTTCAGATCGTCCGTCAACTCGATATTGTCGACGATGATATTGCCCTTCTGGTGCTCTTCCAGCCGGTTGATGCAGCGGATCATCGTCGATTTTCCCGAGCCGGAAGGCCCGGCAATGACGATGCGCTCGCCCTTCATCACCTTCAGATTGATATCGCGCAGCACGTGGAAGTCGCCATACCATTTGTTCACGTGGATCATCTCGACCGCGACCTCGGTATCCGAGACGGTCATGTGAGAAGTGTCGATTGTTTCTACCATGATAATATCCTCAAATACCCTGAGCTAGCTTCGGTGTCCGGTGTCGAGATGGCGTTCCATGAAGCTGGAATAGCGCGACATCGCGAAGCAGAAGATGAAGAACACGAAGCCCGCGAAGATCAGGCCGGTGATTGGCGTGACCGGCGAGGCCCAGCTTGAGTCGGTGAAGTTGAACTTGATGATGCCGAGCAGGTCGAACATGCCGATGATCGAGACCAGTGAGGTATCCTTGAAGATCGAGATGAACTGGTTGACGATCGCCGGGATGACGAGCTTGATCGCCTGCGGCAGGATGACGAGACGCATGGTCTGCCAGTAGCCGAGGCCAAGCGAGGCCGCCCCTTCGAACTGTCCCTTGGGCATGGCCTGCAGGCCGCCGCGAATGGTCTCGGCCATATAGGCGGAGATGAACAGCGACACGCCGACGATTGCGCGCAGGAACTTGTTGATGGTCATGCCTTCCGGCAGGAACAGCGGCAGCATCACGCTCGCCATGAACAGGATGGTGATCAGCGGCACGCCGCGCACCACTTCGATGAACATGATCGACAAGGTCCGCATCACCGGCATTTTCGACCGTCGTCCCAGCGCCAGAATGATGCCGAGCGGCAGCGAGACAGTGATGGCGAAATAGGACAGGATCAACGTGACCATCAGGCCGCCCCAGTCCGAAGTGTCGACGACCGGCAGGCCGAACACGCCGCCATAAAGGACGAAGAAGGCGAAAACGGGCAGGATGACGAACAGCGCCAGCGCGTTCCAGCCCTTGTACGGCGCCTTCGGCATCAGCATCGGGATTAGCAGCGCGGTAAACAGGATGGCGATCAGGATCGGCCGCCACAGTTCTGCGTCGGGGTAACGCCCAAAGAGGATCTGGTCGAACTTGTTGCCGATGAAGGCCCAGCAGGCTCCGCTCCAGCCATCCGGCTGGACGCCGCCCTGGGCGATTGTCGCGCAGGCCGCCCGATCCGTTCCTGTCCAGGCCGCGTTGATGAACAGCCATTCGACCATGGGCGGAATGGCCCAGGCCAGAAAGATGATGGCCAGGATCGACAGAAACGCGTCTTTCGGGTTGGCGAAGAGGTTTGTGCGCAGCCACAGCGCGATGCTGCCGTCCTTTTTGGGGGCCTGCTCCTGGGGCTGCATTTGCTTGCGGACATAAGCGATATCGTGCGCCATCTTATCTCTCCACCAGCGCCATCTTGGCGTTGAACCAGTTCATGAAGATCGACGTCAGAATTGAAAGCGTGAGGTAGATGATCATCCAGATCGTCACCACCTCCACCGCCTGTCCGGTCTGGTTCAGGACCGTCTTGCCGACGGCCACGATATCGGCATAGCCGATGGCGACCGCGAGCGAGGAGTTCTTGGTCAGGCTCAGATATTCACTTGTCATCGGCGGGATGATGATGCGCATGGCCTGCGGCACGATGACGAGACGCGTGACCTTGCGCGGGTGAAGGCCGAGCGCGTTGGCGGCTTCCGTCTGGCCCTTGGCAACGCCGAGAATGCCGCCGCGGATGATCTCCGCCATGAACGCGGCGGTATAAAGCGACAGCGCCAGATAGAGCGACATGAATTCCGGGCCGAGCACCGCGCCGCCCTGCAGGTTGAAGCGGCCTTTGACCGGAATGTCGAAGGTCACCGGCGATCCGGCGATGAAATAGCCGATCACCGGCAGGATGATCAGGATGGCAAGGCTGACCAGAAACGTTGGGAATTGCTGGCCGGTGGCCATCTGGCGACGCTTCGCCCACATGGACAGCGCGACGACAAGAGCGATGGCCAGGATGAAAGCGGCGCCGATCAGCCAGGAACCGGGCCCGAAGACCGGGCTTGGGAAGGCAAGGCCGCGATTGTTGAGATACATGTCCAGCGGCAGCGACAAGCTGTCGCGCGCGGACGGGAGAAGCGCCAGAACGCCTGTGTAGAAGAAGAAGATGACAAGCAGCGGCGGAATGTTGCGAAACACCTCGACATAGACCTGGCTCAGCTTGGCGATCAGCCAGTTGGAGGAGAGCCGTCCGATGCCGACGATGAAGCCGATGATGGTTGCCGTGACGATCCCCGCCACCGAAACGAACAGCGTGTTGACGATGCCGACGATGAGCGCACGGCCGTATGTCATGTCGTTGTTGTAGGGGATCGGAGTTTGCGCGATGTCGAAACCGGCGCGGTTGCCGAGGAAGCCGAAGCCCGAGGCGATGCCGGCGGCCTGAAGGTTTCGAATCGTGTTGTCTGTGACCCACCAGACGAAGGCTACGACGGCCAGAACCGTTACGAACTGGTAGACGAAGCCCCGGACAGCGGGATTATAAAGTAGCGCGGCAGCCCGCGATTCCTGAAAAGGAGCGTTGCTTGACGTTTCAGCCATATTTTCCCCGGTTGCCCGTCTAGGGCTATTTTTATGAAGGCACAGGGCGGGCGACCGCCCTGTGCCGGATCCGAGATAAAATCAGAAGGGACCGCGCTTAGCGGATCGGCGGGCCATACTGCAGGCCGCCATTGGTCCACAGGGCGTTGAGGCCGCGCTCGATCTTGAGCGGGCTGCCCGAGCCAACGGTCTTGTCGAAGACTTCGCCGTAATTGCCGACGAGCTTGATGACGTTGTAGGCCCACTTCTCGTCGAGGCCGAGATCGGCGCCGAGCTTGCTGTCGGTTTCAGTGCCGAGCAGACGCTTGATCCCCGGATTGTCGGAGGAGCTGGCAATCTCGTCGACGTTTTCGGAGGTGATGCCGAATTCCTCGGCGTTCAGCATCGCGTAGTGAACCCACGATACGACGTCACCCCACTGGTCGTCGCCCTGGCGCCATGCCGGGCCGAGCGGTTCCTTGGAGATGATTTCCGGCAGGATCACGTAGTTGTCCGGATCGGTAAGCGTCAGACGGATCGCGTAAAGGCCCGACTGGTCGGTGGTGTAAACGTCGCAACGGCCCTGGTTGAAGGCGTTGTTGACGTCTTCCAGCTGTTCGTAAACGACCGGATTGTAGTCCATGCCATTGGAGGAGAAGTAGTCGGCGAGGTTCAGCTCGGTGGTGGTGCCGGACTGCACGCAGACGGCGGCGCCGGACAGTTCCTTGGCCGAGGAAACGCCGAGATCCTTCGGCACCATGAAGCCTTGGCCGTCATAATAGTTGACGGTGCGGAAATCGAGGCCGAGCGAGGTGTCGCGCGACAGCGTCCAGGTGGTGTTGCGGCTCAGCACGTCGATTTCGCCGGACTGCAGCGCCGGGAAACGGTCGGTTGCCGTCAGTGCCACGAAATTCACCTTGTCGGGGTCGCCAAAGATCGCGGCGGCGATAGCGCGGCAATATTCGACGTCCAGACCGGACCAGTTCCCCTCATTGTCGGGCGCGGAAAAGCCTTGCAGGCCCGTGCTGACGCCGCAGGTCAACGTTCCTTTGGACTTCACGTCGTCAAGTGTCGCGGCCGCAGCGCCCTGGGCGCCAAGACCCAAGACTACTGCGCCGATCGCGGCTGACAGAATCGTCTTTCTCATTTTCCCAACCTTTGTTTATCGTTGAAACTTGAAGTTGTCCCGATGACCGTAGCCTACAGCCAGCCAGCGACAACTGCCCGCAAACCCCTCGGTGCGAGCCCGTGTATCTCAGTCGTAATTTTCCAGATGGTCAATACTCGGCTTTTAAAAATGGTCTGATTTTGTGAAAAACGTCCATTTTCGTTCAAAAATTGGGCAGGGAAGCAAAATATGGGCAATTTAATGCTGGTAATTCGGGCAGGATTTCCTTTCATTAGTCTAATCCTTTAGTCGTAATCTGGTTTTTCTTTTTGCGGCTTGACCACCCAAAAACGACGATTCAAAACAGGGCTGCGACTGCACTGCCCTCAACTCAGCGGAACATCATCATGGCTTTTGAAAAGACTGCCGGCAAAACGGCCGGAGACAACACTATTCTCTCCCATGCGGGCCATGATCCGGGGTCGTTCCACGGCTTCGTCAATCCGCCTGTCGTGCATGCCTCCACGGTGCTGTTCCCCGATTCCGCGACAGCCGTCAGCGGGGCGCAGAAATATACTTACGGCACCCATGGCACGCCGACGACGGATGCCCTGTGCGCGGCCCTGAACAAGATCGAGAATGCCGCCGGCACGCTGCTGTATCCGTCCGGCCTCGCCTCCATCACCATGCCCTGGCTCGCCTTTCTTGCGCCCGGCGACCACATCCTCATTGTCGATTCTGTCTATGATCCGGCCCGCCGCTTTGCCAACAACGTGCTGACGCGCATGGGCGTGGAGGTCGATTATTATCACCCCGCGCTCGGCCTTGAGGTCGAAAAGATGTTCAAGCCGAACACCCGTATCTTCCATACCGAGGCGCCGGGCTCGAACACGTTCGAAATGCAGGATATCCGTGCACTGGCGGACCTTGCCCACGCCAGGGGCGCGATCGTCTCGATGGACAATACCTGGGCGACGCCACTTTTCTTCAAGCCCCTCGACTTCGGCGTCGACCTTTCGCTGAATGCGGCGACCAAATACCCTTCCGGCCATTCGGATGTGTTGATGGGCACCGCTTCGGCCAATGAGCGCTGTTTTTCCCAGCTTGAGGAGCACTACACCTGGACCGGCATGTGCGCGGCACCCGATGACAGCTACCAGATCCTGCGCGGGTTGCGCACAATGGGCGTGCGGCTTGCCCATCACCAGAAGAGTGCGCTTGCGGTGGCGCTCTGGCTGGAAGAGCGGCCCGAGGTCTCCCGCGTGCTGCATCCCGGCCTGCCGTCCTTTCCCGGCCACGACATCTGGAAGCGCGATTTTACCGGCGCCAGCGGTCTCTTCTCCTTCGTGCTGAAGGCGGAGGAGGGTGCGTTCAAAGCCCGTCAGCACGCCTTCCTTGATGCGCTCGGCATTTTCGGGATCGGCTATTCCTGGGGCGGTTACGAATCGCTTGCCGTGCCGGTGAACCTGTCGAGCCGGACGGTCTGTACCGCGCCGGAGGATGGCCCGGTCATTCGCCTGCATATCGGGCTCGAAGATGTCGAGGACCTGAAGGCGGATCTGGAAAAGGGACTGGCCGCGGCTTCAGCGGCCTGAACCAGGTCGAGGCAACAGACGGAAAGATCCGGCGGTCGGTGAAGGCCGCCGGATCTTTGTATTAACGACGGTCGAACCGCCCTCCGCCATGGTACCATTCGCCCGGTCGCATTGAGGGGGCGGGGCGGACGGGGCCCGGTCCATGATAGGGCGGCCGCGCAGCAGGCGGTGGCGGTCGGCGCGGCGGCGGAGCTGCATATGGCGGTGGCCGGTGCGGCGGCGGTGCGCCCCAACCCGGACGATAGCCGGGCGGCGCCCGCCATCCAGGCGGCGGTCCGCCCCATCCCGGCGGCGCGCGCCAGCCGGGCGGCGGCAGATAGGGTCTCGGCGGCGGTGGCGGCGGATAGCGGTTCCAGTTCCCGTACCAGGGATAGCCGCGATAATAATTGTTCCAGTAGCTCTGCGAAAAGGCGGTGATCGCGATCCCTGTCGCAAAGGCAATGCCGGGCGTTAGCACCTGTCGCTGGCCCTGATAGACCACCTTCATGTAGCGCGCCGCAAGCCAGCCGCGATAATTCGCATAGGACACATCGCACCAGCTGTAGTCGGCAAGGCAGCCATTATTGGCGATCGATGCGCCAGCAGGCACGACGGTGATAGCGGGATAGGAAGTCGACGGGCCGGCGCGCAGATTGACGTTTGTCGTCGCATAGGCGTTTGCCGACTGGGCCTCGGCCTGGGCGGCGAAAAGTGTTGCGGCGATCGCGATGCCGGTCGAGGCGATGATGGCGCGGAGTTTCATGTTTGCTGCTCCCCGTTGGTCAATGAAAGCCAGTCTAGACCCGCAAGCTGAAACGGGGATGAACGAAACCCGGCACCCTTTCGGCGCAAACCGTTCTCAGATCTGGTCAAGCCCGTAGGCATGATAGCCGTAAAGCCAGTCGAGTTCGCTGGCGAGCGTTTCGGGAGATCGCAGTTTCAGCACGATATCGCGTCCGATTCTGATCGGGCCAGACGCATGATAGGCGAACTTGTTGAAACTGGTGCGCTTGCGCAATGCCGCAAGGCGTGGCCTGCGATGGGCAACGAAGGCGTCGAAGGCCGCCGGCGCGTCCATGGCGGCGAGGAAGGCCGCGAGCTCGAACCCGTCCTCGATCGCCATCGCCGCCCCTTGCGCGGAAAACGGCATCAGCGCGTGGACGGCATCGCCGATCGCGATCGTATCGCGGCCATTGTGCCAATTGCCTTCGCCGACCTCGTAAAGCGGCCAGAAGGTCGGCTTGTCGGCGGAAAACAGCCGGGTCAGTTCCGGGCTCCAGCCCTTGAAATGGCGCTCCAGCGCCATCTTCCAGCTGCTGTCGACCTCGGTGTGCCAGGCCTCTCCGGCGCTTGCGCCGGCGGCAATCGCAACCAGGTTGAAGCCGCCGACATCGCGCAACGGATAGGCAACGAGATGGGCCATCGGCCCCATATATGCGGTGACGCTGTCACGCTCCAGGAAAGCGGGCGCGTCTTCCGAGGAGAGCACGAAACGCCAGGCGATGTTGCCGGAAAAGCGCGCTTCCGGCGCGCCCTTGATCTGCCGGCGACTGTGTGACCACACGCCGTCGGCGCAGATGACGATATCGGCGGGTTTTCCCGTCCTGCTGGAAAGCGTTGCCCTGTTCGCCTTGTCGATGCGGGTGCCGAGGCGCAGCGTCGTGAGCGGCTCATCCGCAATCGCGTGTTTGAGCGCCGATTGCAGCGTGGCGCGGTGCAGCGTGCCATAGGGCGCGCGCCAGCGCTTGCGGGCCTCGCCGACGGGGACGTGCGCGAGTTCCTTTAGGGTCAGGCCCGAGGCCAGCGCCACTTTCTTCGGCTCCCGCCACTGGCCCTCGAGCCGGCCGAGAACGCCGATCTTCGCCAGGCAGCGCGATGCGTTGGGTGAAACCTGCAGTCCTGCGCCGACTTCGGCAAGCGTCTCGGCCTGCTCGAAGATCTCGCTGGAAATCCCGTGGCGGGCGAGCGCCAGCGCGGCCGTCAGGCCCGAAATGCCGGCGCCGACAATCGCGGCATGTTCAATCGTCATCTTCTTCTCCCGACCCTTCGCCGCGCCATGACGAGACCGGCGCTGACCAAGGGCAAGGTCAGGCGGCGTCGACGTGGTAGGCGCAGCCGGGCGGATTGGTCTCCTCGCCGTGAAGCGCGGGCGAGTACTTGTAGAGCGTCGAGCAATAGGAACAGACCGCCTCATCCTCATCGCCCATGTCGATAAAGATATGCGGATGGTCGAAGGGGGCGGATGCGCCGACGCACATGAATTCCTTGACGCCAATCTCGATGCTTCTGTGTCCGTCGTCGTTCTTGAAATGGGCGATCCCGTGGCCAGCCATAATTGTCTCCGGTTCCTTGAGCTTTCGGCCCGGACACTATAACTCTTCGCTGCAAATGTGTAGTACCCGAATTGCGATGGCGGGCGGTTTTGAACCGCCGATTTGCCGGGGTCTTTCGGGCAGATGTCGACAATGGAGACCGCCGCGATGAACCTCAACCTTCCGCACTTCGCCACATTCGAACATGACGGGTTCGAACTCGCCTTTTTCGACGAGGGCGAGGGGGCGCCGGTACTGCTGATCCACGGCTTTGCCTCGACGGCGGCGGTCAACTGGGTGCATCCGGGCTGGCTGAAGACGCTTGGAGATGCCGGCTACCGGGTGATTGCCATCGACAATCGCGGCCACGGGCAAAGCGACAAGCCGCACGACCCCGAGGTTTATTATCCGGCGCTGATGGCCGGCGACGCCGCCGCGCTGCTCGAACATCTCGGGATCGAAAGCGCCCATGTGATGGGCTATTCGATGGGCGCTCGGATTTCGGCCTATCTGGCGCTCGCCCATCCGGAAAAGGTGCGCTCGCTGGTCTTCGGCGGCCTCGGCATCGGCCTTTGCGATGGGGTGGGCGACTGGGACGCGATCGCGGAGGCATTGAGAGCGCCATCGCTTGACGATGTCACCGACGAGAAGGGCCGCATGTTCCGCGCCTTTGCCGACCAGACGAAGAGCGACCGACTGGCCCTTGCCGCCTGCATCGAGACCTCGCGCCGGAACATTCCGCGCGCGGAGATCGGCAGGATCGAGGCGCCGACCCTCATCGGCGTTGGCACGAAGGACGATCTGGCGGGCTCGCCGCAGACGCTGGCAGGCCAGATGCAGAACGCCATCGCGCTCGATATTCCCAATCGGGACCACATGCTGGCCGTCGGCGACAAGGTGTTCAAGAAGGCGGTTCTGGAGTTTCTCGCCCGCGGGAACGATGACTGACACGAAAATCTGACTGCGCGTGCATTTGTAATCAGCCCGCAGTGATCTATATTCGCGCTTGGAAACAGAAGCGACTTCGTTGGAAGGACAGGCGTGAGAGCGCCCGAACCACAGGAGGCCACGATGGCCGCACATCCCGACAAGACCGGTCACGAGACCAGCCTGAAGGCCGTCGACCCGATCTGGGCGAGCCTGAGAGCCGAGGCGGAATACGCGCTTGAGAAGGACCCGATCCTCGCCGCCTTTCTCTATTCGACGATCCTGAACCATACGTCGCTTGAGGACTGCGTTGTCTACCGCATCTGCGAGCGGCTCGATCATCCGGACGTACAGGCGATCCTGCTACGCCAGACCTTCGACGAGATGCGGCGCGACTGGCCGGAATGGGGCGATATTCTCCGGGTCGACATCCAGGCGGTCTATGACCGCGACCCGGCCTGCACCCGCTTCCTGGAGCCGGTGCTCTATTTCAAGGGTTTTCATGCCATCCAGACCCACAGGCTGGCGCACTGGCTGTGGCAGAAGGGGCGCCAGGATTTCGCGCTCTACCTGCAGAGCCGGTCTTCCAGCGTGTTCCAGACCGACATCAATCCGGCCGCGAAAATGGGCAAGGGTATCTTCCTCGACCACGCCACCGGCCTCGTTGTCGGCATGACGGCCACGATCGGCGATGATGTCTCGATCCTGCAGGGCGTCACGCTCGGCGGTACGGGCAAGGAAAGCGGCGACCGCCACCCGAAGATCGGCCACAGCGTGCTGATCGGCGCCGGCGCCAAGGTGCTCGGCAACATCACCGTCGGTCATTGCTCGCGGATCGCCGCCGGCTCCGTGGTGCTGAAGCCGGTTCCGGCCAATTCGACGGTTGCGGGCGTTCCGGCGAAGGTGATCGGCACGGCCGGTTGCTCCGACCCCGCCCGTTCGATGGACCAGCTGATCGGTTCGGAAGACTGACAGCCCGGTGCCGAAAACCATGACGCCCGCGCATTTGCATTCTCGGCTCTTGCGTGTCACAAGCGCGCCAACACTTGAAGACCAGACGGAGTTCATCCCTTGAAGCCAGACGAAATCAAAAAACTCGACTCCTATTTCAAGCGCATGTTCGGCCCGCTGTTTGCCGTTCGCGCACGTCCGCGCAAGGACGATTCCTGCGAAGTCTACCGCGAGGACGAGTTCGTCGGCGTGATCTACCTTGATGACGAAGACGGCGACCGCTCCTTCAACTTTTCCATGGCGATCCTCGACGTCGATCTTGACAGCTGATTGCCAGACATTTGCGTGACAGGAACCGGTCGTTCGAAGCGGCCGGTTTTTTTTGTGCCGTCTTTTTGGCATGGACAAAAAGGCCGGCCCGTTAGGGCCGGCAAAGGAAAAAAGCAAAAAACTTTGGTGATCGAAAACTGTCTTGAACAGAAAAACTGAACATGCGCGGGCCGGTAATGAGGAGCTGATGAAATCCAGTCCGGGGGAGGCCGCCGCGAGACAAGTTGCGTCGTACATCCCCGTTTGCCCTGGCCACCAGATAGTGTAAGAAGATCACGTTTTGATGACACATCACCAATGATAATCCGACATTCAAAAACCTTCTGATTGCGCTTTGCCGATTGCGATTGGCCGATTGCTCTTGGAAGGCGCATGAGGGGACCACGCATGCCGCCGATTTCCGAAATCCTGCAACTCGTCGTTCTGCTGGCGGTGGCCGGCTGCGTCGCCGGTTTCCTGGCCGGCCTTTTCGGTATTGGCGGCGGTGCCGTGCTGGTGCCGGTTTTCTATCAGGCGTTCGCGCTTGCCGGCGTCGATGAGGGCGTGCGCATGAAGCTGTGCGTGGGAACCTCGCTTGCCATCATCATTCCGACATCGCTGCGCTCATTCCAGTCGCATTACAGACGCGGCACGGTGGACATGAAGCTGCTGAAGCAATGGATCGTCGCCGTGCCCTTCGGTGCCATCGTTTCGGCCATGGTGATCGCCTATGCGCCGGGCGACGTGCTGCGCGCGGCCTTTGCCGTGATCACGCTTCTGATCGGGCTGAAGATGCTTTATCCGAAGGCATCGAAATGGCGGCTGGGCGAGGATCTGCCAAAGAACCCCGCCTTGTTCGGCTGCGGCTGGCTGATCGGTCTGTTGTCCGGGCTGATCGGTATCGGCGGCGGGACGCTCAACAATACCTTCATGACCCTCTACAACCGGCCGATGCTTCAGGCCGTCGCGACCTCTGCCGGAGTCGGCGTGCTGATCTCGATCCCGAGCTTTGTCGGCAACGTCATCGGCGGCTGGGGACATCCCGGGCTCCCGGTTTTGTCCACCGGCTATGTCAACTGGATCGCCGTGGCGCTGATCATTCCGATCACGCTCCTGATCGCGCCGCTTGGCGCGCGAGCGGCCCATGCGGTTTCCGACCGGGTGCTGACGGCGGCTTTCGGCATATTCCTGCTGACGATCTCCGCCCGCTTCTTCATCTCGTTCTTCTAGCGCGATACTGAGATCCAATAGGTTAAAGCGCGTTTCGATCCGATTGGGTCAGAGCGGCGCTCTACGCGCTCAATCGGTCAGGCGCAGTTCCTCGGCGCGCATGTCGACCGAGCTCAGCGTGCCGAGGAAGCTCATGCCGAGCAGGCTTTGAGACAGAAGGCCGTCTCCGGCCACCATGGCGCGGACGTTGCGGCGCGTGATCGGGCCGATGGCCACCTCGTCAAGCGTGACGGGGGCCGCCATCGCCGTGCCGTTCGCGGTGGAGACCATCGCCGTGAAACTCAGCGCGCTCGTATCGAAGCCGATCCGTTCCGCATCCCCGGTCGTCAGCGTCACCCGGCTTGCGCCGGTGTCGACCAGCATTGGCAGGCTGATGCCGTCGACTTCGACATTGGCGGTGAAATGCCCGTCGCGGCGCTTGCCGATGACCACCTGCTTCCGGCCGTTGACCGTTGCGGTGGTCATCGACATGCCGGGCACGAGGCCGCCGAAGAGGCGGGCGCCGACCTCCCGGAAGTCATGGCGGAAAATATAGGCGGCGGAGATGACCAGCAGGATCGCCGCCCAGATCAGCAGCGACTGGAAAACATGCCCGAAATTGCGCTGGCCCTGCAGCACGCCGGCGGCGACCAGGACGAGCAGCGGCGCGAGCCAGAGCGCGGAGGCGAATTCGTCATTGGCAAGGCCGAGCGTCGTGCCATCGCCGCCGGTTACCATCAGCATGATCATGCCGACCGAGATGATTGCGATCAGGATCCAGAACAGGCGCAAGACGGTCACTCCCCGTGTTGAAGGCGCAAGGCGCGCGGCGGGAGGCTACGCCTTGTCATCGTGACCGGATATCGGGTTTCAGACGCAAATGGCAAGGGTAACGAGGAAAGCGGTCTCGCTGATTTGTTCCGTCGCGCCCAGCGTATCGCCCGTGTAGCCGCCAAGCCGGCGGGAGACGAACAGGCTGAAGCCGAGGGCGGCGATCGCGGTGGCGCAGCTTGCCAGAAGCGATGGCCACACCGAGGCGGTGATGCCGGCGGCCAGGGCGATGATGACAACGCCAGCAAGAACCGCGCAAAGCGTCGTCTTCCTTGAGGGGCGGCCGAGCGTGGCCGCAACTCCGTCGGTGCGCGCTGACGAAAGACCGTTCCACTGGCAGACCATGACCGCCCGCCCGGCCGCTGCCGCGGCGACCAGAAAAAGCGCTGCACTCCACGAACCTTCTGCAACCAAAGTCGCAAGCCCGACTGCCTTCAGCAGGATCGAGATGATGAGAGCGGTTGTGCCGTAGACGCCGGTGCGGCTGTCCTTCATGATCGCAAGGGCCGCCTCGCGATCCTTGCCGCCGAAAAGCCCGTCGAAGGAGTCGGCAAGCCCATCCTCGTGCAGCGCGCCGGTGACCAGAAGGCTGACGCCGATCGCGACCAGTGCGGCCAGCAACGACCCTGCGCCGAGCGCCAAAAGGCCAATGAGAACAAGCGCTGGCGGCAAGGCCGCAAGAACGGCGGCGATCGGGAAGGCCCAGGCTGCGCGCGCGCCGTCCGGCGGAACGGTTTGCATTTCCGCCGGAATGGGATATCTCGTCAGGAAACCGGTTGCCACGGCGAGGTCTGTCGCCAGGCTCGTCAATCGCGTCATGGTAGTGTTTCCATTGCTTTCGCCGTATTGAGAGTAGGACTATGGCAGATCACGACAACCGAGAATAGCCCCATTTTCCACGTATTAGTTATAAAGGACTTACTCTAGATGGAAACCTCCGGACAGCCTTTCGACGATTTCCGCTCCCTTCTGGAGGCGCTTCCGGGGGCCGATACGCCGGCTCTTGCAGCAGCCCGTAAACGTAACTCTGTTCTGACCAAGCCCGAAGGTGCGCTCGGCCGTCTGGAGGAGATCGCCATGTGGCTTGCCGCCTGGAGCGGACGTCCGCCGGCGGTGAACCGGCCCATGGTTGCCGTCTTCGCCGGCAATCACGGCATTGCGGCGAATGGCATCACGCCCTATCCGGCAACGGTGACGCAGCAGATGGTCGGCAATTTCGAGAAAGGCGGCGCGGCGATCAACCAGATCTGCGCCTCGGTCGATCTCAGCCTCAAGATTTTCGACCTGGCGCTCGACTATCCGACCGGCGACATTACCGTGGAGCCGGCCCTTTCCGAGCGCGATTGCGCGGCGACCATGGCTTACGGCATGGAGGCGGTTGCCGGCGGGGTGGACCTGCTCTGCCTTGGCGAAATGGGGATCGGCAACACCGCGATTGCCGCGGCGATCTGCCACGGGCTTTACGGCGGCTCGGCTGCCGAGTGGGTCGGTCCGGGTACCGGCGCGGAAGGCGAGATGCTGGAGCGCAAGATTGCCGCCGTCGAACAGGCAGTCGCCTTCCACAAGGACCATCTCTCCGATCCGCTGGAACTGCTCCGCAGGCTCGGCGGGCGTGAGTTCGCGGCGATTGCCGGCGCGATCATCGCCGCGCGCATGCAGAAAGTGCCGGTGCTGCTCGATGGTTACGCCGTCACCGCCGCCGCCGCCGTTCTGAAAGCGGTCAACCCGTCTGCCCTCGATCACTGCATGATCGCGCATGTCTCGGCCGAGCCGGGGCATCTGAAACTGATCCAGAAACTCGGCAAGACGCCGCTTCTGGCGCTCGGCATGCGGCTGGGCGAGGGGACAGGCGCAGCACTTGCGGCAAGTCTGGTGAAATCGGCGGCGGCCTGTCACAATGGCATGGCGACCTTTGAGGAGGCGGGCGTTTCCGGACGCAGCTGACGGAGGCTCTGCCGGGATCGGCTTGTGTGACGCCGTTTCCCTTGCTTCATCAAGGGCTTGTCGCGCAGCTGTTACAAGCCGGTGGCAGATTGCGCCGACTTGTGTTTGAGCCGGGAGGAGAACGAATGGCCGAGCCGCCGATCGAGAAGCAAAAGGGCATCCGCCATCTGTTCGCCGCCGGCGGCTATTCCTGGCAGGGCTTCCTGCGGCTGCTCAGGGAGGAAGCCTTTCGCCACGAGCTGATCGGTTTCGTCATCGGCCTTGCGGTCTTCGCCCTCGTCGGGGCAAGCGGCGTCGAATTCATGATCTTCGTGATCCTGATGTTCGTGCTGTTTGCCGTCGAATCGCTGAACACGGCGGTGGAGGAGATCATCGACCGTGTGTCGCCGGAGCGCTCGTTGGAGGGCAAGCACGCCAAGGACCTCGGCTCCTTCGCCACCTTCTGCCTGATCTGCTGCAATGTCATCTACGCTGTCTATGTCGTCTTCTTCTGACCGGGCCGTTCACGGGCGCGGGTGGCGATAGACGAGCGTTGCAGGATGGGGGCGCTGCGCCGTTTCGTCGAGGCTTGCGCCCAGTCGTTCGGCGAGGCTGATGGAGCGGCTGTTTTCCGGATCGATATAGCTGACGAAGCTTTGTTCGTCGCGCGTGGCAAAACCCCAGGCAAGCATGGCAGCGGCGGCCTCGATCGCGTAGCCATGGCCCTCGGCGCGCTCATAAAGAAACCAGCCAAGCTCCAGTTCGGGAAACAGCGGTCCCTTGCAAAGGGCGACCTGACCCAGAACCGCGCCGTCTTTCTTGTCTTCCAGCATCAATGCGCCGTGACCAAAAAGCTGCCACTGCGCGACATCGTTGCAGAAATAGGACCATGCGGTATCGGGCGTATGCGGGCCGCCCATGAACTGCGCGCGCGGCGAGGCGAGAAAGGCCAGATAGTCCGGCCAGTCGTCGAAGACCGGCGCGCGTAATCGCAGGCGTTCGGTTTCAAGCGTGGGGATATCGTTCATCGGGCAGATGTCATTCAACGAGCTTTGGATCCGACTGAGGTGATGCTTCGCCCGGATCCCAGCCAGCTTCGATGCGTTCAAGAGCCAAGCGTGAATCGCGGGCGATATTTCGGGCAATGTCGATGTAGACCGTGGCGCCGCTTTCCTCGAAAAAAGGGAGGCTTTCCTCCGCCTTGCGAATTGATTCCCGCAGCATTGCGACGCGCTCCTCCTGGTCGAGCGCGACATTTGCCAGGGCGACATGCTGCAGCGTGCGCGCGAGTTTCATCTCCATATATTGGACATTGGCGGCAGAACCGCTGGACATCGCCTCTTGCATGGCCTCCTCGTTTGCCGCCAGGGCCCTGTTCAGCCCATCGACATCGCGTTCAAGTTCGGCAAGAAGCAAGATTGAATCGCTCAGATTGGATTGGGTTTCCCAGGATTCATCCCAGTCAAACGCCAACGTGTCATATTCCAGCGCCTTGCGCGCATCGGCGATACTGTTGGTGAGATCTGCAATCCTGCCGTATGACACGGCGACCGAGGAAATGACGCTTTGGCGCATAAACTCCCATTCCTCGGAAACGTAGGTTTTCAGCCACTCTTCGTCGGGTTTGATGGCCCGGCGAAGCAGTTCGGCTTTTCGTGAGCGATCGTCGGCTGTTTCGCTGGCGTAACCCAGCGCCTCTGCGAAATTCTCGGCAAACTCCTTTGTCTCATAGGGCGTCGGGTCCTCGAACGTCCTGAAGGCACGCTCGCAATAGTCGGCGGCGCGTACCAGTATCGCTTCGTCCGATCGCCAGCGACCGATATCGATCAGGGGCTGGACCTGTGCTGCCAGCTCTGCATCGCAACCGGTGCTGCGGTACAAGGGGCAGAGCCGATAGGCAGCTTCGCTGCCCTCCAGCGCGATCGCAGAGGCAAACAGAAAGCCTGGATCGTAATATGGGTTGTCGTCAGGAATGCCTTCGGTTGGCAGGGCACTCAATATTTCGGCAGCCTGCTCGGGATCGTCCGGCGCAACCGCATCAAGCGCGGCGCGTGACATCGAAAGTGCAATACGCGCAGCCACGTCATCGTCACCGATGTCGGCCCACTGAGTGTAGAAGGCGAGGTCCTGAAGCAGGGCAGGGCGTTCGGCGGGTCCGGCGGCCTTCAGCTCCTGGCACAGCCCGGCCAGTTCGTCCGCCAGAAGTTCAGCCCCGGCAATGGCAGCACAGGCCTCGTCGTCGCCCGGATAGACGAACTGATCGAGCAGAGGCGTCGAAAAACGCACCTCCCGTCCGCCTGACGCACGAAAGACGCGCGGTTGCGTGCTCGGCGGTTCCCAACCCTTGCCGGCGGGCTTTGCCGTGGCTTCAGGGGCAGGCGGGACGTCGGACAGTTCGGGGTGTGATCCGAGCCGGCCCGGTCCGTCTGGCTTCAACAACACCCATGCCATTGCCGCCAAAAGAATGAGCAAGACTGAGAAACGGGCCTGATTCATCGTCAACCTCGCTATGTGCCCGTTTTGCGGTGCGAAAACAGTGCCCCGGGTTGCGTGCGACACGCGCGGAGCTTATGCGAGGTCTGGAATTTTGTCCATGTCGGCGCGCGTGACCCGGTTTGGCAATCGGCGCCCTTGCTGGCGGGGCCGCGCCTTCCGGTGAGCGGATATCCGTCTGCGCTCAGGCCGCGTTGGCGGCTTCGTGCCGTGCGCTCTCGCGGTCCAGCGCTTCGATGATCTCCGCTTCCAGCCGGGCCTCGATTTGGAGATCGGCATCGGCCTGTCTGCCGCCGTCATCATTGGCCACCTTGCGGGCGCGGCGCTTGAGCGCGGCTGCCAGCCGGTCGCGGCCGCTATGGCCTGATGCCGTCCTGGCGGTCTCCTCGGCCTCGGTCCGGATGCTGTCGGGAATGAAGGGCATGTCGTGTTCCGGCGACAGCGGCAGGGAAATGGCGTCCGTTCTGAGGCTTGCCGCCGGCAGGTCCGCCACGCGGGCCTCGGGCAGTTCAATGCTCGCAAGCGTGCCCCGGCCCGGCGCCGAGCGCAGCATCAGCGCGCCCTGATGCGCCTCGATCAGTTGGCGGACGATCGACAGGCCAAGGCCGAAGCCCTCGACATGGTTTGCCGCCGCCCCGCGCGAGAAGGCGTCCGTTGCCGCAGCCAGCGCGTCCTCGTCCATGCCGCAGCCATGGTCGCGCACGCTCAGATATTGTCCGCCTTCTGCCGTGTTGCCGGCGGAAACCAGAATCTCGGAACCCTCGGGCGAGAACTTGATGGCGTTCGACAACAGGTTGATCAGCATCTGCTTGACCGCGCGGCCATCGGCAATGACGGGTGCAAGCCGTTCGCCGGCGTCGCAATGGATGGAGATTGCCCTTGCGGCGGCATCCGGGCCGACCATCGCCATCGACGCATCAATCACATCGACCAGATAGACCGGCTGTTCGGTGAGCCGGTATCCGCCGGCCTCCAGCCGGGAAAGGTCGAGCACGCTGTCGATCATGTCGAGAAGATGCGTGCCGGAACTGTAGATGTCGGAGGCATATTCCTTGTAGTAAGGATTTTTCAGCGGCCCCATCATCTCTTCCTTCATGATTTCGGAAAAGCCGATGATGGCGTTGAGCGGCGTGCGCAGATCATGCGACATGGCCGCCAGAAAGGCCGCCTTCGCCTTGTTGGCGTCCTCGGCGGTGCGGGCCGCGTCTTCCGCCTTTTCCAGGCTTTCGGCAAGCTGACGGTTCAGCGCGTCCTTTTCGCTTTCCTTCGTCTGCAGCGCCCGGTCTCCGGCGCCGAGCTGATGGCTGAAATAGGCGATGAACAGCATGACGACCGCAAGGGTCGAGGCAAGGCCGATGTCAAAAGGCACCCCGCCGAGATAGGCGACTGCGCCGAACGCCATCACCGCCGGCATGAAAACATGCCAGGTCGTCTTCGGCAGCGAAACCGCGCCGAGCGCCAGAAGCGAAAGCGCGATGATCACCATCGCCCCCTTGAAGAAGGGAAAGGCCGCGCCGGTGCAGGCGCTGCAGTCGAGAAGCGCGGTCAGCGCCCATGCACTGCCGGCCAGCCAATAGGCGCCGATGACGCGGTTGTTCCATTTGGCAAGCGTTGCGGCATCCTTGCCTTCGCGCGCCGCATTGCGGATGATGGCAAAGGCCACGCCGTGCAGCGCAAGCGCCGCCAGGGCCCAGAGAGCGAAAACCATGTCCCGGCCGATATAAAGAAAGCCGACCGCCGTGATCACCAGCAGGATCGCAACGGCGGGAATGCCCTTTTCGATGACGGAAAGCGCATGACGGAAGGCGTCGACCGTATAGGTGGCCGAAGCCGCGTCGGAGGCAGCCGGGCCAAGTCCGGTCTCAATGTCCTGAGGATCATGACGCTGTGTCGTATCGCGGTTCATGTGGGCCTCGCTGAGGTTCGCCATCGCAAATCATGGTTGTCGCTGATAATGAACCTACGAACGAATTGTTAAGAAATACCTTCCGTAAAGGATTTGTTAGCCTTGTTTTTTAATCGGGTCGTAATCTTTGCCGCGCTTGCCGGCTCTCCCGCAGTAAAAAGGAGCGGCGCATGAGCGGAGCGGACAGGCTGTCGCGCGAGATCGCGGCTTGCCGGATCTGTCGCGACTGTCCGGCAGGTGGAGCCGAGCGCCGCCTGCCGCATGAGCCGCGACCGGTGGCGACCCTGTCGAAGAGCGCGCGGATCCTGATCGCCGGGCAGGCGCCGGGGCTGCGCGTGCACGAGACCGGCATTCCCTTCAACGATCGCTCCGGCGACCGGCTGCGCGACTGGATGGGAATCGGCCGTGATGCATTTTACGATCCCTCTGGTTTTGCCATCCTGCCGATGGGCTTCTGTTTTCCGGGCTATGATGCAAGAGGCAGCGATCTGCCGCCGCGAAAGGAATGCGCGCCTGAATGGCGGGAAGAGGCCATGGCGGCGATGCCGCAGATCGAGCTGGTCCTGGCCATCGGCATGTATGCGCAGAAATGGCATATGGGGGAGATGAGCCGCAGGACGCTGACCGAGACCGTGCGCAATTGGCGCGAGAGCTTCTTCGCCAACCGCGCGCCGCGCATCCTGCCGCTGCCGCACCCGAGCTGGCGCAACACCGGCTGGCTGAAGAAGAACCCGTGGTTTGAGCATGAGGTGCTGCCGGAACTGAAGCAAGCGGTCCGGCTTTACGGCGGCGGTTGAAAATCACGCTTTCTTTCGGCGGTATTTTTGCTATAACAGCAAAAATTTTTTACGGAGAGCGGAAATGGATCGTCTGGATAGAAAGATTTTGCGCCTTCTGCAGGAAGACTCGACCCTGGCCGTTGCCGATATCGGCAAGAAGGTCGGCCTTTCGACCACGCCCTGCTGGCGCCGTATCCAGAAGATGGAGGAAGAGGGCGTGATCAAGCGGCGCGTGGCGCTGCTCGATCCGGAAAAGGTCAACGCCAATGTCACCGTCTTCGTCGCCATCCGCACCAACTCCCACTCTGTCGAATGGCTGAAGCGGTTTTCCGAGGTCATCGGCGATTTTCCCGAAGTGCTCGAATTCTATCGCATGAGCGGCGATGTCGATTACCTCTTGCGGGTCGTCGTGCCGGATATCGCCGCCTATGACGCCTTTTACAAGCGGCTGATCGCCAAGATCGAGATCCGCGATGTCTCTTCGTCCTTCGCCATGGAGCAGATCAAGTTCTCGACCGAACTGCCGCTCGACTATATGGCGCTGGAGCCTTCAAAATCCGGCGACTGACCCTGCCGGGCGCAGCATTGCCAAGTAGAAGCTGCGCTGTTCTTGGCGACGTGACTATTTGTTAAGCATTCACTGTTAAACAGTCATAAAGCATAATTCGTGAGGATTGCGTTATGACGAGAGCAGTTGCGGCGGCCTTTCTGGTTGTCCTGGCCGGGGGGCCGTCACTGGCGGCGGACCTGGCGGTAACGGCGCCGGCGCCGGTTTATCAGGAAGTCTATGTCGCGGAAGAGGAGCTGCCGTGGGACGGTCCCTACCTCGGTCTCAGAGGCGGATATGACTGGACCCATGTCCGCGGCACGATCTCGGGCGCGGCAGGCAGTTCCTCATGGTCCAACGGCATGGCCGGAGCGATCGTCGGCGCTTTTGCCGGTTACAATTTCCAGTTCGACAATAATCTCGTGGTTGGCGCCGAGATCGATGCCGACCATACTTTCGACAATAGCCAGTATGTCGCCGGCGGCGTCTCGCGCCATCACGGCATCAACTGGGGCGGATCGCTCCGGGGCCGGATCGGCTATTCCCTCGGCAACGCGCTGATCTACGGTACAGCGGGCGCCGCTGTCGCGAACTTCTATCTCGGCACGGGCTCCAAGCGCCCGCATGAGGTGATCTATGGTTACACGGTCGGCGCCGGCGTCGACTATGCCTTTACCGAGAATATCTTCGCCCGGCTCGAATATCGCTATACCGGCTATCCGAGCGCCGATTTTACCGGCTATTTCGGTGCCGGCAACAAGGCCGACCAGGAGACCGCCTCAAACACCGTTACCGCGGGCCTTGGCGTGAAGTTCTAGCGGTCCTCGGTCAGCGGCAGCAATCAGACGGCCTTGCGGCTTTACGCAGGGCCGTTTTTTTACTATTGAGCAGCCTCGTTGAACTGGCCGTTGAAGACGGCCTTTCGTCCACCCGCATTCGTTGGCGGGACTGGTTTGCAGGAGAAGATATGTCTGATCAGATTTCCCTCGTTTTCCCCGATGGCTCCAAGCGCGATTACGCCGCCGGCACGACCGGCCGGGATGTTGCCGAGTCAATCTCCAAATCTCTCGCCAAGAAAGCCGTCGCCATTGCGCTTGACGGTGAATTGCGCGATCTCGCCGATCCGGTCGAGAACGGCCGCATCGAGATTGTCACCCGCGCGGACGACCGCGCGCTGGAGCTGATCCGCCACGACTGCGCTCATGTGATGGCCGAAGCCGTGCAGGAATTGTGGCCCGGAACGCAGGTGACCATCGGTCCGGTGATCGAGAACGGCTTTTACTACGACTTTGCCCGCGAGACGCCCTTCACGCCCGACGATCTGCCGAAGATCGAGAAGAAGATGAAGGAAATCATCAAGCGCAACGCGCCCTTCACCAAGGAGGTCTGGTCGCGCGAGAAGGCCAAGCAGGTCTTTGCCGAAAAGGGCGAGGTCTACAAGGTCGAGCTCGTCGATGCGATCCCAGAAGACCAGGACGTCAAGATCTATTCGCAGGGCGACTGGTTCGACCTCTGCCGCGGCCCGCACATGACCTCGACCGGCCAGATCGGCGACGCCTTCAAGCTGATGAAGGTGGCCGGCGCCTATTGGCGCGGCGACAGCAACAATCCGATGCTGACCCGTATCTACGGTACGGCCTGGGCGGAGAAGCAGCAGCTCGATGCCTACCTCAATTTCCTCGAGGAGGCCGAAAAGCGCGACCATCGCCGGCTTGGCCGCGAAATGGACCTTTTCCATTTCCAGGAAGAGGGGCCGGGCGTCGTGTTCTGGCATTCCAAGGGCTGGCGCATGTTCCAGTCGCTGACCTCCTATATGCGCCGCCGTCTCGAGGGTGAATATGAGGAAGTCAACGCGCCGCAGGTGCTGGATACCGCTCTGTGGCGGACCTCCGGCCACTGGGAATGGTACCGCGAGAACATGTTTGCGGTGGCCTGCGCCGACGAGGAAGCAGAGGACAAGCGCGTCTTCGCGCTGAAGCCGATGAACTGCCCCGGCCATGTGCAATTGTTCAAGCACGGCCTGAAGTCCTACCGTGAACTGCCGATCCGCTATGCGGAATTCGGCGTCGTGCATCGCTACGAGCCGTCGGGCGCCATGCACGGGCTGATGCGCGTGCGCGGCTTTACCCAGGACGATGCGCATGTGTTCTGCACCGAGGAACAGCTTGCCGAGGAATGCCTGAAGATCAACGACCTGATCCTGTCGGTCTACGAGGATTTCGGCTTCGACGAGATCGTCGTCAAGCTTTCCACGCGTCCGGAAAAGCGCGTTGGCTCGGATGAGAACTGGGATCACGCCGAGGCGATCATGACCGAGGTGCTGAAGACCATCGAAGCCCAGTCGGGCGGACGCATCAAGACCGGCATCCTGCCGGGCGAGGGCGCTTTCTACGGTCCGAAGTTCGAATATACGCTGAAGGATGCGATCGGGCGCGAATGGCAGTGCGGCACCACCCAGGTGGACTTCAACCTGCCGGAGCGTTTCGGCGCCTTCTATATCGACTCCACGTCCGAGAAAAAGCAGCCGGTGATGATCCACCGCGCCATCTGCGGTTCGCTGGAACGCTTCCTCGGCATTCTGATCGAGAACCATGCCGGCCACATGCCGCTCTGGTTCGCGCCGCAGCAGGTTGTCGTCGCGACGATCACCTCTGAGGCGGATGATTACGGCCGCAGGGTAGCCGAAAAGCTGCGCGCTGCCGGTCTGGTCGTCGGGACCGACTTCCGCAACGAGAAGATCAACTACAAGGTCCGCGAGCATTCGCTGGCCAAGGTGCCGGTGATCCTCGTTTGCGGCATGCGGGAAGCGGAAGAGGAAGCGGTCAATGTCCGCCGTCTCGGCTCGCGCGACCAGCAGTCGATGTCGCTTGCCGATGCGATCAGCATGCTGACCGAAGAGGCAACGCCGCCGGATTTGAAGCGCAAGCGCGCTCTGGCGTAAGGGAAAACAGGACGGCGCGGTCTTCTGGCCGCGCCGTCAGTTTATTGACAAAGCCATTCCCGCACTCAGGGTCATCCTCGGGCTTGACCCGAGGATCCAGGCTGCACGAAAAGCGGCTGCGGAAATACATTTTAATACAATGATTTAAGCCGCCTGAGTCTCGAATCATGCCCGAGAATGACGCCTCTTGCGGAGGTCGCGCGCGGACGCGAGCCATTTGCTTTGAGCTTGGCCGGCGGCGCGGCATGATTGCAGCGCCGTTTTCATATTATGGGCGGTATTCGACGATAGTGGCGCGGCGACGACCGATGACGGCCGAAACCTTGCGGGTGATCACGGCGATACGGTCCCGCGTTCTGTTCAGCGCGATTTCCGCTGCCGAACGGCCATAGGATTTGCGCTTGCCGCGCTCTTCGATCGATGTGGCGATATCTTCCGCGCCGGCGCCGCCGGCGACGTAGCGGTTCTGCACGCACAGGGCGGGTACGACCTGCATCACGGAAAGATCGTTGCGGATGCCGGCTCTCGGATCGAAAAGGGCGGCGTCGACCGGTACGAACAGCGTCTGGCTGCGGGCCAGCATCTTTTCAGCGCCCCGGCGCGTGATCACATAGCCGGCGGAGCCGATATGGCAGCCGACAAGGCGCTTGACCGCATGCTCGCCGAGCATGACCTCCGTCTTGTGCGCCAGTTCCGCCGGTTTCATGCTGGTCTCGATCTTGACGATGTCGACGCCGGCGGGCAGGCGGCTTGCGAGGTCGTCAAGCACGGCGCGCGTTGAGGCGCTGATCTCGACATCGTCTTCGAAAATGACGGCTGCCGGCGCGCCGCTTTCCACAAGCGCGCTCCAGGCGCGGCGGTGACTGAGATAGCAGCCGATCTCCCCGCGCGTCATCTCCCGGCTGAAGGGGGCAGGAAATGCCGAAAGCCGGGCGACCTCCTCGCCGTCGAGCAGACGGGCATCGCTTGCCGCAAGCCGGGTGAAGTCCAGTCCGCGCGCCGCCATGATCTGCGTGATTGCGGCGAGGCGTTCGGTATCCCGGTCGAGGTTGATGACGAATGTGAGCAAGGCCTGGCTTTCATGGGTGAAGGACGACCGTCTCCGGTCGTCGGCTATATAGCCGAACTGCGGCCGGTGGGAACAGGGAAAACGGCGTCGTTGCGTCCGGAGCCTCTCCGTTCACCGGAAGGCGACGACGCGCTTGCGGTAGCCGAGCGCCTTGTCCCGCGCTTTCAGGGCAAAGACTTTCAGCCGGTCTCGGATGCGATAGCTGAGCCGTTCGAAGGTCGTCCTTCCATGCGACTTTCGGCCGTTCGGCACATTCTGCGATTGAAATCCCGCCCGTTTGCTCCCGTCTCCGGCAATGTCATCCTGGATGCAGATCGCCGGCTCCAGCTGGTAGACAACAGTCCTGACCGAAACGTCGGTGCGCGGATTGAACAGCATGGCATCGACGCCGACGGCAAGCTTGCGGCTGTTTGCCAGCAGCTTTTCCGCGCCCTTGCGGGTGACGAGATAGCCAGCCGAGCCATGGTGGCGTCCGGTGAGTCGCACCAGGCTCCGGCCGAGAACCGCGCCTTCGGCTTTTTCCGGCAGGGGAACTTTCTGAAGGCAGGTTTCAAGCTTCACGACATCCGCATCATCCGGCAGCCACGTCTCCGGCGCCTCGAACAGCTTTCCGATATCCTCCCCGAGATGAACGTCGTCCTCGAAGATCGCGGCCACGGCGGCATCCGTTTCAAGGAAATGCTCCCAGGCATGAACATGGCTGAGATAGCAACCGACCTGCGAGGGGCTGAGGTCGAAGCTTCCTGCCGCCGGAAAGGCAAGGCGCGCACACCGTTCGGCGTCCGTCATCTTGCGCCCGTCGACGGCCGCAAGCCGTTCGAAGGCGAGGCCTTTTTCGGCGAAGATGGCGGTCGCGTGGGCAAGGCGGTCGCGATCTTCTTCAAGGTTGAGCAGGTAGATCTTCATGATCGTCGGGTCTCGCTTCGGTCCGGGGTCAATCCACGCTTTCGTCCGGCAGATCGGCCTTGTCTTCGTCAAGCAGCAGCTCGACCTGCGTCGATTGGCCTGGCGCGACGGTGAAATTCTTCTCGTAGACGATGTCCTTGTTGCGGGCGATCGCGGTATATTCGCCCTCCGCCAGGATCATCGAGGGGTAGGCGCTGCGGCTCTCGGTGAGGACGTCGCCGGAAGCGCCGAGCACGGTCCATGACGTGTCGGCCAGAGCTTCGCCGCCCTTTTCGGCTGCAAGCGTAAGGGTGACGACGGCGGCATGCTGCTTCAGCGTCGCCTCGGTGATCTCGCCGGCCTTGACCTTGAGCCGGGCCTGGGCCTCGGCATTGAGATCGCCATAATAGGAGACGATCTCGTAAGTCCCGGCGCTCAGGCGCAGGATCGTGTCCGGCTTGAGGTTTTCGATTACCAGTTCGCGCTTGTCGCCACGGTCTTCATAGACGGTGAAGCGGAGCAGTTCGGGATCGGCGCGGCTGTCATCGCCGAGCGTTGCGTTGAGAACGAGACCGCCGGCCTCGAGCACGAGGGCGACGTCCACCTTGTCCTCGCCGGTGCGCGGAACGGAGATCTTGCGGGTGGTGGATGCGCGTCCGAAGGCGCAATTGACGAAATATTCGCCAGCGGGCAGTTCGATCGTCTTGCTGCCGCCCTCGGCGGAGGCCACCAGTTCCAGCTGGCCATTGGCGCCGGGAGCAGATTTGAACACCCGCCAGGTCAGTCCGTCCTGCATCACTTCGCCGACCTTCGTCAGGCGCGCCTCGAAGGAGACCGTGCGCTTGACGCCGGGCTCCTGCGTCCCGCGCATGAACGAAAACGGGTCTTCTCCGGCGTTCTGGGCTGCGGCCGGCAGGGCGGAGGTCATCAGTGCGCACAGCAAGGCGACAAGGAGCCGAAGGGGGAAAGATCGGTTTTGCGCTAACAGTGACATGTTTCTCGCCGGTTGACTTGCGGTTCGCAAGCGTTCACTCCAAATTCGTAAGATGCGTTTTGGCCTGATTATCGTGGCCTTTTCAAGGGCAGAGGCCCTTGTTTTTGAATGAATGAGGTTTGCGTTGAACGAGAAGAATGAAGCCGTCGTCGAATTTCTGAAAACCCGTCGGTCGACACCTGTGCTGCAGCTTGGCGAACCCGGTCCCTCCCGCGCCGAGCTTGAGGAGATCCTGACGATCGCCGCGCGCGTGCCCGATCACGGCAAACTCGCGCCCTGGCGTTTCATCGTCTATGCCGGGAAGGCGCGCGCCGAGGTCGGCGAAGCGCTTGCCGGGATCACGCTTGCCGATGATGCAGAGGCCTCGCCGGAGCGCCTCAAGCTCGAGCGCGAGCGGCTGACGCGCGCGCCGCTCGTCGTCGGCGTCATCAGCCGCGCGGCGATCCATCCCAAAATTCCCGAGTGGGAGCAGATCATGTCGGCGGGGGCGGCCTGCTACAATCTGGTGGCTGCCGCCAATGCCTTCGGCTACGGCGCGACATGGCTCAGCGAATGGTACGCCTTCGACGAACGCGCCTTTCCCGCGCTCGGCGTCGATGCCGGCGAGCGCGTGGTCGGCTTCGTCCATATCGGTACGCGCCTTGAGGCGCCCTTCGAGCGCGTCCGGCCGGAACTGTCCGATGTGGTCACCTGGCGTGGGGAGATCTGAGATGTTCTACACCACCGACAGAAACGAGCACGGCCTGCCGCATGATCCGTTCAAGGCGATCGTCTCGCCGCGGCCGATCGGCTGGATCGGTTCGCGCAGCGGCAGGGGCGAGGACAATCTCGCGCCCTATTCCTTCTTCAATGCCGTCTCTTCGCTTCCGCCGGTGGTGATGTTCTCCTCCGATCACATCAAGGACAGCGCGCGCAATATCGACGAGACAGGCGTTTTCACCGTCAATCTTGTGAGCCGCGATCTGGCCGAGAAGATGAACGACACGTCGGCCCCGCTGGAACACGGCGCGAGCGAGTTCGAGGCGGCCGGGCTTACCCCGGTCACCGGCCGGCTGGTCGATGCGCCTTATGTCGGCGAGGCCTATGCAGTGCTGGAATGCCGGATGACGGCAATCATGGCGCCGCCGACGCTTGAGGGCGCGCTCACGCAGAGCCGCATGGTCTTCGGCCAGGTTGTCGCGGTCCATATCAGGGACGAAGCGCTGACCCCCGACGGCCGGCTCGACATGGCCAAAGTGCGCCCGCTTGCCCGCCTCGGCTATCGCGATTATTGCGATGGCGGCGATGTGTTCGAGATGGTCAGGCCACGATAGGCGAGCGGGAATATACGCAAATTCCTCTTAAGCCGTGCCGAATGCGTTCTTGATGATACCGATATGGTCCGGGTTTTCGGTCAGCTTGCCGGCAAAGCCCGTGCGCGCGGCGTGGTGACACGAGCTCTCGAACGCCTCCGCCGGCGAGGGCGCGGCCGAAAAGTCGATCGCCGCAACGCCGAGATTGCGCGCGGCGAACATGGTTGCGACCGCGCCCTGGCGGGCGACATCGCCATCGGCGGGGCCAAGCGCGTCGCCGTCATAGCCGAGCGCGATCAGGCGGCGGTGCCGGTGAAGAAAATGGCGGGCGTTGAGAAGCCCGCCGCCATTGTCGCCGATCATGGCGATGAGCGCGATCGAGCCCTCCTCAAGCCCCTCGCGCGCCTCGACGACCCTGAGCAGGGTCTCGGCCATCTGGATGCGGGCGGCGCTTTCTACGCCGCGCAGGATGATGCCGTCGGGCGCCGCACGGGCGGCGCGCGAAAAATCGTCGACATTATAGGCTTTGGAAATCGGTTCGCAGATCAGGAAGATCGGCAGCGAGGGCAGCACGCTTCTGAGCGAGGCGATGCGCTGTTCAAGTCGTTCCTCGCCCTTGGCGGCAAGACACAGACAATCGGGACGGTTTGCCTGCGGATCGAAAGGAAGGGGGTCGTCTGTCGCCATGCCGAGCAACCAGACTTTCATGCGGCGAATGTCCATCGTCATTCCTCCAACCGGGTCTCCCACGGGTAGCAGGATGACCGAATGCAGGCCGCTTGGAAACGGCATTCGGCGTCTTTCCACTTGTAATATGACAGTTTTGCGTCGTTCGACGGGCAGAAACGCCGGGCAGGAAGCCTGCCCGGCATCATCGATCAGGCGGACTTGCGCATTTCGGCCAGCGGGCCGGCCCATTTGAACAGCTCATCGAGCATGCCCGTCGCGCCCGCCTTCATTTCGTCATTCGGCTTCAGTTCACCGTCTTCACCCAGGAATTTCGGGAAGAAGGGGATCGGCACGACCTGGGGCAGGGGGTGGGCGTTCTGGTTGACGATCAGCGTGCGCAGCTCCTGCGCGGAACGCAGGCCGCCGGAAACGCCGCCATAGCTGACAACGCCGGCGGGCTTATAGCCCCACTCCACGCTGAGCACCTGCAGGGCGTTGATCAGCGTTGCCGGCGCGAAGAAGTCGTATTCGGGGGTCACGAAGACAAAGGCATCGGCCGAAGCGACGCTTGCGCTCCACTTGCGGGTATGCTCGTGCTCATACTCCTGAAGCCGGGGGTGCTTCGGTTCATCGAGAAGCGGCAGCTTGAAATCGTCGAGATCGACGACCTCGACTTCGAACTTGCCATGTTCGCGGGCGAAATCGCCGACCCATTTGGCAATGGACGGACCCACCCGGCCGGGGCGGGTGCTGCCGATGATGATGTTGAGCTTCATGAAAATCTCCTTGCCGCGGCGCGAGGGACATGTCGTCGGCGCCGAATTACGAAAGAACAGACCGGACGGAAGACGGCCCGCCAGCCTCGAATGAACACCTGAGGAAAATAGGGGGGGGCAATGGGCGAGGCAAGGGAGTGCAGATATGTGACCAGGTCACATGCCGGTAACCGCAAGAGAGCGGAAGACATTTGCGCCCCGCCGGAAGGCGAGGCGTGAGGCTTGGCCTACGATGGAGGCGGGCGGGTGTCGACCGCTTCTCCTTACTGATAGACGACGATGGGGGTCGGAAGGTTGTT
Source organism: uncultured Martelella sp. (assembly GCA_963676545.2). GTDB lineage: Bacteria > Pseudomonadota > Alphaproteobacteria > Rhizobiales > Rhizobiaceae > Martelella. The sequence goes on along the minus strand of CAXXRG010000001.1, from coordinate 202,406 downwards.
GACCCGGTTGTACAGGTCGATCACATCCTGGTTCAGCATGCGGATACAACCGGAGGAGACGGCCTTGCCGATCGAGGTCCAGTCCGGATTGCCGTGGACGCGGTAGAGCGTGTCCTTGCCGTTTTCGAAGATGTAGAGCGCGCGCGCGCCGAGCGGGTTCATCAGGCCCGCTTCCATGCCGCCGTTTTCGTTGGAATATTTCTCAAGCTTCGGATCGCGCTCGATCATTTCCTTCGGCGGGAACCATTTCGGCCATTCCTGCTTCCACTTGATCACGCCATTACCGCCCCAGGAGAAGCCGGCGCGACCGATGCCGACGCCATAGCGCATCGCCATGCCGTTCTCGCCGACGAGGTAGAGGAACCGGTTCGGCGTGTCGACCACGACCGTTCCGGGGGCTTCGCCGGTCGGGTCGCGGACTTCCTGGCGATAGTAGAGCGGATCGATCTGCCGCCACGGCACGGCCGGGATCATGTAGCCATTGTCTTCCACCGGACCATACATCGCGTCGAGCTGCGCGGCGGTGTACGGCGTGCCGCCGACGCGCGGCTCTGCCGGGGCAATGGGTTCGGCCGGGTACTGGCTCACGCAGCCGGTGAGAACTGCGGTGGTCGAAACGGCGCCGAGAAGGAAGGTGCGGCGCGACATCGTCTTGTCAACGAGCATTCAAGCCTCTTGATAATTGAAAAAGTCTAGTCCTAAACGGCTTTTAGACGAGCGCGTTCCACCTTGATAGCGTCGCCCGGTCACAATCGCGGTATCGCGTCGCTTGGTCGGGCAGGTGTGGCCGAAAACACGCAGTTTTGCCGCGCCTGCCCTTCCTGAAGCCTTATTCCACCGCGCAGCCGGTATCCCTGCCCAGATTGCAGATGTTCTTCAGCGCCTGGGTGCGGACCGGACTCCAGTCTTCGGGATTGGAAACGGCGACCCAGGCGTCGATATAGTCGCGGGCGAGGTAATTGTGCCCGAAGCCCGCCGGAAGCGCCTTCGACAGCGCCATGTCGAGGGCAAGCTGGAACTGGGTCACCACCGGTACGAAGCGCAGATAGGGCGAAACGTCCGGCGCCGGTTTCTCCTTCATCCACTCTGGTTCGCGGAAGCCGGAATTGGGTTCGAAAAATACAATCGGATCAGAGGCATACTGGAGGAAATTGATCCTGATTCTGCCCCATGGGCCGCCGCTTTGCGCGGGCTTGCGGAACTGCGAGGAGAAACGCACGACTTCGCCCTTATCGAGAACCGGGAGTACGTAGGGCGTGCCCTCATTGCGCGCGGAGACTGTCTGGCGCCAGAGATAGGAGGGGAAGGGCGGGCCGGCCCAGACGGCGCCTGCCACCGGCTGGTCCATCATCTGGAACACGTTGAAGGAATGCATGGACGACCATGCCCCGAGGCTGATGCCGTGCATATAGAGTTCCGGGCGGCTGTCTTCCGGCAGGGTAAGCCAGTAGCGGTAGACCGCCTCCATGGTCGCGCTTGCCTGCGCAAGGCCGGTATCGGTTTCGAAGATCAGCGCCAGGGGCGATTGCAGGAAGGAGTACTGGACGGCGACCGTCGCGACATCGCCGTTCTGCATGAATTCCAGCGTGTCATGCGCGCCGGGATCGAGCCAGCCGGTGCCGGTGGGGCTTGCGATCAGCAGGATCTTGCGGTCGAAGGCGTCCAGCCGGATCAGTTCCTGCAGCGCGATCTCCGCCCGCTCCTTGGGATCGTCATCCTCCGAACGGCCGACATAGACGCGGATGGGACGTTTGGCCGGAACGCCGCTGAAGGTCGCGATGTCTTCCGCCGAGGGCGCGCTGGTGACGAAATCCCGGCCGGGCTGGCCCATCGCCTCCCAGCTGACAAGCGATTCGCGACTGCCGGGAATGAAGGCGTCCGTGGGCGCGGGCGGCGCGGTCTCGAACAGGTCCTGCGCGGTCTCATAGGTCTCGTCGAGGAACTCGATGGCAGAGGGCAGGACCCAGTCGCGCGAGGCGACGAAGACGACAAGCAGCACGATGACCAGGCCGAGCAGATTGGCCGCGCGCGGCGGAATGACCCTGTAAAGCCGCCGCCGCACCCCATCGAAGGCGGACTGGAACAGCGCGCCGATCAGGAACAGGACGGCGAAGCTCACAAGCCCGATGATGAGGATGGCCAGCACCGCGCCGCCTTCGAGAAGCTCCATGTCGACGCGCGAGCGCACGGAATTCTGCCATTCGGTCCACATTGACAGGCAAAAGGCGAGGAGGCCAAGCGATGCGACGAGAACGATGGCGCGGCCGACGCGCCGCCAGGGGCCGCGCGGCTCGGGGATCTGCAGCGCGCGCCAGAGCGACAGCAGAAACCGGCCGATCATGTAGCCGAGCGCCATCACCAGGCCCGCCAGCACGCCCTGCAGCGGCCAGCCGCGCGGGATCAGCGAGGGGGTCAGCGAAGCGGCGAAAAACACCAGGCCCAGCGAAAGGGCGAAGATGCTGAGGCTGTACCAGCTTCGGTTTTGGCGATGATCCTGTTCCATCTGGTTTGACCCTTCTCTCTGCTTTTTGTTCTAATTATTTGATTAAGTGAGAATTTTATCGATCCGGTGCTTGAAGGCGTCCTGGTCTGCATCCGCAGCGGCAAGGATTTCCTCGACCTCGAAGAAATCCATCGGATTGAAGCCGCCGACAGCCGGTTCGATGAAGAGATCGGGTCGGGCGCACTTGACCTTTTCGGCGACGATCGAGCTCTGGGTGATGCTGAAGGAACCGGCCCAGGTCTCGAAAGAGCCCGGGATTTTGCCGGTGTCCTCGACATCGGTGCCGGTCACGTCGATCGCGACGGTGACGTAGCGCGCCTTGTCGAGAAGGTCGAAGGGCGTCGGATTGACGAAGCCGCCATCGATCAGCACCCGCCCGTTCCGGCGGACCGGGGTCAGCAGCACGGGCAGGCAGGAGGAGGCGGAGATCGCCGACAGAAGTGGTCCCTCGCGCATCACATATTCGTTCTGGCGATAGAAATCCGTGGCGACGATCGTCAGCGGTATCTTGAGCTCGGAGAAATCCTGCGCCATGCCTTCGGGAAACAGCGCCGCGAATAGAATTTCGGGCTCCACGACGGCGGGCCGGAAGATGTTGATCAGCGATCCCCACGTGTCGCCGGTATCGATCAGCAGTTTCTTGAGCAGCGACTGGCGGCGTGTGAACAGGTCGACGATATAGTCGCGTATCTCACGGCCGCTCATGCCGTCGCAGTAGAGCGCGCCGAGGATCGAGCCCATCGAGGTGCCGGCCACTTCCCCGGGCCGCACGCCGAGCGCGTCCAGACTTTCGAGGTAGGGGATATCGGCGAAGGCCTTGGCCGCGCCGCCGCCGAGCGCCAGTGCGAGCCCGTCCTTCTTGCCCTGCTGATCGGAGTCGGCCATGGCGGGGTCCTTTGCAAGTGGCGCTTGCGCGCGGGCTGTTCCGGCAATCAGGCCAGCGCCTGCGGCAAGCAGAAAGTTTCGACGTTGGACCATGGCTTTATTCCGCGTGAGGGCGAGTGGACGAACTATAATTTGCCCGGAAATGTCAGGCAAGCAAAGGTGGCAACGACGCGTGTTCAGCGTTAATCCTCTGCATGAACTTCAGCGCTGTTTATATGAAGTTAACCATATAAGTTAATGAAATTTATGTGAAAAAATATTCCAGCGTTAAGTGGTCGGTCGGCGCTCTCCGCGCATTGGGGCAGCGCCCTTCTTCCTGCTTTTGGAGGGCGTGGGGCGCTTCCCGCAGTCGGAAGGGCGCCGGAAAATCGGCGATCGGGCATGGCACTCGGTAATCGGCGGCCGCTCTTCCAGGGTCAGCGGCCGTCCTAAGTGACGCGCGAGTAGAATGAATTTGACATTTGATTCCCGTCGCAGCGAGCGCATACATCAAATGTCAAATTCGAAAATTCCACTAGGAACATAAACTTGCTAGTGGTCCTGTTGATTCCAATATTTGGCACCGAGGGCGCTGAAACGGGAACCAAATGTTGGAATCGGACCACTAGATATCCAGGTTCTCCGCAAAGGCGGCGTTTTCCTGGATGAAGCGGAAACGGGCATCGGCCTTGGTGCCCATCAGGTCGTCGACGGCGGCCTTGGTGCCCTCGAAGTCAACCGCGTCGATATCGACCCTCAGCAGCATGCGCTTCTTCGGGTCCATGGTAGTTTCCTTCAACTGGGCGGGCAGCATTTCGCCAAGCCCCTTGAAGCGGCTGATCTCCACCTTGCCGCGCCCGGTGAAATAGCTCTCCATCAGTTCGGCGCGGTGTGCATCGTCACGGGCATAGGCCGTCTTGCCGCCCTGGGTGATCTTGTAGAGCGGCGGAACGGCCAGGAACAGATGGCCCTGGCGGATCAGCTCCGGCATCTCCTTGTAGAAAAAGGTGATCAGCAGAGAGGCGATATGGGCGCCGTCGACGTCCGCATCGGTCATGATGATGATGCGTTCATAGCGCAGGTCCTCCTCGCGGTATTTGGTCCGCGTGCCGCAGCCGAGCGCCTGGATCATGTCGGCGAGCAACTGGTTGGAGGTAAACTTGTCGCGTCCGGCGCTCGCCACGTTCAGGATCTTGCCTCTGAGCGGCAGGATCGCCTGATTGGTACGGTTGCGCGCCTGCTTGGCCGAGCCGCCGGCCGAATCGCCCTCGACGAGAAACAGTTCCGCGCCGGCCGCCGTGTTCTGCGAGCAGTCGGCGAGCTTGCCGGGCAGGCGCAGCTTCTTGACGGCGGACTTGCGGTTGACCTCGCGTTCCTTGCGTCGGCGCAGCCGCTCCTCCGAGCGCTCGACCACCCAGTCGAGGAGCTTTTCCGCTTCCATCGGATTGGCGGAAAGATAGAGGTCGAAGGGGTCGCGCAGCGCGTTCTCGACGATGCGCTGGGCCTCCACGGTTGCCAGCCTGTCCTTGGTCTGGCCGACGAATTCCGGCTCGCGGATGAAGACGGAGAGCATGCCGATGGCGGAGATCATCACATCGTCGGTGGTGATCTGCGCGCCGCGCTTGTTGCCGACCATTTCGGCATAGTTCTTCAGCCCGCGCATCAGCGCCTGGCGCAGACCCGCTTCATGGGTGCCGCCTTCGGGCGTCGGCACGGTGTTGCAGTAGGAGTGGACGTCGGGGTCGCCGCCATACCAGGAAACGGCCCATTCGACGGCGCCGTGGCCGCCGGTCTTTTCCGTCTTGCCGGCGAAGATTTCGCGGGTGACGGTGAAATCCTTGCCGATCGTTGCCGCCAGATAATCCTTCAGCCCGCCGGGGAAGTGGAACACCGCCTTGTCCGGCACGTCCTCATTGCCCTCGACAAGCGCCGGGTCGCAGGACCAGCGGATTTCCACGCCGCCGAAGAGATAGGCCTTGGAACGGGCCATGCGCATGACGCGGGCCGGATCGAATTTCGCCCGCGGACCGAAGATTTCCGCATCCGGATGGAAGCGCACACGCGTTCCACGGCGGTTCTGGATCGGCCCGAGGTCCTGCAGCTCGCCCTGCGGCACGCCGCGCGAGAAGGTCAGCCGGTAAAGGCGGCGCTCGCGGGCGACTTCCACTTGCAGCATGTCGGAAAGCGCGTTGACCACGGAAACGCCGACGCCGTGCAGGCCGCCGGAGGTCTCGTAGGCCTTGCCGTCGAACTTGCCGCCGGCATGCAGCTTGGTCATGATCACTTCGAGCGTCGACTTGCCAGGCACCTGCGGATGGTTTTCCACCGGAATGCCGCGGCCATTATCCGTCACCGTCAGCACGCCTTCGGCATCGAGATGCACTTCGATGAAATCCGCATGGCCGGCAACGGCCTCGTCCATCGAGTTGTCGATGACTTCGGCGAAGAGGTGATGGAGCGCCTTGTCGTCGGTTCCGCCGATATACATGCCGGGCCGCATGCGCACCGGCTCCAGCCCCTCCAGAACGCGGATGGAAGATGCGCCATACTCGCCGTCCGCCGCCTTGATTTCGGCAGGAGGCTTTCCGGCCGCCTTGCGCGCAGGGCGCGGGGCCGCATCCTCGGCTGGCTTCTTGCTGTTGCCCGAAAGATCGGCGAATAGGTCTTTGCTGTTATCCATAAGGTCCGGCAGAGTGTTCAGGTTGGCTTGCATGCGCCTTATAGGCGAATCACTGCTCTATTCTGGCAAAGAATGGGCCGTTAGGCGATGCTGTGCCAAATTGTCGCAGTCTGGCTGTGGATGAAGGCGCGGGCCCGTGTCAAAAGGGACCCGAAGAAGGCACAGAGGCTTGCGGCGCGATTCGATTGAACCGCGGGTCAAACCGATTAGGAGGCGCTCAGAACCGGAAACTTCGCCATCATGTTCCGCCGTTTGTTCTGGAACAAGACGGACGTTTTCCGGCCGGCGCATGAGGAGAGCCGGCATCGCGGCATTTGCGCCCTGATCCCGAATAGGGGAAGAAGGGGTAAGGACCCTCGGTGCCTGACGAAAGACATTTTGGGAGTACATGACAGATGACATCCGACATCCGACCGCTGGTCGCCGGGAACTGGAAGATGAACGGGACCCGCGCTTCGCTTGACCAGATCAGGGCGATCGCCCATGGCGTCAGCGGGCCGTTGTCGCGGAAAGTGGATGCGTTGATCTGCCCGCCCTCGACGCTTCTTTATGTGGCCACCACGCTGACGGTCGATACCAAGCTTCTGATCGGGGCGCAGGATTGCCACCAGAAGGCCCGCACCGGCGCACATACGGGCGATATCTCGGCGGAGATGATCCGCGACTGCTTTGCCACCCACGTCATTGTCGGCCATTCCGAGCGGCGCAAGGAACACAAGGAAAGCAACAAGGTGGTCTCCACCAAGGCGCGCGCGGCCTATGATCAGGGGCTGACGGCCATCGTATGCATCGGCGAGACCCGTTCCGAACATGCAAGCGGGCGCACCATGGACGTGCTGCACCGCCAGTTGTTCGAGAGCATGCCGGACGACGCCACGGGCGACAACACGATCATCGCCTATGAGCCCATCTGGGCGATCGGCACGGGCCAGACGCCGGGGCCGGAACAGGTTGCGGACGTGCATGCGGCCATGCGGCGCGATCTGATGGAGCGTTTCGGCGAGGCTGGCGCGCGCTTCCGTCTGCTCTATGGCGGATCGGTGAAGCCGGGCAACGCCAAGGAACTGATGAGCGTGCCGCATGTCAACGGCGCGCTGATCGGCGGGGCAAGCCTGAAGGCGGCCGATTTTCTCTCCATCTACCATGCCTATGAGGATATTCTTTAGTTCCGTCCTTCCCGTGCGGGGTCAACCGGACGAGCAAGCATTTCGCCGATAACGGTTTCCATCGATTTCGGAGGCCGGCAGAGCAGGCCCTCAAGCGCTGGATCCGTTGCGGCGAACTCTCCATTCCTGCTGGCTTCAAACATGCTGACGAGCAACCCTGCCATGTGTTCAGGCAGGCCATGCTGAAGCAGGTTTGCGCGGTATTGAGCGTCGCTGATTGTCACGCGACGGATCGGCGTGCCCGATACCTCCGACATGATCCGGGCGATGTCCTCGAGATCGAGGGCTTCAGACGCTGTCAGCGGCGGCGTCGGCCCGTCATACATGTCCTCAAGCATCAAGCGCGCGGCGGCTTCGGCGAGATCGTCATGTGTGGTCCATGAAACCGGACCGTCTTCCGGCGCGGCAATCTCTCCGGTGGCAAGTGCCTGGCTCGCAAGCATCATCGCGGACGCGGCGTAGAAGCCGTTGCGCAGCGATGTATAGGGGTGCTGCATTTCGGCCAGCAGCGCCTCGGTGGCTGCGTGATCCGGCATGGGCCAGAAAAGCGAGCCGGGATTTGCGCCCATATGACTGGTGTAGAAGATGCGGCGTGCGCCAGCGGCAAGGGCGGAGCGAATGGCGTTTTGATGCTGATGCAGCGCTTTCTCGCCGGTGTTGGGAGCGGAAACGATCAGCACCTTTGCTGCGCCTTCGAACGATCGCTCAAGACTTTCGCGGTCGTCATAATCGGCTTGCCTGATGACAACGCCAAGCTCGCGCAGGTCTCTGCATTTTTCGGGATCCCGCACACAGGCCGTCACGGTCGCGGTGGGGCGACGGTCGATCAGTTGACGGACGACGGAACCGCCCAGTTTTCCAGTGGCGCCACAGATGACAATCATTTGGAGTCTCCTTGTTATCAAAGATATTAAAAATACGTTATCTATGATAACAGCAGCGGTCAAGCCATGTTAGCGAATATGTGTTATCGTTGATAATCAGTACGATGATCGAGCTCGAAAAGGAGGTAAGGCGTGAAGCAAAACGAAGATCCCAGAGAGAGGATCATCGATGCGGCCATTGGATTGCTGGCTGATGGGCGGGAGAGCGTCACGACCCGGGCCGTTGCCGATGCTGCAAAGGTTCAGGCGCCGACCATCTACAGGCTTTTCGGCGACAAGGAGGGTTTGCTCGATGCCGTCGCCGAGCACGGCTTTCTGCTTTATCTGCGCAAGAAGCCGCCGCTGGAGAGCACAGCCGACAGTTTGGAGGCGTTGCGGCACGGATGGGACATCCACATTGAATTTGGCCTTTCCAACCCTGCCATTTTCACGCTGATGTATGGCGAGCCAAGCAGACATCACACGATTGCGGCCGCAGCGCGCGCGCGCGCAATTCTCCAAGCGCACATCCATGCCCTCGCTGTTGCGGGATTGTTGTGTGTCAGCGAGCGGCGCGCAGCCGATCTTGTGAGTGCGGCAGGGTGCGGTACGGTGCTGATGCTGCTTGCAATGCCGCCGGAAGAGCGGGACCTGGCCTTGTCAGAAGCGGCGCGCGAGGCGGCGATCGCGGCAATTACGCAAAAGACACCTGTCGCACGGGAAACGAAGCCGGCGGCCGCGGCAATCGCTCTTGCTGCTCAGCTTGAGACGGTGGCTGTCCTGAGCACGGCCGAAAAACAGCTCATGAAGGAGTGGTTGGAAAGAATAGCCGAAGACGACTGATGTCCGCTGTCCGGCGGTGCAATCTGCGGCTTTGGCGGGCAGGTATGAAAAAGGGGTTGGATTGATAGCGCGCCTCATGTAGAGAAGCGCCAGATATTCTTGGATTGCCCCGTTTGCACCTCGCGGGCGGGGCCGGATTGGACATTCATGCAGACGGTACTGATCGTAATTCACCTGATAATCGTCGTTGCGCTTGCCGGTGTGATCCTCATTCAGAGGTCTGAAGGCGGCGGGCTCGGCATCGGCGGCGGATCCGGCTTCATGACGGCGCGCGGAACGGCCAATGCGCTGACCCGCACGACCGCCATCCTCGCCACGCTGTTTTTCGTTACCTCGCTCGGTCTTGGCATCCTTGCCCGTTACCAGGGCAATCCGTCGGATATTCTCGACCGGATCGAACAGAACGCCGAGACGGATGGCCAGGGCATCCTGAACCAGCTTGGCGGTTCGATCACCACCGAGGCACCGGCGACCAATGATGCGGGCGTCCCGACGGACGGCGGCAGCGCGGCTCCGGCCGAAAATGGTCAGCAGCCCGCGGTCTCGACGCCGGCGGCGGATTCGAACGCGACGGGCGTTCCCACCGGCGACTGATCGCCGAAATTCGGAAAACCATATCCGGCGGGATCAAACAACCCGCCGGATTTTCTTTGAGCCCAACCGTGCGAAGCAGCAAACGCTGAGCGCACGGAGAGGGCGTTCTTGTGACAATGCACCGGCTGCCTGCGGTTTTTTACAGAAAGCCTCTGGCAGAATCGGCCAGGAAACGGTATCGGAATAAGCCCATGGCGCGATATATATTCATCACCGGCGGCGTGGTTTCCTCACTTGGAAAAGGGATCGCCGCAGCAGCACTGGGTGCTTTGTTGCAGTCACGGGGTTACCGGGTCCGTCTGCGCAAGCTCGACCCCTATCTCAACGTCGATCCCGGCACGATGAGCCCGACCCAACACGGGGAGGTGTTCGTCACCGATGACGGGGCGGAGACCGACCTCGATCTCGGTCACTACGAGCGCTTTACCGGCCGCTCGGCGACCAAGACCGACAACATCACCACCGGTCGCATCTACAAGAACATTCTCGACAAGGAACGGCGCGGCGACTATCTCGGCGCAACCGTCCAGGTCATTCCGCATGTGACCAATGAGATCAAGGAATTCGTTCTCGAGGGCAATGACGAGTTCGACTTCGTGCTCTGCGAGATCGGCGGCACGGTTGGCGACATCGAGGCCATGCCGTTCATGGAGGCCATCCGTCAGCTTGGTAACGACCTGCCTCGCGGTAATGCGGTCTATGTTCACCTGACGTTGATGCCCTATATTCCGGCCGCCGGCGAACTGAAAACCAAGCCGACGCAGCATTCGGTGAAGGAACTCCAGGCGCTCGGCATCCATCCCGACATTCTTCTGGTGCGCGCCGATCGCGAAATCCCGGAAGCCGAACGGCGTAAGCTGTCGCTTTTCTGCAATGTGCGTTCGTCCGCCGTCATCCAGGCGCTCGATGTTGCCAACATTTATGACGTGCCGCTCGCCTATCACCGCGAGGGACTGGATGATGAAGTGCTGCACGCCTTCGGCATCGACCCCGCGCCCGTGCCGCGCATGGATGCGTGGAAGAATGTCTGTGAACGCATCCGCACGCCGGAAGGCGAGGTGACGATTGCCGTCGTCGGCAAATATACCGGCCTCAAGGATGCCTATAAGTCGCTGATCGAAGCGCTCACCCATGGCGGCATCGCCAATCGGGTGAAGGTCAATCTGGAATGGATCGAGTCAGAGATTTTCGAGAAGGAAGATCCGTCGCCCTATCTGGAAAAGGTCCACGGCATTCTCGTGCCGGGCGGTTTCGGCGAGCGTGGGTCTGAAGGCAAGATCCAGGCGGCCCGCTTCGCCCGCACCCACAAGGTGCCCTATTTCGGCATCTGTTTCGGCATGCAGATGGCCGTCATCGAGGCCGCGCGCGATCTCGCCGGCATCAAGGATGCGTCATCGACCGAGTTCGACCGCAATGCGAGCGAGCCCGTCGTTGGCCTGATGACCGAATGGGTGAAGGGCAATCAGCTGGAAAAGCGCAGCGACCGGGACGATCTCGGCGGCACGATGCGCCTTGGCGCCTACAAGGCGCATCTGGGCGCGGACACCAAGATTGCCGAGATCTACGGCACGACGGAGATTTCCGAGCGACACCGCCACCGTTACGAGGTCAATTTCGGCTATCGCGAGAAGCTCGAGGCCTGCGGCCTGGTCTTTTCCGGGACATCGCCAGACGGCGTCCTGCCGGAAACGATCGAATATGCCGACCATCCGTGGTTCATCGGCGTGCAGTATCACCCGGAGCTGAAGAGCCGGCCGCTGCAGCCGCATCCGCTGTTTTCCAGCTTCATTGCGGCCGCTCTCGAACAAAGCCGGCTCGTTTGAGATGACGGACGCTTTTGCGCCTTTCGCCTGAGGCTGACTCAGGCGGAGGCTTCGGCCATTTTCCGGCGCAGAAGCGTTTCCATCGCGTCCGCCGGCATCGGCCGGGCAAGCCAGTATCCCTGCAGCGCATCGCAGCCGAGATCGGACAGGATCCGGGCGTGTTGCCGCGTTTCAACGCCTTCGGCTATCACCCGGATATTCAGGGTTTTTCCAATTTCAATGATTGATCTTACGATGGCCCGCTGCTCGTGCGAGCGGGTCAGCGGCAGAACCAGTTCCCGCGCGATCTTCAGTCCGTTCGGCGCGACCTTCAAAAGCCCGGTGATCGACGTATAGCCGGTCCCGAAATCGTCCACATCGATATTGATGCCGAGGCGGCGGATCTGCTTCAGGTTATAGGCGCTGACATCGTCCTGCTGGTCGAGGAAGATCGACTCGAGCAGTTCGAAGGTGAGGGTGCCGACCGGAAGCTCCGTGCGCTGCAATGCGGGCACGAGGGCCGGGTCGCTCAGCCGGTGCGGCGAGAGGTTGACCGAGAGGCGGGGCGGCGCAAGCCCGCTCTCCCGCCATTGGCGGTGATCCTCGAGCGCCTGCGAGAGTATGCTGGCGTCAATCATGTTCATGATGTTCAGCGACTGGGCAAGCGGAATAAAGCTCGACGGCTCGCCGAGCGACCCATCGGGCCGCTGCCAACGGGCCAGCGTTTCAATCCCGTGTATATCGAAAGTCTCCGCGTCGTATTGCGGCTGATAGTAGGGGACGAAGTCGTTCTGGTCGATCGCCTGCATCAACTCATCGGCAGGCTTTCTGTCGATCACATCGGTGATGCGGACGCCCGGCGTATAGAATGCAATCTGGCCTTGGCCCTTGGACTTTGCATGTTTGAGAGCGTGGTCACTGTCCCTCAGCATGGCGGCGGCATCCGCGCTTTTGCCCTTCAGGGTGGCTATGCCGATGCTGGCGGAAAGCCTCACCCGACCGTCATTAAGAGCGATCGGCTTGGCAAGTTCGAGCTGAATCCGCTTCGCGGTCTGTTCCAGCCTTTCGCGTCCGCCGTCATAGCTGATGATCATGGCGAATTCGTCGCCGCCCATGCGGGCGACGAAATCATTATGCTTGGACAAGTCAAGCAGGGTCTGCGCCGAGTGGGTGAGCACGTGGTCGCCGGCGCCGTGGCCATAGCTGCTGTTGATTGCCTTGAAGTCATCGATATCGATCTGCAGAAGCCCGATCTTCAGGTCGGATGCGGTGGCGATCTCCACCCGGCGCTCCAGCTCGTCCTCCAGATACCTGCGATTGGGCAACGCGGTCAGATAGTCGTGCAACGCCGCGTATTCGATATCCGATTTCGCCCGGTCGAGTTCGAAATTGCGCGCTTCCGCGAGCTGCTTTGCGGTCACCAGGTCCTGCCGGAGACGCACTTCCTCGGTGACGTCCCAGTTGATGCCGACGATCGTCTCCTCGCCATCCTCCCCGATATGGAGGCGCACCAGATGCCGGATATGGCGCAGCGCCCCGTCGTTTTCCCGGTAGATGCGGAACTCGGACGCGACCGGCTCGCTGTCGGCTTCAAGCTTGGCAGAGAGGGCGAGCGTCCGTCTCAGGTCTTCCGGATGAACGAGATCGAAGACGCGCTGGATCTCGAAACTCTCCGGCTGGTCGTCAAAACCATAGATTTCACAGATTCTGGCATCGGCGCTGACGATTCCCGTCGCACGGTCATGCTCGAAAACACCGATGCGCGAAGTGGTCAGCGCCATTTCCAGACGCTGGCGGGTATGGGCAAGCAGGGCTTCCGCGTTTTTCCTGTCGGTGACGTCCTGGTCTGTTCCGATAATGCGTGAGGGGCGGTTGTCCGGAAAGAACTCCACCGCGTCGCCGCGACATTCGATCCAGATCCAGTGGCCGTCGCAATGGCGTTCGCGATATTCGAAGTTCATATATCGAAGGTCGCCGGCCTTCTGGCGCTCGATCGCGTGGGCGACAAAGTCCCGATCGTCGGGGTGGACCAGTTGCAGCCATTGCTCGGTGCTGGCAAAGGGCGTGGCGCCCGTCGAGGCGTAGCCGCGCATGGCCCGCCAGGTCTGTGAGTAGAAGAATTCCTGTTTGCGATAGTCGTGGTCCCAGACGCCGAGGCCGGAACTGACGAGTGCGTAGTTCCATCGTCGGGCGCGCTCGCTCTCCAGCAATTCATGGCTCTTCTGGGCATGGATGTCGAGGAAGTAGAAAAGCGCACGTCTCCGTGCGCCTGCTTCACTCTCCTGTATGATGCTCGCTGAAACCAGCATCCAGCGCCAGGGACCATCCGGCTGCCTGCCAATGCGCATCTCGCATTTCTGTTCCCGGCCGGAGAGTCCGGACGTCGGACCGACGAGATTGCGCAGAAGAGGGTGGTCGTCCTTGTGTATCCACTCCAGAATGTTGCGCCCATGCGCGACAATGCCAGGCGCAAGCGCCTCGAAGTTCGGGTTCGTTGCGGTAATGGTTCGGCCATCAAGCTCCACGACCGCGACCGCCATCGGCGATTGCTCGATCGCTGCCAAGGCCAGTTCGGCCTCGCCTGACAGAAATGAACGCCTCGTGTCCCTCGCCAAACGGTTATCCTTTCGGGGAGAACGGGCATTCGATACGGCTGGTGCCGTTTTCCGAATGGATCGAGCCGCCACAACCCGTTCCGCACTCCATGATATCAAACTTTCCGCCGGACGCGAGAATGAACGTGCTCCAGCAGCTTTAGTGTGATGGATGAGGGGAGAATGTCAATTCTATCCATTAGTTGAGAATGACAATAATGTAAGCGAACGGTTGCTTTGACCCGCGGCGCGGCGTTCTGACGGTACCGTCAACGCAGGCCGGAGACGAAACGGCCGAACATCAATGTGCCTTCCGGCCAGGGACCAAAGCCGGTCTCTTCATTGATATGGCCCGCCTCGCCGATGTCGAAGAAGTCCGCGCCCCAGGCGCCTGCGATGTCGCGCGCTGGTTCGATGCGGCCGAACGGGTCGTTACGGCTGGCAATCACGATCGTGGGGAAGGGCAGCGGTTCGCGCGGGTAGGGGCCGAAGGTCATAATGTGTTTTGGCCGCACCGAGGGGTTGTCGACCTCGGGCGGCGCGACGAAGAAGGCTCCGGCAATACGGTTCTTGAAATCCGGCAGGGCCTGGACTGCGGTCGGAATGCCAAGCGAATGGGCGACGAGCACCACCGGCCGCTCGGCCCGGTTGACCTCCTCGGCAAGTCTTGCCGTCCAGTCCGCGCGCTCCGGTTTCGACCAGGCATCCTGTTCGACGCGCCGTGCAGTCGAGAGCTTGCGCTCCCAACGGCTCTGCCAGTGTTCGGGACCGGCATTCTTGTATCCGGGGACAATCAGGATCTCGGTTTCGGAAATCTTCATGGCACTTCACATGACGTTTCTTTGGGCTGCGCCCGGCAGGCGCCGGACGCAGCGGATCGTTTTACGGGGGACGGCGAGGCTCAGCTTTCGCCGAAGACGCGCTGAAAAATAGTGTCGGCATGCTTGGTGTGGTAGCCGAGGTCGAATTTTTCGCGGATCTGCTCTTCGGAAAGGGCGTCCGTCACCTCCTTGTCGGCGAGCAGTTCCTCAAGGAAGTCCTTGCCTTCTTCCCAAACCTTCATGGCGTTGCGCTGGACCAGACGATAGGCATCCTCGCGCGAGACGCCGGCCTGGGTGAGCGCCAGGAGAACGCGCTGAGAGTGCACCAGGCCACGGAACTTGTTGAGGTTGTCCATCATGTGGTCGGGATAGATCAGAAGCTTGTCGATGACGCCGGTGAGCCGCGCCAGCGCAAAATCGAGCGTTACCGTTGCGTCGGGGCCGATCATGCGCTCGACGGAGGAATGCGAGATGTCGCGTTCGTGCCAGAGGGCGACATTTTCCATCGCCGGCAGCGCATAGCCGCGCACCATGCGGGCAAGGCCGGTGAGGTTTTCGGTCAGCACCGGGTTGCGCTTGTGCGGCATGGCGGACGAGCCCTTCTGGCCCGGGGAGAAATACTCCTCCGCCTCCAGCACTTCCGTGCGCTGCAGATGACGGATCTCGATCGAAAGCCGCTCGACCGAAGAGGCGATGACGCCGAGCGTGGCAAAGAACATTGCGTGCCTGTCGCGCGGAATGACCTGGGTGGAAACCGGTTCGGCCTTAAGCCCCATGGCTTCCGCCACGTGTTCTTCCACGCGCGGGTCGATATTGGCGAAGGTGCCGACGGCTCCGGAAATGGCGCAGGTGGCGATTTCCTCGCGCGCGGCGACAAGCCGCGCCCGGCAGCGGTCGAATTCCGCATAGGCCTGGGCAAGCTTGATGCCGAAGGTGGTCGGCTCGGCGTGGATGCCGTGCGAACGGCCGATCGTGATCGTGTCCTTATGCTCGAAGGCGCGGCGCTTCAGCGCGGCGAGCAGGCCGTCGAGGTCGGCGAGCAGCAGGTCGCTTGCCCGCGTCAGCTGAACGTTGAAACAGGTATCGAGCACGTCCGAGGAGGTCATGCCCTGATGGACGAAGCGGGCATCCGGGCCAACGATTTCGGCAAGATGGGTGAGGAAGGCGATAACGTCGTGCTTGGTTACGGCCTCGATCTCGTCGATGCGGGCGACATCGAAGGTCGCGGCATTGCCCTTTTCCCAGATCGTCTCGGCGGCGCTCTTCGGGATCACGCCGATCTCGGCCAGCGCGGTGCAGGCATGGGCCTCGATCTCGAACCAGATGCGGAACTTGGTTTCCGGCGACCAGATGTCTGTCATTTGCGGGCGGGAATAGCGCGGTATCATCGGGGCAGGGATCCTTCTTAACGTCGTGCCGGCCTGGATTTTCAGGCCCGATACGCTCCAGAGCGGTCCAGCTTTTCATGGCAATGCTGAAACGCTCAATCTTCTTGTCTTGCCGCATTTCGCGGACGTCAGATGTTTCCACCTGGCTGCGAAATGCTCTAGAGCATTTTTTCCGCAAAGGAAACGGCGCGCGCCCAGAAACAGCGTCAGGGCTTGAAGGGAACGGCGATCCAGCGACCATCCGGCCCTTCGAAGCTATGCGAGAGCACCGTGATCAGAGCGACATGGACGGCATTCGCGCCGCCGCCGTCATAGGTCATCACCCCGCCGAGACGGTAATCCGTCGGGCAGTTGCGGCTTGTGGGAATGCGGCTGTCCTCGTGGATCGTGCGGGTCTCGCCGTCAGGTCCGGTATAGGCAAGGCGAAAGCCCTTCGCATCCGGCGTGACCGCAGCGCAGGCCGCGATCGGATCGAGCGCGAAGCTGTCCAGCGACAGCGTTCCGACCGGGGACAGGTTGGGGTGCGAACGGTAGCGGATCGTCTGGCTCTCATCCGCCACCTCTTCCGTGACCGGATTGAAGGCCGCGAGCCAGCCGGGATGGGCGAGCAGGTTGTAGTCCTGGATCAGCGGCAGGGCTTCGCCGACCGCAAGGCCGCGCACGGAACTGATCGTCGCGTTCTCGTCTTCTTCCCGAACGCGAAAAGGCGTCTCGTCGAGAAAGGCGTCGCGTTCGGTATCGATGAAAAAGATGTTGGAGTAGGGAAAACCGGAGCCGTCTTCCACGCCGAACTCCTCGAAGGCGAAAACGCCGCCATCATCGGAGAAGCCGAGCGGTGTGAAGGTCGCGAAATCGCCGGCCTCGGCCATCGGCGCCGAGAGCCCGATGACGGCGGCCAGCATGGTGAGCGGCATGGAACGCGGCATGTCTTCCTCCTTTTTTGCTCCTGGCCTTCGCGCTATTCCTCTCCGGCGCGCAGGGCCTCGATCGGGGCGCGGTAGCGACCGTTTTCAGCCTTGCCGAAGATCGCCGAACCCGCCACAAGCGCATTGGCGCCTGCCTTGGTCACGGCGCCGACCGTATCGGGCGCGATGCCGCCATCAACCTCCAGATCGATCGGCCGGTCGCCGATCAGCGCATTGGCCTGCTCGATCTTGCGCAGTGTGGCGGGGATGAACTTCTGGCCGCCAAAGCCCGGATTGACGGTCATGATCAGGATCAGGTCAAGATCGTCGATCACATGTTCGATCATCGACACCGGCGTCGCCGGATTGAGCGCCACCCCCGCCTTCTTGCCGAGATTGCGGATGGCCTGCAGCGAGCGGTGGAGATGCGGGCCGGCCTCCTGGTGGACTGTGATGATGTCGCAACCGGCCTTGGCGAAGGCTTCGATATAGGGATCGGCGGGGGCAATCATCAGATGGCAGTCGAAGATCGCGTCCGTATGGGTGCGCAGCGCCTTTACCACCGGCGGCCCGAAGGTGATGTTCGGCACGAAGTGACCGTCCATGATATCGAGGTGGACCCAGTCGGCGCCATCATCGACAACGGCCTTGACCTGCTGGCCCAGATTGGAAAAGTCAGCCGACAGAATGGACGGCGCGATGCGGAGCGGACGTTTCACTTGCTTCTTCCTCAATGCTGGCCCTGGGGCCATTTCCTCAAGTCTTGCCGGTTCCGGGCCTTGCCGGTCGGCTCTATTCACGCGCGCTGTCGAAGACGGGAACGAAATCGCCGTTCTGCCAGCGCAGCAGAAAGAAAGGGTTATCGGCCAGTTCGTGCTGATCAGTGAAGCGGACAGGACCGATTGCCGTGTCGAACGTGTCGTTCAGAAGTGCCTGCTCAATCCCGATGCCATCGTCGCGCGCGGCGGCAAGCGCCCGGCTCGCGACCTGAACGGCGGCCGCGCCCGGCACGACATAGCCTTCCGGCACGATGTCGGCGGCGTTTGCCGCATCGGCGATCTCCGCGGCCGGCGGCAGCGCCCCATAGTCGGGCAGCGCGATCGCCAGCGTGCCGTCTTCAAGCGGCGGGCTGGATTCGACCGCGCGCAGGCCGTCATCGCCAAGCAGCGTCAGCGCGACGCCCTGTTCGCGCGCATCGCGGCCGATAATGGCGACATCGCCGCGCGTGCCGCCGACGAGAACCCGTGTGGCGCCTGCCTGGGCAAGGCGGCGTACAAGCGACAATTGCTGTTGCTGGGCAGGACGGAAAGTGTCGTTGAAGACCGGTTCCAGCCCGCGTGTCTCGATCGCGTTGCGCACGGCGTTGACGAGTTCGCGGTAGTAGATCGTGCCGTCGTCGACAAGCGCCACCGGCTGGCCGGCCCATTCGCTCATGATCAGTTCGACGATCGCGTCTACCTGGTCCTGCCGGTTCGGCGCCAGGCGGAACAGCGGCCAGCCATTGGCAAGCGCATCGGTCATCAGCGGCAGGGAACGGACGGAAACGGTGAGGACTGGAATGCCGGCTCTGGCGAGATCGGGCAGGGCGGCGCGTAGGGTTTCGCTGCAGAAAAAGCCGACGGCAATCTCGACGCCCGCATTTGCGAGCGTTTCGGCAAGCGCTGCGCCGTTGGGCTCTTCGCAGCTTTCGTCGACGACCGTCAGCTCGTAGCCGAGATTGCGCGCGGCAAGCTCTGCGCCGTCTAGCATCTGAACGCCGAGCACGGCATAGTCACCATGAAGCGGAGCCACGACGCCGATGCCGGTCTGTTGGGCACTTGCGGGCGCGGCGGCACTGACGGACAGCGCGGCAAAGGCAAGGAGGGCCTTAAAAAATCTCATGATGACAGGTCTGGTTCTCACTCTGGCGCGTTAACAGGACTCATACCCCTTGCCAGAGTGCGGGGCAACGCCGTAAGTACCCGGACCAGGATATGAAGGGACGGTTTTTGTCTATTTCGCCAGATCATCGGTATTGCTGTCACCATGCATGATGAAACGCCTCTTACCCGTGCCTATCGCGATGCGATGGCGCGCTTCGCCGGCCATGTCCAGGTTGTGACCACGGCGCATGACGGCGCCCTTCGCGGCGTGACGGCCACTGCCTGCTGCTCGGTTTCCGACGCGCCGCCCACGGTGCTCGCCTGCGTGAACCGCATGAACGCGAAGAATATGGTCTTTCTCGAAAGCCGCAATTTCGCGGTCAATACGCTCGGCGCCCGCCACAAGCCGCTGGCCGATGCATTTTCCGGCCTTGGCGGTCTCTCCGCGCAAGAACGCTTCGCCAAAGGGGAGTGGGACATGGGCGGTTCCGGAGCGCCTGTGCTGAAGGATGCGCTCGCCAGTTTCGACTGTCGCCTGATCGAGGCGAAGGAGATGTCCACCCACTGGATTCTGATCGGCGAAGTCATCAGGACGGAGTGCGGCGCCGAAGACGAGGCGCTGATGTATTACCGTCGTGCATACCGAACCCTGTGATTGTCATGAAATTGTCTAAAAAACAGGCTTGACCAAAAAACAAGCTTCATTTAAGCATATTGATATATTGAAAGTTTATTATACGACTTTACTGAATTCCTTTTGCATGAAGGTGAATTCATTCAAGGCCTATTCAATTCATATCAAACGAACCGTTTGACAGCACAATTAGAGCCGCGCTTCACTCCCAGGAAGTGCGGCTCTTTCTCGTTTGCTGGACATGTTTTGTCGCTGTGTCGCGTGCGCGGCCGAAGTTCCTGATCGGAAAAGCGAATTCGGCCCACGGGCAGGGGCTCCGGCCCTGACAGTCCGGCGGGGATGCCGCCCGGAAGCGGCGTGCGGGGCTGATCGCCCCGGCTCCGTCAGATTTTTGCGCCGATCAGCATGAAGGCGGGAATGTCATCACCGAAGCCAACGGGCGTCGGCTCGTCGTCGCGGTCGCGGTGGCGCGAGCGCTTGCGATCGTCATTGGCGGGCCTTCCGCCTGCGGACTTGCCGTTTGCGGCATTGGCCGGCCTTGTGGCGCGGTTGTCCTGCTGGGGGGCAGCCTTGGGCTCGGGTTTCGGCGCAGCCTTCGGCTCGCTCTTGCTTTCCGCGGCCGGGGCCTGCTTCCTGCCGCTCCGGCGCGCGCGCGGCGCCGGCTTCTCGTCGGCTTCATCGGCGGTGTGCGCGGAAGGCGGGCCGTCTTCCCAGTCGATCTTTCTGTCGATCAGCTTCTCGATCGCTTCAACGAACTTGGCGTCCTTGGCGGTGGCAATGGTAAAGGCCTTGCCCTTGCGCCCGGCGCGCCCGGTCCGGCCGATGCGGTGCACATAGTCTTCCGCATGGATCGGAACGTCGTAGTTGAACACATGGCTGACGTCGGGAATGTCGAGGCCGCGGGCGGCGACGTCGGACGCCACCAGCAGCGGAAGCTTGCCGTCGCGGAAGTTCTGCAGGATCGTCGTGCGCGAGTGCTGGTCCATGTCGCCGTGCAGCGCGCCGCAGGCATATTCATGGCGCTGCAGCGAGCGCAGCAGATCGGCGACCGATTTCTTGCGGTTGCAGAAGATGATCGCGTTCTTCAGATCGTCCTGCCGGTCGATGATTGCACGCAGCGTCTCGCGCTTTTCGTAGTCCTTCGCCTTCGAAGCGACGAGCTTCTGCTCGACGGTCGCGGCAGTCGACGACGGCGGGGCGACTTCGACGCGGGCCGGGTTCTGCAGGAACCGGTCGGCCAGCTTCTGGATTTCCGGCGGCATGGTGGCGGAGAAGAACAACGTCTGGCGCGTGAACGGAATGAGCTTGGCGATCCGCTCGATATCGGGGATGAAGCCCATGTCGAGCATGCGGTCGGCCTCGTCGATGACGAAGATCTCGACGCCGGTCATCAGAAGTTTGCCGCGCTCGGTGTGGTCGAGCAGGCGTCCGGGCGTGGCGATCAGCACATCGGCGCCGCGTTCGATCTTGCGGTCCTGCTCGTCAAAGGAGACGCCGCCGATCAGGAGCGCAACGTTGAGCTTGTGATTTTTGCCGTATTTTTCGAAATTCTCGGCAACCTGGGCCGCAAGCTCGCGGGTCGGCTCGAGAATCAGCGTGCGCGGCATGCGGGCGCGGGCCCGGCCGCGCTCGAGCAGCGTCAGCATCGGCAGCACGAAAGAGGCGGTCTTGCCGGTGCCGGTCTGGGCGATGCCGCAGACGTCGCGGCGGGTCAGCGCGTGCGGAATTGCGCCTGCCTGAATGGGCGTTGGTTCGCTGTAACCGGCCTCGGTTACGGCGGAAAGTACTTTGGGGCTGAGCCCAAGATCTGAGAATGAGGTCAAAGGGAAACGTGTTCCGTGTTGTCGTTGACAAAGAGACGGATCCTTGGCCGCCTTCGCGTTTACGAGGGCGGGATAATCTCAAACCGCGCAAGAGTCAAGAAAAGCCCGGAAGCATGGGGGCTTTCGGGCTCCTTTTCGGGCATTCTCCGGGCCGCGACAGGGAAGGCGCTCAGCCTTCGCCCCTGACCTCGGCAAGAACAGCCTCGGCATGGCCGTCGACCTTGACCTTGCGCCAGATCTTTTTGAGGACGCCGTCCGGTCCGATCAGGAAGGTGGAGCGCTCGATGCCCATGAATTTTCGGCCATACATGCTCTTTTCCTTCCACACGCCGTAGGTCTCGGCAACGCTGTGGTCCTCGTCGGAGCCGAGCAGCACGGCAAGGTCGTGTTTCTTCTCGAAGCGGGCATGGCTTTGCAGCGTATCGGGCGAGACGCCGATGACGATTGCGCCTGCCTTCTCGAATTCTTTGGCAAGGGCGGTAAAGGCGATGGCCTCCACCGTGCAACCCTTGGTGTCGTCCTTGGGGTAGAAATAGAGAACCAGCGATTTGTCCTTCGCATCGGCGAGCGAAAAATTGCGGCCCTCGGCAACTGGCAAAGAAAAATCAGGGGCTTTTTCGCCTTCTTTCACATCGCTCATCGGCAAACACTCCTCGTTCATATCATGTTCAAGTCTAATTCCGGATATATGGCTTCGGGCAAACTCTGTTCGCGCTGATTGTCTGCTTGCCAGCCATGCGCGTCATCATGATTATCGTAACCGTGTCTGAGGGGATTCGCGCCGGCCTTCTCCTTGATCACGACTATAGTATTCGTCGGGGCAGATTTGAAAGACAGGAACGACAGAGAAACCTATATTCGCGGTGAGCGCACGCGGTTCAGCCGACGCGAGCGCGTGGCGCTTCACCGTTTGCCCTCGGCGCAGACGGATGATCCGAATATCGTCCACACGCGCCCGCATCACAGGTTTTCGCACGCCTGTGCCCGGCTGTTCCTGTTCTTTGTCCTCGGCTTCGCCATCATCTTCGCGGCAATCTTCTACATTATCGAAAGCGGCTCGCTCGACCGGTTCCTCGCCGAAAAGGCCAACGAGCAGATTCGCACCGCCATGCCGGAGGGTTATCACGCGCGCATCGATGCGGCGGCCTTGCGGGTCGGCTCCGGGCTTTCGCTGAGGCTCAATCTCAGCGGCGTGAACCTGATCGGGCCCGGCGAGAAACAGATGGCCTCGATCGGCGTGCTGAGCTTCGCCATTGATCCGATGAGCCTTGCGCGTGGACAGATATCGGTCAATTCGGTGCAGGCCGACAATATTGACGTCGATTCCTCCGCCTTGCCCTCGACCGGGACCTTCCGGCTGACCGAGCATCGTGTCGACAGCCTTCCCATCCTTGTGGAACAGATCTTCTCCCAGACCGATTTTGCTCGCGGGGTCCTGAGCGCTGCGGAGACCCAGACGATCCAGCTCAGCGACATCCAGTTTCCCGTCGGCAGCGCCTCGCCGGGCAGGACTGTTTCCGTCGATATCCGCGAGATCAACCTGAACCTGCTGCCGGATGGCGTTCTGAGGGTCGACGGCGCGGTTTCGCTCGATGACACCGCGACGGGCTTCACGCTTGAGGCGGTCGCCGAGCGCGGGCGCACGAAAAGCCTCCAGGCCGAGCTCAGCAACATCAAGCTGACGCCGTTCCTGTTGCAGGAAAACGAGGCCGGCGAGGCGATGATGGGGGTCGAGGGCACGGCCGATATGGCGATCGCCCTGACACGCGCCGCACCCGGCGGCCTACCCGAGGTCATGGCCGAGTTCGACGTGGCGAAGGGGCGCTTTGTTGCCGATTCCATTGCGCGCGCCTTTTCCGATGCACAGCTCAATCTCACCTATGACACGACGAAGCAGTCGCTGGAGCTGACGGATTCCTCGATCGAATTCGACGGCAGCCGCTTCCCCTTCACCGCCGGCATCATGGATATTGATCGCTTCCGGCCCGGCGCCGAGCAGGCGGGCTATGCGCTTGACATTCTGGTGCGCGGCGGGCGGTTCAAATCGCGCGAGCCCGGGCTGCCGCCGCTGATCTTTGATGCCAAGTTCACCGGCGAATACCAGACGGACAATCCGCGCCTGCTGCTCGACAATATCGCCGTCAGCTCGCCCCAGGGCATCATGGCCGCTTCGTTCAAGGCCGTCTTCGGCAATGCGACCAGCCCCGAACTCTCCTTCGGGGCGCGTATCGAGCGCATGGACACCGAGGCCGTCAAGCAGCTCTGGCCGTTCTGGATCGCGCGCAAGCCGCGCGAGTGGGTCAGCCAGAATCTGCACGGCGGCGTCGTTACGGATGGCGATATTGCCGTGTATCTGCCGCCGGGGCGGATCGAGGGGCAGGGCGTTCCCGTCAATCTCGACGAAACCGAACTCAAGATCGCCTTTGATATCGACGATACCAGGATCACCCTCAACGACCAGTTCCCCGACGTGAACCGCAGCGATGCGCGGGTGGAGATCAATGGCGGCAGCGTCGATGTCGAGATCGAGGAGGGGACGCTCAATATCGCCAAGGGCAGGACCATCCGCCTTGCCGAGGGCACATTCGCTATCGCCGACAGTTATGCCAAGCCGCTGACGGGCGAGGTGGATGTGATGCTTGCAGGCCGTATCCCCGATCTCGTCGAGCTTGCCGCCGCGCCGCCGATCAATGCCCTGAACGGTCTGGACTTCACGCCTGACGATTTCGCCGGCGACGCCCAGGTGAACGTCAAGGCACGCTTTCCGCTGGATGAGCCGGGGAGGTTGCCGCCGAGCTGGAGCGTGGCGGCCGATATCAGCGCGGGAAGCCTGGCGAAGCCGGTGAGCGGCTATGCGGTCGCCGACTTGTCGGGCCTTCTGGAGATTGTTCCCGACCGGCTCGCCTTCCAGGGAAGCGGCAGCGCCAACGGCGTGCCGCTGGATGTCGAATGGGCCGAGCCGCTCGGCCCGGACTCCAAGGCGGAGCCCGCGCTCTGGCTTGCGGCGGACCTCGATGATGCCGAGCGCGAGAAGCTGGCGCCCGGTCTCGGCAGCTATGTCGATGGGCCGATCTCGATGGCGGTGGTGAATGAACCGGAGGGCAGCCGGGTTACCCTCGACCTGAGAAAGACGGTGCTCTCCCTGCCGTGGCTGGGATGGCAGAAGCCAAGCGGCGCGCCGGCGACGCTTTCCTTCCGGGTGGATGGCGAAAGCAAGGATGGCCTGACGGTTCTCGAAGACCTGCAGCTCTCCGGCAGCGGACTGGCCGCGAGCGGCAGCGTAACGCTGGACAAGGACGGTCTGCTTTCGACGACGCTTACCCATGTGGCGCTGACCAAGGGGGATGACGTCAACATTGCCATTCAGCGCGAGCAGAACGGCCTCGATGTCGTCGTGACCGGGCGAAGCTTCATGGCGAGCCCGATTCTGGATCATCTCAGTTCGCCGGGGGATGACAGCGGTTCGGGTGGCGGCGGCAACGCCCGCGTTCACTTCGATTTCGCGCGGGTCACGGGCGAGGGCGGTCGGCAGCTTTCTTCCGTCGCCGGCGATCTTCTGGTCAGACAGGGAGACCTTGCCTCCGGCTCGCTTTCGGCGACCACGGCCACGGGACAACCGCTGACGCTGACGCTCGGCCGGGATGGCGATGAAAAGACGGTGTCGCTGGCAACGTCGGGAACCGGCGCGCTGCTGCGGTTTCTCGGCGTCTATCAGAAGATGTCCGGCGGGACGCTCGATCTCAACCTCGTCGAGACAGGGTCGGGCTGGCACGGCATGCTCAACCTGGCTGAATTCCGACTGATCAATGACCAGCAACTGAAGCAGCTCCTGTCCTCGCCGGCCGCTGCCAACGGCAAGAGCCTGAACGCGGCCTATCGCAACCAGATCAACGAGTCCGAGCAGCGTTTCCAGCGCGCCGAGGCGGTGATCGATATTTCCGACGGCGTGCTGCAGGTTTCCGACGCCTTTGTGCGCGGCGACCAGGTGGGCGCGACCTTCAAGGGCGTGGTGCGCGATGCCGCCGGCAATATCGACATGACCGGAACTTTCATGCCGGCCTACGGCCTCAACCGGATCTTTGCGGAAATTCCGCTCTTCGGTCCGCTTCTGGGCAACGGAAAAGACAAGGGTCTGTTCGGCATCACCTTCAAGCTGACCGGAAAGACGGCAAATCCCGACCTGGTGGTCAATCCGCTGTCCGCGATCGCACCCGGCGTTTTCCGCAAGATCTTCGAATTTCAGTAGCGGCAGCCCTTCCGGGGCCGGGAAGGGCGGCGCAGGTCGACCCCAGTCTCGGGCTCAGCCGCTCTACTTGCTGTTCAGCCGCTCGGCCGCGCGCTCGCTGGCGGAACGGCGGCTGGAGAGGAACATGTGGAGACGGGCGCGCACGCTGTCGAGGATTTCCGGCGGCGCTGTCCTGGGCGTGCCGCAGTTGTAGGGCGGCTCGGGGTCGTATTCCATCTGCAACTGGATCTGCTGGGCGGCGGTCTTGTCCATCAGGTTTTCGACCACGCGCAGGGCAAAGTCGATCCCGGAGGTCACGCCGGCGCCGGTGATCCGGTTGCGGTCGATGACGACGCGCTCCTCGACCGGTATCGCGCCGAACAGCGACAACTGGTCGATCGAGGACCAGTGGGACGTGGCGCGGTAGCCCTTCAGAAGTCCGGCCGCCCCCAGAACGAGCGAGCCAGTGCAAACGGAGGTAACCAGCTTGCAGCCGGGCGCGATGCGGCGCAGGAAATTCAGCGTTTCGTCATCGTCCATCAGCGCGATCTGGCCGGGCCCGCCCGGAACGCAGATGATGTCGAGCTTCTGGCACTGACCAAAGGTGGTGTTCGGCAGGATGCGCATGCCGCGGTCGACGATCACGGGGTCGAGGTTCTTCCACAGCAGCTTGATCTCGGTGCCGGGCATCCGGTTGAGGACATCGGCAGGCCCGAAAAGATCAAGCTGCGTCAACCCCGGATACATGATGAAGCCAACGGTAAGCGAATCGGAGCTGGAAGGCATGGTGTCCTCGTTCAGGGGTGAAGCCGCAAAGCCAAATCGATTAGAATCTCAATTTAGAATAGGCCGTCGGTGACGTTCGACAAGCGCTATTTTAAGGGTGCTGCATGTCGCTTTTATTGCCAGCCGTCGCGCGCGGAGAAATCAGCCTCGCGCGCATCGACCCAGCCATTGTCGCCGCCGCCCTTCAGGTGTTCTTTTTTCCAGAAGGGCGCGTCCGTTTTCAGGAAGTCCATGACAAAGGCCGCGCCGTCGAAGGCGGCCTGCCGGTGGGGGGCGGCGGCGATCACCAGCACGATGTTTTCGCCGGGCCTGATCCGGCCGTAGCGGTGGATCGCGGTGAGGCCGAGAAGCCCGAAGCGATCGATGGCGGTCCTCGCGATACGGGTGATCTCGCTTTCGGCCATGCCGGGATAGTGTTCAAGTTCAAGGGCTTCCAGCCGCCCGTTCTCGTCCCGGCAGAGCCCAGTAAAGCTGACAAGCGCGCCGATATCCGCACGTCCCCGGCCAAGCGCTTTCTGTTCGGCGGCGATGTCGAAATCTTCCGTCTGGATGCGGATATCGAGAATGGCGGCCATGGTCTCAGCCTCCCGTCATTGGCGGAAACAGCGCGATTTCGCGCACGCCTTCAAGCGCGGCATCATGTTCCGCATGCACGCGGTCGAGCGCCACGCGAATGACATCCGGCTCCTGAAGCGCGACTTCATATCCTTCGCCGCGGCCCTTGAGAAAGGTCAGCAGGCCGGCAACATCGGTGACGTCGGCAGGCAGGTCGATGTCTTCCTCGGCCAGACCGATCCGCTCGCGCACCCAGGCGAAATAGATGAGCTTGGTCATTTCTCGGCCTCCACCACGTGTTTCAGTCCGGCGCGGAAATAGTCATAGCCGGTGTACATCGTCAAAATGGCCGCGACCCAGAGCAGCACGATGCCGGATTGTGTCGTATAGGGGAGGACCTTGTCGCCGGCAGGCCCGGCCAGCAGCAGGCCGATCGCGATCATCTGGAAGGTCGTCTTCCATTTGGCGATCCGCGTCACCGGTACGGATACCTTCAACCCGGCAAGATATTCCCTGAGACCCGAGACCAGCACCTCGCGGCACAGGATGATGATGGCGGCCCACAGCGACCATCCGGCAATCGTCCGCTCGACATCGGCGGCGAGCAGAAGCAGGCAGGTCGAGACCAGAAGCTTGTCGGCAATCGGATCCAGCATGCGCCCGATATTGGATTGCTGGTTCCAGGCCCGCGCCAGATAGCCATCGAAGAAATCGGTGATCGAGGCGATCATGAAGATCGTCAGCGCCGCCCAGCGGGCCGTATCGGAACTGGAAAGCTTGCCCTCAAGAAAGAAGCACAGGACGATCAGGGGCACGGCAAGAATGCGGCCATAGGTCAGGAGGTTGGGGATATTATACGCTTTTGATGCCATGGCTTCATTCCGTGTGCTCGGCCCGCCTGGTTCGGCAGTCCGCTTTATGTAGGCGCAAATTGCTTCCATTGCAGGGGCCAGGTCAATGCCGATGCAGATTAATAGTCTGTCATATCGCCCTTGGCGCTGCGCCGGGCCTGCTATTTCGTCCCGCCGTCATGGAAGTGGTTGTAGATCTGCTGCGCCATCGCCTCCGAAATGCCTTCGACGGCGCTGAGATCCGTGAGTCCGGCGCGTGAGACGGCCTTGGCTGAGCCGAAATGCTGCAGCAGCGCGCGCTTGCGCGACGGGCCGATGCCGGCGATCTCGTCGAGCGGGTTCTTGACCATTTCCTTCTTGCGCCGCGCGCGGTGCGAACCGATGGCAAAGCGATGCGCCTCGTCGCGCAGGCGCTGGATGAAATAGAGCACCGGATCGCGCGGCGGCAGCGAGAAGTCGGGCTTGCCCTCCATGAAGAAGCGCTCGCGCCCGGCCTCGCGGTCCGCACCCTTGGCAACGCCGATGGCGGTCACGGCATCCTTGACGCCGAGCTCTTCCAGAATGGCGCGCACCGCCGACATCTGCCCCTGGCCGCCGTCAATGAGGATCACATCCGGCCAGGCGGGGAAGGGCGCATCCTCGTCGGTTTCGACAGGCTGGCTGCGGTCGGGAATGCCGTGTTCCTTGATCAGGCGGGCGAAGCGGCGGGTCATCACCTCGCGCATCATGCCGAAATCGTCGCCCGGCGTGATCTCGGTCGATTTGATGTTGAACTTGCGATACTGCGCCTTCACGAAACCTTCCGGCCCGGCGACGATCATGCCGCCAACCGCATTGGTGCCCATGATGTGGGAGTTGTCGTAGACCTCTATGCGCCGTGGGGCTGACGAGAGCCCGAAGGTCTCGGCGAAGCCTGCCAGCAGGCGCGATTGCGTTGCCGTCTCGGAAAGCTTGCGGCCGTGGGCCTCGCGCGCATTGGCAAGAACATGGTCGACCGTCTCGCGCTTTTCGCCGCGCTTGGGCACTGCGATGTTGACCTTGCGGCCGGCGCGTTCGGACAGCGCCAGCTCCAGAAGGGCGCGCTCCTCAATCTCTTCCGACAGGAAGATGTCGCGCGGGATCGGCTTGTCATCGTAAAACTGCGCCAGGAAGGCGTTGAGAATTTCGGCGGCCGAAAGAGAGGGATCGGTCTTGGGGAAATAGGCGCGGTTGCCCCAGTTCTGGCCGGTCCGGTAGAAGAACACCTGGATGCAGCAGAGTCCGCCCTCATTGTGGATGGCGAAGACATCGGCCTCCTCGATCCCGGCCGGATTGACGCCCTGATGTCCGAGCACATGGGAAAGCGCCGAAAGCCTGTCGCGATAGATTGCCGCGCGCTCGAAATCCAGCTCGTCGGAGGCCTGGTTCATGGCGTCCGCGAGTTCGGCATGGACCTGCTTGCTCTTGCCTGAAAGAAAGGCCTTCGCTTCGTCTACCAGTTCGGCATAACCTTCCTTCGAAATCTCGCCGGTGCAGGGGCCGGCGCAGCGCTTGATCTGGTAGAGCAGGCAGGGGCGGGTGCGGCTTTCATAGACGCTGTCGGTGCAGGAGCGGATCAGAAAGGCCCGCTGCATGGCGTTGATCGTGCGCCCGACCGCGCCGGCGGAAGCAAACGGCCCGAAATAGTCGCCCTTGCGGGCGCGCGCGCCGCGATGCTTGAACAGCGCCGGCGCCTCGTGGTCGCCGGTGATCAGGATATAGGGGAAGGACTTGTCGTCACGCAGAAGCACGTTGAAGCGCGGGCGCAAGCGCTTGATCAGGTTGGCCTCAAGCAGCAGCGCCTCGGTCTCCGTCCGCGTGGTGACGAATTCCATGTGCGCCGTCTGGGTGATCATGCGGGTGATGCGGTTGGAGTGTCCGCGCCCCTGGGCGTAATTGGTGACGCGCTTCTTCAGCGAGCGCGCCTTGCCGACATAGAGCACGTCGCCATTGGCGTTGAACATGCGGTAGACGCCGGGGCTGTTGGGCAAATGCTTGACGAATTCGCCGATCAGCGCCGCGCCCTTCAGCGCGTGTTTTTGGCTGGCGGCGTCATTCCAGACAATCCCGCCCGCCTCGGTCGCGGCGCTTGTCTCCGCCACCTCGGGCAGGTCGCCGTCGTCTTCGTCATAAAGGATGCCGCCATCGGGCGGCGTCTGTCGTGTCATTCTTTGATCCCTGCCACATCGGGCGTTTCCCAGGCCAGGTGCTGCCCGCCATCGAGCGCAATCATCTGTCCCGTGATCGAAGGCGTTTCGTAGAGGTAGCGAATCGTCGACCCGAATTCGCCAAGCTCCGGTGCTCTTCTTAAGATAAGAGCCGCGACCTGGCTTTCAAAATCCTCATCGCTCTGTCGGCTGTTTTTCAGCGTCGGCCCTGGTCCGATGGCATTGACGCGGATATGCGGGGCCAGGGCCTGCGCCAGCGTTTGCGTCGCCGCCCACATGGCGCTCTTGGAAAGCCCGTAGGTGAAGAAGTCGGGAACCGGCGCCCAGACCCGCTGGTCAATCATGTTGACGATCAGCCCGTTCCGGCCGTCGGGCAATTGCCGGGCAAAATGCTCGGCCAGAATAAGCGGCGCCTTCACGTGGATGGCGAAATGCTGGTCGAACTGCGCCTCATCGAAATGGTCGGCGCTGTCGGCGCGAAACAGGGAGGCATTGTTGACGAGCAGGTCAACCGGCCCCATCGCGGCATTGACCGCGCCGAAAAGCCCACCGGTCGCTTCGGTATCGAGAAGATCGGCGCCGAAGGCTTCGGCCTCGACGCCCCTCCGGCGCAATGATTTAGCCAGTTCACGGGCTTCGGCAAGCGAAGTATGGGCATGGATTGCCACATTGAAGCCGCAATTGGCCAGGTCCTCGACGATCGCGCGACCAAGTCTCTTCGCGCCGCCGGTCACGAGCGCGGTCTTCGTCGGTGTTTTCTGCTGCATCGTGATGTCCCCTCGCTTCGGCCGCAAGCTTATATCGCCTGACAGGCTGAAGCGCCAAATGGAAATTGACGGTTCTGTTGCGCTCTCGGGGTGTTCTTGGTAACAGATCTTAAGTTTAAATATCTGAAAATTTCGTATAAATATGATATTAATTATAATATACAATCCGAATTGGACCGTAAATGGATCGTTAACCAAGGTTTTTACAAAGTCTTTTTGAGTATTGAAAAGGTGTGTTCCTGGTTCTATTTCATATTTTAAGCGCATACGGCGCGGTGATCGCCTTTTCGCGGGCGTCCGGCAGCCGTTATCGACTGAAGGAGAGACAAGATGCGGAACATGAACAAGACACTTGCTGCCGCAACCGCGGTACTGATGGGCGCCGGCGCGGCTCAGGCCGCCGATGCCATCGTTTCCCAGCCCTATGAGCCGAGCCCGGCCACCTATGCGGCTCCGGCGCCGATTTCCAACTGGAGCGGCTTCTACCTCGGCGGCGCCGCCAACTGGGACTGGGGCACGTTCGATGAGGGCGACTTCAAGGCAGACGGCTGGGGCGGCACGCTGTTTGGCGGCTATAACATGCAGTCGGGCAATATCGTTTACGGTGTTGAAGGCGATCTCGCCACGTCCAACCAGAGCGAGAACATCAATCCCGGCCTGAAGATGGAACAGGGCTTCAACGGCTCGCTGCGCGGTCGCGTCGGTTATGCCATGGATCCCGTCCTGCTGTACGGCACGGCCGGTCTCGCCGGTTCCAAGCTGATTGCCAAACAGGCCGGCGACAAGGACACGCAGATGGGCTGGGGCTGGACCGTCGGCGCCGGTGTCGAAGCCATGGTTACCGAGAATATCTCGGCCCGCGTCGAATATCGCTACACCGATTATGGCAAGCAGGATTTCAAGCTCAACGGCAACACCTATGAGCGCGGCTTCCAGGAAAACACCGTCAAGGTTGGTCTCGGCGTCCACTTCTGATCGCCGGACTGCTGCAGGAACACGGAAAACCCGCCCTCACGGCGGGTTTTCTTGTTTCTGTCCTGAAAGGGCGAAAATCTCAGACGTGCGGCTTCAGCGTCCTGTAGGCCGGAAAAACCGCCTCGAAGGCCGACGGCCAGCGGGTGAGGCGGACCCGATGCTCTTCCCATTCGCCCGGAAACCGAAGCATCAGATAGCCAAGCAGGCTGCCAAGGGCGAAATGGCCGGCATTCAGCTTCTTCTTGAATGAAGGCGGGTTTTCGTCGAGATAGTCAAGGCCGCGACGGATCTTGTCCCATTGCCGGTCGACCCAGGGCTGGTGCCAGGTCTCGGGCGTGCGATAGCGCTTCTCATAGACAACCAGAACCACAGCGTCGCAGATGCCGTCGCAAAGCGCTTCCATGCGTTCAACCGCTGCCCGCTTTTCCGGCTTGCGCGGGTAGAGACGCTTCTCCGCCGCCACGCTGTCGAGAAAATGCATGATGGTGCGGCTGTCATAAAGCGTCTCGCCATCGTCGGTGATCAGCGTCGGGATTTTGCCGAGCGGATTGGCGACGAGCAACGCCTCGGACGGCGCGCCCGTATCGACCGGCTGGAGATCGATGTCGACATCGAGATAGTGCGCTGCCATGACCACTTTGGCGGAAAAGGGCGAGGTAGGCGAATACAGCAGTTTCATAAGTCACTCCCTCCTAAAAAAACGATCAGAATCAACAGGTTAGAGATTCATTTGTGCGTCCGAATGGACGCGCGGCGCTCAAACATGTTTGGTTCAGTTCAACTTTCGCCGTCGCTCTCCCCGGCGATCCAGTACGAGCGCTGGCTGGCGAAACGGTCCTGCGCAAGACGCTCCTTCAGGAAGGGCAACAAGATGTTGAGCTCCGCCTTCAACGTGAAGGGCGGGTTGACGATGACGAGGCCCGAGCCGGTGAGCCCGTCTGTGTCGCGATCGCTTCTGACCGTAAGCTCGGCGCACAGGATCTTCGGGATGCCGAGGCCTTCGAGCGCTGCGTGAAAGGCTGCGACCGGCGCGCCCTTCTTGATCGGGTACCAGAGACAGTAAATGCCCGCGGCAAAGCGACGGTGCGCCTTGGCAAGGCCGTCGACAAGACGCTCGAACTCGCCTTCCTTCTCGAAGGGCGGATCGACCAGAACGAGGCCGCGCCGCTCCTTCGGCGGCAGATGGCCGGCAAGTGCGAGCCAGCCGTCGAGCATTGTCGCGCGCACCTGATGGTCGCCGGCAAAACGCGCCTGAAGCGTGGCGAAATCGGTCTCGTGCAACTCCATCAGCGAGAGCCGGTCCTGCTTGCGCATCAGCATGCGCGCAAGCTTCGGCGAACCGGGATAGGTGGCAATCTGCGGGCCGGCATTCAGCGCCTGCACGGCGTCAAGATAAGGGGCAAGGAGCGCCGCCGCGTCATCCGGAATCTCGGCTGCCAGAAGCCGGCCGATGCCTGTCTGCCACTCGCCGGTCTTCTGCGCTTCCGCACTCGAAAGATCGTATTGCCCGGTTCCGGCATGAGTGTCGAGAATGCGGAAGGCGGCATCCTTCTTCTGGAGATAGGTGATCAGCCGCGCGAAAACCGCATGCTTGAGCACGTCCGCGAAGTTTCCGGCATGGTAAATGTGGCGATAGTTCATGGCAGCTCCGCATTGTGTTTGCCGAAGAAGTTATTATGAGTCTCGATCATGTTTTACAACTGGCCGGTTCGCAGCCGTCCGGGATATTTCAAGGGATTTCTCATGACCAACGAACAGGGCGACCGCATCTCCAATCTCGCAAAGACCACGCTTCACGACGGCTGGAGCCGGCTGGTCGACTATTCCTTCGACTATCGTTTCAGCGACGGCACGGTGGTCGAGCGGTCCTGGGAAGTGTGCGAGCGGCCGGCGGCGTCGTCGGTCCTGGTGTTCGATCGCTCCATTGGAAAATTCGTGCTCGTCCGCCAGTTCCGCGTGCCGGTCTATGCCATGGGCGAGGGGGACGGCTTTTTCGTGGAGGCGGCGGCCGGATTGATCGACGCGGGCGAGACGCCGGAAGAGGCCGCCATCCGCGAGGCGCGCGAGGAGACGGGATATCACGTCGAAGAGCTGCTGCCGCTGCGCTCGATCATCTCGGCCCCCGGCCTGATGACCGAAAAGGTGCACTGCTATGCCGCGATCGTCGACGAGACGATGCGCGTTGGCTCCGGCGGCGGGCTTGACGAGGAGCATGAGGATATCGAGCTCGTTTTCCTCTCCTTCGACGAGGCCATGGCGATGGTCGAGAGCGGCGAGATTTCCGATGCCAAGACGGTGGTGATGCTGCAGTGGGCGATGCTCAACCGCCATGTGTTCGGTCTCTGATCCGCGCAGGCCCTACGGTCTTTCATAGAGAAGGCGGTAGCGCGGGACCTGAAGCGTGTCAAACCCGATGGCAACCAGTTTTCCGTGTTCTCGCAGGAGCGCGTCGAGGAAGGCTGTGTCCTCGGCTTCGAGGACGGCCGCATCCGGACTGACGGGCGTTGCCGAAATCCGCGCCATGATGGCATCGCGGCGACCCCAATTGCCCATGGTCTGCGTGGTTGCCTCGAGCCACAGGCGCAGGCGGACAAGAAGATCGACCGTATCGCGAACGACCGGCGCGCGGGGATAGTAGATTGCCAGCGGCGTGGCGGTGAAATCATAGGTCGGCGCCTCGGCATAGAAGCGGATGGAGATGAGATCATCCGCTGCGCTCAACTTCGACATCGCATTCTCGTCCAATGTCTCGGCCGCAAGAACGCCGAGAGGCCGGATCGTCTCTTCCGGACTTCCCCAGAGGGCCGCCTGCCGCTCCGCTGACAGTTCTCCCGCATAGTCGAGCATGCCGGCGGCTTCGCTGGTGCCGTCCAGATCGGCATGGGAGGCGTTCGGATAGAGCGAGAAAGCGCCTTCATCGGGCAGATAAAAGAGCGCGAAGCGTGTCGTGATGAAGCGCTCGAGCAGGTCCTGCACCGACTCCCTTTCCGCCGGTGTCGCGTTCTTCCAGACATATTTCGTCAGGAAGCGAAAGCCGCGATCCTGATCGATGATCCAGCGATGCTGCCGGTCGGGGGCCTCCGGTATCGGCTTTGAGAGGCCGGCGATCACCGATGCGAAGATGCGATCGGAATACCGCAGCGGCATGCCGGGGCGAATGTTGTCGCCGTTTGCATCGACAAACATCTTGATGATCTTGCCGCTGTCGCCGATATCGCCGCCCTCAAGCATTTCGCCGGTTTTTCGGTCCCTCGGACCCCACAGGCCCGTCTCGGGATTCTGGTTGTCATAGAACCACTGGTAGTAGGACTGCTTCCAGTCTTCCGGGAAACCGTAAATTCCGAGCCGCTCGTCCTGCTCTATCAGGTCCTGCAACTCGACGGCGCTGACGAAGGCCGGCTTGATCATGGTGCCGATCCAGCCGACGCGGGCGGCATCGTCCAGCATGGCCGTCAGTTCCTCCTCGGTGCCGATCCTGTCCAGAAAGGAAAGCGGGTAATCGAGCGCGAAAGGCTCCCCTGCCTCGGCGCTCAAGGCCTCGATCAGATTGATCATGTTGGCCGTCACCCCGATCTTGGTGACCACCGGATCCTCATCATTGGGGTAGAAGGCGCCTGTGTCCGGGTTCTGGAGGCTCTTGAAGAAGGCAAGCTCGTCATGCGCGTCGGAAAACTCGGGAATCCTGACCAGCCCTTCGCGCGTCGTCATCTGCTTGTGGATCTGGTTGAGGCGGGAAATGCCCGTCAGATATTGCCCATGGTCGAGATAATAGGAGACGCTCAGCAGTTCGAACTCGAAGGGCGAGAGGTAGTAACCTTCCTCCTTCAGCGCCGCATTGGCGGCAAAGATCTGTTTGACCCGGTTGGCCTCGAAGGCAACGAAGGCCGAGGCGGCCAGAACGGCCGCAACGCCGGCCAAGCCCAGCGCAATGATCAGTTTCCTTCCTCTCGACATTCGTTCCTCCCGCACTTCATCTGCCATGATGCCGGGCTCGAATAGTGCCGGAATTCAAGGTTGTGTCCTTGATATCCCGCAAACTTTGCGGGCATTCGAGGCTCAATCCGAAAACTGCTCGGCGAGGATCCGTTCCGACCAGGAGCGGTTCGGGTCCGACAGAACCTTGGCGCGGGCTTCCGGATCCTGCTCGATGCGCACATGCAGCACATGCTTGACCTCGGTGTGGTCGGCGAAGGCATTGACCAGGCGCTTTTCCGGCTCCAGCACCTCGATGTCGACCACTGAGTTGTTCGGCAGCAGGGCGCCGCGCCAGCGGCGCGGCCGGAAGGCGCTGACCGGCGTGATGGCGAGAAGCGGGGCTTCGAGCGGAATGATCGGCCCGTGAACCGAGAGATTATAGGCGGTGGAGCCGGCCGGCGTCGCCACCAGAATGCCGTCGCAGGCCAGTTCCGGCAAGCGGACGCGATCATCGACCCTTACGCGAAGCTTGGCTGC
Organism: uncultured Martelella sp.; assembly: GCA_963676545.2. Classification (GTDB taxonomy): domain Bacteria; phylum Pseudomonadota; class Alphaproteobacteria; order Rhizobiales; family Rhizobiaceae; genus Martelella. The sequence goes on along the minus strand of CAXXRG010000001.1, from coordinate 166,267 downwards.
CTGGTGCGACTGGCGCAGCATCGACACCTCGTTGATCGCCAGTGCGATCGAGGATGTGCCGTCTGCGTTCCGCGTCGTCATCCTGAGCGGACGCAACTCGTTCATGTCGGCGGCCTGCAGGCGCTCATGCAGATTATCGGTCGAATATTCGTTCATCAGGAAGCCGACGGATCCGCGATTCATGCCGTAGACCGGGGTCTCGGAATTCATCGTCTCGTGCAGCGTCTGCAGCATGAAGCCGTCGCCGCCGAGCGCGACGATATAGTCGGCCTCATCCGCCGGCACGCTGCCGTAACGTCCGACCAGCTCCGCCTTGGCTTTCTTGGCGTCGTCCGCTTCCGAGGAGAGGAAGCAAAGTGCGAGCGTTTTTTCGGGCATTGCGCATTTCCGTTTGCGGGAAGAGGTCTTTCGCCGCGTCAGATCACCCGAGAGGGCTGTCTTTTGCAAGCCCCGAGCAGCAATGAACTTGCGATAGACCGCGAAAATACCGGCCATATTGTTGATTTTTTCGTTTTACAGCGAGGGCAAATCTGCTAGTGGGCATGCCCAATGCCCTTGTAGCTCAGTTGGTAGAGCACCTGATTTGTAATCAGGGGGTCGCGGGTTCGAATCCTGCCGGGGGCACCAAGTCGCTTTTACGGGTAATCGCTGTCGGCCGTTTCGAGAACGTCTTTTCCGCAGGCTTACCCTGGCGCCATTTTGTCTGAGCTCTGAAGAGCTTGTCAAAATGCCGAGGATATTGCATGAAGTCGCGCCCGGTCATGCCGGCCTGTTGTGCGCATGAAACCCAACGGCTTTTGAAGCCGAGATGAAATGAAGGTATGGATATGCAGGTAACCGAAACGCTCGCCGAAGGGCTGAAGCGCGAAATCAAGATCACAGTTCCTGCGAACGATCTGAAGGCGCGTATGAATGAGCGCCTGGCTGAGGCCAAGGACAAGGTTCGCATCAATGGCTTCCGTCCCGGCAAGGTGCCGCTCGCGCATCTGAAGAAGATGTACGGCAAGTCGATCATGGCTGAGCTGATCAACGAGACCCTGCAGCAAAAGCCGCAGGAGGTGATCACCGAGCGCGGCGAACGCGCCGCCGGCCAGCCGAAGATCGACATGACCGAGGATGAAGCCGAGGCCAACCGCGTCCTCAACGGCGAGATCGATTTCGAGTTCACCGTCGCCTACGAAATCCTGCCGAAGTTCGAGCTGCAGCCGACCGACGGCCTGAAGGTCGAGCGTCCGGTTGTCGCGATTTCCGATGAGGAAGTCGAGGAGCAGGTCAAGGCTGTTGCCGAAAATGCCCGCGAATACGAAACCAAGGACGGCGCAGCCGAAGACGGTGACCGCGTCACCATCGACTATGTCGGCAAGATCGACGGCGAGGCCTTTGACGGCGGAACCGATACCGATTCGCAGCTCGTGCTCGGCTCCAACCGTTTCATCCCCGGTTTCGAGGAACAGCTCGTCGGCGCCAAGGCCGGCGATGAGAAGCAGGTCACGGTTACCTTCCCGGAAGAGTATCCGGCCGAGCATCTCGCTGGCAAGGAAGCCGTCTTCGAGGTTACCGTCAAGGAAGTCGCTTCCGCCGGCGAGCTGGAAATCAACGACGAACTGGCAGAAAAGCTGGGCCTCGAATCGGCCGAGCGCCTGCGCACGCTGGTGCGCGAGCAGATCGAGGGACAGTTCAACCAGTTCACCCGTCAGAAGGTCAAGCGTCAGATCCTCGACCAACTGGACGAGCAGTATTCCTTCGAAGCCCCGGCCTCGCTGGTTGATGCCGAGTTCGAGAACATCTGGCGTCAGGTGAATGCCGATCTGGAACGCAGCGGCAAGACCTTCGAAGACGAGGAAACGACCGAGGAAGATGCGCGTGCGGAATACCGCAAGCTTGCCGAGCGCCGCGTCCGTCTGGGCCTCGTTCTCTCCGAGATCGGCGAGAAGGCCGGTGTTGAGGTTGGCGAAGACGAGATGCAGCGCGCCCTCTACGACCAGATGCGCCAGTATCCGGGTCAGGAGCAGGAAATCCTCAAATTCTTCCGCGAGACCCCCGGCGCCGCCGCTTCGCTGCGCGCTCCGATCTTCGAGGAAAAGGTTGTCGACCACCTTCTGGAACAGATCGACGTCACCGACGTCACCGTCTCCAAGGAAGAGCTGATGGCCGACGACGAGGACGAAGTCGCCGAAGCCACTAAGAAGGCCGAGGAAAAGTCCGCTCCGAAGAAGAAGGCCGCGCCGAAGAAAAAGGCTGCTGCCAAGACCGAGGACAAGGCTGAGGCCGCCGAGGAAGCGTCTGCCGAGGAAAAGCCTGCTGCCAAGAAGGCCGCTCCGAAGAAGAAGGCTGCGCCGAAGAAAAAGGCAGACGACAAGACCGAGGAATAATTTCCTCATTCTTATCGGATATGAAAACCGCCCGGCTCATCGCCGGGCGGTTTTTCGTTTCATGGGGTTCAGGCGCCTTCAATGCGCACAAGCGCAAGGCCCGCGATTTCCAGCGGAATTGACGCGCGCGGGTCTGCCTCTTCTTCGAACCACGTGGCCGAAAGCCCACCCCATGCGGCAATCCAGCGCAACAGGCGCTCCGGCGCGAGCGCCGAACGCTGCGCGACCTGGCCGAGACGGCGCTCGAATGTCGCGGGGTCGCGAGCAATCCGAAGGGCCGGGTCGGCAAGATCGGGATTGCAGAAGATATTGGCGAGGTCGAAGGCGCGCTCGCCGAGCAGGCCCTTGGGATCGATGGCAAGGAAGCCGCGGCTGTTGAAATCCAGCACATTGGCGTGGTGGAGATCGCCGTGCAGGGGCCGGATGTCTGTCTGGCTTTCAAGCAGGCTCAGGGCATGAGCGGCACAGGTAGGCAGGATGCCGCCGAAATCGGAAGACCTGGCGAACAGCGCCCGGAAACGCGTTTCAAGCGGAATGAGATTGTCGGGCGGCGGGTGAGGGCGCTTCCGGTGAAGCGCGGCGGCAACGGTGCAGAGAATGTCCGTGGCCTCGTCATCCCTGCCGGTGGCGCTCATCTCGGTGAGCGAGCGCTGGCCTGAAGCCCGCTCCATCAGGATTGCGCCGTCATCGGCCTCAATGACGAAAGCGGCGCCATCGCCTGCCCACCAGCCAAGAAGCGCTGCGCCGGTTTTCTCCTCCTCTTCGAGGAAAACTTTCAGCATGGCGGGCTCGGCGTTCCGGCGCACCGGGAGCAGCGCCCCCGTTGCCGTTCTGATCGGCGCGCCGTCCGGTTCAAGTCGCCAGCGGGTGCGCCAGGGCGCAAAGTCGGCGCCTGCCGAAGCGTTCCGTCCGGCAGGCGCATCGCTCATCGTCTATTCGCCCTGATCGGCGCTTTCCAGCATCGCCATCCGGTTGGACGCATCGAGACCGGCGATCTTGTAGGCCTCAGCCAGCGTTGGATAGTTGAAGGTGTTCTCGACGAAGTATTCGACGGTTCCCTTCAGGTTGAGCACGGCCTGGCCGATGTGAATGAGCTCGGTCGCGCCTTCGCCGACGATGTGGACGCCGAGCAGGCGATGGGTCTTCAGCGAGAAGATCATCTTCAAAAGACCGTTCTGCAGGCCCATGATATGGCCCCGCGAGGTTTCGCGGAAAAAGGCGACGCCGCATTCATAGGGGATGCCGCGCTCCTGGATCTCCTCTTCCGTCATGCCGCAGGTCGACATTTCCGGCACGGCATAGATGCCGTAGGGAAAGAATTGCGGCGGCTCCTGCGCTTCCGCGCCGACGGCGTGGCGCGCGGCAATGCGGCCCTGTTCCATCGAGGTCGAGGCAAGGGCCGGAAAGCCGATCACGTCGCCGGCGGCATAGATATGCGGCACGTCCGTCTGGAAGGTGATCGGGTCCACCTTCAGCCGGCCGCGATGGTCGGCCTTCAAGCCGACGGCTTCAAGGTTCAGCGTGTCGGTCGCGCCCTGGCGGCCTGCGGCAAACAGCACCGATTCGGCCATCAGCACGCGGCCGTTGGAAAGCGTCACGCGCGCCTTGCCGTTGGAGGCCTTTTCCACCTTGTCGGCGCCGGCGCCGAACAGGAGCTTGACGTTGCGGTCGCGCAGCTGGGCTGCGAAATTGTCGCGGATCTCGCGGTCGATGAAATCGAGCATGCTGTCGCGCGGTTCGACGACGATCACCTGGGTATCGAGCGCGGAGAAGATCGTCGCATATTCAATGCCGATGACGCCGGCGCCGACCACGATCATCGAGCGCGGGATCGATTTGATGTTCAGCAGCTCGTCGCTGTCCATCACGGTCTGGCCGTCGAAGGGCACTTCCGGCGGGCGATAGGGACGGGTGCCGACGGAAACGAGAACGGCCTTTGCGTGGACGCGCTGGATCTCGCCCGTATCCTTTTCGATCTCGATCGTGTGCGGATCGACGAAATGGGCGAAACCGCGCACCTGGTCCACACGGTTGCGCTCGAACTGCCATTCGAGAACGTCTATCTCATAGTCGAGCGTCTTGATCAGGCGGGCGCGCAGGTCGTCTGCGGTGATCTTGTGCTTTACCCGGTAGGAGCGGCCGTAAAAGCCGCGCTCGCGCCAGCCGGTGAGGTTCAGGACCGTTTCCCGCAGGGTTTTCGAGGGGATGGTGCCCGTGTGGACGGAAACGCCGCCCACCTGCGAGCCCTTGTCGATGACCAGTGCGGTCTTGCCGAGCTTGGCGGCCTGAACCGCGGCGCGACGGCCAGCGGGACCGCTGCCAATCACGACCAGATCGTAAGAATCCATAAAACTACCCCGATTTGGTTATTGAAATTCCGGATGTGAAAAGTCCCAGTATGATGAAGACCTTCATAGAGGTTTTGCGCTCGGGTTGAAACCGCCCCCTGATGCCGCCCGACACTCCCTCAGAAATTACCGTGTCATCGTCCAATGTGATGGCTTCACTGAATACAGCCACAAGCTGTGCGCGATGTCCATCCCGGTTTCAGATGAGTTTCAGCCCCTTGAAGCTGACATAGCCGTCCTTGCCGATGATGATGTGGTCATGCACGGTAATGCCGAGCGGTTTGGCGCTCGAGATGATCATATGGGTCATGTCGATGTCGGCGCGCGACGGCGTCGGATCGCCGGAAGGGTGATTGTGCACCAGGATGATGGCGGTTGCCGAAAGTTCGAGCGCCCGCTTGACGACCTCGCGCGGATAAACCGGCGTGTGGTCGACTGTGCCGACCCCCTGGATCTCGTCGGCGATCAGTTTGTTGCGCTTGTCGAGAAACAGGATGCGGAATTGTTCGCGCGTCTCGTGCGCCATGGCCGCGTTGCAATAATCGATCACCGATGACCATGAGCCCAGCACCGGGCGTTCCATGAGCGTGGCCTTGAGGCTGCGCTGGGCAAGCGCCGAGATCAGTTTCAGGTCGAAGGCGACGCTCTCGCCGATGCCGGAGACCTCCTGCAACAGATCCGGCGGCGCGCCGAAGACGCCGCCGAGCGAGCCGAAGCGGTCGATCAGCGCCTTGGCGATTGGCTTGGTGTCACGGCGCGGAATGAGGCGGAAAAGCAGGAGTTCGAGGATTTCATAGTCTGCGAGCGCGTTGGCGCCGCTTTCGCGGAACCGGGTGCGCAGCCGGTCGCGGTGGCCATGCACATGGCGCGCATCCTTGTCGCCCGCACCATCCTGACGCTTGCCGTGCAGCGGCCGTTCCGGCGGCTGGTCTGCGAAGAAGGAGCGTTCGTCGGCGCCTTCTTCCTGCATGCCGACGGGCTCTTGCCTTTCGCTCCGGTCTTTGCGTGGCGGTTTCGTCATGGGCGTCCCGTCAGCCGGCAAGGTCCGGAAGGCCCGGACGGCCGCGTCCGCCGGGCGACAGGGTGAAGACCTCGCAGCCATCCCTGGTCACGCCGACGCAATGCTCGTACTGGGCCGAGAGCGAGCGGTCGCGGGTGACCGCCGTCCAGCCGTCGTTCAGAACCTTCACATGCGGCTTGCCGAGATTGAGCATGGGCTCGATGGTGAAGATCATGCCCTCCTTCATCACCGGGCCCTCATTGGCGTGGCCATAGTGAAGAATGTTCGGCGTGTCATGGAAGAGACGGCCGACGCCATGGCCGCAGAAATCGCGGACAACGGCGCAGCGTTCGCTTTCCGCATAGGTCTGGATCGCTTCGCCGATGGCGCCTGTACGCGCGCCCGGCTTGACCGCCGCAATGCCGCGCATCAGCGATTCATAGGTCACTTCCAGAAGCCGCTCGGCGGCGCGCTTGATCTCGCCCACCGGATACATGCGGCTTGAATCGCCGTGCCAGCCGTCGCGCACGAAGGTGACGTCGACATTGACGATGTCGCCTTCCTTCAGCGGCTTGGGGTTCGGCATGCCGTGGCAGACGACATGGTTGATCGAGATGCAGCTCGAATATTTGTAGCCGCGATAGCCGAGCGTCGCCGGGACGACGCCGTGGTCCAGACCGAATTCGAGCACGTAACGGTCGATTGCCTCGGTCGTAACGCCGGGTTCAACGAGATCGGCAAGCCCGTCCAGGCAGGCCGCCGTGACCTGGCAGATCTCGCGCATGCGTTCGAAGGCCTCCGCGTCATAAAGGCGGATTGAGCCGTCATTCTTCAGCGGCGCGCTGGCCGCATCAACGTAAGTTACCATGATTTCTTCACCGTCCGCGCGCCATCGCGCTCACTTGTCTTCGAGCACCACTGTAGCATCTGGCGTGATGCTGTCACAGGTCACCGCGCATTTTATCGCATAAGCCTCCACCCCCGCTGCCAGCGCGGCCTTGAAGGCGCGGTGATAGGCCGGATCGAGATCGTCGGCGATCTTCAGACGCGAACAATCATTGCGCTGGATGACATAAAGCATGGCAGCGCGATTGCCCGTGGCAACCATGTCGGCCAGTTCCTCAAGATGCCGCGCACCGCGCGTCGTCACCGAATCGGGGAACTCGGCAAGGCCTGCGGTGCGGATGAAGTGGACGTTCTTGACCTCGACATAAAGGTCGGCTCGTCCATCCTTTCGCAGCAGGAGGTCGATGCGGCTCTGCCGCCCGTATTTCTGCTCGCGGCGAATCTCGGTGTATTCGGCAAAATCGGCGATCAGCCCGCTGCGGATCGCTTCCTCGGCAAGCCGGTTGGGCAGCCCCGTATTGACCCCGACGGTCGTTCCCTCGGCCTCGATCAACTCGAAACGGTGCGGGTATTTGCGCTTGCCGTCGTCATTGCGCGAAAGCCAGATGCGCGATCCGGGCGTCGTCAACCCGCGCATGGAGCCGGTATTCGGGCAGGAGCCGGTGATCTCGGAGCCATCTTCAAGAACCGCGTCGAACAGAAACCGCTTGTAGCGGCGGATGAGGCGGGCGGGCTGCAGGGGCGGGTCGAATTTCATGGCTTCTGTTTTAGGCCCTGTGAGAGGGGACACAAGCGGTGGGCTGCGATTTCGGCGCGGCACGCGGAATCTTACCAACAATTAATTAGTATTCGTAACTACGAATATTAGTATGATAACGAAGCGACGGCCAAGCCGGCAGGTCGCAGAGAGTTCCGAACGGGAGGATGAAAAGATGAGAATTTCGACGACAATTCTGGCGGGCGTCGCGCTTGCCGCAGGCATGGGCGGCGTCTCGGCAGCCATGGCCGCGCCGGTTCTGCCGGACGATGTTCAGGCGGCGCTGACGCGCGCGCTGGAGGACGAGTACCACGCGGAAGCCTTCTATACCGCCGTTATCGATGCCTATGGACCGGTCCGTCCCTTCGTGAACATCTTGGCGGCGGAACAACAGCATGCAAGCGCGGTCGCTGCGCTGATGGACGCCTATGGCATGGCGGTTCCGGAAAACACCATGCTTGGCTCGGCGGAGATCGCGGCCGCCGTTCCCGGCAGTCTTGCCGAAGCCTGTCAGATCGGGGTCGATGCCGAACTCGAGAACCGCTCGCTTTATGACGGGCAACTGATTCCCGTCTCCAGCGCCTATCCGGATATCGTCAATGTGATGCAGGCGCTGCGGGATGCCTCCGAGAACATGCACCTTCCCGCATTCACCCGCTGCGCCGGTCGCTGAACGCGCGATCGGCAAAGCGCTTGCGCATCCGGCGCAAAGCGGGCAGATTTCGGGCCGCATCAAAGGGTGCCGGCGCCATGCCGATGGCGCCGGACCGAAATAGGGGGTCTGAAATCGTGAAAAAATTCCGCGTCGCTCTGTCCATTCTGTTTGCAGCCTTCGCATCGCTCGGTCTGTCGTCCTGCTCCACAACCTGCGGCGATCCTGATGTCTGCACCGAGATCAGCCCGGCCTATCAGCAGATGAGCAACGAGGAGGTTTCCGCGATGACGGAGAAGATGGACGGGCTTGCCGGGGTATCGTCCCGCCAATAGCGCGCCGGGGACCTTTCGTCCGGCGCGGATCGATCACGGTGCTGCCGCTGTGGCAATGATGAAACAGGGTATTAGCTTTTCTGCCCCAAAAATGACGCAAGTGCAGATGATTCTTGCGTTGAGGCGCGTTATGCTGCTCTCGTTTCGATGATCCTGCGATAAGCGCGGATCCGAGTTATATCATTCCAAGAGGAAGAAGATGGAAGAGTTCCACAAGGTCAGGCGACTGCCGCCATACGTTTTCGAACAGGTCAACCGTTTGAAGGCGAGCGCGCGAGCGGCGGGCGCCGATATCATCGACCTTGGCATGGGCAACCCCGATCTTCCCACACCGCAATCGATCGTCGACAAGCTCTGCGAGGTCGTGCAGGATCCGCGCACCCATCGCTATTCGTCCTCCAAGGGCATTCCGGGTCTCCGGCGCGCCCAGGCCAGCTATTATGCCCGCCGGTTCGGCGTGAAGCTCAATCCCGAGACCGAGGTCGTGGCGACGCTTGGCTCGAAGGAGGGCTTTGCCAACATGGCCCAGGCGATTACCGCGCCGGGCGATGTGATCCTCTGCCCCAACCCGACCTATCCGATCCATGCCTTCGGCTTCCTGATGGCCGGCGGCGTGATCCGATCTCTCTCGGTCGAGCCGGACGACAGTTTCTTTCCGCCGCTGGAACGGGCGATCAAGCACTCGATCCCGAAGCCGCTGGCGCTGGTGATCAACTATCCGTCCAACCCGACGGCGCATGTGGCCACACTTGATTTCTACAAGGAAGTCATCGCCTTTGCTCGGAAACACGAGATCATCGTGCTGTCGGATCTGGCCTATTCGGAGATCTATTTCGACGGCGCGCCGCCGCCGTCCGTGCTGCAGGTGCCGGGCGCCAAGGATGTTGCCGTGGAGTTCACCTCCATGTCGAAGACCTTCTCCATGCCGGGCTGGCGCATGGGCTTTGCCGTCGGCAATGAGCGTCTGATCGCGGCGCTGGCGCGGGTGAAGTCCTATCTCGACTACGGCGCCTTCACGCCGATCCAGGTGGCGGCCACCCACGCGCTCAACGGTGACGGCAAGGATGTCGAGGAAGTCCGTTCGATCTATCACAAGCGTCGTGACGTGATGGTGGAAAGCTTCGGCAAGGCAGGCTGGGACGTGACGCCGCCTGCAGCAACCATGTTTGCCTGGGCCAAGATCCCCGAGCCTTTCCAGGCACTTGGCTCGCTCGAATTTTCAAAGCTTCTGGTGGAGAAGGCGGACGTCGCCGTCGCGCCCGGCATCGGCTTCGGCGAGCATGGCGACCAGCATGTGCGCATCGCGCTCGTCGAGAACGAGCATCGCATCCGCCAGGCCGCGCGAAATCTGAAGCGTTTCCTTGCGTCCGCCGATGTCGCGACGGACAATATCGTGGCGCTCAACGCCCATCGTTGAGGTTTTCGCGGGACAGGGCCGGCGCGCCGTGCCCCGCTTTTTCAAAATTCCCCGGCCTGATGTTTCATTTCGCCGTGAAACGATCTAAATGAAGCGCGGGCGCCGGAAACGGCGTCCGACATTGAAATCCGGGCCACTAGGAATACCCCCATGGCAGATGCCTTGAAAATCGGCGTCGCCGGTCTCGGGACCGTCGGCGCTTCGCTTGTGCGTATCATCCACGAACGGCAGGAAAACCTCGCGGTTTCCTGCGGACGCGCCATCGAGATCACGGCCGTATCGGCGCGCAACCGCGACAAGGATCGCGGCATCGATCTTTCCGGCACGAGATGGTTCGACGATCCCGTCGAAATGGCAAAAAGCGGTGATATCGAGGTTCTGGTCGAGCTGATCGGCGGAGCGGACGGCGCGGCGCGCGAGGCGGTCGAGGCCGCGCTTGCCCGCGGCGTGCACGTGGTGACCGCAAACAAGGCGCTTCTGGCAGAACGCGGCGTTGAGCTTGCCGCAGCGGCCGAGGAAAAGGGACTGCTGCTCAATTTCGAGGCGGCGGTCGCAGGCGGCATTCCGGTGATCAAGGCGATGCGCGAATCGCTGACCGGCAACACGATCTCGCGCGTTTACGGCATCATGAACGGCACCTGCAACTACATCCTGACCCGGATGGAGAAGGAGGGGCTGTCCTTCGAGGATTGCCTGAAGGAGGCGCAGCGCCTTGGCTATGCCGAGGCGGATCCGACCTTCGATATCGAAGGCAATGACACGGCCCACAAGCTTGCGATCATGACGGCGCTTGCCTTCGGCTGCGAGATCTCCTGCGATGACATTTATCTGGAGGGTATCTCCAACATCACCCAGGAAGATATTCGCGCCGCCGCAGAACTCGGCTACCGGATCAAGCTTCTGGGTGTTGCCCAGCGCACCGAGGGCGGTATCGAGCAGCGGGTTCACCCGACCATGGTGCCACATGACACCGTGATCGCCCAGGTCGACGGCGTGACCAACGCGGTTGCGATCGAGAGCGATATTCTCGGCGACCTGCTGATGGTCGGCCCTGGCGCGGGCGGCGATGCGACGGCGTCTGCCGTGCTCGGCGATGTCGCCGATATCGCCAAATCGCGGCCGGGCGTCCAGACCGTTGCCGCCCTTGGCCGTCCGGCGAAATCGCTGACGCCTTACAAGAAGGCGCGCATGCGCAGCCATGAAGGCGGCTATTTCATCCGCCTGCGCGTGGTCGACCGCATCGGCGTCATCGCCGCCATTGCCCGGCGCATGGCCGACAACCAGATCTCGCTCGAATCAATCGTCCAGCATTCCGCCAATGGCGGCGACGAGGCCCCGACCAAGACGATCATCATGGTCACGCATGCAACGACCGAGCTTTCGGTGCGCAACGCCGTCTCGGCGATGGAAAGCGACGGCTATATCGTCGGCAAACCGCAGGTGATCCGCATCGAGAAGCCGTAAGGTTTCTCGCGGCAGTTCAACTCTTCGCATACCGTTGCATGGCCCTTCAGGCGGACGGGTTTTACATCCGTCCGTCGGCAATCTATCCGTTTTTTTATTCTCCTCTTCCCTCTCCGGTTGAAACATGTAATCTTGCGCGCCAGGTGGCCTCGTTCATGACGGGTTCATAGCGCGCGGGCTACACGTCTGGCTGGTGTTCAAGAAAGAGAGCGGCAAGAGCATGCATCGGGGGGAGCGGAAGTTGCGATTTGACAGCGCTATCAGAGCCTATGGCGAGCCGGGCAAACGTGGTGACGGCAAGAAGGCGAAGCGCTGGCCGGCTCTGCGTCGCAGACGCAGCCCCGGGCTCGCATTCATCGTTCTGGCGGGGGCCCTCTTCTGGGGCGGGCTGGTTTTCCTTCTGGTGGGGGTTATCTGAAGGCGTCCGGTCCGCCCCGGAACGGAGGCCGGAATTGCGGGCCGCCGCGCGGACTCGATAGGGGCATCCGAAGTTAACTCATGACATTGCGGTCTGATTGGCGCTAAACAGGGCAAATGTAACCCCTGCGAGAGCGAGGCCAGATGACGGACAATCCCGCCAGCCGGAAAGCAAGACAGCGCGCCTTTCTGGGCGTCGAGCGGTCGGCGCGCGGCCTGCGCTGGGTTCCGCGTCTGGGGGCGGCCGGCGAGAACCGGGCGCTTGCCATGGCGCAGAGCCACGGCATGTCGGAACTGGTCGCGCGCGTCTTGGCGGGCCGCGATGTGCCGGTCGCCGAGGCGGCGGAGTTTCTCGATCCGACGCTGCGCCAGCTGATGCCCGACCCGTCCACGCTGACCGATTGCGAAGCTGCCGTCGCCCGGTTTGTCGAAGCGATCCGTCGGGGTGAGAAAGTTGCGATCTTCGGCGATTATGACGTTGACGGCGCCTGTTCCTCGGCACTGGTCTACAAATTCCTTCGCGCCTTCGACATCGAGGCCGAAATCTACATTCCCGACCGCATCTTCGAAGGCTACGGCCCCAATCCGCAGGCGATCGCTGCGCTGATCGATGGCGGAGCGAAGCTCATCGTCACTGTCGACTGCGGCTCGACCAGCCATGAATCTCTTGCCGTCGCGCGCGAACGCGGCATCGATGTCGTGGTCATCGATCATCATCAGATTGGCGTCGATCTTCCCGAATGCGCGGCGCTGGTCAATCCGAACCGCGAGGACGATCTTTCCGGTCAGGGACATCTGTGCGCCGCCGGCGTTGTTTTCCTCGTGCTCGTCGCCGCCCTGCGGGCGCTGCGCCAGGCGGGCGACATGCGGGCAGGGCGGGTCGACCTGCTTGCCTGGCTCGATATCGTTGCTCTAGCGACCGTCTGCGACGTGGTGCCGCTCAAGGGGCTGAACCGGGCCTATGTGGTCAAGGGTCTGGTGGTGGCGCGCGCGCTTTCCAACCCCGGCCTTGCGGCCCTTTTCAAACGCGCCGGCCTTGCCGGACCGGTAACGCCCTATCACTTCGGCTTCCTGATCGGCCCGCGCATCAATGCTGGCGGGCGCATCGGCGATGCCGCGCTCGGCAGCCGGCTGCTGACGGTGGATGACAACGAAGAGGCCGAAGCAATTGCCGAGAGGCTCGACCAGCTCAACCGCGAGCGCCAGGCGATCGAGGCGGCGATGCTGGAAGAGGCCGAGGCCGATGCGATCACCGAATTCGGAACCGGCGAAGGCGTCGGCGTCATCGTGACCGCGCGCGAAGGCTGGCATCCGGGCATTGTCGGCCTGCTTGCCTCGCGGCTGAAAGACCGGTTTGCGCGTCCGGCCTTTGCCATCGCTTTTGATGCGAACGGCAAGGGCACGGGCTCAGGCCGCTCGATTTCGGGTTTCGATCTCGGCCGCATGGTGCGCGGGGCGGTGGAGGAGGGGCTTCTGGTCAAGGGCGGCGGGCATGCCATGGCCGCCGGCCTGACGGTGCGCCGCGAGCGGCTGTCGGCGTTGAGGGCTTTCTTCGAGGAGCGCGCCCGCGATGCTGTCGAGGCGTTGACGGCCGATGCCGAACTGAAGATCGACGGCGCGCTCAATGCCTCCGGCGCGACGCTGGATCTGATCGACCGGCTGGAGGCCGCCGGACCATACGGTTCCGGTCATCCCCAGCCGATCTTCGCCCTGCCCGAACACAAGCTGCGTGACGCGCGCGTCATCGGCGTTGGCGGGCATGTGAAGGTGACGCTTGAGAGCGCGGAAGGCGTGCGTCTCGACGGGATCGCCTTTCGCGCCGCAGACAAACCGCTGGGCGAGGCGCTGCTTGCCGCGCCGGGGCGCAGGCTGAGCGTTGCCGGCACGCTCTCCGGCGATTATTTCCAGGGGCGGCGGCGGGTGCAGATCCGCATCATCGACGCGTCGCTGCCGGTATAGCGCCTGCGCAGATTCAAGAGGTTGGATCGCCCTTTGGGCGTCCGACGCGTTGGAGCCGTTCCGCTCTGTCTCTTTGTTTTGACGCATTTTCGCGGACGCCAGATGCTTCTATCTGACTGCGAAATACTAGCGGCGACTGCAAAACGACTAGTTTGTTTGTTTTGGTGGCGCATTCGGTTGGGTATTGCGTTTGATGCGGGTGCTGACTTCGGTCGCCTGTGTTGGCACTTGGTCTTTGGTGGCTGGGCGGCGGCCTATGCGGCGGCTTCTGCAAGAAGCTTCGGCAATCTGACAAGGTTATAGGCCGCGATGGCTAGCCCAAAGACGGCGGCGACTTTCGGCCTTCCCCGGACCTTTACTTTGGCGAAACCGGCCTGCGCCTTGATCCAGCCGAACACCTCTTCGATGCGCTTGCGGCAGCGCAGGCTTATGCCGTAGCCTGGATGGTGCGTCGTGCGCTTGTCGATGGCGGTTTTACGGAGCTTGCCTGTCCTGGAAATACTGCCGTTGATGGCGATATGCGGTGTGACCTTGCGGGCGCGCAAGCTCCCGACAAAGGCTTCGACATCATAAGCCTTTTCGGCGGCAAGCGTGATGCGTCGGCTTTTTGTGCTTCGCCGGTCGAGCATGGCAAGGGTTGCCTCGCGCTCGGCCAGCCCGGTCGCCAGCGTCAGTTCGGCATCGACGACAAGCCCGTTGCGGTTTTCCATCAGCGCGTGGCCCATGTAGCACAGCCGACTTTCCCGCCCATTGGCCTTGCGATACAGCCGCGCATCGGGATCGGTTGTCGAGGCATGCGTCTCGTTTGAGCGTTTCTCGCCATGAAAGTCACGCTCGCCATTGCGTCCCGGCTGAGGCCGGATCGCCCGCGCCTAAATCCACCCCCGCAAATCAATGCCGAAAGTGAATCACAAACTCTGCCCGCTGACGAGGAGTTTCGCAGCAGCCTGCTAGAGCATCAGGCGAAATCGTGACCAGCGGTTTTTCGGCAGTCCGGTGCGTAAAACGAAGCGCTCGCTCACAGGGCGGTTCGGATTGGCCGTTCGGTGAGCGAGTTTCGGACCTCAATGGGCTGTGCGGTGATTCCCCCTGGCAAGCGAGATGCGGCCGCTTCCATCGCTTTCGGGGCTTGCTTATGGCGCTTCGGGGCGTCGGTTCAGGGGGTGATTTGCCGCTTCGGGCCTGAATTGGCCGGTTTGACGTCCCATGCTCTGGCGGTTTCGCGCTTGTTTTCTTTACCTTTTGTAAAGATTTAGCCCTCCGGGAGGGGTACTTGTTGCTAATCCGCAACAGCAAGCGGGTAAGGACGGTCCCAAGACCGCATTCGGGATGATTGGTGATTGCGATCGCGACGCGGTCTTGTATGTTCAACCTCGGAAGTGAGGGCGAGACGGCCCGGTCTTCTTGAAACCAGGGGATGGGGCAGGGAACGCCTCGGCGAAAATCCCAGACCCGCTTTAAACCTTATTTGGAGGTCATTATGAACGTGAAGAGCCTTCTCCTCGGCTCCGCTGCAGCAGTTGCAGCAGCTTCCGGCGCCCAGGCTGCCGACCCGGTTGTGGTCATCGAGCCTGTAGCTGCCAACTACGTTGAAGTCTGCGACACCTTTGGTGCCGGCTACTTCTACATTCCGGGCACCGAAACCTGCCTCGACATCGGCGGTTATGTCCGTTTCCAGATCAGCGCCCTGAGCAAGACGTCCCCGATGTGGGCTCCTGGTCAGCCGAGCACCTGGGATGTTTACACCAAGGCTCAGATCGATATCGCCAGCAAGACGGAAACCGAACTCGGTGTCCTGACCGGCGTTATCAAGATGAACGCTGAAGCGCACAGCGCCGGCGGCTCGGGCACGACCTTCGGTCTCGACCAGACCTACCTTGCTCTCGGCGGCTTCCAGGCCGGTTATTTCCAGAGCTACTGGGATGAAGGTCTTGTCGGCGAAATCGACGACCTGTCGGGCAACACCAAGTTCAACTCGATGCGTTACGTCTTCACGGGCGACGGCTTCGTGGCCGGTCTCTCGCTTGACGCTCTGACCGCTTCGCAGGTTGGCTACACGGGCAACCCTGACCTGGCTCGCCTCGGCGTTTCCGGTCGTGTCGGCTTCCAGGCCGGCGGCGTTGGCTTCAAGGTTGACGGTGGTTACGACACGTTCAACGAAGACGGTTCGATCCGCGCGATGTCGTCGCTCGCACTCGGCCCGGGCCAGCTCGACCTCGGTGCATCGTGGGCTTCCGGCTGGAACGCTTACGCCAACACCTTTGACGACTGGTTCGACGGCTACCCCTTCGCTGGTGCTCCGGCTGCGAACTCGATCTACGCCGAATGGCAGCTGGCTGCCGGTTACGCTCTTGACGTTACCGACAAGTTCACCATCACGCCGGCCATTCAGTGGACTTCGGTTAACATCCCGACCGCTTCGAACAAGAGCTTCTACACTTTCGGCGCTCTGTTCGACTACGAGATCGTCGACGGTCTGTCCGCCAAGGTCAACTTCAACTATGCTGACCTGCCGGACTCCTACTTCAAGGACGACACCTGGGGCGGTTGGTTCCGTCTGCAGCGCGACTTCTAAGAAGCGCTCAGGTCTAGTTTTGGGAAACCCGGTCCTCGTGGCCGGGTTTTTCTTTTTTCGGTACTGCGAGAGCTAGTCTTTCTTCATTACCCCAGCAGCGGACAACAGGGGGCAGCCCGGCAAGCCTGAGCCGTCGGACCAGTGGACCCATCGTTGACCAATCCACCGGGCGCGCCTGCGGTCGGCATCGTGCATGTCTCGCACATTTTCGAGAAAAGCTGGTGCGGACGGCGGGGCTCGAACCCGCATGACCAATCGGCCGAGGGATTTTAAGTCCCTTGCGTCTACCTGTTTCGCCACGTCCGCTTCGGGCATGAGCTTTATTATGACTGTGGGCTTTAGGCAACAGAGGAAAAGCGCCTGTTCGTTTCACGGCAGCACCTTGGGTGTTGGTGCTTGCTTAACCCTTTCGTTAGTGGCCTGGCGGTTTTGGCGTTGTTTTCAATATCAAAACCGCAAGTGTGTCGCCTGCGTCACAGTAATTCAGAAGATATTCACATAAAAGCGTTTGGTGGGAAGTCGTCCATTTCCCGCCACAAACGAAGAGCATCAGAAAGGTCTGGTGCCGCAGTCGGTGAGGCAGTGTTTTTGTCCGGGCTATTGGGCCGGTTTTCGCGTTTATGCCGGGCAGGGGTGTCCGGCCAGGTGTTTCGGTGAAGAAACGTTCAATGATGATGGATAAGACAGGTCACAGACAGATCGGCGTTTTTCTGGTGATGGCTAGCCTGCTGGTGGGCTATGGCGTCGGAAGGCCCGTTCAGGCTTTCGACATCACCACCGACGTTCCGAAGGAGTCCGGCCGGTTCGATCTTTTTCGTTTCGGCTTCAAGGCCTATCAGAACGGCGACAAGAAAAAGGCTGTCGAGGCCTATCGCTATGCGGCCGAGAAAGGCCACACCGGTTCGCGCTGGGCGCTCGCCAATATGTATGCCTATGGCGACGGCGTTCCGGAGAACGACTATGAGGCCTTCAAGGCCTATGCCGAGATCGTCAACCACGATGTCGAGCCGGGTTCTCCCGATACCGGATTCTATGTGAATGCGCTGCTCGCGCTGGCAGGTTATTACCAGACGGGCATTCCTGATACCCCGGTGGAGAAGGATCTTTCCCAGGCGCGGCAGCTCTATTTCCAGGCAGCTTCGGTCTTCGGCAATCCCGACGCGCAGTTCCGCCTTGCGCAGATGATCCTGAACGGCGAGGGCGGGGCGAAGAATGTGCGCCTGGCCAAGAAGTGGCTCAACCTCTCGCGCAAGAACGGTAATGTCGGGGCCATGGCGGTTTTCGGCGATCTCGTTTTCAATGAGGGGCAGCCAGTGCTTGGTCTTGCCTATCTGACCATGGCTGCGGATCGTTGCGGTCCCGGCGATTGCTCGTGGATTCGCGAGCTTCAGGAGAAATGTTTCTCCGTCGTCGACGAGAATGACCGCCGCGGCGCGATTGCGCTTGCGCAAAATATGAGCACGGGCAACCACTGATTGTTCCTTCCGTGAGCAGTCGCAATAAGGTCTGACGGTCTATTTCACGCGCGTCGTCGCTGCGTGGCTCCGCCGCGGATCAATGTTCACCGCGGCTGTCGCCCGCCTTACGTCCAGTCGAAATCGAAAGCGGCAATCACCGGCACATGGTCGGACGGTTTCTCCCAGCCGCGCACCTTCTTGTCGATCACGGTTGAGCGGAGCCTGTCGGCTGCCTCGCAGGAGAGCAGCATGTGGTCGATGCGGATGCCGTTATTCTTCTGCCATGCGCCAGCCTGATAATCCCAGAATGTATATTGTCCGCCCGCATCGTCGGCGCTCATCACGGCATCGTAGAGGCCGAGGGCCTGAAGCGCGTTGAAGGCCTCGCGCGTGGCTGGCAGAAACAGGGCGTCATCTGCCCATACGGCCGGGTCGTGGCAGTCTGCGGGGCGGGGGATGACATTGTAGTCGCCGGCGAGGATAAGCGGTTCTTCCAGCTTAAGTTGTTGTGATACATGCTCTTTCAGGCGCCTCATCCAGGCGAGCTTGTACGGGTACTTGTCGCTGTCGACCGGATTGCCGTTCGGCAGGTAGATCGAAGCGACACGCACCACGCCGCCCTTGACGCTGAAAAGGCCCTCGATATAGCGCGACTGGATATCGTCATCCGCCCCCGGCAGGCCGCGCATTGTCTCATCCGGCGCCTTCTTCGAAAGCAGCGCGACGCCGTTGAAACCCTTCTGGCCGTGGGTTTCGACATGATAGCCAAGCGCCTCGATCGGCCCTCGGGGGAAGGTCTCGTCCTGCGACTTGATTTCCTGCAGGCAGACGATATCGGGCGCTTCCGCCGCAAGCCAGGCCAGGAGATTGTCCTGCCGCGCTTTGATGCCGTTGATGTTCCAGGTCGCGATTTTCATGGGGCCGCCTCTTCGTGCTTCGACTTGTTTCTTATGCAGAGGACCTCTCCGATTTGCAAACGCCGTATCTGGCGTTCACGTGCAATGACCGGGTTTCGCAAGGCTTCCGGGAAATGTGACGATTCCGTGGCACGGAAATTGCATCGTGTGAAACGCTAGCAGCAGGGGACAACGCGCGGCTTAGGCCGTCTTTGAAAGAGAAATTCATGAGTGAACAAAATCCGAGTGCGGAGCACCACCACATCATTTTCAAGCTCAACGACGTGCCTTCGCCGCACGCTTCGTTTCTGGCAGCCTTCCAGCACATTCTTGCCAGCATCATCGGTATTGTCACGCCGACGCTGATTATCGGCGGCGCATTGGGTCTTGGCGAGAATATGCCCTACCTCCTGGCGATGTCGATGTTCGTTTCCGGCGTTGCCACCTTCATTCAGTGCCGTCGCATTGGTCCGGTCGGCTCCGGATTGCTGAGCGTGCAGGGCACCAGCTTTGCCTTTCTCGGGGTCATTCTCGCCGCCGGTTTCGCGGTAAAGGGCAGGGGCGGCACGCCCGAGGATATCCTTGCCATGATCTTCGGGCTCTGCCTTGTCGGCTGCGTCGTCGAAATCGTGCTCAGCCAGTTCATCACCAAGATGGGCCGTATCGTGACGCCGACGGTGACGGGCATCGTTATCACGGTCATCGGCCTTTCCCTGGTGAAATCGGGCTTCACCGATTTTGCCGGCGGCGCGGGGGCCGGTGATGCGCTGGGCGCTCCCGTCAATATCTTCCTCGGCCTTCTGGTCGTCGCCGTCATCATCTTCTTCTCGTTCTCGAAGATCCCGATGGTCCGCATTGCCGCGATCATGCTGGGTCTCGTCGCGGGCTTCGTGGTTTCGATCTTCTTCGGCATGGTCGATTTCTCGAAACTCGGCACACAGCCGCTGTTCGCCATTCCGCAGCCGCTGCGCTACGGGCTCGACTTCGATATCGGCCTGTTCATCCCGATTGCCTTCGTCTACCTGATCACGGCAATCGAGACCACGGGCGACCTGACCGCGAATTCGGTGATTTCGGGCGAGCCGGTGCAGGGCGACGTCTATCTCAACCGGATCAAGGGCGGCGTTCTCGCGGACGGCATCAATTCCGGTATTGCGGCGCTGTTCTGCACCTTCCCGAACACGACCTTCAGCCAGAACAACGGCGTGATCCAGATGACGGGCGTCGCAAGCCGCCATGTCGGCTACTATATCGCCGGTATCCTGGTCGTCATGGGCTTCTTCCCGGTCATCGGCGGGGCCTTCCTGCTGGTGCCCAAGCCTGTGCTCGGCGGCGCCACCGTCGTGCTGTTCGGCTCCATCGCCGTTGCCGGCATCCGCATCCTCGCCTCCGAGCCGATCGACCACCGTAAGGTCTATATCATGGCGGTGTCCTTCGGCCTCGGCCTCGGCGTCACCCTGGTGCCGCAATCCATGCAGCAGATGCCTGACATTATCCAGAAGGTGTTTGCGACGCCGATCACGCTTTCCGGTCTGTCAGCCATCATTCTCTCGCTGCTCATTCCGGAAAACGCCGGCAAGGCGATCGAGGACTGATAGGCAGCTCAAACGGAAGGAGGCCGCGCTTTCGGGCGCGGCCTCTCTCGTTTCCGGCGTCGCTTTCTTGCCAGGGGTCAGATTGCGAAACTGGTGCCGCAGCCGCAGCTGGCCACGGCATTCGGGTTCTGGATCTGGAAGGACTGGCCGAGCAGGTTATCGACGAAGTCAATTTCCGCGCCGGCCATATAGACCAGCGAAATGCTGTCGATCAGCACGGTGGCGTCGTCCTTGGTGATGACCACGTCGTCGTCTTCCGGGCCTTCCACAAGGTCGAACTTGTAGGAGAATCCGGAGCAGCCGCCGCCCTCGACGGAAACCCTGAGGGCGTGCTTGTCGTTCTCGCTGCTGATGATCGAGGCGATCCGGCGGGCGGCCGCGTCGGAAAGCGTCACAGTCTGGGTATCCATATCAATTCTCCGGCCACGCGGCTTTTCGGGCCAAACGGCCATGCACAAAGCCGCAGCGATTTTTCATGCCATACGACCAGAAGCGGCGATGGCTTTCAATCATGTCCAATCTTAGTTAAGAACGCCGATGAAGACCGTCAACGGTCAATTTGCATCCGGGTTCTCCGCGTCTCGCAAAATCCATGTCTCGCGCAACAGGATAGAATATGACAATCGACAGATCGGCACTCGGCTTCGGTGACGTCGCGCTCGCGGTCTATGCCTCAGACCCCTGGACGAGCCGCGGCCGCCTTTATCCCGAAGCCGACAGCCTGACGCGCTCGCCCTTCCAGCGCGACCGCGACCGGATCATCCACACGACGGCGTTCCGGCGGCTGAAGCACAAGACCCAGGTGTTCATCGCCCAGGATGGCGATCATTACCGCACGCGCCTGACGCATACGATCGAGGTGGCCCAGGTTGCCCGATCACTTGCGCGCGCGCTGAGGCTTGACGAGGACCTCGCCGAGGGCGTGGCGCTGGTGCATGATTTCGGCCATACGCCCTTCGGCCACACGGGCGAGGATGCGCTGCACGAGAAAATGGCGGATTACGGCGGCTTCGACCACAACGCCCAGTCGCTCAGGATCGTCACCAGCCTCGAGCGTCGCTACGCCGAATTCGACGGCATCAACCTCACCTGGGAGGCGCTCGAGGGACTGGTGAAACATAACGGGCCGCTTCAGACGGCGGAGGGCGAGGGGATCGGTGGCCCCGTGCCGCAGCCGATCATCGATTACAGCCGGCGGCATGACCTCTGGCTCTCCACCCATGCAAGCCTCGAGGCCCAGGTCGCCGCGATTGCCGACGACATTGCCTATAACACCCATGATATCGATGACGGGCTGCGCTCCGGCTATCTGACCTACGAGATGCTGGAGGAGGTGCCCTTCCTCGCCGGCCTGATGCGCGAGGTGCATGATCGCTATCCCAAGCTCGAGGATGCGCGCTTCACCAACGAGATCATGCGTCGCCAGATCACGGCCATGGTCGAGGATGTGATCGGCGTGACCCAGGCCAATCTGCGCGAGGCAGGGCCCGGAAGCGCCGATGATGTCCGGCTTGCGGGGCGCACGCTTGCGACGTTTTCGCCGGAAATGGCCGAAATCGACCGGCAGATCAAGACGCTGCTCTTCGGGCATATCTATCGCCATCCGGACATCATGAAGATCCGCGCCGGCGCGGCCCGGATCGTCAGCGAGCTGTTCGATGCCTATTTCACCAATCCGGAGCTGATGGGCTCGCATCCGTGGATCGACGGCGTGGAGGCGCTGTCCGCGGCGCAGCGGGCCCGTCACGTGGCGGACTATCTGGCCGGAATGACCGATACCTATGCCGAGAAGACCCACCGGCAGCTGTTTGACCATACCCCCGAATTGCGCTAGAGCCGCCGCTAAAAGCGCCTTTTGCCGCCTCTTGCGGCCCATGGAACATGACATGAACCTCTTCACGGATTTTGAGCAAAGACTGAACGAACGGCTGCTGACGATTGCGGCGATTGCGGCGATTGCGGAGAAGCGCGACGCGCTCGATTTTTCGCGCTTGGTGGTGGAGCCGCCGCGCGATCCGAGCCATGGCGATATCGCCGTCAATGCCGCCCTGGTTTTGGCAAAGCCGCTGGGCAAGAAACCGCGCGATCTCGCCGGCGAAATCGTCGCCGCGCTCGAAAGCGACGCGGATATCGCCGAACTGTCGATCGCTGGACCGGGCTTCATCAATATCCGCCTGTCGGATGCCTTCTGGAAGCGCATGCTGGTCGCGGCCTTGCGCGAAGCGGAGGATTTTGGCCGCAGCACAACCGGCGGCAAACGCAAGATCAATGTCGAGTATGTCTCGGCCAACCCGACGGGGCCGATGCATGTCGGCCATTGCCGGGGGGCGGTGGTGGGCGATACGCTTGCCAACATTCTCGACTACGCCGGCTTTGACGTCACCAAGGAATACTACATCAACGATGCCGGCGCGCAGATCGACGTGCTGGCGCGGTCGGTATTCCTGCGCTACCGCGAGGCGCTGGGCGAAGACATCGGCACAATCCCCGAGGGCCTCTATCCCGGCGATTATCTTGTGCCTGTCGGCGAGGCGCTGAAGGCCGAGTTCGGCCCCTCGCTTCACAACCTGCCGGAAGAAGAGTGGATGCCGATCGTCAAGGATCGGGCGATTGATGCGATGATGGCCATGATCCGGGAGGATCTTGCGGCGCTCAATGTCCGTCACGAAGTGTTCTTCTCCGAGCGCACGCTGCATGCCGATGATGCCTCGATGATCCGCACCGCGATCAACGACCTTACCTTCAAGGGGCATGTCTACAAGGGCACGCTTCCGCCGCCGAAGGGACAGCTTCCCGAAGACTGGGAAGACCGCGAGCAGACGCTGTTCCGCTCCACGGAAGTCGGAGACGATATCGACCGGCCGCTGATCAAGTCGGACGGCAATTACACCTATTTCGCCGCCGACGTTGCCTATTTCAAGGACAAGTATGACCGCGGCTTCCATGAGATGGTCTATATTCTCGGCGCCGATCACGGCGGCTATGTGAAGCGGCTGGAAGCGGTGGCGAAGGCGGTTGCCGGCAACGACGCCAAGCTCTCCGTTCTGCTCTGCCAGCTGGTGAAGCTCCTGCGCAACGGCGAGGAAGTGAAAATGTCGAAGCGCTCCGGCAATTTCGTCACCCTGCGCGAGGTGGTGGACGAGGTGGGCCGCGATTCCGTGCGCTTCATGATGCTCTACCGCAAGAGCAGCGAGCCGCTGGATTTCGACTTCGCCAAGGTGACAGAGCAGTCCAAGGACAATCCGGTTTTCTACGTGCAGTATGCCCATGCGCGTTCGATGTCGGTGATGCGGCAGGCGCAGGAAGCCTTGCCCGGACTGGATATTTCGCAGAAATCTCTGGAAAAGGCGGTTCTCGATGCCCATTTTGAGCCGGAAGAACTTAAACTTGTGGCAAAATTGTCTGAATATCCGCGGGTTGTAGAGTCGGCTGCACTGATGCGAGAGCCGCACCGGCTGGCGTTTTACCTCTATGATCTTGCGTCAAACTTCCATTCCCACTGGAACAAGGGAAAAGAGAAGACAGAATTACGCTTTATTAATGAGGCTGATAGACAATCGACGCTTGCAAAACTGGGACTGGTTTCTTCCGTGGCCGCCGTCCTGCGTTCCGGCCTCGCTCTGACGGGCACGGATGCACCGCAGGAAATGCGCTAGAGACCGTCTCGTCCGCACTATTCTCGCGCCCTTTGCGGCGCGGGGCAGCATCGGTGATAGAAGATGGCAGATAACAACAAGCCAGATGGCGGGAAAACGGGTCCCGCCCACACGGACGAGGATGATCCCTTCGCCGAGCTGGCGCGGCTGATCGCCCCGCGCGAGGCGGAGAGGCCCCGACCGGCCGAGACCGCTGACGATCTTGCCGATGAGTTGCTGCGCGAATTCAATGCCTTTCCCGGCCAGTACCCGCCTGCCGACGATGCCTTTGAAGAGCCCGCTGCGCCGGAACCTCAGCCGGAGCCACGCGCTCCGCCGATGGTGTTCGAATCCTTTCATCCGCTGGGCCGGCCCGTGCCGGAGGCCGCTCGCGAACAGCAGGAGTGGCCCGAAGGGCCGGTTGCCGAGGCCCCGGATCATGACGAGATGGACCTTGGCGAAAGCTTTCTCGAGGAGGAACTGAGGCAATCGATCGCTTCACTCGATCTTGCCGAAGAGGAGGAAGCTGCTCCGGCCGATGAAGGCATTCATCCCGATACGCTGTTTGCCGCGCCTTCTTTCGATGAAGAACCGCCGGCCGCTGTGCCGGAAGAAGCGCCCGTTGAAGCCGATGCCGAGCGTGAGGATTGGGCCGCATCCTACACGTTTGAAGATCACCCGGTCGCTGATGCCGACATCGAACAGGATGAAAGCGACCTGGCGCTCGATCTCGACGAACTTGAGCTCGAACTCGCCGAAGTAACCCGGCCCGAAGCTGACGGTCCCGAGCCTCTGGAAGAGGCCGGCGCCGGTGAGGCGGGCCGCGACGATGTGTTTGATCCGGCAGCGATCGTTCCGACCGACGAACTGCCGCGACCGGTCGACGAGCTTGACCTGCCGCGCATGGGCGATGACGCCGAAGCCGTTCGCGAGCCGCCGCCGCCGGCCTATGAATTTGATCTCGACGAAGAGCTTGCCGATATGCTGGCAAGCCAGCCGGCGCTTGTCGACCCGCTGAGCGAGCCTCAGCGCGATCCCGAGCCGGCCGTGGAAGAGGTTCCCCATCCGCAAAACGATCGCGTCTACGGCGATGACATCGAGCGTGCGCTCGAGGATGGCTTTCAGCTTGCCGAAACCCGTGCCGCCGGTGCTCCGCCAGCCTATGAAGGTATCGCGGAAGACAGCTATTATGAAAGCGACGAGCAGGAGCGGCGTCCGAGCTGGCTGGCCGTCACCTTCATGGGCTATGGTCGCGTTCTGCTGTTCGGTCTTGCCTTTGCCGTGATCGCTGTTCTGGCCGTCTTTGCCGGGCTTCGCTATCTCGGCAGCGAAGGCGAGGGCGGTCCTGTCATTATCGCCGCAGACGACACAAGCGTTAAGGAAGCGCCGGAGGATCCCGGCGGCGAGGTGGTCCCCAATCAGGACAATGTCATCTTCAACGATGCATCGCAGACCCTTGAGGCCGCACCCCGGCAGGGCAGCCTGATCGCGTCGGACCAGGAACCGGTCGACGTAAACGACATTGCGCCCAATCCGCTTGCCGACAGCGCCGCTGACAATGCGACGGGACAGGCCGGCGGCGGCGTTGTCGAGCCGCGCCGGGTGCGCACCATCATCGTTCGCCCGGACGGAACGCTTGTCGAGCGCACCACGCCCGAGGTGGCGGATGCAGGCGCTGGCGCAAGCGGGATCGCAACCGCTACAACCACGCCCGGCCAGGCCGGAACGCTCGTTCCGCCCGAAACGGCGGGCGCTGCCGACGGCGCCGGTACGCCGGTGCCGAACGAAACGGAAGCCCCCTCCGTCGCTGACGTGCTGAACGGTGCGGCGGATGCCGAGGATGCGACCGATCTCACCGATCAGGATGTCTCTGCCGATCAGATCGCGGATGAACCGGCCGAACCCGTCGGCGATTTCGGCATCGCCAATGTTCCGGTCCCGACGCCGCGTTCGTCGACCGGCGGTCCGCCTGCCGCATCGACACGGGCCGCGCCCGCCGCGCCGAGCCAGCCGGTCGCAGCCGCCGCGCCCGTAACCAATGCCGCTCCCGCGCCGAGTGCCGCGCCGTCATCGCGCTATGCCATGCAAATCGCGTCCTTGCCCTCGGAAGCTGAGGCCCAGCAGGCCTATCGACGCCTCGCCGCGCAATATCCGGCAGTGCTCGGACGCCAGCCGGTGGAAATCGTCAGGGCCGATATTGCCGACCGTGGAACCTATTACCGGGTTCGTATTCCGGCCGGCAGCCTTTCGGAAGCCCTTGCCCTCTGCGAGAGCTTCAAGGCGGCGGGCGGCAGCTGCTTCGTGCCCCGGTAATTGCGGCCCCGGCGCGCTCGCTTTAAGAAAACTGTGCATGAAGCGCGGGCGAATTTCGCGCTTTTGCGCGGAACCTCTATGATTCGCGGATGATCGAGACACGCAAGGCCATGATTCTGGGATGCGGCGGAACGCGCCTCAGCGCGGAAGAGAGAGACTTCTTCCGCGCCGCAGAGCCGTGGGGCTTCATCCTGTTCAGGCGCAATATCGAAAGCCTCCCCCAAGTCAGGGCGCTGACGGAGGCGCTGCGCGAGACAGTTGGCTGGCATGCGCCGATCTTCGTCGATCAGGAGGGCGGCACGGTGCGCCGGTTGCGACCGCCGCTGGTGCGCGACTATCCGGCAGCCTTCGTCATCGGCACGCTCTATGCGAAATCAAGGACGGCGGCGCTTGAAGCGGCCTATCTCGGCGGGCGACTGATGGCCGGCGACCTTCATGCGCTCGGCATCAATTGCGACTGCGCCCCCGTGCTCGACATTCCGCCGGAGCCGGGCGCCGGTTTTCTCGCCGACCGGGCTTTCGGCACGGATCCCGACCAGGTGATCGCGCTGGCAACGGCCCAGGCCGAGGGGCTGAAGGCCGGCGGTGTGCTGCCGGTAATCAAGCATATGCCGGGCCACGGGCGCGGCCTGCTTGATTCACACCAACGTCTGCCGGTGGTCTGCGCCCCGCTTGAGACGTTGCGCGACACGGATTTTCGTCCGTTCAGGGAAATTCCGGGGATTGCCATGGCGATGACCTGCCATGTGCTGTTTGAGGCGGTGGATCCGGATAACCCGGCCTCAACCTCGCGTAAGGTCGTTGAGGAAATCATGCGCGGCGAGATCGGATTTGATGGGCTGATCATCTCCGACGACATCTCGATGAACGCGCTTTCCGGCGATATCGCGGCAAGGGCGCGCGCCGTTGCCGCCGCCGGCGTCGATATCATCCTGCATTGCAATGGCGATATGGATGAAATGCGCGCCGTGGCCGGAGAAGCGCCGTCGCTTGCAGGCGCAGCGCTCACAAGGGCGGAGCGGGCACTTGCCGGCGCGCCCGAGGCCGATGGCAGCGATCTCGCGGCATTGTCGCGCCGGTTCGATGATCTGCTTGAGGGGAAGGGTTAGGCCGCGTGCAGGACGATTTCTTCCCGGACAATCCGAACGAAACCGTCGAGGTTCGCGCAGCGGGCGAAGCCGTGCTGGTGATCGATGTCGGCGGCTTCGAAGGTCCGCTTGACCTTCTCCTGCACCTTGCCCGCACGCAGAAGGTGGATCTGGCGCGCATCTCCGTTCTGGCGCTTGCCGAGCAATATCTCCAGTTCATCGAGAGCGCGCGGCGTATCCGCATCGAACTGGCCGCCGACTATCTCGTCATGGCGGCCTGGCTTGCCTATCTCAAGTCGCGGCTTTTGATCCCGCGCCGGGCGAGCGACGAGGAACCGTCGGGCGAAGACATGGCGGCAACGCTCGCCCATCGGCTGAAGCGGCTGGAGGCCATGCGCGATGCCGCCGCAAAGATCGTCAATCGCAACCGGCTGGGTCGCGACACCTTCCAGCGCGGCGCGCCGGAGCATATTGCCGATGAGACCGGCTCCGCCTATTTGGCCACGCTCTACGAACTTCTGGATGCCTATGCCAATCTCCGCCAGCGCCAGGCCGTAACCGAAGTGACCATCGAAAAGCGTCTCGTCTGGTCGCTGACCGATGCGCGCGAACTGCTGCAGCGGATGATCGGCGAGCTCGGCGAATGGACCGCGCTCGATCGTTACCTGCTGCGCTATCTCACGCGCCCGGAAGAAATGCGCACCGCGATTGCCAGCACCTTTGCCGCGTCGCTGGAGCTTGTGCGAGAGGGGCGGCTCGATCTGCGGCAGGAGGAAGCTTTTTCGCCGATCCTGATGCGGCGCGGCAGCGGCCGGTTGCCGCGGTCGGATGTCACATCCGGGGAGGCGGCCGAATGAGCGGCGATGCGATTGACGGGACGCAAGAACCGGAAGACGTCGCGGCGACAAGCCCGGAACTGCTGCTGGACGCCGAGCGCATAGCCGAGGCGCTGGTGTTTGCCTCGGCGGAACCGGTCAGCGAGGCCTATATCGCCGAGCGGATTCCGCACGGCATCAATGTCGGGGACGTCATGGCGGGGCTGAAGGAGACCTATGCCAATCGCGGCGTCAATCTGGTGCGCGTCGAGGACCACTGGGCCTTCCGCACGGCGCCCGATCTCTCCTTCGTCATCCATCGCGGCGAGCGTGAGGCCCGCAAACTCACGCGCGCGGCACTCGAGGTGCTGTCGATCATCGCCTATCACCAGCCGGTGACCCGTGCCGAAATCGAGGAAATCCGCGGCGTCCAGACCTCCAAGGGCACGCTGGACGTGCTGATGGAGGCGGGCTTCGTCCGCTTTCGCGGGCGGCGGCGCACGCCGGGACGGCCCGTTACGATGGGCACGACCCGCGCCTTTCTCGACCATTTCGGCCTTGAGGAAATCCGCGATCTGCCGGGGCTTGAAGAACTGCGCGGCGCGGGCCTGTTGTCCGGTCGTATCCCTCCCGGTTTCCAGATCCCGCTGCCGCTCAATGATGACGAGGACCTTGCCGATGACGAGGATCCGCTGGACGCCGCCGACCTGGAGGATCTCGGCCTTTTGACACCGGGCGGCAAACATGATGAATAAGCTCTAGAAAAATAGCGGCCGGAACCGGCCGTACCGGAATTTCTGGAGCGACGATGAACCTTCAGGCGCTGAACCTGGGCGCGAGCGGCACGGCCGCCCGATTGCGTTTCGAGCATATCCGCCACGGCTATGGCGGGCGCGATGTCGTTCGCGACGTGTCGCTGACGGCCTTTCCCGGCAGGGTGTTGTGCCTTCTGGGGCCGTCCGGATCCGGCAAGAGCACCTTGCTCAGGATCGCGGCCGGGCTTGAAGTGCCGCGCGGCGGGCGATTGCTCATCAATGACGTCGAGGTCAGCGGGCCTCACGCCTTCCTGCCGCCGGAGCAGCGCGGCGTTGGCCTGATGTTCCAGGATTTCGCGCTTTTTCCCCATATGACAGTCGGCGCCAATGTCGCCTTCGGCCTGACGCATCTGTCGAAGGCGAGCCGTCAGGCGGCAGCGGGCGAGGCTCTGGCGCGGGTCGGGCTCTCAGGTTACGAGGGCAAATATCCGCATATGCTCTCGGGCGGCGAACAGCAGCGCGTGGCGCTTGCCCGCGCCGTCGCGCCCAAACCCTCGGTGCTGTTGATGGACGAACCGTTCTCGGGCCTCGATTCGCGGCTGAAGGACCAGGTGCGGGCCGACACGCTGGCGGTGCTACGCGAGACCGGCGCGACGGTGGTGATCGTGACCCATGACCCCGAGGAGGCAATGGGCATGGCCGACCAGATCGCGCTCTTAAAGGATGGCGAACTGGTGCAGACGGGCAGCGCGCGCGAGCTGTTTCTCCACCCCGGCAGCGTTTTCGCGGCTTCCTTCTTCTCCGAGATCAACCGGTTCGAGGCGGTCGCCCGCAACGGCCTCGTCGAAACGCCGTTCGGGACGCGCCGCGCTCCTGAAAATGTGACTGCGGGCGAAGTGACGCTTGCCGTGCGGTTCAGCGATATCCGCGTCATCACGGTGGAGCAGCCGGGCGCTGTGCCGGCCAGCGTCATCGGCCGCCGCTATCTCGGTACTTCGGAGCATCTGACGCTCGCTCTTGAAGAGGGTGGAGCGACGGTGGAAGCGAGCATCAGCGCCGGCGTGCTCGCCGAAGGTATAAGCCGCGTTTTCCTGTTTGTTGCCGAAGACGCGATTTTGATGTTTGAAAAACAACCGTAAACATCCTACACCAGATACAAAGTGGTAACAGGAGAATTGGCCATGGGTAATCTCGGTATCTGGCAGTTGCTGATCATTCTCGCGATTGTCGTCCTGCTGTTTGGCCGCGGCAAGATCCCCGAACTGATGGGCGATGTCGCAAAGGGCATCAAGAGCTTCAAGAAGGGCATTTCCGACGAAGACGAAAAACCGTCGGACAATGACAAGACCGTCGAGCACAGGGCAGACGAAAACACCAAGCAGGGCTGACACGGTGCCGGACAGCCTTTCGGCTGTCTGCAGGAGAATGTGAATGCTTGATATTGGCTGGACGGAGCTTCTGGTCGTCGCGATCGTGCTGGTCGTCGTCGTCGGCCCGAGGGAGCTTCCGCATGTCCTGCGGACCTTCGGCAAAACCATGACCAAGATGCGGCGCATGGCGACCGATTTCCGGTCTCAGATGGACGACGCGCTGAAAGAGGCGGATATGGAAGATGTTTCCTCCGCCCTGCGGGACGTGAGAAAACTCAATCCGGCCAATCAGTTGCGTGATGCCGTTAACCCGTTGCGTCAGACGGCTCGCGATATCCAGTCGGATCTGAAGACCTCGACCTCGCTCGAAAACAAGCCGAAGACGACAACGTCCGACAAGCCGGACCTGCCGAAGGCCTCTTATCCGACGCCCGGCGCGCAGCCGGCCTTCACGCCGGAAAACGTCTTCCAGAAGGCCGTCCGAAAGGATGAGGAGCAAGCCGCCGAGCTTGTGTCCAGGCGTCAGGACGACGGGTTGATGAGCCGTCGCCCCGGCTACAGGGGAACGGCGCGGCCGACGAAATCAGGCAAGGGTCGCTCAGGCGGGCGGAGGAACGGTCGATGAGCGCCGAAAATGATATCGACGACAAGCCGCAGCCGCTTGTCGAACATCTGATCGAACTCAGGAAGCGGCTGGTATGGTCGCTGGCCGCCTTCTTTGCCGGTTTCCTGCTCTGCTTTGCCTTTGCCAAGGATCTCTTCAATCTGCTGGTTCTGCCCTATAAATGGGCGGTAATCTGGTCGGGACTCGATCCGGACAAGATGCAGCTGATCTATACCGCGCCACAGGAATTCTTCTTCACGCAGATCAAGATTTCGCTGTTCGGCGGCCTGCTGATCGCCTTTCCGGTGATTGCCTTCCAGGTCTACAGTTTCGTTGCGCCGGGGCTCTACAAGAACGAACGCTCGGCCTTTCTGCCGTTCCTGGTTGCCTCGCCGATCCTGTTCATCATCGGCGGCGCGATCGTCTACTTCTTCCTCATTCCGGTCGTCATGCTGTTCTTCCTCGGCATGCAACAGACCCCGGAAAGCGGCGAGGTTGCGATCTCGCTTCTGCCGAAGGTTTCGGAATATCTGAGCCTGATCATGTCGCTGGTGCTGGCCTTCGGGCTGGTGTTCCAGCTGCCGGTAGTCACCACGCTTCTGTCGCGGGCGGGGCTCGTCACCGCGGAATGGCTTGCCAAGCAGCGCAAGTTCGCCATTGTCATCGCCTTCATCATTGCCGCCGTTCTGACGCCGCCGGATCCGCTCTCGCAGCTCGGCCTGGCGCTGCCGACCGTGCTGCTCTACGAAGTGGCGATCTATGCCGCCAGGCTGGTCGAGCGTCGCCGGAAAGAGGAGCAGGCCGAGGCGGCGAGCGAAGAGACGCCGCCGGAGGACACGCCGCCAGGGGGCGAAACTTAGGCGATATCCTCACAGCGTGTCTTGCGCTTTGAAGATGAGTTGGGCACAAGAGGGCCGCTGACGCTGAAGCGCCGGCGGCCTTTTCTTCGTCATGGGAAAGCAGGAACGATGCTCGATATCAAATGGATTCGCGAAAACCCCGAAGCGCTGGACGCAGCCCTTGCGACGCGCGGCGCCGCACCGCTTGCGGCGGAGGTCGTCGGACTTGACGAGAAGCGCCGCTCCGTTCTGCAGCGCCTGCAGGAAATGCAGTCCCGCCGCAACGCTGCCTCGAAGGAAATCGGCGCGGCGATGGGCAAGAAGGACACCGCGCTTGCCGAAAAGCTGAAGGCCGAGGTCGCCGAGATCAAATCGGCCATGCCGACGCTCGAGGACGAGGAACGCTCGGTCAGCGCCGCTCTCGAAGAGCTCCTTTCGGGCATTCCGAACGTCCCGCTGGAAGACGTGCCCGTGGGCGCGGATGAGGACGACAATGTCGAAGTCCGCAAATGGGGCGAGAAGCCGTCGTGGAGCCACGCGCCGAAGGAGCATTACGAGATCGGCGAGGCGCTCGGCGGCATGGATTTCGAACGCGCGGCGAAGCTGTCGGGTTCGCGCTTCACCGTTCTGACCGGGGCTTTCGCGCGGCTTGAGCGGGCGCTCGGCCAGTTCATGATCGATCTGCACACCGAAAAGCACGGCTACAGGGAAGTCAGCCCGCCGCTTCTGGTGCGCGATGCCGCTCTTTATGGCACCGGCCAGTTGCCGAAATTTGCCGAGGACCTGTTCAAGGCGTCGGAAGACCGCTGGATGATCCCGACCGCGGAAGTGCCGCTCACCAATCTTGTCGCCCGCGACATTCTGCCGGCCGAGACGCTGCCGCTGCGCTATACCGCGCTAACCTATTGCTTCCGTTCGGAGGCGGGGTCTGCCGGCCGCGATACGCGCGGCATGCTGCGCCAGCACCAGTTCCTGAAATGCGAAATGGTGTCGATCACCGACGCAGACAGTTCCCTCGCCGAACTGGAGCGGATGACATCGGCGGCCGAGGATGTGCTGCAGGCGCTCGGCCTGCATTACCGCGTCATGACGCTTTCGACCGGCGACATGGGCTTTTCCGCCCGCAAGACCTACGACATCGAGGTGTGGCTTCCCGGACAGGACACCTATCGCGAGATTTCCTCCTGTTCGGTCTGCGGCGATTTCCAGGCGCGGCGCATGAATGCGCGCTATCGGGCGAAGGACGAGAAGGCCACGCGCTTCGTCCATACGCTGAACGGTTCGGGCGTGGCGGTCGGCCGCGCGCTGATCGCTGTTGTCGAGAACTATCTGAACGAAGACGGTTCGGTGACGATCCCGGACGTTCTCGTCCCCTATATGGGCGGCAAGACCAAGATCGAAGCCGGGGAGTGAGCCGCGACAATGCGTATTCTGCTGACCAATGACGACGGCATTCACGGCCCCGGCCTCGCCGTGCTCCAGAAAATCGCGGCGGAGCTTTCCGACGATGTGTGGACCGTTGCGCCGGAAACCGACCAGAGCGGGCTTGCCCATTCGCTGACGCTTTCCGAGCCGCTTCGGCTGCGCCAGATGGGGGAAAAGCAGTTCGCCCTGCGCGGCACGCCGACCGACTGCGTCATCATGGCTGCGCGCGAGGTTCTGCCGGAAGCGCCCGATCTGATCCTCTCCGGCATCAATTCCGGCGCCAACATGGCCGATGACGTCACCTATTCCGGCACCATCGCCGCCGCCATCGAGGGCACGCTTCAGGGCGTGAAGTCGATCGCGCTCAGCCAGACCGGGCGCTATGACAATGGCCGCTATTTCCCCTGGGAGGTGGCCGAGCGTCATGCCCTGCCGCTGATTCGCAAGCTCCTGCCGCTGGAACTGCCGGAAGGCACGTTCTTCAACGTCAACTTCCCGTGCTGCGCGCCGGAAGAAGTCCAGGGCGTGCGGGTAACGACGCAGGGCAAGCTCGAATCGGGTCTTTCGGTGGAAAAGCGCACCGACGGGCGCGGTCTGCCCTATTACTGGCTGACATTCCGCGAGCGGCTGAGCGCTTTTGAGCATGACAGCGACCTCAACGCGATCGGCGAAAACCATGTCTCGGTGACGCCGCTGAAGCTCGACTTGACCGATCATGCGGTTCGCGACAGGATCGCCGAAGCGCTTGCGTAAATGACGAGGTTTGACGGTGGCGACGAAGCTTCAGGAACGTGAGGGGTTTGCCGCCCTGGTGATGCGGCTGAGAGCGAGCGGCGTCACCAATCTCGATCTTCTCTCCGCCGTCGAGGCTACCCCGCGCACCGCCTTCACGCCCTCGCATATGTCGCCCTATGCCTATACGGGCCGCTCTATCCCGATCGAATGCGGGGCCTTCATGGAAGGCGCGGACCTTGCCATCCGCCTGATCGACATCCTCAAGGTAAAGCCCGGCCAGCGCGTCCTCGAGGTCGGGACCGGCTCCGGCTACACCGCCGCCATCATGGGGCGGATCGCCGAGCGGGTGCTCAGCGTCGAGCGCTACCGCACCCTTGCTGATCTTGCCCGCAAGCGCATGGCGAACCTCGGGCTGAAAAGCGTTGTGGTGCGTCAGGCCGACGGTCGAGAGGGATTGAGCGGCGAGGGGACCTTCGACCGGATCTTCTACACGGTGGCCGTGCCGGAAATTCCGCGCGCGCGCGTCGAGCAGCTCGTCTCCAACGGGGTGATCATGGCGCCGCTGATCCGCGAGGGAGCGCCGCCGCTGATGGTGCGCATGACGCGGATCGGCAGCCGCTTCGAACGTCAGGACCTGTTCGAGGTTCCCTATCTTGCCGCCGAGCGCGGCCTTTCAAAAGCGCTGTAAGGCCCTTTCACACGGGCGGTTCAGGCCCGCCACGCATGCCCCCTTTCCGGTCTCCCGGTCCCCCTTGAAACCGATTTTCTGCATTGGCGCCCGCGCCTTAACCGCACGGTAACTCTGTTAGGGTTAAAAACGGTGCAGTAAAGAGTTCAAGCGTACAGGGTCGGTTCATGCGTATTTCAGGTGTGCCGGAAGGCGGCAAGGCAACACAGCGTATTCTGTTTGTTTCGGCGCTCGCCATCATGGCGGCAAGCTGCAGTTCACAGAGCGCACGGCTCGGCAGCAATCCCGATACGATGACGACGGGTTCTGTTTCCGGCGTTCCGCGATACCAGCAGATGGTGCCCCCGGAAAATGTCGGAACCGGCGGATACCAGGCGCTTCCTTCACAGAATTCGGCCGTCGTCAGCCGCCAGCCGATCAACACCGCGACCACCGCAGGTTCCGGCGCGCGCATGGCGACGACGCCGGTGGCGGTACAGAGCGGCAGCCTGCCGCCGCCGGTCCAGACCGCGGCGGTAACCCAGCCGGCCAATCCATCGACGACCTACAGCCAGCAGCAGGCCACCGTTGGCGCGCCCAGCAGCCTGCCGTCACGCACGCAGGATGTCGCCGCCAAACGCGTCATGATCCGTTCCGACGAGACGCTTGCCGCGTTTGCCGCGCGCAACGGCGCCACGGAACAGGATATCCTTCGGCTCAACGGGCTGACGAGCGCCTCGCAGGTGCGCGCCGGCCAGGTGCTGCTCGTGCCGCTGGTTTCCACCCAGTCTTCCGCCGCCAAGGCCACCGCCGAGGCCCAGGGCCTGCCGCCGGCAGCCCCGACGCCGGCGCCTTCCAATACGCCCGACCAGCGCGTCGCGGTGCTGCCGACAACGCCGAGCAGTCGTGAAAAACAGAGCGCCGGCGCGACCGGCGCAAGCGCGACGTCGTCCGCGTCAACTGGCCAGAGCGGTGACGGGCGAACGCCTGCAGCCGGAAATGCCTATACCGTCAAGAGCGGCGACAGCCTCTACACCATCGCCAAGGCCAACGGCGTGACTGTCGATTCGCTGAAGGCGGCGAACGGTCTCACCTCGTCCAATATCCGGATTGGCCAGAAGCTCGCCATTCCGACCGGCGGCGCGGCGCCGGCCCAGCCCGTGACACCGGTGCAGACGGCAGAGAAGCCTGCGCCTCAGCAAGCGCAGCAGACGCAGCAGAAGAACGTCGCCTCGGGCAACCCGAAACCCTATCAGCCGCCGGCGGCAGAGGAGCAGGAGGTTGTCGTTCAGGAAGTCGCCGTGCGTTCGGATGCAGGCGAGGCCGTTCCCGAAGGCACCGGAATTGCCGCCTATCGCTGGCCGGTCAAGGGCGCTGTCGTGGTCGGCTTCGGCCAGCCGGACGGTGACGATCTTTCCGAGGGCATCGACATTTCCGTGCCGCAGGGCACGCCGATCAAGGCCGCTGAAAACGGCGTCGTCGTCTATGCCGATGACGGCCTGTCCGACTACGGCAACGCCATCCTCATCCGTCACGACGACGGCCGCGTGACCGTCTACGGCTATGCCGAGGAACTGAAGGTCAAGCGCGGCGACAGCGTCCAGCGCGGCCAGACCATCGCCACCTCCGGCATGACCGGCAAGGCAACGCGCCCGATGGTGCATTTCGAGGTCCGCGACAACACCAAGGCCGTCGACCCGATGCCCTACCTCAACGGTTGATGCCCGGGCAGGGCAGGGCGTTCTGCCCGCGCTCTGCCTCAGCCGGCCAGGTGCTTTCTCTGTCGTCCTGCAATATCCTGAACGAACTGCCAGGCGACCCGGCCTGATCGACCGCCGCGCGTCGTTGCCCAGGTCAGCGCTTCGGCGTGAAGCGCCTCCCTGCCGCCCTCAAGCCCGAAATGGGCGGCATAACCATCGATCATGGCGAGATAGTCGTCCTGGCTGCATTTGTGGAAGCCGAGCCAGAGACCGAAGCGATCCGAAAGCGAGACCTTTTCCTCCGTCGCTTCCGAAGGGTTGATCGCGGTCGAGCGTTCGTTCTCGATCATGTCGCGCGGCATCAGGTGCCGGCGGTTCGAGGTGGCGTAGAGCAACACGTTCTCCGGCCGGCCTTCCACGCCGCCATCGAGTGCTGCCTTGAGTGACTTGTAGGCCGCGTCGTCGTGATCGAAGGAAAGGTCGTCGGTAAAAAGCAGGAACCGGTATTGCGACGTCTTGAGAATGTCGAGAAGCGCACCGAGCGAACCGATATCCTCCCGATAAAGCTCCACCAGCTTCAGTTTCATCGCCGGGGTCTGCGCGATCTCGGCGTGGATCGCCTTCACCAGCGAGGATTTGCCCATGCCGCGCGCGCCCCACAAGAGCGCGTTGTTGGCGGGAAACCCCTCGGCGAAGCGCAGCGTGTTTTCATGCAGGATATCGCGCACGTGGTCGACGCCCTGGATCAGGGCGAGGGGGATGCGGCTCGGCGTGGCAACGGGGGAGAGATAGCGCTCCTCCGGCTTCCACACGAAACAGTCGGCGGCGTCGAGGTCGTTTTCGCGCGGCCTGACCGGCCCCATGCGCTCCAGCGCATCGGCCAGGCGTCTGACTTCGGCGATCAGCGCGCTTTCGGATGTCTTGTCCAAGTCTGCACTCCCATGACTTTGAAAAAAGAGGCGTTATCGCGCACAGCTTTTCGGTTTTTGCCCGGCTTGCAAGGTCGAATTGACGGTAAAATGATCGCTACCCCCCAAAAACCACCCTTGTTTTTACGGCTGTTGTTGCATTGAACTGGCCTCCGACTATATACCGGCGACACATCCAAGGGGCATGAGCCCCGTTCATGGTCTGAGGAGTTGTAGACAACATGTTTAGCACGGCTTACGCCCAGGCAGCGGGCGGCGCAGGCGCGATGGGATCGGGTCTGGAGATGATCTTCCTGTTCGTGCCGTTGATGGCGATCTGGTACTTCCTGCTTATCCGTCCGCAGCGTCGCCAGGCCAAGAAGCGCCAGGAAACGCTGGCCGCCATTCGCCGCGGCGATCAGGTGGTGACCGGCGGCGGTATCGTCGGCAAGGTCATCAAGGTGATCGACGACAACGAACTCGAAGTCGAGATCGCAGAAGGCGTGCGGATCCGGATCATGCGCAGCTATGTGTCCGAAGTTCGCGTCAAGGGCGAGCCGGTCAAGACCGAGGACCCCAAGCCGAAAAGCTGATGCTTATTGAGCCGGCCCGGTATCGCCCAGAAAAAGCGATATTGGGCCGGTAACGCGTCATGGCATGCCTAAGCGGGACTGGACTGTCCCGATCGGCTGGCAGCAAACAGAATGGGCGATGCCGCTGGGCATCGCCTGCTTCGTGAAAACCGACGAACCGAGACCTCCATGCTGTATTTTTCCCGTTGGAAGACCCTATTCATCTGGCTTGTTGTGGCGCTCGGGGTGGTCATCGCCACGCCGAACCTGCTCAGCGACCAGCAACTGGCAAAGCTTCCGGGATGGATGCCTGACAGCAAGGTAACACTGGGTCTCGACCTTCAGGGCGGTTCCTACATCATGCTGCAGGTCGATCGCAGCGATATCGTCACCGACCGCATGAACACGCTGGTCGACGATGTCCGCGCTGATCTGCGCGAGGCTCAGGTGCGCTATACCGGCCTTTCCGGCTCGGGAGAGATGGCCCAGGTGCGCATCACCGATCCGGACCAGTATGTGGCGGCCGAAGAGGCGCTGCAGCCGCTCGCCGACTATGTGAACGCCGGCACGCTGAACGGCGGCACCTTCCAGGAAGTGACCATCAATGATGACGGCAACGGGCTGATCCAGCTTGCGCTCACCGAGCAGGGGATCGACTACCGCATGCGTTCCGCCGTGCAGCAGTCGATCGAGGTCATCCGCCGCCGCGTCGACGAACTCGGCACCACCGAGCCGCTGATCCAGCGCCAGGGCGACGACCGCATCATCGTCCAGGTGCCCGGTCTCGATGACCCGCAGCGGCTGAAGGCGCTTTTGAACAAGACGGCGAAGCTGACCTTCCACATGGTCGACACATCGGTCAATCCGCAGGACGCGATCGAGGGCCGGCCGCCGGCAGGCGACGAAGTGCTCTATTCGATGGATGATCCGCCGGTTCCCTACGTGATCGAGAAGCGCGCGCTGATCTCTGGTGAGGATCTGGTCGATGCCAAGGCGGCTTTTGACCAGCGCACCAACGAACCGGTCGTGAACTTCCGTTTCGATTCGCGCGGGGCCCAGCGCTTCGCCCAGGCCACGCAGCAGAATGTCGGTCGTCCCTTCGCCATCGTGCTTGACGACCAGATCGTGTCCGCGCCGGTCATCAACGAGCCTATCCTTGGCGGTTCGGGGCAGATTTCGGGCAATTTCACGGTGCAGGGCGCCAATGATCTTGCCGTGTTGCTGCGCGCTGGCGCGCTGCCGGCAACGCTGACCGTAGTTGAGGAGCGCACCGTCGGGCCGAGCCTCGGCGCTGATTCGATCCGCGCCGGCGTTCTCGCCTCGGTCATCGGCGCCGCGCTCGTCGTCGTCTTCATGGTCGCCTTCTACGGCATGTTCGGCGTGGTCGCGAATATCGCGCTGTTCTTCAACATCGTCATGCTGATTGCGCTGTTGAGCGTCATCGGCGCAACGCTGACGCTTCCCGGCATTGCCGGTATCGTGCTGACCATCGGTATGGCGGTCGATTCCAACGTGCTGATCTATGAACGCATCCGCGAGGAGCGGCGGCGGAACGGCCGCAGCGTTGTCCAGTCGGTTGATGCCGGTTTCCGCAAGGCCTTTGCCACGATCATCGACGCCAACCTGACGACGCTGATCGCCGCCGTGATCCTGTTCTTCCTCGGCTCCGGCCCGGTGCGCGGCTTTGCCGTCACACTTGCCATCGGTATCCTGACCACGATCTTCAGCGCCTTCTACCTGACGCGCTTCATGATCTCCGAATGGGTCCGCCGTCGCCGCCCGAAGGAATTGCCCAAGGGCATCCGCACCGGCATGTTCGACGGGATCAATTTCTCGTTCATGAACTTCCGCAGGATCTCGTTTGCCGCCTCGGCCATCCTTACGGTCGCTTCGGTTGTCGGTTTCGCCACGCACGGGATGAATCTCGGTATCGACTTCACCGGCGGCTCGGTCGTTCAGGTGGAATCGAAATCCGGCCCCGCCGATATCGGCCAGATCCGCTCCGAACTGAACAGCCTCAATATCGGCGCAGTACAGGCCCAGGGCTTCGGTACCGACAAGGACGTGCTGATCCGCGTTCCCGCGCAGGACGGTGGTGCGAATGCCGAACAGAGCGCGATTTCGAAAATCCGGACCTCGCTGGAAAGCAGCTATGATTTCGTCCGTGTCGAGGTTGTCGGCCCGGTGGTCTCCGGCGAGCTCTCGCGCTCGGCCACGATCGGCGTTCTGGCGTCGCTGATCGCGATCCTGATCTATATCTGGTTCCGCTTCGAATGGCAGTTCGCCGTCGGCGCGATCATCGCGACCGCCCACGACGTGCTCCTGACCATCGGTATCTTCGTGCTGACGGGGGTCGAGTTCAACCTCACCAGTATTGCTGCGGTGTTGACGATCGTCGGCTATTCGCTGAACGACACGGTGGTGGTCTATGACCGCGTTCGAGAAAACCTGCGGCGATATCAGAAGATGCCGCTGCCGGAACTGCTCGACATCTCGATCAACCACACGCTGTCGCGCACGATCCTGACGGCGCTGACCACGATGCTGGCGCTTGCCGCGCTCTATCTCTTCGGCGGTGAGGTGATTCGATCCTTTACCTTCGCGATGCTTTTCGGCGTGGCGATCGGCACCTATTCGTCGATCTATATCGCGGCGCCGATCCTGATTGCCTTCAGGCTCCGTCCCGATACCTTCCAGAAGAAGGACGAGGAGAAGAAGGATACGCCGCCGGAAGAACATGGAACCGTGACGGGAATTTGATCTGATGGCGCGTGGCATCGAGATCCGCGAGGCGCATTTTCCGGGGAAGGCCCCGATCGACACCTATGGCAATGGCGGTTTCCGCTTTGCCGATATGTCGCATCGCGGCTCTCTCCTGTGCGTGCCGTCCGGCATTCACGGCTGGGAGGTGACCTCGCCGGACGAGATGAGCATTGCCGCCTTCGAGCGGGTTCTGGATCAGGCTGACCAGATCGAGGTTCTGCTGGTCGGAACCGGTCTCGACATGGTGATCCTGCCGAAGCCGTTGCGCGAGGCATTTCGGGCGAAGAAGATCGTCGCCGATCCGATGAATACAGGGGCGGCGGTCCGGACCTACAATATCCTGCTCGGAGAAGAGCGCGCGGTCGCCGCCGCGCTGATCGCCGTTTGATTCGAGGAACGGCCTCAACCGCACTGGAGCAAGGCGGGTGACCGATCACGCCGAAACCGAAAGACGTCTGCTTGCAGAATTGCGCGAGGCCGACCGCGACCGTTATCTGGCCGCGCTGCTGTCGCCGGCGGACAAGCGTCCGGCCCTTGTCGCGCTCTATCTGTTCAGTGCCGAGCTGGCACGGGTGCGCGAGCGCGTGAGCGAGCCCCTGCCGGGTGAAGTCCGGCTGCAATACTGGCGCGACCTGCTTGAGGGTGCCGAGCACGGCTCGACGGCGGCGAACCCGACGGCAGCAGCACTTCTGGAGGCGATCGAGACGCATCGCCTGCCGCGCGACCCGCTTGTCCGCATGAGCGAGGCGCGGATTTTCGATCTTTACGACGATCCGATGGGCACGACATCGGAATTCGAGGGCTATGCCGGCGAGACGGCCTCGGCGCTGATCCAGTTGGCGAGCCTCGTGCTCGATCCCAAGGCCGCGGCTGCAAGCGCCACGGCCGCCGGGCACGCTGGGGTTGCGCAGGCCGTTGCCGGTTCGATCCTGCTGCTGCCGCGTCACAGAGCCGCCGGCCAGGTCTTCGTGCCAGCGGAAATCCTCGGCGCCACGGGGCTTGACCGGGAGAGCTTCCTTATTGCCAGCGATCGCGAGCGGGTCGGCAATGCGATCCGCGCTTTCGCCGCCTTTGGCCGGTCTCATCTGGAGAAGTTCAGGGCAGAGGGCCCGGTCGCAAAAACACTTGCGCCGGCCTATCTTCCGATGTCAGCTGCGGAGAACATTCTTGTAAAGGCCGAGTCTTTGGGTGAAAATGCATTTGAACATACGGTGCGGCCTTCGCAGTGGAAGCGACAGCTTGCGATGATGCGCTCTTTGCTGTTTCGTAAGTTTTAGTTGTTATAGTAAGGCCTGACGCAGGATCGCGGGCCGCTTCCGGCCAACCTCGTGGAATTTTATCCCTCAGAAGCATTCCCGCGGGACAACGAGCCCCACGCATCGCAACGCGAGAGGAAACTGGCGAATGGAAACTTGGGTATGGCTTCTCGTCGCCGTGATCGCCGCCATCGTTGCATATTATTTTTTCGGCCGGCCAAAGCCGCAAAATTCTGATGGCGGATTTACTGTCGAGGAAGCCAATGGCTGGGCGCGTCGCGAATTCAACCGCAGCTACCCCGATGAGCGAGTCGCTTCCGTTATCGGCGATACCGAGCTTGAGACCTTCTTCCTGAGACTGGCCGATGGCAAGGTCGGCATCTATCGCTCTCGGCGCGGCAAGAACCAGGCGATCATCGTTCGGCAGAGCGAATATCGCCTGCGCGCGCTTCCCGAGGCGAACGGCCTTCAGGTCGATTTCCCCGAAAGCGACTTCTTCAGCGGCAATTATCATTTCCCGACCGAAGAGGAGGCCGCGGAGGTTTCGACCTGGATGCTGAACGCCCGCTGACTTTCCTGGGCTCAGGCGTCAAGCCAGGCCTTGCAGGCGTCCAGCGCCCGTTTGGCGACGATCTGCTTCTTCACCGAGGATTTGGCCTTGCCGCGCGGGCGTTTGCCCGTCTCCGGATCGATCAGCGCGCCGGGTTCCAGCTCGGGAAACAGGCCGAAATTGATGTTCATCGGCTGGAAGGAGCGTTTTCCGCCTTCCTCTTCGTGTGAGATATGCCCGCCGGTGACATGGCCGAGAAGCGCGCCGAGCGCGGTTTCCGGCGGCGGCGCGACCGGCGCTTCTCCGAGGCGTTCGGCGGCTGCAAACCGGCCGGCAAGAAGCCCGATGCTGGCGCTTTCCACATAACCTTCGCAACCGGTGATCTGGCCGGCAAAGCGCAGTCCGGGCCGCCCCTTGAGCGCCAGCGTGCCGTCGAGCAGCGTCGGCGAGTTCAGATAGGTGTTGCGGTGCAGGCCGCCGAGGCGGGCGAATTCGGCCTCCTGAAGGCCCGGAATCATCTTGAGCACGTCCTTCTGCGCGCCGTAGCGCAGCTTTGTCTGGAAGCCGACCATATTGTAAAGCGTGCCGAGCGCGTTGTCCTGACGCAACTGCACCACCGCATAGGGCTTTTCGTCCGGTTTGTGGGCATTGGTGAGCCCCATCGGCTTCATCGGTCCGTGGCGCAGCGTCTCGCGGCCGCGTTCGGCCATCACCTCGATCGGCAGGCAGCCATCGAAATAGGGCGTGCCCTCCCATTCCTTGAAATCGGTCTTGTCGCCGGCGATCAGCGCGTCGATGAAGGCGTTGTATTCCGCCTCGTTCATCGGGCAGTTGATGTAGTCCTTGCCCGTGCCGCCAGGGCCTACCTTGTCGTAGCGCGACTGATACCAGCAGATATCCATATCCACCGTGTCGCGGTAGACGATGGGGGCGATGGCATCGAAGAAGGCGAGCGCTTCCTTGCCCGTCCTGGCGCTGATGGCCTCGGCGAGGGCAGGGGCCGTGAGGGGACCTGTGGCGATGATCGCCTGATCCCAGTCTTCCGGCGGCAGCGACGTGATCTCCTCGCGCACGATGGTAATCAGCGGGTGGGCGGCGAGCTTTTCGGTGACGGCATTTGAGAAGCCGTCGCGGTCGACCGCCAGAGCGCCGCCTGCCGGCACCTGATGGGCATCGGCACAGGCCATGATCAGCGAGTTGGCCATGCGCATCTCGGCATGAATGACGCCGACGGCATTGCTGGTCGCGTCATCGGAGCGGAAGGAATTGGAGCAGACGAGTTCGGCAAGACCATCGGTCTTGTGGGCCGCCGTCTCGCGCACGCCGCGCATCTCGTGCAGAATCACCGGGATGCCGCGGCTGGCGATCTGCCACGCCGCTTCCGAACCGGCAAGGCCGCCGCCGATGACGTGGATGGGACTCAGTGCTGTGCTGGTGTCGGGCATGATTGTTCAAACCGGAAGGTTGTTGGCCGACTCATTGACGCCGGCATGTTTCGGATTATTCTGCGCGCCGGAGCGACCGGCGGAACCGGCCCTGCACATGCCAGATCGGCGGCGTCGCGTCGAGTGCCGGATGCCGATTTGCGCCGCAAACAAATTTCTCGGAATTTTATTAGGTCGCCAAAAGTCTGTCACGGTTGACGTTATATGATCCCTGCGTCAAAGTTTGCAATCGTCAAGTCGTTGAAAGTGCAGGAACAACTGCTATGTCGTTAGGGGCGAGGCGCGATCGGCGCTTCGCAAGCGATGCAAAATCCCTCGGTATACAAGCCGGAAAATCTCTGCCGCCGTGCTTCGGTTGATTTAGGTCATGTGATCTCAAACCGGTCTGAGGGATATAGCAAATCGATTTAAACGCCAATTTGATTTCGAAAAGGGGAATCGACATGGAACAGATCACGCCTGATGGAGCCCAGAATATTCTGGCGCCCGAAGAACTGGATCTGATG
Organism: uncultured Martelella sp.; assembly: GCA_963676545.2. Taxonomy (GTDB): domain Bacteria; phylum Pseudomonadota; class Alphaproteobacteria; order Rhizobiales; family Rhizobiaceae; genus Martelella. Next base: position 122,231 of record CAXXRG010000001.1, on the reverse strand, counting down.
AATAGATACTGGCAGGCGGCCAATTACCTGTCGGTCGGTCAGATCTATCTGATGAACAACCCCCTGCTGAAGGAGCCGCTCGCCGAAGAAGACGTCAAGCCGCGCCTGCTCGGTCACTGGGGCACGACGCCGGGCCTGAACTTCATCTATGTTCACCTGAACCGTATCATCAAGAAATACGACGCCAGCACGATCTACATCTGCGGCCCTGGTCACGGCGGTCCCGGTCTGGTGGCCAACGCCTATCTCGACGGCACCTACACGGAAGTCTATCCGGAGATCACCGAAGACGAAGAGGGCATGCAGAAGCTGTTCAAGCAGTTCTCGTTCCCCGGCGGTATCCCCAGCCACGTCGCGCCCGAAACCCCCGGATCGATCCATGAAGGCGGCGAACTTGGTTACGCCCTGGTTCACGCATTCGGCGCGGCCTATGACAATCCCGATCTGATCGTTGCCTGCGTCGTCGGCGACGGCGAAGCCGAAACCGGACCGCTTGCCGCTTCGTGGCACTCGAACAAGTTCCTGAACCCGATCAATGACGGCGCCGTTCTGCCGATCCTGCACCTCAACGGCTACAAGATCGCCAACCCGACCCTGATGGCTCGCATGAGCAAGAAGGACCTGACGGACCTCTTCCAGGGTTATGGCTACGAGCCTTTCTACGTAGAAGGCGACGACCCGGAATACATGCATCAGCGCATGGCCGAGGTCATGGAAGAGTGCTACGCACGGATCCGCGAAATCCAGAGCGAAGCCCGCGCCGAAGGCACGGTCTACGAAATGCCGCGCTGGCCGATGATCATTCTGCGCAGCCCCAAGGGCTGGACCGGTCCGAAATTCGTCGACAACAAGAAGGTCGAAGACTTCTGGCGTTCGCACCAGGTTCCGATTTCCGCCGCCCGCGAAGACGCCGACCACCGCAGCCAGCTGCAGGATTGGCTGAAGAGCTACGGCCCGGAAAAGCTGTTTGACGAAAACGGCACGCTGGTTCCCGAACTGAAGGCGCTTGCGCCTGAAGGCGACCTGCGTATGAGCGCCAACCCGCATACCAATGGCGGCGTCCTGCGCAAGGAACTGAAGATGCCCGACTTCCGCGAACTCGCGGTCGACGTGACGCAGCCGGGCGCTGTCATGACCTCGGCAACCAAGCGTCTCGGCATGCTGCTGCGCGAAGTCATGAAGCTCAACGCCGAAGAACGCAACTTCCGCCTGATGGGCCCGGATGAGACCGCGTCGAACCGCCTGCAGGATGTGTTCGAAGTCACCGATCGCGTCTGGATGGCCGATATCCTCGACTATGACGAAGGCGTCGCCCGTGACGGCCGCGTGATGGAAGTCCTGAGCGAACATCTGTGCCAGGGCTGGCTGGAAGGCTACCTGCTGACGGGCCGTCACGGTCTGTTCTCGTGCTACGAAGCCTTCATTCACATCATCGACTCGATGTTCAACCAGCATGCAAAGTGGCTGAAGACCACCCAGCACATGGCTTGGCGCAAGCCGATCTCGTCGCTGAACTATCTTCTGACCTCGCATGTATGGCGTCAGGACCATAACGGCTTCAGCCACCAGGATCCGGGCTTCATCGACCACGTCGTCAACAAGAAGGCCGACGTTGTTCGCACCTATTTCCCGCCGGATGCCAACACGCTTCTGTGGGTTGGTGACCACATTCTGCGCACCTATAACCGCGTCAATGTGATCGTTGCCGGCAAGCAGCCGCAGCCGCAGTGGCTGTCGATCGAGGAAGCCATCGTTCATTGCGATGCCGGTCTCGGCGAATGGAAATGGGCCAGCAACGTGCCGGAAGGCGAAGAGCCCGATGTCGTCATGGCTTCGGCCGGTGATGTGCCGACGCTGGAAATGATGGCCGCTGTCGACATTCTTCGTCAGAAGCTGCCGGAAATGAAGGTCAAGGTCGTCAACGTTGTTGACCTGATGGCCCTGCAGCCGAAAGAAGAGCATCCGCATGGTATCCGCGATGCCGACTTCGATGCGATCTTCACCGAGAACAAGCCGGTCATCTTCGCCTATCACGGCTATCCCTGGCTCATTCACCGTCTGGCCTATCGCCGTCACAACCACAACAACATCCACGTACGTGGGTATGTTGAAGAGGGAACGACGACAACGCCGTTCGACATGGTTGTCCAGAACCGCCTCGACCGTTACCATTTGGCCATGGATGCGATCGAACGTGCAGGCGGATTTGGTGAAAGAGGTGCGGCCGCATTGAACTATCTCAAGGAAATGCGTGCCAAACACCACGATTATGTCCGCGAGCATGGTCAAGACATGCCGGAGATTCTCGATTGGAAATGGCCTTATCCCAAAGGCTGATCCAATTTTCTGAAGCCTGCGCACCGCCGGGGTTGCTCCCAAGGCTCCCAAGCGGTGCGCACCCATTTTTTGGACAGCGATTATGAATGGCACAATACTGGCACTGAATGCCGGATCATCCAGTCTCAAATTCCGACTTTATGAAGTTGAGGGGGATCAGTTTTCTCTTGTTCTACGCGGTCAGTTTGATGGCGTGAACGAAAACCCCCGCCTTGTTGCCAAGGAAGCAGGCGGTAAGGAAATCTGCAATATGGACCTCGCAATCGTGGACCACATGCAGGAAGACATGCTTGAGCGCATTTTCGGCGTCATCAAGCCCTACACCGCAAGCCGCCCTTTGCAGGCCGTTGGACACAGGGTTCTGCATGGCGGTGGCCGATTCGCTGATCCGGTTCTTCTGAACGACGAAGTTGTTTCCTATCTCGAAACGCTGATTCCCATGGGGCCGCTGCACCAGCCGGCCAACCTGGCCTCGATCAAGCTTTTCCGTCGCATCCGGCCCGACCTTCCGCAGGTTGCATGCTTTGATACGGCCTTCCATGTCAATATTGACGAGCGCGCCGCGCGTTATCCGATCCCGCTGAAATATGAGGCCAAGGGCTATCGCCGTTTCGGCTTCCACGGTCTTTCCTACACCTACATTGCTGATCGTCTGCGCGAGATCTCGGAATATCTCGTGAAGAAGCGTACCGTCGTTGCCCATCTCGGCAGCGGTTCTTCCATGTGTGCCATGCGCAACGGAAAGGCCGTTGATACGACGATGGGGATGACACCGCTTGGTGGTCTTATGATGGGCACACGTTCCGGCACGGTTGATCCAGGCTTGGTTCTAACCTTGATGGAAGCGGAAAATATGTCGCCGGCTGATATCAAGGACATGCTCTGGTACAAGTCCGGCCTGCTCGGTGTTTCCGGCATTTCGAGCGATCTGCGCGTGCTGATGGACAGCGACGATCCGAATGCCAAAAAGGCAATCGATCTCTTCGTCTTCCGCGCCTGCCGCGAGCTTTCGATCATGGTCGCGACCATGGAAGGCATGGAATCGCTGGTCTTCAGCGCCGGCATCGGCGAGAATTCGCCGGTCATCCGCAAGATGATCTGCGACCGTCTCGGATGGCTTGGCGTCCAGCTTGACGACGACGCCAACAATGCCAGCGCCGAAATCATCTCCTGCCCGGAAAGCCGCGTGGAAGTGCGCGTCATCCCGACGGATGAGGAAATCGTTCTCGCCCGCCAGACGGCCCGCGTTGTCAGCGAAGCCGCCAACGCCGGCAAGGTCCCCGCCTTCGCCTGAACGCGGTGAGCATTGGTTTTGAGATGAGATGCCCGTGCGACAAGCGCGGGCATTTCAGTTTGTCGACAAACGACGCTTCACCCTTATCCGTCATGCCGGCCTTGAGCCGGCATCCAGAGCCAAGCAGCGAGGGCATTTCGCTCAAGGCACCGTCGCAGAGGGTGTTTTTGTGGCCCTGGACCCCGGCTCAAGGCCGGGGTGACGGAGAATGGGGAGCAGGCTTCCGGCATTCTCAACAGGCTTTGTCCGCAGCCTGCAATACCCCGTGCGACAAGCGCGGGCATTTTCACGTTTTGCGACGGGCTTCGATCAGGCGCGTGCCCTGAAGCGCGATCAGGATGACCGCGACGCCGAGGAAAATGCGGGGCGGGGGAACCTCGCCGAAGAAGAAGAATCCGGCGGCGGCGGCAAAGAACACCGAGAGATAGCCGAATGGTGCAAGCAGGCTCGCATCGCTCTTCTGGTAAGCCTTCAGCCAGCAATATTGTCCCGCCTGCGCCAGAAGCCCGATCAGCGCCAGCACCGGCCAGTGGGAAAGCGGTACGGGCTGCCAGACAAAGGCGGCGGGCAGGCCGGTCAGCAGCACGAGGCCGAGCGTATAGAACGTCATCATCACGATCGTGCTTTCCTCCGCCAGACGTCGCGTCTGGATGGTCGCCATGGCGCCGAAGAGGATGCTGGCGACGACCACCAGAAGGCCGGGATTGAGGTCGATCTCATCGGGGGAAACGATGATCAGCGCGCCGGCAAAGGCAAGCGCAGCGCCAAGCCAGCGCAGTCGGCCGACGCGCTCGCCCAGCAGAAGCGCGGCAAGCCCCATGGTCACGAGCGGACGGGTGAAACCGAGCGCATTGACCATGACCAGCGGCAGCATGGCAAAGGCAAGGAAATTCGAAGTGAGCGCGATGGCATTGCAGGCCACCCGAAAGGCATTGCGCAGCGGATAGCGCATCGTCCTCAACGCCCTGCGGTTCTTCACAATCATCGGCAGAATGAAGATGAGGCCGATCAGAGCGCGGATGAAGACCAGCTGGATAGCCGGATAGGCGACGCTGTTGGCCTTCACCAGCGCGCTCATGAAGGTCACCAGCGTCATGTCCGCCATCAGCCAGGCGATGCCCTGGCCGGTAGTGTTTCTTGCCTGTTTGTCGGTTTCCGCGCCGCTCAATGCGTCATGCCGGCTGCACCAGATTGGCCATCAGCCGGAAGGAGCCGGGGATGAGACGGTCCATCTGGTGGTGAAGCACGAGGCTGGTGTGGGTATGCCGGCCCTTGCCAATCTTTGCGGAAACGAGCGCGCCCTTCAGCGGTTTCTCATCGGCATCATGCATGGCCAGAAGCGGCTGATAGGCATCGTCCCATTCGGCGGCGAAATAGAGGCCGCGTTCCTTGTGCCAGCCGGCCCAGTCCTCTGCGGTGATCCGGTTCGGGCCGGTAAGGAGCGGGTGGTCGGGGGCAAGCACCTCGACCGGCGCATTGGGGTTGGTCACGCGCCAGCGCAGCGATGGCGAACCGATCTTGAGATAAAGCGGCGGCGTTGCCTCGGGCGTCCAGCCATCGGACGGGCGGTGGTAGAGCGTCACCAGATGGCCGCCATCTTCCACGAAGCGATGGAGTTTTGCAGTCGCTGCGGCAAGATCGGGCCGGGTTCCGAAAGCGAAGATGCCGATGACGATCGTGGTGAAGGCGGAAAGATCGCCGGAAAGGGCGGCCGAATCGATCTCGGTGACATCGAGTCCCATGCGCTTCAGCGACGTGAAGACATTATCCGCGCCGCCGCCGACATAGCCGATTTTCGCGCCTTCGGGCAGGGCAAGATCGAGGGTGAGAACGCTCAGCACTTCCGACCGGATGAAACGGTTGCGGCCGATATGGGGGTAGGCGAAGGGCGTGATGTTGGACGCCGGCTGGCCGTTGATTTCAGGGATGATATGCGCCAGGCCGGGCGTCGCCGGCTCAGGCAGGGCGAGGCGAAAATGCTCGCCGTCTCCGTTCACCTGAAAGCCTTCCGGCGCGTTGAAGTGAAGTGTGAGGTCTGGATCGTCGCTTTGCGCGATGAATGAGAAACTATGGTTAATTCTTTGTATTGGAACGATAAATGCGTTCGGTTTCAGCGTGAGGGAATGCGCCGGAACGACGGCGAGAGCCGTTTCGAGATCGAAATGGCCTGTGGCCCTTCGGCCTGAAATTTCAGTTTCAAGCCTCACCGAGACCGGGCCATTGCCGCCGAGCGACGACCAGAGCGGCGGGTACTGGTTTGTCAGCGGCGCATCATCGGCAACGACAAGCGGGAAGCGGAGGATGGCGTTCTCCTCTGCCGGCTCTGACGCGGCAACGCCCTTGGGCAGGAGCGGCGTGATGGTTACCGCCGTGTCGGAATCCTCGCTGAGGACGACGGCCAGCGTGGTCTCGCCGCCCGGCGTCAAGCACTCGCTCTCGCCATAGGCGCGCTCGAACAACGCCGCAGCCTCCAGGAGCGCCGCATCGATCTCGGCCAGCTTGCGGGTGAGCCTGTGACCGTCACGCTCAATGAAGCCATCGGGGGCGGCGTTGAGCGCGGCCTCGATGGCGCCGGCGGCGGCGGCGAGGCTGCGGGTCACCGCCTCACGGTCGGGAAAGGTGGCGATGGCAGCGGCGATCGCGGCATCGGCCGTCACCAGATCATGGGTGAGCGTTTCCGCCTCGCCGACGCAGAGATCAGCCAGCGCCGTGGGCAGACCGTCGAGGATGGTCTCTTCCGGCAGGCTGCCGTCGGGCCCGAGCAGAAGGTGCAACTGCCAGGCATGATCCGGCCGCTCCGGCCACCAGCCCATGCCCTGCGAAGCATGGTAATAGCGCGACCATTCGCCGATACGGTCATAATCCGCACCCGTTGCAGGGTCCCGGCCATCGGCGGTGACGGTTAGGGTCGCCGGGGGCGGGGGCAGGTCGTCATCATAGGTGCCGCCGCCGCCCGACCATGCGGGAAGGTAGTATTTTGCCACGCGCCACGGCTTCAGGCCTTCGGCGAAATGTTCGGGATAGGCGGTCTCGTCGGCGGCAAGGCGAATGGCGGTCTCGGCGGCGCGGGTCATGGCGCGGTGATGGCCATGCTGGCCGGGCACGTCGAGAAAAGTCGGGATGACGATATCAGGTCGTTCGGTCCTGTAGGCGCGCACGAGGCGCTCGACGATGCGGTCCTCGCCCCAGCGGGCAAAGGTGGCGTCGCCATCCTTGGAAAAGCCGAAATCATGCACCGGATCGTCCGGCCCGTGGCCAAGCCAGTGGATATCGGCATCGAGCGCGCGGGCGGCTTCCTCCATCTCGCGGGTTCGCAGCACGCCAAGCGCGCCGATGCGCTCCGGTCCCAGAATGTTCTGCCCGCCTTCGCCGCGCGTCGAGCAGCCGATGATCACCCGCATGCCGAGGCCGAAGCGGAAAAAGGCGAGCATGCCGGACCGTTCATCGTCCGGGTGCGCGCCCGTGTTCATCATCGTCACCGGCGATTTCAGCCGCGAGAGCGCCCGGTGCATGCGGACGAGCGATGATGAGGCCATTTCCTGTTCGATGCGCTGTCGCGGCGTAAGCATGTCATTCCCCGTATTCTGTTTTTTCGGTTTGGTCGTCTCAGGCCACCTGCTGTTCGGGCGGCGATGTTTCGAGTTTCGGCGTCAGGATTTCGAAAAGCGGCAGGGCGGCGGCGCCGAGGGCGGCGGTGTACTGCCCGGTCTGGCCGCGCATCACGCGCGGCTGGCTGCGGTTCGAGCGCGCGGCAACGGAGGGCGGCAGGGCCGGCATGCGGGCAATCAGAGCGTCCATGACAGCGTCCGAAAACGCGCCGCTCAGGATGATGGTCTCGGGATCGAAGATGTTTTCAAGCAGGCCGATGACGGTCGAAAGATGGGAGGCGGCTTCGCCGAGCCACTCCTCTACGATTGCATCTGAAGTCCTTAAAAGAGATTCGATTTCAGATACTTGTGGCCGTTTTCTGCCGTTGTTGTCGAATCGTTCATGCAGCGCATGAAGTGAGGCATAGCGCTCCAGGCAGCCGTGCTGGCCGCAGGGGCAAGGCCTTCCGCCGGGGACCACCGGCACATGGCCGATTTCGCCGGCATTGCCGAAAGCGCCGCGATAGGGCGCGCCGTCCTGGATCATGCCAAGCCCGATGCCGGTGCCGAAATAGAGCATGCAGAAATGGGAGATCGCGTGGCCGGCGCCGAACAGCCGCTCGGCGACCGCCGCCGCCGCCGCATCGTTTTCCAGCGTCACATCCACGCCGCAGGCCGTCTCGAGTGCCGCCTTCACGTCGATTCCGCTCCAGCCGGGAAGCGTCGTCGGGCCGACAAAGCTCATGCCTTCGATGCCGAACGGGCCGGGCATGACGACGCCGACGCCCAGAAGCGGCGCTTCGACGGATTTGCGCGCGCGCTCCACTTCCAGCGCGAAAGCGGGCAATGTGCGTTCGGGCGTGGTGTCGTTGAGCGGAACCGTGCGTTTGTAGCGCAGCACGCCGGTCAGATCGAGCACGGTGACGACCATCTGGTCGGTGGCGATCTCGACGCCGATCGTGGCTGCGCCTTCCGGGTTGACGGCAAACTGGATCGGCGGCTGGCCGCGCCCGGTGCGCCTTCTGCCGGTGGACATCAGCAGGTTCTCGCCGACCAGATCATCGACGATGTTGGCAACCGCCTGCGCCGTCAGATGCGTACGCCGGGCAATCTCCATGCGGCCCAGCATGCCGTGCTGGCGCACCAGGTCCAGGACGACGCGGCGATTGTGTTCCCTGTTGCGTTCCGGGTTGTTGCCGATGGCCGAAGGCGCGCGTGTCTTCTCGTTCATGTCCGTCCGCTTTCCGATGGTCTCAGTCTGGGGCCGGTGCGTTCTACCGTCAATATATTAATTCAATTAGATTATCTTATTGACAAAGTCCTTATGTCACGCGACCGTAATGGAGAGGCGCCGGGAACAGGTGGCCGATGGCGCAAAGCGCCGGAATAAAAGCGAACAGTGGCCGACGCTTCTGGCGGGCGGCCTTTCGGGAACAAGAAAAGCCCCGGATGCGGTGGGACGCCGCACGTGGGGAAGTGGAGATTTCAATGCGCAAGGCACTTCTGCTCGCCGGCCTGATGTCCGGCATCAGCATGGTCTCGGTCAATTCGGCGAACGCCGTCGAGATCGAGTACTGGCAATATATCTACGAGACCCGCGTCAACGCGATGGATCAGCTGATCGAGAAATTCGAGGCGGCCAACCCGGATATCACCGTCAAGCAGGTCAACTTCCCTTACGCGGATTACCAGACCCGCATCGTTGCCGCCAATATGGCCGGCAAGGGCCCGGATGTGATGCAGCTCTTCTATGGCTGGCTCGACAAGTTCGTTGCCGGCGGCCTTCTGCAGCCGCTGCCGGAAGAGGCGTTTCCGCATGAGCAGATCGAGAGCGAATTCTTCCCGATCGTGACGGCGATGAAGCGCGACGGCGAATATTACGGCCTGCCGACGGCGGTGCGTTCGCTGGCGCTGTTCTACAACAAGAAGCTCTTCGAGGAGAACGGCCTCGACCCGGAAAACCCGCCGCAGACGCTGGATGAACTGGTTGCCGCCGGCAAGGCGATCGCCAAGTTTGATGATGCGGGCAACATGGTGACCGAGGGCATGACGCTCGACATGGCCGGCCAGGACCACCAGTGGTGGCGTGAAGTGCTGGTGCGCCAGTATGGCGGCGAGCCCTATGCGGACGATTACCGCAAGGTGACCTATGACAGCCCGGAGGGCACCAAGGCGCTGGAATTCTATACCGATCTGCAGCTGAAAGATAAGATCGGCCAGTCCGGCTTCATGGATGAAGGCCAGGCTGCCTTCCGCGCCGGCAAGGCGGGCATGACCATTGATGGCACCTTCCGCCTCGGTTCCTTCAGCCAGATCGAGGATTTCGACTGGGCCGTGACCGAACTGCCGGCCAATGCCGATGGCATGCGCTCCAACTATTCGAGCTATTTCGCCAACGGCATCGGCGCCAAGGTGAAGGGCGAGGAGCTTGAGGCCGCGGAAAAGTTCCTGACCTATCTGACCTCGCCGGAAGCCATGGGCATCTGGCTCGATGTTGTCGGCGAGTTGCCGGCGCGCCGCGAAGTGGCCCTGACCGACGAAAACACTTCGAACCCGATCTACGGCCCCTTCCTCAAGGGCCTCGACTATGCCCACACCACGCTGTTCGTGGATGAGGCCGCCCAGCGTCAGGTTGCCATCGACATGGTCAACCGGGTGATCCTGAACGGCCAGTCGCCCGCTGACAGCATCAAGGAAGCGGCCGAGCAGGAGCAGACCATCATCGACGACGCGATGTAATCCGGATCAAGCCGATGTCCTTGCAGGCTGACAATACCAAGGGGGCGGCCGCCGGCCGCCCCGAAGGCGGCGGCTTCGCCGACCGTTTCTCCATGCACACCAAGCGTCTTGTCTGGGTCTGGACGTTCCTGGCGCTGCCGGTGCTGTTTTACAGCGTCATCCGCTTCTACCCGACGCTTGACGCCTTCCGGCTGTCGCTGACGGACTGGAACCTGATGCGTCCGCCGAAATTCATCGGCTTTGAGAATTACGCAAAACTGTTTGCCGATCCGAACTTCTGGCAGGTGTTCAAGAACACATTCGCCTATCTGATCTTCGGTACGCCGATCTCGCTGGTGCTGTCCTTCACCATCGCCTTCTTTCTCGATCGCGTGCGCTTCGGACACGGCCTGATCCGCGCGCTCTATTTCATGCCGTTCCTGACGACAGCCGCAGCCATGGCCTGGGTCTGGCGCTGGTTCTATCAGCCGGCCCCGATCGGCGTCATCAATGATGTGCTTTCTGCCCTGGGCCTGCCGCAGCAGCCGTTCCTGCGTTCCACCACGCAGGCGCTGCCCTCGATCATGGTCACGGCCATCTGGGCCGGTCTCGGCTTCCAGATCATCATTTTCATGGCGGGGCTCCGCGCCATTCCGACAACCTTCTACGAGGCCGCGCGCATTGACGGGCTCGGCGAGTGGGCGATCCTGCGCAAGATCACGCTGCCGCTTTTGAAACCCACCACCGTGTTTCTGGTCGTGCTCTCCTCCATCGGTTTTTTGAGGATTTTCGACCAGGTCTACAACATGACCACGAATGACCCGGGCGGGCCGCTCGGCACCACCAAACCGCTCGTGCTGATGATCTACCAGTCTGCCTTCTCTTCCTACCAGATGGGCTATGCGGCAGCGCAGACCGTGGTGCTCTTCCTCATTCTCCTCGTCATATCGCTGCTGCAGCTCTGGATCCTGAGGGACAAGTCATGAGTGAACTTCGCCAACAGGACGCAGTCTCGCGTTACAAGCCGAAAGTGCGACCGGGCAGGGTGCTGATGTGGACGCTGCTGTTCATCGGAGGCCTCGTCATGATCACGCCGCTGCTCTTCATGTTTTCCACATCGCTGAAGCCCGCGAGCCAGGTCTATGATTTGCGGCTGATCCCGCAGGACCCGACCTTTGCGAACTATGTGAAAGTGTTGACGACCACTGGCTTTGGCCGCTGGTTCTTCAACTCGCTGCTGGTGGCCACCATCGTCACCTGCTCGAATGTGTTCTTCGACAGCCTTGTCGGTTACACGCTGGCCAAATTCCGTTTCCGGGGCCGGCGCTTCATCTTCCTTGCCATCCTTTCGACGCTGATGATCCCGACCGAGATGCTGGTGATCCCGTGGTATCTGATGTCGGCCAATTTCGGCTGGCTGGACAGCTATTGGGGCATCATGTTCCCCGGCATGATGACCGGGTTCGGCACCTTCCTGATGCGCCAGTTCTTCGAGGGCGTGCCGGATGATTTCATGGAAGCCGCCCGCATCGACGGCATGAACGAGTTCGTCATCTGGTGGAAGATCGCCATGCCGTTGGTCGCGCCGGCGCTTTCCGCGCTTGCCATCTTCACCTTCCTCGGCAACTGGACCGCCTTCTTCTGGCCGTTGATCGTCACCACCTCGAGCGAGCTCTACACGCTGCCTGTGGGCCTTTCGAGCTTTGCCGTGGAGGCTGCCATCCAATGGGAGATGATCATGACCGGGGCAGCACTTGCGACCATACCCACACTTCTCGTCTTCCTCATCTTCCAGCGCTATATCGTGCGCGGCGTGATGCTGGCCGGCGTCAAGGGATAAACCGATGAACACCACCGATCCGCAAAAAGACGACACCAGCAGGTTTCCTGATCCAGTTTACAAGGAAACCGTACTCAAGCCATTGTTTGATGGCGCAAAAATGCACTTCATCGATGGCTTCCGGGCCATCGACCGCGCCCATCTCGTCATGCTTCACGAGACCGGTATCCTGACCGGCGAACAGGCCGGAAAGATTGCCGAAGCCCTTGCCGCCATCGACCGTGAGGTGGACCCGGAAGCGCTTCAATATACCGGCGAGGTCGAGGATTTCTTCTTTCTGATCGAGAAGGAACTGAAGGCGCGCCTCGGTCCCGATCTCGGCGGACGTCTGCACACGGCGCGCTCGCGCAACGATATCGACCATACGCTGTTCAAGTTCAATCTGCGCCGTTATATCGATGCTGCGGTCGAGCAGGCGCTGAAGCTTCTGGCGGCCCTGATCGACGCGGCCGAGCGCGAGAAGACGACGCTGATCGTTGCCTATACCCACGGCCAGCCGGCGCAGCCTTCCACCTTCGGCCATTATCTCTCCGCAGCCATCGAAATGCTGATCCGCGATATCGAGCGGCTGTTTGCCGCCCGCAAGATCGTCGATCTCAGCCCCATGGGGGCGGCCGCGATCACCACATCCGGCTTCCCCATCGACCGGAAGCGGATGGCCGAGCTTCTGGGCTTTGCCGGGCCGTTGCAGAATTCCTACAGCTGCATTGCCGGCGTCGATTACATCACCGCCACCTATTCCGCGCTGGAACTGATGTTCCTGCATCTCGGACGTCTGATCCAGGATTTCCAGGTCTGGACCAGTTTCGAGGTCGGCCAGCTCTATGTGCCGAATGCGCTGGTGCAGATCTCCTCGATCATGCCGCAAAAACGCAATCCGGTGCCGGTGGAACATATGCGCCACCTCGCCAGCCAGACGGTGGGCCGCGCGCAAACCGTGCTGACGGTGATGCACAACACGCCGTTCACCGACATGAATGACAGCGAGGGCGAAACCCAGGTCATGGGCTATCAGGCCTTTGCGAGCGGTATGCGCGTTCTGGAGCTGATGACGAGCCTTGTCGGTCAGGTGCGCATCAACGGCAAGCGCGTTGCCGCCAATCTCGACCGCTCCTGCATCACCATCACCGAACTTGCCGACAGTCTGGTGCGGCGCGAGGCGCTCTCCTTCCGGCAGGCGCACGAGATTGCCGCCGATGTCGCCCGCGCCGTGGTGGCCGCTGAAGGCGCGCTCGGCACGGATGGCTACGGCCCCTTTAAGCAAGCCTTTGCCGCCCATGCCGGTCGCGAGACCATGCTTGACGAGGCTGCCTTCCGCGAGATCGTTTCGCCGGAATATTTCGTTTCGGTGCGCAAGCGCTATGGCGGACCGGCCGAAGAGCCGCTTAACGCTGCCATTGCCGGCTACCGCGATAATCTTTCCGCATTTCAAAAACAGGCCGAAGCGCTTGCCGCCCGCATGCAGGCGGCGGACAGCGAACGCGGTCAATGTTTCGACCGGTTGAGGGGAACAGTATAATGGCTTCAATCGCACTGGAAAAACTGGTGAAGCGCTATGACAAGGTCGAGGCCGTGCATGGCATCGATCTCGAGATTGCCGATGGCGAGTTCGTTGTCTTTGTCGGCCCGTCGGGCTGCGGCAAGTCGACCACGCTTCGCATGATCGCCGGCCTTGAGGAGATTACCGGCGGCACGCTGAAGATCGGCGAGGCGGTGGTCAACGAGCGGGCGCCGAAGGCGCGCAATATCGCCATGGTGTTTCAGAACTACGCCATCTATCCGCATCTGACGGTGCGCCAGAATATCGGTTTCGGGCTCTACACGTCGAAGCTTTCGAAAGAGGAGAAGAATGCGCGGATTGACGAGACGGCGCGCATTCTGGGCCTCACCGATTATCTGGAACGCCGTCCGGCAGCGCTTTCCGGCGGGCAGCGCCAGCGCGTTGCCATCGGCCGCGCCATGGTGCGCAACCCCTCGGCCTTTCTGTTCGACGAGCCGCTGTCCAACCTCGATGCCCAGCTGCGCGCGCAGATGCGTATAGAAATCAAGAAGTTGCACCAGGAACTTAAGACGACGACGGTCTATGTGACCCACGACCAGGTCGAGGCCATGACCATGGCTGACAGGATCGTGGTGATGAAGGACGGCTATATCCTGCAGACGGGCACGCCGGTCGATCTTTACGAAAACCCCGCCGATGTTTTCACCGCCCGCTTCATCGGTTCGCCGTCGATGAACATGCTGCCGGCCTCGACCCTTGGCGAGCAGGCGGCCGGTTTTGCCGGCGAGAGCGATGTGCTTGTCGGCATCCGCCCGCATGATCTTCTCGCCGTTGTCGATGGCAATGTGCCGGACGGCGCGATCCTGACATTTGAAGGCGTCGTCGAGGCCGTCGAGCCGCTTGGGCCGGAGACCATGGTGCACCTCAATGTTGCGGGCGCTTCGTTGATCGCCACCTCGCCGGGCACACTTTCGCCCGCCGTTGGCAGCGCCATTACCTGCACGGTTCAGCCCGGCAAGCTCTACCTCTTCGATGCAGCGACAGAAAAGAGCCTTGGCCGTAAATGACATCTGGAAATGACCAAAGACGGGCGGTCCTCAGCGTGGGGCGGATTTACTGCGACCTGATCTTCACCGGGCTGGACCGCATGCCGGTGCTCGGGCGCGAGGTCTTTGCCGACGACCTGACGATTGCGGCCGGTGGCGGCGCCTTCATTTCCGCCGCCCATTTCGCCGATATCGGACGCCATGCGGCGCTTGTCGGGCGGTTGGGGCATGATCCCCTGTCGCACGCGATCGAGCGCCAGCTTGAGACGTCAGGGATCGATCTCGGCTTCATGGAGCGCGCGGATGACGCCGGCCCGCAGGTGACCGTTGCGTCCGTACTGGGAAGCGAGCGGGCGTTCCTGACCAAGCGGGCAGGGCGGGCAGAGCCGGCGACACTCGAGGACGCGCTCGCTTGGGGCATGGCGGGGCATCTCCACATCGCCGAATACGCGACACTTGCCGAAATGCCGGATCTGGTGCCGCGCGCGCGTGCGGCGGGGCTCACGGTTTCGCTTGATCCGAGCTGGGATGACACGCTGATCGGCGACCCGGGCCTCATCGCCGCCTGTCACGGCGTGGACGTCTTCCTGCCCAATCTGGAGGAGGCGCGGGTGATAACCGGCGAAAGCGCGCCGGAGGCGATGTGCGCCCGTCTTGCCGAGCACTTCCCCGTCGTCGTGATCAAGGCCGGATCGGACGGCGCCTATCTCGCCGCCTCGAAGCTGTGCATCCACGCCCCGGCTGAAGCGGTCAAGGTTGTTGACACGACCGGCGCCGGCGACGCGTTCAACGCCGGCTTTGTCGACGCCTGGCTTGACGGTGGGACGCCGCAGCGCTGCCTTTCCGCTGCGATCCGCGCCGGCAGCAAGGCCGTGCAGGTGGCCGGAGGGGCAGGCGCGGGGAATACGACAGATGATGGCGCGGCCGGAAAGGGCCGGTAAAGCCCAATGCCTTCATCCCAAACGGCGGTTCGTTACCCCCGATCAATGCCCTTTCGTTTTTTTGCGGGATTTCCTTTCACAGGCTTGATCGGCGAAACAAAAACGCCTATCAGAGCCCTCACCGGAGAGGTGGCCGAGTGGTCGAAGGCGCTCCCCTGCTAAGGGAGTATACCAGAGATGGTATCGAGGGTTCGAATCCCTTCCTCTCCGCCATTGCCAGAAGAGTTTGATGCCCTTAAAGACGTTGCCTGTTCAAAGGGTTGCGTTTCGGGCGATGCAATGATTTGGTACAAAATCATGGTACAAAGCGTAGCGCGCAAGATCGCCTGGCGCAGCGCGCAACATAGAATGGCATCAGTTTCGCGCTGTTCATTCTTACTGCTCACGTCGAAATGACCGCACTTCGCAACTCACCTATCATGACATGCGATCTGCCAATGCACTTTCATCCGGCTGCGATGAGAGATCCGGCATTTGTGATACGCCAAAGGGAATCCAAGCGGTGAGTGTGGCCTGAAATTTTTATAATCGTCGGCCCGTGCGGCAATGGCGCACTGCATGATTGGGTGAACTCTACATCAAAATGCGGGACCATGCGGGGTGCAGAGCACCTGCGGTAAAACCTGCCTGTGTTTCGGACGGTGCAAGCCTGCATTTCGCTCTCCCCCGGAGCGTGACGGCTCATGTGCGAAGAGCCACACTGCCCGGCCTCGTGCGCGAGAGGCAAGTCGGCAAGGGCGGCGAGCGGTTCGCCCTGACCACATTTTCAAGACAGTTGGGCCGGGTGGACCGATAGAACAGAAGCGCATGAAGGGACGGTCCACCGCCTTGATGGCCGCGGCGCGCCAGGCGGATCAACGAGGGGAGCGGCCAGCGCGGGCTTCAAGCGCCCGGATCACGGAGATCATGTCGTCGTCGGGCGTTCCAAGCGCTTCCGTTTCGGCATAAAGCGCCACGCAGGCTTCCATCAGCGGAAAGGCGGCGCCAGCTGCCTGCGCGGCATCGACCACCAGTCTGCTGTTCTTGAGAACATCAGAGATTCCGGCCTGACGGGCGAAATCCCGGTGGCGAAGTTTTTCGATCTTGACCTTCGAGACGTCGCTGGCCATCGGCCCGGCATTCAGAATTTCGGCGAAACGCGCCATGTCGAGGCCGTGTCGCGCCGCGAAGTGCGCGGCTTCCGCCAGCCCCGTCACCATGGTGATCAGGAAGGTGTTGACCGCCAGCTTCATCTGCAACGCCGATGGCACCGCGCCGCAATCGAAAATCTGTTTGCAGAGCGGTGCGAGAAGGCTGTGCAGAGACCCAATATCCTCCGGTGCGCCCGCGAGCATGCCGATGAGTTGCCCGGCCTCTGCCGGTTTGCGCGAGCCGGAGACCGGCGCCTCCACATAGCGGCCACCGGCGGCGATGATCTCATTGCAGAGCTTGCGGGAGTATTCCGTCGAGACGGTGCCCATCGAGACGATGCGATGGCCGAAGATCCGCTTGGCGAAGCCGTCTGTTCCACGCCCGAGAACGGCATCCGTTGCCCGTTCGTCTTCAAGCATCAGGAGCACGGTTTCACAACGGGAAAAGAGCGCGTCTGCCGTCTGCGCGACCTTCGCGCCGGCCTCCTCCAGAGGTATGCAGCGTTCCAGCGTCCGGTTCCAGACGACAAGCGGAATACCGGCGTGAACGAGGTTCACCGCCATAGGCGTTCCCATCGTGCCGAGGCCGATGAAACCCGTCGGTTTGCTTTCCGTCGTGAGCGTATTCTGATCAGACATGGACCAAATGGTAACGCCGCTAGATTGTTTCGAAAAACGAAATTTATCAAAGTAGAAAATTCGAAAAAAGGGTATATGCCTTTGTTGAGAACAGGCGTTGACAAGCGTCGGCATCCGGCGCAGTTTTGGCGCGCTCACCCGGGGGGTCCCGACAAGGGGCTGAGATACTGCTGGCTTTCGCAGCGCAGTGACCCGATGAACCTGATCCAGTTCACACTGGCGTAGGGATGGTGCATCGGCTGCGCGGGATCAAGCCCGCTGGCCTTCTCAGGCGCAATGCGCGGCCTCCTCCATTCAACGTCGAACTGGGTCTCCAACGCCAAGAGCTATGGAGGCTCCGACCGATGAAAGACATGTCCCCGACCGTCACCACAGGCCCGCTGCCGGCATCCCGCCGCGTCTGGCACAAGGGCGTGCTGCACCCCGATATCCGCATCCCCATGCGCGAGATCGATGTGCATCCGAGTGCCGGCGAGCCGCCCGTCACCGTCTATGACAGTTCGGGCCCCTTTACCGATCCACAGGCCGATATCGCCATCGAAAGCGGTCTGCCGCGTCTGCGCGAGGGCTGGATCGCCGCGCGCGGCGACACACATGCCTATGATGGCCGCCATGTGAAGCCCGAGGATAACGGCTTTGGCGAGGGCAAGCGGCTGGTGCCGGAATTTCCCGTACGCCATCAGCCGCGCCGGGCCACGGATGGCAAGGCCGTGACCCAGATGGCCTATGCCCGCGCCGGGATCGTGACGCCCGAAATGGAGTTCGTCGCCATCCGCGAGAACCTCGGCCGCCGGGCGGCGAAAGAGGCGCTGGCCCGTGACGGCGAGAGCTTCGGCGCTGAAATCCCCGATTTCATCACGCCCGAATTCGTCCGCGATGAGGTCGCAAAGGGCAGGGCGATCATTCCCGCCAACATCAACCACCCCGAGGCCGAACCGATGGCGATCGGGCGCAATTTTCTGGTGAAGATCAACGCCAATATCGGCAATTCCGCCGTGACCTCATCCATGGCCGAGGAAGTGGAAAAGATGGTCTGGGCCACGCGCTGGGGCGCCGATACGGTGATGGACCTGTCCACCGGCCGCAACATTCACAATATCCGCGACTGGATCATCCGCAATGCGCCGGTTCCGATCGGCACAGTGCCGCTCTATCAGGCGCTGGAAAAGGTCGGCGGCATTGCTGAAGACTTAAGCTGGGAGGTCTTCCGTGACACGCTGATCGAGCAGGCCGAGCAGGGCGTGGATTACTTTACCATCCACGCCGGAGTGAGGCTGCACATGATCCCGATGACGGTGGGACGCGTGACCGGCATCGTTTCGCGCGGCGGCTCGATCATGGCCAAGTGGTGCCTGCATCATCATCGCGAAAGCTTTCTCTACGAGCATTTTGACGAGATCTGCGATATTGCCCGCGCCTATGACGTCTCGTTCTCGCTCGGCGACGGGTTGCGCCCTGGCTCGATTGCCGATGCCAATGACGAGGCGCAGTTTGCCGAGCTGGAGACGCTGGGCGAACTGACGCAGATCGCCTGGGCGAAGGATTGCCAGGTCATGATCGAAGGCCCCGGCCATGTGCCGATGCACAAGATCAAGGCGAACATGGACAAGCAGCTTGCCGCCTGCGGCGAAGCGCCGTTCTACACGCTCGGGCCGCTCACCACCGATATCGCGCCGGGCTATGATCACATCACCTCCGGCATCGGCGCGGCGATGATCGGCTGGTTCGGCACGGCGATGCTTTGTTATGTGACGCCGAAGGAGCATCTTGGCCTGCCCGACCGCGACGATGTGAAGACCGGGGTGATCACCTACAGGATCGCGGCCCACGCCGCCGACCTTGCCAAAGGGCATCCGGCGGCACGCATCCGTGACGACGCGCTGTCGCGCGCCCGCTTCGAGTTCCGCTGGGAAGACCAGTTCAACCTGTCGCTCGACCCCGACACCGCGCGGTCCATGCATGACGAAACCCTGCCGAAGGAAGCGCACAAGGTGGCGCATTTCTGTTCGATGTGCGGGCCGAAATTCTGCTCGATGCGGATATCCCATGACATCCGGGCCGAGGCCCAGAAGGAGGGCATGGCGAAGATGGCGGAGAAATTCCGTGAGGGCGGGGCGCTCTACCTTCCGTTGGAAAGCGAGGAGGAGGCCTGACGTGACGCAAGAGACAGCCGGCATGCGGCGATCCATCGACCTGTCGCTCTATCTGGTTCTCGATCCCGGTCTTTGCGCCGGGATCGGGGTGGTCGAGACCGCCCGCCGCGCCGTGGCAGGCGGAGCAACGGCGGTGCAGCTTCGCGACAAGACGGGCGGCACGGCGGCCATGATCGAGACCGGGCGGGCGTTGAAGGCGGCGCTTGCCGGCAGCGGCGCGGCGCTGATCATCAATGACGATGTGGCAGCCGCGGTGGAGATCGGCGCGGATGGCGTTCATATCGGGCAGGGCGACATGCGTGTTGCCGAGACACGCGCCCTGGTCGGCCCGCAGGCAATCCTCGGCCTGACGGTGGAAACGCCGGAACTTGCCGCCGCCGCCGACCCGGCGCTGGTCGACTACATCGGCGCCGGACCGGTTTTTGCAACGCCGACAAAGCTTGATCACAAAAGTCCCGTTGGCTTTGACGGGCTGAGGGCGCAGGCCGCCGCCAGCCGGTTGCCGGCCGTTGCCATTGGCGGGCTGAAGGTCAACCATGTGGCCGAGGTCTTTGCCGCAGGCGCGCAGGGCCTTGCCGTGGTTTCCGCGATCTGCGGTCAGCCGGATCCCGAGGCGGCAGCGCGCGCGATCAGGGCAGAGATCGACAGGCTTTCGGCTTGAACGAGCTGCACCTGGCCAACTCGGGAGGTAGCCACCAGGACATGATGGTTCCGCTTCTCACAGGATTGCGGCGGCCTGCGCCGCGACCTCGACGACATCCATGCTGAGCGCAAGATCGGTCTTTGAAAGCCTGTCAAGGTCGAACCAGCGCGCGTCCAGTGCATCGTCACCGGCAACAGGTTCGCCATCGACCCATTCGCACAGCACCGCGACCAGAATGAAATGCCGGCGCAGGCTGCCATCTGCCGCGTGGTCAAAGGCATCGACGGCGGTGAAGGCGCGGAGCGCCGTTGCATCGACGCCGGTTTCTTCCTTCAGTTCGCGCAGCGCAGCCTGATGCAGCGTTTCGCCGCGTTCAATCTTGCCGCCGGGAAAGCCCCAGCGCCCGGCATCCGGCGGGTTGGCGCGGCGCACCAGCAAAACCGTGCCGGCACGGATGACAATGGCGATGGTCGCGGCAATCGGTCGGTCGGGCAAAATTTCGTCAGTCATCTCGGTCTCATGTGCTGGCAGTGGGGCGGGCAGGGGTGTGAGGCTTTCCTCCGCCGCCGGCTGTCACATTTTCCAGCGCCTTCTGCCGCAGGATCTGCGCCAACCGGTCGGCAACCGGCGCAATATCCGGTCTGCGCAGCAAACGCAGTTCTATGGACGGCAATTGCGGCAGCACGCCATCATTACCGGCACAGACTATGTCGTCCGGCCTTGCGTGGTCGGTGCGCACCGCGATGCCGAGGCCCGATCGCACGGCCGACCATACGGCGGGAAGGCTCGGCGTCGTCAGGGCGGGGCGCCAGCGCATGCGGCTGTCATCCAGAGCGGCGAGCGCCGCCTGCCGGAAGAGGCAAGGATGGTTGAACAGCACCAGCGGGAGCGGGTCTCCCTGCAACGTCGCCAGTGTCTTCTCGGTCGCCAGCCATCGCATCGGCAATTCGCACAGCGTTTCGCCCTCCGCCGGACTGCCGGGTCGGAAAAAGGCGATGGCGGCGTCGAGCCGCCCGGCGCGCACCTCTTCGGCGATGCTGTGGTTCTCACCGGCGCGGATGTCGACATGTATGTTTTGGTATTCCTTCGAGAAGGCGCTCAGTGTCGCAGGCATCACGTCGTCGAAGAAGTCCTGCGGCACGCCGAGCCGGACAGAGGCCGTTGTCACGGCAACACCAACGGAAAGTGCGGCTTCATCGTTCAGGGCTACGATCCTGCGCGCATAGGCAATGAAGGCCTCGCCTTCAGCGGTCGGCACAAGCCCACGGCCGCTTCGCCTGAACAGCACGGTGCCGGTCTGTTGCTCCAGTTTCTTCAAATGCATGCTGACCGCCGACTGCGAACGGCCGAGCTGCACCGCAGCCCGCGAAAAGCTGCCGAGATCTGTCGCCACGACAACGGTGCGCAACGCGTCCATATCAAAGGTCGTCAACATTTCTGAATTCCAGGATCGGGCAATGTCCAATATTCGATATCGAAAAGTTTAGGCTTCAGTTTTCTCTGTATCAAGGCGGTTGCTTCTCCCGAGCGCGCTCCGAACGTTGCGGACCGGTGTGGCCTTCAGTCCACGCTGTGCTTCAGTTCCCGTCGGAGCCAGTCGAGAAAATGCTGCACCGGCTGCGACCTGGTTCGCCGTGCATTTTCGACAAACCAATAGGCCGATCCGGTCCTGAAGCGCCCGGGCATGGGGGCCGTCAGCCGGCCGGCGCGGATCGCATCTTGGGCCAGGGTTTCCCAGGCGAGGAACACGCCCTGGCCGGCG
The DNA here is from genome assembly GCA_963676545.2 of uncultured Martelella sp. Taxonomy (GTDB): domain Bacteria; phylum Pseudomonadota; class Alphaproteobacteria; order Rhizobiales; family Rhizobiaceae; genus Martelella. Next base: position 100,640 of record CAXXRG010000001.1, on the reverse strand, counting down.
ATGGCGGCGTCAAGGCAAAGCGATGCATCCGAGTAGACAGGGCCATCCGGCAGTTGCGCGGCATCCATGCCGTTCGGTGCGAGCCAGTGGTTCCAGCCAAACCATGCCCCGCCGTCTCGGATGATCGGCACCCTCAACAGATCTTCGGGTGCAAGAAGCTTCGGCGCAAGCGTGGGTGCGCAAACCGGAAAGACGCGGATATCGGTGAGCCGTGTCGCCGTCGTGCCCGCCCATTTCCCCTTGCCGACGCGAATGCTCGCGTCGATGGCATGGCTGTCGAGATCGGCAAAGTCCGTCGTCGCCTCAATCGAAACCTTGAGGTTGCTCCGTCCCTTCGTGAAGCGGTGGAGACGCCAAACCAGCCATTTGGCCGCAAACACCGGAGACGCGGAAACGGCGATCCGGTTGCCCGGCTCCGCTCTGGTCAGCGCAACGGCTCTGGCCAGCTCGGCAAAACCGTCATGCAGATGGGTGGCCAGAAGTCGCGCGGTTGCCGTTGGTTCGAGCCCGTGAGGAACCCGTTTGAACAGCTGCACGCCCAGCAGTGTCTCGGCCTTGATGACCTGCTGGCTGACCGCGCCCGGCGTCACGCCGATTTCCAGGGCAGCGGCATTGAGATTGCCAAGTCGCAGCACGGTTTCGACAGCACGCAGGCTGTTGAGCGGCAGAACCGCGCGATCGGCTCTATAGATTTTCTGCATCGCGTCTCTTTAAACCTCGATTGCCGTTTCACTGTCTCCGGCCGACCATGCCGGCATGCTTAGGTCGTTTCGCATTTTCATTCGTCGCTGCTGCCGTGCCGACACCGCTCGCCGTCTGCGCAAGGCGCGCGCCCGGGCGAAGATCCATCGCTATCGGCTTTATCGCGACCCTCTCGCGCACCCGCATCTGAAAGCGATGAGCAGTCGGGAGCTGGCGGACCTGCCATTCGACCCTGACAGGATCGCTCCGGATTGATGATCCCCCCATTTGCGATGGGCTCGCCACGGATCGGATGATCGCGACGACCGGGAACGCGCCCGTTCCCGCGCCTGATTGCAGCTGCTCTGGGCAGGTTAGGGGTGCTTCTCGAATTCGAAAAACGCATAATTCGAAATCTTCAATTTCGAAATTCGGGTTTCTCGGCGAAGTTTGTTTCGGGCTGGCGTCAAGCCGTTTGCCTGAACAGATTATCCGCCATGAAATCGACGAAGACGCGCAGTTTTGGCGACATATGGCGGCTTGACGGCCAGAGGATGCGGAAAGCGCCGGTATTTTTCACATCATCGTCCAGCACGCTGACGAGCCTGCCTTTCTCGCATGGCTCGCGCACCGCGAATTCGGGAAGGCAGGCGATGCCGTGCCCCTGTTCGGCCAGATGGAGCAACGGCTCGATGGCATTCGACACCGCCGTCAGGGGGAGGTCGCCGATCTGCCTGTCCGCGTCGTCGAAAAAGCGCCACTCTTCCAGCTTGCCGGTGCTGGGATAGCGGTGGTGCAGGCAGCGGTGGCGGACGAGATCGGCAGGGGTTGCGGGCGTGCCGTACTCGCGAAAATAGGCAGGCGCTGCGACAAGACGGAACCGGAAGGTACCGAGCCTGCGGGCCATCAGGCGGGAGTCTGCAGGCTCTCCGGTGCGGATCACCGCGTCATAGCCCTCCTCGATCATATCGACGAGGCGGTCAGTGAAATCGAGGTCCAGCGCGATGTCGGGCCAGGCCTCCATGAAACGGGAGAGCGTCGGCATCATCAGCATGCCCACCAGCGGCAGGCTGACGCGCAGTGTTCCGGCCGGATGCGCGCGCGTTTGTGACAGTTCCAGCTCGGCCGCTTCCACTTCCGCGAAGATGCGGCGACAGCGTTCCAGCAGCATCTGCCCCTCCGGCGTCAGCGTGATCGCGCGGGTGGAACGGTGAAACAGCCGGATGCCGAGGCGTTGCTCCAGCCGGGCGATGGATTTTCCAACAGCGGATGACGATATGCCGAGCTGACGCCCCGCGGCTGTGAAACTTCGGGTTTCCGCCGCCTGCACAAAGACGTTCAAGGCGCCAAGACTGTCCATCGGTATGGTCATGATATCGGACATCTTAGTCCGGAATGAATGGAACTAAAGCCCATTTTTCCGAAATGGAAAGGGGCGCAGATTTCGCCGCATATCTCAGCGAAACGAGGAGCCTTCATGACCCGCACAAATTCCATTCCCCCGGAAGATCGTTCGAAGCTGCCATGGGCCGGCCTTCTGGCTCTCTCCATGGCAGCCTTCATCACCATCCTGACCGAGGCGCTTCCGGCCGGTCTGCTGCCTGCCATCGGGCAGGAACTTGGGGTGTCGGAGGCATCTGCCGGACAACTCGTCACGGTCTATGCGCTTGGATCCCTGCTTGCGGCCATTCCGTTGACAGCCATGACCCGGGGGCTGCGCCGCCGCCCGCTTCTGCTGGCTGCCATCATCGGGTTTCTGGTTGCCAATACGGTCACGGCGGTGTCGGAGCGTTACACGCTGACGCTTTTTGCCCGCTTCGTCGGCGGCGTGGCGGCCGGTCTGTTGTGGGCGCTGGCCGCGGGTTATGCCGCGCGCATGGCGCCCGATCGCCTGAAAGGCCGGGCGATTGCGGTGGCGATGGCGGGGACCCCGCTTGCCCTGTCGCTCGGGGTCCCTGCCGGAACCTATCTCGGCGGCGCGATCGGATGGCGCGGCTGTTTCTGGCTGATGAGCGGGTTGACGGTGATCCTGATCGCCTGGGTGCTGGCAAAGGTGCCGGATTTCGCCGGCGAGCCGGCCGGCCGGCGTCTGACGCTGCGCGACGTCATCGCATTGCCCGGGATCGTGCCGGTTCTGGGTGTCGTTCTCACCTATGTTCTGGCCCACAATATTCTTTACACCTATATCGCGCCGTTTCTGGGGCAGGCAGGCCTCACCGGAAGGACCGATACCGTCCTTCTGGTTTTCGGTCTGGCCGCGCTGGTCAGCATCTGGGCTGTCGGTGTTCTGATCGACGCCCGCCTGCGCGCGCTGACGCTTGCGAGCCTCACCCTGTTCGGCGCGGCGGCCCTCATCTTCTGGTTCTGGGCGTCGGTTCCGGCGGCGGTTTATCTGGGCAGTGCGCTATGGGGGCTTGCTTTCGGCGGCAGCGCTACCTTGTTCCAGACCGCCAGCGCCAGGGCGGCAGGATCGGCCGCTGACCTTGCGCAGTCCATGCTGGTCACCATGTGGAACACGGCGATTGCCGGCGGCGGACTGGTCGGCGGTGTGCTGCTGGAACGGTTCGGGGTTCAAAGCTTTGCGCCGACCTTGCTGGGGCTTCTCGCTCTTGCGTTGGTCATATCACTCGGCGCCCGCCGCCACGGCTTTCCCGGTGCTGGCACCCTATCGACGTGAGCCGCCATCGCCGAGGCGCTGCATGTACCATTCCGGGTGGTTCAGCGGATGAAAGCCGACTTTCGCGTAGACGCCATGGGCGTCCGCGGTCGCCAGCATCCAGCTTTTCACCGTTTGCAGGCGCGGATGGGCGAGCGCGGTTTCGGCCATCCAGAGACCGAGACCGCGCCCGCGATGCGCCGCGTCGACAAAAACGTCCCTGAGATAGGCGAACAGGGCATAATCGGTAACGATCCGCGCAAAGCCGACCTGATTGCCGTCGGCATCATAAAGCCCCAGAACCTCGGAGTGCTTCAGCGCCTCGGCAATCAGCGCCGGGTCCGTGCCCTTGGACCAGTAGGCCTCTTTGGTCAGAAAACCGATGACGTAGCCCCGATCGATTTTGGAAGGATCCGACGAGATGAGATAGTCGCCGCGTCTTGTCTGGAAATGGAGATTGTCTTCGCCCGATCTGCTCATCCGTCCGTCCCTTGTCTCACTGCAGGGCGGCGGAAATGTCGCAAGCGCCCGTGCCGACAGTTTTGGAACAACGCACCGGTTCTGACAATCGCCATGCAGTTTTTCTAAAGGCTGCCGCAAGAGATATCCGGCAGCCTTTTCTGGCGGGCGTCTTCACCTTTTGGCGGCGGGTCGGGAAAGACAGGGCCTTCCCGGCTATCTGGCAGTCCCGAAAGCCGGGATCAGCCGTCTTTGTCTGCCGAGAGCGCGATCTCACGCTGCGCCTTGCGAGGCGAGCCGAACGGAAAGCGCCTTCGCGATGGATTCGTAGGCGATGCTGCCCAGCGTAAGCCGTAGCGCCGGGGACTTTTCCTGCTCGATCCGCATGCGGGCCCGGTGCCAGGACTTCCGCGCTTCGTACGGGCATTTTGACAAAGATTCCGGTTGCCAAGCCAGGCCGTAACCTTTAATTGGTATTTCAAATGCCAATTAAAGGTTACGGCGGATCATGAGACTGACGAGCTTTACGGATTACGGGCTGCGCGCCCTCATGCGGATGGCAAGCGATCCCGACCGGGTGTTCTCGACGGCGGAGATCGCCGAGGAGTTCAAGGTCTCCCGCAATCACCTCAATAAGATCATCCAGCGGCTTGCCCATCATGGCATCGTCGACACCCGAAGGGGGGCGGGCGGCGGGGCGATCCTTGCGCGCCCGGCATCCGAAATCGGGCTTGGCGAGATCATTCGGCTTCTTGAGGAGGGACAGTCCCTCGTCGAATGCTTTTCGCCGGACGGCGATTGCAGCGTTACGCCGGTCTGTCGCCTCAAGCATACACTTGCCGCTGCCGAAGCGGCCTTTCTGGCCGAGTGTGATCGCAAGACACTCGCCGACATTGCCCTGCCGGCAGAAAAGCCGGCAATTGCCTGACCAAAGGAGGCACTTCATGTTTCCCTTCAACCAAAGAACGAACAGTGTCCTTGCCGGGTTCCTCGGCCTGGGCGCCGCGCTGGCGCCGATTTCGGCCTCCGCCCATGTGAAGTGGTTCGCGCCCTATATCGTTGATGCCGCCCCGTCGCCGATCACGCGCACGCTGAGCGATCCCTATTTCTGGACCGGCATCGTTCTGGTTCTCGTGTTTTTCCTGGCCACCAGGCTGATCGAGCGCAGCGCTGCCGGCACTGCCACGCTGGATGTGATGGACCGGGTGACCGATCCGCTGTGGCGTCATCTTGACGCTTTCATGCGCATTGTTGTCGCCGGTTTTTTCGTGGCGATTTTTGCTGTTGGCGGCGTTTATCTGACGCCGGACCTGCAGACGCCTGCCGAATGGGTGAGCTGGCTGCAGCTTCTGATCGCCGCCGGCGTCGTGTCGCGCAGGACCATGCCGCTTTCCGCTGCGGGCATCATTTTCCTGTGGGTGCTGGCGCTGCGCGACTACGAGTTCTTCCACCTGCTCGATTATCTGGCGCTCGGCGTCGCGGTCGCGGGCTATCTGGTGCTTGAAAGTTCCAACCGGCCCGAATGGCGCAAACATCGCTTCGAGCTGTTGCGCTGGGGCGTGGCCATTGCGCTGATGTGGTCGAGCCTGGAGAAATTCGCCTATCCGGAATGGTTTTATCCGCTGGTGGTCGAAAAACCCTTCCTGACGTTCGGCATTCCGCGCGACATGTTCATTCCGATGGCGGGGGTCGCCGAATTCACCATGGGCTTCGGCCTGCTGGCAACGCCGCTCATCCGCAGGCTTTCGGCGGTCGCGCTTTTCGTGATCTTCAATGCCGCCGTCTATCCGTTTGGCCGGATCGACCTGATCGGACACGCGCTGATCATGGCGATTATCGTCGCCATTGCGGTCGACCACACGCGGGAACTGCACTTCTGGGGCTGGATCAGGCGCTCGTTTGTCGGCGTGCCGCTCGGCCTGGCCTCGGCGCTGGTGATTTTCGCGACCGCCTATTGGGGCCTTCACGCCGCCTTCTTCGGCCCGGATACGCAAACCATGGCCGAGTTGCGCACCGCACAGGCCGAGATGGCGACGCACACCTTCTCGCTTGAATATCCGCACGGTCCGATCGCTTCGCCGGATATGAGCGGCGACGGCAGCGGGCAGGGGGGCGAGGCCCCGGACGCCGGCACGCTGACGGTCACCGAAGCCTATGAGCAGTCGATGATGGGCATGCATGAAGAGATGATGGACGGGCTGCGCCACGAAGACCCGGACGTTGCCTTCGTGCTGGGCATGATACCCCACCACCAGGGCGCAATCGACATGGCCCGCATCCAGCTGGCCGCCGGATCGGACAGGACCAATATGGCGCTGGCGCAACATATCATTGCCGAGCAGCAGAAGGAGATCGACGCCATGCACGCATGGCTGCGTCAGCGGGGTATCGAAGCCGAGTGATGCTCGGTGCACATCATGATCATTGGAAGGCGGGAGCGTCGCTCCCGCCTTCTTCCGTTCAAGCCTGAATGACTCTAGTCAGAAAACCCTGCCGGCATGCCGTCATGTGAGGAGTTATCCGCTGAGCTGAACCCGAACGCCTCAGGAGACAGGACGATATCGGCGAGCGCGTAGCGGTCGAAGACGCTGAGGAAGTATGTGAGTGCTTCGTTCAGGATTGCCGGCAGCTTGCAGGCTTTGGTGACCAGGCACTGATTTCCGGTCGCAAAGCATTCGACAAGCGCGAAATCGGCCTCCGTCGAACGAATGACCGCACCGAGATTGATCCGCTCGGGCGGCAGCGCCAGTCGGAAACCGCCGGAGCGCCCGCGAACGCTCACCAGATATCCGTTCCGCGCCAGCGCGTTCACGACCTTCATCAGATGTGTCTTGGAGATGGAATAGGCGGCCGATGTCTCTTCGATGGTGATCAGCCGGTCGCCGGCCGATGCCGCATACATCAGCACGCGCAGCGCATAATCGGAAAAGGTTGTCAGACGCATCGGCGTACTCCGTGGATGCTGTGGCGGCGGAAGGCGGAGACCGTTCCGCATCGAGGCATTTTTCTGCTACCGATATTATCATATATCGGAGATGAATCTTATCTTTCGGCTGGAGACCGGACCAGACATGACCAATTTTCTGATCGCGATTTTCATTTTTCTGATGGCCCATGTGGTTCCGCCGTCGCCGCCCGTGCGCGCCCGGTTGGTCTCGCTGCTGGGGCGACGTCTCTATCTGACTGTCTATTCCTTCGTGTCGACCCTGCTTCTGGTCTGGATCATCGTCGCGGCGCGTTCTGCACCCTTGATCTACCTCTGGTATCCAGCGCCCTGGCAGGCCCTTGTTCCGGTGATCGCGATGCCGTTCGCCTTCTGGTTCATTGTCGCAGGGCTCGCGGCGCAAAACCGGGTTTCGATCACCTTCCGGCGAAGTGGCGAGGCGAGCTCACAAGGTTCGATCACCGCCATAACCCGCCACCCCGTGCTTGTCGGTTTTCTGATCTGGTCGCTGGCGCATATTCCGCCGAAGGGGGATTTGGTTTCGCTGATCCTGTTTGGCGGCATGGGGCTACTCGCACTTGGCGGAATGCCGTTGCTCGACCGCCGCGCGCGCCGCCGGCTGAGCTATGCCGAATGGGCGGCCGTCCGCGCGCAAACCTCCGTCGTGCCCTTTCTGGCGATGGTTGAAGGGCGCGCGCATTTTCATGCGGATCGAAGCTTCTGGCTCTGGGCCGGTCTTGGGCTGGCCCTTTACGCCTGGTTCCTGTTGCAGGGCCATCGCCTGCTGATCGGCGTTGATCCGCTGGCGTGGCTCTGACGGTTTTAACTGCGAGGCTTTAACAGCATTGGTCCGTAGGCAATGCAGAAGCCGGCAAAGGCGAGAACCCACGCCAGAGCGGCGAGGGGCGGCGGGCGAATATGTCGCGCCGGTCGAAGAACCTCAGGTTTTGGGATCGTCGATCAGCGGCGTTGGTTTGGCCAGCGTTTTCAGCGCCTTGATGTCGGTAAGCCGGATGGTCGTACCACTCACCTCGACGCCGTAGGGCTTCAGCGTGTTGAAGGCGCGCGACAGGTTTTCCGGCGTCATGCCCAGCAGCGAGGCGAGTGTGCGCTTGTCGTAGGGAAGCTCGAATTCGCCGGTGCCATTCCCGAATTCACGGTCCTGCCGAAGCAACGTGTTGGCCAGCCGCTCGACGGAACTGCGCAGCTTGAGGCCCTTGTGCTCCTTGATGACGTAGCGATAGCTGCCGGCCATCTCCAGCACCATCGCCCTTGCGAAGGCATCGTCCAGCTCGAAGATCGAGCGGACGTTTTCCGACGGGATCAGCAGGATTTTCGAACGCGCCCGCGTGCGGGCCGACATCAGATAGACCGCATCCTTCAAAACGGCCGCCAGGATGAAGGCGCTGACCGGATGCACCATCGCCATCGTCGCCTCGCGGCGGTTGGCATGGGCATAAAGCTCGACGCAGCCTTCGATGACGACATAGAGAAAGTCCGCCGGATCGCCCTCGTGCACCAGATCGAGTTGCGGCGGGAAGGTTTGCAGATAGGCCGCCTGCATCAGCGCTTCGAAATTCTCCTCCCCCATGCTGTTGAACAGGCTGAGCGCCCGGACCTGGGGCAAATCGGATGACCGCATCACTTTGCCTTGATTTTTTTCGTGTCCTCAATTGATAAATTTAGCAGTTTGGACCGGCATTCGCAACAGGCCGATTTGTCGATGATTTCAGCGCGGGAAGGCAATTTCACACGCAATTCTTGTTTGTTCCACGTCACCCGTCAACCTTGACTTAGGTCAACTTCGCAGGGGTGCAAAGCCTTCTAGCTCTCAGGCACAGTTTGTGAATGAGCGGGTTTCCGCTCGAGCTTAGGGGGCATTTCATGTCTGCAATTGACGGTGTTTCGCGAAGTGACCAGCGCCGGGCGCTTGGTCTCAGCACTGTGGCCTTCACGGTCTGTTTCGCGGTCTGGACGATTTTCGCCATCATCGGGGTCGAGATCAAAAGCGAACTCGGCCTTTCCGAAACCCAGTTCGGCATTCTGGTGGCGACGCCGGTGCTGACCGGTTCGCTGACGCGGCTGATGCTCGGTATCTGGACCGAGCAATATGGCGGCCGGTTGGTCTTTCCGCTGCAGATGCTGCTGGCCGCCGCGGCGACCTGGCTCTTGACCAGCGCCACGACCTATCCACTCTTTCTCCTGGCCGCCCTTGGCGTCGGTCTTGCCGGCGGCTCCTTCGCGGTCGGCGTCACCTATGTATCGCACTGGTATCCGCCGGAAAAGCAGGGTACGGCGCTCGGCATTTTCGGTGCCGGCAATGTCGGCGCGGCGGTGACCAAGTTCGGCGCGCCCTTCGTCATGGTGGCTTTCGGCTGGCAGGCGGTCGCCAATGTCTGGGCCTTCGCGCTTGCGGCCATCGCCGTGATCTTCTTCGTATTCTCCAAGCATGATCCGGTTTTCGAAGCCCGTCGGCGTACCGGCGCAAAGGCCACATCGGTCGTGGCCCAGCTTGCGCCGTTGAAGAACCTGCAGGTCTGGCGCTTCTCGCTCTACTATTTCTTCGTCTTCGGCGCTTTCGTCGCGCTGGCGCTGTGGCTGCCGCATTACCTCGTCGATGTCTATGGCGTCGATATCCGCACCGCGGGCATGGCGGCGGCCGCCTTCTCGCTCTCGGCCAGCCTGTTCCGCGCCTATGGCGGGCATCTCTCGGACCGGTTCGGCGCGCGCTCGGTGATGTACTGGACGTTCGGCTTTGCGCTGCTTCTGCTGTTCATGCTGTCCTACCCGCCGACGAGCTACACCATCCACGCCAAGGGCGGTGACATCATCTTCTCGACGGCGATGAGCTTCGGCGCCTTCGTGCTGATGATCTTCTGCCTCGGCTTCTTCATGAGCCTCGGCAAGGCGGCGGTCTACAAGCATATCCCGGTCTATTATCCCGACAATGTCGGTTCGGTCGGCGGTCTCGTCGGCATGATCGGCGGTCTCGGCGGCTTCGTTCTGCCAATCGTGTTCGGTACGCTGCTGGACCTGACCGGCGTCTACACCACCTGCTTCTCCTTCCTGTTCCTGCTGGTGCTGGTCGCCCTGACCTGGATGCATCTTTCCATCCGGCAGATGGAGCGCCGCAATCGGACAACGACCGACACCCTGCCGGAACTGCCGGAATTCGAGGGCATGACGCCGAAGACGTCGGCCGCGACGCTCACCGAATGGAACCCGGAAGACGCAACCTTCTGGGAACAGACCGGACGGAAGATCGCCAAGCGCAATCTGTGGATCTCCATTCCCGCGCTGCTTCTGGCCTTTTCGGTCTGGATGGTCTGGTCGGTCGTGGTTGCGCGGCTTCCCGCGATCGGCTTTGATTTCACCGATGCCCAGCTCTTCTGGCTGGCGGCGTTGCCGGGGCTTTCGGGCGCCACGCTCAGGATCTTCTATTCCTTCATGGTGCCGATCTTCGGCGGCAGGCTGTGGACCACGCTCTCCACCGCCTCGCTGCTGCTGCCGGCCATGGGCATCGGCTATGCCGTGCAGAACCCGGAAACCCCCTATCTCATCTTCCTGGTTCTGGCGCTTCTGTGCGGTCTCGGCGGCGGCAACTTCGCCTCGTCCATGGCCAATATCAGCTTCTTCTTCCCCAAGGCGGAGAAGGGCAATGCGCTGGCCATGAATGCCGGTCTCGGCAATCTCGGCGTCTCGGTCATGCAGTTCCTCGTGCCGGTGGTCATCACCATGGGCGTCTTCGGCGCGCTTGGCGGCGAACCGCAGGCGCTGAGCGACGGGGGACGGCTGTGGCTGCAGAATGCCGGCTTCGTCTGGGTGCCGTTCATCATCGCCGCCACCATCGCCGCCTATTTCGGCATGAACGACATTGCCTCGGCCAAGGCCTCCTTCGCCGATCAGGCGGTGATCTTCTCGCGCTTCCACAACTGGATCATGTGCATCCTCTATACCGGCACATTCGGCTCGTTCATCGGCTATTCGGCGGGTTTCCCGTTGTTGATGAAAACCCAGTTCCCGGAGGTCAATGCGCTCTCCTACGCCTTCCTCGGGCCGCTGGTCGGCGCGCTGAGCCGGGCGGGCACAGGCTGGATTTCCGACCGCTTCGGCGGCGGACGGGTCACCTTCTGGACCTTCGTCGGCATGTTCGTCGCTGTCGTCGGCGTGCTGCAATTCCTGCCGCAGGACGGGGTGGGTGGCAATTTCTGGGCCTTCTTCGCCTGCTTCATGGCGCTGTTCTTCCTCACTGGTGTGGGCAATGCATCGACCTTCCAGATGATCCCGGCAATCATGCGCCGGGAAGTGCCGCGCCTGATGCCGGAACTGGATGCCGGCGCGCTGCAGAAGCAGACGGATCGCGAGAGCGCCGCAATCATCGCCTTCACCTCGGCGATTGCTGCTTACGGCGCATTCTTCATCCCGAAATCCTACGGCACCTCGATCTCGATGACCGGCGGACCGGACATGGCGCTGTGGGGCTTCGGCATCTTCTACGTGCTCTGCGCCGTGCTGACCTTCTTCTACTACACCCGCCGCAATGCGCCGGTGCCCTGTTAATCGCCCGAAACAAAGGAACGGATCATGTCTCTTCTCCTCGACCGCCTCAACTTTCTGGCACGCAAGAATGTCGATACATTCTCCGATGGTCATGGCGTCACCACCAATGAAAACCGCGACTGGGAAGACGCCTATCGCAAGCGCTGGCAGCACGACAAGATCGTGCGCTCCACCCATGGCGTGAACTGCACGGGCTCCTGTTCGTGGAAGATCTACGTCAAGGGCGGGATCGTCACCTGGGAAACCCAGCAGACGGACTATCCGCGCACAAGGCCGGATATGCCCAATCACGAACCGCGCGGCTGTTCGCGCGGCGCGAGCTACAGCTGGTACATGTATTCGGCCAACCGGGTGAAATACCCGCTGATCCGGGCGCGACTCTTAAAGCTCTGGCGCAAGGAGCGCTCCGACAAGAGCCCCGTTGCCGCCTGGCGGGCCATTCAGGAAGACCCGGCAAAGCGCGCCGAGTATATCAAGGTGCGCGGCCTTGGCGGTTTCGTGCGCGCCACCTGGGACGAGGTCAACGAGCTCATCGCGGCGGCCAACGCCTACACCGCGAAGAGGTGGGGGCCCGACCGCGTCATCGGATTTTCGCCGATCCCGGCGATGTCGATGGTCTCTTACGCGGCCGGGTCCCGCTACCTGTCCCTGCTCGGCGGCACCTGCATGTCGTTTTACGACTGGTATTGCGATCTGCCGCCGGCCTCGCCGATGACCTGGGGCGAGCAGACCGACGTGCCGGAATCGGCCGACTGGTACAATGCCGGCTTCCTGATGCTCTGGGGCTCCAACGTGCCCCAGACCCGCACGCCGGATGCGCATTTCTACACCGAGGTGCGCTACAAGGGCACGAAATCGGTCGTCGTCTCGCCGGATTATTCGGAGGCCGCGAAATTCTCCGATCTCTGGCTGCACCCGAAGCAGGGCACCGACGCGGCCCTTGCCATGGCGCTCGGCCATGTGATCCTGCGCGAATATCACCTCGACCGGAAGGTCGGCTATTTCGACGATTACTGTCGCCGCTACACCGACATGCCGATGCTGGTGCGGCTGGTGAAGAAGGACGGACGCTTCGTGCCGGAACGCTTCCTCCGCGCCTCCGATTTCAAGGACGGTCTCGGCGAGAACAACAATCCGGACTGGAAGACGGTCGGCTTCGACGCGAAGACCGGCGAGGTCGTCGCCCCGCGTGGTTCGGCCGGCTATCGCTGGGGCGAAAAGGGCAAGTGGAACCTGGAACAGAAGGATGGCGCGGGCAGCGACATCGATCTGGTCATGAGCCTTGCGGAAAACCACGACGGCGTTGAAGACGTCGCTTTCCCCTATTTCGGCAGCCGGGCCCACGACTATTTCGAGGGCACGGACCATGACGAGGTTCTGGCGCGCAAGGTGCCGGTCCGCCGGGTAGCGCTCGCCGACGGTGAGGCGCTGGTCGCCACGGTATTCGACCTGTTCGTCGCCAATTACGGTCTCGACCGTGGCTTCGGCGGCGACAATGTCGCCAGTTCCTTTGACGATGGAACGCCCTATACGCCGGCATGGGCGGAAAAGATCACCGGCGTTCCACGCGAGCAGATCATCGCGACCGCCCACGCCTTCGCGGGCAATGCCGAAAAGACCAATGGCCGTTCCATGGTCATTCTCGGCGCCGGTCTGAACCACTGGTACCACATGGACATGAACTACCGCGGCATCATCAACATGCTGGTGATGTGCGGATGTATCGGCCAGTCCGGCGGCGGCTGGAGCCATTATGTGGGACAGGAGAAGCTCAGGCCGCAGACGGGCTGGCTGCCGCTCGCCTTCGGTCTCGACTGGCAGCGCCCGCCGCGCCACATGAACTCGACCTCGTTCTTCTACGCTCACACCGATCAGTGGCGCTACGAAACGGTGAAGGTCGATGAGCTTCTGTCGCCGACCGCGCCGGAAGGCCCGTGGGATGCAACGCTGATCGACTATAATATCCGCGCCGAACGGATGGGCTGGCTGCCGTCGGCCCCGCAATTGCGCACCAACCCGCTGGAGGTCGCCCGCGCGGCGGACGCCTCCGGCCAGAAGCCTGCCGATTATGTTGCCGAAGCGCTGAAATCGGGAACGCTGTCCATGTCCTGCGAGGACCCGGACGCGGCGGAGAACTGGCCGCGCAACATGTTCGTCTGGCGCTCCAACCTGCTCGGTTCCTCGGGCAAGGGGCACGAATACTTCCTCAAGCACCTGCTCGGCACGTCCCACGGCCTGCTTGGCAAGGACCTCGGCGACGAGGGCCGTCAGGAGGTCAAGGAGGCCGTGTGGCATGACGAGGCGCCGGAAGGAAAGCTCGATCTGCTGGTAACCCTCGACTTCCGCATGTCGACCACCTGCCTCTATTCCGACATCGTGCTGCCGACGGCGACATGGTACGAGAAGAACGACCTCAATACCTCCGACATGCACCCCTTCATCCATCCGCTGACCAGTGCTGCCGATCCGGCCTGGCAGTCGCGCTCGGACTGGGAAATCTTCAAGGGCATCGCCAAAACGTTCTCCGAAGTCGCGCCGGAAGTGCTTGGCGTCGAAAAGGATGTCGTGCTGGTGCCGACCCTGCACGACACCCCCGGCGAACTCGCCCAGCCCTTCGATGTGAAAGACTGGAAAAAGGGCGAAATCGATCCGGTTCCCGGCAAGACCATGCCGACGGTCGCCGTGGTCGAGCGGGATTATCCCAATCTCTACAAGCGCTTCACCTCCGTCGGCCCGCTGCTCGACACCCTCGGCAATGGCGGCAAGGGGATTTCCTGGAACACCGAGCATGAGGTCGGCCTGCTCGGCAAGCTGAACGGCACGGTGACGGAAGAGGGGGCCTCGAAGGGCCGTCCGAAGATCGACACCGATATCGACGCCACGGAGGTGATCCTGTCGCTGGCGCCCGAAACCAATGGCGAGGTCGCGGTCAAGGCCTGGGCAGCGCTCTCGGCGATCACCGGGCGCGACCACACCCATCTCGCTCTTCCGAAAGAGGACGAAAAAATCCGCTTCCGCGACATCGTCGCCCAGCCGCGCAAGATCATTTCCTCGCCGACATGGTCGGGGCTGGAATCGGAAAAGGTTTGCTACAACGCCTGCTACACCAATGTCCACGAACTGATCCCGTGGCGCACGCTCTCCGGGCGTCAGCAGCTCTATCAGGACCATTTGTGGATGCGGGCCTTCGGCGAGGCCTTCTGCGTCTACCGCCCGCCGATCGATACCGGAACCGTGACGCCGGCGATCGAGGCGCGTCTCGACGGCCAGCCGCATCTGGTGCTGAACTTCATCACCCCGCACCAGAAATGGGGCATCCATTCCACCTATACCGACAACCTCTTGATGCTGACGCTCAATCGCGGTGGGCCGGTGGTGTGGATTTCCGAGCCGGATGCCGCCCGCGCCGGCATCGTCGATAATGACTGGGTCGAGGTCTACAACGCCAATGGCGCGCTGGTTGCCCGCGCGGTCGTCTCCCAGCGCATGAAGGACGGCACGATCTTCATGTACCACGCGCAGGAGAAGATCGTGAACACGCCCGGCTCGCCGCTCACCGGCCAGCGCGGCGGCATTCACAACTCCGTCACCCGCGTGATCCCGAAACCCACCCACATGATCGGCGGCTACGCCCATCAATCCTACGGCTTCAACTATTACGGAACCGTCGGGTCCAACCGCGATGAATTCGTCGTCGTCCGCAAGCTCGAAAATGTCGACTGGTTGGACGAGACCCCAAGCCTTGCAGGAAAGGAGGCCGCAGAATGAAGGTCCGCGCACAGATTGGCATGGTGCTCAATCTCGATAAATGCATCGGGTGCCACACCTGCTCCGTCACCTGCAAGAATGTCTGGACGAACCGCGAGGGCGTTGAATACGCCTGGTTCAACAATGTCGAGACCAAGCCGGGGATCGGCTTTCCCAAGGAATGGGAGAACCAGAAGAAGTGGAATGGCGGCTGGGTTCGCAAGAAGAACGGCAAGATCGAGCCGAAGATGGGCGCCAAGTGGCGCATCCTCGCCAAGATCTTCGCCAATCCCGACCTGCCGGAAATCGACGACTATTACGAACCCTTCGATTTCGATTACGGCCATCTCCAGACCGCCGGCGAAAGCAAGACCATGCCCACCGCCCGGCCGCGCTCGAAGCTGACCGGCGAGCGCATGGAGAAGATCGAATGGGGTCCGAACTGGGAGGAAATCCTCGGCGGCGAATTCGAGAAGCGCTCGAAGGATGTGAATTTCGAAGGGGTCGAGAAGGAGATCTACGGCCAGTTCGAAAACACCTTCATGATGTATCTGCCGCGCCTGTGCGAGCACTGTCTGAACCCGACCTGCGTGGCGGCCTGTCCATCGGGCGCGATCTACAAGCGTGAGGATGACGGCATTGTCCTGATCGATCAGGAAAAATGCCGCGGCTGGCGCATGTGCGTTTCCGGCTGCCCCTACAAAAAGATCTATTACAACTGGAATTCCGGAAAATCGGAAAAGTGCATCTTCTGCTATCCGCGCATCGAGGCCGGTCAGCCGACAGTGTGCTCGGAAACCTGCGTTGGCCGCATCCGCTATCTCGGCGTCATTCTCTATGATGCCGACCGGATTTCGGAAGCGGCGTCGACGGCGAACGAGCAGGATCTCTATGAGGAACAGCTCAAGGTGTTCCTCGATCCGAACGACCCGGAAGTCATCGAACAGGCCCGCAAGGACGGGGTGCCGGAAGACTGGCTGAAGGCGGCCAGAAACTCGCCGGTCTACAAGATGGCGATCGACTGGAAGGTCGCATTCCCGCTGCACCCGGAATACCGCACGCTGCCGATGGTCTGGTACGTGCCGCCGCTCTCGCCGGTGCAGTCGGCCGCCGAAGCCGGCAAGCTCGGTCTCGATGGCGATATGCCGGATGTCAAGTCGCTGCGTATTCCGGTGCGCTACCTCGCCAACCTTTTGACGGCGGGCAAGGAAGAGCCGGTGGTGAACGCGCTGGAACGCATGCTCGCCATGCGTGCCTATATGCGCTCGAAGACCGTCGATGGCGTCGATGACAATGCGATTGCCGAGCGCGTCGGTCTCACCGGCCAGATGATCGAGGACATGTATCACGTGATGGCGATCGCCAATTACGAGGACCGTTTCGTCATCCCGACCACCCATCGCGAGGTCTCCGAAGACGCCTACGACGTGCGCGGCTCCTGCGGCTTTTCCTTCGGCAATGGCTGTTCGGGTGGCAGTTCAGAGCCGGAGCTTTTCGGCGCCGGACGCCGCAAGGTGGTGCAGACGCCGACCGACATCTTCAAGGAGCAGGTCTGATGAACATCGCACTGAAAGTCACATCCCTGCTTCTGTCCTACCCGGAGCAGGAACTGCTCGATGATCTGCCGGAACTGAAGGCCGCGCTGGCCTCCTCGGCAGTGCCGGAGGCCGTTGCCGTGGCGCTTGGCAGGCTGATTGACGATCTTTCCTGCCGCGACCTTTACGAGGTTCAGGAACGCTACGTCCATCTCTTCGACCGCACCCGCGCGCTGTCGCTGCATCTCTTCGAGCACGTCCATGGCGAAAGCCGGGATCGCGGACAGGCCATGGTCGATTTGATGGCGCTTTACGAGACGGGCGGGTTCGAAATCGATGCGAAGGAACTGCCGGATTATCTGCCGCTGTTCCTGGAATTTCTCTCCACCCGCCCGAGCGGGGAAGCGGAAGAATTGCTCGGCCAGACGGCGCATATCACCGAGGCGATCGGCGAGCGGCTGAGGAAGCGTGAATCCGTCTACGCATCGGCCTTTGCGGCGCTTTCCCTGCTGTCATCCGCCGAGGCTGACAAGAAGCTCCTGAAGGAGCTGATGGCCGCACCCGAAGACGACCCCGACGACCTCAAGGCGCTCGACCGAATCTGGGAAGAGGAAACCGTCACCTTCGGCGGCAATGCCGGTGAGGGCGCTTGCGGGCCGGACCGGCTCAGAACCCGCATGCGCGCGGCAGAACGCCAACCCGGCGATGTCGCCGGTTCCGTTTCGAACTAGGAGACAGACCATGTCAGCCTATCTCAACACATTGGTTTTCGGCATCTATCCCTATATAGCGCTCACGGTGCTGATTTTGGGAACCGTCATCCGTTATGACCGCGAGCCCTATTCGTGGCGTTCGGGTTCGTCGCAACTGCTGCGCCGCAAGCAGCTCATCTGGGGTTCGGTGCTGTTTCACCTCGGCGTTCTGGTGATCTTCGCCGGACATGTCGTCGGCCTTTTGACGCCGATCTGGGTCTTCGACGCGCTCGGCATAAGCCACGACGCCAAGCAGATACTGGCCGTCGTCGCCGGCGGTATTGCCGGGGTTTTCGGCATCGTCGGCGCGAGCCTGCTGGTTCACCGCCGCCTGTTCGATGCGCGGGTGCGCGCCGCCTCGACCTTCAGCGACACCATGATCATCATCCTGCTCTGGCTTCAGCTTCTGCTCGGCCTCGGCACGATCCCGGTGTCGCTGCATCATCTCGATGGCCATGAAATGGTGAAGTTCATGAGCTGGGCTCAGGGCATCTTCACCTTTAATTTCGCCGCTTCGTCCTACGTCGCCGATGCCGCGTGGATATTCAAGGCGCATATTGTCCTGGGCCTCACCATTCTGCTCGTCTTCCCCTTCACGCGGCTGGTGCACATGCTGAGCGTTCCGGTGCGCTATATCTGGCGGCCCGGCTATCAGGTTGCCCGGCAGAAGGGCGACGGGTCGCGCATCAACGGTAAACCGGCGGAGTAACGCGAAATGGTCAATCTTTTCACACCGCAACAACCCAAAACCAACGGTGCCGGCCCCGAACCCGGCAGCGGCTATCAGGCCGTCGACACGAAAATCCCGCCGAAGGCGCGGCCGGTGTTTTCCGAGGTTTCCGTCAACGGCGTTGCGATTGCCGAAAGCGCCATCCTTGCCGAAGCCCAGAACCACCCGGCTGACAATCCCGGCGCGGCGCTGAGGACCGCCGCCGAAGCGCTCGTCATTCGTGAACTGCTGCTGCAGAAAGCCGCAGAGGAACAGGTCACCGGTGCGCCGGAGACAACCGCCGATGGCAAGACCGAAACTGCCGAGGATGCGAAGATCCGGGCGCTGATCGAGATGGCGGTCGACGCGCCTTCGGCCGATGAAGCCGAATGCCGCCGGTTTTATGATAATAACCGGAGCCGTTTCTGCTCCGAACCGATCTTCGAGGCGAGCCATATCCTGCTTGCCGCAAATCCGGCCGACAAGGCCGCCCGGCAGCAGGCGCGCGCCGAGGCCGAGCAGATGATTGCGGAGCTTGAAGCAGGCACCGTTCGCTTCGGCGAGCTTGCGCGGGCGCGCTCGGCCTGTCCGTCGGCACGACAGGGCGGTAATCTCGGACAGCTTTCGCCGGGCAGTACCGTGCCGGAATTCGAGGCAGTGCTGATGCGGCTGCCGGAGGGCGAGGTGGTCGGTTCACCCGTTGAAACCCGCTACGGTTTCCACATCATCCGCATGGACCGGCGGATCGAGGGCGAGCAATTGCCGTTCGAGGCGGTCAGGCCGCGCATTGCCGCCTGGCTGGAGGCTGCCTCCTGGTCGAAGGCCGTTCAACAGTTCATCGCCGTTTTGGCGGCGGAAGCGACCATCGAGGGCATCGAGATCACCGGCGCCGATGGGCCGCTGGTGCAGTAAAGGCAAAGGGTTTTGTGATGGCGAACGCGGAAACAGAGACGGATGAAAGCACGTTGCTCGCCTATATCCCGTTCATGCAGGATGACGCCGCCGACCGCGTTCTGGAAGCGACGGCACTGCAGTTGATTGCAAAGGGGCATCGCGTCGAAGGCTTCATTCAGCATGCCGAAAAGGATGAGGGCCAGTGCTGCGGCGCGGTCGATCTTGAGGACATCGCCACCGGCAGGCGCTGGCAGATCATGCAGGCGCTCGGCACTCATGCGCGCGGTTGCAGGCTGGATTTCAACGCGCTTTCGGACGCCGCCGTTTTTGCCCAGGCGCGGATCGGGACGCAGCCCGACCTCCTCATTCTCAATCGTTTCGGCAAGGGGGAAGAGCAGGGCGGCGGGCTGCGCTCGGTTTTCGAGGCCGCCTTTGTGGCAGGCGTGCCGATCCTGACCTCGGTGAAACAGCCCTATCTCGATGGCTGGGAGACATTTTCAGGCGATCTGTCACAAGCTTTGCCGCCCGAAACGGATGCTGTGCTGCAATGGAGCTGTGAAGTCATTGCCCGGGCGAGGCAGGTGCGCGATGCGGCATGAACGCGCGATAAGAGAGGCCGTGCCGCGTCCGCTCGTCGACCGTTTCGGCCGCACCGCGACCTATCTCCGGCTTTCGGTGACGGATCGCTGCGACCTGCGCTGTACCTATTGCATGTCCGAGAACATGACATTTCTGCCGCGACGGGAAATCCTCGACCTTGAGGAACTCTACCGGCTTTCCCGCATCTTCATGGCGCGCGGCGTGCGCAAGATCCGGATCACCGGCGGCGAGCCGCTGGTGCGCAAGAACATCATGGCGCTGTTCGCGATGCTTGGCGCGCATCTTGAAACCGGTGCGCTTGACGAATTGACGCTGACGACCAACGGCACGCTGCTGGATCGTTACGCGGAAGCGCTATTTGCCCATGGCGTGCGCCGGGTCAACGTCTCGCTCGATACGCTCGATCCCGAGCGCTACCAGGCGATCACCCGCTGGGGCCGGATCGAACGGGTCTTCGCCGGTCTGGAGGCGGCGCAGGCGGCGGGCCTCAGGGTCAAGATCAACGCGGTTGCCATGCGCGGCGCTTTCGAGCGCGAGGTGGACGATCTGATCCGCTTTACCCATGAACGCGGCATGGACCTGACGCTGATCGAAGAAATGCCGCTTGGCGAAGGGCGGCATGACCGCCGGGAGAGTTTTCTGTCGTTGTCGCAGTTGCGCGAAACGCTTTCCGAACGATGGACGCTTCAGCCGCTTGCCTTGAAAAGTGGTGGTCCGGCGCGTTATGTGCGGGTCGCCGAAACCGGCGGCCAGCTGGGGTTCATCACGCCGTTGTCCTGCGATTTCTGCGCCGCATGCAATCGCCTGCGCGTCAGCGCCACCGGCGATCTTTATACCTGCATGGGCGATGAAGGCCGGGTCGGCCTCAGGGACGCGTTGCGGGCGAGCGATGACGACATGCCGGTTGACGCGCTCATTTCGCAAGCGGTGGTGATGAAGCCCGAGGGACATGCATTTTCGATTACGAACACCCGAGTTGAGGGCATCGGACGGACGATGTCCGTGCTAGGAGGATGAGATGCTGATTGTCGCACTGACCATTTCCGATCGCGCCAGCCGTGGCGAATATGAAGATCAAAGCGGCGCCATGATCGAGACCTGGCTGGCGGAAACCCTCACGTCACCCTATACCCTGAACCGCGTCATCATACCGGACGGGGTGGCCTCCGTGCGGGACACGCTGACTGAGCTGTGCGACAATGTGCAGGCCGACCTCATCCTGACCACCGGCGGCACGGGGCCGGCGCCGCGCGACGAGACGCCGGAAGCCATGAAGGCGGTGATGGAAAAGGAACTGCCGGGCTTTGGCGAATTGATGCGGCGCACCAGCCTGGAACAGGCTCCAACGGCCATTCTCTCGCGCCAGACCGCCGGTGTGCGTGGAAAGAGCCTGATCGTCAACCTGCCGGGCCGGCCGGCGTCGATCAGGCTTTGCCTGAATGCGGTCTTTCCGGCAATCCCCTATTGCCTGGATCTGATCGGGGCGGGGCGGATCGAGACCGACCCTGCAAGGGTCAAGGCGCATCGCCCGCCGGGCTGAAACCGGGCATTCGAGAAGGAGTTCCACTCATGAGAGGACGACCCGCGCCGGAGCGCACCGTGATCATCGACGGCAAGCCGCTTCCCGAAGTGCTGGACGAGGCGATGATCCGCGATGTGGTGCATGGCTTTTACGACCGGATTCGCGAGGACGAGGTGCTCGGTCCGGTCTTCAACAGCCGGATCGCCGCCGATGACTGGCCGCGCCATCTTGAGCGGATGTGCGACTTCTGGTCAGCGACGCTGTTGCGCACTGCGCGCTATCAGGGCCGCCCGCTGCCGCCGCATTTGGCGATCCCCGAAATCGAGGAGCGGCATTTTCGCCGCTGGCTGCAGCTCTTTGCCGAAACCGTTGACGCGATTTGCCCGAAGGAGGTGGCGTCGCTGTTTCTCGACAGGGCCATGCGCATTGCCCATTCCTTCCGACTGGCGATCGGCTTTCATCGCGGCGAGGATACGACGAGGCTGTGCCCGATCGGGCATGGCGATCTTGTCCGTCCGGCAAACGGTGACAAACCATGAGCGCTCAGGAAACCGAAGCTTTCGTCGCGCGCAATGCGGAAGGCGAGTTCGAAATCGGCGCGGAGCGGCTCGCCAGCCGCTTCAGTCTCAGCGTTGACGCTCTGCGCGCGATGACGGCGCGCGGGCAGGTGCGGTCTTCGGTGGAACGCGGCGACGGGGAGGATGCGGGACGTTGGCGTCTCTCCTTCCGCATCGGAAACCGTCGCTGGCGGTTGACGGTGCGCGAGGATGGCCTGATCGAGGACGACGAATTCAGTGTGGTCTCTTCCGGCGGGCGCCCGCTTTGAGTTTAAGTCCGCGCGGCGGGTTTTCCGTTGCGAGGGCTGCTCGTCTGTCTCGTGATCGGCCGTTTCGCCGCTGTCGTCGCGACGTTCCGTTCCCTGCCAGGCCGGATCCAGTTCGTGCACAAAACAGGGTGGAGACGAGACCTCCACCGCGTCTTCCGCCGACCAGTCGGGCTCGGCCTGACGGCGGGTTCTTTCCGCGATGACGGCTGCGAGGACGCGCGCGTGGTTGATGCGTTGGTCGCGGGCCGCATAGAGCAAAGTCACGGTGTCCTGGTCGCTCTTGGCGCAGAGTTCATCAAGTGCTGCGTTTTCCAAAAGCTCCGCGCGATAGCGCCGTTGAAAATCCTCCCACCGGTCTTCCCGATGCGCGAACCATTTTCGCAGCTTGCTTGAGGGCGCGACATCCTTCGCCCAGAGGTCCACACGGGCCTTGTCCTTCGCAAGGCCGCGCGGCCAGAGACGGTCGACGAGAACACGCAGGCCGTCCGAGATTTCGGGTTGATCATAGACCCGTTTGATCCTTACCGGCATGGCGCTGTTTCCTCTCTATGTTTCCCCGTGCGTCAGTTGGGCTTGAAAGTCGCCGCGTGTCGGACTATCGTTGATGCATCAATGTCCAATGGCGGGCATTCCATCGCAAAGCTGCGGATCTGAGAACCGTTTCCTGAAAGGGAGCGCTTCGAATGATGCCGCGGCTTTTTTGTTTTCATTTTAGACAGCGAGGAAAGCCGATGCCACCCCCGGCATGTGATCCATTCTGCGCGCCAGCTCCGGTTCCCGTCAATCGTCACCCCTTGTCAAAGCGGGGGGCGGCGATGGGCGTAGAGACCGTCAAAAGCGTCTGTCCCTATTGCGGCGTCGGTTGCGGCGTGGTGCTCGATGTCGAGGATGGCCGGATCGTCCGACTGTCTGGCGACAGGGACCATCCTGCCAATCGCGGTCGGCTCTGCACCAAGGGGAAGACCGCGCATGAGGCGATTGCCGCGCCGGGCCGTCTTGAGACCGCGCTGGTCCGGAGGGATGCGGATGTTGCACCCGCAACCACGTCTATCGAGACCGTGATCGCCGAAACGGCGGAGCGCTTGCGCGCCATTGCCGATGAACACGGCCCCGACGCGGTTGCGCTTTATGTCTCCGGCCAGATGTCGATGGAGGCGCAGTATCTCGCCAACAAGCTCGCCAAGGGGTTCTTGCGCACCCGCCATATCGAATCCAATTCCAGGCTGTGCATGGCGAGCGCCGGGTCCGGCTACAAGCTGTCTCTGGGGGCGGATGCGCCGCCGGGATCCTATGGCGACATCGAGAAGGCCGATCTGTTTCTGGTGATCGGCTCGAACATGGCGGATTGCCATCCGATCCTGTTTCTCAGGATGATGGACCGGGTGAAGCAAGGCGCGAAGCTGATCGTCGTCGATCCGCGCCGGACAGCCACAGCGGAAAAGGCCGATTTGTATCTTGCGCCGAAACCCGGAACCGACCTCGCGCTGCTGAACGGACTCCTGCATCTGATTGCAGAGTCCGGCGGCATCGATCGGGCCTTTGTCAAAGCCCATACCGAGGGCTGGGCGGATATGCTGGCTTTCCTTGCCGACTATCCGCCGGAGCGGGTTGCGGCGATCACCGGCCTGACGGCCGCCGATATAAGGGCTGCGGCCGAGATGGTGCTTGCCGCCAGTGAATTCATGACCTTGTGGACCATGGGGCTCAATCAGTCGGTCCAGGGCACGTTCAACACCAATGCGATCTGCAATCTGCATCTGGCGACGGGAAAAATCTGTCGCCCCGGCAGCGGGCCGTTCTCGCTGACGGGACAGCCGAATGCCATGGGCGGGCGCGAGATGGGCTATATGGGGCCGGGCCTGCCGGGCCAGCGTTCGGCACTGGTGGAGGCCGACCGGCGCTTTTGCGAGGCACGCTGGGGCATTGCGCCGGGTACAATCCGCGCCGAGGAGGGAACCGGCACCATCGCCATGTTCGAGGCGATGAGGACCGGTGCAATCAAGGCCGCCTGGATCATCTGCACCAATCCGGTCGCCAGCGTCGCCAACCGCAAGACGGTGACGGCGGCGCTGGAGCGCGCCGAATTCGTGGTCGTTCAGGATGCCTTTGCCGAGACCGAAACCACGCCCTATGCCGACCTTCTCCTGCCGGCGGCTGTCTCGTTCGAATCGGATGGCGTCATGGTCAATTCCGAGCGCAATATGGCGCTGACGGCGGCCGCCGCGAAAGCGCCGGGCGAGGCCCTTCCGGACTGGCAGATCATCGCAAAAGTCGCCTGCGCCATGGGCTATGAGGCGGCCTTCAGCTATGAGAGTGCCGAAGAGGTGTTCGAGGAAATCCGGCAGTTCTCCAATCCCGCGACCGGTTATGACATTTCCGGCGTCACGCATGAACGTCTGCGTCAATGCAGCATCCAGTGGCCGGCGTCCAAGGCTGGGCAAGCCGCCCGCAACCCGATCCGCTACCGCGCGCCGGACGGAGGATTGAAGTTCGCCACCGCAAGCGGCCGGGCGAAATTCTGGCCGCGACCGCATTCCGGACCGGCGGACATGCCGGATGGCGACTATCCGTTCATTCTCAACACCGGCAGGCTTCAGCATCAGTGGCACACCATGACCAAGACCGGAAAGGTCGCCCGGCTGAACAAGCTCAATGCTGCGCCCTTCATCGAGATCAACCCGACCGATGCGGCGGCGCTTGAGATCGGCGACGGCGACTGGGTGTCGATCACTTCCCGCCACGGCAGGGCGTTGCTGCCAGCGGTGGTGACCGATCGGGTTTCATCGGGCGCGCTGTTCGCACCGTTTCACTGGAACGACGTCTTCGGCGACCAACTGGCGGTCAATGACGTCACCGGCGATGCCGTCGACCCGATATCGCTGCAGCCGGAGTTCAAGGTCACGGCGGTCGCGCTAGCCCGCGTGGCGGCGGCAAAGCCCGATGTACCGGCGGAAGCTGGAAGCCGGGCCGAGGGCATGCTGGCCGGGGCGTTGGCGGCAGGCAAGGAGGCGCAACCGGACGCGGATCCGTCAAAGCCCGGCGTCTCCGTGTTCTTCGCCTCGCAGACGGGGTCTGCGGAAATGGTGGCCGCCGATCTTTGCGATGCGCTTGGCGAGGCTGGTTACCGCGCCGCTTTGCGACCGCTTGATGCTGTCGGCCCGGTCGACCTTGCGACAAAGCCCCCCGTGCTTTTCATCGTCAGCACCTTCGGCGATGGCGATCCGCCCGATCATGCGGCCGGTTCTGGGCAGCGCTTTCGCACGGGGATGCGCCGCGTCTGGAGGGGCTGCGCTATGCCGTGGTGGCGATGGGCGACAGTTCCTATGATCAGTTCTGCGGCTTCGGTCGGAAACTGGATGCCCGGCTTGAAGCGCTCGGTGCGACGCGGCTGTCGGCCTGCCGCACGCTGGATGCGGGCGAGGAAGGGGAGGCGGTTTCAGCGGCGATGGCCGCTCTTTCCGGGCGTTCGAATGGCGCGGCCGTAACGGAAATCGCGACGCGGCCCAAGGAGCGGAAACCGCCGCAAACCGTTGCGGCCAGGCTCAGCGTCAACCGGCTTTTGAGCGGTTCCGGCAGCGCCAAGGAGGTGCGCCAGTTCGGCTTCAGGATCGAAGGCGCGGCGGATTACGAGGCGGGCGATGCGCTTTCCATCATGCCGCGCAACTGTCCCGAGCTTGTCGAGGAAATCCTGACCTCTCTGCAATTGCCGCCGGAAACGCCGATTTCCGGCATCAACGGCCATGATATCGGCCTCGGCGAGGCATTGCGCGATCATTTCGAGATCGGTCAACCGCATCCGGATTTCCTCAAATGGTGGGCGGACTTCAGCGGGCATGAAACGCTGAAGGCGCTGACCGGCGCGGCTGACCGGAAAGCCCTCAATGACTGGCTTTGGGGCCGGCAGATCGCCGACATTCTCGCCATGGCGCCGAAACCTGTCTCCGGGCAGGCGTTCTGCGACCATCTGAAAAAGCTGCAGCCGCGGCTTTATTCGATTGCCTCCAGCCCGAAGGCGAACCCGGATGAAATCCACCTGACGGTTTCGGTGCTGCGCCATGCCCGCCACGGCAAAAGCCGCAAGGGCGTCGCCTCGGCGTTTCTGGCCGACAGGGCGGCGGCGGAGCCCGTGCGCGTTTCGGTAAAGAAGCAGGCGCATTTCCGCCCGCCCGTCGATCCCGATACACCGGCGATCATGGTCGGGCCGGGCACCGGCATTGCGCCGTTCCGCGCCTTTTTGCAGGACCGGGAGGCGGCGGGCGCGGGCGGGCCGAACTGGCTGTTCTTCGGCGAGCAGTCGCGCGACAGCGGCTATTATTACCGCGACGAGATTGAGGCCTGGCTGAAGGGCGGGCTGCTGACCCGATTCGACACCGCCTTTTCGCGGGATCAGGCGGAGAAAATCTATGTTCAGCACCGCATGGCGGAGAACGGGCGTGAAATCTGGAACTGGCTGGAGGCGGGCGCGCATTTTTATGTCTGCGGCGATGCCAGCCGCATGGCGAAGGATGTGGATGCCGCACTTCGGGCGATTGCCGAGACCCATGGCGGGCTTTCGCAAGCGGCCGCCGAAGGCTACGTTAAGACGCTCGCCCGGGAAAAACGTTATATGCGCGATGTCTACTGAACCTTTTGCGGAAGCCGCCTCATGAACACCAGTGATCTGGCGATCCTTGTCATCGATGAAAATGCGATCCGTGCCGCCATCATCCGGGACGGCCTGCTCAAGGCCGGCCACCACAATGTAACCGTGGTGGAGGAACTGGTCGGCGTCGCCCGCACGATTGAGCGCCTGTCACCCGATGTGATCGTCATCGATATCGAAAACCCCAATCGAGACATGCTCGAGAGCCTGTTCGTGCTGTCCCGGTCGGTCAAGAAGCCGATCGCGATGTTTGTCGACCGCTCCGATGCCGAGACCATTCATGCGGCCGTGGAGGCCGGGGTTTCGGCCTATGTCATCGACGGGCTGAAGCAGGAGCGGGTCAAGCCGATCCTCGACATGGCGATTTCGCGGTTCAACGCGTTTTCGCGCATGGCGCAGGAACTGGAAGCGGCGAAAAGCCAGCTGGAAAACCGCAAGGTGGTCGACCGTGCCAAGGCGCTTTTGATGAAATCGCGCGGCATGGATGAGGAAAAGGCCTATGCGCTGCTGCGGCGCACGGCGATGGATCAGAACCGCAAGATTGTCGATGTGGCGCAAAGCCTGATCATGACGTTCGAGATGCTGGAGAGATAGAGATGCAGGACCTTTCAATCGGATTTGTGCCACTTCTCGACAGCGCCATCGTTCTGGCGGCCGAGGCCAAGGGCTTTTTCATCGAGGAGGGGCTGAACGTCCGCCTCACACGCGAAACCTCGTGGAGCGCGATTCGCGACCGGCTGGCCGTCGGCAGCCTGCAGGCGGCCCATGTGCTGGCGCCGATGCCGATTGCCGCCAATCTCGGCCTGTTTCCGCTGGCGCCGAAGCTCATCGCGCCGATCGCGCTCGGGCTTGGCGGCAATGCGGTGACGGTGTCGGCGGCGCTTGGCGCGGCGATGGAAGCGGAGGGCGACGAACGCGATCTTGACCCGGCCAAAGCGGGTGCGGCGCTGAAACGGGTGATCGCGGCCAGAAGGGCTGCGGGCCTGCCGCCGCTGCGCTTCGGCGTCGTCTACGTGTTTTCCGGGCACAATCTCGAACTGCGCTACTGGCTTGCGGCGAGCGGCATCGATCCCGACCGCGATATCGAAATCGTGGTGCTGCCGCCGCCCTTCATGCCGGATGCGGTGGAAGCCGGGCGGATCGATGGCTATTGCGCCGGCGAGCCGTGGAACACGATCGCGGCAAGGCGCGGCGCGGCGCGGATCGTCACCGTCAAGGCGAAGATCTGGCGCTCCAGCCCGGAAAAGGTTCTCGCCCTGCCGGCCGATTTTGCCAGCGCCAACGAAGACACCGTTTCGGCGCTGCTGCGCAGTCTCTACCGGGCATCGGAATGGTCTTCGAGGCTTGAAAACCATGCCGAACTGGCTTCGATTCTCGCCGAGCCGCATCATCTGAATGTCGATGCCGCAGTGCTGCAGCCGCTTCTGTCCGGCACGCTGGCGGTCAGCGCGAAGAACGAACGAACGGTCGAGGATTTCTTCCTGACCTCCGCCAAGGCCGCGACCTTTCCCTGGCAAAGCCATGCGCTGTGGTTTTACAGCCAGATCGTTCGCTGGGGGCTTTGCGATCACTCTGCCGAAAATGCCGAGATCGCGAAGATGAGTTACCGGCCGGATATCTATCGCAGGGCGCTGCAGCCGCTCAGCACGCCGCTGCCGGGTGCCAGCCTGAAGGTGGAAGGCGCGCTCAAGGCGCCGACGCCGGTGGGGGCGAGCGCCGGCGGCCTCATCCTCGGTCCCGATGGCTTTTTCGACGGTCAGACCTTCGATCCCGATCAGGTGGGCGCTTATATCGAGCAGCAGAAGACGACGATCTGAGCAGCCTTTTGTTAAAGCCCGCTCCACCCCCCGCCGTCATGCTCGGGCTCGTCCCGAGCATCTAAGCACGTCTCAATGCGACAGGCGTGTCGGATGAAAAGTCTTTTTGAATCAGTCCATTACGAAACGCCAACGCCGCTCGTGCGGAACGGTGGTTAGTTCCTCGGGACAAGCCCGAGGATGACGTCCGTGGAAGGGATAGGTCTGTCAACAAGCGTATCCAGGCCCGTATTTTGTGCGTCTCCCGGATGCAATTGCATAAAATGAAGGCAAATTATTTCTGAAGATATTTTTTATGCAAAAATCTGCCGATGCCGCTTGTCTGATGCGGCATTGTGTGTTTCCATAAGCCTCAAGAATTCGGCGCCCAATGGAGGGTGCCAGGCAACGCCGCCAACGCAATCGAGCCGTAACTGGCCCGACGACCGTTAGGCGGCTTTTTTCGTTTTATCCGACATTCCCGATCCATCTGGAGGACGCCATGCGCCATTTCCTTTGCTCTGCCACCATGCTCTGTTCGCTGACGTTTACGGCCGCTGTCGCTCATGCCGAGATGCTGTTTCCGGAAAAGGACGAACTCACCATCGGCTTCATCAAGCTGACGGACATGGCGCCGCTGGCAATTGCCAGGGAAAAGCACTTTTTCGAGGGCGAGGGGCTTTACGTCACGCTGGAAGCGCAGGCGAACTGGAAGGTGCTGCTCGACCGGGTGATCACCGGGGAACTCGATGGCGCGCATATGCTGGCCGGCCAACCGCTGGCGGCGACCATCGGCTATGGCACCGAGGCGCATATCGTCACGCCGTTCTCGATGGACCTGAACGGCAATGCGATCACGGTGTCGAATGCGGTCTGGAACCAGATGAAGGAAAATATTCCTGCCGGACCCGACGGCAAGCCGGAGCACCCGATCAAGGCCGATGCGCTGAAGCCGGTGGTCGAGGCTTACAAGGCCAAGGGCAAACCGTTCAAGATGGGCATGGTCTTCCCGGTCTCGACCCACAATTACGAACTGCGCTATTGGCTGGCGGCTGGCGGCATCAACCCCGGTTATTATTCGCCGGGTGATATTTCCGGCCAGATCCAGGCCGATGCGCTGCTCTCCGTCACCCCGCCGCCGCAGATGCCGGCGACGATGGAGGCGGGTACGATCGAGGGCTATTGCGTTGGCGAACCGTGGAACCAGGCGGCCGTCTTCAAGGGCATCGGCGTGCCGGCGGTCACCGATTACGACATCTGGAAGAACAATCCGGAAAAGGTGTTCGGCCTGACGAAGGAATTCACCGAGAAATATCCGCAGACGACGCTGGGCCTGACCAAGGCGCTGATCCGCGCTGCGATCTGGCTCGACGAAAACGACAATGCCAATCGCCAAGAGGCCGTCGAGATCCTGTCACGGCCAGAATATGTCGGCGCCGATGCCGAGGTGATCGCCAATTCGATGACCGGCACCTTCGAATATGAAAAGGGCGACAAGCGTCCGGCCGAGGACTTCAACGTCTTCTTCCGCCACTTCGCCACCTATCCCTATTATTCCGACGCCGTCTGGTATCTCACCCAGATGCGCCGCTGGGGCCAGATCGCCGAGCCGCAGGAAGACGGCTGGTATGACGAGGTCGCCCGTTCCGTCTACCTGCCGGATGTCTATCTGGAGGCCGCCCGCCAGTTGATCGACGAGGGCCATGCCACGGAAGCGGACTTCCCGTTCGACACCGACGGCTACAAGCCCGCAACAAACGAATTCATCGACGGCGTGACCTATGACGGCCGCCATCCGAACGCCTATCTCGAAAGCTTCCCGATCGGCCTGAAGGGGGAAGAGATTGTTGACGGCAACAAGATTGCCGGCCGCTGAGCGCGACTGACACCAGCACGGACAAGGAAGGCTCAGACGCTATGACCATTGCCACAGACATGATGGACCCCGAAATCGCCGTCCGCCGTGAACGGCGCATCGCCCGGATCAACCGGGCGGGCAAGGTGCTCGCACCCTTCGGCCTCGGCTTCGTCGTTCCGCTCCTGAAGTTGACCGCCGGCGATACCCCGTCCGAGCAATGGGCGGACCTGAAACAGATGCTGCTCGTTCCTCTGATCGGCATCCTCGCTTTTCTGGCGGCCTGGGCATTTCTGGCGCCGAAGGTCCATACCTCGCTCGGCGCGATCCCCGGTCCGGCGGCGGTGTTCCAGCAGGCCGAGGTGCTGATGGACGATCATTTCGCCGAACGCCAGAAGGCCGAGGAGTTCTACGCCCGGCAGGACGAGCGCAATCAGATGCTGATTGCCGAGGGCTATGCTGACCGGGTGAAGGTGCGACCCTATACCGGCAAGCCGACCTATCTGGACCAGATCTGGACCTCGCTTATGACGGTCGCGCTCGGTTTCTTCATCGGAACGGTGATTGCCGTTCCGGTCGGCATCGCCTGCGGCTTGTCGAAGACCTTCGAGGGCGCGATCAATCCGCTGATCCAGCTGTTCAAGCCGGTCTCGCCGCTCGCCTGGCTGCCGATCGTCACCATGGTGGTGGCCGCGCTTTACGAAAGCCAGAACGACCTTCTTCCCAAATCGATGGTGATCTCGGCGATCACGGTGACGCTCTGTTCCATCTGGCCGACGATCATCAACACCGCACTTGGTGTCGCCTCGATCGACCGCGATCTCGTCAATGTCGGCAAGGTGCTGCAGCTTTCCACCTGGACCACGATCCGCAAGCTGGTGCTGCCGTCATCGCTGCCGCTGATCTTCACCGGCATGCGGTTGTCCCTCGGCGTGGGCTGGATGGTGCTGATCGCGGCTGAAATGCTGGCGCAGAACCCCGGTCTCGGCAAGTTCGTCTGGGACGAGTTCCAGAACGGCTCGTCGGATTCGCTCGCCCGCATCATGGTCGCGGTGATCACCATCGGCCTGATCGGCTTCTTTCTCGACCGGGTGATGTTCGCGCTGCAGACCGCCTTCACCTATTCGGCGAACCGATAAGGAGGGCATGATGTCGACCATTCTTCAGCTCAGAAACGTCGAAAAGGGCTTTGGCGATGGCCTCAAGCGCAACCCGGTGCTCTCCGATATCTCGCTTGATGTGCAGGAAGGCGAATTTATCGCGATCCTCGGCTTTTCCGGTGCCGGCAAGACGACGCTGATGTCGATGCTCGCCGGTCTCGAAAAGCCGGACAGCGGCGAAGTCCTGTTTCGCGGCGGGCCGGTAGAAGGCCCGTCGCCGAAGCGCGGCATCGTGTTCCAGAACTATGCGCTCATGCCCTGGCTTTCGGTGGAGGCCAATGTGCGGCTTGCTGTCGACGCGGTGCATCAGGGAAAGTCGGCAAAGGAGCGGGCCGCACTCGTCGACTGGTATGTGGCGATGGTGGGCCTGAAACACGCCCGCGACCGCAAGCCGTCGGAACTGTCAGGCGGCATGCGCCAGCGCGTTTCGGTCGCCCGCGCGCTTGCCATGCAGCCGGACGTGCTGCTGCTCGACGAGCCGCTTTCGGCGCTCGATGCGCTGACCCGCGCCAAGCTGCAGGATGAGCTTGCCGATATCTCGCAAAAAGAGAAGAAGACCATCATCCTGGTCACCAATGATGTCGACGAGGCCATTCTTCTGGCGGACCGGATCGTGCCGCTGACCCCCGGCCCCGATGCCACCTTCGGCCCGTCCTTCGATGTGAATATCGCCCGGCCGCGCGAGCGCGCGGCGATGAACTCCGATCCCGATTTCATCCGCCTGCGCGCGTCGATCACCGAATATCTGATGGATGTCGGCCTCAGCGCCAAGCCGAAAACGAGCCGTGTCGAAGCGCTTCCCAATGTTGTTCCGATCACCATCAACTCGACCTCGAAGCCGCTGCCGGCGGCCTATCGCGAAAAGGCGCAGTCGCCCATCGAGAGCGGCTATGTGGAATTCTCCAACGTCACCAAGATTTATCCAACGCCCAAGGGTCCGCTGACCGTTGTCGACGGCTTCGACCTGAAGATGAAGAAGGGCGAGTTCATTTCGGTGATCGGCCATTCCGGCTGCGGCAAATCGACGGTGCTCTCCATGGCGGCGGGGCTGAACCCGATCAATGGCGGGGGCATCATTCTCGATGGCCGCGAGATTTCCGGCGCCGGTCCGGATCGCGCCGTGGTGTTTCAGTCCCCCTCGTTGATGCCATGGCTGACGGCCCGCGAGAATGTCGCCCTCGGCGTTGATCGGGTCTATCCCAAGGCGAGCCCCGCCGAACGGCGCGATGTCGTCGAATACTATCTCGAGCGCGTCGGTCTTGGCGATGCCATGCACCGGCCGGCAGCCGACATGTCGAACGGCATGAAGCAGCGCGTCGGCATCGCCCGCGCCTTCGCGCTGTCGCCCAAGCTGCTGCTGCTCGATGAACCTTTCGGCATGCTCGACAGCCTGACCCGCTGGGAGTTGCAGGAAGTGCTGATGGAAGTCTGGTCGCGAACCAAGGTCACCGCCATCTGCGTGACCCATGATGTCGACGAGGCGATCCTGCTCGCCGACCGGGTCGTGATGATGTCGAACGGACCAAATGCCCGCATCGGTAACGTCATGGAGGTCGACCTGCCGCGCCCGCGCTCGCGAAAAGCCCTGCTCGACCATCCGGACTATTACACCTACCGGGAAGAACTGCTGGATTTCCTGGAGGCCTATGAAGGCGGCGCCTCGCCCGCCGAAGCGCAACTGGCCGCGATCCGGGAAAGGCGCAATGCACGCATCGACCGGCAAAATCTCACCAAACGCCTCGCAGCGGAGTAGACACAATGGCCCAGAAACTCGTCATTATCGGAAACGGCATGGCGCCCGGGCGGATGCTCGAAGACCTGTTCGAGCGCGCGCCCAGCCTCTACGAGGTCACCATCTTCAACGCCGAACCACGGGTGAATTACGACCGCATCATGCTATCGCCGGTGCTTTCCGGCGAAAAGACCTATGAAGACATCATCATCCATGGCGATGACTGGTATGAAGCCCATGGCGTGATGCTGCATCGCGGTGCGAAGGTTTCAAAGATCGACCGCGAGGCGAAGACCGTGACCGCCGAAAACGGCGTCACCGCATCCTATGATCGGCTGGTGATCGCCACCGGCTCCTCGCCCTTCATCATCCCGGTGCCCGGCCACGATCTGCCGGGCGTGCTCGCCTATCGCGATCTGGATGACGTGGACCGGATGCTGAAGATCGCCGAGGGGCAGGGCCATGCGGTCGTTATCGGCGGTGGGCTTCTGGGCCTTGAGGCGGCCTACGGGCTGAAACAGCGCGGCATGAGCGTCACGGTGCTGCACCTGATGGACACGATCATGGAGCGCCAGCTCGATCCGGCGGCGGCCTATCTCCTGGAAAAGGCGCTCGACGAACGCGGCATCGAGATCATCACCAAGGCCAATACCAAGCAGATTCTCGGGAATGGCAAAGTCGAAGGCGTCGAGCTGGAGGACGGCCGCATCATCTCCGCCGACATGGTGGTGATGGCGGTCGGCATCCGTCCGGCGACGGGGCTTGCCAAGGATGCCGGGCTCGAAACCAATCGCGGCATCGTCGTCGATGACGGCATGGCGACGTCCGATCCCGCCATCTTCGCGCTCGGCGAATGCGCCGAACATCGCGGCATCTGCTACGGCCTCGTCGCGCCGCTTTATGAAAGCGCTGGCGTGCTTGCCGACCGGCTTGCCGGCGGTGCGGCCGAATACAAGGGCTCGCATGTCAACACCAAGCTGAAGGTCACCGGCATCAAGCTGTTTTCCGCCGGCGATTTCGCCGAGGGGCCGGACCGTGAGGAAGTGGTGCTGCGCGATGCCACGCGCGGCGTCTACAAGCGCGTCATCCTGCAGGATAACCGCGTGATCGGCACGGTGCTTTACGGTGATACCGCCGACGGCGCCTGGTATTTCGACATGCTGAAGCGCGGAACCGACGTTTCCGAAATGCGCGAAACGCTGATCTACGGCCAGGCCTATCAGGGCGGCGCTGCTGCCGATCCGGCGGCGGCTGTCGCGGCGCTGCCCGATGACGCGGAAATCTGCGGCTGCAACGGCATCTGCAAGGGCAAGATCGTCAGCGCGATCAAGGACAAGGGCCTGACCGCGCTCGACGATGTCCGCGCCCACACCAAGGCCTCGGCGTCCTGCGGCACCTGCACCGGGCTCGTCGAACAGCTGATGGCGCTGACGCTGGGTGATGCCTATAACCCCGCCGCCGTTCAGCCGGTCTGCGGCTGCACCGATCTCGGCCATGACGATGTGCGCCGCCTGATCCGCGCCAAGGGGCTGAAGACCATTCCCGCCGTGATGCAGGAGCTCGAGTGGAAGACCTCCTGCGGCTGTGCCAAATGCCGTCCGGCGCTCAATTACTATCTCGTCTGCGACTGGCCCGGCGAATATGCCGATGACTATCAGTCGCGCTTCATCAACGAGCGCGTTCACGCCAATATCCAGAAGGACGGCACCTATTCGGTGGTGCCGCGCATGTGGGGCGGGGTGACGTCATCGAAGGAGCTGCGCGCGATTGCCGATGTCGTCGACAAATACGAGATCCCGACCGTCAAATGCACCGGCGGCCAGCGCATCGACATGCTGGGCGTGAAGAAGGAGGATCTGCCGGCGGTTTGGGCCGATCTCGGCAAGGCGGGCTTCGTCTCCGGTCAGGCCTATGCCAAGGGGCTGCGCACCGTCAAAACCTGCGTTGGCAGCGACTGGTGCCGCTTCGGCACGCAGGATTCCACCGGGCTTGGCGTCCGGCTCGAAAAATTCATGTGGGGCTCGTGGACGCCGGCCAAGCTCAAGCTCGCCGTTTCCGGCTGTCCGCGCAACTGCGCGGAGGCGACCTGCAAGGATATCGGCGTGATCTGTGTGGATTCGGGCTTCGAGATCCATTTCGCCGGTGCCGCCGGGCTGGAAATCCGGGGTACGGAAGTGCTCGGCATGGTGAAGACAGAAGACGCGGCACTGGAGCATATCGTGGCGCTCACGCAGATGTATCGCGAGCAGGCGCGCTATCTCGAGCGCATCTACAAATGGGCGAAACGCATCGGCTATGACGAGGTCCGCGCCCAGATCATGGACAATGCCGAAAAGCGCAAGGCCTATTTCGACAGCTTCGTCGAAAGCCAGAAATACGCCCAGGTCGACCCGTGGTCGGAGCGCGTTTCCGGCAAGGACAAGCATGAATTCAAGCCGATGGCCGTGGTCGGTCAGACCGAAGCGGCGGAGTGAGGAGCCACATCATGAGCAACGAATTCATTGCCATTGGCCGTATTGAAGATATTCCAAGGCGCGGGGCGCGCTGCGTGAACACGGCTTTCGGAAGGATCGCGGTGTTCCGCACGGCGGAAGACGAGGTCTTTGCCATCGACGACCGCTGCCCGCACAAGGCGGGACCGCTGTCGGAGGGCATTGTGCATGGCAGGGCCGTGACCTGCCCCTTGCATAATATGGTGATTTCGCTGGAAAGCGGTTCGGCGCTCGGGGCGGATGAGGGCGAGGTGCAGACCTATCCCATGCAGGTCGAGGACGGGCGGCTGTTCATTGCGCTCTCCGCACTGCCGATGGCGGCGGAATAGAGGAGGCGGATCATGGCCACCGGACGCGCAAAAACACCCGCCCGCATGGAGGACCTCGCCGTCCTGCCGCTGTTCTTCCGGTTGAAGGGCAAGGCGGTGCTCATCGCAGGCGCCAGCGATGCCGCCGCCTGGAAGGCGGAGCTGATGGCGGCCGCCGGGGCCGAAGTGACGGTCTTTCTGGGACGTAAGGCGGCCGACGCGGCGCTTCTGGCGCTGCAAGCCGGTGGCCGCGTGCGCCTTTCAGGGTCTGACTGGTCGGCTGCCGACTGGACGGCGTTTGAACTGGCGCTCGGCGATTGCGAGAACGACGCGGAGGCGCAGGCCTTCCGGGCAAGAGCGAAGGCGGAGGGCGTGCCGGTCAATGTCATCGACAAGCCGGCCTATTGCGATTTCCAGTTCGGCTCCATCGTCAACCGCTCGCCGGTCGTGGTCGGCATTTCCACCGACGGCGCCGCGCCCATCCTGGGTCAGGCGATCCGGCGGCGGATCGAGACGCTGCTGCCGAAGGCGCTTGCCGAATGGGCGGGTCTTGCCGCCTCCCTGCGCGATGCCATCGGCCAGAAGCTGAAACCGGGCGGCCCGCGCCGGGCCTTCTGGGAGCATTTCGTCGATCTGAGCTTTTCCGGTACCTCCGGCCCTGATGAGGGTGCAGCGGACAGGCTTCTGTCGCGGGCAACACAGATTGCCGCATCGCCGCAGACCGGCAGCGTCACGCTGGTGGGGGCCGGGCCGGGCGATCCGGAACTCTTGACGCTGAAGGCCATGCGGGCGCTGCAGGCGGCTGACGTGATCCTCTTCGACGACCTGATTGCGCCGGACATTCTCGAACTGGCGCGGCGCGAGGCCAAGCGCATGCTGGTGGGAAAACGTGGCGGGCGAACAAGCTGCCGGCAGGAGGATATCAACCGGATGATGCTCGATCTGGCGCGCGCCGGAAAGCGCGTCGTGCGGCTGAAATCGGGCGACCCTTCGGTGTTCGGGCGATCCGGCGAGGAAATCACGGCGCTTCAGCAAGCGGGTATCCCGGTCTCCGTCATCCCCGGCATCACAGCGGCAAGCGCTCTCGCCGCCGGCACGACCACCTCGCTCACCCACCGGGACTGCGCCCAGTCGGTGCGCTTCGTCACCGGGCACTCGAAACAGGGCGTGCTGCCGGAAGATATCGACTGGCGGGCGATCGCCGATCCGACAACGACCACGATGTTCTACATGGGCGGCCGCACTGCCGGCGAGATCAGCGCCCGTCTGATCGCCGAAGGTCTTTCGCCGGAAACCCCGGTTCTGATCGCCGCCAATATCAGCCGCCCGGATGAGAAACGCTGGCACGGCACGCTTGCCACCCTGGGCGAGGGCATGGCGGAGATCGGCCATGACAATCCGGTTCTGTTCGGTGTCGGCCGGGTCTTTGCAAGGAAGGCGGTCCTGGCGGCGGCGATGGGCGATGCCTGGCGCTTCTCTCACAAACCGACTGGCCTGTCTGCGCCAAGAGGGAAGGCCATGCCCGGCACGTTGGCTCTTGCAGCCGATCGGGGTTGAAGGCAACCGCGTCCCGATTGATGCACGAAACCGCGCGGCGACATGCCATAGAGGGGCGAGAGCACAGAGGGCAATATGGGCGCATCCAGAGATCGCGGCGTCTCTTTTGCGCTCCACGCGCAGGTCGCAAGCTGTGCTCCTGTTCAATCAAGCCGGGCCGGCGCGGCACGTTTCCAAAGGCAGCGCAATCCTGCGATGGGCTTCGTCAGTCTCGGCGCCGGCCGGACCTTTCTTGTCCCGCGCAGGTCAGCGCGGCGCGAGCATCGCGATCAGGTCGTTGACGAGATGCGCCATTTCCATGCCGGCAGAGAAATTGAACTGGTTGATGGCGATGAAAACCCCGACGCCGCGCGACGGCGCAAAGGCGAGATAGCTGAAGACGCCGTTGGTGCCGCCGGCCTTCTGGATGATCAGCGGCCGGTCGCCTTCGGGCATCATGATGACCCAGCCGAGCCCCATGGCGTTCATGTGCCCGGACTCGTCCATGCCGTAGACGGGATCGAGGCCGTCTCGGATCAGCCAGGCCGCGTGACTGAGGGCGCGGAGCTCCGCATCGTCCTCGCCGAACCGGTCAAGGTTCCACCGCAGATACTGCAGCATGTCATTGGCTGTGGTATAGAGACCGGACGCGCCGTACCCGTTTGCGATGGGGTCGCCCGGATCAATCTCATTGCCGTTCCAGTCATAGCCGACCATGGCATTTTCGCCCTCGGGGCGGGCATAGCTGGTTGACATGAGGCCGATGCGATCGAGCACTTCGGACTTCAGCAGGTCCGAATAGGGCTTTGCGGCAATGTTGGAGAGTGACATCGCCAGGACATCGAAACCGACATTCGAGTAAAGCACGCCGCTGCCCGGAGCAAAGAGCAGCGGGTTATCCGTAAGATTGGCCGCGAAGGACGCATCGCTGTATTTTTCAACACCGTCGACCGGCGCGAGTTCGCGCGGCAAGCCGCTTGATTGGGTGGCGAGATCGACCAGCCGGATTTGCCGGCCGTCCTTTTCGGGCAGGGCGTCGACGACGCCCGCATGCGCACCGACCGGCTCTGTCAGGGAGACGGAGCCATTGGCGGCAAGCGCGGCGAGCGAAAGCCCGGTGAAGGTCTTCGTCACGGAACCGACCCCGATCGCCGTGTCGGCGTCCGGTTCCCGGCCGCTGCCCTTGGCCACCTCTCCAAAGCCGAACACTGCGCTGTCTTCGCCGCGCACGGCGGCGATGACAAGCCCGGGAACGCCGGTGTCGAGATGGAAAATCTGGCCCGTGAACTCGACCGCGTCATCCAGCAGAGGGTCATTGGCAAAGGCTGGTGTTGCGGAAAGAATGGCGATTGCAGCAAGAGCGTATTTCATCGGAACCCCCGTTTTCGATTTTGACATTCATTCATTTCGGGTCGCCGTTGAATGCTCTCCTCCAGCCCCCTGTCTCTCTTCCCGGATAGTAGACCATCAATTTCAGCAAGGATATACATCGGGATACGAGCATAGATGGCAACATGCACCTCGACGGCATGCCTGTCGTTGGCCGAGGCCCGCCGGAGAAGCTGAACAGGCTTCCGTCAGAGCCCGCAGGCGACTGCGGGCGTTTTTCACGTTTGCTTGGACCCGGCCGAACAGCAGAGACAGCAGGACGGAATTCCGGGTTTATGACGAGCGAAATCATGGTCAAGGCAAACAAGGGCCCGAGCGAAAGGCGTCTCGCCATTGAGCCGATGATCGATTGGCCGTTTATTGAAAATGATCGTGTATTTTCAGATCGTTATTTTAGGAATAGCAATAAAATCGGCAAATGCCCTGTTTCATTCGCTGTATGGATCCGTTCCCGGGCGCTGGATATCGAAATTGACCGAATCGCTTTCTGGTCGAGACCGCGCTCGGACAGGCGATCACGGTCGACGGTTTGGTGATCGAACTGACGTTGTCGGGAAGCCGGAGCCCTACCGACCGGGCCACCGGCATGGCGTTGGCGTCGGGGCGCCGACCTTTGTGGCGGAGTACAGGACGGCGGCAGACAATCCGAGCGTTGGGGCGCTTTGCAGCGCGTTTCTCAGTCCATGCCGCCGCAAAGGGGCGTTGTCCCACCGATGCTGCCTGCAAGCCAAACCAGTCCTACGGCTTGTTATATCTTCTGCGTTCCCTGATGACGGCCTGATAATTGGAGAGAAGAATTATTGCCCCGCCCAGGAATACCCAGAGGTCGATGGCTTCGCCGTACGCGTAGTAACCAACTATTGCCGCCAGCGGCACACGCAGAAAGTCGATCGGTATCACCACGGATGCTTCGAGCCTTTTGAGCGCTTGCGCCTGGCAGAAATGAGCGCTGAGCGCACCGACGCCAGCGAGAAGCATCCATGGCACGTCGGCTACGCTGACGGGATGCCAGTCTGTCAGAGCGGCAATGAAACCCAGCGGTAGCTGAATGAGGATCATCCACACGACAATCACGCCGGGCGAGCACTCGCGCGTCAGCTCTTTCACGCAGATGAGAGCCAAAGCGTAGAATGCTGCGGCCAGCAGGACGAGACCGGCCGCCGGATCGATCATTCCAAGGCCGGGACGGGCAATCACCAATACACCGAAGAAACCGCCCAACGTCGCCAGAATACGCGGCCGGGTCAGCCTCTCCTTGAGGAACAGCCAGGCAAAGAAAGCAACCCATATGGGCATTGTGAATTCCAGCGCGAAGACCGATGCCAGCGGCAGAAGCACAACGCCGATTGTCCAGAAATATTGACCTGTAAAGTGGACGACATTCCGCACAATATGTAACCGAATCATTTTTGCCTGCCTTAGTTCGGGCAGGAATTGTCGTGCCAGGATGATGATGATCCCCAGGCCGACGAGAGCCCGGAAGAACAGGACCTGCCTGATGGAGAGTGACGTCGCGAGTTCACGGGATCCGACAGACATGCCGATAAAGGCGGCCATGCTCAGTGCGACCCATATCAGGCCTTGTGTGAATTCCGCACGGCTGTGCGGCTGATCGAGATTAAGTTTGGCAGACATTGGATTTCTGTCCTCGCTCGAAAGAGCGTCAATTGGTGGAGGATTTGCGAGCAGGCAGCTGGTGCAGGGGCCATTGGTCCGTTCTCGACTGCCATATCGTCGATGTTCTTCCCGAGACCGGGTGGCTCATCGGACCACTGCATCCTGCGGTTGGCTGACTGCTTCTACCGTCAAACGGCACAACCGGCCGTCTGGCGTTGTCCAGTCAATTGAGTGTCCGATCTTGAGCCCAATCAGCGCCGAGCCGATCGGAGTAAGAACAGAGATCCTGCCTTCGGCGATATCTGCTTTTCCGGGGTAGACAAGCGTCACTCTCCTGTCTTCGCCGAGGTCTGTGGTGAAATGAACAGACGATCCCATACGCACCACATCGGAGGCGATGCGTTCGTCTTCCAGAATGCGGGCGCGTTCGAGTTCGCCGAGAAGGAAATCGGCCAGGTCGGCATTCTTCTCCGCAAATTGTTCTGCAAGCAGCGAAAGGCGCTTGTGGTCAGTCTTCGTCAACACAATGGCCGGCTTGCGTAGCTTCTTCTGAGTGGAGGGCACGGAACATCTCCTTGCTGAGATCTTCAGCAAATGAACGTCGCGACAGCGATCGTTGTCTCTGTGGTTAGGGATTTTGTGTCGCTTGAACGGCGCTTGCATGAACGCCTGGTGGCAAACTTGCCTATGCCCCACGACCGGGGCGCGACGCGACCGGGCCGGGGGCTATCTGCCTACGATGAGGCAAACCCGTGGAGAGCGGAGATGGCGGAGCGTCTTGTTCATGAAGACAGGTGTGTCCCTGAATTGATCGTAAGTCAAGCTGTACCGCGCTGCCTTTCGGACGACCCATGGGGCTCGGCTTATGGAAAAAGGCCTTTGTCCCACGGAAACACAACGCGGACCAAAATGGAATTCGCCAAGGCTCGTTTACGCCCGAGGCTTCACCCGGCTCGCTTCTGCGTGAAAACCGATAGGAGCCAGCTCCCCCTGCGCGG
Organism: uncultured Martelella sp.; assembly: GCA_963676545.2. Taxonomy (GTDB): domain Bacteria; phylum Pseudomonadota; class Alphaproteobacteria; order Rhizobiales; family Rhizobiaceae; genus Martelella. The sequence continues at coordinate 59,230 of CAXXRG010000001.1, read as the reverse complement.
CGGTCAAAAGCCAGCCCGCATCAGTTTTGCAGAAGTGACATTCAACTGTCACTCGACTGTTAAGTGCCTACTTTAGCAATCCGTCATCCACAACCAAACGTTGGCTGACCAATGACCAATTTTTCGATCAAACGGAATATCTTACGTGCTGGCGCGGCGTTGCTTCTCGCGGCAACATCGTCGCTCGCCCTGGCGCAAGAGCGGCCTGACCTGGTCGTCGGCGTTGCCGATCTGCCGGCGACGCTCGAGCCCGGCAAGGAGCTTTCCAATGTCGGGACGCGCGTCAATTACAGCGTCTTCGACACCCTGATCCGCCGTGATTTTCTGTCGAGCGAAGACGGTGGTGGCTCCGGTCTGGTGCCGGGCCTCGCCAGCGAATGGCACCGCGTCGACGATCTCACCCTGGAGGTCAAACTGCGGGATGGTGTAACATTCCATAATGGCGCGCCGCTGACGGCCGAAGACGTCGTCTTCACCTTCTCGCCCGAGCGCCTTTCCGGCGAAAATGCCATTCTTCCTGAAGGTCCGGCTTACTTCTCCGTTCTGTCCGAAGTCAAGGCCATCGACAACCTCACCGTGCAGTTCGTCACCAAGAAACCCGACCCGCTGCTCGAACACCGTATTTCGTCCTGGGCCTCCTGGATCGTCAACAAGAAGGACTGGGAAGCCAAGGCGGCCGAAAATGGCGGCATTCCGATGTTCCCGGTTGGCACCGGCCCGTTCATGCTCGATGAGTACAAGGCCGACGAGTCGATCCGCCTTGTTGCCTTCGACGATTATTTCGGTGGCAAGCCCACCGCCGCCTCCGTCACCTTCCGCGAGATCCCCGAGCCTTCGACCCGCGTCGCCGGTCTCGTATCGGGCGAGTTCGACATCATCACCAATGTCGCCCCCGACCAGATTCCGCAGATCAACAGCTATGACGACATCGAGACCCGTTCGGTCGTGCTCGCCAATTCGCATGTCCTCGCCTACGGCACGCAGGACCCGGTGATCAAGGACGCCCGCGTTCGCCAGGCGATGAACCTCGCCATCGACCGCCAGCTTCTGAATGAAGCGCTGTGGGGTGGCCAGGCTGTGGTGCCCAATGGCCACCAGTATCCCGAGTTCGGCGACATGTACAATCCCGACCACAAGGGGCTCGAATACGATCCCGAGCGCGCCAGGGCCTTGCTTGCCGAGGCCGGCTATGATGGCGGGCTGATCAAGTACACCACCCGGCCGAACTACTATCTCAATGCCTTGCCGGCCGCTCAGGCTATCGTCGAGATGTGGAAGGCCGTCGGCCTCAATGTCGAACTCAACGTGGTCGAAAGCTATTCCGGCCTCGACCTCGCCAATCTGCAGGTTCGCACCTGGTCGAATTCCACCCGCTACCCCGATCCGGTCGGCGGGCTTTGGAATCTCTGGGGGCCTTTCGGTGGTCCGCAGCGCGGCGCCGGCAACTGGTCGGGCACCGAGAACCTCGACCGTTTCAACGAACTTGGCCGCATCATCGAGAGCAATGTGGATATCGAAACCCGTCGGCCCGCCGCGTTCGAAATGGTGGAAATCTGGGAGAAGGACGCCCCCGGCACTATCCTTTACCAGCCGCTCGAGACCTATGGCGTCTCCAAGGACATCAACTGGAAGCCTTACACCTTCTATTACATGGACCTGCGGCCCTATAACCTCAGCTTCAACGACTGATGAGCGCGACAGAACACCACACGGGAGGTGGCAATCCTGCCGCCTCCTTTCCACATGCCGGCCAGACCACGGCCGTACCAGCGCTTGATGTCACGGGTCTCAGCGTTCACGCGGGAAGCAATGCCCTCGTCGAGGATGTGAGCCTCAGCGTCCGGCAGGGCGAAACGCTCTGCCTCGTGGGCGAGAGCGGCTGCGGCAAGAGCCTGACCTGCATGTCGATGCTCGGCCTCCTCGAGGCCGGCCTCACGGTCGGCGGCTCCATCCGGCTTTTCGGAGCCGAGATCGTCGGCGCCTGCGAAAGCGTGCTCAATGGCCTGCGCGGCAGCGATGTTGCAATGATCTTCCAGAATCCCATGGTTTCGCTCAACCCGGTAAAGCGGGTCGGCGCACAGATATCAGAAGCCATTATCGAACATACCGATCTTCGCGGCGGCGCCGTGGACAGAAGGGTCGCGGAATTGCTCGATCAGGTCGGCATTCCCAATGTCGCCCGCAACCGGAACTGCTATCCGTATCAACTCTCCGGCGGCATGTGCCAACGGGTGATGATCGCCATGGCGCTCGCCTGCCGACCCAGACTGCTCATCGCCGACGAGCCGACGACGGCACTCGACGTGACCATCCAGGCCCAGATCCTGAGGCTCCTGCGCGATATCCAGGCCGAACTCGGCCTCGGCATCGTGTTCGTCACGCACGATCTCGGCGTAGTCGCTGAAATCGCCGACACTGTTTCGGTGATGTATGCCGGGCGTGTGGTCGAGTCCGCGCCGGTCGATATGCTTTTCGAAGATCCACGCCATCCCTATACCCGCGCCCTGATGGCGAGCCGCATCGGCTTCGGCCGCATGCCCGGCACGCCGCTCGACGCAATCGGCGGCACGGTTCCCGCACCGTCGGCGCGGCCAAAAGGCTGCAATTTCGCGCCGCGCTGCCACAGGGCCGGCGCGCGGTGCGCGCAGGATCCGCGTTTGCTAAGCGACGGGCAGCGCAGCGTTGCCTGTCACTTTCCCGAAACCGGCAGCGAGGCCATGGCATGAGTGCGCACCCCGGCAAAGGCGTCGTCGCCACCAGTCTGGTCCAGACCTACGCTACGGGTCGCAAGCTGTGGGGGAGGGCGGAGGGCTTCAACGCGGTAAACGGCGTAAGCCTCACCATCGCCGAGGGGGAAACTCTCGGCATCGTCGGCGAGAGCGGCTCGGGCAAATCGACGCTCGGACGCATGATTGCCGGCATCGAGGCGCCAACCGGCGGCAGCGTCACCTTCTGGGGCGAGCACTATGCCAGGGTCGGCACGCCGCAATGGCGCAGCCAGCGCCGCCAGGTTCAAGTCGTGTTCCAGAACCCGGCGGCTGTGGTCGATCCGCGCTGGACGATCCATGCCCAGGTGCGTGAAGCCCTCACCACACACGAGCGGCTCGCTTCCTCGGAGGCCGATGACCGCGCTCAGGCCATGCTGGTCATGGTCGGGCTTGGTACCATGGGCAGGCGTCTGCCACACCAGTTGTCGGGCGGACAGTTGCAGCGCGCCGTCATCGCCCGCGCGCTCGTGCTTCATCCGCGCCTCGTTGTCTGCGACGAGGCGGTGAGCGCGCTCGATGTGTCGGTCCAGGCCCAGATCATCAATCTGCTGCTCGAACTGCGGGAAAGACTCAACCTGTCCCTGATGTTCATTTCACACGATCTGTCCGTCGTCCGTCACATCAGCCATCGCGTCGGCGTCATGCACAACGGCGAACTGCTCGAGATCGGCGACAGCGCTGCCCTGTTCGACAACCCGCGGCATGCCTATACCCGCCGTCTTCTCTCCGCCATTCCGGCCGACACCCCGCGAAAGCGCAGGCAGCGCGACGCCGCTGCCGTCCGTTTCGTCACAACCCCGCCAGAAACTCCGATCCAGCCATGAAAATCATCGCTCACCGCGGCGACAGCGCCAGCCATCCCGAAAATACGCCCCGGAGCTGGGCCGCCGCCTATGCCAACGGCGCCTACGCCATCGAGGCCGATATCCGCATGTCGAAGGACGGCTCGTGCATTTGCGCCCACGATCCCGATCTGGCGCGTCTGTTCGGTCGACCGGAGCGCCCCGAAAACCTGACGCGGGAGGTGTTGCTCGCCCTCGAAAGCGAAACCGGCGCCCGGATTGCGCCCCTCGAAGAGGTCCTGTGTCATGCCGCTGAGGGCAGGGCGGTTCTCCTGGATATCAAGGATGAAAGCCTGCCGGCACTCGAGGCGATCGGCAATGCGATCGTCGCGACCGTTCCGCCGGCGGCGCGCCGCCGCATCGTCGCCGGCTGCCACACGCTTGAAGCCGTGACCTTTTTCTCGGGCGGTGGAGAGGTGCAAATCCTCGGCTTCATTCCCGATGGAGAGAAGGGCGAAGCCTTCAATGCCGCCGGTGCCGGCATCATCCGTCTGTGGGAGCGCGATGTGACCGCTGCACGGGTGTCCCGGCTTCAGGCTCTCGGTGCCGAGGTATGGGCGACGGCCGGCGGTGTGGGCACGATCCACGATACCGGCGATACAGCCGCCGACAATCTTTCCGCCATGGCCGCCGCCGGCATCGATGGCGTTCTCGCCAACGACGTGGCCATGACCAAAATCATTTTGGAGACCCTGCGATGAGATCCGGTTCCACCTTGCTTGTGACTTTTGACGGGCTTCGCCGCGACCGGGTTTCAGACGAGTTCATGCCCAACCTTCGCCGCTTCATGGACGAGGGCAGCGATTTCGTGAATTCCCGCTCGATCTTTCCGAGTGAGACCCGCGTGGCCGTAACCTCGACCATGACCGGCTCGCCGCCCGGCGCCCACGGCGTGGTCGCCAACCAATTCGTCCATTCCGTTCGCCCGAGCGGCCTGTTCCGCACCTCTGAATGGGAAGATCTGGAACTGGCGGCACAGGCGGGCCAGCTCCTGGACCGCGCCACCATGGGCGAGCGCATGGCAGCTGCCGGCAAGACTATGGCCGTAATCAGCACCGCCACCAAGGGCGCCTCGCGGATGATGAATTCGAGCGCCCACAGCCTCGGCCAGCCAGTGTTTTCGGTGCATGGTCTGCCGGTGTCATCCACCGAAGTCCACGACCTTGTCATCGCCCGGCTGGGGGAAATCCCGGCGGCGGCCGCGCCCAACAGTGAGCGGATCACCTATGCGGCCACGGTGATGATGGACGTGATCTATCCCACTTACGCCCCTGACTTCTGTATTTTCTGGATGAACGAGCCGGACACGAGCTCGCACAAGTTCGGCGTTCTCGGCCGTGAGACGGAAGCGGCCATGCGCATGGCCGATGACAATTTCGGCCAGATCCTGGAATGGTGGCGCTCCGGAAACGGACCGGAAAACATCGTCGTCATGTCCGATCACGGACAGATCACAGGTCATGCCCAGCTCGCAACACCCGATATCGTTCCGGCCGAGTTCGGTCGCGCCTCGATCGGTTCGTTCAGCGGCATCTATCTCGAAGACGCCTCCGACGAGAACAAGGCGAAGGTCGTCGATTGGCTGGTGCGGCAGGATTTCTGCGGCCTGGTCTTCGCCACCGGGACTGACGGCGCGCCAATCGCCGGAGCCTTGCCGTGGTCGAGCGTGCGCAACGACCATGCCCGCGGCGCCAATGTCGGCTTCACGCTGATCGCGACCGATTCCTCCGCGGATTACGGGCCGGACATCGATTTCTGCCTCTTTGCGGCCTGGATTACGCCCGGCGGCGGTATGCATGGCGGGCTCACCCGCGGCGAACTCTCAACGGTACTGGCAGCGCAAGGGCCTGCATATCGCCAGGCCTTCCGCTCCGAAACACCCTGCTGGCTCCCGGATATCATTCCCACCGTCCTGACCACGATGGGACTTGAGACCGATGGCACCGAAGGTCGTCCGCTGGTCGAGGCCCTCGTCGGCGACGATCCACGCTTCGGCGTCGCGCCCGCTGTCGAGACGCGTACGCTGAGCGCCAGCCTGAACGGCCATGAACAGCATTTGCGGCAATGGGTCATCGAAGGCCGTACGATCGTCGATTGCGGCTGGAGCGCGGGCACAGGAGCCTGGAACAAGTGAACATCCAGTTCTATCTCACCAAACTTCTGCGCGGTCTGATGACGCTGCTTCTCGCTGTCACCTTCGTCTTCATTGTGCTGCGCGCTTCGGGAGATCCGGCCGAGATGATGCTTTCGGACGAGGCATCGCCGCAGGCGATCGAGGCCTTTCGCGAGCGCTGGGGGCTCGATCGTTCCTATCTGGCACAATATGGCACCTATCTCGCGGCCGTGGTGCGGGGTGATTTCGGCGACAGTTTCCGTGATGGCCGCCCGGCGTTACAGGTCGTGGTCGAGCGCATTCCCGCCACCCTGCAACTCGGCATCACCGCTCTTCTCATCACCCTGATCATCGGCATTCCCGCCGGCATTCTGGCGGCGCTCCATCGCGGCAAGCTGGTCGATCATGCTGCCATGAGCTTCACCATTTTCGGCCAGAGCGTGCCGAATTTCTTCCTTGGGATCGTCCTCATCCTCGTCTTCTCGATGACGCTGCGCTGGTTGCCGAGTTCGGGCACCGGAACCCTCTGGCATCTGATCATGCCGGCTCTGACGCTTGCCACCGCGACGGCCGCGACCGTCGCCCGCTTCACCCGCTCGTCCATGCTCGACGTACTGCACCAGCCCTATATGCGCACGGCGAGAGCCAAAGGCATTCCCCATGACCGGCGGGTTCTGCGCCATGCCCTGCCGAATGCGGCCATCCCGGTGATCACTGTTGTGGGCATGCGCATAGGCGGGCTGATCGGCGGCGCCGTGACCATCGAGACCGTCTTTGCCTGGCCCGGCGTCGGCATGTTGCTGGTCAATGCCGTCAACCAGCGCGATCTCGCCGTGGTGCAGGCCGTGGTCCTGCTCATCGCCTTCACCATGGTCACGGTCAATCTCATCGTCGATTTCACCTATGGCTGGCTTGACCCGCGCGTCGAGGTTCACAACACCAGGAAAGCCACGGCATGAGCAGCATCGAAATTTCCCGACAAATGCCGGCGCTCAGGCGCCATGGTTTTCTCACCCGCATCTGGAAACGGCGGCCGTCGCTGATCATCGGCCTGTGCATCGGCTGGCTGGCGCTGGTCATAGTCGCTGCGCTGTTCGCACCGGCTCTCGCCCCGTTCGACTATGCCGAGCAGAGCCTCCTCAGCCGGCTGAAGCCGCCGGCCATCCTTGGCGGACCGGAACAATACATCCTCGGCAGCGACAATCTCGGTCGCGATGTCTTCAGCCGCTTGCTCTATGCGATGCGCACCAGCATACTCATCGCCATCATGGCCACTGTGATCGGCGCGACCGTCGGCACGGCGCTTGGCATCGTCGCTGCCCATTTTCGCGGCTTCGTCGACGACGTCATCATGATGATGGTGGATTTCCAGGCGTCAGTGCCCTTTCTCATTGTCGCGCTGGCGGTGCTCGCCTTCTTCGGCAATAATTTCGTCCTGCTGATCGTCCTCATCGGTTTGTTCGGTTGGGACGGATATGCGCGCATCGCGCGCGGTCTGGTGCTCTCCACCAATGGTCAGGGCTATGCCTTTGCCATCCGCACGCTCGGTGTGCATCCGGCGCGTGTCTATATCCGCCATGTCCTGCCCAACATGCTGGGCGTCATCATGGTGCAGATCACGCTCAATTTTCCCGAGATCATCCTGCTTGAAACCTCGCTGTCCTTTCTCGGTCTCGGCGTGCAGCCGCCGGGCACCAGCCTCGGCCTGATGCTGGGCGAGGGCCGCAACTACCTGACCACGGCCTGGTGGATGGGCATTCCCGCCGGCATGGTGATCTTCCTCACCACGCTCGCCATCAGCCTTGTCGGCGACTGGCTGCGCGATCTTCTGGACCCCAATCTCGGAGCAAAATGCGAATGAACGCGCTGCGTCTCGGCTCGATCGAGGAACTGGGCTTCTCGTCCGTCCTGTCCGACCTCGACGGCATTGTCTACCGCGGCGAGGACGCCGTGCCTGGCGCCGTCGCCCGTTTCAATCGCTGGGAACGCGCGGGCATACCGTATTGCTTCGTCACCAACAACGCCGAAAAGGCGCCCGACGCTTTCGCCGAGAAGATCCGCAGTCTCGGGATCGCATGTCAGGCCGGGCAGGTTGTCACCTCCGGCGACATTACGCTCGATCATGTAGGCAAACATTATCCGGCCGGCTCGGGTCTCTACGTCATCGGCACCAAGGCTTTCAAGGACAGGGTCGTTTCGGCCGGTTATCAACTGGTCGAGACCGGCGCCGCCGCCGTTCTCGTGGCACTCGATCGCGGCTTCAACTATGCGATGATGAAGACGGCGCTCGACAATGTGCTCGGCGGCGCCCGTCTTATCGGCACCAATCCCGACCTCATCCGCCCGCTTGCCGATGGCTTTGAACCCGGCGCGGGCGCTATTGCCCAGTCCATCGCTGCCGCGTCCGGCGCCACCCCGATCTTCATGGGCAAACCGGACCCGACGATCATGCTGACGGCTCTCGCCCGCATCGGCGCCGCCGCAGAGGACGCCATCATGATCGGTGACAAGCTCGATACCGACATTCTCGCAGGCCAGGCAGCCGGTGTGAGGGCGGTATTCGTGGAAACCGGCGTGCCCCTCGACAGCCGCAGCGGCGTCACACCGGACTACATTCTCGCATCGCTTTGAGGATCCGGCGGGGCAGCGGCGGTCGCGGAATTCGTACCAGGCGATCCTGAATGCGCCGACCGCGCGGAGGCTCTTGGGCGGGGCGGACAAAGGAAGCCACGCGCCGCCGCCCCAACCTGCCTTGCCCGCAATGCGCCAGGCGCCTTCACCGTCTGGCGCGCTCGCTGCCGGACCATTGCCCTCCCTGCGGAGGGGGCCTGTCACACGCCCAAGTCAACGCCTGCCAAGGTCGCGCTAGGTGGTATTGCGGGTTCCCATAAGTCGAAGAAGTGCTGCCTGGTGCAATTCCGGCGTAGCCGCAGCGAGAACCTGACCGTTCGAATGAAGTGTCAGCGGATCGCCCTGCCAGTCCGTGATCAAGCCGCCGGCGCCGGTTACAACCGGCACGAGCGCCAAATAGTCATAGGGTTCAAGACCGGTTTCCACGATGAGGTCGATATGGCCGGACGCCAGCAGGCCATAGCTGTAGCAATCTCCGCCGAAGCGCCTCGACGCGCAGACGCTGCTGAGAGCTTCGAAGGCGGCATATTCCTCTGTGCTAAATTGGTCCGGGGAGGTGGCAAAGAGGATCGCCTTGTCGAGCTGCGTGCATGGTCCGCTGCGGCAGGGCTTTCCGTTGAGCGCCGTCGGCCTGTCTTTACGAGCCATCCAGGTCTCGTTGAGGATCGGAATATCGATGCTGCCAAGCACAGGAGAGCCTTTGTCCAGAAGCGCGACCAGCGTTCCAAACAGAGGGACGCCGGAGACGAAGCTCTTGGTGCCGTCAATCGGATCGAGAACCCAGAGATAGCGCGCATCTCTGCCGGACATGCCGAATTCCTCGCCCAAGATGTCGTGGTCGGGGAAGAGGCCGGTCAGCACGTCTTTCATGGCCGCCTCAATGGCGCGGTCGGCCTGGGTCACCGGGCTGCGGTCACTTTTGTGATCGACCTTCAGCGCCTGGCGGAAATGCAGGCGGGCGAGCTTTCTCGCTGCTGCCAGTGCACCGAGGGCGGCGGCCTCGAAACCATCCAGTTCGCTCATTCGGCGTCTCCGGACAGCGGCGGTTCTGACATCAGAACGTGCCCGTATTCGATTTGATCGAGAATCTCCTTCGGCGCTTGATCGGTGACCAGCACGTCGATATCGGACCAGCCGCAGACCTGAACCAGTCCCGATTTCGAAAATTTGCTGGAGTCCATCAACAGAATGGTTTCATCGGCACGCGACAGCATGGCGCGCTTGAATTCGACTTCGAATAGATCGAAATCCTGGCAACCACTGACAGAGCCTGCAACCACCGACATCACGAAATAACTCGGCGTGAACTCCGACATGAAGCTGATCGCACCGGCTCCGATGAAGGTCTTGTCTGCCGAACGCAGTTCTCCGCCCGGCATAACCACCCGATGCTGCTTGCCGGAGGTAGCAAGAATCTGGGCCACTTCCAAAGAAATCGTCAGGATCGTCATCGGCTCGCGCCGGGTCAGTTCGCGCGCCAGAAAGCAGGCGGACGTGGAATTGTCGAGCATCAGGGTCGCGCCCTCGCGGATATGGCTTGCGGCCCTTGCGGCAATGGCGGCTTTTGCCGCGGATGCTTCGGTCAGGCGGCGTTCGAAGGGCGGTTCGGCGCGCGGCATCGAAAGGCGCACCCCGCCATGAAACTTCTCCACGATGCCTTCGCCGGAAAGCACCTTCAGGTCGCGCCGGATGGTTTCGTCGGAAACCTCGAATTCTTCGGCGAGAAACGATATTGCGGCTCGGCCCCGCGTTTCCAGCAAGGTCAAGATCTGCTGTTGTCTAAAAGAACGAGTCATTCTTCCTCCCCATCACAGACGAGGGAAAATAGCATGGCCGGATGCGGCGTCGAACACCCGCATCCGGGAAAGGTCGAAATCGACGCCGACCTCATCTCCGATGTTCGGCGCGTCCGAGACGGGGCTTCTGATCGTCACAAGCTGTTCCCCGAGCGCCACTTCGACCAATGCCTCTGCGCCAATAAGTTCGGTCCGCTCCACACGCCCGCGCGCCATACCCTCTCGTCTGATTGTCATTTCTTCCGGGCGAACGCCGATGATAATGCTTTCCGGCAGATCCTGACCAAGCGTCAGCTCCTGCACGAAAGCGTTGTGACCGATCTTTCCGGCGGAAGATCTGCACGGGATCAATCCCATTTCAGGTGAGCCGATAAAGGTCGCGACAAAGGTATTGGCGGGTTTCATATAGATGTCCATCGGTGCGCCGACCTGCTGTAGCCGTCCTTTGGACATCATCGCAACCCGCGTGCCAAGGGTCATCGCCTCGATCTGGTCGTGCGTCACGTAGATGACGGTCAGGCCCAGTTCGGTATGAAGGCGCTTTAGTTCAGCGCGCATGCGGTTGCGCAGCTTGGCATCGAGGTTGGAGAGCGGTTCATCAAACAGAAAAACCTTGGGCTGGCGGACCAGCGCGCGGCCGATGGCAACGCGCTGGCGTTCGCCGCCGGACAGTTCTTTCGGCCGCCTGTCGAGCAAATCGGTGATGTGCAGGATTTCAGCCGCTTTGCCAATGCGGGCGTCGATTTCGGCCTTGGTCAGGCGTGTGGTTTTCATCAGACCGAACGCCATATTGCGATAGGCTGTCATGTGAGGATAAAGCGCGTAGCTCTGGAACACCATGGCGATGTCGCGCTTTTGCGGTGGCGCATCGGTGACATCGCGTCCGTCGATCACGAGCTGGCCGGATGTGATGTCCTCAAGGCCTGCAATCATTCTGAGCGTGGTCGATTTCCCGCAGCCCGACGGTCCGACCATCACCATGAATTCCTTGTCCTCAATCGTCAGGCTTATGTCATGCACGGTCCGGCTTTTGCCATAGGATTTGCTGACATTGTTCAGCTGAACAGTGGCCATTTGTTGTCTCCGAATTGCAGCGTCACTTGACGCCGGTATGCATGAAGCTGTCGATGAAGCGGCGCTGGAAGATCACGAACAGGATGAGCAGCGGCGATACCACGATGGTGGTGCCTGCCATCAGGCGCGGCCAGTCGGCGCCGCTGTCTGCCTTTGCAAGCAGGCCAAGGCCGATCGGCAAGGTGCGGATCGCTTCCGAATTGGTGACCAGAAGCGGCCACATGTAATCATTCCAGTGGGTCACAACCGAGATGATCGCGAAGGCGAGCAGCGTCGGCTTCACCAACGGCAGATAGACATGCCACAGGATTTCGAGATGGTTGCAGCCATCAAGCCGGGCTGCATCGGAAAGCTCCGAGGGAACCTGACGGAAGCTCTGGCGCAGCATGAACGTGCCATAGCCAGAGGCAACGAAAGGCACGATCATCGCCGGGATTGTGTTGACCAGCCCCATTTCTCTCAGCGTCACGAAATTGGTGAGAAAGATCGCGTAGATCGGGAACATCACCTGCAGCAAAAACAGGGTAAAGAGGAGGTTTTTGCCGGGAAAGTTCAGTCGCGCAAAGGCATAGGCCGCAAGCGTGATCGTCACCAGCTGACCGGCAAGAATTGAACTCGTCACGATGATCGAGTTCACCAGATACTTGCCGAAGGGCGCAACCGAAAGCGTGCTTGGATAATTGGAGAATTTCGGTGTTGCCGGGAAGAAACCGGCAGCAGGATCAAAGACTTCCGCGCTCGTCTTCAGCGAGGTGACCGCGATCCATATCAGCGGGCAAAGCCAGAGAAGCGACAGCGGCAGCATGATGACGTGCAGCCACTGACCTTTCAGTGCCCGACGCCAGTTGGAGCGGCGTGCCACAGGCGGGGCGGCGGTCATTTCGGGAGATAGAGGGGTATCCAGGGCCATCACCGTTCTCCGAGATAGTGGACGCGGCGTCCCAGCGTCAGGGAAACAAGGCCGATCAGGCCAAGCACGAAGATGAGAAGCGCGTTGGCCAGCGCCGAGGCGTAGCCGATGTCCTGATACTGGAAACCATTCTGATAGATGTAGAAGGTCAGGACATTGGTGCTGTCTGCGGGACCGCCCTGGGTCATCACATAGACATAGTCGAAGATCTGGTAGCTGTGCAGCGTGCCGATAATGATCACGAAATAGAGCGTCGGCGATATCATCGGGATGGTGATGTGAACAAGCCGATCGAACGCGCTGACGCCATCAAGCCTTGCCGCCTCGTAAAGATCGGAAGGCACGAGTTTGAGGGCGGCCAGCAGGATCAGCATGAAATAGCCGGAATATTTCCAGATACTCATGATGACGATGGCCGGCAGCGCCCATTTGCTGTCATAGAGCCAGTCTAGGCGCGGCAGGCCAAGCCCGGTGAGCGCCTCGTTGATCGGGCCGTAACCCGGCGCATAGAGAAACACCCAGACCATGCCAGCCGCGACCGACGGGATCATCACCGGATAGAAGAAAGCGGAGCGGTAGAACGCCATGCCGCGCAACTTGCTGTCGAGTGCCACGGCCAGAAGCAGCGCTGCCGCAATCGAAAGCGGCACGGACGTAAATGTGTAAAAGGCGGTATTCCCGAGAACCTTCCAGAAAAGCCGGTCGTTGAGCAGTCTCAGGTAGTTTTCAGCGCCCAGCCAGAAGATATCCGGGTCGCCAAGCAGGACGTCGTTCAGGCTGAACCAGATCGAACGCACGATTGGCCAATAGGTAAATGCCGCGAGGAAGACAAGAGAAGGAAGCAGCAGGGCATAGGCCAGCAGCATTTCCTTTCTTTGAATGCGGCCAAGGTTTTGGGACATGTGGCTTACCTGAAGGATAGGGAGCAAGGGCGCGGGCCAGACAGCCTGCGCCCCTCATTGACGAAGGTTATCAGCCGCGCTGCTGGCGACGCAGGACGCGGGCAATCTCGCGGTTGACCTCATCCGTGGCGCTGACCAGCGCAGCTTCGGCCTGCACTTCGCCGGCAAGCGTGCGGTCGATGGCGCTCTTCAGAACCTCACGCGCTTTGGAATAGGCCGGAACCTGCAGGAAGGCGCCGGAGTAGGCCGACTGTTCCATCGCAACCTTGGCCTGGGGAACCTCAGTCAGATACGCCTGCATTTCGGGCATTTCCCAGGAGGATTTGCGCACGGCGAGGTAGCCGGTCGCGCGGCTCCAGGCTGCCTGGTTTTCGGTGTTGGTCATCCAGCGCGCGAAGGTGTAGGCAGCTTCTTTCTGCGCATCCGATTGCTTTTTCGCGATCATGATCGGACCACCGCCCTGCGACGCGCCCCAGGTCTTGCGCTTCGGCATGAAGGCCACACCAACCTCGAAGGGGGAGGAGGTGCGCAGATTGGTCAGTGAGCCGGTGGAGTGGTAGAGCATTGCGGTCGAGCCGGCCATGAAGTCATTGGCAGAGCCCTGCCAGGTGGAAGCGGGCGCCATGCAGCCGGCATCGACCATGGTTTTCCAGAAGGCCAAGGCCTCGACGGATTCCGGGCGGTCCCACAGAACCTTGTCCGCTTCCCACGGCACCAGGCCGTTCTGGCGGCAATAGCCCTCAAACATCCAGTCATGCCATCCGCCGCCGATGATCAGGCCCCAGCGCTTCAGCGCCTCGCCGTCGCGAACCGTCAGTGCCTTGGCTGTTTCGAAGAGTTGATCCCAGGTCTCGGGCGCTTCGGTGATGCCGACTTCGGCAAAGGCATCCTTGTTGTAATAGAGCACCGGCGTAGAGGGCTGGAAGGAAAGGCCGTAAAGGCGGTCGCTGGAAATCGCGGTGCCAAGAAAACCCCCGATGAAGTCGTCATAGATGTCATCGGACTTGGCCTGTTCGGTGATGTCTTCCAGCGCATCCAGACCAAGGAAGGTCTGCAGCGAGGAGTTGATCGGAAGCCAGAGCGAGGGCGGCTCGCCAACGCCAAGCGAGGTAATGACCTTCTGTTCGGTGTTGTCGTAGCTGCCGGCATAGATCGCCTCGACGACGATCCCGTCATGGGTGGCATTGAATTCGTCGATCATGCCCGAAATGATTGTGTTGATGTCACCTGAAACGCCAACGGGATACATAAACTGAAGTTTTACCGTCTCGGCAGCGTGCGCTGGCATGAGCACATTCGGCATCATGCTGACAAAGGGGGTCGCCAGGCAGCCAGCCAGCAGGCCGCGTCTGGAGATGTTGAGTTTTGTGGCTTTCATTCCTAATTCTCTCCTGAAATGTGGAATTTACTATGCAGGCGGTTCGATCTCGACTTCCAACTCAACGGCCGTAATTGCGCCATTCATCCTACAAATAGAGCCTTTTTTTATCAGTTTTATGAATGAGAATGTGGGAATTGTGATTTGATTGACGTGGAAAAGCAATTCAAGAATGCGAGCGTTTTGAGGTTTTTGGAAATTTAAATTCACATTTTGCCCGTGTGGACTCTTCGGTTCAAACGGCCGGCATGATAGGGTCGGCACTTTCCTTGGCCCTATTTCGGTAATGTTTTGAAAGGGAACGGCTTATGCTGATAGCGCAGATCACCGACAGTCACCTTCTGCTTGGCGACAGAAAACTCGCCGGTCGTTTTGATACGAAGGCATCTTTCGACCGGGTTATGGCGAGCCTTGCGCAGCAGCCCGTTCCGCCCGATCTCATCCTTTTTTCAGGCGATATGGGCGAGGATGCGACATTTGAAGAGTACCGCTATGCCGGCATGGCCCTTCGCGCTCTCGGATTGCCCGTTCTGGTGGTGCCGGGAAACCATGATGCGCGCGCGCCGATGCGTGAGGCGCTTTCCGACTTTATCGGGAAAACCGAATCCGGCCATCTTAATCTATGCGACACCCGGTTTCCGCTCACCGTCATCGGACTTGATACGCTGGTTGAAGGTGCCCCCCATGGTGAACTATGCCAGGAACGCCTCACCTGGCTTGAGGGCATTCTTGAACGTCACAGAGGGGATGAGGTTCTGATCTTCATGCATCACCCGCCGTTGACCACGGGGCTGCACGATATGGATTCAATGGGGTTGCTCAAAGGCCGGGATCGGTTTGCGCAACTGGTCGAACGCCACGGCAGGGTTAAAGGCATCCTGTGTGGTCACATGCATCGCGCCATTGTCGGCAGCTGCGGCGGGGCGCCTGTCTTTGTCTCACCGTCTGCATCGCACCAGATCACCTTCGACCTCCGCAAGAACCAGTCCTACAGCTTCTCCGATGAACCGCCTCAATTTGCCATGCACCTGGTCGAGCCGGCGAGGCCCATGCTTTCGCATGTTGTTTCTACAGGAATGCAGAAGTTGTGAGCTTTGAGTGTCGATTTGGCTCGGCAGGTGCAGCGGGCGCGACATGGAGTTGGGTCGTTTTGCCCGCACTTTTCGGCGGGGTCTTCAGGTCAGTGTGACGCCCGTTAACGGCATAGTGCCGAAT
Source organism: uncultured Martelella sp. (assembly GCA_963676545.2). Lineage (GTDB taxonomy): Bacteria > Pseudomonadota > Alphaproteobacteria > Rhizobiales > Rhizobiaceae > Martelella. The sequence continues at coordinate 43,601 of CAXXRG010000001.1, read as the reverse complement.
TCCAGAGCCGTACAGATCATCAGGCGGGCGCCCTTCAACCGGTCTGAAAGACCTCTGGCGATGCTCATCCGGGCTTCTCAAAGAGCGGTTGCAACGCCAGAGCGCGGAATTCAGCACACTCCCGCATAAACCCGGTCTGGAGACCATGCCGGGCCCGTCCAATGGTCAGGCCCGACATGGCAAATGCTTACAGGAAGGTCACGACGCCCGTGGCGATATCGTAGACGCCGGCAGCGGACTTGATTTTTCCGTTGGCGGCAAAATCCGAGAGGATCGGGCCGGTTGCGACGGCTTTCTCCGCGTTGATGATCGCGTTTTGAGCGGTTGCGGCCTCAAGCATGTTCTCCGGGTTGTCGCCGATCACGTCATAGACAGCCGGCCGGATTGCGTTCACGAGGCTCGGCAGGTGGCCGGGCGGCAGCTCATTGTCTTCTATCGACGTGATTGTGGCGCGGATTGCGCCGCAGCTGGTGTGACCGAGCACCAGAACGGCCTGAATCCCGAGCACGGCAGTGGCAAATTCCAGGCTTGCTATGCCGTCTTCATTGAGAAAATTGCCGGCGACCCTTACGACAAACAGATCCCCGGGCGCCTGATCGAAAATCAGTTCCGGAATGACGCGGGAGTCGGAACAGGCAACGACTGCGGCAAAGGGCTGCTGACCCTGTGAGCGGCTGTATCGCCCTGCCGAGTGATCGATATTGTTCGGCGTTCCTTCCACGTAGCGCTTGTTGCCTTCCACAAGGCGCTGCAGCGCCTCGTCCGGCGAAGCCGGTGCAGCCATCGCCGCGCTGCCTGACTCCTGAGCGAATGCGCGCGATACGAAGGGAAGCGCGAGCGAAGCAGCGACGCCGCCCCTGAGCAGATTGCGCCTTGTTACGGTTCTGTCCTTGCATTCCTGACACATGATATCCTCCTCCAAACCCCAAGAACCTTTGCACCCTGCGGATTCATTGGGGAGAGCGAATATACGTCGCGCCGACGGGCAAGGCTATTAAATTTAGTAGTGCTGTCAGAGTTACTGAACGCCGCAGGTGCAGAGACCGGTTTTGCTGTGTGGCTTTGCGCGGAGAAGGGGGCAGCGCTCAACCGGAAGGGCGTGTCTTCGAGAGCAACTGTGTTTTCATACCCGGCCGACGGTGCTTGCGGGCGATTGATGACGTCGAGGTAGCGAACAGAAAAGGCCGACCCCAATTTGCAGCCGGATTGAAGGTTCAGGGGCAGGTCAGTCGCGACGATCCTGCCGAGGTGGTATCCGTGGTGCCCCGGCGAATGCGGCCTTGACGAGAGGAAACTGGCTCTGAAAGCATCGCCGAGGCAGCACAGGATTGCTGCCTCGGCGAAACACGACCGTTGCTGCAGGGAACGCCCTTCACCGCGCCAAGCGGGCGGCGGTATGGCAGAGACGTTTCCCGTTCATGAGAGCCTGATCAGAAGACCGGGACGACAGCGCCGCCATAGGTCTTTTCGATGAAGCTGCGAATTTCGTCGGACTGATAGATTTCGACGAACTGCTTGACCCAGTCGGCGTCCGCATCCTCCGTGCGTGCGACGATCACGTTGGCGTAGGGACTTTCGGGGCTCTCGATGGCGATCGAGTCCTCTATCGGGTTAAAGCCGGCATCAAGCGCATAATTGGTGTTGATCGCGGCGACAGAAACATCGTTGAGAACGCGCGGCAGCTGGGCCGCGTCCAGCTCGAGAATCTCGATGTTCTTGGGGTTCTCGACGATGTCCAGCGGCGTAGCCTTCAGCCCGGCGCCATCGGCAAGCTTGATGACGCCCTTGGCTTGCAGAAGGAGAAGCGCACGGCCGCCATTGGTCGGGTCGTTCGGGATCGCGACGCGGCTGTTTTCCGGAATGTCATCGACGCTTTCGACCTTGTTGGAATAAATGCCCATCGGCGTGATGATCGTCTTGCCGACGGCCTTCAGGTTGTAGCCGCGATCGGCGACCTGGTTGTCAAGATACGGCACATGCTGGAAGCTGTTGAGATCGAGGTCACCGTCATTGAGCGCCTGGTTGGGCACGACGTAATCGCTGAAGGTTGCGATCTCGACATCAAGGCCCTGTTCCTTGGCAAGCTTCTGAACTTCTTCGAGGATTTCCTCGTGCGCACCGGGCGTGACGCCGACGGTGATCGTGTCCTTCGCAAGGGCTGTGCCAGCGGCAAGGCTGGATGCAATGGCAAGGATGGCAAAAGGTGTTGCGAGTTTCATTTCTATTGTCCTTGACGCCGGCGCACCGGTTTTGCCGGTGCGCTGTGTTTCCTGATAGTGTGGTTGATTTATCGAACAGCCGGATGGATTCGAAGAAATCCGGTTTCCAAAACGGGGCCGTTGGCGCAATTTCTTGCCAACGGTTGGGCCGAGGCATTCACATGATACGACACTCCGAAGGAGGCTTCACTGGCTCCTGTTCTTCTTGTCGAAGCTGCGCGCCAGACGGTCGCCGGCACTCTGGATGGCCTGAACCAGTACGATCAGCACAACGACGACGGCGAGCATGACGCCGGGCATGAAGCGCTGATAGCCATAACGGATGCCGAGATCCCCAAGACCGCCGCCGCCGACGGCGCCGACCATGGCCGAATAGCCGATCAGGCTGACGATGGTGAGCGTGAAGGCGAGCGTGATGGCGGGTTTCGATTCCGCCAGCAGCACCTTGATAACGATCTGCATCGGCGTCGCGCCCATGGCGCGCGCGGCCTCGATCAGCCCCTTGTCGACCTCCCGGATCGCGCTTTCGACCAGGCGCGCGAAGAAGGGGATGGTGGCGACCGTCAGCGGCACGATGGCTGCCTGGGTGCCGATCGACGTGCCGGCCACCAGCCGCGTGAACGGAATGATCGCGACCACAAGGATGATGAAGGGGGTCGACCGTGTCGCGTTGACGATCAGGCCGACGATGCGGTTGAAGACCGGCGCCTGCAGCAGCTCGCCCTTGCCGCTCGTGGCAAGGAAAATGCCGATCGGCAGGCCGAGCGCCGTTCCGATCAGACCGGAAACGATGACCATCTGCAGCGTTTGCAACGTGCCTTTGGTCAGAAGTGAGACAAGCATATCAGGCGACATAGCCGACGACCTCCGCGTTCAGACCGGTTTGGGCATAGAATTGATCCGCCTTCTGCATCACCGCGGGATCAGCGGAATAGGCGACATAGAGCGTGCCATAGGGTTCGCCGGCAATCTCGTCCACTGTTCCGGCAATGATGTTGACCGGGCTTCCAAGCACCGTCATCAGGCGCGAGACCAGCGGCTGGTCAGCGGTCTCGCCGAAGAAACGCAGCCGGATAAGCGCATTGCAGCCGGGCTTCGGGTCGACGATCACCTGGCGGCCGATCCAGTCCGGCAGGCTGCCGCCCGGCAGTGCCGCCAGCATCGAGCGGGTGGTCTCGTGCTCAGGCGCGGTGAAGACATCGAAGGTGCGGCCGCTCTCGACGATCTGGCCCTTGTCCATCACCGCAACCCGCGAGGTTACGGCCTTGACCACTTCCATCTCATGCGTGATCAGCAGCACGGTCAGGCCGAGATCGCGGTTGATCGTCTTCAGAAGGCCGAGGATCTGCTGCGTCGTTTCGGGGTCGAGTGCAGAAGTTGCCTCGTCCGACAAAAGCAATTTCGGCTCCGAGGCCAGTGCGCGCGCGATGCCAACCCGCTGTTTCTGTCCGCCGGAAAGCTGGGCCGGATAATGGCGCGTGCGCTCCGACAGGCCGACGAGATCGATCAGCGGCTCGATCCGCTTCCTGATATCCTGCTTTGCCATGCCCGCAATCTCGAGCGGCATGGCGACATTGTCATAGACCGTGCGCGAGGACAGCAGGTTGAAGTGCTGGAAAATCATGCCGACCGAGCGCCGGACGGACCGAAGCGCCACCTCGTCGAGCGCCGCGACATCCGTGCCATCGACGATGACGCGGCCTTCGCTCGGACGCTCAAGACCGTTGACCAGGCGCACAAGCGTGGACTTGCCGGCGCCCGAGCGGCCGATTATGCCGGTGATCACGCCGCGCGGAACGGTGTAGGAGACATTGTCGAGCGCCTTGAAGGCATTTTTGCCGGTCTCCCGGCTGCTGAAGGTTTTGGTCACTTTTTCAAAGCTGACCATCGGCGAGCCGGTTTCAACGACCGGTCGCTCGGCCAGGCCGGAGACATGTTCTGCCATCGGGTTCTCTTCTGCTGTGCTGGAAACCGGCGTGAAAAACTGCAGGAAACCGCTTGGAAAAGTCTGGCAGTCCGTTAGCACTCCGAGCCGGATGTTTTCAAATCCAAAATGCCTTCTGGCCGACAAAGCGCGGGGCGAGAGGCGGTTTCGGGTCGTTCCAGTTCACGCCTTTCATGACCGGATGGAAGCGGATCGCCTGCATCAGGTCGCTGTCGCGCCATTCCCCGGACAGGCGGCAGAACTTTCGGCAGCGGGCTCCTGACACCTGTGGGGCACGGTCTGCCGGATCGTCACCATGGGGGGGGGCGCGAAGGTGAAGACTGCCTCACGCCCTGCAAGCATGACCTCGCGTGAAGCAGGCGCGCACCGGGCTGCGAAAAGGCTCGTGATATTCGCTTGTGCCGAAGCTTATGTTTCTGCATAGTTTTTTTGTAACATGGCAGGTTTCGAAAATGCGCAGCAAAAAACATTCGTACAGGTTCTCCGGCTTTCTTTTCACGCGCGCCCTGCCAATATTGATGTTGACCGGATGCATCGGCCTTGGCGTTTTGGGGCTCTTGATCTGGGCGGGTCACGAGGCTGACCGCGTTTCGTACGATCGACAGGCAAGTCTGGCCCAACTCGTTGTTTCTCAGCTGCGCTCCAATGTCGCGCACAATCAGGAAAGCGCCACTGTCTGGGATGATGCCGTCGAGCAGGTGCGCGCGCGTGACAGCGAATGGATGGACAATAATCTCGGGACCTGGATGCACGAGTATTTCGGCCTCGATCAGACCTATGTTCTCGATCCCGAGAATAGAGCCATTTACGCTTTTGCTGACGGCAGACCGACGGCACCGGATGCGCTTAACGTCGTTGAAGACGAAGCTCTGCCTCTGGTTCTTGCTCTTCGCGACAAGCTTCGGAGCGGCGATGAGAGCCAGGTGAGCGGGACCGTGCTCACGCCGGGTGTGTCCGATCTGGCCGTCATCCAGGGGCATCCCGCGGTCGTCAGCGTCAAGCCAATCGTTTCCGATACCGGTGAAATCGAGCAGACACCCGGTGAGGAAGCCGTTCACGTCGCTGTACGCTTTCTTGACGGAAGCCTGATCGAAGAGTTGAAAACCGATTACCTGTTTGACGACCTGCATTTTTCGTGGGCGCCGAGCGATGAGCCGCATTATGCCAGTCTTCCGTTTCGTGCGGGTGACGGATCCGTTTTGGGCTACATGGTGTGGCATCCCCATCACCCCGGTGATACGATGCTGTCAAAGCTTGTCCCGGTTTTGACCGCCCTTGTTGTGTTGGCACTGTGTACGATCGCCTTCTCATTGTTTCTGTATCATAACCGTACGAAAGAGCTCGAGGCGAGTGAGGAGCAGATCCGCTATATGGCGCTCCACGATCCGTTGACCGAACTTCCCAACAGAAACTACTTCAACGAGTATGTCGACGTTGAGTTGGCCAAGGGAGACGGCAGCGCGCTTCTCTTTCTCGATCTGGACCGGTTCAAGCAGGTCAACGATACGCTCGGACATCCCTCGGGCGACGCCTTGATCCGCGAATTTGCCCACCGGTTGAAGGCTATCGTGCGTCAGGGCGATGTCGTTGCCCGCGTCGGCGGGGACGAGTTTACCGTGATGCTCCGGGGCAAGGTCAGCGAGGAGGAAGTTGACGGTATCTGTCAGCGCATCGTCGATTCTGCCCGCCGTCCTTTTGTAATCGGTGGTCAAGAGGTCTTTGTCGGAGTCAGCGTTGGCGTGGCGCTGGCGCCGCGCGATGGCGGTGACCGTGTCAGCTTGCTTCGGAGGGCTGATGTAGCATTGTACTTCTCAAAGAATTCCGGGCGCAGTCGCTATACGTTCTTCTCCGAAAACATGGACCAGTTACTGAGCCGACGCAAGGAGTTGGAAGGGGATATGCGTGCGGCGCTGAAGGCTGGCAATGAGTTCCAGGTTCACTACCAACCCATTATTTCAGCGCATGATCGTCGGGTTAAGGGGTACGAGGCGCTCGTGCGCTGGGAACATCCTAAATTCGGCTCGGTACTGCCCGAGTTGTTCATACCCATAGCGGAAGAAACCGGACTGATCGATGCTGTCGGCGAGTTTGTCATGCGCGAAGCCTGCAGCGCTGCAACCAGATGGCCGGGAAAGACCGTTGCGGTGAATGTATCCGGTGTCGAGCTCCGCGACGAAGGCTACGCTGACAAAGTCAAAAACATATTGCTGTCTTCCAGTCTTTCGCCGCAGGCTCTCGAGTTGGAGGTGACTGAAACGGCCGCGACCGACGGGGATACGGCAGTTGTCGCGAATCTCGACGCGTTGCGTGCAATCGGCGTTCAGGTCGCGATCGATGATTTCGGGACCGGCTTCTCGTCGCTTGGTCGTCTGCGAACGCTGAATGTCGATCGGATCAAGATCGACAAAAGCTTCGTCCGGGGTTTGGGCGAGAAAGCCGGCGATGAAGCCATCGTTCGAGCTATCGTCGAACTTGCCCATGCAAGTGGCCTCAAGACTACCGCGGAAGGCGTTGAAACGTCGATACAGGACGCAGGTCTTATCGACATGGGCTGTGACAACCTTCAGGGCTTCTTGTACTCGCGGCCGGTCCCCCTTCGTGACATCGAACTCGCGTCCTCTCCCGACAGTTCGACAAGCTGAGTGCGAGAGCGGCCAGCGCGAGTCTCCGGAACCATCCTTGTCTGAAGTGGTTGCGGAATGCGCCGGGCTTGCTTTCCGGCATCAAGCCCCGCCGGTCCGCATCGTCCACAGCTCGTTTCGCCTGAACCCGGCTCCGGGATGGAAAAACGTTGGGGAGCGGGATTATCATCTCCATGCGATGATTTAAGAGGAGGGGAACCGCGACGTGGCATCGAACAACTCAGGATTTGACGGCAAGGGCGTCTGGCTGAAGGGGGACTGGCACCTGCATTCCCGCCACAGCACGGATTCGACCAACAATCCCGTCGGCAAGATCATCGATTTCGCCGAGCGTGTCGGCTTCGACTATCTGACGATCACCGATCATGACGTGCATGTGGACGGCGATATCGCCGGCCATACCTGGTCCGATCCTGCCTATCGCTCCGACCGGCTGCTTCTGCTCTATGGCGCCGAACTCACCGCAGCGCGCGGCCATGTGAACCTTTATGGCACGGAGCCCTATGACCACCAGCGCTTCTTCGACCATCGCAACGCGCGGGACTGGGATCTGCTGGCGCTCAAGAGGAAAAGCGATGTTCACTGGTCCGCGAACCATCCCGTCACCAGCAATCACTACGGTTTTTCCTTCGATATTGCCGATTCCATCGAGGTCTGGAACGGGCCGATGTGGCCGAAGAACGCGGCCAATGTCCGCGTCTGGGACAATATGCTTCTGTCTGGTCGCATGATCGGCGGGCGCGGCGGCTCGGATGCCCATCACGGCGTTCCCGACCGGCCGGAGCTTGCCACGCGATGGACGCCGGAAGCGGAGGTGAACTATGTCGGAACGCCGACCACCTGGGTTTTTGCCCGCGAGCGCAGCGCCAGCGCCGTGCTTGCGGCGCTGGTTGCCGGGCGCGCCTGCGTTTGCGCCAATCCGTTCAATCCGCGCGTCGAGCTTGTGGCCGACACGGGCGGCGAGAAAGAAATGATGATGGGTGACAATGCAGCGGTTACGGGGAGGCCGGTCGCATTCGAGGTGCGTCTGTCGGAAGGCGGACCGGAAGCGGCGGATTACGCGGTCAGGATCATCAAGAACCGCGAGACCTTCGCGACTCTCGCCGTCGACCCTGCAACCCGCACCGCGCGGTTTACCGACACGCCCGCCGCCGGTGAGCGGAGCTACTATCGTGCGGAAGTGGACGGGCCGCAGGCCGTCTACGCGGCGGTGCCGGGTTCCATGGCGCTGTCGGCAGACAAGGTCGCCCTGTCGAACCCGCTTTACTTCAACTACGACCCGAGTTTCTGACCGGCAGCGGCAGTTTCGTGCTCAATCAACGACCACTGCGTTCGGGTTGAAGCCCGCCGGCAGTGGCTCGGGCCGGCCGATGTCGATCGTTCCGAGCCGCAACCCCTCGATGTTGTGCGCGAAGACGGTCGGCATCCCGCCCGGATAGTCGACAAGGCCGATTACCCGGCCATCGACGCCCTTGCGCCAGGCATTGGCGCGGCCTTCGGTCTCCGGCGCTTCCGCAAGGTCCGCTGGCGTCGGCCGGAGGTCATAGCAGAGCGCCGTGCCGTAGGCGCCTTGCCTCTGGTCGAGCGCGACATTGCTGATCTCGATGTTCGCGATGCCGCCTCCACGTTCGCAATAGAGGTTGATCGCGCCTTCCATCGCGCCCGAGATATTTTCGACGATGACGCCGCTGATTCTGCCCGCCGGCATTGTTTGCGGGCGGCGGTCGACAAGGTTTATCGTCAGCGCTTCGCCGGAGCCCCAAAAACCGGGCGGCGTCTCGCGGCAGTCGAGGCGGATATCCCGGAAGCAAACATTCTCGACCGCCCCGCCGTCGCGCGAGAAGATGCCGAGGCCGCGATTGGAGGCGACCACTTCACAATTCCTGAAGATGATATCGCGAAAATCGGCGAAGGATTCGGTGCCGATTTTCAGGGCGCAGGAATTCGAGCGCACGCGGCAGTCGGCGACCTCGACCCGTTCGCACGTGCCGACAACGCTTCCGTCCGGCCGGCAGGAGGTTTTCAGCACGACGCCGTCATCGGCGGTCGAGATGTCGCAGCGCCTGACTGCAACGTCGCGGCAGCCGTCGATCACGATCCCGTCCGTGTTCGGCATGTCCAGCGCGTTTTCGACCCTGACATCGTCGATCGAAAGACCGGCGCAATTGACGAAGTGGAGCGTCCACATCGGCGAATCGCTCACGCTGAAATGCGACAGCGCCACATCCGTGCAGCTGTCCAGCACTAGAAGGCGCGGGCGGTGTTTGGCGGGAATGCGCGTGCCCATCTCCGCGTCCCGGCCGGTGGCGAAATGCGTTCCGCCGCAGACGATGCGTCCCTTGCCCGTGATCGTGATGTTGCTGGCGTCCTCGGCGGAGATCATCGCCCGGTCGCTGTCCTCGGCGATAACGCGAACGCGATGCGCGGCGTAAGCATCATAGTCCGGGAGGAAACGGAGCTCGGCCCCATCCTCAAACCGCAGCTCCACGTCCGAGATCAGCCGCAAGCCGCGGCAAACATGGGAGCCGGTTTCGAGGATGACGGAGACAGGCGCTTCTGCGGCGCTATCGATGGCGCGCTGGATGCGGGCGGTGGCGTCATCGCCTGCCGCCGGTATTCGGATTTCACGCAATTCCTACTCCCGAAAAAAATTTCATGGTTCGCGATACATTTACGGAGCCGCAACTGGACAGAAGCCGATTTATTTGCAATTTTCAATCGATGAATCCACTAAAACTTAAGAAAATAGGGTAGAGGTAGTGGAAAAAATTTCACTGCTTGAGTGTGGATGGAGGGCAAACTGGCAGATTTTTCCAAGATATTTCATCTCGTGGAACTGCTTTCACAGCGGATATTCACACCGACCGACGCCACTGTCGATTTCCTGTATCGCCAGGCGCCGCCGACCGAGCGGGCGCGGATGCTGCAGGGCCCGCATCCGGACTGGGAGCCTGTAGCGGCGGACACCGTCTGGGGCGAGCCGCAGAGCTATTTCTGGTTTGCGGGCAGCGTACGGATACCCGATGCCCTCGATGGAAAACGGGTCTGTCTTGGCATCGAAGCCATGTTCGGCCGGGTGATGGGGCGTTCCGATCCGCAATGCCTCGTGCGCGTCAACGGCGAGATCGTGCAGGGTGCGGACTATAATCACCGCGAAGTGCTGCTGACGAATAAGGCGCGCGGCGGCGAACGGTTTGAAATCATGGTCGAGGCCGGTACGATCGAGGATCGCCGGCAACTCGGTTTTACCGGCCGGTTGCTGGTGCATGACGTTGAGGCGGAGGCGCTCTATTACGATCTGCGCGCGCCGCTCGATGTCGCAAAACATCTCGACGTCAACGACCATCGCCGGGATTTCATCCTGAAAATCGTCTACCGGGCGATCAACGCGGTGGATTTCAGGCCTGGAAACCCCGCGCGCTTTTCCGAAAGTCTTGAGGCTGCAAGTGCGATCGCCGAGGAGATCTATACCGCCGGCGATACCGAGATCGCGCCGCACATCACCGTTACCGGCCACACCCATATCGATGTCGCCTGGCTCTGGCGCATTCGCGAGACGCGGCAGAAGATGGCGCGCTCCATGGCAACGGCGCTCTCTTTGATGCGGGAATATCCCGAATACAAGTTTATGTATAATCAGGGCCTGCTGCTCGATTATCTGGAACAGGACTATCCGGCGCTTTTCGCCGGCATCAGGGCGCAACACAGCGAGGGACGGTTCGAGATCGAGGGCGCGCTCTGGCTTGAACCGGACGCCAATATCACCTCCGGCGAATCGCTGGTCCGGCATGTTCTGCGCGGTGTTCGCTATCACGTCGAGAAATTCGGCGTCCGCCCGCGCATCCTCTGGCTTCCCGACACGTTCGGCTATTCCGCCGCCATTCCGCAGATCATGAAGCTTGCGGGGCTGACGGTCTTCGTCACGCACAAGCTCTCATGGAACGACACCAACCGCATGCCGGGCGAGGTGTTCTTCTGGCAGGGAATCGACGGCACGCGCGCGCCGACCTATTTCCTCACCACCCAGCCGGCAGACAGCACCTCGATCGGAACCACCTATTGTCCGGACCTGAAGGCAAGCCATGTTATGGGGGCCTGGAGGCGCTATGCGCAGAAGGAGACCAATGACGAACTGTTTCTCGTCTATGGCTTCGGGGACGGCGGCGGCGGGCCGACGCGCGAGATGCTGGAGCATATCCGCCGCATGGAACGCGGCATTCCCGGCTGCCCGCGCGTGTCGCAGGGCTTCATGGGGCCGGTGCTCGAGCGGATCGTCGGGCGGATGCATGAAAGCCCGAGGGACTATCCCGTCTGGGTCGGGGAGCTTTATCTCGAATTCCACCGCGGCACCTTCACCTCCGTCGCCAAGGTGAAGCGCAACAACCGGCGGGCGGAAGCCATGCTTCGGGAGCTGGAAGCGCTTGCAAGCCTGGCCTGGTTCTCCGCCGGTATCGATTATCCCGAGGCCGAGCTTCAGGCGCTCTGGGATATCGCGCTTCTCAACCAGTTTCACGATATTCTCCCCGGATCCTCGATCGGCCTGGTCTATGACGACAGCGATGAGGATTACGCAGCCTTCTTTGCCCGTGCGGAGGCGTTGCAGCAGAACCTTGCGGCAAACTGCATGGGCGAGGGCGAGGCCCTCCTCGTCAACCCCCTCGGCGGCCCGAGGGATGGGCTGGTCAGGATCGCCTCCAAGACGCCGGTCACTGTCGGCGGACGTCGTTCACAGGCTGTTGTGTCTGCGGACGGCACGCTGTCGCAGGCGGTTCCGGTCGACCCGGTTCCCGGTCTCGGCGCTTTGCGCCTGAAGCTTGAGGCTTCGACGGAAGGGGCTATTGGAGACGGCGGGCTGGCGGTCGCGACAGATCGGCTCGAAAACGCGCATCTTCGCGCCGAATTCGATGCCAATGGCCGTCTTGTCTCGCTCATCGACAAGCAGAGCGGGCGCGAGTGTCTCGCCGGCCTTGGCAATCGGCTGCAGGCCTATCGGGACTTTCCCGAACAGTTTGACGCCTGGGACATTGATCGCACCTTCGAAGACCAGGTCTTCGAGATCGATGATCTCGCAAGCGCCGAGATCGTCGAGACCGGTCCCTATCGGGCGGCCCTGCGTTTCGAATGGCGCTACGAGGCCTCGCGAATCGTCGAGGTCGTTTCGCTGGAGGCGGGAAGCCGGGTGCTGGAGTTCGACAGTTTCATCGACTGGCGCGAGCACAATACGATGGTGAAGGCGGCTTTTCCTCTTGCCGTCAGAACCGCGCAGTGCGACGCCGAAATCCAGTTCGGACACGTCACTCGTCCGACCCATGCCAATACCAGCTGGGATCAGGCGCGCTTTGAGAGCCCGATGTATCGCTGGGTCTCTCTTCGCGAAGACGGCTTCGGCGTCGCGCTCCTCAACGATTGCAAATATGGCTATGACGCGCGGGATACCACGATCCGGCTGACGCTGTTGCGGTCGCCGACCTATCCCTGGGCGGAGGCGGATCAGGGCGAGCACCGGTTCCGCTACGCCATCATGCCGCATGACGGGCTCGGCGCGGTTTCGGCTGCGGCCGAGGCCTTCAATCATCCTCTGGCGCCGGTTGCGGGCGTCGGTGAAGGCGAAGGCGTGGCGCTTTCTCCGCCATTGTCGATCGACAACGACGCGATTGCCATCGAGGCGGTCAAGCGCGCCGAGGACGGGAGCGGCCTGGTGGTGCGGCTCTGGGAGCGGCACGGCGCGCGCCAGATGGCGCAGCTGACGCTCGACGCCGCCATCGACACGGCGCGGGAAGTCGACCTGCTGGAGGAGACGATTGTCGATCTCAGCCCCGAAGCGGGTCTTGTGACGCTTGACTTTGCCCCGTTCGAGATCAAGACGCTGAAGCTGGGGCAGGGGTGATGAGGTAGACTGAAAGGAGCAGGAATGGCCAAGGGCGACAAGGTCGGCATGCGCGAGGTCTCGGAACGCGCCGGCGTGGCGATATCGACCGTTTCGCATGTGCTCAACGGCACGGCGCCGATCTCCGATGAGGTGCGTGAGCGTGTGCTGGATGCGGCCCGGGAGCTTGGCTATCTGGCGCGGCGGTCCGCCAGAGCCTCGGTCAATGCCGTCAACCGGGTGCTGCTTGCCGTTCCGGAGGACGCGCTGCCCGACAGCGACGTCAATCTCGTGTCCTGGACGATCCTCAATGCGCTGACGCGCGACTGCGAAGCGCGCGGCGTTCGCCTTATTCCACATACGCTGCGCCGGGACGACCCGGTGGGCCGGGTGGATGCGGAGGCGCGCGCCGCCAAGGCGGACGGGATCATCGTCATCAACGATGATCGAAGCGCGCTCCTTGACGGGGTCGGACGATCGGGAATCCCGGCCGTGCTGATCAATGGCGAGGACCCGAACATGCATATCGACAGCGTAACGCCGGGCAACCGCTTCGCCGCCCTGAAGGCGACGCGGCTTATGCTGGACAAGGGGCACCGCAGGATGGTCCATCTGACCTGGTCCGGGCGCAAGACGGTGGAGCGTCGTCTTGACGGGTTCCTGGATGCCTTTCGCGACCGCGGCCTGCCGATTTCCGATGCGCTTGTCATCAGGGCGGAAGGCTTCGAGCCGCGGCACGGAGAGGCGGCAGTGAAGGCCTGGCTGGAGGCTCATCCCGACCGCGATGGCGCAACGGCCCTGTTCTGCGCTGCGGACAACCTGGCCTTCGGCGCCATGCGCGCATTGAAGCAGGCCGGACTCAGCGTGCCGGACGATCTGTCCGTCATGGGTTTTGACGGCGTCGCGCTCGGCGCGTTGCACAGTCCGCCGCTGACCACGGTCAGTGTCCCGCTCGAGCAATTCGGGCGCGCGGCGCTCGATCTTCTGGAGGCGCGCGCAAAGAGCGGGCAGGTGCCGCGCGCCGCTCATCGGCTTGAACTCGGCTGCGATCTTGTCTTGCGGGAAAGCGTTGCGCCGGTGTCGCAACCGTCTCAGATCATTTAATAAAAAAAATTTCATGAACTGAAATGGAATACATTTTACTTTCATGGAATTTTTTTATTGATAATTGTTGCATATGCCTGCTAAAAATGGGTCGAGACTGGGACTGGGCCGGTAAATCGAGGGTTTATCGTGCCGTTTCGTTTTCTTGATGGGAGGAAATTCATGCAAAAAATTTTACAATCCGGCACGCTGACGCTTGCTCTTCTGGCAAGTGTGGCAATTCCGCAGGTGGCTTTTGCTTTCCAGGAATCGCCGATGCTGAAAGCCAAGGTCGACGCCGGCGAGCTTCCGCCCGTCGATGAGCGTCTCCCGACCAACCCGACCGTGGTCAATGCCGTCGAAGTGGGGCAGTATGGCGGCGTCTGGCACCGGGCCTATCGCGGCCCCGGCGACCGCTGGGGTCCGACCAAGCTGCTTGAAGAGCGCGCCCTGAAATATGTGCCCGATGCAGAGGGCAACATCACGCTCGTGCCCGCCTTTATCGAGAGCTATTCGGTCAACGAGGATTCCACCGAATTTACCTTCACCCTTCTTGACGGATTGAAATGGTCGGACGGCGAACCTGTGACCACGGAGGACGTCGCGTTCTGGTACAATGACGTCTTCATGAATGAAGCGCTGACGCCGACGATCGATCCGACTTTCTCGCCGGGCGGCGAGCCGATGAAGCTCGAGGTGAAGGATGATCGCACCTTCACAGTCAGCTTTGCCCAGCCTTACGTCTACTTCCTCAACATTCTGGCAAAGGATTCGACCGGCGAGCCGAGCCTCGACCGTCCGTCCTTCCTGTTTCCGAAACACTATCTGAGCCAGTACAACGATCATTATGCCAGCGCCGAAGAACTGGCGAAGGCGGCAGAGGAATTCGGCGTCCAGCGCTGGAGTGATCTCTGGGGCTCCAAGGGGCCGGTCACCTCATGGTGGCAGAACCCGGACCTTCCGGTCATCACCGCCTGGAAGATCGAGACGCCCGCGCCGGGCAATGTCGTTTCCATGGTGCGCAATCCCTACTACTGGGCCGTCGACCAGGAAGGCAACCAGCTTCCCTATATCGACCGGATCGAGCATCGCCTGTTCGAGGCCATCGACGCGTTCAATCTGATGATCGTTCAGGGTCAGATTGACATGCAGCTGCGCTACGTCAATTCCAGTGACTTCACCTTCTACAAGGAGAATGAAGAGAAAGGGAATTATCACGTCGGCACCTGGAAATCCGCCAATGTCTGGTCCTTCGTGCCGAATCTCAATGTTCAGGACGAAGAGCTGAGCAAGCTGTTCTCCAACAGGGACTTCCGTCACGCGCTGTCCGTCGGTATCGATCGCGAGACCATCAACGAGCTCGGCTTTGCCGGCCTTGGCGAGCCCCGCTCGGTGTCGCCGATTTCCGGTTCGCCCTATTTCAATGCTGACTGGGAAACACACTGGACCGAATATGACCCGGATCTCGCCAACGAGCTCCTGGACCAGATCGGTCTGGCGGAACGCGATGACGACGATTTCCGTCTGCTTCCGAACGGCAAGCGCCTGCAGATCGTTGTCGAGGCCTATCAGGACTTTGCCGCTCCGATCCTGGAAATCGCCGCCGACTATTACAGCGATATCGGCATCGAGCTTCTGCCGCGCATCATCGACCGCACTCAGTGGGACGACAACCGCGACAACAACAACTTCCAGATCCAGTACACGCCGGTTGACCGCCTCTCGGTCGTCTCCGCCGACCCGCGTAACTTCATGGGCAATGACAGCTATGCCCAGCAATATTACGCCTGGTACGAGACCGATGGCGAAGCCGGCATCGAGCCGCCGGCCGATTCCGCCATTCGCGATATCTGGGCAGACTGGGAAAAGGCCTCCGTCGCCGGCTCCATGGAAGAGGCGGATGCCGCGCTCAACAACCTGATCGGCACCTTTGTCGATGAGGGCTATGTTATCGGTCTGGTCGGCGAGGTCTCGATCCCGGTCATCGTGAAGAATGACTTCATGAATGTCCGCAACGGGCTTGTCGAGGACGATGTCACGCGCGGCGTGGGCCTCGGCCAGACGCAGCAGTTCTGGATCGACCAGAACAAGCAGTAACCGAAAGGCGAAGCTCCCTCCCGAGCAAGGGTTCCGCGATCCAGCGGAGCCGGCCGGCTGCCCGTTTGGCCACGGGCAGCCGGTGGGTGGCAGTGCGGAGAGCAGACGATGGCTAATTTCCTCTGGCGACGACTTCTGTGGGCGATCCCGACCCTCATCGTTGTCTCCTTCATTTCCTTCATCATCATTCAGCTTCCGCCGGGAGACTATGTCACCGCCTATGCTGCGGAACTGCGCAACAGCGGCGAGTACATCACCGCCGCGCAGGAAGATGCGATCCGCACGCGGCTTGGACTCAACGATCCGATCCTCATCCAGTATGTGCGCTGGATCGGCAACATCGTCCTCCACGGAGATTTCGGGCAGTCCTTCCACTGGAATGCGCCGGTTTCCGATCTCATCTGGAACCGGCTGGCGCTGACCTTGCTTCTGTCCTCGCTGTCGCTGATCTTCACCTGGATCATCGCCATTCCGATCGGCGTCTATTCTGCCCAGCGGCAGTATTCGCTCCTGGATTACGTGTTCACCGTTTTCGGCTTTCTCGGCAAGGGCATTCCGGATTTCCTGCTGGCGTTGATCCTGATGTGGGTCGGCTTCGCCTGGTTCAATATCGATGTCGGCGGGCTGATCTCGCCGCGCTTTGAAGGCGCGCCGCTGTCGCTGGCGAAGGTCGGCAACATTCTTGAACATGTATGGATCCCGATTGTCGTGCTGGCGACCGGCGGTGCGGCCGGCCTGATCCGCGTGATGCGCGCCAACATGCTCGATGAACTCGGCAAGCCTTATGTCGAAACCGCCTATGCGCAGGGGCTTTCCGAGCGCCAGGTGGTCTGGGGCTATCCCGTGCGCGTTGCCCTCAACCCGTTCATCTCGACGGTCGGATGGGCCTTGCCTGCGCTCTTTTCCGGCGACGTCATCACCGCAGTCGTTCTCAACCTGCCGACCACGGGACCGCTTATGCTGCAGGCGCTGAAGATGCAGGACATGTATCTCGCCGGCGCCTTCATTCTCATCCTCAGCGTCTTTACCGTCATCGGCACGCTGCTGTCCGACATTCTTCTTGCGTGGTCCGATCCGCGCATCCGTTACGCGTGAGGCCTTCATGACCTACGAGACAACCGTCTACGCGGAAGAAAACGAACTGGCGTCAGCCGAGCAGAGCATCTACACCGCCAATTCCTGGAAACTGGTGTGGTGGCGCTTCCGTCAGCACCGGCTCGCGCTCGTTTCGCTGATCTTCCTGGTGCTGGCCTATCTGGTTGCGATCTTCGCTGAAATCGTGGCGCCCTATGCGCCCGATTCCATCGAACGGCTGGAAACCTTCGTGCCGCCGCAAATGGTGCGCTTTGTCCATGAGGGGGAGCTGACGCGGCCCTTCGTCTACGAACTGAAGCGCACGCGTGATCCGGAGACGGCGCGCGTCACCTACGTGCTCGACAAGACGAAGCCGCTGCCGATCAAGTTCTTCGTTCATGGCGAGAAATACAAGTTCTGGGGTATCTGGAAGGCCGATTTGCATCTCTTCGGCATTGATGCCCGCCGTCAGAAGGTCAATCTTCTCGGCACGGATTCGCTTGGACGGGACCTGTTCTCGCGGCTCGTCTACGGCGCACGCGTGACCCTTTCGGCCGGTCTGATCGGCGTGTTCTTCGCCTTCGTGCTCGGCCTCTTCTTCGGCTCGATCTCGGGCTATTATGGCGGCTTTCTCGATACGGCGATCCAGCGCATGATGGAGTTCATTCGTTCAGTGCCGACCATCCCCCTGTGGATGGGCCTTGCCGCCGCGCTGCCGATCGCCTGGGATCCTCTGTTTGTCTATGTGCTGATCACCCTGATCCTGGCGCTGATCGGCTGGACGCATCTGGCGCGCGTCGTGCGCGGTCGCTTCCTGTCGCTGAAATCGGAGGACTATGTGATGGCGGCGCGCCTTGCCGGCGCCTCGGAATACCGCGTGATCACCAAGCACATGCTGCCGGCGATGACCTCCTACATCATCGCAGCGATGACGCTGGCCGTACCGGAGATGATCCTCGGCGAGACGGCGCTCTCCTTCCTCGGCCTCGGTTTGCGCCCGCCGGTCGTCTCCTGGGGCGTGCTGCTGCAGGATGCGCAGAACCTCCGCTCCATCTCTCTCGCCCCCTGGCTGCTGGCGCCCGGCCTTGCCGTGGTCGCGGTGGTGCTGGCCTTCAATTTCCTCGGCGACGGCCTGCGTGACGCGGCCGATCCCTACGGACAATAGGTTTTTGCCATGCTGGACAAAACGAACAACAAAATGCCCCCGGAGCGCCTGCTGCAACTCGATGATGTCGAGGTTGCCTTCAAGACCCGCGACGGGCTGGTGAAGGCCGTTGATGGCGTCAACTACCATGTCGATCGCGGCGAGGTTCTGGGCATCGTCGGCGAAAGCGGCTCCGGCAAGTCGGTGACTGTCAGAGCTATCATGCGGCTGTTGGCCAGAAATGCCGAGGAAGGGAACGGCGAGATCCGCTTCAACCCGGACGGCGACACGGAATACCGGCTCGACGGGCTGAAACGCGACAGCCGGCTGATGCGCAAATTGCGGGGCGGCCGCATCGGCATGGTCTTCCAGGAACCGATGACCGCGCTTTCGCCGGTGCATTCGATCGGCACCCAGATCATGCGCACGGTGATGCTGCACCGGCGCGTCGGTAAGGAGGCGGCGCGCGCCCGCGCCATCGATCTTCTGGCGCGCGTACAGCTTCCCCAGCCCGAGCGCCTCATCGACAGCTATCCGCATCAGCTTTCGGGCGGCATGCGCCAGCGCGCCATGATCGCTCTTGCGCTCGCCTGTGATCCGGCGCTGCTGATCGCCGACGAGCCGACCACGGCGCTCGACGTCACCACCGAGGCGCAGATCCTCGAACTGCTGAAATCGCTGCAGCAGGAACTCGGTATGGCGATCGTCTTCATCACCCATAATTTCGGGGTGGTTGCCGATATCGCCGACCGTGTGGCTGTGATGTATCTCGGTCGCGTGGTCGAGACGGGGCTTGTCGACGACATCTTCTACAATCCGCAGCACCCCTATACGCGGGCGCTGCTCGGCTCCATTCCGCGCCTCGGACAGAAGAAGCAGCGGCGGCTGAGCGTCATCAAGGGCTCTGTGCCCGATCCTTACAACATTCCATCCGGCTGTGTGTTCCACACGCGTTGCGATTATGCCGATCCCTCGGTCTGTTCCGTCCGAACGCCACCGCGCGTGCCGTTCGAGCGCGGACAGGAGGCGCTCTGTCACTTTGCCGGAAACCTGCCGGAGGCCGGAGCATGAGCGACGCCAGCAGCAAGACCGTTTCCATGCCCGACGACGTTCTGATCTCCGTGCGCGGCCTGAAGAAACATTTCACCGTCAAGGGCGGAAAAAAGGGGCGCGAGCTGAAGGTTTTGCGCGCCGTGGATGACGTCAGCTTCGACATCCGCAAGGGAGAAACCTTTGGACTTGTCGGCGAGAGCGGCTCGGGTAAATCCACCGTCGCCCGGCTGATCCTGCGCGCCTATTCGCTGACCGATGGCCAGATTCTGTTTCGCGAACATGACGGCAAGGTGATCGATATCTCGTCGATGAGCGACAAGGAACTGCGGCCGGTGCGGCGCGAGATGCAGATGATCTTCCAGGATCCCTATTCTTCGCTCAATCCGCGCATGACGCTGCTCGATCTCATCGGCGAGCCGATGGTGGTGCATGGCTATTCCAAGGATGAGATTGCCAAACGGGTGGGCGAACTTCTCTCCTGCGTTGGCTTGAGGCCCGAATATGCGTCGCGCTATCCCCATGCCTTCTCCGGCGGACAGCGCCAGAGGATCGGCATTGCACGCGCCCTGGCGCTGTCTCCGGCCTTCATTGCCGCTGATGAGGCCGTTTCGGCGCTGGACGTCTCTGTCGCCGCCCAGAACATCAATCTTCTGCAGGACCTGCAGGAGCAGTTCAACCTCACCTATCTGTTCATCACCCACGATCTCGGCATGGTCGAGCACATCTCCGACCGGATCGCCGTCATGTATCTCGGGCAGATCGTCGAACTCGGCGAAACCGACCGGCTGTTCTCCCGTCCGCGCCATCCCTACACGGAAGCGCTTCTCGGTGCGGTACCGCAGCCCGATCCGCGCAAGCGCTCGTCGGAGAGGCGGGGCGTGCTGAAGGGCGAGGTTCCGGATGCCTCCGAACCGCCGTCGGGCTGCGCCTTTCATCCGCGCTGCGCCTATGCGACCGAGCGCTGTTCCGCGGAAAAGCCGGCGCTGCGAGAGGTCGATGGCCGCGCGGTGCGTTGCCATTACGCCGAAACGCTGACGCTTGACGGCGTCGGAGAGGGAGCGGAGGCATGACGCTGTTTTCCGTTTCCGAGCCCGCGCCGCCCGATGGCGTTCGCGACTCGGATTTTGCGCTGGCGGAGCGGCATCGTCCGGTGCTGATGCTTGATCGTGCGGAACCGTCTCCGCCGCTGGCGATGGGTTACAGCGTGGTCCGCTCCGCCGAAAAATCTCCGTCGTCGAAGTTTCAGCTTGCGCCGCCGGAGGGCGGCGTGGTGATCGAGTACGCCATCTGGCATGACTGGGATATCCAGCATCTCTACGATCTCGAGCATGCCTGGGTGCATGTCGACCGGCGAGGGGACGTTGTCCGGGTCGAGGGCTCGATGCATGGCCTGCGGGTCGCGATTGATGACGGCAGCGGTCTGCCGGACCTGCGCGGCGGACGGCCGGTGCTCTATGTGGAGCCGGGAAAACATGCGCTTTGGGGCATTTCCCGGATCATGCGGTTCATGGGCGGCTCAAAAATTGCCGAGATGTGCGGTCGTGAGGCCGGTGCGGGCGGCATCCATCTCGGCAATGAATTCGCCGAAGCCGGCGCCTGGACGGCGTCACCCCGGGATCACCGTCTGGCAGGGCTTGCGATGAAACGCGCGGCCTTCGTTCCGCGCTTTGCTTTCGTGGCGGCGGAAGAACCCGTCCTCATACCGTGGAAAACGCTTGCGGCCTGGATCCCCGCGCGGATGAGGGCGCTGATTGCAGCGCTTCCGGAGGCCGTGCCGCATCTGGCCGCCGTGTTTCTCGATTGCGGCGACACGCTGATTGACGAGGCAACCGAGGTCAAGAAGCCCGGCAGCGAAGTGGTCACCGAAGCCGATGAAATCCCCTTCGCCATGGATGCTGTTCGCACGCTCCACCGGCTCGGTTACAGGCTGGCGCTGGTCGCCGATGGTCCGCGCGAAACCTTCGAGAACATGCTGAAGCCGCGCGGTATCTGGGACCTGATGGAGTGCCACGCGATTTCCGGTGATGTCGGCGAACACAAGCCGTCGCCGAAGATGTTCGCCGCAGCCCTTTCCGGGCTTGGGCTGGGGGCGGAAGCAAATCCGCGCATCGTCATGGTCGGCAATAATCTCGCCCGCGATATTCGCGGCGCGAATGATTTCGGCCTCATCAGCCTCTTCGTCAGCTGGTCGAAACGGCGCACGCATGTGCCGGCGGATGTGGCGGAGGAACCGCATTTCCGCATCGACCGGCTCGACCAGCTCGTTTCGAAAATCGAGGCAATCGAACTTTGCCTGCCTGACCGGGAGAGTGAACATGCCTGAACGCGCGCGCTTTGTTACGCAAACGGGCGAGACCGTCACCGCGTTCGCGCTGGGCCGGCTGGAGGCCGGTTACTATCCCGGCACGGTTCGGCGCGGGGTGGACAATGTCGACTACAAGTTCATCAACGGTTTTGTCGATGTCGGCGAGTTGCCGTGTCGGACTGCGGTCCGCGCGGAGATCGCCGACCGCACGGTTGCGCTCAAGGATGATTTCGAGATCGTCTCGACCAATCTTCCGGGCTTCAATCGCAGGCTTGAGTTCTCCGGCTTCTGGCACCGCCCGACGCGGCTTTCCCGCTGGGTCTGCACCCGGCTCGTTCCACCGGAAGGCGGAGATTTTCGCTTCCGCCTTGCCACCTGCGGCGGGGTCCACGTCTTTGTCGACGGCAGGAAAATTGCGGCCTTCGAGCCCTATACCCGAAACGCGGCTCAGGAGACGGAGATCGTCCTGCCGCTCGCACAAGGCGGTTCCGATCTGGTCATGCTGGTGGAGGAGATCGCCGAGCGCGACACCAACTATTTCGTCGAACTGACCTGGCTTGGTGAAGGCGAACTTGCGGCGGAAGTGCCCGGCAACGCCGATGGCAGAACGCTCGAAATGCTGATGGCGCTTGCCCGCGCCGTCCGTCCCGCCCGCGTTGCCTTCGGCGAAGGCGAGGATCTCCGCCTTGTCATCGACCAACCCGCGACCGCAGCCGTCACGATCGTGGCCAGGGTGCAGCAGAGCGTGCACATGCGCCATCTGCCACCGCTGTTCGAGGCTGTGTCGACGCTGGCGGTCGGCGAGACGGAGGCGACGTTTAGGCTGCCCGACGATCTTCCTGAGGGCTATCACGAACTGGATATCGAATTCTCGCTCGGCGAAAGCCGGATCGACCGCACCATTGCCTTTGCGCTGCTGCGTGATGGGCGACCGCATCGCCTGGCCGGCGATCTCGCCGCCCGCAAGCGGGCAGGGCTTTCCTTTCTTGCAGACCATGGAGAGCTCAGGGTCGGGCGCGTGCTGGCCCGCCTTGCGCTTGGCCTCGACCTCGATGAGGGCGACCGCGCGGCGCTCGAAGACACGCTTCAGGCGATAGAAACGCGGCGGGACTGCTCGGACTTCGTCATCGTTCCGCTGTTGTGGATCTATGTCGATCATCGCGAGACGCTGCCGCTGCCGTTGCGGACACGCATTGAGGCGGCTATTCTCGGCTATCGCTACTGGATGGACGAACCGGGCAACGACACGATGTGGTTCTGGAGCGAGAATCACGTTCTCTGCTTCCATGTCGCCGAACTGATCGCCGGCGGGACGTTCGCGGAAGATGTTTTCACCAATTCCGGCATGAGCGGGCGCGAGCATGCGGCCCTTGCCGAAAAGCGTCTTGCGCGCTGGTTCGATGCGGTCGAGGATCATGGCCTCGCCGAATGGAACTCGGCGGCCTACTACCCGATCGACTTCATCGGCCTTCTGGCGTCGCAGCGCTTTGCCGGGGAGGCGCTGAAAGCGCGGGCAGGGACGGTGCTTGACCGATTGTGCTCCATGATCGCGCTGCATACGATCAACGGCGTTTCCGCCGGGTCGATGGGCCGGGCCTATGACAAGGAGCTGCGCGCCGGGCCGCTGTCGGAGCTGGCGCCTTTTGCCACAATTGCCTTCGGGACCGGCTGGCTCAATCGCGGCGTGGCCGCGCTGCCGATGTTCTGCGCCGGGGACTACGTTCCGCCAGATGGGTTTGACCAGCTTGTCGCCCCGCCCGAGGGCCGGGCAGTTTCCGCCCGTTACGTGCAGGGCTATGGGCGCGCGGCACAGCTGGCGCTTTACAAGACCTCCGGCGTGCAGCTTTCCGCCAGCATTGATGCGACGCCCGGAGCGAAGGGACATCAGCAGCATCTCATCGACGTGCAGGCCGCAGGTCACCCGATGGCGCGCGTCTGGGTCAATCACCCGGGCGCCGACGACCCCTGGGGTTCCGACAGGCCGTCCTACTGGGCAGGCAATGGCGTCATGCCGCGCGTCGGCCAGTATCAAAACTGCTGCCTGTTCCTGAGCGATCTCGGCGACAACCCGCGCCTTGCCTTCACCCATGCCTATGCGCCGCTTTCCGTTTTTGACGAGCATATCGCGGGATACGACTTCCTGGTGCTGCGCTCGGCGGAAAGCTTCGTCGCGCTGAAGGCGACGGGGCCGATCGAGGCGGTCGTCGAGGGGCCGGGCGCGGGCATCGAACACCGCGTTCGGGGAAAGCGCAGCGGCTGGGCGATCATGGTCGGCGATCTCGACGGACGAAACCTGGCCGAGCTTGCCGCATTGGTCGACGGAACGAGCCTCGGCCTGTCGGACGGTCCGCTGAACCTCTCCTGCGAGGGGCCGCTCACGCCGGCGCTTCGCCTTGATTACCGCGACGGTCTTTTCGTCGAGGGCCGACACGCGGCTTTCCCGACGACGTCGCAAACGCCTGAGATCGCCTGGCTCACCGCTTTCGCCGTGCCGGCCTCGAACTGAGAAGACAAGAACAATGCACCACGACAGACAGGAACTTCTGGATTATCTCGAAAGCGTCGCCACCGGCCTTTCTCGGATCAGGGGCATCAACGAGACCGCGCCGATCACCGAAGGCACGTTTTCGATTCAATTCGACGAGTGGGACTGGGAGATCGGCGTCGGTCTTTACGGCCTCTATCGCCATGCCTGCCAGACCGGCGATCTCGACCTGATCAATGCGCTGGCCGACTGGTATGAATGGCAGATTTCGCGCGGACTGCCGCCGCGTCAGGTCAATTCCACAGCGCCGATGCTGGCGCTCTCCTTCCTGATCGACGATGTCGACCGGCCCGAATGGGAGATGCTGGTCAAGGACTGGGCCGAATGGCTGATGACGGGGCTTGCCCGTACCGAGGATGGCGGCTTTCAGCACGTCGTCAAGGAACGGATGAATGACGGCGAATTGTGGGACGACACGCTGTTCATGACCTGCCTGTTTCTGGCGCGCGCCGGCAAACGTTTCGACCGGCCGGACTGGGTGGAAGAGGCGGTCTACCAGTTCTTTGTCCACACCCGCTATCTGGGGGATGCCAAGACCGGCCTCTGGTATCACGGCTGGACGTTCCACGGGCGCCACAATTTCGCGAACGCGCTCTGGGCGCGCGGCAATTCCTGGATCACCATCGCCATTCCCGAACTGCTTTCGATCGTTGAAACCCTGCCGCCGGCAACGCATCGCTACCTGACGAATGTTCTATTGTCACAGGTCTCGGCGCTCGCCAGACTGCAGAATGCGGAGGGATTCTTCCACACGCTCCTCGATGACCCTTCGGCGCCGATCGAGGCTTCGGCGACCGCCGGCATTGCCTATGGCATCTCCCGCGGCATCTCGCTCGGCATCCTGCCGGAGACCTTCCGTCCCGTCGCGGACAAAGCGTTCAGCGCGGTTATCGGTTGTATCGGCGATGACGGCATCGTGGGCCATGTCTCCGATGGAACGCCGATGGGCCATACGCTCGATTTCTATCGCCAGATCCCCGATATTCCCGCGCCCTATGGACAGGCGCTGACCATGCTGATGCTGGTCGACGCGACGGCGCTTTCCGCCGAAGCCGAACGGGAGCGAGTCTCCTGAGCGGCATCCGGTCGCCGGCTGGTCTCTCTGCCGTGCCAGCCGGACTGCGGCGGCGGGGAGTTGCCGCGTCAGAAGAGGGCTATAAATTCATGTTTTGAATTAAAAAATACAAATATCATATTGTGATTAAACAATAAATCGGGTGGACTTTTGGGCGGACTCGCAAAATTGAAGCCCGGTGCTCTGTGCGTCTGCCGAAATTCATGAAAAAATGTGTTTCTGCAAAGTCGCCTCTGCATATATGAATGGCGCCTCTGAGAAACGGAGGAGAACATGGCCGCGAGACTGTCCGTCAACCTCAATGCGATCGCCCAATTGCGCAACCGGCGGGATCTTCCCTGGCCGAGCGTGCGCCATCTCGGCAGGATCGCGCTGGACGCAGGCGCCTGTGGGCTGACGGTTCATCCCCGTCCTGACCAGCGCCATATCCGTTTTTCAGACCTGCCGGTTATCCGCGCCCTGATTGACGACGAGTTTCCGCAGGCCGAGTTCAATATCGAAGGTTTTCCGAGCGATCATTTCATCGGACTTTGTCTTGAGAGCGAGCCGGAGCAGGTGACACTGGTGCCGGACGATCCGGCCCAGTCGACCTCGGATCACGGTTGGGACTTCATCGCCAATCGCGACCTTCTGAAGCGCACCATTGCGCGGCTGAAGAAGAAAAATGTCCGCATCTCGCTGTTTGCCGATGGTGATGCGGACAGGGCGCAGCTGGAGGCGGCGCGTGACAGCGGCGCTGACCGGATCGAGCTTTATACCGGACCCTATGGCGGGGCCTACGATCAGCCCGAACAGCAGAAGGCGATTGCCGCGCAACTCGGCGAGACCGCCGCGATCGCCCGTGAACTCGGCCTTGGCGTCAATGCCGGGCATGACCTGACGGTCGGCAACCTGCCGCTGCTTGCAAGCCATATTCCGCATCTCTGCGAAGTGTCGATCGGCCATGGCCTGACAGCCGACGCGCTGGAATACGGCATGGCCGAAACGGTTCGCCGGTTCCGCCGCGCCTGCGGCGAACACGTGTGAGCCCGAGGCTTGATGCGTGTCCGTCCGAAACCGGACACGGGCATTGTCCAACCTGGTCGTTCTAGAAAGCCGCCTTGTTCTCCTCGAAGAAGGCGCGCAGCGAGCGTGGCTTCCGGCCGGTGAACCTTTCGAAGTCGTCATTGACGATATCGAAGCCGCCGGCGCGGGTGTTCTCGTCGGCGCTGACGGTAAGGTCTATGACGAAGGGCGGCAGGCCGGCGCCGGCAAGGCCTTCGCGAAGGGCATCGGCGCTGATGTGCTCGACCTTGAGCGGTTTGCCGGTGACGCTGCTTGCAAGCGCAGCGATCTCTTCCACCGTATGGCTTTCTCCGTCATTCAGCGTCAGGATGCTGCTTTCGTCGCTATCTGACAGGAGCGCGGCCGCGATGGCCCGGGCGCAGTCCTCGTGGCCGATGAAGGATTGCTTGCCGTTGCCGGCGGCGCTTGCCCATACGCCTTGCGAAAAGGCATGCGGCAGGCTCATCAAAAGATTTTCCTGGTACCAGCTGTTGCGCAGGATGGTGTAGGAGAGGCCGCTTTCGATGATCGCCTTTTCAGAGCCCAAATGATCGGGCGCGAAGCTGACCTTCGAATGTTCGGGACCCGGCATCGAGGTGTAGACCAGATGTTTGGCGCCTGCCTTCCGCGCGGCCTCCACGGCGGCGCTGTGCTGTGCCACGCGGTCGGAGTCGGGGTCGATCGCATCGGTGGAGATGATGGCGACCCGCGCGGCGCCGGCAAAGGCCGCTGCCAGTGAGGCGGGATCGTTGAAATCCGCCTTGCGCACATCCACGCCCTTTTCGGCATAGTCTGCGAGTTTTTCGACCGCGCGCGTGGTCGCGATGATCTGGTCCGGCGCCTTGCCCGATGCCAGAAGAATGTCCAGGGTTTCACGGCCAAGCTTGCCCGAAGCGCCTGTCACCAGAACTTTTGTGTCCGTCATGATCCGTCCTTTCATTGTGCTCGACAGAGATATGGTCTCGAAACGAGACTGCATTTGATGTATGGATTGCCCGGCAATTGTAAAGAAGGCACTATTTTGTGGCGCGGTTACATTCCTGTGCCCATGGGCGGAAAGTTTTGACGAATGGACAAACGTGTTGACGAGCGTGTGGAAACTCTCCCGAGCGCGAAAGATCTCGAAACCTGTCCTGTGCGGGATGTTCTCAGCCGGGTCTCCGGCAAATGGAGCACCCTTCTGCTTCTGGCGCTCAGCGACGGGCCGCGACGTTTCTCCGAACTGAAGCGCTTTGCCCCGGATATTTCGCAACGCATGCTGACCAAGTCCCTGACCGATCTCCGGCGGGACGGCTATATCACCCGCAAGGTCTATCCGACCCAACCGCCGCAGGTGGAGTATGCGCTGACGGAGGAGGGGACATCGTTTCTCGACGCCTGGCAGGGGGTGGTTCTTTGGGCCAAAGAAAATCGCGACCGTGTTCATGCGGCGCGGATGCGTTTCGATGCTGAAACGGATGGGGATTGACCAAAAGCAAACACCCCGGCGCAGGGGAATGCCGGGGTGCCTGTTGGAGGTCGTTCAGAAGATATACCGCCTAAACGGCGGGACTGTCATTCTTGTTCCGAGATATGGTTAATTTTGGCGCGCTTTCAATCCTCGGCGAGGCGCGGAAAGCGGCGACAGCGTGTATCCAGAAACAAGACAGTGACCGGGGCGGTCGCCATGCCCTGGCCAGATTTCATCATGAGGACGATAAACGAGAAACACCCCGGCGCAGGGTTCTGCCGGGGTGTTTCCGGAGGTCATCGTAAACGTGCAAGGCTGAGGGCAGAGACGTGCCTGTCAGGAGCCGCATCACGATGAAGGCGGAGCGGGCGGAAGGGATCGCCCGCGTCGTTGAGGGCAAGATAATCACTCCCATTTATATAGTCAATCGTTTGATTAAATAATTTGCGGATAAAGCCCGGGCTTCGCATCAGCCTGTCGCGTGGCGGTTTCAGGCTGACGGCGCGGCCGCCGCCGGGGACTGGAGACGCGGCGATATTTGTATCAAGGATTGCCATGGTGCCTCACCCGCATTGCCGTCTTGCCTGAAGCATCGGGTTATCGAAAAGGTGGAATCCGGTTTTTCGATGATCCGCTGTGGAAAACAAGGATCTGGATCCTGGAACGGTTCTGCCCGCTGATCGAGGTGCACGGGTTGAATGGTCACACTCGTCCCTGTGTACAATTTCACTCCCTTGACCGCTTGACGGAGAGGAGAAACTGCGGCAATAGGTACCGTACCGTACCGTACCAGACGCGAGAGCAGTCCATTGATCGACGACGTCGACGCAGAACTTCATTTCACGCCCCGCCAGCAGGCGGTTCTCGAACAAGCACTTCTTCTGCTTGTCGAAGGCGGTGAGAAGTCCGTCACGACGGCGGGGATCGCGCGCGCGGCGAGCTGTTCCAAGGAAAGCCTCTATAAATGGTTCGGCGACCGCGACGGCCTGCTTTCCGCCATGATCGCCTATCAGGCAAGCAAGGTTCGTACATTCGAGAGCGCCGGGCACAGGCTTGATGCCGATGAGCTGCGCCATCACCTCAGTGCCTTCGCGCAGGATCTGCTCGAGGTTCTGGCCGGCGATGTGTCGCTCGCCCTCAACCGGCTTGCGATCGGGCGCGTCAGCAAGGATGGACAGAAGCTCGGTCGCATGCTTCTGGAGCGCGGCCGTGCGCAGATCGACCAGCGGGCGAGGGCGCTTCTTGAAGACGGACGCCGCTCCGGGCTTCTGGTGTTTGATAACGGCGACGAGGCCTATCGGGTGTTCTACGGGCTCATCGTCGGTGACAGCCATGTTCGTCTTCTGCTTGGAGAGGTCGCCGATCGCGGCCTGTTCCAGCGCCGGGCCGAACGGGCGGTGGAAAGGTTCTGGACGCTTTTTGCGGCCGCATGAATTGCCTGCCGCAAGGCGCGGTGAGGCGAAGTTTTGTCAAGGGAAGGAAAGACAATGCGTGTTTATTACGATCAGGATGCGGACATCAATCTCATCAACGGCCGCAAGGTCGCCATCATCGGCTATGGTTCGCAGGGGCGCGCCCATGCGCTGAACCTGAAGGAAAGCGGCGCGAAGAACATCGTCATCGCGCTGCGCGCCGGTTCGGCCACCGCCAAGAAGGCCGAAGCCGACGGCTTTGAAGTCAAGACCGTTGCCGATGCCGCCGCATGGGCCGACCTGATGATGATGGCAACGCCGGATGAACTTCAGGCCGGCATCTACAACAGCGAGATTGCGCCGAACATCCGCGATGGCGCCGCGATCGCCTTCGCGCATGGCCTGAACGTTCACTTCGGCCTGATCGAGCCGAAGAAGACCGTCGACGTCATCATGATCGCGCCGAAGGGCCCCGGCCACACGGTGCGCGGCGAATATCAGCGCGGCGGCGGCGTTCCCTGCCTCGTCGCTGTTGAGCAGGATGCGTCCGGCAACGCGCTTGACGTTGCGCTTTCCTACGCCTCCGGCGTTGGCGGCGGTCGCGCCGGCATCATCGAGACGACCTTCCAGGAAGAGTGCGAAACCGACCTCTTCGGCGAACAGGCCGTTCTCTGCGGCGGTCTGGTCGAGCTCATCCGCGCCGGTTTCGAAACCCTGGTCGAAGGCGGCTATGCGCCGGAAATGGCCTATTTCGAGTGCCTGCACGAAGTAAAGCTGATCGTCGACCTGATCTATGAAGGCGGCATCGCCAACATGAACTACTCGATCTCCAACACGGCCGAGTGGGGCGAATATGTCACCGGTCCGCGGATCGTCACCGAGGAAACCAAGGCCGAGATGAAGCGCGTGCTGAAAGACATCCAGACCGGCAAGTTCACCGCCGAATGGATGCAGGAATGGCATTCCGGCGCTGCCCGCTTCAAGGCTACCCGCCGCCTCAACGACCGTCACCAGATCGAGGAAGTCGGCGAGAAGCTGCGCGGCATGATGCCCTGGATCAAGAAGGGCGCGCTGGTCGACAAAGAGCGCAACTAAGCGCTTCCGGCTCTTTTGCTGAAAGTCTTGCGTACCGGGCGGCCTTGCTGCCCGGTACGTTGCGTTTTGGGGAAGGTTGTCGCCGCCCGGCGGTTGTGCCCGTACAGGCCGGATCGCCACAAAATTACCGCGCTTGCCGAAACTACGACCGAATATTACCCTGTGGGTTGGAAAAATACGGTTTTATTGCCGAAAAATAGGTCAGTATTGTTGACTTAAATGACTGGCTATGGTGATGTACGGCCACCAAAAAAGACTCCGAGGAAACCCCCATGCTTGACTGGGAAAAAATCTACGCGACGCGCGCCAAACGCATGGGCGCGTCCGAAATCCGCGAACTTCTGAAGCTTCTCGAGCAGCCCGACATCATTTCCTTTGCTGGCGGCATTCCGGATCCCGCGCTGTTTCCGAATGAGGCGTTTCAGTCGGCCTATAATGATATTCTCTCCGGGCCCGAGGCCGGTCAGGCGCTGCAGTATTCTGTGAGCGAAGGCTATCCGCGTCTGCGCGAATGGATCGTGAAGCGCATGCGCGCGCGCGGCATTGATGCCAACCTGGAAAACATCTTCATCACGTCAGGCTCGCAGCAGGCGCTGGACTATCTCGGCAAACTGATGCTTTCGCCGGGCGATACCGCGCTGGTGAGCTGGCCGACCTATCTCGGCGCGCTGCAGGCCTTCAACGCCTATGAGCCTCGCTACGACCGGCTGGACCTGTCGCGCAATGCCGAACCGCAAGCCTATGCGCAGGCTGCGGAAAAGGCCGGAAGCCGAGTCAAGTTCGCCTATCTCTCGGCCGATTTCGCCAATCCGACCGGCGAATCGCTGTCGCCGATGGAACGCGAGAAGCTGCTCGATATCGCCGAAGCGCTCGATATCGCGGTGATCGAGGACGCTGCCTACCGGGCTCTGCGCTATGAGGGCGAACGGCAGAAGACGCTTCTGGCGATGGATTGCGAGCGCTCCGGCGGCATCGAGAACACCCGCACGCTCTATTGCGGCAGCTTTTCCAAGACGCTGTCGCCGGGCCTTCGCGTCGGCTGGGTCTGTGCCGCGACGCCGATCATCAAGCGCCTCGTTCTCGCCAAGCAGGCCGCCGATCTGCATTCGCCTACCATCAACCAGATGGCGATCGCGCGCGTGGCCGAAGCCAATTTCGAGGAGCAGGCGGAGAAGATCAACACCGTCTATCGCGAGCGTCGCGATGCGATGCTGAAGGCGCTTGCCGATTACATGCCGGCCGGCGTCGAATGGACGCGCCCGCAGGGCGGCATGTTCGTCTGGCTGACCCTGCCGGAGAGCATGGATGCGGCGGCCCTTCTGCCGGTCTCGCTGAAGAGCGCCAAGGTGGCTTTCGTGCCGGGCAATGCCTTTTATGCGGACGGCAGCGGGCCCAACCACATACGCCTCTCCTTCTCCTGTTCCGCTCCGGAGGTTATCGAGGAGGGGATCAAGCGTCTCGGCGCTGTCCTGACCGAGGAACTGGCCGCAGCGGCCTGATTTTCGGCATTTTTCATGGCCACTCCCCAAGGCCCGTCATGTCCATGGCGGGCCTTTTGTTTGGCGGGTCTCTCCTGTAGCGTGCAGGCGCTCGCTTCCAGGCGCACTCATATTAGCAGGATTTCCCATGCCCTTTTCGCTATTGACCGCCCCGCAGGACTGGCCCCCGGAAAACCGGGCCTTTCCGATCCGCGAAATCGACATTCGCGTCACGGAGGAGGATCCGGTCGGGCTTCAGCGTTTCGATGCCGAGGTGGCGGCCAACTGGGAACGCGAGAAGGCCGCCAATCCCCATCTCTTCAACGGCCGTCTGGTCGCGCTCAACGATGCGACGCTGTGCGACGGCGCGGTGCGTGCGACGGGTCAGCTTGTGCCCTATGCCTATCACCTCTGGTGGCGCCGGCAGACCGAAAAGCCTCCAACCTTTCACAGCTTCGGCATGCCCGTCATCCGCTCGGCCGATGGCGCTGTCATCGCCATCCGCATGAGCCCCATCACCGCCAATGCCGGCAAGGTCTATTGCGCTTCCGGCTCTCTGGAGCAGGATGACATCGTTGACGGCCGCATCGATCTTGACGCCAACATGGCGCGCGAGGTTGCTGAGGAGACCGGCCTTGATCTGGCTGAAATGGAATCCGAGCCGGACTATTTCTGTGCATGGTGCGGCCAGATCGTCATGTTCTACCGTTTCTTCCGCTCGCCGCTTGGGACGGCCCACTTGCTGGAGAAAGTGCGTGACCATATGCGCGGCGACAGTGAAGGTGAAATTGACGCGGTGCTGGCAATAACCAGCGACAACAGGGATGATTTCGATTACGCCCATTCCATGCCGCCGGTTCTGGATCTTGTTTTCGGCAAGCGCGGATGAGGGTAGACTTTAGGGCAAAATGGCAGAGGAGCTTTTACCGAGATGCGGGAATATGCGATCTATGATGTGTTTACGGCGGAGCGCTATCAGGGCAATCCGCTAGCGGTCGTCTTCGAAGCCCAGGGGCTGAGTGACGACGAGATGCAAGCCATTTGCTGCGAGTTCAACCTCTCCGAGACGATCTTCCTGTCCGCGCCGCAACATGTGTCGCAATCGGCCACAGCGCGCATCTTCACGCCGGGCGGGGAACTGCCCTTCGCAGGCCACCCGACGGTGGGCGCGGCAATCGCGCTTGCTGAGCGCCAGCACGGCAGCGATACCGAGATCGACATGGTCTCGGTGCTGGGCGAGAGGATCGGTCCGGTGCGCTGCGCGGTCAAACTCAGGCCGGATGCCGCCGGCTTTGCCGAATTCGATCTGCCAAAACTCTCCCGTCGCTGCAGCGAGGCGATCGCGCGCGAAAATCTTGCCGAGGCGCTTGGCATTGAGGTCGACGAAATCGGCTTTGAGAATCATGTTCCGACGATCTGGTCGGCGGGGGTTCCGTTTTCGCTCATCCCTGTCAGAAATCTCGGGGTTGCGGAGAAAATCGACTTCGATCCGCGTCGCTGGAATTCCTTTTCCCCGCTGATCGAAGGGCTTCCGGTGTGGGCCTATGTCTATACCCGCGGCGGCGTGCGGCACGATATCCATTTCCACACCCGGATGTTTGCGACCGACGGTATTACCGAGGACCCGGCGACGGGATCGGCGGCGGCGGCCTTTTCGGGCGCCATCCAGCATTTCGATGCGCCGGGCGAGGGGCCTCATTCCTTCGTCATCGAACAGGGTGTCGAGATGGGACGCCCCTCCTATATCCGGCTCAATCTCGAGACTGGCCCCGGCGGGGAGATCAGCGCTGCGCGCATCGGCGGCCAGGCCGTTTGCGTGGCGCGCGGCACGCTTCTGTGACGCATTTTCTTTGCCGTGCGCGGGGCTTTGTAAAGAAAAGGAAATTAGCGTCAAAAAAAATGAAACAGGACGCTGGACAATCCGCCGAATCCCCATTATACGGCCCTCACACGACGCGAAAGCGACGTGTCTCGTGGGTGATTAGCTCAGTTGGTAGAGCAGCTGACTCTTAATCAGCGGGTCGTAGGTTCGAGACCTACATCACCCACCATTTTTCTCTTAAAAGTCATGATGTTAGATGAATTTGTGACTTTTCTTGTGACCTGATTTGTGACTTATTTTTCTAGAAAAGTCACACGACGGTCACACGACCGTCAGCGCTTCTGCAGCTCGATCAGGATCTGATCCACCTTCGTTTCAACCCGCGCCATGCGATCGGTCATGTCGTCCTTGTACGCCTCGACGTTGGCCACCCGGTTTTGCAGATACACGACATCGGTCTTGCTGGCGCTCGTGGCCTCGACCTGTTTGATCGAATGCTTGATATCGGTGATATCGTCCTGGATCTCGGTGATATCGCGCTGGTTGGCGGCTGCATCGTCGCGCAGCGCCCAATAAGCGCCAAGAACGCTTGCGGCGAAGGCGGCCGCCGCGATGATGTTGCCGAGCGATATGCGCATGTCGAAGGTCGGTTTGGTCATTCCCAGCATCCCAGCCGCTCGCCGGCCGCGTCGTTGCCCGTGATGTTGTTCAGCGCGTTTCGGTCTACCGGGGCCAGTGCGATGAACCCGGCCGGGCTAAGATTATTCTTCTTGAACGGGCCGCACCCGGAGGGTGTCGCACTCTGGCACCCGGCCGCGATGGCGGAAATAGTCAACACACAAGTCGTAAGTGTCCATCTGCTCACGTTCCGCATCGTCTTTCGCCCTTTCCTTGAACGCATCGAGCGTGATTTCGTTCGTTGCCGCTCTTTCCGCCTTGCGGCCCTCCTGGCGCGCGTCTGGCAGCACGAAGGCCCAGACAAGCACGATGACGGCCGCAACGCCCACAAGCGCGCCAGCGGCCGCCAGCGCCCAGTTTTTCACCCCGGCGAGCATCAGGTTTTCCACCCGAAGCGCTTGGCGAGCTTCCACCAGTAGAGCGAGATGGAGGAAACCAGCGCGGCCAGCACCAGCTGCACCCCATCGGCAATGGCCGGATCGGTGGTGATGATCCGCTTGACTTCCTCGTTGATCAGGCCGGAGGAAACCATCCAGCCGGAAACGATGTAAAGCAGGATGCGCACATAGACGGTCATGGTCATGCCTCCGTGAGCACGTTGCCGGCGGCATCGATCAGCGGCAGCGTGCCGGCGCCGATGCTGTCGGGCAGGGAGAAATCGTTGGGCCAGAAGAAGCCGCAATCGGCCGCGCCGGAAAATGCGGCATCGGAATAGGGCGAAATCTGCACCTGGTCGCCCTGGTTTGCGCCAAGGCAGGCGAGGCGGCCGTCTGCCGTGCGGCCGGCAACCAGCGTCACATGGCCGTAAAGGGCGCTGCCGCCGCGCGGCTTGACGGCGATCGCGCCCAGCGCCGGGCCGGAAAGCTTGCGGCCCCAGTTCTTGCCATAGGAGCGGGCAAGGCCGGAACGGGTAGAGGCAAGCCCGGCCTCTTCCAGCCAGCAGCCGACGCCGGCGGCGCACCACGGCGTTTCATCATCATGCACCGGCTGGCCGATGGCTTCCCAGAATTCCAACACGCGCGAATTGTGCTTCGGACCCTTCACCTCGGCCTCGCCAAGATCGAGATAGGCATTCTTCAGCCAGGGCGGCATTGCCGCCTTGTCCGGCCGGCTGCCGATGATCGCGGAAATGAAGGATAGCACAGCCTCCCAAAGGCTGGTTTCCTCCGGCATTGCCGGCAAAAACAGAGCCGTGCTCGTCTCAGGCCCGACAATACCGTCAACCTCAAGACCGTTGGCTGTCTGAAAGGCCCGGATCGCGGCAATCGTTTTAGGGCCGCGAATGCCGTCAACCGGGCCGGGATCAAATCCGTTTGTGGCAAGCGCCTTTTGAATTTCGAGTGTGTTGGCCATGATGACCTCGCCTTTGGGTTAGACTGTGCGATCAGTCTATGCCCGGCGCGGTGCGGTTAACTGCCATGCCCTATTCAGGCGTCTTCAGCCCCGGCGAACTGCGGGAACCGGCTCTCGTCCTTCAGTATTGCGTAGGACTGTGCCAGCGCATCGCCGGCTCCATCGCCAAACGACAGAGGTTCGACGTTGTACTGCTCGCGTTTCACGAATTCCCCGTCAGTGGTCAGCACATCGACCTGGATCATGGTTCCTGCCTTCGAGACCGACACGCGGGAGACTTTAATCTCGACATCCATGTCTTCGGTTCGGCCAAATCCAAGCTCCACGGCCATTGTTTTGCGCAGTGACATTTGATTGTTCCTTTTGATCAGTTTGCCCGGCCAATCAGGTCAGCCTTGGCATCAAGAATATCCATCGAAAACAGCATGGTGCGGCTCGTCGCCACCGTAACCGGCCATGCCGCATCCGACGACTGCTTGTTGATATTACCCCCGGACCCAAGCTGAAGTCCGCCAGCGTCGTTGACGATGGGGACGATCCGATGGCGCTCACTATTGAGACCCATCAGGGTATCTGCGGAAATAGTTGTGAGCGCCGTCGATGACGTACCGGTCAGCCGCATATAAGGTGCTTTGCCGATATCGATTGACGCACCGGGATTTGTAATCGCGTAATCCTGCGTATATGGCACACCGCCAAACCAGACGTTAGGCTGGAAGTCGGGCGGCAACGCGCCGATGCGCACGCTGGTGAAATAGTTCTCCCACCCGCTCTCCGCGCCGACCTCGACCGTGGCATTGCCGTTGGTGTCGATAAGGCGGAAATCTGCAAAAGTGTTCGCTGCAAAAACGCCAGAGAAGGCATCCACCTTGACCTTGCCCTTCGCGGAAATTCCCGCATTAAGCAAAGACAGAGTTCCGGCCGTCTGCACCACGCCGTTGATGTTCATATTTCGGACCGAAACATTCGTTGTTTGCGTTCCGACGTTGACAAGCCTGAAGATGGACGAGCGGCTCGCATCGGTCTTTTCGTTGCCTTCGAAGTGGAAAGCATCGATCAACAATGTGGTGCCGTTGATCAGGTCGAAGAAGGGCAGGCTACCGGCGCTGATCCGCGTCCATTCGACATTGAGCGTGCCAAAGACAAACCCTTCTGCGTTGTTAAGGCGGATGGGCACATCGTTTTTCGGAAGCAGGGCTGGATCATTCCATTCCTTACCGTTTAGATATGCGGCAGCTACATAATTTTCCGTATGCCCGCCGCTGCCTGGGAACGGCAAATCTATATAGCCCTGAACGCATCCACGCGCGGTAAATGATGCGATGGCATTCCCCCAGAACAGCCCATGCGGCGTCGTCGCGTCGTTTTTGAAGCTGTAGGCGCACGAACCTGCCTCGAGATGCCCAAAGGCAGTTGTAATAACGTCCTGCATCAGGAAACCATGCGCGTTCGTCTGCGCAATGGATGGTTTGGCCGATTGCTGCACTTTGAGCTTTCCTGAGTGCCATCGGAACTTTCCGGCGAGCCCCCCGACACCGCCCTGAAAAATGATGACAGGGCTATCGTCAAGGTCTTTGGTTATCGTGGTTTCGTTCGTGAAAACGGCCTGCGCGGTGATCGTAAAAGTTCCAGTCGTGCGGTACGCGCCTCTGAGATAAAGCGGCAGACCGGTAAGCCGTGCCACCGCGTCCGCTTTGGTCATCGCGTCGAGGTCATCGCCAACCCCATCATTGGCCGCGCCAAACACCAATGGCGTGATCCATTCGGGTGAGACGGACTTCAGCTTGACGCCACCTATACCGGTATAGTCGAGATCAAAGGAAAGGTCTGCCGCATCGACAACGCGATAGAACTTGTTCAGGTCCTCGACAAGCAGCCTGTCGCCAGGCGCAACAAGTCGCGTGGAGCCTGCCCCATCATAGGAAAAAACGGTGGCAAGTTCATCGAATGTGGCAACGATGTTTCGCCCGCTGGCGACACCTGCCGAGGCAGAAGAGAGCTCCGCGCTTTTCGCCCTCTGATCGGCAAACTCGGCGTTCTCCTGGGCATGCTGGATCTGGTCGGCATCCGGCCCCTCGATAAGCCGGCCGCCCAGCCTGATTAACGCCTTGCCGTCGCCAATATCGGGGTCGATATCCGGCGCATCGCGACGCAGTTCTTCCAGCGCCGTTGCCTGCTTTGAGAGTTCCTTTTCCAGCGCATCAGGCGACAGCCTCGTGCCGGAGGTAACGCCGGCAGCGCGCTCGTGCACGCGGCGGCCGCGCACCTGAAAAGCCGTGGTCGCAGGCAGGGCGGCGGGAAAGGTGATGGTGAATTTATCGAGGGCAAGGCCGGAAACCTTGGCGACGGTGACCGAGGCAACCGAAAACGCGGTCTCGCCGGCCGCGCGGGTGATGACCTCGACATCTTCCGTGTCGAAGATCTTGAAGCCGAACGGCCCGTATGTCGCCCCGCCGTCGCCGGAGAGAACATCCGTCTGCCGCGTCTCGCGGGGAATGGGATAGGGATTTTCCGCCATCGAACCCTCTGCCTGAAACCATCAGGCAGAGGATAGGCGCGCGGGCGGGCGGTTAAGTGCGGGCGTCAGGCGTCAGCTTTTCAGCCAAGCGTCAATCTTCTCGTTTTGAACGTCCTGCAATTCCTTCGGCAAGGGCTTGCTGGAGCATCTGAGGTGGATTTCCCGTGCGAAGTACTTCCGGCGGTCGTTCTGCTGGGCATCGGCGGCCGCCGCAATGGGCAGACCGAAAGGCCCTAGCAGAAGGCCCGACGCAAGGCCGATTGCAACGCGGCTGCCGACCTGGTTGTCGAACTCAAGCGACTGCTCGCGGATCTTCTGACATTCGACTGTTTTGAACTTCGGATCATCCGTCGGAAGAGATGCGGCATACTTGTCCGGCGAAGATACACAGCCTGACAGCGCTACCGCCGCTGATAGAACAACAAGATATTTCATGGCGCACCCGTCACTATTTTTCTCAATAGTATTAATCTCTGATTGCAGGCGCAAGAAATACTATTCGGCTCTGGCCGCCGCCCCAACATCCGGCCCGCGCTCCGGCCGCATCTCGCCCGGCTTCCACCAGAATTCCTGTCCGAATTCGCGTTCATAGAAACGTTGCTTGCGCTTGAACGCCTTGTTGGCCTCCGGGTCCATCAGATATTGCAGCTGATCGAACAGGATCCTTTCCCAGGCAAGACGCCAGTACCAGATCGTTGATCCCGGCGTGTTCGAGCGCATAAAGCGGTTCAGCTCGCGGCCGAACTTTGTGTCCTCGCCATTGGCAAGCTGGATCGCGTTGCCACCCGTGAGGTTCCACAGATTGTTGGCGCGCTCGACCACAGGCCCGGCAAGCGTCGTGGAAAAGCCGCCGCCATAGCGGTTGACGTTGGAAAACAGGAAATCGCCATAGATGCCCAGGCCGCCGCCCTGCAGCATGGCAGCGCCCCAGAATTCCGGCGCGCTCATGTCCTGCGGGTCGCGGCCGGCCGCCACCTGTTTCAGCTGGTAGGCCAGCGCCCCGAAGAGCGTTGTCGAGATCAGCAGCGAGCCGGCATAGGCCGCGCCCTTGGCCGGGTTATCGCCGATCAGCATGCGGTGCGTCCGCTCGCCATGGAGCAGCATGAAAACGACGCCAAAGCTCTTGAACTGGGCAAAAGAGCGCAGAACCTCGCCGATGAAGGTGCCGGGCTGGTTCTGGTTCAACAGTGCCACCTTGGAGCGGTGCGAGCCGGAAGGGATGGCGAATTCGGTCTCAGACTGGATCATTTCGACAAAGCGCAAGCCCAGATCTTCGTCGAAAACATCAGGCGGTCGAATTATCTTGGCACCGCCCATATCGTGCTGCTTTGTCTTACGGATCACGTTCCAGTCGCTTTCCGTCAATCCGTGGCGCCGCATCGTGTCACGCAGCAAATCGGGCAGGGCATCATAGGTCTTTCCGGCATGCTCTGCCATAGAGCGCATGAAGGCGAGCCCGAAGGCGTGGCGGCCGGCCTGGCTCCACGGCGTCAAACCAGACAGAGAAAGGACACGATCCGCAATGAAGCTAGACCATCCCGGCCCGTCCAGCGTGCCGACATAGCGCGCCTGGGCGTGAAAAACATGCATGGCCTCATCAAGGATCAGACCGGCCGCAACCGCCTCTTGTCGCGTTGTCTTTCCGAAGGCTTTGACGATATCGGCGAATGTGCCCTTCGCATTGATCCCGGCAAATTTGCGGGAAATCATGCTGGTGCCGACATCGGAAATCGCCGAAATCGTCGCAGAACCGAGCACACTGGCCGTGATCAGACTGCGCGTTGCCGCCATGCCGGCGGCCCACCTGCCGTTAACCGGCGTTTGCAGAGTTCCACGGATGGAGCCCCAAACCGCATCGATCTTCTTTTCGATGCCGGCCGCGCGAGACAAAGCATTCTCAGGCTTGCCGGAAAAGCGGCTGGCGCGACCTGCGGCCTTTTCCGCCGCCTGCTTCCGCACGGCCTGTTTCAGCCATTCGATTGTGCCGTTCGGGTTCGGCCCGAGAATTTCCATGGCGGAGATATCGCGCGCCATCATGTTGATATGGCCCATCATCGCGCCAAAGGCATCGCCGCCGCCGCCATATAGCCGTTGGTATTCAAGCCAGTTGTCGGCGTTGCGAAACACCAGAAAGCGGTGTTCGCCGCGCTGGTTGGCAAGCGCGCCCTTGCCGAAGGGCTGGCGCTTTGGCTCCGCTTTGCTCCAGCCTTCGGTGGCAATATTGGTCCAGATGTCGGTCAGGATATCGTCCAGATCCTCCAAATCGACCGCTTTGCCCGTCAGCGGGTGTTTCATTCGGGCCACGTCCAGCAGCGGCGTAATGTCTTCCTTCCACTTCTGCAGGCCCATTTT
The DNA here is from genome assembly GCA_963676545.2 of uncultured Martelella sp. GTDB lineage: Bacteria > Pseudomonadota > Alphaproteobacteria > Rhizobiales > Rhizobiaceae > Martelella. Next base: position 3,351 of record CAXXRG010000001.1, on the reverse strand, counting down.
GCGCAGGGCCCGCGCGTCATGGTGCTGGGGCAGGCCCCAGTTCTCCAGCCGGCCGATTGCGCCGCCGGCGGCGTTGAAGCGCTGGCGCAGCCAGTCGGCCGTTTCGTCCCACACCTTGGCGAAATGCTTTGCCGCCGCATCGCCGGTATCCTGGCCAAAGGCCTCGCGCGTCACATTGTCGAGATCGGCCTTGTTGTGCCGGGCGGCGTCGCCCAAAAGGGCGGAGCGGCGGAAATGGTAAAGCGCATCCTCCATGCGCGCCTGCGCAAAGCCGATGATAGCGCGTTGTCGTCCGGCGACAGACGAGTACGCAGATGTGCCGAAATTCTCCAGCTTGTCGATTGCCGCCTCGCCAACATCATATTCGCCCTTGGCATTCTTGTGGTTGCCGAGATCGGCGGCGAGGCGCTTGATCGATTTCAGCGAGAGTTTCGCCTTGCGCTTCTGGTGGGCGCTCTGGGCGCGCAGCAATTCGGCCAGCGCCTTTTTCGCCTCGGCATCGGCCGTCACCTCGGAAGCGGCCGCATGGCGACGGCGCAGCTTGTCGTATTCGCGGCCAAGCTTGTCGGCGTCGTCCTTCGTCAGCAGGTTTTCGTCAACGGCTTTCGCCAGGCAATCTTGCAGGCTCATAGCGGGCAGGCCTCCACAATCCGCGCGGCGCGGTCAATGCGTTCCAGTTCGTCATTCAGCGCGGCAATGGTCACCGGCCCGTCATCGTCAAAGAAGGGGATTTCCATGTCTTCCGGCACGTCGCCGATTTCGCGACGGGAAATCAGGTCTTCCTTGTCAATCATGCGGGGATCGTCCAGCCCGCCGGAGATTTCGCTATCGGGAGCGCGCGCATCAAATGGTGTCGCATCTTCTCGTGCGATTTGCCGAAGCCTGCGAGCTTCATCTGCCGTTGTTTCGAAATTGAATGTGACCCCCTGACGCACACCTTGCTCCGGGTAGTCAGGATTATTAATGCGAGGATCGCCGGCCGGAAGATCGAGATAGTGCAAAGGCAAATCAGATCTGTAGGAAGAGGCATACCGGCGATCGGTGCTAACCCACCTTCCTGTTTCATCGGCCCTGATAGGCTGCCCGCTATGATAGACCCTGACAAAACCATCAGGGACTGGCGGTTCAACAGAAACAGCATCCGGCGCTTCCAGCGTGCGCGCCAATGCCGCGCGCGGCGACATGTTTTCCGCATTGGCCATCTCGGCCGCGCGAATGATCAGCCTGTCGTCAACGCCGGGCCCGGCATCGGCGATGATCTCGCTCACAAGGTCTTCCACCGCGCGCCGTTCCGTGTCGGCGGCAGGCTTCGCCGCCTGCGTGCGGCTGGCGTTATCCAGCGCATCCAGCAGATCGCCGATCGTGCTCTTCTCGGCCGCCTGGTCGGACGTGCCATAGAGATGATCGAAATAGCCGGCCTCGGCCGCTGCCAGGCGGGCATTGTCCAGCGTGTCGCCGCCCTCGCGCACAAGCCGGCCGACAAAGGGGCGGGACGCCTTGTCGAGGCCAAGCGCCTTCAGCTCGCCCTTGTAATCCTGCACTCCGCCGCGCCGCATCAGAAATTCGTCGATCGGCCGTTCGGCGGCGCGGGCAGGGGCGGCGGTTTCCGGCGCCAGCTGGTCGGCAATGCGCTTCACCTGTTCGGGATCGGGATCGAAGCGGAACGGCCGGTTTTCCTGCGCGGCGGCAATGGCATTGGCGCTCACGCTGTCATGATAGGCCTCGCGGGCGGTCGGCGGCTTCTGCTCGCCGAACAGCCTTTCGCCCTCCAGCGCATCGAGCGCGCCGCGCGCCTCGGCCGGCAGGTTCGCCCGCATCGGTTCCAGCACGGCCGCCGTCGCCTCCCTGTCGCCGTCAAGGGCGCGGCGGGTGGCTTCCGGCGCGGCCGGGTCATTCGCCAGTGCGCGTCGCGCGGCAGCTCTGCCCTCGGCGCTGCGGCCAAGAGCGGAAAGCCCTTCCGATGCGGCGCTGCCGCCTGCGCCCAGCACGCCGCCGAAGAGACCGGCAAAGGCGATGTTCTTCGCCGCCTCGCCGATGCCGCTTTCAAGCCCGGCCTCGGCCCGCCAGCGTTGCACGAAAGGTTCCGTGCCCGCCTGCACGGCCGCATTCACCAGCGCCTCGGATGCCGCCGTGGTCAGGATCCGGCCCATGACGGTGCGCGCCGCGCCAGCGCCGCCGCCGAAGACGAGTGCACCGGTCTGGATAGGATCGTTGAACATCGCGCCGGCGCGGCCGGCAAACATCGCCGCCCATTTCGCCGGGCCGCGCGCGGCGGCAAAGGTTTTCGCCGCGTCCTCGTCCATGTTGCGCGCCAGCGCCTTCGCGTCATCCTCGACAGGCTCGCCCGCGCGGATCACGTCGGCCGCTTCCGGGTAGCGCTTTTCCATGGTCGAAAGCCAGTCATTGAAGCCGGCGGCGGATTTCGCATATTCCGCCGCCTCGAATTCGGCGCGGTCGCGCCCCTGCCGGTATCGGCCGGGCCGGGTGGTGAACGGGTTCACATGGGTTTCCCCGGTCGCCTCGCGAATGGCGGCAATCCGTTCGTCATAGGCGCGCGTGAGCGCGTATGAACGCGAATTGATGTTATCGGTCAGCTTGCCCGCTTCGAACTGCGAGCGCACCACGTCCTCAAGCGTGGAATAGCCCTGCGCAACGGTTTTCGGCCGGAAGGGCGCGGCCTCGTATAGCCACATGCTCATCGGTTCTGCCACCCCGCACCGCCGCCGCGTCCAAGGTTCATGTTGGGGCTGTTCTGCCCTTCAGGTTGTGGAAGATAATTCGGATCGCGCCCGGATGCAGGCGGCGCGATGCCCGTCTCAAGGTTGGCAAGTTCGCGGATATCCAGCAGCCAGGCATCGCCCTCCGGCGTCACCAGATATTGCGGATCGTCGGAAAGCGGGTCGCCAAGCGCCACGCGATAAATGCCGTCGCCAACGCCGACGAGGCGGGCATTGCGCAGGCTGCGGATCGGAATATCGAAATCGCCGGTGAAGATCGGCGGCAGGGCGGAAAGCTGGTAGTCTGTGAGGTTGTCCAGAAGGTCCTGCGGCGTGTCCTTCGGCAGGTCCGGGGGCACGATGATTTTCTGGCCGTTCACTTCGGCAAAGCCGCCGAGATCGCGCCCGCCGATCCTGCGGCCGCCGGCGGCGCGGTCTAGCGATTTCAGATAGGCCTCGTTCGCGGGCGTGCCCGGCTCGTCCACCTCGGACGGGTCGAAACCCTGTTCGTTCGCGGCCTTTTCGAAAAGCAGGCTCGCCGTCTGCAGCACGGCCGATTGCAAGCGCGATGCGCCGATAAAGGCGGGGCCGATTTCGGAAAGCGCCACCTGCGTCTGTTTCGCCTGTTCCGGCA
>OY781108.2:0-228610 GCA_963676545.2 uncultured Martelella sp. | reverse complement strand
GATTGCGCCTCGCTTGGACGGTATGAATTGATCGCCTTGAGAAATCATGGATGACCCGACAAAAAGGGCGGCCGGAAGAACCGGCCGCCTCACCGTTCAGAAAAATACCGTGCGGTTGGCAAATGGTCAATTTGCCATGGCAGCTTCATCGTGGCTGAGCGTATGCGGCACGTCCCGTGACCGGCCTTACCGCGCCAACATTCTGAGCGGCGCCAATCCCAGCAGAAATCCAAGCCACAGGGCGATGATGTGGCCGATGTCGGCAAGCGGATCGAAAGCGAACGCAATCTTCAGCCCGATCATCAGAAACACCGCTGCCAAAAGCGCAAACCGCCAGCGCATGCCGGACACGGCAACGCCGATAAGCCCGAACCCGCCCAGCGACATGCCGACATCATGCGCCGCCGACAGGCCAGCGGTGTCCGGCCACAGGGCGATCCCCAGCAGCAACAGGCCCGATGCCGCAAGATCGAGGGCGAAGAACAGGAAAAGGGTCGAGACGCTGCCTCGTTTCCATTCCGTATAGCCGAGAATGGCGGCCGCAAAGAAAAACTGACGGACCAGCATGCCCCGGTCATGGGACAGGAAAGTGGCTGTCACGAACCGCCAGATGTCTCCCGACCATACGGCATCCTTCCCAATGCCCCAGTCTGCCAGAGCGCTTGCCGGCAGTTCGCCGGAAAATGTCCCGGCCAGTATATTGGCGACAAGCATGACCGCCAGAAACGCCAGCGTGAAACGAAAGCGCCACGGCGTGAGGTTGGTTGGCACGTTTTCAATCCGCTCCTGAATGCGTCAGACGATCAGGCTGTCGTCCTGCCAGAGGCGAAAGCCGCCGTCGAAGGCCAGTGTATTTTCACCCCGGCGGCACTTGGGCGGCAGTTCCTTCAGCTTGTCGGCATCGCCGCCGCCGATGACGATATAGTCCGGCTGCATTGCCGCCGCCAGCCTCTCGACGACGTCATCAACGCGTTTGCGCCACTTCTTCTTGCCGTGTTCCTCGCGATAGGCCTTGGCAACATAGTGCTCGAAGGTCTTGCCCTTGCGGTAGGGCAGATGCGCGAGTTCCAGCGGCTGTGCGACATTTTCAACGATCATGGCGGCGCCGAGACCGGTGCCAAGCCCGAGAAACAGCATGCGGCCGCCCTGATAGGACCCCAATGCCTGCATCAGCGCGTCATTGACGATGCGGACCGGGTAACCGAAAGCCTGGTGGTAGTCGAAGCCGACCCAGCCTTTGCCGAGGTTGGCCGGCTCGGCGACCGGCTTGTCATGGACGACCGGCCCCGGATAGCCGATCGCGATCACGTCGTAATCGAGACCCTTTTCCATATCCTTGACCGCGGCCACCATCTGGGCCGCGGTCATGTCTTTTCCACTGTCGGCCTTGCGCTCCGGCCCGCCGGCGCTGGAGCGGATCTTGACGTGGCTGCCGCCGATATCGATGGCGAGAACGCGGCGTTCGCTGCCTTTCTGATTGGTCTGGTCCATATCGGGCTCCTTCAGGATTTCGCTGGATCGAACCAGCCGCCGGGGGGCGCAAAGCGCGTCATTTTCTCGGTGCCCCAGGTGCCGGGCCTGTATGTTTCCGGCGGAGCCTTGTCGTTGAGGATCGGCTCGAAGATCGTCCAGGCGAGTTCGGCTGCGTCCTCGCGCGTGAACAGTTCGCGCCGCCCCGCCATGGCATCGCCGATCAGCCGGTCATAGGGCGCCAGATCGCCGACGCCGTCATCGACGGCGGCAAGCTCCACCGCCTCGCCGCGCATGTCCTCGCCCGGCGACTTGCGCCGCGCGCCAAGGCCGATCTCGATTTCCGGGCCGAGCCGGAAGCGGACGTAATTGGCGCTGGAATGCTTCACCGTGTCGAACAGCGCGATTGGCGGTCGCTTGAACCGCACCACGACCTCGGTCGCGTGCACGGGGAGGTTCTTGCCGGCCCGGATGAAGAAGGGCACGCCGCTCCAGCGCCAGGTATTGAGGTGGAACCGCACGGCGGCAAAGGTTTCCGTCGTCGAAGCGGCGGCAACGCCCGCTTCATCGAGATAGCCGTCGAACTGGCCGCGCACCACATCCTCGGGGGTCAGCGGCGGGATCGCCTTCAAAATCTGCACCTTCTCATCCACCAGATCGTCGGACGAACCGGTCACCGGCGGCTCCATCGCCAGCAGCAGCAGCACGTTGACCAGATGGTTCTGGATCACGTCGCGAATGCAGCCAACCTCGTCATAGAACTTGCCGCGTCCCTCGACGCCAAAGTCCTCGGCCATGGTGATCTGCACGCTGTCGATATGGTCGCGGTTCCACACCGGCTCCAGAAAGGCATTGGCGAAGCGGAAATAGAGCAGGTTCTGGATCGCCTCCTTGCCGAGGAAATGGTCGATGCGGAAGATCGCATCTTCCTCGAACACCGCATGCAGCACTTCGTTGAGCGCCTCGGCCGATTCCAGATCGCGCCCGAACGGCTTTTCCACCATCAGCCGGGCGCCCTCGGCGATCCCCGCCTTGTCGAGCCCGCCCGCGACCGTTTCGAACAGCGATGGCGGAATGGCGAGATAATAGAGCGGGCTCTTGGCCTCGCCGAGCGTTTCGCGCAGCGTGTCGAAGGTCGACTGGCTGCGATAATCGCCGGAAACATAGGCGAGAAGTCCTGCGAGTTTCGCAAACACCGCCTCGTCGATCGCCTCGACATGGGTCTCCACCGCGTCTCTGGCGCGGGCGATCAACTGGTCGAGGGTCCAGTCGTCGAAGGCGACGCCGATCACCGGCGTCACCAGCGCGCCCCGCTTCACCATGGCGTAAAGCGAGGGGAAGATCATCTTGTGGGCCAGATCACCGGTCACGCCGAACACGACCAGTGCGTCGGATTTTTGCTCCGTCATCGTCTCGATCTCCGCCCCGTCACGATTTTTCCAGATGGCCGCCGAAGGCGTAGCGCATCGCCGAGAGAACCTTGCCCGCAAATTCCGCCTCGCCGCGCGAGGAGAACCGCTCGAACAGCGCCGATGACAGGACCGGCGCGGGAACGCCGGTGTCGATTGCCGCCTGCAATGTCCAGCGGCCTTCGCCCGAATCCGACACCCGACCGTCGAAACCTTCGAGATGCGGGTTCTCCTTCAGCGCCGCGGCGGTCAGGTCCAGAAGCCACGAGCCGATCACCGAACCATGACGCCAGACCTCGGTCACGGCGGCGAGATCGATGTCGAACTGGTAGTATTCCGGGTTCGAGAGCGGCGTCGTCTCGGCGTCGACCGCGCGCTCGCCCGTGCCGGCATTGGCCGCCTTCAGCACGTTCAGCCCTTCGGCATAGGCCGCCATCACGCCGTATTCGATGCCATTATGCACCATCTTGACGAAGTGGCCCGCCCCGGTCGGCCCGCAATGCAGATAGCCCCTCGAGGCCGTGCCCGTGGATGCGTCCGGCGCAGCCCCTGGATCGGCGCCCGGCGCAAGCGAGGCAAAGATCGGATCGAGCCGCCTGACTGCAGCCTTAGGCCCGCCGATCATCAGCGAATAGCCGCGCTCGAGGCCCCAGACCCCGCCCGACGTGCCGGCGTCGATGAAGTCCACGCCGGCGGGCGCGAACTCTCTGGCGAGGTCAATCGCATCGCGATAGTTGGAATTGCCGCCATTGATGATGGCGTCGCCCTTTTCGAGCTTTGCCGCAAGGTCGCGGGCAATGCGTGGCGTGATCGCCGCCGGCAGCATCATCCACACAGCGCGGGGCTTTTCCAGGCTGGCGACAAGGTCCTCGACGGAACCGGCGCCGACCGCGCCTTCCTTGACCAGCGCGGCGACATTGTCGGCGTTGACGTCGTAGACAACGCATTCATGGCCGTCCTTCATGAGGCGGCGCGCCATGTTGGCGCCCATGCGCCCGAGGCCCATCATTCCAATCTGCATGTCGAAACTCCGTTTCCTGTGCTGGTTCGCTCTACTCGCCGACGCGAACGGTGAAATCTACATTCTCCCACTGTCCGCTTTCCGGCCAGAAGAAAGTGAAAACCACGGCATGTCCGGGCTCCATGTCGTTCAGCGGCAAGTCCGCGAAATGGGTCTCGAGTCCCGATGGTTTCGTCTTGATGTCCTTGACGGTGGCCCAGCCATCGGCGCTCCAGTGGATGGTGGCCGCATCCGCCAGTTCGATCCTCAGCTTCTTGCCGGCCGGGATCGTGGCCAGCCTGTTGTTGAACCGCCAGATCCGTATTCTTGATGCTGTCTGCTTGTCGATATAGCGGGCCCGGCCCTGCGGCGGCATGTCGAACACGGCGCCATCGGCAAGCGAGCGCAACAGTTTGATATGCTCCGAATGCGCCCAGACCAGCGGCATCGCACTGCCCGAGGGGCGGCCGAAATAAAGCTCACGCTCCGGCATATCGGGGCCATCCCAGCTTTGCTCCGGGAGCAGCCCGCCGGCATTGGCGGATTTCTCAAAGGTTTCGAGCAAGGCCCTGGCCGCGTCGGTCCGGCCGGCGGCAAGCTCGTAATGGGCGCGCTCGCCGGCCAGCAGGGGCCAGGGGCGACCCTTTCCGATACCGTCGAAAGGCTGGCCGTCCTCATGTTCGCCGTAACCGTCGCCGGTGTAGCGGTACCAGAGCGGGCCCTGCGGCAGCTCCGCGCGCAGCGTGTGGTCGATCGCCTTGACGGTATCGACGATATGGGGGTCGTCGGCGGCACGCAGGCCGAAGCGCACCAGCGCCAGCGCGTCCGGACTGATCACCGCATCGCTTGCCATGACCGCGTGATCGGGCGTCTGGTTGCGGATCGGCGTCTTGCCTTTCGGACCCGCCGTGTCGGTCGCGCCGGGCGCTGCAATCCTGACGTAGTAACCGGAGATATCCAGTTCCCGGCACAGGTCCGGATCGCCCTCGAAGGTCCATTTCTCGATCTGCTCGTTCCAGCAATCCGCCGTCTCGCGCAGATGGTGGGCCGCTTTCCGTTCGCCCTCGGCTTCCAGAATGTCGGCAGCGGCCAGCAAGGCCGTGATTTCAACCGCGAGCGTGAACGGGCTGTATCCGCCGTTCTCCTCCCAGCGGTCTTCTCCGGTGGAGGGACCATTGGCGAGGATATAGCCGGCAGCGCTCTTGATCATCGGCAGAAAAAGGCGGACGACCTTGTCATTCAGATGGCCATGGCGCCGCAGCATGTCGGCAAGCAGGATCGGGAAGGCGCACTCGTCCATCTGGACGCCAGGCCAGTAGGGCTTGCCGTCGAGCCAGAAGTTTTGCGCCCAGCGGCCCGACGGCTCCTGCAGTTCGCGCAGATAGTCGAGGATCGCCCGAGCCTCTTTGGCGTCGCCCGCGGCCAGAAAGCCGCCGGCCGTCTCGACCAGATCGCGCGGCCATACCAGATGGTAGCCGCCAAGATCGTCATCGCCCTTGGAAAAACCCCAGGGGATTGACAGGCTGGCCACCGCGGCGCCGGGCCGGTCCGAGGCCCGGTGGGTCGCCAGCACCGCCGTCGAAACGCGATAGGCGTTAACCCCGTCTTGCGGCTTGCGATCGAGCGGCGCCAGACCGTCCTGCCACTTCCGCCAACCGGCGATATATTTGTCCAGAGCATGGTCAAAGCCGTCCTTCAGGCTCCGCGTGGCGGCGGCCGCCGCTTCGTGCTCGGTCTGGCCGAAGCCGAGCGCCAGCACCACGGAGCCATCGCCGCCGGCAAAATCGATCTCGCCGGCCAGCGCCACATTGCCGTCATCGGCGCGCTGATACTGGTCGACAATCTGTCCGTGTTCGTGCAATTGCTGCCAGCCATCCGAGGCGCCGACGAAGCCGGCGGATATTGCTCGCCACGGCGCGCTCGACGCCAGCGCCAGATAGCGGGAGCGGCCACTGGCAAACAGGATCGGCGCGCCCTCATATTCCCCGATCCAGGCCGAATTCGATGCGCCGGCATTGACCAGGTGCGGCGCCACAAGCGCGGTCACCCGGTAATCGCGGGTCCTGCCCTTGAGCGCGCTGAACGAAATGCGCTGGAGGACGACCGCCCGCCCCGGATCGCAGATGATCTGCTTTCTGATGCGGTAGGCGCCATCATGGGCGGTGTTGACGATCGAAAAGGCCGGAACGCCATCCTCGAGCGGCGTTGTCTCCTGCTCGCAATCGCGTTTTTCCTCGGAGAAATAGCCATCCGGGCCCGTGACAACGAAACCGAAATCGCGCGTGCATGCACTGTCAACGCGGGGGTAGTAGATCTCGTTGAGGATGCCGTGGCTGAGCGTGAACCAGACCGGAGAAGCCGTCGAAAGCGCGGTGCCCACCGCGCTCTTGGCGCTCGAGGTCCAGCGGGCGCCAATTCCCGGTGCGCCGGGCGCGAAATCCACCATGCGTTTCATCTTTGCTTCCTCCGTAACGTGTGGCGTCGTCTGTTTTGCGGATTCAAAACCAGACCTGTTATTGAGAAGCGATAGCAGAACAAACTTTCGTGTATGTTTCCGGCACATTAATTTTATGTATTGTGGCGGTGCCCGACGCGGGCAGACGCCGGAAGGCGGGGCCAAAACACCGCTTGCAGTTCAGCCAATCGACAATTCGAGCCGAGCGCGACGCCGTCCTCGCCAAGATGCTCGATCAGAACCTCGAAGTGACGTGTGACCACATCAAGATCGGTATCCTCCCGCATCTGTCCGTCCGGCCTCAGAAAACAGGTCGCCAGATTGACGCCGACGAGGCCGCCGCTTGCGCGGATCGCATCGAGCTGCCGCTCCGTCAGGTTACGCGACGAAGGGCAAAGGCTGTGGGCGTTGGAATGGGTGGCGACCAGCGGCGCGTCGGAAAGGCGCGCCACGTCCCAGAAGCCGGCTTCGTTGAGATGCGAGAGATCGATCATGATGCCGAGCCGGTTGCATGTGCGCACGAGGTTCTTGCCGGCGTCCGTCAACCCGGCGCCGGTATCCGGCGATGACGGGAAGCGCATCGGCAACGGCGTTGCGGATCTCACCGACAGACCCGCACAGACAAACCTGGCCGTCGGAGGCCGCGACGATGCGCAGGAGAATGCCGAGCTGCTTCGCCGTCGCCCGCCAGGCGGTGCTGTCCTCCACCGGCGCCGGCAAGGGGCAGTCGTAGCTTTCACCCTGGAAGACGCTCAGGTCGAGCCCGTCGGCCGACTCGGTATAGAGAGCGAAAAGCCCGCCGGTCATGCCCCCGGCGCGGGCACGCGGAAGATCGATATGGCCGTCGGGGCGCCCGCTCAGAAACGCGATTTCAGGGGCGGGAATCTCGAGGAATTCAACGCGCTCTCGCCCGAAGACAAGACGGCGGTTCTCGATGCCGCGGCAAGGGCGCAGGAAGCGGGCTGGGCCGCATCGCGGCAAGCCGATCTCGCCAAAAAGACGCTGATGGAGGAACACGGCATTCAGATCGTGACGCCGTCGCCGGAGCTTGAACAGGCGATGCGCGCCGCTGCCCGGGAGGTGATCGCCAACTGGATGATCACCCTTCCCGACGATGAAAAGGCGGTTCTGGTGGAATTCTCGCAATGAGGCTCGCACAGCTCGATCGCGCGGGGCACATCCTGTCCCGCATATCCCTGCTCGCCGGCGCCTTTTCCATCTGGGCCATGGTTGCGTTCAACCGGAAAAGAGCGGGTGCCGGGGCACAAGGCGCCCGATCCCGAAACGGGGTCAGTTCCGGCTGGGGGCGAAATGATACGTTAGGCGATTTGCCCAGAGGCTTGTGCCGTTGGGCTCAACACTACGCTACGCATCGGATAGAGCAGGGTTCCAACCGATTTCAGACGCCCAGAGGTCCGCACGTCGGATGATTCCCCAGAGGTGGTCCGACTTACCCTCGGTGTAGGCTGCCCTGTTGTCGCGATATCGAACGGCGAGCACTCGCTTTAACTCCATATATGGTGCGTGCTCCTCCACGTGGCTTCGCATGTAGTCACGGAATAACAGCGACCTTTGTTCATGCCAGCTTCCCAATTGACGGACATGGATATGGGTACGTTCATCACCAGGGCGCTCTCGGAAATAACGTTTCGTCAAATCAGCATTGGATGGCCGCCACACGTATCCAATGGTTGCCATCCTCTCTGTCAGGATCTCGGTTATCTGTCGGTCTGCAATGGAAATCTGAATGTCGATGATCGGCTTTGCAGCCAGGCCTTCGATTGATGTTGAGCCGATATGGTCAATACGGACTGCATGATCGCCCAAGGCCTGGCGGATCGCCGCTGCCTTGAAAGCAAATTTACTGGGCCACCCTGGAGACCAATCGCAGATCTCAATGTGCTGCGTGGAAGACACCGATTCATTGCTCATTCGGAAAGCTCCTGGCGTTGGCGCTGCACAACGTCAGCGACAGTGTTCTTGCTGATGCCGAGATCACGAGCGATCCAGCGGTAGCTACGTCCTTCGGCTACAAGCGCCAGGACTTTCGGCGCAAGCCGATCTGATTTGGGGCGATCGCCAGTTTGGCGCCCAAGCTTTTTTCCGCGTGCCTTCGCGGCGGCGAGCCCGGACTTGACACGCTCACTGATGAAATCCCGTTCGAATTCGGCAATACCAGAAAGGAAGGTGACAAGCATACGCCCATGCGGCGAGGACAGATCGAAGGTCATTCCGTTCATGGCAATGACGGACACTTTCCAGCATTCCAGTTCGCGCAGCGTGTTGAGGAGGTCGATGGTCGAGCGGCCCCATCGAGACAGCTCGGTTACGAGCACCGCATCGATCTTCAGGGCCTGTGCGAGCGCCCGATCGGAGCGAACCGACGTTTCTGCTTTTCAGCGACTATTGTGATCACGACAAGCACACATCAGCCGTATCAGCTGCGCGGCGGCGCCGAACGATCGCTTGCGCGGCCTTACGCCCTGACAATCTCTGCCACGGTGAGGGCCGCGAGACGTTCTCTGAATACCTGTCGCGCCGCATGAAGCGCGTCATTCGTGGCGGTATTCGCGGCTCTGGCCAGCAGGCAAGCAGGCTGCCCCTCATCCGGAGCAATAGCAAAAAGCTCCGGCGAGCCGAGTGCACTATACAGATCCAGCAGAGATATTTCGGTCAGCGGGCGTGACAGAACCCACCCTCCGCCATGCCCTTTGGTGGATGCAAGCAGGCCCGCATCCCGAAGTCCTGCAAGAGTTCTGCGCACGACGGTGGCATTCGTCCCCAGCATTGCGGCAATCTCCTGCGAAGTCGCTGGGCGATCCATTTCGGCCATGTGCAACAGTGCATGAAGAACGCGGGGAAGGCGGCTGTCGGTTCGCATGATGCCTCTCATGATACTTTTGATGATGCGAGAAGTTGATCTCCCGTCATTCACGTGCCATACGATGTTACGAGAAATTCGTCCCAAGCTCAAGAGTTCGATATGACCGTGACCACTCCGCGCGCCCGATGGCTTGCCATGGGATTCCTCTGCCTTGGCAGCTTCATCAATCTCCTCGATGTTACCATTGTCAACGTCGCCCTGCCGCGCATCCAGTCTGACTTGGGGGCCACGCCGACCCAGCTGCAATGGGTGGCGGCGATCTATGTGCTGGCGCTGGCGGCGGGACTGCTGCCCATGGGCAGGTTCGGCGACAGTTGGGGGCGCAAGCGCCTCTTCGTTGGGGGGATGATCGGATTCACCCTGGCCTCCGCTGCATGCGCAGGGGCCACGAGCATCACCATGCTGATCGGCGCGCGTCTGGTGCAAGGGCTTTCAGCAGCAATGATGGTGCCGCAAGTCCTGGCCATTTTGAATGTGACCTTTCCGCAGCAAGAAAAGACCCGCGTCTTCGGCCTGTTCGCGGCAGTGTCGAGTCTCGCCTCTGTGGCGGGACCGGTCCTGGGGGGCGGCCTGATGGCACTTGATCCCTGGGGCCTGGACTGGCGCGCCATCTTCATCGTGAACGTGCCGTTGGGGATGGTGGCGGTCGTCGGCTCGGTGCTCACTGTTGCGGCAGACGGAGCCGGGTCGCAGAAGGTGGATTGGATCGGCACGGCGCTCTTCGCAATGACGACTGTCTGCCTTGTTCTGCCTTCAATTGAAGGACGCGCAATGGACTGGCCATGGCCGCTAATCACAGTTCTTGTCGCCGCCGTTCCAATGGCAGGACTGACGGTCGGCCACATGCTGCGGCGCGAACGTCGCGGTCGGGCAGTTCTGATACCCACCATTCTCTTGCGCAATGCGTCTTTCATGCAGGGCCTCTGCCGCGTCGTGTGCGTGTTTTCCGGGATCCCCGGTTTCTTCCTCGTGCTGACGGTCTACCTGCAATCGGTCCTCGGCTTGACGCCGCTACAAAGCGGGCTTGCGACGGCAGCGTTTCCGGCTGGGGTCATGGTTGCCTCCATGAATGCGTCTCGCCTGAACAATTGGCCCCTGCCCTGGCGGATCGGTGTCGGCACGTGGCTTCTTGTGACGGGCATGGCGCTGACGGCTCTGGTGCTGTGGCAGATCGGAACGGGTATCACGCCGTGGCACCTGATGCCCGCCCTCCTCACCTGCGGGCTCGGGATGGGAACAGTTGTGGTGGCGTTGTTCCAGTCGGTCATGTCCACGGCCGCCGCGGCGGAATCCGGAGCAGCCTCCGGCGCGTTGCAGGCCTTTCAGCAGATCGGCGCCGCACTCGGCATCGCGATCGTCTCCAGCATCTACTTCGGGCTTTCGGCGAACGGCACCCCCTTGGCTGCCATGATTGCCGCCTGTCTCTATCCAACGATCCTGTTCGCGCTCCTCGGGCTCGACAGCCTGCGCAAACACGGAAGGAAAACCATATGAAGCCGACCATCCTCGAAAGCGACACACCCGAAGGCTTCCGGGTTCGCCATTGGTCCGGTATGACCCGACATAGCAACGGCAGGCCGTCTGCCGTGTGAGCTGCACCCCCTTGCGTCCCTCGCTCAATTCGAGTGTCTGCGGGTTAGTGATTGGTCGTCTGGTTGGTCTGCATGGGCAGTGGTCTGTGTCGGGTCCACATCAAAACCTTCCATTCCTCGCCGCACTTCGATCGGCGTGTGCTGCCCAGCGAGGAAGGCGGCCTGACGTCGTTGTAGTCATATCGCCACAGGGCCAGTTCTCGTCTTCCAAAGCCTTGAGGCCGGGCGCCTCGGAAACCTCCATGCCACCGCACTCGGCCTTGAATTTATAAAAGCTTGCTGGGCTGAGGCCGCGCTTGCGGCAGATCTCGGACGTCGGAAGGCTGGCCTCCTGTTTCTTGATCATCCCAACAATCTGCGCCTCGGTGAAACGGCTCGATGTTAACTATCGCCCTTTATGTCAGGCGCCGAGACATCGAAGACGTGCTCGGTGGAGGCACCCTTTAGGCGGGCTTCTTTCTCTCTTTGTTGCTCCTTTTCTCCATCGCGGTGCGACTTGATTGCGAAAAACATGGCTGTGCCTAGCACGCCAATCTTGAATATGATGAGGACTATGGGAACCCAATTCATCGATCTGTCTCTTTAGTTTTTTGTTTTACGGCTTTGGCGCAAGGCCGTTCGGCTTCAGGCGACATGGCGGGAGCTTGCGAGCCAGCCCGTCGTGTGACCGATGTCGACGAGAGCGTCCGTCAATGCGCGCATGTGGTGCCGCGTGTGGAACGGCGTCGGCGTAATGCGCAGCCGTTCCTGTCCACGTGGCACAGTCGGATAGTTGATCGGCTGAACATAGATGGCGTGTTCATCCAACAATCGCGTACAAATTTCGCGACAGAGATGGGCATCTCCAACGATGACTGGCAAAATATGGCTCGGCGTATCCACAACCGGAAGCCCTTTGCCGCGCAGCATAGCCTTCAGTTCAGCTGCATTTTCCGCCTGACGGGCCCGGTCTTCCGGGTGTGCTCTGACATGGCGAACCGCGGCAAGCGCGCCAGCAGCCAGATGCGGACAGAGAGATGTGGTGAAAATGAAACTCTCCGCCATCGAACGAATGACATCGATCAAAAGCGCCGGTCCGGCCACATAGCCCCCTATCACGCCGAAGGCCTTGGCGAGCGTCCCTTCTATGATCGTCAGACGGTGGGCAAGGCCTTCGCGATCGGCGATGCCGCCGCCCTGAGGCCCGTAAAGCCCAACGGCATGAACCTCATCAAGATAGGTGATTGCACCATAGCGCTCGGCGACGTCGCAAATTTCGACAATCGGGGCAATATCCCCATCCATGCTATAGACACTCTCGAAGGCAACGATTTTCGGCCTGTCCGGATCGACACTCGCCATTAGTTCTTCAAGGTGGGCGACATCATTGTGGCGGAAGATGAAACGTTCGGCGCCGGAGCGCCTGATACCCTCGATCATCGAGTTGTGATTGAGAGCATCCGAGAAGATGGCGCAATCCGGCAGGATTCGGCCCAGCGTGCCGAGCGCGGCCAGATTGGAAATCCAGCCTGATGTAAAAATGAGTGCACCCTCCTTGCCGTGCAGATCAGCCAGTTCGGTCTCAAGCGCTACATGCTGACGATTGGTGCCGGAAATGTTGCGCGTTCCGCCCGCGCCAGCTCCGGAGAGATCAATGGCGCGATGCATCGCGTCCAGAATGTCCGGGTGCTGCCCCATGCCGAGATAATCATTGCTGCACCACACCGTAACGCGCTGAGCGGTGCCATCCGGCCTGTGCCGCAGCGCCGCCGGAAATTCGCCTGCAAGGCGTTCAAGCTCCGCAAACGTTCTGTATCGTCCGTCCAGTTTCAGTTCTGAAAGGAGGGTCTGAAACGTGTCATTGTAGTTCATCATAATCTACTCACCTGCGTCATGTGGTCGTGAGCCTGCCGGGCCTGTTTGGCGCTCTTGAACCATACAATTTCAGGATAACGTAGATCGTGTATGCGATTTTTGCAATAAAATTCCCTACCCGCATCTTGCGTAATGACAGGCGAAAACAATAGAAATCCCGCCTAAACATTATATTTCAATGTTTTAGTGGGTGCCAAAATTGATAGAAAAGATATCTCTCTTGACGCGATAAAGCCATACAATGTATGTGATTTGTATGGTTTATAAGCTTTTTGCTGCCGACTGAAACGCTTGAAGGCAGCGGAGATGCATCTAAACGAATAGATAGGATCTAACCGGTGGCCCGGATCGGGCCAGAAATGCGGCAGCAAGGATATTCGCAATGTGGACACCGAGAGTGAATGAGGGCGCCCGAATGAAATATCTTGGTATCGTCGATGCTCTTGAGGCGGACATTCGTTCGGGCCGCGTGGCGCAAGGGGAGCGCTTGCCCGCGCAGCGCACCATCGCAGAGGCGCTCGGTGTTGATCTGACGACCGTCACCCGCGCTTTCAATGAGGCACGTCAGCGCGGCCTGGTGTCGGCGCAGGCCGGACGTGGCACGTTCGTTTCCGAAACACCGCAGGGCGCGCTGTCCGAAAACGCCGCCCCACTCATCGACCTCAGCATGAACATTCCTCCACAGCCATACGATGCTGACTTCTCCCGGATAATACCCGACACCTTGGAGGAGTTACTCGGCAGTCCTGCCGGCTTGTTGCGCCTTCACTATCAGGAAAGCACCGGCTCAGAGCCGGACCGAACAACTGCCGCGCGCTGGCTCGGGGCCAGGATCGCAGGTCTGTCGCCGGAGCGCCTTATCGTCAGTGCTGGTGCCCAGTGTGCCCTTTTCGCCATATGCGATCTTTTGCTCAGGCGCAACGACGTCATTGCAGCCGGTGCGATGACCTATCCCGGACTGAAGGCGGTCGCAATCCAGAAGGGTCTGGCGATCGAGCCGCTTTCCATGGACGACGACGGCATAATTCCCGAGAGCTTCGAAAAGGCCTGCAGGGAACGAAGCATCAAGTTGCTTTACGTGATACCAAGCATCGACAATCCCACGACGGCGACGCTGCCGGAAGAGCGCCGGCGGGCACTGGCGGAGATTGCCCGCCGCAATGGTGTCATCATCATCGAAGATGATCCTTACGCTACTCTATTGCCCGATCAGGCCCCAACGCTTGCGGCGTTTGCGCCGGATATCACATGGCATATCGCCACGCTTTCCAAATGCGTGACGCCAGCGCTGCGCGTCGCCTATGTTGCCGCACCCTCTGCCAGCGCCGCCCGCCACCTCGCCAGCGTCATGCGGGCAACAATGCTGATGGCACCGCCATTGATGACGGCACTTGCCAGTCGCTGGATAGCCAACGGGGTGCTTGACAGGATGGCGGCATCAATCCGTACGGAAAACATGGCGCGCCAGCAGCTTGCCGCAGCAACACTGGGGTCGCTGAACTATGCAGCGGACCCTCATGGACATCACCTCTGGCTCCGACTGCCCGAACACTGGAGAGCGTCGGATTTTGCCGAACATGCTGACCGGGCTGGTGTTTCGATCGTGCCTGCGCTCGCCTTTGCCACCGTGCCACATCCCGTGGAGGCGGTGCGGATTTCGCTTGGTGTGGCACCCGATCGTGATGTGCTTGAGGAAGGTCTTACCTTGCTCTCAAACCTCATCGCCCAACCTTTGCCAGCCACCAAAGCCATCGTTTGATTGTTTTGAAGGAACGCCATCATGACCAGGATTTTCAAGGCCGCCGTTGTTCAGGCCGCGCCAGTATTGTTCGACACGCCCCGCACGATCGAGAAAGTGGCGGACCTTGTCAGCGACGCAGCCCATAAAGGGGCAGAGCTCGTCGTTTTGCCCGAAGCCTTTGTCGGCGGCTATCCCAAGGGCCTCGACTTCGGCGCGCGTCTGGGAATGCGCAGCCCGGAAGGACGCGAGGATTTCCGGCGCTACCATGAAAGCGCGATCGATCTTCCGGGGCAGGAAGCCGAACGCCTGGGCGAGATTGCACGCGACAACGAAGTGCATCTGGTTACCGGTGCCATCGAGCGAGACGGCGGAACGCTGTTCTGTAGCACACTTACCTACGGTCCGACGGGGCAACTGCTCTCGAAACACCGCAAACTGATGCCGACAGCACTGGAGCGTCTTGTCTGGGGCTTCGGAGACGGATCGACCATCGGCGTGGCTGAAACTCAACTGGGGCGCATCGGCAGCGTCATCTGCTGGGAAAACTATATGCCGCTCCTGCGCATGGCCATGTATGCGCAGGGTGTCGAACTTTATTGCGCGCCAACGGTCGACGACCGCGATACCTGGCTGCCGACAATGCGCACGATCGCCTTGGAGGGGCGCTGTTTCGTTCTTTCTGCCTGCCAGTATTTCACCCGCGGAGACGGACCGGCGGACTACGCCCCCATTCAGGGCGATGACGCCGAAACAGTGCTGATCCGCGGTGGTTCATGTATTATCGACCCGCTCGGTAATGTTCTTGCCGAGCCGGACTTTTCGGGTGAGATGATCAGGGTCGCAGAGATTGACCGGCGTATTATCGCCCGCGGCAAATACGACCTGGATGTGGTCGGCCACTATGCCCGTCCGGATGTTTTCAAGCTGACCGTCGACACCTTGAGGAAAGACGCCGTTGTCTTCGACGCCGCTCCGGCCGCAACCCCTGAGGGAAAAGACACATGTTCGGATTGACCGCTCTTGATCTGGCCCGCATCCAGTTCGGCTTCACCGTCTCGTTCCACATCATTTTCCCGGCCATCACCATCGGTCTTGCCAGTTTTCTGGCCGTGCTGGAGGCATTGTGGTTGTGGAAGAAGGAAACGGTCTTTCGCGATCTGTATCATTTCTGGTCGAAGATCTTCGCCGTCAACTTTGCCATGGGCGTCGTCTCCGGCCTGGTCATGGCGTATCAGTTCGGCACCAACTGGAGCTATTTCTCAGCATTTGCCGGATCGATCACCGGTCCGCTTCTGGCCTATGAGGTGCTGACGGCTTTCTTTCTGGAAGCGGGTTTTCTCGGTGTCATGCTCTTCGGTTGGAACAGGGTTGGCCCAGGACTTCATTTCTTTGCCACCGTCATGGTGGCGATCGGCACGCTGATTTCGGCAACCTGGATCCTGGCCTCCAACAGCTGGATGCAGACACCGCAGGGCTACGACATCGTCAATGGCGTGGTGGTGCCGACGGACTGGCTTAAGGTTATCTTCAACCCGTCCTTCCCCTACCGCTTGCTGCATATGACCATCGCTGCCTTTCTGGCGACAGCACTGTTCGTCGGCGCATCCGGCGCATGGCATCTCCTGCGAGGCCGCAAGGATGCGCGTGTGCGGACCATGTTCTCCATGGCGATGTGGATGCTGATTGTCGTGAGTCCGATCCAGATTGCCGTCGGTGACCAGCACGGCCTGAATACGCTGGAATACCAGCCCGCAAAGATCGCTGCCATCGAAGGTCACTGGCGCAATGAACCCGGTGAAAAGGGCGTGCCACTGAACCTCTTCGGCTGGCCAGACATGCAGGATGAGAAAACAAAATATGCGGTTCAGATACCCCATCTTGGCAGCATCATCCTCACCCACACCTTTGACGGTCAGTTTCCCGGCCTCAGCGAATATCCGCCGGAGGACCGGCCCAATTCCACGATTGTCTTCTGGTCGTTCCGCATCATGGTCGGTCTCGGCCTGCTGATGCTCGCCCTTGGCGGCTGGGCGTTCTGGTTGAGGCGGGGCGGCAGGCTTTATGAAAACCGATGGCTACTGCGCTTTGCGATTGCCATGGGACCGTCCGGCCTGATTGCCATTCTCGCCGGTTGGTTCACCACCGAAATCGGCCGTCAGCCATGGGTGGTTTATGGCGTCATGCGCACTGCGGATGCTGTGTCGAACCACTCCGCGCTTGCACTGTCGACGTCACTCATCGCCTTCATAATCATGTACTTCTGCGTCTTTGGCGTGGGTGTCAGTTATATGCTTAAGCTTGTCGGCAAGGGTCCCGATATCAGCACAGATCAAGCGCTGCCGCATGGTCGCGGCCAATCGAAACGTCCCGCGCGGCCGCTTTCTGCCGCCCCTGACGATGTCGATCCGGCGATCAACTGAGGAGATATGAATTATGGGCATTGATCTTCCTCTTATGTGGGCAATCATTATCGGCTTCGGTCTTATGATGTATGTCATCATGGATGGTTTCGATCTCGGCATCGGCATCCTCTTCCCCTTCGTTCGCGACAGGCAAGACCGTGATGTCATGGTCAACAGCGTCGCACCCGTCTGGGATGGCAACGAGACCTGGCTGGTGCTCGGCGGCGCGGGCCTGATGGCTGCATTTCCGCTGGCCTATGCCACAATCCTGAGTGCACTCTATTTCCCGCTGCTGTTGATGCTGGCCGGATTGATTTGGCGCGGAGTGGCGTTCGAGTTCCGGTTCAAGGCAGACGAGGCGCATCGGCCCTTCTGGGATACGGCCTTCACATCTGGTTCCTATCTAGCAACATTCTGCCAGGGCGTGGCGTTGGGCGCATTCATCAACGGGTTTCCGATTGAAAAGGGCGTCTACACGGGTGATGCACTGTCTTTCATCACGCCGTTCAGCCTGTTTACAGGAGCAGCTCTGCTGGTCGCCTATGCACTGCTCGGCGCCACCTGGCTGGTGATGAAGACCGAAGGCGCGCTGCAGGACAGGATGCGGAAACTCGGTCGGCCAATCACGCTTGCTCTTCTGGTTGCGATTCTGGTCGTCAGCCTGTGGACGCCGCTTTCTCACAGCGCCATTGCCGAGCGCTGGTTCACCTTTGCGAACCTGATTTTCTTCATGCCGGTTCCCTTATTCGTGTTGCTGACGACATGGTTGCTGCTGAAAACGCTTGCGGGCGAGAGCCATGCAATGCCGTTTATCCTGTCCCTGTTTATGCTGTTTGTAGGCTATACCGGCCTCGGCATCAGCCTGTGGCCAAACATCATTCCACCGGATGTTTCCATCTGGCAGGCGGCATCGCCGCCGGAGAGCATGGGCTTTGCTCTTGTCGGGGCGCTGTTTATTATCCCTTTCATTCTCGCCTATACCGCTTGGTCCTATTACGTGTTCCGCGGCAAGGTGCGCGCCGGAGAAGGATATCACTGATCGCGCGTCAAAAGACGACGTCCCGGAAATGGCTGCGACGGTTTGGGTGGCTCGTCGCCATCTGGACCGGCAGCGTTCTCGCGCTGGGCGTTTTCGCCTATGGAATGCGATTATTGATGAACCTCGTAGGCATGACTGCCTAAGGCGCTGTA
Organism: uncultured Martelella sp.; assembly: GCA_963676545.2. Classification (GTDB taxonomy): domain Bacteria; phylum Pseudomonadota; class Alphaproteobacteria; order Rhizobiales; family Rhizobiaceae; genus Martelella. The sequence goes on along the minus strand of OY781108.2, from coordinate 210,612 downwards.
GCTCGGACACGCTATCGGATCGCTAGCAGCATGCAGCCGGAACGAGCCGCTGAAACGTGATCGGCCGCACCGGCCACCATCAAATCTGGGGCGGCGCCGCGCAATTTCGCGGCGCCGCCCGTTATTGTCAGTATCCCACCGTGAAGCGGGCGCGGCTGTGCCTTGGCGCTTCCAGTTCATCGACCATGGCGATGGCGTAATCCTCATAGGAGATGCGGCTGCCTTCCGGTCCAACGAGCAGCTGATCGGTGCCAAGGCGGAATGTGCCGGTCCGCTCGCCAGCCGCAAAAAGGCCGGACGGGGAAAGGAACGTCCAGTCGAGACCTTCTGTCTGGCGCAGCCGCTGGTGATAGGCGATGCCGGCTTGGGATTCTTCACGCGCAGCTGCCGGGAAGTTGGGGCTATCGAGGAAGCGAACGCCCGGTGCGACCTCAAGCCCGCCGGCGCCGCCGACCACAAGATAGCGCGGAACGCCGGACGCGATCACGGCGCCGAGCAGCTTTTCCGGATCGAATGTGCGGAACATGACCGCACTGATGACGGCATCGTGGCCCGCGAGAATTCTTGCCAGGGCATCAGGGGCCTCGATATCGCCCTGGACCGCTTCGGTCCGCTCCAGCGGCTGGATCCTTTCGACCGTCCGCGCGATCGCGGTGACCTGATGACCGCGGTTGACGAGTTCGGTGTGCAGACGCTGTCCGGCATTGCCGGAGGCGCCAATCAGCGCGACTTTCATGGTGTATTCTCCTTGGTTTCGGTTTCAGGCGGCTTCGCCGAGCGTGGCGAGCACGGCGTTTCCACCCGCATAAAGGGTCTGGCTGTGGACGATCCGTGTGCCATGTCCGTCGGTGACGACGAGCTGCGGGACGCCCCGGATGGAGAGCCTTTGCATCAGTGCGAGCGCCTCGGCAATGCGGCGGTCGGTCGCCTCTTCGAGCGCCGGATCATCCTTGATGGCCGCCTCAAGGGTCGCTGCGTCGCGTTCGATCCCGAAGCGCCGGGCGACCTGCTGGGCAATGCCGGCCGCCACCTCGGCGCGGGCCGTGTCCAGACCGTCGACATAGCGGGCTTCCTGCGCGGCGTGCATGTAAACCGGTTCGAGGGCACGATCGATCTGGCCAAGCATAACGAGGGCGCGGGTCAGAGCCAGCGACGAAAAGATACCATCCGGCGCGCGCATCACACCCTGGTGATAGGCTTCGGTGAAGGTTTGGCCGGTCAGCGCCCCGATGCGGTCGTCATTGTCCCGGGCATGGTCCGCGATCGCGGAGACCGGGCGCGGGGGAACGAAAAGGCCGGTCGGCATCATCGTCAGTTGCGCGCCATGGGTCTCGGCAAGGCGCTTCAGCGCGGGGGCTGCGGCATAGCACCAGCCGCACAGCGGATCGAACAGATAGGTGAGTTGAAACATGTCGGGTTCCCGTGTCCTTTTGCGTGACTGGCGCCTCTATATTTTTTCTTGTTTCGAAGATATACCGCCTCATAATGGCATCACTGTTGCATGATATGAGCGAATAAATGCTGGATCGGGTCATCGCCGCGGAGGTCTTCATCGAAACGGTCGAACGCGGCAGCGCCACGGCCGCCGCGGAGGCGCTTGGAATGTCGCGCGCGATGGCGTCGCGCTATCTCGCCGCGATGGAAGACTGGGCCGGCACGCGCCTTTTGCATCGCTCGACCCGGCGCCTGTCGCTGTCGGTCGCCGGAGAGCAGGCGCTTGCCCGCTGCCGTGAACTGGTCGAGATCGCCAACGGCATATCCGGTGAGGCATCCGATGTCGAAACACCACAGGGACAGTTGCGCGTCGCCATGCCAGGCATGCTGGCCGATGCCGTCTTTCTTCCGATGGCCCGCGATTTCGCCGAGCGCTACCCGAAAGTGGCGATCGACCTGCGGGTCACCGATCGGCAGGTTGACCTCATTCAGGATCGCATCGATGTATCGCTGCGCATCAGCCGGGCGCTCGACAGTGCTGTCATCGCGCGCCGACTCGGCGGTGTCCGCTCGGTCCTGTGCGCCGCGCCGGATCTGTTGTCGCGAACCGGTCCCATCACCGCCCCCGAGGCGCTCTCCGCGTCTCCTTGCGTGACCTACGCGCATTTCGGCGGCGGCAACTGGGCCCTTTCAGGCCCGGGACGCACGGTCCGGATAGAGGTCGAAGGCCCCTTGCAGACCAACGAGACGCTGATGCTTGTTCGCGCGGCGCTTGAGGGACTGGGCGTTGTCATGCTGCCGCTCTTTGCCGCGCACCCCTATATCGCCAGCGGAGAGCTGGTGCATGTTCTTCCCGAATGGCATCCGGCCGAACTGTCGCTCTACGCGCTCTATGCGTCGCGGCGAAATCTGCCCGCCGCCACGCGCGCTTTCATCGATTTTGTCGCTGGAAGGATCGCGCGTCAGACACTGTTTCAAGGCGGATGATGCGCATCGCCGGCGGCAGGCATGTGAACGCATCTGCCTGCCTTCGAAGCAGCATCGAAACAAAAGGTAGAGCGCTTTTGAGCGCCGCTCGACGCCCTAAAGCGCGTTTCGATCTGACTGGATCAGATCGGTGCTCTATCTGTTTGTTTTGGCCGCATAATCTTGCCGATCCTCGCTTCACTCCGGTCGGATTATGCTTGTCTTATGATTTTTGCGGCTTCTCTGCGAAGTTGGAGCCACTGCTGCCGCCGCAAACGGCAGTCAGTGGCGGTGGTCGGATCGCGAACGGCTTGGTCATGGCGGTTGAAGCTCATGGACCGTTCTAGAGTATGATCGGCCACCGTCTTCGCATGAGGCCTGAACGGATACGCAGCAGCTTCTGGCTCTGCACGACAAGCATAGGACACCGCGAAGATGATGAAGGATAGCATCGGGATCGACATCTCAAAAGCCCATCTGGACGTTTGCCGCCCAGCGACCGGTCAGACGGCCCGGTTTGAGAACTCGACGGCGGGATTGTCTTCATTCAAGCGCTGGATCGGCCCAAACCAACCCGATCTGGTGATCTACGAGGCGACAGGGGCTTATCATGGCTTGCTTGAGAAGCGTGGCTCTGGCCATCTGCCCTTGGTGAAGGTCAACCCGTTACAGGCCCGCCGTTTTGCCCAGGCCCGTGGAACCCGCGCCAAGACCGATGCTGTTGACGCGCGCGTGCTGGCCTTGATGGGCGAGGCGCTGGATCTGCAACCTGACATTCCTGCCAGCGAAGATTACCATGATCTCAAACAGTTGCAGGTTGCCCGTACCGCCATGATCAAGGCGCGTACGCGGCTGAAGAACCGGCTCAACACCCAGACGCTCTGTCTGCTCAGACGTCAGGCGAAAGCGCAGCTGGCGCTGCTCGACAGGCAGCTTAAAGCCATCGACGCCGAGATCACCGACAGGCTGTCACGAGACCAGGCCCGCGCACTGGATATCCTTCAATCCATTCCGGGTCTCGGGTCCGTTGTGGCAGCCACCATCCTCATCGAGTGTCCGCAGATCGGCACCATGGACCGCAAACAAACCGCCAGTCTCGCCGGGCTCGCCCCCATGACGCGCCAATCGGGTCAATGGCGCGGCAAGGCCTTCATTCAGGGCGGACGTAAATTCCTGCGCGACGCGCTCTACATGCCCGCACTCGTCGCAATCCGGTTCAATCCAGACATGAAGCAGAAATACGATGCGATGCGCCAAGCCGGCAAGCCAGCCAAAGTGGCAATAATTGCTATAATGAGGAAGCTCATCGAACTCGCAAACACCCTCATCAAGCAGGATAGAAAATGGGCGCCAAAACCCGCTTGATTAAAACGGATACTCTAGCTGAGACGGGGCACGCGGCAGCGGCTTGCAATCAGCGCAGCCGTCAGCGCGACCGCCGCGAAGAAGCAGAACAGCACGATGAAAGGGAGGGCCGAAAAATCGCTGCTTGCCGAGGGCGAGGCGCTGGCGGTCGCTTCGAGACCGTGCTGCAGCCGGAAATAGATCAAGCCGCCGACGCCGGCGCCAAGGCTTGCGCCGATTGTGCGCGACAGCTGGATGAAGGCCGTGGCGCGCCCGATCATGTGCGCTGGCGAGCCGAGCTGCAGCGCCACTTGGACAACGCCCAGCGTACTGCCCATGAACAATCCGTTGAGACCAACCCAGATTGCGGTTTGCCAAGGGGAAAGATGCGTCATGGCCAGAACGAAACCGAGCAGGATGGTGGCCACCGTTGTCAATCCGAAAGCCGGAAAGATCATGGTCCGGCCACTCTTGCGAACCAGCTGACCGGTGATGATCGAGCCGACGCCGACGGCGCCGAGTGGGAGCATCATCATCACCCCGATCTTTTCCGGCGAGAGCTCGAATTGCCGGTTCAAGAGCACAGGAATGTAGCTACTGAGGCCGGTGAACAGAAACCCATAGAGGAAGACGATCAATCCGCATTTCCACACGATCGGCCCGCGCAGCAGCGCAAGGGGCAGCAGCGGATCCGAAACCCGGCGCTCGACCGCGATGAAGGCGATGCTCGACAACGTGAAGACTGCCGCCCATAGGATGGCAGTGTGCGCCGGGCCCGCTTTCGTCAACGTCTGAGTCAGCATCATCAGGCTGGATATCGCGACCATCAATGACAGTGCGCCCATCCAGTCGAAACGCAGTTTGAGACCAGCGCTCTCGCGGAGCGCCTGCTTGGGCGCCAAAATCAGGAATGTTGCGGCGATCAAAGCGAGGGGAACCTCAAGCCAGAATATCGCCTGCCAACCGAAGCCCCCGATCAGAAAGCCGCCCAGCGCCGGGCCGAATGTGTTGGCGGTAAAGGCAACAGCGACAAGATAGCCCTGATAGGCCGCCCGTTCGCGCGGCGGGATGGTCTGGCTGAGGAAGGCCTGTGGCAGCGAGATCAGGCCGCCGCCGCCAATGCCCTGGATGAAACGCGCGAGCACCAGTATATGGAAGTTCTGCGCCTGTGTGGCCAGCAGGCTGCCTGCGGCAAAAATCAGGATGGCGCAGATCAGGACACGAATGGGACCGAAATGATCGCCAAGGCGACCGTAGACCGGCGTCGCCACGGATGCCGCAATGAAGAAGGCGGCAAGAATCCATGCGAGCGTGGTTTCAGCGCCCATCTGGCCGGCGATGGTGGCGGCCGAGGTGGACATGACCGATTGTTCGATACCTGACAGAAAAGTCGGCAGCGCGGCGAGCGAGATGACCAGGATGGGACGCATGGAGGATATGCTCATGTGGTGATCGGGTCAGAGCCGGAGGGCTCTTGTTCTCGACAGGCTAGCTGGCTAAAGAAGTTGGAGGATATGCCCAATGGAGATACCCCATCGATGGCGCTCGACAGCACGCAGCTCAGATATTTCCTCGAAGTCGGCACGCTTGGAAGCATAAAGGCGGCGGCCGAGACGCTGCATATTACCCAGTCGGCGCTGAGCCGGCGGATGGTGAAGCTCGAGACAGACATCGGCAAACCGCTGTTCATCAGGTCTCACACCGGCGTCGAACTGACGGAGGTCGGGCGCGAACTGATGAGCCGCGCCATCGAACTCACATCTCTGCTCGAAAAGATCGGAGAGATCGGCCAGGGCGACTTGCGTCGCGATGACGTGCGCACCCTGCACCTTGGGATGGTTTCAAGCGCGAGCTCGCTACTTCTGGAAAAGGTGGTCGTCCGGTTCGCCGAATTGCGTCCGGATGTCTTCCTCAGGGTCGAAGGGCTGACGGATCAGCCGCTCCATGTCATGGGCTTGAAGATCAAAGTTGGTCGTAACGATCAGAAGGACACGTCGGTGGAGCGTATTCCGCTCTGGCGCGAGGCGCTGCTGGTCGTGGCTCCGAAAGGGGCAAGCCTCACCGATCTTCGCGACATGACCTATGTGGAGGCCGCGAAGTCGGCTGATGTCAGGGCGGTTGAGGCGCGTATCCTCGCCGAGCTTTCGCTGGAACCCGTCCGGCGAATCGAGGTCTGGCCGGCGTCGGAGGCGATCCGCCTGGTCGAGCGGGACGCCTATACGATCCTGCCCTATTCGCTGCTGGCGGCGCATAACCGCCTTGATGACTTTCGTCTTTTCCCCTCGCGTCAGGAGCGTTTGGCGCTCGAGCTCTCGGTGTTGCGCTCGGTTGCACGTCAACCCGAATATCGAGCGCTGCGGAAAGTCATTCAGGAGGTTGCCGGTGCGTTCCTCCGTCAGGACAAAAGTGGCTTCCTGAGCGCGCCGTGATCGTTGAAATTGCGATCAAGATTTCCTCAAAGTCCAACATCGGACGCACAATTTCATACCATTCCGCCTAATTCTTAATCTGAATAGATATTTGTCTACAATTGCGGCAAGATATGCTCACACAGCATATCCTTTGTGCTGCTATCCGCTTCAGAATGTCTTTATATCGGGTTCGCCCAGCGACCAGAAGATGGAGACGCATGTTGTCATCACTGACCAGAACACTGAAACGCCTCGGGCCTTTGGGCATCGGCTTTTGCCTGCTGCTGCTAGCGTTTATCTACTGGCCGTTCTTCACGCTGATCGCTGGCGCCTTCAAGTCGACGCCCTTTGGTGAAGGCAGCTTCACCCTTTCCGGTTTCCGAACGGTCTTCGGCAGCCTTGCCACCTACAAGGCTTTCGGCGTTTCGGTCGCCTATTCGGGGTTGGTGCTGGTCATATCGATCGCGCTTGCACTGGGCTTCGCTTTCGCCACGGCTCGTTCGGCAGCGCGCTTTGCAAGGCTATTGATACCGGCAATGGTACTGATAGCCGCCATTCCGCGCCTGTTTTTCGCCGTCAGTTGGGGCATGATCGGGGCGCCTCGCAGCGGGCTGATCGCCACGATGTTCCGCTGGGCAGGGCTCACCATGCCGGACTGGCTGACCGTCTACAGTTTCGGCGGACTCGTCTTCGTCACGACATTCAAGGTCACGGCGGTTGCCTACCTGCTGTTGCTTGGGCCGGTGCTGCAGGTCGATCGCAGTCTTGAGGATGCCGCGGTAATGTCCGGATCGAGCCGCCGGAGCGCGATCTTCCAGATCTCGCTGCCGCTTCTCACCCCGGCGCTGATCGCCATCGGCATGCTGATGTTCGTTGAAGGAATCCAGGTGTATGACTTCCCGGCGCTTCTGGCAGCGCCCGCCGGCATCGAGACGCTGTCAACCTCGGTTGAAGCCTATCTTTCCAAGGAAACGACCCCGCAATGGGCATCCGCCACAGCGCTGTCGCTGATCGTCATCCTGCTGATCTCGGTTCTGCTCCTGGTTCAGTCGAAGATGGTCTCCGGGCGTGATTTCACCTCGATCGTTGGCAAGTCGCGCCGCGCCGCCGCCGCCGACAAGGGGCGCTGGGACTGGCTGGTTTCGCTTGCGATCGCTGTCTTCCTTCTGTTTGCCCTCATTATGCCGCTGGTGCAGATGGTGATTGGATCACTGCAGCCCTATTTTGGCATGTACGGTACTTATACGCTCTCGAACTACGCCGCGATCTTCGCCGATGAGCGCCAGCTCCGCATTCTCTTCTCGACGCTCGCGATTGCCACGCTCGGCGGCGTGGTGGTGATCGGGCTCGCCTTCACCATGGCCTATTTCGAAAAGCGTAGTTCCATCGGTTTTCTCAAGCTGTTCATCCGTATCGCCTCCTGGGTTCCGGCGACGGCGCCCGGCATCGTGCTCAGTCTTGCCTTTGTCTGGACCTTTGTCACCATGCCGGGGCTCAGGCAACTTTACGGCTCCAACATCCTGATGGGGATCGCACTCGTGGTTGCCCACCTTCCGCTGGCCATTCGCGCCTGCGAGGGCATCATCGCCCAGGTCAGTCCCGAGCTTGAAGATGCAGCGCGCATGAGCGCGGCAAGCCCTGCGACGGTGATGCTGTCGATCACCGCGCGTCTTTGCGCCCCGTCGCTGGCGGCGGCCTGGGTTCTCGTCAGCCTTGCCATTGCCGGCGCGCTCGATGTGCCGCTGCTGCTTCAAAGCACCAACAGCCAGACGGTCGCGACCTATGCCTATTCGCTGTTCAACAACGGCGATGTCGCTCTCGCTGCTGCTTTCTTCCTGACCTATCTCATGCTCTTCATGGCCTTTGTTGTCGTGCTTTATCTGATGATGCGCTGGTATCGGGCAGAACGGCCCGGGCCGCGTGCCGCGCGCGCTACTGCCACCCCGACCCAATGACTGAGCCTCGACACCGAACACAGGAACACGACATCATGACCAAGACCACCGAGGCAAAGACGACCGATCCGAGCATCTGGATCTCGGCACTGCGCAAATCCTACGGCCAGACCGAAATTCTGAAGGGTGTCGAACTCAAGGTGCCGGCCGGAACCTATCTCTGCCTGCTCGGCCCCTCGGGCTGTGGCAAGACCACGCTGCTGCGCTGCATCGCCGGGCTGGAGCATCCGAGCGCTGGCCGTCTGGATGTGCTTGGCCGCACCATGTATGACGAAAAATTGGCTGTGCCGGTGCCTGCGGAAAAGCGCGGTCTTGGCATGGTATTCCAGCACTATGCCCTGTGGCCGCACATGAAGGTGTTCGACAACATCGCTTTTCCGATGCGCCAGAAGAAATTTGCGGCCGCCGATATCGAAACCCGTGTTTCCGATCTCGCCGACTTGATCGGATTGAGGCCGTTGCTCGATCGCTACCCAGGCCAGCTTTCCGGCGGCCAGCAGCAACGCGTCGCACTGGCGCGGGCGCTGTGCTCGGAGCCCGAAATCTTGCTTCTCGACGAACCCCTGTCCAACCTCGACAGCGGCTTGCGAAACCAGCTGCGGCGCGAATTGCGCAACATTCACGATCGGCTCGGCATGACCAGTGTCATGGTGACTCATGACCAGGATGAAGCCATGGCGCTCGCCGATATGGTGGCCGTCGTCCACCAGGGCGAGATCGTCCAGTACGGCCCGCCGGCGGAGGTGCTGCTCAACCCTGCAAACCGCTATGTCGCGGGCTTCGTCGGTTATGACAACATGCTGGAAGGCGTCGTGACCGACCGGACGCCGGGCGGTCTCGTCACACTCTATATCGAGGGAACTCACGTTTCGGTTCGTTCCAATGGCCGCTTCGCCGTCGGCGACCGCTGTGCGATCGGCCTCAAATCGAAGGAACTCGCCGTCACGGGTGAAGCTGAAGCCAACACCGTGCCGGCGACCGTCGATCGCCTGACCCGTCTCGGTCCATCGGTCGAGATCGAGATCACTGTTTCCGGCCAGCCTATGCTGGTCTCGCAGAGTGTCGATGAAGCGGCCGGGCTCACCGCAAAAGACCGCATTTTCCTGAAACTTCCTGAGACTGCACCGCTTCTTCACTGACCTGAAGAAAAACCACAGAGGGCAATAATAACATGAACCGACATCTTTCCATGAGCATTCTCGGCGGTCTGACGATCGCCCTTTCCGCGGCGCTCGGCGCAGGCGTGGCCTTCGCCGCAGATGACGATGCCATTCTGGCGAAGCTGCATGATGCGGCAAAGGCAGCTGGCGAAACCGAACTCGCCGTCTACAATCCGAATACCAATGCCAACGCGCCGATCTTCGATGCCTTTACGGCGCGCTTCCCAGACATCAAGATCGTTGGCGTCGATCTGTTCGCATCGAAGCTGACGACCCGCCTCGAGGCCGAGGCCGCATCCGGTCAGGCGGCTGGCGACGTCCTTTACACGACGCCGAATGAAATGCCCGGCTATGCAGACAAGGGTTTCCTGGTCAGCTACGTACCGGAAACCGCCGAGGGTATAGACCCCAAATATATCGGCAAGGACGATATGTGGTTTGACTGGACGCTGACCGTCAGCGGCCCCTATTATAACAAGGTTTACGTCAAGGCCGAAGATGCGCCGAAGAGCTGGTACGAACTGGCCGATCCCAAATGGGACAAGCAAATTTCAATCTCGACCCTGCAGAATGTCTCGGGTACCGGCCAGGCGCTGACCGCGCTGACGCTTGACGGCAAGCTGGACCGCAGCTGGTTCGAAAAGCTTGCGGCCAACCATCCGATCGTCTCTCAGGCCAATGCCCAGGCGATCCAGGCCGTCGCCTCGGGTCGGGCGACGATCGGACTTGATGTACCGTACCACTTCTACAAGGCGGCGATTGCCAAGGGTGCACCCTTCGAATTCATCTTCCCGGAGGAAGGTGTTGTTTCGATCCCGCTCAATGAAGCGCTGTTGACCAATGCACCCCATCCGAATGCCGCCAAGTTGTTTATCAACTGGCTATTCAGCCCCGAGGCGCAAGAGCTTCTCGCCGAAATCGGCATGAAGAGCACCATGCCCGATGCCCCGCAGGTTGTCGGTGCGCCCGAGGGGCTGGCGTTCAACGTGATGGACTGGCGTACCCTGGTCGCCGAATATCCGGCGCAGCTGGAAATGTACAAGGAAGTCTTCGCCAACTGAATGACCGTCCCATCGGAAAGCCGGCTGCAGAAAAGGCCGCGCGGCTTTCCGGCCCCGTTCAAGCATCATGCCCGATCGCACCTGAAACGGATCGGGGAAACGAAGGAAAAATACCATGAGCGAACGCACCATCACCGTCGCCGCCGTTCAGAGCGAGCCCGTCTGGTTCGATCTGGCCGCCACCACCGAAAAGACCATTGCGCTGATTGCCGAGGCGGCCGAAAAGGGCGCCGAGATCATCGCCTTTCCGGAGGTCTGGCTGCCGGGATACCCTGTCTTTCTGTGGCTCGGCGACGAGGAGTGGCAGGCCGAATACCGGCGCACCTATATCGAGAACTCCGCCGTTTACGGCGGCCCGGAACATGAGCGGATCGCGGCCGCTGCGGCCAAACACAACATCCAGGTCGTGCTCTGCCTCAGCGAGCGCGATGCCGAGGGGCGCATCTACATGGCGCAGTGGATCATCGACGAGAAGGGCAAGACCGTGCTGGCGCGGCGCAAGCTCAAGCCGTCCTCGGCGGAAGGCACCTTCTATTCGCCCGGCGACCCGACCACCAATCTGATTGTCGTTGACAGCGGCCTTGCCACTCTCGGCGCGCTGAACTGCTCGGAGCACAAGCGCCCGATGCTGCGTCATGTCATGTTCGGACTGAAGGAAGAGATCCACATTGCCGCATGGCCGGCCTTCGGTCTTGTGCCCGAGGTTGTGCCAATGAGTGCCAAGGTTAACATGAATGCCACCAGCGCCTATGCGGCCGAGGGCGGCATGTATGTTCTGGCGCCGACCCAGGTGATCGGAGAGGCGCTGCAGGCGCAGTTTTCCGATACGCCAGAGCGCGCCCGCAAGATCAGCCGCGGCGGCGGCGCGACTCATATCTTCAGCCCCGATGGTCAAGATGTCGTCGAGCCGCTCGCTCATGATGCCGACGGACTTCTGATCGCCACGATCGATCTTTCGAAAATCCGGAATCCTTTCGACCCGGATCCGCTCGCACCGATCGCGGTTGAATGATCGACCACCTCGCCCTTTGCATGATCTAGGAGACGTTCGCACCGCGAATGCCAGCGCATTTCGCGGTGCGGGCCTCAACATCTGACATGGGTAAAGACACCGCCGGGACCGAACGGGTCTCGACCTGCCTTCACCGTGTTCCTGACAGGAGGCGGAACATGATCGAAGATCCCGAAGCCGCGACCGAGACAAGGCCCGGGCCCTATGAAGCTCGCCTGCTCAGTGCCGGCGCGGCCGGCCTGGCACCCGCCGACATCGAGGAACTGGCCACCGCGCTTGCCTTCATGGATGCGAAAATCCGCCTTCTCCGTGGTCAGGCCGCAGAAACCGGTGGCGATTACAGCAGCAGTCCGGTGACCGGATAAGACATCGCGAAAGGACGCCCCATGCCCATCCTCTCAGAGGTGAATACGCTGGCAAAGGCCGTAGAAGGGCTTTCCAGCGGCGCGCTGTCTTCCGTTGAACTGACGGAGGCCTGCCTGGAGCGCTGCGCCCTGTTGGAGCCGCAGCTTTCCGCCTTCGTCACGCTCGCCGCCGATGAAGCGCTTGCCATGGCGCGAAAGGCCGATGCGCGGCGCATCAACGGCGATGATGTTGCACCGATCACCGGCGTGCCGCTCAGCTTCAAGGATATCATCGACGTGGCGGGCCTCAGGGCAACCGGCCATTCAAGGCTCTACCGCGACCGCGTCGCGTCCGTCGATGCCGGGGCCGTCGCTCGACTTCGTGCCCAGGGGGCGGTCTTTCTCGGAAAAGTCACCACCAATGAATTCGCCATCGGTGCACATGATGAAACAGCTCTTGCGCCGAATGCCCGCAACCCCTGGAACACGGAGCACACGCCGGGCGGCTCATCGTCCGGTTCCGCGGTTTCCGTTGCGGCCGGTGAGGCCTTCGGCGCGCTTGGTACCGATACGGGCGGGAGCATCCGCGTTCCCGCGGCCTTCAATGGCATTGTCGGCATGATGCCGTCACGCGGCCTCGTCAGCCGAAAGGGTGTGATGCCGCTATCGGAAAGCATGGACAATGTCGGCCCGATGGCCCGCAACGTCGAGGATGCAGCACTCCTTCTCGACGCCATCGTCTCGCCAGAAGACGATGCAGCACGCGCCATCGCGCGTTCGGTCGAAAGCTTTCACGCCGCATCCTCCTTGCTGCCAAAAGAGGTGCGTTTCCTCAGGCTCCGCGACTTCGATGCGCGCCTTTCCCAAACGCAATGCGCGGTCCTCGACCAGACCGAGACGCTGATGAAAGCGCTTGGATTTGCGGAAATTCCGGTCGCGTTCGATCATGTCGAGGAACTCGATGCCATCAGCGCGGTGATCGCGACATCGGAAAGCTGGTCCTATCACCGCGCACGTCTTGCGGGCTATCCCGATCTCTATGGACGCGATGCACGGCTGAAGTTGCATATCGGTGCGCTCATATCGGCGGATGACTATCTTCTGGCGAAGAGACGCCAGTCCGCGCTGATCGCTGATTTCGAGACGCTGATTGGCCCAAACGATATCCTGATGCTGCCGACGACGCTCGGCTCCGCGCCGCGGCTCTTTGATCGCGGCGGCAAGGTCAATTTCGGCCATTGGTCGCATGTCGGGCCGAATGGCTTTGCAAATGTCCTGCGCGGCCCGGTCATCGCCTTGCCCTGCGGCATGGAGAATGGCCTGCCCCTATCGATACAGCTCATCGGCCGTCGTGGCAGTGACGCCACCGTTCTCGCCATAGCGCGCGCGCTTGAAACCGCGATCGCCGGGTCGGACCTTGCGCTTCCAAGGCTAGCCATAACCTGAACGCGTATCCCGGTTTGCGTGTCGGGGATATACGGGCCACACAAGACACTCTACAACAGTTGGAAACAAGTGGAGCGAGATGGGAGTGTTTTGCCGAATGATGGAGGGGCTTTCCACCGAAAACGCCGATCCGAAGGCTGTCATGATCGATGCGGCCTAATCACAGCCCAAAATGCAGCATGGTCGTCTGGGGGCACGCCTGCGTGAACATGGACAGTGAAATGGAAAGCACTGTTCCATGAGCAGGCCGAGCAGTTGCGGGGGTGACGTCAACTTAAGAGCCAGCGCTTCGGCAAATTCCTTCTCGGAAAAACCGATTGAAATGCGGCTACGCATCACGCAAATGCCTCGATAGCAAGGGGCATCGCAAATCCGGAAAGAATCGGCCGGCTAGATCCCATTCGAGACCTCGATGTCTTGGTTCAAGGCGGCGCTTTCAACGAAGTTTCCGAGCGCACGAGTTGTTGAGTCATAGATCGACTTCGCTCCGTCCGGGCTTGAAAGTGTAAGCACGAGCGCAACTTCTTGCACCCCCGCCTGGCTGTGATGCGTCCGCCCAAATTGGTAAAGGTCGCGCATGTAAACGCGCGCGTAGAGGCGCTGGTGCGCGCCCGAAAAGCCAAGCCCACTTCCTTTGGTAAAGTCCCGGCAATGCCTTCTGATCGGCTGCCATTTCGGGGAGCTCATCGCGAGCGTCGTTTTCCGGAAGCGTCGACTCTTTCATTGGGCCAAGGAGCGACGGCCACTTATCCGCTCCCGACTGATACGCCAGAGATGTCTCCAAGCGGGAAGCGAAGTAGTTAGCGCCGCCAAACGGCGACACGAGAGGCCGCAGAACAGCGGTCAAGCTGTCGCGTCCGAACAATTTTCCATCGCGTACCAGTTCGGGAGGGATGGGAATATCGTTCCAGTAGTATGCCGTTCCCGGCTCGAGTTGTGCCCGCCACGCGAGCGTGATGCTGTCGGGCGCACAGGTCCAAGGAACGTGCCCTTGATGGGGTCGGTTCCGGTTGGGGGCGAAATGACACTCTAAGGGATTGTTTGCGGGAGGGGGGTGAAATGCTACCCTAAGCCTCCCGCGCGAACCGCCCAACCTGTAGGACGGGGAAGGAAGTTAGTTTCTGGCTCCTAGTGCAAGGCGACAAGCCAATCCTGCGAAGACTGTCGCGAGAAGATACTGTGGCAGCTTCCTGAACCGGACCAAACCAGTCACACGACTGCGGATATGTCCGCTCAACAGGACAACCGAGCCATTTACGACAAAGCCGATTCCGTTCAGCACGGTAGCCAAAACCAGCATCTGGATAGTGAGTGACCCTGCTTCCGGGTGCACAAACTGAGGAAATAATGCCAGGACAAAGAGGGCCATTTTCGGATTTAGAAGATTTGTCGCCAGACCTTCCCCGAGAATTCGCTTCATTGAAAATTGTTTTAGGCCCGATGTAGGGGAGAAATGCGTACCCTCGGAACGAATAGTTTTCCAGGCCAGGTACATCAAATAGGCGCAGCCAGCCCAGCGAATGACCTCGTATGCCATTGGAACCGCTACAAAAAGCTGTGAAAGTCCCAACGCTGCCGCGAGGGCATGGCAATATGTCCCGAGTGCTATACCGGCATAGGTCAGAAACCCTGCGGCTCGCCCTTGGCTTATGCTGCGTGAAGCGATGAGAAGCATATCTGGCCCGGGCGTAGCGGTGAGCACTACACACGCGGCGGCAAAAAGCATTATTGTGGAGAAATCCGGCATATCGTTTTCCTTCGAGTTGGCCGGAATTCCGATCTATCAAAATCCATGAAGATGGCAAGCCTGGGCTGATGACAAGTTGCGAATAATCAGCTCTCCGACATCAGATGAGAGGGGCCCGTGTTCGCTTAACGATCTCGGCTACGGTGTTTTTGCTGACGGCCATATCGCGGGCGATCCAGCGGTAGCTGCGTCCTTCAGCAATCAACGCCATGACTTTCAGTGCGAGCCGATCCGACTTGGGCCGTTCTCCTGTTTGGCGACCTAACCTTTTGCCGCGCGCCTTTGCGGCGGCGAGTCCGGACTTCACGCGCTCGCTGATCAAGTCACGCTCGAAGTCGGCAATGCCGGAGAGGAAAGTCGCCAACATGCGGCCGTGGGGAGACGATAGATCGAAGGCCATCCCGTTCATGGCGATAACCGACACTTTCCAACCCTCCAACTCGCGAAGGGTGTGGAGCAGATCATCTGTCGCCTGACGACTTTGAAGTGCCCAGCCAATGACGCGGCGGGAATATAGGTCGATGACGACTGCCAGATAGGCAAAGCCCTCCAGGGTCCGGATGTAGGTGATATCAGTCACCCATGCCTTATCCGGCACCTCCACGTCAAACTGCCTGTCGAGCGTGTTGTCGACGGCAACAGAAGGTTTGCCACCGTAGCTTCCGGGCCGTCGCTTATAGCCAATCTGGGCCTTGATGCCGGCAAGGCGGGTCAGGCGCGCAACTCGGTTCGGGCAGCATGCCTCCCCCTGGTCCAGCAGGTCATCATGCAGTTTGCGGTAGCCGTAAACCTTGCCGCTGTCTTCCCACGAAGACCGCAACAGCTCTGTCTGTCGCCTGTCCTCGATGGCCCGCTTGCTCAGCGGAGCTTTGAGCCAGGCATAAAACCCGCTTGGATGAACCCGAAGAAGCCGGCACATCGTCCGCACCGAAAACTGCAGCCGATGCAGGGCAATAAATGCGTACTTCACTTTGCATCCCTGGCGAAGTACGCGGCCGCTTTTTTTAGGATATCGCGCTCCTCTGTGACGCGAACCAACTCTTTCTTAAGCCACTTGATCTCCTCGGATTCGGCGCTGGCCTGTGGCGTCGAGCCGGCAAACTTCTTCTTCCATGCATAGAGAGAATGCTGGCTTACGCCGAGCCGCTGAGAGACTTCCGACACCGGATAGCCTCGTTCCGTGATCTGACGAACAGCATCGCGTTTGAAATCGTCACTGAAATTCGATTTGCTCATAGTCGCCTTCTTACCTCATTTTTAGGCAGGAAGGTGTCTACAATTCCCGGGGCTATTCACTCCACCTTATTGAAAAACCAGAAATGCGGGAAACGTCAGAACGTCTGTGCCCGCACGATGAAGCTGACCGAAGGCCATCTCAGGTGGACTTGCGATTCTAGCGGTAGATTGCCGTCTGCGGCTTCTCGCCTGAGCGCACCAAACCGCGATACATGCCTTCGGAGTTGAAGGGCAGCGTGATGTTGCCGTCGCGGTCGATGGCGATCACGCCGCCGGAGCCGCCATGTTCCTTGAGGTCGACCATCACCACGTGGCTGGCCGCCTGTTCGAGGCTTTCGCCGGCATGACGCATGCGGGCAGCGATCTCGGATGCTGCCGTCCAGCGCATGAAGATTTCGCCATGGCCGGTACCGGAAACGGCGCAGGTCGCGTTGTCGGCAAAGGTGCCGGCGCCGATCACCGGCGTGTCGCCGATCCGGCCGGCGGCCTTGCCGGTCCAGCCGCCGGTTGAGGTCGCGGCCGCCAGATTGCCGTCGCTGTCGCGGGCGACAGCGCCGACTGTGCCGTGGCGGCGCGCCGGGTCGGCATCATCTTCGCCTCTGGCCTTCATCTTCAGCGTTTCCTGAAGCGCATCCCAGCGGGCTTGCGTGAAGAAATAGTCCTTTTCGGCGAATTCGACGCCGGCCTTGCGGGCAATGTCCAGCGCATTCGAGCCGGTCATCGTCACATGGACGGTGTGCTCCATGACGGCGCGGGCGGCAAGAACAGGGTTTTTCGGTCCGAAAATGCTGGCGACCGTGCCAGCCTTGCGGTCGCGGCCGTCCATGACGGCGGCATCCATTTCCTGCTCGCCGTGATCGGTGAACACCGCGCCGCGCCCGGCATTGAAGAGCGGCTCGTCCTCAAGCGCGCAGACGGCGACCGTTACCGCATCAAGCGCACTGCCGCCATCCTTCAGCACGGCTTCGCCCGCTTCAAGAGCGCGGCGAAGACCGGCATGATAGGCGGCTTCCTTCTCAGGTGTCATGTTCGATTTGAGGATCGTTCCGGCACCACCGTGCACGGCCAGGGAATATCGCATTTCTTATCCTTTCAAGCCGGCCTGTTCGGCGCAATACCGGGCGATCTCGGCGTGGGTCGCAATCCAGCAATCGCCTTTTTCGGCGATATGCTCCAGCAGCGTATCGAGAATGAAGATGCGCGAGCGATAGCCAGTAATATGCGGATGCATGGTCAAAAGAAACAGGCCGCCCTCTTCATGGGCGCCATCGAATTCGCGCCGGAAGATGTCGAGCACGTCGGTGGGCGGTGTATAGGGGCGCTGGGCGCCGAAGCGGTTCATCATGAAATAGACCGCATCGTCGCGGATCCATTCGACCGGCAGTTCGACAATGCCCGTCGCCTCGCCATCGTCGAGGATTTCATAGGGGTCGTCATCGGCAAACAGCGAGCTGTCATAGAGAAGGCCGAGTTCGCGCGCGATCTTCAGCGTCACCCCGGAATAGTCCCAGGAGGGCGTTCGCATGCCGACGGGGCGGATGCCCGTGATTGCCTCCAGCGTATCGGCGGCGCGCAGCATCAACTCGCGCTCCTTTTCCGGCGGCACATCGGTGTTGCGCTCATGGATCCAGCCGTGAAGGGCGATCTCGTGGCCGTCGCCGGCCAGCGATTTCTGCTCCTCCGGATGCAGAAGAGCGGAGACGGCGGGGACGAAGAAGCTCGCCTTCGCGCCAAACCGGTCGAGCACCTTGCGGATGCGCGGGATGCCGCGCCGGGCGCCGAATTCGCCCCAGCTCAGCCGCGCCGGCGAAAGCCCGCCATCACGCAGCTCATTGGTCTCGTGATCGCTGTCGAAGCTCAGCGCCACGGCGCAGCGCGCGCCGCCCGGCCAGCTTGCGGGCAACAGGTTGCGGCCCGCGCGGACCTGATTGACCCGGCCCCGCCAGGTCGCCTCGTCCCATTCGAAAGGTTCGCTCATGCATGGCCTCCATCGACCGAAATGATCTGTCCGCTGATCCAGCCGGCTTCGGCGGAAGCGAGAAACGTCACGGTATTGGCGATATCCTCGGCCGCGCCCAGCCGACGCATGTGAATGCCGTTAATCACCGCCTTCTGACGCTCCGGACCGAAGGCCGCCCACTGACGCTCCGTCGAAGGGTTGGACAGGATGAAGCCCGGCGCCACGGAATTGACGGTTATGCCGAAGGGGCCGAGTTCGAGCGCCAATTGTTTAGTGAGCCCGACAAGGGCATGCTTGGCGCTGGCATAGGCCTGAATGCCGGTGAGGCTCGGGCGCAAACCCGCGCCGGATGAAATCGTGATGATCCGCCCGTCGCCCCGTTGCTTCATGCCAGGCGCCGCGGCCTGCGCCGACCACATCGCGGCATCGACATTGGCCTGGAAGATCACGCGCCAGTCATCCTCGCCGATCGCCTCCAGCGGTCGTCCCGCCTGCCCGCGAACACCGCCCGCCGCGGTCACGAGGCCGTCTATCCGGTCATGGCGGGCAAGGACGGCCTCGATCGCTCGATGCGCGCCAGCGCGGGAGCCGAGATCAGCCTGGTGCAGGCTGATGCCATCTCCGGCAAGGCGGGCCACTCCGTCACCGTCGATATCGATCGCGGCAACGGCGGCGCCAGAGCGCGCAAGCCTCAGCGCTATCGCCGCGCCGATGCCCTGGGCCGCGCCGGTAACGGCGAAGACTTTTCCGGAAAGATCTATCTGCACAGCGGCACCATTTCGTCGACCAGAGCCGCAGATTGCGGTTTCTCGCCATCCTCGATCGCGTGGATCAGTTCGACGAGTTTCGCCAGCACCGGCACGTCGAGACCATGTGCGGCCGCAAGCGGGATCATCGTGCCGATCTGCGCATCCACCTCGGTGCGCCGTTTGCGCACGGCAAGATCGCGCCAGATGCCGGAATGGGTCTTGGCGGTCTTGCGGTTATGGGCGACCATGGTTTCAAGCGCCACCCTCATGCCGTCCGGATCGGAGCGCAGAAAGGCGTCGGGATCGAAGCCGTTGAAGCCGAGCGGTTTGACGCCCTCGGCGCTGGCAAGCGCCATCACCTCATGGCCGAGCGCCTCATAGACACCGCGATGTTCCGGCCGCGCCATGGCATCCGACATCGAATCCGGCGTCAGCGCGGTGCAGAACAGCAGCGCGCCGTAGCCCATCTTGCCCCAGAGATAGCCCCAGATATTGTCGGTCGCGACCGCGTCGGGCTCGACGATCGAAAGCAGGGCGTGAACATCGCGAACGCGCTGGCTCAACCGCCCGTCGAGCTCGCCAACGGCGACAGCCGCGCGATTGCCATAAAGGATGCGGCCCGGCTCCAGCCAGTCCGCGCCGAAATTGACGAAACAACCGACGGTGTTTTCCGCGCCGATCCTGGCCGCGATCACCTTCTCGTTGAGCCCGTTCTGGGCGGAGACGACGTAGCCGCCGGGGGCCAGATGCGGAACGAGCATTTCAAGCGCATCCTCGGTATGGTGCGCCTTGACGGCCAAAAACACCCGGTCGTAGCGACCTTCAACCTCGTCTGGCGTGCTTGCCGGCAGAACCTGCGTGAATGCCTCGACCGGCCCTTCGATGCGCAGGCCTGTCGTTCTCATGGCTTCGACATGTTCCGCCACGATGTCGACCATGTGCACCTTGTGGCCGGCACGGGCGAAATAGGCGCCGAGAACGCCGCCGATGGCGCCAGCACCCCAGATCAGGATCGGCGAATGGCTCATGCCCATTCGCCGTCGATCAGTGCGCGGGTTTCCTCCACGGCAACGGCCCAGACGCGTTCCATATCCGCGTCCGGCCGCTGGTAGAGCCCGCCATAATTGCCGTCTCCAATCAGTTCGCGCACACCCTTGGAGTTGCGGTCGCGCAGCCGGTCGAAATCGACATAGGGCTTCTGGGCGGCGGGCATGGTGCGGCCGGGAAGCCGCGTCCAGGGGAAGTTTTCCATCCAGCTTGCATGGCTTGCAACGGGATCGATCTCGCGCACGGTCGCCATGGTTTTCGGCGCCCGCCACCAATCGTGAAAACGGCAGCGCGCGCCCTCGTGGCGCTCCATCCACTCCATCGTCACCGGCAGCACCGGCGAGTTGCCGCCATGACCGTTGACGATCAGGATCCGGCGGAAACCGGTTACATAAAGGCTGTCCAGAATGTCGGAAACCAGTGCGGCATAGGTGGACAGCTTCAGCGACACCGAACCCGGAAAGCTCATGAAATAGGGTGTCAGCCCATAGGCGACCGCCGGAAACACCGGCACGCCCAACGGGGCTGCAGCGTCGGCAGCAACCTTTTCGGACAGGATCGAATCGACCGACAGGCTGAGCCAGGCATGCTGCTCGGTGCTGCCAAGCGGCAGCACGCAGCGGTCATCCGACTTCAGATAGTCCTCGATCTCAAACCAGTTGCTTTCGGAAATTTTCAACGTTGCCCCTCCGTGTTTTCAGGATTTTTGTTCTGTAGGCCTCGATCGTGGGAACCAGTTCCTTCCGCACGGAATGGATATCGGGCGTGTGACGGTATTCGAAGGCGCGCTGCTCCGGTCGCAGCGTCTCCAGAAGATATTCGGAACCCGTCGCATAAACCAGCACATCGGCGCTTGCGATCACCTCGCCCGCATCGGCGTCGCCGCGCACCACCATCCTGAGCTCGGTGATGTGCGGGCCGAAACGGCGAATGCCGGCCTTCATGATGGTGACGAAGGTGTCGAAATAGGAATAGCCGACGACGTCGGCATCGGTCGGAAGCGCGGCCAGCGCCACACGCGTCGCCTCATCGGGAATGAGCGTCACGCCGGTGATCGGCGTGTCGGCCAGGATTTCGCGGGCGGGCTTCAACAGGCTGCGCGGCGAAATCACCAGATCGATCGTTTCGGGATCGAGCGCGGCAAGCGTATCCATGGTCGCAATCGAGAGCGTGTCGCCGTGGGCAATGTGAGGCCTCAGGGCCCGCGCATAGGCTTCGGTGGCCTCCGGGAAATTGCCGAGCACGAGAAGGCGGAGATTGCCCAGGGTCCGGCTCGACGTCATCGAGACTCGGGTGGCAAGTTCAGCCGGGGATAGCCCGCAATCCCGGGCGAAGTCGACCAGATCGGCAATGCGCATGTCGAGTTCGCGCAACTTTGCGGCATTGGCGGCAAGCGACATGCTTTTCACGAAGGTGCCGGACCCGACGCGCCCTTCAAGATGCCCGATTTCCTGCAGCGCGGCATAGACCGTGCTGACGGTGACCGGCGAGATCCCGAGCCGCGATGCGAGCGACCGCACCGAAGGCAGCCGTCCTCCCGACGGCAAGTCGCCGGACGCAATTCCGAACTCGAGCGAGCCGCGCAACTGCACGGAAACCGAGACCGAAGAGCTTCTGTCTATCGCTTCGACAATGCGATCCATGGCCTGGTCAAATTGTGTCTGTATACCTGTCATAGTGTTATCATGAACAAAAACACCAAGCCTGCCAAGTCATGTTTGAATGAGATTTTGAGATTGGTAATTCGTATCATATTAGGCTTGACCGTTTCAATTTTGCTGACTTAGTGTATCAATCAGCTGAAACAAAGGGGAACATAAAATGACAAAGACATTCCTGAGATCCGCCGTGACGGCGCTCGCCTTGATGGCCGCTGCGCCGGCCGTCTACGCAGACGATCTGATCATCGGCTTGCGTGCCGGTCCGGATTCGATCGATCCGCACTGGTCAACGCTTGGCAGCCAGGCCGAAGCGCTCCGCCATATCTATGACACGCTTGTCGATGTCGATGACAAGCTGCAGCTGAAGCCCGGGCTTGCCGTCAGCTGGGAGCCGGTTGACGAAACCACCTGGGATTTCAAGATCCGCGAAGGCGTGAAATTCCATGATGGCTCCGATCTGACCGCCGAAGACGTGAAATTCTCGATCGAGCGCATTCCCGAAGTGACCGGCCCCATGCCGATGACGCTCTACACCAAATATGTCGACAGCGTCGAAGTCATCGACGACTACACGCTGCGCGTTCATACCAAGGGCAAGGCGCCGGCGCTGCCGAACGACTTCACCCGCCTGTTCGTCGTGCCGTCCGAAACCGGCATGGAAGCCCGCAACGAAGAGTTCAACTCCGGCGAGGCGGCGATTGGCACCGGTCCCTACAAATTCGTCTCGTGGCAGCCGAAGGGCGATCTCGTTCTGGAGCGCTTTGACGATTACTGGAATGGCCAGGCGGCCTGGGACAAAGTCATTCGTCGCGAAATTCCGGATGATGCGGCACGCGTTGCGGCGCTTCGCTCCGGCGAGGTCGATCTCATCAACTATGTTCCGGCCTCGGACTATCTCGCGTTCAAGAACGACAGCGATCTCGAAACCTTTGTCTCGGACTCGATCTACATCCTCAACATCGCGCCAAGCGTGAAGGATGAGGAACCGCAGCCCATCACCGTCAACGGCAAGCCTGTCGACGGCAATCCGCTGCAGGATCTGCGCGTGCGCAAGGCGCTCGATCTCGCCATCAACCGCGACGTTCTCGTCAATGTCGTGCTTGAAGGCCTCGGCAAGCCCGCCAACCAGCTCATGCCCGAAGGCTTCTTCGGCTACTCCGAAGAGCTCGGCCCCCGTGAATACGATCTTGAGCAGGCCAAGGCGCTGCTGGCGGAAGCCGGCTATCCGGATGGTTTCGAGATCGATTTCACCTGCACCAACAACCGCGTTCCCGGTGATGCCGTGGTCTGCGAGGCGCTGGCGCAGATGTGGGCCCGGCTCGGCCTGAAGGTCAACGCCCAGGCGCTGAACGGCACGGTGTTCTTCCCTGCGGCAGCCCGCGAGGAATACACGATGACGATGTCGGCCTGGGGCACGCTCACGGGTGAGGCGGCCTATACCTACGGCGCGCTGACACACACCAAGGATGCGGAGAAGGGCTTCGGCAACTTCAACCGCACCGGCTATTCCAATCCGGAATTCGACAAGGTGTTTGACGAAGGGACCCAGACGCTTGATCCCGAAACACGCAGGAAACTCTACGAAGAGGCTTCCTACATCGCCATGGAAGACCGGGCCCTGATCCCGACCGTGATTCTGCAGACCGTCTGGGCCGCCGATGCCGGCAAGCTCAACATTACGCCGCGCGTCGACCAGGAAACCCGCGCCTATGAAATCACGCCTGCCGAATAAGGCGTGACGATGCCGCAACAGCGCTGGCAACCGCTGTTGCGGCACCTCCTTTTATGGACGGTCGCGGGCTTTCGGCAGGGACATCTTTTCCCGGCCTGCCCGTTGCCGCATAGTGAGGACGGCGGCAGCAGACGCTTCACGTCTTTCCGCCTCCATCAATTCACGAGGCTTTCATGCTCGCATTCCTGATCAGACGGTTGCTGCAGGCCATCGTCGTGGTTTTCGCGATGTCGCTGATCGTGTTTCTCGGCGTCTACGCCATCGGAAACCCGATCGATGTGCTGATCGATCCAGGCGCCACCCAGGCGATCCGGCAACAGCTCATCGAGCAATATGGTCTCGACCAGCCACTCTGGCAACAATACCTGACCTTTCTCGGCAATGTCGCCCATGGCGATCTCGGCAAGTCGATGGTCTACAACATTTCCGTGACCAGCCTCGTCTTCTCCCGCCTTCCGGCGACCGTGGAACTGGTGGCCGTCGCCGTGTTTCTCGCAACCGCGATCGGCATTCCCGCCGGACTTTACGCCGGCTATCGCCCGAAGAGCCTTGCCGCCCGCGCCATCATGGCGCTGTCCGTCCTCGGCTTTTCGGTTCCGACCTTCTGGATTGGCATGCTTTTGATCATGGCATTCGCCGTCAATCTCGGATGGCTGCCCTCCGGCGGTCGTGGCGATGTCGGCGAAATCTTCGGCATCCACACATCGCTTGCGACCGCCGATGGCTGGCGCCACGTGATCATGCCCGCCTTCAACCTGTCGCTGTTCATGATGGGCCTCCTGATCCGCCTCACCCGTGCCGGCATGGTGGAGGCAATGCAGGCAGATTATGTCAAGTTCGCCCGCGCCCAGGGGCTGCCGGACAGGCAGATCGTTTTTAGCCATGTGATGCGCAACATCTCGATCCCGATCGTCACCGTCTTCGGCCTTGAGGTCGGCTCAACGCTTGCCTTTGCCGTGGTCACCGAATCCGTGTTCAACTGGCCCGGCGTCGGCAAGCTGATCATCGATTCCATCCTCCAGCTCGACCGCCCCGTCATGGTCACCTATCTCGTGCTGGTGGTGATCCTCTTCGTGCTGATCAACCTGATCGTCGATATCGTCTATGCCCGCCTCGATCCGCGCGTGCGGCTGAAGGGAGGCAAGTGATGGCCGATACCGTTTCCGCTCCCGTGGAAGCCCGCCCGGCGCGCTTTCGCAATTTCTGCGCCGATTTCGCCCGCTCGCCGGTCGCCGTGATCTCGCTGATCCTGATCTTCGGTCTTCTGTTCGTGTCTTTCGCCGCACCGCTGGTTTCGCCGCAGGATCCCTATGATCTGGCCAAGCTCGACTGGCTTGATGCCTTCCTGAAGCCCGGTACCGTCGGCTCGGGCGGCTATGTCCATATTCTTGGCACCGACAATGCCGGCCGCGACATGCTCTCGGCGATCTTCTATGGCCTGCGCACAAGTTTCGTGATCGGGCTTTCGGCCGGCGTTCTGGCGCTCGTCATCGGCATCTGTCTCGGCCTTGCAGCAGCCTATTTCGGCGGACGGATCGAAGCGCTGATCATGCGCATTGTCGACTTGCAGCTGTCGATGCCGGCGATCCTCCTGGCGTTGGTGCTGGTTGCCGTGCTGGGCCAGGGCGTCGGCCAGATCATTCTGGCGCTGGTGGTTGCGCAATATGCCTATTTCGCCCGCACCACCCATGGCGCAGCGACCGTGGAGCGCGGCAAGGATTATATCGAAGCCGCCCGCTCGACGCCGCTGCCCACGGTCCGGGTGCTGTTTCGCCATCTTCTGCCGAACGTGCTGCCGCCGCTGATCGTGGTGGCGACGGTGCAGGTCGCAAGCGCGATCGCGCTGGAGGCGACGCTGTCCTTCCTCGGCGTCGGGCTGCCGCTCACCGAGCCCTCGCTCGGCTCGCTGATCGCCAATGGCTTCAAATATATCCACACCGACCGCTACTGGCTTTCCATCTATCCCGGCATCTTCCTGATGGTGACCGTGGTCGCCATCAATCTGGTTGGCGATCAGGTCCGCACCGTGCTCGATCCGAGGCAGAACCGATGAACAAGGCGCTTGATGTCCGCGGGCTGACAACCCGGTTCGAAACCCGCAGCGGCATGGTCACTGCCGTCAACGGCGTGAGCTTTTCCGTCGAGCGTGGCCGCATCATGGGCCTGGTCGGCGAAAGCGGCTCCGGCAAGAGCGTCACCGGGTTTTCCATCCTCGGCCTCATCGACGAACCGGGCAAGGTGGTGGCTGGCGAAGTGCTGGTCGACGGTCAGGATCTGCGTGCACTTTCGCCCGATGCCGTGCGCCGTCTGCGCGGCGCCCGGGTGGCCATGGTTTTTCAGGACCCGATGATGACGCTGAACCCTGTTCTGCGCATCGGCGACCAGATGGCGATGGCTGTGCGGGTGCACGAGAAGATGTCGAAGCGGACGGCCTGGGAAAAGGCGCGGCAGACGCTGGAGATCGTCGGCATACCGTCCCCCGCCGAGCGGCTGAAGGCCTATCCGCATCAGTTGTCCGGCGGCATGCGCCAGCGCGTGGCGATCGCGATCGCGCTGCTGCATCGCCCCTCGGTCATCATCGCCGATGAACCGACGACGGCACTCGACGTCTCGATCCAGGGCCAGATCCTTGCCGAGGTCCGTCGCCTTGCCGACGAGACCGGAACGGCGATCGTCTGGGTGACCCACGACCTTGCCGTCATCTCCAGTCTCGCCGATGATATCTGCGTCATGTATGCCGGGCGGATCGTCGAGCGCGGCCCGGCGGAGGATGTGATCGGCGCGCCCCGCCATCCCTATACCGTCGGCCTGATCGGCTCGGTGCCCAGCCTGCATGAACCCGGCACGCCGCTGCCGCAGATCCCGGGATCGACGCCGCAGCTTTCCAACCTGCCGACGGGCTGTCCGTTTCGGCCGCGTTGCCCGCGCGCAACCGATATCTGCGCGAGCGAACCGCCGATAGTCGGCGAAGGCGACCATACCGTTTCCTGCCACCACCCGATGGAGGCCCCATGAAAGAGCCGCTTCTCACCGTCGAAAGCATTCACAAGCGATTCACCCGCAAGCCTGGCCTCGTTATGCGCGGCATCGACCGGCTGTCGGGAAGGAGCTCGGGTACCACCGTTCATGCCCTTTCCGATGTGACGCTTTCGGTTGCCGCCGGCGAAGTGCTTGGCCTCGTGGGTGAATCCGGCTGCGGCAAGTCCACCCTCGGGCGCATCATCTCCGGCATCTACACGCCAAGCGACGGGCGCGTGCTGCTGGACGGCGCACCGGTTGCACGCGCGCGGGGCAATAATATCGAAAAGCTCACCACCCGCGTGCAGATGATCCATCAGGATCCCTTCGCAAGCCTCAATCCGCGCATGAAGGTCGGCGAAACCATTGCCGAAGGGCCGCGCGTTCACAAGCTTGCCAGCGCCGGAGACGTGCGCAAGCGTGTGCGGGATCTGTTGCAGCAGGTGGGCCTTGAAGGCGCCTATGCCGACCGGTTGCCGCATCAGTTCTCCGGCGGCCAGCGTCAGCGCATCGCCATTGCCCGCGCGCTGGCGATGGAGCCAGACCTGCTGGTGTTGGACGAGGCGGTCGCCTCGCTCGATGTGTCGATCCAGGCGCAGGTCCTGAACCTGTTCATGGAGTTGCGCCGCAAGCTTGATCTCACGGCCGTGTTCATCAGCCATGACCTCTCCGTCGTGCGCCATGTCTGCGATCGGGTGGCGATCATGTATCTTGGCCGGATCGTCGAACTCGCCTCGGCGCGCGAACTCTACGAGAAGCCGCAGCATCCCTATACAAAAGCGCTGTTTGCCTCCGTGCCGACACTTGGAACCGGGCGCGCGGCGTTCCAGCCGATCAAGGGCGAGATTCCCTCGCCGCTCAATCCGCCGAAGGGATGCGCCTTTCACCCGCGCTGCCCGATGGCGGGTCCGCGCTGCAGGGTTGATCTGCCGGCGCTGAAACCCGTTGCGGGAACGGCAACGACGGTTGCCTGCCACCTCAACGATGGTGGAACGGGTATCGAGAAAGGGAGCCATGCCGCATGACCACGTCCTTCTCCGAGCGCATTGCACGCCTCAACGACATTTTGTGCACCGTCAACGTGCTGCGCTGGGATGCCCGCGTGATGATGCCCGCCGGCGGGGCCGCTTCGCGTGGCCATCAGATTGCGACATTGCAGGGCCTTGCCCGAGACATGCTGGTCGACCAGGCCATGGCAGACGCTGCCGAGGAGGCGCGCGCTGCAGCCGAAAATGATATTGCGAGGTTGGCCGCTGAGGCCGTGCTTCGCGCGCGCGGCTGGCATTTGAAGATCCCGGAAGCGCTGCTTCATCAGCAGGCGGAAACCTCCGTCATTGCCGGTCAGGCATGGGCCAAGGCACGGGCCGAGGGCGATTTTGCCACCTTCCGGCCCTATCTGGAAGACGTGGTGACGCTGTCTCGTCAGATGGCAGATGCGATCGGCCACGATGGCCATCCCTATGATCCGATGGTCCAGATTTACGAGCCCGGCGAGACAGCCGCTTCACTTTCCGCGCTGTTTGACAAGCTCCGTGCGGGCATCAAACCGCTACTGGAAAAATCCCTGTCCCGGCCGGCGCCGCGCAGCGATTTTCTCTATCGCGATTATCCTGTCGAGGCGCAAAAGGCGCTATGCGCGAATCTTGCCCGCGAGCTTGGGCTCGACATGGAGCGCAGCCGGCTCGATACGGCCGTCCACCCTTTCGAGATCTCGTTTACCCGCCAGGATGTGCGCATCACCTCACGCTGGAACCCGAACTATCTGCCGATGTCGATCTTCGGCACGATGCACGAGACCGGCCACGCGCTTTACGAACAGGGCATCGATCCGGCGCTGACCCGCTCGGCGCACGCGACCGACCTGATCGGCCTTTATGCCGTCGGCGGCTGCAGTTTCGGCATGCATGAAAGCCAGTCGCGACTGTTCGAAAACCACATTGGCCGTTCAACCGCCTTCTGGTCGAATCATTTCGGCGAGCTCAGGGACCATTTCCCCGAACAGCTCGCTGATGTCAGCGAGGAGGAATTCGTGGCCGCGATCAATCGGGTCGAGCCCGGTCTGATCCGCGTCGAGGCGGACGAACTGAGCTATGACCTGCATATCATGTTGCGGATGCACATCGAGATGGCGCTGATGGATGGGTCTCTCGCCGTCGATGACGTGCCGCAAGCGTGGAACGCGGCGATGCGCGACGACCTGGGCATCGATGTGCCGAACGACAGACTTGGATGCCTTCAGGACATCCACTGGTCGAGCGGTTACATCGGATCGTTCCCGACCTACACGGTCGGCAACATCACCGCCGCGCAACTGATGGCCCGCTTCGACACCACCCATCCGGACCTGCGGGACGCTGCCGATGCCGGCGATCTGAAACCGCTGCGCGAGGCGCTGGCAGAAACGGTCTGGCGCCATGGCCGCTCGAAGGATCGCCACGAATTGTTGGCCGCGATAGGCGCCGATGCCGATGATTGCGAACCCTATATTGCTTACCTGCGCGGGAAGTTCGCCTTGACCTGACAGGGGTAATTTCCCCCAGAATGGATTAGAGTCCGGCCCATTGAGGACGGACAAATGAAGAAGGGGGACCTCCGCCTTTCCCGCCAGCAGATGCTTGCGAGCATCCCTCAAACTGGCGCGCCCGGATGCGTGCTTTCGCTGCCAAGAATGATCTGCCACGCCGCATCATGTCTCCGCGCGGCACCATTCGGAAAACGAGCGTTGATCTCAAGCCGTCCCGTCCCCCACCTCCGCCGACGCGCGGGCCCAGTACGCGGTGGCGGTGCGGCGATTGAACTGCAGCATGGTTTGCATCGCCTGTTCTGCGACGGCGGCATTGCGGTCGCGGATCGCCTCGGCGACGTGGATATGACCCTCGCGCGAGACCGGATCGCCATCGACGACGAGAACGCCGAACTCATAGGAGATGCGCAACATGGTCAGGATGATGTTCCGCATCTGCCGCATCATCATGTTGCCGGTGGCGTCGAGCACGGTGGCATGGAACAGGCAGTCGGCAGAAAACATCGCCTGCAGATCATCGTCGCCCGGATGCATCGCATGAGCGCTTGAAAGGATCTGCGCGACCTGCGCTTCGGTCGCGCGCTCGGCGGCGAGCGCGGCGGCGGCCGGCTCGATGATGCAGCGCAGCTCCGTCGTCTCGGCAAACATGCGCCCGATGCGCGGATGAGAGGGTTCGTGCCAGGACACAACGTCTGAATCGAGGAGGTTCCACTCGTCGAGCGGTCGCACCCGCGTGCCGTAGCGCCGCGCCGTGCGCACCAGCCCCTTGCCGGAAAGCACCTTGATCGCATCCCGGATCGTCGCGCGGCTGACATTCAGGGAATCCGCCAGTTCCGGTTCGGTCGGCATGATCTCGCCCGGACGGTAGACGTCATTGGTGATCCGCTTCCCGAGCAGGGTTACCGCCTCCTTGGCAGCCCCGGTCGGCAGCGAAGAGTTGAGGTCGTTCGGAAAGGCGAGCGCGCCCCGGCGATTGGTTTTTGTCATGCTGGGTCTTTACATATGATCTAGAAAACGGCACTCTCTCGTCGCTGACATTGAATCGGACTGTGTCCGACATCGTCAAGTCCCGAAGGGACAGTGTGAGGGAGGAAATCATGAATATCAGACAATGGCTTGCGGCGGCATGCGTCGCGGCAACGGGCGCGCTTGCCGCGCTTCCGGCGTGCGCCGAAACCATCAAGTTCGGCATCGGCATCGCCGAGGGCGATTTTCCGGAATATAACGCGCTGGCGCGCTTCAAGGAATATGTCGAGTTCAAGACAAATGGCGAGATCGAGGTCCGCCTGTTTCCGAACAACCAGCTCGGCGGCGAACGCGAGATGCTGGAACAGGTGCAGCAGGGCAGCCTTGAACTGACCTTTGCCGCCGATGGCGCAATGGCGGGCTTCTATCCGCCGATGCAGGTGTGGTCTATCCCCTACCTGTTCGAAAGCGCGCCGATTGCCTGGCAGGTGATGAACAGCGACTTCGCCGACAACATGCGCGACGACATTCTCGACAAGACCGGCATGCGCGCGCTCGCCTTCTCGCAGAACGGGTTCCGCTCCTTCACCAACAATGTGCGTCCGATCATCAACCCGGAAGACCTGTCCGGCCTGAAGATCCGCACCATGGAAAGCCCGGTGTTCATGGAGCTGGTGAACGCGCTCGGCGCAACGGCGACGCCGATCTCGGGCGCCGAAGTGCTGATGTCGCTGCGCCAGGGCGTGGTTGACGGCCAGGAAAACCCGCCGGCGGTGGTCTATGGCGGCGGCCTTGGCGAGGTCCAGAAATACTATACGCTCGACGAACACGTCTTCGGCCTGCATGTGATCATCGCCGATGAAAAGTGGTTTTCCGGCCTGTCGCCGTCCAACCAGCAGATTATCGTCGATGCGGCGAACCTGATGGCCTGGACCGAAAACCTGCAGAAGACCGAAGGCGACTGGCGCTTCTCCGAAAAGCTGAAGGACGAGCTTGGCATGGAAATCCATGTTTCGACGCCGGAGGAAAAGGCGGCCTTCAAGGAAATCACCCAGGCCCCGGTCGAGGCCTTCATCCGCACCAAGGTGGGTGACGCGCTTGTCGACGAACTGCTCGCCACGGTCGAAGAGGCCAAGGTGAAACTCTACGACTGATCCATCCGGACAGCGCCACCCCTTGCCAAAAAGGGGTGGCGCAATGGAGTTTTCCAATGCGCGCAATTGCCCTGATGATCGCCCGGGCGCTCGCCCGGACCACCGAAATCCTGGCGACTCTGATCATGATCGTCGTGACGGCGCTGAACCTCACCCAGGTCGGCGGACGCTATCTTTTCAACACCGGTTTCAGCTGGACCGAGGAATATATGCGCTACCTGATGATCTGGCTGATGATGCTGGGCTCGGTCGCCTGCATCTTCCGCGCCGAACATATGGGCATAGAGGCGCTGGAGCACCTCGCCGGGCCCCGCTTCGCGCCGCTCGTCAAATCGGCGGTCTATTCCATCGCCGCGATCTTCTGCGTCGTCCTTCTGGTCTACAGCTGGCCACAAGCGCTCAGAAACGCGAGCCAGGTGGCGCCGGCCTCCGGCATTCCGATGATCTATCCCTATCTTGCCTTGCCGGTCGGCGCAGCGTTGATGTTGGTGCAGATCGCCCTGTCATGGGTCGCCGGTTTCGAGCCCGAACATGACGATCTTTCCGATACCGGAGGCTCGGCATGATCTGGGTCGCGCTCACGGGCCTCGGCCTGCTTTTCATCGGCGTGCCGGTCGCCTTCGCGATCGGTCTTGCCGGCCTTGTCGGCATTCTTGTCGCCGATGTGCCGCTGTCGATCGCGGCGACCCGGATGTTCACCGGCGTCGACAGTTTCGTCTTCCTCGCCGTGCCGTTCTATATCCTCGCCGCCGAGATCATGAATCAGGGCGGCATCACCACGCGGCTGATCTCGATCGCCCAGCAGGCGACCAGGTGGCTGCGCGGCGGCACGGCCTACGCCAATATCGGCGCGTCGGTTCTGTTCTCCGGCATTTCCGGCTCTGCGGTGGCCGATGCCGCAGCGCTTGGCCGGGTGTTCATCTCCGAAATGCCGAAGGAGGGCTATACACGGCCCTATGCGGCGGCCTTGACCGTCGCCTCCTCGATCATCGGCCCGATCATCCCGCCTTCCGGCCTTGCGATCCTGATTGCCGCCGTTTCCGGCCAGTCGGTCATCAACCTGTTTCTCGGCGGCGTGGTTCCCGGTCTGCTGATCGGCCTCGCCTGTGCCGGGATCGTCTTCATCGATGCGCTGCGCAAACGCGTGCCGATGCCACGGCCGGCGCATACCGGCGACGGCACGGTACGGATGATCATGGAAGGCGTGGCTGTCGCGACCCTGCCGCTGATCATCGTCGGCGGCATGGTGGTCGGCGCGTATACCGCGACAGAGGGCGGCGGCATCGCGGTCGCCTATGCGCTTGTCCTGTCGCTGTTCGTGTTCCGCGGTCTCGACATGGCCGGGCTCTGGCGCGCGATCATGAAAGCGGCGCGGATTTCGGCCTCCGTCTATCTGCTGGTCGCCGCCTCGAGCATCCTGTCCTATGCGCTGAACCTGCTCGGCATCGCCTCCTGGATCAGCAGTGCTGCGGAGATGTTTGCCGACAGCCCCGTGCTGTTCCTGTTCGCGGTTGCCTTTCTGATGCTGATTCTCGGCACCTTTCTCGATATCGGCGCGGCCATCCTGATCTTCGTTCCGCTTCTGATGCCGGCCGTGCGCGAGCTCGGCATCGACCCGGTGCAGGCCAGCATGGTGGTGATGATCACGCTCGCGATCGGTCTGGTGACGCCGCCGGTCGGCGTCGTCCTGTTCGTCGTCATGCGGGTCGGCCGCATCGGCATGTATCCGCTGATGCGGGCGCTGATGCCGTTCCTGCTTGCCGAACTCGCCGCTGTCGCGCTTCTATGTCTGGTGCCTGAATTCTCGACCTGGCTCCCCGAAAAGCTCAATCCCTGATACCGAAGGCCACTTCCCGTGAAAATCACCGCCATCGAAACCGTCGTCGTCAATGCGATCCACCGGAACTGGATCTTCGTCAAAGTGGTCACGGACCAGCCGGGGCTTCACGGCTGGGGCGAGGCGACGCTCGAATGGAAGACCCGCGCCGTTACCGCCACGGTGGAGGATTTGAAGCCCTTCCTGATCGGCGAGGAACCGGCCCGGATCGAACATCTGGTGCGCCGCATGACCCACTTCAGCTTCTGGCCGCTCGGTGCCATCGGCCTGTCGGCCGTCTCCGGGATCGAGCAGGCGCTTTGGGACATAAAGGGCAAGGCGCTGGGCGTGCCGGTCTGGCAATTGCTCGGCGGCCGGGTCCGCGACAAGGTGCGGGTCTACACCCATCTGCGGCGCGCGAAGATCGGCGCGCAGGTCGGAACCGAGGACATCTCCGCCTTTTGCGACGCCGTGCAGGAAACCGTGGAGATGGGCTATGAGGCGGTCAAGCTCGGCTTCGTGCCCTATAGCGGTTACGACGCGCCGCTTCCCGCCGTCCGTCATGTGGAAAAGCTTGCCGCCGCCGTGCGCGAGCGGGTCGGCGACGGCATCGACATCATGACCGATTTCCACGGCCGTCCGCAATCGATCGACGCCGCCAAGGCCTATATCGACGCGATTGCGCCGATCCGGCCGCTGTTCGTGGAGGAGCCGATCCAGCCCGGCAACACGCAGGCCATGGCCGATCTCGCCCGTCGCGTGGATTGTCCGCTTGCCACCGGCGAGCGTCTGTTTACACCGCGCGAGTTCGCCGAGGTCGCAGAGACCCGCGCCGTCGCCTATATCCAGCCCGACCTTGCTCATTGCGTCGGCTTTTCGGGCGGCCGCCGGATTGCCGCAATTGCCGAGGCTGCCGGCATCGGCGTCTGTCCGCACAATCCCATGGGCCCGGTCGCCGGCGCTGTCGCCCTGCAATTCGATGTGGCCATCCCGAATTTCGTCATTCAGGAGGAGGCGGTCGGTCTGGTGCCATGGTTCCGCGATATCTGCAGCGCTTACCCGCTCAATCTCGCCGACGGTTTCTGGCATGCGCCTGAAGCGCCCGGCCTCGGCATCGAGATCGACGAGGCGGCGGCAGCCAGATATCCCTTCGAACAGGAAATCATCCCGGCCATCGAGGCAGCATTGCCGGACGGAACGGTTGCGCACTGGTGATCCAACCAGGGCTGACGTGATTTGCACAGTGTCCCGCGCGCGGTTTGGTCGAACGGCAGACGGCAGCCTTTCTGAATTCGGCGATCTTCGCACTGAGCGTATCGTTAGAAACGCGCTGGCGGTCGCGAAGGTCGGTCGTCATGAATGGAGCCTGGTGCGTCTGTTCGACTTTTCCCGGGATGCGCGCGCATTCGAGCTCCGGCCGCCGCTCGAAGCCCATGTTTCGCTGATGGTGACACAGTTTCAAGCTGCCTTCGACTGAAGGTGGGATCAGACTGGCAGTTATTACTATGAAGCGCGAAGGCATCGCCCGAGGCCTGCTGCGGCGGCAGCCTCATTCCTCCTCGCCCTCGACAACTGCCGCCATCACCTCCTCCTGCACGGCTGACCTGCTGAGCAACCCAGCATCCTCGAGCGCCTCGATATCCGGCAGATCGCGCAGCGTCTCCATGCCGAAGGCTGCGAGGAAGTGCTTCGTGGTCACGTAAGTATAAGGCGCGCCGGGTGTCGGGCTGCGGGGGCCGGAGGCGATGAGGGCGGCGTTGCGGAGCGTGCCGATCGTGTCGCGGCTGACCTCCTTGCCGAAGATTTTTGACAGTTCGGCGCGGGTGATGGGC
Source organism: uncultured Martelella sp. (assembly GCA_963676545.2). Lineage (GTDB taxonomy): Bacteria > Pseudomonadota > Alphaproteobacteria > Rhizobiales > Rhizobiaceae > Martelella. Next base: position 176,037 of record OY781108.2, on the reverse strand, counting down.
TGGAAGTAGCCGATGGCCATCAGCACCATGGATTCGAACTCGGAAAGTGCCGCCGCCCCGCCCCGGGTCGGGGCTTGGGAGGCGCGGATGGCGTCGGCATAGGCGGGGCGGCTGCGGTGCTGCCAGCCGCCGGCGACCGCGACGATCTCGTAGGGCCGACCGGTGAGTTCTTCACGAAGATCGTCGATCAGAAGATCGATGCTGCAGGCCTTGCCGACGACGCGGGAAAGCGTCTCGCGGGTGACCGGCTCGGCGGCGGCGAAGATCACCGCCTCGACCCGCAGCATCCATTCGCGCCAGCGCAGATCGGGCGGCAAGGTCTCGAGCTCCCGATCAAAGAGGCGCTCGCCTCCCGCCTTTTCGTCTGCGGCCTTGGTTTTCCTGCGGCGGGATGGCCTGTTCTCTGCTGCTCCGGCCATCGTCACAATCCAAAAATCCGGAACGACGACCGGCCCGACAATTCGCGCACAGCGCCGAAACCTTCGAGCCGTTCGAACAGGCGGGTTGCGGCCCAGCGGGAAAGCTTGCTGCCGGGCGCTGATGCCGGCATGGCGTCCTCCTCCAAGAGCGTCTGAATGACCGGGCCCGCTCCCTTCGTCCGCACTCTCGGGGCGACGGTCACAAGAATGTCGGCCCGGCGCCCGATCGCATCCGCCGTCCGCAATGCGGCCCCGGCCCCGTCGGCAAGCGCCAGACAGACCGCGCGGGCAAAAGCCGGTTCGCCTGACCGCACACGCCCCCTGCCCCCGATGGTGCGAAACGAAGGGCCATAGCGCTCCGCCATCAGCAGCGGCACGGGGCGGTTCCATTTGAGCCTGCTTGCAATCATCATATCGGCCATCGCCCAGGCCAGCGGCTCGGCATCCGGACGAATGGCGAGGATCGCGGTGACGAGATCGGCGACCACGAAGGGAACGGCACGTCCGGACTGGAGCGCGCTGTCTGCCAGTTCCGGGATGGCGGCAAGGTGGTCGTCAAAAGCCAGCCCCATCAGATCGGCGAGATCTTCGACCTTTATTGCGGCAAAGCCGGGTTTGCGGGCGGCGAGGCTTTTGTAGGCCGAAAACATCTTTCCGGCGGGGCCCGGATCGTCGCCGACGGCGGTGAGCAGAACCGCGTCACGCAACGCGTGTTCGTCTTCGGTGCGACCGGTCAGGCGGACGGCGGCAACGGCGCATTTCAATGCCTGACGGGCCCGCCAGCAGCCGGCCCAGATGGGTTTGGCGCGAACGAGATCATCAAGGGATTTCAAAGCGATACCGGCAGAAAAGGCGGCATCGGCCTCGCTCACGTCGGGCCCGCGCGGACGGGTCCAGGCCGGCAGAGGACCGGTGGGCGTAGCGGTTGCGGCGTGGGGTGCGGCGTAGGAATCCATGGTGGTGAGGGTATAGGAGGCGAGCAGTTAATACCAGTGCAAAAGCACAAAACCGCACCGCTTGTATTTTTCCTATTATGATTGATAATCTTGCATTATCGTTCATAGATGTCATTATAATGAAAATCCCCATTCTGAGGCCGCAAATGCCCGAAAACGACGTCGATCCGCATGCCAGCCCGTCTCTCGGCTCGGGGGCTGCGTATGAATTGCAGCCATCGGGGGCGTCGGGAAAGCTTTCGGGTCATCTTGCCCCGCTGGTCGAACGCGCCCGCGGCTACGTCGATGCTTCGAGCTCGGCCAATACACGGCGGGCCTATGCCGCCGACTGGGCGCATTTTTCAAGCTGGTGCCGGCGCAAGGGGCTTGCGACCATGCCACCCGATCCGCAGACCGTCGGGCTTTACATCACCGCGCTCGCCTCCGGCGAGGCAGCACCCCGCGCAAAACCGAGCGCGGTCTCCACCATCGAGCGGAGGCTGTCGGCGATCGCGTGGAACTATGCGCAGCGCGGTCTCACACTCGATCGTCGCGACCGCCACATCGCCACGGTGCTGGCCGGTATCCGCAATCGCCATGCCGCACCCCCGCGCCAGAAGGAGGCGATTTTGCCGGAGGAACTGATCGCCATGGTCGAAACGCTCGACCGGGGCACGCTTCGCGGTCTGCGCGACCGGGCCATGCTGCTGATGGGGTTTGCCGGCGGCTTGCGCCGTTCGGAAATCGTCGCGCTCGATTGCGGCCGCGACCAGACGGAAGACGGAAATGGCTGGATCGAGATCCTCGACAAGGGGATGCTGGTGACGCTCCGGGGCAAGACCGGCTGGCGCGAGGTGGAAATCGGCCGTGGCTCCTCGGATCTCACCTGCCCCGTTCATGCCGTGGAAACCTGGCTGAAGCTCGGCAGGATCGGCCACGGTCCCCTGTTCCGCCGGGTCACCGGCAAGGGCAAGGCGGTCGGCCCCGAGCGGCTGAAGGATCAGGAGATCGCCCGCCTCGTCAAGAAGACCGTTCTTGCCGCCGGCATTCGCGGCGACTTGCCGGAGGCCGAACGGATCAAGCTGTTCTCCGGTCACTCCTTGAGAGCGGGCCTCGCCTCCTCGGCCGAGGTCGACGAGCGATATGTCCAGAAGCAGCTCGGCCATGCCTCCGCCGAAATGACACGGCGTTATCAGCGCCGGCGCGACCGGTTCAGGGTCAATCTCACCAAGGCGGCGGGGTTATAGGCAAAGCGGACACCGATTCCCTGCCTGACTTGCGAACACCAGTGCGCGCGATCGGATTTTCGTTTCCATGAAACGTGGATGCGCTCCGGACGCCTCCCCTTCTGCCACCCGCCGTTCATCCGGCGATGGATGACATCTGTCATCCTCGCGCCGCGCAACATCCAGGATTTCGCGGTCTTCGGCATAGACCTCATCGATCCATGGTCAGGGTGACGTGCTGTTCAGATGTCAGGATCCCCTGGCAGGGAACTGCTTTTCAGCAGACGCCCTTTGCTATCGCCCGGCTTGTGTTGCACATTATATGTCGATAAAATTGATTTCCATCGACATTTTTAGGTATTGTGTCGATGCCAGCGACATATCGCCCGTGATGTGTCGGTCAAATCAGGATCTTGCGACATGTCATTTCGACCGGAAACGCCGTATAACGCGCTCCCTCCCCTGCCCCCGCGCGAAGACGTTGAGACAAAGACGGTGCTCAAGGCCTGCATAACAGCGCGAACGGCGCTTGCCGAGCTGCGCGTTTCCGGGCAGATCATCCCCAATCAGTCCGTTCTCATCAACTCCATCCCCTTGCTGGAAGCGCAGGCGAGTTCGGAGATCGAAAATATCGTCACCACGACGGACCGGCTGTTCCGCTTTGCCAATGAGCCGGCAGACCGGGCCGACCCCGCCACCAAGGAAGCGCTCAGATATCGCACCGCGCTCAATGAGGGCTTTCAGTCGCTGAAGTCCAGGCCGGTCTCGACATCGACCGCCGTTGCCGTCTGCCGCACGATCAAGGGCGTCGATCTCGACATCCGCACCACGCCGGGTACGGCGCTGATGAACGAGGCGACAGGCGCCGTCATCTACACGCCGCCGGAAGGCCAGGCCCTGCTGCGCGACAAGCTCGCCAACTGGGAACGATACATCCACGGCGCCGAGGAGATCGACCCGCTGATCCGGCTGGCCGTTATGCATTACCAGTTCGAGGCGATCCACCCCTTCATCGACGGCAATGGCCGCACCGGGCGCATTCTCAATCTGCTCTATCTGGTCGACAAGGGTCTCCTGGATATCCCCGTGCTTTACCTCAGTCGTTACATTATCGGCCACAAGCGCGCCTATTACGACCGGCTGCTGGCGGTGACCACGGATGGTGCATGGGAAGACTGGATTCTCTACATGCTGCAGGCCGTGCGCGAAACGGCGGAATGGTCGACCGCGCGCATCCGCGCCATTCGCGATCTGCTCGACGACACCGCCGCGCGCATCCGCCGCGACCTTCCGAAAATCTACTCGCGCGAACTGGCCGAGGTGATCTTCGTCAACCCCTATTGCAGGATCGGCGATCTTGTTCAGGCCGGCATCGCCAAACGGCAGGCCGCCTCCGTTTACCTGAAGGCGCTTGTCGAGGCGGGATTGCTGCAGGAGGTGAAGGCCGGACGCGAAAACCTCTACATCAACCCCGCCCTGCTCTCGCTTCTGAGCGACCGGAGGCCGGTTGCAGGCGGCTGAGCGTTCGCGGCGGGGCGAATTCGGCCGCGTTGCGCTCCGGATCACCTTCGTGGTCCCTTCAGCGATCGGCTGAGCGCATCCGAAACGGCCCAGCCGGGGTGGTCCTCGTCATGACTTTCAGCCGTGGAAGGGGCCTGGCCTGCCTTTCCGGCCTCGATCCTTGCCCTCAACAGCGCCATGACCATGGGCCAGACGGAGAATTGGCCGTCACGGGCCCGTTCCGTCAGGTTGCGCAGATAGCCGCCGGGGCTGACGACGGCCTCGCCGCGCTGATAGATTGCGGCAAGGGTAATCGCGGCCTGTTTGTCGCCCATGACCTCGGCCGCCTCCCGCCAGGCGCTCGGGCTGACCCCCAGCATTGACCGGGCGGTCTCGGCGATGGCCAGAAAGTCCCGCCAGTTGCGGATGGAACCGCCCTTGGCCAGATCCCGCCAGGCTTCACAGGCATCCAGCACCAATGCCAGCGGCAATTCGCGCTTCGCTAGATTGTGGAGGTTGTCGGTTTCGCCGGCATTGCCGCTCGCTTCTGATTTATTTCGAGAGCCATATTCAGATTCAAATTGAGAGTCTGGGTTTGAATTCTGTTTGTGGCGCTCAGAATGAGACTCATTGGCGCTCGTTTTGTGAGAATTTACGTGAAATTCCAATGTCTCGCGCACTTCCTCACGCAACAGCGCCAGGTCATCGCAGATATCCTCCGCTGTCGCCAGATCCGGCAGGCGCGGCAGACGGTCAAGGATCGTGCGATAGACACGGCTCATCCGCGCCCAGTCCCCCGGAACGCGCTCATCGAGCCCGGCCTCGATCATCTTGGCGATATCCCGGCGCAGAAGCGTCAGTCGCTCGCGGGCGCATTTCAGCGCCAGACGCTCCTCGGCGATCCGCGCGGCCATCGCCTCGAACTCGGCGGCACGCGCCACGAGCGGCGACAGGTCGAAACCATAGGCCTGTTCCACCTGCCCTCCCCTGCCCTTCCTGGCGAAGCGCTTGCCGTTCGGGCTGTCGCGGCGGATGATCAGGCCGCAATCGACCAGGACGGCCAGATGGCGGCGCAGCGTTGCCGGCGACATGCCGTTGGCGCGCGCGATCAGCTGCTCGTTCGACGGCCAGACGACGAAGCCCGTCTCTTCGCTCAACTCGTTTTCGGGATAGAAGGTCAGAAGCGCGTTCAGGATCGCAAGGCCGCGATCGCTCGCCCCCAGCACCTCGCGCGCTTCCCGCACAGTGTGAAACAGCTTCCACTTGTTGGGCCGTGCCCCTTTCGGCGCCTGCCGTGCGACGGATTGGCTTGCCAGCATGGCAAGCGACATCGGCCGCCGCCCGAAGGGCGTCGCTACATTCGCATGTTCCATGGTTTCACCTTTTAAAAAGGCAAAAGAAATCCCCCTGCAACCCACGGAATGCGTTGCAGCCACTTGACTGGACCGGCCGGAAATGCGAATCAGTACGTGCTAAGAACTTATAGGCTTCCGGACGCTTGTCGTTTGGGGGCCTTTTCTTTTGTCTGTTTCTCTCCTCTTTGCCGTTACGATGGTCGCCCACCGGGCATCGCTGTTTTTTTCAGTCTCTGCGATTCGCGCCGGTGGTTGATGAAAAATACTCCTCGGCAAGGTCATCCATGCGCTTAGAAAGCCATTCGGCGAAGCCGGCTTCCCGCCTTGCGATCGATATCGTGGTGCCGGATGCGCCCGTGACGATCCGGCCCAAGGTCCTGCCATTGCTTATCAATTCGCGCTCGGACTTTTCCGCGCGCCTGTCCTCGCCCCCGCGTGCGGCTTTCACCGCCATGTCGATGCGCCGCGCCGCATCGGCCGAAAGGAAGGCCTGATTTTCGAGGATCGCGCGGATGCGGGCCGTCGCTTCATCCCCGCCTTTCAGACAGGTTTCAGCAAGCGTCATCCATTTCGGCCGGCCGACGCCCTTGGCGCGGCCGATGGCGAAGATAATGTCTTGGGGGACCGCATTGGCCACTTTCAGCATCAGCGAAATCGGCGTCTTGGAAAGGCCGAGCACCGGTTCGATCGCAACGCTGGAAAAGCCGGCCTCGCGCAACTGCGCCGCCCACAGCGCCTGTTCGATCCAGGTCAGGTCTTCGCGCACGCCGTTTTCGAGCGACTGCTCGACCAGAAGCTCGCGATCGTCGAGCGGCCGGACATAGGCGCGGATCGTCACCTCGGCCGGCGTCCGGCTTTCGGCGGCAAGCAAACGGATGGCGGCGAGGCGGCGATGGCCATAGGCAAGCTGATAGCGCCCTTCGTCCTTCGGGTGCGGGCGAACCAGAACCGGCATTTTTTGCCCTTCCGCCCGGATCGAGGCGGCGAGGCTCTCGATTTCCTCATGAGCCTCGCCATCGCTTTCGAAGCGGTCGCGATAGGGCGAAGCGTCGATCTTGCCCGGATCCAGCACGATGCTGCTCGATTCCGACAGCGTATTGAGCGCCTTGCCGACATTGCTGACCACGGAGGAGCCGCGCCTGGACCGCGACAGCGGCGAGGGGACCGGCTGTTCCGTCCCCTTTTCGTCGCTGTTGGCTTCCGCCATCATCTTCAGGATGTTTTTCTTCATGATGCCCTGCCCCACACGGCCTGCAGAAGCGCCAGTATCTCTCCGTTGACATTGTCGGCGCTCTCGATCGCGCGCTTCAGCGTCTCGCGGCCGACCTCGCCGCTCTCCAGTTCGTAAAGCGATTTCTTGGCAACGCCGGCGCCGGCGATCGCGGTCGATTCGATCGCCTCGTAGACGAGGACGTCGTTTTCAAACAGGCGCCGCATCACGCTCGACATGTATTTCTGCGGCCCGTCATTGGGATTGACGCGGGTCATCAGGAATTTCAGGAAATCATGATCGAAACGGGCGCCGAACTGGGCAAGCGTGTCGGCGAGATCGGAAATCATGATCAGGAACTGGTTGCAGGAGGCAACGTCGAGCATTGCCGGATGAACCGTGACGACCAGACCGGTCGCCGCGTAGAGCGCGGCAAGGGTTGCATAGCCAAGCGATGGCGGCGTATCGAGCACCACGAAATCATAGTCGGCCTCGACCGTGGCAATCGCGTTCTTCAAGCGCTCGAAGAACAGGCCAAGCGCGTCCCTGTCGCGCTGGGCAAGATAGGCCGGCGTGTCAAACTCGAAATCCATCAGCTCCAGATTGCCGGGAACCAGATCGATACCGGGGAAATAGCTCTCGCGGATGACGTCCGCGAGCGGCCGGCGCTCATTGTCATAACGCAGCGCCGCATAGACGGTCTCGTTCTCGCCGACATCGAATTCCGGCTGCAGCCCGAAGATCGAGGTCATAGAGGCCTGCGGATCGAGGTCGATGCACAACACCCGGTAGCCCTGCAGCGCCAGATAATGCGACAGATGGATCGAGGTCGTGGTCTTGGAACTGCCGCCCTTGAAATTGGCGGTGGCGACGACCTGGAGCTTCTCCCCTTCCCTGCGGCGCGGCCAAAGCCTGAGCGCGTCGTCCGGTCGGCGGTCGGCCAGAAACTGCCTGAGTTCGGCAAGCTGATTGACGCTGTAGATGCGCCGGTTATTGTCGGCGCGCGACGGCTGCGGCCCCTTGCCTTCGATGGTCATGGACCGCAATGTGCTTTCCGGCACATCGAGCAGCTTGACGAGATCGAGGGTCGAAAAGGTCCGCGTAAACTGCTTGCGCGCCTCCGGCGGATAAATGCGGTGACGCATCGACTGCAACTCGGCGGACAGCCGATCGGTGTAATCCTCGATCTTTGCCGCTGTGTCGCCGATCGCGTTGTATGCGGCCGTTTCATTCATCTGACGGTTTCCTGTCCGAAATCATTCCATATGCGTCGAAGCTGCATGAACTGTTCCGATTCTGCAAGGGGTTTTTCGTTAATGAAAGGTTAACGCCCGCGCCAGGCCCCTTTGTTCTGCCGGCCCGGTCCAAGGCTATTCGCATGAGGCGGGCGGTTTGCCGGCATCATAGCGCAGGAGTTTGTCAGTCAGGCGAAGGCGAAATTGGCGTTTCAACCTGTTCGTCCGCCCGGCGGGCCGAGCGTGCAGAGAACGCGGGAAAGGCCGGGAGCATGTACTGCACGGCGCTCGAACCTGTTCAATCGACGCATCGCGCTTTCCGAAGGTCAACTCCGATTTCGGGGTCGATGTGCTAAGCGCGCGACGCGAAGTGGATTCGGACACGGGCGGTCTCCGCCCTCTCGCGCCGGGTCGCAGAGCAGATGATGGCGACCGACCCGCCGGGCCGGCGCACCGGCGCCCTCGCTGCCACGCGGGGATCGACAGAAACGCCAAGAGTGGTGGCCCGGCCCGGCGACCACGCGGTTACCGCATTTCGGACGAGGCGGGCAGCCATGGCATGGGGCATGGGCATGGCGCATGGGGCATGGGGCATGGGGCATGGAGCAGAGACCTCAGACTGCAGACAAAGTTCGCTTCACCCTCATCCGTCATGCCGGCCTTGAGCCGGCATCTAGGGCCGAGAGGCGAGAGCCGTCGCGATTAAAGTACTGTTATAAATACTGTTTTTGTGGCCCTGGACCCCGGCTCAGGGCCGGGGTGACGGAGAACCGGAGCGGGCTCTTTGCCACTGCAACCGGCTTTGTCAACAAACTGGACCTGACGCTCTTTTTTGCAAACCCGATGCGCCAAGGAAAGCAAGGAGAGGCAGCCGACTCACCGGGCAAAGGCTTCAAGCTCGCTTTTGCGAGACGGCGCGTCCGGCGCGATCGGCTGCACGCGCCTGCGGTCGTCTTGCCGCAAGAGATTTATACGGGACGGCGATGGCGCTTGTAGCGGCAGGATTGACATCACCTTGGGGCGCGCGAGTCCGGCGCTGTTGTTTTCAATTGAAAACTTTTACGCTGTTTCCGGAGCAGGGAAGCCGGCGGCCCGGAGCCAGCCCTGCACGCCACCTCGCCGCCTGAATGTTTTCAATTGAAAACGTGACCCGCGCTCCAGACCGGGCGGCTCAGCCGGGATCGGCATATGCATCGATGTCATTCGCCTGCAGGTAAAAGTCCTTGGGCCGACCGATGTGTCGGGGGATGACGCTGCACAGGCCGGCCGTGTCCCCGGCAGCCAGCGCCTCGATCATCTCGAAATGCTCGGCAATCGCAACCTCGCGGATGTCGCGGTTGGTGAAGGCGCGGGTTCGAATCGGGTGGGTGGCGAAGGTATAGTGCTGGATGGCGTCGGCAAGCTGGCGATTGCCCGCCGCCCGATACAGCGTCTCGTGGAACCGGTTGTTCAAGTCGAAGACATCGTCGAACCGCTGGCCGCGCGAGGCCTCGCGGTGGCGGATGGCGATGTTGGTGAGCGCTTCGATCGTCTCCGCGGAAACCGGGTGAGCGAAGCGCCGGGCCGCCTGGCATTCGAGGCATTCGCGGATCTCGTAAAGCTCCGCGATCTCGCGAACGGAATAATCGCGGACATGGACGCCCTTGTTGCGCTCACGGATCACGAGGCCGGCTTTCTCCAGTTCGGTAAAGGCGAGGCGGACGGCGTGGCGCGTTGCCCCGGTCTGCGCGATAACCTCGTCCTCCACCAGACGCTCGCGGGGATGGCGATGCCCGGAAATGATTTCACGCTGCAACTCGCGATGCACATCCTTCCAGGTCTTCGGTTGCTCCGGCACGTCTTGCGCACTCCCGTCTCGATTCACAGATCCGCGGCGACACTAGCATATTTCCAATGGAGCACAATTATCGATCATATTATCAATAATATTATCGATAAATCCGGAAATGAGCGGCCCAGCCTGTGTCGGTCAGGCACTGAATGCGGCTTTTCAGGCGACCGGGCGGAGGCGGCGACTACCGTTGTTGCGGCCATGGCGGCAGCGGGGGAGGGCGGCGCGATCATGTTCGAGACCCCGGGGGAACGCACGCTCGCTCTCGGCCGGATCGCCGAGGTTGGGGCCGATGGCCGTTTCGTCATCGCCGGGCACGCAGGCACCGACGGCCTCGTCAGCAGGCGCACGGTCAAGAAGCAGCGCCTCGGCGATATCCACGATCCGGCCGGCCATCCCATGCCGGATGAGACGCTCGATATCAGTGCGGGCACGCTGCGCGAGACCGGCGAGGGCAGGATCCGCGTCGAGGGTGCGCGGGGCAGGGCGGCGCCTGAAAATCTCAAGGTCACCGTCAGCGATCACGGCGATTTCCTCGGCGAGGCCGCAATGTCCTATGCCGGGCCAAATGCACTCAGTCGCTGTACCCCATCGCGGCGAAGAAGGCTGCGGCCTGGGCGCGCGAGGTGACATCGAGCTTGGTGAGGATTTCACTCACATGATAGGCGATGGCGCGTTCGGTGCGCCCGACAATGCTCGAAATCTCGCCATTGGTCTTGCCCTTGGCCATCCAGTTCAGAATCTCGATCTGAAGATTTGAGAGCAGTCTGAAACGGCGGAGATCGTATTCGGTAAACTGGCCTTGTCTGAAGGCGGCCATGCGGGCCGACGCCACGCTCGAAAGGATCGTGACCTGCGGGATAATATCCGGAGACTGAGGTTTCGGATCGATCGACAACAGCGTGATCGCGCTCGCCTTTCCATCCGGCGCGGGCAGCGTCAGCGTCAGACCGCCCGTGATGCCCTGGAAGCTGATATATTCGTAATAGTCCTCGCTACCGCGCCTGTTCCAGTTCTGTCGGTTCCAAAGAAGCGGGGCTGTGTCTTGGTTTAGATGCCTCATCAACGGATCGCGGCCGAACCATCTGTCGTTGACATAGGTGTCGAGTTGTTCGGTCGTCCAGGTCGTGAGCGTCGGCTTCTCCATGAATTCGGCGGAAGAAAATCTGTTGACGCTGATATTATAGCTCACGAATCCGAGCCTGCTCAGGCTGTCGGTAAAAGCATCCTTAAGCTCGGAAAGGTTGTCGGCGAAGGCGATTTTCGTCACGTCCCCGGAAAGCGGTTTCAGCATAGGCCCCTCCTGCTTAACGTTAGGACACACTAATATTCGCATTCTCGAACTGTCAATTCTGACAGTTTCGCCAAGGGCAGGTCTCGACTATTTGTCACTCTGGTGGGTATGATGTTTTTCCATCATCGTCATACCTCCTCACTTTCGATTTCAGTCTTTTACAATCGGGGCTTTCATGACAGGTTTCAGAAAAGGCGCGCTGCTCGCGTCCGGCATCCTGATGGCCGCTGCGCCGGCCTTCGCCAAGTCCGAGCTTATCCTTGCCATCGGCGGCGAACCGGATACCGGTTATGATCCGCTCATGGGTTGGGGGCGATACGGCCATCCGCTGTTTCAGTCGACCCTGCTCAAGCGCAATGCGGCCCTCAAGACCGTTCCCGACCTCGCCAGCGCGTGGTCGCTCTCCGATGACAGGCTGGTCTGGACCATCACATTGCGGCCGGGCGTGACCTTCAGCGATGGAACCCCGCTCTCGGCCGAGGACATCGCCTTTACCTACAATGAGGCCGCCAAAGCCGGCGGCGCGCTCGATCTCACGGTGATGGAAAAGGCCACTGCGATCGACGACCTGACGGTGGAAATTCGCCTGAAGCATCCCTGGGTGACATTTTCCGAGAGCTTTTATTCGCTGGGCATCGTGCCGTCGGACAGCTACGGCCCCGGCTACGCCCGCAACCCCGTTGGCTCCGGACCTTTCAAAATGGTCTCCTGGACAGAGGGCGAACAGCTCATCGTCGAGGCGAATTCCGATTATTACGGCCCGAAGCCCGCCTTCGAGCGGCTGACCTTCGTCTTTTCCGGGGAAGATACCAGCCTCGCCGCAGCGCGCACCGGCGCGGTCGACATGGTCTCGACGCCGGCGCTGATGGCCGATGACGATATTGACGGGTTCCAGAAGGTCGTCGTGCCCTCGGTCGACAATCGCGGGCTCTCCTTTCCCATGACCGCACCCGGCGAGGTGAACGGCGAGAAGGTTGGCAATGAGGTGACCTCCGACCTTGCGATCCGCCGCGCCATCAATCTCGGCCTTGACCGGGACCAGCTTGTGGAGGTGGCGTTGAACGGTTACGGCCACCCGGCCTTCGGCCCTGCCGACGGGCTGCCGTGGTCCAATCCCGATGCGGCGGTCCCTTACGACCCGGATGGCGCGCGCGCCCTGCTGGACGAGGCGGGGTGGATCGTCGGGGATGACGGCGTGCGCGCCCGCGATGGCGTTAAGGCTGCGTTCGACATCTATTTTCCCGCTTCCGATTCCGTGCGGCAGGCGCTTGCCGTCGTCACCGCCGAACAATTGAAGACGCTCGGCATTGCCGCGCGGCCGATGGGCGCGACATGGGAGCAGATCGGGCGCGTCGATCATAGCCAACCGGTGATGTTCGGTTGGGGCAGCCATAGTCCCCTCGAAGTCTACAGCCTCTATAATTCGGCCTGGGGCGGCGTCGAATTCTACAATCCCGGCTATTTTTCCGATGAAACCGTCGATGCCCATTTCGCCGATGCCCAGAACTCGGCGAGCCTGGAGGCGTCCTATCCTGACTGGCAGGCGGCGGAGTGGGACGGCGAAACCGGGTTTTCCGCCAAGGGCCTTGCCGGCTGGGCCTGGCTCGTCAATCTCGATCACGTCTATTTCGTCAACGATTGCCTCGATATCGGCGATACCCAGATCGAGCCTCATGGCCACGGCTGGCCGATCACCGCCATGATCGAGCAATGGAAGTGGTCGTGTGACTAGCATCGCCCTGCGCCCGGTCCTGTCTACCGTCGCCAGCAGCCTTGGCCGGCTCGCCGCCGTCCTGGCGCTGGTCGCGGTCGTCGCCTTCGCGCTCGCGAAAGTCTCGCCGGTCGATCCGGTCAATGCCTATCTCGGCATCGATATCGCCCGCGTCGGTCCGGAACAGCGCGACCTGATCGCGGCGCGCTGGGGGCTCGACCAGCCGCCATTGGCGCAGTTCACGCTCTGGCTCCGCAACCTGCTCCACGGCGATCTCGGCTATTCGATGATCTACAATGCGCCGGTTTCCGAAGTGATTGCCGCGCGTTTCTGGACGTCGCTGCCGCTCGTCGGGCTGGCATGGCTGTTTTCCGGCACTTTCGGCTTCGCGCTCGGTGTTATCGCCGGCGCGAATTCGGGTTCCTGGGTGGACCGGGCGATCCGGTTCTATGCCTATTTCCTGTCCTCGGCGCCGACATTCTGGATCGCCATTCTGCTGCTGATCGTCTTTTCCGTCCAGCTTGGCTGGGCGCCGGTCTGTTGCGCTGGGCCGCTCGGCGTGACGCCGGACGACGTCACGCTTGCCGACCGGCTTCGCCATCTGGTCCTGCCGCTTACGGCGCTGACCGTGCTCGGGGTGGCGCAGGTCGCGCTGCATACGCGGGCGAAGATCATCGAGATACTTCGCTGCGACGCCGCGCTTTATGCGCGCGCGCAAGGGGCCGGAAAGTGGGACGTCGTGCTGCGCCACGGGGTCCGCAATGCGGCATTGCCGGCGGTCACGATCCTGTTCGCCTCGCTTGGCGAACTGTTTGGCGGCTCGATCCTGGCGGAGCAGGTCTTCGCCTATCCGGGGCTGGGACAGGCCGCAGTCGCCGCCGGCGTGCGGGGCGATGTGCCGCTGCTGCTTGCCGTCACCCTGTTTCTGACCCTGTTCGTATCGGCCGGCAACATGATTGCCGACATGCTTTACCGGCTGGTCGATCCGAGGATCAGGGACGAGGCTTTCGCCAGTGGAGGCGGGCATGGCTGAACTGCAGGAAAATGCCGCCTACGAACCGGTCGTTCTGCCGCCCATGGGGGCCCGGGCCTCAACGCTTGCAGCGGCCGCGATCGGGTTCGCTCTGATCCTGCTCATTCCCGTTCTCGCGGCGCTGGCCGGGCCGGCAGGCATTGCGCCCGATTTTTCCGCCAGACTGTCGATGCCGGACTGGCAACACTGGTTCGGGACCGACCAGATGGGACGCGACATGCTGGCGCGCACGCTCAAGGGCCTGAAGACCAGCCTGTGGGTGGGGCTTCTCGCCTCTGCCTGTTCCGTGCTGATCGCCACGGTTCTGGCCGTCGTCTCCATTGCCGGCGGCAAATGGGCGGACCGGCTGGTGTCGCTGCTGGTGGATGCCGCGATCGGCTTGCCGCATCTGGTGCTGCTCATCCTGGTCTGTTTCGCGCTCGGCGGCGGGCCGGTCGCCGTCACCGTCGCCGTCGCCGTTACGCACTGGCCGCGCCTGACCCGGATATTGCGGGCGGAGGTGCTGCAGATCCGGCAGGCAGCCTATGTGGTGTCGGCCCGCCATTTCGGCAGATCCTGGACCGCCATCGGCGTCAGCCACATCCTGCCGCATCTTCTGCCGCAGATGCTCGTCGGCCTTGTGCTGATGTTCCCGCACGCGATCCTTCACGAGGCGAGCCTGACCTTTCTCGGCTTCGGCCTCGACCCGACCCGCCCGGCAATCGGGGTGATGCTGGCGGACTCGATGCGCTATCTCACGGCCGGCAAATGGTGGCTCGGCCTGTTTCCGGGATTGAGCCTGCTGTTTCTTGTCCTGTGTTTCGACGCCGTGGGCAACGGCCTGCGCGTCATTCTCGATCCGCGGACGGCCCAGACATGACCCTTCTCTCCTTCGATGATTTCGGCATTTCCTTCCGGCGCTACAGCGGCCTATTGCAAACGCGCGACGTGCCGGCGATCGATCAAATCCGCTTCAGCCTGCAACGGGGAGAGGTGCTGGCGCTGATCGGCGCGTCCGGCGGCGGCAAGAGCCTCATCGCCCATGCGCTTTTCGGCATATTGCCGCCGAACGCCGCCACGCGCGGCGCAATCCGCTTTGAAGACCGTGTGGTCGATGATCTGAGCCGGCCGGCCTTGCTCGGTCGCCGTATGGCGCTCATTCCGCAGTCCATCAGCCATCTTGATCCGATGGCGCGCTGTATCAGCCAGCTTCGCTGGGCGGCGAAACGGGCAGGGGGGGAGCCGGGCAGGGAGCGGCTTGTGGCCGCGCTCGCCCATTTCGGTCTCGACGCGGAGGCGGGCAATGCCTTTCCGCACCAGCTTTCCGGCGGCATGGCGCGGCGCATGCTGATGGCAATCGCCACGATCGGAAATCCGGACCTGATCGTCGCGGACGAACCCACCAGCGGGCTCGACGACGGCAATGCCGAGATCGTGCTGACAAAGCTTCGCCGGCTTGCCGACGAGGGCAGGGGCGTTCTACTGGTCACGCATTCGCTGGCATCGGCGCTGGCCTATGCCGATCGCGTCTGCCTCATCCGCGACGGCAGGCTCATGGGCGAGGAGACATCCGCCGCCTTTTCCGGCAGCGGCGAGGGGCTGCGCTCCACCTATGCGCGGGCGCTCTGGCGCGCGCTGCCGCAAAATGCGTTTCAGGCGGTTGAAAATGCTTGAGGCGGTGGATGTTCGTTTCAGCTATGGCGCGCGGGCCGCGATCCTGGACGGCGTCAGCCTGACGGTCAGCCCCGGCGAGGTGGTTGGCCTGACCGGACCGTCGGGCGCGGGCAAATCGACCCTGGGACGCCTGCTTGCCGGCTACCACGCGCCCGTCTCTGGCAGGGTGACGGTCGACGGCGGCGCGCATGGGCGCGGCTACAATCCTGTGCAGTATCTCCACCAGTCGCCTGTCTTCGCCGTCGATCCGCGCTGGAGCGTCCGCCGGATCATCACGGAGGCCGGCGTGCCGGACGAGGAAATGCGCGCGGCGCTCGGCGTATCCACAGATTGGTATGACCGCTACCCGCACGAGATTTCCGGCGGCGAGCTGCAGCGGATCGCGGTGCTCAGGGCCATGGGGCCGCAGACCCGCTACCTCGTCGCCGACGAGATTTCGGCGCCGCTTGATCCGCTGACGCAGGCCCAGCTCTGGTCCGCCCTGCTGCCTCAGACGAAAAGACGGAATCTCGGCATACTCGTCATCAGCCATGACCAGGCGCTTCTCGGGCGCATTGCTGAACGCGTCGTCACCCTGTGATAAGGGTTCGGGAACAATGATGATTGACCGTTCCTCGGACAAGGCGCCGGAACGCGGTCGAGCGATGGAGGAAACCAGCCGTGCAGCGGATCACTGTAACTCTTGATGACGCGTTGATGGATGAACTGGACAAGGTGGTCCGCCAGCGCGGCTACCAGAACCGCTCCGAGGCGATCCGCGACCTGACGCGGGCCGGCATGAAGCAGACCCTGGTCGATAGCGGCGATGTCGGTGATTGCATCGGCGTGCTGAGCTATGTCTACGATCATGAGGCCCGCGACCTGGCGCGCCGGCTGACGAACACCTTCCACCACGATCATGACCTCTCGATCGTCAGCACCCATGTTCATCTCGACCATGACCGCTGCCTCGAGGTCTCGATCCTGCGTGGAGAGCCGGAAATGGTGAAGCATCTGGCCGACCATGTGATCACCGAGCGTCACGTTCTCCACGGCAAGCTGGTCCTCATCCCTGTCGATGAAGCCGGAAAGGACGAGGGCCGCGACGTCCGTCATCCCGCCCTATGACCGTGTCGGCATCGACGCGGTGCGGGCGGCCCCCTGCAGCACGGGCAGCACCAGCGCGGCAAGCGCGATCCCCCCGATGGTCATCAGAACCCGGTTCGCGGTGATCGCGACGACGCTGCCGTCCGCCTGAAGGTTGAAGGCAAGCGCGATCGCGGTCAGGCAGAACGACCATGGCGCATATTTCCTGGCGCCGATCATCAGCATGATGAACACCAGGGCGCCCACTAGCCCGGCGTGAAGCCAGGGCAGGGGCGACAGGCCCAGGATCAGCCCGCCGGAAGCGGCGCCGAGCGTGGTTCCAAGCCCCCTTGCCCTCATCCGGTAAAGCGTCTGCTGCCGCGTCGGCTTCATCACCCTGAGGCCGGCCGCCGGCAGCCAGCAGGGATGGGAGCCGGGCGTGACGCAGGCGATGGCGCTGCCGGCAAGGGAAACCAGGGCCATGCCAACGGCAAAGCGCCGCTGGAGGGGGGCCACCGCAACGGCAAGCCTGCCGCTTTCGGGCGGGGACGCGGCGGCGGGAATGGCAAGGCTGACGAAAACCGCTGCCCAGAGCGTTCCGGCGAGAAAGCTGATGCCGTAAGCGGGAATGCCCTCGGCGGGCACCTGACCGACCGAGAGAAAATAGGCGAGCGCGCCAAGGGCGATCGGAAGACGAAAATAACCGCCTTTCAGTTCCCCAAGACACTGCGCCAGCGCCGCGATCACCGCCCCGATGAAAAACAGGCCGGATCCCAGCGAAACGAAAGCGCCCAGTGTTGCGAAGAGGCTGATGGCTATGGCCGAGACGAGCAAGAGCTGAGCACGGCCGGAAGACGGAAGGCGGGGAAACGAAACGCCCAGCAGGTAAGCCCCGAAGGAGGCCACCATGCCATGCACGGTCTCGCCCGTGGCCATGCCCGCAAACCACGGCGCGACGATAGCCAGAGCCATCACCGCCGCGCTTCGCCCCTTCTTGCCGAAATCGATCAAGCGCATGTCCAGTCGAGAACCTGCTTTATAGCGTGGAGAGGTCGGTCGAAGGCATCCTGGCCCATCAGTTATCGTTTCCAGGTAACCGAGCCTGTCCGTGATCGCAAGTCCTGATGACTGTCAGTTCTGACAGTTTATCGCGGAATGTCTTGCCCGTATCCTTTCACAAAGCGGGACTTCAGTTCGAGGCGGATGGTTTTCGATCCCGGTATTCCGGGAGACCTCTCCGGCATTCGGCGGAAGAGATAAAAGTTATTTTTCAAAAGCTTGCCTTGGCGGGCATCGTCGGTGACGCCGTTATTGCTGAAGACCACGCCGGTGCGCATCCAGCCTTTGTGACAGGGGAGACCTATATGCATTTCACGCCTCGAGAGATCGACAAGCTGATGATCTACACGCTCGCGCAGGTCGCGCAGCAGCGCAAGGATCAGGGCCTGAAGCTCAACCATCCCGAAACCGTTTCGCTCATCTCGGTGGCCGCCCTGAACGGCGCGCGCGCGGGCAAGACGGTCGAGGAGGTCATGGAAATCGCGCGCAAGGAAATCACGCGCGACGATGTGATGGAAGGGGTCGTCGACATGATCCCCTACGTCCAGGTCGAGGCCGTCTTCACCGATGGCAGCCGTCTCGTCACCATCCACGATCCGATTCAGTGAGGGCTTGAACATGTCGAATGAAAAGAAGACGCCGGTCGGCGGACTGGTCCTCGGCAAGGGCGATATCGAGATCAATGCCGGCTATCCGACGACCACGCTGAAGGTGCGCAACACCGGCGACAGGCCGATCCAGGTCGGCTCGCACTTCCACTTTTTCGAGGTCAATTCCGCCCTGGAATTCGACCGCGAACAGGCCTTCGGCAAGCGCCTGAACATTCCTGCAACCACCGCCCTGCGCTTCGAGCCGGGCGATGAGAAAGAGGTCACCCTTGTTCCCTACCAGGGCAAGCAGAGGGTGCTTGGCTTCAACGGCCTCGTGAACGGCTGGGTTGGCGACGAGAGTTACGACGACTCGCGTCCGCGGCTGGCCGACGCGATGGAGCGCGTTGAGAAATACGGCTTCAAGAACGCCAAGTAACCGCCCAAAGCAACCTCATTCGACAGGATTTCCGAAATGGCCAAGATTTCAAGACAGCAATATTCCGACCTTTACGGTCCGACCACGGGCGACAAGATTCGCCTCGGCGATACCGATCTCTATATCGAGATCGAAAAGGACCTCCGGGTCTATGGCGAGGAAGCCGTCTATGGCGGCGGCAAGACGCTGCGCGATGGCATGGGCTATGACAACGAGCTGACAAACGCCGCCGGCGCGCCGGACCTCGTCATCACCAACGTCACCATTCTTGATGCCGTGCAGGGCGTCATCAAGGCCGATGTCGGAATCAAGAACGGCAATATCTGCGCCATCGGCAAGGCCGGCAACCCGTCCACCATGTCCGGCGTGACGCCGGGCCTGGCGCTTGGACCGGGCACCGACGCGATTTCCGGCGAGCACCTGATCCTGACCGCCGGCGGCATCGACGCCCACGTTCACTTCATCTCGCCCCAGCAGGCGGAAGCGGCGCTTTCCAACGGCGTCACCACGCTGTTTGGCGGCGGCATCGGCCCGACCGATGGCACCAACGGCACCACCATCACCCCCGGCACCTGGAATGTCGAGATGATGCTGCGCTCCTTCGACGGTTGGCCGGTCAATGCCGGCGTGCTCGGCAAGGGCAACGTCTCCGCCCGGCTGCCGATCGAGGAGCAGCTCCGCGCCGGCGTCATGGGGCTGAAGATCCACGAGGACTGGGGCAGCACGCCGGAGGCGATCCGCACGGCGCTGCGGACCGCCGACGAGTTCGACGTTCAGGTCTGTATCCATACCGATACGCTGAACGAGGCCGGCTTCGTTGAAAACACGATCGCCGCCTTCGAGGGCCGCACCATCCACACCTACCACACGGAAGGTGCGGGCGGCGGTCACGCGCCGGACATCATCCGGGTGGCCGGTCAGTCCAACGTCATTCCGAGCTCGACCAATCCGACGCTGCCCTATGGCATCAATTCGCAGGCCGAATTGTTCGACATGACGATGATCTGCCACAATCTCAGCCCGAAGATCCCGACCGACGTCGCCTTCGCCGAAAGCCGCGTCCGCCCGGAAACCATCGCCGCTGAAAACGTGCTGCACGATCTCGGCGCGATCTCGATCCTGTCGAGCGACAGCCAGGCCATGGGCCGCGTCGGCGAGAACTGGGCGCGCACCATCCAGACCGCGCATCTGATGAAGGACCGTATGGGCGCCTATGACGGCGATATGTCGGGCAACGACAACGAACGCGTGCTGCGCTTCGTCGCCAAGGTCACGATCAATCCCGCGATCGCCCAGGGCGTCAGCCATGTGATCGGCTCGGTCGAAGTCGGCAAGATGGCCGACCTCGTGCTCTGGGAACCGGCCTTCTTCGGCGCCAAGCCGAAAATGGTGATCAAGGGCGGCCTCATCTCCTGGGCGCTGATGGGCGATCCGAACGCATCGCTGCCGACGCCGCAGCCGGTTCTCTACCGTCCGATGTTCGGCGCATACGGTTCGGCGCTGCCGAAGACCCGCGTCACCTTCACGTCGCTGGCGGGCTATGAGGACGGCATCGTCGACCGCTACCAGCTCCAGTCGCATGTGGTGCCGGTCTATGGCACGCGCACGATCAGCAAAAGCTCGATGGTGCGCAACAGCGCCCTGCCGGAGATCGAGGTCAACCCGGAAACCTTCGCGGTGACCGTCAACGGCAAGCACGCGACCGTCGAGCCGGCGACCACGATCCCGCTGAACCAGCTCCACTTCTTCAGCTGATTGCGATGCCGGGCGAAGCAAACCTTCGCCCGGCCCATCCAACAACAACGACGCCGGGGACGTTCAGCCGGAGGGCGGCATCGCGGGCCAGACAGGCCCCGGTGCGTTTCGGCTGTTCTTTCAGAGCGCACAGAATGCGGCGAACACCATGATCCTTGTCGAAAAAATCCTTGGCAACCTGAAGGATGCCGACTGGCACAAACGCTCCCACGAGGCGACGGTCGATTACCTCGCGCTCGAACAGTGGGAAGCGCCCAAAAACCGCCTGCGCAAGGCCAGCGAAGGCGGAACCGAACTCGCGATCTCGCTGTCGCGCTCGGAGCATCTCCACAACGGCGATGTGCTTCATTACGACGCGGCGAGCAACACCATCATCGTTGCGAAGATCGCCCTGAAAGAGGTCATGGTGATCGAGCTCGAAGGGCTCGAAAGGCTGTCGCCGCAGGAGATCCTGCGCGTGTGCTTCGAGCTGGGGCATGGCCTCGGCAACCAGCACTGGCCGGCGGTGATCAAGGGCAGCACGGTCTATGTGCCGCTTTCGGTCGATCAGAAGGTCATGGCCTCGGTGATGAAGACGCACGCTTTCGAGGGCGTGAAGAGCCATTTCGCGCCCGGCGAGGAAATCGCCGCGAAGCTTGATGCGCGCGAGGTGCGGATGCTTTTCGCCGGCGCGGACGCCACGCCGCACCACCACCATGACCATGGTCACGACCATGGCGATCATCACCACCATCACTGATCGCGGGGGCGGCAATGCCAGATATGAACGGCAGCCAGACGCGTCCCGGGAGCGATATGGTCCTGCTTGCGCGTCTTCTGCAGTTTTCCGATTCGACGCTGCCTGTCGGGGCCTTCGCCTTTTCCAACGGGCTTGAATCGGCGATCCAGACCGGCGTCGTCACCGATGCGGAAAGTCTGGAGCGCTTCGTCGAGACGGTGGTGCGGCAGGCATCCTCCATGGACGGCATCGCCTTCCTCCATGCCCATCGCGCGGCCCGGCGCGGCGCCTATGAAGCCGTGATTGAGGCGGATCGGGAATTGTGGAACCGTCGCGTGGGCGAGGAGCAGCAGATGATGCTCGCCCGCATGGGCCGCAAGTTCGCGGAGCTTTCCCTGAAGATCAGCGCGTTTCCAGACCTCGAACGCTGGCTGGCCGATATCAAGGCGGGCAATACACCCGGCTGCTTTCCGGTCGGTCAGGCGGTCGCGCTCGCCCATATGGGCGCTGACGAGAAGCAGGCCTTTGTCGTGCATCAATATGGCGTGGCCGCGATGATCATGAGTGCTGCCGTGCGGCTGATGCGGATCGATCATCTCGATACCCAACGCATTCTGTTTGCCGTGCAGGGCCGCGTCGAGGACGATTACGAGCGCGTCAGCGGGCTGGAACTCGACGAAATGTCGGGCTTCGCGCCGGTCTTCGATGTCCTCGTCGCCCATCATACCAGAACCCATGTCCGGCTGTTCATGAACTGACCGGCGGAAAAGGCCGGCGGAAAAAAGGATTTGCACAATGAAGAAAATCACGCGTATCGGCATCGGCGGTCCGGTCGGCTCGGGCAAGACGGC
The DNA here is from genome assembly GCA_963676545.2 of uncultured Martelella sp. Taxonomy (GTDB): domain Bacteria; phylum Pseudomonadota; class Alphaproteobacteria; order Rhizobiales; family Rhizobiaceae; genus Martelella. The sequence continues at coordinate 154,161 of OY781108.2, read as the reverse complement.
CGTGATCGAAACCATCACGCCGCGTCTGATCGAGCTCGGCGTCAAGCCGCTGATCATCACCAATGACGTGGTCACCACCGAGGACGCCAAGCAGGTGCGGCGCACGCTGAAGGGCGTGCTGGTCGAGGAGAAGATCGTCGGCGTGGAAACCGGCGCCTGCCCGCATACAGCGGTGCGCGAGGACCCGTCGATGAACATCGCCGCGGTCGAGGAGATGGAGGAAAAATACCCCGACAGCGACGTCATCCTGATCGAATCCGGCGGTGATAACCTGACGCTGACCTTCAGCCCGGCGCTCGCCGATTTCTACATCTACGTTATCGACGTTGCCGCCGGCGACAAGATCCCGCGCAAGAACGGCGCAGGCGTCTGCCAGTCGGACATTCTGGTCATCAACAAGACCGATCTCGCCCCATATGTCGGCGCGGACCTCGGCGTCATGGACCGCGATTCCAAGCTGATGCGCGGCAAGAAGCCGTTCGTGTTCACCAATTGCAAGACCGGCGAGGGCGTGGATGAGCTGATGAAGCTGATCATGGACATGGCGCTGTTCGACGTCACGCCCGCCTCTGGCCAAGCTGCCGAGTGATCTGATGAGCCTCCACGAACGCCTGCGCCGGATCGACGAATACCGGGAACTGAGCGGTTACAAGACGGAGCCTCGGCAGATGCGCGCGGCCGGCCCCGGCAAGATCGGGGCGCTGCGCCTCGGTTTTTCGGTGCGCGGCGGCCGCTCCGTGCTGTCCGATCTCTACCGGGTCACGCCGCTTCTGGTCCAGCAGGCGCTCTACTGGGACGAGGCGATGCCGGAACTGCCGATCTGCTCGATCATCTCGATCGGCGGCGGCATATTGCAGGGCGATCGCTACACGATCGATATTTCCGTGGGCGAGGGGGCGTGCGCCCAGGTGACCTCCCAGGGCGCGAACCGCATCCACCAGATGGATGCCAATTACGCCTCGCAGCATCAGACCGTCACGCTGGAGAAAGACGCCTATCTCGAATTCCTTCCGGATTTCACAATTCCCTACAAGGACTCGCGCTTCATCAACGATACCGATCTCGTGGTCCACGAGGACGCGACCCTGCTTTACGGCGAGATGATGATGACCGGCCGCAAGCACCATCACGAGAGCGAGCGTTTCGGCTTCGACCTTCTGTCGATGACCGTCAATGCCCGCCGGCCCGACGGACGCAAGCTCTTCACCGAGAAGGTGCTGATCGAAAAGGGCAATGAGACGATCGATTTTGCCGCCGTCATGGGCGGCTACGATGCCTTTGCCAATATTCTCTGCATCACGCCGCCGGCGATTGCCGAGCGCATCCGCGAACGGGTCGGCGTCAATTTCGGCGACGAGCGGCCGCGCGCGATCTCCGGCGTCTCGACACTGCCGAACGGGGCGGGGCTGATGCTGCGCGTGGTCGGCGTCGAGAGCTACGACGTGCGCGCGGAGGTCCGCAATTTCTGGAAGGTCGTCAGGGAAGAAGCGCGCGGCAAAACGCTGCCGGAAGAATTTCTCTGGCGGTGATCAATAGCCAAGCAGGGGGTCTGGATATGGCAGAGAAGCGGAAAGATTTTGCAACGCAGTGCTTGCGCGGGGCCGGGCAGGTGTTTTTCATGGAAAACGCGCTCACGGGCGCGCTTTTCATCGCCGCAATCGCCTATGCCAGCTATGCCGGCGGCAACTGGGCGACCACGATCGGCGCCATCGTCGGCCTCGTCGTCGCCACGCTGACGGCGCGGCTTCTCGATTGCGACGGCGACTCGATCACCTCCGGGCTGTTCGGCTTCAACGGCATTCTCGTGGGCGTCGCGCTGCCGACCTTCATCAGCGCCTCCCCGCAGCTCTGGTTCTACGTGGTCATCGGCGCGGCCATGAGCACGGTGGTGACGGCGGCGCTCGGGGCGATGATCACCAAGAGCTGGGGCATTCCCGGCTCCACAGGCCCGTTCGTGCTGACCGGCTGGCTGCTGGTGGCGGGCGCCTATACGTTCGGCGCGCTCGATGTTTCCGGGGACCATCCCGAACTTGTGTCGGACTATATCAAGGGCGTGACGATGATCCCGTCCCATATCGAACTCGTCCAGATCTTCTTTCGCAATATCGGCCAGGTCTATCTTCTCGGCAACGAGATCAGCGGCGCGATCATCCTTCTCGGCATTCTGATCGCCTCGCGCGCGGCTGGCATCGCCGCCATTTGCGGCTCGCTGATCGCCATGGCAACGGCGATCGCGCTCAGGGCCGAACCGCATCTGGTGGTTCAGGGGCTTTACGGCTTCAGCGCGGTGCTGACGGCAATGGCGGTTGGCGTCATCTTCCTGAAGCCGTCGCCGAGGGTGGTTGTCTACGCGCTGCTGGCGACGATCGTCACCGTGTTCCTGCAGGGGGCCTATGACGTGCTGACCGAGCCGCTCGGCCTGCCGTCCTTCACTGCCCCCTATGTGCTGACGATGTACCTGTTCATCGCGCCGAAGAAGCTGCTCGCGCCGCATCCGCACAGCGCGGTCGGAGAGCATCTCGTCGCCGATACCAACCACTAAAGAGCGGCGCGACCGGGGCGGTCGCGCCAAAAGACAAGCTTTTCAAAGGAGAAGGTTATGCAAGCGATCAATGCGGGGGACACCGCGTTCGTTCTGATCTGCACGGCGCTGGTCTGCATGATGACCCCGGCCCTTGCGCTGTTTTACGGCGGCCTGGTCAAGCAGCGCGATGTGCTGTCGATCATGATCCAGAATTTCGTCTGTATCGGCATCGTCAGCATCATCTGGGTGTTTGGCGGCTTCAGTCTGGCCTTCGGTCCGTCCATCGGCGGGATCATCGGCGATATCCGGCCCTATTTCGGCATGTACCATGTGGGCATCAGCCCGAATGACACCTACGCGCCGCACATTCCCTTCATGATGGTCTTCGCCTATCAGATGATGTTCGCGATCATCACGCCCGCTCTGATGACCGGCGCCTTTGTCGGCCGTTTCAAATTCGGCGCTTACCTGTTCTTCGTCGCCTTGTGGACGATCCTTGTATACCTGCCGGCAGCGCACTGGATCTGGGGCGGTGGCTTCCTGGCCAAGATGGGCGTCGTCGACTTTGCGGGCGGCATCGTGATCCATACGGCTGCGGGTTTCTCGGCGCTTGCGGCCGCACGCTTCCTGGGCAAGCGCAAGGTCGCCGTGGGCGATCCGGAGAGCCAGCCGGCGAGCCTGCCGCTGGTGGCGCTTGGCGCGGGCCTTCTGTGGTTCGGCTGGTTCGGCTTCAATGCCGGCGGCGCCTATGCCGCTGACGCGCTTGCGGCCTACGCCTTCACCAACACCATGCTTGCCGGCGCGATTGCCATGCTGGTCTGGATGTTCTGGGAATGGCGCGAGAACAAGCGGGTTTCCTTCTCCGGCGTTCTCGTCGGCGCGGTGACCGGCCTTGCCACGATCACGCCCGCCGCTGGCTATGTCGAGCCGATGGCTGCGCTTGTCATCGGCGCGATCGGCGCAACGGTCTGCTACAACGCCAAATATGTCCAGGAATGGCTGAAGATCGACGACACGCTGGAAGTCTGGCGCGCCCATGGCGTCGGCGGCCTCACCGGCGCGATCCTGATCGGCTTCATGGCAAGCTCGCATATCAACGCCGTTTCGGCGAGTGTGAAGCAGCTTGGCGTGCAGGTGCTGGCTGTCGTGATCGTTGCCGCCTATTCCTGGATCATCACGACGATCCTTCTGAAGATCCTCGCGGGTTTCGGCCATCTGCGGGTGGCTGACGATATCCAGGAGGAAGGCGTCGATGAAGATATGGTTGGCGAACGCGCCTTCAATCTCTTCAACATGAAGAACGACATCAACAAGTAAGCAAAAACGCCGGCAGCCGGGTGGCCAGAAGGCTGCCCGGCTGTCGTTTTGTATTTCCTGAAAACAGCCGGAACCGCCGTGGATATCACCGTTATCATCTTCCTTCTGGTCTATCTGGCGCTGGCGCTGGGCTATCTGCCGGGCTTTCGCGTCGACCGGACCGGCGCGGCGGTTGTCGGCGCGCTGGCGATGATCGGTTTCGGACGGATCACCGACAGGCAGGCCTGGGATGCGATTGATTACCAGACCGTCGGCCTGCTGTTCGGCCTGATGATCGTATCTGGGGCTTTCACGGTTTCCGGCTTCTATCAATGGCTGGCGGGCAAGGTCGCCTCTCTGAAGGTTTCGCCGCCGGCGCTGCTCGGGTTCCTTGTGGTCACCGGCGGCGGCCTTTCCGCCGTGCTGACCAATGATGTCGTGATTGTCGCCATGACGCCGCTTCTGGTCTCGATCACCATGTCGCGCGGCCTCAATCCGGTGCCCTTCCTGCTCGGTTTCTGCTTCGCGACCAATACTGGATCGGTGGCGACGATCATCGGCAGCCCACAGAACATGATTGCCGCGCAGACGCTCGGCCTGTCGTTCACGGGCTTCATGAAGGTGGCGCTGGTGCCGGCGCTGATCTCGCTGCCGGTGGTCTGGGGTGCGGTATGCCTGATCTATCGCGGGCGCTGGAACCTTGCCGCGGTGGATGGTCAGGTGCCGTCAGCGCCCCCTGCACAGCCAGCTCAGAAACTCGATATCGCCGAGACCATCAAGGCGGCCATCGTCACGGTCGCCGTTGTCGCCGCCTTTGTCTTTACAGACTGGCCGCGCGAAATGGTGGCCCTTTCGGCCGCCGCCGTCATGCTGGTCAACCGGCAGGTGTCGTCGAAGGAGGTCATCGGAACGGTCGACGGCAATCTTCTTCTGCTGCTGGCCGGGCTGTTCGTGGTCAATGCGGCGCTGGCCCAGACCGGAATGCCGCAAAAGGTGGTCCACGATCTTCAGGGAGCAGGCGTCGATTTCGCCAACCCCTCGATCCTGTTTCTGGTCGCCTCGGCGCTCAGCAATATCGTCGGCAATAATCCGGCGGTCATGCTGCTCGCGCCCTTCCTGCCGCATGCGGCCGATACCGATGCGCTGGGCGCGGCGCTGGCGCTCGGCACGGGCTTTTCCAGCAATCTGATCATCTTCGGCAGCCTCGCCGGCATCATCGTGGTCGAGCAGGCGAAGGACCGGGGCGTGAAGATCGGCATGGGCGAATTCTGTCGCGCCGGCATCCCCGTCACGGTGCTGTGCATGGTGCTTGCGCTCGGCTGGATCGCGTTTCTGACCTGACGGCGGCGGCGTCTCAGCCGTCCTTTTCGAGATAGACCGTCTGCGATGGAAAAGCGAAGTCAGCGCCGTTGTTGTGAACGATCTCGACGATTTTCAGGTAGACATCCTGCTGGATTGCCAGCCACTCGGCCCAGAGGGTCGTCTTGGTGAAGCAATAGACCATGATGTTCAGTGATGAGCCGGCGAAGTCGTTGAAATAGACAAGAAGCGTCTGGTTCAGATCGATGTGCTCGCTTTGATGCAGCATGGCGCGGATATCGGCGACAACGGCGGCAATCTTGTCGGCATCCTCGTAGCGAAGCCCGATGGTGGTGTCGATGCGCCTGTTGCGCATCTGGCCGGGGTTTTCGACACTGATCGAGGAGAACACGGAATTGGGCACGTAAAGCGGTCGCTTGTCGAAGGTGGTGAGCCTGGTCATGCGCCAGCCTATTTCCTCGACAGTGCCTTCAATGTCCCTGTCGGGCGAGCGTATCCAGTCCCCCAGCCGGAAGGGCCTGTCGAAATAGAGCATCACCCCGGAAAACATATTGCTCAGCACATCCTTGCCGGCAATGCCGATGGCGATGCCGCCGAAGCCGCCGAAAGCCATCAGGCCGGAAAGGCTCATGCCCAGATGCTCCCCGAACAGAAGCAACAGCAAAAGGAAGATTGCCATTTTGAGAATGCGGGCAATACTCGTGGCAGAGGTTTTGTCGCTTCCCTTTGTTACCTGATCCTCTGTCAGGCGGTTGATCAGCCGAAAAGACTGCTGCATGGCCGTCAGCCCGATCGCCACCAGCGTGATATCGTCGATGATGTCCGGCTTGATTGCCGTGAACTTCTGCACGGCTGCGATCTGGTCGATCGTTTTGTTCAGCATCAGCAGGAAGCCGGTGATCGCGGCGAACAGGACGGCGTGAAGAGAAATGCTGTGGGACCAGACCTCCCTTTTACGCATGGCCAAGCCGCAGATCAGTGCGAAAGCGAGAAGGCCGCCCAGAAGCCCTGCATCTATCCAGTAGGCATTCATAAGGTGTCAGTCCCCTGAAAAGCGCAGGCATGAGCGTGGCCATGAGTGCGCTTTGTCCATGCGGCGGTTCCACACAAGCATGCGCGCGGGAACCGTTTGTCGCTTCGTTCTAACCATCCGCCCAAAGCGCTGGAAACCGTCAGATCTGACAGTTGGCAATGGTGGCAAAGATGGGCATCTGCTTGAGCACAAAGGTCCGATGCATCGGATCTTCCTTGGCTGACCAAAGCAAAACAGTGGCAAATAGCGACGTTCGCGCCCCGGTCCTCTGGCATCGACAAGCCCGGCCTCATCGAAACCTATTTGCTTAGCCGGAACAAGACCCCCCCATGGATAATCCCACCGAAGAACTTGACAGGCCAGGAAATCGCAATGCGCAGATGCATTATATCGGACTTGCGTGCCTGGTCGGCATACTAACTGGAACGGTCGGCTCCATCTTTCACCTTCTGATCGACTGGCTTCAGGCATGGCCGCGCGTCCTTGCGACACATATCGATGGCGTCGTGCTTGTCGCGGCCGCCGCCCTGATCACGATGTGCGCGACGCTGGCTTCGGTCTATGTCGTCCGCCGCCTCGCGCCGGAAGCCGGCGGCAGCGGCGTGCAGGAAATCGAAGGCGCCATGCAGGGCCTGCGCACCGTCCGGTGGCAAAGGGTGCTGCCGGTGAAGTTCCTGACCGGCATCGTCTCGATCGCCTCGGGCCTCGTGCTCGGGCGCGAAGGCCCGACGATCCATATCGGTGCTTCTTTTTCGGCGGCGATCACCGATTTCTTCAAGGTCAGCGAAACCGAGCGGCGCGGCATGCTGGGCGCCGGCGCGGCCGCCGGTCTCGCCTGCGCCTTCAACGCGCCGCTTGCCGCCATCCTGTTCATTGTCGAGGAGACCCACCGGCAGTTTCCCTATACCTTCCGCACCTATATGGGCGTGATCATCGCTGCCGTGCTGGCAACGGTGATGACCCAGATCATCGGCGGCACGGCGCCCGATTTCTCGATGGCGGTGGCGAGCCCGGAGCTCTATCTGCTGCCCGCCTTCGTCGCGCTCGGCGTCTTGCTCGGTTTTGTCGGCGTCAGCCTCAACGCGGCGCTGATGTGGGCGGGCGCGTTTGCCGGCCGCGTCAACGCGCGCGTGCCCTATCTCTACCCGGCCGTGGTCGGTCTCGTCGTCGGCGGCCTGTTCGTGGTGATGCCGCTTGCGGTGACCGGGGGCGAGCATGTGGTGACCTCGCTCGCCGCCCACAGCGCCAGCCTTCAGGTTCTGCTGGCGCTTGCCGTGATCCGCTATGTCACCATGACGGCGAGCTATTCGGCGGGCACGCCGGGCGGCATCTTCGCGCCGATCCTGGCGCTTTCCATGTGCGTCGGTCTTGCCTTCGGCGGCATTGTCGAACTCGTGACGCCCCACGCCATACCGCTCGCTTTCGGCATGGCCGCGATGGGCGGGCTGTTTTCCGCCTCCGTGCGCGCGCCGATCGTCGGCGTGGTGCTGACGCTGGAACTGACCGGGGCCTACACCATGGTGATGCCGCTGATCGTCACCTGCATGACCGCCAATATGGTCGCCGAGTGGATCGGCGGGCGCCCGATCTACGACCAGTTGCTGGAGCGCACGCTGAAACAGGCGGGGATTGAGCCGCAGGCAAAGGGCGCGGACAAGACCGGCCTCGCCTGAGCCTCACATCATCAGAACGATCGCCAGACCGAACAGGATCAGCAGCGTGGTGGAAACGGCGTAGCCGACCGAAAAACCGATGGCCGGCACCTGGCTCTCCGCCTTCTCGGTCAGCATGGCAAGCGCGGGCGATGATTTCCGCGCGCCCGCGCAGCATCCGAACAGGATGGCATCATCGAAGCGGAAAACGTATTTCCCGAGATAGATTGCCAGCAATGACGGGACGATGGAGGCGACCAGGCTCCATAGCAGGAAGACCGGGCCCAGCTCCTTCAGTCCGCCGGCAAGGGCGGGAGCGGCGGCAAGGCCAAGGGCTGCGATGAACAGATTGAGGCCGATCGCGTTCATGAACCACAGCGTCGCGCCCGGCACCCTTCCGAAGACGGGATGCACCGACCGCAGCCAGCCGAAGAAGAGGCCGATGAGCAGAATGCCGCCGGCCGTCGACAGCGTGAGCGGCACCTCGCCGATCCTGAGGCTCAGCGCGCCGATAACGGCGCCGGCGACGATGGCCGCGCTGATGAAGGCGATATCGGCGCGCTCGGTTTCCCGGTCGAGATAGCCGAATTTGTTCGCGAAGTCGGCAATGTCAGTGGGCCGCCCGATGATCCTGATCACATCGCCGCGATAAAGCGTCGTGTCGGCGAGAACGGGGATCGAGACCGACAGGGCGCCGCGGTGGATCGCGGTTATGAACACGCCCCGCGTCTCCGGCAGGTCGGCAAGCGCCTGCAGGGTTTTCTGGCTCGCCTCTCCGGATGTGATCAGCACGTCCGTGCCTTCCACCGCGACGCCGAGCAGTTCCGCATCATCGACTTCCTCGAGCTGGTGGCTGACTTCGCTGAGGAGGACATGCCGCGATCCGGCAAGCCCGATAATATCGCCGGCCGCGATCGTGACGGAGGTGGTGGCCTCCATGATCTCGCCGTTTCGGCGCAGGCGCGCCAGGAACAGCCGGTGATTGTCGAAGAAATGTTCGACATCGGCAACGCTGAGACCGACCAGCGCAGACCCGGCATCGACGCGATAGGCGCGCGCGACATATTGATGCCAGGCCGTTCCCCGTCGCGCCTTGCTGTCATTGCCGCCCATTTTCTCGACATAGGCGCGGCAGGCGGCGGCGAGATCGATCTTCAGGAGGCGCGGCCCGACAATCGCGAGGATCATGACGGAGCTGAGCGTGCCGATGATGAAGCTTATCGAGAAAGCGGCGGGCATGATGTCAAGCGCATGGGCCTTCGCCGCGGCCGTCATGGCGGATTTCGTGATCGCCGTTTCGGAAAGCGGCAGGGATGGCGATGTGGTGGCCGAGCCGGCGAAGAAACCCGCCGCCGCTCCGACGTCGAGGCCGGCAAGCCGGGCGACGGCATAGACGCTGAGCAAGCTGATGACGCAGACGGCGACCGCAAACCCCGCCTGTTTTATGCCCCCTTCAAACAGTGCGCGGACGAATTGCGGGCCGGCGCTGTAGCCAACGGCAAACAGGTAGAGGGAGAAAAACACGAATTTCATCTTCGGCGAGATTTCGATGCCGATCTGGCCGATGGCAAGCGCTGCCAGCAGCGTCGCGGTCACTTCGCCAAGCGAGATGCCCTTGACCTGAACCCGCCCGACGGTGAAACCGACAACAAGGCAGAGAAAGAGCGGTATTTCAACGTTTTCTCGCAACGTGGCGACGAGCCATTCGATCATTCAGGGCATTCTTCCATTCAGAGGTGTCTTCCTTGGTGGCAGACAGTATGGGCAAAGAAAAATGGGGGAAACTGTAAGACCTGACATGGGCGATTGGCGCGAGGGAATGCTCCATAGCCTGATGACCTGGCGCCGATATTTTCTGCTTCTCAAGCGCAACCGGGGAAAGCGTGTCGTTCCTTGGCATTCTCAAATTGGCCGGCGCGCAAAAAAAACTGGCGCAGTTTACCGTTGCGTTGCAGCCTTGAGCCATAATCGGAGCATTAAGGCGTGGCTTGAGCCTATATGAGTGGAAATTCGGACATGAAACAGAGCGATCATCGAAACCCCAAGCGTGCGCTTCGACGGGCGAGAATGCTGATCCGGGCGAAAAGGGACAAGGACATCCCCATGCGTTTTGTGCAAAGGTGGTTTCCGCATGTTCCCCTGGCGCTGGCTATCGGCATTGGCGGCCTGCTCCAGTTGCTGCCGGCGTTCGGATCGCTGCAACACCTGATTTCCGTTCTGCCCGGTCCGGTCAGCGACCTCGGCGGATTGTCGGCTGATTTCAAGGTGCTTGCCATACGCGGCGTCTCGCAGGAACTGGTCGGCGGTCTTCTGACGCTGTTGTCGATCGGGTTGCTCTGGCGTTCGCGTCTGGCCTGGGTGATGACGCTTCTGATCACGGCGGCATCGCTCGCATTGCAGATTTTCCTGCATCCGGAGCCAAACAATGCGTTGATCGCTTACAGCGTGTTCCTGCTGGTTGCGCTGGCGCTGACGCGCCGAAGCTTTTACCGGGCCAGCCTCACCATCGGCACGCTGTTTGCCCTCGTTGGCATCCTGCTCACCCTTGGCTACGGCGTGCTGGGCAGCTATGTCCTCGGCAAGGGGTTCTCGCCCGGAATAGGCAATTTCGGGTCGGCTCTCTATTTTACCATCGTCACGATGTCGACGGTCGGCTACGGCGATATCACGCCGCATACAGACGACGCGCGATTGTTCACAATGTCGCTGATTCTGCTGGGACTGGTTGTGTTCGCCACCTCGCTGACGACGATCGCCGGCCCGGTGATCAACAAGCGCATGATGGACCTGCTGCAACCCAGGAAGAAACATATGAAACGCAACAATCACATTATCATCGCCGGACAAAGCTCGCTGGCTCGCAATCTGGTGAAATCGCTTGAAACGCGCGGAATGCAGGTAACCGCGATCTGGAGCAGCGTCCCTCAGGCCGGTATCGAGCCGCCCGGCGATCTGGTTGTCGGCGATGCGACCAACAGCGAGGTGCTTGAGGAAGCCGGGGTAAGGCAGGCGCGGGCCGTGCTGGCGCTGCAGGACAGCGATTCCGACAATGCTTTCGTCTCGCTCGCTGCCAAGGACGTCAATCCCGCGGTCCGGACCCTGCTGGCCGTCAATGACGCCCACAACATGGACCGCATGCGCCGGGTGAAACCCGACGCGGTTCTCGCGCTGCCGGTCATCGGCGCGGAACTGGTGGCGATGGCGCTGAGCGGCGAGGAAATCAAGACCGACCATCTGCTGGACCAGCTGTTGCGGCTTGCCTGACCAATGGCTGTCGGATGGCCAATGATGCCGATCAAGATGCGCCCGAGACCGTAAACCGGGAAGTCGGGTGACACCGGCTGTCACATATCCAGCCTGGTTTGACGCCGAATGCCAGTGAAACTCCGGGGAAGACCGGTGTCCGTTTTTGCTGGAAACGCTTCGAGCTCTTGAAACTCCGCATCGTGCTCTTCGAAATCCGATGGGAGCGATCGTCTCAAGTCTCTTCAGGCTTTTGTCTTTGTCACCGGCAGCCGGTGCGAGGATACGGCGGGGGTCGTGCCCGGTCTTCTCGCCGCCGGTGGCCTTCAATTTCGCCGTCATCCAGAACATTACGGGACGGAGCACGCGCTATATTGCCCACGTCACCTTCCCCTTCCTGTTCATCATGATCCTGTTCGTCATCCTGCTGGCCCTCGGCCTCCGCCCGTTTTCCGCGCCTCACGGCGCCGGGCGATGTGCCAAACCAGCGCAAGGCGGCGTGGTTGAAGGCCGCCAGTTCGCTGTAGCCTAGCCGGAAGGCGATTTCGGAAAGCGACATCGTCCGGTCGCGCAGAAGCTGGCGGGCGGTTTCGGCGCGGACCGTATCGACTTCCTGTCTGAAGGAGGTCTGCTCCTCTGAAAGCCGTCTCTGCATGGTGCGCACCGACATGCCCAGACGCGCGGCGACACTGCTCTCCGATGCAATCGAGCCGGCCATGTGCTCGCCGATATGATGGCGTACACGGCCCGCGACACCGTCGAGAGCCGGAACATCGCCCAGCCCCCTTTCGGCAGCGTCTTCCAGCGCCTTCCAGACGGGAAGCGAGATGTCCTTGCGGACATCCTTGAGGCGCGCGCGATCGAAGGACACGGCTGCGGCGGGCTGTTCGAAAAGGATCGCGGCGCCAAACACCTTATGGATCGGCTCGAGATCGGCAGGCGCGGCGAAATCGAAATGCGCCGAGACCGGCCGCACGGCCGCACCGAAAACAAGCTCGGGAATGAGCGCCACATTGGCCAGGGCCCAGATCGTGCCGAATTGCGCGGCGCGGCTGAACCCCGGCCCGACCCTGGCATGGCTGTGCGTCATCGTCAGGCGATAGGGCGTGGTCGTGAGTTCAAAGGCCGAGCGCTGGTTCAGGAGCCGGTTGAACCGCGCCATCTGGTAGAACACGGCCTGCGGCGTTTCGCTGCGCAGGATCAGTTCGCCGAGAATGCCGAGCCGGGTGAGGTCCGTCCCGAGAGCAAGGACCGCGCCAACCTCGGGCCCGCCCCAGCGATCGGCCAGTAGCGTGCCGAGTTCCAGAACAGCCTCCTCACCCATGTGAGAACCGGCGGAATGCCCCTGTTTCAACACCGCCGAGGCCCTTCGAAATCCTGCGGCCTCCGGCTTCGATATCAGGTCGTGCTGGCGGGCGAGATCGATCAGCAGATCGAACAGGTCGATGGATGTCTTGGCCTCGAATGTGGGCATGGCGGCAGCCTTCAGCGCGACGGGGTTTCAGATTAGCTGCGGCGGCGGAAAATATCAAAACATTGGCGGAAAATATCAAAAAATGGCGGCTGGTCCGCGCGATACCGGGGACAATGCAAACCCATAAGGAGGCATGACAATGTCAGATTCCAACACGACGTCGGCAAGAGCCGTCGGAATTCGTCATCTTTTCGAAGACCAGACCTATCACTTCCAGGCCTTGCGCGTGCTGAGCGACGCAGGCGCGGGCGCCGCCGACATCGCCGAAGTGCTGCAGGCGATATCGACCGTTCCCGCAGGCGATGCCGATGCGTGGTATGACGCCTTTGCCCGGATTGCGCGCGCCAATGAAAAGCTGGCGGAAGACTGCAGCGACCGCGTGAGCCGCGGTCTTGCCCGCTTCCGCGCCCACACCTACTGGCGGACATCGGAGTTCTTTCTCCCCGGCGACGATGCGCGGCGCGCCATTGCCTGGAAAGGCCAGATCGAAAGTTTCGACCAGGGGCTGGCCGCTCATTCCGTCGCCTATCAGCGCTACGAGACGGCTTACGAAAACGGCGCGCTCAAGAGCATCTTTTTCCCGGTCGAAGGCGGCGAAAAACGTCCCTTGCTGGTGATCGTCGGCGGTTTCGACGGCACTCTGGAAGAGCTCTATTTCATGATGGGCAAGGCGGCCAATGAACGGGGCTACAGCACGCTTCTTTATGAAGGCCCCGGACAGGCCGGACCGGTGCGCGACCAGCAGATGTATTTCACCCATGAATGGGAAAAGCCGACCGGCGCGATCCTTGACGATATTCTGGCGAAACATCCGGAATATGACCGGGTCATCCTGACGGGCATCAGCCTCGGCGGCTATCTTGCGCCACGGGCAGCCGCATTCGACGACCGGATCGACGGCGTGATCGCCTTCGATGTGATGTATGATTTCGGCGCCGTCGTCGAGAAGTTCCGGCCGATGATCCATCATCCGGTCTATTCGAAACTGCCGGGCGTTTCCTGGGCACTGGAAAACGGGCAATGGGTGTTCGGCAAGGACAGCCCGGAGGCCTTCATCGATGCCACCCATCCCTTCACGCTTGAAGGCGTCGCACAGCAGATCAAGGGCGATGTCCTGATCCTCGCCGGCGCCATCGACCACTTCGTTCCCGTCTCGCACGTTGACGATTTCGAAAAGAGCCTCGTCAATGCCCGGTCAGTCGAAAGCGTCGTCTTCAGCGCGGAGTCCGGCGGCGGAGAACATTGCCAGGTCGGCGCCGCCGCGCTCTGGCAGGCCGCAGCCTTCGACTGGATCCTGCGGCGCTTCGGATAAGGGTTTCAAGGATCCGGCAGACGAAAGGTCTCGTGACAGGCCCGGACGCTTCCGTGACCGAGCTTGTCTGATGTCGTCATCGCCGCGCACTGTCCTTCACCAGCAGGACCGACAGGTGAAAGCCCTGGCTGTGCATGTCGAAAAAGCCGCCGGTGAAGTCGAAGAAGTAGAACATGCCGGGCATCGCTTCCGAGGATGTCCAGAACAGGGCGCCATCGCCGAAATCGGTGGCCGCGATATCGGGAAAGGCGACGGTATCAATCTTCGGCCCCGCGCAGGTGTCGAGGATGAGGGTCTCAAGGTCCTGCCCGGTGGGAACGCGCCAGCCATCGCCTTGCGTCCTTGCGTATTCAATCGCCTCGTTCAGCCCCAGATCGCGCGCCGCGCCGGAACAGGTCTGCGCGCCGGCGTCCCATTGCATGCCGATCGCGCATCTTCTCCATGTCAACCCGTGTTCCCGGCTCGTCGCCTCCTCGCCCTGCAGATCGAAGCCCTCGCCGCCCGGCGTGATGCAGGCTGCATTTGCACTGACGGGGAGAAGGAGGGACAGAAAGAGGCTCGACAGGACAACGGATCGCATGCAGCTTTTTCCTTGATTGGGTTTTATCGGGGTGACGGTTGATCGGCGAGAGCATTTCGCAGGCGGACGGAAACATCTGACATCCGCGAAAATGCGACAAGACAAAGAGATAGAGCGGTTGCGCATGTAAATGACAGGCGCAACCGCTCCAAGCTCGGTAAGCCCCGTTTGTGGCAAAATGCGGCCAGGCCGCCGCCTTCGGGCGGTTGCCGTCAACGCAGCAGCGGCAGACGGCCGCAAATCCGGTCCACGGCCTTGCGCGATCCGGCAATCAGGAGCGCCTGCGGGGCGTGGGCAGCCAGCGGTTCTGCCGCGATCCGTGCGGTGTAATCGGCATAATCGCGCGCCTCGAAAGCCGAACGCATATAGGCCAGCCTTATCGGCAGATCGGCCGCCCTGTCGAACAGATCCGGCAGCTCCCCGGCCGGAGCGCCGAGAACCGGCAGGGCCACGGTTGTGATCCCGGCAAGAACAACATCGTCGCCGGTGGGCGTATCCGCGCCGACGAGGTCGGGACGCAGTTTCCCGAGGCTCATGGCCATGACGGCAGAGAAATTTGCCTTGAGGCCGGTCGGCAGCGCCTCATCCAGAATGATGACGGGTTTGAGTGACATGGCGGTCTCCTTTCGCGCCTCGCCATGTCATCCCGCAAGCTTTGCGGTCTTGGACAAAATTGACCTTCAGTGCCGGATAAGCGCGCCGGGCGTCACGCCGTAATGGCGGCGGAAATGACGGATCAGATGGGCCTGATCGTAAAACCCGGCGGCAATCGCCGCCTCGACGGCGGGTGCGCCATCCAGCAGCAGGCGGCGGGCATGGTGCAGCCGGGCGCGCAGCACATGGCCGTGCGGCGTCAGACCGGTGGCGCGGACGGTGCTGCGGATGAGATAGGACGGGTTCAGGCCGACGGCTGCCGCCATCGCCGAGAGGCTCAGCGGATTGCCGGCGGCAACGCCATCCGCGATCAAGCCAAGCATCGCGCGGATCGCGGCCGGTTCGTTTCCCGCCCGGCGCAGTTCTGCCCGGCCATAATGCGCAAAGGCTTCCGCCAGAACCGCATGGACCGCTTCTGCCACCGCCAGGCGATGATCGGCGATGCCGGCGCCGTTGAGGCAGGCGGCGAGCCGCGCAAGCGCCTGCGACAGCCTGAAATCATGGTCGCGCGGCGCGATTTCGGCAAAGCCGCGAAGGCTGCGCACATCCAGAACCGCGCGCACCGCCGCTTCGGACGCGTAGAGCATGTTGTACCGCACGCGTTCTGCGGCAGCATGGCCGGTATGCGGCTCCTCCGGGTTCATCAGCGAGAGCGAGCCGGCGGGCAGGACCATGCTTTCGCCGCGGCAGAGATATCCGCCCGCGCCCTCGGCGATCGCGCCGATGGCAAAGCCCTCATGGGCATGCCGGGTAAAGGTCTGCGTGCTGAAGGCGGCCTCGAAAAAATCGATGCCGTGGAGCCACGCGAGATGATGATACCGGTTGCTTTGCATGGACCCGGTATAGCCCCGGCGCGGCGGACACGGAAAGGGATCCGTGGCCCGGCGGGGCAAAATTCCGCGCCGATGCGTCGATTCAACACGCCTGCGCGGCCGGTTTTGCCGTCAGACCGTCACAGATTCTGCTTCAGGAAATCCGTGATTTCGGTTTCCAGTTCGCGATGGACGGAGGCGCGGTCGACGCCGGGCCCGTCCCCGCAGATCAGGCGCGCCTCCGCCGCGATCTCGTCCGGGCATGGATCGATGAAAACGAAGTGACGTCCCGGCACCACGCGCTCTTGCGGCGGATGCGGCAGGTCGCTGGCGAGCGCCAGCGCGTTGGCGCCGGCCTTCATGTCGGCGTCATCCTCCGGGCGAACGAGCAGCACCGGGATTTTCACGGCGGCAAGGTCCGCAACGCCGAACATTGTCGCAAGCGGATCGAGCAGCACCAGCGCCTCGATGGGGTAGGGATTGATCGGCGGCGTCCAGTGCGCAAGGGACGCTGCGGCATCGGCCCAGATGTCTTTCTCCGGCCCGCAGGAACCGATGTCGGCGGTGCCATGCGCCTGGCAATAGCTTGCCGCAAGCGCAAAATCGGCTTTGGCCCCCGCCAGCAGGAGGGCGGTATAGCCCCCGGCGGAATAGCCGATCACGCCGATACGGTCGCGGTTCGCATGGGCGGCGATGCGGTCGTCCCTGAACGCCGCATCCAGCGCCGCAATGGCCTGTCGCGGCCGGCGCGCCAGGACCTGGTCCTGTCCGGCAAGCGGGTAGCCCTCGGCATCGCCCAGATGCGTCGGCACGACCACGATATAGCCCTGCCGCGCAAGGGCGGCTGCGAGATCGCGATGGCTGAGCGGACCGCCCAGATGACCATGCGACAGGAGCAGGACGGGAAACGTCCCCCTAGCCGCCGCCACATCCCGGCTGGCGGCAATTTCAAACGGCCCGGCCTGCCAGGAGACCTCCGGAACATCGGTCGGATACCAGATGACGACAGGGGCCTTGTCGGGATCGTTGTCGCCCGCGATGCGCACAAGACCGGCATGGTAAGGTGCTGCCCGCGTTGCAGGCGGGAAGAAGCCGATGCAGAGCATGGCGAGAGCGGCAAGGCAAAAGGCCCGGAACATTGTCGTCAATCCAGATCATTCATTCAGTTTGCCGGAAATCCGAAAGGGAAAGCCGGGGCGTGCGATACCCGTCTGACGGCGGGCAGGGGAGGTCGGGTGGCGGGTGATCTATCGCAGAAGGCGGCACAAACAAACAGGTTTTGGACACGCCTGGCCTTTCTGCGCCAGATTGCGTCAGGTCCGCGACCGTTCAGGCTTCGCCCTTGCCAGTCTTCACAGCGGCCATTCTTTGCCGCGCAAGCCGTTATCCGGCCTCGATGACGGGCCTGCGGACGGCGCTTTCATTCGTCGGGCAAGCCGGGAATCCCGGCTTTCCAGGTTCCCCCGGAAAAGTAGTGCAGCAGCAGTGCCCCGATGATCTGCGCCAGCGTTTCGGGCGCCCGCTCCTGGCCGACGATCCGCGTGACCATGGCCAGAAAATACGCCATCGTTTCCTGCATCGCCGGATCCGCCGCGATCTCATCGGGCTTTTTGCCGCGCAGGTAGTCAAAAACCAGCGCCATCTCGGAGCCAAAGTCCTGCTTCATCGAATCCATCAGCGCCTGAAGCTGGGCCGCTTCTCCCTCCGCGCAATTGCCGCCTGGCTCTGGAAACTGGCGGATCACCTGTCTGGTGCAGGCCAGAAACAGCGCCTCCTTGTTCGGAAAGTAGTGGTAGAGGGCGCTCTTCGACATGCCCAGATATTGCGCAACGCCGCGCATGCCCACGCCGGAATAGCCGTGCTCTGAAAAGTAGGAGGCGGCACGCCGGGCGATTTCATCCTTGTGGGCCTCGTGATCGACTATTTTCGGCATTTTTATCGTCCATGTGGTCGAAAAAAATATTGACACGAAACCTTCGACCTGTCTATTGGCTTTAAAAAGTCCAAGTGGTCCAAAACGTGCATGATCTCTTCCGCGTGCGCGTCCCGGTCCATCTTCTCGCCGTGAACCGGCCGGCCATCGGACCGGCTCTTGCGGTCCGGCACGATCGTGTTTTCGAAAGGCAGTCCAAACCGGCGTCGCCATCCTGTTCAGATCCGCTGGCAGCGTCAGGTCTTATGGTCATCAACCCCTGTCAAGGAGCTTTCCCATGGCGAAATCCGGTGGCGTCGACCGCAGTCACGACCAGAGCCTCGGGCCAAAACTTGCGTTTTGCGCTCTTCATGCCAGCCTGGTGATCATTTGCATCTGGCTGGCCTTTGGCCGCTTCGACTGGGCAGACCCGCTCAGGGCAAAGGTGCTGGCAGGCTGCGCCCTCCTTTACTTCCTGCGGCACGTTCTGACCCTGTTTGTCCTGCTCAAGCGCCGTGTGGAGATGTCCGAGGCCCTGGGGCTGACCGTCTTTATGGCTTTGTTTGAAATCGGCTTTCTGCTGCTTGGAGCGGGCGCGTTTTCCGGCGTCGCAACCCCGTTTCGCTGGCTGGACTGGGTCGGCATCGCCATGGTCATCATCGGTTCGTTCCTGAACAGCGGATCCGAAATCCAGCGCTGGCACTGGAAGAAGAAGCCCTCCTCCAAGGGCAAGTGCTACACCGGAGGCCTGTTCGCCTATTCCATGCACATCAACTATTTCGGCGACAGCGTGCTGTTTTGCGGATGGGCGATCCTCGCCGCATCCCTCTTCGCATGGCCGGTTCCGATCTTCATCATCGCAAGTTTTGTCTGGTTTCACATTCCCTCGCTGGATGCCTACCTGGCAAAGCGCTACGGCAGGGACTTCGAGACCTATGCCGCAAAAACCGCGAAATTTATCCCGTTCATCTATTGAATGCGGCCGCAAGGCACCGGCGGTGCTGTGGATAGATAGCGGGACCAGACAAAGCCACACCGGGCCGGACAGGGGCTTTCGGACACAGCCGCAAAGGCGAAGGTCGCCCCCCCGACTGTAGCTGCACTGTCAGCTTCTGGAGATCACGCCCGGTCGATCCTTCAGCGTGCGCAGGACGATCTCCGAGCGCACCTGCGAGACCTGCGGATGCGGGAGCAGGCAATTATGGATAAAGTCGGCAAAGGCTTCGAGGTCGGCCACGCGAATATCCAGGATGTAGTCGGCGTCGCCGGACACGGAGAAGGCCGTTGCGATCTCGGGCCGCTCCGCGATGAACCTGGCAAACTCGTCGTCCCGCTCCTGCCCGTGATGCCGCAGATTGACGCGTGTGACGGCGCGCATCCCGAAACCCAGCATCTGCGGGTTCAGGCGCACCGAATACCCTTCGATGATGCCTGCCTGCTCCAGCGCCTGCCTCCGGCGCGACACCTGGCTCGCCGACAGATTGACGCGTTCCGACAAGGCGGCGTTGGTCATCGAGCCATCGTCCTGAAGTGCGACGAGAATTGAGATATCGAAGGGGTCCATGCGCATTTCATGCACATTAGGGCAATTTCACGCCAGCGTCATGCATTATCGGCCAAACCGACCGATGAATTCACGCGGACCGTGCGCTGCAAAAGCGATATCTTGACGAAACGCAAGGAGAGGAGGAACGACAATGGGACCATTCCCCCACGACGCCCCGAAAGCCACGATCTCAGCCGAGAACCCGGCGGGGACCGATGGCTTCGAATTCGTCGAATTCGCCCATCGTGAACCCGAGAAGCTGGACCAGATCTTCCGGCAGATGGGGTTTGCCCCGGTCGCCCGGCACAGGAGCAAGGACATCACGCTCTACCGGCAGGGCGACATCAACTATCTGCTCAATGCAGAACCGGACAGCCACGCCTCCGCCTTCGTCGAGGCGCACGGGCCCTGCGCCCCGGCCATGGCCTGGCGGGTGGTGGATGCGCGCAAGGCGCTCCGGCGCGCCGTTGACCTCGGCGCCACGGAATATACCGGCCCCGGCAAGTCCCTCGATGTGCCGGCCGTGATCGGCATCGGCGGCTCGCTGTTGTATTTCGTCGACACCTACGGCGATGGCGGCAGCTGCTACGAGGAAGAGTTCGCGTGGCTGGGCGAGGCCGATCCAAGGCCCGAGGGCTTTGGCTTCTACTACCTCGATCACCTGACCCACAATGTGATCCGCGGAAACATGGACACCTGGTACAGGTTCTACAGCGAGACCTTCAACTTCCGCGAAATCAAATATTTCGACATCAAGGGCAAGCAGACCGGCCTGGTGTCCCGCGCCCTGACCTCGCCCGATGGCAAGATCCGCATCCCGATCAACGAGAGCACCGACGCGCACAGCCAGATCGAGGAATATCTGCGCGAATACAAGGGCGAAGGCATTCAGCACATCGCCATCGCCACCGAGGACATCTATGGCGGGACCGACAGGATCGCCGAAGCCGGCATGGAATTCATGCCCGCGCCGCCCGCAACCTATTACGAGATGTCGCGCAAGCGCGTTCAAGGCCATACCGAGCCGCTCGACCGCATGCAGGCTCGCGGGATCCTGATCGACGGCGAGGGCGTGGTCAATGGCGGCATGACCCGCGTCCTGCTTCAGATTTTCTCGAAGACCGTGATCGGCCCGATCTTTTTCGAGTTCATCCAGCGCAAGGGTGACGATGGCTTTGGCGAAGGCAATTTCCGCGCGCTTTTCGAGTCGATCGAAGAGGACCAGGTGCGCCGCGGCGTGCTCAAGGCCGTTCCGGCGCAATGACGCGGTTTCGGGGCCGGTTCGCCGGCCCCGGCAGCCCGGGAGTGATCATGGCCTGGACCGATTATTCATCTGCGCCGCCCGCCGGAACCTATGTTTGCCGCAGCAAGGATTTCACCTCCGTCGCGGCGATGGAGGTCACAAGCGAAAAGGGTAGCCTGCCGCTGATCCTCGTTCGCGTGCCCGACGGGCTTCGCGCCTTTGTCAACGCCTGCCCGCATCAGTACCTGCCGCTGAACTACCGTGGCGAACAGATACTGTCTGCCTGCGGAACCAAATTGCTGTGCACCGCTCACGGGGCCAGTTTCGATGCTGGCACCGGAGACCCGCTTGCGGGCGCGCCCTGCCCTCTCGATGCTGTACCGGTCGTCGAAATCGATGGGGAAATCAGGATTTCATCCTGATGAACCACTGGAACGAAGCGGAGCGCGAAGCGGCGCTTGAAACCGGTGAAAGCGGCCACTGAACGCCCCATGCCCCCGGCAATGCGCGGCGCCGCCCGAAACCTGCGCAAGCCGCCTCTCCTTGCGCCGGGCTTGCCGGGCGCTCAGGCCCGGCCGCGACAGGCGGGATGCTCCAAGGCCGCGCTCATAAGGCCCGGACCTTCAGCAGCAGGCGCCGCAGCGTGCGGGCATCGCGCAGGCCGAGACGATGCTCCAGCTCCGCCTCGTGCTTGCGCGCCGCATCGGAAAGGGAGCGGAACACCTCCTCGCCCGGCGGACGCAACGACAGATATTCGCTGCGCCCGTCCTCGCTGTTCGGCCGGCGCTCGAGGTAGCGCCTTTGCTCCAGCGACCGGACGGCGCGGGATATCTTGGTCTTGTGAAGCCCGGCAGCGGCGGAAATATCCGCGGCCGTCATCGGTCCATATCGGCCGAGATGGTAAAGCACCCGCCATTCTGTCCGCAACATCCCGTACCGGTCCCGATAGATCGAGGCAAACGCCAGGCTTTGCGCTTCCGCCGCCTGGTTCAGGAGGTAGGGCGTGAAGGTGGACAGCTCGAACTCGTTTTCTCTGGTCATTCGCAAGATTCCGCCTTGTTAGTTACAAAAGTAACTATCAGTCTCGGGCCGGACAGTCGATGGAGGACTTTGCGATGAACGATATGGCCACATTGTCCGGCCTGACCCGCGCTTCCGGGATCACGGCCCTGGAGGAGGGTTACATGCCCGGTTTCGGCAATGATTTCGAAACCGAGGCACTGCCCGGCGCCCTGCCGCGCGGGAGGAACAGCCCGCAGAAATGCGCCTACGGTCTTTACGGCGAACAACTGTCCGGCACGGCATTCACGGCGCCGTCGCACCAGAATGAACGCACCTGGTGCTATCGCATCCGTCCCTCCGTCAAGCACAGCCGCCGCTATGAAAGGATCGCGGTTCCCTACTGGCAATCGGCGCCGAACGTGGATCCCAACGTGACCAGCCTGGGACAGTATCGCTGGGACCCCATCCCCCATTTAGACGAGCCGCTGACGTGGATAACCGGCATGCGCACCATGACCACGGCCGGCGATGTCTATACGCAAATCGGCATGGCCAGCCACATCTACCTTGTGACGCAGTCGATGGCAGACGCCTATTTCTACTCGGCCGACAGCGAGCTTCTGGTCGTGCCGCAGGAGGGTCGCCTGCGGTTCTGCACGGAACTGGGCATCATCGACCTGGAGCCGAAGGAGATCGCGATCCTGCCGCGCGGCCTGCTGTACCGGGTGGAACTGATCGACGGTCCGGCGCGCGGTTTCGTCTGTGAAAACTACGGCCAGAAATTCGCTCTTCCGGGTCGAGGCCCCATCGGAGCGAATTGCATGGCCAACCACCGCGATTTCAAGACGCCGGTGGCCGCCTTCGAGGACCGCGATGCGCCCTCGACCGTGACCATCAAATGGCAGGGTCAGTTTCACGAGACCAGGATCGACCACTCGCCGCTCGACGTTGTCGCCTGGCACGGCAACTACGCGCCGGTCAAATACGACCTGCACAGCTATTGCCCGGTCGGCTCGATCCTGTTCGACCACCCCGACCCGTCGATCTTTACCGTGCTGACGGCCCCCTCCGGTGTCGAAGGCACGGCGAACATCGACTTCGTTCTGTTTCGAGAACGCTGGATGGTGATGGAAGATACCTTCCGCCCGCCCTGGTACCACAAGAACGTCATGTCCGAGCTGATGGGCAATATCTATGGCCAGTATGACGCCAAGCCCAACGGCTTTGCCCCCGGCGGCATGTCGCTTCACAACATGATGCTGCCGCACGGCCCGGACAACGAGGCCTTCGAAAAGGCGACCTTTGCCGATCTTGCGCCCAACAAGCTCGAAAACACCATGAGCTTCATGTTCGAAACCCGCTTCCCGCAGCACCTGACGGCCTTCGCCGCCAGGGAGGCGCCGCTTCAGGATGACTATATCGATTGCTGGTCCAGTCTGAAAAAGCGCTTTGACGGCACACCGGAAGGCAACTGGGACTGACCCACCCTTTGACGCCACTTCGCGACCTATGGGCGGCGGTCCGTTTGGGCGCCGTCCAATCTACAATAGGAACTTGCAATGACACTGATGACGAGCTGGGTGGAAAGCGCGAATTCGCCCGAAACCGATTTCCCCCTCAACAATCTGCCCTACGGCGTCTTCGATGACGGCAAAGGCGCGCGTATGGGCGTGGCCATCGGCGACCATGTGCTGGACCTCGGCATGGTCGATCACGGGCTGGACGCCGCGCTGCTGGCAGAGCCCGCCTGGAACGCCGTCATGGAAGCCGGGCCACAGGTCTGGGCAGCGCTTCGAAAACGCCTCCTCGCTCTTCTGGGCGACGAGCGCCATCGCGAGGGCGTGGCGCCGCATCTTGTTCCGCAGGGCGAGGTTACGATGAAAATGCCCTTTCGCGTAACCGAGTACACCGATTTCTACGCCTCGAAAAACCACGCCTTCAATGTCGGCACCATGTTTCGCGGGCCCGAAAACGCCCTGCCGCCGAACTGGCTTTCCGTTCCCATCGGCTATAATGGCCGGGCTTCCTCGGTGGTCGTGTCCGGCACCCCGGTGCAACGCCCCTGGGGGCAGGTGAAGGGACCGGACGAGGCGCTGCCGCGCTTTGATCGCAGCGCCCGGTTTGATCTGGAACTCGAACTGGGCGCAATCATCGGCACGCCGTCGCAGGGCATGGTCAGCGTCGCCGAGGCGGACGCGATGATTTTCGGCTATGTGCTGCTGAATGACTGGTCGGCCCGCGACATTCAGGCCTGGGAATACCAGCCGCTCGGCCCCTTCCAGGCCAAGGCGATGGCAACCTCGATCAGCCCCTGGATCGTGACCCGCGCCGCGCTGGAACCGTTCCGCACCGGCACGCCGAAACGCGAGCGACCGCTTCTGCCCTACCTGCGGGAGCCCGGCCCGATGCTTTACAATATCGCGCTGGAGGTCGCCCTGGCGCCTGAAGGCAAGGGCGAAACCGTCATCGCGCGCACGAACTACGATCAGATGTATTATTCCGCGGCGCAGCTATTGTGCCACCACACCACAAGCGGATGCGCGATGCGGACCGGCGACCTTTTGGGTTCCGGAACGATCTCGGGAACCGAGGAGGGCAGCCGCGGCTCGCTTCTGGAGCTGAGCTGGGGCGGCAAGTCCCCGATCATCCTCGACAGCGGAGAACAGCGGCGTTTTCTCGAGGACGGCGATACGCTGACATTGCGCGGCCATGCGCCGGGCAAGGGCTACCGCATCGGCTTTGGCGCATGTTCCGGCACGGTGCGGCCGGCCGCTGACCTGCCCGCATGGGCGCGAGACTGAGGACGGACGATGGACGCCGAAAAACGGGACGGGATTTTACATGTGGCGCAACCGGACAGGATCGTCCTTTACGACTACTGGCGATCCACCGCGAGCTGGCGGGTCAGGATCGCCCTGCGCCTTGCCGGCCTTGAGTGGCAGGCAAGGCCCGTCGATCTTGTCGAAGGCGCTCAGCGGTCGCCGGAACATCTGGCGCTCAATCCCCAGGGCTTGGTGCCGGTGCTTGAAATCGACGGCCTGCATTTGACGCAATCACTGGCGATCCTGGATTACCTCGAGGAGACGGGCCGCGTCAGCCTGCGCCCGCAAGATCCGGCACAGGCCGCGCGAATGCGTGCCATTGCCCTGACGATCGCCTGTGACATCCATCCGGTTTGCAACCTGCGGGTCGCCGCCCATGCGGCGACGCTGAGCGGCGCCGAGACGGGCAAGGCGGACTGGATGCGCCACTTCATCCGGCCGGGGCTGGAAGCGGTCGAGCGGATGCTGTGCTCCGAAGGGCCCTATTGCTGCGGCACGATGCTGTCCCAGGCCGACCTGTGCCTGATACCGCAACTCTACAATGCGACCCGCTGGGGCGTGCCCTTCGACGACCTGCCGAACATCACACGGGTCGCCCAAGCCTGCGCAAAAGTGCCAGCTTTCGAGATGCAGGGGATGATGTCAGGTTGACGGGCGCTGTTCCGCCTCAAAAGGGGTGACGGGCAAGGGAAGAATGCGGCGCATCATCGTCCATGGGCAATATCGCCGAACCGGCGGCGGTTTGAGCCCCGGAGCGCGCAATACCCAAAAGGCCGGGGCGCGTTCGGCGCGCCCCGGCCTCTCTCTCATTTGTCGTGGCGCATTGTCGCGAAGGCCAGATTGTTCCATCTGACTGCGAAATGCCGCGGTGGCGGTTACTGTTTCCAGGATTCCACGAGTTCGTCATACCCGATGGTAACGGGCTTTTCGTCTTCATCGGCAAGCTTCGGCTTCGGCGCGCCGGGCTGTTCGAGCCAGTAGGACGGGTCCTTCTTTTCGTTGAGGACCGGGCCGAGATCGCCCTGGATGCCGGCACGTTCCAGACGCGCCATGACGCCTTCCATATCGGCGCAGAGCTGATCGAGGGCTGCCTGCGAGGTCTTTGCGCCGGACATCGCGTCACCGATATTCTGCCACCACAACTGGGCAAGCTTCGGATAGTCCGGAACATTGGTGCCCGTCGGCGACCAGCGCACCCGATCCGGCGAGCGGTAGAATTCGACCAGACCGCCCAGCTTGTCGGCGCGCTTGTCGAAATGATCGGAGTTGATGGTGGAATTGCGGATGAAGGTCAGGCCAACGTCGGACTTCTTCACGTCCACGGTCTTCGAGGTGACGAACTGCGCGTAAAGCCATGCGGCCTTGGCCCGGTCCTCGGGCGTGGACTTCATCAGGGTCCAGCTGCCGACATCCTGATAGCCGACTTTCATGCCGTCTTCCCAGTAGACGCCGTGCGGGCTGGGCGCCAGACGCCATTTCGGCGTGCCGTCCTCGTTCATCACCGCATCCGAGGCAACCAGCGGCGCAACGAATGTGGTGTAGAGGAACATCTGCTGGGCGATATTGCCCTGCCCCGGAACCGGTCCGGCCTCGGAGAAGGTCATGCCGGCTGCCGCCGGCGGCGCATAATTCTTCAGCCACTCGATGGCCTTGTTGATGGCGTAGACGGCTGCCGGCGAATTGGTCGCGCCGCCGCGATCCACGCATGCGCCGACGGGCTGCGACTTGTCGTTGACGCGAATGCCCCATTCGTCAACCGGCAGACCGTTGGGCTCGCCCTTGTCGCCCATGCCGGCCATCGACATCCAGGCATCGGTATAACGCCAGCCGAGGCTCGGATCCTTCTTGCCGTAGTCCATATTGCCATAGACCTTCACGCCGTCGATCTCGCGACCGGTGAAGAATTCGGCAATGTCCTCATAGGCTGACCAGTTCACCGGAACGCCGAGATCGTAGCCATAGGCCTCCTTGAAATCGGCCTGGATCTTCGGATCGCTGAACCAGTCGTAGCGAAACCAGTAGAGGTTTGCGAACTGCTGATCGGGCAACTGATAGAGGTCGCCGTCGGGAGCCGTGGTGAACTGGGTGCCGATGAAGTCTTCGAGATCAAGCGTCGGCGATGTCACGTCGGCGCCTTCATTGGCCATCCAGTCGGTCAGGTTGCGCACCTGCTGGTAGCGCCAGTGGGTGCCGATCAGGTCCGAGTCGTTGACGAAGGCGTCGTAGATGTTTTCGCCCGACTGCATCTGGGTCTGCAGTTTTTCGACCACATCCCCTTCACCGATCAGGTCGTGATTGACGACGATGCCGGTGATTGCGGTAAAGGCAGGCGCCAGAACCTGGCTTTCATATTCATGGGTGGTGATCGTTTCCGAAACCACATTGATGGTCATGCCCTCGAAAGGCTTGGCGGCGTCGATGAACCACTGCATCTCGGCTTCCTGCTCGGCGCGCGAAAGCGTCGAGACGCCGTCGATTTCGCTGTCCAGGAATGATTTCGCTGCCTCCATGTCGGCGAAGGCCGGTTGCGCAAAGGCAAGCGCCAACCCCAAAGCCGTGGATGTTTTCAGTAAGACGTTCATTTTGCTCTCCTCCTGTTGATGAACGTGAGGACCGCCCTCCCAGACGGTCCGGTGATTGACATGGCTAAACCCAGCTGAAGACGGCCGCTGCGTAAGCCAGACAAACGACGAGTGCCCATGGCTGCGGACCGACATTGAGGCCGAGCCAGGCAAGATTGATGAATGCGGACCCGAGCAGCGTGATGAACAGCCGGTCTCCACGGGTCGTCTCGATCCCCAGAACGCCCTTGCGCGGCACCTCGGGAAAACGGATCGCCAGCACGGAAAAGACAACCAGCGTGACGGCGATCACTGCGAAAAATGCGGCCGTTGGCCAGGTCCATGCCATCCAGTCAAACATGTTTGTACCCTCCTTCCCCTGCCGGACGCGGCGTCATACCCGCCCCAGGGCAAAGCCCTTGGCGATGTAATTGCGGACGAAATAGATCACCAGCGCGCCCGGAATGATGGTGAGCGCGCCCGCTGCCGCCAGCACGCCCCAGTCGACACCGGCAGCGCCGACCGTGCGGGTCATGGTGGCGGCGATGGGCTTGGCGTTGACGGAGGTCAGCGTGCGGCTCAACAACAGCTCGACCCATGAGAACATGAAGCAGAAGAAGGCCGACACCCCGATACCGCTCGCGATCAACGGCATGAAGATCTTGACGAAAAACGTCGGGAACGAATAGCCGTCGATATAGGCCGTTTCATCGATCTCCTTCGGCACGCCGCGCATGAACCCCTCAAGGATCCAGACCGCCAGCGGCACGTTGAACAGGCACTGCGCCAGCGCGACGGCGATATGGGTATCGAACAGCCCGAACGAGGAATAGAGCTGGAAAAACGGCAGGGCGAAAACGGCGGGCGGCGCCATGCGGTTGGTCAGAAGCCAGAAGAACAGGTGCTTGTCGCCCATGAAGTGATAGCGGCTGAAGGCATAGGCCGCCGGCAGCGCCACGGCCAGGCTGATGCAGGTGTTCATCACCACATAGGTCAGCGAGTTGACGTAGCCCATGTACCAGCTCGGATCCGTCAGGATCAGCGCGTAGTTGGAAAACGTCAGGTCCTGCGGCCAGAGCGAGAAGGAGCCCAGGATCTCATTGTTGGTTTTCAGGCTCATATTGACCAGCCAGTAGATCGGCAGCATCAGGAACAGGAGATAAAGACCCATCACCACAGCGCGGCCCGAAAGGCGAAAGCGGCGCTCAGGCCTGCGTGGCGTCTCAATGGTCATTTTATCGTGTCGGGTGGTGACCTGTGGGCTTGCTAGATCGCTCATTTACTTGCCATCCCTTTTCTCGATCGTCGTCATCACCGTGTAGAAGACGTAGGAAATCGCCATGATCACCAGGAAGTACATCAGGCTGAACGCGGCCGCCGGTCCGAGGTCGAACTGCCCCAGCGCCATCTTCACAAGGTCGATCGACAGGAATGTCGTGGCGTTGCCCGGCCCGCCGCCCGTCAGGACAAAGGGCTCTGTGTAGATCATGAAGCTGTCCATGAAGCGCAGCAGGACCGCGATCATCAAGACGCCGGCCATCTTGGGAAGCTCGATGTAGCGGAACACCGCCCAGCGGCTCGCCTGATCGATCTTGGCCGCCTGATAATAGGCGTCCGGTATGGAGCAGAGACCGGCATAGGCGAGAAGCGCGACCAGCGATGTCCAGTGCCAGACATCCATCACGACGACGGTAATCCAGGCATCCATGGTATCCTGGGTATAGTTGTAGTCGATCCCCAGCGCCTCGAGCGTGTGGCCCAGAAGGCCGATATCGACGCGACCGAAGATCTGCCAGATGGTGCCGACGACATTCCATGGAATGAGCAGCGGCAGCGACATGGTCACCAGGCAGAAGGACGACCAGAAACCCTTTTTCGGCATGTGGAGCGCGACGAAAACGCCGAGCGGCACTTCGATCGCCAAGATCACGCCGGAAAACAGCAATTGCCGGCTGAGCGCGTTCCACATCCGCTCCGAATGCAGCATATCGCTGAACCAGGCGAGTCCGGCCCAGAAGAACTGGTTTTTGCCGAACGTATCCTGAACCGAGTAATTGACCACGGTCATCAGCGGGATCACGGCCGAAAAGGCCACAAGGATCAACACAGGCAGGACCAGAAACCAGGCCTTCTGATTCACGGTCTTGTTCATGCCGTTTCTCCTTTCGGGTCGATGCGCCAGTCGTTTTCGTAGACATTGACGCTCCCCTGTTCGAAGGTGATGCGATCCGTGTCCGAGGGAATTTCAAAATGCTCCGGCACAACGGCGCTGATTTCGCCGCCGGGCGTCTCCAGCCGGACGATCTTGTGACGGCCGACATCCTCGACGCGCCGGATCTTCGCGGGAAGGCCCGCGCCCTTTGTCTGCAGGCGGATATATTCAGGGCGGACGCCAAGCTGCACCGTGCCGCGGGCTTCGTAATGGCCCCCGAGTTCCACCGTGGTGTCGCCGATCCGGGCAAGGGCGCCGTCAAGCCGGGCGTCGAACAGGTTCATGCCCGGAGAACCGATAAAATAGCCGACGAAGGTGTGTGCGGGCCGCTCGAACAATTCCTGCGGCGTACCGATCTGGACGACCCGCCCGCCATACATGACGACAACCTTGTCGGCGAAGGTCAGCGCTTCGGTCTGGTCATGGGTCACATA
The DNA here is from genome assembly GCA_963676545.2 of uncultured Martelella sp. Lineage (GTDB taxonomy): Bacteria > Pseudomonadota > Alphaproteobacteria > Rhizobiales > Rhizobiaceae > Martelella. The sequence goes on along the minus strand of OY781108.2, from coordinate 124,529 downwards.
GATCATCGTGTGCCCGAAATCGCGATGCAGGGTCTTGAGCTGGGTCCGCAACTCCCACTTCATATGCGGGTCGATCACGGTCAGGGGCTCGTCGAACAGCAGCGCATTCACATCTTCGCGCACCATGCCGCGACCCAGGCTGATCTTTTGCTTGGCATCGGCTGTCAGACCACGCGCCTTGCGGTCCAGTTCGGCCTCCATGTCGATCATCTTGCCGATACGCTGAACCCGCCGCTTGATCTCCTCCGCCTCCATCCCTCTGTTTTTCAGAGGAAATGCGAGGTTTTCACGCACGGTCATGGTGTCGTAGACAACCGGGAACTGGAACACCTGCGCAATATTGCGCTCGGCGGTCGGCGCAGTCGTAATGTCCTTGTCGTCGAACAGGACGCGGCCCTGTGAAGGGATCAGCAGCCCGGAAATGATGTTCAGCAATGTGGTCTTTCCGCAACCCGACGATCCCAGAAGGGCATAGGCTTCACCGTCAACCCAGTGGTGGTTCAGCTCCTTCAGCGCAAAATCCTCTTCCTTTGTCGGATTGGGAAGATAGGAATGCGCCAGGTTTTCCAGTGTGATCTTGGCCATGTCAGGCGGCCTCCGCATAGGCCGCAGAGGAGACGAGCGCGCCATCCTCCGCGAAAACATAGATGTGGGACGGGTGCAGATAGACCGGCAGCGGCGCGCCTTCCTCGAGCTTGCGCACGCCATGGATGAGGCCGACCCAGCGTTCGTCGCCATGGGTCAGATGCACGAAGGTCTCCGAGCCGGTGATCTCGGTTACGCTCAGCATCGCCTCGAAACGCAGCCGGCCGTCGCGCGGCTCCAGCGCCAGGTGGTTGGGCCGAAATCCCAAGAGATAGCGCCCGTCGGTGATCGTATTGTCGACTGACGGCATGCTTTCCCGGTCGCCGAAATGCATCGTGTCGCCACGCTTCTCGACCCTCAGAAAATTCATCGGCGGATCGGAAAACACGCGCGCGGTCGCGGCATCCGCGGGATGGCGGTAGACCTCGGCGGTCGGACCGAACTGCGTTACCCTGCCCTCCCACAGGGCGATGCAATTGCCGCCCAGCAGCAGGGCTTCTTCCGGTTCCGTGGTGGCGTAGACAAAAATCGACCCCGCTTCCTCGAAAATACGCGGGATTTCCGCGCGCAGTTCCTCGCGCAGCTTGTAGTCGAGATTGGCGAGCGGCTCGTCCAGCAGAACGAGGCCCGCATTCTTGACCAATGCCCGCGCCAGCGCGCAACGCTGCTGCTGTCCGCCGGAAAGCTCCAGCGGCTTGCGCGAAAGCATGGGCGTCAGCTTCATCAGCTCGGCCGTCTTGCGCACGCGGTTGTCGATCTCGGCCTTGTCCAGCCCCATCAGCCGCATCGGGGAAGCGATATTGTCGTAAACCGTCATCGCCGGATAGTTGATGAACTGCTGGTAGACCATGGCAATCTTGCGTTCCTGCACGCGCTTGCCGGTCACGTCTTCCCCGTCCCAGATGATGCGCCCTTTCGTCGGCTTGTCGAGACCCGCCATCAGCCGCATCAGGGATGTCTTGCCCGCCAGCGTCGGCCCGAGCAGGACATTCATCGTCGCCTTCTCCAGTGTCAGAGAGGTCGGGTGGATATGGGTCTCTGCGCCGACGACATGGCTGACGTTTTCCAGTGTGAGGGTCATGCTGTGTCCTTTGTCGAAATGCTGCGCCGGGCCATGTAGGCATCAAGGGCCGCGACGTCGGGCCGGTGCAGGCCAAGCTTGCTGCGCCGCCACACGATGTCTTCCGCGTTCCGGGCGAATTCCCTGTCCATCAGCCAGTCGACCTCCGCCGCCGTCAGGGTCGCGCCGAAATCCTGTCCAAGGTCGTCCGCCGCTTTCGCGGAGCCAAGCCATCTGCGTGCATCGGTTCCATAGGCGCGGACCAGCCGCCTGGCCCAGCGTTCGGTGAGAAAGCCGTAGTCGCGGCCGAGATCGTCGACCAGCGTACCGAAATCGTCCACGGCGAAGTCTCCGCCCGGCAAGGCCACGCCTTCGGTCCAGGGGCCGGTGTCCGGGCCCAGTCGCTCGCCGATCTTTGAAAGCGCGCTCTCCGAAAGCTTGCGATAGGTGGTGATCTTGCCCCCGAAAATGTTCAGAGCGGGCGCGCCTGCGCTTTCGTCCAGCTTGATCGTATAATCGCGGGTGGCGGCCGTCGCCGAAGCCGCGCCATCATCATAGAGTGGACGGACGCCGGAATAGGACCAGACGATATCATCGACGGAAATCGGCTTCTTCAGGTAAACATTGACGCCATCAATCATATAGCGCTGCTCTTCCGGCGTGCAGACCGGCTTTTGCGAAAGGTCCCGATGCTCCTCATCCGTCGTGCCGATGAGCGTGAAGTCGGTCTCGTAGGGAATGGCGAACATGATCCGGCCATCGGACCCTTGAAAGAAATAGCATTTGTCGTGATCGAACAGGCGCCGCGTCACGATATGACTGCCGCGCACAAGACGCACGTCGTCGCTTGTGTTGGAGCCGATGCGCTGACGCAGAATATCCCCGACCCAGGGGCCGCCGGCGTTCACGATCATCCGCGCGCGGACAATGCGCTTGTGCCCGGACCCGCCATCGATTAGTTCCGCGCGCCATATGCCGTTTTCCGGTCGCGCCGATACCAGCCTGGTGCGGGTCAGGATGCTGGCGCCGCGTTCCGCGGCATCGCGGGCATTCAGTGCCACCAGCCGAGAATCCTCAACCCAGCAATCGCTATATTCATAGGCCCTGGTGAATTCATCGCGCAGCGGCGCGCCTTCAGGGCTGTTCGTCAGATCCAGCGTTTTGGTGGCGGGCAGAATTTCGCGCCCGCCCAGATGATCGTAAATGAAGAGCCCCAGCCTTATGAGCCAGGCCGGACGACGCCCCTTCATCCACGGCATCAGCGTGGACAGGAGCTTCGACGTCGGCGTTTCGCCATCAAAGCGCATATTGGCGTGATAGGGCAGAACAAACCGCATCGGCCAGCTGATGTGCGGCATGGCGCGCAGCAGGTTTTCGCGCTCGATCAATGCCTCCCGCACCAGCCGGAACTCGAAATATTCCAGATAGCGCAGGCCGCCGTGAAAAAGCTTCGTCGATGCCGACGATGTCGCCGAGGCCAGGTCCGACATTTCTGCCAGAACCACCGAACGACCGCGGCCCGCCGCATCGCGCGCTATCCCGCAACCGTTGATGCCGCCGCCAACGACCAAAAGCTCGACAATGTCTGTCTGGCCCTCCAACCCGGATCCTCCCAAATCCAATAAAATTAACATTGATCAAAACGAACATAAAAGAAAGTATTTTTTCGAAAAATGTTCGCTTATTTTCTATATGATTGGTTCGGCTGTTCTTTTTTCCCACATTTTCGCGGAGCCGGAGCGGTGCGTCGCCATTGCGGGGCATGCCTGCCACAGGAGCCTGGGCGGAAAACCCGGCTCACCCGTCGCCGCCGCGCGGCAAGCCCATGCAGATGGACGTTTCCTGCGTGACCGCGGCGGTGCGCATCATCAAGCGCGGTTGCGGCAATGACAATCAAGGGGTGCAGGCCGGGAAAGGGAATGCCCTCCGGGCAACGCATGCATTGCTGGAACAGAGCTGGGCTCACGTCCCGGCAACGCAGGCGGCCTATCCGGCCACCAGCACGGCGTTGAGGTCGACGAGATAGCGGTCGGAAAGCGGCAGGCTGGCGGCGCCGAGAGAACGGCCGTTCGGCCCGATCGTGCCCTCGGCGATTTCGGGTTTCTCGATGCCGGGAGCATCGGTCCGCTTGAGGATCGCCGCCGTTCTCGCGACGATTTCGGCCCGGACATGGCCCGGCAGCCAGCCATCGATCATCACCGTCCCGACGTCAACGACGCTGCAGGCGGCGATAATGGCAATCGCCAGGCTTGCGCAGGTCTCGTCCAGCCAGGGTTCCAGTATGCTGTCTTCGACCACCCATTCGTCCGGCGGTCCCCATAGGCATTCACTGGATTGTCCGGCCAGGGTCATCGCCCGCTCCAGCAAAAAGAGCGAGGCCGTATCCGCCAGTTGACGGTACGAGCCATCGGCCTGGGCAATCGGCAGAGAGCCCAGAGCTGCCGCATTGCCGGAACGACCGGTGTATAACCGGTTGTCCAGCACCAGACCGCCGCCGATGAAATAGCCGATGAAGAAATGCAGGAAATCCGGCGGCCGCTCCCCCTTGCCAAAGGCCAGTTCCGCGCCACAGGCGGCGGAGGCGTCATTTTGCAGATAGACCGGCAGGCCGATGGCGGCCTCCAGCTCCGCGCGGATGTCGCGGGTGCGCCACTCCTCCATCTGTCCGCTGGCAACGCCCGCGATGCGCGCCCAGTCCCAGATGCGAAAGGGAATGGCGATGCCCATGCCCGCCAGGCGCTCCTGCGGAACGGCGACCCGCATCCGGGCAACCGCCGGCAGGACGAAGGCCATCATCTCATCAAGACGCGGATAGTCGTAAACCAGATGGGCGCTGTCCAGGACCTCGCCGATGAAATTCAGCAGAACGATATCGGCCGAGCGGCGACCGATCTTGAGGCCGAAGAAGAAGGCGCCATCGGGAGAAAGCCCCATCGGAACCGAGGGCTGTCCGATCCGGCCGCGCACCGGCTCGCCGCGCTTCAAAAGGCCTTCGCTCTCCAGGGAGCGCACGATCACGGCGCTTGTCTGGATCGAAAGCCCGGTCCTGCGCGCGATCTCCGCCTTGGCCAGCGGGCCGTTGCGGCGGATCGTGGACAGCACCAGACGCTCGTTATGGGCGCGGACGCCCGATTGGTTCGACCCCCTCGAAGTCGTGAGATCCTTATACCCCTGCCCGTCTCCGGAAAAATGCGTGGTCACGTTTCAAGTTACCTCCTCACTCGCAGATGCAGCATATCCCACGGATTGTAAATTGGCCATATTAAATAAATCGGAGTGATTTAGTATCTTGACAAATGGCACGCCGATCGTGCTTCCTATGGTCATCGCGGCGATTGCCGCAGCTCACGCGGGCTTGGGAGAGCCTGCCGGTCAAAGGAGGAGAATTTCATGTCATTCAACAAACGGAGTGCGAAGGCCCTTTATTGCGCGACGGCGCTGGGCGTGGCGGTTCTGGCCGGAAACGCACAGGCCGCCGACACCTCGGCCTGCCTGATCACCAAGACCGATACCAACCCCTTTTTCGTGAAGATGAAGGAAGGCGCTGTCGCCAAGGCCAAGGAACTCGGCATCGAGCTGAAAACCTTCGCGGGCAAGATCGACGGCGACCATGAAACCCAGGTCCAGGCCGTCGAAACCTGCATCGCCGATGGCGCCAAGGGCATCCTGATCACCCCCTCCGACAGTTCGGCGATCGTGCCCGTCGTCGAGGAAGCCCGCAATGCCGGCATTCTCGTCATCGCGCTCGACACCTCGCTGGAACCGATCGACGCTGCCGACGCCACCTTCGCCACCGACAATTTCAAGGCCGGTGAACTGATCGGCGCCTGGGCCGCCGCAAGGCTTGGCGACGAGGCCGCAAACGCCCGGATCGCCATGCTCGACCTCGGCGTCAGCCAGCCCTCCGTCGATGTCATGCGCGACCAGGGCTTCCTGCAGGGCTTCGGTATCGATCTTGGCGATCCGGGCCGCTGGGGAGATGAAACCGATCCGCGCATTGTCGGCAACGATGTCACGGCGGGCAATGAAGAGGGCGGTCAGCGGGCCATGGAAAACCTGCTCGCCAAGGACCCGATGATCAATGTCGTCTACACGATCAACGAACCGGCCGCCGCCGGGGCCTATCAGGCGCTGAAATCCATCGGCCGCGAGAACGACGTCATGATCGTCTCCGTCGATGGCGGCTGCCCCGGCGTCCAGAACGTCGCCGATGGCGTCATCGGCGCCACCTCGCAGCAATATCCGCTGTTGATGGCGTCGAAAGGCATTGAGGCAATTGCCCAGTTCGCCGCCGACGGCACCAAGCCGATGCTCACCGAGGGCAAGAACTTTTACGATACCGGCGTCACTCTGGTCACCGACCATCCGGTTGACGGCGTGGAGTCGATCTCCGCCGAAGAGGGCATGAAGCTCTGCTGGGGCTGACCCCTATCCTTCCGCCCCATCGGGAGAGGCCGCAGACCGGCCTCCCCTTTTTTCGAAAGCCAGGCTGACGGGCCGGATCCTTGCCTTCCCGTGCCTGGAACCATTCGGGAGTGAGAAACATGCAGGAACCGACGGCACGGCCGGATGATTATGAATCCGCGCTGGCGCAAAGCCCCACGAACATTGCTGAATTCGAGCAGGAGCCGGAGTGGCTGATCGACAGGCTCCAGCATGCCCTGCACAAGACGCCGGCGCTGGTGCCGCTGATCGTGCTCTTGCTGTCGATCGCGATCTTCGGGGCATTGCTCGGGTCGAAATTCTTCTCGCCCTTCGCGCTGACGCTGATCCTTCAGCAGGTTCAGATCGTCGGCATTGTCGCGGCGGCGCAAAGTCTCGTCATCCTCACCGCGGGGATCGATCTCTCCGTCGGCGCGATCATGGTGCTGAGTTCCGTCATCATGGGCCAGTTCACGTTTCGCTACGGCCTTCCGCCCGCCGTGGCGATTGTCTGCGGGCTGGCCTGCGGCGCCGCCGTCGGGTTCATCAACGGGTTTCTGGTTGCCCGCGTCAGGCTGCCGCCCTTCATCGTCACGCTTGGCATGTGGCAGATCGCGCTGGCGACCAATTTTCTCTACTCCGCCAACGAGACGATCCGCGCCCAGGATATCGAAGCCGAGGCTCCGCTTCTTCAGTTCTTCGGCAACAAGATTTCTCTGGGCGGGGCCGTCTTCACCTATGGTGCGATCTTCATGATCGTGCTGGTGATGGTGCTTGCCTATGCCCTGCGCCAGACCGCCTGGGGCCGCCATGTCTATGCCGTCGGCGATGATCCCGAAGCGGCGGAACTTGCCGGCGTGAACGTCAGGCGCACGCTGATTTCGGTCTATGTCCTGTCCGGCCTGATCTGCGCCTTTGCGGGCTGGGCCCTGATCGGGCGGATCGGCTCGGTCTCGCCGACCTCGGGACAGTTGAGCAATATCGAATCCATCACCGCCGTGGTGATCGGCGGCATTTCACTCTTCGGCGGGCGCGGCTCGGTTCTCGGCACGCTGTTCGGCGCGCTGATCGTCGGCGTCTTCACGCTGGGGCTCAGGCTGATGGGCGCGGACGCCCAGTGGACCTATCTGCTGATCGGCCTGCTGATCATCGCCGCCGTAGCCCTCGACCAATGGATCAGAAAGGTATCAATATGACCGAACCGCTTCTGAAGGCGCGCAACCTCGTCAAGCGCTACGGCAAGGTGACGGCGCTCGACCACTGCGATTTCGATCTCATGCCGGGGGAAATCCTGGCGGTGATCGGCGACAATGGCGCAGGCAAGTCGACGCTGATCAAGGCGATTTCCGGCGCGGTGCTGCCGGATTCCGGCGAGATCCACATGGATGGGCGACGTCTCGACTTCTCCTCGCCCAATGATGCCCGCGAAGCCGGCATCGAGACCGTCTACCAGACGCTTGCCATGTCGCCGGCGCTGTCGATCGCCGACAATATGTTCATGGGGCGCGAATTGCGCAAATCCGGCTTCATGGGCAAGGTGTTCCGCCAGCTCGACCGCCCGGAAATGGAGCGGATCGCCCGCGAGAAGCTGAACGATCTCGGCCTGATGACCATCCAGAACATCAATCAGGCGGTGGAAACGCTTTCGGGCGGGCAGCGACAGGGCGTGGCGGTGGCGCGGGCTGCGGCCTTCGGCTCCAAGGTCATCATTCTCGACGAACCGACGGCCGCGCTCGGCGTCAAGGAATCCCGCCGGGTGCTTGAGCTGATCCTCGACGTCCGGTCGCGCGGCATCCCGATCATCCTGATCTCGCACAACATGCCGCATGTCTTTGAGGTGGCCGATCGCATCCATGTCCATCGCCTCGGCCGGCGGCTGTGCGTCATCGACCCGAAGGATCACACCATGTCGGACGCCGTCGCCTTCATGACCGGCGCCAGGGAACCGGCCGAACGCGCGCCCGCCTCCTGAGACGGCGCGTTGTCCGGCGCCGCCTGGGTTCTGTTGACGGGGGATGGCAACCAAATCGAAAGGCGCCAGGCCAAAGCGCCGTCATTCCACCGGCAGTCTCACCGCGCGCGAAGCTCCTGCGATCTCGCGATCCCAGGTGTCGGCGGTTACGCCCTCCTTGCGCAGCAGGTGCTTTTGCACCTTGCCGGATGCCGTTTTCGGCAGGTCATCGAGAACGCGCAGGTAACGCGGCACCATGAAGCGCGGCAGCGTCCCGGCAAGCTGCGCGATGACGGAAGCCGGATCGATGCCTTGTCCGCCGGCGGGCGATACCACGATCAGAACATCATCCTCGGAGAACTCGGACGGTACCGCCACGGCGGCGCATTCGCGGATTTCCGGCAGGTTGAGGACTTCGCTCTCGAGCGCGAAGGACGAGATGTTCTCGCCGCGCCGGCGGATGACATCCTTCAGCCGGTCAACGAAGTAATAGGTGCCGTCCGCGTCCCGGCGGAAGCTGTCGCCGGTGTGGAACCAGCCATTGCGCATGGCCTCAACGGTTGCCGCGGGATTGTTGTAGTAGCCGGCCATCAGCGCCCAGGGACGGTGCGAACGGATGACCAGTTCGCCCACCGCGCCGTCGCCCAGCGGTCTGTCGTTTTCATCGACGATCCGAAGCTCGCACCAGGGGCGCGGTCTGCCGGCGATGCCCTTGGTTTTGATGCCGGGGCCCGCGTGCAGGGGGCTCGCGATCTCCGTCATGTTGTAGATGGTCCAGGCCTCGATGCCGAACCGTTCCGCAAACAGAGGGCCATCCTCGCCAAAGGGGGTAATGAAGGCGCGCCGCAGCGGATGGTCGCGATCGTCCGGGCGGACCGGCGCCTTGAGCAGGAAGGCGGCCATGACGCCGAGAAGGAGGCAATAGGTTGACCCGGTCTCGCGAACGGCCTGCCAGAACGTGTCGGTCTTGAACTCGCGCATCATGCCGATCGAGAGGCCGCGCGCCAGCATCGCGTTCACGTAAAGCGTCGAACCGCAGTGAAAGATCGGGCCGCAGATCATGCAGCGGTCATCGGCCTCGACGCAGTCGAAGGCGTCCGGCCCCATCGTGTAGTGCTGGGCGTAGGTGCTCATCACCCCCTTGGCGTTGCCGGTCGTGCCTGAAGTGTACATGATCGCATGCAGGTCCCAGGGCTCGATCGGTTGCGAAAGGTTCAGCGCCTCCGCGTCCTCGACTTGCGGGTCGACCAGCGGCTGGATGTCGTAGCCCGCGATCGCGGCGGGCTCGCCCTCGACCACCAGCACGGTCTTCACCTTGCCGGGGTTTACCTCCGCCAGCCGCTCGACCAGCGCGGCCTGCGCGATCAGCACGGGCGCATCGGCATCGCCGAGGATATGTTCGAGCATGTGACCGCGCGCGCCGGTGTTGATCGGCACATAGACCGCGCCGAGGTAGTTGATCGCGAACCAGCTGCACAGAAGGTCGGGACTGTTGCCCATCAGACAAAGCACATGATCGCCGCGCTTGACGCCGGCCTGCGCCAGCGCGCTGGCCCTGAGGCGCACTCTGCGATGCAGTTCGCCATAGGTCCATGTCGGCCCCGGCCAGAACTGGACGAAAGGTGATTCGGGCCGGGTTTGCGCATAACCATCAAGGACATAGCGCAGCACGGAGCGCTTTCTGTCCAAAGCCGGATCGGCCGTCGCAGCGGTTTCGGGGGCCTTGCCGGGGGGCTTAGGGGCCATCTTGTCCTCCTCAGGAAAAATTCAAATCCGGAATGCGCGTCGGCTTCCGTCCTCTCATATTTCATATTGCATTGTCGCGCCTCATTGTGCAACATACTTAGTAGTATGTCGCTTGGCGACGGTGAAATGATGAGGGAAATGGCTGCAATGTCGGGTGTGGAGGTTGAGATAGAAGGCGCGATTGCCACCGTGCGGTTCGATCGTGGCGGAAAGGCGAATGCGCTGGATCACGCGATGATCGACGCGCTGGAGACGGCGGCAGGGGAGCTGTCGCTCAATCCCGATATTTCGGTGATCGTTCTGGCCGGCACGCCGAAAATCTTCGCCGCCGGCGTTGACCTGAAGGACCCGCGGCTGTGGGACCCGCAGGGCCCGGCCGTTGCCCGCCACCTCGCGATGAATGCGGGCGTGCGCATGAGCACGGCCTGGCGGCGGCTGCCGCAGATCGTCATCGCCGCGATCGAAGGGCCGGCCATCGGCGGCGGCGCGATCCTCGCGCTTTGCGCCGACTTCCGCGTCATGGCCGAGGATGCCTATCTGCGCTTCCCGGAAGTGCGTCTCGGCATGACGCTCGGCTGGGGCGGTCTGCCGCTTCTGACCGAGCGCGTCGGCGCGGGCCGCACCAAGAGGATATTGTGCTGCGACGAAACGATCGACGCCGACGAGGCGCTGACGCTCGGCCTCGCCGACCGCAGGGTTGCCGCCGGCGCGGCGCTTGACGCGGCGCGGGAATGGGCGAATGCGATTGCGGAAATACCGCCGATGTCGCTGCGCATGACCAAATCCGCCATCGACGCCCATGCTCGCCGGAATTGGGCGGAAGGCGCCGAGGGCGACCAGTTTCTACTGGCCAAGCTGCTTGCCGAAGGCGGCGACGCAGCCTGATCACCGGCCGGCGGACAGTTTCGTCCGGCTTTTCATGCACCCTGAGCGGTGCCAATTGGGAGGAGAACTTTATGACTGTACTGAAAAAGGCGTTCGTGACGGCGACCTTCTCTGTCGCGCTGGCGGCGGGGGCACAGGCCGAGCCATACCGGATCGGCGTCCTGACCGACATGTCGGGGATGAATTACGACCTTTCCGGCAAGGGCTCGCAAGTCGCCGCAGAAATGGCTGTCGAGGACTTTGGCGGCAAGCTTCTGGGCGAAGACGTGGAAGTCATCGTCGGCGACCACCAGAACAAGCCGGATGTCGGCTCGACTCTGGCGCGCCGCTGGATCGACGAGGAGAACGTGATTGCAATCGCCGACGTGCCGACGTCGTCTGTGGCGCTCGCCGTACAGGAGATCACCCGCCAGAGCGATACCGCGCTGCTGATCTCGACCGCAGGCTCCTCGGCGCTCACCGGCGCTTCCTGTTCGCCGTCGACCGCCCAGTGGACCTGGGACACCTATGCGCTGGCCAACGGAACCGGCCGCGCGATGACGCTCGAGGGCGACAAGAACTGGTTTTTCCTGACCGTCGACTATACCTTCGGCCACGCGCTTGAGGCCGATACGGCCGCGGCCGTCGAAGCCGCCGGCGGCACGGTTGTCGGGCAGGTGATGCATCCGCGGGAAACCTCCGATTTCTCGTCCTACCTGCTGCAGGCACAGGCCTCCGGCGCCGATGTGATCGCGCTTGCCAATTCCTCGGGCGACACCATGACCGCGCTGAAACAGGCGGAAGAGTTCGGCATCACCGCCGGCGGGCAGGATATCGCCGGCATGCTGCTGTTCCTGACCGACGTGCATGGCGTCGGCCTCGACATCGCGCAGAACCTGACGCTGACGACCGCCTTCTACTGGGACATGAACGATGAAACCCGCGCCTGGTCCGAACGGTTCGGCGAACGGATGGACGGCAAGATGCCGACCATGGTGCATGCCGGCGTCTATTCGGCGGTGATGAACTACCTCAAGGCCGCCGAGGCTTCGGGCCAGGCCAAGAGCGGCTCTAAGGTCATGGAAACCATGCGTGGCATGGATATCGACGACTTTTTCAACCACAACGCTTCCCTGCGCAAGGACGGCCGCGTCGTCCATGACATGTACCTCGTAAAGGTCAAGACGCCCGCCGAATCCGAAGGTCCGTGGGATTACTACAAGGTCCTGCGCACCATTCCGGGCGACGAGGCGTTCCGGCCGCTCGACCAGAGCGATTGCCCGCTCATCGACGGGTAAGGCGACATCATGACGATGGCTAACGTTTCGGCGCGCCCCGCGCCGAAGAGCGCCCGTGCCGCATTGTCGGCACGCGGCCTCAGCAAGTCCTTCGGGGACTTCCAGGCCGTGACGGATGTCGACATCGACATCCGTCACGGCCGGATCCACGCGCTGATCGGTCCGAACGGCGCAGGCAAGAGCACGGTGTTCAACCTCCTGACCAAGTTCCTGCAGCCGAGCGCGGGGACGATCATGGTCGGCGAGACGGACATCACCCGCATGGCCCCGGCGCAGGTGGCGCGGCTTGGCGTCGCCCGGTCGTTCCAGATATCCGCCACCTTCGGCGACATGTCGCTGGTGGACAATGTCTGCGTGGCGCTGCAAAGGCCGAACGGGCTGGCCGTGCAGTTCTGGCGGCCGCTCGCCAGCCTGTCGCGGCTCAGACCCCGCGCGATGGAACTGCTCGGGCGCGTCGGCCTTGCCGACATGGCCGATCACCGGGCGGCGGACCTCTCCTATGGTCGCAAGCGCGCACTGGAGATCGCCACCACGCTGGCGCTCGACCCGAAAGTGCTGCTTCTCGACGAGCCGCTCGCCGGCATGGGCCAGGAGGATGTCGAGACGATGGCCCGGTTGATTGCCGATGTCGCCCGCGACTGCGCCGTCCTGATGGTTGAACACAATATCAAGGTTGTTGCCGATATCGGCGACGACATCACCGTGCTGCAGCGTGGCGAGATTCTCACGCAGGGCAGCTATGACGCGGTCAGCGCCGATCCGCGCGTGCGCGAAGCCTATATGGGGACCGAGGACGATGACTGATGCATCCGCGACGCCGCGCGAGGCCCGCGGCCCGCAGCAACTGAAATTGCGCGGGCTGGAAGCCTGGTACGGCGAAAGCCAGGCGCTTTATGGCGTCGATCTCGACGTCTATCCCGGCGAGACCGTGACCCTTTTGGGCCGCAACGGCGTCGGCAAGACCACCACATTGCGCAGCCTGATGGGGATTGTGCGCAAGCGGACCGGCACGGTCGAATTCGATCAGCGATCGATCCTGCGCCTGCCGCTGCACCGGGTCGCCCATGCCGGCATCGGCTTCGTGCCCGAGGAACGCGGCATCTTCGCCTCGCTCAGCGTGGAGGAGAACCTGATGCTGCCGCCGATGGTGGCCCGCAACGGCAAGGAAATGTCGCTCGACGAAATCTACACGCTGTTTCCAAACCTGCTGGAGCGCCGGCACAGCCCGGGCACCAGGCTTTCGGGCGGCGAGCAGCAGATGCTGGCCATTGCCCGCATCCTGCGCACCGGCGTCAGCCTGATTCTGCTCGACGAGCCGACCGAGGGGCTTGCCCCGGTGATCGTCAACCGGATCGGCGAGATGCTGAAGGCGCTCAAGGCACACGGGCTCAGCGTCCTTCTGGTCGAACAGAATTTCCGTTTCGCCGCCAGGATCGCGGATCACTTCTACGTCATGGATCAAGGCGCGATGATCGACAGCTTTGCCGTCGCCGAGCTGCCCGGCAGGCGCGAGGCGCTCAACAAGGCACTGGGAGTTTGACATGACAATGATTTTTGGCGTGCCGCTTGTGGTGCTCACCGGGCAGGTGATGATCGGCCTGATCAACGGCTCGTTCTACGCGCTGCTGTCGCTGGGCCTCGCGGTGATATTCGGGCTGCTCAGGGTGGTGAACTTCGCCCACGGCGCCTTCTACATGCTCGGGGCCTTCGCCGCCTGGATGCTGGGCCAGTATCTGGGTCTTGGCTACTGGCCGTCGCTGCTGCTGGCGCCTGTCCTCGTCGGCCTTGTCGGGGCGCTGGTCGAGCGCACCATGCTGCGCCGCCTCTATGATCTCGACCATCTCTACGGCCTGCTCTTCACCTTCGGTCTCGCGCTGCTTCTGGAAGGCGCATTCCAGCATTTCTACGGCGCGTCCGGCAAACCCTTCGCGGCCCCGGCTGAAATGCGGGGCGTCATCCGCACCGATTTCGTGACCGTGCCGATCTATCGCGGCTGGGTCGTGGTCGCCTCGCTGCTGATCTGCTTCGGCACCTGGGCGCTGATCGAGAAGACCAAGATCGGCTCCTATCTGCGCGCCGCAACCGAAGACGCCACGCTCGTGCAGGCGTTCGGCGTCAACGTGCCGCTGCTTTTGACCCTGACCTACGCCTTCGGCTGCGCGCTTGCCGGCGTTGCGGGCGTGCTTGCCGCACCGATCTTCCAGGTCAGCCCGACGATGGGCTCCAACATGATCATTATCATCTTCGCCGTCGTCGTGGTCGGCGGCATGGGATCGATTCTCGGCGCGATCGCCACGGGCTATCTGCTGGGCGTCGTCGAGGGGCTGACCAAGGTGTTCTACCCCGAGGCGGCCAATATCGTGATCTTCGTCATCATGGCGATCGTGCTGCTGTTGCGTCCTGCAGGTCTCTTCGGAAAGGAAAACTGAGATGATCGAAGCCGAAGAATTCGAGACGGTGGCCGAGACCACCCGTCCGCACCGGCGGCAACAGTTCGTCGTGGTGGCGCTCATCGCCCTGCTGATGCTGCTGCCGCTCTGGATCTATCCGGTCTTGCTGATGAAGCTGATGTGCTTCGCGCTGTTCGCATCGGCCTTCAACCTTCTGCTTGGCTATGGCGGCCTCCTGTCCTTTGGCCATGCCGCGTTCTTCGGCGGTTCCGCCTATGTCACGGCGCATGCGCTGAAGGTCTGGGAGGTGAACCCCGAATTTGCCATTCTCGCAGGGGTCGCCGCAGCACTTGTGCTCGGCCTGATCATGGGGCTTCTGGCGGTGCGCCGGCAGGGCATCTATTTTGCGATGGTCACGCTGGCGCTGGCGCAGATGTTCTACTTCTTCTGCCTGCAAGCGCCCTTCACCCACGGCGAAGACGGCATCCAGGGTTTTTCGCGCGGGCGTCTGTTCGGGGTCATCGACCTTTCCGACAGCAATGTGCTCTATTACGTCATCGCCATTGTCTTCGTCGCCAGCATCTTCGCGATCTGGCGGATCGTGCATTCGCCCTACGGTATGGTGCTGCAGGCCATCCGCGAGAATGAACAAAGGGCGATCTCGCTGGGCTACTCGGTGCAGCGCTACAAGCTCGGCGCCTTCGTCATGTCGGCAGGCTTTGCCGGTCTGGCCGGCGGGCTCAAGGCAATCCTGTTCCAGTTCGCCACATTGACGGATGTGAACTGGCACATGTCCGGCGAGGTGATCCTGATGACGCTTCTGGGCGGGATCGGCAGCATTGCCGGGCCGATCGTCGGCGCGGGGCTGGTCGTCACCCTGCAGAACTACTTCGCAACCACCGGCTTCCCCGTGACCACGGCGCTTGGCGCAACCTTCATCGTCTGCGTCCTGCTGTTCCGCCGCGGGATCGTGGGTGAGTTCCGCCATCGTTTTGCTACCAGGAAAAAATCATGACCGAAGCACTATTCCGAAACGCTTTCCGCGTGCTTCCGGACTGGGTGGACTATAATAGCCACATGGGCGATTTCGCCTATGGCATCGCCTTTTCCCGGTCGGTCACCGCGCTGATGGAAGCGATCGGCCTTGACGAGGCCTATCGCGCCGAAAGCGAAGCCACGCTCTATACGCTGGAGATGCGGATCGGTTATCAGCGCGAATGCCATGAGGGCGACGCCTGTACGGTCGCCACGCGGGTTCTGGCGGTCGATGCCAAGCGGATGCACCTCTATCAGGAAATGCTGGACGGGAGCGGAGAGCGGCTGGCCTGGTGCGAGCAGGTGCTGCTCCACGTTGCCCGCAACACCGGCAAGCCGAAGGCCGCGCCTTTTCCCCCGGATGCCGCCGCGCGTCTTCAGGAGATGGACATGGCGCAGCGCGATCTCCCCTACCCGGACTGGCTCAACCGGCGCACCGGTCTGGGTTGAAGCCACCCTTGCCTGCTCGAACACCGCTCTGCGCGGTTCGGCTGGCTTTCCGTCGTGCAACGAAAAGAAGACGGCCACCGCACGCGGTGGCCGTCAGTTTGCCGACAAACGTCTCCCACATTCCGGGTCATCCTCGGGCTTGACCCGAGGATCCAGGCCGCCCGGCAAGGGCTCGGTATGAATCTTTTCAAATTCAGAGACTCAAGCCTTCTGGATCCTCGGATCTCGTCCGAGGACGACACAAGGACGAAGTCACACAGAATGGTCAAAGCTTGGTGCTCCGTCAGCAGTTTGGACGGCCACCGCCCCCGATGGCCGTCAGACTGCTGACAAAGTTCACTTCACCCTCATCCGTCATGCCGGCCTTGAGCCGGCATCTAGGGCCAAGAGGCGAGAGCCGTCGCGATTAAAGTACTGCTATAAATACTGTTTTTGTGGCCCTGGACCCCGGCTCAGGGCCGGGGTGACGGAGAACCGGAGCGGGCTCTTTGCCACTGCAACCGGCTTTGTCAACAAACTGACGGCCACCGCGCGCGGTGGCCGTCTCATTGCTTTGGAGCGTCCGGTTCAAAGAACCTCGAACAGCCCTGCCGCGCCCATGCCGCCGCCGACGCACATGGTGACGACGACATAGCGCGCGCCCCGGCGCTTGCCCTCGATCAGGGCGTGGCCGACCATGCGCGCGCCCGACATGCCGTAAGGGTGGCCGATCGAGATCGCGCCGCCGTTGACGTTCATCAGTTCGTCGGGAATGCCGAGCCGGTCGCGCGCGGGGATGACCTGCGCGGCGAAGGCCTCGTTGAGCTCCCAAAGACCGATATCGTCAACGCTCAGATCGTGGGTGGCAAGAAGCTTCGTCACCGCCGATATCGGGCCGATCCCCATCTCTTCCGGTGAAACGCCGGTGACGGCGATGCCGCGATAGAGACCGAGCGGCGCCAGCCCCCGGCGCTCCGCCTCGCGGCGTTCCATCAGCACCGAGGCCGAGGCGCCATCGGAAAGTTGCGAGGCGTTGCCCGCTGTCACGAACGCGCCCTGCGCCACCTGCTGGCCATCCCTGAACACCGGGGCAAGGCCTGAAAGACCGTCCAGCGTCGTGGAAGGTCGGTTGCCCTCGTCGCGCTCAAGGGTCACCGTGCGCATCGTGGTCTCGCCGGTTTCGCGGTCGGTGACCTGCATGACGGTGGTGAGCGGCACGATCTCGTCATCGAACCTGCCGGCGGCCTGGGCGGCGGCGGTGCGCTGTTGCGACTGCAGCGAATAGGCATCCTGGGCCTCACGGCTTACGCCATTGCGGCGCGCCACGATTTCGGCGGTTTCCACCATCGCCATATAGGTTGCCGGCAGATGCTCGTTGAGCCAGGGGTCCTGCCAGTGGCGCGTGTTCATCTCCGGCGTCTGCACCAGTGAAATCTGCTCGACGCCGCCGCCGATCGTCACCGCCATTCCGTCCGATATGATCTCTTTGGCAGCGATCGCAATCGCCATCAGGCCGGACGCGCATTGCCGGTCGACGCTCTGTCCCGGTACGGTTGCCGGAAGGCCGGCGCGCAAAAGGCCCGTGCGCGCGATGTTCATATGGGTGGTGCCCTGCTGCAATGCGGCGCCGACGACCACATCTTCGATCTCCGCGGGGCAAACGCCGGCGCGGCTGACGGCATGCTCGATGGCATGGCCGATCAGCCGGGGCGCGGTGGTGGCGTTGAACGCACCGCGATAGGCCTTGCCGATCGGCGTGCGGGCGGTCGAAACGATAACGGCTTCCCTCATGACGGGATCTCCCTGTTGTCGGTGGCAGGATCGCGCAACAGCGCTTCGGCGCAGGCCCGCAGTTCGGGCGTGAGCGGGATCGGGCGTCGGGTGACGCGGTCCACATAAACGTGGACGACGCGCCCGCGAGCGGCACATGCGCCGCCCGCCCGGTCAAAAAGGCCAAAGCCCCAGGTCAGGCTGGTGCGCCCGATGGCCTCGACGCGCGCGCCGATGCTGAGCTTCGCGGGGAAGGTAATCTCCCGGAAATACTGCGTGCCGTTCTGCACCACCAGCCCGATCGGCCCCTCGGCCCCGGCGGAGAGATCGAGCGCGCCGTGTTCGATCAGCGCCATGTTCATCGCCGTGTCGAAATAGGACAGGTAGGCCACGTTGTTCACATGGCCATAAATGTCGCAATCGTTCCATTGCGGCGCGGTATCGTAATGCCAGGCATAGGCGCCGCGCGGGAGCGGCGGGAGACGTTCGCTCATCGCCTCAATCCTTCTTCGCCAGCGCCGCGCGGGCATTCGCGATGATCCGGTCGACGTGATCGAGACCGGCCATCACCTCGATCTGCCCGTCGAGACTGGCGATCTCGTCGAAACGCGCGCCGACGGTTTCGGGCGTGAATTCCTGGCCTGCGAAGCAGACGCCCTGGCTCTCGACCAGCGCAAGCCGCGCGACGGTGCCCGCGCCTGCAAGCAGTGCGGTGCGCGAGGGCGCGTCTCGGCTCACCAGCCAGACCGCGGCGGGCGACACCAGTTCGGGCGCGAGCAATTCCAGCATTGCCGGGTCCATCATGTCGCCGGTCATGCGCGTCGCCGCGGTGGGCACGATGGCGTTGACGTGAATACCGTATTTCGCGCCCTCGAGATGGAGCACGTTCATCAGCCCGAGCACGCCCATCTTGGCGGCCCCGTAATTGGACTGGCCGAAATTGCCATAGCTTCCGGAGGTCGAGGAGGTGACAAGGATGCGGCCGTATTTCTGTTCGCGCATCTGCGCCCAGACGGCCCTGGTCGCGATCGTCGTGCCCATCAGATGCACCTCGACCACGCGCCGGAAATCCTCGATTTCCATCTTCGCGAAGGACTTGTCGCGCAGGATGCCGGCATTGTTGATCAGCACGTCGATCCGCCCGAAGGCCGAGAGCGCCTGCTCGACCATATTCGCCATATCCGCCTCGGAGGCGACGTTGCCGGCATTGGCGATGGCGCGCCCGCCCGCCGCGGTGATTTCCCGCACCACGGCTTCGCTGGCCTCGGTGGTGCCGCCGCTGCCGTCGCGCGCGCCGCCGAAATCGTTCACCACAACGGCCGCGCCGTGCCTGGCAAGCATGAGAGCGTGCGAGCGGCCCAGGCCGCCCCCCGCGCCGGTGACGATCGCCACCTGACCCTTGAATGAAACCGACATATCTATCTCCTCCGATTCAGTTGTCTTGGTAATTCCGGTGTTGCTTGCGCCCGGTTTGCGCCATCAACCCGCCTGTTCGTCCCCACCCACCGTCAGGACCAGCCAGTTGGCCGCCAGAGCCGGACGCTCCGTCCCTTCGATTTCGACGCGCGCGTCGTAGCTGCGCAGAACGCCCCCGGCCTTGGGGGTCTCGTGCTCCAGGGTGAAACTGCCGCGCACGCGCGCGCCGACCGGCACAGGGCTGAGAAAGCGTAGCTTGTCGAAGCCGTAGTTGATTTCGACCGCGCCGGCCTTTGCCGGCGGCAGGGCGCTGCGGGTGAAGGCGGTCAGCATCGAAAGCAGGTAGAAGCCGTGCACGATCGTGCCGCCATAGCTGGTCTCCGCCTTCGCCCGTTCCGGGTCGACATGAATGAACTGATGATCGTCGATCGCGTCGGCGAAACGGTCGACCATCGGCTGGTCGACGGTTACCCACTCGGAAAGGTGGGGGGCGTGCGCTTCATTCAACTTGGGATCTCCTTGCACATTGACGACTTTCTTGTTGCAACATACTCCGTAGTATGCGAATCCAAAACTGTCCAGACCGCAAACGCGACATCAAGTTTGTTGTGAGCGTTCGATATCGGCTTTATTGCTGGAAGGACGCAGATTGGAAATTGACCGCAGGGGGAACCGGTGGCGAAAAACGACATGCACCGCGAATGGGCGCTGAAGACCCGAGGTCAGGAAGAATCGGGTGCGCTCGTCGAGAGCGTGGTTGAAATCCTGGATTGCGCTGCGCTCTGCTTCACCGAAATGGGGTTTCAGGGGACCAGCATTGACGATGTCGCCCGCCGCCTCGGCGCGACCAAGGGCCGCATCTACCATTATTTCCGTTCCAAGACCGATCTGTTCTTCGAGGTCCACCGCGAAGGCATGAGACGGCTGATGGACGCTGTGGGCGAAGCAAAGGCGGCCGGCGGAACCGGTCGCGAGACGCTCACGCGCATGCTCGAGGCGCACGCCCTGACCATGATGCAGAACATCGCCTACGAAGCGGTCGTCGTGCAGGGCGTGCACATGCACCGCCTGGGCGCGACAACCCCCGAACAGCGCATCAGCCTCGATGAACTGATGGATATCAGGCACAAGTTCGAGCTGCTTTTCGTGGAGACTTTTCGCCAGGGCCAGGCCGATGGCAGCATCCGGCAAGACGCCGATGTGTCGCTGGCCGTGAAGGGCATGCTCGGCGCGGTGAACTGGATGGCGATCTGGTACCGCCCGCGCTCCGGCGAAAGCCCCGAGCAGCAGCGCGCCATGGCCCGCCGTATCACCGAACTGCAGATCGGCGGGATCGCCGGATGAAACCGGCCCGGCTCACCGGCCGGCGCGAAAACCGACTTTCGAGGACACCATGAACAGATTCGCTTTCAATACCGCCAGATCGATCCGCTTCGGCGTCGATATGCTGGACGAACTGGCAACGCTGGTGCAGGCGCAGATCGGCAACCGCATCATGCTCGTCACCGATCCGGGCATGATGGCGACGGGTATCGTTGACCGGGCGGTGGGCCTGCTGCGCGAAGGCGGCATCGCCGTGGAACTGTTCGGCGATGTCCAGGCCGACCCGCCCGAGCAAGTGGTGCTTTCAGCCGTCGATGCGGCGCGTTCGGCGAACGCACAGGGCATTGTCGGTCTTGGCGGCGGGTCGTCGCTGGATGTCGCCAAGCTGGTCGCGCTTCTGGTGCCCGGCGCTGAAACGCTGGCCGATGTCTACGGCGTGGACAAGGCGCGCGGCCCGCGCCTGCCGCTCATCCTGGTGCCGACGACGGCCGGGACCGGTTCGGAGGTCACGCCGATATCGATCGTCACCACCGGCGCCAGCGAGAAGATGGGCGTGGTCTCGCCCGTCCTTCTTCCCGATATCGCCCTGCTTGACCCCGCCCTGACCTATGGCCTCCCCCCGCACATCACCGCGGCAACCGGTATCGACGCCATGGTTCATGCCATCGAGGCCTACGCCTCGGCGAGCCCGAACAACAACCCTCTGTCCCGCATGCTCGCGACGCAGGCTCTGACGCTGATGGGACGGTCTCTTCTGAAAGCGGTCGAAGACGGCGCGGACCAGGCGGCGCGCTCCGACATGCTGCTGGGCTCGATGCTGGCCGGACAGGCCTTCGCCAACTCGCCCGTGGCGGCGGTCCATGCGCTCGCCTATCCGCTCGGCGGGCATTTTCACATCCCGCACGGTCTCTCGAACGCGCTGGTTCTGCCGCATGTCCTGCGGTTCAACATTGTCACCTCCCCTGCTCCCTATGCCGAACTCGCGCCCTTCGTTTTCCCGGAACTGTCAGCTCTGGAGGGGCAGGAACGGGCCGCGGCCTTCTGCGAGAAGCTTGAAGACCTGTCGCGCGCCTGCGGACTGCAACCCAATCTCAGGGCGATGAATATTCCCGAGGACATGCTCCCGAAACTGGCATCCGACGCGATGAACCAGACCCGGCTTCTGGTCAACAACCCGCGCCCGGTCTCAGAGAAAGATGCGCTTTCGATCTATCGCGCGGCTTTCTGAACCGGCATCTGTCGGCTTATGTCCGAGAAACTCGATCTTTTGCAGGCGCGATTGATTGGAACACCCTAGATGCGGTTGCGCCTTTCATGGAAAGGCGGAACCACTCTATCACTTTGTTTTGACACATTTTCGCTTAACGTCAGATGTTTCCATCTGGCTGCGAAATGCTCTGGGCGCTCCGCGTCCGCAAATATGCGTCAGAACCAGTTCTCAATGGCAATCAACGCCGCATCTGTCCGGACAACAAAAAACCGGCAGTTTCCCGCCGGTTTTTGTTCGGATCTGATGTACCGCGTCCTAGGCGCTCAAACCGTCTTCGGCTGTCTTGCGCGCCTGACGGCGCGCCTTGATCTTCGGGCCTATGACCGGGATCGTCAGGGTCAGAAGTGCAATAACCAGGAAAATTGCGCAGACCGGGCTGGTGGCAAAGATCGAGAAATCGCCATCGGACATGATCAGCGAACGCCGAAGATTGCCTTCGACCATGGGCCCGAGAATAATGCCGATGATGACGGGCGACATCGAGAAGTCGAGCTTCAGCATGACGTAGGCGCAGACCCCTGCAATCATCATGACGAACACATCGGTCATCGTGTTGTTCACTGAATAGGCGCCAACGGTGCAGAGCACCAGGATAATCGGAACCAGCAGCTTGCGCGGAACCGACATGACGCGGGTGAACAGGCGGATCGAGGAGAAGCCCAGTATGCCCATCATCAGGTTGGCGACCAGAAGGCCGATGAAGATCGTGTTGACCTCGACCGGGTGCTCCGTGAACAGCAGCGGACCAAGCTGGAGACCCTGCACCATGAAGGCGCCCATCATAATGGCCGTTGCGCCATCGCCGGGAATACCAAGCGTCATCAGAGGCACCATGGCGCCACCGGCAACCGAGTTGGCTCCGGCCTCGGGTGCGGAAACCCCTTCGATCGAGCCTTTGCCGAATTCTTCCGGATGCTTCGACCAGCGCTTGGCTTCCGTATAAGAGATGAAGGAAGCAATATCGCCGCCTGTGCCCGGGATCGAGCCGATGGCAGTACCAATCGCGGAGGACCGGATATAGGTCGGCAGAACGCGACGGAAGTCGGCCCATGTCGGCAGAACGCGGGTGATTTTGGTTTTCGGGCGCGCCGGGGCGTTTTCGCGGATTTCCTTCCAGTTTTCCTCGATACCCAGAAGGGCCTGCGAGAAAGCAAACAGGCCGACGAGAACCGGGACGAAGGAAATGCCACCCATCAGATAGAAGGAATCGAATGTGAAGCGCATGCCCGCGGTCATCGGATCAAGGCCGATCGTGGCGATAAACAGGCCGATGCAGCCGCCCATCAGGCCCTTGATAACCGATTGGGAGGAAACCGAGGTGATGATGGATATTCCGAAGACGCCGAGCGCGAAATAGTCCGGAGCAGCCAGTCCTGTGGCGACCTTTGCAAGCTGCGGCGCGATGATGATGAGCGCAATCGCGCTGAAAAGACCGCCAAACATCGAGCTTGCGGTTGAAAGGCCCAGAGCCCTTCCGGCCTCCCCCTTCAGCGTCATGGGGTAACCATCCAGCACCGTTGCGGCGGATGCGGGTGTTCCGGGTGTATTGATCAGGATGGCGCTGATCGAGCCGCCATAAATGGCGCCGCAATAGACGCCGAGCAGCATCAGGATACCTTCCAATCCCTGGAAGGAGAATGTCAGCGGCATCAGCAGAGCGATGCCCATGTTCACGGTCAGGCCCGGCAGCGAACCAATGAGAATGCCGGCAAGCGTGCCCATGAATACGACCAGAAGCGCCTGATAGCTGAAGACGATACCTGCGGCTTGTATAATATCATACATGATCCTGGGTCCTTCCCGGCGCTATTCCAGAAATGCCGGGGCCGGCAGCGAAATGTTGAAGATGTGAACGAAGAAGAACCAGATGACGCCGATGGCGGCGACGGTTGTAACCCCGATAACCAGCGGGCGTCGTTCACCCATGATCAGCATGATGATCGGCATCATGATGACGCCTGCAATCACAAAACCTGCCCATGCCATCAGCGTTGCAAAGCCAAAGGCAACGGCTGCGGTGAGATAGGCCCAGAGGTTTCCCGGAGCGCCAAGAATAACCTCGCGACCTGCGTTGATAGCCGGAAAGGCGAAAACCTCGATCAGTTGAAGAATACCGAGGCCGATCAGAAGCCAGGCGATCATGTGTGGCCAGAAGGCTTCTCCGGGAACGCCATCCGGTGACATCGTCGAAAGACCACGGGAGAACCAGAAGATGCCAAGGCCAAAGAGAATGGCAATGGCAGCCACCAGAACATTATATTTTTTCATTGCTTTCCTCCCCGCCCGGGGCCGCGGCCCCGAATTTTCAGGGCCGCGGTTGAGCGCAACAATCATTGCTTACTGGGAATTTTTGGATTCTTCGATGAGCTTGGCGTACATTTCATCGTCACGCTTCATCATGTCCTGAACTTCATCACCAACCAGTGTGCTGGGCATGATGCCCTGGTTTTTCATGGCCTGCTGGAAATCAGGATCCGCAGCAACGGCCTTGAAGACTTCGATCAGCTGACCTTTGACGTCTTCCGGCATGTTGGCCGGGCCTGCAATGGCCGCCCATGCACGCAGCTGCGTATCCGTGCCCGCGCCCAGAACTTCATTGAAGGTGGGAACATCGGGGAACAGCGCAAAACGCTTGGAATCCATGACGCCGAGCATACGCAGTGCACCGGCATCGATCTGCGGCTTGGCTGCACCCGGTGTGGTGACAACGGCATCAACATGACCGCCAACGAGGGCGGCGATTGCCGGGCCAATGCCTTCAGAATACGGAATCCGCTTCAGATCGATGCCCAGCTGCTGTTCCATGTTGATCGTGGCAAGATCATAGATCGCGCCCGTTCCGGAGTTGGCGACCTGAATTTGCCCCGGATTTTCCTTGGCGGCTTCGACGAAATCTTCCAGCGTCTCGTACGGGCTGTCGGCGTTGACAACCAGCGAAGCCGGGTCGGCGATCGGAGCATAAAGACCGGTGAAATTCTCGTAGTTGACCGGCGACTTGTTCTGGTGCGGGAACATGGCCAGCTCAACGGTGGTCATAACCAGCGTCTGTCCATCGGGCTTTGCGCGGGCCGCTTCGATCAGGCCCGTCACGCCGTTGCCAGCGGGCTTGTTTTCCGGAACGAAAATCACGCCTTCCGGCAGATATTTCTTGGCATATTCCAGTGTCAGGCGGGCTGAGGTATCCGTGCCGCCACCCGGATTCTTCGGGATGATGACGGTGATGTTCTTCTTCGGATAAGTCAGCTCCTGCGCCGTGGCCTGCACGCTGGCCAAAGCCAGTACGCCACAAAGCGCCAGTCCAATTGCTTTCAGCATTCTCAACTCCCTTGTTGTGCTGGTTATTCCCGGTCTGTCTATCTCATTTACAGCCCGGAAAACGAGCCATCCTCCAGTGTCAAATGGCAGTAGACGATTGACTTACGGTTGTGTGTGTAAGTCAGGTGAAGCTCTTTGCCTCTGGCAATGATTGCCGGATAAGAGAACTCGCCCTCTTCAGTCTCGAGGTCGATAACTCTTTGAAAAGTTTTGGCATTATCATTTGAAAGCGCCAGAGAAAGAGGCGTACGGCGGCCCCAGTTGCCGCCATTCGGGTTATAGGCAAGCGCAATGACGCCGCCGGTTCCGGCAAGATCGATGCCGGAATTGTTGTTGACGGTTTCGGTCGGATAGGCCTCAGACCATGTCCGGCCGAAATCGTCGGAATCTGTTCTGTAAAGGTGACCGCGGGTCGAGCGCATCAGCATATGGACTTTGCCTGGAGCCGATTCCCACGCGCTTGGCTGGATCACGCCATCCCATCTGAAAACCTTCTGCGGATCGGTTTCCCACAAAGCGTTTTCGGCCAGCCCGCCCCAGACGCCGCCATTACCGCGCGTGTCACTATTGCTATGGTGCGTGAAGGGAACATCGCAGCGGGTCCAGCTTTTGCCTTCGTCTGCGGAAATATCCGCGAATGCGTCCCAGATCTCATCGGTTTCAACCGAAGCCGGAGCCAGCCATTCACCATTGGACATCACAAGAAGCTTGTTCTTCACCGGGCCTCGCGGCGCGCTGTCGCCGGGAACCAGCTCAGCCGGCTCAGACCATGTCAGTCCGCCATCATGCGAAACGCTCCAGCGTGTCGTCCATGTGTGGACCGTCGGGCCGACCTTGTAGAACAGCCAGACCGTATTGCCGTGGTTGAGGAGAACCGGATTCCAGTGCGCAAGCCCGTCTTCGGCAAAGAGGCGGCGGGGGGCCTCCCAGTTTTCGCCGTCGCCACGCACGGTCCAGATGGCGACATCGCCTTCGCCTTCGCGCTCACCGCCGAAAAAGGCGGTGAGCCGGCTGTTGTCCGGGAGGACAATCACAGTGGAAGCGTGGCAGTTCCGAAACAGGGTATGGTCTGGCGGAACGATGAAGGTTTTTGTCTGTAGCTTTACATTCAGCATCGACAAGGTCTCCTCCTCTTCGATGGCAGTTGTCGTTCAGATCACTCGGCGGCGACCCGGCTTTCCGGCTGAAAAGCCGTTGCAGGAGGGCCGAGTTCCAGCGTCTGGTTCAACCAGTCTCCGAGGGCAATCATCTGCGAAACGGTCGACGAGACGTGATTGTCGAAATAGCCGCCGGTGGTCAGCGAACGGCATTTCATTGATGTAAAATTGCCGATGGCCTTCTGGAAATCCTTGGCACAGGCCGGGTAGCCCATGCTTTCCGTCAGGGCTGCCAGCGACAGGAATCTGGACAGAATCTCAGCCTTTTCCGGCTCTTTCTGCCAGTTTTCAAACAGCCAGACATAAAGCGCCGGATGGAAGTTTGCCATCACGCCGCTGTAGCCATGGCAGCCTGCTTTCATGCTTTCCAGGAGCGTCTGAGCATTGGCGTTGGCGATGTGCAGCCGGCTTCCCTTAGCCAGTTCGGCACGACGGCGCAGCATGTCGATGTTGCAACAGGTATCTTTGAGAAAAGTGAAGCGACCGGACTTCGCAGCCCATGATACCGCTTCTTCGCTCAACAGGCGTTTATAGGGGTAAGGGCACTCATAAACGCCAAGGCCGACATTGGTCGGAAGCTTTTCTGTCAGAGCCGCGAGATTTTCCAGGAACACGGCATCGGACTGATCCTGGGCGGCAAGTCGATTGGAAATCATGATGACGCTGTCAACGCCGCATTCGGCGATTGCCTGCAGCTGCTCCGCCTGATGGCTGGGGGCATTGCCGGTGTGGCCCGACGCAACAACCGGTGCACGGCCATCAACATAATCAACGACGAAGCGGGTCAGTTTTTCCGATTCAGCATCGCTCAAAAAGAACATTTCGCTCGACTGGCAGTTGGCGAAGAGGCCGTGAACGCCGGCTGACAGATACCAGTCGATCAGCTTTTCAAGCGACGCCCAATCGATCTCGAGGGCCTCGGTAAACGGGGTCAGCATGACAGGCCAGATGCCTGTGTGGTGGTCGTGCGCGCTTTCGAGTGCCTTGGTCATTTGTCTTTCCCTGTTGCAGGAAGCGCACCTTATTCAAGGCCACCGCCCCGCGTCTAAGTCTGGTCTGAGCCGCAGCATCGCAGTGTCCCGGACACGGCAGAAAATGCCTCATAGCGCTCTTTGAAAGGCAGCTGCGCAAAACTGCTTTTCGCCGAAAGTCAGCTAGGTTTCTGCGGCTCACATCGTTCGCAGCGATTGTGCTGCTACGTGTTAGCGCCAAGGCTTACTCGCTTTCGCATGGTTCGACAAGACATAAGATGATCAATAGTAGATATTTTTGCATTAAAAGTCCAATAAGTGATTGTATCAGTTGAGGTCTATCATTTGGGCAAAAATCGCCCCGCAGCGAACGCGTGCTCTCTGCTCCTTGGCATGCCGTATTTTGGGAGCAGAACAAAGGCGCAGAGCGGCTTCGAGAGGGTTTCAGACTGCACAAGGCATTGGTTGCCGACGCAGGCGCGTCAAAGGCATCCTGTCTGCAAGAGAAACGATGCAGTGCTGAGGGCAGCTCGTGGTTTTCAAGGTTCTGACGTTCGCTTTCGCGCCTGCTGCGGATGGTGAGCAAATGTCAGAATCAAACCCCTGGACCATCGGCCCGTAAGGCGGATCGCGTTTCGGAAAGCAGGTTGCGGCGCTTCAATAGGTTAAAGCGTCCTTTGGGCGTCCGAATGCCCCCCTGAAAGATCACATTCAGGTAAGCCAGGGCTGCCCCTATGCTTTCGCGCAGATCGTGTCCCAGCGCGTGGTGTAGCTGGATTTCATAGCCATCGGTGATTTCCGGTAGGGTCGGGTTGCTTAGAACCAACCTTAAGGACACCACCGATGACCGACGACATGATGAACCTGCGCTTGGCTGTTGAGAAGAGCGCTGATGCCGATTTGCTGCGTGAGATGATCGGCTTTGCAGCCGAGAAACTGATGGCGCTGGAGGTGAGCGCGAAGACAGGCGCTGGATACGGCGAGAAGACCACGTTCCGGCTTGCCCAGCGCAACGGCTACCGCGATCGAGACTGGGAAACGCGAGCGGGCACCGTTGAGCTGCGCATCCCCAAGCTTCGCACCGGCAGCTATTTTCCGAGCTTTCTCGAACCACGCCGGATGGCGGAGAAGGCTCTGACGGCGGTCATCCAGGAAGCCTATATCCAGGGCGTTTCGACCCGGTCCGTCGATGATCTCGTCAAAGCCATGGGCATGTCGGGCATCTCCAAGAGCCAGGTCTCGCGACTTTGCGAGGAAATAGACGACAAGGTGAAGGCCTTCCTCGACAGGCCCATCGAAGGCGAATGGCCATACCTCTGGATCGATGCCACCTATCTGAAGGTCCGACGCGGCGGGCGCATCGTCTCTGTCGCCGTCATCATCGCAGTGGGCGTGAACACCGACGGCCGACGCGAAGTGCTCGGCATGGAAATCGGCACATCCGAGGCAGAGGCGATCTGGACGGAGTTCCTGCGCAAGCTGACCAGGCGTGGGCTGCGGGGCGTCAAGCTCGTCGTCTCCGATGCCCATGAGGGGATCAAGGCCGCTGTGTCGAAGGTGCTTTGCGCCACCTGGCAGCGCTGCAGGGTCCACTTCATGAGAAACGCATTGGCTCATGCCGGAAAGAGCGGGCGGCGTGTCGTCTCCGCCTTCATCGCCACCGCCTTTGCCCAGGACACGCCGGAGGCGGCAAGCGCCCAGTGGCGCAACGTCTCCGATCAGATCAGACCGAAAGTGCCCAAACTTGCCACGCTGATGGATAGTGCCGAACAGGATGTGCTCGCCTACATGACCTTTCCCAGGCAGCATTGGGCCAAGCTTCACAGCACAAACCCGATCGAACGCCTGAACGGCGAGATCAAGCGGCGCACCGAGGTTGTCGGCATCTTCCCCAACGATGACGCCATCGTTCGTCTCGTCGGCGCGCTCCTGCTCGAACAGAACGATGAATGGGTCGTCCAACGATCCCGCTACATGACACTGGAAACCATCGCCACAATGAGCGATGATCCGCTCATCAGCCTGCCAGCCGCAAGCTGACACTCATCCGCCCCTCTGGGATGAGCCATGGTCGTCTAAGCTACACCACGTCATGGGACACGATCTTCGCGCACTGACCTGGGCGACTTCGGTATTGGCCGCAGAGGCGCGGATAATCCGCATCGGACAGGGATGCGCTGTTTGCATGACATCCACCGAAAATCCACGTCGGCATATCCGGAAACTGTCACTTTTTACCGAAACCGCGCGTCTCACGCCCTGAGCGATGCACCATGCGCATAGAAACGATGCGGATATAGCGGTAGCTCATCCAGCTTTGTTGGACGTATGTTGGTTCGTACAAGTTTACGACTATAGCGAGGATTATGTTATGACGAACCGTCCTTTCAGTGATGAACCCCGTGAAGGCCACACCAGAAGCCGGAACTCTTTCGCCCGTTTCGCACGCGGTATCGAAGGTTTCATCGGTGACTTCAACGAAAACCGGGCCGAAGCCCGCCGCCGTTGCCCGAATGCACCGCGCTGATCAGGTTTAACAACGGTTAGACACGATCCGACGTCGCTACGCTGGCAGCAAGGCGCTCTCGGCTGCCCGGCATCCACCTGAATGACGGCCCTGCCAAGCGTGATGACGGTTTGATGGTGGCTCGGTCCCCCCGCAGGCAATTCTGCAACGGCTTTGCCAGATACGCCGCGATCGCCCGGCAGGTCTCGCCCATTGCCCAGGGGAAACGGGACTATTGCAGGAAGCCGCGGAAACGGCGCAGCGCAATGGAAAAAAGCGCCAGCCCGAGGACAGCCAGCCAGACGAATTGCGGCCAGACGACATCAAGCCCCGCGCCGCGAAACAGGATGGCCTGCGACAGCGTCACATAATGGGTATTGGGCGCTAGCAGCATGATGTCCTGAATGAATTGCGGCATGCTTTCGCGCGGCGTCAACCCGCCGGAAAGCACCTGCAGCGGCAGCAGCACCAGCATCAGCAACAGGCCGAACTGCGGCATCGAACCCGCAATCGTCGCCAGGAAAATGCCGAGCGAGCACATCGCGAACAGCATCAGCGCGCTGCCGGCCATGAACAGCGGCATGGAGCCGTTGACGGGCACGCCGAGAATGCCTTCAACCACGATCACGAGGGAAAGCGTCGCGGCCACCAGCACGACAAGGCTGATCGACCAGATCTTGCTGACCACGATTTCAAGCGCCGTGACCGGCATGACCAGAAGGTGCTCGATCGTGCCATGCTCGCGCTCGCGGATCAGCGCCGCGCCGGATAGGATCATCGACAGCATGGTGATGCTGGTGATGATGTTGATGATCGAGCCGAACCACATCTGGCTGAGCTGCTGATTATAGCGGGCGCGGATATCGAGAGAGACCGGAATATCGCTGCCGCCGGGAAAGCGGTTCAGATATTCGCTGACGGTGTTGTCGATGATCTGCTGGATGTAGGTGTTGCCGGTAAAGGCCTGCGTCATGCGCGTGGCGTCGATATTGAGCTGCAGCTCCGGTTTTCTGCCGGCGAGCACATCCCGTTCGAAATCCGTCGGTATATCGAGCACGAAGGTTGATGTTCCGCTATCCAGCCGGGCGTCCATCTCAGCGGAGGTAATGATTTCCGGCTCGATGAAATAGGGCGGATAGAAGGCATCGACGATGCGCTGCGACAGCGCCGAGCGATCCTCGTCGACAACCGCGATCGCCGCGCGGTTGAGCGTTTCCGGCATCGCCGAGGATTCCATGTAGATGGACAGCGAAAAGGCATAGACGATCAGAATGATCATCAGCGTGTCGCGGCCAAGCCCCCGTAATTCCTTGATACCGAGCTGGAGGATATTGGAAAACCGCATGACCTACCTCGCCTGCTTGCCGAGCAGAAGCGTGCTGGCGATCGTCAGAACCGGAATGGCGATGAGAAGAGGCACGAAGGCAGAATGAAGATCGGCAAGGTCGAGCGCCTTGGTGAAGGTTCCGCGCGATATCGTCACGAAATAGGTGGCCGGATAGAACTCGCCGATCATGGCGCCGAGGCCCTGGAGCGCGCTGACCGGATCGATGAGGCCGGAATACTGGATGGCCGGAATGAGGGTCAGAAGGGCGGTGGCGAAAAGGGCGGCGATCTGACTGCTGGTAAAGGTCGACACCAGCAGGCCCATGCCGGTTGAAATGGTGACGAACAGCAGGGCCGCCAGCGAAAAGGCGAACAGGCTGCCGGTAAAGGGCACCTGAAACACCATCAGCGAGGTTGCCAGCAGCAGGGCGAAATTGAACATGGCCAGCACGATATAGGGCAGCTGTTTGCCAATCAGGAATTCCAGCCTCGTCGTCGGCGTGACATAGAAATTGACGATCGAACCCAACTCCTTTTCCCGCACCACGGAAAGCGTGGTGAGAATGGCGGGAATGAGCAGCAGCAGCAGCGGAATGACCGCAGGCGCCATGGCGACGAGGCTGCGGATATCCGGGTTGTAGCGATAGCGCGCGGCGACCGAATAGGCCGGATCAGCCGCCCCCGCCCCGTAGACCTCCTCGATCTTGCGGGTAAGCCATGTGGCATAGACGCCCTGAATATAGCCTCTGGCCGACGACGCGCGCTGCGGCATCGAGCCGTCCAGCCAGACGCCGACCTCGACATCGCGCCCGCGCGCCAGATCGGCGGCGAAATGCGGCGGGATTTCAATGGCGAAACTGATTTCCCCGTCGCGCATGCGCCTGTCCATATCGGCATAATCGACAAGCGGGACTTTCTCATCGAAATAGCGCGACCCGGAGATATCGAGCGTCAGGTCCCTGCTCGTTACCGTCTGATCGCGGTCAAGCGTGGCATAGCTGAGGTTTTCGATGTCGAGATTGATGCCGTAGCCGATCACCAGCAGCAGAATGACGCTGCCGATGATCGCCATCGTGGCGCGGATCGGGTCGCGGCGCAGTTCCAGCGCCTCGCGCCAGGAATAGGCCATCATCCGGCGAAAATCGAAACGGTGTTTCAGCGCCCTTTCGGCGGCCTGCCCGTCGGCGTCGTCCTTTTCGGCATCTTCGGCGATCGTGGGTTCTTCAGCCTCCTGCGCCTCGTCCGTGACCGCTTCCAGATGGCTGATGAAGGCCTCTTCGAGCGTTGCCTTTCCGCTTGCCTCGATGATGGCGGCCGGGCGGTCGCTTGCCAGCACCCTGCCGGCATGCATCAGCGAAATCCGGTCGCAGCGCGCCGCCTCGTTCATGAAATGGGTGGAGACGAAAATCGTGACATTGTCATTGCGCGAAAGCGCGATCAGCATGCGCCAGAAGTCATCGCGCGCCAGCGGGTCAACCCCGGAGGTCGGTTCGTCCAGGATCAGGATATCCGGTCCGTGGATCATCGCCACCGCCAGCGACAGGCGCTGGCGGATGCCGAGCGGCAGCGCATCCGGCAGGCTGTCGGCAACATCGGCGAGATCGAACCGTGCGATCATTTCGGCAACGCGCGGTTCGAGCGTCTCCGTCGGCAGCCGATAAAGCCGCGCGTGCAAATAAAGGTTCTGCCGCACGGTCAGCTCGGTATAGAGCGAGAAGGCCTGGGACATATAGCCGACCCGCCGGCGCACATCGAGATTGCCGGGATCGACCGGCTGGCCGAACAGCTTTGCCGTGCCGCCGCTCACATCCAGAAGCCCGGTCAGCATTTTCATGGTCGTGGTCTTGCCGCAGCCATTCGAGCCGAGAAAGCCGAAAATCTCGCCCCGGCGAATGCGAAAGCTGACATCGTCAACGGCGGTGAAATCGCCGAAACGCTTGCTCAGATGTTCCGCCTCGATGGCAAAATCGCCGGCGTCCCCCGCCTCGCGCGGGGTAATGTCCAGCGCCTTCCGGTCGCCGCGGATCGCTTCCGGCAGCAGCGCCACGAAAGCGTCGTCGAGATTGTCGGTGGCGGTCGCGCTCAAGAGCTCGGCCGGGCTGCCGGTGGCAAGAACATTGCCGTCATTCATCGCCGCCAGCCAGTCGAAGCGCGCGGCCTCTTCCATATAGGCGGTTGCGACGATGACGCTCATGCCGGGATGCGCGGCGCGGATATCGTCGATCAGGCTCCAGAACTGCCGTCTGGACAGGGGATCGACGCCGGTCGTCGGTTCGTCGAGAACCAGAAGATCGGGGTCGTGGATCAGCGCGCAGCAAAGCCCGAGCTTCTGTTTCATGCCGCCCGAGAGCTTGCCGGCCGGCCTGTCGGCAAAGGGCAGCAGTCCCGTACTTTTCATCAGGGTTTCGATGCGCCGCCGGCGCTCCGCATGGGCATGGCCGAAAAGCCGTCCGAAGAAATCGATATTCTCGTAGACCGACAGCGTGGCATAGAGATTGCGGCCGAGCCCCTGCGGCATATAGGCGATGCGCGGGCAGACGGCGCGGCGGTGCCCGTCGTCGGAAATGTCGCCGCCAAGCACGCTGACAGCGCCAGTCTGCACCTTGCGCGCGCCGGCAATCAGCGACAGCAGGCTTGACTTGCCGACGCCGTCCGGGCCGATGAGCCCGGCCATGCAGCCGGCGGGAATATCAAGCGATATGTCGTTCAGCGCCGTCGTCTTGCGATAGAGCAGGCTGACGCCCTCGAGGCGGGCGACTGCGGCGCCAACACCCTGCTCATCGGCGGCATTCATTGGGCGAGGTTTCCTTCAAGCGCGTCAGGCCAGGCGGCATTGGGGTCATAGCGCACATAGGCGACGCCGGGCAGGCCGGTCTTGACGAGGTCGATATGCTCGCGCAACAGCGCCGGGTCGATGCGGGCCTTGACCCTGAACATCAGCTTCTGGCGCTCCACCTCCGTCTCGACGGTCTTCGGCGTGAACTGGGCGACGTCGGAAACATAGGAAATGCTGGCGGGGATGGTGAATTGCGGCGCGGCATCGAGCACCAGCCGGGTCTCCGCGCCGATTGCCGTCAGGCCCGCCTGTTCGGTCGGCAGGAAGAAGTTCATATAGACATCTGTCAGATCGACAATGTTGAGAATACGCCCGCCGGCCGCAACGATCTCGCCCGGCTGGGCGACGAGATACTGCACGCGTCCGGGACGCGGCGCCGTCAGTGTGCTGTCGTCGATGATCGACTGGATATAGTCTATGCTCGCCTCCGCAGCATCGATCGCCGCTTCCGCCTTGGTAAGCTGCGCCTCGGCGGTGCTGACGGCGGCGCTCGCAGCGGCGGATGACGCTTCGCCGGCGGCAACGCTGGCCTTTGCCTGCAACGCCGCCGCCTCGGCGTCCTCGAGCGCCTGCCTGGAGGTGACATTTGTCTGCACCAGCTTCTGAAAGCGCGCGAAAGTGGCCTCGGCGGAATCGAGCACGGACTTGCGCTGTTCGACGATGGCTTCGGCGGCCCGTTTTTCCGCCTTTGCCTGTTCTATCGTCGCATTGGCCGCATCCACGCCGGTGCGGGCGCTGCGCAGTTGGGCTTCAGCCTCGCGTTTTTGCGCCTCCAGCTGCCTGGTGTCCATCTGCACCAGTTTCTCGCCGGCCTGGATGAAATCGCCCTCATTGACGAAAATCTCGCTGATTCGCCCGGCCGTCTTGGCGGAGATATCGATTTCCGTCGCCTCTATACGGCCGTTCCCGCTGGCAATGCCTTCGGGAAGCGCGTTGCCGTTGAGATTGCGCCATGCGGCATAACCGCCGGCCGCAACGGCTGCCAGGACGGCGATCGCAACCCATTTACCCAAACCTGTCCGCACTCTGCCATCCCCCCGTTTCGGCGTGAGATTTCATCCCGACATAGGCCAATAATCGCTCTATAGCATTTTAACGGCTGGAAAGGGTGTGACAATGCGGCATCTCGTCTTCAGATCGTTCCCATTGCCCGGCCTCATGGTCATAGACCACGAACGCCACGCCTTCGTGGTTCGCGGACGGTTTATTCCGCCGTCGATCTCGGTCGCCAGCACCGATGCCCAGCCAAATGCAGCCTGATCGGGGGCGGCCAATAGCCATCCGGCGCCCACAAGGCGGATCGAATGAGGGGCCGTCACGCCGGGTGCGGCGGCCCATCCTGTTCCGGGCAAATGAAATTGTCACCGAAACCGGATTGACGCTTTGTCGATGAAGTGTAATTATCTCTTTGCGCAAACGATAAATCATACGTGAACAAACGTTTGTTCAATGTATATGCGCTTTTGCACTGGGAGGAACATCGGTGACGGACAGGGCGGCAAAGCTGCAATCGGCAGGCGTGTACCAGCGCAGCACGATCCGCGACGTTGCGGCCAGGGCGAATGTCAGTGTTACCACCGCATCGCGCGCCCTCAACGGAACCGGCCGCATGTCGGAGGAAACCCGGGAGCGCGTCCGCACTGTTGCCGCCGAGCTTGATTATCGTCCGAATTCGATTGCGCGCGGTCTGGTCCAGCAGCGCTCCTTCACGCTTGGTCTTCTGACGAACGATACCTATGGCCGTTTCACGCTGCCGCTCGCCTCCGGCCTGTCCGCGGCCATGGCCGATCGCGGCGTTTCCGTGTTTCTGAGCGCCGGTGAGTACGAACCTGAAAGCCTGATCCTCAATCTGAGAGCGATGGAGGAAAAGCGTGTCGATGGCCTGATCATCGCCGGCAAGCGCATCGATCGTGGTCTGCCGATCGACCTGCCGCCGCTCGGCATGCCTGTGGTTTATGTCTATGCCGCCGCGCCCGACGGTGCGGTGAGCTTCGTTCCCGATGACGAGAATGCGGCGCGTGCTGCCGTTCGCCATCTCATTGGCCTCGGGCGCAACCGGATCGCGCATATCACCGGGCCGGAGGATTTCAAGGCTGCGCGTCTGAGGGAAGCGGGTTGGCGCTCGGCGCTTCGCGAAGCCGGTCTGGCGCCGCATGGCCCGGCTGTCTTTTCCGCCTGGACGGAAGCGCATGGGTTCCAGACCGCCCGCGCGATGATCGACGCCGGCGGCGTCCCGGATGCGTTTTTTTGCGGCAACGACCAGATTGCGCGCGGCGTGATCGATGCCTTCACGCTTGCCGGCGTGCGGGTGCCTCAGGATGTGGCGGTTGTCGGCTTCGACAATTGGGAAGTGTTTGCCCAGGCCACGCGGCCGCCGCTCACAACAATTGACATGGGGCTTCCGGGCCTCGGACGCAGCGCCGGTCTGGCGCTGCTCGACCTCATCGACGGCAAGCCGGTGGAACCGGGTGTTCGGGAGACGCCCTGTAAGCTTGTCGTGCGTGAGTCCTGCGGCGCAACCAAGGTTTGAATTTGCGCCGGAACTGATCCCTTCACGCTGAACGACCAGATGGAAGGGAAAAGAATGCGCTGTTTGCGCAAACGTTGGCGCAATGGATTTGCGGCAACGGATGACACCAAAACGGGAGGTAATGGGAATGAATATCAAGACTTTTCTCGGCGGCGTCGCCATCGCCGCGATCGCGCTGCCTGGCCTTGCCCAGGCGGAGACGTTTTCACTCTGGGTGCGCTCCGACGGTTCGGAGTTTATGCCGAAACTGGTCGAAGCCTTCAACGCCACGGGCGAGGACAAGGCCGAGCTGCAGATCGTGCCGGTCAACGAGCTGGTGCAGAAATATGCAATCGCCGCCGGCGGCGGCTCGCAACCCGATGCGCTTTCGCTCGATTTGATCTACACGCCGTCCTTCGCGCAGGCCGGTCAGTTGAAGGATATGACGGCGTTTGCGGAGGGGCTGCCCTATTACGACAGCCTGTCGAAGGCGCATCTGTCGGTCGGCACGTATGACGGCAAGATCTATGGCATGCCGTTCTCGGCCGATGCCTCGGTGCTGGTCTGGAACAAGAACCTGTTCAAGAAGGCCGGTCTCGATCCGGACAAGGCCCCGGAAACATGGGCCGATATCCGTGCGGATGCGGAAGCCGTTTCGGCGCTGGGGGATGATACCTACGGGTTCTATTTCTCCGGCAATTGCGGCGGCTGCAACATCTTCACCTTCACGCCGCTGATCTGGGCATCGGGCGGAAACCTGTTCGAGGATGAAGGCGCGAAGGCGACCGTCGAGACGCCGCAGATGAAGGAGGCGATCGAGTTCTATCGCGGCATGGTTCAGGAGGGCCTGGTTCCCGCCGGATCGCAGACCGATGCCGGCTCCAACTTCTTTGCGGCGTTTGCCGGCGGCAATATCGGCATCACGCCGTCCGGTTCGTTCGCGATCGGCGCGCTCAACAACCAGTATCCGGATCTTGAATACGGCGTGACCTATCTGCCGGGCAAGGATGGCGACTGGTCGTCCTTTGCCGGCGGCGACAATATCGTCGTGTCGGCGAAGACGGCGGACTCGAAAATGCCGGCGATCCAGGCCTTTATCGAATTCGCCTATTCGACCGAGGGGCAGAAGATCCTGGCGCAGAACGGCTCCCTGCCCGTGCGTGACGATATCGCGGAACAGGCGCTTGAAGGCCTCGATGCACGGTATCTGATCGCTGCGAAAGCGATGGCCAGGGGCAGAACGCCTTACAGCCCGGTCTTCAACGACTTGATCAACTCGCGCAACGGTCCTTGGGTCACCATGCTCAACAAGGCCTTCTACGCCGAGAGCGAAGACGAGGTCGACGAAGCCATGGCTGAGGCGCAGGAAGAGATGCAGTCGATCATCGACTCCGCGCGCTGAGACTTCACGCCATACGCATTGAAAGGACTGCCGGTCGCACCGGCCGGCAGTCGCTGCCCGATATCCTGTTGCAAGAGGAACCAGCCATGTCCGTCAGCACAAGACCCGATGACGCGGCGACCGCTGCGGCGCGACCGAAACCCACGCGCCGCCGCCGGCGCCGATCCTCGCAATGGACCGGTCTGCTCTATGTTCTCCCGGCCCTTGCCCTGGTCACCGTCTTCTTCCTTGTCCCGCTCGGCATGACGGTGTGGATGTCGCTGCACAAATGGCCGCTCATGGGCGTGCCCCGCTTCATCGGTCTCGACAATTACGAGAAGCTTGTCTTCGACAAGAGCTTCTGGTCCTCGCTCTGGTTCACCATCGAATATACCGTTGTCGTGACGGTGGCGCTCCTGGGCGTCGCCCTGGCGCTGGCCTTCATCGTTCAGGGGCAGGGACGCGCGGTTTCGGCCTACAGAACCATCTATTTTCTGCCGGTGGTGACCGGTTTTGCCTCGGCGGCCCTGCTCTGGGTCTGGCTGTCGAATGTCGATACCGGCCTGTTCTCCCCGCTCGCGCAGGATCTCGGACTAACCGAGGGGCGCGTGAACATTCTCGCAAGCTTCACACCGGCCTTCTGGTCGGTGATCGCCATGGTGGTCTGGAAGATGGCCGGTTTCTTCATGGTGATCTTGATGAGCGGACTTCAGTCGATCCCGGCCGACTATCAGGAGGCCGCCCGGATCGACGGCGCCAAATGGCTTCAGCGTTTCCGCTACATCACCATGCCGCTGATCCGCAAACCGTTCGCCCTGGCTCTGATCCTCTGCGTTTCGGGGTCGATGCTGGCCTTCGACCAGTTCTATATCATCCTCAATGGCGGCCCACAGAACAAGACCGTGACCGCCGTCTACAAGATCTTCAATGAAAGCTTCATCTCCTTCCGCCTCGGATATGGCGCGGCCCTTTCCATGGTGCTGCTTCTCATTCTCCTGGCGCTCAGCGTGGTGCAGCTGACGCTTCTGAGCGACAGGAGGGAGAAATGACCGCCGCTGCCTTGTCCCGTTCGCAGACAGCCCCACCCGCCACCCGGCGGGGCCGTTTCCGCTATCACCGGGCGATCTTCCACGCGACGGCAACGCTGGTGGCTCTGCTGTTCCTCGCGCCGCTGGTCTGGGTCGTGCTTGCAAGCTTCCGCTCTCCGGCGGAAAGCGCCGGGCCGCCGCTGCCGCCCTGGCCAATGGAAGGTTTCAGCGTCGCAAGCTATGAGCGGCTCGAAAATTTCGGCCAGTCGGTGCTGCATTATGCGGGCAACTCGCTGTTCGTGGCGCTCGGCACGTCGGCGCTCACGATCGTCGTCGCCATTCTCGCCGGCTACGGGTTTTCGCGACACCGCTTTCCGATGAAAGGCCTTGCCTTCGTGCTGGTCCTTTCAACGATGATGATCCCGTTCCAGTCGATCCTGACGCCGCTGTTTCTGCTGCTTGCGAAAATGGGTTTGCAGAACACGCTGACCGGCCTCGTCCTGATCTATTCGACGCTGCAATTGCCCTTCTCGGTCTTCATGATGCGCAATGCCTTCGATGCCGTGCCGAAGGAGATCGAGGAAGCCGCGCGCATGGACGGCGTCAAGGGCGTTCGCATGCTCGTTCAGGTCATGGGACCGCTGGTGCTTCCCGGCGTCGTTACCGTCGGACTGTTCGCCTTCCTGAACGCCTGGAACGAGTTTCTGGCGGCCCTGGTGCTTTTGACGGACCAGTCGAAATTCACGCTTCCCGTCTTGATGACCGCCGTGCGCTACGGCCGCTACGGCTCGGTCGACTGGGGCGCGGTGCAGGCCGGCGTCACCTTGATGATGATCCCCTGTATGATCCTCTTCCTCGTTCTCCAGCGCTCCTACATTCGCGGCCTGACGGCCGGCGCGGTCAAGTAATCCAGAATTTCCGAAAGGACAGAAACATGAATGAAGCCAAACCCTTCACGACTGCCGACGCGCTTCGGCCGAAATCGAAATTCAGGCCGCTGGCGGTCAATCAGGTCGAGGTCGGCGGTTTCTTCGGTCCGCATGTCGACGTGATCGCGACGACCACGGCCAAACTTCTGTTCGATCGCTGCATCGAGGCGCGGATGCTGGAGCAGGTCGATCCCGATGTCCCCAGTCCGGGCATCGTGATCCCCTTCGACCACGGCAATACGGTCACGACCCAGATGTTCTGGGATTCCGATTTCGGCAAGAGCATCGAAACGGCGGCCTACGCGCTCTACCGCCGCCGCGATGCGGAGCTCGAAGCCCGCGTCGATGCCGTGATCGACGCCTATGGCCGTCTCCAGGCAGAGGATGGCTATCTCAATTCCTGGTATCAGCGCATCCAGCCCGGACAGCGCTGGACCAATCTGCGCGATCGTCACGAGCTCTACAATGCCGGCCACCTGATCGAAGGCGCGATCGCCTATTATCATGCCACCGGCAAGCGCAAATTCCTCGACATCATGTGCCGCTATGCCGATTGCATCGACCGGACGTTCGGGCTGGGCGACGGCCGGAAGCGCGGCTATCCGGGGCATCCGGAACTCGAGCTGGCGCTGGTCAAGCTCGGCCGCGTGACCGGCGAACAACGTTATCTCGATCTGGCGAAATATTTCGTCGATGAGCGCGGTCAGACACCGCTTTATTTTGAGGTCGAGGCCGCGGCGCGCGGCGAGACGCCGGACGATTTCCACTTTGGAACGCTGGAATATTGCCAGGCCCACAAGCCGGTGCGCGCGCAGCGCGAAGTGGTCGGTCACGCCGTCCGCGCCGCTTACCTCTATGCCGGCATGGCAGATGTGGCGACCGAATTTTCCGACGACAGCCTCGATCCTGCGCTTGAGGCGCTCTGGTCGCATCTGACCGAAAAGAACCTCTATGTGACCGGCGGCTTCGGACCGTCCAAAGACAATGAGGGGCTGACCTTCGATTATGACCTGCCGAACCAGACGGCCTATGCCGAGACCTGCGCCGCCGTTGCGCTCGTCTTCTGGTCAAGCCGCATGCTCGGACGCGAGCCGGATGCCAGGTTTGCCGATGTGATGGAACGCGCGCTCTATAACGGCGCGCTGTCCGGCATCTCACAGGACGGGACCCGCTTCTTCTATGACAATCCGCTGGAGAGCTATGGCACGCATCACCGCTGGCGCTGGCATCGCTGCCCCTGCTGCCCGCCGAACATTTCGCGGCTGGTAGCGTCGATCGGAACCTATTTTTACGGTGTCGCGGAAGATGAACTGGCGCTGCATCTTTATTGCGAGAACTCCGCCGAGATTGATGTGGCCGGCACCAGGGTCGCTCTCCGTCAGGAAACGCAATATCCCCGCGACGGTCGGATCGCCGTTACGCTGACGCCGGAAACGCCTGTTGAATTCACCTTGGCGCTGCGCGTTCCGGGATGGGCGAAGGGCTTTGCCGTGTCGGTGAATGGCGAAACCCTGACAGCGAGCCCCGAGAAGGGCTATCTCAGGATCAGGCGGCAATGGTCGCCCGGCGACACCGTGAAGCTTGACCTCGCCATGGAGGCCGAGATGCTCTACGCGAACCCGAAGGTCGCGCCCGACCAGGGACGAACGGCGATCCTGCGCGGCCCGTTGGTCTATTGCGTCGAGGAGACCGACAACAAGGCGCCGCTGAATGCCTATGTCGTCAAGGATGGCGCTTCGATCCGCCCTGCCGATGTCGAAGGACTGCCGGAAACCGTCGGCCTTGCGATCGAGGCCGTTGCCGAGAGCCAGCCGGACGACGCGCTCTACGTGACAACGCCGCCCAGGCGCGCGCCGGTGACACTGAAGGCGATCCCCTATTATCTCTGGGATAACCGCGCGCCCGGCGAAATGCTGGTCTGGCTGCGCAGGGAGGCTTGACGATGGCAATGGGCGAATTGCAGAGCTTCAAACAGGATAGCGCGCCTTCCGGCCTTTCGCTTCGGCGGGTTTCGAAATCGTTTGGCGCGGTTCAGGTTATCCATGATGTCGATCTCGAAATAGAAGGGGGCGAGTTCGTCGTCTTCGTCGGGCCTTCGGGGTGCGGCAAGTCGACATTGCTGCGGCTTGTCGCCGGCCTGGAAGAGGTGACCAGCGGCGATGTGCTGATTGCCGGCAAGGATGTCACCGATGAGGATCCCTCGGACCGCGGCATAGCGATGGTGTTCCAGACCTATGCGCTCTACCCGCATATGAGCGTGGAGCAGAATATGGGTTTCGGCCTCAAGGTGGCAGGCCGGTCCAGGAGCGAGGTGGAGAGCAAGGTGCGGCAGGCTGCCGACATCCTGAAGCTTACCGAATATCTTGATCGCCGTCCGGGCCAGCTTTCCGGTGGCCAGCGCCAGCGCGTCGCCATCGGACGCGCGATCGTGCGCGATCCGGAAATCTTTCTGTTCGACGAGCCGCTCTCCAACCTCGATGCCGAACTCAGGGTCGGCATGCGCATCGAGATCGCGCGGCTGCACCGGGAACTCGGCAATACGATGATCTATGTGACCCACGACCAGACCGAGGCGATGACGCTGGCAGACAAGATCGTGGTTCTGCGCGGCGGCCGCATTGAACAGGTCGGCTCACCCGCGGCCCTTTACGATGACCCGGACAACATGTTCGTCGGCGGCTTTATAGGATCGCCGAAGATGAACTTCCTGCCGGGCGTCGTAAAGGGCTCGGCGGTGGAGGTGGCCGGCGCGGCGCTGGCGCTGCCCGCGCTCGCGGACAGGCCCGGCGAGGGCGACCGGATCATGATCGGCATACGCCCCGAACACTGGAAGATCGCGCAGAAGGGCCAGTCTTGCGTACCGTTCAAGGTCGATTTCTCGGAGTTTCTCGGCGGCGCGAGCTATCTTTACGGCACCATCGGCGCAACCGGCTGTACCGTGGAGGTCGAACGTGCGGCGATCGCAAAACCCGACACGGTTCTCCACCTGACGGTCGACCCCGAGGCCATGTGCATCTTCGATGCGCACGAGCAGCGGATCCGCTAGCGTTTGTCCGGGAAAAGCGGAAACCGGTCCTCAAGCCCGCAGGCGCGGCGTTGCGAGATGTCGTGATCCCGCAGCGCTGCCTCTCGCCGCTGGCGCAAGGTCGTCAGCTGTTTGCCGGAAGGTTTTTCAGCACGGCATTGACGAGCATCGTGTCGGTCAGCAGCCGCCTGAGGCGGGCGGCCTCGGAAACCTCAATGCCGCCGAGCCTCGCCTTGAACCTATAGAAACGTGGCTAGGCCGAGGCCATGCCTGCGGCAGATCCCGGACGTCGGAAGACCGGCTTCCTGTTCCCTGATCATCCCGATGATCTGCGCCCCGGCGGAACGGCTCTTTCGCATAAACCTGCTCCGTGTGATCGGGCAAATTCTGCATCAAATGCGGGATCATGCGGGGTGCAGGTCACAGCCAATGCTTTCGCGGCAGATTGTCGATGCCGTGATCGGCCAGCATCCGGTCGATATGGACGGTCTCGCCGCCTTTTGCGATCGAGGCGTTCGCGGCGATGCCGGTGAGGATCGACCAGGCGCCGTCGATATGGCTGGAGGAACGGCCATATCTGTCTTCGCCGATACCGGGATCGAACAGATGCGCGAGCATCACCGGGTCGGCCCCGCCATGGTCGCCGGCGCCGCTCCAGACCTCGAGCTGGCGCGGCTTCTCGCCGGCGATGTAGAGCGTCGTCGTCATCGACTCCGAGCCTTCGGCCTTGTCGCGCTTGCCGGCAAAAATGCCGTGCACCTCCACATGGCGGTGGGTCAGT
This sequence comes from uncultured Martelella sp., assembly GCA_963676545.2. GTDB lineage: Bacteria > Pseudomonadota > Alphaproteobacteria > Rhizobiales > Rhizobiaceae > Martelella. The sequence continues at coordinate 81,206 of OY781108.2, read as the reverse complement.
TCGCCCTTGGTGCCGTAGAACTTGATCTCCAGACCTTCCCAGGGGCTGTAGGCCGAGAGCGTGTAGTTGAGCGTCGCGCCGGTATCGTAGCTCGCCTGAACCTGCATCGTGTCCTCGATGGTGATGTCCTCGTCGAACAGGCAGCGGTCCCGGAGGTAACCGTCCGCCTCCTCGGCATCGAGGAACAGTTCCTTCAGCTTTGCGTGGTGCGCGAGATCGAGGCGAAGATCGCAGCGCGCGCCGACGGGACAGTCGAGGCAACGCGCGCCATGGCCGGAGAGCCCCTTGGCGGCCGCCGTTTCCGGCGTGTAGAAGGCGCGCCGGCCCCTCGCCGTCACCGATGTCGGCGTGCCGCCAAGCCACCAGTTGACGAGATCGAAATGATGCGTTGACTTGTGCACCAGCAGCCCGCCCGACTGGTTCTTGTAGCGGTGCCAGCGGCGGAAATAGTCCGCGCCGTGCTCGCGGTCGAGGAACCAGGAGAAATTGACCGCCGTGACCTCGCCAATCGCGCCGGACATCAGGATGTCCTTGAGCTGCGTGCGGGCCGGCGTGTAGCGGTAGTTGAAGGTCACCGTCACCTTGCGGCCGGTTTCGGCCTGCGCGTCGAGGATCGCCTTCAGCTTGGCAAGGTCGATCGTCATCGGTTTTTCCGTCATGACATCGCAGCCCGCCCGCATGGCCGCCACGGCATAGTCGTGGTGGAGATAATCGGGTACGGTGCAGATCACGGTATCGGGCTTCTGCTCGTCGAGCATCGTGGCGAACTCGCTCGCAAGGTAGGTGGCAATGCCATTGCCCTCGCGTGGCGGCACCCGGTCCGCCGACAGGGCGAGCCGTTTGTCGTTGATGTCGCAAAGACCGACCAGCTCATTGCCCTCTGCGAAATCGCGGGTGACGGCGTCGCGAAACATGCCGTGGCGCGACCCCGTGCCGACGATTGCGTATTTCATGGTCTTCTCCAATGTTTCAAGAGCCGCAAAGGTGCCGTCGGGGGAACGATGGCTACGCCCTTGCGGCAGGGGGAGGAAACAGCGCTACTTGGGGGAGGCGGAACCGCTCTACGCCCTGAGTGACTTGCCCGAGCCATCGAAGGCGTGGCAGAGCGCCGGGTTGACCCGGATCGGAATAACCGTCCCGTTCTCGATCATGTGCTGGCCATCGGCCATGATCGTCAGGTTCTCGCCGCCCGCGGTCGTGGCATAGATCACGGTCGTCCCGCCGAGGTGCTCGACGAGCTGAACGCTGACCTCGCCCAGCGAAATGCCATCCTCACCGCCGACGATGATATGTTCCGGGCGGACCCCGAAGGTGACCGGCATGCCGGACTGCTGAACCGGCGCCATGTCGGCAAGCGCGATCTCGCATCCGGATACCGAGAACCGGCCGGCGGAAAGGCTCTTGCCGGTGAGGAAGTTCATCTTCGGCGAGCCGATAAAGCCGGCAACGAACTGGTTGGCGGGGCGATTGTAGAGGTCGAGCGGCGAGCCGACCTGCATCACCTCGCCGGCCTTCAGCACCACGATCCTGTCGGCCATGGTCATGGCCTCGACCTGGTCATGGGTCACGTAGATCATGGTATTGCCGAGACGTTCGTGCAACTTGGCGATCTCGACGCGCATCTGCACGCGCAGCTCCGCGTCCAGATTGGACAGCGGCTCGTCGAACAGAAAGATGTTCGGATCACGCACGATCGAGCGGCCGATCGCGACGCGCTGGCGCTGGCCGCCGGAAAGCGCCTTCGGCCGTCGCTCCAGATAGTCGGTGATCTGCAGCGTCTCGGCCGCCGCACGCACCCGCCTGTCGATTTCGGCCCGCTTGTAGCCGGCCGTCTCCAGCCCGAAGGCCAGGTTCTTGTAGACGGTCATGTGCGGATAGAGCGCGTAGGACTGGAACACCATCGCGATCCCGCGCCTGGAGGCGTGGACATCGTTCATCCTGTCGCCTGCGACCAGAAGATCGCCGCTGGTGATGTTCTCGAGACCCGCGATCATCCGCAACAGGGTCGATTTTCCGCAGCCCGACGGGCCGACGAACACCGTGAATTCGCCAGGCGCAATGTCGAGGTCGATCCCTTTGATGACCTCGACCGCACCGAAACGCTTCACCACTTTTCTGAGTTCAATACTCGTAGACATATCGTGTCTCACCTAATTTGGCTTTGTTGTGCGCTGGAAAACCGGCCGCGCGCATGATTGCGCTCCGGCCGGTCCGGCCTCAGCGTTTCATTCCCGTTGTGGCGATGCCTTCGATCAGCAGGCGCTGGAAGAACAGGAAGATCAGGAACAGCGGAACCAGCGACAGGATCGACATCGCAAACAGCTCGTTCCAGCTCGATGTGCCGCTCGAGTCGATGAACGAGCGCAGGCCGAGCTGCACCGTGTAGTTCTTCATCTCGCTGATGTAGATCAGCGGTCCGAAGAAGTCCTCCCATGTCCAGATGAAGGAGAAGATCGCCGCCGTCGCCAGCACCGGCATCGAGAGCGGCAGCATGATCCGGCTGTAGATCCGCCATGCACTGCAGCCGTCCATCATCGCCGCCTCGTCGAGTTCGCGCGGAATGCCGCGGAAGAACTGCACCATCAGGAACACGAAGAAGGCATCGATGGCGAAATATTTCGGCAGGATCAGCGGCAGCCAGGTGTTCACCCAGCCGAGCTTCAGAAACACTACATATTGCGGGATCAGCGTGACATGATAGGGCAGCATCAAGGTGCCGAGCATCAGCGCGAACCAGACGCTGCGGCCCCAGAATTTCAGCCGCGCGAAGGCGAATGCGGCAAGCGAGGCGGCCAGAACATTGCCGATCGTCGCCAGCACCGAGATCACCAGCGAATTGAAAAAGAAGCGTCCGAAGCTGACCTTCAGGCCGAACCAGCCATTGGTATAGGCCTCGAGCGTCACCTGAGAGGGGATGAGGCTGACATTGCGGCCGAACAGGTCGGATGCCGGACGAAGCGAACCCGCCAGCATCCACAGCACCGGATAGAGCATCACAAAGGAGACGGCCATCAACGCCGCATGCATCAATGCCGAGCGGAGATAGGGATGCTGGCTCGTGGTGCCGGGAAGCGGTTGTGTCGTGTCAGTCATCGTAGTGTACCCAGTAGCGCGTTGAAAGGAAAGACAGCGCCGTGAATGCCGCGATGATGACCACCAGAACCCAGGCGAGCGCCGAGGCATACCCCATGCGGAAATAACCGAAGGCCTCCTGGTAGAGGTAAAGCGTGTAGAACAGCGTCGAGTTGATCGGCCCGCCCGTGCCGCCCGAAACGATAAAGGCGGGGGTGAAAGCCTTGAACGCCTCGATCGTCTGGATCACGAGATTGAAGAAGATCACCGGCGACAGGAGCGGCAGGGTGATCCTGAAGAACTGGCGCACGGCGGAGGCGCCATCCAGGCTCGCCGCCTCGTACATGTCCGTCGGGATCTGCCGAAGGCCGGCAAGGAAGATGATCATCGGCGAACCGAACTGCCACACCGACAGCACCACCAGCGTGTAGAGCGAGTAGTTCGGATTGGAAATCCAGCTCGGGCCCTCGATGCCGAACACCCCGAGAATGCTGTTGATCAGGCCATCGGCGGCGAAAAGCTGGCGCCACAGCACCGCGATCGCGACGGAGGAGCCGAGCAGCGACGGCAGATAGAAGATCGCACGGTAAAACGTCAGCCCCTTCAGACCCCGGTTGAGCGCCATGGCGACGGCGAGCGCGAAGATGAGCTTCAGCGGAACCGACAGCGCGACGAACAGGAAGGTGACCCGCATGGCCGCGGAGAATTTCGGATCCTCCGTCATCATCCGCACGTAATTGGCGGCGCCGACGAAATGCGGCGACTGCAGCAGATCGTAATCCGTGAACGAAAGATAAAGCGAGACCAGAGCCGGCCCGAGGGTGAGACAGAGAAAGCCGATGAGCCAGGGCGAGAGGAAGAGATAGCCCGGCAGATTGCGGAAAAAGGCCCCCTGCCGCCCGCCGGCGGGCCTTGGCGGCCCGCCGGCAACGACCGAGGCAGTGACGTGCCTGGTGATGTTCATTTTGAGCCGTTATCCTCGCTGAAGCACGGAATTGGCTTCCTTCACCAGGCTTTCGCCGCCCTTTTCGGGACTTGAGGCCTCGAAGGCAACCTCCTGGCTGACGCGCATGAAGACGTTATAGACTTCCCCCGCACCCTGCGGCGGCGCCGGCGGCAGCGGGCCGACATAGGGCGTCAGCTTCGAGATGAAGTCGACGACCTTGCGGCTCGCCTCGTCGAGATCCGGCATCAGCGCATCGCGGATGGCAGGCGATGCCGGAACGCCGCGTTCCATGCCGAGGATCAGCGCGCCGCGCGGATCGCGGACAAGGAAGTTCGCGAGTTCGACCGCAGCCTCCGGCGCCTTCGACTTGGCGTAGACCGAAAACATCTGCGACGGCTTCAGATAGCTCGAGGGATTGCCGTCCTTGACCACCGGCTGGGCGGTCAGGCCAAGCGGCACCTTGCTCAGTTTCTGGAACGCCACGAACTTGTTCGAGGTGATGCTGTCGGTCGCGCAATAGCCGAGAATGAGCGGGGAATTTTCGACCGATTCCTTGTCGAGCGCCTGGATATCCGGCGGCACGCAGCCACCACCCTTGCGCATTTCCACCCACATGGCGAACCAGTCGGCCGCGTCCTTCGCATCATAGCCGAGCTTGCCATCCTCCGAATAGAGAGACTTGCCGCGACCGCGCAGCCAGCCTTCGAACAGCGCTTCCTTGCCGCTGCCGTCAACACTGGCGTAGAAACGCTTCCGGTCGTTGCCCTTGGCAAAGGCGAGGCACTTCTCGATGTAGTCTTCCCAGGTTGTGCCATAGGTCGGCGGTTCGACGCCGGCATTTTCCCAGGCTGAAGGATCAAGAATCAGGCCGATTGCATTCACGCCGACATTGGCGCCGTAGAGTTTGCCGTCGACGCTGCAGGATTCCAGATTGGCTGTGCCGAAGTCCTCGATCTTGAGTTCGTTGCCGAGATAACTGTCGAGCGGCAGCAGCGCGCCGCGCCGGGCATATTCGAAGACGTAGCGGTAATCCATCTGGATGAGATCGGGCGCGTTGCCGCCGGCGATCTGTGTTGCGAGGCGAGGCCAGTAATCGCCCCAGCCCATATATTCGCCCTCGACGGCGACATTGGCGAAGGCCTGTTCGAAAGCCTCGATTGCGGCATTGGTGCGGTTGGCCCGCTCCTCGGACCCCCACCAGACCATGCGGATGTCGGTTTCGGCGGCGCGGGCCGCACCCCCGAACATGGATAGGCCGACCACGCCTGCGCTTGCGCCCAGGAAATGACGTCGGTTGATCACAAAACTGCTCACTGAAATCCTCCACTATGCCATGCGGGGACCCTCCCGGGCACAGGTGTCCGGGCTGCCGTCACGATCGCGATGGCCTGCATGTTCAACTCCCTGCCGAAACCGGCGACCCCGGAATCAGCGCCCGGCATCGCTGATACCTCGTTCGGGTGACCGGGCTATGAGGGACAATAGGCGTAAAATCGCAACGTTGCAATGATTTTATCGTAAATGTCGAATATCCGGTAAAACACAATTAAATCAGTATTTTAAGTCCATACCGGCGCGACGTCAGCGGGCACGCCCGCCCTGCCCCGCTCCCGCGCCGAAAGTCCTTGCGGCCGATCAGGAGGCCGTGACGCCATAGCGCCAGCGCGGGACCGGCGCGCCGAGCGTCTGCAGGTTTTCCACCGGCTCGCCATCGAGACGGGCAAGCAGGAGCCGGGTCAGCTCGACGCCGGTCGCCACCATATCCTCCTCGATGCCGTCGGAATGCGGGAAGATAATCGGCAGGATGTCGGAGGTCTGCTTGCAGACCAGCTTGATATCGCGCCCGATGAGGACGCCGCGCTCCTGCAGACCGCTGCACAGCGCGATGGCGTAAAGTTCCCCGCTGCAGATAATCCCGTCCGGCCGGTCGCCATCCGCGGCGAGTTGACGACCCAGTTGGCGAACCTCGTCGAAGCCGCCGGTGGCGACGAGACTTTCGCCGCGGATCACGCCCTCGATGCCCCTCGTCCGGCAGGCCTTGCGGAAGGCGTTGACGATGTTGCGGTAGTTGGTCGTATTGCTGCTTTCCTGCGCCAGAATCAGGCTCCGGCACCCGAGCGTGTCGAGGCGCGCCACGGCGATATCGATGAAGGCCTCGGAATCGAAGTCATGGAAGGGATGCGGCGTTTCGAACTCGGTTCGGCCGAGGCTGACGAAGGGCAGGCCGGCATCCATCATCATCTTGACGCGCTTGTCACGCGGGATCGTGTGGGTCAGGATCACGCCGTCGGCGGTGTTGTTTTCGAGGATGTGGCGGACCGCGTCGAGCGAATCGACATCCTCGAATTCGGGGCTGACGGTCAGGTGATAACGCGTTCCCTTGAGGCTTTTGGCGACCCCCTGCAGCAGCCGGCTGGTGAACTCGACCGAATGACCGCCATCGTGCAGGATCAGCGAGATGACATTGGTCTTGCCGGTTCTGAGGCGCACGCCGGCCCTGTCGGGAACATAGCCGACCTCGGCTGCAACCTCCATGACCCGGCGACGCGTCTCTTCCTTCAGCGGCTTCCCCCCCCGCAACGAGAGCGATACCGTCGACAGGCTGTATCCCGTCAGGTCGGCAATTGTCTTTAATGTCGCCCGTTTGCCGGGAACCGGCCGTTTGTCGTCGTCAACCTGCTTCATGATAACACTGCTGAATTCCGTATCCTTACGCAAACGCGTCTAGCACGGGCGAGTATGGTCCGTCCCCATAGAATTGCAACGTTACCTTGAGGCGCTGCCACGGTCTTTCTGGCAGCGCCTCCCGAAGCCCTGCAGCATCGGCCCGAAAATCGGAATCGATTTTCGGAAAGCACGACGCGTGGATTCAATAAATTCAAGCGTGCTTTGTGCATCCGAATGGATGCACGGCGCTTAAGCCGGCTCGATTTTCAGCGTCTGGATCTCGAACGGCCGCAGGGCGATGTCGACACCATTGTCGCGCAGCGTAAGCTCCCGGCCTTCCTGTTCTTCCATCAGGTTGGTCATCCTGACGGATCTCACAGGTATGCCGAACACGATCCGGCCTTCCGCACGGATATTGGCATGTTCGAACATGCGGAGGATGAGCGCTTGGCTTTCCTCGGCCTTTTTAACGGTCTCCAGCGTGACATTTGCGGCATCGCAGGCCGCAAAGGAGAATGCTGCGCCCGAAACCGGCGCTGTTGATGGCCCGGATGCATCCCCCACCACGGCGACCGGATTGTTGAACCGCTCGGCGGCGCGTTGGACCTCGGAAAGATCCGTCAGACCGCCATGCACCATGATCGCATAGCTCATGCGGTTTTCGCCGCGATCCGGCATTTCCGCCGGTGCCATCGAGCCGCGCAGCAGCGTCAGGCGGACAAGCTGCTCGACCGCGTCGTAGCCATATTTGCAGTCGTTCAGGAAGGCGGCGCCGAAATTCGTCTCGCTCATGTCGATCCAGCGATGCATCGACGCCTCGAACCGTGCCTTGTCGACGCTGGTATTGCGGTGCGTCGCCCGCTTGACATGGCCGAACTGGATTTCCGAGCGAATTTCGGAACAGTTGAGATCGAGCGGGAAGCAGGCCTTCAGCACGGTGTGCTGCTCCTGCCAGTCGACGAGGGTCTCGAAGCGCACCATCGACGCATCCGCTTCGAGCGATACGATCTGCACGAGCGTCGATGACTGGTAAGTGCGCGAGATTCTCAGGGCTGCGCGGTAAGGCCCCCGCTCCACCACCGCGATCGCGACCGGGCCATCGGCGAGCGGCCAGTATTGCTCCTCGAAATAGTGGTCGATATCCCAGGCGTCATATTTCTTGGGCTTGTCCTCGTAGGCGATCAGCCTGTTTGCGGTACAGCCCTGGCGGATGAGTTCGCGTGCGCTGCGCTTGTCGACAAGCGAGGTGATCTCGCCGTGATCATCGAAGGCGACGCGAACGTGCTCGTTTTCAAGGTGCCGTTCGGAGACCGAGAGGGTGGACTTGGCCGGAGCGGCCACCGATGCGCGCAGCCGCGCGTAGGACCAGCCGAGTGGCCCGACCGTCGCCGGCGCGGCGAAGACCGCCGTGCCGTCAGCCTTTTGCAGACGCTGCAGAGGCGTCACGCGACCCGCAGATTCGAGCCCGTACCCCTCAAGTCCGGCGGTCGCCGGGAGGACGACGAGTTCGCCGTCGCGCCGCTGCCCGGTCGCGTTGACCAGCGTCAGCTCGTCAGCGCCGGATTGCGACACCTGGGCAAGCGCGCCATGCCAGAGGCCGTCCCTGGCGGCAATCGCATCGAACAGCGTGCCGTAATCGGCATCGGAATCCTGATAGACCTCGGCAATCGAGGTGCCGGGCAGAATGTCGTGGAACTGGTTGATCAGGATGGTTTCCCAGTAACGGCGCAGCTCGTCCTCCGGATAGGCTCTGCCCTTGAGCGCGAACGCCATGGAAGACAGGAATTCCAGCTCCCGCATCAGCCGCTCGGCCTTGCGATTGCTGGCCTTGTTGCGCGCGAGCGTGGTCAGCGTTCCGCGGTGGTATTCCAGATAGAGCTCGCCGTTCCAGGTCGGGAATTTTTCGGCGCGCGCTTCCATGCGTTCGCCGAGACGGTCGAGGAAGGGACCGATCCCTTCTAGCCTGAGTTCGGGCGCGCCCGGTATGCCGCGCTCCAGCCGGCTGCCACGCTCGATCATGTCGCGCGTCGGTCCGCCGCCGCCGTCCCCATAGCCGTAGCACATCAGCACTTCGCGGCTGGCGCTCTTCGGCTCGTAACGCCGCCAGGAGCCGAAGACCTCGCTGACGGTCAGTTCCGGATTGTAGATCGTATAGAAGGTCTTGCTTTCAAGCGCCTGGGTGGTGATCAACTGCGCCTTGGTCGTTGAACCATCGATGCCGCGCCAGAAGAAGGTGTCGTAGGGGTGGCGGTTGGTGTCGTTCCAGGAGAGCTTGGACGTGATGAAGTAATCGAGCCCCGAGCCGCACATGATCTGCGGCAGGTTGGCCGAATAGCCGAACGTGTCAGGCAGCCACAGCGATTTCGGCACCACGCCGAACTCGTCGCGATGGAATTGCCGGCCACGCATGATCTGGCGGACAAGCGATTCGCCGGAGACGATATTGGCGTCCGGCTCGACCCACATCGCGCCCTCGACCTCGAACTGGCCGCTCCTGACCTTCTCCTTCACCCGCGCCCAGAGTTCGGGATAGTCCTGCTTGAGGAAATTGAACAGGACGGCCTGGTTGTACATGAAGGCAAAACCGGGATACTCGTCCATCAGTTTCAGGGCCGTCGCGAACGAACGCCCCGCCTTGTCGCGGGTGTGGGCGACCCGCCACAGCCAGGCGATATCGATATGGGTGTGGCCGACGGCGGTGATCAGCGGCTTGATGCCGCCATCCGGCAGGGCATAGATCTCCGCGGCGATCGCCTCAGCGGCCGGAAGGCTTTCCCGGAACGCCGCCGTGTCCCCTCCCCGGCGGTCAAGGGCCCGCAAGGCGCGCTCGACGCGATCGAGGACCGCGTGGCGCCGGGCGTCGGTCTGCGGCAGGTAGGTTGCGACCTGATAGGGCACGAGAAGATCGTAATAGAGCCTTTCCACCCGCTCGTCGCGGATGTGGAAGCTGGCAGCAAGCCCGACCAGCGGGCGATCGAAAAAGGTGAAGGCATTGACGTGAACGGTATGCGTCGCGCCGGCCACGGCGCTGCGGGCAATGTCGAGTTCCATGTGGTTGCCGTCGACCGCCTGGGCAATCCGCCCGTCGAGATAGGCAAGGCATTGCGGGTCGGTGGAGCCCTTGCGCTCCTCCCACTGCGACGCGATCCTCAGCACCAGGATACGTCCGTGCGCCTCCTGCGGAACGGTGAAAGCACCGGCAAACCAGGTATGGCCCTGCTTTTTGCTCCATACCGAGCGCGGCCCGAAGGCGGGCCAGGATGTCCATTCGGCCGAAAGGGCTTCGGCAGGCGTCATCGGCGTTTCGCTGAAGTGCCAGGCCAGGGCCGTATCGACGGGGCTGGTCACCTTCGTCTTCAAATCATCAAGCAGGCGCTTCAGCTTGGCTTCCTGCTTGATATCGTCCGGCAACAGGCCGAGTTCTCCCGCAAGCGGACTGGCATCCCTCATCATTTCGCTCCCATGCGACCAAGGCCGCCGATGTTCTGAACACCCGTCCTCCGGGTGGGACGGGCGATGGAACCGGAGAGTGCGCTCCCCATATATCCCATATGGACCGGAAAAGAGCCGCCACAGCGTCGTGCGAGGCTGGATTTCCATTCCGTGCGCAGGAGTAGACCTAAAATCGCAACGTTGCAATAAAAACATGAAAAGACCGGATCGACGCCGCTCGCCGGACGGCGCGAGCGGCCGGGGCGACGCGAAACGATCGCGAGACAGATGGCCGCGCGCGCCCGGTTTCCGATCGAAACGGTGTCGTTGCGCCAGCAAAACGGCCAATGGAAAGGAAAGCCCGGGCGAAAACTGCTCCCGCCGAAATACGGCCGGCGTGGAGAGCCGACCGTCTGGACAAACAGCGGTCGGACCTGTGCATCGCCGGTATGGCCACAGGTCTTCGCAACGAGGCGTCCGGACCCGACAACGCATGGGTCCGGACCTTTGCGCACATGGCCCACTCAGCGAACAGACCGGATCAGGCCGATCATGAGCACGCCAACTACGGAAACGACCGCAACCATCGGGAAAATCATCTGATAGCCCGCCACCGAGATCGCCAGGGCGGCAATCGCCGGACCAAGCACCTGCCCGCCCGTATTGGCCAGGTTGAGAACGCCCAGATCCTTGGCCGCCGTTTCCGCATTGGGGAGCACTTCGACATTCAGCGCCTGATCGACGGAATTGAAGATGCCGCTGCCCAGCCCCGATATCAGCGCATAGACAAGCATCGTCCACGGCTGGACCGAGAAGAACGGCACCAATGCGCCGACCGCGACCAGAAGGCCGGCCAGCATGACGGGGAGCTTTCGGCTGCCCATCTTGTCGGAGACCGGCCCGGCAACCACAGCCATCGCAAGCGCGGTGATCATCAGAATGATCGAGATCGTGCCGAGCTGACGCCCGACATCGTCTTCCGTGATTTTCAGATAATCCGTCAGGATATAGAGCTGGTAACCCTGAATGGCGAAGGTGGCCGTCATGATCGTCAGCTTGCCGAACAGGGCGAGATAGTAGTCGCGGGCATTGCGGCGCGGAACGCTGAAATTGTCGAGCACCATCTCACGGCTGAACTGGCGCTTCGGCATCGGCTTGCTGGAGCGCTCCCGCATCAGCAGCGCGGCCACCGGGCCGGAAAGCAGAATGGCGATCGCCATCATGTTGAAGCCGAAGGTGACATCCCCCAGAAAGCGGGCGTTGATGAACTGGCCGCCGTAGATACCAAGGGTGAAGCCGAAGGCATAGATCGAGGAGATCGTGCCGCGGTGGGCCGGCGCGATGCGATCCGAAATGACGGCCAGAAGCGGCGCGACGATCGCATTCAGGAAGACCTGGAAAACGCACCACTCGAAGAGAAGCATGGCGACGCTCTCCGTGCGCCCCATGATGAAAAGCGTTGCCGCCGAGCCGACCGAGCCGATCATCAGCCACGGCGTTCTGCGGCCAAGGACGGAACGGGTCAGATCGGAAAACGCGCCGATCAGGATGTTGGCGACGGTTGCGACAATCATCGCCGAAACCGAGAGCATGGCGACGATATTGGCCTTGTTGGCCGGATCGATGATCGCGACGCGCGCGGGCAGCAAAACGGTCGCGGTGCCATAATACGGGCCGAGCCAGAGAAGGACGCCGGCGCAAAGCGCGGCGCCGAGGCGATAGGGAATCTTTGGCTGCTGCCGGTCGCTGATCGTTGCCGACCAGGCAGCCTCATTCTGTGCTTGTGACAGGTTGGTCATGGGTAAACTCCGAAAGGGTCAACCACGCCGCCGGGCCGGGAAAGAGAGACGCACCCGGCGGCGGGCCGGACAATGGTGCTGAGGGTGCTCAGGCACCCTTGACATTGATGGTGGTTGACAGGGCTTCGGGATCGCCCCAGCAGAATGCTGCCTCGAGCCGGACGGAGCCGGCAGGCTGGACGAATGTGCGCGCCTTTTCATCCCATCGGTTGAGTGGTTGAAGTGACGCTTCAATCTCGGCCTTCTGCGTCTTGCCGGCGGCAACGAAGACGGCCGTGAAGCCCAGAAGCTCGCGCTCTCCGGCCCGGTCGCCCTCAAGGCGCGTGCCATAGAGCTGCACGACCTGATGGCCATCCATATTTCCGGTGTTGGAGACCGAGACCGCCGTCCGCACAGCCCTTTCGTCGACCAGAGCGACATCGAGACCGCTCAACGCATAGGACGTGTAGGAGAGGCCGAAGCCGAGCGGGAAATCCGCCTCGACGCCGTTTTTCTGCATCAGCCTGTGGCCGTACCAGTGATCATAGGTGATCGCCGTGGCATCCTTGTCGAAACAAGGCGTATCCTCGGCGTCGGCGGGGATCGGATAAGGCAGGCGTCCCGACGGGTTCTTGCGTCCGAAGAGCAGGTCCGCAAGGGCGTTGCCGCCTTCCATGCCGGGATACCAGCAGAGCAGGATGCCGGGGACGCGGTCCTTCCACGCCTTGATGATGACGGCACCTGCCGTTTCGATCACCACGATCGTGCGTGGGTTCACGGCGGCGACGGCCTTGATCATCGCAACATCTTCGGCAAGCAGTTCCAGCGAATGCCGGTCGCCGCCTGCATTGCCGCCGCCGACAACGCTGACGCCGCCGCCCATGACGTTCAGAACGGTATCGCGGTCCTTGCGTTCGGCCTCGGATGTCGGTTCGGGATAGAGCGCGAGAAGATCCGCGCGCGAGGCGACCGAACCGTCGACGAACTCGCCTTCATCGGCAGAGGTGTAGCCGACGACGACGATGGCGGCATCGCATTCGCCCGCCAGAGCCGCCGAACGGGCGAGATCGCCGCTGGCATCGGAACGCAGAGCGACCTTCGAGCCGCCGAGGGCCTTTTCAATGCCTTCAAGCGGAGTGACGACATAGGGGGCCCGCACATCCGACGAACCATGGTCGCCGGTATTGGCGGTGTCGCAAAGCCGGCCGACAACCGCAACAGAGGAGAGTTTTTCCGGGGCGAGCGGCAGAACCGGCGCGCCGTCGACGGCCTCATTGCGCAACAGCACCATCGACCGTTCGGCAGCTTCTCGGGCGAGCGCCACATGATCGCTTGAGGCAACGATGGTTTCGTCCGGATCGGCCGGGTCGCGCCTTGCATAATGGCGCAACTGCGTTGTGAGAATGCGAAGTCCCGCACGCTCGACATGGCTCCAGTCGCATTTGCCTGCCTTCAGATCGTCTTCCAGATGGGCGCCGCGCTGCTGGCGCAAAGGCGCTTCCACATCGAGGCCCGCAGCGAGCGCCAGCCCGCCATCACGCATGCCCCAGATGAAGTCTGTGATGACCACGCCCTCGAAATGCCAGGTGTCGCGCAGGGTTGCCGTCAGGAGATCGGCATTCTGGCCGGACCATGTGCCGTTGACCGAGTTGTAGGAACTCATGACTGCGAAGGCGCCCTCATCGATAACGCGCCTGAAATGCGGCAGGAAGGTTTCGTGCAGGTCTGTCGGATCGATCGTGACATCGACCGAGAAGCGGGCATTTTCCATGCTGTTGAGCGCAAAATGCTTCACGCAGGCCATGGCATTGCCCTGGATGCCGCGTGCGAGTGCCGCCCCCATTTCGCCGAGAATGACCGACTGGTCGGAATAGGTTTCCTGAACGCGCCCCCAGGCGGGGTGACGCGGCAGGTTGATGCAAACGCCGCCGAAGAAATTGGCGCCGAGCGCGCGGATTTCGCGGCCGATGACCGTGCCGACCCTTTCTTCAAGCGTCACGTCCCAGGTGGCGCCGCGCGCCATGGAAACGGGAAAGCAGGTCGACTGGCCGAGAACCGAACCACGCGGGCCATCGGCAAAACGAAGGCCCGGAATGCCCAGCCGGTCAACAGCCCCCATGACATAGGGATAGATGTTGTAGCCTTCCGTCGCCAGGCTGAGCATGCCTTCCCAGAACGGCTGATCGCCGTCGAGCAGGGATAGCTGTTCCTGCGGCGTCAAAAGGCCAAAGAGCCTGCGCGCTTCGGCCTCTGCGTCGCCGCCGTTGCGCACGATATCGACCGCGCCGGAAAAGGTTTCATTCTCAAGTGATGTGTTGTGATCGTTCATGTTTTCCTCCCATAGAAAATTTGAACGCCTCTTATCTAGTACCTAGTAGGTATTTAGTAAAGTGAAAAATGAGGTGATCGCTTCAGGTCCCGGTCTATGCTAAACGGGATTCAAATCAATTCTCACCGAAGGCCTTTGCCGTGTCCCGTCGTCCCGCCGCTCCGCCCAAACATGCACGCGAAAGAATGCCTGTGCAGCAGCGCCGGATCCAAATTCTCGAGACCGCGACGGTGTTGATCGCAGAGCGGGGCTTCTGGGGCGTGACGCTGAGAGACGTCGCCATCCTGTGCGGGATCACGGAAGCCGGCGTGCTGCATCATTTTTCCAGCAAGGCGAAGCTGCTGATTGCCGTTCTGGAATATCGCGACGAGGCCGATTTCGTTGCTCTGGCGCGTTTGCTCGGCATAGAGCGCAGTGATATCGAGCGCACGCCCTTGCCGGTTTCATTGCGGGAACTCTGCACGGCGCTGATCACCCGCAATGCGGGACAGCCCGAAATCGTGCGGCTCTACAGCGTTCTCAATGCCGAGGCGCTCGAACCGTCGCATCCGGCCCACGCCTATTTCCAGGATCGCGAAAAGATGGCGCTGTCCCTGTTCAGGCGGGCGATGCCTCAAAACGAAGAAGCGGTACATATGTCCCGCCAGATCCTCGCCGCCATGGACGGGTTGCAATTGCGTTGGCTCAGAACGCCCGATGACGTCGATCTCGTCCCCGAATGGGAAGATTTCTTCGAGCGGGCGTTCCTTTAAGCCAGCGGGTCACGACGGCGTATCGTAAAACGGAGCGCGTCCGGAGGCCATCTTGCCGCCAAGACCCGCAGCTTCGGACCAATGAGCGCTGCGGGCCATGAAACACATCAGTCCAGGGCCATGCAGAGATATTTGATCTCCAGGAATTCCTCGATCCCGTATTTGGAACCTTCCCGCCCGAGGCCGGAGGATTTGACGCCGCCAAAGGGGGCTTCGGCGGTCGAGATCAAACCCGTATTGATGCCCACCATGCCGCTCTCGATCTCCTCGGCCACCTTCCAGACCGTCGAAATGTCGCGCGCGTAAAAATAGGCGGCAAGGCCGAACTCGGTATCATTGGCGAGCCTGATGCCTTCATCCACGGTCTCGAAGCTGATCACCGGCGCGACCGGCCCGAAGGTTTCCTCAGCCAGGATTTTCATGCCGGATTTGACGCCGCCCAGAACCGTGGGCCGGTAGTATGTGCCGCCCAGATCGGACCGGCTGCCGCCCTCGATCACGGTCGCGCCCTTCGAAACGGCGTCGGCCACATGATCCTCGACCTTTGCAAGCGCCGCGTCATCGATCAGCGGGCCGATCGCCACCCCTTCGGCCATGCCGTCACCAACCTTCAGTCCCGTAATTGCCCTGGCCAGCTTTTCGGTAAAGGCATCGGCGATTTCGCTTTGGGCGTAGATCCGGTTTGCGCAGACACAGGTCTGCCCGGCATTGCGGAATTTGGCGATGATCGCGCCTTCGACAGCCTTGTCGAGATCGGCATCGTTGAAGACCAGGAAAGGCGCATTGCCGCCGAGTTCCAGCGAAAGCTTCTTCACATCGTGGGCGCACTGACGCATCAGGATGCGACCCACTTCGGTGGAGCCGGTGAAGGTGAGCTTGCGCACCTTGGGATTGGTGCACAATTCCATGCCCATGCCCCTGGAGTCGGTGCCCGGCAGAATCGACAGCACGCCTTCTGGAATACCGGCTCTTTCTCCAAGCACCGCCATGGCAAGCGCCGAAAGCGGGGTCTTTTCGGCCGGGCGACCGACAAAGCTGCAGCCGGCGGCAAGTGCCGGGCCAACCTTGCGGGCGATCATCGCATTGGGGAAATTCCATGGCGTGATTGATCCGACAACGCCGATCGGCTGCTTGATCGTGATGATCCGCTTGTCGGGCTGATGACCGGGAATGACATCGCCATAGATGCGCCGCCCTTCTTCGGCGAACCATTGGAGGAAGGAGGCGCCGTAGGCAATCTCGCCCCTGGCCTCGGCAAGCGGCTTGCCCATTTCGGCGGTCAGGATTTTCGCCAGATCCTCCTGGTTTTCCAGCAGCAGGCTGTTCCAGCGAAGCAGGATCTGCGATCGATCCTTGGCGGTCAGTTGCCTCCAGCGCTTCTGTGCCTCGTAGGCGCGGTCAATCGCCTTGCCGACATCGGCAGCCGGAATATCGGCCACCATGGCAATGCACTCCCCGGTTGCCGGATTCGTGACGGGAAAGGACGTCTCGGCCTCCACCCACGTGCCGGCGAGAAAGGCGCGATGTTCGAGCAGGCTCGGATCCTGAAGTTGAAGTGACACGGCCGTTCCTTTCTTTGTAAATTATCAGAAAGCCGCGCGGTAAATCGAAAGCGCATCGGCTTCCGACAAGGGGCGCGGATTGTTGACGAGAAGTCGGGTCTGGTTCATCGCGTCGGAGGCGAGCTTCGGCAGGACGTCCTGCGGAATCTCCATTGCCCTCAAATTCTGCGGCAGGCCGCAGGCGCGCGACAGGTCCGCAAGCTTCTCGCAGAAGGCCGCCGCCCGTTCCTGTCCCTCAAATGCCGACAGTTCGGGAAACACGAAAGGGGCAAGCGTGGCATAGGGGCCCGGCGTGGTCACGATGTTGAAACGCAGAACATGCGGCAGAACCAGTGCATTGGAGAGTCCGTGGGGAATGTGAAAATGCCCCCCGAGCGGATAGGCGAGCGCGTGAACGGCGGCGACCGGCGAGTTGGCAAAGGCCTGCCCGGCAAGCATCGACCCCAGGAGCATATCGGACCTGGCTTCGGCGTCCTTGCCGTCGTGGACCGCTTTCAAGAGCGAACGCCCCATCAGCGTCAGCGCCTGCGTCGCCAGCATGCGCGACAGCGGGTTGTTGTTGGGGCTGGCCGAGGCGAAGGCCTCGATGGCATGAACCATTGCATCGATCCCCGTCGCAGCCGTGATGTGTGGCGGCAGCCCATAGGTCAGTGCCGGATCAAGGAGCGCGACATCAGGAAGGAGCACCGGCGAGACGACGCCCATTTTCTCGCTGGCGCCGGTCGTGACGATGGAAATCGGCGTGACCTCCGAACCGGTACCGGCGGTTGTCGGCACGAGTATCAGCGGCAGGCGCGGACCGCGCGCCTTGCCGACGCCGTACACATCCGCGAGCGTTTCGGTTCCCGGCGCCAGCAGCGCGACAAGCTTGGCAACATCGAGCGACGATCCTCCGCCAAGCCCGACAATGCCCTCAACGCCGGCCGAACGGGCGGCCGCGACCGCCCCGAGCACCACATGTTCCGGCGGATCGGCTTCAACGTCCTTGAACAGTTCAACCGTGATGCCGCCGTCGCGAAACTGCTTCAGCGCGCGCTCCACCATGCCCGTTGCCATCATTCCGGGATCGGTCACGAGCATGATGCGGTCGCCGACCTGCGCGCTGACCAGCTCGGCCAGTTCGTCAAAAATGCCAGTGCCGAACCTGATCGACTTGGCCGTGTTGAATGCAAATCTATCCATCGTTTATCTCCAAGACCGGCCTCAACCGCCGAAACTGAATGCAATAAGGACAACCAGAGCGAAGCTGACGGCTCCGGTTATGATCAGGATACCGAGCCGCTCCCGCTCGGCGCGGCTTTGATCCGGACGAAGGCGCGGCTTCGGTTCATAGGGCGGTATTTCGACGGTAACCGGGCTTGCCATCTCCATCTTGTAGCTGAGGAACCAGGCGAGCCCGACGCCGAGTATCCAGGCGGCGAGCGCCCAGGCCCAAAGGGAAGGCATGCCGAGAAGCCAGACCGGGGCCGTGGAATCCCCGCCGGTGAAGGCGGTGTTGCCGAAGATCAGGCCCGGCCCGACGGCGAGGAAAAACCAGGCAAGCACAGCCGACCAGGCAAAAGCACGAAACCGTCGCGCCTCCCCGCCCGACGCCAGAGCCGTTGCATAGAGTTTGCGGACCTCGCGGGCCTCCTCGCAAAGCGCATTGCGGTTTGTGATCGCCGAAATGATCAGCACTGCGGTGACATTGGCGGCCATGCCCCAGACGGCGGAATGGATCGTCCACGGCCAGCGCCCCCAGGGCAGCTCCAGCCCCAGGAACGACAGCAGCTGATAGCCGAGCGGCTCCGTCAGCACGACGCCGGCAAGACCGAACCCGACGCCAATCACGGCAGCGGGACGCGTGATCCAGCCGAGCCATGTCACTCCGAGCATCGGAACCCAGAGCTGAAACGCAGCCGGCAAGGCCAGGCCAGCAAGCGCCGACACGGTAACCGGGGTCAGATTCTGCATCACCAGGGCAACCACGGTGAGCACGGCGATCACCACGCGGGTGAGCGTGATTGTCGCCCGCCGACCAAGCGCCGCATTGAAATATGGCTTGTAGAGATGGCGCACCAGCGTCTCGCCGGCCACGAACAGGGAGAGGCCGGCCAAGAGCTGGACGCCGGCGCCGATGCCGATGAAGATCCAGGCCGCAAACCAGGGCGAAGAAACCTGCATGGCCTCCAGCAGCGGCACCAGCCTGAGAGCGGGATCGAGCAGGCCGGCCAGTCCGGCGATCGCGATCGCGAAAATGATCAATGCGCCGAAGAAACCGGCTGTGACCCAGGTCTGCCCGGCGGCAAAACCATTCGGCGAGCGCGTCGACAGCACCACCTTGAGCACCACCGGGCTGGCCTGAAACCCCATCAGCGCGAAGGCGAGGCTGAGATTGGCAATGGCCGTGTGCGACATTGCCGCGTCACCGCCGCGGCCCAGCCCGCCGGTAAAGCGAATAATGCCGTCGACGCTGAAAAACCGGGCATTGTCCGGCGACATCGCGAGTTGATAGAGATTGGCATTGAGCGCAGCGAAGCCGCCGCTCCATGAAAGCGCGAAACCCGCCAGCGCAACAATGGCGCAAAACACCAGCGCCGCCTGAATGAAGCCGAGATAACCGAGCGCGCGCATGCCGCCGATGCCGACGCCGGCAAACAGAATGAAGCCGAAAACGGTGCTGGCCACCAGCGGCGAAAGCGCGCCGCCGCTCAAAACCGACGCGATACTGGCAAAAGCCCTGATCTGCAGACCGGAAAATCCGATGGCGAACAGAACCGCCACCAGAGCGACGACGGCAACGAGAAACGGACTTTGAAAATAGGCCCGGAAGAGTTCCGCCTGAGACGATACCCGCAATCGTTCCGCGGCAAACCATACCCGCTTGAAGAACACGATGCCGGGAAGCGCGACCAGCACGCCGCCGACGAGATAGACCGGCATCGAGAACCCGCCGTCGCTGATGGCGCTGCCCGCGCCGAGCACGAGCCAGGCGGCCAGGCTGGCGCCGGCAATCACCAGCGCCGAGAGCCAGGGCGCCAGGGAGTGGGCGGCGGAGAAGAAGCCCCCGTCCCCGACATTCATGCGCACGGAGACACGGACCCAGTGCAGCATCACGGCAATATAGAGAAGGCTGCAAAGCGGAAACCAGACGGATTCGGACATGCTGCTCATTGAGGCTCGCCCCCGCTTTCCGCCGGTTTGAAGTGGAAGCGCGAGAACGCCCCCCTTAGTCCGTGTCGCGTTGAAAGATAGAGGAGAAAGCCGCAGACGAGCACACCGAAAAGCGTGAGCCCTGACCAGTAATCGACAGCCGTCAGACCGCCATCGAGCCATGCCGCGATGAAGACGAGCGCAAGCACGCCGAAGGCGCCGATGCCAAGCGTAGCCTCACCGGCCGAAAAGCCACAATCGTTCACCGCGTTGATGACGATATGGATCGCGAAGGTGACGACGACCAGGGCGACGCCCGCCAGCGACAGGAGGTAGGAATCGCGTGCAAGACCCTCCAGAAAAAACGCAAGAGCGGAAAAGCCCGACGTCGCCCAAGCGGCAAAGACCAGAAGATTTCGCTCAACCTTCGCATGTCCCGACATTTGAAAACTCCGGTTCTGCAGCCTTGGTCAGTGCCTGTCGGCAGGTTTGGGCGGTGCTTTGGCGCCGCCCGGCAATGTCCTGCCGGCATCGGCGTCCTGCTGTTCCGGCCTCGTGTAGACCATCTTGGAAAGATCCTGCAGCGCGAGCGTGCGATGGACCGCATCGCCGCTGAGGCCGATCTCGTTCAGAAGCTGGTCGACAAACGGCGCCTGCGAGCGATAGCGCAACGCCGAGGAGACGACCTGATCGGCGAGATTGCCGTCGCGCGGCTGCCCTGCCCCGTCGCCATCCCTGCCGCCGCCTTCGCCGCCAGCCGCAGCGGCGCGGCCGCCGCCCGCATCACCGCCGGAAAAGCCGGGCAGTCCGTCGACATGAAGGATCTTGATGCCCTCGATCTTCTCCATCGGCTTTACGCTTTCGCGAATGATTGCGGGGAGGTTCTCAACCAGCGACTTGTGCAGGCTGCTGCGGCGGCTGGCATCGGTTCTGAGGTTCTCGGCTTCGTTGAGCTTCTGCTTGCCCTCGGCCTCGACCGCATAGCGTTCCGCCATGGCAGCCACCGTGATGCGCTCCGCTTCGGCGCGATCCTTGGCCGCCTCCTTTTCCGCCTCGGCGAGAATGCGCAGACGCGTAGCCTCCGATTCCGCGCGTTTCTGTGCTTCGATCAGTTCGATCGACTTCTGGCGGTTGGCGATTTCGGTGTCGCGGATGGTCTGGACGCGTTCCTGCGCCTCGATCATCCTGGCGCGGGCCGCCTCTGCTTCGGCCTGCGCTTCCGAGCGTTCTTTCGATTTCGCGGAGACGGCGATTTCGCGCATCTGGTCTTCCAGCTGGAGCGCTTCCTTGCGCTTGATTTCGATGCGCTCGAGCTCCTGCTCCATGGCAATGCGCGCGCGCTCGACAGCCTCGCGTTCCTTGATCTTGACGGCCTCGATCTCACGCTCGCGCGCCGCGTTCTCGCTGGCGATCTCGGTCTTGCGCTGGACCCGCTGGACGGCGACCTCCATTTCGTGGCTGAGACGCGCATATTCGGTGTCGCGCTGGATCTCGAGAGAGCGCTTCTCCGCCTCGAGGTTTTTCAGACGCACCGCGATCATCGTGTCCTTCTCGATGTCATTACGCTTCTTCTTGCGGCTTTCGATCTGCTCGGTCAGGATCGTCAGGCCTTCCGCATCAAAGGTGTTCGAAGGGTCGAACAGCGAAATGTCGGTCTGGTCGAGCGAGGTCAGCGAAACCGATTCCAGCTCCAGGCCGTCAAGCGCAAGGCTCTCGGCCACTTCCCGGCGAACTTCCTTGACGAAATCCATGCGGTTTTCGTGGATGTGCTCCAGCGTCATCTTCGCAGCCGCTCCGCCCATCGCGTCGATGAAGCGACCCTGAATGAGATCCTTCAGCTCTTCTGCGTGCATGGTGCGGTTGCCGAGAGAGCGCGCGGCTGTTGCCACCGCATCGTTATCGGGGTGAACGCGGACATAGAATTCGACTGTCAGTTCGACCCGCATCCGGTCCTTCGTGATCAAGGATTTCTCGCGCGCCCGGATGATTTCCAGACGCAGCGTGTTCATGTTGACCTCGGTGAGATCGTGGAGGATCGGCAGGACCAGCGCGCCGCCGCCCATCACCACCTTTTCGCCGCCGAAACCGGTGCGCACGAACGAGATGTCTTTGGTCGACCGGCGATAGAGCCAGTGCAGGAGATAGGCGCAGACCGCGATGACGATCGCCGCCAGGATGATGATTGCAATAATGTCTGCGCCCTTCATTGGAACATCCCTTCACAGGTTAACAGGATTGAGCGGTTGCGGTCGGCGTCGAATAAATCAGTCATCTGCGGTCTCCCCAGCATCCATCATCGCGACAGCGAGGACGGCGACGCCAAACGCCATCCGGTTTAGGAAATCGGCAATGTTGTAGGCCACCGAAAGCGCTCCGGTGTCGATGTAGCCGCCAAAGGACGTGATGAAATTGCCGAGCGGATAGACCGCCCAACCCACCGTCACGATCAGCCTGAGCCAGAAATAACCGCGTTGCACGGCCGGCATCCGGGAATCGCGAACCGCCTCGTCCATGCGGCCGAAAAACAACTCGCCCAGAATATACAGCCAGAACACGAGACCGATGAGAAAGGCGAGCGTGGCATGCATCAGCCCGGCTTCCCCGAGATAGCGCACGAACACCATCAGCACGGACACGACGACAAGCCGCCAGAACAGGCCCATGCCCAGCCTGGTGGTACGGCCGGCGAAGAAATAGAGAGCCAACACCTGCAGCGGCATCGAGATCGCCCAGCCGACATAGTGATAGACCACGGGAACGGATTGGGCGACAGACCAGGCCTCACGCGCCTGGAAGACGGCGAGTGTGCCCACCAGCGCGGCAAGCGCGCACAAGGCAACCGGCAGTTTCCAGGCAGGCCTGACCCAACCCGTGCCCAGCAGCAACAGCGCCGCGGTGGCGACCAGACCCAACAGCGCAGTCGAATAGCTCGCCGCCGTCAGATCCGCCGTTTCGAAAACTGCCATCTTACCCTCTCCCTTCACGAAACCCGGTTCGGTTCATCATCAAGCCTCCCTAGATCTGCGTCCTGATGTGCGGCGAGCGCGCGTAGAGCGCCACCATCGGCAGGATCAGCAGACCGAAAATGAATTGTTGCCATTCGAAATCGAGGCCAATGCCCACGAGGAACGAGGACAGCACCTGCAGCACCAATACGCCGATCACGGTGAAGCCGTAGCCGCCCTGCCCGCCGATCAGCGAGGTGCCGCCGACCACGACCGCGGCAAGGGTCAGGAACAGATACTGATCGCCCACGCTGATGAAGCCGCCGCCCGACCAGCCGAGCAGCAGACAGCCGGTCAGCGCTGCGAAGAAGCCTGAAAGCGCGTACATCATCACCCAGTAGACCGGTTCGGAGATCATCACGCGTTTGGCCGATGTGCGGTTGACGCCCAGCGCATAGAGAAAGCGGCCATAGACGGTGTAGCGCATGCCCGCGATCAGGACCACGCCAACCACGGCCCAGATGGCAATGACCGGCGGGAAAGGCAGGCCGAACGTCGTGCCGTTCATCGCCGCCAGATTGGAGAGCCAGTCAGGCACCGTGCCGAACACATTGCCGCCATAGGCCGTGCCGATCGAGGTCAGTATCTGCACGCCGCCGGAGATCGCAAATCCCGTGCCAAGCGTGACGATCAGCGCCTGGCCCTGAAGACGGAAGCTGAGAAAACCATTGATCAAGCCGAGCAGAATGCCAGCGGCGAGCACGATCAGCATCGCAAGCCATGGCGGCAGGCCGAGCGCGATCAGATACATCAATCCGACATTGGCTGCGCCGATGATGAACGGAATGGAAAGATCGAGCCCGCCGAGCAATGCCACCAGCGTCTGGCCCACCGAGGCGATTCCGAGGAAAGACGCAAACAGCAGCATCGACCTGATATTGCTGCCCGAGGCAAACCCCTCGATGTTCATTGCGCCGATCGAGAACAGGCCGGAAAGCACCATGATGCCGATGAATGCCGAGCGGTTTTCCTGAAAGAAGCGCCCCAGCGTGCGCGTCAGCACCACGATCGTCAGAAGAATGATCAGCGATATGACGTTCCAGATATTGAAGAACGTCTCGATGGTCAGTGACAGCGCCAGGAAAATCCCGCAGATGACCAGAAAGCCGTAGATGGCCGGTCGAAATTGCTGCCAGACTTGTCGCAATTCAGACGGCTGGCCCTCCGTTTCCCCCGCCTTTTCGCGTTCGAACTGGCCGAGAACAAACCGCCAGCCCCAGGTAAAGGCGGCCATGGTGGCGATGGCGGCCAGAATGATCATCTGCACCGAAAGCCCCTGCATGAAGCCGAAGACGACGCCGACAACCGTCAGGACGAGGCCGATGGCAAGGCCGAGAATGGTGGCCGGCAGACCCAGCCGGGGCGTCGAACCGGTCATACTCATCGCAAATCCTCCACCTCGACACCGGCGGTCCCCGCCGCAGCCCCTTCACGCATCAGCCATGCACCGAGAAGGACCATCAACGTGATCACCACCGCGGCGACAGGCGCGATCCTGCGGCGATCGGACTGGTTGAAGGCCGTACGGACGAAAAAGGCGATGACGGCGAGCAGCAGAGCGGCGAACACGAACGGCGCAGCCTGATTGCGAAGCGCGATCGTCTGCGCATCCGGCCGGGCAACCTCAAGCGGCGCAACGTAGAGCGCCTCCGGCGCGATCGGCGCGAGAGGGCCGGTAACCGATGCTTCGACCTCGGCGGGATCGCGAACAGGGCTGTCATTCGTCGCATGCAGTATGACGCCAAGCGCCACGACACTGAGTGCGACAAAATACAGGAGCGGCGAGAAATTATGGATATGGCGCTGAATGAAGGGGATGATCAGTGTGAGCAGCAGCGAGATCACCAGGATCGAGCCATAAGCGAGATTGGTGACGAAGCTCTGCACCGCGCCGAAATTGAAGGTCGCGAGAACGAAGGTGATCAAGTAGAGGTTCGCCGCTCCAAGGAAAGAGCCGAATGCGCTGGCCCGTCCGCCGGCAAGCGATGCCCCGCCGAGGACCAGCGCCGTGACGGCGATCAGCGTGTAGGTGGTGCCCTGCGAGGGATCGCCGGAGGAAATCAGCGCCGTGAACGCGATCGCAGCCAATCCCGCGAAAGCGCCCGAGATCAGATGGGCGCCGATCCGCACGACGGTGATCGGCACACCGCTGGTATAGGCGGCGCGTTCATCCGAGCCCATCAACCGCAGGTGCGTGAAGAAGGCGGTGCGCGAGAACAGGCCCCAGGCGATGGTGGCAAGTACAAGAATGGCGAGGACGGGGGAAAAGATCGTTGTGCCAAGCCCCCAGTCGGCCATGAATTGCGGCGCCATACCGCCCGGGCGCGGCAAAATCACGAGATTGATGCCGGAGAGCGCCAGATAGCCGGACAGGGAAACGATGATCGGCTGGACCCGGACATAGATGACGATAAGCGCGAAAATAAACTGGTAAAGCGCACCGGTCAGAATGGCGTAGACGAAGATCGTGATCGGGCTGGCGATAACGCCTGCGCCATGAAGCTGGATGAGCGTGACATTGATGAAGCCGATCAGCGGACCGATCGACAGATCGACAGTGCCGCGACCGGAAATCACCGAGGCCATCAGCGCGTAGGTCGCCAATATCAGCGGCGTGGCCACAATGATGGCGCTGCCGATGCCGTTGCTGCTCATCAGGTTCGGCGCGCGCAGCACCGCAAGGCCGAGCAGCGCGAAGAACATGGTGATCGGAACCAGAAGGAACGGATTCGCACGCCCCCCCTGCGCCTGCCCTGCGACGGCACGATCGGATACGGTTTCCGTCCTGGTATTGGTGAGCGCTTTGTTCATCGGCCAAGGCTTCTGGCTTGGCCGCTCTCGGCATCGAATTCGATGATCCGGATGGGTTTGCGAAACGGCGCGGGCGGCGGGCGATCGTCAGCTTCGTGCGCGGCGTCATCAGCGGTCGCCGGGTGAGGCGCTGTTTCGACGGCGGCATGGCCGCGCGCTTCCGCCGTCGGCTGGAGCGCCGGCGGTGGCCGGTCTGGCCCTTCGGGCGTCTGCCCGCCGGGCATGGCCAGTCCGCTTCCGTCGGTCTGGCCGAACATCGCCTCCAGCACCTTTTGCGGCTCGAGCGTCCGCCCGTCGAAGGCATCAAAGGGGCGACCGTCGCGGAAGACGATCACGCGGGTGGCGAAGCCCACGAATTCCTCCAGTTCCGAAGACATGTAGACGACCGATTTTCCGTCCTCCGCGAAGGCTCTGAGATGTTTGTAGAGTTCGGTCTTGGCGCCGACATCGATCCCGCGCGCGGGATCGTTGAGCACGATGATATCGGGTCGCATGGCAAACCCCCGTCCGATCAGCACTTTCTGCTGATTGCCGCCGGAAAGGGAGGTTATGCGATCCTCGCGCGCGCCAAACTTGATCAACAGGTTTTCCGCCTCACGCTTGAAAACCGCCGAGAGCGTCTGCCTGTCGATGATGCCCAGAAACCCGCCGCGCTTCTTTTCCCGGTAGAGCGGCATCACCATGTTTTCGAAGATCGAGAGCGAGGCGAAGATGCCTTCGCGCTTGCGGTCGCCCGATACATAGGCGATCCGCCCCTTGACCGCGTCGGAAAGGCCGAGCACCGCCTGAAGCCTGCCGTCGCGGTCGGCGACCTGGACAAGCCCGCTGCGCGGCGGTTCGACACCGGCCAGGGCGCGGACGAAATCGTCCTGCCCCTGGCCGTCGAGGCCGGCGATGCCGACGATTTCGCCGCGCCGCAGATGGAAATCAAACGGCGCCGTCCCCTCCCAAAGCGTGATGCGCTGGGCGTGAAGGGCAAGCCGGTCGTCCCGCGGTCGCGGAGCCTCCTGATGATGGCCGCTGCCGGCGGTCTCATCGCCGGTCATCAGCGCCAGGAGGTTCTTTTCGGTGATCTCATGCTTTTCCAGCACGCCGACATCGCACCCATCGCGCAACACCGTGGCACGATCGGAAATGCGGATCAGTTCGGCAATGCGGTGGGTGACGATCAGAACCGTCGCGCCGGCATCGCGCAGCGCCCGCATCTTGGCGAAAAGCCGCTCGGTACTGTCGAAATCAAGCGCTGCGGAGCTCTCGTCCAGGATCAGGACTTTCGGTTCGCTGACCAGCGCACGGGCAATCGTGATCCATTGTTTCAGGCCAAGCGGCAGCGTTCCCGCAATGGCGAAGGGATCGACGGGCTCGCCGGAAAGGTCGAGCATCAGCTCGGCGGCGCGGGCAACCTTGCGCTCCTGGGAAAGAGCCTTGGAAAAGAGCGCGTCCGCGCCCATGAATATATTGTCGACGACCGTGCTCTCGTCGGCGACCAGCACCTCCTGATAGACGGTCGAGATGCCGAGCGCCCGGCTTTCCGCCGGCGTCGTCGGGGTTTCGCCGAGAATCGAGACCGAGCCGCTGTCAAAGGGAAGCACGCCCGACACCACTTTCGCCATGGTGCTCTTGCCGCAACCATTGCCGCCGACGATGGCGTGAATCTCGCCCGCCCGCGCGGAAAAGCTCGCTCCGTTCAAGGCACGGGTCGGTCCGAAAAACTTCTTCACATTGCGCACCGCGATCGTTTCCCGACCGTGGGATGCTGGTGATGTCTCGGCTACTGGGCGCAGCATGGCGATCGTATCCCGGTGAAAAATCAAGATGCCTGAGGCCGCCGACCGTGGGCCGGCGGCCTTCTGCATCAGGGCTTGTATGCTGTCGGATCGGCGGGCTTCACGAAGAAGTCGTTCAGATAGGCTTCCGAGCCCCAGTGGTCCTTGCCGACATTGAGCCAGGCCTGGCTGTTCTCGTCGCAATCCTCCGGAAGGACTTTCGCAACGTCGTCATAGGTCAGCACGACAGGATCGACGAGGACGGACTGGATCTTCGGTCCCTGCCCCTGCAGCGTGCGCATCATGACATCCCAGATCAGCTGGACATCATCGCCCGGCGGCCAGGTCTGGACGGCGGCGTCAATCAGGTCCGGATTCTTGCGCCAGGTGCAAAGCGCGCCCAGTTCACCGCCGACGGTGACCTTGACGCCGGTGCGACCGGACTGTTTGAGCGCCCGCAGAACACCCATTTCAGCCGCGGACTGGACGGCGATGGCATCAAGCTTGCCCGGATGGGTTGCCAGCCATTTCTGCACTTCTCCCTGTGCGATCTGGTCGGTCCACATGCCGGCGACCGAGCCGACGATCTTGATGCCCGGCGCGGTGGCAAGCCCCGCTTTCACGCCGCGATCCTGACTGTCGGAACCGGACGTACCGGGAATGCCCTCGACGATCAGGACATTGCCCTCTCCGCCCAGTTCCTCTGCCAGACGCTTGCCGATCTCGAAGCCCGCAACCTGGTAGTTGACCGAGGAATTCACTGCCGACGGGGCTGTCAGATAGCCCGTCATGGAGAACACCGGAACGCCCTTGTCATAGGCATATTGTACGGTCTGGTTGAGCGCGGTCGGATTGGAGCAGCACACGAAAATGGCGTCAACGCCCTGGTCGACAAGCTGGCGCATCTGCTGGATCTGCGTCGAGTCATTCAGGTTGGATTGCGTAATCACGACGTCGCTGATCAGGCCGAGTTCCTTCCATTTCGGAATGATCTCGTTCTGGAGTTCGTCCATCGCCCCGGCACGCCACGTGTTGCCGGCATAAGACGACGCATAGCCGATTTTCCACGGCGGCGGGTTCTTCGCCTTGAAATCCTGCAGCGGGCTTGCGGCCACCGGCTGCGCCGGGTCCAGCATATCGGGATTGTACAGGCGTTTGGCGACGTCCGGATTAATGGATTCGACGCCGTCGGCATGGGCAAAAGCCGCACAGGACGCGACCATGCCAACGGCAATTGCCAGGGTTCTCAAGAAATTCATCGGTTCCTCCTCTTTGAAAGCACAGACCACCTGTGCGGCAGTTCAACGGAAACAGGCCGGCCCTTCCTCACTGGCCGCCGGCCGCGGCCTTGCAATCCCTCCCACCGGGCCCAGCCCGAAAGCCTCTCAGTCATAAAAGTCGTGCGGCGCCTTCAAAAAGGTCTGCCAGTTGTCGGGATCGTGTCCCGTAACCACCATCGCATTCGTGTCGCTCGCGATCCGGCGCAGCTTCGCCACGGAATTCGCGGCGTCGGCGGAGGAATGGACAAGGCCGGGCAAAGCCTTGTTCTCCCAGTGGTCGAGCGTGTAGGCGGCATCGATCGTCAGTAGCACCGGCCCGGTTTTCGGCAAGGTGATCAGAAAGGACTGATGCCCCGGCGCATGACCCGGCGTGAAGATCATGCGGACGGCGCCGTCGCCGAACAGATCGTAATTGTCGGTATATTCCCCGCCGAGGAACTTCCAGTTGAGGCCGGGCCTGTCGAAATCGGCGCGGATATAGGCGCCACGGGCAAACCAGTGCGGGTTGAACGCATAATCATATTCCACGCGCTGGCAGATGATCTGCGCGTTCGGAAAATGACCGATTGCCCCGGTGTGGTCGAGATGGAGATGGGATTGCAGCACGTAGCGGACCGATCCGGGGTCGACGCCGACCGAGCGGCACTGATCGGCGCAGTTCTCCGAAACCTCCATGACCGGATCATAGGCGTCGACAACCGCGCCCCAATGCGCCCGCTTGTCGATCGCGGCCTCGATCGCATTGCCGCCGTCGATGACGATATTGCCTGCCGGATGCTTGATCAGGAACCACGGAACGGGAATGTCGAAATCGCTCTCCCCCTGGTTCATCTTGATGAATTTGAGCTTGGTCTTCAAAATCCCTGTCTGGAACATGTGAAGCTCGATGCCCGAGGAACTGCCGCTTCTGCGCCGCGCGTGATCGGCGGCAGGCGCCCGGAGACCGGGACGCGGCGCAAGACTGCTGGCCGTTCCGCTTTCCGAAAGCGTTTCCGGCCGGGTTTCCCGGCGTTGTCCCTTTTCGTCAAATTCAATGATCTTCATACGAATTTCCCCGTCGCGATTTTCTGCTGACTGCTGTGTCCCGGTGATGCGCGCCTCATGTGCGTTCCTCGATGAGCCGCAGCGCTTCCTTCAAATACACGGCGAAAAGCGGATAGTTTTCCGACATCGGGAAATGCCCGATATCCTCCATCTCGATATAGATGCCGCCCGGGATCTGCCGCGCGGTGTTCTCCGTCGCATCAGGCGGAGTGAGATAGTCATAGGTGCCGGTCATCATGATCACCGGGCACTGACGGGTATCGATACCGCCAAGTTTGCTCCTGAGGTCATGGTCGACGGAGTAGAAATAGAGGTCGCCTTTGAAAACCTCGGAGCCTTGCGTGTAGTAGTGCCAGGTGAGCCAGCGGTCCTTGTCCGGGCTTTGCGGCGCCATCAGGTCCCATACGCCGGAGGCACAGACCTGGGCGGCATTGGCATGCGGATGGCGCCACCAGTCGAGGAAGAAGCCGGGCGCATGCTCTGCGGCCTCGACCGGGATGACCGCGCGGAAACGGTCCGGGTGATGGAGCGCCAGCTGCAAGGCGATATTGCCGCCAAAGGAAGAGCCCATGAAGATCGGATTTTCCAGCTCGAGCGCATCGCAGAACGCGGTAATGAAATTCATATAGTGCTCGGTCGTCAGCCGATATTCTTCCGTCCACCACGCCTTGTTGAGCGGCGGATCGGACTTGCCGTGACGGGCAAGATCATAGGCGATCACATCGTAGTCGGCCGTGATTTCGCTATCTTCCAGAAGATCGCGCCACTGGTGGTTGTGGCAGCCGGCGGTATGCTGGCAAACAAGCGGCACGCCCTCGCCATTGCGCAGGTAAAAGACCTTGTACTCGTAGCCGTCGACATCAATCGTGACATAACGTCCGATGACAGGCGAATGCTTGGCCATAAAGGGCTCCGTATGTTTCGAAAGCGCACCGGGCGCAACAACAGGGCGCGCGCCGGCTCAGACCGGCACGCCGACTTTGCGAAGCAGTTCGAACTGAACCGTAAAATTGCGCAGGTTCTGCATGAGAACGAGAAGATTGCCCTCAAGCTTCAGGTCGCGCCGGAAGCTTGCCGACCAGATGCCGTGATACATCGGCTCCGGGATCGGCTTGGCAAATTCGCGCCACGTGGCAGGACCGGCGCGCAAGGCAAAGTCATAGGCATCCATCGGCGCGGGATCGATATTGATCTCGCTGACCTTGCCGTCGATCATCCGAATGATGACCTTCGCGGTGCCCATGTCCCAAAGGTAAGTACAGGTGAAATAGCGCGCCATCGCGCCGATCGTCCGATCGCTGTCGGACGCTTCCGCGAAACGGATGGCCCAGTCTCTCTTGCTCATCACCATGCGCCCCCTCCCAAAAGCAACATAGCCTGCCCTGCGGGTCATATCCCGACCCGATCATGATTATGAAATCAGTCCACAATCATGCCCTCAGTTCGCTATATTGAACTGAATTCAGTAGACAGAACAATAATGATCTGTTCTGATGGTTGTCAAGAATGATTTGGAGCGAAACGGCATTTGATTGGCGATGGATCAAGAACAGACAAAACTGGTGCCTGCTGTAGAGCGGGCGACGCGCATACTCGATCTGGTGGCGAGAAACCGAAGCTATCCCAACCTGTCAGACCTCGCGCGCGAGCTTGGAATCGCGAAAAGCTCGGTTCACATGCTGTGCCGCACGCTTGTGGAACTGGGACTGCTGATCCGTCGCCCTGACCAGACCTACCAGCTCGGTCCCCATCTGATGCGCTGGTCGAACGCTTTCATGGAACAGTCCGACGTCGCCACCGAGTTCGCCTCGATCTGGGACAGGGAAACCGAGCTTCCGGGGGCAACGATTACGCTTACCGTTCTCGAAGGCAACGAGGTGGTCTACATCGCGGCGCGCAATTCGGACATCAGCCATTCGCTTGTCGATTTCCGCGCCGGCATGCGGCTTCCGGCAGCCTTTACCGCGACAGGAAAGGCCTTCCTGAGCCATATGAGCGATTTCGAAGTCAAGAGGATCTATGCGGACGGGCTGCCGCCGCCGCGTACGTCCTCCAGCGTCCAGACCATTGAGCAGTTGCTCGCGGAACTGCGCGAGACGCGCGAAAGAGGCTATTCCGTCGACAACCAGCAAGTGGCCGAAGGAATTATCTGTTTTGGCGCGTCGGTTCTCGATTCACGCAACTTCCCGATCGCAGGGGTCGCCGTCAGTCTTCGGGCCGATGAGCTCATCGACAGAGAACGCATCATCGCCAATGTCAGACGCATTGCCACGCGGCTATCCGCCCGCATGGGGGCCGATCTGGAACGGGCGGCGAGCCGGCGCACGAAGGTGGGCTAGCGCATTTCGCAGTCCGACGGAAACATCTGACGTTAAGCGAAAATGCGTCAAAACAAAGAGAGAGCGGTTGCGCGTTTCCATGAGAGGCGGAATCGCTCCAGTGGTTTGATTCTGACATTTGCTCCCTATCCGCAGCAGGCTCGAAAGCAAATGTCAAATTCATTCCACTAGGACAGCGCGTCCGCGATGTGGCGGCGATAGGGGTCATAGGCTTCAAGCCGCGCGCGATAGGCCGCCAGGTTCGGCAGGTCCGGAAGCGCGTCGCGCCCGGCCGCCGCCAGCAGTCCCCAGCGATGGACAGCGGGGGCGGTCGTGATGTCCGCCAGGCTCAGACCGTCCGAGGCGATATGGGTGGAGCGCGCGAGTTGCCCGTCAAGCTGCGTGAAGGCTTCGATGACGGGGCCCAGTTCGCCCTCTCCGCCGGCCTGACGCGCCTTGCGCAACCGGGTCAGCGGCGGGGTGAGCGACAGCGATGCCCAGTCCATCCAGCGGTCGATGCGGGCCCTCCCCGCCGCATCTTCCGGCCAGAGGTCGCCGCGGGACGCGCCGGAGGCAAGGAAACGCAGAATGGCGTTGGACTCCCACGTCACGAAATCGCCGTCGCGGATGACCGGCACCTTGCCGAAAGGCGTCAGCCGCGCCAGTTCTTCCGGGTTTTCAGCGCCCGAGCCGCGCCCCATCGGCACGAGATCGAAGGGCCTGCCGAGCTCCTCCAGAAGCCAGAACACCTTGGCGCAATTCGATGAATTCCGTCGTCCGTAAACTGTCAGCATGTCAATCTCCCCTTCAGCCACGCGGCCCGGATACACGAGCCAGAAAATCATCCAGCCGATCCGTCGGCGCGAGCGACAGGCCAGCATCGAAGGCGGCATGCGCTTCGTTTTCGCCGAGCAACGCGCCGGCGCAATCGACGAATTTCTCGCGCAGTTCATCATCGCTCATCGGGTTTGAAGGCCCGCGCCCGAACCGGGTGGACGCCTGCGCCGTCAGCACCGCGCCGTCCTTCATCGTCACGGAGACCTCGCCGCGATAGGCATCCTCTTGCCGGTGACCGGTGGAGGTTACCCTTGGCAGGAGCATGGCGACATCATCGGTCATGAAGCTGTCATCGGCAAAATCGCCGAGCCGTAGCCGGCCCGCCGTCAATGCCTTGGCCGTCAGGAACTGAACGGAGAACTTGGCATCCAGGCCGGATTTCGGCGCGGGCCGGTTGGTGTGCGCCAGGCGGCGTTCATGGGTGCTGGTCGTGATCGCCGCGATGCTTTCGGGCGCCAACAGGCCGTGCTCGGCCACCAGTTTCAACGCCGCGTCGATCGCCGAATGGGCACTGCCGCAGCACGGATGCTGCTTGATCGCGATGCCGGGTTCGAGCAGCTCCAGCGGGCCGTCCCAGCCGTCGAGAATGGCATCGGCATCGAAATTGCCGGCGCCGTTGAACAGGTTGAAGAAGCCGTAATTATGCTCGAACGCCTCAACATTGGCGGTCATGCCGTTGCCGGTCAAAAGCGCGGCAAGCACGCCGTTATGCGCGGCCTGCCCCACATGCATGGGCTTGACCGGCGTTCCGAAGTTCGACTTCAGGCCCGAGGCCATGGACACCGCCATGGCAAGGGTCGTGGCCATGCCGCCGGCATCAAGGCCGAGAAGCCGCGCCGAAGCCGCCGCCGCGCCGAACACGCCCAGCGTTGCGGTCGGATGCCAGCCCTTTTCATAGTGATGCGGCAGCAGGCCGCGCGCCAGCCGGGTTTCGACCTCGACGCCGGTGAGATAGGCCGCAAACACATCTGCGGCCCTTGCCCCTTCCGTTTCGGCGAGCGCCAGAATGGCGGGCACCACCGGCGCGGAGGGATGGCCGCCCATGGTTGTCGAGCAGTCGTCGAAATCCAGCGCGTGGGCGGCAACGCCGTTGATCATCGCCGCGTGCAGGACCGAGGCTTTCCGGCCGCCGCAGCCCCAAAGGGTTGCCGTGCCCGGCGCCGATGCGACCTCGAGAACAGACTCGAGCGCGCCGAGATAGGGTGCCGAGCGCCCGGCAAGGGCAACGCCGATCGTGTCGACAATGGCGCGGCGGGCGATATGAACGGCCTCTGGCGGAACCGTATCGAGCGACAGGGCGAGGGCTTTTTCAGAAAGGGCTTTTGCGAAGCTCATGGGAATTATCCTTTCACCGGACGGGTCGCGGTCGCGATTGCGGCAATCAGTTCGGAGACGCTCTCAAGCCGGTCGAGCTTCATCAGCATGCCGAAGACTTCGGCCGCCCCTTCGGCGGTCAGGCTTCGCGATGCGCAATCGAGGAACTTGTTTTCAAGCATTTCCACGGGAAGCGGCGATTCCGGACCACGGCCAAGCGGAACCTCGACGCTGTGCCGAACCGTCTGGCCGTTGTTCAGCGTGACCGCGACCTCGGCGCCGTAATCGGAAAAATTGTCCGGCATCTCTTCAATCCGGATCAGATCCATGATCCGCGTCACCTCGGGATCGCCAAGCGCTGCGTCCTCGAAATGGTCGAGCCGCACCGTGCCGTTCACCAGGCCGCGCGCCACCGCATAGGACAGGCTGAACTTGGCGTTCAGCGCGCTGGTTGCTGGATTGCGCACATGCGGCAAGATCCGGCGCGGATGCATGCGCACGACAATATCCTCGACCGCTGTGCTATCCGGAACCGCACCGTCATGCAGAGCAATCACCGCGTCGATCGCGGCGTGGACGCTGTAGACACAAGGGTATTTCTTGATCGAGATGCCGGGGTTCATCAGATCCAGCGGCGCGCCCCAGCCGGTCAGCATCCGGTCTGCATCGTAATGTCCCTTGCCGTTGAACACTTCGAGAAAGCCCTGCGGATGTTCCAGAGCGGCGGCAGCGGCATTGACGCCTTCGGCGGCCATCAGCGCGGCGAAAAGGCCGTTGCGCGCGGCAAGGCCGGCATGCAGCGGCTTGGTGTCCGTGCCGAAATTGGCCTTGATGCCCGAAGCCAGCGAGGCCGCCATCGAGATTGCGTCGGCCATGCGTTTCGCGTCCAGCTTCAGGAGGATGCCCGCTGACACCACCGCGCCGAAGATGCCGAGCGTGGCGGTCGGGTGCCAGCCCTTTTCGTAATGGGCGAAGTTGACGCCGCGGGCAAAGCGCGTCGCGGCCTCGACGCCGATCACATAGGCGTCGAGAAAGGCGCGGCCGGAGACCTGCATGGTCTCGGCAAGCGGCAGGATGGCGGGAATGATGATCACCGTGGGATGACCGGAGAGCGACTTGCTGGTGTCGTCATAATCCAGCGCGTGACCCGAAACGCCGTTGACGAAGGCGGCATCCAGCCGGCCGAGCCTTTCGGCCCGTCCCAGCGCATGGCACGGGCCGTCGCCCTGAACGCCTCTCAGAAGCGCTGCCTCGGTCGTGGCCGTCGGCGCGCCGAGCAGCGCGCAGCCGATCATGTCGGCAATCGCATCGCGGGCAAAGCCGAGCGCCGCCGGGTCGAAACCGGGCGGATCGAGCGCCAGCGCGCGGGTTGCAAGTTCATGGGAAAGCGACATCCTGTTCCTCCGAAGATACCGTCTGTGGGGCGGCTCGACCGGCAGCGCTCGCGACCGCCTTCGAGACGGGGGCGAAATCGGCGTGCTGGTCGAGCGACATGAGAAGGGTGAAAAGCGCCTCGCCCCCAGCGGGCGTCAGGCAATGGGAAACGCAATCGTCGAATTTCCGGCGAAACTCCGATGCGGTCATGGGGTTGGCCGGATCGCGGCCCATGGCGACCCTGGCGGATGCCGAGAGCCGCCGCCCGTCCTTGAGGGTGACATGCACATGGCCGAGCGAAAGGTCGTCATCATGGGCACGCAAGCGCACCTTTTCGGCAAGCCGCGTCACATCCGGCGCGCAAAGGCGCTCCGGCGTGAAATCCCCAAGGCCGACGGCGCCGTCGATCAGCGCGCGGGCCGTCAGATACTGGGTCGAGAATTTCGCATCGAGCCCGTCCGTGGGGCGCGGCCTGTCGATATTGCCGAGGCGTTTTCCGTTGAGCGCGACCTCGACCGCGCTCACCGCCGTCGCGCCGATTTCGGTTCGCAGCGAGGCCGCCGCGTCGATGGCGCAATGTACGAAGGCGCAGCAGGGATATTGCTTCACCGCGATGCCGGGCGACAGCAGGGCATAGTCGGTCCCCCAGCCCCTGATGGCGGGCGCTATATCCACCGCTTCGCTGCCGCCGAAAGCCTTCAGGAAACCGAAGCGGTGCTCGAGCGCGGTATCGCGTGCCGTAAACCCGGCCTCGGCCAGAAGCGCGGCCTGAAGCCCGTTGCGACTGGCCTGGCCGGCATGAAACGGCTTGGTCATG
Source organism: uncultured Martelella sp. (assembly GCA_963676545.2). Classification (GTDB taxonomy): domain Bacteria; phylum Pseudomonadota; class Alphaproteobacteria; order Rhizobiales; family Rhizobiaceae; genus Martelella. The sequence continues at coordinate 44,970 of OY781108.2, read as the reverse complement.
GTGCCGGAATTGGCCCTAAGCCCTGCGGCGCTGGAGGCGGCAATCGCCATGGCGACCGCCAGCCGCTCCGGATCGAGGCCCATCAAACGGCCGCAGGCGACCGCCGCTCCGATAACGCCGAAGGTCACGGTTGGATGCCAGCCGCGCGCCGCATGGGCGGGATTGGCGATCCGGGCCAGCCTGATCTCGACCTCCAGCCCGGCGACAAAGGCCGTCAGGACTTCGCTGCCGGGCGCGTTACGCGCCTCGGCCAGCGCAAACAGCGCCGGCACGATCGAGACGGAGGGATGCCCATCCATCTCGAGATTGCAGTCGTCATAATCAAGCGCGTGGGCGGCGATGCCGTTGCGCTGCGCAGCATCCAGCGGATGCAGCCGTTTTCCGGAGCCGAACACCTGGCAGGGTCCGGGCGCTGCGGGAAGGACGGCGCCGGCCAATTGCACGACGGGCGTCCGCATGCCGGCGAGCGCGCAGGCCAGCGTGTCGGTAAAGGCGCGTATGGCCCAGTCGGCCGCGGCTTCGCTCAGGTCATGCCTGGAGAGCCCCGCCGAAAGACCCGCGAGGGTGAGTGTCAAAGAGGACACGGGATAGTCTCCTGAAAGGCGGAGCGTCCGGCCGGACGCTCCGGCAAGCGTCAGTGCTTGAGGATCTGGTCGAGGAAGGTGCGCGTGCGCGCGTGTTTCGGATTGCCGAAGAACTCTTCCGGGACCCCGCTTTCGACGATCTGGCCGTCGGCCATCAGCACCACATTATCGGCCACGGTGCGGGCAAAGCCCATCTCGTGGGTGACGCAGACCATGGTCATGCCGCTTCCGGCCAGTTCGATCATGGTGTCGAGCACCTCCTTGATCATCTCGGGATCGAGCGCGGAGGTCGGCTCGTCGAACAGCATGATCTCCGGCTGCATGCACAGCGATCGGGCAATCGCCACGCGCTGCTGCTGGCCGCCCGAAAGCTGCAGCGGGTATTTCTGCGCCTGCTCCGGAATGCGGACCTTTTCGAGAAACTGCATCGCCAGTTCCTCGGCCGCCTTCTTGCTCATCTTGCGCACCAGCATCGGGCCGAGCGTCAGATTGTCGATCACGCTCAGATGCGGGAACAGGTTGAACGACTGAAACACCATGCCGATATTGCGACGGATCGCCTCGATGTTCTTGATATTCTCGTTCATCTCGACGCCATTGACGATGATCGTGCCCTGCTGGTGCTCCTCGAGCCTGTTGATGCAGCGGATCAGCGTCGATTTGCCCGATCCCGAAGGCCCGCAGATCACGACCCGTTCGCCCTTGGCCACATTCAGGCTGACATCCTGAAGCACCTTGAAATTGCCGAACCATTTCGAAACGTTGCGCACCTCGATCATTGCGGCGGCTTCGCCCGGTTGATGCGCCGGCGTGGCGGCGACAGCGTTTTCAGAAAGATTTGCGGACATGAAAGTCATCCTTTCCAGCCATGCTCAGATACGGCCCGTGTTGATCCATTTTTCGACCTGGCGCGCATAGAGCGACAGCGAGTAGCCGAAGAAGAGGTAGATGGCGGCGACAAAGAGATAGGCCTCGATGTAATAGCGGCGCCAGAGCGGGTCCTGCATGACCGCGGTGGTTGCCGTCAGGATATCGAAGAGGCCGATGATGATGACGAAGGAGGTGTTCTTCATCGCCGCGATGATATGATTGGTGATCGCCGGCAGGCTGATCCGCAGCGCCTGCGGCAGGATGATGCGGGTCGTGGTCTGCCAATAGGTCAGGTTGAGCGAGGCTGCGGCCTCGTACTGCCCCTTGGGAATGGCCTGGAGCCCGCCGCGGATCACCTCGGCCTGATAGCAGGCAAAGAAGATCGCAATGCCGATCACGACCCTGAGCAGCTTGTTGACCTCGACGCCCGCCGGCAGGAACAGCGGAAACACGTTGACCGCCACGAACAGGATGGTGATCAGCGGCACCCCGCGCAGGGCCTCGATGAAGACCACCGAAAAGCCCTTGGCCACCGGCAGCGGAGAGCGCCGCCCGAGCGCCAGCAGCACCGCCACCGGCATGCCGATCAGCACCGTGCCCGAAAACAGGATCATGGTCAGCGGCAGTCCGCCCCAATCGGTGCTGGGCACGAAGGGCATCCCGAACACGCCCCCGAACATCATCACGAAGATCGACGTCACCGAAACGATCCAGAACGGAACAAGCAGCTTGAGGTTCCAGAACCGCGGGGTCAGCGAGACGACCACGGTGATGAGATAGATCACCATCATCACCACCAGACGCCATTGCTGGTCATAGGGATAGAGGCCAAACAGCATCGGCCGGTGCTTTTCAGCGATCACCGCCCAGCATGCGCCGGTCGCCGCGCGGCAGACATCGGGATCGGTGGTGTAGAACACTGCGTCAAGAATGCCCCAGTTCAGCACAAACCAGAAGAAACGCAGCAGGCATGCGGCAACGACGACCGTCAGAATGGTCTGCGGGATGGAGTTGAACAGGTTCTTTCCGGCCCACTCGCCAAAGGACAGCTTGGCATCGGGATCGAACTCTTCCATGGTGTGGACGGTTGCGGCCACCTTTGGCGCGCTCAGAGAATGTGTCATCGCCGTTACCGCTCCTTGATCGCCACGAGGCGGTTGTAGAAATTCATGAGGGTCGAGGTGACGAGGCTGATGGTCAGATAGACCAGCATCATCACGGCAATCGCCTCCACGGCCTGGCCGGTCTGGTTCATCACTGTGTTGCCGATGTTGACGAGGTCGGGATAGCCGACGATGACAGCGATCGAGCTGTTCTTGATCAGGCTGACATACTGGCTCGTGAGCGGCGGCACGATTACCCGCAGCGCCTGCGGCAGCACCACGTAGCGCATCACGAAACGCGGCCTGAGCCCGATCGAGCGGGCGGCCTCGATCTGCCCCTTCGCGGTTGCCTGAAGGCCGGCCCGCACGATTTCGGCGATGAAGCCGGAGGCGTAGAGCGAGATGCCGACGAGCAGCGCCGTGAATTCCGGCGAAATCGTCGCGCCGCCCTTGAAATTGAAGCCCTTCAGCGCGGGAACGCTGAGTTCGGTGGGCGCACCCCCGACAAGCCAGACCAGGGCCGGCAGGCCGACGACGAGCGCGACCGACGGCCACAGCATGTCGATGTACTGGCCGGTCTTCTCGCGATGGCGGCGCGCCATCCGGTTGCCGACGATCGCAAGGATGATCCCTGCCGCAAGTGCCAGGAGCATGAACTCGTGCACCGGATCCGCGCTCGGCACGGGAAAGGAGAGACCGCGGTTCGTCAAAAAGACAAATCCGCCGAGATCGATGGCGTCGCGCGCGTTCGGCAGGTTGCGAAGCACCACGGCCCAGAAGATCACCTGAAGGATCACCGGGATATTGCGAACGATCTCGACATAGCCGGTGGCGACCTTCGACAGCAGCCAGTTGCTGGAAACCCGGGCGAAGCCCACCAGAAAGCCGAGAATGGTGGCCAGCACGATGCCCGCCGCCGAAACGGTGAGCGTGTTCAGAAGGCCCACCAGAAATGCGCGGCCAAACGTGTCGGTGGCGCTGTAGGGGATGACCGTCTCGCCGATATCGAACTGCGCATCCTGCTCCAGGAACCCGAAGCCGGTCGCGATGCTCTGCGCATTGAGATTGTCGATGATGTTGCGATAGAGATACAGCCCCGCCATGATGACGAGAACCGCCATCACCGCCTGGGCCGCTATGGTGCGAAACGTCTTGCTGTAGAGAATATTGCCGAGCGTCGGGCGCGGCCTGCCGCCGTGCACGCTCTCATCAAGGTGAGACACTGGTCACTCCTGCCTGGAAAGTGGATCCCGCGCGATCGGGTGACCGACGCCTGACGGCAATGCCGTGGCGGCGGTCACCGATCGTCGGCTTACTTGATGGGGTAACCGTACAAGAGGCCGCCGTCGATCCAGAGACTGTTCAGGTCGCGATCAAGCGGCGTCGCGCTCTCCGGCCCGAAGTGCTGGTCGTAAATCTCGCCGTAATTGCCGACCTGGGTCACGATGTTGTAGGCCCAATCCTCGTCAAGGCCGAGTTTTGCGCCGTAATCGCCGGTCATTCCCAGAAGAGACTGTACGTCCACGTCATCCGAGGCCTTCATGTCCTCGGCATTCTGCGAGGTGACGCCCAGTTCTTCGGCGTCGAAGGTGGCATAAACCACCCATTTCACCAGATCGTACCACTGGTCGTCGCCCTGGCGGACGGCGGGGGCAAGCGGCTCCTTGGAGAAGATGCCGGGCAGCAGCACATGTTCCGCGGGATCGGTGGTGTCATAGGCGCGCACGCCGGGCAGGGCGGCCTTGTCCTTGGTCAGCGCATCGCAGCGGCCGGTGACGTAGGCATCGACAAGCTGCTTGTTGTTCTCGATCACGACGGGCGTGTAGTCCATGCCGCGCGACTTGAAGATCTGCGCGACGTTGCGCTCCGTGGTGGACCCCGGCGCCACGCAGATCGTCGCGCCGTCCAGATCCTCGACCGTCTCGACGCCCGAGCCCGCATGCACGAGAAAGCCGGTACCGGTGTAGAAGATCGGCGGCGCGAAGTTCAGGCCGAGCGCCGTGTCGCGACCCAGCGTCGCGGTGACGTTTCGGACAAGAACATCGACCTCGCCGGACTGGATGGCCGGAAAGCGCTGCTGCGAGGACAGCGCAACGAAGCGGACCTTGCTCGCGTCACCGAAGATCGCGGCGGCAATCGCACGGCAGTAGTCGACTTCGAGCCCTTCCCAATTGCCCTGGCTGTCCGGCGCTGCAAAGCCGTGACGCGCCGGATGCACGCCGCAAAGCAGCTCTCCGCGTTCCTTCACCGTCGCGAGCGTATCCCCTGATTCAGCATATGCCGCCGGGGCCAGAAGCGCTGTGCCGACCGCAAGGCAAGAAAGCATGGATTTGTAGATATTGGTCATTTTTCCCTCTTCTGTTGGAAGTCGAAAGCCTCGGACCTTCCCGCTGTTGCCGCGGATTGCGATCCAATATTGACGTTTCTTGGCGCTATGTATACAAGTGTTTTCATAAAAGTGCAACGGTTTCCAGAAATATCCTCTCGTGAAAGCAGACAATGGACATTGATCACCTCGGAACAGACACCCGCCTCACCCATTGCGGCAGAACCCCCAAAGACCATTATGGCGCGGTCAACACGCCGGTGTACCGCGCTTCGACCATTCTGTTTCCCGATCTCGCGTCGCTCGATGCCAAGGAGGGCGCGCGCCTGCGATATGGTCGCCGGGGCACCCCCACGACCCACGCGCTCGAAGATGCGATCTGCGCCCTGGAACACGCGGACAAGGCGCTGGTGACGCCTTCAGGGGTCAGCGCGATTTCCAGCATTCTGATGCGCTTCGCAGAACCGGGCGCGCACTTCCTCGTCAGCGACAGTTCCTATGGCCCGACCCGCAAATTCTGCGAATTCGTGCTCCGGAAGCTGGGCGTCGACACGACCTACTACGATCCGATCATCGGCGAAGGAATCGAGGCGCTGATCCGGCCCGAGACAAAGCTGATCTGGATGGAGAGCCCCGGTTCCCAGACCTTCGAGGTGCAGGATATCGACGCGATCGTCGCCGTTGCCAAACGTCACGGCGTCAAGACCGCGATCGACAACACCTGGAGCGGCGGCTTCTTCCTGCAGCCGATACGCCAGGGCGTCGACATTTCGATGCAGGCCGGGACGAAATATATCTCGGGGCATTCCGATCTGATGCTCGGCACCATCGCCTGCACCGAGGAGATGTACCCGGAACTGCGCGAAACCTATCTGCGGCTCGGGCTTTGCGTCGGCGCCGATGACGCCTTCCTCGCCATGCGCGGACTGCGCACGATGCCGGTGCGCATGCGCCAGCATCATGCCAGCGGCCTTGCGGTGGCGGAGTGGCTGGTGCAGCAGCCCGAGGTCATCCGGGTGATGCATCCCGCCCTCCCGCAGGACCCGCACCACGCCCAGTGGAAACGGCAGTTCTCCGGCGCATCCGGCCTGTTCGGCTTCGTGATCACGGAAACCGACCGCGCGAGACTTGCGCAGATGTTCGATCATCTCGAGCTGTTCGGCATGGGCTCGAGCTGGGGCGGTTTCGAAAGCCTTCTGGTGCCCGCCAATCCGGGCGTCTACCGCACTGCAACGGAATGGTCGCCGGCGGGACAGACCGTGCGTATCCATGTCGGACTTGAAGATCCTGCGGATCTCATCCGCGACCTGCGCGCCGGCTTTGACAGGCTGAAGACCGGATAAGCTTGCACACAGTGGACTGTTCCGCGCGTCATCCACTTGGCTCCTGCTGTTTTGGTCAGTATACAGTATGCGGCAAAAGAGGGGCCGCACGGCCTCCTTGCAAAGCCGGAAAGAGCATTGGTCAAAATGAAAGCCCTGATGGAAAAGAACGGTCAACGCGGCACACCGCTTGAAAAACTGCTTGCGGCAATCGAGGACGGCGAGCTCCTTCCCGGCACGCGTCTGCTTGAGACCGATCTGGCGGAAAAGCTCGGCGTCAGCCGCACGCCGGTGCGCGAGGCGCTGCACCGCCTGCATGCGATGGGCCTTGCCGAACATGGGCCGCAGCGCGGACTGGTGGTGTCGCATCTCAGCTACGACCATCTGCGCCAGCTGTTCGCCGTGCGCGAGGGTCTGGAAGGGATGGCGGCGCGCCTTGCCGCGGAATATGCGACGCCGGCCGAGATCGAGCTGATGCAGCAGATGGTCATTCAGGACCGCAGCATCGAGGACCCCGAAATCCTCAAGACGCGCAACAAGCATCTGCACCAGCATATCGTGCGCTCCTCGCACAACGTCTATATGATCGACGCGCTGGCAAATCTGCGCATCCACCTCAGCCTGCTTCCCGGTTCGACCTACTCCGTGAAGGGGCGTTTGCTGCAGGCGCAGGAAGAACACGAGGCCATTGTCGATGCGGTGGCGAGCCGCGATGGCGAGCGCGCCGAAAACGCCGCGCGCCAACATGTCCGCTCGGGCTACAGCACCCGCCTCAGCCTGCTGGCCGAGGATAACGGCTGAAAGACCCGACGCGGCGCGGCAACGCCGGCCCCTTGCGTCCATTTGTTCTCGCGCATCTTCACAACAGCCAATCTCTCCTGACCGAATGTGAAATGCGCCGGTCCGACCTCCCTGCCCGGCCCGCTCTTGCCTGCCGGGACGATTTGCGCTCTTCTCGAAAACGCGAAATCGACCCTCTCTTTTGTGAAGCAATTCCGTGCCAAACCGGTAGCCTCCTCTCCCGGAATTGCCCCAGCCGGAGCCGCGCGGATGCTGAACTCCTTGAACACCGTCGACCTGAATCTGATCAAAGTCCTGAACGCGATCGCCACCAAGGGACAGCTGACCGCCGCCGGCGAGATGATCGGCCTGTCGCAACCCGCCATGAGCCACGCGCTGAAGCGGCTGCGCAGCATTTTCGGAGACGAGCTGTTTCACCGCACCTCCACCGGGCTGCAGATGACCGGCACCTGCCAGCGGATCATGCCGAGCGTCCGCAAGATCGTGGCGGAATGCGAACATGTCTTCGTCTCCGGCGGGATTTTCGATCCGGCCGAAAACGCGCAGGTCTTCCGCATCGGCATGAACGACTACTTTTCGGTGGTGCTGCTGCCGCCGCTGATCCGGCGCATGCGCGCGCTCGCGCCGAATTCCAGCATCGAGGTGCTGCACACGCCCCGCACGGCGACCAATCCTCGCTCGCAGAACCGCACATTCGTCCAGGACTATCTCGATGACGGGATCATCGATCTGGCGGTGATGACGGCGGACAAGTTCGCGCCCCGCTTCATCTGCCAGCCGCTGTTCAACGAGGAGAGAGTGTGCATCATGGCGGCGGACAACCCCGCCAATGGCGCGCCTTTGACGATGGAGCGGCTCCTGAGCATGGGGCATGTCAAGGTCAGCTCCGACCCGAGCCGGCGCGGCTGGTTCGACGAAAAGCTCGACGCGCTCGGCGTGGAGCGACAGGTGGTCGCGACCGTTCCGCATTTTTCCTCGGCCGTGTCGATCGTCGCGCAAAGCGATCTCGTCGCGATCATGCCCGCAAGCGTCGCGCGGCTTTTCGAAAATGCGCACGCGCTCGCCCTGCACCGCCCGCCCATTCTTGTCGAACCGCAATCGACCAGCATGATCTGGCTGCGCAGCAAACAGGAAGACAGCGCCCAGATGTGGCTGCGCACGCAGATCGAGGAATGCTTTCGTTCCACCCCGGAGGGAGAACCGCCCTCGGAATAGGACGGCGCCGCATATCGGATCCGGTCTCAACCGGCGCAGGCATCCGCGAAGATGTCGCACACGCCGAGGAAATCCGGCATGGTGACCGTCGGCAACTCTTCGGTAAAGCTGCCCTGATTGCGGCCGATCGCCTGTTCGTCGGTCACCGCGCGACGGTTCACGAACACCATGTCGAGCGCCGGAAGCACCAGGATGAACTGGCCGAAATGTCCGGCGGCGGCGAAAGCGCCCTGCCACCAGGGCTTGCCCTCGGGCACCTGCGGTATCCACCACAGATAGCTGTAGCCGGCAACCCGAGGCTTGGGCCGCGCCATGTCGCGCGCCACAACATGCATGCTGGTGCTTTCGCGAACCCAGTCGGCGGGAACGAGCTGTCTGTCACCCCAGCGTCCGCCCCGGCTCATCAGCAGACCGAGCCGGGCCATGTCGCGCCCCGACAGGAAGAAATGATAGGCGAGATATCGCGACTGATCCCGGTAACCCAGCATGCGCTGGCGTTTCGGATCGAAATCCTCCAGTGCAAGCGGGCCCGCGAAATCCTCCGCGAAGGCGGCAAAAACGGATTTGCCCGTCAGCTGTTCGAAGGCGGCGCCGAGGACGTTGAAATCCCAGTTGTTGTAGTGAAAATAGCTGCCCGGCGTCTTGCTGCCGCGCGCGGGTACGCCGGTCATGTCGCCGCCCGGGCTGCCGGCCGGAAAGTAAACGCCCGAACTGCTGATCAGCAGGTCCCTGAGCGTCGCCTTCTTCTCGATCTCCAGCAAGCCATCCGCTTCGTCGATGCCCAGATCCCCGACTGTCGCCCCGAGATCAATCATCCCTGCCTCGACATATCTGCCGTAAAGCATGGAAAGAATGCTCTTGCGGGTCGAGGCGAGATAGCTGACCTGGCTGGTATCGCCATATTCGAAAATCTTTTCGCCGCCCGCAATCGCGATGAAGGACGTGGTCTCCAGTGCATCAAGCGCGGCGTGCGCCGCCTGATCCACGGCGTCGGTCAGTCCATAGGCCGATTTGTCTTTGCATTCGGCCCAGTGGACGCCGGGGAAAATCTGGGACGGGGACTTTGTGATCATGGCATACCTTCAGTCATGCATAGAAAATGCGATCGCGCGCCAGCGCGGCGGTGATCGCAGGGAAGATGGGTCAGTCGTTGAGATGACAGGCGCTGCGATGTCCCGGCGCGACCGCGCGCAGCTGCGGCACCTCCTCGCGGCATCGTTTCATCGCAAATGGACAGCGCGGGTGGAAATGACAGCCGCTTGGCGGATTGAGCGGTGACGGGATCTCGCCCTTGATCGCGCCATAGCTGCGCCGTTTGGGGACCAGTTCGGGAATCTCCTCGAGCAGGGCTCGCGTATAGGGATGTTGGGGATTTTCGAAGATCTCCGACGTCGCGGCCTCCTCGACCAGACGACCGAGATACATCACCGCAACCCTGTCCGAGATGTGGCGAACCACCGAAAGATCGTGGCTGATGAACAGGTAGGTGAGGCCAAGCTGTTCCCGCAGGTCCAGAAACAGGTTCAAGATCTGGGCCTGGATCGAGACATCGAGCGCGGCGACGCTTTCGTCGCAGACCAGCAGATCGGGTTTGACAGCCAGCGCCCTGGCAATGCCGATCCTCTGCCTCTGCCCGCCCGAGAACTGATGGGGAAAGCGGTTCTTGACCGAGGGATCGATACCTGAGAGCTCCAGATAATGGTCGACCAGATCGGCAACCTCGCGGCCCTTCGCCATGCCATGAACACGCGGCGCCTCGCCGACGATATCGCGCACGCGCATGCGCGGATTGAGACTGGACGACGGGTCCTGAAAGATCATCTGCGTGCCAAGCTGCATCTCCCGTCGCGCAGCCGGCGCCGCTGTCGACAGCTCGGCACCATTGTGCAAGATCGCGCCGCGGGTTTGTGGCAGCAGGCCACAGGCCACCCGTCCGAGCGTTGATTTTCCGCAGCCGGATTCCCCGACGAGACCGACGATCCCGCCCTTGCCGACGCTCAGGCTGACATCGTCGAGCGCATGCACGGATGCTTTCGGCTTGGCCAGCCCCGCCTTGACGAAGGCGCGCTCGATCAGTCCGGGACGGCTCGCGAACACCTTGCTGACATTGCTGATTTCCAGTCGGGGCGTGGTCATTGCAGGGCTCCTGGCTGAGGGTGGAAGCACCGCAGAAGCGTGTCGTTGTGCCGGACCTCCGGCGGCAGCTCCTCGCAGAGATCGGTAGCCGCATAACAGCGCGGGCGAAACGGACAGCCCTTGGGCATGCGCGCCGCCGAAGGCGTGGTGCCGGGGATCTGGCGCAGGCGGCGGCCGTGGCCGGCAGCGCCAGGCAGGCTTCCGATCAGGCCGCGCGTATAGGGGTGCAGCGGCTCTCGGAGGATCTGCCCGACCGGGCCGTGTTCGACGATGCGCCCGGCATACATGACGCCGATCGTATCGGCGAGGCCCGCAACGACAGACAGGTCGTGGGTGATCCAGATCAGCCCCATGCCCTTCTGTTCGACAAGGCCCTGCACCACGTTGAGGATCTGCGCCTGGATCGTCACGTCGAGCGCGGTGGTCGGCTCGTCGGCGATGATCAGGTCGGGTTCGTGCAGCAAAGCGATGGCAATCGCCACGCGCTGCCGCATGCCGCCGGAGAACTGGTGCGGATAGGCGGCAAGCCGTTCCTCCGGGCTCGGAATGCCGACAAGCCCCAATGCATCGCGCGAGCGGCTCCGCGCCTCGTCCACCGTGCATTTCAGATGCGCGCGCACGGTCTCGATCATCTGGGTGCCGACCTTGAGCACCGGGTTCAGGGTCATCATCGGATCCTGAAAGATCATCGCGATCCGGTTGCCGCGCAGCTTGCGCATGGCCGGTTCGGAAAGGCCGCGCAGATCCTGCCCGTCGAAGAGGATCGATCCGCCGGAAATCTCGCCCGGCGGGTCGATCAGGCCCATGATCGAGAAACCGGTGACCGATTTGCCCGAACCCGATTCGCCGACCAGCCCCATCACAGCGCCGCGCGCCACCGAAAAGCTGACATCGTGAACCACGCCGATCCGCCCGTCGGTCGTCTCGAAATCCACGCAAAGATTGCGAATATCCAGCATCATGCCTCCTCAGCGCAGCGTAGCCTTGGGGTCGAGCACGCGGCGCAGCCGGTCTCCGACAAGGTTGATGGAATAGATGGTGATCAGCAGCGCGATGCCCGGATAGATGCTGATCCAGTAAGCCCCGGACAGCATGAATTCGAAGCCGTTGGCGATCAGCAGGCCGAGCGAGGGTTCGGTGATCGGAACACCGAGCCCCAGAAAGCTCAGCGTCGCCTCGAGCGCGATGGCGCGCGCGGCCTGCATGGTCAAAAGCACGATCAGCGGTGACATGCAGTTCGGCAGGAGATGGCGCAGGATGATGTTGCGCGGCGGGATCATCAGGGAGCGCGCCGCCTCGACATATTCGCGGCGCATGACCGACAGGGCCGAGCCGCGCGCGGTGCGGGCATAGGCCGCCCACTCCACGATCACGATGGCGAGCACGACGTTGGTCACGCCCTTGCCCAGAAAGGCGAGGATCAGCATGGCCGCGAGGATGGTGGGGAACGACAGCTGCAGGTCGACCAGCCGCATGATCAGCGTTTCGAAGCGTCCGCCGATATAGGCGGCCAGCAGGCCCGCCAGCGTGCCGATCACGAAGGCCAGACCGGCGGCGCCCAGCCCGACGAGCAGCGAGATACGCAGACCGTAGAGGATGGCCGACAACATGTCGCGGCCCTGGGTATCGGTGCCCAGCAGATAGACCTGCCCCGAGAACGAGGTGCTGCCCGGCGGCAGCCGTCCGTCCATGATGTCGAGGGTCATCAGGTCATAGGGGTCCTGCGGGGCGACCAGCGGCGCGAACACCGCCGCCAGCACGACCAAAATCAGCATCACCAGCCCGACCGCCGCCGTGCGGTCGCGAGCGAAATCGCGCAGAAACTGCCCCGCGCGTCTGAGAGGCATGCCTTGAAGAATAGAGCGTGTCATTCGCTTTCCGTCAGCCGGATGCGGGGGTCGAGGATCCGGTAGAGGATGTCGACAACCATGTTGATGAAGACGAACAGCAGCACGACCAGCATCAGATAGGCCACGATCACCGGCCGATCGAGCGCTGCGATGCTGTCGATGACGATCTTGCCGACGCCCGGCCAGGCGAACACCGTCTCCGTCACGACGGAAAAGGCGATGGTGGTGCCGAGATCGAGCCCGACCACGGTGACAACCGGTATCAGCACATTCTTGAGCACGTGCACCAACAGGATGCGGCGCGGCGACAGCCCCTTGGCGCGGGCGAATTTCACGTATTCGCTCGACTTCGCCTCCCGGACGCCGGTTTCCGTCATCCGCAGCACCATGGCAACGTTGAACAGCGCAAGACTGGTGGCCGGCAGGATGAGGTGGCGCAGACCGTCGATTGTCAGAAACGACCACGGGATGCCGAACACCGAAACCGTTTCGCCCCGGCCCGAACTGGGGAGCCAGCCGAGCGTCACGCTGAAGATCAGGATCAGCAGGATCGCCACCCAGAACAGCGGCAGCGAGAAGCCCAGAATACTGCCATTCATGATGAGCTTCGAGGTCAGGCCATTCGGCCGATTGCCCGCCAGAAGGCCCAGCGGCAAGCCGATGATGACCGAAAGCAAGACGGCGCAGATGGCCAGTTCGAGCGTTGCCGGAAAGCGCGAGACGATCAGTTCTACGGCCGGCTCGTTGAACACGTAGCTGTTGCCGAGATTGCCTTCGAAAACGCCCTTTACGAAAAAGAAGAACTGCTCGTAAACGGGGCGATCAAGGCCCAGATCGGCGATGATCTTCGCCCGGTCCGCGAAGGTCGCTTCCGGCGGAATGAGGGTTTCGATAGGATCCCCGATGGCGTGAAGCCCGAAGAATACGATCAGCATCATGGCAAACGCCACGCCAACGGCCTGCACAATCCGCTGGAAGATCCAGAGAAGCATCTGTTCGTTCCCTATGCCTCATGGGCGGGACCGGCTGCCGGCGAAATCGCTCCGCCGGCAGCCTGTGCCCGCTCAGAGACCGCGCATCATTTCTTGACGATATCCTTGGCGACCGTACGCTCATCGATCCGCGGTTCATAGTCGACGCCATTGCGCATCGCCCAGGCGTTCGACTGCTGGTAGAGCGGGATGATGGCCTGATCGTCCATCGCGAACTCCACCGCCTCGATCAGTTTGGCTTCGCGGGCATCGTCATCGGAAATCTGCAAGGCCTCGAGGGTGATCTTGTCCAGATCGGGGTTGCTGTAGTTCGAGCGGTTCGATGCACCCATGCCGGCTTCCGGGTTGGCGGTCCCGAGCGCGTTCACCAGCATCGAGCTGGAGTCGAAGGTCGAATTGCCCAAACCGATCAGGTGAATGCCGAACTCGGACCGCTTGCCGGAGAAGGTCGCCCACGGCAAAGCCTCGACCGATGTGTCGACGCCGATCCGCGTCCACATCTGGGCTACGGCCTGCGCAACCGCAGGTGCGTTCGGGTAACGGTCGGTCGGCACGTAAAGCGTCAGCGCAAAGCCATCGGGATAGCCGCCTTCGGCCAGGAGCGCCTTGGCCGCTTCCAGGTCCGGCGCCTTCACGGTCTGGGACGGCGCATAGGAGAAGGCGGTCTCGGGCAGCCACTGTGCCGAGGCGGTGGCCGTGCCTTCCATGATCCGCTCGACGATGGCTTCGCGCTGGATCGCCGTCGAGAGCGCCTTGCGCACGGATACATTGTTCAGCGGGTTTTCCGAAAGGGCCGCGCCGTTCTTGCCCGATACGCCGGTGATCTCATCAAGCGGACGGTAGTTCGGCATGAGATAGATGGCGCGCAATCCGGCCGTCGAGCGCACATGCAGCCCGTCCGTGTTCTCCAGACGCGGAATATCGACGGCCGGCGGCGTGTCGATGATATCGACGTCGCCGGACAGAAGCGCGGCCGTGCGGCCGCCATTGCTGGTCAGCATGCGATAAGTGGCGGTGTCCCAGTCGACAGTATGGCCCCACCAGTCCGGATTGCGTTCCAGCACCACGGAATCGCCCTTGCTGAAGCTCTTGAACTTGAAGGCGCCCGTGCCGATCGCGGCGACGCCATCATTGTAGTCGGCGGTCGTCGCGCCCTCGCCGGCGTGACGCGACACGATGGCGATGTTCGCGAGGTTGCCGGGCAGGTTCGGCGCCGGCCCGTCCGTGGTGATCACCACCGTTTCGGCGTCAGGCGCCGAGGCGGTTTCGACCGACCGCATGAAACCGCCAAAGCCGCCGGGACTGTTCGGAACGTCACCGGCGCGGGAAAGGGTGAAGATCACGTCGTCGGAGGTGAAGGGCGCGCCATCGTGCCATGTCACGCCGTCGCGAAGATGAAAGGTCCATTCGCTGTCGCCCGTCGCTTCCCAGCTCTCCGCCAGGCCCGGAACCAGCTTGCCGGTGGCCGTGCGCTCGGTCAGGCGGTCAAAAATCTGCATCGCGATGTTGTTGTTGGGCGAGGCGTTGTAGAAATGCGGATCGATCGACGTGATGCTGGCGCCGACGCCGATATTCAGATCGTCCGCGAGTGCGGCGGTCCCGAGGGACACAGCCAGGACTGAGGCGACGAGTAAGGATTTGATCTTCATGGTTCCCCCATTTTTCAAGGATTGACGCACCGCCCCCGTTACGCCCGTTCATCAAAACGGGCGCCGGCTTTTCGGGTCTCGTGCTTTCATAAAGACGTAACAGTTCGCCAAGCTTGACTGAAATGAATATTTCGCATTCGAAACATTCATATGACGAATATCAAGAATTTGCGGCGCTGAGGAGGCCAGCGCCGCATCCCGATTTCAGACGACCGTCGAACCGCGCCTGTGCGCCTCGAGCGTCAGGGCGGCCATGCGGTAGAAGCCATGAGCCATTTTCGAGTATGGCGTGAGCAGGAAGAAGGTCAGCACCGTTCCCAGATGAAGCGGCAGCAGCACGCCGACGGCGCTTGTGCCCGAAGCGGCATAAAGCACAAGACCGGTCGCCGAGACGGCGAAAAGCAGCACCACAAATGCCATTTCACCGCCCCATGCGGCGGCCGCGCCAAGGCTGCGGTCGGCTCTCAGTTTGAGCGCGGCCATGTAGCCGGTTCCCAGGCAAAGCAGGATGCCGCCGGTAACGCCAAGCAGTTTGGGCAGGCTGAAGAAGCTGTAGGGCGCTTCCATCGCGAACAGGTAATGCAGAATGGTGGCCGACGAGGTGGCTCCGAAGCACAGAAGGAAACCATAAAGCACGGCATGATGAGCGTGACGGCGGGCGTTGGAAAACCGGTCCGTGTCCTCGAAATTACAGCCATCGCCATGGCCGCCCGCGAGATTGCGCATCTTGCCGGCGGAGACGATTGCCGCCCAAAGATCGATCGGCGATATCCGCCCGCCGCCTACGGTGCGCCAGTAATTGCGAAGCGAGACGACGAGGGTCACCAGCGGCAGCACGAAGGCCGGCAGGAAGATCGCCACCATCAGGCTGTGCGACATGAAGGCATAAAACCCTTCCCCGCTTGCCGGACGCATTGCCTGCGCCAGCGCGAAAAGCAGCGCGAAGGCCACCGTCATCAGCACCGCCATGGCAACGCCGGATCGGTCGAACAGCCGCGCGAAGCCTGCGGGCCAGGCATGCTGTTTCCAGCTTTCCTGACGCACTTCGGCCAGCGCGCCGGGCAGGTTGAGGTCGAACTCGTGCGGCGCCGTATACTGGCAGGCATAGTAGCAGCCACGGCAATTGTGACAGAGGTTCGCCAGTTGGGTGATATCGCCGTCGGAGAATGTTCTGAGGCTGTGCAGCGCCGGAAAGACGGAGCAATAGCCCTCACAGTAACGACAGGCGTTACAGATTTCGGCCTGGCGACGCGCCTCGCCGATGAAATCAGACTGCATTTGCATAGGCGGAAGCCTCCCTGCCCGCGATCCGTCCGAAGACGGTGCCAATTGTCATGCCGAAACCGGCCAGATAGCCCTGTCCGAGAATGGATCCGGCCATGGTTTCACCCGCCGCCCAGAGATTTTCGACGGGACGGCCCGCCATCGAACACTGCGCGTGATCATCGACCTTCAGGCCCAGATAGGTGAAGGTCACGCCGGTGCGCAGGCTGTAGCCGTAAAACGGCGGCTCGGTGATCGGGCGGGCCCAGTTGGTCTTTGCCGGCGTCAGGCCGCTGGTCGCGACCCCGTCCAGCTCGGTCGGATGGAAATTCGAGATATCCCCGCAGGCGGCATTGAACCGGTCCACGGTTTGCCTGAGCCGGTCTGCGGGAAGGCCCATCTTGCCGGCCAGTTCCTCGATCGTCTGCGCCTTGATCGGCGGGAACACCGAGGGCATGAACAGTTCCAGCGACTTGGCGTCGATGATCACATAGCCGACCTGATCGGGCTCAGCGGCAACAAGCCGTCCCCAGATGGCATAGCGCTTCGGCCAGACATCCTCGCCCTCGTCGTAGAAGCGTTCGGCATTCTTGTTGACCACGATCGAAAACGGCACGCAATCGAGCCTTGTGACGATGCCGCCGTCGAATTTCGGCGCGCGCCCGTCGATCGCCACCGCATGACACTGGGTCGGGTCGCCAACCTGCTCGATGCCCTGGCCCAGAAGATCGGCCAGAATGACGCCGCGATTATAGGGCGTGCCGCGGATGAGGAAGTTCTTGGCGGCAGGCCCCCAGGCCCGCGCCAGCCAGTCGGTATCGGCCTGAAACCCGCCGGAGGCGACGACGACCGCCTTGGGCGCGATCCGGTGTGTCTCATCGCCCTTCTTGTATTCCAGCCAGACGACCTTGCCGTTGTCCAGTTCGAGATGGCTGACGGCGGCTTCATACTCCACCGCGACGCCCAGTTTCGCGGCGGTTCGGTAATAGGCATTCACGAGGCTCTTGCCGCCGCCGAGGAAGAAGGCGTTGGTGCGCGCAAGCGACAGCGTGCCCGAAAGCGAGGGCTGGAAGCGGACGCCGCGCTCTTCCATCCAGGGCAGACATTCCTCGGAGGTGCGGATCGCGAGCCGCGCCAGCCCTTCATCGGTCTTTCCGCCCGTCACCTTCAGAAGGTCGGCGAAATATTCGTCCTCGGTGTAGCTCTCGACCAGCGGGCCGAGCGGCCCGTGATGCATGCAGCGAAAATTGCGGGTGTGGCGGGAATTGCCGCCGCGATAGGATTTCGGCGCCGTCTCGAGGATCAGCACGCTGGCGCCGGCTTCCGCCGCCGTCATGGCGGCGCACAGCGCCGCATTGCCACCGCCGATGACGACGATGTCGACTGTCTTGCTCACAATAGGTCTCCGTCATAAGTGGTGCGGGCGCGCAGGGACCGGACCCGCACCCGCTGGGCCATTTCGATATGCGCCCGCATCGCCGCCTCGGCGAGCTTGCCGTCACGGGCGCGCAGCGCTTCCAGAATGCCATAATGTTCCTCGACGGCCTTTTCCGCGCGATCGGGTTCTGTCAGGGTCGTGGGACCAAGGATCATCAGCGATTTCTGCAGGCTGCTGATCGACCAGCTGAGAAAGCGGTTCTTGGCGGCGTCCAGAAGGGCGGCGTGAAACTGCCGGTTCAGCACAAAGGCCTCCGGATCGTTACCGAGCCGCTCCAGCTCGCGGTTCATGTCGAACAGCTCGTCGATCTCGATTTCAGAAGCGGCGCGGGCGGCAAGGCGCGCCGCCGTGCCCTCAAGCACCGCCCGCATCTCGTAAAGCTCCATCACCTCGGCATAGTCGAGCGTGCGGATTGTTGCGCCGAGACGCGGCACATGCGTGACGATGCCGTCGGTCTCCAGCAGGCGGATCGCCTCGCGCACCGGCGTGCGGCTGACGCCAAGCCGCTCGGCAAGCTCGGTTTCCCGCAACCGGTCACCGGGATTGAGCCGGCCCTCCCGGACTTCATCCAGAAGCTGCCGGTAGACGGCGTCGCCCTGCGACGAACCGGGCGTCGTGGCTTCATCATTCATGACTGGACTCGCCTCCATAGTACTTGTATCCAGTTGGATACACACGGACACAAATTGAGTCAATCCACTTTCATGAGCCCAGACATCAACAACCCGCACCTACGCCGCGCCGTTACCTTTGCCCTCGCTTCTGTTGGCGTCGGCATCTTCTGGGCGCTCGGTCTGCCGCTGCCGTTTCTGTTCGGCCCGATGCTGATGTGTCTCTGCGCGGCGCTGCTGGGGGCGCCGCTGAAGGGCTTCGGTCAGGTCTCGGTCGCCGCCCGCACCATCCTCGGCGTCGCCGTCGGCGCGTCGATCACGCCGCAGCTTTTTTCCGAACTGCCGCGCATGGCCGCATCCATCGCCATCATCCCGGTCTACATTGCGGTGATCGGGCTTGTGGGCGTTCCGTTCTTCCGGAAAATCTGGGGGTTCGACGCGCCGACGGCCTATTACGCGGCCATGCCCGGCGGCCTTCAGGACATGGTGATTTTCGGCACGGAGGCCGGCGGCAATCCCCGCGCCCTCTCGCTGATCCATGCCACGCGGGTTTTGCTTGTGGTGACGCTGGCGCCGTTCATCCTGACGCATTTTTACGGCGCGGCGCTCTCCAACCCCATCGGCGCGCCGATCAAGGACGTTCCAATCCATGAACTCGGCCTGATGGTGGTCGCAGCGCTTGTCGGCTGGAAGGGCGGAGAAAAACTCGGCCTGTTCGGCGCCTCGATCCTGGGCCCGATGATCGTGACCGCAGCGCTTTCACTCTCGGGCCTGATCCATATTCGCCCGCCAGCGGAAGCGATCCTGGCGGCGCAATTCTTCATCGGTTGCGGCATCGGCGTGCATTTCACCGGCATCACCTGGTCGGAGCTGAGCCGGATCGTGATCGCCGCCGTCGCCTATGTGATCCTGCTCGCCGCGCTGGCGGCGATGGTTGCGCTGGTCGTCGCGACGCTGGCGCTCGGCCATCCGACGGAAGCGTTTCTGGCCTTCGCGCCGGGCGGCCAGGCCGAGATGACGGTGCTGGCGATCGTCACCGGCGCCGATCTCGGCTTCGTCGTCACCCATCACCTGACCCGCATCGTGCTGGTGATCGTCGGCGCCCCGCTGGCGGCGTCTCTCATCGGCCGCAAGACCCGCCGTTCCAGACCTGAGGATTGATCATGTTGATCGGCGCGCCGGCCGCATAGGCAATGATCTGCTCGTAGATTTCCCGGAACTGGCGCTCGAACTCCTGTTCGGTGACGAAGCCGATATGCGGCGTCGCGATCAGCCGCGGATGCGACAGCAGCGGATCGGTCGGATCGGTCAGCGGCTCGTCATCGAACACATCCACCGCAGCCCGGCCCGGTCTGCCGGCATCAAGCGCCGCCTTCAGCGCGCCTGGCGCAATCAGCCCGGCCCGCGCGGTATTGATCAGAACCGCATACGGTTTCATCAATCCCAGATCGTCGGTGGTGATCGTCCCTCGCGTTCCGGGCGTCAGGCGGAGATGAAGCGACACGACATCGCTTTCGGCAAAGAAGGCTTCACGGCTGTCGGCAACCACCTCGCCGTCCCCGCGCGCCCTTTCAAGCCCTTCGGGAGAGGCCCACCAGATCACGGACATGCCGAAGGCGCGGGCATACTGCGCCAAGAGCCGCGCGATCCGCCCGTATCCGTAAAGACCGATGGTCAGACCCTTTGCCGTTCGTCCAACGCCGCTCTGCCACAGACCCGCCTTGGCGGAGGCCATCTGTCCCGGCAGGTCGCGAAGCGCTGCAAGCATGAGGGTGAATGTCAGCTCGGCCGCGGCGACATTGGGCTCGTCGCCGCCTTTTGCGGAGCACAGAAGCACATTGTGATCGCTGCAGGCGGCCACGTCCACATGCGGGAACGCGCCGCGTTGGGCGATCAGGCGCAAGGCCGGCAGACGGTCCAGCAGGCTGCGGGTGATCGTCGTGCGCTCGCGAAACAGCACCAGCGCCTCGGCATCCTTCAGCCGTTCCGCCAGCACCGCCTCGTCGCCGATGTGATCGGTCCAGACCGTCACATCGTAACCCTTCAGCAGGTTGAAGCTCGGCAGGCCGGGCAATGTCTCGAACCAGTCGTCAAGGATATGGATACGCATGGCTCTCCCTGGCTCCGCGCCCCGGTCCGGCCCATGGCCGGATACAGCTGTCAGTGCGACAGCAGGATCGGTATCGAAATCTCGCGCAGGATCTTCGCGGTGTGTCCGCCCAGAAAGTCATCCCGAAACTTGGAATGCTCATAGGCGCCCATGACCAGCAAGGACGGATCATTGCGCTTGCAATAGGACACGATGGATTCCACCAGCGGATGGCCGACCGGCCACTCCTCATGAACCGTCTCGATATCGTGAAGCGCCAGATGCGCCATCAGATCGTCAAGCGATCCCACGGGCGGGCCGATCGTGAGCACGCTGACCTTGCCCTGCTGTTCGAGCAGGCGCAGACTGTCCGACATCGCCCGCGCCGCAGCCCGGCCGCCATCCCAGGCAAGGGCCGCGTGGGAGTGCCGGGCTTCCACGTCATAGCCTTCGGGCACGACGATCACAGGACGTCCGGCAAGCAGCGCGATCCGGTCGGGATGCAGGACCACATGTTCGTCATCGCCGCGCATCGGCCGTCCGACGATCAGCATGTCGAAACTGCGCGCCGTATCGGAGAGAACGATATCCACCCTCCCCTTCTGAGTCCTGAGCGTCAGATCATCGCCAAGGCCAAGGGTCGGCCGCAACCGTTCGAAATGCGCCACGATTTCCGACACGATGCTCTCCCGGGCATCGGCGAGCAGATTGCGGGCCTCGCGCGGTATCCAGCGCGAGGTGGTGTCGAACGTGTCGTGGACGGAATGAACCAGCAGCGCCGTCAGATGCGCGCCGCGCTGTTTGGCCAGCGATGCGGCATAGCGAAGCGCTGCTTCACTCGCTTCGGTTCCGTTGAATGCCACAAGCAAATTCATGATCGCCATCGTCAGAAACCTTTCCAGACAGAACCCGGAACATAGATTTTTCCGTCCGCCAGTTTGCGCGCGGTCCGCAGCAACCCGGCCGATTTGAGATTGAAACCATCGACATCGTCGAACTCGACCAGCACCTCGATTTCGCCGGACGGGTGTTCAAGAACCACATTTGCCGGGCTTTGTGCGGGGCGTTCCAGCAGGCCGTCGGCCACCGTGCCGGGGGTCAGCGCGCAGGAGGCAAGGCATTGGGAGCCGGTGACCGCCATGCTCGGATGGGTATTCCAGGGCATGAAATACCGCGTCGCGATCGTGCCGCCCTTCCGCGCCGGCGCCAGCAGGCCGAATTTCGGGGTAACGGATTTCGTCACATCGCCCATGCCCATGCGCCTGCCGGCCTCGATGCGGATCTTCTCCATGCGGGCGAAGAAATCCGTATTCTCATCGAGTTCCGTCGCGGTTTCATGGCCGGTCAGGCCGAAATCGGAGGCACGGGCAATGACGATCGGCATGGCGACGTCCATGCAGGTGACCTCGATGCCGTCGATCTCGTCACGCAGGTTGCCCGTGGGCAGGAAAGCGCCGGTCGACGAGCCGACGACCTCCATGAAGTTGAGCGCGATCGGGGCGGCCGTTCCCGGAACGCCGGCAATCGCGGCATCGCCGTCATAGGTCAGTCGCCCGCCCGGCGTCTGGACCCGCGCAAGCACTTTCGCGCCGGTATTGACCGCCCGGATGCGGATTTCGGTCTCGTCGCCTGTGGGCGCGATCAGCCCCATCTCGATTGCCGCCGGGCCGACCCCCGAAAGGATGTTGCCGCAGGTCGGCTTGAAATCGACCAGCCGGTCCTCGACCGAGACCTGGGCAAAGAAGTAGTCGATATCGGCCCATTCATCCTCGGAGCGCGAGAGCATCGCGACCTTGGTGGTCACGGCGGCGCCCCCGCCGATGCCGTCGATATTGAGCGGATGACCCGATCCCACGGCCGCGACAAGCACCGCCGCCAGGGTATCGCGGTCTTCGGGAAGGTCCTCGCGACGGAAGTAGGGACCGCGCGAAGTGCCGCCGCGCATGAAAACGAAGGGAATGGCGGTCTGTGTCATAGTCTGTCTCCGATCACTTGAGCGGCCAGGGCAGGTCGACGGCGCTCTGCAGCAGGCCCGGCGGGAAATCACGATTGAGCGCTCCGGCCATGACACACATCAGCGCTATCCCGCAAGCCGTCAGAAGCAGGACCTTGGGCCAGCCGGCGCCGGCGCGAACGCGCAGAAACGCGATGAGGAAGACCGTCAGGGCAAGGATGAAGCCGACGAGCCAGGACGCCGCGATCAGGAAAGCGAACCAGGCAAGCGTCGGCCACAGCCCGTAAGGCGCATCGGCGTCCTCGCCGGCGCGCTCCTTGTCGGCGAAGATCGCGTCCGTCTCCGGCCGAAGCATCATCTGCGCCAGCAGGATGAGGCAGCATCCAAGCGTGATGGCGCAGATCACCAGCGGCACGATCTTGTCGGTCATGTTGTAGTCGGGGATCATCTGGGCGTTGACAAGCGCCGTCACGACATAGGCGGCGATCACCAGCAGGAAGACAAGCGGCGCGCGCTTGGAGCCGGACTGCACCTCGCCCTCGGCCATGATGCTCTTGGCCTGACGGAGGCCCAGAACGACCGATACCAGCGTGATGATGATCAGCACGATCACGATCGGCGAGAAGATATAGGACATCCCCTCCTCGAAGCTGTTGCGAAAGCGGAAGGAGGCGATCTGTACAGCCTGGTTGGAGAATTTCTCAACCGGATTGGAAAGCACGAAGCCGATCAGGAAGGCCGGACGCGACCAGTCGAAGCGGCGCAGGAAGATGCCGATCAGGCCGATGGCGAAAAGCGCCAGCAGATCCTCGAAATTCTGTCCCGACTGAAACGCGGCAAAGCTGATCAGCATGAACAGGAAGGGCGCGAGATAGGTAAACCGGATGGTCGTCAGTTTGGCAATGCCGCCGGATGCGGCGATGCACAGCACCGTGCCGACGACATTGGCGAGCGCCAGCAGCCAGACGATGGAATAGGTGATGTCGAGATTGTCGCGCAGCATCGACGGGCCGACCTCGATATCGCCGCTGCCCAGAAGCGCGATGGCGCCGATGAAGATCGCCATCGATCCGGAGCCGGGGATGCCGAACAGCAGCGTGGGCACGAGCCCGCCGCCTTCCTTGGCGTTGTTCGAGCTTTCCGGCCCGATGACGCCGCGGATCTCGCCCTTGCCGAAATTCGACTTGTCGCGCGTGGTCTGCACCGCATGGCCATAGGCGATCCAGTCCACGACCGAACCGCCAAGGCCCGGGATGACGCCGACCATGACGCCGATGATGGAACAGCGGACCGAGAGCCACTTGTTGGCCACCCAGTCGCGAACGCCCTGGCCCCAGCCAGCGCCGAGACTGGCATCATCGGAGATCGACCTGTCCTGGCGCAGCAAAGAGACGATCTCGGGCACGGCGAAGATGCCGAGACCGACAATCACCAGCCCGAGCCCGTCAACGAGGTAGGGAATATCATAGGTCGCCATGCGGAGGCTGCCGCCGGCATCGGCCTCGCCGATCGTGCCGATCAGCATGCCGAGACCCGCTGCGGCGAGACCCTTGAGGGCAACCCGCCCCGCCAGCACCGCGACCATCGACAGGCCGAGAATGGTGATCATCAGCATTTCGGGAAGCCCGAAGGCGAGCACGATCGGCCGCGCAAACAGGATGAAGACCGTCAGAAACAGCGCACCGACCAGGCCGCCGAACAGCGACGAGGTAAATGCGGCCGACAGCGCGCGGGCCGCCTGGCCTTTTCGCGCGAGCGGAAAACCATCGAGAACGGTGGCCTGACTTGCCGACGACCCCGGAATGCCCATCAGCACCGAGGCAAAGGTGTCGGAGGTCGGCACCACCGCCACCATGCCGATCATCAGCGCAAGGCCGTAGAGCGGCTCCATGCCGAACATGAACGGCAGCAGCAGCGAAAGCCCGGCGATTCCGCCCAGCCCCGGAAAGACCCCGACGGCAAGGCCCATGACCACGCCCAGCACCAGATAGCCGAGCACAGCCGGTTGAAGGATCATCTGCCAGGCATCAGACAAGGCCGGCAATGCACTCGCAAACATATCCATCGAAGAAGCCTTTCGGATTGCGGTTGGATCCCCTCCCCGCCAATACGCGCGACACGGCGTCAGGCGGTCTTGTGGCCGGGGACGAGCTTGATTACTGAAACGATTGCGTTCGGACGAACCGGTCGGCGCCCTGTTCGCGATGGCCTCGCCGTCACGATCTCCGTCACAGGAGCGGACGTCCTTCCACGGTCGTCAACCACTGCGGCCGCCGCGCTGGCGGACCGTTAAGGCCGGCTCCTCCCGAAGGAAAAAGCCGGCCTTTCCGGGGAGGATCTATTTCAGCGAGACGCCATAGGCCTGCTGAAGCCAGTTCTTGACGTATTCCTTCGCCTGCGGCGAAACCGTTGTTCCCGCCACGGTCGCCTTCTTGGCGTTCGGGCCGACGAAGATCTCGTACTTGCCGATTTCCTTGGCGGAAATGGTGGCGAAGTCGTCGCGCTTGCGCACGGCGTCGAAGGCATCGGCATAGACCTGCGCCACATCATCGGGCGTGCCCGCCGGCAGGAAGGCAATCTTCTGCACCGGGAAGCCGGACACGAAGAACGCCTTCCAGGCATCCCACGCATCGCCGCTGGTTTCACAGCCTTCGGTGGCTTCACAGACTTCCTTGAAGGTCGGAATATCGGGGAAGGTCGGATCACGGACGATGTTGCCATCGGCGTCGAGCGCGCCCCATGTCATCATCGGCACGGCCTTGCCCTGGGCCACCAGATCGGCAGAGGCGCCGAGATAGCTCGATGAGGTCTGATAATCGATCGTGGCCTCGCCGCGCTCGAACATCAGCCGACCATCACCGCGCCCCTTGATGCCGAACACGGGCTCGACATTCATCCCCAGCATCTGCCACGCCAGAAGCGGCACCAGATCGAGCCGGGTCGCGCCCTGCGATCCGTAGATGAAGTTGATGTCCTTCAGCGCATTGGCCGAACCGTCGAACTTCTCGCCGTCCTTCGGGTTGATATAGGCAACGCCCCCGGTACCGGAGGCCATCACCGGCACCCAGTCGGAATATTCGTAGCGCACGCGCGGATCGTCGAGCAGATAGGGGAACTGGGTCGAACCGGATGTCCCGAAGAGCAGTGTGCCGTCTTCGTATTCCTGCTCCTGGAACCAGTTGGCGCCCTTGGTCGAGCCGGCGCCGGGCATGAACTTGACGACAACCGTGGGGTTGCCCGGCAGTTCCTCGGAAAGCATCGGCGCAAAGAAGTTCGCCCATTTTGCCGAGCCGCCGGTTTCGGAGAACGGGATCACCCATTCAATCGTTTTCCCGCTGAAATCCACCTCGGCCGCTGCCGGCGATGCCACCAGTGCTGCCACGGCAACCGACGTCGCGAATTGCGTAATGGTCATAGGTTCTCCTCCTCAAGACCTAGTCTTGCCGCAGGTAAGACCTGCGTGCATTCAAAATTTTCAATAAGGGACAATAGTCCCTCCTCCAACGAAACCACGTTGCCAAGCCAAGCTTGCGCCAACCTTGCACCTCGTGCCAAATTTGACGTTATGCGAATCGCCATTGTGGAAGACAACCTGTCTCTGGCCAACGGGATTGCCCACCGATTGCGGAGCCGTGGACATTCGGTCGACCTTCTGCACGACGGAGAGGAAGCCCACGCATTTCTGACACAGGAAGGCGCCGATCTGATTGTCCTGGACATCGATCTGCCGTCAATGAGCGGTCTCGACGTGTTGCGCGCGCTCAGACGCCGCGAGGATGGCACGCCCGTTATCCTGCTGACCGCGCATGGCGAAACGCGGGAACGCGTGGCCGGGCTTGACGCCGGGGCCGACGACTATCTGACAAAACCGTTCGAAATGGATGAGCTCGAAGCGCGCGTGCGCGCCGTGGCGCGCCGTCGCAACCTCGTCTTTTCGGAGCAGGAGACGCTCGGGAAACTTGTGTTCGACCGCGCCAGCCGACAATTGTCTTTTGCAAACCAGGTGCTGAATGTGCCGCGCAAGGAAATCGCCATCCTGGAATGTCTGCTGGAGCGGCGGGGGCGGATCGTCTCGAAATCCCATCTGTTTTCGCACGTCTATGGCACCGGCGCGGATGTGGCCGAAAACGCGATCGAGCCGCATATATCGCGACTCCGCCGGCGGATCGAGGAATATGGGATTCATATCAAAGCCGCCCGCGGCCTTGGTTACATGCTCGAAATCGACGCAGCATGAAGAAGTCGCTCTCGCTGCGCACGCGGTTGTTCCTTCTCATTCTTGTGCCGCTTCTGTGCGTCTCCTGCCTGCTTGGCCTCTGGCGTTTCGAAGCGGCAAAGAGAACCGCCGAAGAGCTGTTTGACCGCACCCTTCTCGCCGCCGGTCTGGCGATTGCCCGCGACGTCGCGATTTCGGAAGGCGACGCCATATCGCAACGCTCCCGCAGCATCATTTCCGATGCCGGCGGCGGCGAGATATTCTACCATGTAACCGGCCCGGGCGGCATCTACGTGACCGGATATGCCTATCCGCCCGTCCCGGAAACGAGGCCCGCCGATGAGGGGCCGATCTATTACATGGCCAATTATCGCGGCGAAGCCGTGCGGGTGTTGCGGATGTCGGAACCCACGACCATCGGCAATCTGACGGGCGAAACGGTTGTGACGATATGGCAGCGGGCAAGCGACCGCCGCGCCTTTGCGATCACCCTGGCCTTGCGGGCCGCCGCGCTCATGGCCGCGCTGATGATCGCGCTGGCGATTGTGGTGTGGTTCGGCGTCCAGATCGGCCTGAAGCCGTTGAGGGGGCTGCAGGAGGCCATCGCCCTGCGCTCGCCCGAAGATCTCCGCCGCATCCGCAGGCCGGTTCCGGAAGAAGTCTCCGGCATCGTCGCGACCCTGAACAGACTGCTCGGCCAGGTCGAGCAAAGCATCGAGAACCACCAGGCCTTCATCTCGGATGCAGCCCACCAGCTTCGCAATCCGGCCTCCGCCCTTCTGTCTCTCGCCGAGGCGCTCAGGGACGCCAGGACCGAGGAAGATCGCGCCCAGCTCCAATCCGAACTCGTGATGGCCGCGCGCAAATCCGCGCGTCTGGCCGAGCAGCTTCTCTCCCTTGAGCGCCTGCGCTATGACGAACCGGCCCAGATGAGCCCGCGTGATCTCAATATCATCGTGAAAGAAGCCTGCGAGGCTGTGGCGCCGGAAATCCTGTCGCGGAACCTGGCTTTCAGTTTCGACGCCGCGCCCGAGGCTCTGATTATCCAGGCTGACGAGACCCTCTTGAGCGAGGCCGTGAAAAATCTCGTCGACAATGCGCTGCAGCATGGTGGGGCGCGTCTCGGCGCGATAACCGTTGAGACCGGGCGGGACGGACAAGATGCGGTGCTCCGGGTCATGGATGACGGCAAGGGCATTCCCCCGGAACTCGCCGATGTCGCTTTCAGGCGTTTCGGCCAGATCGAGCCCGGCTCCGGCAGCGGCCTCGGCCTCGCCATCGTTCAGGACGTCGTGCTGCGTCATGGCGGAACCATCGGGATCGTGCCGAATGCCAGGGGCACCGAAGTCCGGATCACCCTGCCGCTCAGCGAGACGTGAAGCTCCGCCGCCGCCGCGCAGTGTTTGAACGCGCTTGTGAAACCGGTCTTGCAAAGGCGGTCTGAAACTATTCGAACATTGCGTTATCCTCGGCGCGCGAGGCCCGATAATGTCCCCGTCGAAAGCGCAAGGACGAGGGAAAACGATGCAAAAACCGGACCGTATCCGACCGCGCACGCTCGGTATCGCATTCGGGCGGCACGCGCCGGGGCCACTCAACGCCATCACCGATGTCGATGGCGTGCTGGTCGGCCATGCGACACTCATCGAGGGCGAGCGCACCCGCACTGGCGCCACGGCAATCCTGCCGCATGGCGACAATCTTTTCCAGAACAAGGTTCCAGC
Organism: uncultured Martelella sp.; assembly: GCA_963676545.2. Taxonomy (GTDB): domain Bacteria; phylum Pseudomonadota; class Alphaproteobacteria; order Rhizobiales; family Rhizobiaceae; genus Martelella. Next base: position 16,827 of record OY781108.2, on the reverse strand, counting down.
CGGCATCAAAGTGTTCAACGGCTACGGCAAGTTTGCCGGCAGCACGCAGGTCGCCGAGCTCGGCGAAATCGAAACGCCGATCCTGTTGACCAACACGCTCGCCGTCGGCCGGGCGATCGAAGCCATCAACGGCTGGACGCTGGAGCAGCCGGGAAACGAGCGGGTTACCTCCCTCAATGCGGTTGTCGGCGAGACGAACGATTCCCGGCTGAACGACATTCGCGCCCTGCGGCCGAGCGTCAGCGAGATGATCTGCGCCATCAAGATCGCCCGCGCTGGCGCTGTGGAAGAAGGCGCCGTCGGGGCGGGAACGGGAACGGTGGCCTTTGGTCTGAAAGGCGGCATCGGAACCGCCTCGCGGCGGCTTGCGGTCGCGGGCGAAACCTACACTCTCGGCGTTCTGGTCCAGGCCAATTTCGGCGGCAGCCTGCGGATCGACGGCCGGGCCTACGGCAACAGCGCCGTTGCCGACAAGGATGGCTCTATCGTCATGGTGCTTGCCACGGATGCACCGCTGCAATCGCGCAATCTGACGCGCCTTGCCGAGCGCTGCTTCGGCGGCCTTGCCCGCACGGGGGCGGCGCTTTCCAACGGGTCCGGCGATTACGCCCTGGCCTTTTCCACGCATCCGGCGCTCCGGCGCACGCCCGCGCGGCGCAGCCAGGTGTGCGACACGCCGGAGCTTCCCAACGAAAAGATGTCACCGCTTTTCGAAGCGGCCATCGAAGCGAGCGAGGAAGCCATCATCAATGCCCTTGCGATGGCGGTTCCGATGGAAGGCTATGACACCGCCAAGGCCCGTCCCTCCTTCTACGATGCCCTCAGGCTTTCCGCCGACAGCTGACCCCCACCTTCAATCTCCACCGAAAGGAACTCCCATGTCCGGTGAACGGACCCGTATTGTCTATCTGAACGGCGCTTTCCTGCCTGAAAACGAAGCCCATATCTCGATTTTCGACCGCGGTTTCCTGTTTGGCGACGGGATCTACGAGGTCACCGCCGTTCTCGACGGCAGGCTCGTCGACAGCGATTTGCATATGGCTCGCCTCGAGCGCAGCGTCCGCGAGATCGGCGGGCGGCTGCCGGTCTCGACCGAAGCGATCGTCGCAATCGAAAAGCAGCTGATTGCCGAGAATGCCCTGACCGAGGGGGTGGTCTACCTGCAGTATACGCGCGGCGCGGAGGATCGCGATTTTCTCTATTCCGAGGACCTGCCGCCCACCCTTTTGCTGTTCACCCAGCAAAAGACCATCGCGCACGCCGCAAGCGCGGAAAAGGGCATCCGGGTGAAGACGGTTCCCGACCAGCGCTGGGCCCGCCGCGATATCAAGAGCATCTGCCTGCTGCCGCAGGTCCTCGCCAAGCGCGCGGCCAAGGCCGAAGGCTGCGGCGAAGCCTGGATGCTGGATGGCGACTATGTCACCGAAGGGGCCTCTTCGACCGCCTATCTGATCACCCGCGACGGGAAAATCGTCACCCGCGCCAACAGCCAAGTGACACTGCCCGGGTGCACGCGTCTTGCGGTTCTCGCCCTGGCGCGGGAGGCGGAGCTGACGATCGAGGAACGTCCGTTCACGCTGGCCGAGGCGATGGAAGCCGAAGAGATCTGCCTCACCAGCGCCTCCAATTTCATTGCCCCGATTGTCGCGATCGACGGCAAGGCGATTGGCGCGGGAACGCCGGGACGGATCTATCGGCGGTTGCGCGCGCTTTATATCGAACACGCCCGCAAGACCGCGATCTGAGCGGAGCGTCTTCAGGCATCCGGCCGGTCGAGATTGTCCCAGATCCTGTCGATGATCGGACGGCGGTTCTGGCGGGCGCGGTAAAGGCGGATCGCCACGTCGATGCGCCACTGGCCGCCGCCGGTCTCCACCAGCGTTCCGGCGGCGATCTCGTCCCTGACCAGGCTTTCTGGCACCCAGACGACACCCCAACCGGCGGCCGCCATGGCTTTCAGGCCGACCGACATGCTGCCGACATGCACCCGGTTTTCCTCCGGGAGCCGCTCGGCGAGCGCCCCCGATACCAGTTGACCGAAGAACGAGACCTTCTGATAGGCCACGGAGTGGAAACCCTCCGCGATGACGTGTAGCGGCGTTCCATCTCTGGCAGGTGCACTGACGGGCAGAATGGTTTCGCTGCCGAGCTGGCGGTATTCGAACTCCTGCGGGTCGAGCAACATCGGCACTACCGGGTGCTGATAGGTCAGCAGGAAATCGGAACGGCCATCGACCAGCGAGATGACATTTTCCTCAAGCGAGCCCGAATCCGGCACCACCTGAGACGTCAGCGGCCCGATCCTTCGGTTCAGCGCGCTGAGCCACGCCGGCAGGAAGGTAAAGGACAGCGTATGCAAAGACGTCAGGGTCACCTGCCGGGCGGCGGCCACTTCCTCGGCCTGGAAACTTTTGCGGACATCGTAGATCTGCTGCAGCATGGCGGTTGCCACGGGCAGGAAACGGTCCCCGGCGTCGGTCAGCCGGGATGGATAGGTGGCGCGGTCGACCAGTGTCGTGCCAAGCCAGGCCTCCAGCTGCCGGATGCGCCGGCTGAAGGCCGATTGCGTCACATGCCGCTCTTCCGCAGCGCGCGAGAAGTTGAGCGTCGTCGCCAGCGCGACGAAATCCTCGAGCCATTTCACTTCCATGACGCGTTTCCTGAGCAGTCGCCCGCTTTGGGGTCGGAGACGGTCTTCTCTAGGCGCACTGACGCAGTTTGGCAATGGAAGGCGGCTGAAAGGGATCAGCCGAGGCGTCGATACTCCATCATCCGGGCGCGGCTCAGCACCAGTTCCAGCCGGTCATTGCTGAGGCGGTGCAGCATGATGCGCCTGGTCCACGGGCCGTCGACCAGCGTGAAGAGAAAACGGCCGTTTCCAAGCGACGTCAAAGGCATGCGGTGACGGACGGGTCCGACCCCCATGACGACCGCATCGCCGTCCACCTCCAGCATCGCGCCTTCCGGCGACAGCCAGCGACCGGAAAGCTCGGCGGGTACGGTTTCCGTGATTGCCGGGCGGAAACGACGCTCCGCATGACCGATCACGCCGACAATGTCGTCACCATCGCGCTTGAGAAAGGCCGGAGAGGTCGGCGAGCGTGACGAAAGAACCGCGCCGTCATGTTCATAGAGCGTATCTTCGTTATCGAGATAGTTGAGCGTCGACCCCTTGATTTCGATCCACCACGGTCCAGTTTCGGTCGCATAAAGTCCATCGGGCAAGGCGGCGCTTGCCACCGGCAGCGGCGCGCCGGTCAGCGCTGCCATGGTTTCGAGCGCGATCATGTAGGCATTGACGTCTTCGCGGTTGGCCACGACGACGATGCCGGTTTCACTGTCACGGTCGACAAGGAAGTGGCTCTTGTAGCCGGGATGGGAACCGCCATGGCCATAAAGCGTGCGCGCGCCGAGCGCGACCTGCCGTATGCCAAGGCCGTAGCCGGTCTCGGCGCCGTCAGCGAAGGTGCGGGAGCGGGAAATCCGGTCGAAGATGCCGCCCAGAGCGCCCTCGCCTTTCAACAGCGCGCCGACCCAGCGGGCAAGCGCCGTGGCGCTGCCGGTCATGCTGCCGGAGGCGGAAATGTGCAGGCCGGCGGCCGAAAGCTGCCAGCCTTTGCCATCATGCCAGTAGCCGGGTGCAAGACCGTCCACGGGATCGTTCCAGACATCCGGCGCATCGAGCGCGATACCGAGCGCTTGCCCCTCGGCGCGGATAAAATCGCGGAAGAGCAGGCCCCTGCGCTCCAGCGCCGCCTCGACCAGCCGATAGCCGGTGTTGGAATAGGAAATCTCCGTACCTGCTGCGAAATTCAGCCGGGTCATCCTGAACAGGAAATCGAGCAAGGGTCCGGACTTTGTTTCGGTGAAGACCGAGAGCCCGAGCAGGGTCAGGCATTCGCGCACATCGGGCAGGCCGCCGGTCATGTCGAGCGCCTGTCCAACCGTCACATCGGCGAGCGGCGGCTGCAGTTCCGGCAGATGGTGCGACAGCGGGTCATCGAGCGCCATCGCAGCGCCGTTGGAAAGCACCATGGCCGCGAAGGCGTGTTTGGTCACGGAGGCGTAGCGGACAACGCTGTCCTCGGTGAAGGGCGTATGCGTCGCCAGATTTTCCACACCGCCGGCGGTTACGATCCGCGGGCCGGAGGCATCGAAGACGATGATCGCGCCGCCCGGCGCGTCATGCGCCCAGCCTGCGGAAAATGTCCGCGCCTTTTCGTCTGCCGCCCGCCAGTTCAACGCTGCCATTCTGTTCATTCCGTTACTCGTTCAGACCTAAAGGGGCAGTTCTTCCGGTTCTTCCAGCTCGACGCTGAGGGCGCGCAGCTCCCGGGTATGCGGATGCGACACCGCGCCGCGGCGCAGCTTTTCCGTACTCACCTGCTCCACCATCTCGCCATTCTGCATGACGCCGACCTCGGCGCACATATGGGCAACCACCGCCAGATCGTGACTGACCATGATATAGGTGAGGTTATGCTCGCGCCGGAGCGCCACAAGAAGATTGAGGATTTCCGCCTGCACCGAAACATCGAGCGCCGAGGTCGGTTCATCGAGCAGGAGCACCTGCGGTTCGGCGATCAGGGCGCGGGCAATGGCAACGCGTTGCCGCTGGCCGCCGGAAAGCTGGTGCGGAAAGCGGAAGCGCACCGACTGCGGCAAGGCCACATCGTCGAGCGCGCGGGCGATCCGGTCGTCGATCCGGCCCATGCCGTGGACCAGAGGCAGTTCGCTCAAAATGCGGTCGACCGTCTGCCTTGGGTGCAGCGAGCCGTAGGGATCCTGGAACACCATCTGCGCCTGGCGGAAAAATGCCCGGTCGCGCTTTGCCCCGACAGGCTTTCCGCCAAAGGAAATCCGCCCTTCCCAGTGCTGGTTGAGGCCGGCGAGCGCCCGCAGCACGGTCGATTTGCCCGAGCCGGATTCGCCGACAATGCCGAAACTGCCGCCGGCTGGAACGTGAAAGGAAACGGCCTTCACCGCCTCACGACCGGAAAAGGCGATGCGAAGGTTTTCAACGTCGATGTCGATCATGATTTCAGCCACTCCGGGTCGCGCTTCAGGACAGGCAGTTCGTCGCGCGGATGGATGAGCGACGGCATGCAGTTCAAAAGCCCGCGCGTATAGGGGTGCTTGGCGTGGGCAAGTTCGCTGGCCTGAAGCTCCTCGACGATATGGCCGGCATACATGACAGCGACCCGATCGCAGAAATGGGACACCAGCGGCAGATCGTGGCTGATCAGGATCAACCCCATGCCGCGCTCTGACACAAGCTCGTCAATCAGCCGCATGATCTCTGCCTGAACCGTGGCATCGAGCGCGGAGGTCGGCTCATCGGCAATCAGCAGTTCCGGATCGGGGGCCAGCATCATCGCGATCATCACGCGCTGACCCATGCCGCCGGAAACCTCGTGCGGGTAGGATTTGGAGACCTCGCGCGGATTGCGGATCTGCACCTTGTCGAGCAGATCGATCGCGGCCTCGCGCGCTTCATGCCGGCTGCCGCCCTTGTGGAAGCGCCAGCTTTCGGCCACCTGCGAGCCGATGGTCTTAACCGGATTGAGCGAATATTTCGGGTCCTGCAGAATGAAGCCGGCCCGCTTGCCGCGGATCTGCCGCATGCCGCGTTCGGAGGCCGCGAGAATGTCGATCCCGTCGAAACTGATCGCATCGGCCGTAACCTGCGCCTGCGGCGGCAAAAGCTTCAAGAGCGCGCGCGCCGTCAGGCTCTTGCCGGAGCCGGATTCGCCGACAATGCCGAGCTTTTCCTGCCCGAGATGCAGGGAAACGCCCTTGACCGCCTCAGACAGGCCGCCCGTGCGGGTCGGAAAGCCGATCCTCAGATTTTCGATATTCACCAGCATGGGTCAGTCTCCCTTCGGATCGAGCACGTCATGAAGGGCGTCGCCGAGGAAATTGAAGGCGAGCGAGACGATGAAGATCGCCGCGCCGGGGGCCGCGGCAACCCACCACTGATCGAAAATGAAACGCTTGGCCGTGGCGATCATCGCGCCCCATTCCGGCGATGGCGGCTGCGCGCCCATGCCGAGAAAGCCGAGGCTGGCCGCGGTGATGATGATCGAACTCATATCGAGCGTCACGCGCACGATCATGTTCGGCATGCACAGCGGCGCGATGTGGCGAAAGACGATGCGCCAGTTCGAGCCGCCGGTCAGCCGGTAGGCGGCAATGAAATCCGAATTGCGCACGGTCAGCGTATCGGCGCGGGCCAGCCGCGCATAGGGCGGCCAGGCCGTGAGCGCGATGGCGAGAATGGCGCTTTCGATGCCCGGCGTCAGCGCGGCCACGAAGGCGAGCGCCAGAATAAGACGCGGAAAGGCGAGAAAGACATCCGTGATCCGCATCAACGCCTTGTCGACGATCCCGCCGAAAAAGCCGGCAATGGCGCCGATGGCGAGCCCGATCGGCGCGACGATGATGACCACCGAGACCACCATGCCGAGCGTGACGCGGCTGCCATAGATGATGCGCGAATAGATGTCGCGGCCGAGCTCGTCCGTCCCCAGCCAGTATTCGGCCGAGGGCGGCGCCAGGCGCAGATCAAGGTTCTGGGCCGCCGGATTGTGGGTCGCCAGAAGCGGCGCTGCCACGGCCATGAAGACGAACAGAAGCACGATGACGAGGCCCATCATGCCAAGCGGGTTATGCTTCAGCGCCAGCCAGATACGATAGCGATTGGCCCAGTTCGCCTGTCGTCGGGACGACGGCGCTTCGTCGAGCAACCAGTTGGAAAGTCTTGCAAACATGTCAGCGGACCCGTGGATCGAGCAGGCGATAGAGGAGATCGGCCAGAAGGTTCAGACCGACATAGATGACGCCGATCAGAAGCGTGGCGCCGACCACCGGGTTCATGTCGGCGTTCAGGAGTGCCGTGGTCAGATACTGGCCGAGGCCGGGCCAGGCAAACACCGTCTCGGTGACGACCGCGCCTTCCAGAAGGCCGGCATAGGTGAGCGCCAGAACGGTGACGAGTTGCACGGCAACGGTCGGGAAGGCATGGGCCCAGATCACCGAGCGCAGCGGCAGCCCCTTGGCGCGGGCGGTGATGACGAATTCACCCTTCAGCGCATCGATCATGAAGGCGCGGGTCATGCGGGCAACATAGGCCATCGAGAAATAGGCGAGAATGCAGACCGGCTGCGTCAGATGCGCGACCGCGTCCCAGAAAGCGCCGGTATCGCCGGCGAGAAGGCTGTCGATGGTCAGAAGGCCGGTTTGCACCGGAACCATGCCGTCATAGATAATGCCCTGACGGCCCGGGCCGGGCGCGATGCCCAGCGCCTTGTAGAAGACGATCAGCGAGATCAGCGCCAAAAGAAACACCGGGATCGAATGACCGGCAAAGCAGACGATGCGGATCACCTGATCGGTGACGGTGCCCTGGCGCACAGCCGCCCAGACGCCGAGCGGAACGCCGATGAGCATCGACAGGATCAGCGCATAGGTGGCCAGTTCGAAGGTTGCCGGAAAATAGTGGGCGATGTCATGCGTGACCGGGTTCTTGGTCAGGATCGACATGCCGAGATTGCCATGCAGCAGCTGCCACAGATAGTCGGCGAACTGCACGGGCAGGGGCTTGTCCAGCCCCATGGCGATCCGGGTCTGCTCGACCACGGATTGCGGCGCGTTGTCGCCAACGGCGGCAATGACCGGATCGACCGGCATGACCCGGCCGATCAGGAAGGTAACGACCGTCAGTCCGAACAGCGTCACGAGGACGCTGCCCAGAGTGCCGGAAAAGCCCTTCAGAAAACCTCTCACGACTTGGTGGTCTCCTGGTAGGTGTTCGACGAGGAGAAGACCTGAAGGCGGAAGCCGTGGACATCCGTGCGGCAGACGGCCGTATCGGTCTTCTGGAACATGAAGGCGAAGGGGCTGTTCTGCATGTAATCCTTCTGCAGGGCCTCATAGAGTTCCAGCCGCTTTGCCGAATCCTTCTCGTCGCGGGCGGCCTTGGCGCGGGCGGCGAAATCGGCGTTCTGGAAATGCGAACGCCAGATGAAGGGACGGTCTTTGGCATCGTCGGAATTGTCTTCGTTGATGCAGAAGACTTCGGCGTTCGCGTTCGGATCGAAATAGTCCGTGCCCCAGGACGACATGGCCATCTGGTGCTGACGGGCGCGCATCTTGGTCAACACCTGACGGTTTTCACCAGCGAGCAGGTTGACCTTGATGCCGATCTCGCCAAGGCTTGCCTGAACCGCCTGAGCAATATCCGGATAGGGCTGGTTGGAATAATGGTCCATGGTGATCTCGAAACCGTCGGCGAGACCGGCCTTTTCCATCAGCGCCTTGGCCTTTTCGATATCCTGACGGAACGGGTTTTCGGTAACAGCGCCCGGAATGCCCGACGGCTCGAAGCTCTGATGCACGGCATAGGTCATCGGAACGATGTTCTTCTGCATGCCTTCGTAGTCGAGCGCCCACTTGACCGCCTGCCAGACCTCCGGCTTCGACAGATATTCATTGTCCTGATTAAGCGAAATCAGCATCAGCGCGGCAATTTCCTGACGGATCATATTGAAACCGTCGACGCCTTCGACCTGCTTCAGTTGTTCACTCGTCAGATTGCGGGCAATGTCGACATCGCCCTTCTGCAGCATCAGGAGCTGCGAGGACGGATCGGCGACGTGGCGCACCAGGATGCGCGTGATGTTGCCCTTATAGGGGCCGTATTCATTGACCGTGAGCGAAATCGCTTCACTGGGCTTCCAGGCCTGCAGGACAAACGGTCCGGAACCGGCGCTGTTCTTGTTCAGCCAGCCCTTGCCCATGTCATCGCCTTCGACATGCGCTTCGACAACGGCCTTTTCGACAATCGCGCCGACACTGGCCGACAGGCAGTAAAGCAGGAAGGAAATCGCGGTCGGTTCTGCCGTCGTCAGGGTCACGGTCTTGTCGTCGACGGCAACGATGGTCTGGTCGACATTTTCCGGTGTAAAACCGAACTGGCCGATGATGAACGCCGCGCCGCCATTGATCTTGATGGCGCGCTGCAGCGAATAGGCCACATCTTCAGCCGTGACGGGGTTGCCGGTCGAAAATGTTGTATCAGCCAGCTTGAAAGTAAAAACCTTGCCGCTGTCATCGACACTCCAGCTTTCTGCAATGACCGGCTCGATCTTGGACGAGTCCTCTGGATCCGGAACGATCAGGTTCTGGTAGAGATTGGTGCAGATTTCGCCTGCCAGAGACTCGTAGTTGGCATGCGGATCAAGCGTGGTGATGTTGTCGAGTTGCTGGGCAACAACCAGAATATCCTTCGGCGTGTCGGCAAAGGCCTGTGTCAGGTCGAGGTAGGAGAGGACAGGTACGACGGCGCTGCCGATCAGGAGTTGTCGTCTGGAAATCATCTGGATTGTTCCCTTTCAATGTGGTGCAAGCGAGTGAGATATCGCGGAAGCCATTGGTTGCTTATTTTTTTAGCAAACAGCCAGCTTTGCTGTTATCAGGGCATTGCGGGGCTGACCAATTCCGTTTTTTGCAGGGGCTATGCAGGCTTTGCATTTGTTCTGTCGCCGCACGGCGTCATAAAATGCCGGCTCTCCGCTGGAAACCCTTTTTCCGATCCCTTTCGACCTTTCTTTCAGGACAAGGTTCATGCCGCCCTTTTCAGACACGCCTGTATTCGACGGGCACAATGATGTACTTTTGCGTCTGCGCCGCTCCAGCAAGGAGGATCCGGCCGCAGCCTTTCTGAACGGGGATAGCGAAGGCCATATCGACCTGCCGCGGGCGCGCGAGGCGGGTTTTGCCGGCGGCCTCTGCGCGCTCTATATCCCCTCCGCCAGCCGGGAAAAGGACGCCGACGGGAACTTTCCGACCCCGGCGCAGCCCGACGCGCTCAATGAAACCATGGCCATGGCGCGCCTGCTGTTCGACATCGAGCGCCGCTCCGGCGGGGGTGTGACCGTCTGTCGCACGGCAGCCGACATTCGCCGCGCCGTAGCGGACGGATCATTCGCGGCCGTCTTTCATATCGAGGGCGCAGAAGCGATCGACACCGATCTTGATGCGCTCCACGTGCTCCACCAGGCAGGACTGCGCACGCTTGGCCCTGTCTGGAGCCGGCCCAATGCCTTCGCCTTCGGCGTTCCCTTCGCGTTTCCCTCCAGCCCGGATATCGGGCCCGGGCTGACGGATGCCGGCAAGGCGCTCATCCGCGCCTGCAATGAACTGAAGATCATGGTCGATCTTTCCCATATGAACGAGAAGGGGTTCTGGGAGATCGCTGCCATTTCCGATGCACCGCTGGTCGCCTCCCATTCGAACGTCCATGCGCTGTGCCCGCATTCGCGCAACGCCACGGATCGCCAGCTCGACGCCATCGGCGAGACGGGCGGGCTGATCGGCATCAATTTCGGCAGCCTGTTCCTGAGCCGGGATGGCGCCAGGGACACATCGATCGGCATCGCGCCGCTGCTCGATCATATCGATTACGTCGCCAACCGCATCGGCATCGACCACGTCGCCCTCGGCTCCGATTTCGACGGCACCACCATCCCTGCCGTCATGGAGGATTGCCGCGGCGTTCGTCTGATCATCGACGGGCTGAAGGCCCGCGGCTATGACCCGCAAGCGCTTGCAAAGGTCACTCACGAAAACTGGATCCGGGTTCTCGAGACGACCTGGCGCGCTTAGTGCGCCGTGCGTCCATCCGGACGCACAAAGGACGCTCTAACCTGTTGAATCTCCGCATCATTCTCTCCGAAAATCGATTCCGATTTTCGGGCCGATGCGCTAGGTCTTGAAAAGAACGGGCGCTCGTCGGACAGGGGCGCCTCAACGCCATGCCATATAACGGAGCACGCAATCTTGAGCGTTGCGTGCATGATCCGAAAGATCCAATTCCAGACAATGGGCCAATCCGCCGTTCAGCAATCCGCTGCAAGCGCTGCATGAAGGCGTGCGCCGAAAGCCGCACCTGCGACCATGTCAAGCATGAGCCTCGGAACCGTAAATCATCCACCCATCCCTCTATATCCCGTCAGCGGAGCGGGCGAGGAAGTTCGCCGCATTAAAACATGAGTTTTTTTATCTTGATTTGACTGTTCCGGACTTCTAGAAGTCGGCCCGAAGTTTTGAAAAACCGGAATCGCCATGAACACGACGAAAACGCTCGGCCTGCTTGGCTGCCTGATCCCCGCCCTGACCGCCGGCCCGGCCCTTGCCGCCCCGACATCCTATCCGCTCGAGATCGAGAATTGCGGCGAAACGGTCACCTTCGAAAAAGCGCCGGAGCGCGCCGTCGCGCTCGGCCAGAACAGCGCCGAGATCATGTTGCTGCTCGGCCTTGAGGACCGGATGGCGGCCACCGCGTTCTGGCCCAATAATGTTCTGCCCGAACTCGAGGATGCCAACGACCGGGTAAAGCTTCTGACCGTCGAGTTTCCGACGCTGGAGGCCGTGCTGCAGCAGAATCCGGATTTCGTCGCGGCGATGCTGACGACGCTGATGGGCCCCGACAGCAAGGTTGCCAAACGCGGCGACTTCGAAGACCTCGGCATCCCGACCTACCTCGCTCCCAGCGCCTGCTCGACGACGCTCGACGCGGGCGACGCCTATGGCAGCCGCGACCAGCTCTGGAACATGGACCTGCTCTACAAGGAGATCGACGATCTCGCCCGCATTTTCGACGTGCAGGCGCGCGGCGAAGCCGTGATCGCCGATTTCAAGGCGCGCGAGGCGGCGCTGCGCGAAAAATTTCCAGAGGATGACAACCTGACCTTCCTGTTCTGGTTCTCCAGCGCATCAGCGGCTGACGACGCCTATCTCGGCGGCGGCAACGGGCCTTCAGGCTTCATTGCCGATCTTCTGGGCGGCCGCAACGCGCTCGACACCAAGGCCGAATGGCCGACCTTGAACTGGGAAGGCATCATGGCCGCCGATCCGAAGGTCATCGTCGCCACCCAGGTCGACCGCAATCGCTGGGATCTCGACAAGGCCGAAAACAAGATTGCCTTCCTGGAATCCGACCCGACGGTGAGCCAGATGGACGCCGTTCAGAATGGCCGGATCGTGGTGATGAGCGGTGCGGCCATGAACCCCAGCATCCGCACGCTTTACGGCGCGGAGGAAATCGCAAAGCAGCTTGAGGCGATCGACCGAGCGCAATGAAGACAGCCACGCAAATGAGCGCCGGGCTCAGGCTTGTCCTGCTTGTGGCGGTCTCGGCCCTGGTTCTCTTGGGCGCGGTGGCCGTGGCCACCGCCATCGGCGAATATAATATTCCTGTCAGGACCGTTTTCCTGACAGTGACCAACCATCTCGGACTGACATCCGCCGATGTGCCGAAGATCGAGGCCAGCGTGGTCTGGAACCTCAGGCTGAGCCGAAGCCTCGTCGCCGCCCTTTGCGGGGCGGGCCTGGCGATCTGCGGCGCGATCCTGCAGGCGCTTCTGCGCAATCCGCTGGCAGAGCCGTTCGTGCTCGGCGTCTCCGCCGGCGCCTCGACCGGCGCTGTCTCAGTCCTGGTTCTCGGAATCGGGGCGGGCGCCGTTTCATTGTCGTTCGGCGCGTTCGTCGGCGCCTTTGCAGCCTTCGCCCTGGTGGCGCTGCTTTCGAACGGCGCCACAAGCGGTCCCAATCACACCATTCTGGCGGGCGTTGCCGCCTCGCAGCTCTTCAATGCGTTGACGGCCTATATCGTGACCACGTCGGCCAGCGCCCAGCAGGCGCGCAGCGTCATGTTCTGGCTGCTCGGCAGTTTCGGCGGCGTGCGCTGGCCGCAATTTTACCTTCTGGCCATCGTCCTTGTCGTGTCGCTGGCAATCTGCGTCCTGATGGCGCGCGCGCTCGATGCTTTCACATTCGGTGACGAGGATGCCGCCGCGCTCGGCATTCCGGTCGCCCGCACGCGGCTGATCCTGTTTGCCGTCACCGCGCTGATGACGGCAACCATCGTCAGCCAGGTCGGCGCCATCGGGTTTGTCGGCCTCGTCGTGCCGCATGCCGCGCGCTATGTTGTCGGCCCGGTGCATATGCGACTGCTGCCGGCCTCGGCCCTTCTCGGCGCGGTGTTCATGGTAATCGCCGATATCGCCTCGCGGGTGCTCGTCTCGCAGCAGACGATACCGATCGGCGTCGTTACCGCGCTGGTCGGCGTGCCGTTCTTCGCCATTATTCTCTACCGCGCGAGGCCGCAAGCATGAGCATCGTTGCAGATCATCTTTCCTGGGGCGTGAGACGCAAGGCGATTGTCAAGGATGTCTCGCTTCGGGTCACGGACGGCGAAACGCTCGGCCTGATCGGGCCCAACGGTTCGGGGAAATCCTCGCTGCTCAGGCTGCTTGCCGGGCTGAAACGGCCGCATCGAGGCCGTGTCACGATCCACGGCAAGGACATTGCCGCGATCCAGCGCCGCGAACTGGCGCAAAGCGTCGCATTTGTCCAGCAGAACGCGGCGACCGAGACCAGCGTCAGCGTTCGTGATGTCGTGCGGCTGGGCCGCACGCCGCACCGCTCGGCGCTCTCGGGCTGGCGGGCTGCCGACCAGGCCGCCGTCGACGGGGCCCTTGCGCGGGTCGGCATGACGCATCTTCAGCACCAGTCATGGCTCACACTTTCGGGCGGCGAACGACAGCGCGTTCACATCGCCCGCGCCCTGGCGCAAAGCCCGACGGTGCTGTTCCTCGACGAACCGACCAACCATCTCGACATTCATCATCAGATCGAAATCCTGCAGACCGTGCGGCAGCTGAACGTCACCAGCATCGTGGCGCTCCACGACCTCAATCTTGCGGCCATGTTCTGCGACAGGATTATTGTCTTGAAGGATGGCGCGCTCGTCGCGTCCGGCACGCCGGAGACGGTGCTGACAGAGGATCTGATCGCAAACGTGTTCCGCGTCGCCACCGCCGTCAGCCCCTCGCCCCATCACGGCCGCCCGCAGATCCACTTCCACGCCGGCATCTAAAGCATTTCGCAGTCAGGTGGAAACATCTGACGTTAAGCGAAAATGCGTCAAAACAAAGAGATAGAGCGGTTGCGCGTTTCCATGAAAGGCGGAACCGCTCTAAAAGGCGATTGGCCCATTGTCTGGAATTGCGTCTTTCGGATCATATGGGCAACCCCAATGCCATCCAGTGTCGCCGATGCTGATGAAAAGATTTGCGGCCCGCCGCCGCCGACGTCATGGATCCGACCGCGATTTCCAGGCCGATCCGACCCGTCTTCGAACCGGCTGATCATCCCTCGTCTTCCTTGCCTTTGGCGCCGCGCGTTATCGCGCCGCGAAGCCCGCCGCTGACCAGCGCGTTCACATCATTGGCAACCAGCAGCGGATCGATGCCGCCCCAGGTCATGAGATAGCGCGAGCGCCATTCCGGCGCGAACTTGTCCTTGTAGTCGCGCAGACCCGCGAAATTGTAGAAATGCCCGCCAAGCCGGGAGACGGAGCCGGCCACATGGTCCCAGATCTTCGGGTGATGAGAGGAATCCAGCCCGGTCAACGGCGCCATTCCCAGCGAGAATTGCTGAAAGCCTTCCTGCCTGAGCGCGAGCATCAGCGCGACAAAAAGGAAGTCCATGGTGCCCGATGGCGCGTCAGAGGCGTGGCGCATCAGATCGATGGTCCCGACTTTTCGGGTGTCGGTCTCGAAGATGTTGGCGAAGGCGACGACCCGGTTTTCCTTGCGCACCAGCGCCAGCCGGAAGTTCTGAAGGTAATCCTCATCGAAACGGCCAAGGGAGAAGCGTTTTTCCCGCACATGTTTCTCGCCGAGCCATTCGTCGGAGATCGCTTTCAGTTCGGCCATCAAAGCCTCGGCATGGGGCGGCGAGGCAATATCCAGCGACAGGCCGTCGCGGCTCGCACGGTTATAGGCCTGCCTGAGCTTGCGCCGTTCCGGCCCCTCCAGGGTAAAGGCGGCGAGGTCAACGACAGCCTCCTCGCCGAGTTTGCTCGGTATGAAACCGGCATCGACAAAGGTGGCCAGATCATCGGCCGCGATCTGATAGAAGGCCGGCCGGCAATTGGCCCGTTTGGCTTCGGAGACGAAGGCGTCGATCAATTCCGCCGTCGCGGCTCTTTGCCCCATGGGACGCCCCAGAGCCACGAAGCTGCGGCCATGCCGGCCATACATCACGAAGGCATTGTGGTCGTTCGAAAACAGAAACAGCTTGTCCCCCGAAAGCGCGAAGTTCGCATCGGGATCATCCTGCCTTGAAATCACGGAGCGGACGAGATCGATATCGGTTTCAAAGCCTGATGGCGCTGCCCCGGCGCCGGGTCTCAGCGCCAGAAACAGAAGGGCAATCAGCGACACGGAAACGCTGATGCCGGCCGTGCGCAGCGCCCGCGGCATATTCGCGTCGAATGCGAACTGCCACCAGCGGGAATGGGAATATTCGGCATCCTGATGGGCGAACAGGAAAAACAGGACAACGCACATGGCAAAACCGGCCCACAGCGCAAGCGATGTCATGGAGTGCTGGCCGGCTGAGAGCGGCGTCCTGCGGTCGAAACGATCCCGTGAGACCCAGAGGACCGCCGCCAGAAAGGCAAGCGCGAAAGCCAGATCGTAATCGAGCCGCTGCAGCAGCAGGGAAATCACTGCGAGGCCCAGAATGGCAATCGCCATGTAGAATGCGCTGCGGGAACGCGCGCGCAAACCGTTGGCAAGCACGATGAGAATGCCGCCGGCAACACCCATGATCACATTTGAAAACTCGAAGAGGCCGACCGGAACCGCTGGCTGCAGCTCCTCCAGAATGGCCTTCGGGATCGGCACGATGCCATTCAGGATGAGGAAGAGCCCTGCGAGAAAGGTCAGTCCGGCGGCAACGGACGGCATCAGGGCGGTCAGGGAGGAAAGCGCCGAAACCGCGCTCAGCGCCCTTCCCGTTGGCTTTGCCAGCGGCGCTATTCTTTCGCGGACCTCCACGCCGACAAGGATGAGGACGCCAGCCAGGAGCGGCAGAAGGTAGTAGATGATCCGGTAGACGAGGAGCGCCGCGGCGACGCCTGCCGCCTGATCCGACACCGTCGCGAATGCGCCAAGGATGACGGCTTCGAAAACGCCGACGCCGCCCGGAACGTGACTGAGCACCGCCGCGACGGCAGCCGCGGCGAAAACCGCGACAAAGGTCGGGAAGGTCACGACCGCCGATGCGCCGGACGGCAACAGGATATAGAGCGTTGCAGCCGCGAAGATGATGTCGAGGAGCGAGAACAGGATCTGAAACGCCGCATCGCGGGGCGGCGGCATGACAAATCTGAAACGGCCAAACCCGATCGGATGCCGGGCTATCGAACTCCAGGCGACGCCAATCGTCACCACTGCGAAGGCCGCAAGCGCCGATACCCTGATCGTATCGACAGAAAGCGGAACGAAGTGCTCCATGGCCGCCGGATGCCAGGCGATCGCCGCAAGCCCGATCACGGTGACGCCGATGCCGAAGGCCATGGCGCAATAGGTCGAGACCACTGTGATATCGGCAAGGGAGAGGCCAAGTCCGCGATAGAACCGATACCGAACGGCGCCGCCGGACAGTACGGCAAGCCCGATCGAATTGCTGAGCGCATAGGCGGTAAAGGAACCCAGTGACAGGGTCGGAAGGGGAACCCCCTTGCCGACATAGCGCAGCGCCGACCAGTCATAACCGATCAGTGCCGCATATCCGCCAGCGGTGGCCAGCACGGCCAAAAGCAAAGAATGTGTCGGCGTCAGTTTTATCCGGCTGATGACGTCGGAAATCGATATTCCGTGCAATGCCTCGTACACGGCAAATGCCCCGAGACCGAACAGAATGAATGTCGCCAGCAGAGGCCCGAACCTGCGGACAAACGCGATTGCGCCTCGC